>OY970390.1:0-3998552 GCA_963720205.1 uncultured beta proteobacterium | reverse complement strand
ATTTGCCATCCGTCAATGGCTGCGTATAATCCGCCGCACGAATCGAGAGCGAGGTGATGACATGGCGTCTTATAAAGATCTGCAATCCCAGATTGAAAAGCTGCAGAAACAGGCAGAACAGGCCCGTGATAAGGAAATCGCGGCGGTCGTCGCGCAGATTCGCGGAATGATGAACGACTACGGCATTCAGGCGTCCGATCTCGGCATCTCGGCGCGTCGCAAGCGCAAGAGCGGAGCACCGGCCGTGCCGAAATTCCAGAATCCGCAGACCGGCGAAACGTGGACCGGCCGTGGCCGCGCGCCGAAATGGATCGAAGGCAAGGATCGCGCGAAGTTCGCGATCAAGGCCTGACGAACGAAAAAGCCGGCTTCGCGCCGGCTTTTTCGTGATCGCGCCGTCGACGGCGCCGCGCTCAGTGCAAGCGCGAGAAGTCGACCGCCACGCCGGTCTTGCTCGCGACCTCGTCGGGCGTCACCCCGTCGGCGAGCTCGACGGCCGCGAGGCCGTTCGCGGTCACCTCGAATACGCCGAGGTCGGTGATGATCTCGTTGACGACGCCGACGCCGGTCAGCGGCAGCGTGCAGTGCGGCAGGATCTTCAGGTCGATGGTGCCGTCCTTCTTGCGCGCGGTGTGCTCCATCAGCACGATGACGCGCTTGACGCCGGCGACGAGATCCATCGCGCCGCCCATCCCCTTGACCATCTTGCCGGGGATCATCCAGTTCGCGAGGTCGCCCTTCTCGCTGACCTGCATCGCGCCGAGGATCGCGAGGTTGATCTTGCCGCCGCGGATCATGCCGAACGAATCGGCCGACGAGAAGATCGACGAGCCGGGAATCGTCGTCACGGTCTGCTTGCCGGCGTTGATGAGGTCCGGATCGACCTCGTCGTCGGTCGGGAACGGGCCGATGCCGAGCAGGCCGTTCTCCGATTGCAGCCACACCTCGATGCCGGACGGCACGTGGTTCGCGACGAGCGTCGGCAGGCCGATGCCGAGGTTGACGTAGAAGCCGTCCTGCAATTCCTTCGCCGCCCGTGCGGCCATCTGGTTGCGGTCCCAAGCCATCTTCAGTCCCTTCGAATGGGGGAATGTCGTCCCGGCGACGGCCGGGACCGAATGTCCGTCACGCCTTGACCGACGGGTCCGCGCCGGCCGCGCTCGATGCCGCCGTCGTCTTCTCGCGCACCGTCCGCTGCTCGATGCGCTTCTCCGGCGTCGCGTTGACGACGAGTCGATGCACGAAGATGCCGGGCGTGTGGATGTGGTCCGGATCGAGTTCGCCGTTCTCGACGATCTCCTCGACCTCGGCGACCGTGATTCGACCCGACGACGCGACGTTCGGATTGAAGTTGCGCGACGTGCGGCGATAGATCAGGTTGCCCGACCGATCGGCCTTCCACGCCTTGACCAACGCGATGTCGGCGACCAGCGCCCGTTCCATCACGTAGTGCTCGCCGTCGAACTCCTTGATCTCCTTGCCCTCGGCGACGATCGTGCCGTAGCCGGTCTTCGTGTAGAACGCCGGGATGCCGGCGCCGCCGGCGCGCAGCTTCTCGGCGAGCGTGCCCTGCGGCGTGAACTCGAGCTCGAGTTCACCGGCGAGGTACTGGCGCTCGAATTCCTTGTTCTCGCCGACGTACGACGCGATCATCTTCCGGATCTGCCGCGTGCCGAGCAGCAGGCCGAGCCCGAAGCCGTCGACGCCCGCGTTGTTCGAGATCGCGGTCAGGTCCTTCACGCCGAGATCGCGGATCGCGGCGATCAGCGCCTCGGGGATGCCGCAGAGGCCGAAGCCGCCGACCGCGTACGTCTGCCCGTCCTTCGCGATGTCGGCGAGCGCCTCGCGCGCCGACGGATACAGCTTGTTCATGAGGTCCCCTTCGTCGTCGTCGTCGTCGTCGTCGCATTGCCGGCCGGCGTCCGCATCCGTCGTCGCGGGCTCGCCGAGCGCGTCGCGCAGCCGCTGCGGCCACGGGCTCGACTTGCCGTTGCGATAGTCCATCCACACGAGCACGTTGCGACCCTTCGCGTACATCACCGCCGGTGTCTCACCGCCCTCGATCGTCACGTCGAGCTCCATGCTCGAACGCCCGAGGCGCGTGACGGTCTGGGTGACCCGCGCGTCGCCCGGATACGTCATCGGCTTCAGGAAGTCGCACGATGCGAACGCGAGGATCGGACCCTCCGCCGAATCGGCATGGAAGTCGACCATCATGCCGTTCTCCACGAACCACGAGATGCGCGCCTCCTCCATCAGCCGGAAGTACAGCGTGTTGTTGAGGTGGTTCATCGCGTCGAGGTCGCCCCAGCGCAGCGGGATGGTCTTGCGATAGACGCGCATGGAAGGCGAATCGATGTGCGACCGGCGGCGCGACGTTCAGAGGGCCGAGTGGCCGTCGTCGGCGGTGATGATCGAGCCGTTGATGAAGCGCGACTCGTCGGCCGCGAGGATCAGCAGCAGCCCGTCGAGGTCGGACGGATCGCCGACGCGCTGGCGCGGCAGCATCTGCACGAGCTTCTGCCCCGCTTCGCTGTCGAACTGCGCGTCGTTGATCTCGGTGCGGATGTAGCCCGGACAGATCGCGTTGACGTTGATGCCGAAGCGGCCCCATTCGACGGCCATCGCGCGCGTCATGTGGACGACCGCGGCCTTGCTCATGCAGTACACGCCGATCTGCGGCATCACGCGCAAGCCCCGCGACCGACGCGATGTTGATGATCCGCGCCGCCTTCTCGGGCGTGCCGTTCTTCTGGTTGCCCTTCGCGCGCGCGATCATGCGTTTCGCGACTTCCTGCGCGACGAAGAACGCGCCTTCGGTGTTCGTGCGCATCACGAAGTCGTAGTCGTCGGGCGTGACGTCGACGAGGCGCTGCGTGTTCGCGACGCCGGAGTTGTTGACGAGGATGTCGATCGGACCGGCCTCGGTCTCGGCGTGCGCGACGGCGGCCTTGATGCTCGCGTGGTCGGTGACGTCGAGCGCGACCGCATGGGCCTGGCCGCCGTCGGCCTCGATCTCGGCCCGCAGCTCCTTCAGCCGGTCCATGCGACGGGCGGCGAGCACGACGCTCGCACCGGCCTTCGAGAGCACGCGGGCGAAGCGGTTGCCGAGACCGCTCGACGCGCCGGTGACGAAGGCGATCTTGCCTTCGAGGTTGACTTCGATGCCCATCGCGGTCCGGTCCGTCCTTCGTCAGGCGCCGGACGATCGCGCCGGCGGTTCGTGAACGCTCGCCGCTGCGGCGCCTCGTTTGCGGCCCCGATCGTTCTCATCGAGAATCACGGTTGATCGCGGGGCGACCTCCCGCCGCAGCTCGATCCGACCCGCTGGCGGCGAGCCGAGTCTATCAGGAACATCCATGGATCCCAGCCGCGAACAGCGTCTCGTCGAACAGTACGGCCCCCGCGAAGCGATGGAGTACGACGTCGTCGATCGTCGGCGCCGGACCGGCCGGACTGTCGGCCGCGATCCGGCTGAAGCAGCTCGCGGCGGAGCAGCGGCGGCGAGATCAGCGTGTGCGTGCTCGAGAAGGGCTCCGAGGTCGGCGCGCACATCCTGTCCGGCGCGGTGATGGACCCGCGCGCGATGAACGAGCTGTTCCCCGACTGGAAGGAGAAAGGCGCGCCGCTGAACGTGCCGGCGAGCGAGGACCGCTTCCTGTTCCTGTCCGAGACGGGCGCGCGACGCACGCCGAACTGGATGCTGCCGGACATCTTCCAGAACCACGGCAACTACGTCGTCAGCCTCGCGAACGTCGTGCGCTGGCTCGGCCAGCAGGCCGAAGCGCTCGGCGTCGAGATCTTCCCGGGCTTTCCGGCCGCGCGAGGTGCTGTACGACGAGATCGGGCGCCGTGCGCGGCGTCGTCACCGGCGACATGGGCGTCGGCAAGGACGGCGAGCCGACCGACGAGTTCCAGCTCGGCATGGAGCTGCATGCGAAGTACGCGCTGTTCGCCGAAGGCGTCGCGCGGGCATCCTCGGCAAGCTGCTGATCGAACGGTTCTCGCTCGCGGCCGACGTCCGACCCGCAGATCTACGGCATCGGCATCAAGGAGCTGTGGGAGATCGACCCGTCGAAGCACCAGCCGGGCCTCGTGATGCACACCGCCGGCTGGCCGCTCGATACCGATCGACCTACGGCGGCTCGTTCCTCTATCACCTCGACGACAACCAGGTCGTCGTCGGCTTCGTCGTCGGCCTCGGCTATCGCAATCCGTACCTGTCGCCGTTCGAGGAGTTCCAGCGCTACAAGACGCATCCGGCGATCCGCACGTTCCTCGAAGGCGGCAAGCGCGTGTCGTACGGCGCGCGCGCGATCACGGCCGGCGGCCTGGTGTCGCTGCCGAAGCTCGTGTTCCCGGGCGGCGCGCTGATCGGCTGCGACGCGGGCTTCCTGAACGCGGCGCGGATCAAGGGCAGCCACACGGCGATGAAGAGCGGCATGCTCGCCGCCGAGGCCGCGTACCAGGCCATCGGGTCGGGCCGCGCGCACGACGAGCTGTCGGCGTATCCGGCGTCGTATCGCACGTCGTGGCTGCACGAGGAGCTGCATCGCACGCGCAACTTCAAGCAGTGGATGTGCGAAGGGGCTCTACCTCGGCACGATGATGGTCGGCCTCGAGCAGAAGGTGCTCGGCGGCAACGTGCCGTGGACGCTGCACCATCAGCATGCCGACCACGAGTGCCTGAAGCCGGCGGCCGAGTGCACGCCGATCGTCTACCCGAAACCCGACGGCAAGCTGACGTTCGACCGGCTGTCGTCGGTGTTCATCTCGAACACGAACCACGCGGAGAACCAGCCGAGCCACCTGACGCTGCGCGACCCGACGGTGCCCGAGCGCATCAACCTGCCGATCTACGCGGGACCGGAAGGCCGCTACTGCCCGGCGGCGGTGTACGAGTACGTCCCGAAGGAAGGCGGCGGCGAGCGGCTGCAGATCAACGCGCAGAACTGCGTGCACTGCAAGACCTGCGACATCAAGGACCCGACGCAGAACATCGTGTGGGTCACGCCGGAAGGCGGCGGCGGGCCGAACTATCCGAATATGTGACGAAGCGCGGTGCCCTGAGGGGCGCTTGGCCCCGGCGCAGGCCGGGTGCTGTCGACCCCGGCGAAGGCGGGGCCCAATGCCCTCGGTCGTGCACCGCACTGCCATTGGATCCCGGCCTTCGCCGAGGACGACAACCAGCTGGTCCGGCGATTGACGCACCGACCTTCGCCGCGATCACGGCGAACGGTTCGCGCCTTCACTTTCGGCCTAGCGCCCGTCCGCCACCCACGCCCCCGACAGCACCTTCTCGAGCCAGAACGCGCCGATGATCGTCTTGACGTCGGTGATCGTGCCGTCGCGGACCCACGCGAGCACCTGCGACGGTTCGATCGTGAACACGTCGAGGAACTCGCCGTCGTCGAGCTTCGCCTCGCCGGCCGTCAGCCCTTCGGCGAGATAGAGGTCGATGTGCTCGTTCGAGTACGAGATCGCGTTGTTGATCGTCGCGAGGAACGTGAAGCGCTCGGCCGCGTAGCCGGTCTCCTCGCGCAGCTCGCGGTGCGCCGTCGCGATCGGCGCCTCGCCGGCGTCGATCTTGCCGGCCGGGAACTCGATGAACGCGCGCGACAGCGGATGGCGCCACTGCCGCTCCATCACGACGCGGCCGTCGGCGAGCAGCGGGATCATCATCACCGCGCCCGGATGCAGGATGTACTCGCGATGCGTCTCGCTGCCGTCGGGCAGCCGCACGATGTCGCGATTGGCATGCAGGAAGCGGCCGTCGAAGATGCGCTCCGACGAGACGGTCGTCTCGCGCAGGTGCGCGTCGCCGTCGGCCGCCTGCGTCACGTCGCGAGCGTGCGCGTGATCGCGGAGACGCAGGCCTGCATCACCGTGTCGGGCAGGATGCCGAGCGCGACGATCGCGAAGCCGTTGACGACGAGCAGCGCGCGCGCGTCGAGGCGTCCGCTGCCGGCGCCGGCGATGATCGAGCCTTCGACCGGCGCGTCGAAGTACATGAGCTTGACGATCCGCAGGTAGTAGTAGGCGCCGACCAGCGACATCATCACGGCGAACACGACGAGCCACACCGAGCCGGTCGCGAACGCGGCGGACAGCACGGAGAACTTCGCGTAGAAGCCGACCGTCGGCGGCACGCCGGCGAGCGAGAACATCGTGACCAGCATGACGAGCGCGGCCCACGGGTTGCGGCGGTAGAGGCCCTTGAAGTCGTCGATGTGGTCGGCCTCGTAGCCGTTCCTCGACATCACGAGCAGCACGCCGAACGCGGCGCACGTCGTCAGCGCGTAGACGACCGCGTAGAACAGCGCCGAGCTGTACGCGCTCGCGGCCGAGTAGGCGTTGCCGTTGATGATGCCCGCGAGCATGCCGAGCAGCAGGAAGCCCATGTGCGAGATCGTCGAGTAGCCGAGCATCCGCTTGACGCTCGTCTGCGCGATCGCGGCGAGGTTGCCGAGCGCGAGCGACAGCACGGCGAGGATCGTCAGCATCTGCTGCCAGTCGAACGCGAGCGCGATCATCCCCTCGACGAGCAGGCGCAGCACGATCGCGAACGCCGCGAGCTTCGGGGCGCCCGCCGACGACCAGCGTGATGGCCGACGGCGCGCCCTGGTAGACGTCGGGGATCCACATGTGGAACGGCACCGCGCCGAGCTTGAACCCGAGGCCCGCGACGATGAACACGAGGCCGAACACGAGGATCGTGCGATTCGCGACGCCGGCGTCGAGCTGCCGCGCGAGCACGGTCAGGTCCAGCGTGCCGGTCGCGCCGTACAGCATCGACATGCCGTACAGCAGGAAGCCGGACGACAGCGCGCCGAGGATGAAGTACTTCATCGCGGCCTCGGTCGACGCGGTGTGGTCGCGACGCAGCGCGACGAGCGCGTAGAACGCGAGCGACATCAGCTCGAGCCCGAGGTAGATCGACAGGAAGTTGTTGGCCGAGATCATCACGAACTGGCCGAGCACCGCGAACAGCACGAGCGGATAGAACTCGCCGCCGCGCTCGCCGGAGACGATGCCGCGGTCGACGAGGTAGTCGTGCGAATAGACGAGCGTCGCGATCATCGCGATCGACGTCGCGAGCTTCAGCAGGTTCGACATCGGATCGCCGACGAACAGGTTGCCGAACGTGTAGACCGTCGTGCCGCCGTAGAGGTACAGCCCGTTCAGGACGGCGCAGACGGCCAGCGCGCCGATCGACAGCCAGTACGACGTCGTCCGCCGGCTGTCGCCGAGGAACATGTCGACGAGCAGGATCACGGATCCGGCCAGCAGCAGGAAGATCTCGGGATACGCCGGGACCAGGTTCAGGACCGGAAACGCGGGGGCGACGGGATTCATCAGAGCTTGGACTGCGCGACGTGCTGCAGCAGGTTGGCGACCGACGCGTGCATGACGTCGGTGAACGGCCGCGGGACGAGACCCATCCAGAGCGACGCGATCGCGAGGACCGCGAGCATGCCGAACTCGCGTGCGCCGATGTCCTTCAGCGCCGCGACGTGGGCGTTCGCGACGGTGCCGAACGCCACGCGCTTGTACATCCACAGCGAGTACGCCGCGCCGAGGATCAGCGCGACGGCCGCGAGCAGTCCGATCCAGAAGTTGAACTGCACCGACGCGAGGATGACCATGAACTCGCCGACGAAGCCGGACGTCGCCGGCAGGCCGCAATTGGCCATCGCGAAGAACAGGAAGAACGCGGCGAAGCGCGGCATCGTGTTGACGACGCCGCCGTAGTCGGCGATCAGGCGCGTGTGCATGCGGTCGTACAGCACGCCGATGCACAGGAACATCGCGCCCGACACGAAGCCGTGCGAGATCATCTGCGCGATCGCGCCCTCGCAGCCCGAGCTCGCTGAAGATGAAGAAGCCGAGCGTGACGAAGCCCATGTGCGCGATCGACGAATACGCGACGAGCTTCTTCATGTCGGTCTGCACCATCGCGACGAAGCCGACGTAGATCACCGCGATCAGCGACAGCGTGATCACGAACGGCGCGAGCTGATGGCTGGCGTCGGGCGCGATCGGCAGCGAGAAGCGCACGAAGCCGTAGGCGCCGAGCTTCAGCATGATCGCGGCCAGCACGACCGAGCCGCCGGTCGGCGCCTCGACGTGCGCGTCGGGCAGCCACGTGTGCACCGGCCACATCGGCACCTTCACGGCGAACGCCATGAAGAACGCGAAGAAGATCAGCGTCTGCGCCTCGATCGACAGCGGCATCCGCTGCCACGTCGCGATGTCGAAGCTGCCGCCGGCCTTGTACCAGAGGTAGATGATCGCGACCAGCGTCAGCAGCGAGCCGAGGAACGTGTACAGGAAGAACTTGATCGACGCGTAGACGCGGTTCGGTCCGCCCCAGATGCCGATGATCAGGTACATCGGGATCAGCGTCGCCTCGAAGAAGACGTAGAACAGCAGGCCGTCGGTGGCCGAGAACACGCCGATCATCAGGCCCGACAGGACCAGGAACGACGCCATGTAGCCGGCGACGTTGTCGCGGACGACGTCCCACGCCGCGACGACGACGATCACGGTGATGAACGCCGTCAGCAGCACGAACCACAGTGCGATGCCGTCGACGCCGAGCGCGTAGTTGACGCCGAAGCGCTCGATCCACGTCGCGTGCTCGACGAACTGCATGCCGGGCGTCGTCAGGTCGAAGCCGGTGTAGAGCGGGATCGTGACGGCGAAGCCGACGACCGACGCGAGCAGCGCGAGCCAGCGGATCAGCGGCGCGCGATCGTCGCGGCCGATCGCGAGCAGCACGAGGCCGGACACGATCGGGATCCAGATCGCGAGGCTGAGGTAGGGAACGGTCGATTGCATTTGTTGTTATGAGCTGCGTGCGGCCGAATGTCGCATCCGTCGTTCCCGCGAAGGCGGGAACCCAGTGTCGTTCCCGCGATGCCGCTGGGTCCCCGCCTTCGCGGGGACGACGATCCGAATGCCAGTCAAGTGTTCGCGACCATCGCCCCTACCGAAGCGGCTGCCGCAGCACGAAGTACGACATCAGCGCCAGCACCCCGATGATCATCGCGAACGCGTAGTGATAGATGTAGCCCGACTGCGCCGTGCGGACGACCGACGCGAACCAGCCGACCAGGCGCGCGCTGCCGTTGACGACGACGCCGTCGATCACCGACTGGTCGCCGCGCCGCCACAGGCTGCCGCCGAGCCACCGCGCGCCGCCGGCGAAGACGATCTCGTTGAAGCGGTCGAGGTAGTACTTGTTGTCGAGCAGGCGATAGAGCCAGCCGGTCCTGGCCTCGATGCGGTCGGGCAGCGACGGACGCACGAGATACAGGTACCACGCGACGACGACGCCGGCGAGCGCGAGCCAGAACGGCAGGCTGACGAAACCGTGCAGACCCATCGCGGTCGCGCCGTGGAATTCCTCGGCCAGCCGGTCCATCGCGCGATGGTTCTCGCCGACGAAGATCGCGCCGTCGAACCAGCCGCCGAACAGCATCGGCCCGATCGTGAAGAAGCCGATCGCGAGCGACGGGATGGCGAGCAGGATCAGCGGGATCGTGATGACGAGGCCCGTCTCGTGCGGCTTCTCGCCGGGGCCGAGGCCGTGATGTTCCTCGCCGTGCGGGTCGTCGTGCGCCTCGTCGTGCGCGATCTCGTCGTGGCTCGCGCTCGCCTCGTGCGTCGTCAGCTTCGTGGCCGCGTCGTGGCTGGCCTGCGCGTGCGGGTCGTTCGCGACGCGCGCCGACGCGTGCGACGTGTCCTGCGCGACGGCCCGCGTCGTCGTCGCGGTCGCGGTTCCGGCGCCGTGCGCGCCGGTGCGTCGCGGCGCCGCGGCCGGTCGTCGCGGCCGCGTCGTGGCCGTGCGCGTGCGTCAGCCCGAAGCGTTCCTTGCCGTGGAAGACGAGGAAGAACATCCGGAACGAATACAGCGCCGTCACGAACACGCTGACGACGACCGCGAAATACGCGAAGCCGGAGCCCGGGATGTGTCGACGCGCCCACCGCCTCGATGATCGAGTCCTTCGAATAGAAGCCCGAGAAGAACGGCGTGCCGATCAGCGCCAGCGATCCGATCAGCGACGTGATCCACGTGATCGGCATGTACTTGCGCACGCCGCCCATGTTGCGGATGTCCTGGTCGTGATGCATGCCGATGATGACCGAGCCGGCCGCGAGGAACAGCAGCGCCTTGAAGAACGCGTGCGTCATCAGGTGGAAGATCGCGGCCGAGTACGCCGACGCGCCGAGCGCGACGGTCATGTAGCCGAGCTGCGACAGCGTCGAGTACGCCACGACGCGCTTGATGTCGTTCTGGATCACGCCGAGGAAGCCCATGAACAGCGCGGTGATCGCGCCGATCACGATCACGAACGACAGCGCCGTGTCGGACAGCTCGAACAGCGGCGAGAAACGCGCGACCATGAAGATGCCGGCCGTCACCATCGTCGCCGCGTGGATCAGCGCGGAGATCGGCGTCGGGCCTTCCATCGAGTCGGGCAGCCAGACGTGCAGCGGGAACTGCGCCGACTTGCCCATCGCGCCGATGAACAGGCAGATGCAGGCCGGCGTCAGCAGCATCCAGTCCGGTGCCCGGCATGACGTGTGCGCGCGAGCTCGTCGGACTGCGCGAAGACGTCCGCGTAGTGCATCGTGCCGGTGTACGCGAGCAGCAGGCCGATGCCGAGGATGAAGCCGAAGTCGCCGACGCGGTTGACGAGGAACGCCTTCAGGTTCGCGTAGATCGCCGTCGGCCGCGTGTACCAGAAGCCGATCAGCAGGTACGACACGAGGCCGACCGCCTCCCAGCCGAAGAACAGCTGGAGCATGTTGTTGGCCATGACCAGCATCAGCATCGAGAACGTGAACAGCGAGATGTACGCGAAGAAGCGCTGGTAGCCCGGGTCGTCGGACATGTAGCCGATCGTGTAGATGTGGACCATCAGCGAGACGAACGTCACGACCAGCATCATCGTGGCCGTCAGCGAGTCGACCAGGAAGCCGACCTCGAACCGGATGTCGCCGACCTGCGCCCACGTGTACAGCGTCTCGTCGACGCGCGCGCCGTCGCGGACCGCGAGGAAGACGATGCACGACAGGACGAACGCGACCGCGACGCCGAGGATGCAGACGCTCGAGCGCGCCGCGGCGTCCGATCGCCTTGCCGAGGAAGCCGGCGAGGATCGCGCCGACGAGCGGCGCGAGCGGCACGGCGGCGAGCAGGCCGAGCGATACCGCGTGGGTCGATGGGTCCATCGTCAGCCCTGCAGCTTGTCGAGATCCTCGACGTTGATCGTGTCGAGGTTGCGGAACAGCAGCACGAGGATCGCGAGGCCGATCGCCGACTCGGCGGCCGCGACGGTCAGGATGAAGAACACGAAGACCTGCCCGCCGTAGTCGCCGAGGTAGTTCGAGAACGCGATGAAGTTCGTGTTGACGGCGAGCAGCATCAGCTCGATCGCCATCAGCAGCACGATCACGTTGCGGCGGTTGAGGAAGATGCCGATGACGCTGATCGAGAACAGGATCGCGCCGAAGACGAGGTAATGGGCGAGGCTCAGCATGCGCGCCTCGTCGAGCGCGCCGCGCCGCTCGTCGATCATGTCGTCCCCGCGAAGGCGGGGACCCAGTGTGCGTGACCTCCGCAGACCGCGAGACGACACTGGGTTCCCGGCCTTCGCCGGAGCGACGAACGAGCAGCCGTCCAGCATGCGCGGTGCCGACCACTGCGTGCTGACGCCTTCACGACGTCACCTTCTCGCGCTTCTCGCTCGCCATCTTCACCATCCGCACGCGGTCGGCGCGGCGGACCATCACCTGGCGATTCGGGTCCTGGCCCTTCGTGTCCTTGCGCGCGCGCAGCGTCAGCGCCACCGCGGCGATGATCGCGACCAGCAGCACGACCGCCGCGACCTCGAAGCGTAGACGTAGTCGGTGAAGATCAGCTTGCCGAGCTCGCGCGTGTTGCTGCTGCCCGGCGGGATCGGCAGCGTGTTCGCCGCCGTCTCGGGGATGATGAACGTCTTCAGCAGCACGAACGCCATCTCGAGCACGATCACGATGCCGACGGCGGCTGCGGCCGGCAGGTGCGTCCAGAAGCCCTCGCGCAGCTTGTCGAAGTCGATGTCGACCATCATCACGACGAAGATGAACAGCACCATCACCGCGCCGACGTAGACCAGCACCAGCGCGATCGCGAGGAACTCGGCCTTCAGCAGCATCCAGATCGCGGCCGACGTGAAGAACGCGAGCACGAGGTGCAGCGCCGCGTGCACCGGGTTCTTCGCGGTCACGACGCGCAGGCCCGCGTAGACCGCGATCGCCGCGAACAGGTAGAACAGGAGCGCCTTGATGTCCATGGATCGTGGTCAGGCGTCGCGGCCGATGCGCGTCGCGTGGTTCGTTCGTCGACCGGTCCGGGCCGCCGGCCGCGTCATCGGTACGGCGCGTCGGCCGTGCGGGCCTCCGCGATCTGCTTCTCGTAGCGGTCGCCGACCGCGAGCAGCATCTCCTTCGTGAACTGCAGGTCGCCGCGCTTCTCGCCGTGGTATTCGAGGATGTCGCGTCTCGACGATCGAGTCGACCGGGCAGCTCTCCTCGCAGAAGCCGCAGAAGATGCACTTGACGAGGTCGATGTCGTAGCGCGTCGTGCGGCGCGTGCCGTCGGCGCGCTCCTCCGATTCGATCGTGATCGCGAGCGCCGGGCACACGGCCTCGCACAGCTTGCAGGCGATGCAGCGCTCCTCGCCGTTCGGATAGCGGCGCAGCGCGTGCAGCCCGCGGAAGCGCGGCGACTTCGGCGTCTTCTCTTCCGGGAACTGCATCGTGATCTTGCGGGCGAACATGTAGCGCCCGGTCAGCGCCATGCCCTTCAGCAGCTCGCCGAGCAGGAGGCTGCCGAAGAAGTCCTTGATGGCGGTCAGCGTGCCGCGGCCGGCTCGCGCTCGACCGCGATGCGATTGGTGGGTTCGACTAGCATGGGTGCGTCACTTCTTGTCGGTCATTTCCAGATGTTCAACGGCGTCTGCATCCACAGCCCGACGATCATCAGCCACGCCAGCGACAGCGGGATGAAGACCTTCCAGCCGAGCCGCATGATCTGGTCGTAGCGATAGCGCGGGAACGTCGCGCGGAACCAGATGAAGAACGTGACGAGGATGACGGTCTTGCCGAACAGCCAGACCCAGCTCCAGAACGGCATCGAGTCGACGATCCACTGCGGCGTCTGCAGCCCGAACAGGCCGAACGAGATCGGCGCGGACCAGCCGCCGAAGAACATGATCGCGGCCAGCGCCGAGATCAGGATCATGTTCATGTATTCGGCGAGGAAGAACATCGCGAAGCCCATGCCCGAGTACTCGACCATGTGGCCGGCGACGATCTCGGATTCGCCTTCGACGACGTCGAACGGATGGCGGTTCGTCTCGGCGACGCCCGACACGAAGTAGACGACGAGGATCGGCAGCAGCGGCAGCCAGTTCCACGACAGGAAGTTCAGGCCGAACGCGTTGAACCGGCCGTGCTGCTGCCCCGCGACGATGTCGCTGAAGTTCATGCTGCCGGTGACCATCAGCACGACGACGAGCGCGAAGCCCATCGCGATCTCGTAGCTGACCATCTGCGCCGACGCGCGCATCGCGCCGAGGAACGCGTACTTCGAGTTCGACGCCCAGCCGGCGATGATGATGCCGTACACCTCGACCGACGTGATCGCCATGATGTACAGCAGGCCGGCGTTGACGTTGCCGACCGCGTGCGTTCGGTCCGAACGGCACGACGGCCCACGCCGCGACCGCCGGCATGATCGCCATCATCGGCGCGATCAGGAACAGCCCGCGGCTCGCGTTCGCCGGGACGATGATCTCCTTCAGCAGCAGCTTCAGCACGTCGGCGAACGGCTGGAACAGTCCGAGCGGTCCGACGCGGTTCGGCCCGAGCCGCAGGTGCATCCAGCCGATCACCTTGCGCTCCCACAGCGTCAGGTACGCGACGCAGAGGATCAGCGGCAGCACGACGCAGACGATCTTGCACGAGCGTCCACACGAGCGGCCACACGACGCCGAGCGTCGCCTGCCCGTTCGACGTGATCCAGTCGATCATGCGTGCACCGCCGGCTCGGTCGACGTCGTCGCGACCTCGACCTTCGTCAGCGTCACGGGGCCGAACAACGCCGGCAGCGCGGCGGTCGACGGATGCGCCGCCGCGATCGCGACGCAGCCGTCGGCGACGCGCTCGTCGAGCGCGCACGACGAGCTCGCACGTCGCCGTCGCCCATCGCGATCCGCGCCGTGTCGCCCGACGCGAGCCCGAGCGCGGCGAGCGTGCGGCCGTTCGATCGCGCGCGCGCGGCGGCGCGCGCGTCGCGCGTCTCCTGCAACGGCGCCGAGCGGCGGACCAGCGGATCGGTGAAATAGATCGGCACGTCGGCGATGCGCTCGAGCGCGCCGTCGACCGGCGGCAGCGTTCGCGCGGCCGCGCGCGACGTGCGCGACCGCGTGCGGCACGCAACGCGACGACAGGTCGGTCGCGCCGCCGGTGATCTCGGTGCGCACGCCTTCGGACGACTCGTAGTCGAAGCCCGTCGAGACCGAGCAGGTTGCCGAGCACGCGCAGCACCTTCCACGCCGGACGCGTCTCGCCGCGCGGCTTGACGCAGCCGTTGAAGCTCTGCGCGCGACCCTCCATGTTGACGAACGTGCCGGACGTCTCGGTGAACGGCGCGATCGGCAGCATGACGGTCGCGTGCCGGTCGACGGCGCTGCGATACGACGTCAGCGCGACGACGAGCTCGGCGCGCGCGAGCGCCGCGCGCGCGGCCGGCGGATTCGCGCACGTCGAGCGTCGGGCTCGACGCCGAGCAGCACGTACGCGCGCCGCGGATCGTCGAGCATCGCCGGCCGCGTTCAGGCCGTCGGCGGTCGGGAAGCGCCTCGACGAGATGCGCGCCGACGGTGTTCGCGGCCTCGGTCAGGAAGCCGAGCGTCGCGCCGGTCGCGTCCGCGAGCGCGCGCGCCGACGCGAGCAGCGCGCGCGTACTGCGGATGACGCGTGACGGCGGCGCCGAGCAGGATCGCCTTCTTCGACCCCGACGCGAAGCTGCGCGCGATGCCGCGCGGCAGCCTCGTTCGACGGCATCGGGCGACCGTCGGCGGCGACGGCCGCGGCGATCGCCTCGAGCGCCGCCTGCCAGCCCGACGGCGGCGCGATGATCTTGTTCGCGACCGGCATCAGCAGGTCGTCGTCGGTCGCGTGGACGATCGACAGCAGCGCGCCGCGCTTCGTCGCCTGCCGCAGCCGCTGCGCGAGCAGCGGCTGGTCCTTGCGCAGGAACGAGCCGATCACCAGCACGCGATCGAGCTCGGTGAACTCGCGCGACCGACATCCCGAGCCACGGCGCCGGGATCGCGTCGGCCGCTGAAATCGGTCTGCCGCAGCCGCGTGTCGATGTTGTCGCGAGCCGAGGCCGCGCATCAGCTTGCCGCAGCAGGTACAGCTCCTCGAGCGTCGAATGCGGCGACGCGAGCGCGCCGATCCGCGACGGACCGTCGGTCGACGCGATGCGCTTCAGCTCCGACGCGACGTGTTCCAGCGCCTCGGCCCAGTCGACCTCGCGCCAGCCGGCGTCGCCCTTGATCATCGGCTTCGTCAGGCGATCCTCGACCGTTCGAGACCTTCGTACGAGAAGCGGTCACGGTCGGACAGCCAGCATTCGTTGACGGCCTCGTTCTCGAGCGGCAGCACGCGCATCACGTCGGCGTTCTTGACCTGCACGATGAGGTTCGACCCGAGCCCGTCGTGCGGGCTGATCGAGCGGCGACGCGACAGCTCCCACGTGCGCGCCGAGTAGCGGAACGGCTTCGACAGCAGCGCGCCGACCGGACACACGTCGATCATGTTGCCCGACAGCTCGGAGTCGACGGTCTTGCCGACGAACGTCGTGATCTCGGCATGCTCGCCGCGATTCAGCATGCCGAACTCCATCACGCCGGCGATCTCCTGGCCGAAGCGGACGCAGCGCGTGCAGTGGATGCAGCGGGTCATCTCCTTCATCGAGATCAGCGGGCCGACGTTCTTCTCGAACACGACGCGCTTCTCTTCCGCGATAGCGCGAGTTCGAGCCGCCGTAGCCGACCGCGAGGTCCTGCAGCTGGCACTCGCCGCCCTGGTCGCAGATCGGGCAGTCGAGCGGATGGTTGATCAGCAGGAACTCCATCACGCCCTTCTGGGCCTGGATGGCTTTCGCGGAGTGCGTGCGCACGACCATGCCCGCCGTGACCGGCGTCGCGCAGGCCGGCATCGGCTTCGGCGCCTTCTCGACTGTCGACGAGGCACATGCGGCAGTTCGCCGCGATCGTCAGCTTCTTGTGATAGCAGAAGTGCGGGATGTAGACGCCGAGCTTGTTCGCGGCGTCCATCACCATGCTGCCTTCCTTGACTTCGACGGGCTTGCCGTCGATCTCGAGCTTGACCATTTGCGTCGGTGCCTTCGTCAGGCGTGAATCGATTCGGGATGGCGCGGCACGTCGTCGGGCGGCACCGTCTCGTTGCTCTGCGAGCGCTCGAGCGGTGTCATGTGCGCCGGATGCGGATGCGCACCCGGGCCGACGAGGCAGCACTTGTTCCGGATGTGGTACTCGAACTCGTCGCGGTAGTTCTTGACGAACGCGCGGACCGGCATCGCGGCGGCGTCGCCGAGCGCGCAGATCGTGCGTCCCTGGATGTTGTCGGCCACCGACAGCAGCAGGTCGAGGTCTTCCATGCGGCCCTCGCCGTGCTCGATGCGATGGATGACGCGATACATCCAGCCGGTGCCTTCGCGGCACGGCGTGCACTGGCCGCACGACTCCTCGAAATAGAAGTACGCGAGGCGCAGCAACGACGCGACGGCGCAGCGCGTCTCGTCCATCACGATGACCGCGCCCGAGCCGAGCATCGAGCCGGCCTTCGCGATCGCGTCGTAGTCCATGTCGGTGTTCATCATCTGGTCGCCCTTGACGACCGGCGCCGACGAGCCGCCCGGGATGACCATCTTCAGCTTCTTGCCGCCGCGCATGCCGCCGGCGAGCTCGAGCAGCTTCGCGAACGGCGTGCCGAGCGGGATCTCGTAGTTGCCCGGCATCTCGACGTCGCCGGACACCGAGAACAGCTTCGTGCCGCCGTTGTTCGGACGGCCGACCGCGAGGAACGCCTCGGCGCCGTTGCGGATGATCCACGGCACCGCCGCGAACGTCTCGGTGTTGTTGATCGTCGTCGGCTTGCCGTAGAGCCCGAAGCTCGCCGGGAACGGCGGCTTGAAGCGCGGCTGGCCCTTCTTGCCTTCGAGCGACTCGAGCAGCGCCGTCTCCTCGCCGCAGATGTACGCGCCGTAGCCGTGGAAGCCGTGCAGCTGGAACGCGAAGCCCGAGCCGAGGATGTCGTCGCCGAGATAGCCGGCGGCACGCGCCTCGTCGAGCGCCTCCTCGAAGCGCTCGTACTCGGCCCAGATCTCGCCGTGGATGTAGTTGTAGCCGACCGGGATGCCCATCGCGTAGCCGCCGATGATCATGCCTTCGATCAGGATGTGCGGGTTGTAGCGGAGGATGTCGCGGTCCTTGAACGTGCCCGGCTCGCCTTCGTCGGAATTGCAGACGAGGTACTTCGGGCCGGGGAACTGGCGCGGCATGAAGCTCCACTTGAGCCCGGTCGGGAAAGCCGGCGCCGCCGCGTCCGCGCAGCGCCGACGCCTTGACCATCGCGATGACCTGCTCGGGCGTGATCTTCTCGTCGAGGATCTTGCGCAGCGCCTGGTAGCCGTCGCGCGCCTCGTAGTCGGCGAGCCGCCAGTTGCGGCCGTCGAGTCCGGCCATGATCTGCGGCGCCAGGTGGCGATCGTGGATCGACGTGTCGCGCGGCGTGATCGGCTGCGGCGTCGCGTTCGGGCGCACCTCGGGGGATCGGTCTCGGCTGTACGGTTCCATGTCGGTCTCAGGCGCGCGACGACGACAGCTCTTCGAGCAGCGCGTCGAGCTTCTCGTCGGTCATCCAGCTGAGCATGCGCTTGTTGTTGACGAGCAGGACCGGCGCATCGCCGCACGCGCCCATGCACTCGCCTTCCTGCAGCGTGAACTCGCCGTCCTTCGTGGTCTCGCGAAAGCCGATGCCGAGCTGCGACTTCAGGTATTCGCCGGCCCGCGCCCCGCCCGACAGCGCGCACGGCAGGTTCGTGCAGACGGTGATCTTGTGGCGGCCGACCGGTGCGATGTTGTACATGTTGTAGAACGTGGCGACTTCCTGGACCGCGATCGCCGGCATCGACAGGTAGTCGGCGACGTCGGCCATCGTCTCGACCGACAGCCAGCCCTTCTCGTCCTGCGCGATGCCGAGCGCGGCCATCACGGCGGAATCCTTGCCTTCGGGCGGAAACTTCGCGACCTCGCGGTCGATGCGGCGGTACGCATCGTCCGACAGCACGCGCGACGGTCGCGGCGGATGCGACTCCTGCAGCGCGCTCGGGATGTTCGATTCGGCGTTGTTCATCTTGCGGTTCAGCGCAGGAAGTAGCCGACCGCGCGATAGCGGCCGTCCGGGCCCTTCACCATCGGCAACGTCTCGGTGTACGGCTTGCCCTGCGACGCGAACACCGTCTGGTAGGTCAGCAGCAGGTAGTCGCCGGGCGGCGCGCCCTGCGGATCCTTCTCGGGCTTCGCGTCGACGAGCTTGCGCGACGCGAGCGCGCCGATCGTGTCGCGCGCCTTGACCATCTGGCTGGTCCAGTCCGCGCGCGAGACCGACTGCTTCAGCAGGTCCGACGACGCGTCCCACGCGTCGCCGTACTGCTTCTGGTCGAGCAGCTGCAGGAACGCGTCGCCGGCGTGCGGATCGGCCGCCGGCTGCTGCGCGGCGGCGGTCGTCGCGACGAGCGCGAGCGCGAGCGTCGCGAGCAGGCGCAGGAAACGATCGAACGTCGCGAGGGATCATCGATCGATCTCCCCGAACACGATGTCCTGCGTGCCGATGATCGTCACGACGTCGGCCAGCATGTGGCCGCGCGACATCTCGTCGAGCGCCTGCAGGTGCGGGAATCCGGCCGCGCGGATCTTGATGCGGTACGGCTTGTTCGCGCCGTCGGACACGATGTAGATGCCGAACTCGCCCTTCGGATGCTCGATCGCCGCGTACGCCTCGCCGGCCGGCACGCGCATGCCTTCGGTGAAGAGCTTGAAGTGGTGGATCAGCTCTTCCATGTTCGTCTTCATCTCGACGCGCGACGGCGGCGCGACCTTGTGGTTGTCGATCATCACCGGGCCGGGATGATTGCGCAGCCACTCGATGCACTGCTTGATGATGCGGTTCGACTGCCGCATCTCCTCGACGCGCACGAGATAGCGGTCGTAGCAGTCGCCGTTGACGCCGACCGGGATGTCGAAGTCGAGCAGGTCGTAGACCTCGTACGGCTGCTTCTTCCGCAGGTCCCATTCGATGCCCGAGCCGCGCAGCATCGGGCCGGTGAAGCCGAGCGCCCGCGCGCGTTCCGGCGACACGACGCCGACGCCGACCAGCCGCTGCTTCCAGATGCGGTTGTCCGTCAGCAGCGTCTCGTACTCGTCGACGTAGCGCGGGAAGCGGTTCGAGAAGTCCTCGATGAAGTCGAGCAGCGAGCCGGAGCGGTTGTCGTTCAGGTCCTTCACCGCCCGCGCGTTCTTCCACTTCGACGCGCGGTACTGCGGCATCGCGTCCGGCAGGTCGCGATAGACGCCGCCGGGCCGGTAGTACGCGGCGTGCATCCGCGCGCCCGACACCGCCTCGTACATGTCGAACAGGTCTTCGCGCTCGCGGAACGCGTACAGGAACACCGCCATCGCGCCGACGTCGAGCGCATGCGCGCCGAGCCACATCAGATGGTTCATCAGCCGCGTGATCTCGTCGAACATCACGCGGATGTACTGCGCGCGCAGCGGCACCTCGATGTCGAGCAGCTTCTCGATGGCCATCACGTAGCGCGTGCTCGTTGCACATCATCGAGACGTAGTCGAGGCGATCCATGTACGGGACCGACTGCAGGTACGTGCGCGTCTCGGCCAGTTTCTCGGTGGCGCGATGCAAGCAGACCGATGTGCGGATCGGCGCGCTGCACGACCTCGCCGTCGAGCTCGAGCACGAGGCGCAGCACGCCGTGCGCGGCCGGGTGCTGCGGACCGAAGTTCAGCGTGTAGTTCTTGATCTCAGCCATGACGATCGTCGATCGACGCGCCCACTCGTCGATCCCGCGAAGGCGGAAACCCGGTGGCGTGGCCATGCATAACCGCTTCGAACGCGAACGACGCCGCGTTGCCGCCTGCGCGGGAACGACGGGCATGCGGGAACGGACTCACTTCAGACCCCCCCAGCCCTGCTCGCGGATGATCGCGCGGCACGACCTCGCGCGGCTCGATCGTGACGGGCTGGTAGATGACACGCTTCTGCTCGGGGTCGTAGCGCATCTCGACGTTGCCCGACACCGGGAAGTCCTTGCGGAACGGATGGCCGACGAAGCCGTAGTCGGTCAGCAGCCGGCGCAGGTCGTTGTGGCCCTCGAACACGATGCCGTACAGGTCGAACGCCTCGCGCTCGTACCAGTTCGCGGCGTTCCAGACCTCGGTGATCGACGCAAGGACCGGAAAGTCGTCGTCGGGTGCGAACACCCGCAGCCGCAGCCGCCAGTTGTTCGTCAACGACAGCAGGTGCGACACCGCCGCGAAGCGGAGGCCGTCCCACGCGCCGTCGCCGCCGTAGTCCTGGTAGTCGACGCCGCACAGGTCGAGCAACTGGTCGAAGCCGAACTCCGGACGGTCGCGCAGCGCGGTCATCGTGGCGAGGTAGTGCGTCGCGCGCACGACCATCGTCAGCTCGCCGCCGGCGGACACGAGCGTCGACAGGTGCTCGCCGAAGGCGGCACGCAGGCGGCTCTCGAGCGTCTCGAGCCGCGTCGCGACCTTCGGCGTCTCGCCGGCGGGCGCGGCGGCCGACGGGTTCGCAACCGGGTTCGTCGACGGACCCGGAGACGGATTCGCCGCGGGATTCGTGGACAGGTTCGCGGGCGTCTCGGGCATCAGGAGCGGGCGATCGTGGTCTCGCGCTTGATCTTGTTCATCAGCTGCAGGATGCCGTACATCAACGCCTCGGCCGTCGGCGGGCAGCCCGGCACGTAGATGTCGACCGGCACGATGCGATCGCAGCCGCGCACGACCGAATACGAGTAGTGGTAGTAGCCGCCGCCGTTCGCGCAGCTGCCCATCGAGATGACCCAGCGCGGCTCGGTCATCTGGTCGTAGACCTTGCGCAGCGCCGGCGCCATCTTGTTGCACAGCGTGCCCGCGACGATCATGACGTCGGACTGCCGCGGGCTCGGCCGGAACACGACGCCGAAGCGGTCGAGGTCGTAGCGCGACGCGCCGGCATGCATCATCTCGACGGCGCAGCACGCGAGGCCGAACGTCATCGGCCACAGCGAGCCGGTGCGGACCCAGTTGATCACGTTGTCCAGCTTCGTCGTGACGAAGCCTTCGGAAAGCACGCCCTCGATACTCACGTTTCGTTGCTCATAGCGGTTGGAACGGGATGCGGCGACCGCTCATTCCCAGTCGAGCGCGCCCTTCTTCCAGATGTACCAGAAGCCGACGAGGAACTCGACGACGAACACGACCATCGTCGTGTAGCCGTACAGGCCGAGGTCGCGCAGCGAGACGGCCCACGGGAAGAAGAACGCCGTCTCGAGGTCGAACAGGATGAACAGGATGGCGACGAGGTAGTAGCGCACGTCGAACTTCATCCGCGCGTCCTCGAAGGCCTCGAAGCCGCATTCGTACGGCGCCAGCTTCTCGCTGTCGGGCCGGTTCGGGGCGACGAAGCTGCCGATCGTCACCGCCGCCAGTCCCACGATGGAGCCGACGATGATGAACAAAAGGACCGGGAAGTAATTTTCTAGCGACAAAGATGGGCCTCGCGACGCGGGCGCCTGCGAGGCCGCGCGACGGCGGCTCGGCGGCGACGACCGGCACAGTCCGCCATTGTAAGAGACTTCGCATCGCCTCTGCAGCCGCGGCGCCGTCCGCCGGCGAAAAACAGGCGCCCGCTGACCGCCGCACGCGCTCCGCCGGCATCGGTGTCGCCGCGCCGCCGGGCCACCATCGGCCGATGGACGCGACCGTGCGCATCGGCATCTCCGGCTGGACCTACGACCGCTGGCGCGGCACGTTCTTCCCGCCGAGGCTCGCGCGCCGCGGCCACCTGCGCTACGCCGCCGAGCGCTTCGGCTCGATCGAGATCAACGGCACGTTCTACGGCCTGCTCGCCCCGGACGCGTTCGCGAAGTTCCACGACGAGACGCCGGACGACTTCGTCTTCGCCGTGAAGGCGCCGCGCTTCATCACGCACATGCTGCGCGCCCGCGACCTCGGCGCGCCGCTCGCGAACTTCCTCGCGTCGGGCGTCCTGCGGCTCGGCGCGAAGCTCGGTCCGATGCTGTGGCAGTTCCCGGAGCGCCACGCGTACGACGTCGCGGCGTTCGCGCGGTTCCTCGCGGCGCTGCCGCGGGACATGGACGAGGCCGCGCACCTCGCCCGGCAGCACGACGATCGTCCGCGGAAGGGCACGTGGACCGAAAAACGCGTCGACGGCCCGCTGCGCCACGCGGTCGAGGTCCGGAGCCGGTCGTTCGAGGTGCGCGGCTTCGTCGACCTGCTGCGCGAGCACGACGTCGGCCTCGTCGTCGCCGACGCCGTCGACTGGCCGCTGCTGTTCGACGTCACGAGCGACTTCGTCTACTGCCGGCTGCACGGCTCCGAGGAGCTGTACGTCAGCGGCTACGACGACGCCGCGCTGGAGGTCTGGGCGCGACGCGTCGCCGCATGGGCGGAAGGTCGCGAGCCGCGCGGCGGCCGGCGCGTCGGATCGCCGGCGGCGCGACGGCCGCGCGACGTCTACGTCTACTTCGACAACGACGCGAAGGTGCGCGCGCCGGTCGACGCCGCGCGGTTGCAGCAGCTCGTGGCGCGGCGCCTCGGCCGGCCGAAGCGCGGCGCGTCGGCGACGGACGAAGAAAAGCCCGCCGGAGCGGGCTTCGAAATCCTTGGTGCCGACGGCGAGACTCGAACTCGCACAGCTTTCGCCACTACCCCCTCAAGATAGCGTGTCTACCAATTTCACCACGTCGGCACGTGGGGCGAAGCGGATCGCGCCGCTTCGCCGGAACCGCATTGTCTCATTGCTCGCGCGACGCGGCGAACGCCGGCCGTCGGTCACGCGACGCGCCCGTCACTTCGGGATCTCGCCCGGCTTCGGCGCGGCGTTCGGGGCCGCGTCGTTCGTCGGCGCCGGCGGCACGGAACCGGTCGCCGGACGATTCGCCGGCGCGGGCGCCGTCTGCGCCGGCAGGTTCTGCATCACGCTGCCGCCCGACTTCGGACGGTTCGTCGCGAAGTACGACAGCGCGAGCGTCGTGACGAAGAAGATGCCGGCGAGGAACTTCGTCGTGCGGCTGAGGAAGTTGGCGGAACCGCTCGCGCCGAACAGGCTGCCGGACGCGCCGGCGCCGAAGCCGGTGCCCATGTCGGCGCCCTTGCCGTGCTGGAGCAGCACGAGGACGATGACGCCGAGTGCGGACAGCAGCATCAGGACGTAGACGATCTTGCTCAGGATTTCCATGTTCGCTTCCGTTGTGTCGCGCTCAGGCCGCCGCCGCGAGGCCGTCGCCGGCGTGCGAGCCGGCCGCGTCGACGATCGCGAGGAACTCGTCCGCGACCAGCGACGCGCCGCCGATCAGGCCGCCGTCGATGTCGGCGCAACCGAACAGCGCCGCCGCGTTCGACCCCTTGACGCTACCGCCGTAAAGAATCTTCACTTCCCGCGCGACCTCCGCGTCGGACGCCGCGACGTGCCGACGGATCGCCGCGTGCATCGCCTGCGCCTGGTCGGGCGTCGCCGTCCGGCCGGTGCCGATCGCCCAGACCGGCTCGTACGCGAGCACCGTCTGCGCGAGCCGCGCCGCGCCGATCCGCTGCAGCACGGCGTCGAGCTGCCGCGCCACGATCTCGTCCGCCCTGCCCTGCTCGCGCTCCTGCAGCGACTCGCCGACGCAGACGATCGGCGTCAGGCCGGCGTCGAGCGCGCGATCCGCCTTCTGGCCGACGCGGTCGTCGGTGTCGCCGAAGAACGTGCGCCGCTCCGAATGACCGACGATCGCGTAGCGCGCGCCGAACTCGCGCAGCATCGACGCCGCCACCTCGCCGGTGAACGCGCCGGACGCGTACTCGCTGACGTCCTGCGAGCCGACCGCGACCGCCGAATCGCGCAGCGCGGACTGCGCCTGTGCGAGGTACGGATACGGCACGCACACCGCGACGTCGCAGCTTCGGGCGCGCGCCGCGAGCCCGCCGACGATCGCGTCGAGCAGCGCCGCGTTCGACGCCAGCGAGCCGTTCATCTTCCAGTTGCCGACGACGACGCGGGAGCGGGACGGCATGGTGGACGGACGGGACGAGGACAGGAGCGAGGCGAACCCGCGATTGTACGCAACCGCTCGGCGTAGGGTCAAACCGCCGGTCGCGCGGCGGCCGGGGGAGCCGACGCCGGTCGAGCCGACGCTGTCGAGCCGCGGGCCGGGCGGCGTCAGACCTCGAGCACGATCTTGCCGACGTGCGTGCTGCTCTCCATCAGCCGGTGCGCGTCGGCCGCCTCGCCGAGCGGGAACGAGCGATACACGACCGGCCGGATCGCGCCCGACTCGATCAGCGGCCAGACGTGATCGCGCAGCGCGTCGGCGATGCGGCCCTTGAACGCGACGTCGCGCGGCCGCAGCGTCGAGCCGGTGATCGTCAGCCGCCGCCTCAGGACCTGCCCGAGGTCGACCTCGGCCTTCGAGCCGCCGAGCAGCGCGATCAGCGCGAGGCGTCCGTCGTCGGCGAGCGCCTGCAGTTCGCGCGGGACGTAGCTGCCGGCGACCATGTCGAGGACGACGTCGACGCCGCGCCCGTCGGTCAGCGACTTGACGACCGCGACGAAGTCCTCGGTCCGGTAGTTGATGCCGCGCTCGGCGCCGAGCGCCTCGCAGGCGCGCGCCTTGTCGTCCGATCCGGCGGTCGCGAAGACGCGATGCCCGCGCGCCTTCGCGAGCTGGATCGCGGTGACGCCGATGCCGCTCGTGCCGCCCTGCACGAGGATCGTCTCCATGCGCCCGTGCGCGTCGCGGCCGAGCTGCGCGCGATCGAAGACGTTGCTCCAGACGGTGAAGAACGTCTCGGGCAGCGACGCCGCCTCGACCATCGACAGTCCGTCAGGCACCGGAAGGCATTGCGCGGCCGGCGCGGTGCAGTACTCCGCGTAGCCGCCGCCCTGCACGAGCGCGCAGACCGCGTCGCCGACGGTCAGGTGCAGATGCGACAGCACCGACCCGTCCCCGATGTCGGCGACATGCCCCGCGACCTCGAGCCCCGGCAGGTCCGACGCGCCGGGCGGCACCGGGTAGTGGCCCATCCGCTGCAGCACGTCGGGCCGGTTGATGCCGGCCGCGCGGACGTGGATCAGCACCTCGCCCGGCTTCGGGACCGGCTTGTCGCGTTCGACGAGCGTCAGGACTTCCGGGCCGCCGAAGCGGGCGATCTCGATGGCTTTCATGGATGCGGGTCTCGGTCGGGGGGCGTTGAACGATGTGAGCGTGCCGTCGGCGAAGGGTTCGCCGCCGGAGCGCGGGCCCGCGGCGCCCAAAACGAAAAAGCGCGCCGAAGCGCGCCTTTCGTGCGGAGCCGCGAACCGGTCAGACCGCCTCGGTCGCGACGGCCGGCTGCGCCGACTGCGCCGCTTCCGCGGCGGCCGCCTTCATCGACAGCCGCAGGCGTCCCTTGTCGTCGGCCTCGAGCACCTTGACGCGCACCATCTGGCCTTCCTTCAGGTAGTCGGTGACCGCGTTGACGCGCTCGTTCGCGATCTGGCTGATGTGCAGCAGCCCGTCCTTGCCCGGCAGGACCTGGACGATCGCGCCGAAGTCGAGCAGCTTCAGCACCGTGCCTTCGTAGATCGTGCCGACCGCGACTTCGGCCGTCAGGTCCTCGATGCGCTTCTTCGCGAGCTGGCCCGCGGCCGCGTCGACCGACGCGATCGTGACGATGCCCTCGTCGTTGATGTCGATCTGCGTCTTGGTCTCCTCGGTCAGCGCGCGGATCGTCGCGCCGCCCTTGCCGATGACGTCGCGGATCTTCTCGGGGTTGATCTTGACGGTGATCAGCCGCGGCGCGAAGTCCGACAGCTCGGTCTTCGTGTGCGGCAGCGCTTCCTGCATCTTGCCGAGGATGTGCATGCGGGCTTCCTGCGCCTGCGCGAGGGCGACCTGCATGATCTCCTTCGTGATGCCCTGGATCTTGATGTCCATCTGCAGCGCGGTGATGCCGTTCGTCGTGCCGGCGACCTTGAAGTCCATGTCGCCGAGGTGGTCCTCGTCGCCGAGGATGTCGGTCAGCACGGCGAACTTGTTGCCTTCCTTGATCAGGCCCATCGCGATGCCGGCGACGTGCGACTTCATCGGAACGCCGGCGTCCATCAGCGCGAGACAGCCGCCGCAGACCGACGCCATCGACGACGAGCCGTTCGATTCGGTGATCTCCGAGACGACGCGGATCGAGTAGCTGAACTCCTCCACCGGCGGCAGGCAGGCGAGCAGCGCGCGCTTCGCGAGCCGGCCGTGGCCGATCTCGCGACGCTTCGGCGTGCCGACGCGGCCGGTCTCGCCGGTCGCGAACGGCGGCATGTTGTAGTGGAGCATGAAGCGGTCGGTGAACTCGCCCATCAGCGCGTCGATGCGCTGCGCGTCGCGCGCGGTGCCGAGCGTCGCGACGACGAGCGCCTGCGTCTCGCCGCGCGTGAACAGCGCCGAGCCGTGGGTGCGCGGCAGCACGCCGGTGCGGATCTCGATCGGCCGCACGGTGCGCGTGTCGCGGCCGTCGATGCGCGGCTCGCCGTCGAGGATCTGGCTGCGGACGATCTGCGATTCGAGCGCGAACAGCATGTTGCCGACGTCGATCTTGTCCGGCACCTCGCCGCCGATGCTGGTCGCTTCCTCGGCGAGCTTCGACATCACCGACGCGTTGATGCGCTTGAGCATCTGGCTGCGTTCCTGCTTCGAGCGGATCTGGTACGCGGCGCGCAGGTCGGCCTCGGCGAAGTGGCGCACGCGCGCGATCAGCGCGTCGTTCTTCGCCGGCGGCTGCCAGTCCCACTCGGCCTTGCCGCCGTCGCGAACGAGCTCGTGGATCGCGTCGATCGCCTTCTGCATCTCGGTGTGGCCGAACACGACCGCGCCGAGCATCACGTCCTCGGGCAGCTGGTCGGCCTCGGACTCGACCATCAGCACGGCGGCTTCGGTGCCGGCGACGACGAGGTTGAGCTTCGACGTCGTCAGCGCCGTCTTCGACGGATTGAGCATGTACTGGCCGTTCGCGTAGCCGACGCGCGCCGCGCCGATCGGGCCGGCGAACGGGACGCCGGAGATCGCGAGCGCGGCGGACGCGCCGATCATCGCCGGGATGTCCGGATCGATCTCGGGATTGACCGACAGCACGTGGATGATGACCTGGACCTCGTTGTAGAAGTCGTCCGGAAACAGCGGACGGATCGGGCGATCGATCAGCCGCGACGTCAGCGTCTCCTTCTCGCTCGGCTTGCCTTCGCGCTTGAAGAAGCCGCCCGGAATCTTGCCGGCCGCGTACGTCTTCTCGATGTAGTCGACGGTCAGCGGGAAGAAGTCCTGGCCGGGCTTCGCGTTCTTCGACGCGACGACCGTCGCCAGGATCACCGTGTCGTCGACGGTGACGACGACGGCACCGCCGGCCTGGCGCGCGATCTCGCCGGTCTCGAGCGTGACCTGGTGGTCGCCGTACTGAAAGCTCTTCGATACCTTGTTGAACATGGACATGGACGTTCCTTTCGGCGCAGTGCCCGGCCCGCATCTCCCGATGGCGGCCGGACCCGATCTTCCCCGGTGGATCGGTACACCTCGACTGATCGGGCCGGCTGCCGCGCAGCCGGTTCAACCCGCAGTCTCGGGCCGTACTTCGGATTCAGCTCGTCGCCGCGCGTGGCCCACGCGCGCGGCGCATCACGACAACCTGTGCAGCGACGATTCGCAAACGCCGCGAGCCCGCGACAGACGACTGGCGCAGGCTCTCGGACTCATCGTTTCGGCGGGACCGGCCAACGGGCGCGGACGTGCCGCCTATTTCCGCAGACCGAGCTTCTCGATCAGCGCGCGATACCGATCGGCATCCTTGCCTTTCAGGTAGTCGAGCAGCTTGCGGCGACGGCTCACCATCCGCAGCAGACCGCGGCGCGAGTGGTGATCCTTGACGTGTTCCTTGAAGTGAGGCGTCAGCTCGTTGATGCGAGCGGTCAGCAACGCGACCTGCACCTCGGGAGAGCCGGTGTCGTTCTGGGCGCGCGCGTGCGCGGTGACGATCTCGGCCTTGTTGATGTTGGCGAATGCCATATCCGGACTCCTCGGGACGCATCCGCAACCGGATCGTCCCTGACTGGCGGTGACAGCTGGATGGGCCGTCCCGTGATGGATCGAGCCCGCGATTGTACAAGAAAGCGACGGGCCGGGCGAGGGCCGGCCGCGATCGCTGCGGTATCGTTCGATTCCCGCCACCGCACCGCCATCGTCATGCGCTTTCCGTCCGTCGCCGCGTTCGCGGTCCTGCTCCCGTCGCTCGCGGCCGCCGTCGGCCTGCCGGTCGACGACGGCGCCCGCGCGCAGGCGATCGTCGCGGCCGTCGACCCGGCCGCACTGCACGCGACGATCGAGACGCTGGTGTCGTTCGGCACCCGCCACACGATGTCGGACACGACCTCCGACACCCGCGGCATCGGCGCCGCGCGGCGCTGGGTCGCGGGCCGTTTCGGCGAGATCGCCCGCGACTGCGGCGGCTGCCTCGAGATCGTCACGCCGTCGCAGACTTTCACCGGTCCGCGGCTGCCGACCCCGACCGAGGTCGTCGACGTGCTCGCGATCCAGCGCGGCACGGGCGACCCGGATCGCGTCGTGCTGATCGCCGGCCACCTCGACTCGCGCAACAGCGACGGCATGGACGCGGTCGGCGACGCGCCCGGCGCGAACGACGACGCATCGGGCGTCGCCGCGGCGATCGAGTCGGCGCGCGTGCTGTCGAAGCACCGGTTCGCCGCGACGATCGTCTACGCGGTCCTGTCCGGCGAGGAGCAGAACCTGTACGGCGGCCGCGTGCTGGCCGACTTCGCGAAGTCGCGCGGCTGGCATGTCGAGGGCGACCTCAACAACGACATCGTCGGCAACGCGTTCGGCGAGGACGGCGTGCACGACAGCGGCACGGTGCGCGTGTTCTCCGAAGGCACGAAGGCGACCGAGACGCCGAAGCAGGCCGACTACCGGCGCTACCACGGTGGCGAGATCGACTCGCCGTCGCGCAACCTCGCGCGCTACATGGCGCGCATCGCCGACGACGACCTCCCGAACTTCCACGTGAAGATGATCTATCGCACGGACCGCTTCGGCCGCGGCGGCGACCAGGTGCCGATGCTCGAGGCCGGCTTCCCGGCCGTGCGCGTGACCGAGGCGCACGAGCACTACGACCGTCAGCACCAGAACGTCCGCGTCGAGAACGGCCGCCACTACGGCGACGTCATCGAGTGGGTCGACTTCGGTTATCTCGCGCAGGTCACGCGGCTGAACGCGCTGACGCTGGCCGCGATGGCGGCCGCGCCGGCGCCGCCGACCGGCGTCGCGATCGAAGGCGCCGTGAAGCACGACACGACCGTCACGTGGAAAGCGGTGCCGGGCGCGATCGGCTATCGGGTCTGGTGGCGCGACACGACCGCGGCGCAGTGGCAGCACCATCGCGACGTCCGCGTCGCCGACGGCGCGCCGCCGAAGGTCGTGCTCGCGGACATCGTGATCGACGACTGGGCGTTCGGCGTGTCGTCGGTCGCGGCCGACGGCAGCGAGTCGCCGATCGTCTATCCCGGCGACGCCGGGTCGTTCTGAGCCGGCGGTCCGGACCGCGTCAGCGCTGACGTGCCGGCGCTTCGGCGAGGCGCGGTCGGTCGGCTTCGGCGCGCCGCTGCCGCACCGTCTCGTACAGGCACACGGCGCTCGCGACCGAGACGTTGAGGCTCTCGACCGCGCCCCCCATCGGGATCCGCGCGAGGACGTCGCACTGCTCGCGCGTCAGCCGCCGCATGCCTTCGCCTTCCGCGCCGAGCACCCACGCGAGCGGGCCGCGCAGGTCGATGTCGTGGATCGTGGCGTCGGCGTCGTCGCTCGTGCCGACGATGCGGACGTCGCGCTCCTTCAGTTCGCGCAACGTCCGCGCGAGGTTCGTGACGGTGAGGTACGGGACGGTCTCGGCCGCGCCGCTCGCGACCTTCTCGACGGTCGCGCCGATGCCGGCCGCGCGGTCCTTCGGCGCGACGACCGCATGCACGCCGGCGCCGTCGGCGACGCGCAGGCAGGCGCCGAGGTTGTGCGGATCGGTGATGCCGTCGAGGACGAGCAGCAGCGGCGGTGTCGCGCCGACCGCGTCGAGCACGTCGTCGAGGCTCGTCGCGACCTTCAGCGGCTGCGCCATCGCGACGACGCCCTGGTGCGGCGCGCCGCCGGACAGCCCGTCGAGCCGCCGGTGGTCGACCGGGATCGTTCGCACGCCGGCCTCGTCGGCACGCGCGAGCAGCGTGCGCATCCGCGCGTCGCGGCGGGCCGCGTCGACGTACAGCTCGTCGATCGTCGTCGGGTCGTGACGCAGCCGGGCCGCGACCGCGTGGAAGCCGAAGAGCGGGCGCGGCCGCGCCATGTCAGCGCTTCTTCGAGCGCTTGACCTTCGACATCGACGCCTTGCGCGCGGCCCGCGCCTGCAACGCCGGCGACGGGCCGTGCGACGACGGCGCATGCGCGGTCGCGCCGTCGGCCGACGCGCGCGGCTTCGCGGCGCGCTTGCCGGACGTGCGCGGCGGACCCTTGCGCGCGCCGTTCGCGTCGTCGGGCAGGACGCCGCGCATCAGCTCCTGGTAGCTGCTGCCGCGCACGAGCCGGAACTCGATCTTCCGCGCCTCGAGGTCGACGCGCGCGACCTGCACGGTCACCGGGTCGGTGAGGCGGAAGCGCTGGCCGGTGCGCTCGCCGCGCAGTTCGTGCATCGCCTCGTTGAACTGGAAGTAGTCGGTGCCGAGCTCCGAGACGTGCACGAGTCCTTCGACGAACAGGCCGTCGAGCGTCACGAAGATGCCGAACGGCGCGACGCCGGTGACCGTGCCGCGGAACTGCTCGCCGACCTTCTCGCGCATGAAGTAGCACTTGAGCCACGCGAGCACGTCGCGACTCGCCTCGTCCGCGCGGCGTTCGTTCGCCGACGACTGCAGGCCGAACTGCTCCCACACGCCGTGGATGTGCTGACGGTCGCTCGCGGCTCGCGCGCGGGCTCGTCGTCGCCGTCGCGATCGGGCAGCCGCGGCACGTACGTCGTGTTCGCGATCAGCGCCTTCAGCACGCGATGCACGAGCAGGTCGGGATAGCGCCGGATCGGCGACGTGAAGTGCGCGTAGGCCGGATACGCGAGCCCGAAGTGGCCGCCGTTGTCGGGCGAATAGATCGCCTGCTGCATCGAGCGCAGCAGCATCGTCTGCAGCAGCGGCGCATCGGGCCGATGGCGGATGCGCTCGATGACCGCCGCGTAGTCGCTCGCATGCGGATCGTCGCCGCCGGCCAGCGTCAGGCCGAGCGTCTTCAGGAACGCGCGCAGGTTCGCGAGCTTCTCGGCCGTCGGGCCGTCGTGCACGCGATACAGGCCCTCGTGCTTCTTGCGGACCATGAGGTCGGCCGCGCAGACGTTCGCGGCCAGCATGCATTCCTCGATCAGCTTGTGCGCGTCGTTGCGCGTGCGCGGCAGGATCTCCTCGATGCGTCCCTGCGCGTCGGCGACGATGTAGGTCTCGACCGTCTCGAAGTCGATCGCGCCGCGCGTGCGGCGCGCCGCCGCGAACGCGTGATAGACCGCGTACAGCTGCTGCAGCATCGGCAGCATGGCCAGCTTGCCGTCGGACGGCGGCGGCGCCGCCTCGCCGGCGGCCGGCGACGACAGCATGCCCCACACGCCGTCGTACGTGAGCCGCGCCGCCGAGTGGATCACCGCGTTGAAGAACTGGTACGCCGTGACCTCGCCGTCGAGGCCGACGACCATGTCGCACACCAGCGCGAGCCGGTCGACGTGCGGATTCAGCGAGCACAGCCCGTTCGAGATCTTCTCGGGCAGCATCGGGATCACGCGCCGCGGGAAGTAGACCGACGTGCTGCGCTCGAACGCGTCGCGGTCGAGTGCGCTGCCGGCCCGCACGTAGTGGCTGACGTCGGCGATCGCGACGAGCAGTCGCCAGCCCTTCTTGCGTCCCTCGAGCGGCTCGCAGTAGACGGCGTCGTCGAAGTCGCGCGCGTCCTCGCCGTCGATCGTCACGAACGGCACGTCGGTGAGGTCGACGCGACCGACCGCGTCGGTGACGCGGACGGTGTCCGGCAGCGCCGCCGCCTCGGCCGTGGCTTCCGGCGAGAACACGTGCGGCACGTCGAACTTGCGGACCGCGATCTCGATCTCCATGCCGGGATCGTCGATCTCGCCGAGCACCTCGTCGATGCGGCCGATCGGCTGCGTGTAGCGCGACGGCTGCTCGACGATCTCGACGGTCACGACCTGCCCGGGATTCGCCTTCTTCGTCTCGCCCGGCGGGATCAGGATGTCGTGCTTGATGCGCTGGTCCTCCGGCACGACGACGAACACGCCGCGCTCGGACAGCAGCCGGCCGACGAGGCGCTTCGTGCGCCGCTCGGTGACTTCGACGATCGTGCCTTCGGGCTTGCCGCGGTAGTCGGTGCCGGTCGGCTTGACCAGCACGCGGTCACCGTGCAGCACCTTCAGCATTTCCTTCGGCGCGAGCCAGATGTCGGGGCTGCGGCGATCGTCGCGGACCAGGAAGCCGTAGCCGTCGCGATGCCCGACGACGCGGCCGGCGATGAAGTCGAGCTTGTTCGCGAGCAGCAGCACGCCCTTGCGGTTCGGCATCAGCTGGCCGTCGCGCTCCATCGCCGCGAGCCGGCGCTCGAAGCCCGGCATCTCGTCGACACCGACGCCGAGCCGCTTCGCGAGCTCGTCGGGCATCAGCGGCATGTTGCTCGACCGCAGTTCCGCGAGGATCGCCTCGCGTTCGGGGATCGGGTAGTCGAAGCGGCCGGCGGCCGGATCGACCGCGGGCGAGCGTCGCGTCGGCAGGGTCGTCGCTCCGGGCACGACCACGGCGGCAGCGGGCTCGACGCGACGTTCGTCCGGGGCCGCGGGCGCGGCCTCGACGGTCGCGTCGGCCGGCGCCGCGACGGGACGTTTGGTCTCGACCTGGCGGGCCGGGGATGCAGCGCTCAGCAGCGCCGCGGTGGCTCGCGCACGAAGGCTGCGAGCCGGTTTCTCGTTTGACAAATCGGTCTTTCTCTTTAAACTGCGCTGCTCGTCGAAACGGGCAGATCGCTTGCTGTTTCGCCGCGCCCAGATGGCGGAATTGGTAGACGCACTAGGTTCAGGTCCTAGCGCCGGCAACGGTGTGGAGGTTCGAGTCCTCTTCTGGGCACCAAAACGAAAGGGTCGCTGCGCGGCCCTTTTGTTTTGGTGCCCAGAAGCAGCGCGCCTGCGCGCGCTGCGCAGAGGACTCGAAAGGTCCGGCTTGCAAGCCGGACCGGGGTCGCGCGCAGCGTGACCGAGTCCTCTTCGAAGCTCGTGTCACGTTCGCGCCAGCGAACGTCATTCTAAAGCCTTACGGTCGAGCGCCGCCGTTTCCCCCAAGATCGGGGTGATCCGGACGTTCCCAACCCCTACCGCACCCCGCGCCGGATCCACGCCTCGAGCTGCTGCGGCCGCAGCGAGTCGTATTCCTCGAACGGCTGGTGGATCCACGGGTTGTTCGGCAGGTGCTCGACGTAGTAGTCGGGCTTGAACTGCGACGATCCCTTCCACCAGATCACCGCGGTCCGCACCTCCTCGACCTCGGGGAAGCGGCGCTTCAGGTGCTCGCTGACCCGCTCGAGCGTGACGCCCGAGTCGACCAGATCGTCGGCCAGCAGCACGCGGCCGCCGAACGTGCCGCGACTGATCGTGATGTACTTCGCGATGTCGAGCTCGCCCTTCGTCGTGCCGCCGTCCTCGCGATACGAGCTCGTCGACAGGATCGCGAGCGGCAGGTCGAAGATCCGCGAGATCACGTCGCCGACGCGCATGCCGCCGCGGGCGAGGCACAGGATCTGGTCGAACTTCCAGCCCGACTCGTGGATCTGCAGGCAGAGCCGCTCGATCAGCCGGTAGTAGTCGTCGTAGCCGAGCCAGAGGTCGGAATCGGTCGATGCGGGAACGGGCATGGCGGCGACGCGCGCTATTCGAAGGGATGGCGAAGGACGATCGTCTCGTCGCGATCGGGGCCGGTCGAGATCATGTCGATCGGCACGCGCGCAGACCTCGGCCAGCCGGTCGAGATAGCGGCGCGCGTTGGCCGGCAGCCGGTCGTAGTCGCGGACGCCGTACGTGCTGTCGCGTCCAGCCCGGCAGCTCCTCGTAGATCGCCTCGAGCCCTTCGACGTCGGCAGCGCCGAACGGCAGCAGGTCGGTCGTGCTCCCGTCGCGGCATCGATAGCCGACGCCGAGCTTGATCGACTCGACGCCGTCGAGCACGTCGAGCTTCGTGATGCACAGGCCCGACACGCCGTTGATCTGCACCGAGCGCTTCAGCGCGGCCGCGTCGAACCAGCCGCAGCGGCGCGCGCGGCCGGTCACGGAGCCGAACTCCTTGCCCTTCTCGGCGAGATGGCGTCCGACCTCGTCGAACAGCTCGGTCGGGAACGGACCCGAGCCGACGCGCGTCGTGTACGCCTTCGTGATGCCGAGCACGTAGTGCAGGCTCTGCGGCCCGACGCCGGCGCCGGCCGACGCCGCACCCGCGACGCAGTTGCTCGACGTGACGAACGGATAGGTGCCGTGGTCGACGTCGAGCAGCGTGCCCTGCGCGCCTTCGAACAGCAGGTTGCGCGCCTTCGGCCTGCAGTCGCGCCAGCTCGCGCGGGACGTCCGCGACCATCGGCTCGACACGCGGCGCCAGCGCCATCGCCTGATCGAACACCTCGTTCGCGACGACCGCCGTCGCAGCCGAGGTAATGCGTCAGCACGAAGTTGTGGAAGTCGAGGACCTCGTCGAGTCGCGCGCGGAAGCGGTCGGGCGTGAACAGGTCCTGCAGCCGGATCGCGCGACGCGCGACCTTGTCCTCGTAGGCCGGGCCGATGCCGCGACCGGTCGTGCCGATCTTCGCGTCGCCGCGCTTCGCCTCGCGGCCCTGGTCGATCGCGACGTGGTACGGCGAGGATCAGCGGGCACGCCTCGCTGATCGACAGCCGCGCCGCGACGTCGACGCCGGCCGCCTCGAGCTCGTCGATCTCCTTCAGCAGCGCCTCGGGCGACAGCACGACGCCGTTGCCGATGAAGCACGGCGTGTCGGGCCGCATGATGCCCGACGGGATCAGCCGCAGGATGGTCTTGCGGCCGCCGACGATCAGCGTGTGGCCCGCGTTGTGGCCGCCCTGGAAGCGCACGACGGCCTGTGCGTGGTCGGTCAGCCAGTCGACGACCTTGCCCTTGCCTTCGTCGCCCCACTGCGTGCCGACCACGACGACGTTCTTGCTCATGAGGGCACCGGGTGAGGTTGGTCGGCGCCGCGCGCGAGCACGACCCATTCGTCGCCGCGCGCGACGAGGGCGCGCGCCGACGCCGCGTCGTCGAGGTCGACGCCCGCGAGACGTTGCACGACGGTCTCGCCGCGGGCGCGCAACGCCGCGATCGCGGCGCGCAGCGAATCGCTGTCGTCCCACGGCGCGACGATCGGATCGGCGCCGTCGGCGACGACGGCCACGCGCGTCAGCTCGCGCAGGTCGAGACTGAAGCCGGTCGCCGGCCGCGGGCGACCGAAGGCGAGCCCGATCTCGTCGTAGCGACCGCCCTGCGCGACCGCGCTCGGCAGTCCGGCGCAGTAGGCCGCGAACATCGTGCCGCTGTGATAGTGGTAGCCGCGCAGGTCGGCGAGGTCGATCGACACCTGCGACGGCTCGAGCGCCGCGGCCAGCCGTTCCAGCGTGTCCAGGGCCGCCGCGATGCGCGGCAGCGCCGGCAGCCGCTCGCGGGCGCGCGCGAGCGTCTCGATGCCGCCGTGCAGGTCGTTGAGCGCGACCAGAGCCTCGCACGTCGACGGCGCGAGCGCGTCGGCGAGCGCGAGCAGGCCGTCCTTCGCCTTCGTCTGCAGCAGCGGATAGACGCGCTCGGCGACGATGAAGCCGCGCGGATCGGCCGCGAGGATCGCGCGCAGGATCTCCGCGTGTCCGAGGTCGAGGCGCACGTCCTTCACGCCGGCGGCGGCCAGCGCGGCGAGCAGCAGCGCCTGGACCTCGAGGTCCGCTTCGATGCCGTCGTGGCCGTAGAGCTCGGCGCCGACGACGAACGGTTCGCGCGTGCCGGTCAGCGAACGCGGGCGCGTGTACAGCACGCTGCCGGCGTAGCACAGCCGCGTCACGCCGGACCGGTTCAGCAGGTGCGCGTCGATGCGCGCGACCTGCGGCGTGATGTCGGCGCGCAGGCCCATCGTGCGGCCGGACATCTGGTCGACGAGCTTGAACATCCGCAGGTCGAGGTCGCGGCCCGTGCCGGACAGCAGCGACTCGACGTACTCGAGCAGCGGCGGCATGACGAGCTCGTAGCCGTAGCGCGCGAACAGGTCGAGCAGCGTGCGGCGCAGCGCCTCGATGCGGCGCGCCTCGGCGGGCAGGACGTCGGCTATCGCTTCGGGCAGCGACCAGGCGGGCATGGAATGGGCTCTCGCGAAGGCCGGCTCGCCGGCGCGTCGGTTCGGCGTCAGAACGCGTGCATCGCCAGCAGGACGACGATGCCGCAGACCACGGCCATCAGGCCGATGAAGCGCAACTGACCGTCCTCGAGCGTCGTGATGCGGCGGAACGTGTCCTTCCAGATGGCCGGGAACACGAGCGGCACGATGCCTTCGAGGATCAGCACGAGCCCCAGCGCGATGATGAACGACGCCCCCACGGCATTCGCGGCCGCGATCAGCGCCGGCGCGCGGCCGGCGCGGCCGACGCGTCCGGGCTGCTGCAGGTACTTGAAGAAGTCGGTCGACGGATCGACGACGAACACGTCGGACTTGCCGCGGAAGCTGCGGCGGTACGCGTCGAGGCTGCGATAGAACGCGTAGAACTCGGGGTTCGAGCCGAACGCCTGCGCATAGATCGCCGACGCGCGCGCGTCGCCTTCGCCCTTCGTGCGCTCGGCGTCGCGATAGGCCTCGGCGATGATGACCTCGCGCTGCCGGTCGGCGTCGGCCTTGATCTTCTCGGACTCGGCGGCGCCGGTCGAGCGCAACTCGTTCGCGACGCGGCGACGCTCGGCCTCCATGCGGCGATAGATCGACTCGGCGATCTCGGGCAGCAGGTCGACGCGCTTCAGCCGCACGTCGACGATCTCGACGCCGATCTGCTTCGCCTCGTCGGCGACCTTCTGCTTGATGGCCGCCATCACCTGCTCGCGCTCGCCGGACACGACGTCGTGCGTCGTGCGCTTCGTGATCTCCTCGTTCAGCGCGGCCTTGACGATCTGGCCCATGCGGATCACCGCGCGCTCGGTGTCGGCGCCGATGCTGATGTAGTACTGCTTCGGGTCGACGATGCGCCACTTGACGTACGTGTCGACGAGCACGTTGCGCTTCTCGGACGTGATGAAGCGCTCGGCCTCGGGCGTGTCGATCGTCTGGATGCGCTTGTCGAGGAACACGACGTTCTCGAACGGCGGCGGCAGCTTGAAGTGCAGGCCCGGCTCGCGGATCACGTCGCGGATCTCGCCGAACGCGAACAGGATCGCGAAGCGGCGCTGGTCGACGACGTAGAACGTCGACGACAGGATCATCAGCGCGATGACGACGCCGAGCACGACGACGATGATGCGATTGATCATCGCGCGGCGTCCCGGTCGCGGCTGCGCAGGCTGTCGCGGGAGCGCGGGTCGCCGCTGTCGCCGCCCGACATCGCGGCCGGCGGCGCGGCCGCCGCCGACGGCGGGGTCGACGCCGGCGATGCCTGCGACGGCGCGTTCTGATGCGCGTTGTCCTGCGCGGCCTGGACCAGCTTGTCGAGCGGCAGCATCAGCAGGTTGCCGCCCGCGTGCGAGTCGACCACCACCTTGACGACGTTCGAGTAGATCTCCTGCATCGCGTCGATGTACATCCGCTCGCGCGTCACGCCCGGCGCTTTCGCGTACTCGGTGACGACCTGGTTGAAGCGGCTCGCGTCGCCTTCGGCCGTCGCGATCACGCGCTGCTTGTAGCCGTCGGCTTCCTGCAGCAGCCGCGACGCGTTGCCGCGCGCGCGCGGGATCACGTCGTTCGCGTAGGCCTGCCCTTCGTTCTTCGATCGCTCGCGGTCCTGGCCCGCCTTCACGGCGTCGTCGAACGCGGCCTGCACCTGCTCGGGCGGCTGCGCGTTCTGCAGCGTCACGCTCGTGATGAGAATGCCGGTGCGATAGCGGTCGAGGATCTGCTGCATCAGCGCGTTGACCTGGATCGCGACCTGCTCACGGCCCTCGTACAGCACCGTGTCCATCTTGCTGCGGCCGACGACCTCGCGGATCGCCGTCTCGGCCGCCTGCTTCACGGTGTCGTCGGGATCGCGGTTGTTGAACAGGTACTCGGGCGCGTCCTTCAGCCGGTACTGCACCGCCATCTGCACGTCGATGATGTTCTCGTCGTCGGTCAGCATCAGCGACTCGCGCGGCACCTTCGTGCGCAGGCTGCCGCTGTAGCCGACCTCGACCGTCCGCACGCCGGAGATGTTGACGATCTCGTCGCTCTGGAACGGATACGGCAGACGCCACTGGATGCCGGCGCCGGTCATCGACTTGTACCGACCGAACTGGAAGATGACGCCGGTCTGGCCTTCCTGCACGATGAAGAAGCCGCTCGCGAGCCAGATCGCCACGACGATCGCGACCACGATGCCGACCAGCGCGAGCGTGCTGCGACCGTCTCCGGGCGTGGGGCTGGAGCCGCCCTGCGTCTCGCGCATCGGCCGGTTGCGGCGACCGAACAGCCCCGACAGGCGGCGGTTCAGGTCGCGCCAGAGCTCCTCGAGGTCCGGCGGACCGTCGCGACGGCCGGGACGACGGTTGTCGGGCCCGCCTTCGGAAAGCACGCGCGGATCGAACGCCTCGAGGGAAGTCTGCACCGCAGTCGGCCGGGAACGGAAGTTGTGGACGGGACGGATCGTAGCGCGGACGATGCGGCGCGTCGAAAGTTGGACCAACGGATCGAGGCAGCGGGACGCCGGCGTCGACGAACGAAGAGGCGCGAGCGCCGGCGGGGACAGACGAGAGCGCCGTACGCGGCCGCCCCGGACGGCGAGGGATTCTACGCGTCGAGCGCGTTGCCGCGATCGCTGCGTTGCCGTTCGCCGGCGGGAGACGTTCCGTCGGGAAGCTCCGCCTGCCGGCTCTCGCGAATACCGTTGGCGGCTTCGACGAGCGCGCCGCGCAACTCGACCAGACCGGCGCCCGTCCGCGCGCTCAGTGAAACGCGGCGGATGTTATCACGCTGCGTCCCGCTCGACCGCGGGCGGCAGGTCGGACGCATCGATCTTGTTGAAGACCAGGATCTGCGGGATGTCGGCGGCGCCGATCTCGGCCAGCACGGCGTTGACCTGCGCGATCTGTTCGGCCCGCTGCGGGCTCGCGACGTCGACGACGTGCAGCAGCAGGTCGGCGTGGATCGTCTCCTCGAGCGTCGCCCTGAACGCCTCGACCAGCGAGTGCGGCAGCTCGCGGATGAAGCCGACCGTGTCGGACAGCACGATCTGGCCGGCGCCCTCGAGATAGAGCCGGCGCGACGTCGTGTCGAGCGTCGCGAACAGCTGGTCGGCCGCATACGCGTCTGCGTGCGTCAGCGCGTTGAACAGCGTCGACTTGCCGGCGTTCGTGTAGCCGACGAGCGAGACCGACACCGCGTTGCCGCGACCGCGCGAGCGACGCTGCGTCGCGCGCTGCCGGCCGAAGCGCTCGAGCTTCGTCTTCAGCATCTCGCACGCGATCGCCGATCAGCCGGCGGTCGGTCTCGAGCTGCGTCTCGCCGGGACCGCGCAGGCCGATGCCGCCCTTCTGCCGCTCGAGGTGGGTCCAGCCGCGCACGAGGCGCGTCGCGAGATGGCTGAGCTGCGCGAGCTCGACCTGCACCTTGCCCTCGTGGCTCTTCGCGCGCTGCGCGAAGATGTCGAGGATCAGCGCCGTGCGGTCGACGACGTTGATGTCGAGGCGACGTTCGAGGTTGCGCTGCTGCGCGCCGCGACAGCGCGTGGTCGAAGACGACGAGGTCGATCGCGTCGGACGCGACGCCGCGCCGCGATCTCGTCGACCTTGCCCGATCCGATGAACGTGGTGGCGTCGGGCGCGCGACGCTTCCCGCGGACGACCGCGACCGGATCGGCGCCCGCCGACGACGTCGAGCAGCACGAGCTCGTCGAGGCTCGCCTGCGCGTCGGTGTGTCCGAAGTCGACCGACACGAGCAGCGCCCGCGGCTGCGCGGTGCCCGTCGCCGTCGCGACGCGACGCGACGGCTGCGGCGCGTCGAGGCCCGCGTCCGCTCGCGGGACGGTCCGCTCCGTGAGGTCGACGTCGGTCGACGTCGCCACGCGCGCGCTGCTCGTCCTCACCGGTCGCTCATTCGGCCGGCTGCTCCACCGAGAAGTTCACCGCGCGGGCGGGCACCACGGTCGAGATGGCGTGCTTGTAGACCATCTGCGTGACCGTGTTGCGCAACAGGACGACGTACTGGTCGAACGATTCGATCTGGCCCTGCAGCTTGATGCCGTTGACGAGGTAGATCGAGACGGGAATGTGTTCCTTGCGCAAGGCGTTCAAGAACGGGTCTTGCAGCAGTTGCCCCTTGTTGCTCATGGTGATGCTCCGGAGGTCTTGGTTTGATGAGGAGGCCGTCGAGACGTGCTGGATCGGGACCCTTCGCAGATAGGTCCCGGCCGACGATCTTCAACGGAGCCGCCGACGAGCCGCGGCGTGACCGACGCGTCCACGAACGACGGACGGCCGAAAATTCAATGTAATCGATTTCGCGCTCCGTCGCCATGCAGGCGCCACCGCTTGCCGCCCGCGACGAGCCGGGGTGGAAGGACGGCGGTCGTTTCAGCCTTGCGCCGCGTAAGGATTGCGGGTGGAGCGGAACTCGACGCGCAGTGGAGTTCCCTGCAGCGAAAAAGTTTCGCGGAACGTCGTCTCGAGATAGCGCCGGTACGTCTCGGGCACCTGGTCGAGCGCAGTTGCCGTGCATGACGATGACCGGCGGGTTCTGGCCGCCCTGGTGCGCGTAGCGCAGCTTCGGTCGCGACAGGCCGCGACGCGGCGGGGTCTGGCGGTCGACGGCCGCGATCAGCGCGCGCGTCAGCTTCGGCGTCGGCAGCTTCGCGAACGCGGCCGCGGCCGCGGCGTCGACCGACTTCATCAGCGACGCGATGCCCTGCCCCTTCGTCGCCGAGATGTGATGCGTGCGCGCGAACGCCAGGAACTGGAGCTTGCGCGCCGCGTCGCGCTTGATCCGCTCGCGCGCGTAGTCGTCGAGGCCGTCCCACTTGTTGATCGCGACGACGACGCGCACGACCCGACTCGACGACGAAGCCGGCGATGTGCGCGTCCTGGTCCGAGATCTCCTGCCGCGCGTCGAGCACCAGCACGACGACGTTCGCGTCGGACGACCGACTGCAGCGTCTTGACGACCGAGAACTTCTCGACGGCCTCGAACACCTTGCCGCGACGGCGCAGGCCCGCCGTGTCGATCAGCGTGTACGGCTTGCCGTCGCGTTCGAAGTCGATGTAGATGCTGTCGCGCGTGGTGCCCGGCTGGTCGAACGCGATCACGCGCTCCTCGCCGAGCAGCGCGTTGACGAGCGTCGACTTGCCGACGTTCGGGCGGCCGACGATCGCGATCTTGATGCGGCGCGGTCCTTCGTCGTCGGCAGGCTCGTCGTCGTCGACGGTCGGGGCCGGCGCGACGCGGTCGAGCAGCAGCGTCGACGAGTTCGCGGACGCCGTCGCCGTGCGCCGACGAGATCGCGACGCGGCTCGCCGAGGCCGAGCTCGTGGAACTCCGCGGTCACCGTGCCGTGACGCATGCCTTCGGCCTTGTTGACCGCGACGACCAGCGGCCGGCCGGCGCGCCGCAGGTCGTCGGCGATCGCCTGGTCCGCGCCGGTCAGGCCCTGGCGGCCGTCGACGAGGAACAGCAACGCGTCGGCCTCGGCGATCGCCTGGCGCGTCTGCTTCGCCATCTCGTGGACGATGCCTTCCTTCGCGACCGGCTCGAAGCCGCCGGTGTCGATCACGAGGAACGGGCGCTCGCCGACGCGGCCGGTGCCGTAATGGCGGTCGCGCGTCAGGCCCGGCAGGTCGGCGACGAGCGCGTCGCGCGAACGCGTCAGCCGGTTGAACAGCGTCGACTTGCCGACGTTCGGCCGGCCGACGATGGCGATCACCGGCAGCGGCTTGCCGGTCGTCATGCCGGGGGCCGCGGCGTCGGACGATCCTGCCCGATCGTCGTGGGCGCGCGGTCCATGGGCCTACTCGCTGACGAACGCGTAGAGATCGCCGTCGGGCGTCTGGAACAGCACGGCGGGCGCGCTGCCGACCGAGAACGCGACCGGTGCGATGACGAGCGGCGAGCCGTCGGTGGTGGTGCGCGCGATCAGCGACCCGTCCTCGCGCGACAGCCAGTGCACGAAGCCGCGATAGTCGCCGACGACGATCGCGCGGCCGACCGACACCGGCTCCGTCATGCGGCGATAACCCATCTTGTCGTTCTTCCAGATCGTCGCGCCGCTCGACCGCGTCAGCGCGTTGACCGTCGAGTTCGCGTCCGTCACGTACGCGAAGCGCCCGTCGATCGCGATGCCGGTCGAGGTCGACAGGTCGCGGCTCCAGACGACGTTGCCGGTCGACGCGTCGAAGCAGCCGACGCGGCCCTGGAACGCGCCGGCGCAGACCTCGCGGCCCGACACGACCGGCGTGCCGACGACGTCCGCGACGCGCTCGAGTTCGGTCGCGCCCTTCGGCACCGCGACCGAGCCTTCCCAGCGCAGCACGCCGGTCGCGGTGTTCAGCGCGACGAGGCGGCCGCCGGGGAAGCCGGCGAACACGAGCGACCCTTCGATCGTGATGCCCGGATTCGTGCGCAGCGTCAGCGGCTGCGTCGTTCGCGTGTACGTCCAGCGCTTGTGCCCGCTGTCGGCGTCGTACGCGATCATGCGGCTGTCGGTCGTGCGCACGATGACGAGGCCTTCGCCGACCGCCGGCGCGCTCAGCACCTCGGTGCCGGTCGGCACGCGCCAGCGCGGCTTGCCGTCCGCGTCGAGCGCGATCACGTCGCCGCTGGCGGTGACGACGACCGTCGTGTTCGCGTCGGAGCCGACGCCGGCGGCGAGCGGCACGTCGAGATCGGTGCGCCACACCACGAGGCCGGTCGCGAGCACCCGCCGCTCGACGATGCCCTTCGCGCCGGCCGCGATCACGTCCGGGCCGATGACGGCCGGCGAGAAGAAGTAGCGGCCGGCCTTGCCGACGCTCGCGTTCCACAGCGGCTTGACCGACAGCGTCGCCGTGAAGGGCTCGAGCTTCGCCGGCTTGTTCTTCGGCTCGGTCGAGAAGAGGTAGACGTCGTCCCACCACGCACAGCCGCCGACGGCGAGCACGAGGCCGACCGCGAGGCCGAGCGCGACGATCCGCGCGAAGAGGGTCGTGCGGCTCACGGCTTGGCTCCCGGAACGGTGGTCGACGGCGGCGATGCCGACGACGTGGCCTGCGGCTTCGACGATGCGGCCGGTGTCGCGGACGACGCGAGCGGCGTCGCGGCAGGCGGCGTCGACGTCGCGGGTTGCGCCGCGGCGGTCGGGGCCGGTGCCGGCGCGGCCGCCGCCATGCCGCCCATCAGCCCGTCGAGCTTGAGCTGCACGACGTTCGCGTAGGTGCGGCCTTCGGGTCGGCTTTGCAGCAGCGACAGCGCCGTCGTGTATTCGCGCTTCGCATCGTCGACCTTGTTCTCGGCCAGCAGGATGTCGCCGCGACGATCGGCGAACGCGGCCTGGAACGGCACCGACAGCTCGCCGGCGCTCGCCGCGTCGACCTGCTTCATCGCGCCCGCGTCGTCGTGCTCGTCCAGCAGCAGGCCGGCCATGCGGATGCGCGCGATCGCGCGGTACTCGGGATCGACGGCGTGGTCGATCGTCCACTGCAGTTGCGCCTTCGCCGTCTTCGCGTCGCCCGCGTCGACGTTCGCCTTCGCGGCCAGCAGCGCGCCCATCTCGGCGTACGCGGTCGAGCCGTAGCGGTCGAGCAGGAGGCCGGTGATCTCGCGGACGTGCGCCGCATCCTTCGCGGCGACCGCGCGCTGCAGCTCCTCGTACGCGCCGGCCGCCTTCGCGGTGCGGTCGCGCTGATACCACTGCCAGACGTTGTAGCCGGCCACCGCGACGGCGATGCCGAGCACGAGGCTCGACAGCGCGTTGCCGTAGCGGTCCCACCACGCCTTCAACGAAGCGATTTGCTCCTGTTCTTCCAGATCGTAGGCCACTCGGTCTCCGTGTTCAGTGCGGTCGCGCCCCGACGTCGTCGGACGTCGGGTTCGTCGCCGTGTCGATGTCGAGGTCGTCCGCCGGGTCGTCGCCGCCGACGAGCGCGTCGACGAGCATCGTCGTCAGCGCGTCGAGCGCGACGCGTCGTTGTTCGTGCGGTCCGGCGCCGTCGCGCGCCAGCGGCTTGACGGTCGCCTCGTTCGCCGCGACCTCGTCGTCGCCGAGGATCACCGCGAACGCGGCGCCGCTCGCGTCGGCCTTCTTCATCTGCGACTTGAAGCTGCCGATGCCGGCGGCCGTCGCGCAATGCAGGACGACGTCGAGGCCGACGGTGCGCAGGCCTTCGGCGACCTTCATCGCGAGCCGCGCGGCCGCGTCGCCGTGATGGACGACGTACACGTCGCACCACGGCTCGTCGGACGTCGCGTCGGCCGGCATCAGCTCGAGCAGCCGCTCGACGCCGATCGCGAAGCCGCACGCCGGCGCCGGCTTGCCGCCGAGCATGCTCGACGAGCGGATCGTACCGTCCGCCGCCGCACACCGTGCCCTGCGCGCCGAGCGCGTCGGTGACCCACTCGAACACGGTGAGGTTGTAGTAGTCGAGGCCGCGCACCAGCCGCGGGTTGACGCGGTACTCGACGCCGGCATCGTCGAGCCGGGACTTCACGCCTTCGAAGTGCGCGCGCGACGCCTCGCCGAGGAACGCCCACAGCGGCGGGGCCGACTCGACGAGCGCCTGCATCTCCGGATTCTTCGTGTCGAGGATGCGCAGCGGGTTCGCGTGCAGGCGCCGCTTCGCGTCGTCGTCGAGCAGCTGCTCGTTCGCCTCGAAGTACTCGATCAGCGCGACGCGATGCGCGGCGCGCTCGTCGAGCTGCCCGATGCTGTTGATCTCGAGGCGGATGTCGCGCAGTCCGAGGTCGTCGAACAGACGCTTCGCGAGGAAGATCACCTCCGCGTCGACGTCGGGACCCGCGAAGCCGAGCGCCTCGACGCCGAACTGGTGGAACTGCCGCGTGCGTCCGCGCTGCGGCCGCTCGCGACGGAACATCGGTCCGACGTACCAGAGCCGCTGCGGACCGTCGTACAGCAGGTTGTGCTCGATCGACGCGCGCACGACCGACGCCGTGTTCTCGGGACGCAGCGCGAGCTGCTCCTGACGACCGTCCTTGTCGGCCTTGTCGTCCCACGCGTACATCTCCTTCTCGACGATGTCGGTCACGTCGCCGATGCCGCGCACGAACAGCGCCGTGTGCTCGACGATCGGCGTGCGGATGCGTCGATAGCCGTACGCGCGCGCGACGCCGGCCGCCGCTTCCTCGAAGCGTTCCCAGCGCGCGGCCTCGGCGGGCAGCACGTCGTTCATGCCGCGCACCGCACGCAGCGCGCCGGACCCGGGCGACTGCGTCATCGATCAGGCCGGCAACGCGGCCGGCAACGCGGCTTCGGCGCGGCCGTAGCGACGTTCGACGTAGCCGGCGACGATCGCCTGGAACTCTTCCGCGATGCGATCGCCCTTCAGCGTGACGTCGCGCACGCCGTCGATGAAGACCGGCGCGACCGGGCTCTCGCCGGAGCCCGGCAGGCTGATGCCGATGTCCGCGTGCTTCGACTCGCCGGGGCCGTTGACGATGCAGCCCATCACCGCGACGTGCATGTTCTCGACGCCGGCGTAGCGCGTCTTCCACAGCGGCATCTGCTCGCGCAGCCAGCCCTGGATGCTCGCGGCGAGCTCCTGGAACACGGTGCTCGTCGTGCGGCCGCAACCGGGACACGCGATGACCATCGGCGCGAACGCGCGCAGGCCCATCGTCTGCAGGATCTCCTGCGCGACGACGACTTCCTTCGTGCGATCGCCGCCCGGCTCGGGCGTCAGCGAGATGCGGATCGTGTCGCCGATGCCCTGCTGCAGCAGCACCGCGAGCGCCGCGGTCGACGCGACGATGCCCTTGCTGCCCATGCCGGCCTCGGTCAGGCCGAGGTGCAGCGGATAGTCGCAGCGTCGCGCGAGCTCGCGATAGACGGCGATCAGGTCCTGCACGCCGGAGACCTTGCACGACAGGATGATCGCGTCGCGCGCGAGACCGACCTCCTCGGCGCGCGTCGCGCTCTCGATCGCCGACGTGACCAGCGCCTCGACCATCACGGCCTGCGCGTCGAGCGGCTCGGCGCGCCGCCGCGTTCTCGTCCATCACGCGCGCGAGCAGCGCCTGGTCGAGGCTGCCCCAGTTGACGCCGATGCGGACCGGCTTGTCGTGCAGGCACGCGACCTCGATCATCCGCGCGAAGTTGTCGTCGTGCTTGCTGCCCGCGCCCGCGCCGGACCCGACGTTGCCCGGATTGATGCGGAACTTCGACAGCGCCCGCGCGCAGTCGGGGAACTGCGTCAGCAGCTTGTGCCCGTTGTAGTGGAAGTCGCCGACGAGCGGCACGTCGACGCCCATGCGGTCGAGCTGGTCGCGGATCGCCGCGACCTCGCGCGCCGCTTCCGGCGAGTTGACCGTGATGCGCACCAGCTCCGAGCCGGCCTGCGCGAGCGCCTTGACCTGGATCGCCGTGCCGATCGCGTCGGCCGTGTCGGTGTTCGTCATCGACTGCACGACGATCGGCGCGTCGCCGCCGACCCGGACGACGCGACCGCCGTGACGGATCAGCACGCCGCGCGTCGCGTGGCGGCCGGCCGGTCCGCGCGTTGCGGCGGCGGGAGCGGAAAACGAAGGTTCGGGCAAGGCGGCCATGAAAGGGATTCCGGTGAAGGCGCGGAGGGGTCGGGCAGCGGACGGCGGCGGCGCGCCGCGGCGCTCAGGACAGCGTCAGTCGCGCCACCTGATCGCGCGTGTACGGTCCGAGGTCGACCGGCTGTCCGTGGAAACGCAGCGCGACGCCTTTCGCGTTGCCGACGATCAGCGAGTACGGCGCCTCGCCGTCGACCGTCTGGTCGGACCCCGCCGCGTTGAGCCGCTGCAGCAGCACGCGGCCGGTGGCCGACTTGACCTCGACCCACGAATCCTCGGTGAAGTGGAACACGAGCGCGACGTCGGCGGCGCCGGGCGCGGCCGTCGCCGTCGGCGCGGTCGTCGTCGGGGTTGCGCCGGGAACGGGCGTCGTGGTGACCGCCGCCGGACCGGTCGACGATGCCGGGTTCGCCGGCGTCGGCGAGCCGGGCGCCACCCCCGTCGCCGCGGGCGGCGTCGCCACCGCGGCCGGCGACGCGACCGTCGGCGCGACGGCGATCGGTTCGGACACCTTGTCGTCGTCGTGCGTCGCGGCCGGCGTCGCCGCGTCGCGGCTCGTGACGAGGCTCGACGCGAGTGCGCCGGGACGACCGACGATCCGCTCGAACGATTCGGTGCCCGACCACGCGATCAGCGCCGCGACGACGGCGAACGCGAACGCGCCGAAGACCAGCGCCCGGCCGCCGTGGCGGTCGGCGACCGGCCCGTTGCGCCGCGGCAGCATCGCCGTCGTGTGCACCGGCGTGACGAGGATGCTTTCGGGATTGCGCGACCGCATCAGCGACGCGTCGACGCGGTCCATCAGCGTGGCGGCGTCGAGGTCGAGCGCCCGCGCGACGTTGCGCAGGAAGCCGCGCAGGTACGGGCCGTCGGGGAGCTCGCTCCAGCGTTCTTCCTCGAGCGCCTCGATGCGGCGCGCCGGCAGCTTGACGACGTTCGCGATGTCGGCGTGCGTCAGGCCGAGCGCCAGTCGCCGCGCGCGCAGGTACGCGCCGACGCCTTCCGGTTCCGCATGCGAGACCGTCGCGCCGATGGGGCCGTCGCGCGCGTCCATCGCCTCAGTCGCTGTACGCGCCGCGCCGGCGCAGCTGCGCCTCGCGCGAATCGCCGAACTGCCGGTCGAGCTGGTTCTCGAGCGCGACCTCGTTCGTCTTGTTGCCGAGCCGGCGTTCGATGCGGATGCCGAGCCACAGGCTCGCCGCCGACGGCGCCGTGCTGCCGTTGACCTGCGCGATGTAGAAGCGCGCGCGGTCGTAGTCGTGCCGGTCGTAGTAGATCAGCGCGAGGTTGTACGCGGACACCGCGCCGCCGGGGTCGAGTTCGAACGAGCGGCGGAAGTAGGTCTCGGCGAGCGCCATGTCGCCCATCTTCCGCGCACAGACGCCGGCGTTCTGCAGCGGCTTGGCCTTCTGCGTGTACAGCGGGTCCTTCAGCGCCGTCTCGAAGTAGCCGAGCGCCTCTTTCTCGTGGCCGTGCTGGCAGAGATACCAGCCGTAGTTGTTGTCGACGTCCGGATTCTGCGGCTCGAGCTGCAGCGCCCGCTGGAAGCTCTGCTGTGCATGAGCGTCGTCGCCGAGCTCGTTGTAGACCATCGCGACCATCATGTGCGCCTCGGCGTACGACGGGTCGAGCACGAGCGCCTGCTTCAGCTCGTCGAGCGCGACGTTGAACTTGCCGTCCTGGTAGTAGCTGACGGCGAGCTGCAGACGAATGGCGGCGCGACGGCGCGGGTCGGTCGGAACCTCGCGCTTCTCGGCGTCGGCTTCGGTCGTGTTCGGCGTCGGCGTCTTCGTCGACGTGGTCGAGCACGCCGCGAGCGTCGACGCGAACGCGATCGCGAGCAACAGGCGGGCCGCGCTCGTCATGCGTGCACCGTCGCGGTCTCGGCGACGATCGGCACCGTCCGCCCGCGCGATTCGCGCTCGGCGAGCCGCGTGCGGTCGCGCACCGCGCCGGCGAGCTGGCCGCACGCCGCGTCGATGTCGTCGCCGCGCGTCTTGCGGATCGTCGTGACGATGCCGGCTTGCAGCAGGATCTCGCCGAACGCGTGGATGCGCGCGCGCGACGAGCCGTCGAGACCGGCGCCGGGGAACGGATTGAACGGGATCAGGTTGAACTTGCACGGCGTGTCGCGGACCAGCGCGACCAGTTCGCGCGCGTGCGCGTCGCCGTCGTTGATGCCGGCCAGCATCACGTATTCGAACGTGACGAAGTCGCGCGGCGCGCGATCGAGATAGCGGTTGCAGGCGGCCAGCAGCTCGCGCAGCGGGTACTTGCGGTTCAGCGGCACGAGCTCGTCGCGCAGCGCGTCGTTGGAGGCGTGCAGCGAGACGGCGAGCGCCACCGGGCAGTCGTCGCGCAGCCGGTCGATCATCGGCACGACGCCCGACGTCGACAGCGTCACGCGGCGACGCGACAGGCCGTACGCGTGGTCGTCGAGCATCAGCCGCAGCGCGGCGACGACCGGCTCGTAGTTCAGCAGCGGCTCGCCCATGCCCATCAGCACGACGTTGCTGATCACGCGCTCGCCGCCCTCGTCGCCGCCGGCCGCCACCGCGCCGAGCTTGCGGTTCGCGAGCCACAGCTGGCCGATGATCTCGCCGGTCGTGAGGTTGCGGTTGAAGCCCTGCTTGCCGGTCGAGCAGAAGCGGCAATTGACCGCGCATCCGGCCTGCGTCGAGATGCACAGCGTTCCGCGCCGCGTCTCGGGGATGAACACCGTCTCGACCGCGTTGCCCTGCCCGACGTCGAGCAGCCACTTGCGCGTGCCGTCGGCCGACACGTGGTCGCTCAGCGCCGGCAGTTCGCGGACCTCGGCCGACGCCACGAGCCGCTCGCGCAGGCTCTTCGCGAGCGTCGTCATCGCGTCGAAGTCGGCGACGCCGGCGCGATGGATCCACTGCAGCAGCTGCTTCGCCCGGAACGGCTTCTCGCCGTGCGCGACGCACCACGCGGCTAGCGCGTCGGCGTCGAGGTCGAGCAGGTTGGTCCGGGTGTCCATCGCGGGTCGGCGATCCTCAGCGGGCGTAGACGTTCAGCGCGGGGAAGAAATACGCGATCTCGGTCGCGGCGGTCTCCGGCGCGTCGCTGCCGTGCACCGCATTCGCGTCGATGCTGTCGGCGAAGTCGGCGCGGATCGTGCCGGCCGCCGCCTTCTTCGGATCGGTCGCGCCCATCAGGTCGCGATTCTTCTGGATGGCGCCGTCGCCTTCGAGCACCTGCACCACGACCGGCCCGGAAATCATGAATTCGACGAGGTCCTTGAAGAACGGCCGCTCGCGGTGCACCGCGTAGAACCCCTCCGCCTCGGTGCGCGAGAGCTGCGTCATGCGGCACGCCGCGACCTTCAGGCCGGCGTCCTCGAAGCGCGACAGGATCCGGCCGACGACGTTCTTCGCCACCGCGTCCGGCTTGATGATCGACAGGGTGCGCTCGCTTGCCATGTGGTTGTTTCCTCAGGTGCAATTATTGGTTTTGTCAACCCTCGATATTACCACGGCACGGATGCGCAACCGCGTCGACGGCGCGGCCGGCAGGGGGAGTCCGAGACGGCGCGCGTCTGCAACTTTCCGCAAGCCGCCTCGTCTGAGTGCAGTATGATCGGCGACGGTGATCGGCGCGTCCTCGTACCCCGGATTCACCCTTGAAATCCGGACGGCGCACGCGATCTTCGAACCGGTGTCTTCTCGCTTGAATCGGGAGTTTCGATGGACAACGATCTGAATCGCAATCTGCAGCGCGCCAACCCGTATGCGTTCGGGTCCCCGGCGACGTCCGGCTCGCTGCTCGCGCGCAACGCCGTCCTGCGCAACACGTACTGGCTGCTGGCGCTGTCGATGATCCCGACGGTGCTCGGCGCGTGGGCCGGCATCGCGTTCAACTTCGCCGGCGTGATGGGCGCCCGCCCGGGCATGACGTTGATCGTCTTCCTGGTCGGCGCGTTCGGCATGATCTACGCGATCGAGCGCAACAAGGACAGCGGCATCGGCGTCGCGTTGCTGCTCGCCTTCACGTTCTTCATGGGGCTGATGCTGTCCCGGCTGCTGGCGTTCGTGCTCGGCTTCTCGAACGGGCTGTCGCTGATCACGATGGCGTTCGGCGGCACCGCGATCATCTTCGGCGCGATGGCGTCGATCGCGACGGTCAGCAAGCGCGACTTCTCGGGAATGGGCCGCTGGCTGATGATGGGCGCGGTCGTGATCCTGATCGCGGCGCTCGCGAACTTCTTCCTGCAGCTGCCGGCGATGATGCTCGCGATCTCGGTGCTCGCGATCGTGATCTTCTCGGCGTTCATGCTGTACGACGTCCAGCGCGTCATCAACGGCGGCGAGACGAACTACATCCGCGCCACGCTCGCGATCTACCTCGACCTGTACAACGTGTTCAGCAACCTCCTCGCGATCCTCGGCATCTTCGGCGGCAACCGCAACTGACGGTCCGAGCCAGCGCGACGAAAGGCCCGCTCCGGCGGGCTTTTTTTCGCCTGTCGACGACCCGGCCTACGCGTCCGACCGGTCGAACACCGCGATCGACTCGACGTGCGACGTCTGCGGGAACATGTTGACGACGCCGGCCTGCGCGAGCACGTAGCGGCCCTCGTGCGTCAAGACGGCCGCGTCGCGGGCGAGCGTCGCCGGATTGCACGACACGTAGACGATGCGGTGCGGCGCGCGCTCCGGCGTCGACGCCGCGAGCGCCTTCGCGACCGCGATCGCGCCTTCGCGCGGCGGATCGATCAGCATCCGGTCGAACGGTCCGAGCTCGTCGAGGAACGCGGCGTCGACCTCGAACAGGTTCGCGACGCGGAACGACGTCTTCGCCGCGAGGCCGTTGCGTGCGGCGTTCGCCGCGGCGCGCGCCGTCATCGCGGCGCTGCCTTCGATGCCGACGACCTCGCGCGCGCGGGTCGCGATCGGCAGCGTGAAGTTGCCGAGGCCGCAGAACAGGTCGGCGACGCGATCGCCCGGCTGCGCGTCGAGCAGCCGCAGCGCGCGCCCGACGAGCACGCGATTGATCGGCGCGTTGACCTGCGTGAAATCGGTCGGCCCGAACCACACGCGCACGCCGAACTCGGGCAGGTCGTAGTGCAGCTCCGCCGGCGACGACGCTCGCAGCGGGCGGGCCGTGTCCGGCCCCTTCGGCTGCACCCAGAGCTCGACGCGATGTTCGGCCGCGAACGCGTCGAGCGTCGCCTCGTCGGCGGCGGACAGCGGCTCGAGGATGCGCAGCACGAGCACCGTCACGAGGTCGCGCGGGCTCGCGCCCTCGCCGATCGCGAGCTCGATCTGCGGCAGGCGTCGCGCGATCGACAGCTTCGCGACGAGCTCGCGCAGCGGCACGATCAGCGCGCCGACGTGCGGCGGCACGACGTGGCACTCGCGCATCTCGGCGACGTAGCTGCTGCGCCGCTCGTGGAAGCCGACCAGCACGCCGCCCTTCTTCTCGACCAGCCGCACCGACAGCCGCGCGCGATGGCGATAGCCCCACGCCGGACCGTGGATCGGCGGCAGCATGCGCTCGGGGCGCACGCGGCCGATGTGGCGCAGCGCGTCCTCGAGCACGCGCTGCTTCACGGCGACCTGCGCCGCCGCGTCGAGATGCTGCATCGAACAGCCGCCGCAGACGCCGAAGTGCGGGCAGCGCGGCACGACGCGCGACGCGCTCTCGCGGATCACGCGTCCGACGTCGGCGATCTCGTAGCTCGCCTTCTTCGTGCGGCTCGCGTAGCTGACCCGCTCGCCGGCCAGCGCGCCGTCGACGAAGACGACCTTGCCGTCGACGTGCGCGACGCCGCGACCTTCCTGGTCGAGCGACTCGACCGTGAGCACCGGCGCGTCGAACGCGACCGGATCGGGCAGCGGCGGCCGCGCGCGCGTCAAGCGTCGTGGCCCTTCCAGGCGTCGAGGTACTCGCGCCAGTGCGCGCCGGGCAGCGACGACAGCAGCGCCTTCGCGAGGGCGACCTCGGCCTCGTAGGCCGCGTGCGTGTGGATGCCGCGCATCGCCTGGAAGCGGCAGAACATCATCCACGTGTTCATCACGTCGGTCTCGCAGTACGCGCGGATGTCGTCGATCCGGCCGTCGAGATACGCCGGCCACACCTGGCTGCCGTCCATGCCGAGCTTGCCGGGGAAACCGCACAGCTTCGCGAGCGCGTCGAGCGGCGCGGCGGCGCGCGGCTGGTACATCGACAACAGGTCCATCAGGTCGCAGTGCCGCATGTGATAGCGACCGATGTAGTTGTTCCACTTGAAGTCGCGGTCCTCGTCGCCGAGGTCCCAGTAACGGTTCGCGGCGATGCCGTGCACCAGCCCGCGGTAATGCAGCACCGGCAGGTCGAAGCCGCCGCCGTTCCACGACACGAGCTGCGGCGTGTAGCGCTCGACGGTCTTGAAGAAGTCGCCGATCAGCTTCGCCTCGCCGTCGCCGGGATCGCCGAGCGATCGCACGCGCAGCCCGTCGTCGTCGCGGAACACGCACGAGATCGCGACGACGCGCTGCAGGTAGTGCGGCATGAACGCCCGGCCGGTCGCGGCCTCGCGGTCCGCGAGCGCGCGCGTCGCGACCTCGGCGTCGGTCAGGTCGGCGCCCCAGCCGTGCAGCCGCCGCAGCCCGGCGGCGTCGGGCACGGTCTCGATGTCGAAGACGAGGACCGGCGTCATGCGCGACCGCGACCGGCGCGCGTCGGGATGCGCGGACGCATCAACGCGCGGGCAGGTATTGCAGCGGGTCGACCGGCTTGCTGTCGCGACGGATCTCGAAGTGCAGCTTCACGCCGTCGGCGTCGGTGCTGCCCATCTCGGCGATCTTCTGGCCCTTCACGACCGTCGCGCCTTCCTTCACGAGGTTCGCGCGGTTGTGCGCGTAGACCGACAGCAGGTCGGGCGAGTGCTGGACGATCACGAAGTTGCCGTAGCCGCGCACGCCGGTGCCGGCGAACGTGACGCGGCCGTCGGCCGCCGCGAGCACCGGATCGCCGGCCTTGCCGGCGAAGTCGACGCCCTTCGACTTTTCGTCGAATCCGCCGCGCGGCCGGGCCTCGGTCGGCCACCCCCACGACACGCCGCCGGCCGCGGCCGGCGTGGCGGGCCCGGTCGGCGTCGGCGCGATCGACGCGACGACCGGTGGCGCGGCGCCGGCGTCCGCACGCGACAGCTCGGCGAACGCCGCGTCCGAATACGGCTGCTTCGTGCCGAGCGGTCCGCTCTTCAGCGGCGCGTTCGACGACGCGACCGATGCCGCGGCGCTCGGCGACAGCATGCCCGACGACGCGTCCGGCGGCCCGATCGGGCGCGCCTCGACGCCCTCGTTGCCGACCGGTTGCGGCATCGCGACCGGCGCCGTGTCGCACCGACGGCGGCGGCGACACGCGCAGCACCTGGTCGGGCCGCACGCGCGGGTTCGGGCCGAGGTCGTTCCACGCCGCGAGGTCGGCCGGCGTCGTGTCGAAGCGCCGCGCGATCGACGCCAGCGTGTCGTCGCGACGCACGACGTAGGTCGTGCCGCCGGGCAGCGCCGCGCCCGACGGCGAGACCTGCGTGACGGTCGGCGGTGCGCCGCTCGACCACTCGACGACCTGCGGCTGCTTGAGGCTGACGGTCGTGCAGGCCGCGAGCGCGGCGGCGGTCGTCGCCGCCGCGAGCGCGAGCAACCGGGACGAGGACGGACGGGGCGTCATGGCGATGGCTTCCGGAAGGCTTTGCGGCGGCGGGCGTCGAGGCGCGCGCGGCCACCGCGGGGTCGCGAGTTTAGCGTACCGACCCGCGCCGGATCAGGCCGTGCCGGGCTTCAGCGGTACGAAGCGGACCGCGTCGAGCAGCGTCGTCGACCACGTCGCGCGGCCGGTCCGCACGATCAGGCACAGCGTCTGTCCGCCGCGCTGCGACCCGTCCGGTCGACAGCGGCGCGAGCACCCGGCCGCCGATCTTCACCTGGTCGAGCAGCGCGTCGGGCAGCGCGTCGCCGGCGGCGGCGATCAGCATGCGCGTCGAACGGCGCCGCGCCCGGCAATCCGGCGAGCCCGTCGCCGTGGACGAGCCGCAGGTTCGGCATCCGCAACGCCCGCAGGTTGTCGCGCGCGCGGTCGTGCAGCGCGCGGATGCGCTCGATCGAATAGACCTCGCCGACGACTTCCGCGAGCACCGCGGCCTGGTAGCCGCAGCCGGTCCCGATCTCGAGGATCGCGCGCCGAGCGCGCCGCGACCGGCAGCTCGGCGACGACGAGCTCCGTCATCCGCGCGACGACGTACGGCTGCGAGATCGTCTGCGCGTGGCCGATCGGCAGCGCGGTGTCCTCGTACGCGTGGTCGCGAGGCCCTCGTCGACGAAGCGGTGCCGCGGCGTGCGCCCCATCGCCGCGAGCACCGCCGGATGCCGGATGCCCGACGCCTGCAGCCGCTCGACCATCCGTTCGCGCTGGCGATCGGGATTCAGCGACGCGCGCGCGTGTCCGGCGCCCTGCGTGCGATACCGCCGGTCGCGCTCGGCCTGCTCGCGCGCGTCGACCGGCGGCGACGGCGACGCGGCCTTCGCGGCGGCCTTCGGCTTGATCGCGGCGGGCGCGATCGGCTTGCCGGCGCGGGCTTTCGGCGTCGTGCCGGTCGGCATCGCGACCATCCACGCCTTGCGCGACGACGTCATCGGCGCGCCGCGTCAGCCGCCGAGCCAGCCGCGCACTTCGTCGAGTCGATCGACGTGCGTCAGGTCGATCTGCAACGGCGTGACGGCGACCATGCCGTTCGCGACCGCGTGGAAGTCGGTGCCCGGCCCGGCGTCGCGCGCCGCACCCGCCGCGCCGATCCAGTAGATCCGGCCGCCGCGCGGGCTCTCCATCACGTGCACCGGCTCCGACGGATGCCGCTTGCCGAGCCGCGCGACGACGATCGGTGCCGCGTCGGCGTCGGCGCGATTCGGGATGTTGACGTTCAACAGGAACGGGCCGACCGGCTTCGCGGCCATCGTCGTCGCGACGATGTTCCGCGCGACGCGCGCCGCCGCGTCGAGATGCGTCCAGTCCTTCTCGACGAGCGAGAACGCGAACGACGGCACGCCGAACAGGAAGCCTTCCATCGCCGCCGCGACGGTCCCCGAGTAGATCGTGTCGTCGCCCATGTTCAGGCCGTTGTTGATGCCCGAGACGACGACGTCGGGCAGCCGGTCGAGCAGGCCGGTCATCGCGACGTGGACGCAGTCGGTCGGCGTGCCGTTGACCGAGCGGTACCCGCGTTCGGTCTCGACGACCGACAGCGGCCGGTTCAGCGTCAGCGAGTGGGACGCGCCGCTCTGGTTCTGCTCCGGCGCGACGACGGTGACCTCGCCGAGCTCGGCCATCGCGTCGGCGAGCGCGATCAGCCCGGGCGCGAAATAGCCGTCGTCGTTCGAGACGAGGATGTGCATGACGGCGGGCGCGGGAAGGCGGGTCGAGGACGAAAAAATAGCCGCGCTCGGGCGGGCGCGGCTGTCGTTGGGTTCGGTGTCACGGGTGCGGCGTGATGCGTCGGCGTCACGCGGTGTCGCCGGTGATGCTGCGCGGACCCGGATGGCGCGTCGAGCTTAGCACGCGCCTTTCGCGCTCAGGCGGCCAGCGGCTGGCGACGGCGGCACCACGCCTCGAACTGCTCGCGTTCCATCGGCCGCGCGAAGAAGTAGCCCTGTCCCGTCTGGCAGCCGAGCGACGCGAGCCAGCGGCGCTGCTCGTCGTTGTCGATGCCTTCGGCGACGGTCTTGAGCTTGAGCTTTCGCGCGAGGTCGAGCGTCGACTCGATGATCGACTGCGCCTTGCTGTTCGACTTCAGCCGGCGCACGAACGACCGGTCGAGCTTGAGCTCGGTGATCGGCGTGCGATGCAGCTGCTGCAGCGACGAATAGCCGGTGCCGAAGTCGTCGACCGCGACGCCGCAGCCGCGCATCCGCAGTCGCAGCACGTTCTCGAGCACGGTGGCCGCGTCGCGCGCGAACGCCTTCTCGGTGATCTCGATCGTGAACTGCGTCGGCTGCGCGCCGGTGCGCGCGATCGTCTCGAGCAGCTGCTTCGCGCAGTTCGGCATCTCGAGCGTCAGCGGCGAGACGTTGACCGAGACCTGCACGTTCAGTCCGCGCTGCGCCCAGGCCATCGCATCGCGGCCCGCCTGCTCCAGCACGAGATGCGTCAGCGGCTCGATCAGCCCGCTGCTCTCGGTCAGGTCGACGAAGTGCGTCGGCGCGAGCAGGCCGAGCTCCGGATGTTCCCAGCGCACCAGCGCCTCGGCGCCGCGCACCGCGCCCGTCGTCAGGCAGACCTTCGGCTGGTAGTGCGGCACGAACTGCCGCAGCGCGAGCGCCGTCTCGATCTCCTCGATCGCGCGCTGGTCGCCGACCGGGTATCCCGAGCCGACGACGTCGGAATAGACGGTGAGATTGCCGTGCAGCCGCTCGATCAGCGGCGCCAGCGCTTCCTTGTCGATCGGCGCCCGCAACGCGCCGAGCAGCGGCGCGTCGTACGCGCGCGCCATCCATTCGGCCGACGACAGCACCGCTTCGTCGTGCTCGGAGAACAGGATCAGCCCGCCGACGCCGAGTCGCGCGGCATGACGGATGAACTCGAGGCCGTCCATCCCGGCCATGTCGAGGTTGCACATCAGCAGGTCGTACGCGAGCTCGGCCGACTCGAGCATGACCAGGCCGTCGCGGCCGTCGTCCGCCTCGTCGGCGGGCGGGCAGCCGAGCTCGCGCAGCATCTCGGCGATGCGATGCCGTCGGCCCGCCTCCTCCTCGACGATCAGCACGCGTAGTTGGCTCAAGCCCGCCATTCGTTGTCCAGTCCTAGGTCGGGCCGGTCCCGCGCGGGCACGAACGGTCGCCCGGAAGCGCTCGGCCCCGGCTCACAGGGTCTGTATCGGCGCCCTCCCGGCAAGCTTGAGCAGGTGACGCGAACCGCGGGCCGCCCCCGTGTTCCAATCGGACGTTGCGCCGCGGCGTCGCGCCCTCAGGTATCCGTCATGACCGCTCATTCCGTCCTCGACCTGTCCCCGATCGCCGAAGGCAGCGATGCCGCGCAATCGTTCCGCAACACGCTCGACCTCGCGCGGCACGCCGAGCGCTGGGGCTTTCGCCGCTACTGGCTCGCCGAGCATCACGGGATGCCGGGCGTCGCGAGCGCCGCGACCGCCGTCCTGATCGGCCACGTCGCCGCCGGCACGTCGACGATCCGCGTCGGGGCCGGCGGCATCATGCTGCCGAACCACGCGCCGCTCGTGATCGCCGAGCAGTTCGGCACGCTCGCGTCGCTGTTCCCCGGCCGCATCGACCTCGGCCTCGGCCGCGCGCCCGGCGCAGACCAGCGGACGGCGCGCGCGCTGCGCCGCACGCTCGACAGCGACCCGGATGCCTTCCCGCGCGACGTCCTCGAGTTGATGGACTATTTCTCGCCCGCGCCGACGCAACCGATCCGCGCGGTACCGGGCACCGGCCTCGAGGTGCCGCTGTGGATCCTCGGCTCGAGCCTCTTCGGCGCGCAGCTCGCGGCCGCGCTCGGGCTTCCGTTCGCGTTCGCGTCGCACTTCGCGCCGGCGCAGATGATGGACGCGGTCGAGATCTATCGCGCGCAGTTCCGTCCGTCGAAGCAGCAGGCGACGCCGTACGTGATGCTCGGCTTCAACGTCTTCGCGGCCGACACCCACGACGAAGCGGTCTATCGCGCGTCGTCGAGCCAGCAGGCGTTCATCAACCTGCGCAGCGGCCGACCGGCGCCGCTGCCGCGGCCGGTCGAGGGGTTCATGGACCGCATCGGCCCCGACGCGAAGGCGCTGCTGGCGCAGGTCCTGACGTGCTCGGCGATCGGCACGCCCGACGAGGTGCGGACCGCGATCGAGCGCTTCGTCGAGCGCACCGGCGCGAACGAGCTGATGCTGACGTCGCAGATCCACGACCACGCGGCGCGGCTGCGGTCGTACGAGATCGCGGCCGAGGCGATGGCCGACCGGCGCGTCGCCGCCTGACTGCGCGCGCCGCCGGTCGTCACCACGGCAGCCGCGTGCCGTCGTAGGCGACGAACGCGCCGCTGTCGGCCGGCGCGAGACCGTCGAGCACCGCGAGCAGCTCGGCCGCCGCGACGGCCGGCGGGCGCCCGATCCGCTCGCCGCCGAACGGTCGCGACAGCGCCGTGTCGACGGTGCCCGGATGCAGCGCGACGACGACCGCACCCGGCCGCGTCCGCGCGAATTCGATCGCCGCATTCTTCGCGACCATGTTCAGCGCGGCCTTCGACGCGCGATACGCCGTCCAGCCGCCGAGCCGGTCGTCGCCGATGCTGCCGACCTTCGCGGACAGCAGGCCGACCAGCGAACGCTCGCGCGCCAGCAGCGGCCCGAAGTGTCGCAGCACGAGCGCCGGTCCGATCGCGTTGACGCGGAAGACCGCCGCGAGCTGCGCGCCGTCGAGGTCGGCGAAGCGCTTGTCCGGCATGAACGCGTCGCCGTGCAGGACACCGGCGGCGTTGACCAGAAGATCGATCGGGCCACCGGCCGCGAGCCGCGCCGCGGCGTCGCCGATGCTGGCCTCGTCGTCGAAGTCGATCCGCGGCGTCGATCGCCGGTGCAACGCTTCGACGTCGCGGCAGCGCGGGTCCGCGCGCAGTGCGTCGACCAACGCGCGGCCGATGCCGCCGGACGCGCCGACGACGACGGCCCGGTAGCCGTCGGGCAGCGAGTTCAAGGCGCGCTCACCAGCCTTCGCTGCCGGGCTCGCCCTTGAACGGACCCGCGAGGTCGGGCGTGATCCAGCCGCCGTAGAAGCCGCCCGGCTGCGGCCGCGCGCGGACGCCGTCGACGAGGCAGGTCAGCGCCGACGCGTAGAACGCGACGTGGCCGGCGAGGCGTTCGCCGCCGGCGAGCGGCCGCGGATAGCTCCAGGCCGCCCGCGGCAGCAGGCCGTCGTCGGTCCGCACGCTCCAGTACGACGCCGGGCCCTTCCATTCGCAGAACGAGCCGCCGCCGGCCGGCTCGAGAAAGCGCGCGTCGACGTCGTCCGGCGGCAGGTAGAACGTCGGCGGGTGCCCGGTCTCGCAGACCGCGAGCGCGCGGCGCGTCCGCGCGATCTCGTCGCGGCCCGCGCGCACGACGATCTCGCGCGCGTCGTCGACGACGGCCGGCGGTCGCGGAAAGTCCCACACCGATCGCTGACCGGGCGCCGGCGTCGCGGCGAACGGCGGTCGGTCGGCGCCGCGCCAGCGCCAGTGGTCGCGCGCGGCGGCGAGCCAGTCGGGGAGTTCGGGCAAGGAAATAGGATTTCGGGCGAGCGGCCGCACAGCTTACCCGGGCGGGCGAAGCGCGCGCCTCGTCCGCGACGAAGACGCGATCCGCCGCCGCGCGACGACGCCGGCGGACCGCGACCCGATCAGCGCGCGACGGCGCGGCGCCGACGCGTCGCGACCAGTCCGGCCGCGCCGATGCCGAACAGCGCGACCGTCATCGGCTCCGGGATCTGCGCGCTGCCGATCGCGAACGCGATCGGGCTCGACAGCGTCAGCGACGTGATGGCGCTCGTCGGCGAGAAGTCGACGAGCCCTTCCGGCTCGCTCAGCGCGAGGTTGTCGGGCGTCGCGGCGAACAGTGCCGACTGGCCGGTGTTGGCGGTGACGGTCAGCAGGTCGGGGCCGACATCGAACGCGTCGAGGATCGCGAACGGGATCAGGATGTCGTTCTTGACGGCCTGCGAGAACGTGATCGTCAGGTTGTCGGTGCCGAAGAAGTTGCTGTCGAGCAGCGCCGTCGAGAACGTCAGCAGGCCGGTCGTGTCCTGGACCTGGAACCCGTTGCCGACCGGCGACGTGAACGTGGCGGTGTTGCCGCCGGACGTGATCGCGAACGTCGGCGTCGCGCCGAGCGAGCCGCCGAGGTCGAAGATGGTGGTCGCGTGGGCACCCGTCGCGAGCGCGAGGGAACGCGACGGTGGCGAGCAGCTTGAGGCGAAACGACATGGATTCTCCCGGGGAGGTTCGAGATGAGAAGCGCCTCGCCTTCGACCGGCGAGCCGGTCGAAGGCGAAGCGACGATGAGGCGTTGCGAGCCTCGGGGCGGGTGGGTGGCATCACTGCATCGGCATCGGGTACATCAGTCCGCCCGATGTCCAGAGCGCGTTGAGACCTCGTTCGAGCCGGTAGGACTTGCCGACCGTTCGCTCGAAGATCTCGCCGTAGTTGCCGGTCGTCGCGATGACGTGGACGGCCCAGTCGGGCGGCAGGCCGAGCGCCTGCGCGACGGTGCGGTCGCGGCCGAGCAGCCGCTCGGCGCGCAGGTCCGTGCGTGACGTCGCGTCGCGCGACGTTGGCCTGCGTGATACCGACCGATTCGGCCTCGATCAGCGCGTTGACGGTCCAGTCGACGATCAGGCCGAACTTGTGGTCGCCGTAGCGATAGGCCGGCACGACCGGATCGATCCCGAGTCGGTCCGGCAGGAACACGAACGGCGGCGCGTTGGCCGGGAAGTCGGCGCGCGAATCGGCGAGCCGCGTCTCGAGCGCCGAGCCCGCCGCGCACCGCGCGACGGCGACCGACGCGTCCATCTCGCCCTGTTCCGAATGCGCCTGCAGCCCGTACGGGATGCCCCGCGCGCGTCATCTCTTCGCGCAGCGTGCGCTCCGACGGCGTGTTGTTCATCGCGCAGACCAGCTGGTCGTTCAGTTGCGCGACGGACGTGATGCGGCTCGACTGCGGCACCATGAAGCGCTGCGAGTCGAACAGGATCGGCGGTCCGAAGCCGACGTCGTATTGCAGCGCGACCTCGGTGCCCGGCGTCACGCCGACGACGAGCGCCACGGCGCCGGACCTGCACCGCGTCCAGCGCCTCGGGCTCGGCCGGGAAGCGGGTCACCTCGATGCGGGCGCGCTCGCCGAAGATCGCGATCGCGACGGCCCGGCAGACCTCGCCGCCGAGTCCGGACAGGTCGCCGTGCTGGTCGTGGCCGTTCCAGTCGTCGGCCGACTCGACGGTGCCGCACTTCAGGTAGCCGGTCGACGCGGACGTCGTCGAGCGTGTCGGCGAGGACCGGGCCGCCGATCAGCAGGCAGGACAGGGACAGCAGCGCGAGGAGATGGCGAGCCATGCGTCGATACGAGTGGGTTGCGAGCGATGAACCGAAGGCGGCGCGCGGGCCGCCTTCGTCGTGCGTCGGGCGATCGGCCGATCAGGGCGTCCAGGTGCCCGACGTCGGCGTGCCCGGCGACTGCGACGGTCGCGGGTTGACGTCGACCGGATACGGATCGGTCGGCTGACCGGCCTGGTACGCGGCCGCCGACGGGAAGTCGGTCGGCAGGATCGCCGATCGCCGCGCAGGCGCCGTTGGTGTAGCCGTTCGGCGACGTAGGTCGCCGTCGCCAGATGCGGCAGCGTCTTGATCTGCGTCGGCGAGAACGTCGCGACCGACCGGCAGGATCGGCGTGTTGTTCTGCATCCGCGTGTAGTCGAACGCTTCGGTCAGGTCGCCGAGCTCGTTGGCCGGATCGTCCGACGGGCCGAGGTTCGCCTGCCCGAGGTTCGCCTGGCCGAGCGACCGCGCGTGCGCTTCGTCGGGCAGCTGCGCGAGCGGGACGAGGTTGAACAGCTCGTTGATGAACTTGATGACCGAGCCGTGCTCGCTGTACTGATGCGAGATCGAACCCTGCAGCGACCAGGGCGAGATCACGATCGTCGGGATGCGCGGACCGCCGGCGAGGATCGAGCCGTCGACGAACTTGCTGCGCTGGGCGATCGGCGCGTGATCGTAGAAGCCGTCGGTCTCGTCGTAGGTGATGATGATCGCGCTCTGGTTCCAGTACGGGCTGTTCGCGATCGCGCTGATCGCTTCGGCGGCGAAGGCTTCCGAGATCTGGTGGTCGGAGTAGGCCGGGATGGTCGTCGTTGCCGATGAACGCGTGCTGGATCGCCGGCGTCGGATCGACCGGGACGAGCCCCTCGTTGTTGCTGTAGCCGCCGCGGAGATAGAACACGCCGCCGGCCGCCGGCAGCGTGCGGTTGTTGACCGCGTCGATGAAGTCCTGCGCGCCGTGCAGGTTGTTCGCCAGCACGTTGCGTGTTGTCGGCGAGGTAGCCGAAATACTGCGGCCCGTTGTGGTGCAGGATGTAGCCGGTGTACAGGCTCGGGTCGTTGGTCGGGTTCGGCGTGCCGGTGCCCTGCGGCTCGTACGGGTCGGGCGCGTCGTGGCCGTTGAAGCCCTGCTGGATACCAGCCCCAGTTGACGACCTGGTTCTTCGCGGCGATCGTGAAGATGTCGTGCTGCACGTCGACGAGGTCCGCGCGCGGGTTCTGGTCGTAACGGATGACGTTGCCGATGTTCGAGCCCATGAACGACAGCGGCTGCGACGCGAACGTCAGGTTCAGCGCCGGGTTGGCTCGCGTTCTCGTCGAAGTTGTACGGCGGCTTGACGGCGCTCGGGTCCTTCAGCGAACCGGGGAACGGACCGGGGTCGGCCACGATCGGCACGAAGGCGTTGCGAGTTGCCCGCGAAGTTCGAGCCGTAGGTCGCGCCCTTGACGTTCTGGAAGTTCGGGTTCGCGTAGGTGACGGTGGCGCCCTCGTTCGGATGCAGCGCCCACTGCGTCTCGCCCGACTGGCCGGCGATCATCGCGATCGCGTTCGGCGTCGACGGTCCGATGATCGTCTGGTGGAAGTTGTCGAACAGCACGAAGTTCTTCGCCCACGACCACATGAACGGGATCGTGTCGCAGTCGAGGTGGCTCATCACCGTCTCGCCCTGCTGCTTCTGCGCGAGCGTCACCGACGGTCGGCGCGGCGCCGGTGTTCTTGACGATGTTGCCGCTGCTGTCGGTCGTGAGACCTTCCTGGTTCATCGCATAGCGGTCGTTCGCGGCGACGAGCGAGGTCGGATCGACGTGCAGGTCGTTCGCCATGCCCTGGTGGCTGTGATCCACCGAGATCGAGGTCCGCCGGATAGACCGGCACGACGTTCGCCGTTCGACGCCACGACGGCCTGCGGCATCAGGAACGGCTGCGTCGTCGCCGGATTCAGGCTCGTGTCGAGGTAGCGTTGCGTGAAGCTCGTCGTCTGGTTCGCCGGCGTGAAGCCCGCGGGCGCCGAGAACAGGCCGTTCGCGCCGGGGAACGTCCCGAAGAAGTGATCGAACGATTCGTTCTCGTGGAAGATCACGAACACGTACTTCACCTTCTGCTGCAGCAGCGCGACCTTCTGCTGCAGCGTGAGCGGCGGCGACGTCTGCGCCGCGGCGCGCATCATCGTCATGGGGTTCGCCAGCGTCGCCAGCACTCCGAGCGCGGCACCGCTGCGCCGCCACCGCCTGTTGATCTGCATGAGCCTCGATCCTCGATGTCGTCTGGTGTTTTCGACCAGGCGCGAGTAGATCAGCGGCCGATGACAGGCCGGTGAACGATCGATGACAAACGGGGCCGCGCTCGTGGCGAGCGCGGATGCGCGGTCGCTGTCGAGCCGTCGCGACGCGTGCGGAACGCGATGGGAGCCTCGGACTCTGCTCGCGGCAGAGGCGATGCGCGCATGCGCGTTGCCATGAGGGGAGACGATGGGGACGACCGTTGCAGCACGGCGGTCGACGATGGCCGGTGCGATGCGGCCGTCGCGGTCTCGTCGTCGCGAGGCCAGTCGGCACCGGAGCCGGTGCCGATCATTCCACTGGTCGGGGCGAGAGGATTTGAACCTCCGACCACCTGCACCCCATGCAGGTACGCTACCAGGCTGCGCTACGCCCCGATCGGCGGATTATACGGGCCGTGCGACGCCGTCACGCGGCCGTGCGCGCGGCCGTCAGCGCTTGAGCAGCGCGGCGATCTCGACCAGTTCGCGACGCAGCGCGGCGAGCTCGGGCACCGCGGCGATGCGCAGACCGTCGAGCGGCGGCGCATCCCCGTCGTGCCCGTTGCGCCAGACCGCCGGCGCGCCGTCCGCGCCGTCGGCACCGTCGAGCTCGTGGCGGTCCGCCTTCGCCGATGCGCGACCGTCGACGCGTGCGTCGAGCCGGTTGCGCGCACCGCTGATCGTGAAGCCCTGCTCGTACAGCAACTCGCGGATGCGGCGGATCAGCAGGACTTCGTGATGCTGGTAATAGCGACGGTTGCCGCGTCGCTTGACCGGCTTGAGTTGCGTGAACTCCTGCTCCCAGTAGCGCAGCACGTGCGGCTTGACGCCGCACAGCTCGCTGACCTCGCCGATCGTGAAGTAGCGCTTCGCCGGAATCGGCGGGAGGGGCCCCGCGTGCGGATCGCCTTTGAGCACGGGGACTCCGTCCGTCGCGGTCCGGAAGGCGGCGGCCCCCGCGTCACGCGGCGGCGCGTTCCTCGGACGCCTCGCCTTCGACGACGGCCTTGAGCTTCTGGCTCGCGTGGAACGTCACGACGCGTCGCGCGGTGATCGGGATCGCCTCGCCGGTCTTGGGATTGCGACCCGGCCGCTGCGGCTTGTCGCGCAGCTGGAAGTTGCCGAAGCCCGACAGCTTGACGCTGTCGCCCCGCTGCAACGCGAAGCGGATCTCCTCGAAGAACGTGTCGACCATGTCCTTCGCTTCGCGCTTGTTCAGTCCGACGCGCTCGAACAACAGTTCGGCGAGCTCGGCCTTCGTCAACGTGGCGCCGCCGGCCGACGTCCGTCGCGTCTTGGCCGAGGGAAGGGACGGAGGCTGCTGCATGCGCGTGCGTCTTTCGAATCCGGAACGAAGGGGTCGCCCGATCGGGTGGCGGGTCAGCGAGGTCCGGGGTCGGCGGCGCAGTCCCGGCTCGGCTCTTCGGAGAAGCGGCGGCCCCGCTAGGAACGCAGGCGGGCACCGACGCTTCCGGCGAGCGACGCGACGATACGACTCATCGCGGCCTCGATCGCGGCCTCGTCCAGGGTCTGCCGAGTATCTTGCAACCAGAAGCGGAAGGCAAGGCTCTTTTCGTTTTCTTTCAAGCCTTTGCCGCGGTATTGATCGAACAGCTCGACGCGCCGGACCAGATCGTGGGCCGCGTCGCGCGTCGCATCGATCGCGTCGAGCACGCGGCCGGCCGGGATCGACGCGTCGACGACCAGCGCGAGGTCGCGCTGCACCGCCGGGAACCGCGACGATCGGCTCGAGCACCGGCAGGTCCGCCTGCATCAGCGCGTCGGCGTCGAGTTCGAAGACGATCGCGGCGCTCGGCAATTCGTAGGTCTGCAGCCAGCGCGGATGCAGCTCGCCGACGAAGCCGACGACGACGCCGCGGCTCGCGATCGTCGCGCTGCGGCCCGGATGCAGCGCCGGATGCGCGGCGCCGTCGAAGCGCGCGAACGTCGGCGCGGCGGCGGGCCCGAGCGGCGCGAACAGCGCCTCGACGTCGGCCTTCACGTCGAAGAAGTCGACGGCCCGCGGCGGATGCGCGAGGCCCCACTGATCGGGCGCCGCGTCGCCCCAAGCGATGGCGCCGACCTTCAGCGGTTGCGCGACGCCGGCCACCGACGTCGGCCCGTCGGCGACCGACGCGTCGCGCCGATAGACCTTCGCGATCTCGAACATCCGCACGCGCGACGCCTTGCGGTTCGCGTTGAAGCGCACGTTCGCGACGAGGCTGCCGACGAGCGACGACCGCATCACCGCGAGCGGCGCCGCGATCGGGTTCAGCAGCCGGATCGGGTCGTCGTTGCCGGCGAAGTCGCGCTCCCACGCGTCCTCGACGAAGCTGAAGTTGATCGCCTCGCGATAGTCGCGGGCCGCGAGCGCGTCGGCGATCGCGTGGACGCTGCGCCGCCGCCTCGGGCTGCGCGCGCATCACGGCGCGCGCGACCGGCAGCCGCGCCGGGATCTTCTCGAAGCCGTGGCCGCGCGCGACTTCCTCGATCAGGTCTTCCTCGATCTCGAGGTCGAAGCGATACGGCGGCGGCACGACCGCGAACACCTCGTCGTCGCCGCGGCCCGAGCGCGCGTAGGTCGAGGCCGAAGCTGTCGAAGATCGCCGCCATCTCGTCGGCCGCGATCGGCAGGCCGATCACGCGACGCGCGCGCGCGACGCGCATCGCGGACCGGCTCGCGCTTCGGCAGCGCGACGACCTGATCGTCGATCGGCCCGACGACGCGTCGCATCGGTGCCGCAGATGTCGACGACGAGCCGCGTGATGCGCTCGAGATGCGCGACGGTCGTCGACGGGTCGACGCCGCGCTCGAAGCGATGCGCCGCCTCGGTCGAGAAGCCGTAGCGACGCGCGCGGCCGCGCACCGCGTCGGGCCACCAGAACGCGGCCTCGAGGTAGATGTCGGTCGTGTCGAGCGACACGGCGGTCGCGTCGCCGCCCATGATGCCGGCGAGGCTCTCGATCGCGCGTTCGTCGGCGATCACGCCGACGTCGGACGCGAGCGTGACCGTGTCGCCGTTCAGCAGCTTCAGCGTCTCGCCGTCGCGCGCCCAGCGCACCGTCAGGCCGCCGTGGATCTTCGCGAGGTCGAACACGTGGGTCGGCCGGCCGAGCTCGAGCATCACGTAGTTCGAGATGTCGACGAGCGCCGACACGCTGCGCTGGCCGCTGCGCGCGAGGCGGTCCTTCATCCAGGCCGGCGTCGCCGCGCGCGCGTCGACGCCGCGCACGATGCGACCGGAGAAGCGGCCGCAGAGGTCGGGCGCCTCGATCGACACCGGTAAAGACTCTTCACTCGTCGCGGGCGACCGGATCGTACGCCGGCTCCGCGACCGGCGTTCCGGCGAACGCGGCGACCTCGCGCGCGACGCCGAGTACCGACAGGCAGTCGCCCTTGTTCGGCGTCAGCTTGATCGTGAAGACGTGATCGTCGAGGTCGAGCGCGTCGCGCAGCGGCGCGCCGACCGGCGCGTCGTCGGGCAGGATCAGCAGGCCGCCGTGATCGTCGGACAGCTTCAGCTCGCGCGCCGAGCACAGCATGCCTTCGCTCGCGACGCCGCGCATCGTCGGCACTGCGGATCTCGAACGGCGCGTCGCCGTCCTTCGCCGGCGGCAGCACCGCGCCGACGAGCGCGGTCGGCACCTTGATGCCGGCCGCGACGTTCGGCGCGCCGCAGACGATCGTCAGCGGCGACGCCGCCGCCGACGTCGACGCTGGCACACCGACAGCCGGTCCGCGTTCGGATGCTTCGCGACGTCGAGCACCTGCCCGACGACGACGCGCTCGAACGGCGGCGCGACCGGCGCGACGCTCTCGACCTCGAGGCCGCGCATCGTCAGCTCGTGCGCGAGCGCATCCGTCGACAGGTCGGGGTCGACGAACGTGCGCAGCCAGGATTCGGACAGTTGCATGGAGTGGTCGGTGCGGGTCGCGGGTCGGCGCGGGTCGACGCGGTCGTCGACGGTCGATGGCGACGGTTTCGGCCGTCGCCCGAGGTCAGTGGAACTGCTCGAGGAAGCGCAGGTCGCCGTCGTAGAACAGGCGCAGGTCGTCGATGCCGTAGCGAAGCATCGCGAGGCGTTCGATGCCGCTGCCGAACGCGAAGCCGATGTGGCGCTCCGGGTCGAGGCCGAAGTTGCGCGACGACCGTCGGATGCACCTGGCCCGAACCGGAGATCTCGAGCCAGCGGCCGGCGAGCGGTCCGGTGTCGAAGCGCATGTCGATCTCGGCCGACGGCTCGGTGAACGGGAAGTACGACGGCCGGAAGCGCACCGACAGCGCGTCGCGTCTCGAAGAACGCGCCGAGGAACGCCGTGTAGACGCCCTTCAGGTCGGCGAACGAGATGTCCGTCGCCGAGCCACAACCCTTCGACCTGATGGAACATCGGCGAATGCGTCGCGTCGCTGTCGATGCGGTACGTGCGGCCCGGCGCGATGACGCGGACGTCGGTCTCGGCGCCGGCCATCACCGCCGCGGCGTGCATCCGCGCGTAGCGGACCTGCATCGGGCTCGTGTGCGGCCGCAGGTTCAGCGGCCGTCCGTCGGCGTCGTTCACGTCGACGTAGAACGTGTCCTGCATCGACCGCGCCGGATGGTTCTCGGGGTTGTTCAGCGCGGTGAAGCTCATCCAGTCGGTCTCGATCTCCGGACCGTCGGCGACGTCGAAGCCGATCGACCGGAAGATCTCCTCGATGCGGCGCCACGTGCGCATCACCGGGTGGATGCTGCCGGTCGCCGAGGCCGCGGCCCGGCAGCGTCACGTCGATCGCCTCGGCCGACAGCTTCGCGTCGAGCTCGGCCTCGGCGAGCGCCCGGCGACGCGACGTCAGCAGCGTCCTCGATCGCTTCCTTCGCCGCGTTGATGCGCGCGCCCTCGCGCCTTGCGTCTGCGTCGGGTCGAGCTTGCCGAGGCCCTTCAGCAGTTCGGTGACGCGCACCGCTCTTGCCGAGGAAGCGCGCCTTCTCGTTCTCGAGCGTGGTGCCGTCGACGGCCGCGGCGAAGCGCGCGCGCGCGTCGGCGACGAGCGCGTCGAGGTCGAGCACTTCGCCGGATTCAGCAGCGGTGGTCATGACGCGTCACCACGACGTTGGGCGAGCCGATCGACGCGGAGCGCGCACGTGGGCGACGCGCGCGCTCGATCGACCTGCGAGCGGATTGGGCCCCGGCCTTCGCCGGGGTGACAGGCAGCCGTCGCGAACGATCCGACGGGCGCCGCGGACGATCGGTCCGCACGCTCGCGCGGATCGGGCGATCAGCCGGCGGCGGAGGGCGTCTCGCCGACGACCGACCGGACCTGGCCGACGATCGCCGCGAACGCCGGCTTGTCCATCACGGCCATGTCGGCGAGCACCTTGCGGTCGAGCTCGATCGACGCCTTCTTCAGGCCGGCGATGAACACGCTGTACGTCATGTCGTGCTCGCGGCAGGCCGCGTTGATCCGCGTGATCCACAGCGCGCGGAACACGCGCTTCTTGTTGCGGCGATCGCGATAGGCGTACTGCCCGGCGCGCATGACCGCTTCCTTGGCGATGCGGAAGACGGTACTGCGACGGCCGCGGAACCCCTTGGCGGCATCGAGGACCTTCTTGTGGCGCGCGTGCGCCGTGACCCCACGTTTGACGCGAGGCATGTCGTTTCTCCTGGGGTCGGTGTGGGATCAGGCGTACGGCATCATGGATCGGACGCTGTTCATGTTGGAATCATGAACGGCCGTCGAGCCACGCAGCTGGCGCTTGGTCTTGGTGGTCTTCTTGGTGAGGATGTGGCGCTTGAAGGCCTGACCGCGCTTGACGGTCCCGCCGGCCCGCACCACGAAGCGCTTCGCAGCGCTCTTCTTGGTCTTCATCTTGGGCATGACAACTCCTGTTCTTCGATGCCGGAAGGTGGTCGCACCGCGCGACGCTTGGGAACCCGATGGCACTTGTTGTCGACGGGCTTTCGCTGATCTGTTCGAGGCGCTCGCGCGCATCGATCGACGAAGCTCTCGGAGCTTCGTCGTCCCGGCGAAGGCCGGGACCCGAGTTCAACGACCGTGCAACGGCGCGAAACTCGGATCCCGGCCTTCGCCGGGATGACGATGAGGCGCATTGCGCCTCATCGTCACTTCTTCTTCTTCGGCCCGATGACCATGATCATCTGGCGGCCTTCCATCTTCGGGAACTGCTCGACGACGCCGACCGGTTCCAGATCCGCCTTGACCTTCTCGAGCAGCCGCATCCCGATGTCCTGGTGCGCCATCTCGCGACCGCGGAAGCGCAGCGTGATCTTGGTCTTGTCGCCCTCTTCCAGGAACCGCGTCAGGTTGCGCACCTTGATGTTGTAGTCGCCCTCGTCGGTCCCCGGCCGGAACTTGACTTCCTTGACCTGGATGATCTTCTGCTTCAGGCGAGCGTCGTGCGCCTTCTTCTGTTCCTGGTACTTGAACTTGCCGTAGTCCATCAGCCGGCAGACCGGCGGATCGGCCTGCGGCGCGATCTCGACGAGGTCGACCTCCTTCTCTTCCGACATCCGCATCGCATCGGCGATCTTGACGATGCCCAGCGGTTCGTTGTCGATGCCGACCAGTCGGACTTCGGGCGCGTTGATCTCGCCGTTCAAGCGGTGCTGCGATTTGTCCGTAGCGATTGCGTGGCTCCGTGGTGAAAATAGGGATGCGCGGCCGGGCGGCGCGGGTCAGGCCACCGGCCCGGCACCGTGCTGCGTGACCTCGTCGGCGAGACGCTGCGCGAAGTCCGCATGCGCCATCACGCCCAGGTCCGTGCCGCCGCGCGCGCGGACGGCCACCGTGCCGGCCTGCATCTCCTTGTCGCCGACGACGAGGAGGTACGGCACCTTCTGCAGGCTGTGCTCGCGGATTTTATACGTGATCTTCTCGTTGCGCAAATCCGATTCGACCCTAAAGCCTTGTTTTTGCAACGCTAAGGCAACGCTCTTCGCGTAGGCGGACTGGCCGTCCGAGATGTTGCAGACGACGGCCTGCACCGGCGCGAGCCAGGCGGGCATCGCGCCGCCGAAATGCTCGATCAGCATCCCGATGAAACGCTCGAGCGAGCCGACGATCGCCCGGTGCAGCATCACCGGCACGCGACGCGTGTTGTCCTCGGCGACGTACTCGGCGCCGAGCCGCCCCGGCATCGAGAAATCGACCTGCATCGTGCCGCACTGCCACTGCCGGCCGAGCGAGTCGCGCAGCGTGTATTCGATCTTCGGGCCGTAGAACGCGCCGTCGCCGGGCGACAGCGTGAACGGGCAGTCGGAGACGCGCAGCGATTCCATCAGCGCGTTCTCGGCCTTGTCCCAGACCTCGTCGGAGCCGATCCGCTTCTCGGGTCGCAGCGCGACCTTGTAGATGATGTCGGTGAAGCCGAAGTCCGCATAGACCTTCTTCAAGAGCGCCGTGTAGCCGACGCATTCCTCGAGGATCTGGTCTTCGGTGCAGAAGATGTGGCCGTCGTCCTGCGTGAAGCCGCGCACCCGCATGATCCCGTGCAGGCTTCCGGACGGCTCGTTGCGGTGGCACTGGCCGAACTCGCCGTAACGCAGCGGCAGGTCGCGGTAGCTGCGCAGCCCGCTGTTGTAGATCTGCACGTGACCCGGGCAGTTCATCGGCTTCAGGGCGTACGCGCGGTTCTCCGACTCGGTCGTGAACATCGCGTCCTTGTAGTTCTCCCAGTGCCCGGTCTTCTCCCACAGCGCGCGGTCGAGGATCTGCGGACCCTTGACCTCGAGGTAGCCGTTGTCCTGGTAGACGGCGCGCATGTACTTCTCGACCTGCTGCCAGATCGCCCAGCCCTTCGGATGCCAGAAGATCAGCCCCGGCGCCTCGTCCTGCATGTGGAACAGGTCGAGCTGCTTGCCGAGGCTTGCGGTGATCGCGCTTCTCGGCCTCCTCGAGCATGAAGCAGGTACTTGTCCTGCTCCTCCTTCGTCGCCCAGGCGGTGCCGTAGATGCGCTGGAGCATCTCGTTGTTCGAGTCGCCGCGCCAGTACGCGCCGGCCACCTTCATCAGCTTGAAGACCTTCAGCTTGCCGGTCGACGGCACGTGCGGGCCGCGGCACAGGTCGATGAAGTCGCCCTGGCGGTACAGCGAGATCGTCTGGTCGGCCGGGATCGAGCCGATGATCTCCGCCTTGTACTTCTCGCCGATGGAATCGAAGAACTTCACCGCGTCGTCGCGCGCCCACTCCTCGCGCTTCACCGGCAGGTCGCGCTTCGCGATCTCGGCCATCCGCTTCTCGATCGCGGCGAGGTCGTCGGGCGTGAAGGGCCGCTTGTACGCGAAGTCGTAGTAGAAGCCGTTGTCGATGACCGGCCCGATCGTGACCTGCGCGTCGGGGTACAGCTCCTTCACGGCGTCGGCCAGCAGGTGCGCGGTCGAATGGCGGATCACGTCGAGGCCGTCCGCGTCCTTCGCGGTGACGATCGCGAGTTCGGCATCGTGGTCGATCACCGCCGACGTGTCGACGAGCCGGCTGCCGCCGGCGTCGGCGAGGCGGCCGCCCAGCGCGGCCTTCGCGAGGCCGGGACCGATCGACGCCGCGACGTCGGCGACCGATGACGGGATGATCGTAGGAACGGACGGCGCCGTCGGGGAGGGTGATGTTCGGCATGGCGGTTCGGGGCGGCGAAAACGAAAAAAGCGCGGGACGACCGCGCTTTTCATCGGGCGGCCGGACAGGGTCCGGCCAGCGGGCGGTCGCTTTCAGTCGATGGGTGTTCCCTGCGTTCGCGGTGCCATAACCATCGTTCGGCTTTCGCCCGGCCCTTTCTCTCGCCTTGTCGCTGTCGTTGCCACCGCGGCCGTGCGGGCGCCGCGTCGTTCGGATTCACCGTTCGAATCCGCCGTTCGAATCGTTGGTAGGCGCGATTGGACTCGAACCAACGACCCCCACCATGTCAAGGTGGTGCTCTAACCAGCTGAGCTACGCGCCTGTAAAAGAGGCGGGAATATAGCACGGCGGCGCGCCGCCGAGCGGCCGCGATGCGGATCCGCAACGCCGGCGCCGGCCGTGCGACCGTCACGGAACGTTCACGGATCCGTCACGGCGCGGTCACCGCACGACGGTCCAATGCGGGCTCAGCATGAATGCACCGCTGACCTCCGAACCGCTGCCCGCCGCTCCGCTGTCGTCGCTGTTCGCGCCGGCGCGACCGCCGGCCGAGGACGACACGTCGCGCGAGCCGCACGAGTCGACGCACCGCCACCGGACGATCTGGATCTCCGACGTCCATCTCGGCACGGCCGGCTGCAAGGCCGACTACCTGCTCGACTTCCTGAAGTCGCACGAGTCCGACACGCTGTACCTCGTCGGCGACATCATCGACGGCTGGCAGCTGAAGAAGGGCTGGACCTGGCGCGCAGTCGCACAACGACGTCGTCCAGAAGATCCTGCGCAAGGCGCGCAAGGGCACGCGCGTGATCTTCGTGCCCGGCAACCACGACGAGTTCGCGCGCGGCTACGTCGGCCACGCGTTCGGCGGCATCGAGGTCGTCCACGAGGCGACGCACGTCACGGCCGACGGCCGACGGCTGCTCGTCACGCACGGCGACCTGTTCGACGGCGTGATCCAGCACGCGAAGTGGCTCGCGTACCTCGGCGACTCGCTGTACACGTTCGTGCTGGTGCTGAACCACTGGTTCAACCGCGTCCGCGGACGGCTCGGCTTCGGCTACTGGTCGCTGTCGCAGTACCTGAAGCACAAGGTGAAGAACGCGGTCAGCTTCATCGCCGACTACGAGCGGGCGCTCGTCGCCGAAGCGAAGCGACGCGGCTTCGACGGCGTCGTCTGCGGCCACATCCACAAGGCCGAGATCCGCGACGATCGACGGCATCGTCTACTGCAACGACGGCGACTGGGTCGAGAGCCTGACGGCGCTGGTCGAGGACCAGTCGGGCGTGCTGCGCATCGTCGAATGGCGCCCGGACGCGGCGACGCCGCGCCGCGAATCGACGACGGGCGCGGAGGCGTTGACGCAGACCGAGACGGAGGCGGCCGCATGAAGATCCTCGATCGTCACCGACGCGTGGGACCCGCAGGTCAACGGCGTCGTCCGCACGCTGAAGTCGACGCGTCGCGAGCTCGAGAAGATGGGCCACGTCGTCGACCTGCTGACGCCGCTCGAATTCAGGACGATCCCCTGCCCGACGTACGCCGAGATCCGGCTGTCGCTGTTCCCGAAGCGCCGCACGGCCGAGCGCATCCGGGCCGCGGCGCCGGACGCGCTGCACATCGCGACCGAAGGACCGCTCGGGATGGCCGCGCGCGCGTGGGCGATCCGCAACGGGATGCCGTTCACGACCGCGTACCACACGCGCTTCCCCGAATACGTGAAGGCGCGCTTCGGCGTGCCGCTGGCGATCACGTACCGCTTCCTGCGCTGGTTCCACGGTCCGGCGCAGGCCGTGATGGTGCCGACGCGCGTCGTCCGCGACGACCTGCTGCGCTACGGCTTCGATCCTTCGCGCGTCGTGCTGTGGTCGCGCGGCGTCGAGCTCGACATCTTCAAGCCGGGGCCGGCGATGGCACACGACCTCGCGAAGCCGATCTTCCTGTACGTCGGCCGCGTCGCCGTCGAGAAGAACATCGAGGCGTTCCTCGCGCTCGACCTGCCGGGCAGCAAGTGGGTCGCCGGCGAAGGCCCGCTGCTGGCGCGGCTGAAGGCCGAGCATCCGGGCGTGCGCTTCACCGGCGTGCTCGGCCAGGCGGAGCTGGCGTCGCTCTACAATGCCGCGGATGTGTTCGTCTTCCCGAGCCGCACCGACACCTTCGGCCTCGTGCTGCTCGAGGCGCTCGCCTGCGGCTGCCCGGTCGCGGCGTATCCGGTCACCGGCCCGATCGACGTGATCGGCCGCGACGCGCCGGCCGGCGCCCTCGACGACGACCTGCGGGCGGCGGCGCTGCGCGCGCTCGACATCCCGCGTCCGGTCGCGCGTGCGCACGCCGAGCGCTATTCGTGGGAAGCCTGCACCCGCCAGTTCGTGAACCACCTGCACCCCACCGGCGCGGTGAGCGGTCGCGCCGACGCGTGGGCGGCGGGCGGATGACGGCGGCGGACGGCGGCGGCGACCCCGCGTCGCGTGTCGTCGTCGAGACGATCGAGGCCGAGAGCCCGTACAAGAGCAGCGGCGGTCCGCGGCGCATCTGGAACGCGCTGCGCTATTCGATGCGCGGCTTGGCGCACGCGCTGCGCGTCGAGAGCGCGTTCCGGCAGGAGCTGATCCTCGCATCGGTCCTGCTGCCGGTCGCGCTCGTGCTGAGGATGTCGGCCCTCGAGACGCTGGCGCTCGTCGCGTCGGTCGTGCTGGTGCTGATCGTCGAGCTGATCAATTCGAGCATCGAGGCTGCCGTCGACCGCATTTCGCTCGACCATCATCGGCTCGCCGGACGCGCGAAGGATCTCGGCAGCGCGGCGGTCTTCCTCGCGTTGTTGCTGTGCTTCTTCACCTGGCTGCTCGTCGCCGGGCCGGTCGTCGTGCAGCGTGTCGGACAGGCGCTCGCGCGCTAGACTCGGCGGGGCCGACCGAACGGACGAGGCCGCATGCCGAACATCAATCTCTTCATCTGGCGCCACGCCGAGGCCGAGGACGGGTCGCCGGACCTCGCCCGCGCGCTGACGCCGCGCGGCCATCGCGACGCCGCGCGGGTCGCGAAGGCGCTCGCGAAGCAGCTCGACGAGCGCACCCGGGTCGTCTGCAGTCCGGCGGTCCGTGCGCGCGAGACCGTGGCGCCGCTGACCGCGCGGACGCGGCTCGAACCCGAGTTCGACGACCGGCTCGCGCCCGACGTCGACATGGATCTCGTCTGCGACGCGCTCGACGACGCGATCGCGAAATGCGACGACGACGGTCCGGCGATCGTGATGGTCGGCCATCAGCCGTGGGTCGGCCAGCTCGCGCGCCGGCTGATGACCGGCACGCGCGGCGACATGAGCATGAAGAAGGCCGCCGCGTGGTGGCTCGTCAGGCGGTCGCGCGACGGCAGCACCGAGTGGACGATGAAGTCGGTGCTCGACCCGGACCTGGTCTGACCCCGCCGTGCGCCGCGCGGTTGCGCTGCGCGGCCGCTACGCGAGCTCGAGCGTCATGCCGAGCTTCGCCCACTCGGCCGCTTCCTGCCGGAGATTGAACTCGGTCAACGGATGTTCGGCGAGCCAGTCGGGGTCGGCCTCGAGCCGGTAGCCCTTGCCGCTGCGCTTCAGCGCGAGGCCCGACACGTCGAGCTCCGCGCGGCGTCGATGGACGAGCGCCGCGATCCGCAGGCACAGCACCGCGAGCCACTCGTTCGGATCGCCGATCGCATCGGCGACCTTCGACAGCTTGCCGGTGTGCCCGAGGACGATCAGCGCGATCTTCGCCTGGTCCATCCGCGAGAAGCCCGGCATGTCGGCGTTCGACAGGATGTACGACGAGTGCTTGTGGTACCCGGCGTGCGAAATCGACAGCCCGATCTCGTGCAGCGTCGCGGCCCAGCCGAGCCGGCGCTCGATGTCGGCGTCGGCCTCGTCGTCGCCGGACAGCAGCGGCTTCATCAGCTCGAGCGCGAGCGTCGCGACGCGCGTGGCCTGCGCCCGATCGACGCCGTAGCGATGCGTGAACTGCCCGATCGTCACGTCGCGCGTGTCGTGTTGCTCGCCCCGCCCGAGCAGGTCGTACAGCACGCCCTGGCGCAGCGCCGCGTCGGTCACCTCGAGCGCGTCGAGGTCGAGCATCTTGAAGATCGCCGACATGATCGCGAAGCCGCCGGGCAGCACGGGGATGCGGTCCGGCTTGAGCCCTTCGAGCTTCAGCCGTTCGGCGTGACCCGCCTTCAGCATCAGCTCGCGCAGCGCCGCGAGGCCGTCGCGCGTGATGCCGCCGTTCGACAGCCCGTTGAACTCGAGCAGGTCGCCGAGCGCGCGCGCCGTGCCCGACGAGCCGATCGCGTGTTGCCAGCCCTCGTCGAGATAGTCGCCGGCGATCACCTCGAGTTCCTTCTGCGCCGCGAGTTCCGCCTGCTTCATCGACTGCTTGTCGATCTCGCCGTCGGGAAAGAACCGCAGGCTGTAGCTGACGCAGCCCATGAACAGCGACTCCATCAGCTTCGGCTCGCGGCCCTCGCCGATGATGAATTCGGTGGAGCCGCCGCCGATGTCGACGACGAGCGTCGAGCCGTCCTTCAGCGACGCGGCGTTCGCCACGCCGGTGTAGATCAGGCGCGCTTCCTCGCGGCCGGCGATGACCTCGATCGGGAAGCCGAGCGCGGCTTCGGCCTTCGCGAGGAACGCGCGCGCGTTCTTCGCGACGCGCAGCGTGTTCGTCGCGACGGCGCGCACGTCGTGCGGCTGGAACGACCGCAGGCGGTCGCCGAACCGTTCGAGCACGGCGACGGCCCGGCCCTGCGACTCGGCGTCGAGCGTCTTCTCGCGCGTCAGTCCGGACGCGAGCCGCACCGTTTCCTTGAGGCTGTCCAGCGGATAGACTTGCGACCCGGCCGGGGTCCTGACGACGCGGCCGATCAACAGCCGGAAGCTGTTCGATCCGAGGTCGACGGCGGCGAGCAGCGTTTCACTGGCGGGCATGGGACGAGGCGGGTGATCGTGCGGGGTTCGACGGATGGTACCCAATGACGTCGGTCGTTCCGCGCGCGCGGCGCCGGTTTCGCTGTCTCGCTGCTGAAACAATCGTCGGCCAAGGTCGCCGGCTGCCATGACCTCGTGAACAAGCGTTTGCCGGCGCACGACTTCCTCAACCGCGAGCTGTCGCTGCTCGCGTTCAACGAACGCGTGCTCGCGCAGGCCGAGGACGCCGCGCTGCCGCTGCTCGAACGGCTGCGCTTCCTGTGCATCGCGGCCAGCAACCTCGACGAATTCTTCGAGGTCCGCGTCGCCGGCCTGAAGGCGCAGCTGCGGCTCAATCCGTTCCACGCCGACGTCGACGGCATGCCCGTCGACGAGACGCTGCGACTCGTCGCGCGTCGCGCCCATGCGCTCGTCGCCCGGCAGTACGCGCTGCTGAACGGCACGCTGCTGCCGCTGCTCGCGCAGCACGGCGTCCGCGTCGCGTTGACGGCCGAATGGGACGAGCCGCTCGACGCGTGGGCGCGCAGCTACTTCCGCCAGTCGGTGCTGCCGGTGCTGACGCCGATCGGACTCGATCCCGCGCATCCGTTCCCGCGCGTGCTCAACAAGAGCCTGAACTTCGCGGTCGAACTCGGCGGGCGCGACGCGTTCGGCCGCAAGTCGGGCGTCGCCATCGTGCAGGCGCCGCGCGCGCTGCCGCGGCTGATCCGGCCGCCCGACACGCTGTCCGACCAGCCGTACACGATCGTCATGCTGACGACGATCATGCAGGCGTACGTCGCCGAGCTGTTCGCCGGCATGGAGATCCGCGGCTGCCATCCGTTCCGCGTGACCCGCAACTCGGACCTGTTCGTCGACGACGAGGAGATCACGAACCTGCGCGTCGCGCTGCAGGGCGAGCTGCCGCAGCGTCACTACGGAGACGCCGTGCGGCTCGAGATCGCGCAGACCTGCCCGGACGCGATGGTGCAACTGCTCAAGCGCGAGTTCGCGCTCGACGACGCCGACGTCTATCGCGTCGACGGACCGGTCAACCTCGTGCGGCTGATCCAGCTGCCCGACATGGTCGCCCGCCCGGACCTCAAGTTCCCGCAGTTCCATCCGTCGCTGCCGATGGAGATCCGCCGCGCGAACATCCGCAACACCGACCTGTTCCGGACGATCGCGAAGCGCGACATCCTCGTCCATCATCCGTACCAGTCGTTCATGCCGGTGCTCGACTTCCTCGACGCGGCCGCGACCGATCCGGACGTCGTCGCGATCAAGCAGACGATCTATCGCACCGGCAGCGATTCGGCGCTGATGCAGTCGCTGCTGAAGGCCGCGCGCAGCGGCAAGGAGGTGACGGCCGTCGTCGAGCTGATGGCCCGCTTCGACGAGGAGACGAACATCAACTGGGCGTCGCAGCTGGAAGAGATCGGCGCGCACGTCGTGTACGGCGTCGTCGGCCACAAGACGCACGCGAAGATGGTGCTCGTCGTGCGGCAGGAAGTGACCGACGACGGCAGTCGCGTGCTGCGTCGCTACGCGCACCTCGGCACCGGCAACTACCACTCGGGCACCGCGCGGCTGTACACCGACTTCGGCCTGTTCACCGCCGACGAGGACCTGACGTCCGACGTCCACGAGGTGTTCCAGCAGCTGACCGGCCTCGGCAGCGCGAAGAAGATGAAGCGCATCTGGCAGGCGCCGTTCAGCCTGCACGCGAACACGATCGCGGCGATCCGGCACGAGGCCGCGATCGCCGCCGCCGGCAAGCCGGCGCGCATCATGGCGCGGATGAACGCGCTGCTCGAGCCGGAGGTGATCCGCGAGCTCTACCTCGCGAGCGCGGCGGGCGTGAGGATCGACCTGATCGTCCGCGGCGTGTGCACGCTGCGACCCGGCGTCAAGGGGCTGTCCGAGAACATCACGGTGCGCTCGATCGTCGGCCGCTTCCTCGAGCACAGCCGCATCTACTGCTTCCACAACGGCGGCGCCGACGACGTCTAGCTGTCGAGCGCCGACTGGATGGACCGCAACTTCTTCCGCCGCGTCGAGGTCGCGTTCCCGGTGATCGACCCGAAGCTGCGACGGCGGGTCATCGACGAAGGGCTGCGCGTCCACCTGCGCGACAACGCGCTCGCGTGGGTGATGGACAGCGACGGCATCTATCACCGCAAGCGGCACCGCAAGGCGCGCTTCTCGGGTCAGCAGGCGTTGCTCGAGAAGGCGACCGAGGGCTGAGCGGGTGATCGCGGGTCATCGAAGCTGACGCCGCAGGTCGCGGCCAGCCGGACGCGCGCGAGTCGTCGCAGGATCGTCCGATCGCCGATGTCGACGCGCCGCCTTTCGCGCCAGCATCCGTCGCACGACCCACTCCCGGAGACGATCGATGGCCGCAGCGAAGAAGGGCTTGTACGCCAACATCCAGGCGAAGCGCGAACGCATCGCACACGGCAGTGGCGAGAAGATGAGGAAGCCCGGAACGAAGGGCGCGCCCGGGCCCGACGCGTTCGAGAAGTCCGAGAAGACGTCGCAGGCCGCGAAGTCCGCACGACGCTCGGCGGCATCGAAGAAGTCGGCGTCGACGCGGAAGACGGCCGCGAAGAAGACCGTCGGGAAGACGGCCGCGAAGAAGACGACCGGGCGCAAGACGGCTGCGAAGAAGACGCCCGCGAAGACGGCGAGGAAGACGCCGACGAAGAAGGCGGCGTCGCGGAAGTCGACCGCGAAAAAGACGCCGGCCCGCAAGTCCGCGGCGAAGAAAGCCGCGACGAAGAAAGCCGCGACGAAGAAATCGGCGACGAAGCGCTAGCTCGCGGTTCGCGGAACGGCGGGGTGCCGTTGTGCCACCCGCGTCAACGCCGTCGCGCCTCGACCACCCCCGCGACGTCGCCGATCGCGACGAGCGCCTTCGCGAGCTGCCGCGCGTCGCCGACCTCGGCCGTGAACCCCATCCGCGCCATCCCGCGGCGGCTCTCGGTCTGCACGCCGACGACGTTGATCTTCTCGCGCGAGAAGACTTCGGAGATGTCGCGCAGCAGGCCCTGCCGGTCCTGCGCCGTGACCTGCACGTCGACCGGATAGACCGCGTCGGCGCGGCCGGCCGCGTCACCCCAGTCGACGTCGATCATCCGCTCGGGGTCGCGCGCGCGCATCGCGGCGAGGTTGCTGCAGTCGGTGCGATGGATCGACACGCCGCGACCGCGCGTGACGAAGCCGGCGATCGGGTCGGGCGGCGCCGGCTTGCAGCACTTCGCGAGCTGCGTCATCAGCGCGTCGACGCCGACGACGAGCACGCCGCCGTGGCGGCCGTCCGCGGCGGCCGGCCCGCGCGTGCGGAACGTCTCGGCCTCCGCCCGCTCGGCCTTCGCCTCGTCCGGCGCGACCGCATCGGCGACGTGGCGCAGCGGCACCTCGTCCTTCGCGACGGCCGCGAACAGTTCGTCGGCGCGTGCGAAGCCGAGCCTCGACGCGACGTCGTCGAGCGAAGGCATCGCGCGACCGCTGCCGCGCGCCGTCTGCTGCATCGTCTTCTCGACGAGCGCGCGTCCCGCGGCGAGCGTCGCCTCGAGCGCGCGCGCGTTGAACCACTGCCGCACCTTGGCCCGCGCGCGCGGGCTGTGCAGGAAGCCGAGCTGCGGATTGAGCCAGTCGCGCGACGGACCGAGCGCCTCGAGCGGCGTCGTCGGCGACGGTTTCGCGGTGATGATCTCGACGGTCTGCCCGGTCGCGAGCGGCGTGTTGAGCGCGACCAGCGCGCCGTCGACGCGCGCGCCGCGGCAACGATGGCCGAGGTCGGAGTGCACGTGATACGCGAAGTCGATCGGCGTCGCGCCGGCCGGCAGTTCGATGACGCGCGCCTCGGGTGTCAGCACGTACACGCGGTCGTCGATCGGCGCCTCGCCCGGGTCGAGCGCGTTCGCGTCGCGCTGCAGGTCGCCGGCGACCTCGGACCGCCAGGCGAACAGCTGCCGCAGCCAGGCGATGCGCTGGTCGAAGCGGTCGGCGGCCTTCAGCGACGCGCCGCCCTCCTTGTAGCGCCAGTGCGCGGCGACGCCGTACTCGGCGAAGCGATGCATGTCGCGCGTGCGGATCTGCACCTCGAACGGCCGACCCTCCTCGTCGCGCACGACCGTGTGGATCGACCGGTAGCCGTTCGGCTTCGGCTTCGCGATGTAGTCGTCGAACTCGGTCGGCAGCGCCTGCCAGCGGCCGTGAACGATGCCGAGCGCCGCGTAGCACGACGGCTCGTCGCCGACGATCACGCGCAGCCCGCGCACGTCGAAGAGATGCTCGAACGACAGCTTCTTCGACTGCATCTTGCCGACGATGCTGTAGAGGTGCTTCGGTCGGCCGGTGACGGTCGACTCGATGCCCGCGGCCTTCAGCGCGTCGTGCAGCTCGCGCGTCTTGCGGAAGATGAACGACTCGCGCTCGATGCGCTTCTCGTCGAGCATCCGCGCCGTGCGCTTGTACGTGTCGGGGTCGAGGAAGCGGAACGCGAGGTCCTCGAGCTCCCACTTGACCTGCCAGACGCCGAGGCGGTTCGCGAGCGGCGCGTAGAGTTCGAGCGATTCCCGCGCGACGTCCGGATCGTTCCATTCGGCGAGCGGCTGCTTCGTCTCCGCGTACCAGCGCAACGTCTGCAGTCGCGACGCGAGCCGCACCAGCACCACGCGCACGTCGGTCGAGAACGCGAGGAGCATCTTCCGCAGCGTCTCGGCCTGGCGCTCGCGCGACTTCGCGTCCGGCGACGCGCCGTCGCGCGCCGCGCCCGGCATCAGGCTCGACGGATGGACCGGCCGCGTCGCGGCGGTGCCCGACTTCGCGAGCTTCGCGAGCTGCCGGACGCCGACGACGATCGTCGCGATCTCGTCGCCGAAGTTCTCGGCGAGCTGTTCGGCCGGGTTCGCGAGCCGTTCGGCCGCCGCGAACAACAGGCCGGCCGACCGCGCGGCCGCGTCGGCGCGCACCGCGTCGAGGATGCGGACGACGCCGAGCGCGTGATCGACGATCGGCTCGCCGCTCGACAGCCGGCCCGTGCCGTACAGCGCGTCGGCGAAATCCCACGCCTTGCGGACGGCCTGCGCGTCGGCCGCGTCGAGGTGGTCGATCAGCGCGTCGATCGCGTGGACGTGGCGCTCGTCGGCGCCGTCCGGCTCGAGGGTCACCATGCGACGTGCCGCGTCGGACGGCCGCGGGCCGCGTCGCGGAGGGCGATCGGAACGCGAATCATCGGCCGATTATAGGGAACGGGCCGCCGCCGGCGGTCCGGCACGGCCCGACCGACGCGTCGCGCGCTTGCGCGTCAGGCGGGCGCCGCGGCGAGCGTGCGAAGCGGCTTCTTCTCGCGGATCGGCAGGTTGATCAGCGCCGCGCCGACGGCGAGCACGACGTCGGCGTACCACATCCACAGGTAGTCGTGATTGCGCGCGAACGCGATGCCGCCGAGCCACGCCCCGAGGAAGCCGCCGATCTGGTGCGACAGCAGCGTGAGCCCGAACAGCGTGCCGAGATAGCGCGTGCCGAACAGCTTGCCGACCAGCCCGGCCGTCGGCGGCACCGTCGCGAGCCACGTGAAGCCGAGCGCCGCCGCGAACACGTAGAACGTCGTCGGCGTCTTCGGCGCGAGCAGGTACAGCACGATCAGCACGGCGCGGCTCGCGTACATCAGCGCGAGCAGCATCTTCATCCGGTAGCGCTGGCCGAGCCAGCCGACCGTCAGGCTGCCGGCGATGTTGAACAGGCCGATCAGCGCCAGCGAGTTCGCGGCGACCTGCGGCGACAGGCTGCACCACGCGACCTCGCCCGGCAGGTGCGTGACGAGGAACGCGATGTGGAAGCCGCACGTGAAGAAGCCGGCGTGCAGGTACAGGTAGCTCGGGTCGCGGAATGCCGCGCGCAGCTGCCGTTTCAGGCCGACGTCGTCGACGACCGACGCGACGGACGGATGCGTCGGCACGTCTTTCGGAATCAGGTCGTGGCGCCGCCGCAGCGGCCACGCGAGCGGGATGGTCGCGAGCGTGATCGCGGCCATCGTCACCATCGCGACGATCCATCCGGCCGCGCCGATGATCGCCTGCATCAGCGGCGCGAAGACGAACTGCCCGAACGATCCGCCGGCGTTGACGAAGCCGGCCGCGAACGAGCGCTTGTCGGGCGCGATGCGCTGCGCCGTCGCGCCGATCAGGATCGAGAAGCTGCCCGCCCCGGCGCCGGCTGCCGTCAGCACGCCCATCGCGACGATCAGCCCGGCCTGCGACTTCATCAGCGGCGTGATCGCCATGCCGGTCGCGAGCAGGAACGCGCCGAACGACGATGACGCGCGTCGCGCCGAACTTGTCGGCCACGGCGCCGAACAGCGGCTGCGCGGCGCCCCAGACGAACTGGCCGATCGCGAGCGCGAAGCTGATCGACACGATGCCGAGGCCGGTCGCGGTGTTGATCGGCGACAGGAACAGGCCGGTCGACTGCCGCGCGCCCATCGTGATCATCAGGATCGCGGCCGACGCGAGCAGCAGCGGCCATTGCGACAGGCTCTTCTCGTGGCGGTGCGGCGTCGCCTGCGTCGTGCTCATGCGCCCTCCCCGGGCCGGTCCGTCCGGTGGTTGATGCGTGTCGATCAGCCCGTCGACCAGCGCGTGCAGCGACGCGACCTGCGCGTCGCCCCACGTCCGGTTGACCTCGTCCTGCGCGTGCCGCCAGAGCCGCTTCGCCTCGTCGTGGCGGCGCCGTCCCGACGCCGTCAGCCGCACCTCGCGCACGCGCGCGTCGTCGCGGTTCGGCGCGAGCGCGACGAGCTTCGCGTCGACCAGCGGCTTCAGGTTGCGCGTCAGCGTCGTGCGGTCCATGTCGAGCGCGTCGGCGAGCGGCCCGATCGCCATCGACGCGCGACGCCGCAACGTCGCGAGCAGCGCGTACTGCGTGACGCGCAGTCCGCTCGGCGCGAGCGCGCGGTCGTAATGCTGCGTCACGCGGCGCGCGAGGCGGCGGATGCGGGTGCACGTGCAGCCGGCGACGCGCGCCGTCGCGGCGTCGGCTGCCGGCGACGGCGCGCTGCGTCCGGCGGACGTCGCACCCCGATCGAGTCTGGCGGTCATCATCGCGGTGAAATATAGTGTAGATACACCTATCCGGCAATCGCGACGGGTGGCGACGACGCTGCGCCTGAGCAGCACCTGAGCGGCGCGTACGCCGCGACGACGCACGCGGCGACCGCGTGCCGGCAACGAAAGGAACCGCATGAACGACCGTCCCGGCGCACCCGTCAACCAGGCCGACCTGTGGCGCGACGAGGAGGCGCACGTCCGCGAGACGATCGGCGGCCCCGGCGTGATCGACCGCGAGGCGTTGCGGACGATGTCCGGCATGGAGATGTTCGCGGCGATCCGGCGCGGCGACCTGCCGACGCCGCCGATCGGCCGGCTGATGGACTTCATCGCGATCTCGTTCGAGCCCGGCCGCTTCGTGTTCCAGGGCACGCCGCGCGTCGACCACTACAACCCGCTCGGCATCGTCCACGGCGGCTATGCGGCGACGCTGCTCGACTCGTGCGTCGGCTGCGCGGTCCACACGATGCTGCCGGCCGGGACCGGCTACACGACGCTCGAGCTGAAGGTCAACTACATCCGCGCGATGACCGACCGCACCGGTCCGGTCCGCGCCGAGGGCCGCACGATCTCGGTCGGCCGCCAGACGGCCGTGGCCGAAGGCCGGCTGACCGACGCCGACGGCAAGCTGCTCGCGTACGCGACGACGACCTGCCTCGTGTTCCCGATCTAGCGCGCGTCGGCCGCGGCCGCGATCGGCACGTCGGCCGGCGTCGGTCGCGGCGCCGCGGCGAGTCGTCGCACGTCGGCCGCGACGATCCATCGCCAGATCGCATAGCCGACGCATGCGCCGACGATCGCGGCCACGTCGGCGAGTCGCGCGCCGGGATAGGCCGGCTCGAGCAGCGACACGACGAGCCGGACCAGCGCGAGGCACAACAGCGTCGGCGCGACGATCCACGGCCGGTCGCGGACCAGCGTGCGGAACACGAACCATGCGATCGCGCCGGCGACGCCCGACGCGACGACCGCGAGGATCGTCGGGTCGGTCGCCGACGCACGACCGAGCATCGCGAACGCGACGATGCCGACGGCGACCAGGACTTCGGTCGAGCGCCGTCGCGACGACAGCATCGTGAGCACGACGAGCGCGAGCGACGCGGTCACGGCGAACGACAGCTGGCCGCTGAACCCGAGCAGCGCCGGCGACGACGCGTCGGCCGCGCCGACGGCGGGCACGCGCGGCATCGACGCCGTCGCCGAACAGCCGCGCGTAGCCCGACGCGCCGGCGACGACGAGCGCGAGCGCGGCCGCGGGCAGCCAGCGGCGCGCCGATCGCGTCGCGTGGCGACCGGCGGCGTCGACCCGGCTCGCGAGACGCACGCCGACGGCCGCGACGAGGCCGCCGAAGACGGCCGCGGCCGCGACGACGCCGGTCCACTGCATCGCGACCCGCAGCATCTGCGCGGCGTACGGCTCGGCGACCGTGAAGCCGAAGCGCGTCGCGTCGAGCTCGAGCAGCATGCCGGACGAGACCGCGATCGCCGTCGCGATCGCCGCGACGAGCGCGCCGCGCATCGACGCTTCGGCACGCGCGAGCCGCTTGACGATCGTGACGATCAGCGCGACGGCGAACGCGAGGCCGACGATCGCGAGCGCGATGCGCGGCAGTCGCAGCAGCGCGTCGCGCTCGCGCTCGGCGCGCTCCCATGCGTCGGGCACGAACACCGACCGGCCGACGACCGCGACCTCGTCTCCGGCGAGCGCCGCGACGACGCGCGCCTCGCCGCCGGCCGGCAGCGCGACCGACGGATCGGCATAGACGAACGTCCAGTCGACGCGCGACGGTTGCTCCGACGCGTGCGCCGAGACCGGACGCAGGCTCGCGACCGGCAGCTTGACCCAGTCGGCGATCGCGGCGTTCGCGATCGCGCGGGCGTCGGCCTCCGACAGGCGCTTGCCGGGCCGCGACTCGGGCACGTCGTGCTCGATCAGCCGCACGCCGTCGGGCGCCGGTCGCTCGTCGACGACGACGACCCGCCACGTCTCGCGCGTCGCGACGTCGCCGTCGAAGCGCGCGTAGCGCACCTCCCAGTGCGGCGGCGGCAGCCAGCGGCCGATCAGGCGGCCGTACAGCGCCGCGCCGCCCTCGCGCCACGCGAAGCGCGCGCCGGCCGGGTCGCTGACCGCGACGACCTTCGCCGACTGCCGCCAGTTCGCGTCGAGCGTCACGCCGCGCACCGCGAGCGCGTGGTTCGCGATCGCGACCGCCTGGTCGCGGTCGATCGCGAGCCCGGGCGTGTCGGACGGCGTCGCCGGGCGCAGCACCAGGCCGACGAGGCCCACGACGGCGAGCACGATCCACGGCAGCGCCTCGCGGCGGCCGATGCGTGCGCCGGTTCGTAGCCGCGGCGACGGCGCGGCCGCGGCGTCGGCGACCGACGTCGACGACCGCGTCCTGCGTCGCGCGGTCGGCGGTCGGCGCGACGGTCGCGGCGGCGTTGCGTTCGCTGTCCGGCAGGTCGACGAGCCGACCCGCGCGGAGCCGCTGGACGACGAGCACGATCAACGGCACGGCCAGGATGCCGATGACGATCGCGCGATCGACGACGATGCCGGGCGCGTCGGTGACGAACAGCGGGATCGACATCAGCACGAGGTCGAAGCCGAAGTGGAACAGCATGCCGGGCACGAGCCCGAAGCGCAGGTAGACGAGCCCCCACACGAGCGACGGCACGAACAGCTCGACCGGCCGCGCGTACGCCGGCTGTCCCGGATAGTTCGCGTGCGCGCAGCCGAACACGATCGCCTGCAGCACCAGCGCGACGACGATGAACGCCTTCTCGTGGCCGAAGCGGCGACCGAGCAGCGCCGCGCCCGCGAGCGGCACCGCGCGGAACAGCGACTCCTCCATCATCCCGGCCTGCAGCGCCATCGACACCGGCCCGAGCCACGGCAGCGGCTTGCCGAGGATGTTCGGATCGACGAGCGAGTCGGACGGCGACCACCAGCCGAGGTAGCGCTGGACGACGAAGTAGAAGGTCGCGATGAACGCGAGGTCGAAGCCGATCCACGCGTAGCCCGCGAGGGTGCGGCCCCACACCGCGCGCGACGAGGCGGCCGGCAGGCGCCACACGCGCCACAGCTGCGGATGGTCGCCGAACGCGAGGCGGCCGAGGCCTTCGGCCGTCGCGAAGACGACCGTCAGCAGCAGCCACGTGACGACGCCGCCGACGAGCGCACCGACGATGCCGGTGATGCGATGCGTCGCGGCCGACGTCGCGGTGTCGTAGCCGAGCCAGCTGTCCGCGACGGCCGCCAGCGCCGCGCCGGTGATGAACAGCGCGACGACCGCGGCCCACTTCGACGACGGCGCCCAGCGCACCGCATGCCGGCGCATCAGCCAGATCAGGCCGACGAGGCAGCCGCCGAGGCCGTAGACGATGCCGGCGACGATGCTCGCGGCCGCCGCGATGTTGTCGTTCGACGAACGCATCGTCTGGTAGCGTCGCGCGAAGGCCTCCGGCACGTAGATGAAGCGCTGCAGCTGCACGAGGCGATCGCCGGCGACGACGAGCCGCAGCCGCAGCCGGCCGGTGCCGATCGACGGTGCGGTCTCGAGCCGCCGCTCGTAGACGAACTCGTGGTCGACGCGCTTGCCGGGCTGCGTCTGCGCCGACGCGGTCAGCGGCCGGTAGCGCGCGAAGTCGACGCCCCAGTCGCGCGCCGCGGTCGTCGTCGCGATGGTCCGCGCGTCGTCCGCCGACAGCGCCGCGCCGGGCTCGGCCTCGGGCACCTTGCTGAAGAAGCCGATCGGCCGGCCGGCCGGCGTGAACGCGACCTGCACCTCGCGCTCGACGCCCGGCGAGAACAGCCGCACGCGCCAGCGATAGAGGCCGAACTCGTCGTCGAAGCCGGCGACGCCGGTGCCGATGAACGGCTTCAGCGCCGGCTTGCCGCCGCCTTCGAGCTCGATGAACGTCTGCGCGCCGGCGTTGCCGTCGAAGCTCGCGGCCGACTGCGTCAGCTCGGCCGTCGTGAGGTGACGCGCGGCGGTCAGCCGCTTCGCGTCGTCGATCGCCGCCGCGCGCGACATCGTCACGTTCAGGTCGAGCACCGGGAACGCGTCGCCGAACCAGCGCAGCACCGCGAACAGGCACAGCGCCGAGGCGACGAGCACGCCGATCCAGAAAACGGGCTTGCGGGCGAGGCTCGAGGTCACGGATCCCTTTCGTTGGAGGTGGCGCCGACGACGATGCGGGAGCGGCGCGCGGCCATCATAGCGAGCGCGCCCATTCGGCCGCGAGGAGCGGCGCCGCGAGGAAGCCGCGCGAGCCGAGCGCGGTCAGCGTCGCGACGCCGGCCAGCGCTCGCGTCGCCTTCGACGACAGCCGCGCGAGCCGCACGCCGTGCCATGCGGGCGTGAGCGCGATGGTGACGCCATGGACCCGCGCGAGGCGATCCGCCAGATGCCGGACGGCTTCGTCCGTCGGCGGCCGGTCGACGAAGCGCGGTCCGGCGTCGTCGCGCGTCGGACCGACGATCGTCCCGCCGTCCCACGGCACCGCGTAGACGCCGAACGTCAGGGCGGCGCGCGCCGGCGACGCGGCGGCGTGGAGCAGCGCGCCGGGCTCGTAGCGGCCGTCGGCGTCGACGCCGCGGTCGACGTCGCGGTCGGCGTCGCGATCGACGTCGCGATCGACGTCGGGTCCGGCCTCGTCCCGGAGATCGCGTTCGACCGCGTCGTCGAGCAGCGCGGCGCCCCACGCGCCGCCGCACCACAGCACGTCGCGCGCGCGGATCGTCGTGCCGTCTGCGAGTCGCGCGCCGCCGGCGTCGACGTCGACGACGCGGCCGTCGATGCGCGTCACGTCGCAGCCGGCGTCGAGCGCGTCCAGCAGCCCGCGAGGGTCGAGCCACCCGGCGTCGCGCAGCCACAGCGACGGCGCCGGTTCGGCGAGCCCGAGCGACGCCGGCGCGGTGGCGTGCCAGTCGAACGCGAGCTGCGGCCCGATCGTCGCCCGCCAGTACGCCTCGGTCGCGCCGTCGTCGCGCCGTCCGACGAGCGGTCGATGCAGCCCGCGCCCGGCGGCGATCGCGTGGCCGTCGCGACGCAGCGCGTCGACGAGCGCGAACGTCGCGTGCATGCCGTCGACGCCGCGCGGGACGAGCCGACCGTGCCTTCCGCGCAGCGGATTGACGAGCGCGACCGGCAGGTCGCTCGCGCGGTGGGCGCCGTCGTCGACGAGCGTGACGTCGCGACCGCGCGCGCGACGCGAACCAGGCCGCGCACCGGCCCGCGATCCCGCCGCCGACGATCAGGACGTCGGCGTCGGCCATCGGGATGCGATCGCGGCGGGATCGCGTCGTCGGCCGGCGCTCAGCACGACGCGAGCGACGCTACTTCGAGTAGTCGTACAACGGCGCGCCCTTGTCGACGATGTGGACCGTGAACAGCTTCAACGGGGTGTCACCGACGACCGAATAGCCGCCGTGCCGCGCGTCGCGCAGGTTCAGCAGCACGGTGCCGGTCGGCTGCATCACCGGATCCTTGCCGGGCACCTGGATCATCGAGCCCTGCACCACGTACGCGGCCTCGATGCCGTGATGGAAGTGCGACGCGACCTCGTCGCCCTTCTTGTACTCGGCCGTCGATTCGATGACCTCCATGTTCGTCGACCCGCCGAGATCGGCGCGTCGGACCTCGACGCGTTGCGGCGAATCGCCGTAGGTCTGCGCGACGAGGCTCGTCGCGTAGCCGAGCGCGAACAGGGCGGCGCCGAAGCCGGCGGTGCGAAGCGTCCTTGCGTTCATCGGGTCTCCTCCGTTTTCTTCGATCGGACTGGCGGGCGTCGTCGAACGCGGCGCCGCTTCGGCATCATCGCAGACGGCGCAGGGTCGATCGGAGGATCGACGGCGGCCGACGCGTCACGTGAAGCCGGTTCGTTCGAGCGCGTTACGCGCCGCCGCGCATCACTCTTCCCGCCGCATGTGCGGGAACAGGATCACGTCGCGGATGTTCGGCGCGTCGGTCAGCAGCATCACCAGCCGGTCGATGCCGATGCCGCAGCCGCCGGTCGGCGGCATGCCGTACTCGAGCGCGCGGATGTAGTCGGCGTCGTAGTACATCGCCTCCTCGTCGCCGGCTTCCTTCGCGGCGGCCTGCGCCTGGAAGCGCGCGGCCTGGTCCTCGGCGTCGTTCAGCTCCGAGAAGCCGTTCGCGATCTCGCGGCCGGTGATGAACAGCTCGAAGCGCTCGGTGACGCCGGGCCGCGTGTCGGACTCGCGCGCGAGCGGCGAGACCTCGACCGGGTAGTCGACGATGTACGTCGGCTGCCACAGCTGGCTCTCGGCGGTCTCCTCGAACAGCGCGAGCTGCAGCGCGCCGACGCCGGCGGTGGCGAACGGCGGCTTGCCGACGGCGACGCCCTTGCCCGCCAGTTCGCGCGCGCAGCCACGCCGTCGTCGGCGAGGTCCGTCTCGCGATAGTGCGGCGAATGCCTCAGCGATCGCGTCGACGATCGTCAGCCGCTCGAACGGCTTCGACAGGTCGAGCTCGCGGCCCTGGTAGGTCAGCGTCGCGCGAGCCGGTCGCGCGCGACGGCCGCATCGCGGATCAGCGACTCGGTGAAGTCCATCAGCCAGCGGTAGTCGGTGTACGCCGCGTAGAACTCGAGCATCGTGAACTCGGGGTTGTGCCGCGGGCTCGACGCCTTCGTTGCGGAAGTTGCGATTGATCTCGAACACGCGCTCGAAGCCGCCGACGACGAGCCGCTTCAGGTACAGCTCCGGCGCGATGCGCAGGAACATCGGCATGTCGAGCGCGTTGTGATGCGTCACGAACGGCTTGGCCGCGGCGCCGCCCGGGATCGGATGCAGCATCGGCGTCTCGACCTCCAGGAAGCCGTGCCCGGTCATGAAGCCGCGGATCGCGCTGATCGTCGCGGCTGCGCGCGACGAACGTGGCGCGCGTCGTCGTCGCTGACGATCAGGTCGACGTAGCGCTGCCGGTACTTCGTCTCCTGGTCGGCGAGGCCGTGGAACTTGTCGGGCAGCGGACGCAGCGACTTCGTCAGCAGGCGGATCGACGTCGCCTTGACCGACAGCTCGCCGGTGCGCGTCTTGAACAGCGTCCCGGTCGCCGCCGACGATGTCGCCGAGGTCGAAGCGCTTGAACGCCGCGTACGCGTCGGCGCCGACGGCGTCGGTCGCGACGTACAGCTGGATCGCGCCGGTCCCGTCCTTGATCGTCGCGAAGCTCGCCTTGCCCATCACGCGCTTCAGCATCATGCGGCCGGCGACCGAGACCGTCGTCGCGTCCGCTTCGAGCTCGAGCGCGTCTGCGCGCGTCGTGCGCGGCGTGCAGGTCCGCGGCCGTTCGCGTCCGGCACGAAGTCGTTCGGGAACGCGACGCCGGCCGCGCGCGAGCTCGGCGAGCTTCGCGCGACGCTCGGCGACGATCTGGTTCTCGTCGACGGCGACGGGTTCGGCGGACGGCGGCGGGGCGTTCGGGCTCATGCGGAGGTCGATGGAAAGCGGATGCGACGCGCCGGACGGCGCGTCACGCGTTGCGGATGTCGTCGATCTCGGTCGCGCCGAAATCGTCGCGGTCGAGGTAGCGCACGATCTTCGCCGCGACCTCGGCCGGCGAGGCGAGCTTGCCGTCGCGCTTCATGTCGGCGAAGTAGCGACCTTCGGGGAACGTGCCCGGATCCTGCCCGCGCATGAAGACCTGCATGCCGGTATCGACGACGCCCGGCGCGAGCGACACCGCGCGAGCCTTGCGCTTCGCGCGCGACGGGTCGTCCGGTTCGGCGTTGATGCAGCGGGTGAACATGTCCATGCCGGCCTTGCTCACGCAGTACGTCGCCGTGCCGTCCATCGGCCGTCGGCCGAGGCCCGACGAGATGTTCAGCACGCGACGATCGGCGTCGAGCGTCGCGGTCGCCGCGAGGAAACGCGTCGTCAGGATCATCGTCGCGGTCAGGTTCGCGTCGATCGCACGGACGACGACGGCCGGGTCGAGCGTCGCGATCGGACCGACCGGCTCGGCGAGCGCCGCGTTGTTGACGAGCACGTAGCGGCTCGCGTCGCGCGGCATGCCGTCCATGATCGAGCGCGCGAGCGCGTCGGTGGCGACCGTGTCGGACAGGTCCTGCAGGTACCAGTCGAGCCACGCGCCGCGGGTGCGTGCGGCCTCGGCCAGCGCGTCGTTCGACGAACGCGCGATGCCGACGACGCGGCGGTCCGGCGACAGCAGCTGCTCGACGAGCGCGGCGCCGAGACCTTTCGACGCACCGGTGACGACGACGACTTCCATGCGGGCGATGCTCCTGCGGGTTGACGGCGGTGACGCCGCCGCGGCGAATGCGACGGCAATCGTGGCGACGAATCGCGACGACGACCTCGCGCGGTTCGTGCGACGGCGTCCGTCCGGGGCGCCGATCATAGCGAATCGTCGATCGCGGTCGCGGGCACGACCGATTCGGCGGACCGCCGGCCGCGCCGCGGCGGCCGGTCACCGGATCGCCGACCGCGAGCGGCCTTCGACCGTCGTCTTCAGCGCACCGTGATCGACAGCTTCGGCCGCCACACGGCCAGCACGACGTTCGCGACGGAGAGCCCGATCAGCAGCCACAGCGTGTTGCGCTCCGAATGCAGCAGCGCGACGAGCAGCGTCGGGTCGGCGGCCGTCGCCGCGAGCTCGGCCTGGTCGCGGGTCGCGCCGACGGTGACGAGCGTCGCCTCGAACACGCTGAGTCCGAGCAGCGCCTTCGCCCAGGCCCAGCCGGCGTCGTGGAAGCCGCGCGTGACGGCGATCGCGAGCAGTCCGCTCAACAGCACGAGCGCCAGCGACGGCACGAGGACGTAGCGCGCGATCGCCGCGATCGCCTGGCGCGCGACCGCGAAGTCGGCGGCCGACGCGCGCGACGCGGTCAGGTTGATCGTCAGGCAGGACACGAGACCGCCGCCGACGCCGATCGCCGAGATCTCGTGCAGCGCCTTCAGCAGCCGCCGCCATCCGCCGCGGCTCATCGCGGCGGTTCCGCGTTCCACGGGCTCGACGGCGGATGGTCGACCGAGCCGGCCGCGTCCGCCGACCGGACCCGCGCGCGACGCCGCCTCAGATCCACGCGTCCGCCGGTGCGGTCATCGCGTCGCGCCCGGCGTCGCCGGTGTTCACGACGCCACGCGGCTCGATCAGCATCACCCGGCATTCGCTCGCAGCGAACGGCCGATGCTCGACGCCCTTCGGCACGACGAACAGTTCGCCGCTGACGAGATCGACGCGCCGGTCGCGCAACTCGATCGACATCGCGCCGTCGACGACGAGGAACAGCTCGTCGGTGTCGTCGTGGCGATGCCAGACGAACGCGCCGTCGATCTTCACGAGCTTGATCTGATAGTCGTTCAGCTCGGCGATGACCTTCGGTCGCCAGTGTTCGGTGAACAGGGCGAGCTTCGACGCGAGGTTGATCGCGCCGCAGACGGGCGGGACGGTCGGCGAACGGGCTGGCGCGTCGGTCGACGCGTCGACTCGCACTTCTGCGGATGCAACGGTGGTCGTCATCGAACCTCCAGGCCTTCGGCCGGCGCGACCGGCGACGACCGGACGCGCTCCATCGTCACCTGCGAGCGACGGAAGCCGAGCTTCTCGTAGAACGCGAACAGGCCCGGTCGCTCGGCGCGCAGGACCCACGTCATGTCCGGATCGTCGCCCATCGCGGCCGCGACCAGCGCCCGCGCGATGCCGCGGCCGCGATGCGACTCGGCGACGACCAGCGTGCAGAGATAGCCGTTCGACACGCCGTCGCTGACGGACCGCGCGAAGCCGACGACGACCTCGCCGTCGACCGCGACGAGCGCCTCGTGGGAGCCGGCGATCATCGCGGCGAACGGCCCGGGCTCGAAGCGTCGGCCGGTCCAGCCGTTCGCGAGCAGCAGCCGCCGCGCGGGATCGTGCTCGCGCTCGTCGACGGACCGGATGGCGATGGTCATCCCTTACCTCGTCGTCCCGGCGAAGGCCGGGACCCATTTGCGGTACGAGAACGTCTCGCGGATCCGGCCTTCGCCGCCGTGGCGAGCGATGACGGTCGCGCGGCTCATACCCCCTGCTTCAGGCTCGCCTCGATGAACGGATCGAGATCGCCGTCGAGCACCTTCTGCGTGTTGCTGATCTCGACGTTCGTCCGCAGGTCCTTGATGCGCGACTGGTCGAGCACGTACGAGCGGATCTGGTGGCCCCAGCCGACGTCGGTCTTCGACGCCTCGAGCTTGTCCTGCTCGGCCTGGCGCTTGCGCAGCTCGGCCTCGTAGAGCCGCGACTTCAGCATCGCCATCGCCTCGGCGCGGTTGCGGTGCTGGCTGCGATCGTTCTGGCACTGCACGACGATGCCGGTCGGCAGGTGCGTGATGCGGATCGCCGAGTCGGTCTTGTTGATGTGCTGGCCGCCGGCGCCCGACGCGCGGAACGTGTCGATGCGCAGGTCGGCCGGATTGATCTCGACCTCGATCGAGTCGTCGACCTCGGGATAGACGAACACGCTCGCGAACGACGTGTGCCGGCCGCCCGACGAGTCGAACGGGCTCTTGCGGACGAGCCGATGCACGCCGGTCTCGGTGCGCAGGAAGCCGTACGCGTAGTCGCCCTCGATCTTGATCGTCGCGCTCTTGATGCCGGCCGTCTCGCCTTCGGATTCCTCGAGCAGCTCGGCCTTGAAGCCCTTGCGCTCGCGTACTTCAGGTACTGGCGCTCGAGCATCTGCGCCCAGTCCTGCGCCTCGGTGCCGCCGGCGCCGGCCTGGATGTCGAGGAAGCAGTTGAACGCGTCGGCCTCGTTGGAGAACATGCGACGGAACTCCATCGCCTCGACGACCTTCTTCGCCGCGTCGATGTCGCGCTTCGATCGACACGAGCGTCGCGTCGTCGCCTTCGTCCTTCGCCATCCCGAACAGGTCGGCGCCATCGGCGAGATCGCCATCGAGCTTCGTCAGCGTCGCGACGACGTCCTCGAGCGACTTCTTCTCGCGGCCGAGCTCCTGCGCGCGCTTCGCGTCGTCCCAGACCTTCGGATCCTCGAGCGCGCGATTGACCTCGTTCAGCCGGTTCGCCTTGGCATCGAAGTCAAAGATACCTCCGCGCTTCGCCTGCGCGGGCGCGCAGGTCGGCGATGGTGGCTTCGATCTGGTTCAGGCGTTCGGCATCCATGGCGCGAAGTCCGGTCTGCGGGGGCCGCGATTGTACGCGACGCGCTTTCGCGGAACAGCGGCCGCTACTTCGCGATCGTGATGGCCGGCCCGGTGCCCTGCCCGGTCGCCATGCTCATCTGGAACAGCTGGAACAGCAGCGCGAACGCCTTGCGGTTCCACGCGTAGCCGGTGTCCGGCGCGACCGCGTACCACGAGCCGCGCCACACGACCGCGTAGTCGGCGCCGGTCGGCGCATCGGGCGACTCGGCGATCGCCAGCGCGCTGACCGGGTTGTCGGTGATCGGCGGCGTCCGCGGGTCGGGCGGCACGTCGAATTCGGGCTCCTCGGCGACGCCGCGACCGATGAAGTTGAGGACCTCGTGGAAGCTGCGCAGCGCGAGCGTGCCGTGCATCGGAATCTCGCCGCCGGCGAAGCCGGACCGGATGTCGACCAGGATCTCGTTGACCGGCGCCTCCTCGGCCTCGGCATGCAGCCGCTGCCGCTCGTCGTTCGACAGCACCGCCGGGTCGTAGTTGCTGATCATCACGCGGCCGACGATGCGCTTCGAGACCTGCCAGGCCTTGCCGCCGTCGCCGGTGCCGAGCGTGTAGTCCTTGTAGATCGACGCGAACGTCTCCGGCGTGACGGCGTCGAGCGGCATCGTCCAGATGCGCTGGAAGTACAGCGGCTCGACGTGCAGCGCGTGCCGATCCTGGATCGACGACAGCTGCGCCATCGTGCGGCGATAGACGACGTAGCCCTCGTGGTCGGACGGGCGGTTCGTGTACGCGACGTAGCGATGCGCGGCGTCGACGTCGAGCCGCAGCTCCGCGCCGAGCAGCCGCAGCAGCGCGTCGATGTCGTAGCCCTGGCGCAGCAGCAGCGACAGCTTCTGCTCGGGGAACGGCGTCAGCAGCCGCTGCGTGTAGTCGTCGCCCTGCATCGGCGCGATGCTGATCGTGGGGTTCTCTTCGGCAGCCGCGTTGAAGATCGGCACGACGCTGCCGTGCGGACCGGCAGCCGCCGGACCGAAGCCGCCGTTGAGCGCGAAGCGGTACGTCGCCGCGATGTTCGACACGGTCGTGAAGTGCATCGGCTCGTTGCGCCGCGCGCGGGCGATGTTGACGAGCAGCTGCTCCGCGACCGAGTCGCCGGTGCTCGTGTCGTACGCGAGCACCACGCGGTCGAGCGCCGTCGACGCGCAGCCCGCGAGGCACGCGGAAATCACGAACAGCGCGGCGGTCCTGATCGACATGGAAGTGTGGCGGCGAATGGACGGAAGACGCGACGGCCGGATGCGGACCCGACGATGCGACGGCGCGGACGGGTCGCCCGGCTCTGCGCGACTCTAGCGCCTCCGAAGGGCGGCGCGATGACGGACTGTCCGGACGGCGCCGGTCGCGGTCAGCGCCCGGTCCGGACGACCGCATCGGCGTCGCCGACCGGCGCGTCGATCGAACGCGGACGGAATCCGTCGGCGCCGGCGTCGGCGAGGCGATGGCGGACCATCTCGATGTGGGCGCGCAGCAGATGGACCTCGTGATAGAACGCGAGCGGGATCTTCAGCCGGTTGACCGACGCCTCGATCTCGTCGAGACGCTCGACCTCGCCGTGCCGCGCGGCGTCGTCCGGGCGACCGTCGATCGCATGCTGCTCGATCTCGCGCACCTCGCCGTACCAGCGGAACACCTTCGAGCGCACGCGCCAGCTGTACAGCGCCGGCACGATCCGCATCAGCGGGATCGTCAGCGCGACGATCGGGACGATGACGACGAGCAGCCGCTCGATCAGGTTCGCGAGCCAGAACGGCAGGTAGCGCTGGAGCAGCGGCCGCCCCGACTGGAACCAGCGGGTGGCCTGCTCCGACATCGGGAAGTCCTGGACCTGCGACGACGGGAACTCGCCGCGCCGCTGGAACAGCCCCGGCCCGTGATGGACCTCGTTCGCGGCCTCGAGCAGCAGGTAGACGAGCGCCGGATGCAGGTCGTCGCGGCACACCAGCAGCGACGTCGCCGCGACGAGCCGGACGTCGTGCGGCGGCCGGCTGTCGGCGAGGTCGATCGCGCCCTGCGGCAGCACGAGCGGCGTCAGCGTGGGGAAGTATCGCGAGACGGCTTCGGACTGCGCGAGGCTGACGACGTGCAGCGTGCCGCGGAACATCGACTGCAGCAGCGGCGACTCGGGCGCGCCGATGACGAACGCGATGTCGAGCGAGCCGTCGCCGAGCGCCTTCGCCGCGTCGGCGCCGCCGATGTCGACCAGCGTCGCGTCCTTGCGCGTCGACGCCGGCCGCCGCGAGGATCTGCATCGCCAGGCGCCGGAGGCCGCTGCCCGGGATGCCGATGCCGATCCGCTTGCCGGCGAGATCGGACAGCCGCGTCAGTTGGTCGATGCGCGGCGAGAACAGCCACACCGGCTCGTAGTAGACGCCGGCGATCGTCTCGAGGTGCGGCGCGTCGGCCGCCGAGCCGATGCCGCTCTGCACGAAGCCGACGTCGTAGCGGACGCCGTCGACCTTGCCGTCGGCCTTCAACCGGTCGTAGTTCTCGACGGCGCCGGACGACGGATGCAGCTCCAGCGTGATGCCGTTGCGGGCGAGGATCGCCTGGTAGCGACGCGCGAACTCGTCGTACGCGCCGCCCGCGGTGCCGACCGTCATCACGACGGTCCGCGGCGGCGCCGGCCGCACGAAGCGCTGCGCGACCCAGCCGACGGCGATCAGCAGCAACGCGACGGGGATCAGCGTGACGATCGAGTCGCGCACCGACAGGTGGAAGCGGTCGCCGAAGCGCTCGATGAGATTGCGACGCCGGCGCGCGTCGGGCGGCGCGGGACGGGGCGAGGACGACGGCGGTCGGTTCGGCATCGATCGATGGTCGCACGACGTCGCAGGCGTCGTGCGACCCCGTCGCGACCGTCGGCGGCCGCGCGCGTGTATGGTCCGGTCTATCGCGGCCGGTCGTGTCCGGTCGCCCGCCGCGTCACGACCGTTCCGATGAAATACGTCCGCATCCGCCCGACGCTGCACCTCAACCGCCGCTCCCGGAAGATCTCGCGGCAGATGTTCTTCTCGCGACTGGCATGGCGCCGACGGCTCTGGTTCCTCGGCGGCGCCGTGATCGTCGGCGCCGTGTCGGTGCTGTTCGCGCTCGCGGCGAACGTCGGCGAACGACCTGTTCCATCGCGCCGCCGCGCACGGCGCCGTGGGTGCCGTTCGTCGTCGCGCCGGCCGGCTTCGCGCGCGATCCGCTGGCTGACGATCCACGTGGGCGCCCGGCTCGCAGGGCAGCGGCATCCCGCAGGCGATCGCCGCGCTCGCGCTGCGCCGAGGCGGCGCGCCGGCGGCTGCTGTCGCTGCGGGTCGCCGTCGCGCAAGATCGTGCTGACCGTGCTCGGCCTGCTGTCGCGGCGCGTCGATCGGTCGCGAAGGGCCGTCGGTGCAGGTCGGCGCGTCGATCATGTTCGCGCTGTCGCGCTCGACCGCGTTCCCGTTCGAAGGCATGCAGCGCGGGCTGATCCTGCGCGGCGGCGCGGCCGGCATCGCGGCGGCGTTCAACGCGCCGCTCGCCGGCATCGTCTTCGCGATCGAGGAGATGGCGCGCTCGTTCGAGCAGCGCACGATCAGCATCGTCGTCACCGCCGTGATCGTTGTCCGGCGTCGTGTCGCTCGCGCTGCAGGGCAACTACGCCTACTTCGGCCGGACCGCGGCGAGCGCTCGACCTGCCGGCCGGGCTGCCGGCCGTGCTGACCTGCGGCGTCGTCTGCGGACTCGCTCGGCGGCCTCTTCAGCCGCGCTGCTGCTGTGGCTCGGCCAGCCGAGCGATCGCGCGTGGTCGACGTTGGCGCAGTCGCGGCCGGTCGCCTTCGCGGCGCGTCTGCGGCCTCGCGCTGGCGGTCGTCGGCGCGGTCTCCGGCGGCCTCGTCTTCGGCACCGGCTACGAGGAGACGCACGCGATCCTGACGGGCGGCGAGGAGCATGCGGGCTTCGGCTTCGCGAAGCTCGCGGCCACGCTGATCTCGTACCTGTCCGGCATCCCCGGCGGCATCTTCGCGCCGTCGCTCGCGGTCGGCGCCGGGCTCGGACACGACATCGCGCGGCTGTTCCCCGAGCAGCCGGCCGGCGCGTTGCTGCTGCTCGGAATGGGCAGCTACTTCTCCGGCGTCGTGCAGGCGCCGCTGACCGCGTTCGTGATCGTGCTCGAGATGACGCAGAACGCGGAGCTCGCGCTGCCGCTGATGGCGGCGACGCTGATCGCGCATGCGGTGTCGCGGACGGTGTGTCCGCGACCGCTGTACAAGCAGCTCGCGCGCGGCTTCAAGACGCCGCATTGACGCCTCGGAGGCTCCCGATGACGAACGAACACACCACGGACGGCGCGCGACTCGCCATCGCGTCGACCGGTCTCTCCGCCCGCATCGCGACGCTCGGCGCGGAACTGCAGGACCTGACCGACGGCGACGGCCGGCGCGTGCAGTGGGACGGCGATCCGGCCGTGTGGGCCGGTCGCGCGCCGCTGCTGTTCCCGATCGTCGGACTGCTGCAGGACGGCGTCTATCGCCTCGACGGTCGCACGTATCCGATGCCGAAGCACGGCTTCGCGCGGCACTCGACGTTCGACGTCGTCTCGAGCGACGCCGCGAGCGCGCAGCTGCGCCTGTCGCCGAACGACACGACGCGGGCGTGCTATCCGTTCGAGTTCCGGCTCGACGTGCGGTACACGCTGAGCGACGCGACGCTCGAGGTCGCCGCGACGATCGCGAACGACGGCGATCGGCCGATGCCGGCGAGCTTCGGCTTCCATCCCGCGTTCCGCTGGCCGTTGCCGTACGACCAGCCGCGCGACGCGCACACGATCCGCTTCGCGCACGACGAGCCGGCGCCGATCCGCCGCATCGACGCGGACGGTCTGCTGACGCCCGAACGACACCCGACGCCGGTGGTCGGTCGCGTGCTGACGCTGCGCGACGCGTACTTCGACGACGACGCGTTGATCTTCGACGCGCTGACGAGCCGCTCGGTGAGCTACGGCGGCCCCGCGGGCCCGCGGATCGTCGTGCGCTTCGACGGCTTCCCGATGCTCGGCGTCTGGACGAAGCCGGGCGGCGCACGCTTCGTCTGCATCGAGCCGTGGCACGGGTGCGCGGACCCGGTCGGCTTCCGCGACGAGATCTGGCACAAGCCCGGCATCGTCGCGATCGAGGCCGGCGGCGAGCGCCGCTTCGTCGTGACGGTGGAGCTCGCGACGGGCGACCGATCGCAACAATGATGTAGGCCTCGCCTCGGACCGTTTTGGACGCGCGTCCGACAGTCCGACCGCCCGTCCTTTCGCATCCTCGCAGGTCGGCGCCGCAGGGCGCGACCGACGACGGAGCATTCATGGACGACGAGAAGAACATCACGAGGCGCGATGCCGTGCGCACGATCGCGGCGGGCCTGGGCGCCGCGGCCGCTGCCGGCAGCGCGCGCGCGGTCGCGGCGGACGATCCGGCGGGCGGACGCGTCGACACCGGCGCGACGGCCGCGCCGCTGATGGACCCGAAGGAGCGCTACTTCAAGCCGCCGTTCCCGGGGCAGTCGCAACCGTGGCCGGGCCTCGCGAGCCAGATGCAGCCGCGCCCCGACCACGGCGAGCGCAGCTATCGCGGGTCGGGCCGGCTCGCCGGGCGCCGTGCGTTGATCACCGGCGGCGACAGCGGGATGGGCCGCGCGGCGGCGATCGCTTACGCGCGCGAAGGTGCCGACGTCGCGATCTGCTACTACCCGACCGAGGAGTCGGACGCGCAGGAAGTCGTCGCGCTGATCCGCGCGGCCGGACGCAAGGCCGTGCGCGCTGCCGGGCGACCTGCGCGACGAGGCGTTCTGCAAGAAGCTCGTGGCCGACGCGGTCGCACAGCTCGGCGGCCTCGACATCGTCGTCAGCAACGCCGGCCGCCAGCAGGCCCGCGAGTCGATCGCCGACCTCACGACCGAGGAGTTCGACGCGACGATGAAGACGAACATCTACGCGCCGTTCTGGATCATCAAGGCCGCCGTGCCGCACCTGCCGCCGGGGTCGACGATCATCGGCACGACGTCCGAGCAGGCGACGAACCCGAGCGCCGACCTGTATCACTATGCGATGACGAAGGCGGCGACGACGAACTACGTCCGCTCGCTCGCGAAGCAGCTCGCGCCGAAGGGCATCCGCGTCAACGGCGTCGCGCCCGGCCCGATCTGGACGCCGCTGCAGGTTTCGGGCGGCGCGACGCAGGAGAAGCTGAAGACGTTCGGCAGCACGACGCCGCTGAAGCGGCCGGGACAGCCGGCGGAGCTGGCGTCGATCTACGTCCAGCTCGCGGCGGCCGACGCGAGCTACGCGACCGGGCAGGTGTACGGCGCGGCCGGCGGCAGCGGGCAGCCCTGACCGGCGGCGCTCCGGCGCGGCATCGCCCCGGCCGGGTCCGCGGCCGCACCACCGCACCGATCGCCGGCCCGCGCCGGCGACCCGGTCGTTGCGTATCATCGGCGCGCCCCCGCGCCATGAACCGCCCGACCCGCCTTCGCGTCGTCCCCCCGATCGGCCAGGCCCCTGCCGGGGGGCGCGCGCCGGCCTATCCCGCGTTCGCCGGCCATCCGCCCGCGCTCGTCGAGGACGCGCTCGAACGCATCCTCGCGAGCCGCACGTTCCGGCGTTCCGAACGCCATCGATCGTTCCTGCGCCACGTCGTCGGGTCGGCGCTCGACGGGCGTCTCGACGAGCTGAAGGAAGTCGTCATCGGGCTGCAGGTCTATCGACGCGACATCGACGACTACGACCCGAGTCGCGATCCGATCGTGCGCGTCGAGGCCGGCCGCGTGCGCGAGAAGCTCGCGCGCTACTACGCCGACGAGGGCAGCGGCGACGCGTTCGAGATCCGGCTGCCGGTCGGCGGCTACCTGCCGCGAATCGAACGCCGCGCCGCGACCGTCGCGCCGCGCAGCCTCGGCTCGTTCGCGGTGCTGCCGTTCGCGAGCCTGTCCTCGAATGCCGACGACGCGATGTTCTGCGAGGCGCTCGTCGACCAGCTGATCGACGGACTCGCGCGCGTCGAAGGTGCGCGCGTCGTCGGTCGCGCGTCGGCGGTCCGGGCCCGGCGCGAGAGCGTCGACCTGAAGACCGTCGCCCGTCTGCTCGGCGTGACGCACGTCGTCGACGGCAGCGTGCAGCGCGCCGGCGCGCGGCTGCGCTGCGTCGCGCAGGTGTTTCGCGCGCGGGATCGCGTCTGCCTGTGGTCCGAGCGCTTCGAGCTCGGCGACGACGGCGACCTGTTCGGGCTGCAGGACCGGGTCGCCGACGCGGTGCTGCGCGCGATCGCCGCGGGAGGCGAGCGCGGCACCCCGTCGCCGCCGGCAGCGCGCGTCGCGAGCGCCGGCGAGCCGAAGGCCCGCGACCTCTACGAACGCGCGCGCTACCTCGTCCAGCAGCGCAACAACGAAGGGCTCGAGAAGGGCATCGCGCTGCTCGAGCGATCGATCGCGCTCGACTCCCGCTTCGCGCCGGCGCACACGCAGCTCGGCATCGCGCGCAGCACGTACTCCGGGATCATGGCGCGGCCGACCCTGCCGGCGTTCCGCGAGGTCGAGGCGTGCGCGCGACGGGCGCTCGCGCTCGATCCGCTCGACGGCGACGCGCTCGCGCTGATCGCCAACATCGCGTTTCGCGTCGACCGCGACTGGCCGCGCGCCGAGGCCTTGTTCCGCGACGCGCTGCGCGTCGCGCCGAACGCCGCGGGCGCGCATCAGAGCTACGCGGCCGCGCTCGTCTTCAACGGCCGCTACCCGGAAGCGCTCGAGCATGCGCGGATCGCACTCGACCTCGATCCGCTGAACCTCACCGTGCGGCTGCATCTCGCGGTCATCAGCTCGTACGCGCGCGACTACCGCACCGCCGTCGACGAGTTCCGCGCCGTCCTCGACCTCGATCCCGACAACTTCTACGCGCACGTCATGCTCGGCAGCGCGCTGCTGTGGGCCGGCGCGCACGCCGACGCGACGATCCATTTCCGTCACGCGATCCGCGTCGCACCGTCGCATCCGATCCCGCAGTTCGACGTGATCTTCGCGCTCGGCGCGAGCGGCCAGCGGGACGCGGCACGGCGCGCGCTCGACGAGCTGATCGGGCGGCTGGAGTCGACCGGCGCGCCGTACCAGCGCTACAACCGCGCGATGGCCGAGGCGTTCATCGGCGACGTGCCGGCGCTCTGCGCGACGCTGCGCGGCGTCGCCGAATCGCGCGAGCTGCTGTTCGTCAGCCTGCCGGCCGACCCGAGCTTCGACGCGTGCCGCGACGATCCGGCGTTCGTCGCGCTGACCGCGGAATTCGGTCTGCCGCGCCTGCCGCCGTCGCCGTTCGCGACGTCGATCCGCGACGCCGTGCGGGACGTCGCCTGATTCGCCGATGTGCGGCCGCTACGAACTCCACGACCTCTGGGTCCAGTACGTCCAGTGGATGGACATCAACCGGTCCGAATGGGACGTCGCGTTCGAGTCGCGCGAGGTCTGCCCGCGCGACCGCATGCCGATCGTGCGTCGCGACGCGCAGGGGTCGGTGATGGTCGAGCCGCGGCACTGGGGCTTCGTCATGCTGGTCGACGGCAAGACGATCGACCGCGCGACCGGCAAGCCGAAGAAGATCCGTCGCGACGTGTTCAACGCGATGAGCGAGAAGCTCACGACGTCGCATTTCTGGAAGTGGTCGTTCCGCGAGCGCCGCTGCCTGATCCCGATGTCGAGCTGGGACGAGTGGCCCGAGACCGGTGGCGGCAAGCAGCGCGTGCGCGTGTCGATGCCCGGCGAGCCGGTCTTCATGGCCGCCGGCCTCTACGACGACCAGGCCGACCCGAAGACCGGCGAGCCGCGGCCGGTCTACACGATGTGCACGGTCCCGCCGAACGAGTTCCTCGGCACGGTCCACGACCGCGCGCCGATGGTGCTGCTGCCGTCGCAGTACGACGCGTGGCTCGACGGCGGCGAGCGCGCGCTGTCGCTGGTCGGCACGCATCCGGACGCGGACGCGTTCGTCGTCGAACCGGTGTGACGACGACGGGCGGCGCGCGATCGTCCGTCGTCGACCGCGGCGCTCAGCGGTCGGGCTCGGACCCGGCGTCGGCCGTACCCTCGGCATCCGCCTCGCGCGCCGCGCCGCCGTCGTGCGCGTCGCCCGCCCGGATCCAGTCGTCCGCCGCCAGCGCCGACGTCGGACGCACCTCGGCGTGCATGCTCTTCTTCATGATGTCGAGCGCCCACTCGATGCGCTCGCCGTGCTCGGCCGCGACGCAGTCCTCGGGGATCCAGAGGTCGTAGTCGCGCATGTGCGCGTCGGCCGCCGTGAACAGCACGCAGATGTCGGCCGCCACGCCGGTCAGGATCAGCCGTCGCACGCCGAGCTTCGGCAACAGCACCGGCAGGCTCGTCGCGTAGAAGCCCGACAGGTGGGGCTTGACGACGTGGTAGTCGCGGTCGCGCGGCGCGACCTTGCGGACGAGCTCGCTCGTCGGGCTGTCCTCGTGCGCGCGCTGGGCGACGATGTCGGACCAGTCCGTGCGCCATTCGCCGAAGTTGTCGTTGACGTAGATCACCGGCATTCCGAACGCGTCGGCGCGCTCGCGCAGCCGCAACACGGCGTCGCCGGCGCGCAGCGCGCCGTCGCGCAACGGCTCGGCCCCGTCGAAGTCCATCTCGTTGATGAAGTCGATCAACAGGAGTGCCGCGTTCGGCGATCGCCCTTCGGCATCGTGCGTGTCCGGCTCCGGTGGTGCGACCATCGTGAAGCCTCCTTTCGCGCTTCGGCTTATGCTGTCGGCCGACGATGCGCGAGTCGTCCGCGAGACGGGCTCGGCGCGGCACTGATCCTCGGGTGCGCGTCGCACGCGGCACGATTCGACCACCGTGACGCCGAACGCGGCGCGCCGCCTGTCTCCGCCTCCATGTCCTCGACCGCCGACTTCCACGCCCTCCATCGACACGGCTTCGTCCGCGTCGCCGCCTGCACGCCGCGCGTGCGCCTCGCGCGATCCGTCGGCGAACGTCGACGAGACGCTCGCGCTGGTCCGCGACGGCGACGCGCGCGGCGTCGACCTGATGCTGTTTCCCGAGCTCGGCATCAGCGCGTATTCGCATCGACGACCTGCTGCTGCAGGACGCGCTGCTCGACGCCGTCGAGGCGGCGCTCGCGACGCTCGTCGAGGCGACGCGCGACGCTGAAGCCGGTCGTGATCGTCGGCGCGCCGCTGCGTCGCAACGGCCGGCTCTACAACTGCGCGCGTCGTGATCGCGCGCGGACGCATCCTCGGCGTCGTGCCGAAGTCGTTCCTGCCGAACTATCGCGAGTTCTACGAGCATCGCTGGTTCGCGCCCGGCGCCGGCGTCGTCGGACTCGACGATCGACGTCGCCGGCCAGCGCGTGCGCCGTTCGGCACGGACCTGATGTTCGCGGCGACCGATCTCGCCGACTTCACGTTCCACGTCGAGATCTGCGAGGACTTCTGGTCCGCGACGCCGCCGTCGACGCATGGGCGCGCTCGCCGGCGCGCTGCATCCTGTGCAACCTGTCGGCGTCGAACATCGTGGTCGGCAAGGCGGACGATCGCGAGCTGCTCTGCGCGTCGCAGTCGATGCGCTGCACGGCCGCGTACGTCTATTCGGCCGCGGGTCCGGGCGAGAGCACCACCGACCTCGCGTGGGACGGGCAGGCGACGATCCACGAGCTCGGCAACCGGCTCGCCGAGAGCGCCCGCTTCCCGGCGGACAGCCAGATGTGCGTCGCCGACGTCGACGTCGAGCGGCTGCGACTCGAGCGCATGCGCACCGGCACGTTCAACAACGCGGCCGTCGCGGCCGACCATCCGGAGCGACGCTTCCGGCGCATCGGCTTCGAGCATCGAGCCGACGTTCGACGACGTCGGGCTCGAGCGCTGCATCGACCGCTTCCCGTTCGTGCCGGACGACCCGGCGAAGCTCGACCGCGACTGCTACGAGGCGTTCAACATCCAGGTCCACGGGCTCGTGCAGCGGCTGCAGGCGACCGGCACGAAGCGCGTCGTCATCGGCATCTCGGGCGGACTCGACTCGACGCACGCGCTGATCGTCGCGGCGAAGGCGTTCGACGCGCTCGGCTTCGACCGCGCGCGAACATCCTCGGCTTCACGATGCCGGGCTTCGCGACGTCGAGCGGCACGAAGTCCAACGCCTGGGCGCTGATGCGCGCGCTCGGCGTCGACCGGCGAGGAGATCGACATCAAGCCCGCGGCGATGCAGCTGCTGGGCGACCTCGGCCATCCGTACGCGCAGCGGCGAGCCGGTCTACGACGTGACGTTCGAGAACGTGCAGGCGGGGCTGCGGACCGACTACCTGTTCCGGCTCGCGAACCAGCGCGGCGCGCTCGTCGCTCGGCACCGGCGACCTGTCCGAGCTCGCGCTCGGCTGGTGCACGTACGGCGTCGGCGACCAGATGAGCCACTACAACGTCAACGGCTCGGTCGCGAAGACGCTGATCCAGTACCTCGTGCGCTGGGTCGTCGAGACCGAGCAGTTCGACGAGGCCGCGTCGGCGACGCTGCTGTCGATCCTCGAGCACCGAGATCTCGCCGGAGCTCGTGCCCGCGTCGGCGAGCGGCGAGCTGCAGAGCACGCAGTCGAAGATCGGGCCCTACGAGCTGCAGGACTTCCGCCTGTTCTACATCACGCGCTTCGGCATGCGGCCGTCGAAGGTCGCGTTCCTCGCGCTGGCACGCGTGGCGCGACGCGGCGCGCGGCGCGTGGCCGCCCGACTTCCCCGACGACGCGCGGCACGCCTACGACCTCGCGACGATCAAGCGCTGGCTCGGCGTGTTCCTGTATCGCTTCTTCGAGATCAGCCAGTTCAAGCGCTCGGCGATGCCGAACGGCCCGAAGGTCGTGTCCGGCGGCAACCTGTCGCCGCGCGGCGACTGGCGCGCGCCGTCCGACGGCAACGCGCGGATCTGGCTCGACGAGCTCGAACGGCAGGTCCCGGACGCCTGAACTTGCCGCGGCCGCCGGGCCGCACGCGTATCCTCTCGACGCGACGGTCGACCCGGCCTTCGCGCGCCGCGATCGGAGATTGCCGATGACACGAACACCCGACCTTCAACCGTGACCGCCGGCGTCGCGGTCGACCGCATCTCGTCCGGCAACCCGGGACTCGATGCCATCCTCGCGGGCGGCCTGCCCGCGCATCGCCTCTATCTCGTCGAAGGCACGCCGGGCTCCGGCAAGACGACGATGGCGCTCCGGTTCCTGCTCGACGGTGCCGCGCGCGGCGAGCGGGTCCTCTACATCACGCTGTCCGAGACGCGCGAAGAGCTGCACGCCGTCGCGAGTTCGCACGGCTGGGACCTCGCCGGCATCGACCTGTTCGAGCTCGCGTCCGCCGATGCGGTGCTCGGACCGGGCCGCGAGCAGTCGGTGCTGCACAGCTGGGAGGTCGAACTCGGCGGGACGATCCGGCTGATCCAGGCCGAGGTCGAGCGCGTCGACCCGCGACGCGTCGTGTTCGACAGCCTGTCCGAGATGCGGCTGCTCGCGCAGAACTCGCTGCGCTACCGACGCCAGGTGCTCGCGCTCAAGCAGTTCTTCGCGGGCCGCAAGACGACGGTCGTGCTCGTCGACGACCTCACGTCGTTCGGCGGCGGCCGCGACGAGCAGCTGCACAGCCTGTGCCACGGCGTCATCACGCTCGAGCGCCTGACGCTCGGCTTCGGCGCGAGCCGGCGCCGGCTGCAGGTCCAGAAGCTGCGCGGCGTCCCGTTCGTCGGCGGCTATCACGACCTCGTCATCGACGTCGGCGGCATTCGCGTATTCCCGCGGCTGACCGCGCTCGATCATCACGCGCCGTTCGTCGGCGACCCGACGCCGAGCGGCGTGCCGCAGCTCGACGCGCTGTTCGGCGGCGGTCCGCTGCGCGGCACGACGACGTTGATCAGCGGGCCTTCGGGCACCGGGAAGACGACGCTGTCGCTGCAGTACGCGCACGCCGCCTGCCAGCGCGGCGAGTGCGTGACGCTCTACGAGTTCGACGAACGCGTCGGCACGCTGCTGCTCCGCGCGAGGACGATGGGACTCGAGCTCCAGAGCCACATCGACCGCGGTCTCCTCCTCATCCGGCAGGTCGACCCGGCGGAGATCTCGCCGGGCGAATTCACGGCGCTCGTGAAGAGCGAGGTCGAGGAACGCAACGCGCGCATGGTCATCGTCGACAGCCTGAACGGCTACGTCGCCGCGATGCTCGAGGAGCAGCAGCTGATCCTGCAGATGCACGAGCTGCTGTCGTACCTGAACCAGCAGGGCGTCGTCACGTTCCTGCTCAATCCGCAGATGGGCCTGATGGGCACGATGTCGACGAGCACCGTCAACGTGTCGTACGTCGCCGATGCGGTCCTGCTGCTGCGCTTCTTCGAGGCCGGCGGCCGGCTGCGCAAGGCGATCTCGGTGCTGAAGAATCGCGGCGGTCCGCACGAGGACGCGATCCGCGAACTGCGGATCGACGCGAACGGCGTCCGCGTCGGCGAACCGCTGACCGACTTCAAGGGCGTGCTCACCGGGACGCCGGAATACACCGGCTCGCGCACGCCGCTGATGGAAGACCGCCCGCTTGACGGCTAGCGCGCTCGCGGAGGGCCGGTGCGTGCTGGTCGCGGCGCCGTTCGGCCGCGACGCGGAGAGCATCGCCACGCTGCTGGCCGCGGAAGGCCACGACGTCGCCGTCTGTCGCGGGCTCGCCGACATCGCGATGCGGTTCGACGATCGCACGGGCGCGATCGTGCTGACCGACGAGGCGCTGGTCGACGACCGCGAACGGCTCGACGCGGCACTCGAGGCGCAACCGCCGTGGTCGGACGTCCCGTTCATCGTGCTGACGGACCGGCGCCACGGCCCGCGCGACGACTTCGACCCGAATGTCCCGAGGCTGCCGCCGATCGCGACGAACATCGTGACGCTCGAGCGGCCGCTCGGCGGCGCGTCGCTGCTGAGCGCGGTCGTGTCGGCGCTGCGGTCGCGCGAGAAGCAGTTCGAGATGCGCAACCGGCTCGAGGAACTGCGGGTCGGGAAGGTCGCGCTCGAAGCGAGCGAGCGACGGCTCGACACGATCGTCAACTCGATCGACCAGATGATCTGGTCGACGCGGCCCGACGGTCATCACGACTACTTCAACCAGCGCTGGTACGACTACACCGGCGTGCCGGCCGGCTCGACGGACGGCAACGCGTGGAACGACCTCTTCCACGTGGACGACCGCGAACGCGCGCGCGAGACGTGGCGCGCGTCGCTCGCGACCGGTGAGCCGTACCGCATCGAGTACCGTCTGCGCCACCGCTCGGGCCGCTACCGCTGGGTGCTCGGACGGGCGCAGCCCGAGCGCGACGCGGACGGGCGCATCACGCGCTGGTACGGCACCTGCACCGACATCCAGGACCTCGTCGAGGCGCGCGAGGTGCTGAGCCGGTCGCGCGAGGAACTCGAGTCGATGATCGCGGAGCGGACGGTCGAACTCGAACGCGCGCACGACACGCTGCGCCAAAGTCAGAAGATGGAGGCCGTCGGACAGCTGACCGGCGGCATCGCGCACGACTTCAACAACATGCTGACCGGCGTCATCGGCGGCATCGACATCGTGCGTCGTCGCCTCGCGACGGGACGCACCGACGGTCTCGAGCGCTTCATGGACGCGGCCGCGCAGTCGGCGCAGCGTGCGGCGTCCCTGACCGCGCGGCTGCTCGCGTTCTCGCGGCGCCAGACGCTCGACCCGCGGCCGATCGACGTCAACGCGCTGATCGCCGCGCTCGACGAGCTCGTGACCCGCACGCTGACCGAATCGGTGACGCTCGAGGTCGCGTTGTCGGACGACCTGCCGTCGGCGATGGCCGACGCGAACCAGCTCGAGAACGCGCTGCTGAACCTCGCGATCAACGCACGCGATGCGATGCCGCATGGCGGCACGCTGACGATCCGGACCGGCGTCGTGGTCGTCGGACCCGGCGATCCGGCGGCGCGGCAGGACTGCGACCCCGGCCGCTACGTCGTGATCGAGGTCCGCGACACCGGCGTCGGCATGACGCCGGAAGTCCTCGAGAAGGTCTACGAGCCGTTCTTCACGACGAAGCCGATCGGCCAGGGCACGGGCCTCGGACTGTCGATGGTGTACGGCTTCGCGCGACAGTCCGGCGGGTTCGTTCGCATCGACAGCCACGTCGGAGAAGGCACGACCGTGCGCATCCACCTGCCGGCCGCCGACGCCGAAGCGACGCGCGACGCCGACGAGCCGACGACCGCACCCGATGGCGACGGGCAGTCGGTCCTGATCGTCGAGGACGACGAGTCGGTGCGCCTGCTCGTGCACGAGGTGCTGGCCGACCTCGGCTACGACCCGATCGAGGTCGGCGACGCGCCGGCCGCGATCGACGTGCTGTCGTCGGACCGCGCGATCGAGCTGATGATCACCGACGTCGGGCTGCCCGGCATGAACGGACAGGAACTGGCCGACTTCGCGCGCGGCCGTCGGCCGGACCTGCCGATCCTGTTCGTGACCGGCTACGCGGCGAACGTCGCGAGCCGCGGCGGCCTGCTGGGCGCGCGGATGGCGGTGATCACGAAGCCGTTCGCGCTCGACACGCTCGCCGGCAAGATCGACGAGATGATCGGCGCGGCGCGGAGTTCGCCCCGCTGATGTCGATGCGGTTCGACGGTTACTCGGATGCGCGCCGGGACCCCGGGGCGGGTTCGTGCCGAGATTCCTGGTGATGGGGTCCCGGCCTTCGCCCGGATGACAGAAAGGGATTCTGTCGCCCCCGCGAAGGGGCCGCTTCGACCCGACGCATTCCCGCGTCCGATGTCCGTCAGAACTTCAGGCAGAAGCCGAACAGCCTCTGCTTGCCCCAGTACACGAGGCCGAGATAGAAGCCGGGGCCGATCAGCCGGATCTCGTCGCGGATGTAGTGCGCGACGACCGACGTCTCCGAGTAGTCGAGCACGATGCATTCGTTGCCGTCGAACCAGCTCGGCCCCTTGTAGACCTTCGCGACGATCGCCTGGATGCCGGCGACCAGCACGCGGTTGCGCAGGCAGCCCTTCGCGGCGTCGAACACCTTCCCCTGCCAACCGAACGTCTCGACGATCGACGCGACCTGCGCGCTGAACTTCGTGCCCGGCGCGATGATCGCCGTGCCGTCGGCCTGCCCGTCCGGGATGTCGCCGGCGGGACTCGACCGGAACAGGTCGTCGAGTTGCGTCGGGGACATCGCGAGCAGTTGCGGGACGTCGTAGGCCATCGATCTCTCCCCGAATGATTCAGTGCGCGGACGGACGATCGTGCGATGCGTCGGCGAGGATCGCGTCCGCGGCCTTCTCGCCGACCAGGTACACGGCACTCGCGATGAAGAAACCCGGGATGCGCGGGAACACCGACGCGTCGACGATTCGCAGGCCGGTGGTCCCATGGACGCGGAACGCGGCGTCGACCACGCCGCCGGCTTCCCGGGCGCCGATCGGGCACGTACAGGACGCGTGATGGCCCCACGCCGTGTCGCGGACGAACGCGGCGATCGCCGCGTCGTCGTCGACACCGTCGCCCGGCTGCATCTCCTCGACGACGAGGCCCGCGTCGCGCAGCGGCGCGACCATGCGCCGCACGAAGCGCACGGCGGACACGACGGCCGACAGGTCGCGGCCTGCGCGGTCGCTGCCCTCCTCGAAGTAGCGGAACGCGATCGCCGGCGTGTCGCGCGGATCGGCCGACCGCAGCCGCACGGTGCCCGCGCGGTTCTCGGTGTGCGCCTTCAGCACGGCCCACGTCAGCACGTCGTGCGTGTCGCGGATGACGTCGGAGAAGCCGCGTCGATAGCCTTCGAAGCGCGCGAGCAGCGACATGCAGAAGAGGTCCGGGTCGGGACGATCGCGCGTCGAGCGGTACATCATCGCGACCGCCGCGCCGTTCGAGTCGTACATCCCTTCGCGCGCGTCGGACCACTGCCGCCACAACGGATCGCCCTTCGCGAAGCGCGCGCCGTCGAGCGCCCGCCACGGCTCGCGCATCCGGTACGTCAGCGCGACCTCGTAACGATCCTGCAGGTTGCGACCGACGCCGGGCAGGTCGACGCGGACGTCGATGCCGTGCGCACGCAGCTCGTCGGCCGGACCGATGCCCGACAGCATCAGCAGCTGCGGCGAGTTGAACGCGCCGCCGCACAGCACGACCTCGCGCGTCGCGCGGACCTCGCACGCCTCGCCATCGGACTCGCTCGGCGTCGCGTGCGCGCGGTACAGTCGGGCGCCCTTGCGATAGGCGACGCCACGCGCGACGTCGGCATCGTCGAGCAGCACGCGCGTCGCGAGCGCGTCGAACTCGATGTGCAGTCGGCCCGGATGCCGCGCCGCGACGTCGAGCAGCCGTTCGCGCGCGCCGACGCGTCGATGGTCCGCGGTCGACAACGGCGTGTAGCACAGGCCCTCGAAGCTGCGTCTCGTCCACGGTCGCGCGTTCGGATCGCCGGCGCCGCGCAGCCACGTCGCGATCGACCGCCACGGCGTCGTCAGCGACGCGACGAAGCGTCGCGCCGTCGTCTCGAGCAGTCCGACGACCTCGGTGTCGCCGAGCGCCGACAGCGGCACCGCCTTCTCGGTCCGCAGCCAGCCGCGCCAGCCGTGATGCGTCGGATCGATGCCGATGCGCGCGAGCGCGCGCCACAGCGGCGCGTGGCGGCAGTCCTCGAGCCGACGGGCGTAACGGCGCATGTTCGACGCGCGCCACGACGCGTCGCCGGTCGCGGCCGCGATCGAATCCCAGTCCGAGTCGTGCGGCCACGCGAAGATCATCGCGTTGTGCGCCGTGCAGCCGCCGAGCGTCGCGGCGCGCGGATACAGCACGCCGACGCCCGGTTCGTACTTCGGGTCGCGCGCCTGCCGCGCCTCGTCGTCGTAGTGACGGACGTGGAAGTCCCAGCGCATCGCCGGGTTCTCGCACGCGAACGGGTGGAACGCCGGCACGTCGTAGTCATCGGGAAGCCGAGCGTCGGACGTCGCCCGGGGGTCGCCGCCGGCCTCGATCAGGAAGACGCGCATCCCCTCGTCGACGAGACGCGCCGCGAGCGTCCCGCCGCCGGCACCCGACCCGACGACGACGTAGTCCCATTCGCCCTCCCCGGCCCGCGCCATCGATGCCGGCGCGCTAGAACGTCTTGACGAACGCGATCAGCGCGCGCCTGTCGTCGTCGGTCAGTTCGGGCTCGCGACCCCACGATCGCTCGTCGGCGCTGAGTCCGTCCTGCCGGTTGAACGCCGTCGTGCCGAAGTAGTGGCCGCGATTGACGACGAAGTCGGGACACTTGCTGAGCGCCATCAGCGGCTTCGCGACGTTCGCGAACGTCGCGCGCAGCTGTTCGTCGCTCGCGTCCGGCGGCAGCGTCAGCAGGTCGAGCTTCAAGCGCAGCAGGAGGTCGCCGACGCCGGCGATCTGCCGAGCCCGGTCGCCGACGTCGTCGCTCTCCGCGCGCAGCTTCGTGTTCGCGAGCAGGCCGACCGGCACGCCCTGCGGAATCGGTCCGAGTACCACGCCGCCCGCGTCGTCGCCGAGAAACGGGAACGTGCGATGGATCCGGTCCTGCAGCGGCCGCAGCGGCTCGGGCACGAACCCGGTCGGGATCGTGATGCTGCTGCGTTGTGTCGTGCGGTCGATCACGCCGGGCACCTTGTCGCCGAGCACGTCGTCGTGCCGGCGACGCTCGGGCCACAGCATCATGTCGATCGACTGGTCGAACACCTTCATGCGGCCCGCGACCGACGGATCGCCGCTGAAGTCGCCGACCGAATTGTTGAGCAGGAACGGCGCGGTCGACCACACGCTGACGAGCGTCGGCACGCGCGTGAAGCCGCGCCCGCCGGCCGGCATGGCGTAAGGCATCGGCTCGCCGTCGAACGGGTCGTACAGCGTCACGGTGCCGACCGACGGCAGGTGCTTGTACGTCTCGGACGAAAAGTTGTCCCAGATGTTGCCGGCGATCGCGTTGGTCGCGAGCGGGCTGCAGATGTTCGTGCGCAGCAGCGTGACCGGCACGCGCGCATCGGTCGACAGATAGTTGCCGGCGAGGAAGTCCGGCGCCGCGACGATCGCGCGCATCTGCTTCTTGAACTCGTCGGTCTGCGTCCACGACCAGTAGCGATGGAAGCAGTCGACGTAACCCGCGCCGTCGCAGCCGGTGCGATCGAACGTCGGCGGCAGCGGCGGACCCTTGCTCGAATGGCAGCGCGCGCAGGTGTCGGCGAAGACGTCCTTGCCGTGCGCGAGCGTCGCCGCGTCGGCGGTCAGGAACGCGGCGCCGCCGGGCGCGTCCTTCAGGTTGTCGGGCTGCGCGGCCTTCAGGAAGAACAGCGCGGTCGCCGGCGTCCCGAGTTCCGTCGCCTGCCAGTAGACCGAGTTGCTCTTGGACGTCGCGATCGGGATCGGCGTGATCGTCTTGCCGCCGACGATCGGATTGAAGTGCAGCAGCCACTCCTCGCTGAACAGGCCGATGTTGAGGTACACGCGATTGAGCGCGCCGAGCAGCCCGACCGAGTCGGCGCCGTCCTTCAGCACGTGCGGCGTCGCGACCGTGGCCGTGTCCTTCGACCAGAACGTCGTCAGCGGGCCTTCGGCGATGAAGTCGTTGAGCTGCCGGTTGTCGAGCTCGCCGTTCGCGAGATGCTCGTGTCCGATCTTCTGCGCCATCTCCATCCGCGCGGCGAACGCGTAGATGGCGTTCATCGTCCGCGGATTGTTGATGCCGTCGGTCGACACGAGCGACGTGTCCATCGTGCCGGGTCGATAGGTGTGCGTCAGCTGGTACATGAAGTTGCGCTGACCCTCGGGCTTGTTCGCCTTGTAGATGAACAGCCGGTCGACCCACATGTACTGCGCGCCGACCGACGAGCTCAGGTTCGCGTAAGCCGGGTGCTCGGGATCGGCCGGCGGGTGGATCGGGCTCGGGCCGATGTGGCAGAAGCCGCACGACATGCCGACGCGATACGGCCGCACGAGATCGCGCGCGGTCGTAGTAGCTCGGGTCGGTGTAGTAGCGCTCCGGGTCCCACGCCTTCGCGGCTTTCGCGTCGAAGTCCGGGTTCGGGAACAGCCGCAGCCCCGCGATGCCGGACGCGTACCCGTAGTACGAGCCGACCGGCAGCCGTTTGCCGTCGCCGAGTTCCTTGCCGCGCGCGCCGACGGCGACGCCGGGATACTTCGCCTCGTCCTCGAACGGATCGGCCGCGCAGTCCTTGCCGCGGACGTCGAGCCAGAGCCCGAAGCGCGCCGGATCGGGACCGCTCGCGTGCTCGAAGCACGGCTCGTTGACGAGGCCGAACCAGCTCCATCGGTTGTCGCGCGAATAGCCGAGCACCGGATGCGAGCTGACGATCTTCAGCAGGTCGAACGCGCCGAACGTCTCGTTCGTCATCTGCGTCCAGAAGCGGTCGTTGCCGCCGCTCCAGACGTTCCACATGTTGCGGCCGCGGATCTCGTCCGGCGTCAGCGCGACGCCGTCGTCCATGTCGTGGAACCAGTCCTCGGACGCCTGCGGGAACGAGGCCGCGTCGCGGCCCGCGAGCTTCGCCTCGTCGACGACGGTGCCGGGCTCGGGCCGCGGCGCGCACGCCGCGATCGACAGCAGCAGCGCCAGCGCGGACGCGCCGCGCGCGAACCGGGGACCGTCGACGACCATCGCAGCTCCCTCTCGTGACCGGACCGCCGTCCGGACCGTGGACGCGACTACCGGGTCGCGTTGCCGGGCCGTCGACCGACGAGGACGACGGCCCCGTGCCCGATCGCCGTCGCGCCGTGCGACCGATGCGCCCGGCTCGGCGACGGAACAGCGCAATAAGCCATAGTCCCGCCGCCAATGCAACAACGCGCGGCCGTGCGGCCGCCGCCCGCCGGCGTCAGAGCTTCGCCGGATCGAAGCCCGTTTCCTGGTAGATCGACTGCACGAGCGCACGGCCGACGCGGTCCGCCATCTCGGCGTGGACCTTCACGAACGCCTTCTTCCACGCGCGCTTCTGGTCGGGCGACAACGGGATGATCTCGGTCTTTCCGGACGCCCTGATCACCGCGAGCCCGTCGTCGTTCTCCTTTTCGGCCGAGTCGTTGAAGTACTTCGACGCGTCCTTCATCGCGCCTTCGAGCGTCGTGCGGATCTCGGGCGGCAGGCCGGCCCAGAACTTCGCGTTCACGATCACCGCGTAGCCGTGGTAGCCGTGGTCCGACAGCGTCAGGTACTTCTGCACCTCGTAGAGCTTCGACGGCGCGATCACGTTCGTCGGGTTCTCCTGCCCGTCGACGACGCCGGTCTGCATCGCCTGGTAGAGCTCCGAGAACGCCATCACCTGCGGGATCGCGCCGACCGCGCGCATCTGCGCCTCGATCACCTTCGACGACTGGATGCGCAGCTTCTGGCCCTTGAAGTCCTCGGCGCGCCGCAGCGCCTTGTTGCTCGTCATCTCCTTGAAGCCGTTGTCCCAGAACGCGAGGCCGTGGATGCCGAACTGCTCGAGCTTCGCGAGCAGCTGCCGGCCGATCGGACCCTGCGTGACGCGATGCTCCTCGCTCGAGGTCGTCGAACAGGTACGGCAGGTCGAGGACCTCGAACTCGCGCGCGCCGAGCGGACCGAACTTGCCGGGCGTCGGCGCGAGCATCTGCACCGCGCCGAGCTGCAGCGCCTCCATCTCCTCCTTGTCCTTGTAGAGCACCGAGTTCGCGTAGACCTCGACCTTCGGACCGCGCCCTTCGTGCGCTCCTCGACGAGCTTCCTGAAGTACTCGGCCGACTTGCCCTTGTTCGTCTCGGCCGCGACGACGTGGCTGAACTTGATGACGATCGGGTTCTGCGGCGTGGCGGGCTGCTGCGCGCGGACCGCGCCGGCCGCGAGTGCGCCCAGCGCGGCGAGCGCGGCTCGCCTCGATATGCGATTCATGTCGTCTCCTCGTTCGCGACCGCTCGATCAGGCGGCCATCTGTCGTTCGTCGTCCGCGATCATCGCGATGGCGGCCCGCGTGACGTCGACGGTCCTCGCGGTGCCGCCGAGGTCGCCGGTGTGCAGCGACGGATCGGCCGTCACGCGCTCGACGGCCCGCATCAGCCGCGCGGCGGCCGCATGCTCGCCGAGGTGCTCGAGCAGCATCACGCACGACCAGAACGTGCCGACCGGATTGGCGAGGCCCTTGCCCATGATGTCGAAGGCCGAGCCGTGGATCGGCTCGAACATCGACGGATAGCGGCGCGACGGATCGATGTTGCCGGTCGGCGCGATGCCGAGGCTGCCGGCGAGCGCGGCCGCGAGGTCGCGACAGGATGTCGGCGTGCAGGTTGGTCGCGACGAGCGTGTCGAGCGACGCCGGCCGGTTGATCATCCGCGCGGTGCACGCGTCGACGAGTTCCTTGTCCCACGACACGTCGGGGAAGTCCTTCGCGACCTCGCGCGCGATCTCGTCCCACATCACCATCGCGTGGCGCTGCGCGTTGCGACTTCGTGACGACCGTCAGCTTGCTTGCGCGGCCGCGAGCTGCGCGAGCTCGAACGCGAAGCGCATGCACGCGCTCGACGCCGACGCGCGTCATGATCGACACGTCGGTCGCGGCCTCGATCGGATGGCCCTGGTGCACGCGGCCGCCGACGCCGGCGTATTCGCCTTCGGAGTTCTCGCGGACGATGACCCAGTCGAGGTCGTCCGGCCCGCAGCGCTTCAGCGGCGCGTCGATGCCGGGCAGGATGCGCGTCGGCCGCACGTTCGCGTACTGGTCGAAGCCCTGGCAGATCTTCAGCCGCAGGCCCCACAGCGTGATGTGGTCCGGGATGTCGGGATCGCCGGCCGAGCCGAACAGGATCGCGTCCACGTCGCGGATCGCGTCGAGGCCGTCGGCCGGCATCATCACGCCGTGCTCGCGGTAGTAGTCGCCGCCCCAGTCGAAGTCGTCGAACTCGAAGCGGAACGAGCCGTCGCGGTCGCGCGAGCGCCGCGAGCACGTCGCGGCCGGCCGGGATCGACTTCCTTGCCGATGCCGTCGCCGGGGATGGTCGCGATGCGATAGGTCTTCATGAGCGTGTCCGTCGCCGGCGCGCGCCACGGCGTGGCGCGATGCGTCCGCGATTGTGCACGACCGGCCGCGCGGCCGGCCGGGACGATCAGGCGACCGTCGGCTCCGCCGCGTCGACGTCGTGGAGCGACGCCGCGTCCTCGGGCGACGCCGCGTCGTCGAGCGGCCGCGACTCCTCGCGACCGTCGGCGTGCCGCGCGAAGCGCCGCGCCCGGCGCCGTGCACCGGCGCGTCGTCGGCCCACGGCCAGCCGCCGAAGCCGGTGCGCTGGTAGTCGGCGAACGCCTGCTGCAGCTCGGCGCGGCTGTTCATCACGAACGGCCCGTGCTGCGCGACCGGCTCGCCGATCGGACGGCCCTGCAGCAGCAGCAGCTCGCTCGGCTCGTCGCCGTTGACGATCGCGACGTCGCGATCGGCGACGAGCTCGAGCGCGGCGTGCGACGCGATCGGCTCGCCGTCGATCGTCACCGTCCGGCCCGCGAAGAAGTACAGGCCGCGGCGCGTGCCGTCGCCGGTCGCGGCCGGCAGCGTCCAGCGCGCGCCGGGCGCCATGCGGATCGTCCAGATCGCGACGTCGGCGTCGGCGCGCGAAGCCCACGACGCGGGCGGCGGCGCGAGCGGCGCGACGTCGGCCGAGCCGACCGGCGATCACGGCGACGTCGGTCGCGCGGCCCGCGTCGTCGACGAACGTGCGACGCGGGACGTCCTCGGCCCACAGCATCGTGAAGTGCGGCTCGGCCATCTTCGCCGACGCCGGCAGGTTCAGCCAGATCTGGAACAGCTCGAGCCGGGTTCGGCCGCGTCGTCTCGAGCAGCGGGAACATCTCGGAGTGGACGATGCCGCTGCCCGCGGTCAGCCACTGCACGTCGCCGTGCGCCGAAGCGCGCCGCGGCGCCGAGCGAGTCGGCGTGGTCGATCAGCCCGCGGCGGACGATCGTCACGGTCTCGAAGCCGCGATGCGGATGCGCCGGGAAGCCCGGCACCGTCGCGCCGTGGTACATCCGCCAGCCGTCCTTGCCGGCGAAGTCGCTGCCGATCTCGCGGCCGGCGAGCGACGCGTCGGGCCGAAGCGCGCCGTTGCCCGCCGGATAGCGGTCGTCGTGATGGACGCAGAACAGGAACGGATCGATCGTGGCCCACGGGAAGCCGAGCGGCTGGCGCGAGAGGATGGCGGAGGTCATGGAGCCGAAGATGGCGACCGATGCGCGGAAGGCAAGCGGCGCGCGCTGCTCACATCGCCGTGACCAGCATGAACGCGACCGCGGCCGCCATGACCAGCGTCGCGGTCCAGCCGAAGAAGCGATGCCGGCGGCTGATCGTGTAGTCGCCCATCAGCCGCGTCGACTGGCCGATGACCATCAGCACCACCATGATCGGGCACCGAGATCACGCCGTTGACGACCGCGCTCCAGACGAGCGCCTTGATCGGGTCGACGTCCATCGCGCCGAGCGCCGTGCCGATGCCGGTCGCCGCGATGATGATGCCGTAGAAGCCGCGCGCCTCGTGGAAGCCGCTCGACAGCCCGCCGCGCCAGCCGAACAGCTCGCTGACCGCGTACGCCGCGGACCCCGCGAGCACCGGGACCGCGAGCAGGCCGGTGCCGACGATGCCGAGCGCGAACACGAGGAACGCGAACTCGCCGGCGACCGGCCGCAGCGCCTCGGCCGCCTGCGCCGACGTCTGGATGTTCGTGATGCCGGCCTGGTTCAGCGTCACCGCCGTCGCGATCACGATGCACAGCGCGATCACGTTCGAGAACGTCATGCCGAACCACGTGTCCTGCTTGATGCGCGACAGGTGCTCGGCCATGTAGGCCGGATGGTGGCGCAACTCCTCGGCCTCGGGACGGCGCGCGAGTCCTCGACCTCCTGCGCCGCCTGCCAGAAGAACAGGTACGGGCTGATCGTCGTGCCGAGCACCGCGACGACGATCGACGCGTACTCGGTCGACGACACGCCGGCCGGGAAGAACGCCCACGGACGGATCGACTCGACGAGCGCGCGATGCCACGGCACGCGGACCGCGAGGATCACCGCGACGTACGCGAACAGCGCGAGCGTCAGCCACTTCAGGATGCGGACGGTGCGCTCGTACGAGAAGCCGATCTGCGTCGCGATGCACAGCAGCGCCGAAGCCGATCGTGTAGAGCGGCTGCGACGCCGCCGACGATCAGATGCGTCGCCTCGGCCATCGCGCGCGATGTCGGCCGCGATGTTGATCGTGTTCGCGACGACGAGCAGCCCGACCAGCCCGACCGTCAGCCAGCGCGGGCAGATCTTGCCGATGTTCGTCGCGAGGCCCTGCTGCGTGACCCAGCCGATGCGCGCCGACAGCATCTGGATGCCGACCATCATCGGCAGCGTCAGGAACAGCGTCCACACGAGCGAGAAGCGGAACTGCGCGCCGGCCTGCGAGTACGTCGCGATGCCGCTCGGATCGTCGTCCGCCGCGCCGGTGATCAGGCCCGGGCCGAGCCGGGCCGCGAAGTGCCGATCGAGGACGCGCGGCACCGGCGCGGCCTCGAGCGGCGTCCGGGCGTCGGCCTCCGTCGACGGACCGTTCATCGGCCGACGCGCGTCACGACGTCCAGCGATGGTAGACGTCCGCGTGTCCGGACAGCCGCATCGCGATCGCAGTGACGATGCCGTGCGCGTCGTCGGACTCGCCGACGCGCGAGACCGTCCCGACCGCGAGCAGCACGACGAGCACGATCCAGCGCAGCTGTCCGCGCGGATCGACGAGCGGCACGCGCGGAATCGTGCGCCACGCGACGGCGAACCCGAGCGCGAGGCCGGCCGCGACCTCGGCGCCCGAATGCGTCGACAGCCAGATCCGCGAGACGCCGACCGCGGCCGCGAAACCGACGGCGATCGCGACGGCGCGCAGCCGGCTCGCGTCGTCGCGTTCCTGCGTCAGCCACCACGCGAGCATCGGCAGCACCGCGGCCGCGAGCGTGCTGTGGCCGCTGATGCCGGTGAAGTCGAGCGCGCGGATGCCGATGCCCCAGCCGAGGAACGCCACCTTCGTCGCCAGCACGAGCAGGACCGCGCCGCCGAACCACGCGGCCCAGCGCCACGCGATCGGCCGGTCACCGTCGAGCCACAGTCCGACGCCGATGCACGACGCGGTCGGCAGCAGCAGCAGCGAGTTGCCCCAGCGGGTCAGGAACAGCCAGGCGAGCATGCGATGGTGGTCCGGTCGAGGGGGGCATCGGGCGGGCGAGCCGCGATGTTCTCACGGCGACGAGGGCCGACGCGCGGCGCCGACGGCGCGGCGCGCGACGGTCGCGGCGCGACGCGCACTGAAGCGCGAAGCCGGAAGCGAGCAGCGCGCGGCGCGGCCTGACGGCGACCTCGCGAAGCGTGGCACGATGCCGGCTCGACGAGCGACGAGGAGACGCCGATGGACTCGACCCCGAACGACCCGCAGCCGCCGCTGCTGTTCAGTGTCGCCGACGGCATCGCGCGGCTGCGCTTCAACCGGCCGGCGCAGCTCAACACGCTCGACCTCGCGACCGCGACGGCGTTCGAGGCCGCGTGCCGCGCGATCGCCGACGATCGCAGCGTGCGCGTCGTCGTGCTGTCCGGCGAGGGACGCGGCTTCGGTGCGGGCGGCGACCTGCAGGCGTTCCGCGGCGACGCGGCGGCCGCGGCGGTCGCGATCATGCAGCCGATGCACGACGCGGTGAGCATCCTGACCGGACTCGACGCGCCGGTCGTCGCGAGCCTGCACGGCGTCGTCGCCGGCGGCACGATGAGCCTCGCGCTCGCCTGCGATCTCGCGATCGCCGCCGAAGGCACGAAGTTCAACCTCGCGTACGTCAACATCGGCGCGAGCTGCGACGTCTCCGCGTCGTACCACCTGCCGCGCCAGGTCGGTCTGCGCAACGCGCTGTGGATCGCGCTGATGGGCGAGTCGTTCGACGCGGCCGAGGCCCATCGCATCGGCCTCGTCAACCGCGTCGTGCCGGCCGACCGCCTCGCCGACGAGACCGAGCGCATCGCGCGTCACCTGGCCTCGGGCGCGACGCTCGCGATGGGGCGGCTGAAGCGGCTGATGCGCGCGTCGGCGATGAACGAGCTCGCGAACCAGCTCGACCTCGAGCGCGACGCGTTCTGCGACGGCACGCGCACCGACGACTTCAAGGAAGGGCTCGACGCGTTCTTCGCGCGCCGCAAGCCGGTGTTCCGCGGACGCTGAGCGACGCGCCGTCGCCGCGAGCTCAGGTCGCGGCGCGTCCTACAATCCGGCGATGCCCGACGCGTCGCCCGATCTCCGTCGCCTGCCGAAGGTCCTGCTGCACGAGCACCTCGACGGCGGCCTCCGGCCCGCGACGCTGCTCGAGCTGCTGCGCGAACGCGGCATCGACGCGCCGGCCGCGACGCCGTCCGGACTGTCGGGCTGGATGCTGGCCGGCGCGAACGCCGGCTCGCTGGTCGAGTACCTGCGCGGCTTCGCGCTGACGGTCGCCGCGATGGCGACGCCGCGCGCGATGGAACGGGTCGCGTTCGAGGCCGCCGAGGACGCGTGGCTCGACGGCTGCGTGCTCGCCGAATTCCGCATCGCGCCGATCCTGTTCGAGGAACACGGCGTCTCGATGGACGCCGCGACCGAGGCGTTGCTGGCCGGCCTGCGCCGCGCGACGACCGCGACCGGCATGCCCACCGGCCTGATCGTCTGCGGCATGCGCCAGCAGGCGGAGGCCGATGTCGCGCGCAGCGCCGAAGTCGCGCTGCGCTATCGCGACGACGGCGTCGTCGGCTTCGACCTCGCGGGTCCCGAGGCCGGGTTCCCCGCGAGTCTGCACGCACCTGCGCTCGCGCGGCTACGCGACGGCGGCGTGGCGTTGACGCTGCATGCCGGCGAGGCCGACCGGGCCGAGCGCGTGCTCGAGGCCGCGGACCTCGGCGCGGTCCGCATCGGCCACGGCGTGCGGCTCGCCGACGCGATCGGCTCGCCCGACCGGCGGTATCTCGTCGACGCGGTGCGCGAGCGCGGACTGCATCTCGAGGTGTGTCCGACCAGCAACGTCCACACCGGCGCGGCGACGTCGATCGCGACGCATCCGATCGGCGCGCTGTGGCGGGCCGGCGTCGGGCTGTCGTACCACACCGACAACCGGCTGATGTCGTGCGTGTCGATGACCGACGAGGCGACGCGTCTGGTCGACGAGGCCGGCTTTCGCGTCGACGACCTGCTGGCGATGGCGTCGCTCGCGGCGCGCGCGTCGTTCCTGCCGGAGCCGGCGCGCGAGGCGGCCGCCGCGGCGATCGCGGCGTGGGCGTTCCGGTGAGGCTGCACGACGCGATGCATCGATCGACGACGGGCGTCGGTGATCAGGCCGCGTTCCTGTGCGCGGTCACCATGATCGGATCGAGGCGGACGACGCCGGCGTCGGCATCGGCGTCGACGGCGCGATGCGCGGTGACTTCGATGCCGTCGAGCCGGATGACCTGCACGCGTTCGGCGGCGGCGACGTTGAGGGACGCGGTGAGGGCGGCGGCGACGGCGGCACCGAAGACGAGAGCGCGGAGATTGATGTTCATGGTCGTTCCTTGGTCGAGGGGTGACGGGCTGCGATGGGTGGACTCTAGGCATCGCGATCCGCCATTCCCAGCGCGAAGCGACCAACTGCAGGAATCGGCGACGAACGTGCATCGGCGGGGGCCGAGCCGTCGGCGATCGGCGGCCGGGAAGCCGCGCGAGGCCGTCCGATGACCGCCTGGGTCGCGTTGCTGCGGGCCGTCAACGTCGGTGGGACCGGCAAGCTGCCGATGGCCGTGCTGAAGGCGATCTGCGAGGACGCCGGGTTCGCCCGCGTCGCGACGTACATCGCGAGCGGCAACGTCGTCTTCACGAGTCCGATGGCCGAGAGCCGCGTGAAGGCCGTGCTCGCGAATGCGCTGCACGCGTACCTCGGGAAGCCGGTCGGCGTCGTCGTGCGCACCGCGTCCGAGATGACGGCCGTCGCGGCCGCGAATCCGTTCGCCGACCGGCCCGGCAACGCGGTCGTCGCGATCTTCCTCGACGACGCCCCGCCGGCCGATGCGATCGAACAGGCGCGCGGCCGCGTCGACGAGGACCTCGCGCTCGGCGCGCGCGAGCTGTACGTCGACTACGGCGCCGGCATGGGCCGGTCGACGCTCAGGATCCCGGCGGCGGCGCGCGGCACCGCGCGCAACATGAACACGGTCGCGAAGCTCGCGGCGATGGCGACGGCGCTCTGATCGTCGGCGCGTTCGGGCCGCGCCCGTTCGCCGCCGCGGCCGGGACCGCGCCGCGTCAGGCCTCGGCCTCGGCCGGGATCAGCGGCGACGCGAGGACCTTGTCGATGCGCTGGCCGTCCATGTCGACGATCTCGAAGCGCCACTTCTCCCACTCGACCTGGTCCGCCTCGGCCGGCACGCGACCGAGCAGGTGCATCAGCATCCCGGCCAGCGTGTGATAGCGACCGCGCTCCTCCTCGACGACGCTGCGCAGCTGCAGCACGTCCTTCAGCTCCGGAATCGCGAGCATGCCGTCGAGCAGCCACGAGCCGTCGTCGCGCTTGACGGCCCACGAGTCGTCGCGATCCGACGTGTGGAACTCGCCGGTGATCGCCTCGAGCAGGTCGTGCAGCGTGACCATGCCCTGCACGTCGCCGTATTCGTCGACGACGAACGCGCTGTGGACGCTCGACGTGCGGAAGCTCGCGAGCAGGTCGGTGCCGTTCATCGTCTCGGGCACGAAGACGGCCGGCGCGAGGTTCGTCTTCAGGTCGATCGAGCCGCCGCGCAGCGTCTGCCCGAGCAGGCTCTTCGCGCTCGCGACGCCGAGCACCTCTTCCCAGCCGCCGGCCACGACCGGGAAGCGCGAATGGTCCGAGTCCTGGATCTTCTTCAGGTTCTCCGCGATCGGGTCCTGACGTCGAGGTAGACGAGCTCGAGCCGCGGGATCATCAGCGAGACGACCGCGCGGTCGTCGAGCCGGAACACGTTGCGCGCCATCTCGTGCTCGTGCGGATCGATGACGCCGGCGTCGGACCCTTCCTCGAGCAGCGAATGGATCTCCTCCTCGGTCACCGCGTTGCTCTTCAGCCCGCGCAGGCCGAGCACGCCGAGCACGACCTCGGTCGACAGCGTCAGCAGCTTGCCGAACGGCTTCGTGACGATGCCGAGCCCGTTCATCGGCGCGGCCGTGAAGCGCGCGATCGTCTCCGGACGCATCTGCCCGATCGCGCTTCGGCACCAGCTCGCCGACGACGATCGTGAAGTACGTGATGATGAGGACGGCGAGCGCCGTCGACGCCGATCCCCGCGTGGTCCTCGGCCGACGCCGAGTCCCTGCATCCATGCCGACAGCGGACGCGCGAGCGACCGCCTCGCCGACGACGCCGTTCAGGATGCCGATCGACGTGATGCCGATCTGGATCGTCGACAGGAAGCGCGTCGGCTCGTCGGCGAGCGCGATGGCCGCGGCGGCGCCCCTCTCGCCGTCGTCCGCCATCTTCTGCAGCCGGGCGCGGCGCGCGGTGACCAGTGCGATTTCCGACATCGCGAAGAGCCCGTTGACCAGGATCAACACGAAGAGCAGAACGATTTCCATGCGCTGTAAGGTGTCCCGGCCCCCGACCGGCCGCAACCGGCCACCGGGCGATTCTACAGACCGCTGCGGCACCGACGCGGCCCGTCGTCGCGAGCGTTCCGCACGCGGCGTGCCGCGTCGGCGCGACGCGGGCCGGAACATCGGCGCCGGCCGCCGGTCCCGAGCGGCACGACAGGAGCTGCGAACATGATCCATCGCGTCACGACGGACGTCCTCGACGTCGCTTACGAATCGCACGGCGACGACGCCGGCTGGCCGGTCGTGCTGCTGCACGGCTTCCCGTACGACGTGCGGTCGTACGACGACGTCGCGCCGCGGCTGGCGGCGGCCGGCGCCCGCGTCGTCGTGCCGTGGCTGCGCGGCTACGGACCGACCGCGTACCGCTCGCCGGACACGATGCGTTCCGGCCAGCAGGCGGCGCTCGGCGCCGACCTGCTCGCGCTGCTCGACGCGCTCGGCCTGTCGAAGGCGATCGTCGCCGGATACGACTGGGGCGGACGCGCCGCGTGCATCGTCGCCGCGTTGCGGCCGCGAGCGCGTGCACGGCCTCGTCAGCTGCGGCGGCTACAACGTGCAGGACATCGCGAAGGCCGTCGAACCGGCGGACCCCGAGGTCGAACACCGCCTCTGGTACCAGTACTACCTGCACGGCGAGCGCGGCCGCGCGGGCCTCGCGCGTCATCGCGCCGCGTTCGCGCGGCTGCTGTGGACGCTCTGGTCGCCGACGTGGCGCTTCGACGACGCGACGTTCGATCGGAGCGCGCCGTCGTTCGACAACGCCGACTTCGTCGACACGGTCGTGCACTCGTACCGGCATCGCTTCGGGCTCGTCGCCGGCGACCCGGCGTACGCGGACCTCGAAGCGGCGCTCGCGCGGCGGCCGACGATCGGCGTGCCGACGATCGCGCTGTTCGGGGGCGCCGACGGCGTCACGCTCGCACCGGCCGACGTCGGCCCGCGCGACCGCTTCACGGGCCCGTACGAGGCGCGCCGCCTCGACGACGTCGGCCACGACGTGCCGCAGGAGGCGCCGGCGGCGTTCGCGCAGGCGGTGCTCGACGTGAAGCGGATGGCCGACGGCGGCTGATCAGCCGGCCGCCATCCGCCGGCGCGACGCGCGCTTCGCGAGCAGGCGCGCCGCCTCGTCGTGCAGTGTCCGCGCGACCGGCTCGAACGGCTCGAGACTGCGCTCCGCGCGCGCGAGCGCGACCGCGCCCTCGCACGCGGCGATCAGCACGGTCGCGAAGCGCGCCGCGTCGGCCGGCGACAGTCCGCCGCGCTCGAGCACGTCCGCGAGCCGCGCGCGCCAGCCGCGGAACACGGCCGCGACGCGGCCGAGCAGCGCCGGCGTGTCGGCCGCAACGGTCACCGCGACGACCGCGCATCCGGCGTCGAACGCCGACCGCACGAGGATGCCGCGCCAGAGGTCGACGAAGGCGTCGGCGACGACGTCGGCGCGCTGCCCGTCGAGCCGGTCGAGCGCCGTCAGCAGCGCGTCGCCGGCGACGTCGAGCGCCGCCCGGACGAGCTCGTCCTTGCCGCCCGGGAAATGGTGATAGACGGAGCCGCGCGAAGCACCGGTCGCCGCGAGCACTTCGGGGAACGACGTGGCGTCGAGCCCGCGGGTCGCGAGCAGCCGGACCGCGCCGTCGATCATCTTGTTGCGGACGTCCTTGGCCATCGAACGCGCAGAATCCGGTTGACTATGCTGCTATGCATAGTTTATTTTGTATGCTCATAAGCATATTACTGGAGACCGCGATGCCGATGATCGACGTCTATGCCGCTTCCGACCTGTTTCCCGCCGGCGCGGATCGCCGCCTCGCCGAGCAGCTGACGGCGGCCCTGCTGCGCGCGGAGGGCGTCGCGTCGCCCGGCCCGACGCACCTGAACAACACCGGAGCTTACCTGCACCGCATGCCGCCCGAAGCGGTCCACACGGCCGCGACGGACGCGGCGCGGACCGTGCGGATCGACGTGCGGACGCCCCCCGGCGTGCTCGACCGCGACGGCCAGAAGGCGTTCGTCGCCGAAGCCACGCGCATCGTCGCCGACGTCGCCGACGATCCTTCGCAGGCCGCGCGGACGTGGGTGCTGCTGAGCGAGGCGGCCGAGGGCGGCTGGGGCATCGCCGGGACGGCGTTCGGCCGCGCGGAATTCGCGGCGCTCGCGAAGCGCTAGGCCACCGGACGCTTCGGCAGCAACGCGGCCGCGACGGCGGCGCACACGAGCGCGAGCGCCGCCCAGTCGCGCCACGACGGCGACTCGCCGAGCATCGCCATCCCCGAGAACACGCCGACGACCGGGATCAGCATCGACGACAGCCCCGCCATCGTCGGCGACAGCGTGCGCGCGATGCCGAACCAGATCGCGTTGCCGATCGTGATCACGGCGATCGCGTTGAACAGGATCGGGAACCATTCGATGCCGTGCGGCACGCGCCACCGCGAACCCTCCGCGATCGCCGACGCGACGACGAGCACGATCGATCCGATCGCCATCATCCAGAACATCGCGGTCATCGTGTCGACCGACAGCGACGCGCGGCGGAACAGGTGCGTGCCCCACGCCCACGACGCCGCCGCGAACAGGATCAATTCGACGCCGTACGGATGTGCGCGCAGCGCGACCCAGTCGCCGGCGACCATCAGCACGATGCCGGCGGTCGCGCACGCGATGCCGGCGGCGATGCGGGCGTCGGGCCGCTCGCGATAGAACACGACGCCGATCAGCGCCGCCCAGACCGGCATCGTGAAGCCGAGGATCGCGGCGCGTCCGGCCGGCAGCATCGTCAGCGCGATCGTCACGCCGGCGTACCAGACGATGATGTTCGGCAGCGCGAGCAGCGCGATGCTCGGCCATTCGGCGCGCGGCACCCGCAGCGAGCGGCCGCGCGACACGATCACGAGACCGACCAGCACGGTGCCGATCACGAGGCCGATGCTGCGGAACCAGAGCGGCGGCAGGTGCAGGACCCCGATCTTGATGACCGGCCAGTTGAGGCCCCATACTGCCGTCAGGAGCGCCAACAGCATGAGGGAACGGACCATCGCGGCGGGCGGATCGATCGAGGCGGACAACAGAGCGGCGGGCGCCGATGCACGCACGTCGCACCGCGGCCCGGCCGGCATTGTCGCCGATGCGCACGCAATGACGTTCGTCGGACGGCTCCGGACCGCGTGGGCCACGAAGCGCACGATGCTGTGCGTCGGCCTCGACCCCGAGCCCGCGAAGTTCCCGCCGCATCTCGTCGCGTCGTCGCCGCGCGATCGCGTCGTGTTCGACTTCTGCCGCGCGATCGTCGACGCGACGCACGACCTCGTCTGCGCGTTCAAGCCGCAGATCGCGCACTTCGCCGCCAACCGCGCCGAGGACCAGCTCGAGGCGCTGATCGACTACATCCACGAGCGCCACCCCGACGTGCCGGTCGTGCTCGACGCGAAGCGCGGCGACGTCGGGTCGACGTCCGAGCAGTACGCGCGCGAGGTGTTCGAGCGCTACGACGCCGACGCCGTCACGCTGCAGCCGTACCAGGGCTACGACGCGATCGCGCCGTACTTCGCGTACGAGGGGCGCGGCACGATCATCCTGTGCCGCACGTCGAACCCGAGCGGCGACGAGCTGCAGGCACTGCCGCTCGCCGGTCCGCACGACGAGCCGCTGTACCTGCGCGTCGCGCGGCTCGTCGCCGAGCGCTGGAACACGAGCGGCCAGTGCGGGCTCGTCGTCGGCGCGACCTATCCGACCGAGCTCGGGGCCGTGCGTCGCGTGGTCGGCGACCTGCCGATCCTCGTGCCGGGCATCGGCGCGCAGGGCGGCGACCTCGACGCATCGGTCGGCCACGGCGCGACGGCGGGCGGCGGACTGCTCGTCAGCTCGTCGCGCGCGATCCTCTACGCCGCCCGCGACGAGTCGTTCGCCGAAGCGGCACGCCGGGAAGCCATCACGACGCGCGACGCGATCGAGGCGGCCCGGCGTCGGGCGGGACGCTAGGCCCGACGCTCCGGCGCGGCCGTCGTCCGGCGCGGTTCCGGCTTCGACGGCGCCGCGATCGGGAACGCGGCCGCGAGCGCCTGGCCCATCGACTGCAGCGCGACGGTGAGACCCGCCTCGTAGCGGCCCTGGCGGAATTCGTCGTGCGCGAGCCCGAGCGCGTACAGCCAGCGCTGGTCGCCGGCGACGCGCGTGGCGCCGCGGTCCGCGACGATCTCCATCGCGCGATCGCACAGGTTCACGTACAGCAGCACGCCGTTGTTCTCCTCGGTGTCCCAGGCGCGAAGCGTGCCGAACAGATCGAGCGCGCGCTGCCGCGGACTCGCGCCGCGACGGACCTTGCGGAACGGCATCGCCGACTCGACGACGAGGCGCAGCTCGGCGCGATGCGTCGCCTCGCCGGCGGTGATCACGTCCTGCAGCCGGAGCAGCGTCGCGTGGTCGAACAGCGAGCGGTCGCCGCGCGCCGGCGAGGCGAGGTGACGCAGCGTGCGCAGCCAGTCCATCACCACGTTCCCGACGCGCCGCCGCCGCTGAAGTCGCCGGCGCCGATCGGTCCACGCGCCCGGCCGAAGCCGCCACCGAAGCCGTTGCCGCCGTCGTCCTCGTCCGGCCCGGGCCGCTTGCGCCGCCCGACGAAGCGGCCGGCCAGCATCGGCTCGAACGAGCGGTTCAGCGGACGCCGACCGGTGAGGTGGACCATGCGCCGCGAGCGCAGCTGCCGGATCGCGACGGCGAGCACCGCGCAGGCCGCGAGCGCGGCGACGACGATCGCGACGAGCAGCTTCGGCACGCGGCGCGACGGCGGGCCGGACGCGGTCGGCTCGACGAAGCCCGGCAACGACTCGCCGGAGAGCACGCTCTTCACGCGGTCGACCCCCGCGATCAGGCCGCCGCCGTAGTCGAGCACGCGGAAGTGCGGAAAGATGTCCTCGTCGACGATGCGATGCACGTCGCTGTCCGTCAGCCGCAGCCGGGGCCCGGCCGCGATCGCGACGCGGTTCGCGTCCGGGCGGTTGTCGCGGGCGACGACGATGAAGACGACGCCGCCCGAACCGCCGTGCGCGGCGCTCCAGCCGCGCACGAGCCGGGCCGCGTACTCGTCGACCGCCTCGGCGCCGGTCGACGCGAGCGTCAGCACGACGATCTCGATGCCCTTCTCGGCACGGTACTTCGTCAGCGACGCGTTGAGGTCGGACTCCTGCTGGTCGCTCAGCAGCGCGACGTTGTCGTTGACCGGCGACGTCAGCGACGGCATCGGCCCGAGCTTCTGCTGGAACACCGCCGCGTCCGACGGCGCGACCGCGACCAGCATCGACGCGACCGCGAAGGAACGGACGACGACGCGGACGACGACGCGGGCGGCGACGCTGACGACGACGCGCGCGACACGGAGGACGGCGCCGTGCACGGCGGGCGCCGTCGCGCGGACGCGCGGTCGTGCGGGGGACTCGCAGGGAATCGACGTCATCTCGACCGGATCGGCGCGAAACGGGGGAACTTGATGATGCCACCCCCGGCCGCGCCGCGGCCGGACGCGGCGCCGGACGGGTCTACAGCCGTAACAACAGCCCGCCGAGCGCATGGCGGACCGACTGCAGCGCGGACCTGTTCGCGATCGCCGTCGAAGCGCACCGTCTCGCTCTGCGACGGCTCCTCCAGCACGACCCAGCCGAAGCAGACGGTGCCGACCGGCTTCTCGCGCGTGCCGCCGCCCGGTCCGGCGATGCCGGTGATCGAGAACGCGACCTGCGCGCGACTCTCGAGCAGCGCCCCCTCGGCCATCGCGCGCGCGACCTCCTCGCTGACCGCGCCGTGCATCTCGATCAGGTCCGGCGGCACGCCGAGCATCTCGATCTTCGCGTGGTTCGAATACGTGACGAATCCGCGCTCGAACCACGCGGACGAACCCGCGATCGCCGTCATCGCGCCGGCCGCGAGCCCGCCGGTGCACGACTCGGCGCACGCGACCATCATCTCGCGGGCCATCAGCTGCCGGCCGACCTGCGACGCGAGGCTCTCGATCAGGTCGCCGATCATCGCGGCGCGATCCAGTCGACGATGCGGACGGCCGCGGCGATCGCGACGAGGCTGTAGAACGCCGCGATCAGGTCGTCGCCCATCACGCCGAAGCCGGCCCAGCCGCCGTCCTTGAAGCGCCGCTCGAAGCGCCGGATCGGCCGCGGCTTGACGATGTCGAAGAAGCGGAAGACGCCGAACGCGGCCGCCTGCCAGACGAGGCCCCACGGCGTGAACAGCAGCACGAGCCAGATCGCGACGATCTCGTCCCAGACCATCGCGCCGTGGTCCGCCGCGCCGAGGTCGCGGCCGGTGCGGGTGCAGGCCCAGCAGCCGATCGCGAACGCGACGACGAGCACCGCGAGCCACGTGCCGATCGGCAGCAGCGGCGCGAGCCACACGAACGTCGCCCAGCCGAACAGCGTGCCGAACGTGCCGGGCGCCGTCCGCGGCAGTCCGCTGCCGAAGCCGAGCGCGATCGCGTGCGCCGGATGCGAGAACGCGAAGCGGAGGTCGGGCGCGTCGGCGGCGAACGCGTCGGCGACGTCGCAGCGGCGGCGTCATCGCGTCACGCGAAATGGTCGAAGCCGCGCAGCTCGAACGACGCGGTGCGGTCGGCGCCGTCGCGATCGACGAGGCGCAGCCCGTCGCGCGGCGACGATGCGTGCCGATGCGCGTCGCCGGCGTGTCGACCGCGCGCGCGATCGCGTCGATCGCGGCGCGCGCCGACGCAGGCGCCGTGAAGCACAGCTCGTAGTCGTCGCCGCCGGCGAGCGCGAGCCGCTCTGCGTCGTCGGCGTCGAGCGCATCGCAGCGCCGCATCGAGCGGCAGGCGATCGAGCGCGATCGTCGGCGCCGACGCTCCGACGCGTCGAGCACGTGACCGAGGTCCTGCGCGAGCCCGTCCGACACGTCGATCGCGGCGTGCGCGACGCCGACCAGCGCGATGCCGAGCGCGACGCGCGGGCTCGGCCGGTCGAGCGCGTCGCGCAGGCGGTCGTCGATCGACGAGCCATCGATCGTCGCGCCGACCTTCGCGGCGTCGGACGCATCGATCGACACGCGCGCGCCGCCGCGCCGCGCCTGTTCGCGACGCAGCGCGAGTCGCGCGGCGCCGAGCGTGCCCGACACCCAGACGTCGTCGCCGACCTCGGCCGCGTCGCGGCGCAGCGCGCGGCCCGCGTCGACGTCGCCGAACACCGTGACGGACAGCGTCAGCGGCCCGCGCGTGGTGTCGCCGCCGACGAGTTCGCAGCCGTAGGCGTCGGCGCATTCGAACAGGCCGCGCGCGAACGCGTCGAGCCACGGCGCGTCGATCGTCGGCAACGCGAGCGCGAGCGTGAACGCGCGCGGCTCGGCGCCCATCGCGGCGAGGTCCGACAGGTTGACGGCGAGCGTCTTCCAGCCGAGCGCGGCCGGCTCGGCGTCGTCGAAGAAGTGGCGACCGGCGACCAGCATGTCGGTCGAGATCGCGAGCGCGCGGCCCGGCGTCGGCGCGAGCAGCGCGCAGTCGTCGCCGATGCCGAGCGTCGCGCGGCGCGACCGGCCGGTCGAACCAGCGCCCGATCAGCTCGAACTCGTTCATCGCGGGAAAGGATGCGGCACGGCCCGGCTCGTCGATGGCCGGACGCGCGGCCGTCAGCGCGGCGACCGCGCGCGGGCTTCGCTCGGTCGCAGGTCGGCGCCGAGCTTGTCGAGCACGCCGTTGACGTACTTGAAGCCGTCGGTGCCGCCGAACGACTTCGCGATCTCGACCGCCTCGTTGATGCACCACGCGATACGGGATCTCGAGATGGTGGACGAGCTCGTACGCGCCGATCAGCAGCACCGCGTGCTCGACCGGCGACAGCTCGGCGATCGGACGGTCGAGGTGCGGCGCGATCGCGGCGCGCAACGTCGCCGACGTCGCTCGATCGCGCCGTGCAGCAGCCCGCGGTAGTGCTCGAGGTCCGCCTTGTCGAAGCCCGGCGTCTCGCGGATGTGCGCGTCGATCGCACCGGCGTTGCGCACCGGCCTCGCGCGACAGCAGCCATTCGTACAGCCCCTGCAGCGCGAACTCGCGCGAGCGGCGACGCGCGCTCCTCGGCGGTCCCTTCTTCGCGGCCGGCTTGGCATCGGTCGACGGCATCGGCTCGCTCACTGGGTGTCGCCGTCGGCGTCGTCGTCGTCCTCGTCGTCGTCCGACGCGAGGTCGTCGAGCCGGCTCGCGAGGTTCGCCATCTCGACGGCGACCCGCGCCGCGTCGCGGCCCTTGTCGCGCGCGCGGACGTTCGCCTGCTCGTCGGTCTCGGTCGTCAGCACGCCGTTCGCGACGGGGATGCTCGAAGCGCAGCGCGACGTTCGAGATGCCGGCCGCGCTCTCGTTCGACACGAGCTCGAAGTGGTAGGTCTCGCCGCGGATCACGGCGCCGAGCGCGACCAGCGCGTCGAACTGTCCGGCTGTCCGCCATCTTCTGCAGCGCGAACGGGATCTCGAGCGCGCCGGGCACCGTCGCGACGAGCACGTCCTCGGCGAGCACGCCGAGCGCGAGCAGCTCGCCGACGCACGCGTCGCGCAGCGCGAGGCAGACCGGCTCGTTGAAGCGCGACTGCACGATGCCGACGCGCAGGTCGGCGCCGGCGAGCTCCGGATGCAGCGTCTCGACGGTCACGGCGCGTCGGTCCGGTCGTCCGGCACGTCGGCGTCGACGTAGCCGGCGACACGCAGGTCGTAGCCGGCCATCGACGGCATCTTGCGCGGCTTCGCGAGCAGCCGCATGCGGCCGACGCCGACGTCGCGCAGGATCTGCGCGCCGATGCCGTACGTGCGCAGGTCCATCTTGCGTTGCACGTTGGTCGCGTTGCACGCGCCGGTGCGGTCGACCTCGGCGAGCGCCGCGAAGTGTCCGAACAGCCGGTCGGCCGACTCGTTCGTGTTCAGCAGGACGAGCACGCCGGCGTCGGCGGCCGCGATGGCGGCGAGCGCGCGCGAGACCGTCCACGAATGCGTCGACGCGCCGCCGTCGATCAGGTCGAGCAGCGACGTCGGCTCGTGGACGCGGACCAGCGTCTCGGCGTCGGGATCGATCGCGCCCTTCACCAGCGCGAGGTGCGCCGCACCGCTCGGCACGTCGCGGTAGGCGATCGGCGCGCAGCAGGCCGTGCGCCGTCGACACGTCGCGCTCGGCGACGCGCTCGATCAGGCTCTCGTGCGCCGCACGATAGTGGATCAGGTCGGCGATCGTCCCGATCTTGAGCCGATGTTCGCGCGCGAACGCGATCAGGTCCGGCAGCCGCGCCATCGAGCCGTCGTCCTTCAGGATCTCGCAGATCACGGCCGCCGGCGTCGCGCCGGCCATCCGCGCGAGGTCGCAACCGGCCTCGGTATGGCCGGCGCGCATCAGCACGCCGCCGGCCTCCGCGCGAATCGGGAACATGTGGCCGGGCTGCACGATGTCCGACGGCTTCGCGTCCTTCGCGACCGCCGCCTGCATGGTGCGCGCGCGGTCGGCGGCCGAGATGCCGGTCGTCACGCCTTCGGCGGCCTCGATCGACACCGTGAACTTGGTGCCGTAGCGCGTGCCGTTCGCGGCCGTCATCAGCGGCAGCTGCAGCTGCCGGCAGCGCTCCTCGGTCAGCGTCAGGCAGATCAGGCCGCGGCCGAAGCGCGCCATGAAGTTGATCGCCTCGGGCGTGACGAAGTCGGCGGCGAGCACGAGGTCGCCTTCGTTCTCGCGATCCTCCTCGTCGACGAGGATCACCATGCGGCCGGCCGCGAGCTCGGCGACGATCTCGGCGATCGGCGCGATCGCGACCGGCGCGGACGACGACGGCGCGGAAGGACCGGGATTGACGACGGTCAGCATCGGAGACTCCGGGGATGCGCGCGATTGCGCGACGGGACGCGACGCGAGGGCTCGCATCGGCGAGGCTCTATTCTAGGCGCTCGTCCCGCGCGCCGCGCGGCCGACCGACGGCGCGCGCCGCGCGTCCCGACGTCGGCACCGTCCCTCGCATCCAGCAGGAGGCCCATGGCCGTCTCCGTATTCGACTCGCGCCTGATGCGCGACTTCTTCGGCACGCCGGACATGCGCGCCGTGTTCGACGAAGGCGCGTTCGTCGCGCGCTGCGTCGACGTCGAGACCGCGCTCGCGCGCGCCGAAGCGAAGGCCGGGCTGATCGACGACGACGCCGCGGCCGCGATCACCGGCCCGCTCGAACGCCGCGGCGCTCGACGTCGAGGCGCTCGAGGCCGAGACGGCCATCGTCGGGTATCCGGTGATGGCGATCGTCCGCCAGCTCGCGAAGCAGTGCGGCGACGCCGGTCGCTGGATCCACTGGGGCGCGACGACGCAGGACGTGATGGACAGCGCGACGATGCTGCAGGTCAAGGCGGGCGCGTCGCTGATCGCGACGCAGCTCGACGAGGTCCGTGACGCGCTGCGCGGACTCGCGACGACGCACGCCGACACGGTGACGGCCGGCCGCACGCATCTCCAGCATGCGCTGCCGGTGACGTTCGGCTATCGCGCGGCGGTCTGGCTGTCGGCGCTCGATCGTCACGCCGAGCGGCTCGTCGAGACGCGCCGTCGCGCGCTGCTCGTGCAGTTCGGCGGCGCGGCGGGCACGCTGGCCTCGCTCGGCGACGACGGGCGCGGCCTCGCGGTGCGCGCACATCTCGCGACCGAGCTCGGCCTTCGCGACCCGGGCATCACGTGGCACGTCGCACGCGACGCGCCGAACGAATGGGTGTCGCTGCTCGCGGCGATCGGCGCGTCGCTCGGCAAGATCGCCGTCGACGTCGCGACGATGGCGTCGTCCGAGTTCGGCGAGGTCGCCGAGCCGTTCGTGGCCGGCCGCGGCGGCAGCACGACGATGCCGCAGAAGCGCAACCCGATCTCGAGCGAGCTGATGATCGCCGCCGCGAAGCTGCTGCGCGAGCGCGCGTCGACGATGCTCGACGCGATGCTGACCGACTTCGAGCGCGCGACCGGCCCGTGGCACCTCGAATGGAGCGCGCTGCCCGAGAGCTTCCTGCTCGCGTCGGGCGCGCTGCATCAGGCGGCGTTCCTGCTGCGCGGACTCGTCGTCGACGTCGATCGCATGCGTCGCAACCTCGACCTGACCGGCGGCCTGATCGTCGCCGAGGCCGTGATGATGGGACTCGCGCCGACGCTCGGCCGCCAGGAGGCGCACGACCTCGTCTACGACGCGTGCGGCGAGGCGATCGACGGCCGCATCACGCTGTTCGACGCGCTGATGAAGCATGGCGACGTCGTCGACCGGCTCGGCGAGGAACGACTGCGCGCGCTCACCGATCCGGCGAACTATCTCGGCGCCGCGGCGGCGATGGCGCGCGGCACGGTCGCCCGCAGTCGCGCGAGCTGACGCGTCGGCCGCGTCCGCGCCGATCGGCGGGCCGGCTCACCGACCGGACGGGCACAGCGAGGCGACCCGACGCGCCGGCCGACGTTCGCGTCGGTCAGCGGGCCGGATCGCCGATCATCGCCTGCAAGTCGAGCGCGTTCGGCAGTGCGCGGCCGGCGGCCGTGTTGTCGAAGACGCACCAGCATTCGGCGTCGGCCGGCCAGCGCGCGAGGGCCGTCGCGCGCTCGCGCAGCCACGATGCCGGGTAGTCGGACCAGTACGTCCGCGGCGAGCCGTGCCAGCGGTGATAGAGCAACGCGCCGCGACCGTCGCCGTCGCGCCCGAGCCAGCCGCCCGGCTCGTCCGCGCGCGGGACGCGGGCCGGGTCCGCCGCGGCGCGCGCGACGCGCATCGTTCGCAGCAGCGCGTCGGCTTCGTCCGTGAACCAGGTCGCGTGGCGCGGCTCGCAGACGACCGCGCCGGCGTGACGCTCGCGCAGCGCCGCGAAGAACGCCGCGTCGCGCGTCGCGTCGAACGCGAGCGACGGCGGCAGCTGCGCCAGCACGACCGCGAGCTTCGCGCCGAGCCCGGCGATCTCGTCGATGAACGCATCGATGCGCGGCCGGACGTCGACCAGCTTCGCCTCGTGCGTGATCGATCGCGGCAACTTGACCGAGAAGCGGAAATCGTCGGGCGTCTCCTCGGCCCAGCGTCGCCACGTCGTCGGCCGGTGCGCGCGATGGAACGACGAGTTGATCTCGACGCAGCGCATCGTGCGCGCGTACCGGACGAGCTGCGGTCCTTCGCCGGCGAACGCCGCGGCGCAGTCCTTCGGAATCGTCCAGCCGGCCGTGCCGATCCGGATGGACGGCCGCGCCGCGGCGTCGATGTCCGACGCGTCGCGGACGTCGAGGGGTGCGGTCTTCCGGTTCATCGTCTTGCGGTTCGTCGTCTTGCGGTTCGTCGTCGGTCTCGTCGTCGTGCGGTTCGTCGTCGGCTCGTCGTCTCGTTCAGTTCGTCGTCGTGCGGGTTCGGCCACCACGAGAACCGTCGTTCCCGTGAAGGCGGCAGCCCGGCGGCGTTGCCCTCGTGAAGCCGTCGCCCGCTTCGCCGGTTGACGAAGCCGTCATTCGAGTATATCGTACGATATATCTAATAGACGGCCGAGCGCCGGAAGGAAATCGACATGCGTCACCATCATCATCATCATCACCCCCTGCACCACTGGGCCCGTCACCTGCACTTCGGCCGCGGTCATCGCGGCTTCCCGGGCTTCGGCTTCGGGCCGGGTCAGCTGTTCGGCGGCGACCTCGGCCGCAGCGGCCTCGGCGCCGGCCGCAAGCTGACGTCGGGCGACCTGCAGCTGCTGGTGCTGTCGCTGCTGGCCGAGAAGCCGCAGCACGGCTACGAAATCATCAAGTCGCTCGGCGAACGCTCCAACGGTTATTACAGCCCGAGCCCCGGCATGGTCTATCCGGCGCTGACCTATCTCGAGGAAATCGGCTACGCGACCGTCGAGCTCGACGGCGCGAAGAAGCGCTATCACGTCACCGAAGAGGGACTCGCCCATCTCGAGGCGAATCGCGCCAGTGCCGACACGTTGCTCGAACAGCTCGCGTGGATCGGCCAGCGGATGGACCAGGTCCGGCGGGCGTTCGGCGAGTCGGCGGGCGCGACGTCGGAGGACTTCGACGCGCCGCCGTCGCGCGACGGTCGCGGACGTCGCGGCGGACGCGACGGCGACGATTTCAACCAGGAGATCCGCCTCGCGCGCCGCAACCTGAAGGCGGCGCTGGTCGCACGGTTCGGCGCGCCGCCCGAGGAGCAACTGCGGATCGCCGCGATCCTCGAACGGGCCGCTCGCGAGATCCGCGGCGAATGACGGCGAGGCCGCCGGCGACCGGCGGCGCCGCATGACGACCGCACCGGCCGCGATCCCGCGGCGCTCGTTCGCCGCGATGCGCAATCCGGGCTTCCGGATGCACTTCGCGTCGTTCTTCATCGCGATGATGGCCGACAACGTCGAGCACGTCATCAGCTACTGGGTCCTGTGGCAGAAGTTCCACTCGCCGGCGCTCGGCGGCTTCGCCGTCATCTCGCACTGGTTGCCGTACCTGCTGTTCTCGGTCGCCGCCGGCGCGCTCGGGGACCGCTTCGATCCGCGACGACTGATCCAGATCGGCATGCTGCTGTTCATGACGGCGTCGCTCGGCTGGGGCTGGTTCTTCGTCACCGGCGGCCTGCAGATGTGGCAGGCGATGCTCCTGCTGGTCATCCACGGCTGCGCCGGCGTGCTGTGGAACACGTCGAGCCAACTGCTGCTGCACGACATCCTCGAGCCCGAACTGCTGCCGTCCGGCGTGCGGCTGCTCGCGACCGCGCGCTATCTCGGCGTGCTCGTCGGACCCGGCGTCGGCGGCCTGATCATGCTGACGCTCGGTCCGGCGCACGGCATCCTGCTGAACTCGACGTTCTACCTGCCGGTGATCCTGTGGTTGTGGAAGGCGCCGTACGGGCCGAAGTTCCGCAAGGGCGGCCACGTCGTCGCGGCGCGCGCGGTCCGTGGGCTGGCCGATATCGTGCAGACGGCGCGCGACGTCCGCGGCCACGCGCTGATCTGGCCGATGCTGCTGCTCGTCGCCGGCGCGTCGTTCTTCATCGGCGGCAGCTACCAGGCGCAGATGCCGGGCTTCGCGAACGACCTCGGCCACGGCGATCCCGGTGTCGCCTACAGCATGCTGCTCGCGGCCGACGCGTGCGGCGGCCTGCTCGGCGCCGTGCTGCTCGAGACGCGCGGCCTGTTCGCGATGACGCCGCGCACGGCGCTGATGCTCGCGATGGCGTGGTGCCTGTCGCTCGCCGGCTTCGCTGCGACGCGCGTCTATCCGATGGCGCTCCTGCTGCTGCTGATGGCGGGGTTCTTCGAGCTGTCGTTCAGCAGCATGGCGCAGGCGCTGGTGCAGCTGAACGCGCCGGCCGCCCTCCGCGGACGCGTGATCGGATTGTTCAACACGGCGTCGCTCGGGATGCGGACGTTCGCGGGGTTCACCGTGGGGCTGTCGGGAAGCTGGGTGGGGATCCACTGGTCGCTGGGGGCGTCGGCGGGGGTGTTGTTCGTGGTGCTTGGGGCGCTGGTATTGCGAGGTCACGCATTGCGGCCGGCTTGATATTGCTTTCGAGGCGGCCGGCTGCACGCACCAGCGCGGAGACGTTCGGCATTCGGCCGTCGGCGCATCACCGTGTGACCGCCCCCCCCCCAACGCGGACTTCAGTTGTTGGCGATGACCGGACAGGTGCTTCCGCCAGCGACGTTCGCCAGATCGACCTCGTCGAGACTTGGCGCCGTCGTGTCGAGCAACACGGCTTCGGAAAACGGCTGGTTTAATGGCAAGGCTGCACTCATGGTCGCTCCTGAGATGAAGGAAAAGCGGTCGACAAACGTCCTTTCACCGCCGCAGACCAGTCTGCCGTAGTCAACGCCTCGCCGTAGCCCTCTCGTTCTCGAACGGCGCGGCACTGCACGGCCGACACGGTCGTGCGCCGCTGCACGACCGCTGCACAGCCCTCGCGCCGTCGCGCGAGCTCGGCACTTGTGGCATAGGAAGAATATGAACGAGTCAAACCGATCGGTGACGCAATCGTTGCGCGAGGTGAATGCTCATCGATGCTTGACTGCATCCAACTTATTCAAGTTACTCAATTAAACCCGGCGATGCTCGCTGGATCGAACGATAGGTACCGACGATTACAGATCGCACGTACAGGTCGACGACGCGGAGACACATCCGTCCTACTTCTAGCAGCCCGACATCGGTCACAATGCGTGCGCCCTGACCAGACGGCCCTGCATGTCGCGATGAAACAGGACGCCGCCCTCTTGTTGACCGACCTTGTCGACAGCACGCTCCTCAGTGAGCGGCTGGGCGACGAAGCAATGTCGGACGTCTGGAAAGCCCACGACCGTGTGTCGCGCGACCTGCTCGCCGCCTGGGCCGGAACGGAGATCAACCGTAGCGACGGCTTCCTCCTGCGATTCGCATCGGCGGCTGACGCGGCCGGTTACGCGGTCGCGTATCACCGCGCGATCGCACGCCTGTCCCCACCGCTCGCCGCCCGTGCCGGTCTCCACATCGGTACCGTCATTGCACGCGACAATCACGAGCAAGACCTCGTGCTCGGCGCCAAAGCAACGGAACTGGCAGGACTCGCGATCTCGACGGCAGCACGGCTGATGGCCATTGCGCTTCCCGGGCAGACGCTGATGACTCGCGTCGCACGCGACGCCCTGAGCGGACAGGCTCAACGCCTGGTTTCACACGGGCATTGGCGGCTCAAGGGTCTCGAAGACCCGATCGAAATTTTCGAGGTTGGTGACGACGTCTCGCCGTTCGAAACACCGCCGGATGTCGTGAAGGCTTATCGCGTTGCCCTTCGCAACAGGCTCTGGCTGCCGGTGCGGGAAGTGCCGCACAGCCTTTCGGCCGAACGCAACACCTTCGTCGGACGCGAGCGCGACCTGCGGGATCTGGGCGAGAGACTCGCGCGGGGGGTTCGCCTCATTACGGTTTGCGGAATCGGCGGCACAGGAAAGACGCGGCTGGTGCAGCACTTCGGCTGGCGCACGCTCGGTGACTATAGCGGTGGCACCTGGTACTGCGACCTCTCGCAAACAACCACGCTCGACGGGCTGTGCGGCGCAGTCGCGCAGGGATTGAACGTGCCGCTGGGCAAGACGGATCCCGTGGACCAAATCGCCCACGCGATCGCAGGACACGGCCCATGTCTTGTCGTGCTCGACAACTTCGAGCAGGTGATTGCGCATGTCGAGGCGACGATCGGTCGATGGCTGGATCGGGCGATCGATGCGCGTTTCATCGTGACGACACGAAGCGTGCTCGGTCTCGATGGAGAGGACTTGCTGATGCTTTCGCCGTTGGCGCCCGCAGAGGCGGTCACGCTATTTGTCGAGCGGGCGAAGGCCGTCCGGCAGGATTTCGCCTCGACCTCGAGCGAGCGAAGGCTGCTCGTCCGGCTCGTCGATCTGCTCGACGGACTTCCGCTCGCGATTGAACTCGCCGCCGCGCGCGCGGGTATTTTGCAGCTTGAGGAAATGCTCGACCGGATGCAGGACCGTTTTCAGCTGCTTCGAACCGGCAAGGGTCGGCCGTCGCGGCAGGCGACGCTGCTTGCGACGTTTCACTGGTCGTGGGATCTTCTCGAGCCCGTCGAGCGCGATGCACTCGCTCAATTGAGCGTGTTCGAAGGCGGCTTCACCTTGCGGGCGTTGGAGCGCGTCGTCGACCCGGTCGGATTCGGTGATATGACAGTCGTCGACCTGTTGCAATCGCTGGTTGAAAAGTCCTGGGTTCGTCATACCGAGCCGGACCGCTTCGCACTGCTGAACAGCGTTCGCGATTACGGCACCAAGCGGCTAGACGAGGCGAATCGCGCCGCGGCCGAGCGCCGCCATTGGACGTTCTACCGTTCGCTAAGCGACGACGATGTCGCAGCCGATCGATGTGTCGAGATCGATAACCTCGTCGCCGCAACGCGCCGAGCGACTGTAGCCGGCGACACCGACGCTGCAGTGGACTGCTTGGACAGGACGTGGTCGGCATTGCGACTTCGAGGTCCGGCCCGGGCATGCATCGAACTCGTCGCCTCATTGACGCTTGTTCCAGGATTGACCGGAGTGCCTAGCGCAAGAGTACAGCACATCGCAGGTCGTGCATTCCAGCACTATGGCCAAACCGAGAAGGCGAAGCGATGCTTCGAGTTGGGCCTCGTATCTGCTCGGGAGGCTCAAGCTGACGCTCAAGAGGCTTGGCTCCTTTGTGCCCTGGGTGAACTCGCGACGTCGTCGTCGGATTTCGACGAGGCGAGTCGCCTGCTCGACGCAGCGCGCCAGATTGCCAAGCCTTTCGGCGACCCAGCGCTGAGATCAGTGGCGATGAACGCGGTGGGCGGACTTTCGCAATGTCTCGGTCGCCCAACGGAAGCAGCCGATGCGTTTCGCGAGGCGCTACTTTTTGCGAATGCCGCTAATGACAAGCGGCGTGCGGCAGGTATCCTAGGAAATCTCGGGGGCGCGAGCCACGCACTGAAGCGCTACCCGGAGGCACGTGATTACTACGAGCGAACGCTGCGAGCGGCGCGAACGCTCGGCGACCGTCGACTGGAAGGAAACACCTCTTGCAACTTCGGCCTCCTTTGCTTTGAGCAAGGAGACCTCGACGAAGCACGGCAACTGCTGGACGACGCGCTGGTCAACGCGAAGGAACTCGGCTATCTCCGGCTCGAGGCGACGGTGTCCTGGAATCTCGGCCTAATCGCCGAGGCGCTTGGAGCCGCCGGCGACGCCTTGCCACTTTATCGACGCGCTTACGAGTTGGCCGGGCATCACCACGACCGGCGTGCGCAGGGCGAACTGTGCGGCTTGTTGGGCGCCGTGATCTGTCGGCTGCACCGTGACGCAGCTCGCGCCGAGCCCTACTTCGTACTGGGCGAAAAGCTGCTGTCGCTTTATGAGGACCGGGAAAGGCTCGAGGCGCTGCACGATCGACGTCGGTCGGCGCTGGAGCAGTGCAGACCGGTCGAATAGAGCCGTAACGGCCACGGAGCCATGGCGTGGGTCAGTCCTGATTCACGATGATTGGATCGACGAAACGACAGAGAGGTCCGTCCTTACCCATGTGCAAGTGAACCTCATAAGCGGAACTTCGAAGAGGATCGTCTGCGGGCAGATTCGCGCCGCGGGACAACATCCGTCCGCTGACAAGACTTCTCCCGTTGCCGTCCATTCCTGCGTTGAGCCGATAGACATTCTTGTCGACGTTCGTCTTGACAAAAATCCCCGTGGTGGATTCAAAGCGATAATCTGTCGAGTCGTGAGAATCGACCGCTTCGTATCGCCATATCATTGTCGTGACCGAGGTTGCGGGCCGAACGGCGTCCGGGACGTCCACGCTGCAACCGGGCGGCTGACCAATGGCAGCCGCGGTAACCCGAACCGTCACTGTGCATTCGGTGACGACCATAGGGTCGTAGCAGTTTTCGTAGGACGTCGGCGAGGCGATTCCCACCGGCGCGGGCACGTGCCATGCGCAACCTTCGACTGCCGGCAAGAAAGCAATGGCCATCGACAGCCAAGGCCTTTTCATGACAGCGCTCCTCACGTTGATTTCGTGTAACAGCGCGGTGGATCAGCGAAAACCGCCGGGATTATGAAGACTTTAATCCTGATTCACAATAATCGGATCCCGCGGGATGCAGTCCCCCAGCACCCCTGCTCGATCCCGGCTTCTTACATTGATCGCATATTGGACGGTACGCGTAGCGTCACTTACCGTCTTTTTCAAAGCCATGCTGAACGCGTGGTTGTCGAGGCCGTCGTCGTCAGCCTCGGTTTTGCCATCCGAGAGATTGTCGGCGTTGCTGCCGGTGACCGGGACCGGCTTGATGGCATCAGCACCGGCGAAGAAATACTCATTGGTATCGCCCAGAACGACAGGCTTCAGAACCCAGCGTACGCGTTCTGACTTGTTGAAAGGGACCTCGGTCTGATAATCGGTATAGACGTCGCAGTTCGGCTTGCCTGGCAACACATCGTATAGCGGAACGACTCGCACAATGATTCTGCAGTGATGACGTTGTTTGCCGTCGTTGTTCGTGACATCCCTGTCGCATGGCGAGTGCGAGGTGTTTTGAACAGCGGTAGGAACGCCGGCAAAACTTGCGGATGCACCATGGCACGCAAAGGAAAAACTCGTCGCAATCATCGCCAGCAATGCATTCAGCGATGCTAGGTATTGTTTCATGGAGTTCCCTCCTTGTCAGCGCCTCGTCTCGGGCATTGCGTGATATATCGTAGGTAAGGCGCGCCGCAGAGGTATCAGATGGCGTGCTTGCGACTTCGCGCTTCGGCGCCACGCACCCGAACCACTACGCGATCGATGACTTTGTTCGAGTTATCCACGAGTTCGAGCCGATGCTCGCCAGGCCAGACCGACCACTCGAACTGTCCGGCGCCGATCCGAGGTCTCGACCGTCGAGTCTCCACCGCGAAAGCGCGTCTCCGCGATCGGACTTCGCGAATGTCAACCGCTGTCTCGACGGCGGGATGTCTGGATCGATTGCGACGATCGTTCCGTCGACCGGCAGGGCGATGGCCGTCCACGTGCCAGTGCGATGCGCAGTTCGGCTCGTCATTGCGCCACGCACAATACGGTCGCCGTCCGGTCCCCGCCAGGAACAACTCCTCGCGCGGCGCCTCGAGGTCCCCGTCGAACCGGATCGCCCGTCGGACCACGCCCGGCGTTCCGTCGCCCGGCGGCTCGCCCGCCGCCCCGTCCCGCTTCTGCAGATACCCCACCACCGCCGCCCACACCGGCGCGGCGCCGGTCGTCCCCGACACGTCCCACATCGCCGCGCCGCTCGAGTTGCCGACCCACACGCCGACCGTGTAGCGGTCGGTGAAGCCGACGCACCAGTTGTCGCGCAGGTCCTTGCTCGTGCCGGTCTTCACCGCCGACCAGCCGTGCGTCGCGAGCACGCTGTCGAGGCCGAACGTCGTGGCGCGCGCGTTGCGGTCCGACAGGATGTCGGCGACGATCGCCGTCGCCGGCGCGTCCATCGCGCTCGACGTCGACGGGCGCGCGGCCGATGACAGGCGTGCGGATCGCGCCGGTCGTGCCGCGGTTCGCGAGCGCGCGGTACGCGTTCGTCAGGTCCGCGAGCGTCACTTCGGCCGAACCGAGCGCGAGCGCGTAACCGTAGTAGTCGCCCGACTCGCGCAGCGTCGAGAAGCCGAGGCGGCGCATCCGCTGGAACAGCCGTTCCGGCGTCACCATCACGAGCGTGCGGACGGCGGGGACGTTCAGCGACGACGCGAGCGCCGTCCGCACGCTGACCGGCCCCTTGAAGCGATGGTCGTAGTCCTGCGGGATGTAGAGTCCGCCGGCCGTCGCGAGGTCGACCGGCGAGTCGTCGAGGATCGACGCGGCGGTCAGCCAGCGCTTCTCGATCGCGAGTTCGTACAGGAACGGCTTCAGCGTCGAACCGGCCTGCCGCGGCGCGAGCGCGTGGTCGACGTCGGCCGCCTCCGACAGGCTGCCCGACGAGCCGACCCACGCGAGCACGTCGCCGGTGGCGTTGTCGAGCACGACGATCGCGCCGTCCTCGACGTTGCGGTCCGCGAGCTCGGCGAGCTGCGTGCGCAACGTCGCGCGCGCGAAGCGCTGCAGCCGGGCGTCGAGCGTCGTCGCGACGATCGGGCGACGCGTCGTCGCGTCGCCGCGCGCGCAACGCGATCCGCGCGAAGTGCGGCGCGATCTGCGGGTCGCGATCGAGCCGCGGCGATGCCTTCCGCGCGACGACGAGCGCCGTGTAGTCGGCGAGGCCGCGGCATTCGTCGGGCAACGACTCGGCCTTCAGGATCGCGCACGCGCGTTCCGCGACGCGCGCCGCCGACGCGTTCGGCGCGCGGACGAGCGCCGCGGTGATCGCCGCCTCGCGGGCATCGAGGCCGCTCGGGTACTTCTCGAACAGCGTCGCCGACAACGCGCCGACGCCGACGAGTTCGCCGCGATACGCGACGAGGTTCAGGTACGCCTCGAGGATCTCGTCCTTCTTCCAGCCTCGTTCGATCGCGAGCGCCGTCGCGGCCTGCGACAGCTTCTGACCGATCGACCGGCCGCTCGTCGGGGCACGCAGGTCCGGGTCGAGCAGTCCGGCGAGCTGCATCGTGATGGTCGACGCGCCCCGCGTCCGGGTGTTCACGAGGTTGCCCCACGCCGCCGATCCGACGGCCTGCCAGTCGATGCCCGAGTGCTCGTAGAAGCGCCGGTCCTCGGAATACACGAGCGCCGTCCGCAACGCCGGCGACACGTCCGCGAGCGGCGTCCAGGCGAGCCGGCGCACCGTCGGGTCGGTGCGCAGCACCTGCACGACCTCGCCGTGCCGATCGGTGAACGTCGTCTCGCTGGTGCGGTACGCGGCGACGACGTCGCGGTACGTCGGCACCGCGGCCGCAGCCGGCGCGAGCGTGCCGACGAGGCCCGAGATGGCGACGACGACGACGACGGTCGATCGGACGCGAAGCAAGCCGTTCATGCGAAGGCGAACCGACCGTGTTCGATCAACGCGACCGAGTCGTGCGTGCGCCGGAAGCCGACGAGCCGGACGTGGTCGAACGCGTGACGGCCGAAGTCCGTGTCGGCGTGCCGCGCGACGAACGCGGCGAGCGCGGCCGGCCGTTCGAGCGCGCCGCCGAAGATCGCGAGCGACGCGTGCGCGGACCGGCGCAGCGATCCGCGACCGCGTTCGGGTCCGGCCATCGGGACGCCGGCCGCTTCGAGCCGCCGCTGCAGGTCGCGTCGCATCGCTTGCAGGTCGAAGCCGGGCCAGCCCTTGACGACGATGCCGGTCGACGACGCGACCAGACCGCGCAACGTCAGCACGACCGGGCGCGTCGCGGCCGCGAACGCGCCGAGCACCGCGCGGCAGGCTTGCACGAGGCCGTCGTCGTCGGGAACGTCGGACCGATGGCCTTCGAACTGCCGCAGCGTGACGTGCAGCGCGTCGGGCCGATAGACGACATGCGCCGGTCCGAGCAGGACCGCGAGTTCGTCGGCCACGCGCGCCAGCGCGGGTGGCCAGGGAGCGGGGACGAACACCGCGCTGATGCCCCAGCGTTCGTCGCCATCGGACGGCAGCGGGTCGGGCACGACGGCGCCGGTCGCGAGGGCCGCGGCGCCGGTCGCCGCGATGCGGTCGTAGAGCGCCGCGATCGCGGCGTCGGCCGTAGCGGGGTCTTCGCGCTCGCCGGCGTCGACGCGGGCGTTCACGATGCCGCCGCCCGCGTCGTCCATCGGCCATTCGGGCGATGTCGCATCGGTCCCGTCACGCGGTTCAATCGCACGCGTCGCGCGACCCGAGGCCGGTTCGAACGGACGATGCGCGCATCGTCCCGACGCCCGACGATGGCGTCGGACGGCTCGTGCGGTCCGCCGCCGAAGACGTCCTTCATCTCCATCGACCTCGAAAGGAAATCAGCATGTACGACCTCTCCATGCAGGACGCCGAAGCCATCGGCGGTGCAGGGTTCGTCGGCTGGGCGCTCGGCTGTGATCGGCGAGCAGGCCGTCAATTCGCGGCGGGAGCCGTCATGGCGGGCCAGGTCGATTACGCGGGCATCGCGGCGTCGCAAGGGCACGTATTACAACGCGATGGGCGCCTGACGTTCGAACCATACGGACCGGATCGTGCTGCCGATCGCGACGCTCCGGTCCGTGCAGTCGTCGCTCGCGTACGTCTTCGACCGTCGGCGGGGCGCCCTCGTGTTCGTCGTCGTGACGACCGCCTTCGCGATCGCGGGGTCGATCGCTTTGCTGCTGCCCGTCGTACTTCTGTCACGGGCCTTGCAACGAACGCGGAACCGAGCCTGGCGGACGACGGCGTGGTCGGCCTGCTCGTGTCGTCGCCGATCGTCGAGAACTGCGGTCGGCGTCGTCGTCATCGAGCTGATGGCGGCCCATCGCGCACGAGCCTGGGTCATCGTCACCGACGATCGCCGCGCTGTCCGCGGCTGCGCACGCCGTCTACGGCTGGCGCGCGATCGCGGGATTCGTCGGATTCGCGACGTGGTCGCTACTCGTACCTGGTCTGGTACGACCTGCGTTTCTCGCGACGCTTCGCGCTGACGGTCGCGCAGCACGCGCTGTTCAACGCGCCGGCCGCGCTGATCGGTCTCTGGTGGACGGCGGTCGCGATCCTGGACGCTCACGGCTTCACCTCCAGCATCGCGTTCGGGATCTCGCCGTACATCTCCGGCGCGTACATCGCTTCGACGCGCGTCGGCGGCATTCCGAACGAGCCGACGTTGTTGAGTCGCACCGTGTACTCGGTGCTGAACTTGCCCTTCGGCACGTACGCGTAGTACGCGCGATACGCCTCGAAGCTCTTCTCCTCGTACGCCGGCCAGACCCAGCCCTGCCGCCGCTCGCCGACCGTCGCGATCGCGAGTCGCGGCCGAGCCCCGTGCCGAGCACCGATCGCGCCGCCGGGGATCGGGTCGCTGACGACGACCTGCGTCATGTCGGTCTGCGCGTCGATGTCGAGCGTGACGCGGACGATGTCGCCGCGCGACCACACGCCCTTCGTCTTCTGCTCGATCGGCGTCATCGTCCGCGTGATCCGGTAGCCCGACGAGAACGGCGTCTTCAGCGGCACCGCCGCGAGGCTGCGGACCGTGACCCACGGCTTGCCGGCGCCGTCCTGCGCGACGACGAGGTCGCGCCGCGCCGGCCCGACGCGTCCGGCGTCGGCCACGGCAGCATCAGCGCGCCGCCCTTCGGCCGTCGCGCCCACGACAGGTCCGCGGACGGACCGTCGGCGACGGTCGCATGGGTCGTGCCGGTCACCGCGTCCTTCTCGAAGCGCTTCGAGAACGCGTTGACCGCGAGCGTGCCCCAGACGTTCGCCGTCGTCGTCAGCCAGTGCCCGCGCTGCTGGCGCTGCAGCGCGCCGATGACGAGTCGCGGCGCGTCGTCCTTCCACGCCGGGTCGTCGACGACCGTCAGCAGCAGCCGCGCCGCGTTGCCGTCGCCGGACGCCATCAGCCAGTACCAGAAGTCGTCCTTCTCGGTCGAGAAGTCGAGCCGCGTGCCCTGGTAGTTCAACCGCGCGCGCAGGATCTGGTCGGCCTCGGCGAGTCGCTGGTCGCGGTTCGGCACCGTCGGCACGCGCTTGAGGATCGACATCCAGTCGAGCACCGCCGACGTCGGCCATTGATTCGGCAGGATCTGCAACGACTGCAGCATCCGCGGCGTCGCCTTGCCGTCGCGCGCGAGCGCGTCGATCGCCGCGAGCTTGCGGACGTCGAGCTGCCGCTGCGCGTCGCTCGTGAACGGGCTCCACAGGTCGCGCTTCAGCCGGCCCTCGACGAACGCGACGAGCCCGGCCTGCATCTTCGCGCGCGTCTCGTCGGGGATCGCGTAGTCGCCGAGCGTCGACGCCTCGGCGCTCGCGGTCAGCAGGTACGCGGTCAGCACGTCGCTGCCCGACGCCGGATCGTCGGCGCGCGGCGGGTAGTACGACGCGAGCCCGTCGCCGTCGAGGTACAGCGGGATCTGCCGCGCGACATCGGCCCAGCGCTTCTCGTCGAGCGTGCCGATGGCGATCGACGCCTTCTGCTCGAGGCAGTCGTACGGATAGCGCAGGAACCAGTCGACGACGCCGGGCAGCCCGTCCGACAGCTTCGGCTTCAGGCCGATCGAGAGGCCGCCGCGCAGCGCACCGCTCGCATCGGCGAGCGCATCGGCCGGCGCCGCGACCGGCATCGTGAAGCTGCGATCGAGCTGCGCGAGCGTCGCCTGCTGCACCGTCGTCGGCACGGCCGGCACGATCTTCTGCGCGACGGCGACGCTGTCGGACGCGCTCGCCGACTTCGCGTCGATCCGCCAGGCGATCGCGCGGACGTCGAGCGGCACCGTGACCGGCCATTCGACGACCTGCGACGCGTCGGCGTCGAGATGGATCCGCTGCGTCGGCAGCTTCGTCGCGACGGGACGTCGGGGCGCGGGCGTCGTCGGCGATCGTCCGGGGCCGCCCTTCGATGCGACCGGCGGGTCGCCCGCCGGCTTCGTCGCCGGCTGATCGGTCGTCTGCTTCGCCGCCGGCAGTTCGGTCGCCCGCTTCGTCGCCGGCTGATCCGGGGCCTTCTTCGCCGCGCCGGTCGCACTCGCGGCCTTCTTCGTCGCGGCGTCGGACGCGATCCACGACGCGTCGACGTCGACGTCCATCGGCGCCTTCGTCGTGTTGCGCAACGTGACGCCGGCCTGGTAGACGTCGCCTTCGCGGACCAGCGGCGGCAGGCCGGCCGCGATCTGCAGGTCCTGTCGCGAGCGGATCGTCGCGCTGCCGGTGCCGAACAGCGCCGCGTTCGACGCGGCGTCGGCGATCGCGACGATGCGGAACGCCGTCAGCGAGTCGTTCAGCGGCACGTCGACCGTCGCGCTGCCGTTCGCGTCGAGCACGACCGACGGCTTCCAGACGAGCAGCGTGTCGAACAGCTCGCGCGTCGGACTCGCGCCGCCGCCACCGCCCGGCGGCGCGGCCTTGCGGCCGTAGTGCCGCTTGCCGACGATCTGCATCTGCGCCGTCGCCGTCTCGACCGCGTAGCCACGCTCGCGGATCATCGCGTCGAACAGGTCCCAGCTCGCGTTCGGCATCAGCTCGAGCAGCGCCTCGTCGACGGCCGCGATTGCGACCTCGCTGCCGGCCGCGAGCGGCTTGCCGTCGGCGGTCGTCACGCGGATCGTCGCCTTCGCGGTCGCGCGCACCGGATAGTCGGGCTTGTCGGTCGTCACGGCGACATCGAGCCGGTGCGCCGCCTTGTCGACCTGGATCGCGCCGATGCCGTACTTGAACGCCGGCTTGCCGAGGTCGACCATCGCCGTCGGCGGCTCGTACAGCTTGCCTTCGTCGCGATACGCATGCCACCACTCGGTCGGCGACTTCCAGCCCCACGTGAAGAACGAATACCAGGGCACGTCGCGGATGCGGCCGCGCACCGCGAGGACCGACACGAACACGTTCGGCGCCCAGTCGGCCTCGACCTTCACCGAGACCGTCGGATCGTCGCCGCGGATCTCGACGACCTGCGTCGCGAGGATGCCGTCGCGCTCGATCGCGACCAGCGCCGTCGCGGCGCGGAACGGCATGCGGACCTGGAACTTCGCGATCTCGCCGGGCGCGTAGCTCCGCTTCTCGGGCAGCACGTCGATGCGGTCCTGGTTCTCGCCGCCGAACCAGACCTCGGCCTGGCGCGTGACCCACACCGACGCGCTCGCCTGCGCCACGTTGCCGGCCGCGTCCTTCACGCTGGCGAGCAGCTCGACGTTGCCCGGCGTGGCGAGATCGAGCGAGCAGAACACGAGGCCCTGCGCGTTCGACTTGCCGGTGCACAGGAGGCCGAGGTCCTTGCTCTCGCGCTGGTTGTCGTACGCGTAGAAGCCGCCGACCATCCGCTTGCGGATCGAGCGCACGTTGCGCGACACGCCGCGCAGCTCGAGCGTCGCGTTCGCGGCCGGGTTGCCGGCCGTGTCGAGCGCCACGAGCTTGACCTGCGTCTTCCCGTGCACCGACACCCAGTCGTCGGCCTTGATGCCGGCGACGAGCGCGGCCGGCCACAGCGAGACGTCCTGCGACAGCGTCTGCACTTCGCCGTTCGGATCCGGGTACGTCGCCTCGACGTGCAGCAGCCGCGCCGCGTCGCTCGGCGGCAGGTCCTTCAGCACGACGCGTCCGGCGCCGTTCTTGTCGAGCGTCACCGCGAGCTTGTCGGCGACGACGCGCGTCTCGACGCCGCGTGCGAAGCCCGGACCGCCCTCGACGAAGTCGTCGTACGCGGTCTCGCCGTCGTCGCCGGACCGGTCGGTGCGTTCGAAGCTGTAGCCGTCGTAGCCGGAAAATTCGGGCGTGCGCGGCGCGAGCGCGGCCGAGACGCGCACCGGCAGTGTCGACGCCGACCCGCCGTTGGTGTACGAGATCGCCACCGACGCGGCGAGCGACGACGGCCGCACGAAGTCGCGCGGTGCCTTCGTCGCGGCGCCGCTGTCGTCGGCGGTCCGCACGTCGATGCGGCCGCGCATCACCGGCAGCCGGAACTCCTCGACGCGGAAGCTGCCGGTCTCGTACGACGTGTCGCCGCGCTTCAGCGCGACGCGATAGAGCCCGAGCTTCGCGTCCTCGGGCACCTCGAACGTCGTCTCGGCATAGCGGCCCTGGCGCCACGTCAGGTCGAACGGGAATTCCTCGTCGGAGCCGACGTGCGTGATCACGACCTGGTCCGGCAGGTCGTCCGTCTTCGGCAGCGCGAGCGACGTCAGCGTCTCGCGCCGCATGAAGTGCTTCATCGACACGGTCTGGCCGGCGCGCAGCAGCGTGCGGTCGAACACCGTGTGCGCGAGCGAGCGGCCGCCGACGCTCGCGCCGTCGTCGCTGGCGCTGTCGTCGTCTTCCGACGGGAAGCCGCCGGCCGAGCGCAGGTTGAAGCGCCAGCTCTCGATGCCCTCGTTCCACGTCGACCAGACGAACGCGACGTCGGTCCGGCCGGCGTTCGGCCCGTCGGCGACGACCTTTCGCGCGCTGACGAAGTAGCCGTCGATGCCGGGGCCGGCGTCGTTGCCGTCGTCCTTCGAGCAGGCGCTGTATGCCGGCTTCGGGAATGCGCGCGGGACGAACGCGAAGCCGCGGTCGTCGGTCGTTCCGGTCCATAACGAACGGCCGAAGCAGTCGGAGATGCGCACCGCGGCGCCGGCGACCGGCTTCGCGCGGTCGAGCGTCGTGACCCACACGCCGGTGTTCGCCGTGCCGAACTTCGCATGCACGCCGAGGTTCGTGACGAGCGCGGTCGTGCGGACGTACATCGGCGCGGGCTTGCCGAGCAGCGCGGCGCCGAGCCGCTGCGACTCGATCTCGACGATGTGGAAGCCCGGTTGCGGCAGCGGGATGCCGACGACCTCGAACGGCCGCGGATCGTCGCTGCGGGCGCCGGGCAGCGCGAGCGGCTTCGCGTTCGGGTCGCGCTTCAGCAGGCTCAGCTCGCGCGTCGCGACGGTGTGATCCTCCTCCGCGTCGGCCTTCGCCTGCTGCTTCGGCGTGCGCTGGTTGCGGCCGACGCGTTCGCGTTCGACGATCGCGCGAATGTCGGGCGGCAGGTCGGCCGGATCGACCTTGTCGCGGTCGATGCTCGACTCGTGATAGCGGCGGACCTTGCGCTGCCACGCGACCAGCACCGCGTCGTCCTGGCCACCGTCGACGTCGATCGTGCGGACCGTGCCCTGCGACGCGCCGGTCGTCGGCACGGCCGCCTTCGGGCCGCCCGGGATCTCGACGCCGCGGATCGTCAACGCGGCCTCGACGTGGCGCACCGTCAGCGGCAGCACGGGGTCGGCGTTCAGTTCGAGGATGCCGAACGGCGACGACGCGAACTTCGCGAGCGGCGGCGCGAGCGCGGTCTTCGACGCGAGCGGGAACAGCGACGCGTTCGACAGCGGGCGGCCGGCGTCGTCGGTCAGGTCCTTCGGCGCCTCGATCGTCAGCTGCGCGCTCTCCGCGAACGGCGGGCGGAACTCGATCGTCGACGTCGACGACGCGCGGTCGTCGGGCTCGAACGTCGGATGCTTCTCGATCGTCCGGCCTGCATCGACGTAGCGCAGCACGAAGCGCTCGGCGAGGGGCCGCGGCACCGGCGACGTGAACTCGAGCCGCACCGGCCGCACCGGCGTGCACGCGGCCTGCGCGTTCTCGCGCTCGCAGGTGAAGCTCGCGGTGAAGTCGGGGCGCACTTCGAACGCGAGACGGCGCTCGACGGTCGTCGCGATGCCCGACGCCGCCGCGATGCCGCGGCCCCAGACGAGCGCGACCTTCGCGGCGTTCGGCAGTCGTCGCGTGCACGCGAGCATCGTCACGCGGTCGGCGCGCTCGTCGAGCGAGAAGCGCTTCAGCAGCTGACGGCGATCGTCGCCGTCGACGATCCGCACGCCGACGCGCTCGCCGACGCCCTCGATCTCGCACCACGCGTTCGCGGTCACGCTCGCCGGCGTCGCCGGGCCGTTCAGCACGAGCACGAAGACCTGCTCCTCGTCGATGCCGGGACCGTCGTTCCCGGCCGACGGGAACACGCGGACGATCGCCGGGCCGCCGGTCGAGAACTGGAACGACGTGCGGCCCGCGACCGTCGCGCCGTCGCGCGACTTCGTGCCGGCCTTGAGGTCGAAGCGGCAGCGGGTGCCGGGCTCGACGTCGGCCGTGAAGTCGTAGACCCACGTGCGGTCGTCGACCCAGCGTCCGGTGCCGGCCGCGGGGCACGTGACGTCGAACGGCGCGGGGACCTTCGGGTCGCCGAAGTCGACCATCGGCGCGCCGAACGTCGCCCGCGCCTGACGCACCTGCTGGATCTCGCCCTGCGGCGAGAACTGCCGGATCGCCACCGCCTTCGTCGATGCCGCCGCGGCGTCGGGCGCGGCCGACGCGTCGGGCAGCGGCCGGACGGCCAGCCAGGCGGCCGTCGCGGCGACGGCGGCGATCCCGATCGCTCGCCGCAGGCGCCTCCTCGTCGTCGCGGCGTCGACCATCCCGTCGTCCATCCGGTCGCCCGTCCCGTCCCGTCGCCGCTGCCGCATGCCGCCTCCCGTGTTGGCGCCATTGTGCCGTGGCGGATGCCACATCTTGTCGCGACGAGCGGTCGGTGTTGCGTGGCAGAATCGACGCCCGCTTTCGACGACCTGCCCCGCGCCTCATGGACGACGTATTCCTCTGCGATGCCATCCGCACGCCGATCGGCCGCTACGGCGGCGTGCTGTCGACGGTGCGCACCGACGATCTCGGCGCCGTCCCGATCAAGGCGCTGATGGCGCGCAACCCGTCGGTCGACTGGACGCGCGTCGACGACGTGATCTACGGCTGCGCGAACCAGGCCGGCGAGGACAATCGCAACGTCGCGCGGATGGCGCTGCTGCTCGCGGGGCTGCCGGTCGACGTTCCCGGCGCGACGATCAACCGGCTGTGCGGCTCGGGGATGGACGCGATCGGCACGGCCGCGCGTTCGATCGCGGCCGGCGACAATCGGCTGATGATCGCCGGCGGCGTCGAGTCGATGAGCCGCGCGCCGTTCGTGATGCCGAAGGCCGAGGCGGCGTTCTCGCGCACGAACGCGGTCTACGACACGACGATCGGCTGGCGCTTCGTCAACAAGCTGATGAAGGAACGCTACGGCGTCGACTCGATGCCGGAGACCGGCGAGAACGTCGCGGCCGAGTTCCGGATCAGCCGCGAGGACCAGGACCGCTTCGCGCTCGCGAGCCAGACGAAGGCGTCGCGCGCGCAGGCCGACGGCATCCTCGCCGAGGAGATCACGCCGGTCGCGGTCGCCGTCAAGAAGGGCGACGCGCTGTCGGTCGATCGCGACGAGCATCCGCGCGCGACGACGATGGACGCGCTGTCGAAGCTGAAGGGCGTCGTGCGGCCCGACGGCACGGTCACGGCCGGCAACGCGTCGGGTGTCAACGACGGCGCGTGCGCGCTGATCGTCGCGAACGCCGCGGCCGCGAAGGCGCACGGCCTGACGCCGAAGGTCCGCGTCGTCGGCATGGCGACGGCCGGCGTGCCGCCGCGCATCATGGGCATCGGCCCCGCGCCCGCGTCGAAGAAGCTGCTCGCGCGGCTCGGCCTGACGATCGACCAGATGGACGTCATCGAGCTCAACGAGGCGTTCGCGAGCCAGGGCATCGCGGTGCTGCGCGAGCTCGGCGTGGCGGACGACGACCCGCGCGTGAATCCGAGCGGCGGCGCGATCGCGCTCGGCCATCCGCTCGGCATGAGCGGCGCGCGCCTCGTCACGACCGGGATGTACCACCTGCTGCGCACCGGCGGCCGCTACGGGTTGTGCACGATGTGCATCGGCGTCGGCCAGGGCATCGCGATGGTGATCGAGCGGGTCTGACGGGGCGCGAAGGGTCGGCGGCCGCCCTGCGCTCCGTCGTTTCCGCGCAGGCGGAAACCCGGCGGCGTTCGTCGGCGAACGAGGACCGCGCAACGACGCCGGGTTCCCGCCTTCGCGGGAACGACGAACCCGGCGTTCCGCCCCCGCGGGAACGACGAACGACGGCTTCCCCCTCCGCGGGACCGACGAACGAAGGGGTCCCGCCTGTCCGGGGACGACGTAAGAGGGCTTCCGCCATGCCGACCTTCCAGTCCCGCGACGCGACGATCCACTTCACCGTCGACGGCCCCGACGACGCGCCGCCGCTGCTGATGTCGAACTCGCTCGGCACCGACCTCGCGATGTGGGCGCCGCAGGTCGATGCGCTCGCGACGACGTTCCGCGTCGTGCGCTACGACACGCGCGGACATGGCCGGTCGTCCGTGCCGCCGGGGCCGTACACGATCGAGATGCTCGGCGGCGACGCGCTCGCGCTGCTCGACCATCTCGGCATCGAACGCGCGCACGTCTGCGGCCTGTCGATGGGCGGGCAGACCGCGATGTGGCTCGCGATCCACGCGCCCGCGCGCGTCGACCGGCTCGTGCTCGCGAACACCGGCGCGAAGATCGCCGATGCGACCTTCTGGAACGCGCGGATCGACGCGATCCGCGCCGAGGCCGCGACGAGCGGCGGCGACCGGCTGCCCGAACGCATCGTGTCGGCCGTCGTCGATCGCTGGTTCACGAAGCGCTTCCAGCGACTCGCGCCGGCGCACGTCGAACGCGTGGCCGCGATGCTGCGCGCGACCGCGGCCGACGGTTACGTCGCGAACAGCGCGGCGATCCGCGACACCGACCTGCGCGACGCGCTGTCGTCGATCGCGTCACCGGCACTCGTCGTCGCCGGCACGCACGACCCGTCGACACCGCCGCAGCTCGGTCGCGACATCGCGGCCGCGGTCCACGGCGCCGAATACCTCGAGCTCGATTCGGCGCACCTGTCGAACATCGAGCAGGCCGGCGCGTTCGGCGCCGCTGCGATGCGCTTCCTGACCGACGGCGCGGTCAGCGAGCCGGCGCGGCGCGCGATCGGCGAGACGATGCGACGCTCGGTGCTCGGCGACGCGCACGTCGATCGCAGCGCCGCGTCGACGACGGCGTTCAACGCGACGTTCGTCGACGCGCTCACGCGCAACGCGTGGGGCGACGTCTGGACCCGCCCCGGCCTGCCGCGGCACACGCGCAGCCTGCTGACGATCGCGATGATGGTGGCGCTGAACCGGACCGACGAGCTGAAGCTGCACCTCGACGCCGCGCGCAACAACGGCGTCACGCGCGACGACATCGCCGAGGTCCTGTTGCAGGCGGCCGTCTACTGCGGCGTTCCCGCGGCGAACGCGGCGTTCCATCTCGCGGCGACCGTGTTCGCCGCGCAGGACGCGGCTGCGGACGGTTGATCGTCGGCGTCGGCGGTCGGCAGCGGACGCGATGCGTGAATCACCCGCTGTCGGCCCCGCCGCCACGCAGCCGTGGCACGTGGTCCCACGCCCACGCGGGCCGCTGTCCGACATCGACCGCGCAACCCGGCGACGATCATCGAGGCCCGATCGGGCGGATGCCCGGAACGACCAGGACCACGATCATGCACAGCATCCATCGTCTCATCGCCGCGGTCGCCGTCACGGCGGCCTGCAGCGCACCGGCGCTCGCGCAGGTCGGCGTTTCCGTGAACGTCGGCGAGCCGGGATTCTTCGGCAGCCTGGACATCGGCGGTTATCCGCCGCCGCAGACCATCAACGCGCAGCCCGTGATCGTCGAGCCCGCGTACGCGAACGCGCCGCCGATGTACCTGCGCGTGCCGCGCGGCTACGAAGCCGACTGGCGCCATCATTGCCGCGAGTACGGCGCGTGCGGGCGGCCGGTCTACTTCGTGCGCGACGACTGGTATCGCAACGTCTATGCGCCGCACTATCACCAGGTGCATGGGCGCGACGAGCATCGCGACTATCGCGGCGACGACCATCGCGGACCCGAGGAGCGCGACCATCGCGACGAACGCGACCATCGCGACGAGCGGGAGCATCGCGACGAGCGCTGAGCGCTGAGCGCCGGCGCGGGTTCGTGCCGCACGGCGACGGCAGCGCGGTGCGAATGCCGGCCGGCGCGTCGATCAGGGTGCAGCGGCAGCGTCGCACGACCCTAGCCGATCGACCGACGAGTCGCCCGGTCGCATCGCGTCGCTGCGCAGCGAGCGAACTCCGAGTCGCCGATCGATTCGACGGGCGGGTCGCCGGTCGGCATCAACGGGTCCGAGGTCGCGCCGATGCGCGCCCACGCCGCGTCGCGCGTCGATGTGAGGGCTCTTATCGCCGCTCGGCGATCGAGGCTCGTATCGCCGCTCGTCGATCGAAGTTCGCGTCGCCGCTCGGCAATCCACGTCCGCGTCTCGGTCGGTGATCCGCGTCGTCGTCGCCGGCACGACCGGCGCGGCCGTTCGCGATCGGGCGAAGCGGCCGTCTAGCGCCGCTCGCGCGCGTTCGCGTCCGCGCCGCTCGCGAGTATCCGCTCGACGTAACGCGCGATCGTGTCGACCTCGAGGTTCACGCGGTCGCCCGCTTCGAGCCGCTTCAGCGTCGTCATGGCGACCGTGTGCGGGATCAGGTTGATCGCGAAATCGCAGCTGCCGTCGGGCCGGTCGTCGACGGCGTTGATCGTCAGGCTGACGCCGTCGATCGCGATCGACCCCTTCAGCGCGACGAAGCGCGCGAGTTCGCGCGGCGCCCGCACGACCAGCGCCGACGACTCGCCGACCGGCTCGAAGCGCACGACGGTGCCGGTGCCGTCGACGTGACCGCTGACGAGGTGGCCGTCGAGCCGATCGCCGAAGCGCAGCGCCTTCTCGAGATTGACGTCGCCGACGGCGTCGAGGTGCGCGGTGCGCCGCAGGCTCTCGCGCGACACGTCGAACGACAGCGCGCGAGCCGTCGATGTCGACCACCGTCATGCATGCGCCCGACAGTCGCGACGCTGTCGCCGACCGCGACGTGCGCGAGCGGCAGCGTGCCGGCGTCGACCGTGATCCGGACGCCGGCCTCCGGGTCGGGGGATTCGGCTCGGACGTCGGTGATGCGGCCGATGGCGGTGACGATGCCGGTGAACATGAGTCGCTTGGATCGGGTCGTTAGAAGGTCTGGGGCGAGACCGCGGTGCGCGGCGGCATCGGCGTCGGGTCAAAAAAATTGCGGTCGAGGTCGGTCGAGGTCGGGGTCCGGCGAGTCGAGTTCAGCTCGAGGTCGAGATCCACGTCGAGGGCGCTGTCGCGTCGAGGCCGAGGTCGAGGTTGGCGTCGAGGGTTGGGTCGAGGCTCTACGTCGAGGTCGGGACGAAGGTCGAGTCGAGTCGAGGTCGACCGGATCGGCAAGCTCGGCGCTCGAGCCGAAGTCAACGCCGCATCGACGACTCGACGATTCGCGCGACGATGCGCAGATCGTCGCCGATCGGCGCGACGTCATGATAGGCGAGCCGGCGACGCGCCGTCAGGTCGTCGATCGGCGGCAGCTCGATCATCGGCAGGCCGGGTCCGAGCAGCGACGGCGCGAGATAGACCAGCAGCTCGTCGACGCAGCCTTCGCGCAACAGCGACCCGTTCAACTTGCCGCCGGCCTCGACGTGCAGCTCGTTGACCTCGCGGCGCGCGAGTTCGACCAGCAGCGCCTGCAGGTCGACCTTGCCCGACGCATTCGGCAGCACGAGCGTCTCGCAGCCCGCATCGGCGAGCGCCGCGCGCTTCGCGGCGTCGTCGACGGCGCCGACGACCAGCAGGCGCTTCCCGTCGCGCACGTTGCGCACGATCGCCGCGTCGCGCGCGACCTCGAAGCGGCTGTCGACCAGCACGCGCCACGGCTGCCGCGACGTGTCGACGTCGCGCACGTCGAGCCGCGGATCGTCGAGCTTCACCGTGCCGATGCCGGTCAGCAGCGCGGACGCGCGCGCGCGCCAGCGATGGCCGTCGAGGCGGGCCGGCGCGCCGGTGATCCACTGGCTTCGGCCATTCGCGAGCGCCGACTGCCCGTCGAGGCTCGCGGCCAGCTTCAGGCGGACCCACGGTCGTCGTCGGGTCATCCGCGAGACGAAGCCGATGTTCGCTTCGCGCGCATCGTCCGCCAGCACGCCGCAGTCGACGTCGATCCCGGCCGCGGCGAGCCGGCGCAGTCCGGCGCCGGCGACCAGCGGATTCGGATCCTCCATCGCGGCGACGACGCGCGCGACGCCGGCCGCGACGAGCGCGTCGGCGCACGGCGGCGTGCGGCCGACATGGCTGCACGGCTCGAGCGTGACGTACGCGGTCGCGCCGCGCGGATCGTGGCCGCGCGCGCGGGCGTCGTGCAACGCCTCGATTTCGGCGTGCGGGCCGCCGGGCGCCTGCGTCGCGCCCTCCCCGATCGCCGCGCCGTCCCGCACCAGCACGCAACCGACGCGCGGGTTCGGGTCGGCGCGAAAGAGCGCCGCCTCGCCGACGACGAGCGCGCGGCGCATCCAGGCGACGTCGTCGGACGGGGTCATCGGGCGGGGTTCGGTCGTGCGGCGGCGGTCATGCGGGGACGGTGATGCGGGGACGGTATCGGGGACGGTCATGCGAGGGCGGTCGTGCGGATGGTCGCGACGCCCGACGGTCCGCGCGGCGGGGAACGTCTTGCGAAGGCTCGTCGGGGCGGCTTCGATCCTGCGAAGCGGTCGTTCCGAACCACGCGGCGGTCGACCGCTGAACCGCGACGGTCGAGCGCGCATTGTCGCGCAACGACGTCGCACCGTCCTGGCCCGGTTCGGCGTCGATGCGTCGCCGAGTGTCGCGACGACCTCGGCGTCGGTGCGCCCGCGGCTGAAGAGCGTCGCGACCTTATCGCAGCCGGCTGACGAGCCGACGTCAGCTGCAGGCCGGCTTCGACACGACGCGCACGCGACCGTACGACCCGAGGCACAGCGTGCGCCAGACCGGCGTCTTGGCGGCGTGATCGGCCACCGCGAGGCTACCGACGAGAAACGCCCCGTTGCGCTGCCGAGGATAGCCGACGCCGTCGAACATGACGTAGGTCCGCTCCGGCTTGCCGAGGTCGGTGAACGACTCGCGCGTCGGGTTCGCCGGGTTCGTGATCGTCGTCGACGCGGCGAGCGCTTCGTGCTTCAGGATCAGCTCGTCCTTCGCGGGATCGAATGCGCGATCGTCGTCGCGATCGACGAACACGGCCCAGCCGTCGTGCCAGTGGGCACCGAGCGGCGCGAGATACACGCGATGCCCGCGCTTCAACGCTTCGCTCCGCGTGACGGCGATCGCGTGCAGCAGGTCGTTGGCGGCCGCGCTCGCGCGATGGTTCGCGACGAAACCGGCGAAGCTCGGCAGCGCCGTCGACAGCAGGATGCCGAGCAGCGCGACGACGATCATCGCCTCGATCAGCGTCGTGCCGGCGATGCGGGCCGATGGAGAGCGACCCGATCCCCGCCCCGACGTGGCGATGCGGCGGATCCGTGGCGATCGACGCGGGACGAGCGGTGCGGTTCCGACGCGTCGGCGCGGTGATGGCGGGGCATCGATGCGTCGGAGCGGTGGCGATCGACGCGGTGGTGGCGAAAACGAAGGCGGCATGGCCGCCATTACGGCTCGCGATGCCGTGGTCGACAACGCGCGAACGGATGATGCGTGTCAGCGCTTCATCGGGTGGGCGCGAAGGATGTCGACGACGAACGAACGACGGACGCGGAGGTCGAGAGGCAACGTCGCACGTCGCACGTCGCACGTCGCACGTCGCACGTCGCACGTCGCACGTCGCACGTCGCACGTCGCACGTCGCACGTCGCACGTCGCACGTCGCACGTCGCACGTCGCACGTCGCACGTCGCACGTCGCACGTCGCACGTCGCACGTCGCACGACGCCACGCACGCGCACGGACGCTAGGACGCAGGACGCTAGGGCGCCAGGGCGCCAGGATGCGACGACGCGACGACGCGATCACGTAACGACGCGACCACGCGATCACGTGCCGACGATCGTCGGCCGCTCCAACCACCGTCGTTCCCGCGAAGGCGGGAACCCAGCGTCGTTGTTCCGGATTCGTGCCGCACCTCGACGCCGCCGGTTCCCACCTCGCGGGAACGGCCGCATCGAGACCGAACCCTGATGCTCGATCGCGCTGGACTCACAAGCGAGCGATGCTCGCCAACCTCGTCATCCCGGCGAAGGCCGGGACCCAATGACCGCGATTGACGCCGAGCGACGTACTTGGGCCCCGGCCTTCGCCGGCGCGACGCCTCTGCTTCGAGCGCGTCGCCGCCGAGGCTGGACTGACGGCGACGCCCCTGCGCTCCCGCCTTCGCAGGAACGACGCGACCACGAGCCGAGCAGCGATGCTCGGCAACCTCGTCATCCCGGCGAAGGCCGGGACCCAATGACCGCGATTCACGCCGAGCGACGTACTTGGGCCCCGGCCTTCGCCGGCGCGACGCCTTTGCTTCGAGCGCGTCGCCGCCGAGGCTGGACCTGACGGCAACGCCACTGGGTTCCCGCCTTCGCGGGAACGACGCGACCACGAGCCGAGCAGCGATGCTCGCCAACTTGTCATCCCGGCGAAGGCCGGGACCCAAGTGCCGCGATTCACGCCGAGCGACGTACTTGGGCCCCGGCCTTCGCCGGGGCGACGACTCTGCTTCGAGCGCGTCGCCGCCGAGGCTGGACCGACGGCGACGCCACTGGGTTCGCGCCTGCGCGGGAACGACGGCGTCACGTGCCAGCAGCGATGCTTGCCAACTGCTCCTGGAACGCTACGCCGCCGCGACGAAGCGACCGCAACGCCGCTGGGCATCACGACGCAGGCCGGCGGACGGCGCCGGGCTGCCGCGTCAATACCCGGTCGTGCAGTCGTACGCGGGCGGACCCTTGACGATCCGCGCGCGACCCAGGGCCGCGAGGCACAGCGTGCGCACCGCGGTGCTGCCGCCGAGCGTGTTCGTGAACGCGATGCCGCCGACCATCGTGCCGCCGCAGTACGCGCGCGGATAGCCGGTGCCGTCGAACGCGATGTAGGTCACCGACGACGGGTCCGTGAACGCCGTCGTGCCGCTTCCGGCGTTCGCCACCGTGATCGTGTCGGGCAGCGCCGCGTGCTGGAAGACGAGGCTGTCCTGCTCGGCCGCGTCGAACACGGCGTTCGGCTTCGTCGGACATGGGCCCGCGGCGGCGTCGTGGAAGACCCGCCAGCCGCTGTGCCAGTCACCGGCCGTGATCGGCGCCATCGTCATCGTGCGGCTCTGCTTGATCGCCTCGGCCCGCGTCAGCGTGACGCCTTGCAGGAAATCGTTGACGGCGCTCGTCGCGCGGTTGGCGGAGATGAACGACGCGAAGCTCGGCACCGCGATGGCGATCATGATGCCGATGATCGTCAGCACGAACAGCAGCTCGATCAGCGTGAAGCCCCGCGCGCGCGCGTTCATCGAGATCGTCCGTCAGTTCCAGCAGACCGCGTTGCCGGTCGACGAGCTCTTGTTGCCGACGGTATCGGCCCACAGCTTCGCGCCGCACTTCGGGTCGGCGTTGCCGACCACGGTCGCCTGCACGATCACGCACTTCGTCGCGTCGTTGTTGTTGCACATGCCGGTGACGCCGGTCTGCAGCACGTTGATCGTGTAGCGCGAGTTCGCCGACGTGTCCGCGGAGAACGCGGGGAACGACGTCTCGGCCGCCGGCGGCGCGGCCGTCGGATAGGTCAGGTACGTGTTGTTGAACGTGTAGTAGCGTTCCTCGGCCTGCAGCGTCTTCAGGATCGCGGCCTTCGCCTCGCCGCGCTTGCCCTTCCACACCGAGTCCATGTACGACGGGACCGCGACCGCCGCGAGGATCGCGATGATCGCGCAGGTGATCATCACCTCGATCAGCGAGAAGCCGCGCATCGATCGCGCGGTCGAGCCGGCGTGCGCGACGCGGCGTCGAGCGATCGACGCAGGTTGCGCGGCCGCGCTTCGGGCGATGGAGATGGCTTGCGACACGAAGCGTCGATCGACCGTGAGCGCGGGCGCGGCGGGGCATCGCGCAGTCGAGCCCGCGCGCGGCGCACGGCCCCGCGGCCCCGCGACGCGGCCGTTCGAAGAGGACTGCGGTCGTCGGTTCACGTCAATGCCCCGTCTTGTCGTTCCAGTTCGTGATCTCGCGCCAGTTGATCTGCTGCGTCGGCGGGACCTTCGTCGGCGTCTGCGAGCCGTAGTTGCCGATCTTGCCGGCCGTGCCGGACACGAGCGTCGTCTGCGTCTTCAGGTTGATCACCTCGCCGCTCGCCTGCGACGTCCCGCTCGTCAACGTGAGGTCGACGACGCGCGGCGGTCCGGGGATGCCGACGGTGGACGAATAGCCGATGACGTTGACGGCCCCGTCCTGCAGGCCCGTCAGCGCGCTGACCTGGTAGACGAACCCGTTGCCCGGCGTGCAGAGGTCGCTCGACAGCGTCAGCGTCGTGAACGTCAGCAGGCCGGTGCGGATCGCCGGCTTCGTCACGCTGCGCTCGCCCTGCGACGCGCTGTACGGGAAGTCGAGGTACCACCCCTTCTTCGCCGACGTGCCGCTGTACGAGAACGCCGACCCGGACACGGCGAGGCAGGTGCCGGTGGCCGGCGCCGGGCACGTCGTGACCGATGCGGACCGCGAAACGAGATCCGCGTCCCGGCTGATCAGCACGCTCGGATTGAGGTCGAGCAGCGCGTATTCGCTCTCGACCGCACCGGGCAGCGCGAGGTCGGTCGCGCCGAAGTAGCGGCCGGTGCCGAAGAACACGAACGTGCCGCCGTACGGTCCGTTCGCGAGCTCGACGCGCGCCGTGATCGGCTGGCGGTTCGCCGTCGGCATCGCGTCGTCGTGCGCGACGAAGATCGGCGTCGGCAGGCTCGCCGTCCCGAGCGCCGACGCCCAGGTCGTCGGGTCGCCGGTGCCGGTGTTGAACTTCCACAGGTTGCCCTGCAGGTCGCCGAAGTACATCGCGCCGGTGCTGCGGTCGCCGGTGGCGCTCGCGAGCAGCGTGACCGGCGCGAGGCCGTTCGGCAGCGCCGGGTTCGTCGCCGGGAACTTGAACTTGTAGTAGTCGACGTTCTGCGTCCACGCCGTGCCGAGCGTGTGGTCGAGCGCGATCAGGAACAGCACGCCCTGGTTCTGCGTGTCGGCGGTGACGTGCGCGTCGGCACGACCGTTGACGGTCGTGCGGGCGTCGTTGTACCCGGTGACGACGGCGAAGTAGCGATAGACCGGCGCCGCGGCCGTGCCGCTGACCCACAGCTTCGCGAACTCGGGCGTCGCGGTGACGCTGCCGAAGTCGGGATCGTCGGCGTCCGAGAACTCGAACAGCACGTTGCCCGGCCCGAACGTCGCGGGATCGGTGACGTCGAGCGCGAAGATGCCCTGCACGCCGTTGCCGTTCGCGCCGAGCAGCACCGTCTTCCACGCGCTGCCGACCTTCACCTCCTGCACCTTCGGCACCGTGTCGACGAAGACCTTGTGCTGGTAACCCGGATCGGTCAGCGAGCCGAGGTCGGGGTACGAGAAGCCGGGGATGTACGCGAACAGCTCGAAGCCGTCGCTCGCGCGGAGCGCATGCATCATGCCGTCGTTCGCGCCGGCGTAGACGGCCGGCGTGCGCGCGGCATTCGCGATGTAGAACGCCTGGTAGTCGGTGTCGGGGATCGCCGACGTCGGCGGCCCGGCGTAGACCGGGCCCGAGTTGACGATGTCGCCCATCGCCGAGTCGCGCGGGCGCAACTGCAGCGTGCTCGCCTCGTCGCCGCGATAGCCGCGCAGGTAGTTGACGCGCTGCGGGCCGAGCGAGTCCGTCACCCCGGTCGTGGGATTCCTGTTGAGCGAGGCCGCGTACCCGGCCGGGTCCGCCCCGTTGATCGCCGTCCAGGTGAACGGCACCGCCGTGCGCACGCCGGCGACCGTGGCCACCGTCACGATGTCGCGCTTGTTCGTGCTCGTGTCGGTGTCGGTGCACGTCGTGGACGCGGACGACACGGTCCCGCAGCGGGCCGTCAGCAGCGCGCCGGCGTCCCACAGCGGGGCCGTGGACACGAGCAGGTTGCCGGTCATCGGGTCGACGGAGATCGAGTTGAACAGGACCGAGCCGGACCACTTGGCGGGGTTGAACGTCGCGATGTACGCGCCGGCTGCGCCGTAGGTCAGGTTCGCCGACGTCAGCGCCGCGCCGGACAGCGTGCCGGTCTGCGCGTTGATCTGCGCGAACGCGGCGCGCAGCCCGTTGATCAGCTTCTGCGGGCTCGACGCCAGCAGGTAGTTCGCCGGCAACCCGGTCGAGTCCTGCCACTTCGCGTTGGTCCGCGCCGTGAGATCCGGCGTGAAGAACGGATTGCTCGACGTGATCGGCGAATGGTCGTCGGTGAAGCCGCCGTACTTGCCCATCAGGTACAGCGACCGGTCGTGGATGTCGGTCGACGCCTCGGCGACGTCGACGGAGATCGTCTTGATCGACTGCTTGCCGGGCAGGTCGGGGCGGACGTCGGTGATGTTCGCCCAGTACGCGGCACCGGCCACGAGCTGCAGCGACGTCCCGGTTCCGCCGGTGTGCTGGTTCTCGAGGCCGGCGAGGTTCGGCCGCACGTCGTCCGTCGTCAGCGACGACGTCGTCGATTCGAGGACACCGATCTGATGCGTCCAGTAGACCGTGTCGAGGCCGCCTTCGACCGGACGCGACGCCGGACGGCCGTAGCCGACGCTCGGGCTGCCGTTGAAGCCGGGCAGGTAGCTGTCGTCCCAGGTGTTCGCGTCCGAGACGTTGATGATGTAGTTCGCCGAGCAGATCGATCCGATCGGATCGGTCCACGTGGACTCGAACGGGAAGTGGTCCTTGACCTGCGGCGTCAGGGTGCCGCTGATCGCCTGCGGCGTCGGACCGTAACCCGTGATGTTCGCCGGGCCCTGGTAATAGCGGATCGCCTCGTAGAACAATTCGCCGGCCGGGTCGTAGCGCTTGTAGACGCCGGTCGCGCCGAAATTGTTGATGTAGTTGATGAAGCCCGACTTCGTGCCGCCGGCCGACGCCGCGGTGAGCTCCGGGTCCGCGATGAGCGTCCCGTCCGCGTTGATCTCGGCCTTCGCGTTCGGCGACGGCACCAGCGCCGGGGTGTACGCGATCGGGCCGACGTACTTCATCGGCGCGCGCAGCACGCCGCCGTAGCGGCAACGGTTCCAGCTCGACCCGTCGTCGCAGCCGGACGGCACCGTGTAGCCGTCCGACGTGTTGTGGTCCATCAGGTAGCCGAACACCGCGAAGCGCATGCTGTTCGCGTTGACCTGCGTCTGGCCGACCGGCTTGTAGCTGCCGCTCGTGCCGCCGTACTGCAGGCACAGGTCGGTGCGTACCGGCCCCTCGGTCGCGTCGCAGACGTTGATGCGGACGTTGTAGGCACCCTTGTCCTGCGCGGGCGAATTGCAGTCGCCGCCGTTGGACGTGCTGAAGAAGACCTGTGTTCGGCAGCTCGTGATGTAGATCGCGCTCGAGTCGAATCCGGCAATCGGCAACACGGCGCTCGCGTACGTGCCGGCGACGTTCGTCGCCGCGTTGGCCGTCGACCCCGTCGACCCGTTGTTGATGTACAGCCGCGGGAAGTTGCTGTCGAGCGCGTAGTAACTCGGCACGCCGTTGACCGCCCCGTCGGGCAGGTACGCCCGCATGATGATCGTGCCGTTGTTCGGCCCGGTCTCGTTGTCGCGATTGCCGCCGGTCATCGCGTAGCGGAACTCGTCGATGGCCGACATCGTCGCCCAGTTCATGAAGTTGCCGCTGAACGCGCCGCTGCACTCGTGGTTCGTGTCGGCGTTGCCCGACGGCGCGAAGTAGCCGCCGCTCGCCGTCGAGTACGTGTAGCACTTCGTGTTGTCGAAGTAGCCGACGTACGGGTTCTGGCGCGTGTACCCGACGTTCAGGTAGGCCGCGCCGACCGTCGGGAACTCGACCGACGTCGTGACGACGACGTTCGGATGCGCCTGCAGGCCGCCATAGAGCGGCGTGTTCGAGATGTCGACGAGCGCCTGCGCGCCCGCGTCGCCGGCGCACAGCGCGACCAGCAGCGGGACGCAGAGGGCCGCGAGGCGCGCGAGGCGCGCCGCGGTCGTCCGGAGCGGAGCATTCATGGCATCAGTCCTGGGTGGCGACGACGGCTTGCAGCACGACCTGCGAATTGGGATTGGCGCCGAAGCCCATGGCCGTCACGCGGAACATGATGCTGCCGCCCTGCCCCGCACCGGCGCCGTCGCTGGTGCGCGAGTCGACGGACGTGTTCTTCGGGACGGCTTCGATGATGTAGCGGGGCGGCCAGCGCGACGACGAGTTGGTCGGCCACGTCTTGCCGGTGTACTGGCCGTACCCGACCGTGTGCAGGTTCGCGCTGGAGGCGCCCGACGCGTCCTTGAAGAAGTCGACGTTCGGGCTGTCGAGGTACGCCGGACACGAGCCGGCGAGCGTCGTCGTGCAGGCGGCGGTCAGCGGCACGTACAGGCACAGGCCGGCGTTCGGCGGCGCCGAGCAGCCGAGCGTGTAGCCGAAATAGTTGCCTTCGTTGAAGCAGGTGTAGCTCGACGGCGCGTTGCGCTTGCGCCCGCGGCCGATCTGGCCCGGCAGGTCGCAGACCGGCGACGACGTCGCGTAGATCTCGGTCTCGGCGTCCTTCAGCGCGGCTTCGGCGGCCTGGAACGCGAGCTGGCGGTCGCGGTCGTTGCGCGCGCCACGTTCCTCGTTGATCGCCATCTGCGAGCCGCTGACGCCGAGGATGATGATGACGATCAGCATCATCAGCGCGACGATCAGCGAAAAGCCGCGCTCGGCGCGGAGGCGCAGCGCTCGGGTGGGATGAATGGAGACGGCGTGCATGCGCGGCATCGGTCAGTTGACGTAAACGGACGCCCAGTCGCGCATCCGGTTGCGGATGAAGATCGTGGTCTCGACGATCCGTCGCGCCCGCGTGCGATCGGACGTGCTCAGCGTCGACAGCGCGAATGTCGCGCCGGTGTCGCTCGCCGCCGACGGGTAGCTCGCGCCGAACAGCGGATACGTCGTGGTCGTCGGCTCCGCATCGCCGCGCGCGCCGACGTCGCTGCGGATCAGCATCGCGATGCGCACCGACCGCACGTTGTTCCAGTCCTGCACCGGGTTCGGGCCGCCGATGCCGGTTCGATAGGAGAGCGCCTGCGGCGCGTTCTCGTCGAGATCGTTGGCCGTCGGATTCGCCGACGTCGGCGCCTGCGGGATCGCTTCGCCGTACAGGACCTGGAAGTCCTCGACGCCGCGGATCAGCGTCTGCGTGTCCGAGATCGCGCCGGACGCGAGGCCGGTCACCGGATCGAACGTCTGTCGCGCGCACTTCAGCGCCGGCTCGCCGTCGGGATCGGTGTCCACGAACAGCACGTTGTAGGCGCGCGCGAGGTTGTTGACAGCGGTGGCGGCCGTCGCCGATGCCGACGTCGCGGTCGGCGCCTGCGGGATCGCCGTGCCGGCGCAGTCGAGGACGTTGCCGTCCGCCGTGACCGAGCCGACCGCGCTCGATCCGAAGAAGCGGATCGTGATCGAGTCGCTGCCGTTCAGCCCCGCGCCGCCGCCCGGCTTCGAATCGTTCGAGCCGACGATGTTCGGACCGTTGAACGCGTACGAGTCGGGCGACGCGACCCACGCCGGATCGATCGTGTACGACGCCGGCGGCGTCGAGTCGTCGCCGAAGTTCGTGTAGCCGGCGAGCCGGATCAGCCGGTTGCTGAGCTCGAGGCCGAAGCGCGCCGACTCGGCGAGCCGCGTCGACTCGTCCTGCGTGCGATAGGTGCCGCGCGACGTGACGACCATCGACGTCGCCGCGAGCACGACGATCGCGCCGAGCACGAGCGCGATCATCAGCTCGGTCAGCGTGACGCCGCGCTGGCGCGACGACGGGAGGCGGAGGCGGGCCGTCATCGCAGATCAGAACGGCTGCAGCGTCACGACGAGATACTGCGTCGAGACGGCCGTGGTCGACGTCGCGCCGCGCGCGTTGTTGTTCTTCTCGTCCCACTTCAGCTTGACGACGAGCGGCGACGTCGCGGAGCCGTCGCACGCGGGGAAGCTCGTCGCCGGTGTCGCGAGGTCGTGGCAGATCACCGCCTGCCCGTTCGGCAGCCCGGTGATCGGGTTATGCAGCTTCTGGATCCACTCGTAGAAATCGTTCGTGGCCATGTCGGTCGGGACGCAGCCGCTGCTCGTCCAGCAACTCGAGATGCCGCCGGTCGGCTGGGTGCCGGTGAAGATCGCCTCGACGCCGGTCGCGTTGCGGTTGGCCCGCATGATGTCGCCGATCTCGTACGCGAGCGCCGCGGCCTGCGAGCGCAGGCCCGACTGCTTGCCGTCGCGCAGCGACGTCAGCGTCATCGCGGCCGCGCCGAGCACGCCGAGGACGAGAACGATCAGCGCGATCAGCACCTCGATCAGCGTGAAGCCGGCCTGCCGCGTGCGGACGCGCGGCGTGGCCGCGCCGGCCATGAGGGGCGCGGGAACGACGACGGGCGCGGCAATGCGATGCCGAACGGAGGACGGGTCCATGGCGGCGATTCTGTCGTCGGCCGGTCGCCGTCGGTCGACCAAGCATCGGCGGGAAACCGCCGCTCATCGCCAGGAATGCCTAGACCGAATCAGGAAAACCCCCAGATTCGATTACTTGCGGGGCCCTTTCGGCGGCCGCTTCGCCGCGACCTCGCGAATCACGTCGGCGAACGCGTCGACGTCCTCGAAGCTGCGATAGACCGACGCGAAGCGGATGTAGGCGATCTTGTCGATCCGCTTCAGCTCGCGCATCACGAGCTCGCCGATCCGCTCGCTCGGCACTTCCTTCTCGCCGGACGACATCAGCTTGTCCTCGATCCGCTCGATCGCGGCGTCGACCGTCTCGGCCCCGACCGGCCGCTTGCGCAGCGCGAGCTGCAGGCTCGCCGTCAGCTTGGCGCGGTCGAACTCGGCGCGGCTGCCGTTCTTCTTGACGACCGCGGGCCGCGCGATCTCGGCGCGCTCGTAGGTCGTGAAGCGGCGATCGCAGGTCGCGCAGCGCCGCCGGCGGCGGATCGAGTCGCCGCTCTCGGACACGCGCGTGTCGAGCACCTGGGTGTCGACGTGATTGCAGAACGGACAGTGCACGGGGACCGGGTCGGTCGACCGCGCCGGTCAGCCGTAGACCGGGAAGCGCTTCGTCAGCGCGGCGACCTTGCCGACCACCGTCGCGATGTTCGAAGCGTCGGCCGGCGCGTCGAGCACGTCGGCGATCAGGTGGCCGACCTGCACCGCCTCGTCGACGCCGAAGCCGCGCGTCGTCATCGCCGGGCTGCCGAGCCGGATGCCGCTCGTCACCATCGGCCGCTCCGGATCGTTCGGGATGGCGTTCTTGTTGACGGTCAGGTGCGCGTCGCCGAGCACCTTCTCGGCGTCCTTGCCGGTGATGTTCTTCGCACGCAGGTCGACCAGCATCACGTGGCTCTCGGTGCGCCCGGACACGATCCGCAGGCCGCGGCCGATCAGCGTCTTCGCGAGCGCGTCGGCGTTGTCGATGACGCGCTGCTGATAGACCTTGAACGACGGCTCGGCCGCTTCCTTCAGCGCGATCGCCTTGCCGGCGATGACGTGCATCAGCGGTCCGCCCTGGATGCCGGGGAAGATCGCGGAGTTGATCGCCTTCGCATGCGCCTCCTTCGACAGGATCAGGCCGCCGCGCGGGCCGCGCAGCGTCTTGTGCGTCGTCGTGGTCACCACGTCGGCGTGCGGCACCGGGCTCGGATAGACGCCGGCCGCGACGAGGCCCGCGTAGTGCGCCATGTCGACCATGAAATAAGCGCCGACGTCCTTCGCGATGCGGGCGAAGCGCTCGAAGTCCATCCGCAGGCTGTACGCCGACGCGCCGGCGAGGATCAGCTTCGGCCGGTGCTCGTGCGCGAGCCGCTCGACCTGCTCGTAGTCGATCGCCTCGTTCGCGTCGAGCCCGTAGCTGACCGGCCTGAACCACTTGCCGCTCATGTTGATGGCCATGCCGTGCGTGAGGTGGCCGCCTTCGGCGAGGCTCATGCCGAGAAACGTGTCGCCCGGCTTCAGCAGCGCGAAGAACACCGCCTGGTTCGCCTGCGAGCCGGAGTTCGGCTGCACGTTCGCGGCGTCGGCGCCGAACAGCGCCTTCGCGCGGTCGATCGCGAGCTGCTCGACGACGTCGACGTACTCGCAGCCGCCGTAGTACCGCTTGCCCGGATAGCCTTCGGCGTACTTGTTGGTCAGCTGGCTGCCCTGCGCGGCCATCACGGCGGGGCTCGTGTAGTTCTCCGACGCGATCAGCTCGATGTGGTCTTCCTGCCGGCGATTCTCGTCGCCGATCGCCGCCCAGATCTCGGGGTCGGTGTCGGCGATGCCGACCGCTCGTGAAAACATGACGCGAGTCCTCGAAGCGGCGCGCGGCGCGCCGCGGGTTGCGGATGGGGAAGGACGGCGGGCGACGGGACGACGGCCTTCTGCCAGAATCGCCGCGTCGACAATGTCCAGCGCGAAGGGTAACGCATGATCGTGTTCGTCACGGGCGCCACCGCCGGCTTCGGCGCCGCCATCGCCCGCCGCTTCGCGCACGCCGGCCACACCGTCGTCGCCGCCGGCCGCCGCGCCGAACGGCTCGACGCGCTCGCGTCCGAACTCGGCGACGCGATCGTCCCGTTCGTCCTCGACGTCACCGACCGCGCCGCGACCGACGCGCTGCCGGGGTCCTTGCCGCCCCGCGTCGCGGGCGTCGACGTCCTCGTCAACAACGCCGGGCTCGCGCTCGGCCTCGAGCCCGCGCAGCGCGCCGACCTCGACGACTGGGAAGCGATGATCGACACGAACGTCAAGGGACTCGCGCGGATGACGCGCGCGCTGCTGCCCGGGATGGTCGAGCGCGGCCGCGGCCACGTCGTCAACATCGGCTCGGTCGCCGGGAAGTACGCGTATCCGGGCGGCAACGTCTACGGCGCGACGAAGGCGTTCGTCGACCACTTCAGCGACAACCTGCGCGCCGACCTGCTCGGCACGCCGATCCGCGTCACGAACGTCGAGCCCGGACTCGTCGGCGGTACCGAGTTCTCGAACGTCCGCTTCAAGGGCGACGATGCGCGCGCCGGCAAGGCCTACGAAGGCACCGAGCCGCTGACGCCCGACGACATCGCCGAGGCCGTGTTCTGGGTCGCGACGCTGCCGGCCCGCGTCAACGTCAACAAGCTGCAGCTGATGCCGGTGTGCCAGGCGCCGGGCGGGACCGTCGTCAAGCGCAGCCGACCCCGGCCGGCCGCCGCGGCGGCCGCGTCGACGCTCGTCCACTGACATCGTGTTCGTCACGGGCATCGGGCCATGGTCGCCGCGACCCGCGCTCGGCCGTTGCGGACGTGCTCCGAGCAGCCGCTCTACCGGCAGATCGCCGACCGCCTCGCGGCCGAGATCCGGCCGGACGGCTCGCGCCCGGCGCGCAGGATCGCGAGCGAGGCCGAGCTGATGCGCGTCGGCGTCAGCCGCATCACCGTCGCGGCAGGCGGTGGCGCTGCTCGCGCGCAACGGCCGGTCGTCGCGCGCGCGGCAAGGGCACGTTCGTCGCCCGACCCGGCGTGCACCAGATCTCGACGCGCTCGCGGGTTCCAGGAGGCTCTGCAGCGCCAGGGCATCGAGCCGCGACCGAGCTGCTCGAATTCTCGCACGTCGGCCGGCCGCGACCGACCGGTCGCTGCCGCCGGGCCTCGCGCTGCCGGTGCGCCTGGACGCCTCTACCGCGTCGACGACGCGCCGCTCGCGATCGTCGAGGCGTTCCTGCCGGCCGCGACGGCCGGCACGCTCGGCGTCGCCCGCGCGCGCGCGGCTGATGGTCTACGAGATCCTGCGAGCAGTACGCTCGGGCTGCGCGTCGCGCCGCGCCGACGTCGTGATCCGCTGCGCGCCGCCCGGGCGCCGACCGCGGTCGCGCCTCGGCGTCGCGCCGACGACGCACGTGCTCGTGATGGAACGGACGTCGTTCGAGACGCAGCGGCGCGCGCGTGCGAGTTCATGCGTATCCACATCGTCGCCGGAGCGCTACGCGTTCCGCCTCAGCCTGCCCGGTCCGATCGAGATCGCGCGGGCGCTGCATCGCGTCGCGCCGGGCGCTCGCACGTCGCGTCGTCCGCAGCGCGACGGGCGTTCTCGAAGAGGATCGCCATGATCGACGACCTCGCGCCGTCGCTCGCTCGTCGCGCCGGTGCCGTCGCCCTCGGCGCCTCGCCGCGCCGCGGCGCGTTCGCGCAGGCCTATCCCGAACCGCACGCTGCGCCTCATCGTGCCGTTCCCGGCCGGCGGCCCGACCGACATCGTCGCGCGGCCGCTCGCGCAGCTGCTCGGCGACGCGCTCGGGCAGACGGTCGTCGTCGACAACCGCGGCGGCGCCGGCGGCTCGATCGGCGCCGACGCCGTCGCGCACGTCGCGCCCGACGGCTACACGCTGCTGATGGGCACCGTCGGCACGCACGCGATCAACGCAGCGCTGTACAAGAAGCTGCCGTACGACCCGGTGCAGCGACTTCACGCCGATCGCGCTCGTCGCGGCCGCGCCGGTCGCGCTCGTCGTCGCATCCGTCGCTGCCGTTCACACGATCTGGCCGAGCTCGTCGCGCGCGCGAAGGCGCAGCCCGGCACGATCGACCTACGGCTCGGCCGGCAACGGCACGCCGGGCCATCTCGACCGGCGAGCTGTTCAAGCGCGGCCGCCGGCATCGAGCTCGCTGCACGTGCCGTACAAGGGCAGCGCGCCGGCGGTCGACCGACCTGCTCGGCGGCCAGATCCCGCTGATGTTCGATCCGCTGCAGTCGGTGCTGCCGCACGTGCAGAGCGGCAAGCTGCGCGCGCTCGCGGTCAGCAGCGCGCGCGCTCGCCGGTGCTGCCGAATGTGCCGACGTCGCCGAGTCGGGCTGGAAGGATTCGAGTTGACCGCGTGGTGGGGCGTGTTCGCGCCGGCGAAGCTGCCGGCCGACGTCGCCGCAGCGCGCTGACCGCCGGCGATCGAGCAGCGTCGTGCGAGTCGCCGGACTTCGCGCGACGCTGAGCCGCTCGGCGTGCAGTCCGACCGTGCTACGCCGACGCGTTCGCGCGATTCCAGCAGGCGCGAGATCGCGAAGTGGGGCGCCGCGGTGCGCGACTGCCGGCGTCTCGCTCGACTGACCGGCGACGATCGGCCGATGCAAGCTGAACGACGAAGAACGGGCGATGCTGGCCGGCGAGGTCGGCGCCGTGCGCGCAGCTCGCGCTGCGAGCACCAGATCAAGGTCGGCGATTTCTTCGGCGCCGCCGACTTCGTGCCGGTGACGCAGGCGCACATCATGGCCGACACCGAGAGCCTCGGCGCAGGCCGGCGTGCAGTGGCTCGAGACGCCTCGCCGACGCGAAGACGCCGGCACGACCGCGCGCGTGCGCATCCCGACCATCACCGACCCGCGCGGCACCGACTTCGTCCATGCCGCCGTGCTCGGCCAGGCCGACTGGATGCTCGACCTCGAGCGGCGCGCGATCGACGCGTTCGTGCGGCTCGGCGTCTCGATGACCGACACCTGCATCAACTACCAGACGGTGCAGGCGCCGACGCGCGGCGAGCACGTCGCGTTCGGCGACACCGGCGTCGTGATCTATTCGAACTCGGTCTGCGGCGCGCGCTCGAACTTCGAAGGCGGCCCGTCGGCGCTCGTCGGCCGGGCTCGACCGGCCGCACGCCGCGCTACGGCTTTCACCTCGATGCGCATCGCCGCGCGACGCTGCGCTTCTCGCGTCGACTGCACGCCGACGTCGCTCAACGACTGGGGCGCGCTCGGCGGCGTCGATCGGCCGGCTCGCCGGCAACTACTGGGCGGTGCCGGTGGTCGAGGGCATCGAAGGCGCGCCGCGGCTCCGACGAGCTCAAGCACTTCGGCGCGGCGATGGCGAGCTTCGGCTCGATCGCGCTGTTCCACCTCGTCGGCGTGACGCCGGAAGCGGCGCGGCTCGCCGACGTCGACGGCGAGCGGCTGCCGGTCGCGCATCGCGTCGGCGCGGCCGACGTGCGCGCGCTGCACGGCGCGCTATCGCGGTCGACGACGAGGTCGACGTCGTCGTCTTCTCGGCGCCGCAGCTGAGCCTGCTACGAGCTGCGCGCGCTCGCCGAGCTGTGCGACGGCCGGCGCTTCACGAGCCGCTGCTCGCGGTGACGAGCCCGCAGGTCAAGCCCGACTGCCGACCGCATGGGCTACACCGCGCGATCGAGGCGGCCGGCGGCACGGTGCTCGTCCGGCATGTGCTTCTACCAGTCGTACGCGCGCGAGATCGCCGAGGCGAACGGCTGGAAGCGGCTCGCGACCAACAGCGCGAAGCTCGTCAACATCCTCGGCGGCTACGGCTACGTGCCGATGCTCGCGTCGATGGAAGCGCTGCGTCGACGCGGCCGTGCACCGGGAAGCTGTCATGAGCGCGACGGCCACGTCTTCGTGCGCGCGTCACGCGATGGGCGCAGCGCGTGCGCGGCACGGCGCTGGTCGCGCACGACGGCTTCTCGGCGCGCTACGACCTCGACCGGATCGCCGGCGTGTTCTCGCGGCCGGCGCACAAGCTCGCCGGCCAGTCGTACGTCGGCCGCATCCTCGTGCTCGACACCGCGAAGGGCGGCGTCGCCACCGCCTGGATGCTGCACGAGATGCGATCGCGCGGCGTGGCGCCGCTCGCGATCGTGTTCAACAGCGTCAACCCGATCCTCGCGCAGGGCGCGGCGCTCGGCGACCTGACGATGCTCGCCGGCTTCGACGTCGACGTCACCGGCGCGGTGCCCGAACGGCGCGCTGGTCGAGCTCGATCCGCTGACGAGGACGCTGCGGATCGTCGGCGCGGCGCCGCCACGCGCTGCGCGCGACGATGCGCGACCCGTCGTGCACGGGCCGCGCTAGCGCACGACATCGGAGACAGCGCCCGCGCGCACGCGAGATCGGGACGATGCGGCCGCGCGGATCGCGAGCGCCGGCGCCGCCGTCATGCCGAGCCGCTGCCGAGATGGCGGTGACGCCACGCGCCGTAGAAGACCGTGCTTCCTGCCGCGATCAGCAACGCGAGCGTCGCGACGAGCGGCGTGGCTGCTCGTCCAGCCGGCGCGCAGCACCAGCAGCGCGTTGACGACGAGCGACAGGCCGGTGCGGTTCCATGCGAGCGCGTGTCCGTTCCGGCTGCAGTCCCGAATCCCGGGGCCGCCGCGCCGCGGCGGAACGGCGCCTCGTCGGTCACGACGCCGTGTTCACTGGATCGCGAGCAGCAGCGTCACGATCGCCGCGATGGCCAGCGACGCGGCCGCGAGCAGCGGGATGGCGAGCGTGCCGGGCAACGGCCGCGCGTGGCGCATCGCGATCTCGTTCGCGCGCCAGCGGAAGTACGCCATGAGGCACAGCAGCGCCGAAGTCCGGCGAATCCGACCGCCAGCACGACGACCACGACATGCGGTTGCAGCTTGGTCGAGAACTGGTCGAGCAGGATGCCGCCGGCCAGCAGCGCGAGCGCGGTCCGAATCCACGCGAGGAACGTCCGCTCGTTCGCGAGCGAGAACCGGTAGTCCGGCTCGTTGCCTTCGGTACGCCACCGCGGTTCCCGCATCGCGATCTCTTCGCTCTTTTCCGGCAGGCGCAACGTTACCCGATCGACCCGGCGGCCGCAGCGGACGCTCGTCGAAGCGCTTCGCGCGTCGACGACATCGGCGAGGCTGGCGTCCTGGATCGCATGCGCGATCGACACGCGGTCGAGGGTTCTCGCGTCGCGATCGACAGCTGCGAGCGCCGCCTCCATTCAACTACCGATTGACGACGCCACGCCGCGACCGACACTCTCCTAGCGTCTCGGAATCCGGAACACAGCGTCCCGATTGCAGGCATCGACAACCAACGATGGAGACTACATGACCATGGATATGACAGCCCGATCGCACCGAGACGAGACCGTGGAATCCCGTGGTCATCCGGCGCGTCGTCATTTCGGCGATCGTCGGCGCGACCATCGAGTGGTACGACTTCTTCCTCTACGGCGTCGTCGCGGGCATCGTCTTCAACAAGCTCTACTTCCCGACGCACCGATCCGGTCGTCGGCGACGCTGCTCGCTTACACGCACGTTCGCCGTCGGCTTCGTCACCCGGCCGCTCGGCGGCGTGATCTTCGGCCACTTCGGCGACCGGATCGGCCGCAAGACGCATGCTGATCGCTCACGCTCATGATCATGGGCGTCTCCACGTTCCTGATCGGCCTCGTGCCGACCTATGAGCAGATCGGCGTGCGGGCGCCGATCTTGCTGCTGCTGCTGCGCGTCGCTGCAAGGCATCGGGCTCGGCGGCGAATGGGGCGGCGCCGTGCTGATGACGTACGAATATGCGCCCGCATGGCCAGCGCGGCTTCTATGCGAGCCTTCCGCAGATCGGTCTTGCCGATCGGCCTGTGCCTGTCCTCCGGCATGGTCGCGCTGCTGTCGTCGACGCTGACCGACGCCAGTTCCTCGTCGTGGGGCTGGCGCATCGCGTTCCTGCGTGTCGCGTCGTGCTGGTCGCCGTCGGGATCTACATCCGCGCTCAACGTGCATGGAGACGCCCGAATTCGTCAAGCGTCAAGCAAGCAAGCGCGGAGCTCCAGGTCCCGTTCTTCGACCTGATGAAGCGTTATCCGCGGAACGTCGCTGAAGCGGAATGGGCGCGCGCTACATCGACGGCGTCTTCTTCAACATCTTCGCGTGTCTTCGTGATCGGCTACCTCGACGCACGACCGTCAAGATGCAGCCGCACGGAGGCGCTGCTCGGCGTGATGCGCGGCCGCCCTGGTGATGTGCTTCATCGATTCCCTTCTTCGGCCGCCTGTCGGACCGCGTCAGCCGCTCCAAGGTCTACGTCTGGGGCTCGATCATCACGGCGTTCTCGTCGTTCCCGGCGTTCTGGCTCGATGACAGCAGCCGGGGACACACGCTGCTGATCTGGCTGGCGATCGTCGATCCCGCTCGGCATGATCTACGCGTCCGTCTACGGGCCCGAGGCCGCGCTGTTCTGCGACCTGTTCGATGCCGAAGGTCCGCTATTCGGGCATCTCGTTCGTCTATCAGTTCTCGGGCATCTTCGCGTCCGGGCATCACGCCGATCATCGCCACGGCGCTGCTCACGTCGGGCGGCGGACAGCCGTGGCTGATCTGCTGCTACGTCGTCTTCGCCGGTGTCGTCTCGGCGATCAGCGCCGCGCTGATCGGAGCGAAAGCGAGACGCGACGCGACGCGGTGTAGCGACGCTGCGCGGGACCCGCAACCGCAAGTCGCGTTCGCGCGACCGGCGGCGTCCTGCCGTCGGCGCGCGGCTTCAACTGGTCAGGAAGCCGCCGTCGACGGCAATCGTCTGACCGGTGACGAAGCTCGCGTCGGCGGAGGCGAGGAACACGGCGACGCGGGCCACGTCGTCCTCGGTCGCAATCCGGCCGAGCGGAAAGCGGGTCAGCACGCGCTCGCGGACACCGGCCAGCGCATCGCGGGTCATGTCGGTCTCGACGACCCCGGGCGAGATCGCGTTCACGCGAACGCCGCTCGGTCCGAGTTGGCGCGCGAGCCCGGCCGTCATCGCGACCACCGCGGCCTTCGTCCGTCGTACAGCTCGCCGAACAGCGCGGCCTCCGGGTCCGTGGACACCGACGCGATGTTGACGATGGCGCCGCGCCCGCGCTCCGACATCGACGGCGCGACCGCCTGCACATAGAAGATGCCGTAACGTTCGTGGCGACGAGATCGTCCCAGGCGGCGACGAGGTCGCCGCGAACGGACGCTGCGTCATCAGCCCCCGCATTGTTGACGAGCACGTCGATGCCGCCGAACCGGGCGACGACATCTTCGACGACCGATGCGACGTCCGCGCCGTCGCGCACGTCCATGCGCGACGCATGCGTGTCACGGCCGATCGACACTGCGCAGGCGCGGGCCTGCGCATCATCGAGATCGGTCGCGACCACCGTGTAGGCCGCCGCCGAGAAGTGCGTCGCGATCGCCCGCCCGATTCCGCGGCCGGCGCCCGTCACGAGGACGACGGGCGCCCGGGCCGGGCCGTTCATGCCGCCAGCGGAAGGCCGAGCAGCTGGCGCGCCTCGGCCGGTGTCGCGGGCCGACGGTCGAACGCTTCGCACGCATCGACGACCTTGCCGACGAGTTCGGCGTTGCTCGCGGCAAGCCGCGTGCGGGTCGAAGCTGGATGTTGTCCTCGAGCCCGGTCCGCACGTGGCCGCCCTCGGCCAGGCACCAGCTCCTTCACCTCCGCACTGGTAGCGCCCGATGCCCGCCGCCACCCAGGTCGCGTCGGGCATCACGTCGGCGAGTTCCGAGCGCAGGAATGTCGAGCAGGATGCCCGACGCGCCGGCAGCGCGTTCGCGATGCCCATGCACGAACTGCACGTGCGGCGGCCCCGTCCATCAGCCCTTCCTTGACCAGCCGCGCGGCGCCGTAGAGCATGCGACAGGTCGAAGACCTCGATCTCCGGCTTGCACGCCGAATTCGCTTCATCTGGCCGGCGAGGTCCGTCGACCAGGTCGGGCGGGTTCTCATAGACGATGGTCGGGAAGTTGACCGAGCCGGTCGCGAGCGAGGCCATGTCGGGCCGCAGGTGCAGCATGGCCGCCGCGCGCGGCCTGTCGCGGCCGCGGCCGCCGGTCGAGAACTGGATGATCATGCCCGGGCAGTGCTTGCGCACGCCCTCCTGCACTCGCGCGAAGCGCTCGGGATCGGACGAGGGCTCTCGTCGTCGTTGCGCACGTGGATGTGAACGAGCGATGCGCCGGCCTCGAAGGCCTGCGTGCGTCGACTCGACCTGCTCGGACGGCCGTCACCGGCACGGCCGGCTTGTCCTTCTTGCGCGGCACTGAGCCGGTGATCGCCACCGTGATCACCACGGGTTTGCTCACGGATGTCTCCTCGGATGCTTCAGCGGCGAGGGTCGTTGCCCTCGTCCTTCGGGTTTTCATTATTGCGTCCCCACCGTTGTCCATGCAGAGAATTTCGTTGACCGAACGCGCAATTTCGTTCAATGAAATCATGAGCCGCACGAGCGGCCGGTGCGATGGAGACCGCGTTGGCATCGAAGCCATTCGACTTTCAGGACGTGCTGCGACTGGTCGAGCTGATCAAGAACTCGACGACGTTCAGCGAGCTACGAATTCGTCGGGCGATCTCGAGATCGAGGTCCGACGCGGGCCGCCGTCGTCGGCACCCGTGCAGGCGGGGCCCGCGACGACGGCATCGGTCGCTTCGCCGGCACCGGTGTCGGCCGCACCCACCGCGCGAGCGACGCCGCCGCCTGCCGCGCCGGTCCCGCCGCCGGCCGCAATGCCGGCGGCATCGACGGCGTCGGCACCGGCGGTCCCACGCGATCTACGATCGTCGCACCCGGATGCGACGATCGTGACGGCGCCGATGGTCGGTACGGTCTATCGCGCTCCCGAGCCCGGTGCGGAGCCGTTCGTCGAGGTGGGGCAGCGCGTCGAGGCCGGCGATCGCCTCTGCATCATCGAGGTCATGAAGCTCATGAACGCGATCCACGCGGACGGCGCGGGCACGGTGGCCGATATCCTCTTCGTCGATGCGGAGGCCGTGGCCTTCGGGCAGCCGCTGTTCGTCATCGCGCCGCACTGATGCCGACGTCGACGCCGCCGCGCCCGATCCGCCGCCTCCTCATCGCCAATCGCGGCGAAATCGCGCTGCGCATCATCTTGCCTGCCGCGAGCTCGGCATCAAGACCGTCGCGGTCTACTCCGAGGCCGACGAGAACTCGCTGCACGTCCGCTTTGCCGACGAGGACGTCTGCATCGGGCCGGCGCGCAGCGCCGACAGCTACCTGAACGTGCCGGCGATGATCAGCGCCGCCGAGATCACCGGCGCCGACGCCATCCATCCCGGCTACGGCTTCCTGTCCGAGAGCGCCTATCTCGCCGAAGTCTGCGAGGCCTGCCACATCAAGTTCATCGGCCCTCGCCGCACGTCATCCGCCTGATGGGCGACAAGGCGCGGGCGCGCCGCGTGATGAAGAAGGCCGGCGTGCCGATCCTGCCGGGCAGCGACGGCCCGGTCGACAGCGAGGAGAAGGCACTCAAGATCGCCAAGGAGATCGGCTTCCGGTGATCGTCAAGGCGATCGCCGGCGGCGGCGGCCGCGGCATGCGCGTCGTCCGCGACGCCGGCGAGCTCGCCAAGGCGTTCGAAGACGGCGCAGCGCGAAGCCGAGGCGGCGTTCGGCGTCGGCGACGTCTACATCGAGAAGTACGTCGAGCAGCCGCGCCACATCGAGTTCCAGATTCTCGGCGATCATCACGGCGCGGTCGTCCACCTCGGCGAGCGCGAGTGCTCGATCCAGCGCCGCCACCAGAAGCTGATCGAAGAGTCGCCGTCGCCGCGCTCACCGAGAAGATGCGCCGCAAGCTGGGCGGCGCGGTGGTCGACGCGGCCAGCGCCGTGCAGTACACCAACGCCGGCACGTTCGAGTTCCTGCTCGACGACGAGCAGGCACTTCTATTTCATGGAGGTCAACACCCGCCTCCAGGTCGAGCATCCGGTCACCGAATGGTGACCGGGATCGACATCGTCAAGGAGCAGATCCGGATCGCCGCGGGCGAACGGCTCTCGCTTCAAGCAGGGCGACGTCACCTTCACCGGCCACTCGATCGAGTGCCGGATCAACGCCGAGGATCCCGAGACGTTCGCGCCGTCGCCCGGGCGTCATTCACGCGTTCAGCGTGCCGGGCGGCCCGGGCGTCCGGGTCGAGACGTTCGCGCACTCCGACTGCCGTCGTCTCGCCGTACTACGACTCGATGATCGCGAAGATCATCGTCCACGGCCGCGATCGCCACGAAGCGATCGCGCGCATGCGCCGGACGCTGCGAGATGCGTGATCGACGGCATCAAGACGACGGCCTCGTTCATCGGCCGGTTGCTGGACAGCGACGAATTCAGGCGAGGCGACGGTCACACTACACGCTTCGTCGAACGCTTCATCGAGGAATCGACACCATGACCATGCACCGCCACCACAAACGCCGATTACGAGCTCGTCGACGTCACGCTGCGCGACGCGCACCAATGCCTCTGGTCGACCCGCATGACGACGCCGATGATGACGCCGATCCTGTCGCGCATCGACGACGTCGGCTACGCGTTCGTCAACATCCTCGGCGGCGCCGTGTTCGACGTGCAGCGTCCGCTACTTGCAGGAAAACCCCTGGGAGCGCGTCGGCATCCTGTGCGAGCACCTGCGCACGCCGTGCGACGGACTCACGCGCGGGCAGAGCCTGTACACCTTCGAGCTGTTTCGCCGACGACCTCGATCGCGCTGAACTCGAAGGTGCTCGCACGCCGCGGGCTGAAGGTCCTGACGGTCTACGACGCGCTGAACGACATGCGCAACGTCGAGTCGTCCGTCCGCTCCGCGCATGCCGAAGGCATGAAGGTCAACGCGATGATCGTCTATGCGCTGTCGCCGGTGCACGACGACGCCTACTTACGTCGCGCGCGCGAAGGAACTGGTCGCACTCGACGCCGACTTCATTGCCATCAAGGAATCCGACCGGCCTGCTGACGCCCGAACGAGGCGAGCACGCTGTTCCCCGCGATCGCGGCAGCCGTCGGCGACATCCCGCTCCAGCTCCACTCGCCCTGCCAGTCGGCGCTCGCGCCGCGCGTCTACGAGGTCGCGATGCGCGCCGGGTTTCGCTTCGGGCATACGGCCGTCGAGCCTCTCGCGAACGGCGCTTCGCTGCCGGCCGCCGAGGAGATCGACGATCGCGCACGCGCGCTCGGCCTCTCGACCGGCATCGACCGCGCGGCGCTGGCCGGGGTCAGCGGCTATTTCGGCATGGCTCGCCGAGCGCGAGGACAAGCCACGCGGTCGCGTCGGCGACTACGACCCGGCGCTGTACGAACACCAGGTTCCCGGCGGATGATTTGAACCTCCGATCACAGCTCGCGGACGATGCAGATCAGCACCCATGCCGGAGATCCCGAGGCGGCAGCGCAGGTTCGGCAGGATCTCGGCTATCCGATCCTCGTCAGCCCGTTCGCGCAGTACATCATCACGCAGGCGGTGCTCAACGTCGTTCCGGGCGAGCGCTACAGGACGATCCCCGACGAGGTCCGCAAATACGCGTCGGGCGCGTACGGTCGCCTCGCGGCCGCGCCCTCGGGCGCGTTCCTCGAACGGGCAGCATCCGCACCGACGACGTCGTGACGACGCGTCCCGGCGACCGATCGAACCCGCGATCCCGCCCTTGCGCGCAACGGCTCGGCGCCGGGACTCAGCGACGAGGACCTGCTGCTTGCCGCGTTCTACGAGCCGTCGATCCGTGCTGGCACCGCTGCGTCCGACGATCGACGACTGCCGGTTCGACACGACGCCGCTGCTGGAGCTGATGCGCTTCATCGAGTCGCCACACGACATCCGCGACGCGCGCGTGCGCTTCGCCGGCACGGAGATTTTCGCTGACCGCCTGATGTACATGCCGGTCGACGCCACGACCAACACCAGAGCCCGTCGGGCCGCTTCGACCAGGAGACCAGCATGCGTTCGGAGCTTTCGATCCACATTCGTCCACGTGGCGTCGATAGCCGTCGTCCTCGCGTTGACCGCTGCGTTCGTGCCGCAGGCGCCTGCGCAGACCGCGGCGACGCCGGCAACGGAGTCGAGGCTGGCCGACGCCGTACGAGAAGGTCTCGGACAAGTCTGGTCCAGTGGCTGAAGGACAAGGGCTGGTGGCCGATCCAGGTCGCGTTCCAGGCACCGTGGTCCGGGCAGAACACCGTCAACATCGTGATGAGCCGCATGAACTTCATGGGGCTGCGCGGCGTGGACGCGAAATGGACCGCGTTCCCGTCGGGACCGGCGATCAACGAGGTCCTGATCTCCGGCTCGCTACCAGGCCGGCAGCGGCGGCAACTTCCCGTTCACGACGCTCGTCGACCGGAAGATCCCGGTCAAGGCGATCGCCATCGAGAGCCCCAACCTGCTGCACGCGCTGGTCGTCCCGCCCGACTCGCCGCCGAGTCGATCGAGGCCCTCAGCGCGATCCCGCCGCACGATCAGCAGTGACCGGCTCCTCGCGGAGTTCTACTTCCAGATGAGCGCGCAGCTGAACGGGATCGAAATCGGTCGCGACGTGATCCTGAAGAACATGCCGCCCGGCGAACAGATGAGCATGCCGAAGGGCATCACCGGCATCGTGGCGTGGGAATCCGACGCCGATCAGGAACGTCGCGACGGCCCATGATCGACAGCCTCCGTCAGCATCTAGGGCATTCTCTTGCGCGCGAGCTGGTCGCCGAAGTGCCCGACGATCGCGCAGGCCTTCTCCGACGCGTTCGCCGAGGCGACGTTGTGGATCCGCCTCAATCCCGAGAAGGCCGCCGCGTTGATGGCGGAAGACCCGAACCTCAAGAACTATTCGAAGGACATCCTGCTGCAGCAGGTGCGCGCCTACGACAACCTCTACAAGCCGACCAACATCTACCCGAATGCGGAGTTCTACGGCCAGGTCAACGAGCCGATCTTCAAGTGGCTCTTCGAGTACAAGCGCATCACGCGCCCCCTGACCGCTGCGGACTTCGTCGGCGCCGTCGATCCGCGCTTCATGACGAAGACCTTCGACAAGCTCGGGTGGGCCATCCCCAAGGCGCCGCCATACCTTCCTGCCGGCTGGACCGGCAAGCCGAGCGAGCCGCCGTATCCGGCCTACCTCGAGCCGCTCGGAACGAAGACGGCGCAGGCGTTTCCCGAGGCCGGCGACCTCGTCAGACCGTGGAGCTTCGGTGGCCGCGTCTACCAACCTTGACGCGCCCCGCGTCGTGACGCTGCCGCCGCCGCGAGGCGCCGCGGCCGCGGTCGTGTCACGGCTGTCGCGGCTATCGGCGCCGCTCGTGCTGCTGCTCGTCTGGCAGGCGATCAGCACGTGGTTGCTCGACGACACGACTCGCGCGCTGCTGCCACCGCCGACGGCCGTCGCACGGGCCGCGTGGGACCTGATCGCGTCCGGCGAGCCGCCCGCATCATCTCGGCGACTCGCTGCGTCGCGAGTTCATCGCCTTCGCATGGGCCCTGTCCGCGATCCCGATCGGCATCGCGATGGGATGGTGGACATGGGTCCATGACCAGTTCGATCCGCTGGTCGAGATGCTGCGACCCATTCCGCCGCTCGCCTGGATCCCGTTGTCGATCCTTTGGTTCGGCATCGGCGACACGCAGAACGAGTTCATCATCTTCCTCGGCGTGTTCTTCCCGATCCTTCTGAACACGATCGCGGGCGTGCGCAGCGTGGAGCCGAATCTCATCCGCGCCGCCGCGCTGTCTCGGCGGCGGCGAAGGTGCGATCCTGCGTCGCGTCGTGCTGCGCGCGCGCGCTGCCGCAGATCGTGACCGGCATCCGGGTCGGGCTCGGCATTCGGCTGGATGGCGCTCGTCGCAGCCGAGCTCGTCGGCGCGAACTCGGGCCTCGGCTTCATGATCAACGACGCGCGGACCCTGCTGCGGACCGACGTCGTCATCGTCGGCATGATCACGATCGGTCTCGGTCGGTCTCGCGCTCGATCTGACGATCCGCGAGCTCGCACGTCGTGCGTTGCCGTGGTCAGCGTCGCACGCGGCGTTAAGAGGTCGACGATGAGCGCCGTGCGCGTCGATCACGTCACGCAAGATCTTCCCGGGTCACGGCACGAGGGACGCGCCGGTGCTCGCGATCGACGACGTCAGCTTCGACATCGCGGACCGCGAGTTCTGCTCGATCATCGGTCACAGTGGCTGCGGGAAGACGACGCTGCTCAACATGGTCGCTGGATTCGAGCGGCCGACGGCGGGATCGGTCACGGTCGACGGCACGCACGGTCGGATCGGCCGACTGTGGAACGCAGCTCGATGGTGTTCCAGGACTACGCGCTATTCCCGTGGCTCACGGTCGAGGACAACATCGCGTTCGGCCTTCGAGATGAAGAGGATCCCGGCGGACCAGCGCCGGGCGATCGTCGCCGCGCAGGTCCGCCTCGTCGGCCTCGCAGGGTTCGAGAAGCGCTACCCGCATCAATTGTCCGGCGGCATGAAGCAGCGCGTCTCGATCGCACGCGCGCTATGCGGTCCACCCGCAGGTGCTCTGATGGACGAGCCGTTCGCAGCGCTCGACGCGCAGAATCGCGCGTTGATGCAGCAGGAGATGGGACGTCTGCTTGCCGACGCGCCGCCGGACTCGCGCCGGACGATGGTGCTCGTGACCCACAGCATCGAGGAGGCGATCATTCTGTCACGACCGCATCATCGTGCTGTCGAGCCGGCCCGGGCGCATCAAGACGATCCTGCGCGTCGACCTGCCGCGACCGCGCGACGAGGACGACCCCGCCTTCATCGCTCTGCGTCGTCGGCTGCGCCGCCTCATCGAGGAAGAAATCGTCGCTCGACGCCGCCGATTGACGGCCGCCGTGCCCGCTCGACCTCGCGCTCGCCGTCGTCATCGCCCTCGTCGGCGGACTGATGCGCGGGACGACCGGCTTCGGCGCGGCGATGATCATGACGCCGCTGTTCGCGCTGTTGCTCGGACCGCGCGTCGCCGTGTCGACCGCGTTGCTGCTCGAGACGTTCGCGGCGCTGCCGATGCTGCCAGCCGCCGCGCGCCTCGCGCGCTGGCCGGTCATCGCACCGATCGGCATCGCGGCCGTCCTCGCCGTACCGATCGGAAGCTTCGTGCTCCTATTCGTCGAGCCGGCGACGCTGCGACGGCTGATCGCCTCGACGGTCGTCGTGTTCGCGATCGCGCTTCTCGGGCTGTCGCTTCGAAGGCGCTCATCGATTGTCGACGTCGATCGGCCTCGGCCTCCTCAGCGGTACGATGCTCGGCGCGACCAGCATCGGTGGGCCGCCGGTGATCCTCTATCTGTTGTCGGGTCCCGACCCGCCGCGGTCACGCGCGCCAACCTGACGCTCTACATCGTCCTGGTCTCCGCGGCCAGCCTCGCGGTGCTGAGCTTGACCCGCTTGCTCGACGCGCCCGTGTTGACGCTCGCCGCCTGTCTCGCCATTCCCTTCGTCGATGGAATCGCCGTGGGCGGAAGACTCTTCGCGCGCCTCTCGACCCATCGATTCCGCCAACTGACGATCGTCTTCATGCTGCTCGTTTCCGTCACGGTACTGCTCGCATGACGGGGCCAGCCGCCGGTACGCCGAAGACGCGTCGCACGATCGATGCAGCCGACGCCGTCTCGCCGCCGATCGAGTCGATCCCGCTCCGCGCGTTCGCCGTGCTCGAACGGATCACGGCTGCCTCGGGGCCGATGTCCCTCGACGAGGTGACGTCGGCGCTGCAACTCCCGAAGCCGACGGTGTTCCGCATCCTGAATCTGCTGAAGGACGCGGGGCTGCTGCTGCGCGAGAGCGGCGGCAAGCGCTACACGATCGGTCCGCGGCTCACCGCGTTCGCGGTGAACCTGTGGCGCAACGACGCGCTGCGCGGGCAGTGGCATCGAGCGCTCGAAGACGCGGTCGCCGAGATGGGTGAGCTGCAACTTGACGCTGCTCGAAGGCAACTCCGTCCTGTACCTCGATCGCGTCGAGACGCATCACCCGCTGCGGCTGCATCTCGAGGTCGGGACGCGCGTCCCCCTGCACTGCACGGCGAGCGGCAAGCTGTTCCTCTCGTCGATGACGACGGCCGAGGCACGGCAGGCGCTCGGCGACGAGCCGTACGAGCGCTTCACCGACAAGACGATCCCGGCGTTCGCGCCGTTGCAGGCACAGCTGAAGAAGGTCCGGCAGACCGGCATCGGCACGCACGACTGCGAGCTGTTCGACGATTCAGTCGCGATCGCCGTCCCGGTCCTCGTGCCCGGCAGCGATCGCATCTTCGCCGCGGTGGCCGTCCACGCGCCGGCGTCGCGCGCGAGCATCAAGAGCTCCATGCGATTCGTCGCGCCGCTGCAGCGCGCCGCCGCGATGCTCGCGATGACGATGTCGGCGCCGCCGGCGCGCGCTCGTCGATGACGGCACGCGGATGAGTAGCGACGACCCCGACCGCCTTGCGGGTCGCACGGCGCTCGTCACCGGGTCGACCAGCGGCATCGGTCTGGCGATCGCTCGCGCGCTCGCGGACGCCGGTTGCGACGTCATGCTGAACGGATTCGGCGACGCCGATGCCATCGTCTGCCTGTGTCGCGATCTGTCGGCCGGCCGCGACGTCGTCGTCCGGCACGCGCCCGCCGACCTCGCGCATCCCCAAGAGGTCCGCGCGATGGTCGCGGCGACGGAGGCCGCGTTCGGACGCGTCGACATCCTCGTCAACAACGCGGGGATCCAGTTCGTCTCGTCGATCGCGGACTTCCCGGAGTCGCAGTGGGATCGCATCCTCGCGATCAACCTGAGCGCGGTGTTCCATACGAGCAAGGCGGTGCTACCGGGCATGCTCGCACGCGGCGCCGGACGCATCGTCAACGTTGCGTCCGTGCATAGTCTCGTCGCGTCGGCATTCAAGGGCGCGTACGTCGCCGCCAAGCACGGCGTGGTCGGGCTAACCAAGACGATCGCGCTGGAGACGGCCGCGAGCGGCATCACGTGCAACGCCATCTGTCCGGGTTTCGTGCGGACGCCGCTCGTCGAGCAGCAGATTCCGGAGCTCGCCCGCTCGCACGGACTGTCCGAGGAAGCCGTGATCCGCGACGTCGTCCTGGCTTCGCAGCCGAGCCGGCGCTTCGTCGAGGCCGACGACGTCGCGGCACTCGTCGTCTATCTATGCGGTCCGTCGGCCGACTCGATCACCGGCGCGGCGCTGCCGATCGACGGCGCCTGGGTCGCGCGCTAGGTCCGTCGACCGGTTCAGCGCGCGCGTCCTCGACGATCAGGTCCGACGCCTTCTCGGCGATCATGATCGACCGGCGCGTTCGTGTTGCCGGACACGATCTCCGGCATGATCGACGCGTCCACGACGCGCAGGCCGCGCAGGCCGTGCACGCGAAGGCGATCGTCGACGACCGCCATCGGGTCGCTGCCCATCTTGCAGGTGCCGGCCGGGTGATAGATCGACTGGCTGTTGCGGCGCGCCGCCTCCAGCAGCTCGTCGTCGCTCGCGTACTGCCGACCCGGCACGTATTCGTCGACGATCACTCGCGCGAGCGACGGCGCCGCCGCGATCCGTCGGGCGACCTTGATGCCGGCGACCGCGACGTCGCCGTCGCGCGGGTCGTGCAGGTAGTTCGCGAAGATCCGCGGATAGCGGAACGGGTCCGACGACTCGATCTCGACGCGACCACGACTCCACGGGCGCAGCTGGCAGACCGACGCGGTGAACGCCGAGAACGGATGCGCGCCCTCGCCCGGCTTGTCGGCGGACAGCGGCTGCATGTGGAACTGGATGTCGGGCCGGTCGACCGACGGGTTCGAGCGCGTGAACGCGACGACCTGGCTCGCCGCGAGCGTCAGCGGGCCGGTGCGGAACAACCCGTACTGCACGCCGACGCGCAGCCGGCCGTACCACGTGTTGACCTCGTTGTTCAGCGTCTTCTCGCTGGTCTTGTAGACGAGGCGCACCTGCAGGTGGTCCTGCAGGTTCTCGCCGACGCCGGACAGGTCGTGGACGATCGGCACGCCGACGCGCTCGAGCAGCGCGCGCGGCCCGACGCCGGACGCCTGCAGGACCTGCGGCGAGCCGATCGCGCCGGCCGCGAGGACGACCTCGACCGCCGCGTTCGCGCGCTGCATCCGGCCCTCCCGGCGATAGTCGACACCGACCGCGCGATCGCCGTCGAACGCGATGCGCGAGACCTGCGCGGTCGTCTCGACCGTCAGGTTGCCGCGCTTCAGCGCCGGTCGCAGGAAACCCTTCGCGGTGCTCCAGCGCAGGCCCTTGAACGACGTCTGCTGGAAGTAGCCGACGCCTTCCTGCACCGCGCCGTTGTAGTCGTCGTTGCGCGGGATGCCGGCTTCGACGGCCGCGTCGATGAAGTGGTCCGCGATCGGCCGTCGCAGCCGCAGGTCGGAAACCTTCAGCGGCCCGCCGACGCCGTGGTACTCGCTCTCGCCGCGCTCCTGGTCCTCGGATTTCCTGAAGTACGGCAACACGTCGGCGAAGCCCCAGCCGCGGTTGCCGAGTTCGGCCCAGCGGTCGTAGTCCTCGTGCTGGCCGCGGACGTACAGCAGGCCGTTCAGCGCGCTCGATCCGCCGAGCACCTTGCCGCGCGGCCACTGGATGCGGCGGTTCGCGACGGCCGGGTCGGGCTCGGTCAGGTAGCACCAGTCGAACTTCGCGTTGTGCATCGTCTTGAAGTAGCCGACCGGGACGTGCAGCCACAGGCTGCGGTCGGGGCCACCGGCCTCGAGCAGCAGCACGCGCGTGCGTCCGTCGGCCGACAGCCGGTTCGCGAGCACGCAGCCGGCCGAGCCCGCGCCGACGACGATGTAGTCGAACGTCGCGTCGCTCACGAGACGGCCTGGTAGTACAGGTTCTGCGGATGCTTCGCCTGCGCGAAGAAGTACCAGCGATCGGCGAGCAGCCCCGGCGCCTGCACGAGCAGCGCGAGGATCCACGGAAGGGCCCCGCCGCCGGCGACGCCCCACGCGAGCAGCAAGGCCGGCGCCACGAAGCCGAGCCCGAACGCGAGCCATCGGACGTTGCGGACGGTGGCCGCCGACGCGTGATGGAAGAACTCGCGCGTGTTGAACGAGCCGGCCGTGAAGCCCATCGACTTCTGGACCAGTCGCGTCGAACGGATGCCGGTCGCGGACTGCAGGTTCGAGCGGTGACGGATGCCGGCGTTGCGGCGGACCGCGACCCACCGCAAGACACCGGCGACGATCGTCAGCGCGAGCGCCCACGGGCCGACCGCCGCGGCGAAGCGTCCCTCGCCGGCGATCGCGGCGAGCGCGCACGCGAGCACGAGGCCCGAGGCGAGCCCGGTCAGCGCGTAGTTGACGATCGTCAGCGGGTGCGCCCACTCCTCGATGAAGCGCAGGCACGCGTAGATCATCGCCGTGCAGTACCAGAGCGTCGCGGCGCCGGCCAGCACGAGCAGCGCGAGGATCGCAGGCCACGCGCCGCCGGCGCCGGCGGCGAGCGCGAGCCACCACACCGCGAGCAGCGCGATGAACGCCGGCAGCACGATGACCTCGCGCGACATCCACGACGTGCGCCACATCAGCACCGAGCGCCACGCGCGCAGCTTGCGTCCGAGATGCATGAACGACGACGCGAGGCCGGCGACGAGCAGCGCCTCGGCGACGACGATCGCCACGCCGACGAACGACGGCGACACCGGCAGTCCGACGAGCAGCGCGAGCGCGACCGCGACGACGAGCCCCTGGCCCATGCCGGCGAGCGTCGTGAAGCAGAGGATCGAGAAGGCGGGATGCACGCGTCAGACGTCGCCGTCGAACGGCGACGTCACCTGCCGCGGCAGGTACTGGTTCGCCGGGATCGTGTCCCACTCGGGCATCAGCGCGTACCCGCCGCGCTCGCGGATCGCCCTCGACACTTCCGAGTCCGGATCCTTGACGTCGCCGAACAGCCGCGCGCCGGTCGGACACGCCTTCACGCAGGCCGGCTTGCGGTCTTCCTTCGGCAGGTCGTCGTTGTAGATGCGGTCGACGCACAGCGTGCACTTCGTCATCACCTGCCGCGCTTCGTCGAGCTCGCGCATGCCGTACGGACACGCCCACGCGCAGTACTTGCAGCCGATGCACTTGTCGTAGTCGACGAGCACGATGCCGTCCTCGGCGCGCTTGTAGCTCGCGCCCGTCGGGCAGACCGGCACGCACGGCGGGTCCTCGCAATGCAGGCAGCTCTTCGGGAAGTGGACCGTCTGCGTGTCGGGATACGAGCCGGCCTCGTAGGTCTGCACGCGGTTGAGGAACGTGCCGGTCGGGCCGGGGCCGTACGGGTTCTCGTCGGCGAGCGCGCCGGCCGAGCCCGACGTGTTCCACTCCTTGCACGACGTCACGCACGCGTGGCAGCCGACGCAGACGTTGAGGTCGATGACGAGCGCGAGCTGCTTCGCGAGGGTCTCGCCCGGCTGCGCGCGGACCGCCGTGCGCGGCGGCGGCGCGGCGGCGCGTGGGGATGACGACGCCGCGGACGCCGGCGCGCTCGCGACGACGTTCGACGCGAGCAGTTCCTTCAGCCAGCCGATCATGTCCGTCGCCCCGCGAAGTAGGTCAGCACGCGCGACACGCTCGTGCGGACGCCGGGCGGCGTCGGCGTCGCCGCGATCTGCGGCGACGTGACGTGCGGCTCGTCGGGATCGGCGGGCCGCAGCCGCACGCGGACGTCGTACCAGCCGGCCTGGCCGGTGATCGGATCCGAGTTGCTGATCGTGCGCGACGGCTGACCCGCGAGCGGCAGTTCCTCGGTGATCAGGTGGTTCAGCAGGAAGCCCTTCGACGCCTCGTCGGACCCCGGCGCGAGCCGCCACGCGCCGTCGGCCTTGCCGATCGCGTTCCACGTCCAGACCGTTCCCGGCTCGACGGCCTCGCTGTAGCGGAGCATGCAGCGCACGCGGCCCCAGTGGCTCTCGACCCAGCACCAGCCGCCGTCCTCGATCCCCGCGGCTGCTGCGGTGACCGGATTGACCTGCAGGTAGTTGTGGCTGTGGATCTGCCGCAGCCACGCGTTCTGCGAATCCCACGAGTGGTATTGCGCCATCGGCCGCTGCGTGATCGCGTTCAGCGGGTACGCCGCGCGATCGATCGCGGCGTCCTCGAGCGGCGGATACCAGAACGGCAGCGGATCGAAGTAGGTCTCGATGCGATCGCGCAGCGCGTCCGGCGGCTGGCGACCTTTCGTCTTTCCCTGCGCCGCGAGCCGGAACGTCTGCAGCGTGTCCGAATAGATCGCGAGCTGGATGACGTCGTTCTTGAAGCGCCAGCCGTTCTCCTTCGCGAAGTCGAGGTACGCGCGGTTCCAGTTGCGCATGTACTGCATCGACTCCGGCATGCGGTAGTGGAAGAAGCCGTTGTTCGCCTCGTACATCTCCCACTGCCGCGGGTTGGGCTCGCCGCGCAGCGATTTCTCGCCGTTCGTGCCGCGCCAGCCCATCAGGAACCCGACGCCCGGCTGCGGCTGGAAGTTGATGATGAAGTCCGGATAGTCCTTGAACTTCCGGCCGCCTTCCGCCGTCGTGAACGCCGGCAGACCGAGCCGCGACGCGATCTCGATCAGCACGTCCTGGAACGGCCGCACGTTGCCGGTCGGCGGCACGACCGGGATGCGCACCGCGTCGACCGGCCCGTCGAACTCCGAGATCGGCCGATCGAGCATGCTCATCGCGTCGTAGCGCTCGAGATACGTCGTGTCGGGCAGCACGAGGTCGGCGAACGCGACGGTCTCGCTGTCGAACGCGTCGGCGACGGCGATGAACGGGATCGCGTACTCGCCGTCGTCGCCCTTGCGGTTCAGCATCTCGCGCACGGCCATCGTGTTCATGCTCGAGTTCCACGCCATGTTGGCCATGAAGATCAGCAGCGTGTCGAGCCGGTACGGGTCGCCCTTGACGGCGTTCGTGATGACGTTGTGCATCAACCCGTGCACCGACAGCGGGTGCTCCCACGAGAACGCGTGGTCGATGCGGATCGGCGAGCCGTCCGCCTCGAGCGCGAGCTCTTCCGGACTCGCCGGATAGCCGAGCGGCGCGGCGTTCAGCACCGTGTTCGGCTTGATCATCTCCGGCGAGTTGAACGCGCGGTAGTTCGGCACGATGTGGCGCGGATAAGGCGCCTTGTGACGGAACCCGCCGGGCGCGTCGATCGTGCCGAGCACGCTCATCAGGATCGACAGCGCGCGGATCGTCTGGAAGCCGTTCGAATGCGCCGCGAGCCCGCGCATCGCGTGGAACGCGACCGGTCGCGCCTGCGTCGTCGGATGCTCCTTGCCCCACGCGTCGGTCCACGGGATCGGCAGCTCGAACGCCTGCTGGAGCGCCGCGACGCCCATCTCGCGCGCGAGCAGGCGGATGCGATCGGCCGCGATGCCGGTGATCGCCGCCGCCCACTCGGGCGTGCAGTCGGCGACGCGTTCGCGCAGCAGCTGGAACGCCGGCGCGACCGGCGTGCCGTCGTCGAGCGCGTAGCGACCTTCGAGAGCCGGATCGCAACCGTCGGCGATGCCTTCCGGATACGCGTTCAGCACGCGGCCGCTGGTCCGGTCCCACACGAGCTTGTTGTGCGGATGGCGCCCGTCGCCGGGCGGGCCGCGTTCCGGATCCGGATCGAACGCGAACAGTCCCTGCCGATCGGAATCGTCGAGCACGACGAGCTGCGGCGCGTTCGTGAAGCGCTTCAGGAACGCATGGTCGATCAGGTCGTTCGCGATCAGCTCGTGCAGCAGCGCCATGAACAGCGCGCCGTCGGTGCCCGGCTTGATCGGGATCCATTCGTCGGCGATCGCCGCGTAGCCGGTGCGCACCGGATTGATCGAGATGAAGCGGCCACCGTGCCGCTTGAACTTCGAGATCGCGATCTTCAGCGGATTGCTGTGATGGTCCTCGGCCGTGCCGATCATCACGAACAGCTTCGCCTGGTCGAGGTCCGGGCCGCCGAATTCCCAGAAGCTGCCGCCGATCGTGTAGATCATCCCCGCGGCCATGTTGACCGAGCAGAAGCCGCCGTGCGCCGCGTAGTTCGGCGTGCCGAACTGCCGCGCGAACAGCGCCGTGAGCGCCTGCATCTGGTCGCGGCCGGTGAACAGTGCGAACTTCTTCGGATCGGTCGAGCGGATGCGCGCGAGACGCTCGGTGAGGATCTCGAACGCGCGGTCCCACGAGATCGGCTCGAATTCGCCGGCGCCCCGTTCGCTGCCGGCCTTGCGCAGCAGCGGCTGCGTGAGCCGCGCCGGCGAATGCTGCTTCATGATCCCCGACGCGCCCTTCGCGCAGATCACGCCCTGGTTCAGCGGATGGTCGGGATTGCCGTCGATGTAGCGGATCTCGCCGTCGCGCAGGTGGACGCGCACGCCGCAGCGGCACGCGCACATGTAGCAGGTCGTCTTCTTGACCTCGGTCGCGGCCTTCGGCGCCGGCGAGACGAGCGGGTCGTGGATCGGTTCGCTGGAAAGGAACTTGAACATCGATGGCGATCAGTGGGCGGCGGGAACGGACGACGTGCACACGAGGACCGCGAGTGCGATCGACGCCATCCGCGACTGCATCGAGTCGGCGCGCGACGTCAGCACGACCGGGACGCGGGCGCCGAGCACGAGGCCCGCGCAGTCGCCGCCGCCGATGTAGTTGAAACTCTTGTACAGCATGTTTCCGGCGTTCAGGTCGGGCATCACGAGCAGGTCCGCGTCGCCGGGAACCGTCGAGTCGATGTGCTTGATGCGCGCGGCCTCGGCGGAGATCGCGTTGTCGAAGCCGAACGGTCCCTCGACGATCGCGCCGGGCCATTCGCCGGCTTCGGCCAGCGCGACGAGCCCCTGCGCATCCGTCGTCGCCGGGATCGCCGCGTTGATCGTCTCGACCGCCGCGACGACCGCGACCTTCGGATGCGCGATGCCGAGGTCCTGCAGCAGCCGTATCGCGTTGCCGACGATGTCGCGCTTCGTGCGCAGGTCGGGCGCGATGTTGACGACGCAGTCGGCGAGCGCGAGCAGCTTCGGATAGCGCGGCAGGTCGAACACGAACGCGTGGCTGATGCGGCGATCGGTGCGCAGGCCCGACGAGCGCCGGACGATCGCGGACATCAGTTCGTCGGTGTGCAGCGATCCCTTCATCAGCGCGTCGACGTCGCCGTCCCGTGCGAGCGCGGCAGCCGCGGCGGCGGCCTCGACGGTGTCGTCCGGCGTATCGACGATCTCGAAGCGCCGCGCGTCGGTCCCGGCCGCGACCGCGGCGCGCGCGATGCGATCGGCCGGCCCGACGAGCACCGGCCGTGCGAGGCCGTCGTCGGCCATGCGCCGCGCCGCGTCGAGCGCGAGCGCGTCGCACGGATACGCGATCGCGACCCGCGTCGCGCCGCCGTCCGCGCGTCGCCTCGTCCGCGCCACGAGCTCGTCGAGGCGCGGGTGCGTGGCCGTCTCCATGTCGCGCGACGGCGCGCCGTCAGACGTAGTCCTTGTACTTCTCGAGGAAGCGGACCGGCTTCGACAGCGCGTCGCGCCGGAACGGGTCGCCGAGCTCGCGCGTGCACATCACCTCGATGACCGTCGTCTTGCCGTCCTTCATCTGCGCGTCGATCGCCGCCTTCAGCGCCGGCCCGACCTGGTCCAGCCGGTCGACGACGACGCCTTCGGCGCCCATCGCCTTCGCGATGCCCGCGAAGCTCTGGTTGTCGAGTTCGCCGGCGACGAAGCGGCGGTCGTAGAAGTCGACCTGGTTCTTCTTCTCGGCACCCCATTGCCGGTTGTGGAACACGACGGCCGTGACCGGGATGTCGTGACGAACGCAGGTCATGATCTCGACCATGCTCATGCCCCACGCGCCGTCGCCGGCGTACGCGACGGCCGGCCGGTCCATCGCCGCGCACTTCGCGCCGATGATCGTCGGCAGCGCGTAGCCGCAGTTGCCGAAGCTCATCGGCGCGAAGAAGCTGCGCGGCTCCTCGAAGCGCAGGTAGCTGTTCGCGACCGAGTTGATGTTGCCGATGTCGGTCGACACCATCACGCGCGGCGGCATCGCCTTTTCGAGCTCGCGCAGCACCTGCCGCGGATGCAGCCAGTTGCCCGGCTCGTTCTTCTGCTCCTCGATCATGTCGAGGCTGTACGGGTCGCGCTCGTGCGTCCAGCCGTCGAGCTCCTTCTCCCATTCGGCCTTCTCGTTCGCGACCGTCGCCGCGCGGTCCTGCTTCGTCGCGTCGCAGGCCAGCGTGCGGCCCTCGACGCGTTTCAGCAACGCGACGGCCGCGGCTTTCGCATCGCCGTTGATGCCGACCGAGATCTTCTTCACGAGGCCGAGGTTGTGATGATCGGCTTCGACCTGGATGATCTTCGCGTCCTTCGGCCAGTAGTCCATGCCGTGCTGCGGCAGCGTGCCGAACGGGCCCATCCGCGAGCCGAGCGCGAGCACGACGTCGGCCTGCGCGATCAGCTTCATCGCGGCCTTCGAGCCCTGGTAGCCGAGCGGGCCGGCCCACAGCGGATGGCTCGCGGGGAACGCGTCGTTGCGCAGGTAGCCGCAGACGACGGGCGAGCCGAGGCGCTCGGCGAGCGCCTTCAATTCGTCGACCGCGTCGCCCATGACGACGCCGCCGCCGGCGAGGATCACCGGGAACTTCGCGGTCGCGAGCAGCTCGGCCGCCGCGTCGAGGCTGTGCTCGCCGCCGGCACCGCGCTCGACGCGCATCGGCTTCGGGATCTCGGTCGTGATCTCGCCGTAGAAGTAGTCGCGCGGGATGTTGAGCTGCGTCGGGCCCATGTCGGAGATCGCGCGATCGAAGCAGCGCGCGGTGATCTCGGCCATCCGCTTCGGGTTGACGACGTGGCCCTGGTACTTCGTGAACTCCTCGAACATCGGCAGCTGGTTCGCTTCCTGGAAGCCGCCGAGCCCGATACCCATCGTGCCGGTTTCCGGCGTGATCATCACGACCGGGCTGTGCGCCCAGAACGCCGCCGCGATCGCGGTCACGCAGTTGCTGATGCCCGGCCCGTTCTGGCCGATCACGACGCCGTGGCGTCCGCTGACACGCGCGTAGCCGTCGGCCATGTGCGCGCCGCCCTGCTCGTGCACGACCGGGATCAGGCGGATGCCGGCCGGCGCGAAGATGTCCATCGCGTCCATGAACGCGGAGCCCATGATCCCGAAGATGTCGGTCACGCCGTTGGCCACCAGGGTCTCGACGAACGCCTCGGACGGCGTCATCTTCTGGACGCCGGTGACGGCGCTGCGCATCGCGAACGGCGGGTTCTGGGTCATGCGGGTCTCCTGGAATCGGCGGGCGAAATCCGGAACGCTCGGTTCCGCTTTCGCGAGTTTTGCGGACGATAAGCGATCACCGTCCGCTTCGTCAATCGTTTCGAAAAACGAGACGCCATGTATTAGTATCCGGAATTCACGGACTCCCGATCGACCATGAAGATCGTCGAAACAGGCCACCTGACCGCCGTCGGGCTCGACGGCGACACGCCCGCGATGCGGCTGTTCGCGCTGCTCGAGGTGATCGCGTCGAAGGACCAGCGCTACTCGCTGCAGGCGCTCGTCGAGGAGACGGGACTGCCGAAGCCGACGCTGCACCGGATGCTGCAGCAGCTCGAATCGGCCGGCCTGCTGCATCGCGACCACGACGGCCGGCACTACGCGACCGGCGCGCGGCTGCGACGCTTCGCGCAGAACCTGCTGCTCAACGACAGTCATCACGGCGCGCGCCACGCGGTGCTGCGGCATCTCGTCGAGGAGGTCGGCGAGAGCTGCAACATCACGTCGCGGTCCGGCGGCGAGGTCGTCTATCTCGACCGCGTCGAGACCGCGGCGCCGCTGCGCTTCTACCTGCATCCCGGCTCGCGCGTGCCGGCCCACTGCTCGGCGAGCGGCAAGATGTTCCTGTCGCAGTTGACCGCTGCGCAACGCCGTCGGCTGCTCGCGCATGCGCCGCTCGAGCGCTACACCGCGAACACGCTGACCGACCTCGACGCGCTCGAAGGCGAGATCCGGCGCATCCGCCGCGTCGGGTTCGCGATCGACAACGAGGAGTTCCTGCCGGGCCTGCTGTGCGTCGCGGTGCCGGTGCCGTCCGACGACGACCGCTCGAACCTGTGCGTCGCGGTCCAGGCGCCGGTGATGCGGCTCGCGCCGGCGAAGGCGAAGACGATGCTGCCGGCGCTGCAGCGCGCGGCGCTCGCGCTCGCCCGCATCGACGCCGAGGCGCCGTCCGTCACGGGCCGCGCGACGCGCAGCGCATGAGCGTGCACGGCGGTCGCGAGGAAAGATGTTGAACGCCGATACCGCGCTCGTTCCCGATCGCACGGTCGCCGTCCGCGACGCGTTCGGCATCGACACCGACCTCGTCGTGCCGGCGTTCGGCACGCGCGACGAGCACGTGCCCGAGATCGACGACGCGTATCGCTTCAACCCGGCCGTCACGCTCGCGATCCTCGCGGGCTTCAAGCGCGACCGCCGCGTGATGGTCCAGGGGCTGCACGGCACCGGCAAGTCGACGCACGTCGAGCAGGTCGCCGCGCGGCTCAACTGGCCGTGCATCCGCGTCAACCTCGACGGTCATCTCAGCCGCCTCGACCTCGTCGGCAAGGACGCGGTCGTGCTGCGCGACGGCCAGCAGGTCACCGAGTTCCAGGAAGGCATCATTCCGTGGGCGCTGCAGCGGCCGATCGCGCTGGTGTTCGACGAATACGACGCGGGCCGGCCGGACGTGATGTTCGTGATCCAGCGCATCCTCGAGCGCGACGGAAAGTTCACGCTGATGGACCAGAACAAGGTGATCCGTCCGCATCCGGCGTTCCGGATGTTCGCGACGGCGAACACGGTCGGCCTCGGCAATCTCAACGGCCTGTATCACGGCGCGCAGCGGCTCAACCACGCGCAGATCGACCGCTGGAACATCGTCGCGTCGCTCGACTACCTGGCGCGCGACGAGGAGGTCGCGATCGTGCTCGCGCGCGTGCCGTCGCTCGCGAACGACGCCGGACGCGCGCTCGTCGAATCGATGGTCGCGGTCGCCGACCTGACGCGCAAGGGCTTCGCGGCCGGCGACCTGTCGACGCTGATGTCGCCGCGCACCGTCATCACGTGGGCCGAGAACGTCGAGATCTTCACGGACCCTGCGCTCGCCTTCCGGCTGTCGTTCGTCAACAAGTGCGACGAGGCGGAGCGTCCGGTCGTGGCCGAATACTTCCAGCGCTGCTTCGATCGCGAGCTCGACGAGTCGTTCGCGCTGCGCGCGCCGTCGCGCTGATCGCGAGCGACCGTCGATGAGCGACGCGCAGGCGCGCACGCGACGGCAGGAACGCATCGAGGAGCTGTGCGGCGCGACGATCCACGCGCTCGTCGGCGACGCTGACCTCCACTTCCGTGGCCATCGGTTGTTCAAGGGCCGCCGGCCGCTGCCGCTGTTCGCGCCGCACCTGCATCCGTCGCCCGACGAGGCCGACTTCGCGGCGTTCCGCGGCGCCGCGGACGGCACCGCGCTCCGGCTGGTCCACTCCGACGCGACGCTGCACCGGTCGCTGTGTCCCGACGACCCGGTCGAGCGGCTGATCTTCGACCTGCTCGAGCAGTTCCGCGTCGAGAGCCTCGTGCCCGACGCGCTGCGCGGCGTCGCGACGAACCTGCGCGCGAGTTTCGACGCGTGGTCGCGGACGTATCGCGACGCGGGGCTCGCCGACACCGCGCACGGCCTGCTGCTGTACACGGTCGCGCAGGTGTGTCGAACGCGCGTGACCGGCCAGCCGATCCTCGAAGAGATCGAGGACACGCTGGAGGTCACGCGCGGCGCTCTGTCGCCGCTGATCGGCCACGACCTCGTCGCGCTGCCTCGTCATCGCCGCGACCAGGCGACGTATGCGACGCACGCGCTTTCGGTCGCACGGACGATCCGCGCGATGAGCGACTGGGCGAGCGACCGGCGCACCGCCGGCAACGACGGCGGCGACCGCGAGGCGGTGGCGTTCAGCCTCGTGATGGACGTCGATCGGCTGTCGAGCGAGGCCTACGCGACCGCGGTGTCCGGACGCAGCCGCGTGCTCGAGGACGCCGACGACGGCTATCGCGTCTACACGACGGCGTACGACCGCGAGCTCGATGCCGCGCGAGTCGTCCGCCGCCCGCTGCTCGCGGAGCTGCGCGAGCGCCTCGACCGGCGCATCGCGGCGCAGGGCGTCAACGTTCCGAGGCTCGCCCGCGAACTGCGCGCGCTGCTCGCCGTGCCGTCGAGCGATGGCTGGGACGGCGGGCGCGACGAGGGCCTCGTCGACGGGCGGCGGCTGGCGCAGCTCGTCGCGTCGCCGACCGAGCGCCGGCTGTTCCGGCGCGAGCGCATCGAGCCGTCGGCCGACTGCCTCGTCACGTTCCTGATCGACTGCTCGGGCTCGATGAAGGAGCACGCCGAGACCGTCGCGACGATCGTCGACGTCTTCGCGCGTGCGCTCGAGCTCGCCGGCGTCGACAGCGAGATCCTCGGCTTCACGACCGGCGCCTGGAACGGCGGACGCGCGCAGCGTGACTGGATGCGGGCCGGGCGGCCGCCGCATCCCGGCCGTCTGAACGAGCGGCTGCACCTCGTCTTCAAGGACGCGGAGACGAGCTGGCGACGCGCGCGGACGCCGATCGCCGCGCTGCTGAAAGGCGACCAGTTCCGCGAAGGCATCGACGGCGAGGCGGTCGACTGGGCGTGCGCGCGGATGCGGGGACGCGACGTGTCGCGGCGGCTGCTGCTGGTCGTCTCCGACGGCTCGCCGATGGACGGCGCGACGAATCTCGCGAACGACACGCACTACCTCGACCATCACCTGCGCGAGGTCGTCGAACGGCAGGATCGGGCCGGCGACATCGAGCTGTTCGGCGTCGGCGTCGGCCTCGACCTCAGCCCGTACTACGCGCGCAGCCACGTCCTCGACCTCGCGGCGGCGATCGGCAACCAGGCGTTCCGCGAGATCCTCGAGCTGATCGGCCGACGGCATCGTCGCTGAGCGGCGACGGCGCGGTGGCACGCCCGGTCGTGTCGAGGTTCGCGTTCGTGCGAGCCGTTCGACCGACGAGTGCCGGGCTCGCGACGCGGCGGCGTCGCGACGACACCGGTCGCACGCGGCGGACCTTCCGCGCGTTGACACCCCGTCGCACCGTTCCTAGACTGTTCCGTTTTCTGGAACACCGTTCCGATGCACGGAATGACGTGCAGCGCCACGCCGTCGACGCGAACGACCGACAGGACCTGCCCCGGATGGACTCGACGCTCGCGAAGGGCCTCGCCGTGCTCGACTGGCTCGCGCGCCAGCAGCGCGACTGCCGCGTGACCGACGTCGCCGTGCAGTTCGGCCTCGCCCGCAGCAACGCCCATCGCACGCTGCAGACGCTCGTCGAATGCGGCTGGGCCGTGCAGGACGGCAAGACGAGCGCGTATCGCCCGAGCCTGCGGCTGTTCGAGCTCGGTTCGCTGGTCGCGGCAGCGACCGACCTCGTCGGCCTCGTGCGGCCGCACCTCGCGGCGCTGTCGCACGAGACCGGCGAGACGATCCACCTCGCGGTGCTCGACGGTCGCGAGATCGTCTACCTCGACAAGTTCGACAGCCCGCTGCCGGTCGCCGCGTACTCGCGGATCGGCGGACGCGCGCCGGCGTATTGCGTCGCGTCCGGCAAGGCGCTGCTCGCCGTGGCGCGACTCGACCGCGACGCGCTGCGGGCGCGGCTCGGCACGCTGACGCCGCACACGCCGCACACGCTGACCGACTTCGATGCGCTGGATGCCGACCTCGAACGCACGCGTCGGCGCGGCTACGGCGAGAACCGCGAGGAGTGGCGCGTCGGCGTCTGCGGACTCGGCGTGCCGATCTTCGACGGCCGCGGCGAGCCGGTCGCGGCGGTCGGCATGAGCGTCCCGGCGATCCGCTTCGGACGCACGCAGTCGCGCGCGCTCGCGAGCCAGCTGGTCGCGTGCGCGCGACGGGCGAGCGGGACGCTCGGGTACAAGGAAGCGGCAGGCTGAGGACCGGCCTGCTTCGAACGGCGCGCTGACGTCGGGCGACGCGCGCGAGCGGCGCGCGAACGATCACGGTCGCCCGTCGTTCCGGCGCAGGCCGGGACCCCGCGGTGTTCGCCGCTTGCGTCGACCGCGAAGACACCGGACTCCCGCCTCGCGAGAACGACGCGTGTGACCGGACCCGCACCGGACGAGGTTCGGGCCTCGGGGAATCCCCGACGTTGACAAACCCGTGCCGACTTCCTATCGTGGTTCCAGATAACGAGACGTTGTCCTGAATATTGGAACAACGTCCGCACCGATCGATCGCCGACCTCGAGGAGACAGCCATGCGAGGAATGTTCAAGGTCCGCCACCTGATCCTCGCGATCATGTGCCTGCTGTACTTCGTCGCCTACATCGATCGCGTGAACATCTCGGTGGCCGGCCCGTTCATCCGCAAGGAGTTCGGCCTCACGCCGACCGAGCTCGGCGCGATCTTCTCCGCGTTCGCGGTGCCGTACGCCGCGATGCAGATCATCGGCGGCTGGTGCGCCGACAAGTTCGGTCCACGGCTCGTGCTGACGGTGCTGAGCCTGATCTGGGCGGCCGCGACGATCCTGTGCGGCTTCGCTTGGGGGCTGACGTCGCTGATCGCGTTCCGCTTCATCCTCGGCCTCGGCGAAGGCGGCGCGTTCCCGACGGCGACGCGCGCGTTCACGTTCTGGCTGCCGGTGACCGAGCGCGGCTTCGCGCAGGGCATCACGCACAGCTTCGCGCGGCTCGGCGGCGCCGTCGCGCCCCCGATCGTCGTCGGCATCGTCGCGTGGCAGGGCTGGCGCGAGTCGTTCATCGCGCTCGGCATCGCGAGCATCCTGTGGACGGTGCTGTACGTCTGGTACTTCCGCAACACGCCGATCGAGCACAAGTCGATGACGCCGGAGGAGCTCGCGGAGATCGGCGTCGACACCGCGAAGATGAAGTCGCGCTCGAAGGAGCCGACGCCGTGGCGCGAGATGATCCGCAAGATGTGGCTCGTGACGTTCGTCGACTTCTGCTACGGCTGGTCGCTGTGGGTGTTCCTGACGTGGCTGCCGTCGTACCTGAAGGACGCGCGCGGCCTCGACCTCAAGCATCTCGCGCTGTTCGCGTCGCTTCCGCTGCTCGCCGGCGTCGTCGGCGACACGCTCGGCGGCGTCGTGTCGGACAAGATCTTCAAGCGGACCGGCAGCCTGAAGCTCGCGCGGCGCATCGTGATGGTCGTCGGGATGGGCGGCGCGCTCGCGTTCATCCTGCCGGTCGTCGGCGTCGCGGACGCGACGACGGCCGTCGCGCTGCTCGCGGCGTCGTTCTTCTTCCTCGAACTGACGAACGCGGTGCTGTGGAGCCTGCCGATGGACATCGCCGGCGCGTACGCCGGCACCGCCGGTGGCATGATGAACACCGGCTTCGGCGTCGCCGGCATGATCTCGCCGCTCGCGTTCGGCTACCTGATCCAGACGACCGGCAGCTACAAGGTGCCGTTCGCGGCGTCGGCCGTTCTGCTCGCGATCGGCATCGTGGCCGCACTGTTCATCGACCCGACGCGGCGCGTCGGCGAATCGTCGGCCGCCGGCGATCCGGCGTCTCGCGCGACCCCCCGTTTCCCGCAGGAGCTCGATCATGCAGGTGTCCGAAAGACCGTCGGCTGACACGCGGACCGCATCGCCGGTCGCGACGCTGGTCGCGCGCGCGCGCGTCGCGCAGCGCGCCTACGAGCAGTGGTCGCAGGAGCAGGTCGATCTCGCGGTGACGGCCGCGGGCTGGGCCATCATGGAGCCGGACCGCAACCGCGAACTCGCCGAGATGTCCGTCGCCGCGACCGGCATCGGCAACGTCGACGACAAGATTCGCAAGAACCATCGCAAGACGTTCGGCCTGCTGCGCGACCTGCAGCATGCGAAGTCGGTCGGCGTCATCGCCGAGGATCGCGAGCGCGGCATCGTCGAGATCGCGCGGCCGGTCGGCGTCGTCTGCGCCGTGACGCCGTCGACGAATCCCGGCGCGACGCCGGCGAACAAGATCATCAACGCGCTGAAGGGCCGCAACGCGGTCATCGTCGCGCCGTCGCCGAAGGGCTGGTCGACGTGCGCGCGGCTGATCGAGTTCATCCACGCGCAGCTGCGTCGCATCGGGATGGACCCCGACGTCGCGCGCGATCTCGTGCAGTTGCTGCCGGCGCCGGTCAACAAGCAGTCGACGGCCGAGCTGATGCAGTTGTGCGACCTGGTGGTCGCGACCGGCTCGCAGGCGAACGTCCGCGCGGCCTACACGTCCGGCACGCCGGCGTTCGGCGTCGGCGCGGGCAACGTCGCGGGCATCGTCGACGAGACGGCCGACGTCGAGGCCGCCGCGGACCGCATCGTGCGCTCGAAGACGTTCGACAACGCGACCAGCTGCTCTTCCGAGAACAGCCTCGTGATCGTCGACGCGGTGCGCGACGCGACGCTCGCGGCGCTCGCGGCGCGCGGCGCCGTGCTGGTCGACGCGACGCAGAAGGCGACGCTGCAGGACGTCATGTGGCCCGACGGCCGGCTCGCGGCGGCCGTCACCGGCAAGTCCGCGCGCGTCATCGCGGAACTCGCGGCCGAGCGCGCGGCGCTCGACGGCGACGACGCCTCGGCGTGGCGCAGCCTCGCCGCGCGCGACCCGCGCATCCTGATGGTCGACGAGGACGGCGTGGGCCGCGACCATCCGTTCTCCGGCGAGAAGCTGAGCCCGGTGCTGACGCTCTATCGCGCACGCGACTTCGACGAGGCGGCGCGCATCGTCGCGCGCATCTACGCGTACCAGGGCGCCGGCCATTCGGTCGGGCTGCACAGCGCGCACCCCGAACGCGCGCTCGCGCTCGGCCTGACGCTGCCGGTCGCGCGCGTCATCGTCAACCAGGCGCATTGCATCGCGACCGGCGGCAGCTTCGACAACGGCCTGCCGTTCTCGCTGTCGATGGGCTGCGGCACGTGGGGCGGCAACAACTTCTCCGACAACATGAACTACCGGCACTACCTCAACATCGCGCGCGTCTCGACGCCGATCCCCGAGCGCGTCCCGACCGAGCGCGACGTCTTCGGCGCGTTCTTCGACCGCTTCGGCGCCGCATGACGATGACGCCGGCCACCGTCCGCGAACTGATCGACCGCGGTGCGGCGCAATGGCCCGATCGCGTCTACGCCGCGTCGACCGAAGGCGGCGAGCCGCTGACGTTCGCGGCGCTGCGTCGCTCGTGCGACGACGTGCGATCGCTGCTCTCGGCGCACGGCGCCGGTCCTGGCGACACGGTGTCGCTCGTGATGCCGAACGGACTGCAGACGATCCGTCTGCTGCTCGGCGCGATGGACGCAGGCCTCGTCGTCAATCCGGTGAACCTGCTGTCGCAGCCCGCGCAGATGCAGTACGTGCTCGGCCATTCCGACTGCCGCGTCGTCTGCGTCGCGCCCGAGTTCGAGGAGGCGGTGCGACGCATCCTTCCGTCGCTCGGCCGGCCGGTCGCGCTGATCGTCGTCGACCCCGACGGCGCGCTGCCGGCCGCGCCGACGCGCGACACGACCATGCGGACGGTCGACGTCGCCCCGTCGCCGTCGCCCGACGACGTCGCGTTGCTGATGTACACGTCCGGCACGACCGGCGTGCCGAAGGGCGTGATGCTGACGCAGGCCAACCTCGCGGCGAACGCGGCCGCGATCACGGCCGAGCACGCGCTGACGCCCGACGACCGCGTGCTCGGCGTGCTGCCGCTGTACCACATCAACGCGTTCAGCGTGACGATGCTCGCGCCGCTCGCGAGCGGCGGCGGCGTCGCGCTCGCGCCGAAGTTCTCGGCGGCGCGCTTCTGGCAGCAGGTCGCGGCGAACGGCTGCACGTGGATCAACGTCGTGCCGACGATCATCTCGTATCTCGTCGAAGGTCCGGTGCCGCCGGCCGACGCGACGTCGCGCGTGCGCTTCTGCCGCTCGGCGTCGGCCGCGCTCGCGCCCGAACACCACCGCGCGTTCGAGCAGAAGTTCGGCGTCGACATCATCGAGACGATGGGACTGACCGAGACCGCCGCGCCCGCGTTCTCGAATCCGCTCGATCGAAACCGCCGCAAGATCGGCTCCGTCGGCCGCGCGTCGGGCTGCGAGGCGCGCGTCGTCGACGCGGCGCTGCGCGAAGTGCCCGACGGCGTCACCGGCGAGCTCGCGATCCGCGGCCCGAACGTGATGCGCGGCTACTACAAGAACGACGAGGCCACGCGCGCGAGCTTCACCGCCGACGGCTGGCTGCGCACCGGCGACCTCGGCCATCGCGACCCGGACGGCTTCTTCTTCGTCACCGGCCGCATCAAGGAACTGATCATCAAGGGCGGCGAGAACATCGCGCCGCGCGAGATCGACGAGGCGCTGCTGCTGCATCCGGCCGTGCTCGAGGCCGCGGCCGTCGGACTGCCCGACCGTCATTACGGCCAGGAAGTGATCGCGTGCGTGGTGCTGCGCGACGGGATGCCGTGCGACGAAGCCGGCCTGCGCGAGTTCTGCCGCGGGCACGTCGGGCCGTACAAGACGCCGAAGCGGATCCACTTCCTCGCCGAGCTGCCGCGCGGGCCGTCGGGCAAGGTGCAGCGCCTGAAGCTGCTCGACCTGCTGCCGGCCGAAGCGGATCCGGCCGTCGCCTGACGTCGTCGTTCGTCGTTCGTCGTTCCACGTCGCGCGCGCGACGGCATCGCGGCGCCGGTGACGTCCTGCGTCAGAGGCTCGCCGGTCCGAACGCGCCCGGCAGCAGTTCGCCGATCGACCAGCGTTCCGCGTGCGACCCGTCGCAGCAGCTCGCGACGAGCGCCTCGGGCCCGAACTCGAAGATCACCTGCCGGCACGCGCCGCACGGCGAGACCGCGCGCTCGGTCGGCGTGTGGATCGCGACCGCGACGATCCGTCGGACGCCCGCGTAGACCGCCGCGAAGACCGCGTTGCGCTCGGCGCACGACGTGAGGCCGTACGACGCGTTCTCGACGTTCGCCGACGCGAAGATGCGACCGTCGTCGGCGAGGACCGCCGCGCCGACGTGGAAACGACTGTACGGCGCGTACGCCCGCGCGCTCGCGTCGCGCGCCGCGTCGAGCAGCGCGTCGATCCAGATCGAGCCGGGGACGTCGTCGACGTCGGCGCCCGGAGGCGCTGAAGGGTTCATCTATGATGCGGCGCTTCGGCCGGCAAGGACGCGAAAGGACGACGGTGCGTGATTATGATCGGTGACGCGCTGCGCAGCGTCGGCGGCATCGCCGGCCTCCTCGTCGTCGCGTGGCTGCTGTCGACGGACCGTCGCGCGATCCGCCCGCGCGTCGTCGCCGCCGCGCTCGCGACGCAGGTCGCGATCGGCGCGCTGATCCTGTTCGTGCCGGTCGGCAAGACCGTGCTCGGCGCGGTCGCCGTCGGCGTCAACCACGTCCTCGAATACGGCAACCGCGGCATCGAGTTCATGTTCGCCGGCCTCGTGTCGCCGAAGATGTTCGAAGTCTTCCCGGCCGGCGGCTTCGTGTTCGCGCTGCGCGTGCTGCCGGCGATCATCTTCGTGACCGCGCTGATCTCGGTGCTGTACTACGTCGGCATCATGCGATGGATCGTGGCGGGTCTCGGCACGCTGTTCCAGCGCGTCATCGGCGTGTCGCGGATCGAGTCGTTCTCGGCGGTCGCGACGATCTTCCTCGGACAGAGCGAGATGCCGGCGGCCGTCAAGCCGTTCGTCGCGCAGCTGCGCGGACCCGAGCTGTTCGCGATCATGACGAGCGGCATGGCGTCGGTCGCGGGCTCGGTGCTCGCCGGCTACGCGGGCCTCGGCGTGCGGCTCGAATACCTGATCGCCGCGTCGTTCATGGCGGTGCCCGGCGGGCTGCTGTTCGCGAAGATCATCTGCCCGTCGACGGAACCGTCGGCGATCGCGTTCGAGCATCTCGAGTTCGAGCAGACGCGGCCCGCCAACGTGATGGACGCCGCGGCCGGTGGCGCGATGGTCGGCCTCAGGATCGCGGTCAACGTCGGCGCGATGGTGCTCGCGTTCGTCGGACTGATCGCGCTGCTGAACGGCCTCGTCGGCGGCGTGATGGGACTGTTCGGCCACCCGGACTGGAACCTCGAGACGATGGTCGGCACCGTCTTCTCGCCGATCGCGTGGATGATCGGCGTGCCGTGGGCCGAGTCCGGCATCGCGGGCAACCTGCTCGGCCAGAAGCTGATCCTGAACGAGTTCGTCGCGTACATCGGCCTCGCGCCGTACCTGCACGACGCGGCGACCGTCGCCGCCTCGGGCCTGACGCCGCTGGATCCGAAGACGCAGGCGATCCTGTCGTTCGCGCTCTGCGGCTTCGCGAACTTCTCGTCGATCGCGATCCTCGCCGGCGGCTTCGGCGCGATCCTGCCGTCGCTGCGCTCGGACGTCGCGCGCTACGGCCTGCGCGTGGTGGCCGCCGCGACGCTCAGCAACCTGATGAGCGCGACGATCGCCGGCCTGTTCATCGGCGCGGCCTGACGACGCGAGCGACATGACCGACGCCGCCGATCGCCTGTCCGTCCCGCCGGCCGAGGCCGTGCTGATGCCGATGCGGCGGCTCGACTACCTGCCGATCGGCCTGTTCGGATCGGTGATGTCGCTCGTCGGACTGTCGGTCGCGTGGCGGCTCGCGCAGGCGCGCTGGGGCGCGCCGCCGGCGGTCGCGGACGCGATCGCCGTCTGCGCGGTGCTCGCGTTCGTCGCCGTCTCGATCGGCTACGCGATCAAGTGGGTGAGCGCGCCCGACGTCGTCGCGAAGGAGTTCGCCCATCCGATCGCGGGCAACCTGTTCGGCCTGTTCTTCATCAGCGTGCTGCTGCTGCCGATCGTGATCGCGCCGGTCGCGCCGTCGGTCGCGCGCGCGCTGTGGATCGTCGGCGCGATCGGCATGACGGCGTTCGCGTGGCGGATCGTCGCCCGCTGGCTCGGCTCGCGGCACGACATCGCGCACGCGACGCCCGCGTGGATCGTGCCGGTCGTCGGACTGCTCGACGTGCCGCTCGCGATCCCGGCGCTCGACCTGCCGCCGCTGCACGGCCTGACGATCGCGGCGCTCGGCATCGGGCTGTTCTTCGCGATCCCGCTGTTCACGCTGATCTTCACGCGGCTCGTGTTCGAGCCGCCGATGCCCGACCCGCTCGCACCGACGCTGCTGATCCTCGTCGCGCCGTTCGCCGTCGGCATGTCGACCTATGTCGTCGCCGAGGGCCGCGTGGACGACGTCGCGCGCGCGCTGTTCGCGATCGCGCTGTTCGTCACGGCGACGCTGCTGCCGAAGCTGCGACACGCGGCGACGTGCTGCCCGTTCCGCGTGGCCTGGTGGGCGATCGGCTTCCCGCTCGTCTCGACCGCGATCGCGGGGCTGCGCGTCGCGGCGAGCGATCCGGGACCGGTCGCCGACACGATCGCCGTCGCCCTGCTCGCGTTCGCGACGCTCGCGATCGTCGCGCTCGCGGGACGCACGCTGCTCGGCATCGCGCGCGGCGAGCTGCGCGCGCTCAGCAAGTAGCGCGGCGTGGTCCTGCTGCCGCAGGAGATCGTCCGCCGCAAGCGCGACGGCCAGTCGCTGACCGACGCCGAGATCGACGCCTTCGTCGCCGGCATCGTCGACGGCTCGATCGGCGACGGGCAGATCGCCGCATTCGCGATGGCCGTCTTCTTCGTCGACATGACGATGGGCGAGCGCGTCGCGCTGACGCGCGCGATGTGCGCGTCGGGCCGCGTGCTCGACTGGCGCGGCGCCGCTAGTCGTCCCGCAGTCGATCGGCCGCTCGTCGACAAGCATTCGACCGGCGGCGTCGGCGACACCGTCTCGCTGATCCTCGCGCCGCTCGTCGCCGCGTGCGGCGCGGCCGTGCCGATGATCTCGGGCCGCGGCCTCGGGCATACCGGCGGCACGCTCGACAAGCTCGCGTCGATTCCCGGCTACGACGTCGCGCCGTCGAGCGAGCGTTTCCAGCGCGTCGTCCGCGACGTCGGCTGCGCGATCGTCGGCCAGAGCGATGAGCTGGCGCCGGCCGACGCGCGCCTCTACGCGGTCCGCGACGTCACGGCGACGGTCGAGTCGATCGCGCTGATCACCGCGTCGATCCTCGCGAAGAAGCTCGCGGCCGGCCTCGACGCGCTGGTCATGGACGTGAAGGTCGGCTCCGGCGCGTTCATGCCGACGCCCGAGAAGGCGCGCGAGCTCGCCGCGAGCATCGCGACGGTCGGACGCGGCGCGGGCCTGCCGACGACCGCGCTGCTGACGGCGATGGACCAGCCGCTCGCACCGTGCGCCGGCAACGCGATCGAGGTGCGCGTCGCGATCGACGTGCTGACCGGCCGCGCCGGCGACGACGCGACGCGGCTCGTCGACGTCACGATGGCGCTCGGCACCGCGATGCTGCGTTCGGCCGGGATCGCGACCGACGACCGGTCGGCCGCGGCGCTGCTCGACGACGCGCTGCGCAGCGGGCGCGCCGCGGAGCGCTTCGCGCGGATGGTCGCCGCGCTCGGCGGCCCGGTCGACCTGCTCGAACGCACGGACCGGCTGCTGCCGACCGCTGCGGTCCGGCGGGCGGTCGGCGCACCACGGGACGGCATCGTGCGGGCGATCGACGTGCGCGCGCTCGGGATGGTCGTCGTCGCGCTCGGCGGCGGTCGGCGCCGCGCCGGCGACGCGATCGACCCGTCGGTCGGCCTCGAGGCGCTCGCGCCGCTCGGCCGCCGCGTGCGCGCGGGCGACCCGCTCGCGATCGTCGTGGCGGCCGACGACGACCGCGCCGAGACGGCCGCGTGCGCCGTCGCGGCCGCTTACCGCCTCGACGACGCGGGCGGCGACGGCGACGATCCGCTGCCGCCGATCGTCGCGCGCATCGACTGACGCCGCGTGTCGACGGCCTGCTTATTGCTACACTCGACCGCACCGGACGACCGCGCGGAACCGCGGACGCGCCACGGCAGCGCGGACCGGCACGGCGCGCGCGCCGCGACCGGCACCGCATCGAGACGAGAGGAGACCGCGATGGACCGAGACGCCGTGCAGCGTGCGACCGCCGACGCGCGCGCGCCGTCGTCCGCGCCGCGCGATTCCGCGGGCGGGCACCGGGCCGTCGCCCGATGACGAGTCGCTTCTTCGACGAGATGACGGACGCGAGCGCGTCCGTCCGGCCGCACTACGCGCGCTTCAAGTCGTGGCTCGACGGCCAGGGCAACGACGCGATCGCCGACAAGCGGACCGAGAGCGAGCTGATCTTCCGTCGCGTCGGCATCACGTTCGCGGTCTACGGCGACCTCGACGACGGCGGCAACGGCACCGAGCGGACGATCCCGTTCGACATCATCCCGCGCATCATCCCGGCGTCCGACTGGCACACGCTGCAGGCCGGGCTGCGCCAGCGCGTCGTCGCGCTGAACCGCTTCATCCACGACGTCTATCACGACCAGGAGATCATGAAGGCCGGCATCGTGCCGCCGGAACGGATCCTGTCGAACAGCGCAGTACCGGCCCGAGATGAAGGGCGTCGACGTGCCGCGCGACATCTACGCGCACATCGCGGGCATCGACGTCGTGCGCGTCGGCAACGCGGAAGGCGTCGGCGAGTTGTTCGTGCTCGAGGACAACCTGCGGGTGCCGTCGGGCGTGTCGTACATGCTCGAGAACCGCAAGATGATGATGCGGCTGTTCCCCGACCTGTTCGCGTCGAATCGCGTCGCGCCGGTCGCGCACTATCCCGACCTGCTGCTCGACAACCTGCGCGCGGTCGCGCCGAAGGGCGTGACCAATCCGACGGTCGTCGTGATGACGCCGGGCATGTACAACTCGGCGTACTTCGAGCACGCGTTCCTCGCGCAGCAGATGGGCGTCGAGCTCGTCGAGGGCCACGACCTGTTCGTCGAGGACGACGTCGTCTTCATGCGCACGACGCAGGGCCCGCAGCGCGTCGACGTGATCTATCGGCGCATCGACGACGACTTCCTCGACCCGCTCGCGTTCCGGCCCGACTCGGCGCTCGGCACGAAGGGCCTGCTCGACGCGTACCGCCGGGCAGCGTCACGCTCGCGAACGCGATCGGCACCGGCATCGCCGACGACAAGTCGATCTATCCGTACGTGCCGGACATGATCCGCTTCTACCTCGGCGAGGACGCGATCCTGTCGAACGTGCCGACGTTCCAGTGCGGCAAGCCCGAAGACCTCGCGTACACGCTCGCGCACCTGCCGGAGCTCGTCGTCAAGGAGATCCACGGCGCCGGCGGCTACGGGATGCTGGTCGGTCCGGCGTCGACGCGCGACGAGATCGAGGCGTTCCGCGCGCGTGCTGCTGGCGAGACCCGACAACTACATCGCGCAGCCGACGCTCGCGCTGTCCGCTTGCCCGACGTACGTCGACGCCGGCATCGCGCCGCGCCACATCGACCTGCGGCCGTTCGTGCTGTCGGGCCACGGCGTGTCGATGGTCCCCGGCGGCCTGACGCGCGTCGCGCTGCGCGAAGGCTCGCTGGTCGTCAACTCGTCGCAGGGCGGCGGGACGAAGGACACGTGGGTGCTGGAAGACTGATGGAAGCTCTCGGCCCGAGGCGTGTCATCCCGGCGCAGGCCGGGACCCAGGTTCGCCCGAGGCGCCGGACAGGCAGATCGGGTCCCGGCCTGCGCCGGGATGACATTCCCGCATTCGACATCGGCTGCTCGATCTAGATGCTGTCTAGAACCGCCGACCACCTCTTCTGGATGGCGCGCTACGTCGAGCGGGCCGAGAACACCGCGCGCATGCTCGACGTCAATCATCAGACGTCGTTGCTGCCGCAGTCCGACAAGAACGCCGAGGAAGGCTGGCGCGCGATGCTCGGCATCTCGGAACTGCAGCCGCGCTACGACAAGATCCACGACCGCATCTCGCGACGCGACGTCATCGCGTTCATGGCGCGCGATCCGTCGAACAGCTCGTCGATCTACTCGTGCATCCGCGCGGCGCGCGAGAACGCGCGCGCGGTCCGCGGCTCGCTGACGACCGAGTTCTGGGAGACGTCGAACGCGACGTGGCTCGAGCTCAACAACCTGCTCGACGGCAACCTGCTCGAGCGCGATCCGAGCGAGTTCTTCGAGTGGGTCAAGTTCCGCTCGCACCTGTCGCGCGGCGTGATGATCGGCACGATGCTGAAGGACGAGGCGTTCCACTTCGCGCGGATGGGCACGTTCCTCGAACGCGCCGACAACACGGCGCGGCTGCTCGACGTGAAGTACCACGGCATGGCCGAACTCGGCCAGCTCGTCGAGCCGACGTCGGTCGAGCGCAGCGAGTCGCACGCGAGCGGGCAGGTCGCGTCGCAGGGCGACTTCTACTATTGGGCCGCGGTGCTGCGATCGGTCTCGGCGTTCGAGATCTACCGCAAGGTCTATCGCGACCTCATCACGCCGGCCCGCATCGCCGAGCTGATGATCCTGCGCGACGACATGCCGCGATCGCTGTCGGCCTGCGTCAACGAGGTCGTCGTCAATCTGAAGAACGTCCGCAACGACCAGTCGGGCGAGACCGAGCGTCGCGCGGGCAAGCTGAAGGCCGAGCTCGAGTTCGGGCGCATCGAGGACATCCTGCAACGCGGCCTGCACGCGTGGCTGACCGACTTCCTCGAGCGCGTCAACGACCTCGGCATGCGGATCAGCAAGGACTTCCTCGTGTGGGACACCTGAGTCTCCGCGTCCCCCACTACGACCCACCGGAGCCCGCGTTGGCCATCCACGTCGCGCTGACGCACGTCACGGACTACCGCTACGACCGCCTCGTGACGCTCGGGCCGCAGGTCGTCCGGCTGCGGCCGGCGCCGCATTGCCGCACGCCGATCCTGTCGTACTCGCTGTCCGTGTCGCCGACGCAGCACTTCACGAACTGGCAGCAGGATCCGTTCGCGAACTATCTCGCCCGGCTCGTCTTTCCGGATCTCACCGATCACTTCCGCGTGACGGTCGATCTCGTGGCCGAGATGGCGGTCTACAACCCGTTCGACTTCTTCCTCGAGGAGTGGGCCGAGAACTTTCCGTTCAAGTACGACGAGACGCTCGGCCGCGAGCTCGCGCCGTACCTCGTCAAGGAACCGGCGACGCCGCTGTTCGCGAAGTTCGTCGACAGCGTGGCCTTGCGCCGCGGGACGCGGGAGCGGACGGTCGACTTCCTCGTGCGCATCAACCAGCGGCTGCAGCAGGACATCCGCTACCTGATCCGGCTCGAGCCCGGCGTGCAGACGCCCGAGCAGACGCTGTCTTCGGCGGCCGGATCGTGTCGCGACTCCGGCTGGCTGCTGGTGCAGGCGCTGCGTCACCTCGGGCTGGCGGCGCGCTTCGTGTCGGGCTACCTGATCCAGCTGCGTCCCGACGTGAAGTCGCTCGACGGACCGTCGGGCTCCGAGACCGACTTCACGGACCTGCACGCGTGGTGCGAGGTCTACCTGCCGGGCGCCGGCTGGATCGGGCTCGACCCGACGTCGGGGCTGCTCGCCGGCGAAGGGCACATCCCGCTCGCGGCGACGCCGGAGCCCGGCAGCGCGGCGCCGATCTCCGGGATCGTCAGCACCAGCGGCGTCGAGTTCCATCACACGATGAACGTCACGCGGACGTTCGAATCGCCGCGCGTGACGCTGCCGTACACGCCGTCGCAGTGGCGGGCGATCGACGCGCTCGGCGACGACGTCGATGCGCAGCTGAACGCGATGGACGTGCGGCTCACGCAGGGCGGCGAGCCGACGTTCGTCGCGACGACCGATCGCGACGCGGGCGAGTGGAACACCGACGCGCTCGGTCCGACGAAGCGCGGCTTCGCGCTGCGGCTGCTGCCGAAGCTGACCGAGCGCTACGGCCGCAACGGCTTCGTGCACTTCGGCCAGGGCAAGTGGTATCCGGGCGAACCGCTGCCGCGCTGGGCGCTGTCGGCGTCGTGGCGCATCGACGGCCAGCCGTGCGTATCCGACCCGTCGGTCTTCGACGACGACGCGGCCGACCTCGACGTCGCGGGCAAGCCGAAGCCGCGCGTCGACGCGAAGACGTGGTCGACGACGGACGCGTCGCGGTTGATGCACGCGATCGCGACGTCGCTCGGCATCGCGCCCGGCAGCGCGATGCCGGCCTTCGAGGACCGTTTCCAGGAGACCTGGCGCAAGGGCCGCCTGCCGCTCAACGTCGAGGACTCGATCGGCGCGAAGGCCGATGCGAAGGCCGCGCGCAAGCCGCGCGGCGCGGCCGTCGCCGTCGCCGACGAGCCGACCCCGGTCGGCTTCGTGCTGCCGCTCGCGCGCGCCGAGGACCTGCCGCATCCGGCCGGACCCGACGGCACGGAAGTCGGCTGGGTCACGAGCCGCTGGCCGCTGCGCGGCGACCGCGTCGTGCTGACACCGGGCGAGTCCGCGATGGGCTATCGGCTGCCGCTCGACATGCTGCCGTGGGTCGCGCCGGAGGACTACCCGTATCTCATCCAGCGCGATCCGTCGTCGATCCGCGAGCCGCTGCCGTCGTTCGCGGAACTGCAGGTGCGGCTCGCCGCGCCGGTCGCCGAGCCGCTCGACCTCGCGCCTCGGCGCGACGGCGTCGATCCGTCGCTCGTCGCGCCCGGCACGTCCGCGAAGTGGGTCGTGCGCACGGCGCTCAGCGTCGAGCTGCGCGACGGCCGGCTGCGCGTCTTCATGCCGCCGCTGGCCGACGTCGAGCGCTATCTCGAGCTGCTCGCGGCCGTCGAGGCGGCGGCTCGCGCGTGCGGCGTGTCGATCGTGCTCGAAGGCTACCTGCCGCCGCGCGACCCGCGGCTGAAGCTGCTGCAGATCACGCCGGACCCCGGCGTCATCGAGGTCAACATCCAGCCGGCGTCGAGCTGGCAGCGAACTCGTCGACCACACGGAGTTCCTGTACGACGCCGCGCACGAGACGCGCCTCGCGACCGAGAAGTTCATGCTCGACGGCAAGCACACCGGCACCGGCGGCGGCAACCACTTCGTGCTCGGCGGCGCGACGCCGGCCGACAGCCCGTTCCTGCGCAATCCGCGGCTGCTGACGAGCCTCGTCGCGTACTGGCACAACCATCCGTCGCTGTCGTACCTGTTCTCCGGCATGTTCATCGGCCCGACGAGCCAGGCGCCGCGCGTCGACGAGGCGCGCGACGACCAGCTGTACGAACTCGAGATCGCGTTCGCCGAAGTGCGCCGCCAGGCGTCCGAGTCGATCGCGCAGCACGCGAAGGTCGCGCCGCCGGGCGGCAAGGAGCCGTACGCGACGCCGTGGATGGTCGATCGCGCGCTGCGCAACATCCTCGCCGACGTCACCGGCAACACGCACCGCTCCGAGTTCTGCATCGACAAGCTCTACTCGCCGGAAGGTCCGACCGGCCGGCTCGGCCTGCTCGAACTGCGCGCGTTCGAGATGCCGCCGCATCCGCAGATGAGCCTGGTCCAGCAGTTGCTGCTGCGGGCGATGGTCGCGCGCTTCTGGAAGACGCCGTACGCCGCGCCGCTCGTGCGCTGGGGCACGTCGCTGCACGACCGCTTCATGCTGTCGACGTTCGTGCGCGCCGACTTCGACGTCGTGATCGCCGAGCTCGCCGAGGCGGGCTATCCGCTCGAGGCGTCGTGGTTCGCGCCGCACGTCGAATTCCGCTTCCCGCTCGCCGGCGAGTACCGACGTCGCCGGCGTGCATCTCACGCTGCGCTCGGCGCTCGAGCCGTGGCACGTGCTCGCCGAGCAGACCGCGAACGGCGCGACCGCGCGCTACGTCGACTCGTCGGTCGAGCGGATGGAGATCGTCGTGACGCGGCCTCGCCGATCCGCGGCTCGTCGTCGCGGTCAACGGCCGCGAGCTGCCGCTGACGCCGACGTCGCGGGCCGGCGAGTTCGTCGCCGGCGTGCGCTATCGCGCGTGGTCGCCGCCGTCGGCGCTGCATCCGACGCTGCCGGTCGACGCGCCTCTCGTCGTCGACGTCGTCGACACCACGAGCGAGCGATCGGTCGGCGGCTGCCGGTATCACGTCGCGCATCCGGGCGGCCGCAACTACGACGTCTTCCCGGTCAACGCGTACGAGGCCGAGAGCCGCCGGCTCGCGCGCTTCTTCGAGATCGGCCACACGCCGGGACAGCTCGCGGTCCGCGCGACGCCGCGCAGTCCCGAATATCCGCTGACGCTGGACCTGCGCAGGCGCTAGGACCGACGCGTCGTGGCCGCGGTCGCTCTTCCAGTCCGAGCTGTTCCACGACGCGTCGGCGATCGCCGATCATCTCGCGTCGCCGCCGCCGCCCGGCCACTTCGACGAGCTGCGCGAGCAGGCCGGCGGCGAGCTGCGGCCGTCGTGGCGCCGCTTCTTCGCGCTGCTCGGACCGGACGGTTTCGCCGACCTCGACCGCCGGCTCGACGTCGTCGCGCGGCAGGTCCACGAGAACGGCATGACGTACACCGTCTACGCCGACGAAGGGCCGCCGCGGCCGTGGTCGCTCGACCTGCTGCCGTTCGTCGTCGAGGACGCCGAATGGCGCGAGATCGAGGCCGGCGTCGCGCAGCGCGCCGCGCTGCTCGAGGCGATCGTCGCCGACGCGTACGGACCGCAGACGCTGCTCGCCGAAGGGCTGATCCCGCCGGCGCTCGTCTGCGGGCATCCCGGCTACCTGCGCGAGATGCATGGCGTCGACGTACCCGGCGACGTGCGGCTGCACATCGTCGCGTTCGACCTCGGCCGCGGGCCCGACGGACGATGGAACGTCGTCGGCCAGCGCACGCAGGCGCCGTCGGGTCTCGGCTACGCGCTCGAGAACCGGCTGACCATCTCGCGACTGTTCCCCGAGGCGTTCGGCGAGTTGCGCGTGCAGCACCTCGCGGCGAGCTATCGCCGGCTGCTCGACATGCTCGAGGCGCTCGTGCAGCGCGACGCCGACGCGATGTTCGACCAGCCCGAACCGCGCGAGCTGACCGACAGCGTGCTGATGCGGCACGCCGCCGACTCCGGCGGCCGCGACCGCGCGCCGCGCATCGTGCTGCTGACGCCGGGGCCGTACAACGAGACGTACTTCGAGCACGCGTATCTCGCGCGCTACCTCGGCCTGCCGCTCGTCGAAGGGTCCGACCTCACGGTGCGCGACGAGCGCGTCTACCTGAAGACGATGCGCGGCCTCGAACGCGTCCACGCGATCGTGCGACGGCTCGACGACGACTTCTGCGACCCGGTCGAGCTGCGATCGGAGTCGACGATCGGCGTGCCCGGGCTGCTGCAGGCGGTGCGCGCGCGGCACGTGCTCGTCGCGAACGCGCTCGGCTGCGGCTTCCTCGAGTCGCCGGCGCTGAACGGCTTCCTGCCGGCGATCGCGCGGCGGCTGACCGGCGAGGACCTGAAGATGCCGTCGCTGTCGTCGTGGTGGTGCGGCGAGGCCGCCGCGCGCGAGGCCGTCGAGCCCGATCTCGCGGAGCGCGTCGTCAAGCCGACCTATCCCGCGTCGACGGGCCGGCCGGCGTTCGAGCCGCTGATCGGCGCCGACGCGACGACCGCGCAGCTCGCGACGTGGCGCCGGCGGATCGACGACGATCCCGATGCATACACCGTGCAGACGCCACCTGCCGCTGTCGCAGGCGCCGACGTGGTCGGCGGACGCATCGTGCCGCGCGCCGCGATGCTGCGGGTGTTCGCGATCGCCGACGCGCCGGTCGACGGCCCCGACGGGCCGGTCGAAGCGCTGGCACGTGTTCCCCGGCGCGCTCGCCCGCATCGCGAGCCGCGACCGTCAGATCGTCTCGATGCAGCGCGGCGGGTCGAGCCTCGATACGTGGGTCCGCACCGAAGGTCACGTCGACGCGTTCTCGATGCTGCCGCCGAAGCTCGCGCCCGAGGAGCTCACGGCCGCGCGGACGACGCGCGCGCGGCCGGTGTCGAGCCGCGCGGCCGAGAACCTGTTCTGGATGGGCCGCTACACCGAGCGCGCCGAGTACGGCGTGCGGCTCGACGCGCCTCGTGCTGAATCGCCTGCCGGCCGACGACTAGCCTGCCGCCGCTGTTCTTCGACGCGGTCCGCGAACTGTGCGTCGCGTCGGGCCTCGTGACCGGCGAAGTCCCGTCGCCGCGCCGCTCGTCGCGCAACAGCGCGTCGCGCGTGTTCGAGCGCGCGCTGATCGCCGGACTGCCGGTGTCCGACGACAGCCGCGGCGTCGGCTTCGCGCTCGACGCGCTGTCGCGCGCCGCGGGCCAGATCCGCGACCGGCTGTCGCCCGAGCACTGGCGCCTCGTGTCGTCGACGATCGAGGACTACACGCGGCGGCTCGACGCGCTCGACGACGAACAGCACGCCGGCGACGACCAGCTGCGCGGATCGCTCGCGCGCGACGCGCTCGAGTACGTCGGCACGCAGCTCTACGCGATCACCGGCGCGCAGACCGACCGCATGACGCGCGACGACGGCTGGCGGCTGCTGACGATCGGTCGCCAGATCGAACGGCTGCTCGCGATGTCGAGCGCGCTGCACGCGATGCTCGAGCGCGGCGTGCTGCAGGGCGAACGCGAACGCGCGTTCGCGCTCGTGCTCGGTCTGTTCGACAGCACGATCACCTATCGCTCGCTGTACCAGCGTCGCCAGGAGATCGCGGCGCTGCTCGACCTGCTCGTGTTCGACGAAGACAATCCGCGCGCGCTCGCGACGATGGTCGCGGTGCTGCGCACCGAGGTCGCGAAGCTGCCCGACACCGGCGACCGGCCCGGCGTCGCTGCTGCTCGCGGACTTCCCCGAGGCGGGCCTCGGCGTCACGCTGAGCGAGCTCGTGGAGACGGACGCGTCGGGCACGCCGGTCGCGGCGCTGGAGCTGACGGCGCGTCTCGCCGATCGCGCGCGCCGGCTGTCGAGCGACATCGCGCTGCGCTACTTCAGCATCGTCGGCGACCTGTGGCGGACGGTGGCGCGCTGATGGACGATCCGGCGCACGACCTGGCCGTCGACCAGGAGGCGGTCGTGCTCGACGTGATGCACGACACGACGTATCGCTACGCGACCGACGTCGCGCTCGCGCATCACGTCGCGTACCTGCGTCCGGCCGAGACCGCGCATCAGCGGCTCGAATGCGTTCCGCATCGGCGTCGCGCCGAGGCCGTTCGTGCGAGCGGACGACGCGCGACGCGTTCGGCAACTGCCGTTGCTACTTCTCGCTCGACGTGCCGCACACGCGGCTCGCGGTGCGCGCCGTCAGCCGCGTCCGCGTCGCGCCCCGCTTCGACGGCTTCGAGCCGTCGACGACCGACGACGTGGGCGGACGTCGCGCGGCAGCCTCGTCGTACCGCGCCGGCGCGCCTGTACGTGCCGCAGGCCGAATTCGCGTTCGCGTCGCCGTTCGTGCCGCGTCACGCGCGAGCTCGGCGCGATACGCGGCCGCGTCGTTCGCCGACCGGACGTCCGATCGCCGACGCGCGCGATCGACCTGATGCATCGCGTCCACCGCGACTTCACGTACGACGCCGACAGCACCGACGTCTCGACGCCGGTGCTCGAGGCGTTCGAGTCGCGCCGCGGCGTCTGCCAGGACTTCGCGCACGTGATGATCGGCGGGCTGCGCGCGCTCGGCCTCGCGGCGCGCTACGTCAGCGGCTATCTGCTGACGCGGCCGCCGCCCGGCCGGCCGCGACTCGTCGGCGCCGACGCGTCGCACGCGTGGGTGTCGGTCTGGTGCCCGCGCCGCGACGGCGCCGCCGCTGTGGCTCGACCTCGACCCGACGAACGACGTGATCCCGTCGACGTCGCACGTCACGCTCGCGGTCGGCCGCGACTTCGGCGACGTGAGCCCGCTGCGCGGCATCATCCGCGGCGGCGGCAAGCACAAGCTGTCGGTCGGCGTCACGGTGCGGCCGGTCGGCGAAGCGTAGCGCGCGACGCGGCGGTCGTCGCCGATCGCGTTCGCACGCGAGGTCGCCCGCATCGAGTCCGTCGTTCTTGCGAAGGCGGGAACGACGAGTGGGTACGTCCGATCGCGTGGTCGACGATGCGCCGCGTTCGTCCGGCGATCGCCGCGACGCTCGTCCCTTCGTCGCTCCGCCCAGCACGAAATCCCGCGACGCGCCACCTTCGACCGAGGTCCCCCGACCGCACGCTGTTCGACGCGCGACGCCCATCGTCCAATGCGGATCGCCTCCGAACCGGAGGCTCATCCAACCGGAGGTCGTCATGGTCAGCTCGTCGTCCCGCACCAAGCCCGCGACGTGGGTCGCGCGGTTCATCGCATCGTTCGCGGCGGTCGTCGTCGCGTGGTTCGCCGTCACCGGTCTCGCGTTCGCCGCGGTGGAAGTCAACAGCGCCGACCAGTCGCAGCTGGAAGGCGTCAAGGGCATCGGACCGGCGCTGTCGACGAAGATCCTGACGGCGCGCAAGCAGGGCAGCTTCAAGGACTGGTCGGACCTGCAGACGCGCGTGTCCGGCATCGGCGAGAAGAACTCGGCCGGCCTGTCGCGCAACGGCCTGACGGTCGCCGGTCGCGCGAAGGACGGCATCCCCGCGGCGCCCGACGCGGCGCGCGCGGCGAAGACGTCCGGCAAGAAGGTCGCAGCCGACGGCGGCGCGACCGTCGTCGCCAACGCGAAGAAGTGATCGGCCGGCGGGCGTCGGCCGGCTGCACGGCGGGTCGACGGTCGTCCCGACGCGGAGAACGATTGTCGGCCCGCCGCGAGCGGGCCGGCGGTCGTCGCAGCTGCGACGACCGTGGTCGCCCTGCTCGCGGCGCCGACGTGCTCGTCCGCCACGGCGCCACGCTCGCCGCGTCGACCTGCCCCGTCGAGCGTCGCCACGCTCGGGAGCACCGACGCCCGTCGCGACGAGCGGCTACACTGGACCGCCGTTCGTGTTCGAGGTCGATGTCATGCAGTCCAACGCCCAGCCGAAGCCGGCCACCGTCGTCTATCCGACGATCGAAGACACCGTCGGCAACACGCCGCTCGTCCAGCTGACCGCGCATCCCCGGCGACGACAATCGCCGGCGCAACAACGTCATCCTCGGCAAGCTCGAGGGCAACAATCCGGCCGGCTCGGTCAAGGACCGGCCGGCGCTGTCGATGATCCGGCGCGCCGAGGAACGCGGCACGATCAAGCCGGGCGACACGCTGATCGAGGCGACCAGCGGCAACACCGGCATCGCGCTGGCGATGGCGGCCGCGATGCGCGGCTATCGCATGGTGCTCGTGATGCCCGAGCACCTGTCGATCGAGCGGCGGCAGACGATGCGCGCGTTCGGCGCCGAGATCGTGCTGACGTCGAAGGACGGCGGCATGGAGTTCGCGCGCGACCTCGCCGAGAAGATGCAGCGCGAAGGCCGCGGCGTGATCCTCGACCAGTTCGCGAACCCCGACAATCCGCTCGCGCACTACGAGACGACCGGTCCCGAGCTCTGGCGCGACACGAACGGCACGCTCACGCACTTCGTGTCGAGCATGGGCACGACCGGCACGATCATGGGCGTCTCGCGCTACCTGAAGGAGCAGAACCCGCGCGATCCGCATCGTCGGCGCGCAGCCCGACGAAGGCTCGCAGATCCCCGGCATCCGCAAGTGGCCGGAGGCCTACCTGCCGAAGATCTTCGACCGCGTCGCGCGTCGACCAGGTCGAGAACGTCGGCCAGGCCGACGCCGAAGCGATGGCGCGCCGGCTCGCGGGCGAGGAAGGCATCTTCGCCGGCATCTCGGCCGCCGGCGCGCTGTGCATCGCGCTGCGCGTCGCGGCGACGGTGCGCGACGCCACGATCGTGTTCATCGTCTGCGACCGCGGCGACCGCTACCTGTCGACCGGCGTCTTCCCCGCCTGACGCGGCTTCGGGCCGGCGTCTTCGCGGACTGACGCGGCGCACGGGCGGCGTCTTCCCCGTCGACGCGGCCCGCCGGCGGCGTCTTCCCGGTGACGCCGGCCCGCCGGCGGCGTCTTCCCGGTGACGCGGTCCGCGGGCGGCGTGTTCCCCGCTGATGCGGCCCGCCTGCGGCGTCTCCTCAGAATGACCCCGCCCGAGGCGGCGTCTCGCGAGTCACGCGGCCGCCGGGTGCGTCTTCCCGAGTGCCGCCGTCGCGCGGCAGCGTCTTCGTCGACTGACGCGACCCCCGCGCAGCGTCTTCCCCGAGTCACGCGGCCGCCGGGTGGCGTTGTATCTTTACCGCGCGGCGTGGCGCGTCACCGGCTTTGCGGTATGGTTATTGCTCGGTCGCACGCGGTCCGAACAGGGAAGACCATGGAACACGACGAGTCGAGGCAGTCGATCCTGGAGCGCTTCATCGGCGACCATCCCCGACTTGTACGAGGCGATCAAGGCGCGACATCGCTCCAAGATCGGCAAGAGCGCGCTGCTGCACAAGGACCTGCTCGCGTCGTACCAGCCGCTGGTCGACGACGGCACGATCCGCCACCGCGTCAACAAGTCGAACAGCTTCCGCGTCAACGGCGAATACATCCAGATCGCGTATCGCATCTCGATTCGCGCGAGCGACGGCAAGTGGCAGCGGATCGACGTCGGCAAGGAGTCGATCAAGCGCGAGTTCGAGAACTTCGTTCGCCGCATGCTGATCGTCGAGCATCTCGACGACATCCGCGCGTACGTCGACGCGCTGCGCGCGCCGCCGGAGGACTCGGAGTACTCGGTGCCCGGACCTGACGTCGATCTGGGGCCCGCGCTGATCGGACGGATCGCACGGCGCGAAGTCCGTCTTCGCGCATGGCCCGAAGCCGCACGCCGTGACTGCTCGTCGTTCCCGCGAAGGCGGAAACTCGATGGCGTTGCGCTTCGATCTTCGGTGCAGCGAAGCGCGGGAGCAGTTTTTCTCAGGTTGATCCGCAAGACGTGCGGGATCGTCCGGCGACCAGCGACCGTAGCGACCGACTTCACGCGCCGATTGCTCGTTGAGACCTCGACAGCGGCCTGATCGACGCCGCCGGGTTCCCGTGTTCGCGGGAACGACATGACGGCGTTACGTCGACGACCCGCCGCGCGTGGGACACGACGCAGCTGCCGGATTCACGGCTTCGCGGCCCGCCCCGCTTCGCGCAGCGCGCGGATCGTCGCGCCCAGTTCGATCACCGACATCGCATAGAAGTAGCTGCGGTTGTAGCGCGTGACGACGTGGAAGTTCTGCGTGCCGGCGACGTAGCTGGTCAGCGGCGCGCCGTTCGCGTCGTTGCCGACCGGCAGGTCGATCAGCGCGAGCTTCGTCATCGGCGGCAGCGACGGCCGCGACGAAGCCGGCGTCGGCGAGGTCGCCGAACTCGCAGCGTCGGCACGCTGCCGGCGTCCACCATCGCGTCGATGCGGGCGGCCTGCGCCGGGGACGTCGATGACGGATGCGCGAGCGCGACGTGCGTCGGCAGGTCGCGCACCCAGCCGTGCTGCACGAGGAAGTTCGCGACGCTGCCGATCACGTCGGCCGGGCTGCCGCCGAGGTCGATGCGACCGTCGCCGTCGTAGTCGACCGCGAACGCGCGGATGCTGCCCGGCATGAACTGCGGCATGCCGATCGCACCGGCGTACGAGCCGCGCAGCGTCGCCAGGTCGGCGAGCCGTCGCGATCCATCGCGAGCGCGTCGGCGAGCTGTTCGCGGAAGAACGCCGAGCGATCGCGGCCGCCGCTCGCCGGGAAGTCGAACGCGAGCGTGCACAGCACGTCGAGCACGCGGAAGCTGCCGGTGTTGCGACCGTAGACCGTCTCGACGCCGACGATGCCGACGATGATCTCGGCCGGCACGCCGAACTCGCGCTCGGCGCGCGCCAGCGTGTCCGCGTTGTCGTCCCAGAACCGATAGCCGGCCGCGAGGCGCACCGGCTCGACGAAGCGCGCGCGATAGGCGTTCCAGTCGCGTCGCACGCCGCTCGTGGCGGACGGCGCGAGCAGCCGCGCCGCCGTCTCGCTGTAGCGCGCGTCGCCGAGCAGGCGCATCAGCGCGTCGCGATCGAAGTGCTCGCGGGCGACGAGATCGTCGACGAACGCCCGCACGTCGGCGCGGGTCGCGTACGGCGACGGCGGCGCCGGGTGCGGTGCGGGCGGCCTCCCCGGCGCGGCGGATACCGCGCCGCCGCGCGACTTCGCCGCCGTCGCGCGCGGCGCGGCCGTCGGCTTCGAATGCGGCGCGGTCGGGTTCGCGGTCGTATTCGAACGCGGCGCGATCGGACTCGCGGTCGTCGTCGAATGCGGTGCGCGTCGCATGCGCGCTGGGCTTCGCCGTCGCGCCCGGGTTCGAACGCTGGCGTCGCCCGAATATCCGCACGCGACGCGGTCGGACGCGCGGCGTGCCGTCGCTGCGGGCGTGCGCCGGCGGCGCACCGGCCTCGTCGCACCGCGGCGGCTCGCGCCGAACCCGCGGCCGTCGCGAGCGAGGCCGCGACGACGAACGCGATCCGTCGAGCCGTCGTCATGCCGTCGTCATGCGACGCCACCATGCCGTCGTCATGCGACCCGTCATGCGCGCAGGCCGGCGACGCTCGCCGCGAAGCGCGCGCGCAGCGTCCCCTCGTCGATCGCCGTCGGCGCGCGGTCGGTAGCGCAGCGCCTCGTACGACGCGAACGCGGCCGCGGCCCGCTCGCGCAACGCCGCCGGCAGACGGTCGCCGATGCGCGCGAGATACGCGCGCGACCCTTCGGACGGGCGACGCGCGGCGATCGTCGTCGCTCGACGCGTCGCGGACCGCCGCCCGATCGCGCGCGCGGCGCGCGCGAGCAGCGCGCAAGCCTTCTCGTACTGGCGCGCGACCGGATCGGCCTTCGCGCGGCGTGACGAGCGCGAACGCGCCGATCGCCGCGAGCACGGCGCCGAACGCGACGATCAGCGCGATCGTCAGCGTCTGCCAGTCGACGCGCTCGATGCCGAGTCCGCTCGAAGAGCCCGCTCTGGCGGTCGGCGTTGTACGCCAGCACCCACTGGTTCCACGCGTTGCCGACCGCGTCCCAGTTGAAGCGCGTGCTGCGCACGAGCGACGACAGGAACGACCCGTCGAGTGCGAAGCCCTGCGACGCGCGCCGATCGCCTCGGCCGGCGCCGCGCTCGATGCGGTCCGGCGCGACGGCGGCGGTCGGGTCGACGCGGACCCAGCCTTCGCCGGCGATCCACACCTCGGCCCACGCGTGCGCGTCGCGCTGGCGCACTTCGAGGAAGCCGTCGACCGGATTGATCTCGCCGCCCTGGTAGCCGGTCACGACGCGCGCCGGGATGTCGAGCGCGCGCATCAGCACGACGAACGCGCTCGCGTAGTGCTCGCAGTAGCCGCGACGCGTGTCGAACAGGAACTCGTCGACCGAGTCGCGCCCGAGCGCCGGCGGCTCGAGCGTGTAGACGAACGGCTGCCGTGCGGATCATCGACAGCACCGCGACGACCAGTCGTCGGCTGCGCTCGCCTCGCCGAGCGCGTGGCCGGACGACGCGCTCGCTGCGCAGTCTCGTCGGCCTGCATCTGCGCGGCGAACGCGTGCGTGCGCGGGTTGAAGCCCGGCGGCAGCTCGAGCCAGTCCTGCAGGCGGACGCGCGACTCGTCGGCGCCGACCCGATAGCGCGTGTACGAGCGCGCCGTGTACAGCACGCGCTCGTGGACCGGCGCGTCGCTGATCGACCTGCAGGTCCGCGCGCACGTGCGGCGACAGCGGCGCGCTGCGTGATCGGCCGTCGACAGCGTGACGTCGAGCGCGAACAGCCATGGCCGGTTGCTCGGCTCGAGCGTCACCGCGTAGTCGACCGCCGACGACGCGATCGAACGTCGACCGGCGACGGCGGCGTCGCGCGCGACCGGCAGCGGCATCCACGCGCGGCCGTCGAACAAGCCGAGCACCGGCCCGCGCCAGTAGCGCTCGCGACGGCGCGCGGCACGCGGCCGTCGAAGCGCACGCGGAACGCCATCTCGCGCGACTCCGACAGTCGACCGAAGCTGCCCGGCGCCATCACGTCGGTGAGCCCGGTCTTCGCGGCGTACGCGTCGCTCGGCATGCCCCACAGCGGCCCGTCGACGCGCGGGAACAGCACGAACAGCACGCGCCATCAGCGGCAGCGCGAGCGCGACGCAGCCGCGCGGCGATCGCCGCCTTGACGCGCCACGGCGGCTCGTGCGTCGCGAACTGCACCGACACCAGCGCCGTCGACGAGCATCCACAGGCCGACCAGCAGCATCGCGGCCATCGCCATCGACTGCGACTCGAACAGCGACGTCAGCATCACGAACAGGCACAGGAAGATCGACGACGAAGATGTCGCGACGCGCGCGCATCTCGAGCAGCTTCAGGCCGAGCAGCAGCGTCACGTACGCGACGCCGGCGTCCTTGCCGAAGATCGTGCGGTACTGCAGCCACACCGCGATGCCGGCGACGCAGGTCAGCGCGACCGGGATCCAGCGGTTCGGCAGGCGGCGTCCGGTCCACGTCAGCCACGCGCGCCAGCGCGATCAGCGCGCGATCGCCGACGCTCGCACCACGCCGGCAGCTCGATCGCGTGCGGCAGCAGCACCCACGCCAGCGTCGCGCAGCAGCCACAGCGTGTCGCGGACCTCGCGCTCGCGCCGGCCGACGACGGCGACGACGCGCGCCGAACGTCGGCGCGCGGCGCCGGCGGCGGTCGGCGCGCGGCGAACGGCACGCTGCTCATGCGAGCGCGAGCGCCTCGAGGCACGCGGCGCGATGCGCCGGGCCGCGCGCCGGCAGCGATCGCGCGCCGACGGCAGCTCGAGGCCGTAGCGCAGCGCGTCGCGCCTCGGCGTCGAGCACCCAGCGCGTCATCAACGACAGCGCCGACTCGAATTCGCCGGTCGTGCGCGATCGCGGCGTCGAGCGTCAGCCACGCCTCGCCGCTCGCGCCGCCGTCGAACAGCTTCGTCAGCACGCGGCCCTCGGGATTGCGCGCCATCGCGCGCCACGCGATGTGGCGCACCGGGTCGCCGGGCACGTAGCCGCGCAGCCCGGCGAAGTCCTCGCTGCCGCGCACGCGCTGCGCGAGGTGCTCGCGGCCGTCGCCGTGCGCGAGCGGCAGCGGCACGTCGCCGGCCGCCGGCCGCGGATAGACGAGCGCGTTCAGCGCCGGCGTCCAGTAGCTCCACGCGCGCCAGAGACCGAGCGGGAAGCGCGTCGCGAGCGTGACGCGCGGCATCGGCTGGCGGCCGCGTCGCGTCGTCGGCACCGGGATCGCCACGTCGGCCTCGCCGCTCGCGGCCGGGTCGCACGGGCATCGCGCGCCGCTGGCCGTCGACCGATAGTTCGATCGCATAACGATCGAGCGCGCGACGCGTTGCGGACGACGACGCGATAGTCGGCGGCGTCGCCGGCGAACACCGGATCGACGCGCAGCGGACGCAGATGCAGATGGGCGAGGTTGCGGAACGTCGCGAGCATGCCGACCCACGCGACGCCCGCGACGAGGAACGTCAGCGCGAAGCCGAGCGACAGCGAATAGTTGATCGAGCCGAGCAGCAGCGCGACGAGCATCAGCGCGAGCAACCAGCCCGGCGCGCGTCGGCAGGATGAAGACGCGGCGCTGCATCGAGGAACGACCTCGCCGCGTCTCGGCGCCGCGCGGCTGGAAGACCTTCGTCGCGATGCGGCGGCCGAGCGCGCGTGCGCGGCGACGCGCCGCTCCAGCCGCGGCCGACGGTCGCGACGACGCGTCGCCACGCGCGTCAGGCGACCGGCACCGTCGCCAGCAGCTGCAGCGCGCGCTTCGCGCTGCGCGACGTGCGACGCGCCGCCGCTCGGCGTCAGTCGGCCGCAGTCGATGGTTGACGACCGGCGACCCAGACGGCCTGCACGTCCTCGGGCAGCACGTGGTCGCGCTGCGCGAGCAGCGCCCAGGCGCGCGCCGCCTGCAGCAGCGCGAGCGCGCCGCGCGGCGACAGGCCCTCGGCGAAGCCGACGCGTGGCGCGTCGCCGCGACCAGCGCCTGCAGGTAGTCGAGCAGCGCCGACGACGCGTGGACGCCGCGCACCTCGGCCTGCAGCGCCGGCGAGCCGCGTCGGGTCGAGGATGCGGTCGAGCTTCTTCATCAGCAGCCGGCGGTCCTCGCCTTCGAGCAGCGCCCGCTCGGCGCGCGCGTCGGGATAGCCGAGCGCGATGCACATCATGAAGCGGTCGAGCTGCGACTCCGGCAGCGGGAACGTGCCGATCTGGTGGAACGGGTTCTGCGTCGCGATCACGAAGAACGGTTCGGGCAGCGCGCGCGTCACGCCGTCGATCGAGACCTGCCGCTCCTCCATCGCCTCGAGCAGCGCGCTCTGCGTCTTCGGCGTCGCGCGGTTGACCTCGTCGGCGAGCAGGATCTCCGAGAAGATCGGGCCCGGATGGAACACGAAGCGGCCGCCCTGCGTCGCCGCCGTCGCCGTCCCGCCGCGTTCGTAGACCGACACGCCGACGATGTCGGTCGGCAGCAGGTCGCTCGTGAACTGCACGCGCGCGAAGCGCAGGCCGAGCGACACGCGCGAGCGCGTGCGCGAGCGTCGTCTTGCCGACGCCGGGCAGGTCCTCGATCAGCAGGTGGCCGCCGGCGAGCAGGCAGGTGACGCACTGCCGGATCGCGACGTCCTTGCCGAGGATGACTTCGGAGACCTGCGCGATCAGCGCGTCGAGCGGTCGGGCCATGGCGGAGGGACGCGGCGTCGGCCGCAGGACTGCTGCGGCTCCGGCGCGCGGCATCGATTCTGGCATGCGGGATTTTCGCAGGCCGGCCGGCGGCCGGTTCGGGCGCTTCGGCGGCTCGCCGACGTCGCGGACGGTCGCGCCGCGTCTCGCGGCCCGCCGCTCGGGCATAATCGTCGGCCCCACAGCCGACCTCGAGCACGGGCGCGTCCGGCGCGTGCGCGTCGACGCATCACGCCCGCGGAGCGCACCATGGACGAATCCGTCCGCATCGCCGCGAACGCCGCGCACCGTCGGACGACCGGCGACGCGTCGACGTCGCCGCACGACGCCGGCGCGCCGAGCGCGACCGCGTGGTTCTCGCATCCCGACTGCGCCGCGCACGAGATGGGTCCGTGGCATCCCGAGTCGCCGGCCCGCCTCGCCGCGATCGACGACCGCATGATCGCGAGCGGCGTCGTCGACCTCGTCGCGCCGCATGGACGTGCCGCTGGCCGACGACGAGGACATCCTGCGCGTCCACACGCAGGACCACGTCGACGCGATCCGCGACCTCGCGCCCGACGCCGGCTACGCCGCGTTCGACGCCGACACGATGATGTGTCCGCGGACCGTCGACGCCGTCTGGCGCGCGGCCGGCGCCGCCGTCGCCGCGACCGACGCGGTGATCCGCGGCGACGCGCGCAACGCGTTCTGCAGCGACCCGTCCGCCCGGCCATCACGCGACGCGCACGCGCGCGATGGGCTTCTGCTTCGTCAACAACATCGCCGTCGCGGCGCGCCGCGCGCTCGACGTGCACGGCCTCGAGCGCGTCGCGATCGTCGACTTCGACGTCCATCACGGCAACGGCACCGAGAACATCTTCGCCGACGACGAGCGCGTGCTGATGGTCAGCTTCTTCCAGCACCCGTTCTATCCGTACAGCGGCACCGACCATCCGGCGACGAACATGATCAACGTGCCGGTGCCCGCGTACTCCGACGGCAGCCGTCGTGCGCCAGCATCGTCGAGTCGAAGTGGCTGCCGGCGCTGCGCGACGTTCCGGCCGCAGATGATCTTCATCTCCGCCGGCTTCGACGCGCATCGCGAGGACGACCTCGGCCAGATGCGGCTCGTCGAGGCCGACTACGTGTGGATGACGCGAGCAGCTGATGAAGATCGCCGACGAGCACGCCGACGGCCGCATCGTCAGCTGCCTCGAAGGCGGCTACAACCTGTCGGCGCTCGGTCGCAGCGTCGCCGCGCACGTCAAGGCGCTCAGCGAAGGCTGAGTCGTCCGACGCCTTGAAGATTTGCGAACGGTCGTGCTATTCTGCGCCGCTCGCCTCGAGCCTGCGTCGTCGCCCGCGCCGTCGTCCGCGTCATCGCACGCGTCGCCGATCCGCGGCCGGCGCCTCGCGCGATGACCGGCGAGCCGACCGGCCCGTCGCGGATCGCGCCTTCCCATCAGGACCGTCATGAAGATCCTCGTGCCCGTCAAACGCGTCGTCGACTACAACGTCAAGGTCCGCGTCAAGTCCGACCAGACCGGCGTCGACATCGCGAACGTCAAGATGTCGATGAATCCGTTCGACGAGATCGCCGTCGAGGAAGCCGTCCGGCTGAAGGAAAAGGGCGTCGCGACCGAGGTCGTCGCGGTGTCGTGCGGCGTCACGCAGTGCCAGGAGACGCTGCGCACGGCGATGGCGATCGGCGCGGACCGCGGCATCCTCGTCGAGTCGCGCCGACGAACTGCAGCCGCTGGCCGTCGCGAAGCTCCTGAAGGCGCTCGTCGACAAGGAACAGCCGCAGCTGGTCATCCTCGGCAAGCAGGCGATCGACGACGACAGCAACCAGGTCGGCCAGATGCTGGCCGCGCTGGCCGACTGGCCGCAGGCGACGTTCGCGTCGAAGGTCGAGGTCGCCGACGGCACAGGCCAAGGTCACGCGCGAGGTCGACGGCGGGCTCGAGACGCTGTCGCTGACGCTGCCGGCGATCGTCACGACCGACCTGCGGCTGAACGAGCCGCGCTACGTGACGCTGCCGAACATCATGAAGGCGAAGAAGAAGACGCTCGACGTCGTCAAGCCCGCCGACCTCGGCGTCGACGTCGCGCCGCGCCTGAAGACGCTGAAGGTCAGCGAGCCGCCGACGCGCAAGGCCGGCATCAAGGTGCCCGACGTGGCGACGCTGGTCGGCGAAGCTGAAGAGCGAAGCGAAGGTGATCTGAAGCCGTCGCGGCAGCGACGGCTTCGGATCATCCCCGCGAAGGCGGGGATCCAGCGTCTTGTCGCAAGGCGCACGACACGACAGCCAACGACACCGGGTCCCCGCCTTCGCGGGGACGACAAGCAACAGACGCAGGACTCTCATGACCGCACTCGTCATCGCCGAACACGACAACGCGACGCTCAAGGGCGCGACGCTCAACACGATCACCGCCGCGATCGCCTGCGGCGGCGACGTCCACGTGCTCGTCGCCGGCGGCGGCGCGCAGGCCGCGGCCGAGCAGGCCGCGCAGGTCGCCGGGCGTCACGAAGGTCCTGCTTCGTCGACGCGCCGCACCTGACCGAAGGCCTCGCCGAGAACATCGCGGCCGAGGTGCTGTCGATCGCGAAGGACTACTCGCACATCCTGTTCCCCGCGACCGCGTACGGCCGCAACATCGCGCCGCGCGTCGCGGCGAAGCTCGACGTCGCGCAGCTGTCGGACATCATGTCGGTCGAGTCGCCCGACACGTTCACGCGGCCGATCTACGCCGGCAACGCGATCGCGACCGTGCAGGCGACCGACCCGGTCAAGGTCATCACGGTCCGCACGACCGGCTTCGACGCGGCGCCCGGCGACCGGCGGCTCGGCGACGGTCGAGGCCGCGGCGGCCGCGGCCGACTTCGGCAAGTCGACGTTCGTCGACCGCCAGCTCGTCAAGCTCGACCGGCCCGAGCTGACGGCCGCGAAGATCATCGTGTCGGGCGGCCGCGGCGTCGGCTCCGGCGAGAACTATCACAAGGTGCTCGAGCCGCTCGCCGACAAGCTCGGCGCCGCGATGGGCGCGTCGCGCGCGGCGGTCGACGCCGGCTTCGTGCCGAACGACTACCAGGTCGGCCAGACCGGCAAGATCGTCGCGCCGGAGCTGTACATCGCGGTCGGCATCTCCGGCGCGATCCAGCACCTCGCCGGCATGAAGGACAGCAAGGTCATCGTCGCGATCAACAAGGATCGCCGAAGCGCCGATCTTCGGCGTCGCCGACTACGGCCTGGTCGGCGACCTGAACGCGCTGGTGCCGGAACTCGTCGCGGCGCTCTGACGTCGGTCGGCCCCGTCGTCGCGTCGGGTTGCGTCGTGGACGGTCAGACGTAGCAATGCAGGTGGGCGCCCGGCAGCAGGTCGTACGGCGCCGCCCAACCCGGGATCGCCGCGATGCGATCGAGCCAGCGACCGATCGCCGGATGCGTGCGACGCAGGTCGTAGCCGCTCTCGTGCGGCGGGAAGCTGAGATAGGCGCACATCGACAGGTCGACGATCGTCGGGCGGTCGCCGACGACGAACGCCGAGTCGTCGACGCGCGCCTCGAGAATCGACAGGAAGTCGTCCACGCGGCGCTGGTGATACGCGAGTACATCCGGCTTCGGATGCTCGGTGAAGGCGCGCATGTAGCGGTACGCCGCCATGAATCCCGAGAGCTTCTGGTTGTCCCAGAACAGCCAGCGCAGGATCTCGAAGCGCTCCGCGTCGTCGCGGCCGCCGAAGCGTCCGAACGTCTCGGCCAGCCGCAGCAGGATCGGCGCGCTCTGCGTCCGCGCCACGCCGTCCTCGACGAGCACCGGGATCTCGCCCATCGGGTTCACGGTTCGCCGCCATTCGGGCGTCCACGTGACGCCGTTGCCGAAGTCGGTCCAGATCGGCTCGAACGTCTGGCCGCACAGCGTCAGCATCAGCGCGAGCTTGTAGCTGTTGCCGGACTCGGGAAAATAATGGAGTTGATAGACGGGCATCGGACGGCGGCTCCGGGTGACGACGCGCGACTGTCGCACGACGCGCCCGGCTGTGGAATGCTTCGCGCGACGAACCGCGCGAAGACGACGAGGACGACGAGGACGACATGAATTACACCGCTCCGCTGAAGGACATGCTGTTCGTCATGAACGAACTCGCCGGCCTCGACGCGATCGCCGCGCTGCCGGGCTTCGAGGACGCGACGCGCGACACCGCGCAGGCCGTGCTCGAGGAGAACGCGAAGTTCGTGCAGGACGTCGTCGCGCCGCTGAACCGCGGCGGCGACGTCGCGCCGTCGTCGTGGAAGGACGGCGTCGTCACGACGAGCCCCGGCTTTCAAGCGACGCGTTCCGGCAGTTCGCCGAGGCCGGCTGGCAGGGCGTGCAGCACGACGTCGAGTTCGGCGGCCAGGGGCTGCCGAAGCTGATCGCGACGCCGTGCATCGAGATGCTGAACGCGGCGAACCTGTCGTTCGCGCTGTGTCCGCTGCTGAGCGACGGCGCGATCGAGGCGCTGATGACGGCCGGCAGCGACGCGCAGAAGTCGAAGTACCTCGAGAACCTGATCGCCGGACGCTGGACCGGCACGATGAACCTGACGGAGCCGCAGGCCGGCTCGGACCTCGCGCAGGTCCGCACGCGCGCGGTGCCGACCGGCGACGGCCGCTATCGCGTCTTCGGCCAGAAGATCTACATCACGTACGGCGAGCACGACATGGCCGACAACATCGTCCATCTCGTGCTCGCGCGCACGCCCGGCGCGCCCGAAGGCGTCAAGGGCATCTCGCTGTTCACGGTGCCGAAGTTCGTCGTCGACGCCGACGGCGGCGTCGGTCCGCGCAACGACGTCTACTGCGCGTCGATCGAGCACAAGCTCGGCATCAAGGCGAGCCCGACGGCGGTGCTGCTGTTCGGCGACGGCCACTTCCCCGTCACGCGGACGGGACGACGGCGGCGGGCGCGATCGGCGAGCTCGTCGGCGAGGAGAACCGCGGCCTCGAGTACATGTTCGTGATGATGAACGCCGCGCGCTTCCAGGTCGGCATGCAGGGCATCGCGATCGCCGACCGCGCGTACCAGCAGGCGGTCGCGTACGCGAGGGATCGCGTGCAGTCGCGCGACGTCGCCGGGTCGAGCGGTCCGGTCACGATCATCCATCACCCCGACGTGCGCCGCATGCTGATGTCGATGCGCGTCGCAGGTCGAGGCCGCGCGCGCGCATCGCGTACGTCACCGCGGCGGCCTACGACGCCGCGCATCGCCATCCCGACGCCGACACGCGCCGCGAGAACCAGGCGTTCTACGAGTTCCTCGTGCCGGTCGTGAAGGGCTGGAGCACCGAGCTGTCGATCGAGGTCGCGTCGACCGGCGTGCAGGTCCACGGCGGCATGGGCTTCATCGAGGAGACCGGCGCCGCGCAGCACTATCGCGACGCGCGCATCCTGACGATCTACGAAGGCACGACCGCGATCCAGGCGAACGACCTCGTCGGCCGCAAGACGATGCGCGACGGCGGCGCGACGGCGAAGGCGATCGTGGCGCGCGTGCGCGCGACGGTGGCCGACCTGACGAACGCCGCGTCGCTGCCGCAGGCCGACGACCTCGCGGCGATCGCCCGACGGCTCGGCGCGGGCGCCGATGCGCTCGCGGACGTCGTCGACTTCGTCGTCGCGAACGCGAAGGCCGACGTGCGCGGCGTGTTCGCGGGCTCGGTGCCGTACCTGAAGCTCGCCGGCGTCGTGCTCGCCGGATGGCAGATGGCGCGCGCGGCGCGGATCGCGGCCGAGCGTCTATCGACGAACGAGCCGGACGCCGACTTCTTCCGCGCGAAGATCGCGACGGCGCGCTTCTTCGCCGACCATCTGCTGTCGCAGGCGCCGGCGATCCGCGCGGCGGTCGTCGAAGGCGGCGAAGCGGTGATGGCGCTCGACGAAGCGCAGTTCTGACCTCGACGGCGCTGGACGCGTCGGGCCGGCACCGTTAGGCTAGCCCGCCGTCGTCGTCGACGGCGACACTGCGAGGCGTCGATGCCGAACACGATGACGAAGGCGGAATACGCCGCTGCGTTCGGCCGATCCTTCTCGTTGCTGGCGGCCTATCCGCTCCGCTGGCTGATCGCGACCGTCGTGTTCCTGGTCGTGGTCGAGGCGACGTCCGCGATCCCCTACGTCGGCTTCGTCGTCAAGCTGTCGCTCGCCGGCGTGTTCGCGCGCCAGTGGATGCGGATGTTCGCCGACGCGGACGCCGGTCGACCGCCGCGGCTGCGAACGTTCCTCGGCGCGTTCAGGCAACCGGTGAGCGAGCTGTGGCCATTGATATTCGGCGCCGTCGCGCCGTTCGTCGTCGGCATCGCCTTGCTGGCCGCGACCGGTGACGGCTGGTCCTCGATCCGCTTCTTCTTCGGACACCTCGGCGAGACGCCGCCCCCGGACGTCGCACACTGGCTCGTGCTGAAGGCGGCGCTGTACGTCGTCGGGGCGTTCCTCTGGTCCATCGCGCCGGTCGTCGCGTTCGGGCGCGGCCGAGGTGCATCGGCCATCGGCATCGCGTTGACGACGGCGCTGCGCAACCCGGCGGCGACCGTCACGCTGTTCGTCGGCGCGGTCGTCCTGGAAGTCGCATCGCTCGGCCTCTCGCTGCTGCCGAAGGCGATCACCATCGTGACGGGCCTCGCGCTGCTGGTCGTGTTCTTCGCGTGGCTGATGGCGGCGACCTACGCCTTCGCCGCGACGGCGCTTCGCGTCGTACCGACGTCGCATCCCGACGTCGACCTCGTGGTGGCCGAGCCCGACGTCGCGTCGAGCTAGCCGGCGCGCGCCGCGCGGCGCAGCCGCTTCGCGCGCAGCTCCGTCACGAGGTAGAAGACGCTCGCTACCGCGAGCGGCAGCAGGTCGTACACGGCGGGATTCGGCGAGCAGCGCACCGAGCAGCCGGCCACGCGGCATCTTGCCGCCCATGGTAGCCAAACCAGTTCGTCAGGAAGCTGAAGCCCCTCGTGCGTGTTGACCGTCATCAGGCGCAGCGGCGGCGCGAACGACGCCGTGGCGGCGATCGGTGAAGGGCGGCCGACACGGCGCGCGGAACGGCGGAAAGCGGAGGCGACGTTCGACAGACGCGACGACCGGACCGAAGTCCAGCCGACGGTTCGGGTCGCGACCGCTGCGAACGTGCTTGTCGGACGCCCGCACGCCGCCGTCGGTCGCGGTCAGGAGACGAACGTGATGCCCGACTCGTCGCCGCGCTCGACCGCGTGACCGGCCTTCGCCCACGCGTCGATGCCGCCGAGCAGCGGCCGCACGCGGGTGAAGCCGCGCGTCTTCAGCAGCTTCGCGATCTTCGCGGCCGACGCCTCGTTCGGGCACGCGCAATAGAGGATCACCTCGCGATCGGTGGCGACGTCGGGAATGCGGATCTCGATCGTCTGCTCGTCGACGGGAATCGCGCCGGGGATGCGACCGTCGGCCTGCTGGCTCGCGAGCGACCGCACGTCGAGGATCATCGGCGCGTCGCCCGAGTCGAGCAGCGCGGCGAGTTCGGGTACCGTGATGCGCGCCATCCGCAGCTCGTTGAAGAAGCGGCGACGGTCCCACCACTTCAGCCCGACGAAGGCCGCGAGCGCGAGCACGATGAGGCCGACGCCGATCTCGCCGAGACGGGCGAGCGTGACCAGCAGCACCTCGACCGTGCTGTGGAACAGCGCGCCGACGCCGATCGACAACCCGGCCCAGGCGGCCGCACCGATCGCGTCGTAGACGAGGAACGTCGGATAGCGCGTCCGCAGCGCACCCGACAGCGCCGTCGAGATCACGCCGAAGCCGGGGATGAACTTCGCCACCATCAGCGACGGCGCGCCGAAGCGCATGTAGATCGTCTCGGTCTGGCGCACGCACGTGTCGGGCGACAGCGAGATGCGGCACATCGCACGCAGCACCGGCCGTCCGATCCGGCGACCGGCGACGTACCAGCCGGAGTCGGAGATCAGCGCGGCCGCCGACCGCGACCGCGAGCAGCGCGCCGGCCGAGTAGTGGCCGACGCCGAGCAGCGCGCCGGTCAGCACGAGCGTCGGCACGGCCGGCAACGGCAGCCCCGCCTGCGCGGCGAGCACGTTGACGAACACGAACCAGAGTCCGTACTGCGGTGATGAGCGCGATCAGGTGCTGCATGTTCCGCCTCCGCGTCACGACGGCGACGCGCACGACGCGGCGTCCATCGTCAATCCGGATCCAGCACGCGCCGCAGGAACGCGCGCGATCGCGGCGACCTCTTCCGCGCAGACCGAATGCTGCATCGGGTACGCGTGCCAGTCGACCTGGTAGCCGAGCTTGACGAGGATGTCGCGCGACTGCAGTGCGCGCTCGAAGCGCACGACCGGGTCGTAGGTGCCGTGCGCCATGAAGATCGGCACGTCGTGGTTCGCCGCGTGGCGCTCGGCCGCGACCTCGCCCGCGAGCGGCAGGTAGCCCGACAGCGCGATCAGGCCGCCGAGCCGCGTCGCGTGGCGCAGGCCGGTCATCAGCGTCATCGCGGCGCCCTGCGAGAAGCCGGCCAGCAGGATGCGCGACGCCGGGACGCCGCGTTCGATCTCCGTCGCGATCAGTTCCTCGATCATCGCCTGCGACGCGCGCAGGCCCGTGACGTCCTCGCGCGGGATGCCCGACGTGCCGACGCCGCCGAGATCCATGTGCAGGATGTCGTACCACGCGCGCATCGACATGCCGCCGTTGATCGTGACCGGCATCACCGGCGCGTTCGGGAACACGAAGCGCACGACCAGCGGATCGCCGGACCGCGACCGCAGGCCGAGCTCGGGCACGAGCGGCACGAAGTCGTTCGCGTCGGCGCCGAGGCCATGCATCCAGATGATCGACGCGTCGGCCATCTCGCCGGGCGCGCCGGTCTTGCGTTCGATCGTCTGCAGCGCGGTCATCGGCAGGTCGCGTTGGGTTCGTCGCCGGGCGACAGGGGAAGAATCATTTCGCACGGACCGCGGACTTCGGGCGGAACGCCTTCACGACCGCGTCGACGGTCTCGATGTACGGTCCGCCGATCAGGTCGATGCAGTACGGCACCGCCGCGAAGATACCGGGCACGAGCGTCGCGCCGTCGGCGGCTTTCAAGCCTTCGAGCGTCTCGCGGATCGCGCGCGGCTGCCCCGGCAGGTTGATGATCAGCGCCGCGTGATGGCCGCCCTCGATGTCGCCGATCTCGCGGATCACCGCGACCTGCCGCGACAGGATCGCCGTCGGCACGAACTCGAGGCTGATGCGACGCATCTGCTCGCCGAAGCCCGGCATCTCGCGCGTGCCGACCGCGCGCGTCGCCTCCGGCGTGACGTCGCGACGCGCCGGCCCGGTCCCGCCGGTCGTGACGACGAGGTCGCACTGCTGCTCGTCGACGAGTTCGATCAGCGCGGCCTCGATCCGCGGGCCTTCGTCGGGCACGAGCCGCGACTCGATCACGTGCGGCGACGTCAGCGCGCGCTGCGAACCACTCGGTCAGCGCCGGCACGCCCTGGTCGGCGTAGACGCCGGTCGACGCGCGATCGCTGATCGACACGAAGCCGATCCGCAGCGGGCGGTCGGCGCCGGTCTCGAACGGGCCGATCTTCACGAACGCCTCCGGCGCGGCCGGCTCGCCGTCGACGATCGCGCGGATCAGCCGGAACAGCTCGCGGAAGTGGCGCGGCGGCCGACCCTCGTCGCGTTCCTTGCGGCTCATGCGGATCGCGACGCGCAGACGCTGCAGCGTCGACGGCGCGAGCGCGGCCGTGTGCTCGGCGGCGAACGCGGTCAGCGCGTCGTCGTCGGCGATCAGCCGGTCGCGCCAGCGTTCGAGGCCGTGCAGCGCCGCGGCGTCGGCGCGCGACGCGCCGGCCCACGCGTCGAGCGCGGCGCGGATCGGTTCGGCGTCGACGTCGCGCATCAGGCGGCCGATGTACTGCATCTGGCGGCGTCGACCTTCGTGGTCGCGGATGCTGCGCGCCTCGTCGATCGCGCGACGCAGCGTGTCCGGCATCTCGACGCGATCGAGGCGGTCGGGCGGCTGCTCGACCAGTCGCTCGCCGAGCTTCTGCAGCGCGACCATGTCGCGCTTCTTCTGCGACTTGCTCGGCCCGGCGCGGGCGTCGGGCGGGTCGTCGGCGGGCGGCGGACCATGCGGGTCCGCGAACGGACCGGACGGGGGACGGGACGGGGAACGGGACAGGGGGCGAGCGGGTTGGCGATGCATCGACGGAGACGAAGGACCGGAGGTACGCGGCGGGCCGGCTGCTATGATAAAGCCACGCGCGGGCGGTATTTTTGCGCCATCGTTCGACGACCGCCGGCGCCGCATCGCGACTCCACTGCCCCATCGCCGCGAACGCATCGCGGCGTCACCGTTCATCCCCGCGATGGCGCGCGCCGCCTCGCGTTCGTAGCGCGACCCTCCATGATCCGAACCCCGCATTCGCGGCGCGCGCCATCGCGACGCGCCGACCGACCGTCGCTGAAGATGCAGGCCGCCGAACCGCGCGGCAGCGGCGAGCCGCGCGAGACGCGCTATCCGCTGCGCAGCGACGCCGAGATGCGGCAGATCGCCGAAGACGTCCTCGCGCACGCGCGCAAGCTCGGCGCCACCGACTGCGCGGTCGACGTCGACGAAGGCAACGGGCTGACCGTCAACGTGCGGCGCGGGCGGATCGAGACGATCGAGCAGAACCACGACAAGGGCGTCGGCGTCACCGTGTACCTCGGCGGCGTCCGCGACGTGCGGCGCGGCAACGCCAGCACGTCCGACCTGACGCCGGCCGCGCTGCGCGACGCCGTGGAGGCCGCGTACCACATCGCCCGCTTCACGGCCGTCGACGAGGCGGCGGCGCTGCCGGACGACGACTGGTACGCCCGCGAGCCGCTCGAGCTCGACCTCGATCATCCGTGGAACCTCGACGCGGCCGGCGCGACCGAGATCGCGCGACGCGCCGAAGCCGCCGCGCTCGAGACGAGCCCGATGATCCGCAACTCCGAAGGCGGCAACGTCTCGCTGCAGCACGGCCGCTTCGTGTCGGCGAACTCGCGCGGCTTCGTCGGCGGCCACGCGCACTCGTATCACAGCATCGCGGTCGCGCCGATCGCGAGCCGTCCGCGCGACGGCATGCAGCGCGACGAGTGGTACGCGTCGCGTCGCGATCCGCGCGACCTGCCGTCTCCCGAGTCGGTCGGCCGCTACGCCGCCGAACGCGCGCTCGCGCGGCTCGGCGCACGCAAGATCGACACGTGCACGGTGCCCGTCCTGTTCGAGGCGCCGATCGCAGGAGGCCTCGTCGGGTCGTACATCGGCGCGGCGAGCGGCCGCGCGCTGTATCGCTCGTCGTCGTTCCTCGTCGGCAAGCTCGGCCAGCGCGTGTTCGCCGACCACATCGACATCGTCGACGACCCGTTCGTGCCGAAGGGCATGGCGAGCGGCTGGTTCGACGACGACGGCGTCGCGACGCAGAAGCGCACCGTCGTCGACGGCGGCGTGCTGACCGGCTGGTTCCTCGAGCACGTACTCGGCGCGCAAGCTCGGTCTCGAGCCGACCGGCAACGGCGGCGGCGCGCACAACGTCCGGCTGACGAGCCGCCGCACGAAGCCCGGCGACGACTTCGCCGCGATGCTGAAGAAGCTCGGCACCGGCCTGCTCGTCACCGAGCTGATGGGCCAGGGCGTCAACACGATCACCGGCGACTACTCGCGCGGCGCATCGGGTTACTGGGTCGAGCGCGGCGTCATCGCATTTCCGGTCGAGGAGGTCACGATCGCCGGCAACCTCGTCGCGATGTTCGACCGGATCGTCGCGGTCGGCAGCGACGTCTGGGACCGGCACCAGCAAGACGACCGGCTCGATCCTGATCGAATCGATGACCGTCGCGGGGCACTGAGCGGCGCCATCCGCCGGCTCGACCGCGCTCGCGGCCCGACACCGCGGAACGTCGACGGCACGATTCGCTACGTGCCGATCTCGGTCGCCTCGCCGAGGACGTTCGTCGCGACCATCCAGTCGCCACCCCTGCGCGGCGGCTGCGCGGCGCGCTTCGCGTGCAGGTTCTGCATCAGCTCGATCGCCATGCTCGCGGACAGCCGGTTGCGACGCGCGAAGCTGGTCGCCTCCGACACGGCCGGGAACAGTCGGTACGCCTCCTCGTCGCCTTCGAACGCGACCATGTTCCATTCGCCGAACGCGCGCCGGTCGGCCGGCGAGAAGTCGAGCAGCATCAGCCGACGATGGCGCGGGTCGCGGCAGATGCGCTCGAAGACGCGCTCGATCGCCCCGCTCTCGCCTTCGAGCAGCTGCACGAACACGCCGCCGCGGAACATCAGCGCGCCGGTGACGCCGTCGATCGCGTTGCGTGCGGACGCCGCGCTCGGCGATCGCGAACGCCTCGGCCCGGACCGCGCGGTCCGAGCCGATCAGCTCGCTGTCGCTGCGGTAGAGAAGTCGGATGATGGACATGGCGGGGACTTCCGGACGAGGGCCTTGAAGACGTCGGGCAATCCGTCCGCCGGCGTCGGCCGCCTGAACAGGAAGCCCTGGATCTGGTCGCAGCCTTCGGCGGCGACGAAGCGGCGCTGGCAGTCGGTCTCGACGCCTTCGGCCGTCGTCGCGATGCCGAGGCTCGTGCCGAGCGACACGACGGCTCGCACGATCGCGGCGCTGTCGCGGTCGTCGGGCGCGCGGCTGACGAACGACTTGTCGATCTTGATCTTGTCGAACGGGAAGCGGCGCAGGTGGCCGAGCGACGAGTAGCCGGTGCCGAAGTCGTCGAGCGAGATGCGCACGCCGAGCTGCTTGAAGCTCTGCAGGATGCGCGAGCACCGCGACCTCGTCCTCGATCAGCACGCTCTCGGTGATCTCGAGTTCGAGCCGGCTGCCGGGCAGGCCCGACTCCTCGAGCGCAGACTCGACGATCGACACCAGGCGCGGGTCGCGGAACTGGACCGGCGACAGGTTGACCGCGACGTTGAGGTGGGCGGGCCACGTCGCCGCGTCGGCGCAGGCCTTGTGCAGCACCCATTCGCCGATCGACGCGATCAGGTTCGTCTCCTCGGCGACCGGGATGAACTCGATCGGCGGCACGATGCCGCGCTCCGGGTCGTTCCACCGGATCAGCGCCTCGGCACCGGTGTAGAGGCCGGTGACGGTGTCGACCTGCGGCTGGTAATGCAGCTGGAATTCGTGACGCGCGATGGCCCGGCGCAGCGCGAGCTCGAGGCTGCGTCGCGCCTGCATCCGCTCGTCCATGCCGGTCTCGAAGATGCGATACGTCGCCGCGCCCGTCGTCCTTCGCACGGTACAGCGCGAGGTCCGCGTTGCGGATCAGCACGGTCGCCGTGTCGCCGTCGGTCGGCGCGACCGCGACGCCGACGCTCGCGCCGATCTCGTGGACCTGCCCGTCGATCAGGAACGGTCGCGACAGCACCTCGACGACGCGCTCGGCGAGCGCACGGATGCCGGCGAGGTTCGCGACGTCGCGGGCGAGGATCGAGAACTCGTCGCCGCCGATCCGTGCGACGAGCGTGCCGTCGCGCACGATCGACGAGAGGCGTCCCGCGACGCGGATCAGCAACGCGTCGCCGACCGCATGGCCGTGCGCGTCGTTGACGTACTTGAAGCGGTCGAGGTCGAGCGACAGCAGCGCGAACGCGCGGCCTTCCGCGCGCCGCGACGACAGCATCTGCTCGATCGCCGCGTTGAAGCACGCGCGATTCGCGAGGCCGGTCAGCGGATCGCTGTCCGCGAGCCGGCGCATCTCGGCCTCGGTCCGCAGCCGCTCGCGCTGGTCGCGCACCGCGATCACGACGTGCGGCCGGTCCTCGAGCAGGATCGGTCTTCGTGATGACGCGAACCGGCGTCAGCGCGTTGCCGTGGCCGACGACCGTCTCGACCTCGCGGTCGGGCGAGAACTGCTGGCTGATCGTCGACGTGAACAGCGCGCGCAGCGGCTGGCCGACGTAACGATCGCGCGGCTGCGCCGTCATCGTCTCGATGCTGTGGTTGCACCAGACGATGCGATCGCCGTCGCAGATCACGAGTCCTTCGACGGCGAAGTCCGCGAAGTCCTCGAAGCGCTTGCGCTCGGCGACCGTGCGGCCCGCGACGACCTGCTGCAGGCGGAACGCGGCGAAGGTCGAGCCGACGACGAGCGTCGCGATGCCGGCCACGACCCAGGACAGCTCCGTGCCTTCGATCAGGCCGCGCGGCAGCGCGATCGCCGGATCGTAATCGATCGTCGCGGCGCTCATGCCGACGAAGTGCGCGCCGCAGATGCCGAGCATCAGCAGCAGCGCCGGAAGCCAGACGCGGGGCGCCGGGCGCCTCCAGCAGACGAAAAACGCCGCCGCGCTCGCGACGGCGCCGATCGCGACCGAGGCGGCGATGACGGTCCAGTCCCACGCGATCGTGCCGGTCGCGCGGAACGCGCTCATGCCGGTGTAGTGCATCGCCGAGATCGACAGCCCGGTGAGGAATCCGGCGAGCGTCGAGCGCGCCGCGCGTGCGGCCGGCGCGGGCGATCCAGCAGGCGACGCAGACGATCGAGATCGCGACGACGAACGACAGGACCGTGCGCCCGACGAGGAAGCCGGACGGGAACGGCACGCGATACGCGAGCATCGCGATGAAATGCGTCGACCAGATCGTGGCACTCGCGGCCAGCAGGCTCGCGGCGCTCCAGCCGCGACGCGATGCCGCGCCGTCGCGGAGCATCGACAGGTTGCCGATCGCGAACGTCGCGTAGCAGCCGGCGGCGCAGACCAGCGCGGCGAGCGCGACGATCCACGGGTCGTGCCGAGTCGTGAGGCAGAGGTAGAGCCCGAGCATGGAGGTCCTCGCCGCGCGTGCGGCGCCACCCATGCGGTCGGGTCGGCCGGCGGTGGTCGCGCGGAACGCGGCGAACGTTCGCCGGTCCTCCGGTATCGGCGTTTTCGCCGGTTTCCTGAGCGTCGGCGGGTCACGGCCGCGGACGTGTCCCGCCTTCGGCATGCGGCGGCGGACGCACGGCCCGCCGGGTTATCCTTCGCGCCTCGCCGGCACCGCCGGCAGACGATGCGAGCGAAGCGCCGCATCGTCGGACGCCGGCCGCCGCGCCGCGCGTCGAACCCAAACGACCGATCAAGGAGACCTCGATGATTCATTCGCCCGACCGGCGGGTCACGTTCGCCGCGACCGTCGCCGCCGCCGTCGCGACGGCCCTGTTCGCGCTCGGCGCGCAGGCCGCCGACATCAAGCTCGGCGTGGCCGAAGCGCTGTCCGGCGGCGCCGCGCAGTACGGCACCGCGATCCGCAACGGCCTCACGCTCGCGTCCGACGAGATCAACGCGGCCGGCGGCGTCAACGGCAACAAGCTCGTGCTCGTCGTCGAGGACGAGCAGGGCAAGAAGGAAGAGGTCATCAACGTGATGCGCAAGCTGATCGTCCAGGACCAGGTGCTGATGGTCTTCGGGCCGACGCTGTCGAACTCGGCGCAGACCGGCGACCCGATCGCGCAGGGCATGAAGACGGTCGTGTTCGGCACGTCGAACACGGCCGACGGCATCACGTCGATCGGCGACTACGTCTTTCGCAACTCGGTGACCGAGGCCGACGTGCTGCCCGAGACGCTGAAGGTCGCGATCAAGCACGCCAACGTGAAGAAGGTCGCGGTCCTGTACGGCAACGACGACGTGTTCACGAAGAGCGGCTACGACAACTTCAGGAAGGCGCTCGACGACCTGAAGATCCCGGTCACGACGACCGAGACGTTCGCGAAGGGCGACGTCGACTTCAAGGCGCAGCTGACGAAGATCAAGGGCACGAACCCGGATGCGCTCGTGCTGTCCGCGCTGCTCGCCGAAGGCGCGCCGATCATGGTGCAGGCGCGCCAGGTCGGCCTGAACGTGCCGGTGATCGGCGGCAACGGGATGAACTCGACGAAGGTGTTCGACCTCGCGAAGGGCTCGTCCGACGGCCTGTACGTCGGCAGCCCGTGGTCCGCGTCGAACGCGACGCCCGAGAACACGAAGTTCATGGCCGCGTACCGCGCGAAGTTCGGCACCGATCCCGACCAGTTCGCCGCGCAGGCCTACGACGCGATGTACATCGTCGCCGACGCGCTGAAGACGACGAAGACGACCGGCAACCTCGCGGCCGATCGCTCGGCGCTGCGCGACACGCTGCCGAACGTGAAGCACGTCGGCGCGACCGGCCCGTTCGAATTCCGCCGCGCGAAGGACAAGGACGGCAAGCCGGCCGGCTACGACGCGCAGCAGACGCCGATCGTCAGCGTGACGAAGGACGGCAAGTTCGTGATCGAGAAGTGACGAAGCCTCGCCCGCACGGGCGAGGCTTCGTCATCCCCGCGCAGGCGGGGATCCAGCGTCGTTCGAATACGCCCATACGGGCGAGCCGTCGTCATCCCCGCGCAGGCGGGGATCCAGCGTCGTTGCCCGCCCGGCGAGCCGACGTCGCGGCGGGTGTGCAGCGCCGCCCTGACCCCGTCGTCCGCGCGGAGGCGGGCACCCGGCGTCGTCCGCCGGCGACCCGCGAACCTCACTGCATCCCGGCCGGGACCTTGCCGCCGTTCGCGGCGAGCTTCTGCATGACCTGCTTGTGCAACCAGACGTTCATCGTCGCCGAATCGCCGGTGTCGCCGCTGTAGCCGAGCTCCTTCGCGAGTTGCTTGCGGCTGTCGAGGCTGCTGTCGAGGCCGAGCAGCTTCAGCAGGTCGACGATCGACGTCTGCCAGTTGAGCTTCTCCGGCGACTGCTTCGCCTTCTCGGTCAGGATCGCTTCGACGTCGACGGTCGGCTGGCTGTTGCCGGTTCCGGCGGTCGGCCCCGACGTCGACGACGCGGACGTCGACGCGGCGCCGGCCGGCTGCGTCGGGCTCGCGGCGGCCGGCGCGGCGGCGGCGGTCGCGACGTCGCCGGCGTTGCCGGTCACGGCGGGATGACCCGGCGGGAAGATCTTGTGGAAGATGTCGCTGAGGATGCCCATCGTTCTTTCTCCTTGAGGTATGTTGCCGGGCCATGAGCATCGACCACACCGGGCGCAGCGTTGCGACACCGACCGATGAACGCCGCGTCGGATTGCGCCTCATGTCGGCGGGATCGATCACGGGCGCGCGGGGCGTTCCGCGCCCGTTCCCTCCCCGCACGTGCTAGCCCAGCAGCTCGTCAACGGGCTGTCGCTCGGCGCGCTGTACGCGCTGTTCGCGCTCGGCTTCACGCTGATCTTCGGCGTGCTCGGGCGTCATCAACCTCTCGCACGGCGCGGTGTTCATGGTCGGCGCGTACGCCGGCGTCGAGGCCGTGTCGCGCTTCGGATGGCCGCTCGCGCTCGCGCTCCCGTTCGCGTTCGCGGTCGCCGGCGTCGTCGGGCTCCTGATCGACGTGCTCGTGCTGAAGCCGCTGCGGCGCCGCAACGCGCCGCACCTGATCCCGATGATCGCGACGATCGGCATCGGCATCGCGCTCAACAACGCGGCGCAGGGCATCTTCGGCGCGGCGAACATGCGTTTCCCGTCGGGCACGATCCCGACCGACACGATCGAGTTCGCCGCGTTCGGCACGACGATCGGCGCGACGGCGATCGAGCTCGCGATCATCGGCGCTGTCGTTCGCGCTGATGGCCGCGCTGATCGTCGTCATCCGCCGCACGCAGCTCGGGCGCGCGTTGCGCGCGATCGCCGAGTCGCCGAAGGCCGCGGCGCTGGTCGGCATCGACGTCGAGGGCCTGTTCATGCTGACGTCGTTCGTCGCCGCCGGCCTCGGCGGCGTCGCCGGCGTGATGATCGGCCTCTACTCGAACGCGATCTTCCCGCTGATGGGCCAGCCGATGCTGCAGAAGGGCGTGGCCGTCATCATCCTCGGCGGCATGGGCGACATCCGCGGCGCGCTGCTGGCCGGGCTGTTCCTCGGCTTCGCCGAAGTGCTGTCGGTCGCCTACGTCGGCTCGACGATGCGCGACGCCGTCGCGTTCGGGCTGCTGTTCGTGATCCTGCTGGTCCGGCCGAAGGGACTCTTCGGCACGACGAACGAACGCAAGGTGTGACGCGATGAACGCGTTCGACACGTTCTGGGCGATCTACGGCAACGTCGTCCTCACGATCGGCATCAACGGGCTGCTCGCGCTGTCGATCTGGCTGACGCTCGCCGTGCGGGATGCTGTCGATCGGCAACGCGGCGTTCATGGGCATCGGCGCGTACACGTCGGCGCTCGTCACGATGAACCTCGGCTGGCCGTTCCCGCTCGCGCTGCTGTCCGGCATGGCGACGCCGGCGATCCTCGCGTTCGTCATCGGCAAGCCGACGCTCAGCTGTCCGGCATCTATCTCGCGATGGCGACGCTCGCGTTCGGCGAGGTCGTGCGCATCGCGCTGTTGAACTGGGAGTCGCTGACCGGCGGCGCGCTCGGCCTGAACGGCATCCCGCAGCTGACGCAGTGGTGGCACGTCGCGATCGCGCTGGTCGCGACGATCGCGGTGCTGTGGCGGCTGCGCCGCTCGAAGGTCGGTCGCGCGTTCGAGGCGATCAAGGAGGACGACACCGCGGCGGGCCTGATGGGCATCGACGTCGCGAACACCAAGATGCTCGCGTTCGTGCTCGGCGCCGCGATCGCGGGGCTCGCCGGCGGGCTCGACGCGCACCTGACCTACTTCATCGGTCCGCAGGAATTCGGCTTCGACCGCGGCGTCGACATCCTGACGATGGCGATCCTCGGCGGCATCGGCGCGCTGCCCGGCCCGATCGTCGGCGCCGCGATCCTGACGCTGCTGCCCGAGCTGCTGCGCTCGCTGCGCGACTTCCGGCTCGTCGTCAACGGGCTGATCCTCGTCGTCATCGTGCTGTTCCTGCCGAAGGGCATCTGGGATCCGCAGCGCTTTCGCGCGTGGTTCGGCCTGAAGCCGCGGCGCGCGCTCGTCGTGAAGGCGGCGCGCTGACATGCTCGAGCTGCGCGGTCTGTCGAAGCGTTTCGGCGGCCTCAAGGTCCTCGAAGGCATCGACTTCGTCGTGCCGGACGGCGGCATCCACGGCCTGATCGGCCCGAACGGCGCCGGCAAGACGACGCTGTTCAACCTGATCACGGGCCTGTACGCACCGACGACCGGCACGATCGCGTTCGACGGCGCGAGCCTGGTCGGCCGGCGCCCGCATCGCATCACGCAGCTCGGCGTCGCGCGCACGTTCCAGAACATCCGCGTGTTCAAGGAGATGACGCTGCTCGAGAACGTCGTCGTCGGGCATGCATCGGCATCTCGGCTACGGCGCGGGCGGACTGCTGTTCTCGTCGCCGCGCTTTCGTGCCGACGAGCGGCGCGCGCGCGATCGCGCGCTCGAGCTGCTGTCGTGGGTCGGTCTCGACGCGCAGTGCGACGACCTCGCCGACAACCTGTCGTACGGCAACCAGCGCAAGCTCGAACTCGCGCGCGCGCTCGCGACCGAGCCGAAGCTGCTGCTGCTCGACGAGCCGGTCGCCGGCATGAACAGCGTCGAGAAGACCGACCTGATGCGCGAGATCGAGGCGATCGCCAGGCGCGGCTACACGGTGCTGCTGATCGAGCACGACATGCGCTTCGTGATGGGCCTGTGCGCGCGCGATCGGCGTGCTGAACTTCGGACGCATCATCGCCGACGGCTCGCCCGACACGGTCCGCAACGATCCGCGCGTGATCGAGGCCTACCTCGGTCGCGACGACGACGACGCCGACGTCGCCGAGGCCCTGACGCGCGAGCACGAGGTCCACCTGCCCGACCTGTCGCGGCGACTTCGCCGGCCTCGGCTCGCCGACGACGATGGATCGCGAGGCGCGCCGGTGACCGCGTTGCTGTCGGTCGAGGGTCTCGCGGTCGCGTACGGCCACATCGAGGCGGTCAAGGGCATCGACCTCGCGATCGACGCCGGCGCGATCACGACGCTCGTCGGCGCGAACGGCGCCGGCAAGTCGACGACGCTGCTCGCGCTGTCGGGCCTCGTGCCGAAGTCGCGCGGACGCGTCGTGTTCGACGGCGACGACGTGACGAAGCTCGCGCCGCACAAGCTCGTCGCGAAGGGACTCGTGCAGGTCGCCGAAGGCCGCGCGACGCTGACGACGCTGACGGTCCGCGAGAACCTCGAGCTCGGCGCGTACGCGACGAAGGGCAATCGTGCCGCGCGCGCGCAGGACGTCGAGCGCGTGTTCGCGATGTTCCCGCGGCTCGCCGAACGGGCGGACGGCGCGGCCGGCAACCTGTCGGGCGGCGAGCAGCAGATGCTCGCGATCGGCCGCGCGCTGATGGCGCGCCCGCGACTGCTGCTGCTCGACGAGCCGTCGATGGGCCTCGCGCCGCTGATCGTGCAGGACATCTTCCGCACGCTGCGCCAGCTCAATCGCGACGGGCTCGCGATCTTCCTCGTCGAGCAGAACGTGCGGCAGGCGCTGCGGATCGCGCGGCGCGGCTACGTGATCGAGACCGGCAGCATCGTGCTCGCCGACGACGCATCGGCGCTGCTCGCGAACCCGCGCGTGCAGGAGGCGTACCTGGGCGGGTGAGGGCCGGCGTCCGACTGCGCGCGATCGACGCCGCTGGGTTCCCGCCTGCGCGGGAACGACGGATGCTCGGCCCTCGCTGTCATCCCGGCGAAGGCCGGGACCCAATGGCACGACCCGCCGATTGGCCCCCGGCCTGCGCCGGGGTGGCAGGCCTTCGTGACGATCGCACGACCTCGACGATCACCCCCTGCGTCGTTCCCGCGAAGGCGGGAACCCAGCGTCGTGGCATCGGCCCCATGCGTCGTGAGGATCGACGCCACCGGGTTCCCGCCTGCGCGGAACGACGGATGATCGGCTGCGAGCCCTCGCGGTCATCCCGGCGGAGGCCGGGACCCAATGGCACGACCCGTCGATTGGCCCGCGGCCTGCGCCGGGGTGACAGGCCTTCTTCGCCGGGGCGACACCGTCTCCGTCGTCTGGTCGTCGACCGGCAGCGGTCCGACCGTCAGCTCGCCGGACGCTTCGGAACCTCCAGCCCGCGCTGCACCGCCGGCCGCGCGAGGCAGCGCTGCAACCACGCGTCGACGTTCGGGAAGTCGTCGTATCCGACGAGCTCTCGCGCGCCGTAGAAGCCGATCAGGTTGCGGACCCAGCCGACGTGCGCGATGTCGGCGATCGAGTAGTCGCCGACGAACCAGTCGCGTCCGTCGAGATGCGTGTCCATCACGCCGAGCAGCCGCTTCGTCTCGTCGACGTAGCGCTGCAGCGGCCGCTTGTCCTCGAACTCGCGGCCCGCGAACTTGTGGAAGAAGCCGACCTGCCCGAACATCGGGCCGACGGCGGCCATCTGGAAGAAGACCCACTGCAGGACGTCGTAGCGCGCCGCGACGTCGTCCGGCATCAGCGTGCCCGTCTTCGCGGCGAGGTAGACGAGGATCGCGCCCGACTCGAACAGGCCGATCGGCCGGCCGTTCGGACCGTCCGGGTCGATGATCGCGGGGATCTTGCCGTTCGGGTTCAGCGACACGAACTCGGGAATCCGCGACTCGCCGTTCAGGATGTCGACGAGATGGACCTCGTACGGCAGGCCGGTCTCCTCCAGCATGATCGACGCCTTCACGCCGTTCGGCGTCGGCAGCGAATACAGCTGCACGCGGTCCGGATGGCGCGGCGGCCAGTGCGTCGTGATCGGAAAGGCGGAGAGGTCGGTCATCGGGACTCGCATCGAGGGGTGCGGCCGTACGCCGCGATGCGACGCAGTCTACGCAAACCCGGATTTATTTTCGGCAGGTCGACCCTTTCGGAAGCATGCCGTCGTTCACAGCATCGTCCCGTCCCTTGATCCGGAGAGCACGATGCGAAGGTCCCTCCCCCGCCGTTCCCGCCCGCTCGCCGCGGCGGCATTCGCCGTCGCGTGCGTCGCCTTCGCGCCGTCCGCGCGCGCGATCGGCCAGCGCGTCGACGTGCAGGTCGTCGATCGCGACACCGGCGAGCACCTGGTGCCCGTCTTCCATCGCGGCGAATGGTGGATCGCCGGCCGGCCCGGCGCGCGCTACGCGGTGTCGCTCGCGAATCTCGCCGGCGCGCGGACGATGGCCGTGATCTCGGTCGACGGCGTCAACGCGCTGTCCGGCGAGACGGCCGGCTGGGGGCAGAACGGCTACGTGCTCGACGCGTACGAATCGACGCAGGTCAACGGCTGGCGCAAGAACCTCGGCCAGGTCGCGGCGTTCGAGTTCACGGCGCTCCCCGATTCGTACGCGGCCCGCACCGGTCGTCCGGCGAACGTCGGCGTGATCGGCGTCGCGGTGTTCGACGAGCGGCCGCAACCGGTCGCGCGGCCGCGCGTCGAGCCGTCGATGGACACCGCCCGCGAAAACAGCGCCGAGCCCTCGTCCGACGGGCCGCGCCAGAAGAGCGCCGCGCCGCCGTCCGACCTTCCGGCGCCGGCGGCACCGCGCGACGACGCGTCGGCCGCGAACCGGTCGTCCGCGGCCGGTGCGTCCGACGCGGCGGCCGCCGGTGCGCTCGCGGCCCGTCGCGCGGACCGGCTCGGCACCGGCCACGGCGAGATCGAACGCAGCGTCGTTCGCTGGACGACGTTCGAGCGTGCGCAGCCGACGCCGAACGAGATCGTCGCGATCCATTACGATCGCTACGAGAACCTGGTCGCGATGGGCATCGTGCCGCGACGACCGACGACGACCGGGGCGGACCCGTTCCCGCGCAGCGGCCCGTTCGTGCCGGATCCGCCGCGGCGCTGACGACGCGACGCCGCGCGCGACGACGGCGAACCTGGCGGCCCGATGAGCGAAGCGCACGACGACGACAGCGACGAGGCGTTGATGATGGCCTATGCCGCCGGCGACGCGTCGGCGTTCGCCCGGCTCTACGACCGGCACGAGCGGCCGGCGTGGCGCTTCTTCGTGCGGCAGGGCGTCGCGCCCGCCGTGGCCGACGACCTGCTGCAGGAGACGTGGATCGCGATCGTCCGCTCGGCCGAGCGCTACGCGCCGACGGCGCGCTTCGCCACCTGGCTCTACGCGATCGCGCGCAGCAAGCTCGTCGACCACTGGCGCACGACGCGCGCGCACGTGCCGATCGACGAGGCCGCGAACGACGACGACGACGACGCTTCCGTCGTCGCGTCGCTCGTCGCACCGGCGTCGGACGAGCCCGAGGTCCGCGCGATGTCGCGCGCGTACGCGGTCGCGTTCGTCGCCGCCGTCGATGCGCTGCCGGCGCCGCAGCGCGAGGTGTTCCTGCTGCACGCGGAAGGCGGCCTCGGCCTCGACGAGATCGCGTCGATCACCGCGTCGGGCGTCGAGACGGTGAAGAGCCGGCTGCGCTACGCGATGCGAAAGCTGCGCGTCGTCTGCGCGCCGTGGAACGAGCCGGCGCAGGCGAGCGTCGGCGGAGGTGTCCGCGATGAACGCTGAACGCGACGACGAGCGGTCGGCGCGGAACGTCGACGACGCCTATCGCGCCGCGTGGTCGACGCTCGACGAGCGGCCGGACCCGCGCGTGCGCGCCGCCGTGCTCGCGGCCGCCGCGCGCGCGGTCGACGCGCGACCGCGCGACGTCGACGACGTCCGCGACCTCGATGCGCGCCGGCGCGGCGCGGGTGCGCCGTTCGGCCCGCGACGCGCCTGGTCGATCGCGGCGGTCGTCGTCGTGTCGATCCTGACCGGACTGATCGCGGTGCGCGGCTCGCACGAGCGGCCCGACCTGATCGCGGGACGGGACGATGCCGGCGATGCGACTCGCGACGCGCGGCGTCGGGAGGCGTCGTCGACGCCGGCGCCCGCGACGGAAGTCGCACGGCCCGCGGCCCCGACGCCCGCACCGGGACAGCCGTCCAGCCCCGTGGCCGCGCTCGCGTCTTCGGCGCCGCGGTCCGCTTCGCGGACGAACCCGACGACCGAGGCGCCCGCGGCGCGCGCCGCCGTCGCACCGGCACGTCGATCGCCGCCGCCTCGCGACGCGTTCGAGGACGCGACGCGCGTCGCCGACGCGTCCGACGGGCGCGCCGCCACCGCGCCGCCGCGGACCGCGCCGTGCCGTTCCCCGAACGCGCCGCGCCGTCGCGAAACGCGGCCGCGCCGGCGTCGGACGGTGCCGCCCCGCCCTTCCCTGCGCCGGCCGAGCCGTCGCCGATCCGGCCGTCGTCGATCGCGTCGATTTCCCCGCCGTCGTCGCCGTCGAACCCCCGCGCCGCGCCGCCGGCCGCCGCGCCGTCCGCCGACGCGCCGACGGACCGCAGCGAAGCCGCGTCGCAGGCCGGCGCGATCGCGACGCGATCGGACACGGCGCGCGCGGCGATCGGCGGCGGCGTCCGCCAGAAGTCGGCGGTCGAGACGGACGACGACGTCGAGGCGGATCCGGCGCGCTGGGCCGCGCGGATCGCGGCGCTTCGCGCGACCGGACGCGACGACGAGGCCGACCGCGCGCTCGCGCGGCTGCGGGCCCGCTATCCGTCGTTCGTGGTCCCGCGCGACGCGCTGCGGGTCGACGGGACGCGCTGAACGACGGTTGCGTGGAAAGCGGTCAAGCGAGCCGGGCCGCGCGACGCTGCATCAGGAAGCGTCGCACCGCATCGTCGTCGCACAGGTCGACGGCACGGTGCGACAGGCGCGTCGTCGGGCGGCGGCGTCGGGCGTCGTCGTCACGCGGCGGCGTCACCCGACGTCGTCACGCGTCGCGGGTCTCGAACGCCAGCATCTCGACGCCACCGTCCGCGAAGTTCGCGACGTCGGCCGCCGCCGCGCGGCCCTCGGGCGAGCCGAGCGCGGCGTTCAGCGCGGCCATCGAGTCGAACGCGAGCGTCGCGACGAGCCGGTAGCGCGCGTCGCCGCCGAGCCCCGCGGGCGGCGCCGCGCTAACTCGTAGCCGCGCAGGCCGGGGATCTTCTTCGCGATCGGGACGTGCGTCGTCGCGTAGTACGCGTCGAACGCGGCGGCATCGGCGGGAGGTCGATACAGCACGAGCAGCTTCGCGGTCATCGTCGTCCTTCCGTCGTCGTCGTTCGTCGTCAAGCGGGTTGCAGCCGCGCGCGATGGCGCGCGATCTCGTCGCGCACGCGGACCGGCGCCGTGCCGCCGACGTGCGCGCGGCTCGCGACCGAGCCCTCGAGCGTCAGCGCATCGTGCACGTCGGCATCGAGTTCCGAGCCGACGTCGCCGACGGCCGCGCGCAGGTCGTCGAGCGTCAGGTCCGCGAGGTCGACGCCGCGCTCGACGCAGGTCGCGCACGGCGCGACGCGACGGCCTCGTGCGCGTCGCGGAACGGCACGCCCTTCTTCGACGAGATAGTCGGCGAGGTCGGTCGCCGTCGCGAAGCCTTCGCGCGCCGCGGCGCGCATCGCGTCGGGCTTCACCGTGATGCCGCCGATCATCTCCGCGAAGATCGCGAGCGTGTCGTCGAGCGTGTCGACCGCGTCGAAGAGCGGCTCCTTGTCTTCCTGGTTGTCCTTGTTGTACGCCAGCGGCTGGCCCTTCATCAGCGTCAGCAGGCTCATCAGGTGGCCGTACACGCGGCCGGTCTTGCCGCGCGCGAGCTCGGCCACGTCGGGGTTCTTCTTCTGCGGCATGATCGACGAGCCGGTGCAGAAGCGGTCCGCGAGGTCGATGAAGCCGAAGCGCGGGCTCATCCACAGCACGAGCTCCTCGGCGAGCCGCGACACGTGCATCATCGCGAGCGACGCCGCGGCCGCGAACTCGATCGCGAAGTCGCGATCGGAGACCGCGTCGAGCGAGTTGCGGCAGACGCCGTCGAAGCCGAGCGTCCGCGCGACGCGTTCGCGGTCGATCGGAAAGCTCGTGCCGGCGAGCGCGGCCGCGCCGAGCGGCAGGCGGTTGACGCGCCTGCGGCAGTCGCGCGAAGCGCTCGGCGTCGCGCGCGAACATCTCGACGTACGCGAGCAGGTGATGGCCGAACGTCACCGGCTGCGCGACCTGCAGGTGCGTGAAGCCGGGCAGGATCGTGTCGGCGTGCGCGTCGGCGAGGTCGACGCAGCGCGACGCTGCACGGCGGCGAGCCGCGCACGCAGGCGCGTCGATCGTCGCCGCGCAGCCACAGCCGGAGGTCGGTCGCGACCTGGTCGTTGCGCGAGCGCGCCGGTGTGCAGCCGCTTGCCGGCGTCGCCGACGAGCTCGGTCAGGCGCGCGCTCGATGTTGAGGTGCACGTCCTCGAGGTCGATCGACCACGCGAAGCGGCCGGCGCTCGATCTCGTCGCGGATCGTGGCCATGCCGCGCTCGATGGCCGCGACGATCGTCGTCGGACAGCGATGCCGACGTGATGCAGCATCTCGGCGTGCGCGAGCGATCCCTCGATGTCGACGAGCGCGAGCCGCCGTCGAAGCCGACCGACGCGGTGTAGCGCTTGAGCCAGCTCGGACATCGGCTCGGAGAAGCGCGCCGACCAGGCCTCGGCCTTGCGCGAAAATTGTTCTGTCATTATCGTCGGCGCCGGTCGCGCCCGCAGGGCCGCGGCGCGACCGCATGTTCGCCGAAGGGTCCGGCCACGGCCGGACCGCGCATGAGGACCACGACCGTTTGAGCCGCGAAAGTATAGGGTACGCAGCGGGCACCACCGACGATCGCTGCCGCACCGCACGACCGCTTCGCTCGCGAGGCCGGGCGGTCGCCGTCGTGGACGACGAGCCGACCCCCACGCAGCCGCCGTCGCGCACCGCCACGGCGCGGCGCGATGCTCGACGACATGCTCGAAGAGTCGGAGCTCGCGATCGACAGTCCGGTCCCCGACTGGTGCAACCTCGGACTGATGTTGCGCATCGTCGTCGCGCTGAATGCGCTGTTCTTCTGCGTGGCGGCGCTCGGCGCGGTCTCGCTGGCCGCGTGGATCGACGCATGGCTGCGCGTGCTGATCGTCGTCGAGCCGGTCCTGCTCGCCAGCCTGTTCTTCGGATGCGTCGCGCGTCGCGTCGGATGGCGGTTGCCGCCGCCGCTGCAGTTCGCGATCCCGCTCGCGCTGCCGGCGCTGCTGACGATCGCCACGCGGCCCTTCTTGCCGACCGGAAGGCGGCGCGCTGACGACGGGTCGCGACGCGGTCTTCGCGGCGCTGATCGCGGCCTGCGTGCTGTACTGGGCGCGCCTGCGCGAACGCGCCTATTCGCCGGCGCTCGCGGAGGCGCAGCTGCAGGCGCTGCAGTCGCGCATCCGGCCGCACTTCCTCTTCAACAGCCTCAACGCGGCGCTCGGCCTGATCCGCAGCGATCCGCGACGGGCCGAGACGGTGCTCGAGGACATCTCGGACCTGTTCCGCGTGCTGATGCGCGACAGCCGCGAACGGGTGCCGCTCGGCAGCGAGATCGCGTTGTGCAAGCAGTACCTCGCGATCGAGCAGCTGCGCCTCGGCGACCGGCTCGCGACGAACTGGCGCGTCGACGCGAACGCGAACGCCGCGCTCGTGCCGACGCTTCTGCTGCAGCCGCTGATCGAGAACGCCGTCCATCACGGCATCGAGCCGTCGGCCGCACCCGGCGCGATCGACATCGACGTGGCCCGCAACGGCCGCTACGTCGACATCGGGATCGCGAACCCGTGGCACGGCGAGGCGGCGGCCGCGCTGACCCGCGGCAACCGCATCGGCCTCGACAACGTGCGACAACGTCTCGCGCTGGTCCACGACCTCGAAGCCACGATCGACAGCGCGGTCCGCGGCGACCAGTACGTCGTGCACATCCGGCTTCCCGCAGAGCGGCGTCGAGCGCCGAGAGCCAACCGTGCGCCCGGCTGAGACCGCGGCCACGACTCCAGGAGGACATCCATGACCAACGACGCGACCGCGCGATCACCGCGCATCCTGATCGTCGACGACGAAGCGCCCGCGCGCGCACGGCTCGCCGACCTGCTGTCCGACATCTCGGCCGACTTCCCGCACGCGATCGTCGGGCAGGCGGCCGACGGACGATCGGCGCTCGACCGGCTCGCCGAGACGCCGGCCGACATCGCGCTGATCGACGTGCAGATGCCCGGCATGACCGGCATCGAGCTCGCGCGCCACCTCGGCGCGCTGCCCGACCCGCCGGCGATCGTGTTCGTGACCGCGTTCGACGAGTACGCGGTGAAGGCCTTCGAGGTCCACGCGCTCGACTACCTGATGAAGCCGGTGCGTGCGGCGCGGCTCCTCGAGGCGCTGACCCGCGTCCACGCGATGGCGTCGAAGCAGACGTCGGCGATCGCGGCCGCCGCCCGCGAGTCGGACGAAGCGAGCGGCAAGAAGCGCGAGTCGATCGCCGTCGTCGAGCGCGGCCGCGTGATGCTGATCCCGGTCGAGAGCATCGTCTACCTCAAGGCCGAGCTGAAATACATCACGATCCGCACGCCCGAGCGCGAGTACCTGACCGAGGAGCCGCTCGTCGATCTCGAGAACGAGTTCCCCGACCGCTTCGTGCGCGTCCATCGCAACGCGCTCGTCGCGCGTCGCGCGATCGCGGGCTTCGAGCGCGTCGAGAGCATCGAGGGCGACGCGTCGGCGAGCCGCATTGGGTCGTGACGCTGCGCGACGTGCAGGAGCGGCTTCCGGTCAGCCGCCGCCAATGGCCGATCGTCAAGGAGACGATGCGGACCTGACGGGCGTCGGCGCGCGGATCGGCGGCCGCCTGATCCCGGATCGTCGCCAGGCCGCGGCGGCGGCGCCGCGCGATCGGCATAATCGCGGCTTCGCCTCGAAGGACCGCCATGCCGTACATCCTCCCCGAAGACCGTCTCGCGCTGAAGCCGGTGACCGACGCGATCGCCGCGGCGATCGGCCCCCGGACGACGGCCGGCGACCTGAACTACCTGATGTCGCTGATCGCGAAGGCCTACGTCGACGCGAAGGGCCTGCGCTACGAGCACCTCAACGCGGTCGTCGGCGCGCTCGACAGCTGCAAGGCCGAGTTCCAGCGACGCGTCGTGGCGCCGTACGAAGATACGAAGATCGGCGAGAACGGCGACGTCTACTGACGTCCGCGGCACCGCGTCGGCCGTCGACCGATTGATCCCGGCGCGCGGCTATGCGCATGCTTCGACATCCGCTGCCGGCCGCCACCGACCGCGCACGACCCTCTTTTCATCCGATCCGCCGCCCATGCATCGCCCCATCCGCCGTTCCCGCTTCGCCCTCGCCCTCCTCGGCCTGTTCAGCGGCGTCAGCCAGGCCGCACTCGACCTGCCGGTGGCGATGCAGGGCCTCGAGACGGCCACCGTCGCCACGGTCGTCCTCGTGCCGCCGATGGCCATCTACCGCGTGCCGCTCGACGCGCTCGCACTGCAGGAGCAGGGCTGCCACTACACGACCGACGATCCGGCCGCGATCCGCCGGCTCGCCGCAGTGCTGCGATCGGCCGACGTGACGGCGAACCCGGTCTACCAGCGGCCGGACATCCGCGAAGGCGCCTACTTCACGCTCGGCGACGGCAGCAAGTTCAGCATGCTCGTCGGCGATCACGCCGGCGGACGGCTGCCGGTGCTCGGCGTCGCGGAGACGTCGAGCGGCGGTTCGATCCAGTCGGCGTCGGTGTCGGCGAACGCGACGCTGTCCGACGCGTTGCGCGACTGGGCGAGGACGCGCGACGGCACGTCGCGGGGACTCGCCTGCAACCTGCAGTCGCCGGTCGCGCAGGACCCGACGCCGCCGCCGCCGGTCCCCCAGTGAGCGGGCGCCGACGCGGCTGACGCGCCGTCGCGGTCCCGGTCGCCGGTCAGCCGCGCGCGGCGAGCCAGTCGCAGTAGCGTCCGACGCCTTCGGCGACCGTCAGGAACGGCTGCTCGTAGCCGGCCGCGCGCAACCGCGTCACGTCGGCCTGCGTGAAGCTCTGGTACTTGCCCTTCAGCGCCTCGGGGAACGCGACGTACTCGATCAGCCCCTCGTCGACGAGCGCGGCGAGCGGCAACGGCGGGTCGCCGGCGCGACGGCGGCGGCTGTTGACGACGGCCATCGCGACGTCGTTGAACGTCTCGGCGCGGCCGGTGCCGACGTTGTAGATGCCCGACGTGCCGCGGTCGAGGAAGTGCAGGTTGACCTTCACGACGTCCTCGACCGAGATGAAGTCGCGCTGCTGCATGCCGTCGCCGTAGCCGGCCCAGCCCTCGAACAGCTTGACGCGGCCGTCGGCCTCGAACTGCCGGTCGTTGTGGAACGCGACCGACGCCATCCGGCCCTTGTGCTGCTCGCGCGGTCCGTAGACGTTGAAGTAGCGGAAGCCCGCGATCTGGTGCGTCGCCCCCGGCAGCCGGCGACGCACGACCTGGTCGAACAGGAACTTCGAGTAGCCGTAGACGTTCAGCGGCTTCTCGGCATCGCGTTCCTCGACGAAGCGCGGACCCGCGCCGTACGTCGCCGCCGACGACGCGTACAGGAACGGCACGCGCTGCGCCGCGCACGCCTCGATCAGCGCGAGCGAATAGCGGTAGTTGTTGTCCATCATGTAGCGGCCGTCGGTCTCCATCGTGTCGGAGCACGCGCCCTGATGCAGCACCGCGTCGACCTTGCCGAACGCGCCGCCCGCGAACCGCGCGACGAAGTCGTCGCGGTCGAGGTAGTCCGCGATCTCGCAGTCGACGAGGTTGACGAACTTGTCGGCCTGCGTCAGGTCGTCGACGGCGACGATGTCGGTGACGCCGCGGTCGTTGAGCGCGCGGACGAGGTTGCTGCCGATGAAGCCGGCGGCACCGGTGACGATGACGGTCATGGGCGAGGAGGAGCGCCGCGCGGTCGCGCGAGGGCGCCCATTATCGCCGCGTTGAGCCGGCCGACGGGACGTCGCCGTCGCGCAGTTGCCGCCCTCGTTCGACCTGCCGTCCTCCCGTCAGGAGCGGGTCGGCTCGTCCACCGCATCCCGGCTGCTCGATCGCAACTCCGGATGACGTTTGCGGAAGAGGTCGACGTGCGCGACCAATGCCTGGAGCGCATCGAGCTCGGCTAGATGTGTCTCCCGAATGAAGGCGACCGCGTTCGCAGTCAACAGGCGCTCGGCAACCTCCAACGCTTTCGACTCCGCCCGCGCCAGCCGTCGGAGCGAATCGAACGCGGTAAGCAGGTTGCCTAGCTCCTCGCTGAATTCCACGTCCACTTTCCACTTCGCATCGCCGCGGTGAAACGAGGTTAAGACAGGCGGCTCCAAAGCCCTATAGTCGAAGAGGATGGGTGTGCCGGCACATGTCCGACAAGCGAACTTGCGGGCATCACTCGTCCGCAGCTCGAGCAGGCTGGTGAGCCGCGACGATGACCGCTCGTGTCGGTCCCGCCGGCGATGAAAGCGGCGCCAAGGGTGTATCCGACGATCGAACGACTGATCGACGCGTCCGCCCGGAATCAGGACGGATCGCCTCGCGCCGCCGCATTACGCCGCGTGCTGCTCGATCCGTTCGCGCAGCCGCGTCGCGTCGAGCTGCGTGTAGTCGTGCGGGATCGACGTCGTCACGCACGACGCGACATGCGGGTCGAGGAACCGCCGCAGCAGCCCGAGGAACTCCGGCGACGCGGTCAGCACGAGATGCGCGAAGCGGCCGTCGGCCCGGCCGCGCGCGAGCGTCGCCGCGACATCGCGCGCGAACTGCTCGGCATGATGCTCGTGCGGCGTCGTGTGCGGCTCGTAGCCGCTCGGCTGCTGCGACGACGGGTTCGCACCGTGCGAATGCGAGCGCCGGCCGAGGTCGTCGGTCTCCGTGTCGGCCGTTCGCAGTCGCGCCGTCGTGTCGACGCCGTCCTCGATCTCCTCGAACGGCTCGTTGGCGGCGTCCTGCGCGAACACCCGCGCGCGGCCCGCGTTCGCGACGACGATCCAGGTCGTGTTCATGGTTCCCTCCCGACTCGATGAAACGGTCGGAACCGCGGGCGCGACGAATGTTCCCGCGCGCCGCCGATCAGGCGAGCAGCTCGTCGACGCCGACCACCGACGTGCCGAGCTTGCCGACGACGATGCCGCGCCGCGCGGTTCGCGAGGTCGACCGCCGTCGCGCAGCGTCGGCGCCGGCGCCGAGCAGCGTCGCGAGCGTCGCGATGACGGTGTCGCCGGCGCCCGAGACGTCGAACACCTCGCGCGCGTCGGCCGGCACGTCGTGCGACGCAGCGCGCGTCGTCGCGGTGAAGAGCGTCATGCCTTCCTCGGAGCGCGTCAGCAGCAAGCGCCTCGAGGTCGAGGTCGGCGCGCAGCGCGTCGCGCGCGCGACTGCGAGGTCCGCCTTCGTCGCGCCAGCGCCCGACGACCTCGCGCAACTCGGCGCGGTTCGGCGTGATGCAGCGTCGCGCCGCGATAGCGCGTCCCAGTCGTCGCCCTTCGGATCGACGAGCACCGGCTTGCCCGGCCGCGCGCGCGACGCGATCATCCGCGTCGATGTGCGTCAGGCCGCCCTTGCCGTAGTCGGACATCACGACGACGTCGTAGCGCGGCAGCAGCTCGCGCGAACTCGCGCGAGCTTGTCGGCGAGCACCTCGCGCGCTCGGCGCGTTCTCGAAGTCGACGCGCAGCAGCTGCTGCTGGCGGCCGATGACGCGCAGCTTGATCGTCGTCGGCAGCTCGGCGTCGCGATGCAGGTGCGACGCGATGCCGCGTCTCGCCGAGCAGCTCGGCGAGCGCGTCGCCCGGCTCGTCGTGGCCGACGACGCGACAGCAGCGCCGACCGTGCGCGCCGAGCGCCGCCGCGTTGCGCGCGACGTTCGCCGCGCCGCCGAGCCGCTCCTCGCTGCGCGTCGACGTGCACGACCGGCACCGGCGCCTCGGGCGAGATGCGCTCCACGTCGCCGAACCAGTAGCGGTCGAGCATCACGTCGCCGACGACCAGCACGCGCGCGCCGCCGATCCGCGCCTTCAGGTCGCGCTGCGTCATCGCGCGCTCGCGCGGACGGTCACTTCGCGGCCGAGCACCGCGGCCGCGCGATGCATCGGCGACCGATCGCGAAGTAGTCGAGCCCGTACGCCGCGCACGCGTTCCGGGTCGTACAGATTGCGGCCGTCGAAGATGACGCGGCTCTTCAGCTGGCTGCTGCATGCGCGTCGAAGTCGGGGCTGCGGAACTCCTTCCACTCGGTGACGATCACCAGCGCGTCGGCGCCGTCGAGCGCGTCCTCCGGCGTGTCGGCGAATGCGAGGCGCGCGAGCTGCTGCGGCACGTCCTCGAGATCGAGCGCGAACACGCGCTGCGCCTCGTCCATCGCCACCGGGTCGTACGCGGTCACGCGCGCGCCGCGCGCGCAGCAGCTCGGCGATCAGCACGCGCGCACGGCGCCTCGCGCATGTCGTCGGTGTTCGGCTTGAACGCGAGGCCCCAGACGGCGAAGCGTGCGGCCGCTGCAGGTCGTCGCCGAAGCGCGCGACGATCTTGCTCGCACGAGCACGTCCTTCTGCGCCTCGTTGACGGCCTCGACCGCCTCGAGAATCCGCAGCGGCGGCCGGTCTCGCGCGCCGTGCGGCTGCAGCGCCTGCACGTCCTTCGGGAAGCACGAGCCGCCGTAGCCGCAGCCGGCATACAGGAAGTGATAGCCGATGCGCGGATCGGAGCCGATGCCCTGGCGCACGAGCTCGATGTCGGCGCCGAGCGCGCTCGGCCAGATTCGCGAGCTCGTTCATGAACGAGATGCGCGTGGCGAGCATCGCGTTGGCCGCGTACTTGGTGAGCTCGGCCGAGCGCACGTCCATGAAGAGCATGCGGTCGTGGTTGCGCTGGAACGGCGCGTAGAGCGCGCGCATCAGTCGCGCGCGCGCTCGCCGGCCTCGTCGTCGGCAGCCGATCACGATGCGGTCGGGCCGCATGAAGTCGTCGACCGCCGCGCCTTCCTTCAGGAACTCGGGATTCGACACGACCGCGAACGGCAGCGCGACGCCGCGCGCGTCGAGCTCGTCGGCGATCGCGGCGCGCACCTTGTCGGCCGTGCCGACCGGCACCGTCGACTTGTCGACGATCACCTTGAAGCCGGTCATGTGGCGGCCGATGTTGCGCGCGGCCGCGAGCACGTACTGCAGGTCGGCGGAGCCGTCCTCGTCGGGCGGCGTGCCGACCGCGATGAACTGCACGTCGCCGTGCGCGACGGCCGGCGTCGACGTCGGTGGTGAACGTGCAGGCGGCCGGCCGCGCGCGTTGCGCGCGACCATCTCCTGCAGCCCCGGCTCGTGGATCGGCACGCCGCCGTTGTTGAGGATGTCGATCTTGCGCGGATCGACGTCGAGGCAGACGACGTCGTTGCCGACTTCGGCCAGACAGGCGCCGGTGACGAGGCCGACGTAGCCGGTGCCGATGATCGTGATTTTCATGGGCTTTCTTGGTATCCCTGTTCAGACTTCGTCTGGCGGTTCGAGTTCTTCGGTGCGACGCGGCGGATACGTTTCCCAGTTCGTGCAGCCGGGGCATTGCCAGTAGAAGTTGCGCGCCTTGAAGCCGCAATGCGTGCAGACGTAGCGGCCGATGCGTCGCGTGTGCTGCTGCAGCAGGCCCTTGACGACGTCGAGGTCGACGCGGTCCTCCGGCGCGCGGCACCTCGAGCTGCCCGCGCGTCTCGAGCAACTGCGCGAGCGCGAGCAGCGTCGGTTCGCGATGCAGCGCGAGCGCTGCGCGACGTCGTTCGCGGCCGCGTTGCCCTCGATCGTCCGCGTCGCCTGACCACGCGTCTCGAGCAGGTCGATCGACGGCGTCGCGTCGAGCCACGAGCGCAGCAGCCGCAGGCCCTCCTCGGCGCGATCGAGCGCGCGTGTACGCGTCCATCAGCCGCTCGGCGATCAGCGCGACGTACGGCGCGTTCTGCTGCTCGACCGTCTTCCAGCAGGCGATCGCGTCCTCGTCGCGATGCTCGGCGACGGCGATGTCGCCCGAGCTGGATCGGCGCGCGCACGTTCTGCCGATTGACCGCGAGCGCGTCGGCGAGCGCGGCCTTCGCGTCGTCGAGCCGCGACTCGTTGATCGCGGTCTGCGCGATCTCGCAGTGGAACTGCGCGATGCGCCCTGCATGCGACCCGGTCGCCGGCCGTCTGCAGCGCCTCGGCGACGCCGATCGCCTGCCGCCAGTCCTTCTCGATCTCGTAGATCTCGAGCAGGTGACGCCGCGCGTCGATGCCGAACGGCGTGCCCTCGAGCTTGCGGAAGCTCTCCTCCGCGCGGTCGAGCAGCCCGGCCTTCAGGTAGTCCTGCCGAGCTCGAACATCGCGTGCAGCCGCTCGTCGTCCGGCAGGTCCGGCCGGTTCAGCAGGTTCTGGTGCATGCGGATCGCGCGGTCGGTCTCGCCGCGGCGGCGGAACAGACTGCCGAGCGCGAAGTGCAGCTCGATCGTCTCGGGGTCGAGCTTCACGACCTCGATGAACGCGTCGATCGCCTTGTCGGGCTGCTCGTTCAGCAGGAAGTTGAGGCCCTTGAAGTACGAGCGCGGCAGGCTGCGCGATTCGGCGAGCAGTGCTTGCATGTCGATGCGCGCCGCGATCCAGCCGAGCGCGAACGCGCCCGCGATCGCGAGCAGCCACCCAGAGTTGGAGGTCCATCGTCAGGTCGTCGTGCGCGCGCCGCGCGCGACGGACTGGATGACGTCCGTCGACAGCAGGCTTCCCGGCGCCGGCGAGACGTCGCGCGCGCCGTCCCGCGCGGTGTCGACGGGCACGTCGGCCGGCCGGACCGCGAGCCGGCGCAGCCGCCGGATCTCGACGCGCTGGCGCACCCACGACGGCATCAGCGCGACGAAGCCGAACGCGAAGCCGGCGACGAAGAACGCGAGCAGCAGCGCGATCAGCGGCGCCTTTGCCCATGCCGGCGAAGAAGCGCAGGTCGGTCGGCGCCGTGTTGTTGAGCGCGAACGCGAACAGCACGACGAAGAGGACGAGCCAGAGGGCAGCGACGATGATGCGCATGGGATCCTCGGCGAAAGGGTGGTCGGCGCGACGGGCGCGACGGGATCGCGACGCCGGCGGGCTCAGCTACGACGGATCGTCGGACGACGCGCGCGGCGCGTACGCGGCTGCGGCGCGCGGCCTTCGGCGATTCGCGCCCGAATCGACGCGCTCGCGCAATTCCTTGCCGGCCTTGAAGTGCGGCACGCGCTTCGCCGGCACCTGCACCTGCTCGCCCGACTTCGGATTGCGCCCGATGCGCGGCGGCCGGTAGTTCAGGCCGAAGCTGCCGAAGCCGCGGATCTCGATGCGCTGCCCGTCGGCCAGGCCTTCGGCCATCGCGTCGAGGATCATCTTGACCGCGAGCTCGGCATCCTTGGCGACCAGTTGCGGATACCGCGCCGCCAGGCGGGCGATCAGCTCCGACTTGGTCATCGCGCGCTCGCTTACCCTTAGGCTGTTCTTGTCGTCGAGCTTGGCCTTGAGCAGCGCGCCGAGGTTGGTGCGTGCCGGTAGCTCGTCGTCCGAGTCTCGGCGCTGCATGCGTGGCATCGCCTCGGTCTCGTCGGCATTGTCCTTCGCCTTGATCGACAGGTTGATGCTGCGGTTCTTGCGATCGATGTTGATGATCATCGCGTTGACCTTGTCGCCTTCCTTCAGGCACGTGCGGGCGTCCTCGACGCGGTCGCGCGCGATTTCCGACGCGCGCAGGTAGCCTTCGACGTCGCCGGCGAGCGTGATCACCGCGCCCTTGGCATCGACCGACTTGACGGTGCCGTCGACGATGGCGCCCTTGTCGTTGCGTCGCGACGAAGTTGATGAACGGGTCGCCTTCGAGCTGCTTGATGCCGAGCGAGATGCGCTCGCGCTCGACGTCGATCGCCAGCACCACGGCTTCGAGCTTCGTCGCCCTTCTTGTACTTGCGCACGGCTTCTTCGCCGGGCTCGTTCCACGACAGGTCGGACAGGTGCACCAGGCCGTCGATGCCGCCGGGCAGGCCGATGAACACGCCGAAGTCGGTGATCGACTTGATCGCGCCGCGTGACCTTGTCGCCCTTCTTGTGGTTCATCGAGAACTCTTCCCACGGGTTCGGCTTGCACTGCTTCATGCCGAGGCGAGATGCGGCGGCGGTCCTCGTCGATCTCGAGGACCATGACCTCGACTTCGTCGCCGAGCTGCACGACCTTCGACGGATGAGATGTTCTTGTTGGTCCAGTCCATCTCGGACACGTGGACGAGGCCCTCGATGCCCTGCTCGACCTCGACGAACGCGCCGTAGTCGGTGATGTTCGTGACCTTGCCGAACAGGCGCGTGCCCGGCGGATAGCGGCGCGACAGGCCGACCCACGGATCTTCGCCGAGCTGCTTCATGCCGAGCGAGACGCGGTTCTTCTCCTGGTCGAACTTCAGGACCTTGGCCGTGACTTCCTCGCCGACCGACGAGCACTTCGGACGGGTGCTTGCACGCGACGCCACGCGAGGTCGGTGATGTGCAGCAGGCCGTCGATGCCGCCGAGGTCGACGAACGCGCCGTAGTCGGTGATGTTCTTGACGACGCCCTTGACGATCGCGCCTTCCTTGCAGCGTCTCGAGCAGCTTCTGCGCGCTCCTCGCCCATCGATCGCCTCGAGCACGGCGCGGCGCGACACGACGACGTTGTTGCGCTTGCGGTCGAGCTTGATGACCTTGAAGTCGAGCGTCTTGCCTTCGAACGGCGTCGTGTCCTTGACCGGACGCATGTCGACCAGCGAGCCCGGCAGGAACGCGCGGATGCCGTTGACCATGACGGTCAGGCCGCCCTTGACCTTGCCGGTGATCGTGCCCTGCGATCGATGCTCGCCGGTGTCGAGCGCCTTCTCGAGCGCCATGCCACGACGCGAGACGCTTGGCCTTGTCGCGCGACAGCAGCGTGTCGCCGAAGCCGTTCTCCAGCGACTCGATCGCGACCGAGACGAAATCGCCGGGCTTGACTTCGACCTCGCCCTTGTCGTTCTTGAATTCTTCGATGGGGATGAAGCTCTCGGACTTCAGTCCCGCGTTGACGACCACGAAGTTGTAGTCGACGCGCACCACCTCGGCGGTGATGACTTCGCCCGCGCGCATGTCCTGATGCGTGAGGCTCTCTTCGAACAGCGCGGCGAACGAATCGGGATTGTTCAGCGCGTTCTGCTTCGCCTCGGCGGAGGCGAGATTGGTGACGGATGCCATGTGTGTTTGAAAACCGCGCAAGTCGCGGACCTTGTTGAGGGTTGATCGAAATGACCGGACGGCTTCGCACGCCGAAGCCGCTGCTGCAGGACCGGCGACGGGCCGGTCCGAAGAACAGCCCGATCGCTCGGGCCTGCCACGGGGTGTCGCCTGCCGCGCGCCGCCTGCGCGCGTCGCCTGCGCGTCGCGCTGCGCCGATCAGCCGGACCGCGCGTCGATGCCGCGCTCGCCGGCGAATCGAAGCACGCGCGCGATCGACGTCCTCGAGTCCGAGACCGGAGCTGTCGATCGTGATCGCGTCCGGCGCCGCGGCGAGCGGGGCCGCCGCGGCCGGCGTCGCGCGCGTCGCGCTCCTGCAGCTCTCGCAGGAGGACCGTCGAGGTTAGCAGGAAAGCCTTTCTCGATCAACTGCTTATGCCGGCGCTCCGCGCGCGCCTGCAACATCGGCGACGAGGAACATCTTGAGGGCGGCGTCCGGGAACACGACGGTGCCCATGTCGCGGCCGTCGGCGACCAGTCCCGGCGTCCGCGCGAACGCGCGCTGGCGCGCCAGCAGCGCCGCGCGCAGCGCCGGGAACGGCGCGATCGCGGACGCCAGGTTGCCGATCCGCTCGGGGCGGATCTCGTCGGTCACGTCGCGCGCGTCGAGGAAGATGCGGCTCGCGGTGAACGTCGGCTCGAGCGCGAGCGCGCGCGCCGCGAGGTCGGCCTCGCTGTCGAGATCGACGCCGTGCAGGTCGCGCGTCGAGCGCCGTCAGCCGGTACAGCGCGCCGCTGTCGAGAAAGTGGAAGCCGAGCGCCGACGCGACGCCGTCGGCGACGCTGCCCTTGCCGGACGCCGTCGGCCCGTCGATCGTGATGACCGGCACGTCGCTCATGACGCCGCCTCCACGTCGGCGTCGACGCCGGCGACGAGCGCTTCGAAGCGCTCGAAATAGTCGGGGAACGTCTTGCGCGACGCAGTCCGGGTCCTCGATGCGCACCGGCACGCCGAGGAAGCGCGTCAGCGAAAAGCACATCGCCATCCGGTGGTCGTCGTAGGTGTCGATCGCGACCGGCTCGCCGCGCGCCGCGCCCTCGGCGAGTCGCGCGACGGCGGCCGGCGACAGCGGCTCGACGCGCAGCCAGTCGGGCCCGGCCTCCACCGTCGCGCCGAACTTCGCGAGCTCGGTCGCCATCGCGGCGATGCGGTCGGTCTCCTTGACGCGCCAGCTGCCGATGCTGCGCAGCGTGCACGGCCCGTCGCGCGAACAGCGCGAGGACCGCGGCCGTCATCGCCGCGTCGGGGATCGCGTTGAAATGCGAGGTCGATCGGGCGCGGCCGGAAGCCGTGGGCGCCGTGGAGTCGACGCCGGGCGAGCGGACCTCGATCCAGTCGTCGCGCTGGACGACCTCGGCGCCCATCGCGACGAGCACGTCGACGAAGCGGACGTCGCCCTGAGGCTCGCGCGGCCGACGCCGTCGACGCGCACCGGGCCGCCGCCGACAGCAGCCGGCCGCGAGGAAGTACGACGCCGACGACGCGTCGCCCTCGACTGCGAAGCGCCCCGGGCTCGCGTAGCGCGCGCCGCGGCGCGACCCGGAACGATCCCGGCGCCGGCTCGCGGACGTCGACGCCGAAGCGGCGCATCAGCGCGATCGTGATGTCGACGTAGGGACGCGAGATGAGCTCGCCGTCGACGTCGATCGCGAGGTCGGCGTCGTCGGCCAGCATCGGCGCGGCCATGCAGCAGGCCGGTCAGGAACTGGCTCGACGTCGTCGCCGCGACGCGCAGCCGCCGCACGCCGTCGGTCGCGGCGAGCGGCGCGCCGGCTCGACGACGAGCGGCGGATAGCCGTCGGTCGCTTCGTAGCCGATCCGCGCGCCGACGCGCGCGCAGCGCGTCGACGAGGTCGCCGATCGGCCGCTCGTGCATGCGCGCGACGCCGGCGAGCCGGTAGCGGCCGCCGGCGAACGCGAGCGCCGCCGTCAGCGTGCGGATCGACAGCCCCGAGTTGCCGACGAAGAGGTCGGCGTCGCGACGGGCGAACGCCGGCGCCCCGCGGATGGTCAGCCGCAGGCCGCCGGCGCCGGCGGATTCGGCGTCGACGTCGACGCCGAGCGCCTGCAGCGCGTCGATCATCACCGTCGTGTCGTCGGACTCGAGCACGCCGGTCAGCGTCGTCGCGCCGTCGGCCAGCGCGGCGAGCAGCAACGCGCGGATCGAGATGCTCTTCGAGCCGGGAACGCGCACCGTCCCGCGCGCGCCGTGCGCCGCATCGAGCACGAGCGAGGCGCGTCTCATGCGCCCCGGACCACGTGATGCGTCCGGTTGCGCCACAGGATCACGACGATCGCGAGGTTGACGAGGAACAGCGCGATGCTGAGCGACGAGAAGTGCTGCAGGAAGTGCCGCACCTCGAGCGGCAGGTAGAGCGCGGCGCTCGCGATGCCGAGGACCCAGCCCCAGCGTTTCTCGGCCCACAGTCCGTACGCTTCGACGAAGCGCAGCAGCGCGTACAGCAGCGCGCCGAGCGCGAGCAGGTCGACCTGGATGTTCTCCGCGTGCGCCAGCGCCTGCTGGAAGACGTGCGACGTGTGCCCGGCCGGGTTCAGGTGGAAGTGACCGACGATCTCGTCGACGGTCTGTTCCTGCTCCGGCCGCAACAGGTACGACGCCAGGCCTCCCGCGAGCAGCACGAGCACGCCCTTGACCGCCTCCCACGCCGCGATCACGCGGACGCTCGCGCGACGGGCGCCGGGCGGTCCGACGTCCGCCTCGATCGGGGCCGTCGCGCCGGGACGCATCGGGACGGCGGGTTCGGACGGGCGGGACATGAGGTCGGGCGACGGGGCGGCTGGGAGACGATCGAAGACGGCGATCCGACGCGGCGGACGGCGCGAGCGCCGCGGGCAGCGCGCGAAGCCACGTCGCGGCAGACCTCGCCGCGACCTGGCCGCAGACCTCGCGGCAGACGTCGCCGCAGACCTCGCCGCGAATGTCGCCGCGGATGGTCGCCGCGGATGGTCGCCGCCGACGTCGCAACGATGCCGTGCCTTCGGGCACCCATGTTACCGGAGCATAATCGGCGCCCTTCGACGTCCCGGGCCGCACGGCCGGTCCCGCGCCCGCCACCATGCCCGCTCCGTTGTCGCAGAAGCTCGCGTCCGACCAGGCCCGCGTGGCGCTCGTGCTTCAGGGCGGCGGCGCGCTCGGCGCGTACCAGGCCGGCGCCTTCGAGGAAATGACGCGGGCCGGCATCGCGCCGCGAATGGATCGCCGGCGTGTCGATCGGCGCGATCAACGCGGCGCTGATCGCCGGCAACGCACCGGCGGATCGCATCGACCGCCTGCGCGCGTTCTGGGAACTCGTCTCGTCCGGGCCCGCCCGCGTCGCGCCGCCGCTCGACGCGCAGCGACGCGCGTTCAACGCGTGGAGCGCCGGCTACGCCGCGACGTTCGGCGTGCCCGGCTTCTATCGCCCGCGCGTGCCGCCGGCGGCGCTGCAGCCGGACGGTGCGCCGGGCGCGACGAGCGTCTACGACAGCGCCGAGCTGCGGTCGACGATCGAGCGGCTCGTCGACTTCGACCGCATCAACGCGAAGGGCCGCGGCGCGCTGCGCTTCTCGGTCGGCGCCGTCGACATCGAGACCGGCAATTCGAAGTGGTTCGACAACCGCCGCGTCACGATCGGCCCCGAGCACGTCCTCGCGTCGGGCGCGCTGCCGCCGGCGTTCGCGCCGGTCGTCGTCGACGGCCGCGCGTACTGGGACGGCGGCATCGTCTCGAACACGCCGCTGCAATACGTGCTCGACGCGCGCGGCGACGACCCGCTGTTCGTCGTGCAGGTCGACCTGTTCCCGGCGCGCGGGGCCGTGCCGACGAACCTCGCCGGCGTGCTGCAGCGACAGAAGGACATCGCGTATTCGAGCCGTTCGCGGTTCGCGACCGAGAAGATCGCCGAGATGCAGCGGCTGCGCGGCGCGATGCGGCGGCTGATCCGGCGGCTGCCACCGCATCTGCGCGACGACGCGGACCTGCGCGCGCTCGACGCGAGCCTGCACACGTCGCCGGTCGACATCGTGCATCTGATCTATCGGCAGCGCGCGTTCGAGAGCGAGTCGAAGGACTACGAGTTCTCGCGGCCGTCGATGGTCGATCACTGGGCCGCCGGCGTCGACGACATGCGTCGCACGCACGAGCAGTTCGACCGGCTCGAGTCGTCGATGCTGGACCAGGACGTGACGGTGTACGACCTCGCGCAGGGCTTCGACGCGGCGCCGGGGCCGCGCGACGAGCCGGACCACGACGAGAAGGCCGCGCTCGTCCGCGTCGCTCGCGCGCTGTCCGGACCGCGCGCCCGCACGGCGCGCGTCGACTGAATATTCATCACCATCGAAGGAACGACATGCGTCTGAAAGACAAGGTCGCGTTCGTCACCGGCGCCGCGAGCGGCATCGGCCGGGCGATCGCCGAGACCTACGCGCGCGAAGGCGCGGCGATCGCGATCGCCGATCTGAACGAACCGGCCGCACTCGCGGCCGCGCGAGACATCCAGCAGAACGGCGGCAAGGCGCTCGGTCTCGCGGTCGACGTGACCGACGAGGCGCAGGTCGACGCGGCCGTCGGGCGGACGATCGCGGAGCTCGGCGGCGTCGACATCCTGGTCTCGAACGCCGGCGTGCAGATCGTCCATCCGGTCGAGGAATTCTCGTTCGCCGAGTGGAAGAAGATGCTCGCGATCCATCTCGACGGCGCGTTCCTCACGACCCGCGCCTGCCTGAAGCACATGTACGCGTCGGGCAACGGGGGCACGATCCTGTACATGGGCTCGGTGCATTCGAAGCTCGCGTCGCCGCTGAAGGCGCCGTACGTGACCGCGAAGCACGGCCTGCTCGGCCTCGCCCGCACGGTCGCGAAGGAAGGCGCCGCGCACAACGTCCGCGCGAACGTCATCTGCCCCGGCTTCGTCCGCACGCCGCTCGTCGACCGGCAGATCCCGGAGCAGGCCGAGGCGCTCGGCATCTCCGAGGACGACGTCGTGAAGAAGGTCATGCTGAAGGACACCGTCGACGGCGAGTTCACGACGGTCGCCGACGTCGCGGAGGTCGCGCTGATGTTCGCGACGTTCCCGACCAACGCGCTGACGGGGCAGTCGCTGATCGTCAGCCACGGATGGAGCATGGAATAGCGAACGACGCACCGCCGCACCACCGCATCGTCCGACGCACCGCGTCGAACCAACCCGCGAAGGAAGACCATGGACCCGACGACGACCCCGAACCCGAACCGGACGCTCTGGGAGAAAGGCGACTTCACCGCCGTCGCCGCGACGATGCGCGGGTCCGGCGAGGCGCTGGTCCGCTCGCTCGACGTCCCGCCGGACGCGAAGGTCCTCGACCTCGGCTGCGGCGACGGCACGACGGCCGTGCCGCTCGCGCAGTCGGGCGCCGAGGTCACCGGCATCGACATCGCGCGCAATCTCGTCGCGGCCGGCAACGCGCGCGCGAAGCAGCTCGGCCTCGACGGTCGCCTCGTGTTCCGCGAAGGCGACGCGAGCCACCTCGACGGCGTGCCCGACGGCGCCTTCGACCTGACGCTGTCGGTCTTCGGCGCGATGTTCGCGCCGCGACCGTTCGACGTCGCGAAGGAGATGGTCCGCGTCACGAAGCCGGGCGGCCGCGTCGTGATGGGCAACTGGATCCCGAACGACCCGACGTCGTTCGTCTCGCAGCTGCTGAAGATCAGCTCGGCGTACACGCCGCCGCCGCCGGAAGGCTTCGTCAGCCCGATGACGTGGGGCGTCGAGTCGCACATCGTCGAGCGCTTCGGGCAGGCCGGCGTGCCGGCCGACCGCATCGCGATGACGAAGGACACGTTCCGCTTCGAGTCGTCCGACCGCTCGCCGGACGACCTGATCGACGTGTTCCGGCTGTTCTACGGCCCGACGATGAACGCGTTCGACGCCGCGACGAAGGACGGTCGCGTCGACGCGCTGCGCGACGAACTCGTCGCACTCGCCCGCGCGCAGAACACGGCGTCGGGCCGCGGCACCTCGATCCCCGCGACGTTCATGCGGATCGTCGTGCAGCGCTGAAGGTCGCGAAGCGCCGACGCGGACCGTCTTGCGTGAAGACGATCAGCGGTCCGTCCAGCGGACGCGCGCGTCGCGCGCCGTCGTGAACAGCGCTTCGAGCGCGGCCGCGTCGCCCGTCGCGAGCCAGCGTCGCAGGTCGTCGAGCCGCTCGCGGTAGCGGTCGAGATCCTCGACGAGCGCGTCGCGATTGGCGAGCGCGACGTCGCGCCACATCTCGGGGCTCGACGCCGCGATCCGCGTGAAGTCGCGGAAGCCGCTGCCGGCGAGCGAGAACTTCAGCGCGGCATCGGGCGCGTCGGCGATCTGCGCGACGAGCGCGTACGCGAGCAGGTGCGGCAGGTGGCTGACCGACGACAGCACGCGATCGTGCGTGCCGACGTCGAGCGTCTCGACCTGCGCGCCGCAGGCGGTCCACGCGGCCGCGACGCGCGCGACGGTCGCCGGCGCGTGGCCCGCGAGCGGCGTCAGCAGCACGCGCCGGCCGTCGAACAGCGACGCCTGCGCGGCGTCCGGACCGTGCACCTCGCGGCCGGCGATCGGATGGCCGGGCACGAAGCGATCGATCGCGTCGCCGAGCGCGAGCCGCGCGGCCGCGACGACGTCGCGCTTCGTGCTGCCGACGTCGGTCACGATCGCGTCGGGTCCGAGCGTCGACGCGATCGCCGCGAAGACCGCGTGCGCGGTGCCGACCGGCGTCGCGACGACGACCAGGTCGGCGCCGGTGACGGCGTCCTCGACGGTCGGCGCGACGCGGTCGACGATCCCGAGCGCCTTCGCCCGCTCGGCGGTCGCTGCGTCGCGGTCGACGCCGACGACTTCGTCGACGACGCCGGCGCGCCGCAGCGCGAGCGCGAACGATCCGCCGATCAGCCCGCAGCCGACGATCGCGACGCGGCCGAACATCGCGGTCGTCACGCGCGGCGTCAGGCCGCCGCGCGCGTCGCGTCGGCCGCTTCGGCGACCTCGACCGGATCGGCCGCGTCGGCGCGCATCGCGTCGGGCAGCGCCGCGAGGAACGCCGCGTTCTCCGCTTCGGTGCCGATCGACACGCGCAGCCATTGCGGCAGCCCGTAGTTCGCGACCGGCCGCACGATGACGCCGCGACGCAGCAGCGCGACGTTGACGCGCGCGCCGGCGTCCGGCGCGTCGCCCGCACGTGAACAGGACGAAGTTGCCCGACGACGGGATGTACTCGATGCCGGCCGCGTCGAACGCGCGCGTCGAGCTGGGCGTAGCCGGCACGGTTGACGCGGTAGCTTTCGGCGAGGAACGCGTCGTCGCCGAGCGCGGCGACCGCGGCGGCCTGCGCGAGCGCGTTGACGTTGAATGCGCTGCGGACGCGGTTCATCAGGTTCGTCGCGACCGGCTGCGCGATGCCGTAGCCGATGCGCAGGCCGGCGAGTCCGAACGCCTTGCTGAACGTGCGCGACACGATCAGGTTCGGGAAGCGCGCGCACCCAGACGCGTCGAGTCGTAGCGCTGATGCGGCTCGCAGGTATTCGGTGTATGCCTCGTCGAGCACGACGATCGTCTCGCGCGGCATCGCCGCGACGAACGCCTCGAGCGTCGGGCCGTCGATGAACGTGCCGGTCGGATTGCTCGGGTTCGCGACGTAGACCAGCGATGCCCGCGGCTCGGACAGCGCGGCCGCGCGCATCGCGTCGAGGTCGTGGCCGAGGCCCGGCGTCGCCGGCACGACGACGGCCTCGGCGCCGACCTTGCGGGCCGCGAGCCCGTAGACGACGAAGCCGTACTGCGAATGCACCGACGCGCCCCGCGCTGCCGGCGAACGTCATCGCGGCCGTGTCGAGGATGTCGCTGGAGCCGGCGCCGAGCACGATCCAGTTCTCGTCGACGCCGAGCTTCGCGGCGAGCGCGCGCTTCAGGTCGAAGCCCGCGTCGTCGGGATAGCGGCCGATCTCGCTCATCGCGGCCGCCATCGCGCGCTTCGCGCTGTCGGGCACGCCGAGCGGATTCTCGTTCGACGCGAGCTTGACGATCTTCGCGGGGTCGAGCCCGAACTCGCGAGCGACCTCGTCGATCGGCTTGCCGCCGAGATACGGCGGGATCGAACGGATGTGATCGGGGACGTGGAAGTGTTCGCTCATGTCGGCCTTTCGATGGGTCACGCGACGGGATACGACCCGAGCAGCTTGAAGAAGCCTGCGCGCGTCTTCAGTTCGCCGAGCGCCGCCGCGACCGCCGGATCGCGTTCGTGGCCCTCGACGTCGATGTGGAAGTGGTACACCCACGCGCCGGTCCGGGCCGGTCGCGACTCGAAGCGCGTCATCGACACGCCGATGGCGCGCGAGCGGCTCGATCGCCTCGTGCACCGCGCCCGCCTGGTTCGCGACCGAGAACACGAACGACGTCTGGTCGCGGCCCGACGGGTTCGTCGCGATCGAACCGATCACGCCGAAGCGCGTCGTGTTGTGCGCGACGTCCTGGATGTGCGTCTCGACGGCCGCGAGCCCGTAGCGCTCGCGCGCGAGGTCGCCGGCGATCGCGGCCGTCGTCGGATCGTCGGCGGCCATCGTCGCGGCGACGCCGTTGCTCGCGACGGGCACGCGCTCGAGCGTCGGATGGTGGCGATCGAGCCAGTTCGTGCACTGGGCGAGCGCCTGCGGATGCGCACAGACCCGCGCGACCGCGACGCCGTCCGCGTCGACCAGCGCGCCGCTCTTCGTCAGCAGGTGATGATGGATCGCGCAGCGCGACCTCGCCGCAGATCCGCAGCGGCGAGTTGAGCAGCAGGTCGAGGCTGCGGTTGACCGTGCCCTCGGTCGAGTTCTCGAGCGGCACGACGCCGAAGTCGGCCGCCTTCGCCTCGACCGCGCGGAAGATCTCGTCGATGCTCGCGCACGCGCGGCGCTCGACGCCGCGGCCGAACTGCAGGATCACCGCCTGCTCGCTGTACGTGCCTTCGGGCCCGAGGTACGCGACGACCGCGCGGCGCTCGAGCGCGCGGCACGCCGACATCACCTCGCGGAAGATCGTGCCGATCGCGTCGTCGGGCAGCGGGCCGGCGTTCAGCGACGCGAGACGCGCGACGACCTGCGCCTCGCGTTCCGGCCGGAACACCTGCGCGTCGGGATCGGCCGCGCGCTTGATCGCGCCGACCTCGTCGGCGACCGTCGCGCGGCGGTTCAGCAGTTCGAGGATCTGCGCGTCGAGCGCGTCGATGCGCGCGCGGGCGGACGCGAGGTCGGCGTCCGGCGCGGCGTTCGATGCCGCGGCCGATGCCGCAGCGGACGGCTCGTGCGATGGCGGCTTCGCGTCGTCCATCGCCGGTCCGGCGTCAGCCGTGCGTGCGCTCGAACTCGCGCATGAAGTCGACCAGCGCCTCGACGCCTTCGCGCGGCATCGCGTTGTAGATCGACGCGCGGATGCCGCCGACGGCGCGATGGCCCTTCAGTCCCTTGAGCCCGGCCTCCGCGGCCGCCTGCACGAACGGCATCGTCAGCGCGTCGTCGGCGAGGCGGAACGTCACGTTCATCCGCGAGCGGTCCTCGGGCGCGACCCGCGTGACGTAGAAGGCCGACGCGTCGAGCGCGTCGTACAGCAGCGCGGCCTTCTCGACGTTCAGCATCGCCATCGTCTGCATCGGCGTGAGGTCCGGACGACCGACTGCCGCGGGCCTCGCGAGCAGCCACTTGAACACGAGGCCGGCGAGATAGATCGCGTAGGTCGGCGGCGTGTTGAACATCGAGTCGTTGTCGGCGACGACCTGGTAGTCGAACGCGGACGGACACAGCGGATGCGCCTGCCCGAGCAGGTCGTCGCGCACGATCACGAACGTGAGGCCGGCCATGCTGATGTTCTTCTGCGCGCCGCCGTAGATCAGCGCCGTAGCGCGACACGTCGACCGGCCGCGACAGGATGTGCGACGACATGTCGGCCACGAGCGGCGTGTCGTCGCCGTACAGCGCGTCGACGTCGGGCAGCCAGTGATACTCGACGCCGCCGATCGTCTCGTTGCCGCAGATGTGGACGTACGCGGCGCCCGTCGTCGGCCGCCACTCGTCCTGCGTCGGGACGCGCGTGTAGTCGTCGGCCTTCGACGACGCGATCGACGTGGACGTCGCCGTAGCGCCGCGCCTCCGTGATCGACTTGACGCGACCAGATGCCGGTGTCGACGTAGTCGGCGACCGGCCGGCCGCGCAGCATGTTCAGCGGCACGATCGCGTTCTCGGCGAGCGCGCCGCCCTGCATGAACAGCACCGCGTAGTCCGACGGGATCGCCGAGCAGCGCGCGCAGGTCGGCCTGCGCCTCCTCGATGACCGGCGCGTAGTCGGCGCCGCGATGGCTCATCTCCATCACCGACATGCCGGTGCCGTGCCAGTCGAGCATCTCGTCGGCGGCCTGCCGCAGCACCGCCTCCGGGATCGTCGCGGGACCCGGCGAGAAGTTGTAGACGCGCGCCACTCGCGGTCCCGACGCGGCTACTTCTTCGCGGGCGACGAGCCCTTCGACGCGCCCGGCGCCGGCGCGGCGGCGGTCACCGCGTCGACCTGCGCGCTGCACGGTCTTTTCCATGATCGCCGAGATGCGCGGCGAGAAGATGGCGGCGCCGGCCTGCAGCGCCTCGCCGTTCGCCTGCGACATCGTCGCGAGCGTCTTCTGGCCGAGCGGCGTGCGATAGAACGCCGTCAGCTGCTTGATCTCCGGCAGCGTGAAGTACTTCGCGTAGATCGGGATCATCCTGTCGATCGTCTCGTCGACCAGCTTCGGACTCGTGACGATCGCCATCGAGTCGCGGACCGCCGTCTCGAACGACGGACCGATGCTCGCGCGCACGCGCTGCTTCTGCTCCGGCGACAGCGACGGATTGGTCTCGATCTGGCGATTCATCGCCTCGCCCATCCGCGGCGCGAGGCTCTGGCTCATCGCGGCGTACGCGCGGGTCAGCGCGTCGTGCGTGTTCATCGCGTCGAGCAGGTCCTTGATCGCCGCGCGCTGCTCCGGCGAGACGGGCGCCGCGGGCGCGGGCGCGGCGGCCGGCGCGGCCTGCGGCGCGGTCGGGGCCGGCGCCTGCGCGGCGGCGGCGAGCGGAACGGCGATCAGCGCGATCGACAGCGTACGAGCGATGGAATGACGGTTCATGCGAGGTCTCCGGCGTCGCGAGACGCCCGTTCGTTGTGGTCCATGTCGGGGCCGCGTCGCGACGCGCGCGGCCTCGACGTCAGGTGTCGCCTTCGCCGGTCACGTCGTCGTCGCCGGGCGACGAGCCCGACGGCGAAGACGTCGCCTCGTCGGCCGACGCCGACGGTTCGGCGCCTTCGGGTCCTTCGGCGTCCTCGGTCTCGATGACGCGCTGCAGGCCGACGAGCCGCGTGCCGGCATCGACGCTGATCAGCGTGACGCCCTGCGTCGCGCGGCCCATCTCGCGGATCTCGGCGACGCGCGTGCGGATCAGCACCCCGCCGGTCGTGATCAGCATCACCTCGTCCTTCACGTCGACGAGCGTCGCGGCGACGACCTTGCCGTTGCGCTCCGACGTCGAGATCGCGATCATGCCCTTCGTGCCGCGGCCGTGGCGCGTGTACTCGTCGATCGGCGTGCGCTTGCCGAAGCCGTTCTCGGTCGCCGTCAGCACGCTTTCGGCGACCCGCACGGCACCGTTGCCGTTGCCGGATTGCGACGCGCCCGCTCGTCCTCGTTCGGCGCGACGAGCAGCGCGATCACCTGCTGGCCGTCGTCGAGCATCATGCCGCGCACGCCGCGCGCGCCGCGACCCATCGGCCGCACGTCGTTCTCGTCGAAGCGCACGGCCTTGCCGGCGTCGGAGAACAGCATCACGTCGTGCTGGCCGTCGGTGATCGCCACGCCGATCAGGTAGTCGCCGTCGTCGAGGTCGACCGCGATGATGCCGGCCGTGCGCCGGTTCGCGAAGTCGGTCAGCGGCGTCTTCTTGACGGTGCCGAGCGACGTCGCCATGAACACGTAGTGCGCGTCGTCGAACGCCTTGACCGGCAGCACGACGGTGATCTTCTCGCCGTCGGCGAGCGGCCACATGTTGACGAGCGGCCGGCCGCGCGAGCCGCGCGAACCCTGCGGCACCTCGTAGACCTTCAGCCAGTACACGCGGCCGCGGTCGGAGAACGCGAGGATGATGTCGTGCGTGTTCGCGATGAAGAGCTGGTCGATCCAGTCGTCTTCCTTCGTCGCGGCCGCCTGCCTGCCCCGCCCGCCGCGCTTCTGCGACGCGGTACTCGCCGACCGGCTGGCTCTTGATGTAGCCGCCGTGCGACAGCGTGACGACCATGTCCTGCGGCGTGATCAGGTCCTCGTCGTTCACGTCGAGGGCGTTCATCACGATCTCGCTGCGCCGCGCGTCGCCGAACTCGTTGCGGATCGACGCCAGCTCGTCGCCGATGATCGCCGTGATGCGCTCGGGCCTCGCGAGGATGTCGAGCAGGTCGGCGATCTGGCCCATCACGTCGCGATACTCGTCGACGATCTTGTCCTGCTCGAGGCCGGTGAGCCGCTGCAGGCGCATCTGCAGGATCTCCTGCGCCTGCTCGTCGGACAGTCGATAGAGCCCGTCGCCCTGCATCCCGTAGTGCGCCGGCAGGCCCTCGGGCCGGTACGCGTCGCGTCCGCCCGGCGTGTCGGCCTGCGCGCGCGACAGCATCTCGCGGACCAGCGACGAATCCCACGCGCGCCGCATCAGCTCCTGCTTCGCGATCGGCGGCGTCGGCGCGGCCTTGATCAGCGCGATGAACTCGTCGATGTTCGCGAGCGCGACCGCCAGACCTTCGAGCACGTGGCCGCGTTCGCGCGCCTTCTTCAGCTCGAACACGGTCCGCCGCGTCACGACCTCGCGACGATGCGAGACGAACGCCTCGATCATCGTCTTGAGATTGCAGCAGCCGCGGCTGACCGTCGATCAGCGCGACCATGTTCATGCCGAACGTGTCCTGCAGCTGCGTGTTCTTGTAGAGGTTGTTCGAGCACGACCTCGGGAACCTCGCCGCGCTTGAGCTCGATGACCACGCGCATGCCCGACTTGTCGGACTCGTCCTGGATGTGCGCGATGCCTTCGAGCTTCTTCTCCTGCGCCAGCTCGCGCGATGCGCTCGAGCAGCGTCTTCTTGTTCACCTGGTACGGCAGCTCGTCGATGATGATCGCCGTCCGCGGTTGGCCGCATTCCGCGCTCGACGTCCTCGAAGTGGACCTTGGCGCGCATGACGACGCGGCCGCGGCCGGTGCGATAGCCTTCGCGGACGCCGGCGATGCCGTGGATGATCCCGCCGGTCGGGAAGTCGGGCGCCGGCACGATCTCGATCAGGTCGTCGATCGGGCAGTCGGGGTCGCGCAGCACGTGCAGGCACGCGTCGACGATCTCGCGCAGGTTGTGCGGCGGGATGTTCGTCGCCATGCCGACCGCGATGCCGGTCGAACCGTTGACGAGCAGGTTCGGCAGCCGCGTCGGCAGCACCAGCGGCTCGCGCTCGTAGCCGTCGTAGTTCGGGCCGAAGTCGACGGTCTCGCGGTCGAGGTCCGCCAGCATCTCGTTGGCGATCTTCGCGAGCCGGATCTCGGTGTAGCGCATCGCCGCCGCGTTGTCGCCGTCGACCGAGCCGAAGTTGCCCTGCCCGTCGACCAGCATGTAGCGCAGCGAGAAGTCCTGCGCCATCCGCACGATCGTGTCGTACACCGCGGTGTCGCCGTGCGGGTGGTACTTGCCGATGACGTCGCCGACGATGCGGGCCGACTTCTTGTACGGCCGGTTCCAGTCGTTGTTGAGCTCGTGCATCGCGTACAGCACGCGCCGATGCACCGGCTTCAGGCCGTCGCGCGCGTCGGGCAGCGCACGCCCGACGATCACGCTCATCGCGTAGTCGAGATAGGACCGGCGCATCTCCTCTTCGAGACTGACCGGGATCATTTCTTTGGCGAACGGATTCATGCGGGCGAGGTCCGCGGACGACGGACCGGAGGGATCAGGCCGACGACGCGCCGGGCATCGAAGGTCGTCGTTCGGCGACGCCGGCGGCCTTCGGCGCTTCGCTTCGGCGTTTCGCTGCGAGCGCCTCCGCTTCGACGACCTGTTCGACGACCTGCGATCGTCGGCATCGAGACAGCGCGACGGGCGGCAAAAAAGTCTGCGATTTTAGCATGTCGACCCATGCTGCGGACAGCCTGCAGAGGGCGCTTTGCTATATTCGACGCGATGCAGAAAACGCCGGTCGCATCGGAGCTCGTCGTGCCGCGCTGGATCGTGCCGATCGAACCGGCCGGCGTCGTGCTCGAAGGTCACGCGATCGCTGATCGACGACGCGCGGCACGATCGCCGCGATCGGACCGGTCGACGAGCTCCGCACGCGGCATCCGGCGTCGCGCGAGACGATCCTGCCGGACCACGTCGTGCTGCCGGGCCTCGTCAACCTGCACACGCACGCGGCGATGACGCTGCTGCGCGGCCTCGGCGACGACCTGCCGCTGATGCGCTGGCTGACCGACGCGCATCTGGCCGGTCGAGAAGGCGCTGCTGTCCGAGGAGTTCGTCGCGGCCGGCACGCGGCTCGCCTGCCTCGAGATGCTGCGCGGCGGCACGACCTGCTTCGCCGACATGTACTTCTTCCCGGACGCGGCCGCCGACGGCCGCGCGCGACGTCGGCATGCGCGCGCACCTCGGCATCACGGTCATCGACTTCCCGACCGCGGCCGGCGGCGACGCCGACGACTATCTGGACCGCGGGCCTCGCGACGTTCGACCGGCTGCGCCACGAGCCGCTGCTGTCGTTCTCGTTCGCGCCGCACGCGCCGTACACCGTCAGCGACCGGACGTTCGAGCGCATCGGCATGCTGATGGGCCAGACCGGCATGCCGATGCAGATCCACCTGCACGAGACCGACGACGAGATCCGACGCGAGCTCGCCGAGCACGGCACCCGGCCGATCGCGCCGGCTCGAGCGCCTCGGCTTCGTCGGGCCGTCGCTGACCGCGGTCCACGCGGTCCATCTCGAGCGCGACCGAGATCGCGCTGTTCGCCGAGCGCGGCGTGTCGATCGCGCATTGCCCCGCGTCGAACCTCAAGCTCGCGTCCGGCATCGCGCCGATCGCACGCTATCTGGATGCCGGGATCAACGTCGGCGATCGGGACCGACGGCGCCGCGAGCAACAACCGCCTCGACATGCCGGGCGAGGCGCGACTCGCGGCGTTGCTCGCGAAAGGTGCGTCGGGTCGTGCGGACGCATTCGGTGCGCACCAGGTCCTGCATGCCGCGACGCTGGCCGGTGCGAAGGCTTGCGGGCTCGACGACCGCATCGGCAGCCTGGTCGTCGGCAAGCAGGCCGATCTCGCGGCATTCGACCTCGGCGATCTGCAATTGAACCCGATCTACGACGTCGCTTCGCACCTGATTTTCGTCGCCGGACGGGAGGCGGTCAGCGACGTTTGGGTGGCCGGAAACCCTGTTGTGCGGAAGCGACAGTTCGTCGCGGATGGCGCGCGCGCCGCCGAGAGCAACGGTGCAACCGACTTGGCCCTGTGGCAGAATCGAACGAGAAGTCAATTGGATGCGCAGTCCATTTGCGGCACCGATTGAGGGGTTTCACAAGCACGGTGCACGGCGCGAATACGATCGCTGATTCATCCGTTTCAGTGTTTGGATGGGGAAGGTTCGCTAGCGACTCACGGTGCTTCGCGGGTATAAATGCGCCGTCGCGATGGGCGGGATGCGGCTGCGTTGAATTCGAAATCAAAAGGAGAAACATGAATAAGTCGGTCAAACTGTCAGCGGTGGCTGCTCTCTTGGCGTCGACGGGATGCGCCTACTTGCAACAGACGACGGCGCCGCCTGCACAACCCCTTACGGACATCCAGGCCGCGACTCCGGTGAGCGGCTATGTGCAGGATGCACGCGGCGTCATCGTTCGCGATCCGTTCGGCCTTTGCTGGCGGACCGGCTACTTCACTCCGGCACTCGCCCAGTACGAGTGCGACCCCGACCTCGTTCCGAAGCCCGTCCCGGCCGTCGCGCCCGCGCCCGCCGCGCCGCCGGCCCCGCCGCCTGCACCGCCGACCCCGACCAACGAGAAGATCACGTTCGCCGCCGACGCGTTCTTCGATTTCGACAAGTCGACGCTGAAGCCCGAAGGTCGCGCGAAGCTCGACGATCTCGTCGGCAAGCTCGGTGCGATCAACCTCGAGGTCATCATCGCCGTCGGCCACACCGACAGCATCGGCACGGTCGCGTACAACCAGAGGCTGTCGGTCCGTCGTGCCGAGTCGGTCAAGGCCTACCTCGTGTCGAAGGGTGTCGAGGCGAACCGCATCTACACCGAAGGCAAGGGCAAGAGCCAGCCGATCGCGCCGAACACGATCAACGGCCACGACAACCCGGCCGGCCGCGCGAAGAACCGTCGCGTGGAGATCGAGGTCGTCGGCACCCGCGCGCCGAACCGCTGACCGGATCGACTCACAAGAACAGCGACGCCTCGAGCGTCGCCATGAGCCCCGCGAAAGCGGGGCTTTTTTTTGCGCGACGCGACCGCGTCGTCGATCGCTTCATCGACCCCTTCGTCGACCGCGTCGTCGATCCCTTCGTCGACCGCATGGTCGATCGCTTCATCGACTGCTCGTCGATCGCGTCGTCATCGCGATCGCTGCGATCGTCTCGCGTCGATCGCGGTGCCGCCCGTTCGCCCGCGCGCGGGTGTCGCCGTTCGCCCCGGTGGGCCGTGCTACGGTTCGCGTCTCGTCGATGCACCCGCTCATGAACGATCCCACGAACGTCCTCGACCCGGCGCATGCGGCGACCGCGCCCAATGCCGACCCCGACGAGCTCCGGAAATTCGGCGACCTCGCGCATCGCTGGTGGGATCCGACCGGCGAGTTCGCGCCGCTGCATGCGATCAATCCGCTGCGGCTCGACTGGATCGCCCGACGCGCGACGCTCGCCGGCGCCCGCGTCGTCGACGTCGGCTGCGGCGGCGGCATCCTCGCCGAGTCGATGGCCGCGGCCGGCGCCGACGTCATCGGCATCGACCTGTCCGAGAAGCCGCTGTCGGTCGCCGAGTTGCACGGCCTCGAGTCCGGCGTCGCGCGTGCGCTACGAGCGGATCGCGGCCGAGGACCTCGCCGCGCGCGAGCCCGGCGCGCTTCGACGTCGTGACCTGCATGGAGATGCTGGAGCACGTGCCCGACCCGGCGGCCGTCGTGCGCGCGTGCGCGACGCTCGTGAAGCCGGGCGGCCGCGTGTTCTTCTCGACGATCAACCGCAACCCGAAGGCCTACCTGTTCGCGGTCGTCGGCGCCGAGTACCTGCTGCGGCTGCTGCCGCCGCGCACGCACGACTACGACCGCTTCATCACGCCGGCCGAGCTGACGCGCGACGCGCGCGTCGCCGGGCTCGACGTCGACCGAGCTGACCGGCCTGCACTACAACCCGCTGACGCGCCGCTACCGGCTCGGCTCGAACGTCGACGTCAACTATCTGTCGCGACGACGCGGGACGCGCGTGATGGCGACGTCGACCGCGCCGGCGTGCCGACGCCGTGGCGCGCGATGCTGTTCGATCTCGACGGGACGCTCGCCGACACGGCGCCCGACCTCGCCGCGGCCGCGAACGCGATGCGCGTCGCGCGCGGCCTCGAGCCGGTGCCGCTCGAGCGGTTGCGGCCGATGGCGTCGCACGGCGCGCGCGGCCTCGTCGGCGTCGCATTCGAATGTGCGCCGGGCGACGCCGACTACGAGGCGCTGCGCGTCGAGTTCCTCGACCGCTACGAGGCCGCGCTCGCCGTCCACTCGACGCTGTTCGACGGCATGCCCGACGTGCTCGACGCGCTCGAGGCGCGCGGCATCGCGTGGGGCATCGTCACGAACAAGGCGATGCGCTTCACCGCGCCGCTCGCCGCGAAGCTCGGGCTCGCGACGCGCGCGGGCGCGATCGTCGGCGGCGACACGACGGCGTTCGCGAAGCCGCATCCGGCGCCGCTGCTGCACGCGGCGGACCTGCTCGACATCCCGCCGTCCGAATGCATCTACGTCGGCGACGACCTGCGCGACATGACGGCCGGCCATGCCGCCGGCATGGGCACCGTCGCGGCCGCGTGGGGCTATTGCGGCCGCAGCGAGCCGACGCAGTGGCAGGCCGACGTCGTCTGCGACGAGCCGCGTTCTTTGCTGACGTTGCTCTGACGATCGCCGGCCGACGCGACCGATGACCCGCGCCGACGTCCCTCGATCGCCCTGGGTCCGCCGCGGCCGCATCGCCGCGATCGTGATCGTCGTGCTGGTCGTCGTCGTCGGCGTCGTCGGCTTCTTCGTGATGCCGGGCGTCGTCCAGTCGATCGCTGAAAAACAGATCGCGACGCAGCTCGGGCGCAAGGCGACGATCGGCCGGGTCCGCATCAACCCGTTCCTGATCGCGGCCACGATCGACGACTTCACGCTGTACGAGGCCGACGGCACGTCGCCGTTCGTCACGGTCGGCGAGCTCTACGCCGACGTCTCGTCCGCGTCGCTGTTCCGCCGCGCGATCGTGTTCGATCGGCTGACGGTCCATCGCCCGACGGTGCACGTCGCGCGACTCGAGCCTGGACGCTTCAACTTCTCCGACATCGTCGACCGGCTCGCCGCGCAGCCGAAGAGCGATTCGCCGGCGCGCTTCTCGCTGAACAACATCGAGGTCGACGGCGGCACGATCGACGTCGACGACCGCGTCGGCGGCCGCAAGCACACGATCGACGACCTGCGGCTCGCGGTGCCGTTCGTCTCGAACCTGCCGTACGCCGCCACGATCTTCGTCACGCCGGAGTTCAGCGCGAAGGTCGACGGCAGCACGCTCGGCGCTGCACGGCCGCGCGCAGCCGTTCTCGACGACGCACGAGTCGGCGATGGACCTCGACCTGCGCGACCTCGATCTCACCGAATACGTCGGCCTGTCGCCGACGAAGCTGCCGTTCGTGCTCGCGTCGGGCCGCCTGTCGGCGCAGGTCGCGCTGACGTTCCGCGCGGCGGGCAAGGACGAGGCCGGCGCCGCGGTGCCGCAGTCGTTCGGCATCGGCGGCCACGTCGCGCTGGCGTCGCTCGCGATCGCCGACGGCCGCGGCCGCACCGCCATCGCCGCGAAGTCGGTCGACGTCGACATCGCGAAGATCGATCCCTTCAACGGCGTCGTGGCGTTGCGGACGGTCGCGGTCGTCGAGCCGTCGATCGACGCGACGCGACGCGCGGACGGCAGCATCGACCTCGTCGACCTGTTCCGGATGCCGGGCCCGGCGACGACCGTCGCGCGCGCGCCGGACGCGGGCCCGAAGACGGCCGCGACACCGCCGTCCACCCCGCAGGTCACCGTCGCCGACGCGCGCATCGAGCGCGGTCGCGTGCGGATCGTCGACGAGGCCGTCGCGCCGGCGGCGACGATCGTGCTGACCGGCATCGACGTCGACGCCGGCGCCGTCGCGCTCGCCGGCGCGACGCCGACGACGTTCCACGTCGCGCTCGCGACCGACGACGGCACGACGCTCGACGCGAAGGGCAGCGTCGTCGTCGAGCGCCGCGACGCGAACGGCACGATCGAGCTGAAGGGCTTCAGGCCGGCCCGCGTCGCGCCGTACCTCGCGTCGTCGGTCGCGGCGCGCATCGACGACGGCAGCGTCGACGCTGCACGCGCGCTTCCGCGTCGACGCGTCGAAGACCGACGCGACCGGCCTCGTCGACGACATCGCGCTGCGCGTGTCGCACCTGCGAACGAGCGTGGCCGACACGCACGGCGCCGCGTTCGCGCCGCTCGTCGGCGTCGATGCGATCGCGCTCGACGGCGGCGCGTTCGACCTCGCGACGCGCGCGTTCACGGCCGAACGGCTGACGCTGACCGCGCCGACGATCGCGATCCGTCGCGACGCGAAGGGTCGGCTCAACCTGCAGGCCGCGATCGTCGAGGCGAAGCCCGTCGCGACGCGCACGGCCGCCGCGCCCGCGGTCGAGGTGAAGCCGGTCGCGGCGAGGCCGTTCACCGCCGTCGTCAAGGCGCTCGCGATCGAGCGCGGCGACGTGTCGATCGACGACGTGTCGGTGCCGACGCCGGTCCACGTCCGGCGTGCAGCCGCTGAACGTGACGGCCGGCAACGTCGGCACGTCGCCGACCGGCACGATCCCCTTCAAGGTCGACGCGCGAGTCGACCAGCGCGGCCGGCTCGTCGTCGACGGCCGCGCGACGCTCGCGCCGCTCGACGTGTCGGCGCGCGTCGACGCGAACCAGGTCGCGGTGGGCTGGCTCGCGGCCTACGCCGGCGAGCGGCTGAACGTCGTCGTCACGAGCGCCGACCTCGACACGAAGGGCACGCTGCACGTGACGCAGGCGAAGGGCGCGAACGCGTCGCCGGCCATCGCGTACCACGGATCGTTCGGCATCGCGCGGATGCGCGCGCTCGACAAGCTGACGTCGGAGGAGTTCGTCAGCTGGAAGTCGCTCGCGATCCCGAGCGTCGACGTCCGCGTGCCGTCCGGTGCGCCGCCGTCGATCGCGCTCGGCGACGTGGCGCTCGCCGACTTCTACGCGCGCGTCATCGTCAACGCGAACGGCCGGCTCAACCTGCAGGACGTCGTTTCGTCGCCGGGGCAGGCGCAGTCGGTGACGAAGCCGGAGAGCACCGCGCCGGTCGCCGAAGACGCGCACCCGACCGCGAAGCCGTCGATCAGCGTCGCCGGCGTGAAGCTGTCGAACGGCCGCGTCGGCATCACCGACAACTTCATCAAGCCGAACTACAGCGCGAACCTGACCGACCTCGACGGCGCCGTCGGCGCGCTGTCGTCGAGCGAGGCGAAGCCCGCGTCGGTCAAGCTCGCGGGCCGCATCAACGGCGAAGGCACGCTCGACGTGTCCGGCAGCATCGATCCGCTCGCGCCGCAGCTGTACGTCGACCTCGCGGCAGAGGCGAAGGACATCGAGCTCACGCGACTGTCGCCGTATGCGATCAAGTACGCGGGCTACGGCATCGAGCGCGGCAAGCTGTCGACGACCGTCAAGTACCACATCGAGAACGGCCAGCTGCAGGCGCAGAACCGCGTCTTCCTCGACCAGCTGACGTTCGGCGAGCACGACGCGAGTTCGAAAGCGAACCTGCCGGTGCGGCTCGCGGTCGCGCTGCTCGCGAACTCGAAGGGCGAGATCGACATCCAGCTGCCGGTCTCGGGCTCGCTGTCGGATCCGCAGTTCAGCATCGGCGGCGTCCTGTGGCATGCCGTCCTCAACCTGCTCGCGCGGGCCGCCACGTCGCCGTTCCCGCTGATCGGCGCGGCGTTCGGCGGCGGCGACCACGGCGACCTCGGCTACATCCAGTTCAAGCCCGGCGTCAGCGACCTCACCGACATGGGCCGCGACGAAGCTCGACACGCTCGCGAAGGCGCTCGCCGACCGGCCGAAGCTGAAGCTCGACATCATCGGCCGCTACGATCCGGCGACCGACCCCGAGGGCATCAAGCGCGACCACCTGCTCGACCGCCTGAAGGACGCGAAGGCGAAGGACGAGTCGAAGCCCGGCGAGCCGGTCGGGCGGCGAGGACGTGACGATCGAGCCGGGCGCCGACTACGCGAAGTACCTCGCGAAGGTCTACGACGACACGAAGCTGCCCGACAAGCCGCGCAATGCGATCGGCCTCGCGAAGTCGATCCCCGACGCCGAGATGGAGCGCCTGCTGCTCGCGGACATCCAGCTCGACCCGAACGACCCGCGCTGGCTCGCCGAGGCGCGGGCCGACGTCGTGCGCCACGCCATCGAAGGCACCGGCAAGATCGCCCCGGGTCGCGTGTTCCTGGTCGCGCCGAAGCTGACCGCCGCCGGCATCGACGACGGCGGCGCGCCGAACCGCGTCGACTTCGCGTTGCGCTGACGTGCGATGCACACGACGTTCGTCGCGTGGTCGTCGCTGCGGGTCGGCATCGAGGCGGCGGCGACCGTCGCGTTCGCGCTGTCGGGGCTGATCGAGGCGGCGCGCAAGCGGCTCGACGCCGTCGGCGTGTCGGTCGTCGCATTCCTCGCGGCCTTCGGCGGCGGCACGGTGCGCGACGTGCTGCTCGACCGTCGTCCGTTCTTCTGGGTCGAGCACGCCGGATGGCTGTGGGCGCTGCTCGCGATCACGCTCGTCGCGATGACGTTCCTGCGTTCGCAGCACTTCGCGCCGACCGAGCGCGCGATGCTGTGGCCCGACGCGATCGGCCTCGGGCTGTTCACCGTCAGCGGCACCGAGGCCGCGCTCGCGAGCGGCATGCCGGCGACCGTCGCGGTGCTGATGGGCATGATCACCGCGGTGTTCGGCGGCGTGCTGCGCGACATCGTCTGCAACGAGATCCCGAAGGCGTTCCGCGACCACCGGCCGTACGCGGTGTGCGCATTCGTCGGCGGCTGGGTCGTCGTCGCGGCGCACGCGGTCGGCGCGCCGGAGGACGCGACGCTGCTCGCCGGCGCGGCGGTCGCGACCGGGCTGCGGCTCGCCGCGCTCGCGACGCACTTCACGCTGCCGCGCTGGCCCGGCGACGCGCCGCAGCCCGCGACGACCGACGACCGCGATCGCCGCGCGCCGCCGTGACCGCGCCCTATCCGTCGCACCTCGTCTCGCGCTGGGCCGCATCCGACGGCGCGACGCTCGAGATCCGTCCGATCCGCGGCGACGACGAGCCGCTCGAGCAGGCGTTCGTCGACCGGCTGTCGCGCGACACGAGCTATCGACGGCTGCTGTCGGGCCGCACGCCGCAGCCCGACGAGATCGCCCGCTGGACGCACGTCGACTACGACCGCGAGATGGCGCTCGTCGCGGTCGACGCGCGCGACGAGTCGCCGCGGATGTGCGGCGTGACGCGCTATGTCCGCGAAGGCGACGACGCCGCGGCGTTCGCGATCGTGCTCGCCGACGACTGGCAGGGCCGCGGCCTCGGCACGGCGCTGCTGCGCGCGCTGGTCGACGCGGCGCGGGCCGCCGGCATCCGGACGTTGCGCGACATCACGCTGTCGACGAACCTCGCGATGATCGGGCTCGCGCGCCGGCTCGGCTTCACGATCGCGCACGCGCCGGGCGACTCGACCGTCAGCGTGCTCGAGCTGGCGATCGATCGCGACGATCGCCGTCGGACGTGACCCGGCGCGGTGCCGACGCGGCGCGTCGGACTCGAAGCCGCGTCGATCGGATCGATCTGCCGGGTCCGAGCGCGTACAATCGCGCCTCTGGGGCCGACCTGGTTTCGACGTGGGTCAGGAAGCAGATGCAGGGCATGCCGAGCATCAGTGAGCTCGTAAATCCAGCTGAAAACCAAGTAAACGCCAACGACGAGCGTTTCGCTCTAGCCGCTTAATACCGGCTTGACGTTGCACCGACTTGCCTTTGGGTCGGATCGAAGGGCGCAAGCCTCGAGATTAGCAACGCCATTTACAAAGGATCGGACGTGCATCGGGTCGCTTGATGCGCTCCTAGAACCAAGGCGACTCGCTGCGTGAAGGCCCGCCCGACGGCCCAGCACGCGGTCAAATCCAAATAGTCGGGCTAAGCATGTAGAACTGCCTGTGGAAGGTTCGCGGACGCGGGTTCGATTCCCGCCGGCTCCACCATATTCTTTTTACCCGACGGGATGCTCGTCAACATCTTGAACGGCAAGGACAAATTAGCGGTTCGAAACCCTATCCCACGCTCATAGGCCAAACGGCCCGCAAAGACCAACTTGAGTACCGCACGGCGATGCTCAAGATGCTCGGAAGCCCATAATTTCCAAGGGTTTTCGAGAAAATCGAGAGCGGTTCGAAGTGACTCATCGAAGCCCCTTAGCGGACGGGTGTCGGCTTCCATGCGCTCCGTGAGCGTGAGCTTTTCCTCCTCCAGCTTGCGAATGCGGTTCTCGTAAGCGGCGATCACTGAGCCCACGCTGGCGCCGGCGATGCGATCGAGGAACTGCTCAATCTGTTGTCCAACTTAACAAGCGCCTGCCCCCGGTCGCGCAATGTCGCCTCGGCCGCAGCCGAGCGCCGCGTCCAGAGGTCCTCGAACATCGCACGGGCGGCGCGGAACAGTGCGGCCCCCGGCTGCAGACGATGCAACAGTGCCTCGAACTCGCTTTCTATCCGCTCGCGGCGGATCGATTTGCGGCAATCGGCGCACCCTGGTGTCTTGCAGAGGTAATAGGGATACGACGCCGAGCGACCGGTCGACCAGCCAGCCGTCAGGGCCTGATCGCAAGACGCGCATACGACGGCACCGCGCAATGGAAAGTCCAACGACAGATCTTTTCGCACCGGCGCGCGCGGGATGTCTTGCAAGTTCTGCTGAATTTGTTGGAAGGCCGCGAATGTGATCAGGCCTCTGTGATGCCCTTTGCGCAGCGGCACATTCCAAGCTGCAGGTGGGTCTATATACCCCGCATACATGACCTGGCCGAGCAGATCGGCGACGCGCTGCGGATGCACGCACCCGCCCTTGTTGTAGCGAAACTCCGGCTTGCTTTCGAGGAAGCGTTGCACTTCAACCTGCAACTGGAAACGCCCCGTCGCGTAGCCTTCTAACGCCTCCTGCACGATTGAAGCCTGCGGCTCATCGCGGACCAGCAGCTTGTTGTGACCGGCGACGCGCTGGTAGCGGTAGCCGACCGGTGCGGAAAATACGCTATAGCCGTTCATCATCCGCGCCCGCATGCGGTTCTTCACCTGCTCGCCGTTTTTTTGTCGCTCATGCTGGGAGACACTTGCGAGAAGATTCTAACGAGCATGGAATCAGAGTCTTCGCCAAACTCGATGGACGGCGATTCAAGGAGGCCGCCCGCGCTTGCGATGGCGGCGCGCAGCTGAAGATGGGTCTCAAGGCCGCGGGCCAGACGAGAGATGTCGTCGATGATGACGACATGCGGCGTGCGCCTGTGTTGGCGTAAGAACGCCAGCATCGCTTTCATGCCGGGACGGTCGATTAGGCTTCCCGAGGCATCATCCTGAGAAAACGCGCACTACCGAATAGCGCTTGTATTTCGCATACTCACGGCAACGTGTTTCCTGCGAATTAAGGCCGTCACCGTGCGTTTTTCTGCTTTTTAGTATCGGAAACCCGGCAATAAAATAATTGCTGCCGTCGTCGCCATGCCAGCGTCTTTTTCTTTCTCCAATTAAATCTCCTCCTGTATTTTCATTGCGGCCCTGTCAAAGGTTTGCCGCACCAGCAATGCCTTTTCTTCCTCCGATAACCCGCCGTAAAATGATTGCGGGCAGAACAAGTTGCACGGAATCGGCACCGAATCCCATATTGACGAATGCCGCCATGATCGACCAGAGGGCTTCAAGAAGAGAAGCTTTCTGCGTCTCTGTCAGATCCATTGTCGTCGAGATACCCGCCATATTCTTCTATTTAACGAAGACGGCTCGTAAGATTGCGGCAGCTTCATATCCATAAAACCACCTTTCTATTTCTCAAAAAACTAGAACATAACAAGAACATTTATACTCAGGTTTACGTGCAGTTTTCAAGAAAAATCGGTTTTCCAGTTCTGCTGTGGGATTTTATTCCGTCGCAAAGAGGAGAATTAGCGGATCCTCTGGAAAACTTTCTTTTGCCACGTCCTGCATCTTTCCTTTTCCAAAATCATCCCCGCTGCACGGTCTTTGGTATCGCCCAGCCGGGCCTTCAATATGACGAACCCGCTCTTCTCGCTGATGGTCTTGCGTGTTGGCGATTTGACGCATGCCGTCTGGCGTCAGTGCGCGGGCAGCGACCGGCTTGCGTCGCTGCGCTTCCAGCCGCTCCAGTTCAGGCCGCGAGACTGCCGCGTGGCTCGGCGCCGCGGTCTGCTCTTTGAAGGTCTTCATTTGCACGCCCGCTAGCGGTCACGCTCAAGTTTCTGGCGTGTCTGTTGCCGCCGTCGGCTCGGCCCCGTGTTCCTTCAGCCTGCTGACGAACAGCACCCCGCCCCCTTGGCTTCGCATTTCCTCGGGGATATGGTCGAAACGAAGGATGGCCTCGCCCTCTTTGCCACGCCGCTCCCAGATGGACCCGACCTCGCGCTGTGGCCCGAGGATGTCGCGGCCGTTGCGGTCTTTTCCATTGATCCGCGCGAAGGAGACGCGGTGCGAAGGCTGACGCTTTTCTTCAGCCGTGCCGTCATTGTTGAAATCACGTTCGCTCATCTCATTCTCCTTTGAACGGGCGATAGCCCGCGATGTACGACCACTGGCCGGACAGGTACTGCGGCAGCAACGCGTACCGGCCAGGAACGCGCTCGCTGACAACCGGTGCCCACCGCGGCTTGGCCCCGCGGCGATCGACGAGGCGCACGCGGTTGACCGGTGGGTGATAGGGGTTCGGCATGTAGCCACCGGCGATCTCCGCCCGGCCGAAGTAGGGATACTTCGCCGCATAGATAGGCGCTAGGTTGAGCCCGCTGATGAAGAGGATTTGCCGGTTTTCCGGCATGTTTAGGCCTCGTCCGGCGTCAGCAGCGGACGCGCCAGCTTGATTGGCGTGGTGGCCGCTGCATGCAACGTCCTAACGTTGAAACCGATCTCGAACGGGCAGCCGCCATTCATGATCTGGTGGGCCCAGAGACGCATGTCCCGCCGCGCCGCCGCCTGCTCGACGGGCGGATTGTATTGAAAGGTCTGCGTTCCCAACATTGCGGAGACCAGCCGAGCGGTTTCAAGGTCCCGCACGCCGAAGAACTGCCGCGTCTGTGACGATCCGATGAAACTCGACACCGCATCGCGGCCGTAGTTGCGGATGACCTGGCCGATGTCCTGCCAGATACTCCACATCCGGCAGCCCATGCCACGCCCGTAGGTATAGCCACGCAGCAGCGCTTCGAAGCGGCCGAGCGTCGCCGCCTCATCGATCAGAAACAGCACTGTCTGCGCGGCAGGGTTGCGAAACTTGTAAAGCATCGCCGCGCCGACGATCAGGCGATTCATCGGCGCTAGTTGCGCGGCATATTCCGCCGGGATGATGTTGAAGACGGTGCAGTCCTGCCGGCACAGCACATCAAGCGAGAAATCGGCGTTCTCAAGAGCGGCCCGGATCATCGGGTCGCTGAGAAAACCCAGGCACTTGAGGATTTCGCCCATGATCGCGCCGTATTCCTTCTCGGCGCTTTGGCGCTTCGTATGCATCTCGATCGCCGTGCTGCGCACTTCGGCGATGGCCGAGTTCAGCATGGCTTCGGCAATATCCGGCCACTTTCCTGGGTCCTGAATGGCCTGCACGAGGTCATAAAAGCCGGGCAAGCTGACGCCGTCGTTACGCTCTACCTCGAACAGCATCAGCATTTCGGTCCACTGCCGCCCGCGCAGCTCGAAATACTCTCCGTTCGGACTGCCTGACAAGGTGATGAGGTCGGCGGCCTGCAGCTTGGTATCGGCGTACAGAGTCTTCGAGCCACGGCGCAGCATATCGAGCGGATTGACCCGGTGCTGCGGTAGCCCGTGGAGAATTGACCGGATTGATGCAGTAGGCGGCCTTGCCGAGCCGGACCTGGTTTTGCAGGGCAATCGCCGCCAGCTCGCCACGCGAATCATTGACGAACAGTCGTGGTGGGGCGGTCCACCGTCCTTCCGCACTGCGGCAACCGCAGACCGTGTAGGCGATCAGGTCGCGCAGCTTGCCCGACCCCGCCCCGCCGAAAGTGATGATTGGGGCGTCGCCATCTAGGCGAATTGCCTTTTCGCCGCTGTAGCCCAGCAGGGGACCGATCGCCCCATGCAGACCGGCTTTGGCGATTTCCAGTCGGCTGCCCCAGGCCGCCGAACCAAAACGGAACGAATCGTCGAACCCATCCATGCGCGTCCCCTAACGGCTGAGGCCGCGCGCGGCCAGCCAAGCGAGCAGGTACGAGAGGCCGAAAGCGACCGCCAGCACGACGAGGTAATCAATTGCCGCCGCTTCGGCGATCGCCACGCCCCAGCAGAGCCACTCGGCCAGATCGCGCCCGTACATACGGGCGAGATAGCGAAACAGTGGCGGCCGGGTCACTTCGTAGAGAGCCGGCGTGCCCAAGAGCGCGGTAATGATCGCGCCGGCCGCTTTACCGAATCCGGAAGTGCTGCCGTAGATCACTGGCGGTTCTTGATCGACTGGGGGTGTTGCATGAGGTGCTCCTTCGCGTCAGAGCGGCGGGCACGGTGCCCGCCACGCGATGGAGTTTTTGCGTGATCGGCGCTGGCGTAAACGCTCATCTGCCCCTTGCGAGCGCCTTGCCCAGACCCTGTCGGACCCTCTTCGACCCTTTCAGAATCCCCGGCTTTGCCCACGCTGGAGACCACAAAAAGAGCGAACGCGGCTTTTCATCCACACAGTTTTTTGCATTCCTTTACGGTGCCCTTACCTTCAGGAGATAAAGAGGACGTTGGAACGATCAGTTTAGCCTTCGGATGGTGTGTCATGGCCTTGCCCCTCGATTTTCAGAGCTTCGTTGACCCGAACGACCTGCGACACGACAAGCGCTGGGCCACGCTGATCCACAATCGCTACGCCGCTTATCAGCGGCGTTTTTTTGTGCATGGCTACGCAGATGCAGCACAAGCACTCGGATTTACCAGCGTCAAAGCGTTGTGGGCCTCACTCAAAGACGCATGCCCAACGTCACCGTTAAAGGGCGGACCCAGCCCCGTTGCAGGCCTCATTTTTAGGTCTCTGCCGACCCAGTGGCGGGATGCGTTGCCAGACATCAATGACCGTGGCGACGCGAACCAGCAGACCACCTACTGGCGCGAGTTCTCGGCCCTGCAACTTATGAACGCATGGGAAGGCGATGCGCAAACGCTGCTCAAGGCGCTACGGCGATTGCCGCACTTGCTGCGATGGCAGAACACAAGAAGCTGAAGGGCAAAGCAGCAGACGTTTGGACTGCAGTCACCATCCGCCCGTCAGTTTTTTGGCTGGTCGACTACACGGAGGTGATCTATGCCCGTTGGATCGCCAAGGATGTCGAGACGACGTCCGATGCCTACACGGCCTGCGGCCTGGAATTTGATCTTGCACCTGGCGTGCGCAGCGACGTGCTCTTGAAAGCCGCCGACGGACGGGAAACGTTAACCTTTACGACGGCCGAGCGGCTGCGGGCCAGGGATGACTACCAGGGCGACTGGTGGCGTCCGGGCCTGTCCGCGTCATGCCAAACGCCGATCGCGTCAACCCAGCCACGGAGGTCCCGGCAACGGCGGATGCTCTCGCTTGACACTATCCGCTGGTGCGGATGGGGGTCGGTGTTCGACGCACCGCCGCGCGTGCAAGCCGCAAGGGGTGATGAGCTTCGTTGAAGAACGTCAAGCTTGCACGAGGTTGAGGCTTGACGCCTGTATCAAACGCGGCCGGCCTAGTAACGGGCGACGCCTTCAATGTTGCTGCCGCGTGGACGGGTTCGATGTCCTGCAGCTCCCTAACGCATGCCCCATCGCACTAAGCAGCGAATTTGCGGGCCGCGCTGGCATAGTGCGGCGCGAGTCAGACACAATCTTTTCCGCGAAACAGTATTCGTATATCGCACAACCTAAGTCCACTCTTGCCAAAGGTCTCGTGTGGCGCTCAAAAACGCAGTGCACTTTTCTGCACGCCATGTCACCGGCGATGTGGGATGCAACAGATAATATTGCTCATTTACCACTTCGAACTGGCTGCGGTCGGAATAAGGAAGTTGATTGAGGCAACCATCGTGGAATCGAAGCTGTATCCGAATTTGTCGTTCGGCACGTTGTACATCAAGCTCTCAATGAAGTAGGACGGCGCGACGCCATCTTCTAACCTTCCATCAGCAACAAGCATCTTGCGCAGGTTCTTCATCACCCGCACGGTTTGTTTGTACCAGCCATTTGTCGCTTGATGCTTTCCAGTTGCGTTGGCCGAGTGCAGCTTCGGGTAATTAATGATCTGCGCACTTGTGGAATTCCAAAAGCAAATTCCTGGCGTGTAGTTAATACCGGAGCCACCCTGGTACTTACGGTATTCCGCAGCAACGATCACGTCCGCGTCGCGTCGGTTGCCGTTGCCAGGAACGAAAATCGCATTGTCGCCGGCAGTTACGCCTTGTCCGTATACGCTCCGCAAATGAGCCAAGACCTCCTGCTTAAATTCGGAAAGGCTGTAGGTTGCAGCAGGGTGATTTGCATGAAAGCTCTGTTGCTGGCTTGGCTGCAGCGTTTCGATATCATGATAGAAAGTAGAGCCTAGCTCGATGACAACATCAACGTCACTTTCCGCGTAAATGTTGGTGTCGTTGCCGTATGATCCTTGCAGGTAGACCTTGAAGCTCTTGCTTGCATAGGAGGCGTGAACAGACTCTAAAGTCTGTTTGATCGACTGATATGTGCCAGCCGACTGCGTCACCGACCCTTGGTGCGACCAGATGACCAGCTGTGCTTCTGGGATTGCCATTTACGACCGCCTTCCTACATTAAAAATTCGCGCAGCCCCTGTTCTCGGCTCGCGAAAGATTCGCTGCCCCGCTGCCGCAAGATGTTGAGTTTTCCGAGATCGTGCTCTAGTAGATCGGTCGCCATTTCTGGCTGCTCAAACACGTCGCTAATGCGGATGGTAGGCACGTCCTTGAACAGAATCGCCCGAAGCTGATCCATAGACTGAGTATTGATCTCCAAGGTCTTTTGCAGCAACTGAACTGGCATCAAACTCTTGGCCAAGATCATCTTCACAGAGTTGATCGGATCGCCCAGCTTAAATTTTGGCTTGGGATCTGGATACACACCCACGCCGAGGCTCACAAGGCGAATGTTTCTGCGCGCAAGTTGAAGCGGACCGACCGCATCTGCGAGCGCATAGAGAGTGGGGTTGTTGGCGCAATAACCGCCGTCTATGAGCTCCACGTCGTCCCCCATCGCTGTGCGAACAGTCTTGCGCAAAAAAAAGGGGTAGGCAGAGCATGAGGCTTGGACCGCGTCTGAAATCGTACAACCGAACCCAGGCGCAAAAGTGCCCTCGCGCCCATGTGCCTGTCCAATATGCGCTTTAAAGACCATCGGCTTTTCAACAACCCACTTGGTTGTGACGATGCCGATGCCGGTCTTTACTGCATCGAACTTGGTATCCCCAAATATTCGATTAGCTAAATCTTGTAGCGCCCGACTCTTGTCCGCGGGAGACCGGGCCCGCATAACAGTCGGTACATGTGCTTTATAGAGTTGGTGCACTGTTTCAACATCGCTCCCCAAAGCAAGGAGCGCCGCGATGATTGCGCCAGTACTAGTACCAAATATCAGATCAAAGCGCTCGCATAACGGCTGCTTAACCAAGCCTTCAATTTCCCGGAGCACTCCTAATGTGTAGAAGCCCTTCGCTCCGCCACCATCAAGGCACAGGATGCGATATGGTTTTACCCCATCAGGTGACTCCGATAGTTGGCTCATGGATAAACTATTCACTCCTCAGATTCAGATTTCGTGCACAAATAGGCTGCCGTTCTTGCTATATAAATGTCGCTGAAATCCAATAAAAATCTTGCGCACGTCATCGGGCTTGCCCAAGTCGGCGAGGGCATCGGGCAATCGCGTTGTGGCGCAGCCGGGAGCAGCGGGGAAAGCTTCTCCCGCTCTAGTTCCTGGCCGACCCACCTGACGTATTGCGAGAGGACGAACGCGAGGAATGCCTGCTACTTGGCGGTGAATTGCCGGAATGATGATCCTCGCCCCGCCGCCCTCTCTTCCCTTGTCAGCGCGTCGGAGGCGTAAGCGACGTAGGCCAAGCACGTCGAAGAGGTCGCTTTTCTCCGCGTCGATGATCTTCTGCATCTCGGCCAGCTGGTCGCGGCCGAAGCCCTTTTCGGCCAGGCCCTGCAAGCAAGCTTTGCGCGCGTGTCGGGGGCGCTCCAGAGGCGCGCAGCTCGGCCTCGTCCTTGAAGAACTCGGGCAGCTTGCCGAACAGCATTTCCATGAACTGCTGGGCCGACATCGGGCGTGCCGTCGGGATGCCAGAAGGTCGTCACCATCATGTGCTGGATGTGTGCGGGCCTTGCCGTCGGCCAGCTTGACCTTGATTCGACGCTGCGGCGGCTCGGCTCTCGGCGCCGTCGCCAGGTCCGGGACGGCTTCGGATCAACCGGATCGTCGGTCTTGGCCGCGGCCCGTTCGGCTCGACTGGCTCGACCGGCTCGCCGTCCCATTCCGGATCGCTGAAATGCTGGTGCGCCTTCACGAAGTCGTAGATCGTGAAGTAGTCCTTGCCGTCGTAGAGCCGCGTGCCGCGGCCGATGATCTGCTTGAACTCGATCATCGAGTTGATCGGGCCGCATCAGCACGATGTTGCGGATGTTGCGGGCGTCCACGCCGGTCGAGAGCTTTTGCGACGTGGTCAGGATGGTCGGGATGGTCTTCTCGTTGTCCTGGAAGTCGCGCAGGTGCTGTTCGCCGAGCTCGCCGTCGTCGGCCGTGACGCGCTGGCAGTAGTTCGGGTCGTTGCTCGTCTTCATCTGGTTGATGAGGTCGCGCACGGCCAGGGCGTGGTCCTGGGTGGCGCAGAAGACCAGCGTCTTCTCGTGCTGGTTGATCTGCTCCATGAAGAGCTTCGACGCGCTGCGCCTCGCGCTCCTTGATCTCGATGATCTTGTTGAAGTCCTTCTCCTCGTAGCGTTTGCCGGCCTCGACCTCGCCCTCGATCAGCTTGTCGTCGGGCGTGTAGACGTACTCGTCGAGCGTCGTGGAAATCTGCTTGACCTTGAACGGCGTCAGGAAGCCGTCGTTGATGCCGTCCTTGAGCGAGTAGATGTAAACCGGCTCGCCGAAATAGGCGTAGGTGTCGACGTTGTCCTTGCGCTTGGGCGTGGCGGTCAGGCCGAGCTGCACGGCGGGGGCGAAGTATTCGAGGATGCCGCGCCAGTTGCTTTCGTCGTTCGCGCCGCCGCGATGGCACTCGTCGATGACGATGAAGTCGAAGAAGTCGGGCGGATACTCGCCGAAGTAGGGCGACGGTTTGCCGTCCTTCGGCGGCCCGCTCATGAAGGTCTGGAAGATGGTGAAGAACAGGCTGCCGTTCTTGGGCACCTTGCCCTTCTTGCGGATGTCGTCCGGCTCGATCCGCACCAGCGCGTCCTCGGGGAAGGCGGAGAAGGCGTTGTAGGCCTGGTCGGCGAGGATGTTGCGGTCGGCGAGGAACAGGATGCGCGGGCGGCGCGTGCGGCTCGCGGCTCAGGTTCCAGCGGCTTTGGAACAGCTTCCAGGCGATCTGAAAGGCGATGAAGGTCTTGCCGGTGCCGGTGGCGAGCGTGAGCAGGATGCGCTGCGTGTCCGTCGGCGATGGCCTCCAGCACGCGGTCGATGGCGATGTCCTGGTAGTAGCGGCCCTGGAAGTAGCCGCCCTTGTCCTCGAAGGGCACGGCGGCGAAGCGGTCGCGCCAGGCGTTCGCCTCGGCGAAGGTCAGGTTCCAGAGTTCGTCCGGCGTGGGGTAAGCTGGCGACGTCGCCCTCCGTCGCCCGTCTTCATGTCGATGCCGTAGATGCCCTGGCCGTTGGTGGCGTAGGTGAAGCGGATCGGCGAGCTTGCCGGCGTAGTTCTTCGCCTGCGCCACGCCTTCGGTCAGCGCCTCGTCCCACGCCTTGGCCTCGATCGACGGCCAGCTTGGTGTTGCGATAGACCAGCACGTAATCGGCGGTCAGCGGCTTTGCCGCGCTGCCCGTGGCCTTCGATGCGGCCCAGCGTGATGCGGATACTCGCGCCGAATGCGGCTGCCCTCGACGACGCCCCAGCCCGCGGCCTTGAGCGCGGGGTCGATGTGCTCGGCTCGGGTTTCGGCTTCGTTCATGGATGACGGCTCTCTACAGTTGGCCGGTGAAGGCTTGGTGCAGCAGCGATTTCTTCAAGCTCTCAAGCGCGGCGAGCTTGCGCTGGTAGATGGATTCGAGGCGTTGGGTTTCGTCATCGAAGCTCATCGAGCTGGTACAACGATGCGCTTGCTGTTCGGCAAGCGGAGGCAGGTGCAACAGCACATCCTTCGCGGCTCGCACATTGAAGTGCTTCTGTGCGGCACCTGGATTTGCCGCTGACCGATACTCTTGCGCAAACGCTGAGTTGAAGAATGTGCATAGTAAACGAGCGTCGATCATGGTCCTGGGCTTGAAGCAATCACCAGATCGCTGGCAGTTATGCGACGCCTAGCAATATCGTTCGGAACCACTGCACGCTTCCGAGCGTTCCGTTCTGACGTATCAATCACGTCGCCGGCTGCAGCTCGACTATCTGCGAGTATCGCATGAAACTCTTCGTCTATGAAGTCGAGCGTCTCGCATCGAAATCGACCGGGCGAATGTTCTGTGATGCGTAAGGATCGGAACGCCTGCTGACTTGTCGAGGTTAGCCATCGGCCGACTGGCCGACCGTTAATCGCGTCTGCCAAATTGCGTCGAGCTGTTTCTCAGCCCACCCTTCGCCGCGTTGGGTGAAGACGGATTGCAGGTGGCTTTCGAACAGTGCGCGGGCGTTTTGGAGGTTCTTTTCGGCGTTGGCTTTGGCGGTGGCGATGCCCTCAAACGCTTCGTCGAGGATGCCGACGATCCGCCGCTGTTCGGGGAGCGGGGGAACGGGATCGGCAAGTGCATTGAGCTTCGTCGCATTGATAGCCGCGCTATGCGCCTGCTCCGGTTCCGCAACCTCTTTCAGCGATCGCCAATGCAGTCGGTCAGACAGAAAGTCAGAGATCGAATTGCCGGCATCAGGACTCGGATCGAGCAATCCGTGAGCCGATCAAATCGACGCAGAACTTCTGGTCGGTCAGTTGACGAAGCTCTTGCCAGTCGTCGCACCGATTCGGCAAGAACGATGTCGCCAGCTGCAGTCGGTATCTTGAGAACTGATTCGAGTTGCGATCTTGTCAGTGGCACAGCTTCGCAATCAACGATGTCCATCTTGCATGGTCAGTAATGCGGAGAAAACGGCGACCAACTGGTTCACTTGAAGTCACTCTCGGTATTGCCGCAGTTAATCAGCGGCACGACTCGCCAAGCTGTCTGCTTGCCCATCCGTTCTTCATAGCAGCCCCCGGATGTTCCCAGCACTTCCGCGCTCTCGGCGTCCAGCGCGGCGATTTCGTCCATGATCTCCTCCGGGGCTGCGGTGCGCGACCTCCTCGCCGCCGTTCGGGTTCTTCACGGAGAGGTCGAAAGTCGTCTGGTCGATGGTCTTGGCAGTCCACGCTCCAGACTTCGGCGAGTCGGCGAACGTCTTTTGCAGCTCGACGAACTCGGCGAGGTCGTCGTCGTTGAGCGGGTTGGTTTTGCCGAGGTTGCGGCCGGGGTCGAGCTGGTAGTACCAGATCTTGCGCGTGGGCGCGCCCTTCTCGAAGAAGAGCACCACGGTCTTCACGCCCGCCCCCTGGAACGTGCCGCCGGGGCAGTCGAGCACGGTGTGCAGGTTGCAGCTTTCCAGCAGCAGCTTGCGCAGGCTCACCGAGGCGTTGTCGGTGTTGCGAGAGAAACGTGTTCTTGATGACCACGCCGCCGCGCCCGCCGGCCTTGAGGATCTTGATGAAGTGCTGGAGGAACAGGAAGGCGGTCTCGCCGGTGCGGATGGGGAAGTTCTGCTGCACTTCCTTGCGCTCCTTGCCGCCGAAGGGCGGATTGGCCAGCACCACGTCGTAGCGGTCTTTCTCCTGGATGTCGGCGAGGTTTTCGGTGAGCGTGTTGGTGTGGACGATGTTCGGCGCCTCGATGCCGTGCAGGATCATGTTCATGATCGCGATGACGTAGGCGAGCGACTTCTTTTCCTTGCCGTAGAAGGTGCGCGTCCTGGAGCGTCTTCGAGGTCTTTGGTGGTCAGGCTTGCCTTGGCCTTGCAGGTACTCGAACGACTCGCACAGGAAGCCGGCCGAGCCGACCGGCGCCGTCGTAGATGCGCTCGCCGATCTTCGGGCTTCACGACCTGCACCATGGCGCGGATGAGCGGGCGCGGCGTGTAATACTCGCCGCCGTTGCGCCCGGCGTTGCCCATGTTCTTGATCTTGGCTTCGTAGAGGTGGACAGCTCGTGCTTCTCGGTCTGCGAGCGGAAGCGCAGCTCGTCGATGTGGTCGATGATCTCGCGCAGGTTGTAGCCGCTCTGGATCTTGTTTTTGATCTCGCCGAAGATTTCACCGATCTTGTATTCGATCGTGTTCGGCCCGGTGGCCTTCTGCTTGAAGCCGTGCAGGTAGGGGAACAGCTTGCCGTTGACGAAGTCGCGGAGGTCGTCGCCGGTCAGTGGCTGGTTGTGGTCGATCTTGCCGTCGCCGTTTTGGGCGCGGCCCAAGTTTCCCAGCGATAGGTTGTCTAGAATGAAGGTGTACTTCTTGCCGTCCAGCTCGGCTTCGGTGCCCTGTCCTGCTCCAGCCCGTCGAGGTACTTCAGGAACAGCAGCCAGGACGTCTGCTCGGTGTAATCGAGTTCGGTGGTGCAACCGGCCTCTTCGCAGAACGTCGTCGATATTTTTAAAAGCTTGCTCGAACACAGTATTGGATCCTCGAATTTATTAGCACGCGGCAATTCCCGTCGTCAGAAACGATAGGCAGTTTCCACCGCTTGAGGAAGGGGGAAAACGTCCAGATGGACCTCTCAGCGCTTGGACGTTGCACCAGCGGCAATTCGAATCGCGGGTGGTCGCTCGATCGAACCGGTTGCCGCGTGAGTCAGGCGGGCGCGTAGCGGGAAACGTCGATCGTGTCGGCGTGCTTTCTCTGCTGGGCAACGTCGTAGGCCAACTGCATCTGCAACAGTTGATCGATCCGCGGTCCGAAGGCCTTCTCGATCCGCAAAGCCATCTCAGGGGTTAGGGCAGCGTTTCCGTTGACCAGATCAGACAGGGTTGCCCGGCGGACTCCCAGCACATCGGCGGCGGCGGTTACGGACAGCCCAAGCGGTTCGATGACCTCGCTACGGATCAGGTCGCCAGGATGCGGCGGGTTTTTCATGGTCATGAGCGTTCTCCTTCGCCTTAGTGATAGTCGATCAGGTCAAGCGACGTGGCGGTATTGGTGGCCTCGTCATATGCAAATATCAGCCGCCAGTTGCCGGTCACGGTCAGGCTCCAGAACCCCTCCAAATTGCCTTTCAGCGGATGGAGTCGCCAGCCTGGAAACTGTGCCAGATCGTCGATCGCAGCAGCCGTTTCGATGGCGAACAGCAGCTTCCGGAGTTTGTCGGCAGCGGCGGCTTGCACCCCCTTGGCGTTGTCATCTTCATAAAGCTGACGCAGCCCCTTGTGGCGAAAACCATCGATAAGCAAACCCTGTCCTCCTCAATCCAGTATGTACGGTCTTACCGTACAAGTCAAGCTTGACGTTGCGAGCGAAAACAAAAGGCCGACCGGCTGTCGCCAATCGGCCTTTGAACCCACAGAATGCCGCGGGCGGGTTATGTATTACCCCTGGAGCGACGCCACGCCACAAGTCAAGCTCAGACTGCCGACGCCAGCCGCCGCCCCGCGATCGAAATCTTCATCGCGGGCTGTCCGGCCACCCCGCCTGCCACGGTGAACGTGTCGCTGGTTGCGGTCCCCTTGAGAGCAAGCTTGAAGCTGCGGATAGGCCCGAAAATCGACGGCACGGCGGTGTTCCACTGCGCAATATCGAGATGGCCCGAAAGCGTCGCGCCGTCCTCACCCAGCCGACCGTAATAGAGATAACCCGTATCGCCGCCATTGACCGCACCTGCCTTGATGACAGCCAGCCCCTCACCAGCGTTGCCATGGGACGAAGAAAAACGCACGTGATAGATGCCTTCTTGCACAGTCTGTGCTCCTGATCGTGAAGGGAAAATGGCGTGTTGCCACGCCATCACGCTTAGCTACCGCGCTTGCCGTCCGGCGTCGTTTTCACAGGCGCCCAGGCATGGCCTGGCTTGGTCGTCGGCGGCAGCGGGCGGTTGTCCGGGACGGTGGTGTAGTTCGGCTGCTTGCCACCCCGCGGGCCAACCTCTTGAAAGATTCCGCCGCGGTTACCGGTGCTTTCACCGGGTTTCTTTGCGTTCGTCATGTTTAATTCCTCCTGAGGGGGCACTGCGTCAACGACAAAAGATTGTTGTTCCAATCCCCGTCCGCATAGGTTTGCAGGAAGGGCGCCTTGCCGTTCACACGACGCACCCCGATGTCGGCGCGCTTACCACTGACCGGATCGAGCACGAAGAATGTGTTGCTCTTAGCTTCGATGCTGGCAATCACGTCCTCGCGCGGCCAGATCCATCCTCCGTTCGCGCCGCCGGGGTTGCCCAGATGGGTGATGTGCTCATGCGCACTTTGCGGATTGGGCTTGGTGATACAGGTCACTTGTGCATCTGCCATTTTGTGAGTCCTCATTCCCTAAGGCGGCCAGCTTGCCGAACAATTCGCCAAACCGCTAATCCGCCGATATGCTGATCAGCGTAGCATGGAGCATGGGTCGTTGCAACAAGAACCATCAAACTAAAGGAGGGTCGCGAGCGGGCGGCTTTCGCTCAGCAGGCCGAGCTTGAGCGAGCGAATCCGTGCAGCGTCGGACGAAACCTGGAAGGCCGTGACAACCTCATTGACCCACAACGCTCCAGTGGGTGTCGTGCTCCAAAGCGGCGCACTGACTTTATGACGGGTAGCGAAGTCATGGAAGCGCTGGACGACGACCGATTTCGGCATCAGCAGGGCACCGCAGACATGCCCGGCCTGCCATTCCATCCAGTCGCTTTGCCCGGCATTAAGAATAGTGTCGCGCTTGCAGATTCCCTTGTTGGCGTGCGTCTGGTGTTGTGGGAAGAGATTGCCCGACCCGGTGTCCATGTCCCACAAATAGCTATGGAAATGAACGTGCCCATACTCATGGGTCAGGGTCGTCCGCAGACGGTTCTCCTGACTTGGCGATTGGCTCAGGGACGCCGAAATAAGCACGCGCGGCTTCTGCCCAGGCGTGAACTCAGTGACCCCTTCCACATCCGGACCGTAGCCGGACAAATCTGCATAAAGGTCAAGATCCGTGGTATCGCGCTCGATCAACTTGGTGAGGTCGTCCGTCCGGACCGGGTAGTGGGCAGCCCCATGTAGACCCTTTAAGAATCCTGAAATGATCGACTCGCACTCTCGGTCTAACTCTTCCGGTTTGTAGTGGGGCCGCTGACCGAAGCGCGCGTCGCGATAATAGGCAACCATGACTACCGCTTCGTTCGGAAGGCTGTGAAGGCGGCCTTGACCGTTTCTTCTGACAAATTCTTGTTGCGCAGCTCCGCTGGAATGCTTCCGACGAGGTAATGCAAATAGTCGGCGTCTAGGTCCAGCACCTTGGCAAACTGTTTGATCAGCTGATCCGCCGCAGGGGTGCGACGGTCACGTTCGATGTCGTTCAGATATTGAGGCGAGATCGGCAGTTGGTCTTCCTCACGCAAAATCTTGGTCGCCAGCTCCTTTTGGCTCATCTGCAGCTTCTTGCGGGCCTCGGCGATGTAGCTGCCGAAAGTGACTTGGTTGTTTGCCATATATGCTCCTCTGCTGATGAGCGTAGCGGTTGAGGCGTCGGTTGGCAAATCAAAATGAGCCGAGCCTAGGTCGACAAGGCCATCAACATCGCCTGAACCACCAAGCAACCCCCCCCCGCGAAGTGCAGAGCGCAAGATGTGTGTTGTAGTACACAACACCACTTGCCAAAGGGGGCGTGCCTCCCCCTGTTGGATACCCCCGGCGCAAACCTTTGGCCGTTGCATCACCAGCCTTCCAGGCAGGGTCAGGGCGCGTTCCTGCTCCCCGACACCCCATGACCAATGGGAGACTTCGCTCTCCCCCTTGGATTCCCCATCGAACGGGTGGAGCTTCCGCGCTCCCCCTGTCCCCCCATCGGCAATGCGCGCCGGATTGGATTTCGGCAAGCGCGTGACGTCCTCTGACTGCGCCCTTTCAGTGCCGAGGCCACCGCGAGCGCCGCTTTGCAGCTTCAACGGGCTGTTCTTATTGGTCGACTGCGGCGGCTGATCGAGCCGGCCTACTGCTGGCGTGTCGCGCATTAGGGGCTGATAGGGACGTACTGTGACGTCACGTCCCTTTCATTCGCTGCAGCTTAGTCTAAGGGCGTGCAGCGCAGTCTTATGCAGGCGCTCCGGGAGGCTCGCGGCGGCGACGAACCCGCGATGCTGGCACCCGCGACACGCGACCGCGACAATGCCCCCGACCGCGGCGACCTGCCAGACATAGGGCACCTCTTTCATGCGGCCCATTAGCACTTCGCCTTGCCGCTGAGACGGTCAGCCAGCGCGTTATAGGCACGGATGGCGAGTTTGAGGCGGTGTCGTTCTTCGGCAGGCTCCTTGAGGCTTAGCGCGACACGGAAGGCATCGCAGTCAGCCTCCAGCTTTGAATGCGTATCTTCGAGCAGCGCGAGCGCCAGCATCGGATCGGAGCGCGGCTCGCGATTGCGGGCGACGTCCTCCAGGACCTGCATCGCCGCCGCCGTGTTGATGGTGATCTCGATGGCATCGCCCGGCGTCTGGAAGGCAAGACCGTCAAGGCTGAAATACGGGTTTTGCGGGTTGCTCATGTCCTATGGATTCCACAAACTGATGGAACAAAGCAAGAACAAAAGCGAATACCTTGGTTATCGCAAATGCGTGGCGAGACCCGCTTTCACTGGTGCCAAGCGCGGCGCAGGATTATTCCGGCAAACTCGTCGGCCTTGGTGGCAATCTGCTTCTCGAATTTCGCGGCATCGACAAGCGGGTTCTCGATCCAGAACCGTTCCTGCCAATCCAGTTCGCTAGTAGCTTCCGCATCAGCATCGAACCCGTTACTGAAAAAGACTACGCCAACGTTGTAGCAGCGCCGCGCGAGCTCCCGGCGCATTTCAACGACGTCATTCATGCAACCTTTTGAATGCGATGAGACGACGCAAACGTCCGCATCCTTGAAGTACCGCTTGAAGTACACCGACACTGAGGTGTACTTGCGCGGAAGCTCCTGATAACTACGATTGCATGTCGATATTGTCTCGAGGCGACGCGGTGCGTCAGGGTGCGCAATCGTAAACTTCGTGTTGAGCGGCAGTCTCTGATAATTCTTCAAGCAGAGTGTGTTGATGAGCTTGCGCTGGAACGTCGTCTTGCCAGTGTTGTTCTCGCCAACAAACACATAGGCCCAGTGAGAAAGCATGTACGGTCTCCTTATTGTGATGTAACAGTGTGCCACGGCCTCGCCTACCTTCTTAAGGCCTCGCTGGCCTCGCGTCGATCCGTTCGACGATTTCACCGAGCAACAAAACAAGGGCGTCGAGGGTGGCGACGGCACGTCCATGCTCAGCCTGGCTCGCAGGAATAAGATCTGCGTACCGCAGCGGGGGCGCGAGGGATAAAAGCAGTTGAGGACGGACCGTCTTGTCGGGGTACTCGACGATCTCGAACGTCTGCGTCCAGCTCCTGCGCGGCACGGCTTGCTGGCCCAACCGAGCGCGTTACGAAGCGCGTGTGGCCGGACTCAAAGCGCGGGGCGATAGCGTGGCTCGCGCGATTACGAAAATCCCGGGTCAGGTGCCGGTAGTCTCTGCTGTCCAAACCGCGCAGGAGATTGAAGAAGTCAGGAAAGCGGAGCCAAGCCCTTCCAACGTCCCTAAGCTGCGCTTCCTTTTGCCTACGGTTGAAGAAGCGATGAGGTTCGAGGTCGTCCTCGGGCAGCCAGTCTCGCGACCCTGCGACCGTTAGTTGGTTGCCCTGATGGATCGCATGCGTTGCCACGAAAGCCAGGCGGTCGCGCATGGCGCTCGGCTGAAACATGCAGGAGAAAGCGATTGGATCGATCAGCTGAAAGCGCAGTGTTCCCCGGTCGTTTTCATCTGGAAAGCCCGGCAAGATTTCAGCCCAGACGGACCAGCTTCAGCAGCAGCATTCCCCAGTGGTTGGTTAGATTGATGACCTCGTTGAGATCATCCCGGAACTGTCATCCACGGCATCGAGTAGTTGCCGGACAGGGTTTCGACAGGATCGAAACTCACCAAGTTGACGCGCGGCTGCGGCCGGGCTTCCAAAGCGTCCCAAAAGCGCCGATTGGCTTCGGTGAAGAGCTCTCTGCTCAAGCGGTGCCTCTCAAAAGCTAAGACTCATACAGGTGCCATCCGCGCGAGAGCGGCGCGGACCGCGCTCTATGCGCTCGCGCGCACCGGGCCAGAGGTCCCGGCCATGCGGTGACGATCCCTTGGCCACAGGCGCGACATCCGCCGTGGATGGCGCGGGCGACCCGCTCGCGACTGTGACGCCAGTCTAAGGGGTCCCCCCTCGCGCCGCGCAAGGGTGAAGTCTTAAAGACCCCGCGGGCCGGGTTCCCCCACCTTCCTTCGTTTCACTCCGTGCAGGCCGGGCGATACCCCTCCGGTCTCGCGGGCCCTTGCTCTTTGCTACCCCCGGCCTCGCCGACGGGCATCGGTTGCATGCGCAGTTGCAAGCAACCAGAGCCCTTAAGGAGCAAAGACCATGACGACCACTAAAGCCGATGTTTACGCCCGGGTCACCAATTGCATCATCGAACACCTCGAAAACGGCGTCCGTCCGTGGATGAGGCCTTGGAACGCTACCCATACGCAGGGGCGAATCGCCCGCCCGCTGCGCGCCACAACGGGGAGCCTTACAGCGGGATCAACGTCTTGTTGCTGTGGGGCAATGCGATGGACAAGGGGTTTGCCGCCGACACCTGGATGACATACAAGCAGGCGACTAGCATGGGCGCACAGGTCCGGAAGGGTGAGAGAGGATCGCTGGTTGTCTATGCCGACCGCCTAACCAAGATCGAAAGCGATCACAGGGGCGAAGAGGTAGCGCGTGAGATCGCGTTCATGAAGGCGTACACCGTCTTTAACGTTGAGCAAATCGACAGCCTGCCGGACCGCTATTCGACCGAGAACACCGGACCTTCCGACCCTTTGCAGCTGATCGAAGCAAGCGAACACTTCTTTGAAAGCACAGAAGCCGCATTCCGCCATGGCGGCAACCGGGCCTTTTACTCGCCATCACCAGAGGTTCATCCAACTGCCACCCGCCGCTGCCTTCAAGGATGCGGAGAGCTATGCCGCGACTAAGGCGCACGAGCTGATCCACTGGACCGGCAACGAACACCGTCTGGCACGCACCTTCGGCAAGCGCTTTGGCGACCACGCCTATGCCTGCGAAGAACTGGTGGCGGAACTGGGCGCGGCGTTTCTTTGCGCTGATCTCGGCGTCACGCCGGATGTCCGGGACGACCATGCAGCCTATCTCGCGCATTGGCTGGAGGTGCTCAAGACCGACAAGCGGGCGATTGTCACGGCAGCCGCCGAGGCGCAGCGGGCCAGCGACTTTCTGCAGCGCTTGCAGGAAGGCCGGTAAGAGGACTGGGGAGCGCGCGCTTTCGCTCGCGCTCCCGCTTTCCGTCACGCTGAGAACTCTTCTCAACGAGCGTTAGCGCTTCGCCGCTGCCGGCCCCATCGCAGCGCGTTCGCGCCTTGTCCTGCGCGGGGGCGAAGGACGCGATGTCCTGCCGCAAGGCTGCGACCTGTTCACTCTGACGCTGCCGCGACTGTTTGACCTCCCGGTGGCAGAGCCCAGCGCTCATTGAATTGCGCGAAGACGAGGCTGTCAGCCTCGCCACGGCCGCGCCGCACCCCTTGCGACGCCTCAGCTTCATTCCGCGCCTTGATCCCCGATCAGGCTTATGCTTTCAGGAAACTGGGCGGAGCTAGAGGCGGCGTTTGTCGGTTCCGATCTCGGCGTCACACCGAGGTGCGGGAGATCGTGCGCAGTATCTGGCGCACTTGCTGACCATGCTGAAAGGCGACTGCCGCGCGACGTTTAAGGCGGCGTCAGCCGAGCAGAGGGTAGCAGAGCCTCTTCATCGCGAAATACAAGAAAGGGTGCCGGCCTACCGGCGGATCAAAGCAGATTTTCCGGGGTAAGGAAGAGCTCCATGTTGAGCGGAACTTTGGAAGACGGATTGACTTTCAAGGTTGCCTGCTCATATACAAGAGGCAGACATGTTCGAAATCAAAGGGCTTGATAAACTTACCAAAGAACTAAACGCGGCGCAGACCGCGTTGAAGGAACTCGACGGCACCATAGGTTCTGTCCGGTTTGATTCACACGATCCCGCCAGCATTGAAACCGCAATTGTTAGTGTCGAAAATATGATCGATGAGAAAATTGCTGGGTACGAGAATAACCAGATCGTCGCGTCGATCGCAGCGCAGATGAAGGAAGAATACCGGGAGGGAATCATCGAGCGTGCGGCAGCCGACCGCCTGAAAGCCAACAGCAACGATGAGTAAAGACCTCGACATCTTCACGCAGATCAATCACGCCGTTCTTGATTTACAGAGCAGCGACTACCAGACTTATGACCGTCCTCTAAAGGCGCTGGTAAAGCTATTGCAGCATCCAAGCCTTGCGGCGATGAATTCGGATCTCAAGGCCCGGGTCGATTTAGATGCCGTGATGGCGAGGAGTAACGCGACCGGCGGCGGTATGGTTGGCAGCCACAAATTCGCGTGGCCCGACGATAAGGCGGAAGAGCTTGGAGTTGCCCTGCTTTTAATCGAAAAGATGGGCGAGGATCCGTCCTTCGCTATTAGTTTTGGGCATACCTATTATAGCTCCAGCACAAAGTTAACGGCTTCAATCAGGGCGATCGTCAGCCAGCTGATCATCCCGTTCGTGCGGGATTACAAGATTTTTGTGCTTAACAAAGGCCATACGGAGCTCAAACTGATCCCCAAATCGAACAAGATCTTTATCGTGCACGGCCATGACGGCGAAGCGCGGGAAATGGTTGCGCGATTTATCGGAATTGTCGGCTTTGAACCGGTCATTCTCAACGAACAAGCCAATCAGGGAATGACCGTCATCGAAAAGATTGTGGCAAACAGCGATGTCGGCTTTGCCATCGTTTTACTCACGCCGGATGACGAGGGACGAAAAAAGGGGATGTAACCTTTGAGCCTCGTGCGCGTCAAAATGTCCTGCTTGAGCTGGGGTATTTTATTGCGCACCTCGGTCGCCCAAACGTTTGTGCCTTACGGCGTGGCGCGGTTGATATCCCGAGCGATTTTGCTGGGGTTGTTTGGGAATCAATGGACGCCGGATCGAACTGGAAGCAGGCTTTGGGGAAAGAACTGGCTGCAGCAGGTTACGCAATCGACTGGAACCTCGTAATGCGATGAGGCATACCTCAAGGCCATGCTTGCGTTTTAGATGCTCCTTTGACTGCTGAACCCGCCGACCAATTTTTGCTGTTGTCCTTATGGCCGCCGCTGTCACATTCAAGCCGGATAGGCTCGATGAGCTTGAAGTAAGGCTCGACGACGACCAGAACGAGTTCGGCGCGGCCCTGACAGCGCAGCTCGATCATGGCTCCCCTTGCCCCTATTTCGGCAAGGTCGGGACTTGGGAGCCCGGCGCAAACGCCCAGGCTCAAAGGACAGTTCCCACGAAGCGGACAAAATGGTATGATTGTTGTATGAGTGAATTCAAAAGAGCGCCATCGGTCAAGAACCCCGAGGCGCGGGGCGCAAACCCAAAGCTGCCGAGGACCGAAAAGTCAGGACCTCGGTCTCGCTGCATCGCGAAACAATCAAGACGCTCAGCCAGGCCGGCAACGGCATTCTTAGTGAAGGAATAGAGATGACTCTTGCACCACATCTTGTCTTTGACAATGACAAAGGTCTGATCGGCCAGGTTTTCGTCGGCCCTGGCGAAAAACCATTTCGGCTTGGAGCCGCCAACGCTCCACAGTCGCCCGTGGAAACGTTCACCGTTTTCTCGAGATGTTCAGAACACTCGAAGAAGCTGTTCAGAAATTCGTGCAACGATGGGCTCCACAGCGTAGGCGTTGCAGCCACAGCCTCAAAAGAGCCCGGCTCAACGTTCGCGATCCGGCCCTCTCTTTCGCCCGGGCTTTGCCTCCAAGGCAGGCAGGGCGAAGCGCGGCTGAACGGATCACGCACGGACATCCGTGTATCGGTCTGCGGCGAGACATAGACAGCAATGTCCTGATGCAAAGCCGCGACTTGCTCACTCCGAATGCGTTTGGCGTGTTTGAGATCACGGTGTAGCGCCCGGCGCTCGTCGAGCTGCCGGAACACCAGCTGGTCTTTCTCGTCTCGGTCGCGTACCCGTGTACGGGCAGTCTCCGACTCATTGCGCGCTCTGATCTTTCCGTGGGTGCCCGTCAGACGGTCCCATAGCCCGCGCAGGCCTTTCGCGAAACGGCCCGCCCGTTCTTGCGTCTCTTGTTGATGGCGGGCGACATGCGCTGCTTCCAGTGCAGCGCGTTGCTGCCGCTGTCGCAGCACGATCTCGCGCTTTCGGGCCGCCATTGCCGCCGCCTTTGCCTGCAGGTCGGCTTCGACCTCCCGGATATGCCGCTGCAGCATCTCGCTCATACGGGCGGCGATGTATCGCCTCGCATCGTCGACGCTGGGCAGGATTTCAGCACTGCCAAGCTTTTCGCACACTTCCTTGACGCGAACGCCAACGAACTTGGCGACCGCATGACCTCACCGCGGAAATCTACGGCGACATGGCCGCGCCGGTCGCCGCGCGCCAACGTGTAGCCGCGCCCAGCGAGGGCGGCCGCGAAGCCTTTGCCAGAATCTGACATGGTCCAGCAGTCTTGGAACATTGTCTTCAGGGCCTTCAGTTCGTGACCGGCCCGCTTCGCCTGTTGCCACTCCGCGAGGGAAAAGTTCGCCGGGTCCCGCTCTTCGGCATCAACGAAGCCACGCGGCATTTTCCACCCATGCTCGCGGTAAAGATCCTTTGCAACGTCCCGCAGCTTTAGTTTGTAGTGCGGCAGCTCGATGGCCTTCATCTGGGTTGCATCGATTCGCGACCAGACCGCATGGGCGTGGCGACGGCCCTCCTTCTCATGGAAGACGATGGCGCGGGGCTGACCTTCTAGTCCCAGCTTGCGCTCAGCTCGTTCGATCGCCCGCTCGAAAGCTTCGGTGGAGACACGCTCTTGCGATGGTGGATTAAGGCTGAGGGAAAACAGAAACTGCTTCGCCCGCGTGCCCCGGCTGACTGCATACGCCTGGTGGAATGCGTCGGGGAGTCCTCGGCGACAAACCCCGCAGCCGTGGACGTGCACATGCTCGTTCTCGCGTTGGTTCAACAGATGAACCGCCAGCTGTTTGCCGCCGCCGCGCTGGCTACCCTTGAGAATCATCGTCGCCTCCACTGTGGAGGCCCAGGGCCGTCATCAGGTCGCGGCGCATCGCTGTGACCGCGTCACAAGATGGCGCAGACCGGCCGCTTCGTCTGGCGTCAACGCCAACGAACCTGTATTGGCGGCGTAAGCGAGCTGGTTCAGGTTGTTGGCGACCCGGGGCTGTCCGAGCGCCGCCAACAGCTGGGCCAACATCTGATCGTCCTTTCGGGGTCGCCGATTGCCGTTTCGGCGCGGTGGTGCGCCGTCGAACAAGCGCGACCGGATGTATGCGCCGATAGGCAAGTTGCCGGCGTCAACATCGAGGCGGGCGCGCTCTTCTGCCGTCAGCCGTAAAGAGAACGGGGGCGGCGACCGGCGTTTAGCGGCCGGGTCCTCCGCGCCAGCTACGGCGTTATGGAAGATTGACTCTAGGTTTGATGACGGTTTATGGTCGTCTGGAGCACCCACGGCCACCCCCTATGGGGTTGGTCCAAGGCGCTCAAGGATGACGGTCCAGTCTTGCAGGGTTTCAAAGAATTGGTTCGAAGCTTCTCCGTCGAAGCCCACCATCCAGAAGCAAAAGCCACCCTCGCGGTGGCTTTTGTTTTTGGAGTTATATACTTGACACACGCAGCTTAGAGGGCGATACTTTGGTCACACCAAAGGAACCGACATGGCCGCTGCTCTCTTCACTGAACCACGCTTCAACGACGACGATGCAGCGCGCGAGCACCTAGAAGCCCTCCGCTGGCCCGCTGGCGCCTTTTGCGCTCATTGCGGCGGCGCGGATCGCCAATCGAAGCTGGAAGGCACTCGCACGTCCGGGGCTCTACTTCTGCGGCCATTGCCGCCAGCAATATACCGTCACGGTCGGCACCGTCTTTGAACGCTCGAAAGTGCCGCTGCACAAGTGGGTGCTGGCGACGCATCTGCTGTGCTCGTCGAAGAAGGGCATCAGCTCGCATCAACTGCACCGCACGCTCGGCGTGACCTACAAAACCGCTTGGTTCATGGCTCATCGCATCCGCGAAGCCATGAACATCGAACCGGAAGGCCAACTAGGCGGTGGCGGACAGCCAGTCGAAGTTGACGAAACGTTCTGGGGCAACAACGGTAAGAAGGCTCCGGGCGCTCGCGCTTACCACCACAAGATGAAAATCGTTTCGCTCGTCGAGCGCGACGGCAAGAAGCGTTCGTTTCAAGTGCCGAACGTTCGTCCGGACACGCTGCGCCCGATCCTGCAAGAGCAAATTGCCGCGAAAGCCCGACTCATCACCGACGAGATGAGCGCGTACAAAGTCATCGGCCCGCACTTCGCGTCACACGAAGTCGTGACGCACAGCGCGAAAGAATACGTGCGCGGCGACGTGACAACCAACACCGTCGAATCGTCGTTCTCGCTTCTCAAGCGCGGCTTGATCGGTACGTTTCACCACGTCGGCGAACAACATCTGCAACGCTATGCGACCGAATTCGATTTCCGCTGGAACACGCGCACGAAGCTAGGTTTCAACGATGTTCAACGCGCCGAAGTTGCTCTGAAAAACATTGGCGGCAAGCGCCTCACCTATCGGCGGCCTCACTAAACGTGGAAAGTGGTGAGTTCGTCAGTGCTCGACTATTGATCGAGCACGCCGAGACGCAAATCGCTGAGGTCAAGAGCCGCGCCAAGACCTTCTTTGACACCAAGCCTTACGCTTATCGCATCAAGACGGATCGTCTCGATCCGCGCAAGGAGTTGCATAGCATCGTGCTCAAGCATCCGCTGCCAGCACCAGTCTCGTTGTACGCATCCGACGCTCTCAAGAACTTGCGCGCTGCGCTCGATCACCTTGGCTTTGCCGTGGCTTGTGCAAGCGGGAATACCGGGAAAAACGCTCACTTTCCTTTCGGGAATGACGCCGCCGAAGTCGAAACGCGTCGAAGAAAACGATCCAAAGACATCCCTCCAGAAGTCTTTGCCTTGAAGACTTCAGTTTCCGTGCAAGGGAGGGAATGTACCCCTTTGGGCCTTGAACAAGCTCTGCAACACGAGCAAGCACGAAACTCTCTTGATTCCCTTCCTCGGCGCCGAGAACATGATCTACGAAGCCGATGGAATGCGGCTTGAGACTGGCTACCGGGAGAGCGAGAATGGAGAGATACCAGTCTGTTGGGTCGACGTTGGGAATCCGAATCCGTATCAGCAACTCCAAGTTGAGGTTTCCATACGCTTCGACGATGTTGATGGTGTTCGTCTGCCCACAAACGCGATTGCTTTGCTCAACAGAATGAGCCGCGTAGTCCATGAGGTCTGCATCGCTGTCGAGTTCAATGCGTCGTCTCGGCCTTTTCAAATAGAGAGGCAATCATGAACAGCAAACCCCCATCAAAGAGGCTACCCGAAGATGACGTTCTCCGGCGCATGTTGAATACACCGCCGAAAGCTCGTGAACCCTTTCCGGCGCCAGTCGCGAAAAAGGCGGCGCCTCGTCAGACAACTTCCAAATCAAGCAAGTGAGCGGCGACCGGATCTCGTTCAAGTGCTCGAAGTGCGGCAGCAGCAAGTTCGACATCCCCACAAATCCCAAGCCGAATGACGTGATCACTTGTGCCGGGTGTGGTGCCACTGGACGTTATGACGACATCAAGACCAAGGCGACGGAACTCGCTAAAGCCGAAGTCGAAAGGAAGCTCCGCGACGCCTTCAAGGGATTCGGGAAAAAGTAGCCCGATCAACTCGCGGAGTCGGACACGAACCGCCGCTAGATCGACGGAAACCGTCCCGATCGTCAATTAGACGCACCGAAAAGAAAGCCCGCGTCAAATCTGGCTTCGTTCGCGTCGAGCCTGTCACGCGAGGCGCCAGTAGCAAGCTTGGGTGCATTTGTCACGTATATAATTCCGTTGTTTTTGGACCGTCGCGGCCCGCGAGAATCGAAGCCGCGTCCGGCACGGATGCGGGGGTCGGCCGGACAGGCGAGCGTCCCTGCGGACGCTCGCCTGCCTGCCGACCGGCGAGCGCGTACTCGCGCGAGCGCGCCCTGCAAGGGCGATTCCCGCCGGCTCCACCATCCAGAAGCAAAAGCCACCCTCGCGGTGGCTTTTGTTTTTGGATCGGGCCCTCGTTCCTGTGGAGACCGGAACCCATTGGCGTCGCTCGGGCCGGGCGTCATGACGATCGACGCCGGCGGGTTCCCGCCTGCGCGGGTACGACGGACTGCGCCGTGCCCCGCTTTGCGAAAGAACGGACCCTTCGTCGGGTTCCGCCTCGCGAGACCGTCGCTGCCGTGCGTTGCGGAAGGTCGCCGTCGACCCGGCGCACGCCGCCATCGGCGCGGCGACGACGTCGCGACCGTGGGCTTGCTACTTGCTGGTCGATTTCGCCCGGGCCGCGACGTCGGCGCGCCTGTCGGCTGTTGCGCGTCCGCGGTCGACCGTCCGGGCGCGCCATCGTCTCCCCGTCCGGTCCCGGCCGCCGTGTTCGATCCCGCCGCTCCCCTGCCCGCCCGCGCGCTGCCGTTCCTCGCCGCTTACGTTCGCCGCCGCCCGATGCGGTTCGGCGCGCTCGCGCTGCTGATCGTCGTCGCCGCCGGCTGCGCGGTCGCGGTCCAGTACGGCATGAAGCTGATCGTCGACGCGATGGCCAGCGGCGACCGCAGCGGCGCCGGCGTCTGGCGCGCCGTCGCGTTCTTCATCACGCTGATCGCGGTCGAGAGCGTCGCCTGGCGCCTCGCCGGATGGCTGTGCAGCACGACCGTCATCGCGACCGGCGTCGACGTGCGCCTCGACCTCTTCCGGCACCTGTCCGGCCATTCGCTCGCCTACTTCGGACGCCATCTGGCGGGCTCGCTCGGCAACCGCATCACGTCGACCGCCGGCGCGACGGCCGCCATCGTGCTCACCGTCGTCTGGAAGATCCTGCCGCCGTGCGTCGACTTCGTCGGCGCCGTCATCGTCATCGCGACGATCGACTTCCGGATGGCGTTCGCGCTGATCGGCTTCGTGACGATCGTCGGCGGACTGATGACGTTCGTCGGCATGCGCGCGCGGCCGCTGCAGCGGCGCTTCGCGGAGGACGCGGCGCGCGTCGGCGGTGAACTCGTCGACATCGTCGGCAACATGCGCGCGGTACAGTCGTTCTCGGCCCGGCATCGCGAGTGGGAGCGACTGCGGGCGGCGTTCGGGACCGAGGCCTGGAGCCAGCGGCGCAGCTGGCTGTTCCTCGAGAAGGCGCGGATCGTCCACGACCTGCTGCTGTGGACGATGGCCGGCGGCATGCTGGTCTGGGCGGTCGCGTCGTGGCGCCACGGCGCCGGGCAGGCCGGCAGCGTCGTGCTGATCAGCGCGCTGACGTTCCGCATCCTGCACGGCTCGCGCGACCTCGCGCTGTCGCTCGTCGACGCGTCGCAGCAGTTCGGCCTGGTCGACGAGACGTTGCGGATCGTGGCGCAGCCGCACGACGTCGTCGACGCGCCCGATGCGCTCGCGCGAGCACCGCGGCGCGGCGAGATCCGCTTCGAGCGCGTGACGTTCGGCTACGGCGACGAGCCGTCGCTGTTCGTCGACCTGGACCTGCACATCCCGGCCGGCCAGCGGGTCGGCATCGTGGGGCCTTCCGGCGCCGGCAAGTCGACGCTGCTGGACCTGATCCAGCGCGTCGCCGACGTGCGCTCGGGTCGCATCGCCATCGACGGCATTCCGATCGGCGCGATGCGCCAGGAGGCGCTGCGCGAGCGCATCGCCGTCGTGCCGCAGGAAAGCATGCTGTTCCATCGCACGGTGATGCAGAACCTGCGCTACGGGCGTCCGGACGCGAGCGACGCGGCGGTCAAGGCGGCGGCGTGCGACGCGATGTGCGACGGCTTCATCGCCGCGATGCCGGACGGCTACGACACGCTGGTCGGCGAGCGCGGCGTGCGGCTGTCGGGCGGCCAGCGGCAGCGCATCGGCATCGCGCGCGCGTTCCTGAAGGACGCACCGATCCTGATCCTCGACGAAGCGACGTCGGCGCTCGACAGCCGGTCGGAGGACGAGATCCAGCGCGCGCTGCTGCGACTGATGCGCGGGCGCACGGTGATCGCGGTCGCGCACCGGCTGTCGACCGTGTCGTCGTTCGATCGCGTCATCGTGATGGTCGACGGCCGCATCGTCGAGGATGCGCCGCCCGACGAGCTGCGGCAGGGCGACGGCGTCTACGCGCGGATGTGGCACCTCCAGGCCGAAGGCTTCGACACCGGCTGAGCTGCGAGTATCGTGTCCGGTCCCCGACTCCGGACGCGAACCATGCCGATCCAACGACTCGCCCTCGCCGCGTTGCTGGCGCTCGCCGGCTGCGCCACCGCCTATCGACCCGAGAACGCGAACGGCGGCTACAGCGAGGCGCAGATCGACCGCAACGTCTTCCGCGTCACGTTCAAGGGCAACATCCGCCTCGCGCAGTCGCAGACCGACGAGATGGCGCTGCTGCGCGCGGCCGAGGTCACGCTCGCGAACGGCTACGCGTGGTTCGTCACCAGCGGCAACGCCGCGACCGGCAGTGCGGTGTCGCTCGCGACGAACGTCGTGTCGGTGCCGGCGACGACGATCACGATCGTCTGCTTCGCCGTGCGGCCCGAGACGACCGGTCCGGTCTTCGACGCGAACGACGTCGTCGCGCGGCTCGCGCCGAAGTACGAGAAGTGAGCCCCCGGCGGCCGCCGCGACGCCACGCTCAGCGGCTCGACGCCACCGGCGCGGACGCGTCGACCGGACCCCAGCCGCCGCCGAGCGCGCGGATCAGCGCGACCGTCGTCGTGGCCTGCTCGCCGCGCAGCTGCACGGCCTGGCGTTCGACCGCGAGCAGCTGGCGCTGCGCGTCGATCGACTCGAGATAACCGGTCTGCCCCTCGCGATAGCGACGGTCCGCGAGCTGCGCCGCCCGCCGCGCCGACGCGACGGCCTCGTCGGTCGCGCGCGCCTGGCCGCCGAGCGTCCGCAACCCGACGAGGTCGTCCTCGACGTCGGCGAATGCCGCGAGCACCTGCTTGCGATAGTTCGCGACCGACTCGTCGAGCGCCGACTCGGCGCGCCGGATGTTCGCGCGATTGCGTCCGCCGTCGACGATCGGCAGCGACAGCGCCGCGCCGATCAGCCACGTCGTGCTCGACCACTTGAAGAGGTCCGACAGCTGGTACGACTCCGCGCCGCCCTGCCCGGTCAGCGCGACCGCCGGGAAGATCGCCGAGCGGGCGACGCCGATCCGCGCGTTCGCCGCGATCATCTGCTGCTGCGCGGCCGCGATGTCGGGCCGACGCTCCAGCAGCGACGACGGCAGGCCCGCCGGGATCGCCGGCAGGTTCGTCACGTCGACGAGCGGGTTCACACCGAAGTCGAAGCCGGCCGGCGCGCGGCCGAGCAGCACCGCGAGCGCGTGTTCGGCCGTCGCGCGCTGACGTTCGAGGCCGATCATGTCCGCCTCGGTCGTCGCGCGTTCGGTCTTCGCGCGCGTCACATCGACCTCGCTGATGTCGCCGGCATTGAAGCGGCTCGTCGTCAGGCGGACGTCGTCCTCGCGCAGCCGCAGCGTCTGGCGCAGCACGTCGAGCTCGGCGTCGGATTCGCGGACGCGGAAGTAGGTCTGCGCGACGTCGGCCTGCAGCGCGAGCAGCACCGAGCGATAGAGCGCGGTCGACGCGTCGGCGTCGGCCCTCGTCGCGCGGACGTTGTTGCGCACGCGGCCGAAGACGTCGACCTCGTAGCTCGCCGAGCCGAGCAGCGAGAACGCGTTGAACGTCGGCGCGGCCGTCCCGCCCGGCAACGCCGCCTGCACCGACGAGTAGCGACCGCGCTCGCCGCCCGCGCCGAGGTCGAGTTGCGGCGAGCGGTCGGCCTCGGCCACGCGCAGCAGCGCCCGCGCCTGCGCGACACGCGCGGCGGCGGCCGCGACGTCCGGATTCGCGACGACGGCCTCGTCCTCGAGCGCACTCAGCGACGCGTCGCCGAACGCGAGCCACCACGCGCCGCGCGGCGCGGCTTCGGCCGGTTGCGCGGGCTTCCACGAGCCTTCCGGCACGGGCGCCGACGCTTCCTTGAACGCGTCCGGCGTCGCGACCTCGGGCTGCCGGAGGTCCGGCGCGGCGCAGCCGCCGACGACGAGGGCCGCCGCCAGCAGCGCGCCCGCGCGGATCGATGCGATCGTCGCGTTCATCCCTTCGCTCCTTCGATGCCGATCGATGAATGCGCCTTCGGCACCGCGCCGCCGAAGCGGCTCGCGAGCAGGCGCAGCAGCACGTAGAACACCGGCGTCAGGAACAGGCCGAAGAACGTCACGCCGAGCATGCCGGCGAAGACGGCGACGCCCATCGCATGACGCATCTCGGCGCCGGCGCCGTGCGAGAAGACGAGAGGCAGCACGCCCATGATGAATGCGATCGACGTCATCAGGATCGGCCGCAGCCGCAGCCGGCACGCCTCGAGCGCCGCGTCGACGATCGAGCGTCCGGCGTGCTCGAGGTCGCGCGCGAACTCGACGATCAGGATCGCGTTCTTCGACGCGAGGCCGACGAGCACGAACAGCGCGATCTGCGTGAAGATGTTGTTGTCGCCGCCGGTCAGCTTGACGCCGATCAGCGCGCACAGGATCGACATCGGCACGATCAGGATCACCGCGAGCGGCAGCGTCCAGCTCTCGTACTGCGCGGCGAGCACGAGGAACACGAGCAGCACGCAGATCGGGAAGACCATCAGCATCGTGTTGCCGGACAGGATGTCCTGGTACGTCAGGTCGGTCCACTCGTAGCCGACGCCCTTCGGCAGCGTCTCGGCGAGCACCTTCTCCATCGCGGCCTGCGCCTGCCCGCTCGACACGCCGGGCGCCGCGGCGCCGTTGATGTCGGCGGACACGAATGCGTTGTAGCGCTGCACGCGGTCGGGTCCGTAGCTGTCGCGCACCGTCATCAGGCTCGACAGCGGCACCATCTCGCCCTTCGCGTTGCGCACCTTCAGCTGCTTCGATCCCCTCGACCTGCGAGCGGAACGGCGCGTCGGCCTGCACGATCACCTGGTAGGTCCGACCGAACTTGTTGAAGTCGTTGACGTACAGCGACCCGAGGTCGATCTGCATCGTGCTGAAGATGTCGCCGAGCGGCACGCCGAGCTGCTTCGCCTTCGTGCGATCGACGTCGGCGAACAGCTGCGGCACGTTGATCTGGTAGCTCGAGAACACGCCGGCGAGCTCGGGCGTCGCGCGCGCCTTCGCCTGCACCGCGCCGACCGCCTTGTAGAGCTCGTCGTAGCCGACGTTGCCGCGGTCCTGCACGAACAGCTTGAAGCCGCCGATCGTGCCGAGGCCGTTCACCGGCGGGGGCGGGAAGACCATGATGATCGCGTCGCCGATCGCCCCGAGCTGCTGGTTGATCTTCATCGCGATCTCGGGACCGGACAGTCCCTTGCCGCGGCGTTCGTCGAACGACTTCAGCGTGAAGAACACGATGCCGGCGTTCGGCGCGTTCGTGAAGCCGTTGATCGACAGGCCGGGGAACGCGACCGAGCTCTCGACGCCGGCCGTCTTCAGGCCGATGTCGCTCATGCGGCGGATCACGTCCTCGGTGCGGTCGAGCGACGCCGCGTCGGGCAGCTGCGCGAAGCCGACGAGGTACTGCTTGTCCTGCGACGGCACGAAGCCGTTCGGCACCGAGCGGAACACGAAGAACGCGGCGACGATCAGCAGCGCGTAGACGACCATCGCGGCCGACTTGCGCTTCAACACGCCGCCGACGCCGCGCTCGTAGCCGTGCGAGCCGCGCGCGAACACGCGGTTGAAGCGCCGGAAGAAGCCGCCGAACAGGCGGTCCATGACGCGTGACAGCGGATCCTTCTTCGCGTCGTGCGGGCGCAGCAGCGTGGCGGCGAGCGCCGGCGACAGCGTCAGCGAATTGACTGCCGAGATGATCGTCGAGATCGCGATCGTCAGTGCGAACTGCCGATAGAACTGGCCGGTCAGGCCGGACACGAACGCGATCGGGACGAACACCGCGCACAGCACGAGCGCGATCGCGACGATCGGTCCGCTGACCTCCTTCATCGCCTGGATCGTCGCGTCGTGCGGCGACAGGCCGCCTTCGATGTTGCGTTCGACGTTCTCGACGACGACGATCGAGTCGTCGACGACGATGCCGATCGCGAGCACGAGGCCGAACAGCGACAGCGTGTTGATCGAGAAGCCCGACGCGAGCATCACCGCGAACGTGCCGACGATCGAGATCGGCACCGCGATCAGCGGGATGATCGACGCGCGCCACGTCTGCAGGAACACGATGACGACGAGCACGACCAGCGCGACGGCCTCGAGCAGCGTCTCGACGACCGCGTGGATCGACGAGCGCACGAACTGCGTCGGGTCGTAGACGATGCTGTAGTCGACGCCGTCCGGGAAGTCCTTCTTCAGCTCCTCCATCGTCGCGCGGACGTCGGTCGACAGCTGCAGCGCGTTCGCGCCGGGCGCCGCGAACAGCGGGATCGCGACGGCCGGCTTGTTGTCGAGCAGCGAGCGCAGCGCGTACTCGGACGCGCCCATCTCGATCCGCGCGACGTCGCGCAGCCGCGTCACCGCGCCCGGGTCGTCGAGGCCGCCGGCCTTGACGATGATGTCGCCGAACTGTTCCTCGGTCGACAGACGGCCGAGCGTGTTGACCGACAGCTGGAACTGCGCGTCCTTCGTCGGCGACGCGCCGACGACGCCGGCCGCGACCTGCACGTTCTGCTCGCGGATCGCCGCGACGACGTCGGGCGCCGTCAGGTTGCGCGCGGCGAGCTTCTGCGGGTCGAGCCAGATCCGCATCGCATAGTCGCCGGCGCCGAACAGCTGCACCTGCCCCATGCCGCGGATGCGCGCGAGCCGGTCCTTGACGTTCAGGACCGCGTAGTTGCGCAGGTAGACCTCGTCGTAGCGCTCGTTCGGCGACTTCAGGTGCACGACCATCGTGAGGTCCGGCGAGCTCTTGATCGTCGTCACGCCGATCTGCCGCACCTCGTCGGGCAGCCGCGGCAGCGCGCGCTGCACGCGGTTCTGCACGTCGGTCTCGGCCTGCTCGACGTTCGTGCCGATCTTGAACGTGACCGTCAGCTGCAGCGAGCCGTCGGCGGTCGCCTGCGACGACATGTAGAGCATGTTGTCGACGCCGTTGATCTGCTCTTCGAGCGGCGTCGCGACGGTCTCCGCGATCACGGTCGGGTTCGCGCCGGGGAACTGCGCGTGGACGACGACCGACGGCGGGACGACGTCGGGATATTCGGAGATCGGCAGCTGGAAGATCGAGATCAGCCCGCCGACGAAGATGATGATCGACAGGACCGCCGCGAAGATCGGCCGGTCGATGAAGAAGCGCGAGATGTTCATGGGTCGACTCGGGTCATGCGTTGCACGGCGGCGGGCGAGCCGCGGGCGCCGCGACCGGCTTGCGTCGGTCGCGCGCGTGAAGGGAACGGGACGTCAGTGCGCCGACGCGACGGTCGTGGCCGAGGCGGCCTGCGCGGACGGCGGCGACGCCATCGGCACCGTCGTCGGCGCGATCGGCGCGCCGGGTCGCACGCGCTGCAGGCCGTTGACGACGATGTTCTCGCCCGGCGCGAGGCCGGCGCGCACGACCCGCAACCCGTCGATCGCCGGGCCGAGCCGGATCGCGCGGTACTCGGCCTTGAAGCCCTTGCCGTCGGCGCCGTCCGGCGTCGCGACGTAGACGAACTTGCGGTCCTGGTCGGTGCCGATCGCGCGGTCGTTGATCAGCACGACCTTCGTCGGCTGGCCGCCGCCGATCGACACGCGCGCGAAGCGCCCGGCCGCGAGCAGGCCGTCGGGGTTGTCGAGCAGCGCGCGCATCCGCACGCTGCCGGTCGACGGATCGACCCGGTTGTCGACGAACTCGAGGCGGCCCCGATGCGGGAAGCCGTCCTCGCCGACGAGGCCGACGGCGACCGGCATGTTCAGCGCGCGTGTCGGGCCGCCGAGCCTGGTGAAGGTCTGCTCGTCGCCGTCGAAGCTCGCGTAGATCGGGTTCGACGACACGACCGACGTCAGCACGACGTTCGCGTCGACGAGGTTGCCGGCCGTGACCTCGGCCTTCGACACGCGACCGGTGATCGGCGAGCGGACCTGCGTGAACGCGAGGTTCAGCTCGGCCGCGTCGGCCGACGCGCGCGCCGCGCGGGCGTCGGCGTCGAGCTGCTTCGCATCCGCGGCGCGCCCGTCGTAGTCGCGCTGCGCGATCGCGTTGTCGGCGAGCAGCCGACGCGAACGTTCGAGCTCGGTGCGCGCGAGCTCGAGCTTCGCGGTCGCGCTCGCGGCCGCCGCTTCGGCGCGCGCAGCCTCGGCGCGATACGGGCGCGGGTCGATCACGACGAGCACGTCGCCCTTCTTCACCTCGCCGCCCGGCACGAAGCGGATCGCGTCGATCGTGCCCGACACGCGCGGGCGGATCTCGGCGCGTTCGACGGCCTCGATGCGGCCCGAGAACTCCTGCGTCTCGACGACCTGGCGTTCGACGGCGGCGGCGACGCCGACCGGCGCGGCCGGCGGCGGACCGGCGGGCTGCTGCGCCTTCGTGTCGCCGCAGCCGGACAGCACGAACGGCAGCAGCGCCGCGAGCGCGAGCGTCGCGGCGGCCGCGGCGCGGGGAAGGGATCGAAGACGTTCGGTCATGGTGTCGTGGTCGGCAGTCGGAGGAGAGGCCGTCGGCGTGCGGGTCAGCGCGACGAGACGGACGAGACGAAGCGGTCGAGCGCCGCGTAATGGACATCGTGGAAGGCCGCGCGGAAGCGTTCGCCGGCGTCGACGAGCGCGCGGGCGGACGGCGGCAGGCGGAGCCGGATGACCTCGACGCGCACGTCCGCCGCCGCGAGCTTCGCGACGTAGGCGTCGGCCTCGTCGCGCAACGGATCGTCGTCGAACGACACCATCAGCGTCGGCGGCAGGCCTCTCTGCCGCGTCGACGCGAGCGGGCAGGCGTACGGATGGACGCGGTCGGCGGGCCGCGGCAGGTAGTCGCGGTAGCCGTCCGCGCAGCGCGTCGCGATCCGCTCGCCCGACGCCTCGCCGCCGGCGCAGCGCATCGAGCCGCTCGACAGGCCGGGATCGAGCATCGGGATGACCAGCACCTGCCCGGCGACGGGGGGCCCGCCGCGATCGCGCGCCATCATCGCCGCGACCGCCGCGAGGTTGCCGCCGGCCTCGGCGCCGCCGACGACGAGCGACCGGCCGGTCCAGCCGTAGCGGTGCGGCCGCGACGTGCAGTCGACGAGCGCGGCGTACGCGTCCTCGGCGGCCGCGGGGAACGGCTGCGCCGGCGCCTGCGCGTAGCTCGACGCGAGGATCGCCGCGTCGACGCGGGCGGCGAGCGAACGCAGGCACGAGTCGCTCGCGTCGATGCTGCCGGACACGAAGCCGCCGGGATGGAAGAAGACGAACAGCGTGTCGACGTCGGCGGCGGCGCGGGCCTCGGCGCGGAACACGCGCGCGGCGAGCGCGCCGCGCGGGCCGCGGACCGACAGCGAACGCGACCGAACGCCGTCGCTCGCGACCTCGGCCGTCCGGCGCGGGGTCGACGTCATGTCAGGCCCGGCATCGCGCGGCGGCTGCCACGACACCCGCGGCGGACGGCGCGTCGTCGGTTCCGCAGGGCTTCGGCGCCGCGCACGTCGACGGCTCGCCGCCGACGCTCGCGAGCGCGTCGAAGCCCTGGCATTCGGCCACGACGAAGCGTGCGGCCGGCTCCTCGTGCTGCGCGACGCCGGTCGCGACCGCCGCGACGGCGAGCGCGAGGGCACCGACCAGCGCCGCGGCGTTCCACGCGCGCCGGTGGCCGTTGTTTCCCGATCCTGGTCCGTCGATCATGGCGCGAAGCATATTGAACCATCGATTCGATATAAACTGCCGCGACACGAAATGACTGTTCAGAAAGCTGAACAATGAACAAGCTGCAGGCGATGGAGGTGTTCGTGAAGGTCGTCGATACCGGCGGCTTCACGCGCGCCGCCGAGGCGCTCGCGATGCCGAAGGCGACCGTCACCACGTCGATCCGCGACCTCGAGCGCCATCTCCAGGTCCGCCTGCTGAATCGCACGACCCGACGGGTCGCGGTGACGACCGACGGCGCCGCGTACTACGAACGCTGCGTGGCGATTCTCGACCAGGTGCGCGACGCGGAGGAGTCCCTTTCGAGCGACCACGCGTCGGCCAGCGGGCGATTGCGCATCGACGTCGCGACGGTGTTCGCGCGTGTCGTGCTGATCCCGGTGTTGAAGGATTTCCGCGAGCGTTTCCCCGGCATCCGGCTCGAGCTCGGTTGCAGCGACCGGCCGGTCGATCTCGTCGAACAGGGCGTCGACTGCGCGTTGCGCGGCGGCGAGATCGCCGACCAGAACCTGATCGCGCGGCGCGTCGGCACGATGGCGTTCGTCACGTGCGCGACGCCCGCCTACTTCGCGAAGCACGGCCGGCCGAAGGTGCCGTCCGACCTCGCGCAGCACGTGTGCCTCACGTACTTCTCGGCGTCGACCGGGCGCCCGTTCGAATGGGACTTCGAGAAGGACGGCGAGCGGCTCGAACTGCCGCTGGCCGGGCCGCTCGCGGTCAACGACTCGAGCGTGTACCTCGACGCCTGCCTCGCGGGCCTCGGCATCGCGCAGCTGCCGACCGCGATCGTCCGGCAGGAACTCGAGCGCGGGACGCTCGAGGCCGTGCTCGGCGAGTGGCTGTCGACGCCGCTGCCGGTGCACATCGTCTATCCGCTGAACCGCAACCTGTCGAACAAGGTCCGCGTGTTCGTCGAGTGGATCGCGGAACTGTTCGAGCGTGACGAGCGCCTGACGCTGCACTCGACGCTGAAGCCGCGTCCGTCGGCGCACGCCGGCGGATGAGGTCCGGGTCGGCCGCCGAGGCGGCCGTCGTCACTCGGCGTCGCTTCGTGTCGCCGCGGTCGCCGGCGCCGGCTGGTCGAGCCGTGCGAACGGCTGGCCCATCTCGCCGATCTGACGCATCGTGCCGCGCCGGCCGCGGCTGTTGACGTAGACCGACACCGCGGCCGACATCGGACCGACGACGTCGACGGCCGTCTTCAGGTCGTCCGGCGCGATCTTGAGCTGCTCGCACCACGCGGCGACCTCGGCCGGATCGGCGAGGTCGATGCGCTTCGGGTCCTTGATCGGCGACGGGGGCGGCAGGTGGTCCATGGCGGCGGGCGAGACGCCGCGCCGCCGGCGATCCGGCGCGCGCGTCGAGTTCTCGCGAAGATCGACCGCGCGAGTCTAGCAAGTTATGGCATGGCCGCGGGCTTGGTCGCGGGCGGATCGCGCACGAGCAGCAGCGCCGCGAGCGCCGCGAGCCCGGCCGCGACGGCACCGATCCACGCCGCGACATGCAGGTTCGTCGACAGCGCGGCGTCCGATCCGGCCGACGCGAACACGAAGCCGAGCAGCGCCGTCGCGATCAGGCCGCCGATCCGCGCGAGCGCGCTGTTGAAGCCCGACGCGGCGCCGATGTGGTCGGCGTCGACGGCCGCCATCACCGACGTCGTCAGCGGCGCGACCGACAGCGCCATGCCGACCGCGACGACGAGCGTCGCCGGCAGCACGTCGCGCACGTAGTCCATCGCGCCCGCGCCGACGCGCGCGTAGCCGGCGAGGCCGACGGCGACGACCGCGCTGCCGCCCGCGAGCAGGCGCCGCGCGCCGAAGCGGCCGGCGACGCGGCCCATCACGCGCGAGCCGCCGCCGATCAGCAGCGGGATCGGCAGCATCGCCGCGCCGGCCTCGGCGGCGCCGTAGTGGCCGAGCCGGATCAGCGCGAACGGCAGCAGCACGATCAGGCCGCCGAGCGCCGCGTACAGCAGGAACGTCAGCACGCTCAACCCCGCGAACGTCGACGTGCCGAACAGCGCGAACGGCATCAGCGCGTCGGCGCCGCGCGACGACTCGACGCGCAGGAACAGCGCCGCGCAGCACGAGGCCGACGATCGTCGCCGCGACGAGCACGACGCGCGGCAGCCGCGGCTCCGCCGCCTCGGTCAGCGCCCACACCAGCAGCCCGAGCGCGAGCGTCGCGAGCACGCCGCCCGCCCAGTCGAGTCGTGCACCGGGCCGGCGCTCGCGGCTTTCCGTCGCATGGCGCCACGCCAGCCACCACGCCGCGGCGCCGATCGGCAGGTTGATCAGGAAGATGGGACGCCAGCCGAAGCCGTCGACGATCCAGCCGCCGACGACCGGGCCGACCGCGCCGGCGATCGCGCCGACCGCGGCCCATGTGCCGATTGCACGACCCCGCGCCTCGCCGTCGAACGCGGCACCGAGCATCGCGAGGCTGTTCGGCATCAGCAGCGCCGCGCCGACGCCCTGCACGCCGCGAGCGACCAGCAGCACGTCGATCGACGGCGCGGCGACGCACGCCGCCGACGCGGCGAGGAACAGCGCGACGCCGATCAGGAACAGCCGTCGCCGGCCGTGATGGTCGCCGGCGGCGCCGCCGAAGAGGATCAGCGCGCCGAGCGGCAGCAGGTACGCATTGACGGTCCAGGCGAGCGCTGCCGGACCGGCGCCGAGGTCGCGACCGATCGTCGGCAGCGCGACGTTGACGACGGACCCGTCGATGAACGCGAGGCTCGACCCGAGGATCGACGTGACGATCGTGATCGTCGGATGCGGCGTCTTTCCGTCGGCGGCGTTCGCGCCGGTGACGCCGTCGCACGCGGCCGGCGCGGTCATCGTCGAGCCGCCATCACATCTCCACCCGCGTGCCGAGCTCGACGACCTGCGTGTGCGGGATCAGGAAATAATCGGGCGCGCGCGTCGCGTTGCGCGTCAGGAACGCGTAGATCGCCTCCTGCCAGCGCGGCACGTCGGGAATCAGCGACGGCACCGGCGTCTCGCGGCCGAGGAAGTACGACGCGTCCGACGGGTCGAAGCCGAGTTCGTCGCGATGCGCCTCGAGTGCGTGCGGCACGTCGGGCTTCTCGCCGAAGCCGAACGCGAGCTCGTCGCGCCAGAAGTCCGGCGCGAGCGCGGTGATCGTCAGCCGGCTCGCCTCGTCGACGCGCGGCGCGCGTTCGGTGCGCACGCGCAGCAGCACGACGCGCTCGTGCAGCACGCCGTTGTGCTTCAGGTTCAGCGCGAGCGCGCTCGGCACGACGTCGTCGAGCAGCGACAGGTAGATCGCCGTGCCCGGCACGCGCAGCGGCGCGCCGGGCCGCGACAGGCTCGCGATGAACGCGTCGATCGGCTGTGCGCGATCCTCGCGCTTCGCGAGCGCGATGCGACGGCCGCGACGCCAGCACAGCATCAGCGTCAGCATCACGGCCGCGACCGTCAGCGGGAACCAGCCGCCCGCCGGGATCTTGTGCGCGTTCGCGGAGACGAAGCCGACGTCGAACACGAGGAACGAGCCCATCACCGGCGCGACCGCCCACCACGGCCAGTGCCACAGCCGACGCGCGACGACCGCGACGAGCACCGACGTGACGAGCATGTCGCCCGCGACCGCGATGCCGTACGCGTTCGCGAGCGCTTCCGAACGTCGGAAGCCGAACACGAGCAGCAGGACGGCCGCCGCGAGCAGCCAGTTGACGTGCGCGACGTAGATCTGCCCGGCCTCCTCGGTGGACGTCTGCCGGATCGACAGTCGCGGCAGCACGCCGAGCTGGATCGCCTGCTGCACGAGCGTGAACGCACCGGCGATCACGGCCTGGCTCGCGATCACCGTCGCGGCCGTGCTCAGCGCGACGGCCGGCCACAGCAACGCGCCGGCGAACAGCCGGAAGAACGGCTCGTGCGCGGTCGACGGATCGGCGAGCACCAGCGCGCCCTGCCCGAAATAGTTCAGCACGAGCGCCGGCATGACGAACGCGAACCAGTCGATGCGGATCGCGCGGCTGCCGAAGTGCCCCATGTCCGCGTACAGCGCCTCGGCGCCGGTCAGCGCGAGGAACACCGACCCGAGCACGACGAACGCGCCCCAGCCGTTCGCGTGCAGGATGTAGTGCAGCGCATGCCGCGGGTCGAGCGCCGCGAGCACGCCGGGCCGGCCGACGATCTGCACGACGCCGGCGACGGCGAGCGTCGCGAACCACGCGACCATGACCGGTCCGAACATCCGCCCGACGCGGCCGCTGCCGCGGTGCTGGACGGCGAACAGCGCGACGAGCACCGCGGCCGCGATCGGCACGACGTACGGCCGCACGCGCGGCGTGATGACCTCGAGCCCCTCGACCGCGCTCAGCACCGAGATCGCCGGCGTGATCATCGCGTCGCCGACGAACAGCGACGCGCCGACGAGCCCGACGACGAGCAGCGCGCCGCGTGCGCGGCCGGCGATCGGCAGCACGAGCGACAGCAGCGCCATCGTGCCGCCTTCGCCGCCGTTGTCGGCACGCATGACGATCGCGACGTACTTCACCGCGACGATCAGCACGACCGCCCAGAACAGCAGCGACAGCACGCCGAGCACGGTCTCGTCCGTCGCGCCGCCGGCCGCGCGCAGCGATTCGCGGAACGCGTAGATCGGGCTCGTGCCGATGTCGCCGAACACGACGCCGAGCGCGCCGACGATCAGCGCGCCGCGCGCGGGTCGTTCGGGGACGTGCGGAGGATCGGCGGCGGTCGTCATGCGGCGGCGGGGCGAAGGGCCGGCCGATCATAACCGCGCGTCCGCCGGGGACGGGCCTCCGGCGCCCGCATCGCGTGGCGCCGCGGCCGCCCGGCCGAGCGCCGTGTCGGACGGCGCATGAATGGGAGAGCGCCGATCGCCGCGACGGCTCCGAATGGTCTAGCGTCCGGGTTCTTCGAATCGGATCAGGGAGACATCATGCAACGTCCGCTCATCGCCGCAGCGCTCGCCGTCGTATGCGTGCTGCCGTGGGACATCGCCGCCGCGCGCGGTTGCGTCAGCGGCGCCGCCGTCGGCGGCGTGGCCGGCCACGTCGCGGGCCATCATGCGCTGCTCGGCGCGGCCGCCGGCTGCGCGATCAACCATCATCGCGACAAGGTCCGCGACCGGCGGGCCCGCGACCCGCAGGCGACCGCGGATGCGCGCGAGGCGGAGCGTCAGCGCCGCGATGGCAATCCGTCGGTGACGACGGTCGCGACGCCGCGCTGACGGTCGGGCGCGGTCGGCACGACGCGGTGTCCGCCGCGGTGCCGACGCGTCGCGTCGCGGCGCCAGGGCTGGCGCCACGATGCCGCGTCTTCGACAACGCGAGGCGCGAGACACGACTCGCGCGACGCACGAAGTCGCGATCACCGGCCTTCGTGCGAAGACCCGTCGCCGGCCTCGCGCCAGGCGATGTGCGTCCAGTTGGTGAACTCGATCGCGAAGTGGTGCAGGTGACGATCGACCAGCGAGGCCGGCGCCGCTTCGGGCAGCAGCGTCCTCAGCAGCAGGTGCATGCCATCGGCCTCGTCGCGAGCGTGATGCATCGTGTAGCCGACGCGCAGCCCGTCGCCGTCCACGATCTCGGCGCCGAAGCGCACCGGATAGTCGTCGTGCCACGGTCGCGGGAAGGCGTCGTCCGGCAACGATCGATAGAACACGCGCCACGGCAGCGCGGTCTCGCCGATGTTCTCGACGACCTCGATGTCGCCGCCTTCGGGATGCAGGACGAAGTGCTCCGGATGTCCGGCGCGCAACACGACTTCCCGTCGGTCGGCCATCGCGCGCCGGTACCAGCGATGGAACGCGTCGGCCGGCGGCCCGGGCACGACCAGCTCGATCTGCGCGCTGCGCCAGCGACCGTCCGACCGCTCGACCCACTCGCGCACCTGCCGCGTCGTGCGCGCGATATCGTCGGCGAGCAGCGCGCGCATCGCCGCATCGCCGATCCGCTCCTTCAGGTACGCGAGCGCATGCCGCGCGCGCGCCAGCTCGTCGGCCCGGATCGCGCGGTCGTCGCGGACCTCGCCGTCGACGATCGCCCGGACCGGGAAGCCGTCGAAGCCGGCCTCGGCGGCGTCGGTCATGTCGACCTCCGGCACGGTCGCTAATCCGCGAAGAACCGGAGCAGCTCGTCGGCGACGCGCGCCGGCTGTTCCTCGGCGAGATAGTGGCCGCAGTCCTCGATCATGACGTGACGCAGTCGTTCGACGAGCGGCTCGACCTGGCCCTTCAGCGCGGCCCCGAAGCTCGCGACGCCGCCGACCGTCATGACCGGCATCGCGAGCCGCGTCTTGGCGTGTTCGCGGTTGTGCTCGGCGTCCACGGTGTGCGCGCGGAAATAGGCGATCCCGCCCTGCAGCGCGCCCGGCGCGGCGAGGCAACGCGCGTACTCGTCGAGCGCCTCGGGCTCGAGTCCGTCCTGGTTGAAAGCCTGCTGCCGCATGAAGTGATCGACGAACAGGCGCTCGCGGCCCGCGATCAGCGCTTCGGCGAGACCGTTCGGCGCGTCGAACAGCGGCAGGTGGTACATGCGCGGGTAGCGGGCCGCGTCGTAGAGCTCCTCGAGTCCGAGGCCGGGCAGCGCGGCTTCCATCAGCACGAGCCGGCGCACCTCGTCGCGATACGCGCAGGCATACGCGTAGCCGACCATCATGCCGACATCGTGGCTGACGAGGTCGATCCGTTCGAAGCCGAGCTGCCGCACCAGCGCATGCACATCGGCGGCGACCGTGCGCTTGTCGTAGCCGTGCAGCGGACGGTCGGAGGCCCCGCAGCCGCGCAGGTCGGGCGCGATGACGGTGTGGCGCGCGGCGAGCCGCGGCATCACCTTGCGCCACGCGTACGAGGTCTCGGGGAAGCCGTGCAGGAGGACGACCGGCGTTCCCGATCCGGCGCGTCGGTAGAACAGGCGGAGACCGTCGACGTCGATGCGATGGACGGACGTCGGCACGTCGGGCGTATCGGTCACGCATCTCCCCGTCGATCGTTCGCCGTGACGATAAGTCGTCGCCGCGTCGCCGATCGTGGGACGAAATCCGAGCAGCCGGTCGGCGCGCTTCGAATCCGCGACCGTCGCTGCGTCGGGTCGCGGATCGCGAGCGCGCAGCGCCGACGCGGCGGGCGCTCACGGACTTTCGACGGACGGCGTTCCTGATCGCGATGGCCGACCGGCGACGCCGCGAATGCGCGTCAGCGCGTCCACGACGGTTCGACGTCGGCGTCGATGCCGTAACGGCCGATCGCGGCCGCGCAGGTGGCCGCGTCGACGACGCCGCGGTCACGCAATGCGGTCAGCGCAGCGAGCACGATGTGCCGCCGGTCGACCTCGAAGAACGCGCGCAACGCCGCGCGCGTGTCGCTGCGACCGAAGCCGTCGGTGCCGAGCGTCGTGTACGGCGCGTCGACGTATTCGGCGATCGACTGCGGCCACGCGCGGACGTAGTCGCTGACCGCGACGACCGGATCGCTTCCGGCGAGGCAGCGTGCGACGTGGCTCGTGCGCGGCTCGTCGTCGGGATGCAGGCGATTGAATCGGGCCGCGTCGGCCGCGTCGCGTGCGAGCTCGCTGAAGCTCGTCGCGCTCCATACCTCCGCGTCGACGTCGCAGTCGTCGCGCAGCAGGTCGGCCGCGGCGATCGCCTCGCGCAGGATCGTGCCGGAGCCGATCAGTCGCACGCGCGGCCGCCGATGAGACGGTGACCCCGGCGACAACGGCGACGACGGCGACGCTTCGACGACGCGATACAGGCCCTTGACGATGTCGTGCGCGACGCCCGCCGGCAGCGACGGCTGCGCGTAGTTCTCGTTCATCAGCGTGACGTAGTAGAAGACGTCGCGACGCGCTTCGAGCATCTCGCGCATGCCGTGGTCGAGGATCACGGCGAACTCGCTCGCGAAGCACGGATCGTAGGCGCGGCAGTTCGGCACCGCGGCCGCGGCGACGAGGCTCGAGCCGTCCTGGTGCTGCAGCCCTTCGCCGCCGAGCGTCGTCCGGCCCGCGGTCGCGCCGAGCAGGAAGCCGCGCGCGCGCTGGTCGGCCGCGGCCCAGATCAGGTCGCCGACGCGCTGGAAGCCGAACATCGAGTAGTAGATGTAGAACGGCAGCATCGGCAGGCCGTGCACCGCGTAGCTCGTCGCGGCCGCGGTCCAGCTGCTGATCGCGCCGGCCTCGGCGATGCCTTCCTCGAGGATCTGGCCGTCGATCGCCTCGCGATAGCTCAGCACCGAGCCGATGTCCTCGGGCTCGTAGCGCTGGCCGACGCTCGAATAGATGCCGACCTGCTTGAACAGGTTCGCCATGCCGAACGTGCGCGCCTCGTCGGCGACGATCGGCACGATGCGCGGCCCGAGCGCCGGATCCTTCAGCAGGCTCGTCAGCATCCGCACGAACGCCATCGTCGTGCTCATCGACTTGCCGGCGGCGGCGATCGCGAACGTCGCGTAGCGGTCGAGCGGCGGCACGGCGATCGTCGCGTCGCTCGCGACGCGTCGCGGGATCGAGCCGCCGAGTTCGTCGCGACGCGCGCGCAGGTAGCGCATCTCCGCGCTGTCGTCGGCCGGCCGGAAGAACGCGAGCGACGCGGCCTCGTCGTCGCTCAGCGGCAGCGCGAAGCGGTCGCGGAACGCGATCAGGTCCGACGCGTTCGAGCTTCTTCTGCTGATGCGTCGTCATGCGGCCCTGCCCGGCCTCGCCCATGCCGAAGCCCTTCTTCGTCTGCGCGAGGATCACCGTCGGCCGGTCCGGCGTGCGGCTCGCCGCGTGATACGCCGCATGGATCTTCGCGAGGTCGTGGCCGCCGCGCGTGAGCCGGTCGATCGCGTCGTCGCTCATCGACGCCGCGAGCGCGGCGAGCGCCGGATTGCGGCCGAAGAAGTGCTCGCGGTTGTAGCGGCCGTCCTTCGCGGCGAACGTCTGCAGCTGCCCGTCGACGGTCTCGGCGAACGTCGCGCGCGAGCGCGCCGCTCGCGTCGCGCGCGAACAGCGCGTCCCAGTCCGATCCCCACACGAGCTTGACGACGCGCCAGCCGGCGCCGGCGAACAGCGCCTCGAGCTCGTCGATGATGCGGCCGTTGCCGCGCACCGGGCCGTCGAGCCGCTGCAGGTTGCAGTTGACGACCCAGATCAGGTTGTCGAGCCGTTCGCGCGCCGCGAGCGTCAGCGCGCTCATGCTCTCCGGCTCGTCCATCTCGCCGTCGCCGAACACGCCCCAGACGGTGCGCTCGCGGGTGTCGGCGAGGCCGCGATGCTCGAGGTAGCGCAGGAAGCGCGCGTGATGGATCGACGCGATCGGACCGAGGCCCATCGAGCCGGTCGGGAACTGCCAGAAGTCCGGCATCAGCCACGGATGCGGATAGCTCGACAGGCCGCGCGCGCCGGCGTCCTGCGCGCCGAGCTCGCGGCGATAGTGCGCGAGGTCGTCGGCCGACAGGCGCCCTTCGAGGAACGCGCGCGCATAGACGCCGGGCGCCGAATGCGGCTGGTAGAACACGAGGTCGCCGTCGGCGCCGGAAGAAATGGTTGAAGCCGACCTCGAACAGGTCGGCCGCGCTCGCGTAGCTCGCGATGTGGCCGCCGAGTTCGCCGTACGCCTGGTTCGCGCGCACGACCATCGCGAGCGCGTTCCATCGCATGATCGACGCGAGCCGCTGCTCGAGGCCGAGGTCACCGGGAAACGGCGGCTCGCGATCGACGGGGATCGTGTTGACGTACGGCGTGCCGAAGCCCGGCTGCCAGCCGATCGCCGGATCGCGCGCGAGCGACGCGAGCAGGTCCATCAGCTCGCGGACGCGGCCGGGGCCGGAGGTCCGCAGGACCGATCGCAGCGCGTCGCGCCATTCGGCGGACTCGGTCGGGGTCGCTGTCGGCGAGCAGGGACTGGAGGTGCTGGTGGAGCGTGGCGTCGTTCATCGCGCGTCGGGGAGGACCGGCCGAGCCGCTAAGATGCGGCACCGAGCCGCGGCCCGTCGAAGGACGCCAAGCCTATCGTGATCGACCTCGAAGCGCACATCGTCGCCGTCCCCGACTTCCCGAAGCCCGGCATCCTGTTCCGCGACATCATGCCGCTGCTGCGCGATCACTTCGGCGCGACGGTCGCGGCGCTGTCGACGCAGCTGACCGACGACGAATGGTCGGGCGTCGACGTCGTCGTCGGCATCGAGTCGCGCGGCTTCGTGCTCGCGGCGGCGCTCGCCGAAAAGCATCGCAAGGGCTTCGTGCCGGTACGCAAGGCCGGGAAGCTGCCGCCGCCCGTCGTCGATCGCGCGTACCAGCTCGAGTACGGCCACGACCGGCTCGAGATGCAGCGCGGCGCCGGTCGTGTGCTGCTCGTCGACGACGTGCTCGCGACCGGCGGAACGCTCGCGACCGCCGGCGATCTATGCGTCGACGCGGGCTACGACGTGCAGCAGCTGCTGGTGCTGATCGACCTGCGGCTGATCCCCGACTTCCACTGGCAGGGCCACACGCCGCGCAGCGCGGTCCAGTACTGACCTCACGGAAACCCGATGACCTCTTTCATCCGCCGGCGCGTGCTGGCCTCGTTCGGCGCCTGCGCCGTGCTGCTCGTCGTCGGACCGATCGGCGTCGCGCACGCCGAGGACGATCCGGCGGTCGTCCGGGCGCGCGCGTATTGCGACGCGCTGCTCGAGACGATGAAGGTCGCGAAGGCGACGCCGGTCCGCAAGCGCTACGACCGGCTCGAGCCCGCGATCCGCGCGATGTTCGACCTGCCGGCGATGACGCGGATCGCCGTCGGCCCGGCGTGGTCGACGTTGAGTCCCGAGGACCAGCAGGCGATCGTCGACGCGTTCTCGCGCTTCACGATCGCGACCTACGCGTATCGCTTCGACGGCTATTCGGGCGAGCACTTCGAGGTCGCGCCGACGCCGGACGCGCGCGGCGACAACAAGCTCGTGCACACGACGCTCGTGAAGGCGAACGGCGAGAAGGTGCCGCTGAACTACCTGATGCACGACACGCCGGCGGGCTGGAAGGCGACCGACGTCTATCTCAACGGCACGATCAGCGAACTCGCGACGCGGCGCTCGGAGTTCTCGTCGATCCTGCGCGACGGCGGGCCGAAGGCGCTGGTCGAGCGGCTGAAGGTGCAGACGGAGAAGCAGCTGGGGGGTTGAGCTTCGATCGTCTCGGCGGTGGGACTTCGGTCCCGGCCTTCGCCGGGACGACAGCGGGCGGTGCGCCGCGGTCTGTCGTAACCGGTAGCCGCGTCGACGCCGTGCGCCGCCTCGCGAACCGTGCCGAGCGCCGTCACCCCGGCGAAGGCCGGGGCCCGAGTCCGTCGCACCGTCTCACGACCTGGATTCGAGCACTTCACGATCCGACGTCGCGACGGGAGGTCACGACGCCGTCTCAGACACCCACCGCCTGCCGGCTCGCGGCCGCCGCCATCGCGTCGCGCACGCCGTCCACCAGCCGGTCGATGTCCGCCGGCGCGATCGCGCCCATCGTCGAGATGCGGAACAGCCGGCTCGACAGGTCGCCCTGCCCCGCGTAGATCACGAAGCCACGCGACTTCAGCGCGTCGTGCAGCGTCGCGTAACTCGACGCCGCGCGGCAGGTCGTACGAGCGCAGCACGACCGACGACTGTTCCGGCGGCAGCACGCTCGCGACCCCGAGCGCCTCGAAGCCGCGGCGCGCCTGTTCCGCGAGCGACGCGTAACGCGCGTGGCGCGCGACGCGGCCGCCTTCGTCCTCGAATTCGCGCAGCGCCTCGACCAGCGCGTAGTAGGCGTGGACCGCCGGCGTGAACGGCGTGCCGCGCTGGTCCTGCAGCCGCGCGAGTCGCGCGAGGTCGAGATAGAACGCGCGGCTCTTCGCCCGCGCGAGCGCGTCGCGGCGCACGACGACGAACGACGCGCCGGGCGTGCCGTGCAGGCACTTGTTCGCCGCGCCGGCGACGGCCGCGATCGACGGGTCGTCGAACGGGATCGCCTCCGCGCCGAAGCTGCTGACGCCGTCGACCAGCAGCCCGACGCCGCGATCGCGACACAGCGCCGCGATCGCGTCGAGGTCGTTCAGCCGGCCCGTCGTCGTCTCGTGATGGATCGCCGCGACGTGCGTGATGTCGCGATCGGCGTCGAGCGCGTCGCCGATCGCATCGAGGTCGAGCGGCCGCATCCAGTCGTGCTTCGACACCGCGTGATCGATGCCGTACGTCGTCGCGATCTGCGCGATGCGGTCGCCGTAGACGCCGTTGTCGACGACCAGCAGCCGGCCGTCGGCCGGCACGAGCGACGCGATCATGCTCTCGACGGCCGCCGTGCCCGAGCCCGTGACCAGCACCGCGGACCACGTCGCCGGATCGAGCCCGTACACGTCGAGCACGCGGCGTCGCGCCTCGTCCTGCAGGTCGAAGAACTCGCTCTCGCGATGGCAGAGGTCCGGCTGCAGCAGGCTGCGACGCACGCGCTCGCGTCAGCGTGACGGGTCCGGGATTGAGCAGCAGCATCATGCGAGGTCTCCGATGTGGCGCATCAGGCGCGTCCTGACGTCGACCGGCCCGACGGTCGGGCGCGGCAGGTCCTTCGGCGTGCCGCTCGCGATCGCGACGGCGAGGAACGACGGCCCGTCGACGTTCGAAGCGAGGAACGCGTCGATCGATCGGACGTCGTCGCTCTCGGTCGCGCTCGCATAGCCGCACGCGGCCGCGACGCCGGCGAACGAGACCGACGACGAGACCGTCGGCTGGCCGCCGGTGGACTCGTGCTGGTGATTGTCGAGCAGCAGGTGCTTCAGGTTGGCCGGCCCGTAGCGGCCGATCGTCGCGAACGCGCCGAGCCGCATCAGCGCGGCGCCGTCGCCGTCGATCGCGACGACGTCGAGGTCGGGCCGCGCCCGCGCGAGGCCGAGCGCGAACGACGACGCGCAGCCCATCGATCCGACCAGATACAGCTGGTTCGGCCGGTCGTCGAGCGCGGCGAGCTCACGGCCGCAGAAGCCGGTCGTCGCGACGACGACCGTCCGATCGACCGGCGTGCCGGCGATGATCCTGGCCAGCGCGTCGCGCCGCGAAGCCGGCGCGGCGCCTGTCGCCTCGACCCGCGCGACGACGGACCTGCGCGTCGTCGCATCGGCCGGCGGCGTCGCACCGTCGGACGCGACGCTGCCCTTTCTGCATCAGCAGCGCGTAAGGCCTGCCGGTCGCGTCCATGTGCGCGACCGCGCGGTCGAGCGCCGGCGCGATCGCCTCGTTCTCGGTCGGGAACGGCTCCCACGCGATCTCCATCGTGTCGAGCATCGCCGGCGTGATCGGCCCCATCAGCGCGTGCTGCGGCTCGTCGTGGACGCCCGGCTCGCCGCGCCACGTCACGATCAGCAGCTGCGGCAGCCGGAACGTCCACGTCAGCGACGTCAGCGGGCTCACCGCGTTGCCGAGGCCGGAGTTCTGCATCATCGTCACGCCGCGCCGGCCCGCGAGCGCGGCGCCGGCGATCGTCGCGACCGCGTCGCCCTCGTTCGCGGCCGACACGTAGTCGAGCGTCGCGTCGCTGCAGCACGAAGTCGATGAACGGCGTGAGGAACGAGCACGGCACGCCGGCGTAGCGTTCGAACCCGCGCGCGCGCGCCGCGTCGACGAAGGCCCGCGCGTCGATCATCGCGCGGCGCCGTCGTCCTTCGCCGCGAGCGGCGCCTGCGCGTGCGCGAAGTCGCCGGCGAGCCGGAAGTCGTCGAGGTCGTTGACGCCGCGCCAGTGGCCGTGCACGTAGCGGACCTCGATCGTCTCGCCGGCATCGACCAGCGCGTTGATCAGCGCCGGCATGTCGAGCGCGTCGAAGTCGTCGCGCGAGCGCAGCGCCGCCAGCAGCGCGCGCAGCGTCGCAGGTCCGTCGCCGCGCGCCGACAGCAGGCCGATCCAGCGGCCGTGCGGCTGACGTCCGCCGAGCGCCGCGTCGTTCGAGATCGCGTTCGAGCCGCACCTGCCGGCCGAACAGCCCGCGGTCGTCGGCGGCCGAGCAGTACGCGTAGTCGCGCACGGTGACGTTCGGGCCGGCGCCGCTCGGCGGACCGGTCAGCGACGAGTCGACGACGACGGTGAACGCGGCGCCGCTGCCGACGAGGTCGCGCAGGATGTAGCTGCGGAACAGCAGGTCGCCGTACGACACGACGACATCGCCCTTCAGCGCGTCGATGGCGGTCGCGAGCGACGCGAGTTCGTTCGTCTCGGCGTAGCGCTCGTTGACGACGAGCTTCACGTGCGCCGCGTCGGTCGACGAAGCGATCGCGTCGGCGCGGTAGCCGCCGACGACGGTGATGTCGTTGACGCCGACCTTCTTGAACGCGTCGACGAGCCAGCGCAGCAGCGGCTTGCCGGCGATCGGCAGCATGACCTTCGGCCGGTCGGTCGTGACCGCCTCGAGGCTCCTGCCGCGGCTCGCGGCGAGCACGATCGCGGCGCTCGTCGCGCGCGACGACGACAGGTAGCGCTCCTCGGCCTGCGTGTACTCGTCGGCATCCTGCAGCCGGAAGATCTCGTTGACCGTCGCGATGCGGTCCTCGACGTTGACGAGCGTCTCGGTGTCGTGGATCTCCTTCGCGACGGCCTGCATCGACGCGGTCGCCGCGCGGATCAGATGATTCGCCCAGATCACGACGCTGATGCCGGCCTTGCGGAACACGTCGGTCGGCGTGCTGTAGTACTTCGTCGGCACGATGACGAGCGGCGCGCGGTTCGCCCACTCGCGCGCGAACGCGAGGATCTCGTCGGGCTTCGACAGCTTGCTGTGGATCAGGATCGCGTCGGCGCCGGCCGCGCGATAGGCCTCGGCGCGACGCAGCGCCTCGTCCATGCCCCAGCCGGCGATCAGCGCCTCGACGCGCGCGACGATCGAGAAGTGCTCGTCGTGCTGCGCGCTCTTGCCCGCCTTGATCTTGCCGCAGAACTCGTCGACGTCGGCGAGCGGCTGGCGCTCGCCGCCGATGAAGCTGTTCGTCTTCGGGAAGACCTTGTCCTCGATGCAGACGCCGGCGATGCCGCGCTGCTCGAGCTTTCGCACGAGCCGTCGCACGTTGTTGAAGTTGCCGTAGCCGGTGTCGCCGTCGAGCAGGATCGGCAGGTCGCTCGCGTCGGCCATGAACTCGAGGTCGTCGACGACCTGCGTCCAGCTCGCCTCGTTGTTGTCGCGCACGCCGAACTGCGCGGAGATCGCGAGGCCCGACGCCCAGATGCCCTTGAAGCCGGCCTCGCGCACGATGCGCGCGGACAGCCCGTTGTGCGCCTCCATCAGGAATTCGGTCCCGGGGGACAGCAGCATCGAACGCAGGCGGGCGCTGCGGGACAGCGGGATCAGGACGGGGTCTCGGGCATTCATCGGCGGGGCTTCATCGTTCGTCGTTCGTCATCGGCGTGCGTTCATCGACGCTCGCAGCGGTGGTCGCTGCAAGCGCGCGTTCCTCACGGTCCTTCGTGCCCCGTCATCGCGCGGGGCTCGTCTCGTACTGCCGGATCGTCGGCAGCACCGCGTCCCGCGCGCGGACGACGTCCTGCGGGAAGTCGATCTCGATCCACGGCAGGCCGGTCACGTCGGCGACGTCGAGGCCGTCGACGCCGTCGAGCAGAAGGTCGCGGATCGCTTCCTCGTGCGGCCGGTCGGCGTGGCCGTCTTCGATGTGGCCCGCGACGATCCCGGCGAAGCGTCGCGCGGTCGCTTCGCGGAAGCGGAAGAAGCCGACCGACTCGCCGATCGTGTCGTACGCGAGGTCCGGCGCGACGCGCTTCGAGAACTCGACCGGCACGCCGTCGCGGACGCACACCTTGACCGGCTCGTCGCCCGGCTCGAAGCCGCGGTCGATCAGCATGCGATCGACGCGGCGGCCCGCGACGAGCGCGGCCATGATGCGCGCGTCGTACAGCACGTCGGCGTCCATCAGCAGCACGTCGCCGCCGCGCGTCATCGCGTCGGCCGCGACGTGGACCGACAGCATGCTGCCGAGGGTGTAGCGCTCGTTGACGACGACCTCGATGTCGCCGCGGCCGAGGTACGCGAGCTCCGCCGCGACCTGCTGGCGCTCGTGACCGACGACGAGCACGACGTGCTCGACGCCGGCGTCGCCGAGCAGTCGCGAGATGCCGTTCGAGCAGCGTGCGTCCGCCGAAGCGCAGCAGGCACTTCGGCAGCGCCGCGTCGCCCTGCTCGAGCCGCGAGCCGCGCCCGGCGGCGAGGAGGATCGCGCGCATCGTCAGTCCGCGACCGCGACGGCCGCGCGCGCGGCGTCGCTGCCAGTGCCGCTCGGCGACCTGCAGCCAGACGATGCCGGGCAGTCCGAGCGCGAGCTCGCGGACGCGCTTGGCGAGCGACAGCGCGAGCGCGACGTCGAGCGGCAGGCCGACGAGCGGCGCGAGCAGCACGAAGCCGCCTTCCTGCGCGCCGAGCGAGCCGGGGATCGCGAACGCCGCGCCGCGGATCGCCTGCCCGACGCTCTCGAGCAGCAACGCGTCGCGCCAGCCGACCGGATGACCGAGCACGTCGAGCGCGATCCAGACCTCGCCGGTGCCGACGACCCACGCGACGAGGCTCGCGCCGAACGTCGCCGCGACGAGCCGTCGTTCGCGATACAGCTTGCGGATCGCGGCGTCGATCGCGTCGGCGGACGCCGTCGTCGACGACCAGTCGCGCGTCGCGAACGCGCGCGAGCCGAGTCGCGACAGCTTGCCGAACAGCCCGCGCCGCTGCATCGCGTAGAAGCCGACGCCGACCGCGCACAGCAGGATCATCGCGATGCCGAGCGGCACCGCGCAGCCGCCCGAGCATGCCGTCGGGCTCGCCGATCGCGAAGACGACGATGCCGCCGACCGCGAACACGATCTGCGACGCGAGCTGCATCGTCGTGCTGACCGCGATCGACGCGGCGGCGTCCGACATCGCGCACGCCGCGCTGCGCGAGCTGGCGCACCATGACCACCGGACCGCCGAGCTGGCCGGCCGGCAGCAGGCTGTTGACCGACTCGCCGACCCAGCGCGCGCACGATCGTCGCGCGCGGTCGGTCGTCGCGACGCGGCGACAGCAGCACGCCGATCGCGAACGCGTCGATCGCGAGCGGCAGCAGATGGAACGCGACGACGATCGCGAGGCCCCAGCCCGCGGTCGCGAGCACCGCCGCGACCGAGCCGAAGCCCTGCCACGCGAGCAGCACGACGAACAGCGCCGTCCCGACCGACAGCAGGACGACCGACGCGCGGTTCATGCGCGCGCGCGGCCGCGCAGCAGCTGCCGGAAGCCGAAGTAGGCGAACGCGTCCTTCAGGTTCGACAGCAGCCGCTTCCACGGCCGCATGTCGGGGTCGGTCACGTACTCGAACGTCAGCGACACGCGCGTCTCGCCTTCGGCCGACGGCGTGATGCGATGACGCAGCCGGTCGCCGTCGAAGAACACGAGCCCGCCGGGCGGGATGCGGACCGACCCCGCGACGACGTCGACGCCCTCGTCGCGCGTGTGCAGCTCGTAGTCGAGGCGGCACGACGACTCGTCGATCACGCCGAGCAGGACCGTGTAGCGGCGGCCGTCGTAGTACGACGTGTCGTAGTGCCAGCCGATGTGGTCGCCGGGCTTCGTGTAGTAGTACAGCGCGTACGCGTGCGGATCGTCGGGCGGGCACGGCAGCAGCGCCTCGCCGCAGGTCCGTTCGAGGAACGCGATCAGCGCCTTCGAGCGGTACAGCGCCGCGATCGACGGTGCGAGGCGGTCGATCGTGTGCCGGCTGACGCTCGCGCCCTTCTTGTGGCCCGGCAGGTAGTTGCGGTTCGCGTGCTCGAGCAGCGCCCGGGCGTCGGCGACGAGCGCGTCGGTCGTCGCGCGCGGCAGGAAGTCGGCGAGCGACAGGAACGCGCCCTGGCGCCGGAACTCGTCGCGCAGCCGCGCCTCGTCGAGCGACGGCAGGCGGCCGTCGACCGGGTCGGCGCCGGCGTCGTCGAGCGGGCGGCGGTCGGTGGCGGCGACTGCGCTCATCGCGACTCGAGCGCGCCGGACGGCCGACGCATCAGGCGCGCCCAGCCGAACAGCATCCAGATCGCGAACAGCGACGCGCCGATCGCCGCGACGACGAGGAACGAGGGCACGACGTCGAACAGCGTCACGAGCGGCAGCAGGTACAGCACGTCCTCGGTCTCGAAGCCGGCGAAGAACGACTGCCGCACGCCGGTCTTGCCGGTCCGTGCCTCGATCTGCATCCGCACGCAGAAGATGACCGCGACGGCGACGCCGGCGATCGCGCCGAGCAGGACCGGCGACGCGGCCGTCGGCGACGGGCGGCCCGTCACGCCGATGCCCATCGCGGTGAACAGCAGCACGGTGACCAGCGCGTCGCACGCGAGGTCGTAGAGGTGGCCGAGCCGGCTCGCGCGCCCGCTGATGCGCGCGAGCTCGCCGTCGGTGTGGTCGACGAAGTTCGACAGCACGATCAGCAGCGCGCCGACGTTCGACCAGCGCGGGCCGCCGACGGCGAGGCCCGCGACGCCGGCGAGCCCGATCGCGAGCCGCAGCGTCGTCAGGTGGTTCGGCGTGACGCGCGTGTCCTTCAGCGGACGTGACGAGGCGGCGCGCCATGCGGCCGTCCCACGTCCGCGGCAGCGGCGGTTCCACCGCCGGCGCGCTGCCGTTCGTCTCGATGCGGTCATCCATCGCGCGGATTCTAGCCGGTCGTTTTCGGCGGACCGAGCAGCGCAGGCAGGACGAACAGGGCGGCCGCAAGGGTGCAAGCGAGCGACAACGCGAGCAGCTTGCCCATGCTGGCGGTCCCGGGATGGCTCGACAGCCACAGGCTGCCGAACGCGGTCGACGTCGTCAGCGCGCTGAAGATCACCGCGCGCGCGATGCTCGTCTGCAGCAGGTCCCGCACGCCGCGCCGCCACGCGATGACGAAGTAGATGTTGAACGCGACGCCGATGCCGAACAGCAGCGGCAGCGCGATGATGTTCGCGTAGTTCAGCGGGATGCGCAGCACGACGCACAGCGCGAGCGTGACGAGCCCGCCGAGCAGCAGCGACGCGAGCGTGATCGCGACGTCGCGCGTCCGGCGCAGCACGAGCGCGAGCAGGATCGTGATCGCGACGAGCGCGAGCGCGCCGGCCTCGATGAACGCCCGCACGATCGTCGCGGCCGACTCGGCGATCGAGATCGGCGTGCCGGTCGCGTCGGGCGCGACCGATCGCACCGCGGCGATGAAGCGGCGCAGCGACGCGTCCTCGGCCGGGTTCAGCCGGTTCGACGCGTCGCCACCGTCGGTCGCCCGGGGATAGACCTCCACGCGCGCGCGGCCGTCCTGCGCGACCCAGTCGGCCTCCAGGTCCGGCGGCAGCGTCGCGAGCGTGACCGGTCCGGCCTCGAGCGCGGCCCGCAGTTGCGCGAGCGTCGTGACGAGCCCCGGCACGATCGCGTCGTCGAGCGCGCGACGACGTTCGGGCGGCCCGTCGGCGAGCGTCGCGAACGCGGCCGCGACGCGCCGCGCGTCGGGCGCGGACCGGTTCGACGGATCGTCGTTCGCGGCCTGCAGCAGGTCGCTGCGCGCCGGCCTTCAGCGCGGCGACCTCCTCGGCGTCGGTCGGTGCGGGCTTCGGGTCCGCTTCGAGGCGTCGGGCCGACGAGCGTCGCGGCGTCCGAGATCAGCGCCAGCTTCTCGTCCTGTCCGGCCGGCACGAAGCTCGCGAGCGTCAGCGCGTGCGACACCTCGGGCAGCGCCGACAGCTTCGTCGCCAGCGCCTGCGCCGCGTCGAGCGACGGCGCGAGGACGTCGAGCGTGTTCGGCGTCGTCATCGCGTCGCGCGACAGGTCGAGGATCGTCGCGACGGCCTCGGTCTTCGCGCTGCGCAGGTGCAGCGGGTTGAAGTCGAAGCGCACGAACGGCAAGCGCCGCGAGGCTCGCGAGCGCGACGACGCCGGCGACGACGAGCACGGCGCGACGCCGTCGCTGCAGCAGCCGGTCGACGCCGGCCAGCGCGCCGAAGCGCATCCCCTCGACCTGGCCGCCGACGCGCATCGCGGCGAGCAAGCGCCGGCAGCAGCGTCACGCTCGCGACGAACGCGATCGCCATGCCGATGCCGGCGATGACGCCGAGCTCCGAGACCCCGCGGTAGTCGGTCGGCTCGAACGCGAAGAAGCCGACGGCGATCGCGATCGCCGCGAGGGCGAGCGACGCGCCGACCTGCAGGCCGCGCACCGACTCGCGGCGCGATCCGCGGCGTCGTCGGCGTGCGTGCGATACGACACCGCGAACTGGATGCCGAAGTCGACGCCGAGACCGACGAACAGCACGGCGAACGCGACCGAGATCAGGTTCAGCGCGTGATAGATCGCGAGCCCGATCGCGCCGGTCAGCGCGAGGCCGACGACGAGGCTCGCGACGATCGCGACCGTCGCACGGATCGAGCGCAGCGCGAGCCACAGCATGCCGAACAGCGCGACGAGCATCACGCCGGCGTTGCGGCCCGCGTGCTCCTGCAGCGTGCCGAACTCCTCGTCGGCCATCGGCACGTTGCCGGTCAGCCGGACGCGCACGCCGTGCGCCGCGTCGAGCGCGTTCGCGGCGGCCGTCGCGCGGATGAACGCGCTCGCCCGCGCGCCCGGCTCGAGCGCGTGGTAGTCGAGGACCGGCTGGACGAGCACGAAGCGGCGCAGTGCGCGCGGGCTCGTCGCGTCGCCGCCGAGCATCGACTGCCACGACAGCGGCGCGGGACGCCCGGCGACGACGCCGTCGAGCGTCTTCGCGAGCGCCGCGAGGCCGGGCGCGAGCACGTCGAACGTCGTGTCCTTGCGGCGCACGCCTTCGAGCGCGAGCCGCAGCGTGTCGACGAGTCCGCGCACGCTCGGGTCGGCGGCGAGCGTGCCGATCACGGCCTGCGAGGCGACCAGTTGCTCGGTCGTCCGGCGGACCTCGTCGAGGTCGAGGAACAGCAGCCCGTTGCGATCGAAGAACGGTCCGCCGTCCGGCCGCCGAACGACACGGAACAGGTCCGGACGCATCGCGAGCTTCGCGGCCAGCGTCGCGCTCGCGCGCTCGGCGACGTCCGTCGTCGCGCCGTCCACGACGATCGCGATCAGGTCGGTGCGGGCGGGGAACGCGGCGTCGAACGCCGCGCCGCGCTGGCGCCACGGCACGTTCGCCGAGATCAGCTTCGCGCTGTCGGTGTCGATCGCGAAGTGCCGCGCGACGTGGATCGCCGACAGGATCGTGACGATCGTCGCGACGGCGATCAGCGCGACGCGATGGCGCACCGACGCCGACGCGGCGTCGGCGATCCAGCGACGAGTGCCGGCGGCTTCGCGGTCGAAGTCGGGATGGGATTCGATGGGAGGACCCGGTCGCGGGAGGCATCGAGCGGGTCGCCGATGATAGCAAGGCGGCGTCCGGCGGCGCGCATCCGGCGTACGTCCGATACGCGGGCGTCGCATCTCAGGCAAAATGCTTCGTCCATCAAAACAAAACCCTGCGCGGTCGAGCGCGCGGCACGTCGCGGTCCAGCACGGATGCCGGCGCCGCGTCCGACTCGCCACTCGGCCTTCGACCATGGCAATCCCGTTGATCCAGCAGGCTCGCGTCGGCGCGTATCTCGCGCGTCAGCGGCTCGCGAACAAGAAGCGCTATCCGCTCGTGCTGATGCTCGAGCCGCTGTTCCGCTGCAACCTCGCATGCGCGGGCTGCGGCAAGATCGACTATCCCGACGAGATCCTCAACCAGCGGCTGTCGTACGACGACTGCATGTCGGCGATCGACGAATGCGGCGCGCCGATGGTCTCGATCGCCGGCGGCGAGCCGCTGCTCCATCGCGACATGCCGCGGATCGTGAAGGGCTTCATCGCGAAGAAGAAGTTCGTCATCCTCTGCACCAACGCGCTGCTGCTGAAGAAGAAGATCGACGACTACGCGCCGTCGCCGTACTTCACGTGGTCGATCCATCTCGACGGCGACGAGGGCATGCACGACCAGTCGGTCTGCCTCGACGGCGTGTTCGACATCGCGCGCGAGGCGATCCTGCTCGCGAAGAGCCGCGGCTTCCGCACGCAGATCAACTGCACGGTCTTCGACGGCGCCGACCCGGCACGGCTCGCGGCGTTCTTCGACGACATGAAGGCGATCGGCCTCGACGGCATCACGGTGTCGCCCGGCTACGCGTACGAGCGCGCGCCCGACCAGCAGCACTTCCTGAACCGCACGAAGACGAAGACGTTCTTTCGCGACGTGCTCGCGCGCGGTCGCGGCGGCAAGGCCTGGTCGTTCACGAACTCGCCGCTGTTCATGGACTTCCTGGCCGGCAATCGCGCGTACGAATGCACGCCGTGGTCGATGCCGGCGCGCACGGTGTTCGGCTGGCAGAAGCCGTGCTACCTGCTCGGCGAAGGCTACGTGAAGACCTTCGACGAGCTGATGAACGACACCGACTGGGACGGCTACGGCGTCGGCAAGTACGAGAAGTGCGCCGACTGCATGGTCCATTGCGGCTTCGAGGGCACCGCGGTCCGCGAGATGGTCGCGCATCCGTTGCGCGCGCTCGGCGTCGCGATGCGCGGCGTGCGCACCGACGGCCCGATGGCGCCCGAGATCTCGCGCACCGCCGAGCGCCCCGCGCAGTACGTCTTCTCAGACCACGTCGATCGCAAGCTGATCGAGATCAAGGTCGCCAAGAAGCCGGTCGCCCGCCAGGCGGCGACCGCGGCCGAGGGCGCGTAACGCGGTTCGCGTATCGGCCGCGATCGCGAGCAGCGCCGGCAGCTGCCGCGGCGACGCGGCGATCGAGCGCAGCACCGCCGCGACGTCGATGCCCCCGCCGTCGCGCATCGCGACCCGCGCCGCCGGCGGCACGACGCGATCGAACGGATCGGCGATCGCGCGCAACGCGATGAACGGCAGCCGGTGACGCGCGGCGATCCGCGCCGCGACGTGCGACTCCATGTCGACCGCGACGACGTCGGCTTCGTCGTCGCGCGATCCGATGGCCGACTGCGGCGATCCGTCGCGCAGTCGTTCGTGCAGTCGTTCGCGCAATCGTTCCTTCTCGTCGCGGTCGACGACCATCCCGTCGCTGCCGGCGATCGTCGCGACGACCACGTGCGGCAGGCGTCGTGCGAGGGCGTCGACCCAGCGCGGGTCGCAGGGCCATCGCCCGTCGTCGTGGACGATGCGGTCGGCGACGATCAACGAACCGGGTCGAAGCGACGGCACGAGGGCGCCGGCGATGCCGAAGCTCGCGATCGCGACGACGCCTCGATCGACCTCGCGCGCGATCGTGTCGGCGAGCGCGTCGGATCGTCCGCCGCCGGCGATCGTCCGCACGCCGGGCCCGCGCGCGATGCGCGCCTCGACCGACAGCCCGCAGACGACGAGCACGTCACGCGCATCCCGACCGCGCGCGCCGCGCGCGTCGCGGTTCACAGCCCGAAGCGCTGCGTCTCGCCTTCGTTCCGCGAGAGCCGGCGGTACCGCGCGAGCGCCCAGAGCGGGAAGAACTTCGGATAGCCGTGGTAGCGCAGGTAGAACACGCGCGGGAAGCCGGTCGCGGTGAACTGCGCCTCGGGCCAGAAGCCGTCGGCGCCCTGCTTGCGCATCAGCCAGTCGACGCCGCGCGCGACCGCCTCGTGGCCGACCTCGCCGGCCGCCATCAGCCCGAGCAGCGCCCACGCCGTCTGCGACGCGGTACTCGGGCCGGCGACGTGGCGGCGCTCGTCGAGCTCGTAGCTCGCGGCGTCCTCGCCCCATCCGCCGTCGGCGTTCTGGACACGGTGCAGCCACGCGACCGCGCGCCGGATCTCCGGCGCGTCGGGGCCGAAGCCGGCCGCCGTCAGGCCGCACAGGACCGACCACGTGCCGTACAGGTAGTTGAGTCCCCAGCGGCCGTACCAGCTGCCGTCGGGCTGCTGCTCGCGTCGCAGGTAGCGGATGCCGCGCGCCATCGCGTCGCGATGTTCGGGACGGCTGCCGTACTGCGCGAGCATGCCGACGCAGCGCGCCGTCACGTCCTCGGTCGGCGGGTCGAGCAGCGCGCCGTGGTCCGCGAACGGAATGTTGTTGAGGTAGTCGCGCGTGTTGTCGGCGTCGAACGCGCCCCAGCCGCCGTTCACGCTCTGCAGGCCGACGGTCCACTCGACCGCGCGCGAGACCGCTTCGTCGAACTCGCCGGGCGACGACGGCACTTCGGTCGCGCAGCGATGCATCGCGAGCACGACCGCGGCCGTGTCGTCGAGGTCGGGATAGTGCGGGTTGTCGTACTGGAACGCCCAGCCGCCGGGACGCACGTCGGGCCGCTGTTCGATCCAGTCGCCGCGCACGTCGAGGACCTGCTTGGACTTCAGCCAGCGCATCGCGGCGAGCACCGCGTCGCGCGACGGTGCATCGTCGACCTCGAGCATCGCGTGGCTCGCGAGCGCCGTGTCCCAGACCGGCGACACGCACGGCTGGCAATACGCCTCGTGGTCGCCTTCGATCAGCAACCGGTCGATCGCGGCGCGCGCGGTCACGACGTGCGGATGCGTTCGCGGATAGCCGAGCGCCTCGAACATCATCACGGTGTTCGCCATCGCCGGGAAGATCGCGCCGAGCCCGGATTCGCCGTTGAGCCGCTCGGTGACGAACGCGACCGCGCGGTCGATCGCGCGACGACGGATCTTGCGCGGGAACATCGGCTCGACGACGATCAGCACGGCGTCGATCGCCGCGAACACCGCGAACCAGCCCTTCGACTGATGGCTCGCGCGCGCCGGACGGCCGATCGACATCGGCGGTCGCAGGAACAGCTCGTCGATGCGCACGTCGCGCGGATTCTTCGCGAGCGGCTTGAGCGCGGCCAGCACGAGCAGCGGCACGAGCACCGTGCGTCCCCAGTACGAGATGCGCGACAGGTGGAACGGCGCGATCTTCGGCAGGAACATGACCTCGACCGGGATCACCGGCACGGCCGACCACGACAGCGCGCCGAACAGCGCGAGCAGGATCCGCGTGAAGACGTTCGCGTGCTCGGCGCCGCCGTTCGCGAGGATCGCCTCGCGCGCCTCGCGCATGTGCGGCAGCGACGGCGCGTCGCCGATGGCCTTCAGCGCGAAGTACGCCTTGACGCTCGCGCTCATGTTGAACGGACCGTCGTGGTACAGCGGCCATCCGCCGCCCGGCAGCCGCACGCGGCGCAGGTAGACCGCGATGCGCTGCTCGAGCGCGGCGTCGGGCTCGCCGAGGAAGTGCGTCAGCAGCACGTATTCGGCCGGGATCGTGGCGTCGGCCTCGAGCTCGAAGACCCAGTGGCCGTCGGCGCGCTGCGCCGCCAGCAGCGCGTCGCGCGCCCCGGCGATCGCGGCGTCGAGCGGCGAGGCCGGCGTCGACGTCGGCGCGACGACCGTCTGGAGGTCGACGGCGTCGGCATCGACGAGGTCGACGTCGTCGTCGAACTGCTGCAGGGCCCGATTCGACTGTTGCATGGTCAGCGCGAACGCGGGCAGCGGTCGCCGCCCCGTCCTGTCGACGCTGCAGCAAACCGCGTGCCGAAGGGACGGCCCCTGGGAGCCGCCATCAGGACGGCTCCGCCACCGAGCCGTTGACGCGACCCTTCCACATCCCGCCGCGGCCGCGCCAGTGCTGCCAGGCCGACTCGACGGTGAACGCGAGATAGACGCTCGCGATCGCGGGCAGCGCGAGCGCCCAGACCGACGCGACGCGATAGCGCCGCAGCATCGGCACGAACAGCGCGCTCATCAGCAGCCACGAGGCGACCGCGGCGATGCGCGTCGGCCCGCTCGACGCGACGGCGAGCACGACCGGCGACACGAACACGGCCAGCATCGCGACGACGACGAGCGCGAGCCGCCCGGCCGAGAAGCCGAGTTGCGCATACGCGGAGCGCACGACCATGCGGCGGATCTCGGCGTAGCGGTCGTAGGCCCGCAGGCTTTCGACCCGTTCACCGAGCGCGAGGTGGATCGGGCCGTGCGGCTTCATCCGTCGGGCGAGCGCGCAGTCGTCGATCAACGCGCCGCGGATCGACGCGATGCCGCCAGCGGCGGCGAGCGCTTCGCGATCGAGCAGCACGCAACCGCCGGCCGCGGCCGCGCTGCGCGCGTGCGGACGGTTGACCCACGCGAACGGATAGAGCATCTGGAAGAAGAACACGAAAGCCGGAATCAACGCGCGTTCGGCGAGGCTCACGCAACGCAGCGCGACCATCAACGACGTGAGAACCGAACGGCGGTCAACCGCGAAGGATACCAAAGCGGCGATCGCGTCGGGACCGTAGCGGATGTCCGCGTCGGTCAGCAGCAGGTAGGTCGGCGGGTTCGGCGCGGCTTCGCACGACGCGATGCCGCTCGCGAGCGCCCACAGCTTGCCGGTCCAGCCGGCGGGCAACGGCGGCGCCGCGATCACCGTCAGACGCGACGCGGCGCCCGCCGCGACGGCGGCTTCGCGCGCGACGTCGGCGGTCCCGTCGTCGCTGTGGTCGTCGACGACGGTCACCGACAGGTCGCCGTCGTAGCGCTGGCCGAGCAGCGACGCGACGGTCGTGCCGACGAGCGCGGCCTCGTCGCGCGCCGGAACGATCGCGACGACGCGCGGCCATCGTGTCGGCGGACGCGTCGCGAGCATGTCGTGCATCGCGCGATCGTTCTCGCGGCCGCGCCAGAACCCGCCGCGCGCGACGGCGAGGTAGACCCAGATCGCGAGCACGACGACGGCGACGGCCTGCGCGACGTTCGCGGCGGTCATCGCAGCATCCCCGCGTCGCGGAACCAGTCGATGGCGTCGGCGAGCGCGTCGCGATAAGGCCGCGCGACGATAGCCGAGTTCGCGGATCGCCTTCGCGCTCGTGAAGTACATCCGGTAGCGCGCGAGATGCAGTCCGTCGACGGTGATGAACGGCTCGCGGCCCGTGATCCGCGCGACGGCTTCGGCCGCGTACGCGAGCGGATACAGCGCGCGTCGCGGCATGCGGATCGTCGGCGGACGTCGACCGACGAGGCGCGCGATGTCGGCCAGCATCGTGCCGAGGTCGACGTCGTCGCCGCCGAGGATGTAGCGCTCGCCGATGCGGCCGCGCGCGAGCGCCGCGAGATGGCCGGTCGCGACGTCGTCGACGTGCACGAGGTTGAGCCCGGTATCGACGTAGCCCGGCATGCGACCCGACGCGGCCTCGACGATGATGCGGCCGGTCGGCGTCGGCCGCGCGTCGCGCGGACCGATCGGCGTCGACGGATGGACGATCACCGACCGGCAGCACGCGCTCGCGCGACGAGGTCGAGCACGAGCCGTTCGGCGAGCACCTTGCTGCGCTTGTACGCGCCGATCGCGTTCGCGGGATCGAGCGGCATCGACTCGTCGGCCGGCGCACCGCCGTCGCGCAGCGCGAGCGTCGCGACGCTGCTCGTGTAGACGACGCGCTCGACGCCGTGCCGTCGAGCGCGGCCTCCATCACGTTGCGCGTGCCGACGACGTTCGTCTCGACGATCTCGTCCGGGTCGAGCGCCCACAGCCGGTAGTCGGCCGCGACGTGGAAGACGTGCCGGCAGCCGTCGACGGCACGGCCGACCGCGTCGCGATCGCGCATGTCGGCCTCGACGAGTTCGACATCGGGATCGTCGGCGAGGTCGACGAGGTTCGTCGCGCGCGCACGGCTGCGGACCATCGCGCGGACCGCGAAGCCGTCGGCCCGCGCGCGCCGCACGACCGCGGAGCCGACGAAGCCGGCGGCGCCGGTCACGAGGACGGGAGGCGAGGTGGTCAAGCCGAAAGGATCAGGTCGAAGGGGTCGAGCCGGCGGTTCGACTCGAGGCGGTCGGCGCACGGATTCGACGAACGCGTCGATTATCGTCGAAGCGTCGTCGGCTATCCTTTTGCGGCCTGCCTCTTTCGATGGAGCACACGCATGGCCGAAAGGATTCGTCGCGTCGGCCGGGCCGCGGACGACGTCGGGCTCGACCGCGTCTGCGCCCCCTTCGCGACGCGCCGCTGACGCCGGCCCGACGCGCGACCATCAGGCATCCGGATGCATCGATACCAGCGCCGCCTTCGCCTGCTCGCCGCGTCGATGTCGCTGCTCGCCGGCTATGTCGACGCGCTCGGCTACCTGCAGTTGCGGGGTTATTTCGTGTCGTTCATGAGCGGCAATTCGACGCGGCTGTCGATCGGGCTCACGACGGACCGCGAGGCCGCCGCGACCGCGGGCCTGCTGGTCGCGCTGTTCGTCGCCGGCGTCGTGCTCGGGTCGCTCTCGGCACGCGCGGCCGGCGGGCGACGCGCGGTCGTCGTCCTGCTCCTGGTCACGGCGCTGCTGGCGATCGCGGCGGTCGTCGCACAGGTCGGGCATCCGCGCATCGCGATCGCCTTCATGACGCTCGCGATGGGCGCCGAGAACACGGCGTTCGAACGCGACGGCGAAGTCGCGATCGGGCTCACCTACATGACGGGCGCGCTCGTCAAGACGGGGCAACATCTCGTCGCCGCGTTCTTCGGCGGCGATCGCTGGCTCTGGGCTTGGCAGCTCAGCCTGTGGGGCGGTCTCGTCGTCGGGGCGGGCGTCGGCGCGACGGCGTTCGGCACCTTCGGTCTCGGCGGCGTCTGGTTCGCGGCCGCCGGCGCGCTCGCGCTCGCCGGCATCGCGCGCTTCGCGCTGCGACGGTCGACGACGTGAGGTCGCCGACGTTGCGTGCTTGTCCGACGCGACAAACGGATTTCGCCGAGCGGCACCGGATCGACGATTCGTCAACGTCGTCGCATCGTCAATCCGTTCGCGAGGTTCCCATGCCACGAGGCGACAAGTCGAAGTACACGGACAAGCAGGAGCGCAAGGCCGATCACGTCGCGGAGAGCTACGAGCACCGCGGCGTCCCCGAGAAGGAAGCCGAGCGACGCGCCTGGGCGACCGTCAACAAGGACGACGGCGGCGGCAAGAAGTCGGGCTCCGGCCGCGGCAAGGACACCGGCCACCCGGCGGCCCACAACGGCGGGAAGGCGGGCGGCGCGGCCGCGGCGTCGCGCTCGGCGGCCGACCGCTCGGCGTCCGCGAAGAAGGGGGCCGAGACCCGCAAGCGCAACGCGGCGGCGCACGCGCATCACTGACGGGGTGGTCCGCGCGGCGCAGCCCTGTCGCGCGCGACGACTCGACCGGCGGCGATCGCTTCCGATCCCGCGAACGCATGCGCGCTTGAAGCCGAGGCGGGCCGACGCTACAATCGCCGGCTCGGGGAAGTAGCTCAGCTGGGAGAGCGTCGCGTTCGCAATGCGAAGGTCGGGAGTTCGATCCTCCTCTTCTCCACCAAAATCCTGCTTCGGCTCGATGACTCGGCGACGTTGAATTGGTAGCAACGTTGCGCCGGATCGATCCGAAATGCGCTGCGAGTGTGTTGAGATCGTGTTGACACGCAAGCCGAAGGCCGCCGCTGCGCGGCCCTGAGCAATCGCCCGCCTGCACGCCACCTACAAGCGCCAGATTTAGTGTTTGCTAGGCGCTCGGCGGCGTGCGACCAAGTATTCAATTTGCGATTTGCGTTGCAGCGCTCGCTGCATGACGCGAAGCCCCTTGGCTCCTGGCGAAATGCCGAGCGATTCCGTGCGTGGCCCACGACGGCGGCTTCAAGAACCGGGTCACCACGAAACCCTACCCACATGGCCCGGCACGGCGGACGACGCCGGCCCGGCGGGGGCCTGCACAGCACGGTCGCCATGCGCGCCGCAGCGGCGGTCGTCAGCACGAGCACGCAACGAAAGGTCGAGCACGTTGCCGACTGCTGCCCGGAGCTTCTATGGAAAATCGTGACGCGAACCTCGGTCCGATTCTGCGAACCGCCGTTGCATCGGTCAGGATCACGAGAGGAATGAAAGGAGAGAACCGGTCGTTGCGACTCTGCACCAACGCCTCTTGCGCAGTTCACGCCCGGATCCGCACGCTCGAAGATCGCCTTCGTCGCGCCGGTGTGTCCGCCGACTAACTCAGGCCAGGCTACGACCGCTTTCGACCCGAAGGTGGTCACACGAAGCTCTGCTGACCAACGACCGCTTTCGGCGAATCGTGCGGCGCGGAAAGCTATGCTCGAGCTTCAAGTTGGGGACTGCAACCCATACAACATATTCAGTCTCGCTGTCTCCGGTAGGCTAACACCAGCCGACTGCACAATGGAGTGTTAAGTTAACCAGTCACTAACGCAATGGATTGAATTGCATAACCAGCCAGTCAGATACCTCGAGCGATACCTCCATAAGCGCAAGGGCCTTATCTCTATTGATACTTTGGTTCAGTCCGTGCGCGATGTGGTTGCGGCGGTCAACCAAGAACGCAAGCTCCCTTCGAAGTCTCTGGTCGTCGGAGTCAAGCAAAAGCTGAAGTTCGAGACGTAAGGTGTGATCGAACCTGCCGACCATGTCCAAAAGATTGTCGGGGGAAGGATTCCTGCTTCTATCCAACCAAGAATGTCCGAAGGTCCTCACCAAGCCACCGGCGCGGTCATCGATAAAACCCCAGAACACTCCGCGTGCCGTCTGCTCGATATAGCCACTACTGCGCACCACCAACATCCGTGTTAACCAAGGCAAGATCTCAGGTTCCCGAGTGGACGTTACGGTGGCACCAAGATCTTCCAGTGCACCGCGAAGCCTATCAACCTGATAGGGAGGCCAGGTCGTCGCCTTCACCATTAAGCAGCACCGAAGATTTTGGTCGCCAGCGATAATCTATCTTTGACGCTTTCCTCGTCCGCTGTGGCTCGCGTAATAGCGTCAACGAACTTCGCATCATCGGTAAGCTTGGCGAGCGACGCGTCGATCGCCTCCGCGGTAGGCTTCGGTTCGCCGCCTCGAGCCTCCGCATTAAACCAACCATGACCGCTTCCGTTAACGCAACATTAACCTGCTTACTCAGGTGGCGAAACGCTTTTGGTCCGGCGGCTTTGCCTAGTTCCACGCACGCGCTGTTGAAGAGGTTCGTAAGAGTTGCAGTCTGAAGAGATCCGCAATCGCGATTATTGGCGGCGAAGTCGTTCAGATACTTCTTCAGCGGCCGCTTATATGTGCCTGGGGAAGCAAAAAATGCGACGATTCGAAGAACAAGCTCCTGATCGCGAAGCCGAGGACGTGGGGCCATAGAGGGCGCGCCAATCAGGAGAGACATTCAGACCAGCTATAAAGTCAATGAGCGTCCCTGCGTATAGAGCAACACGAATTTCGTGGCCTGTAAGTTGGGTTCCACCAGAGTTGAGACGTTCGAATACTTGATACACCGCATCCAGGGAGGCAGGTGAGCCATCAGTCTTGACGATTATGGCTTGAATAAACGTGTTATCGAGGGTTCTTCGCTGCGTTTCATTGAGAGATTCGTAAGTGATCCCTTCGTATTCATGGGCGACGTTCTTGAGTGTAAAGACTTGTCCACCGTAAGTGCCTTTGTAGAAACTTGCAAGTGTACGGAGGCGCTGCTGTCCGTCCAAAACTAAGTAGCGCTTGTCTGCTTGTTGAACGAGCACAATTCCAGGGGACCGGGAAGCCCAAGAGCAGCGATTCAATAAATTTGTCCATCTGAGCGCGGCGCCAGACGAAGTTGCGCTGAAACCCGGCGGCCTCAACGGTCGGATCCTGGTGCCCGAACGTAGGCACAATAATGTCTCCTCGATTTAGGCGGCGAACAAGCCCGTCGACATCGAAGTCGCTCCCGGAGTATGCAATCGCTTGGGGACGCGGGGAGGGATCATCGAGTTCGGAATAGTCGGCGTCGATGAGCGAAGCGGACTCCTCCTCGCCAAGCTTTTCAGGCACGTGCTGATCTTTCGAGAGTCACGATTTACCTTTCTAGGCGTGTGTTGTGTGGACGCGAATTGTCATGCGCGTCGCATTGTGCAGCCTTACCAGTCGACAGGAGCGAAGGTACGCTCGAGTTGGCGGGGTGCCCGGCCGCTGCCATTAGCCACGGTTTACAACCGGCCGAACCCCATTAACACACGGCGTGGAAGATTCTTCCGCACCCAAGAATCAAGCTCTGAATTCGACGCTATGCGTATGAACGGGAGGCCGCCCTCCGTGCCTGTCGCCCAGAGCGATGGCGAGGCAACGACCGTTCGTGTGGCTTGGGCCGGCCAGGTAGTGACGATAAGTTGGGAATACTCACGCAATTCGTCCCAATACCTCGTGTCTGAGGTCAACATTAGGCAGACCTATAAGATGCAGCGTCGATTGATTGGATATTTATGAAACACCTTATTACTTGTGATGCGCTTGCTGTCAGCGCAACCGACATTCCCCTATTGCGCTACAACCACCGCTAGTCGACGTTGAAGACGCTCAACCTCTCAAAACTGGATTACCTGTGAGGTGACGAAGTACTTGGTCACAATCCGCATCAGAACGCGTGTTCGTACAAAACGCGCTCTGGGATAGACGTAGACCACGTACAGGCGTACCACCAAGTGCCTACCAAGGCGCTCTGATGAAGCTTCTGGAGCGCCGTCTCTCTCCAGCTTTTCATCAAACGGCATCCACGTCTTGATGGTTTCATACGGCTCGACGATGCATGACATCTTGTAGACATCGACCTCCCGCCCATCGACACATCTATGTCCCACCAGAAATGCAGGAATGTGCGTCCGATTAAAAGCATCGGTTTTTTCTGGGAAGCCGGCGCTTCCGCTGAACAAGTGAACGCGGCACTTTAACTAACACGATGTTGCTGCTCTTGTTTTTAATTTCTATGTTAAGTTTCAATGGATAGTTTGCAGACGACTCAAAGGACACGTAAGATGCAACGTCGATATTAAGCTGTACGCTCTTGCACGCCGCGATAGCTTGCTTGACCTTGGTGACGATGGGACCTACAGTCGCGATCGGACTCTTGGCAAAATCAGCTGGATCATACGAGATCGCAGTAAATCCTTGAAAATCAGTTGGCATATGAAATCCCGGCACATTTCGTGGAACGACAACGAATGTCTTCGAGCGACCATGAATGCCCATGAACATCCCCGCTTCAAAGACAACATTGTCGCGAGCGACGATAAGCTCTTTAGCGCGAATCAGAAGAAGTATCGTCCGGCGCAAAGACAAAAATCCCAAAGTCATTCTCGCCTAAAGTCGTCCTTAATGAATCAAGTGTGGTCGAGGAAGCGAGGAACGAAACATTCCATGGAGTGACAATCGCGTCTCGCTCGAGAGCAAGCTGGATATGTTCGCAAATGTCAAGCGCTTCCGCGGATGAACCGATAAAGATTCGTGGCTTCATTTTATCCTCATAAGTCGCTCCGCGTCCGGGGAGCTGCCGGCGCGCACTGTAGCCGAAGAGCATTGGACGCTGACTCGCCAAGGTCGACTGCGCAGATCGCCAGCCAGCCCGCGTCCTTTCCGAGCGTGTGCCTCGCTGAAGAAGAGATTGGAAAATCGAAAGCAAAGTCACGGCCTGAGCAAGTGGCACAGCAGCCCAAGAGCTCGCGTAAGCGCCAAATCTTTTCCCCCGCGCTCCTTATCGACGGGAGATTGGGCTTAGCGAAGGGGCCTGTGGAGTCCTCAACAGAAGTAGCACGATGAAATCGCCGTCACCATTTCGGCCGGCCGCTTCTCACTTAAAGCAAATGGGTAACTGTCCCACCGGCAGCGTTCGGCAAACCGAGTCCACTCGAAAGCGGTCGTTCAGCGAAGACCGCAAAGGCAGCTTCTGGCCGATTACAGTCGTTCGTCCATACCGTCCCTGGGCAAAGAACGCGACAAGCGACCGGACCCGACGAACGTCGAAAGTCCATCCAACGCTGCTGCAGCCCTCCAGGCGTCGGATACCCGATCCCTCAACGACGGTACGCGCCGATGCTCCGCATGACACCGCCCGCCTCCGCGGTCAATGCAGGACGACATCGGCGCGGACGGCGCCGGCGCGGTCGGCGCGTGCACGGACGACCAGCCGCGTGCCCGGCGGCGCCCGCACGATCCACTCGGCGACCGCGCGATCGGCGGTGACGTCGCGGTTCGGCAGGAACGCGTTCAGCGAGCTCTTCGGCGCGTGGCCCTCGAGCTGCGGGCCCTTCGATGCGCGGCTTGCCGCCGACCAGCGCCACCGCTGCATCGGGTCGTTCGTCCGACCGGCAGGTCGATCTCGAACATCACGCCGCGCACGTCTTCCGCTCGCAGCGCGCGCTTGGTCACGTAGGCCGGCAGCCAGCCGCTGTTGGCGACCGCGATCCGCACGCGCCAGGTGTCGCCGCCGAGCGCCTCGCACCTCGGTGCGCAGCAGCTCGAGCTTCGGGCAGCGACAGCGCGATCTGCGTCATCCACGTCGGGAAGCGCGCCGCCTCGCGCTCGCGCAGCTCGGGCGGCGGATTGCGCCAGTAGTTCATCTTGTCCCAGCCGCCGATCTCGATCGGGCCGAGCTGCGGATGCATCGAACGGCTTCCAGTCGACGTGCGCCTGGCCGCCGCATCTGCTCGTCGCTCCACTTGAGCAGCTTCAGGTCGTCCTCGACCGGATGCTCGCGGTACCAGTCGATCCACTTGTACTCGTGTGATGCCGGCCTCGTTGTTCGGCGCCCAGATCTCGACCACCCAGAACAGCGCGCCGAGGTGCTCGTAGACCCAGTCCTGGGTGCCGCGTGATGACCTCCTTCGGGTGGTACTTGAAGTCGTGCCAGATGCTGATCGCCGGATAGCCGGTGAGCTTCGCGCCGATGTCGCTGAAGCGCTTGATCGACCACAGGTCCTCGGGGATCATGTCGTCGTCGCTCGCCGTGCCCATCGGCCGCAGGATCACGCCGCTGTGCGTGTGGATAGCTGATCGCCGCGCCGATGTTCGCGATGGCCGACGATGAAGTCGACCATCGCCTTGACCTCGGGCTCGCTGGTCGGATACTCGCCGGCGCCGACCTGCTCGAACTCCTGGCGCCACAGGGACGGGAAGTTGCGGTTCAGGTCGAGCCCTTCGCGGTCGGCGTTGACCTTGACGGTCACGCCGTCGTAGTTGCGCACGAGACCTTCGGGGATCAGGCGGTAGTACTCGCCGCCGAACTTCGCCCGGCTCGCGCGCCACCATCAGGCGCGGGTCCGCCTCGCACTTCTTGTAGGTGCCGTGCGGGTCGGGGATGCGCATGAACAGCACGCGGCCGTCGCCGTCGACGTCCTCGATGTCGAGCCCGTCGACCGGCTCTTCGTCGAACGGATAGCGGCGCGTCGACGAGCGGATGTGGCGCGGCCGGTCGGCGAGCGCGAGCTCGGCGCCGTCGGGATTCAGGCGCGGGCAGAGGTAGACCGCGCGCGTGTCGAGCAGTGCGTGATCTCGGCGTCGTCTGCCGTACCGCGTGACCAGCTCGGTGCAGGTAGTACAGCACCGCGGTGGAGGCGGTCAGTTCGGCGGCGTGGATGTTGCCGTCGACCCAGAACGCCGGCTTCTCGGTGTCCGCGCCGGTCGCGGTTCGGGTGAGCGTCGCGACCCAGATGTCGCGACCTTCGTGGCTCTTGCCGATCGAGCGTACGGAGACCAGTTCCGGGTACGCCGCGGCGTAGGCGTGGAGCAGCGCAGTGAGCTCGTCGTGGCGATAGAAACGGTCGAAGCGCGGGATCGGAGCGGCAGGCATGGGCATTGCGTGGACCATCGATGAGCGACGACTTCGACCGCATGATCGGCGAACAAGCTGTGCGGCCCGTCGAGCGCGACGAGGATACACGCGGCGATCTGGATGGCCCGCGAACGAGCGGAGCCGCGGGGGACGAGCTGCGAGGCTGGACGCCGGCTGGCGTGACGCCCGGTCCCGATCCGAAGCGGCCCTGGCGGGGGGCGATATGCGCTCCGCACGATGTGCATCGGCGTTGGCCAGGGCATCGCGATGGTCGTCGAGCGGGTGTGGCTGGCACGGCTCGCGCAGCGTCGTGGTCGACGAGTCGACGCACGCGATCCAGGCGATGACACGGAACAGCGAGCGGAACAGACCTCGGCACTTGCCTGGCCACCCCTGCCGTCATGGCGCAATGCGCAGAGCGGAGGGAATCGCCGTGGATGACTCCGGCGATTCGACATCGCGATTGCCCGGCCAATCCGGCGGTGTACCGCCGAAGTCATGGAAGCGGATTTCCTCGATTGGAAAACCTCGAAAGGAACAATTCGATGCAGACGCTGATGAAGATCATCGCTCCCCCCTATCATGTTCAATCGACAGCCGAACAGCTGAAGGACGGGTTTCCCTACTTTCCGCATCACGATTCGGTCTCCAAGCTGTGGTCCGAGAAATGGCGACCACTCTGCTCGCACGGCATCTATCCGTTCACCGACGGCGATGTCGCCGACTTCGACCCGATCTTCGCGGATCTCGTGAGTCGATCCGGCGATGATCCGGTCATCCTGTATCGGCCGGACGACTACGCGCGCCCGTTCATGCCGGTCGGTGAACGGTTGGCGTCTCGGGCGGCCGAAGCGCTCTCGCAATCGAAGCGCGATCAGGCGCTGAACCTCTATCTCAGGGCCGCGGCCGTGTTCCGGATCGCCCGGTTTCCGATCAACCGCCCGGAGGTCGGGCAAGAGGCGTGGCAACGCGGCAAGGCCGCCTACGAGGAAGCCGGAAAGCTGCTCGACCCGCCGAGCGTCGCCGTGAACCTGCCCTTCGCCCATGCCGACGTCGGGGCCGGCGACGCAGAGCGTCCGATCGAAGCCTACCTGCGCATGCCGAAGGGCGATCGGCCCGCTTCGGGCTGGCCCGTGCTCCTGTTCATCTGCGGGCTCGACGCCTACCGGACCGACCACACGCCGCGCACGCAACAGCACGTCGATCGAGGCTTTGCGACGCTGAGCTTCGAGATTCCGGGCACGGGCGACTGTCCTGCCGCACCGAACGACCCCGCGTCACCGGACCGCTTGATGAGCAGCGTCCTCGACTGGGTCGACGACAACGCCGCGCAGTACGGTTTCGACACCGGGAAAGTGGTTGCACGCGGCATCAGCACCGGCGGGTACTACGCCTTCCGGATCGCGCACACCCATGCGGACCGCCTGTTCGCGGTCGTCGCCCAAGGCGGCGGTGCGCACCACATGTTCGATCCGGAATGGATACGAGCTCAGGACCGGATGGAATATCCGTTCGCCCTGGCCGAAGCCCTGGCCTGGAAATTCGGCTATCGCGACAGCGACGGCGCCGCGGCCGTCGCGCGTTATGCGGCCGACGCGCGGAAATTCAGTCTGGTCGAGGCAGGCTTGATCGGAACGCCCACCTGCAGGCTCCTCGCGATCAACGGAATGGAGGATTCGATCTTCCCGATCGAGGACAACCTGCTCGTCGCGACCTCGGGGCATCGCAAGGACCTCGTCCTTCGAGGCGATCGGCGGCACATGGGCAACCCCGGCGCCGAGGACATCCTGTACCAGTGGATCGACAATGTCGTAGCCGGCAAGCCCTGACCGGCCGAGATCATGTCCGACGAGGTCGGGTCTGCGCGCCGCGTCGGCGAGCGCGAATCGACGTTCGATCGTCGTCGGTACGGCCGCCGCCGCTGCGGGCAGTCTCGGCGCGGGCGCATCGCGGCACGGGCGTCGGGCGGAAAACGGCCGCCGTATCGACCAGGCATGGGAGATGCCAGGCGGACCATGAGGTGCAGTGCCGAACCGACCAAAGATGGATGACCAGCGCTGGCACCACGGCGCCTAGGCTGAAAACACCATGCACACCGGGCTGCCGCTGCTCGCGCTCGCGCCCGACGGCTCGAGGCGACCGGTAGTCGCATCGACGAGGAACGACACGATGGAATCGCTTTCCTCGTTCAGTGCGAAGAGGACGCGGCCGTTCGGGGCCAGCGTGAAGAACCGGGGCGTGCGGCCCCTGGAAGAATCGGCGCCCGAAAATTTCAGCAGGCCGGTCGTCGGGTCGATGCGAAAGACGGCAATGCTGTCGTGGCCACGGTTGGAGGCGTAGAGCGTCTGTCCCGCCGGATCGACGAGGATCCCCGCCGCACGACTGTTGCCCGTGAAGCTCTCCGGAAGCGAGGAGAGAATCTGCAGAGGCTCCAGGGCGCCCGTCTCGCGATGGAACCGATAGGCAGTGACGGTCGAGTCCAGCTCATTGACCACGTAAGCGAAAGCGCTCTTCGGATGGAACGCGAGATGGCGCGGACCGGAACCTTCGCGGGTCGCGACGAACGGCGATGCGGCAGGCACAAGCCTTCCGTCCGCGAAGCGAAAACCGAAGACGCGATCCAGACCCTTGTCCGGCACGAGCACGAAGCTCCCCGAAGGGTCGAACGGATTGAAGTGGGGCTTGGACTGCTTCTGTTCGATGCGATGCGGACCGACCGGCCCGCTCAGCAGGACCAGCTGGGTGAGCGCCTCGAGAGAGCCGTCAGCGGCGATTGGTACGACCGCCAGGCTCGACCCGATGTGATTCGTGACGAGCAGATACCGGCCGGATGGGTCGAGTGCCAGATGCACCGGGTTCTGACCTTGGGTGCTCTGACGGTTCAAGAAGTGCAGCTGCCCGTTCGTCTTGTCCACTTCGAACGAGCTGACCTCGGATTCATCGCCGTGGACGGTGTAGAGGAACTCGCCGGTCTTGTTCAGCGCAAGGTACGAAGGATTGACGAGGTCTTTCACGACTTGCACCAGCGCGAGCGACCCGGTCTCCTGATCGACCTGGAAAACGCTTATGCCTTCACCGCGCGCGTTGCGATCGCGCGTGGTACGGCTTCCGACGTATGCATACATGGGACGACCTCGAAGGCTTGATGATGAGGACGACGATTCGGCGCTGCCGCCGAAGGCTTGCGTTGACGGCCACAGGAGGGCGAGACCGCCGAGAGCCGCGGCCCGCTTGAGGGCCGTGCGCCGCTCGATCGCGCCCACTCGATCGTTGTGCGGTTGGTCCATTGCGTGGCTCGAGTGGCCAGGCCCTGGCAAGTCGCTCGCGTGGTCGTCCATCGCTCTCGGTGACGCGCCGCTGCCAGATCAATAGGGGAGCTTCAGGCCCAGCCGGGCGCCCAGCCTCTCGAGATCCGCCAAGCGTATCCTCCGGGAGCGACAGCCCTTCCTCTCGATCACGTCGGTCGTTTCGCGCTTCGAGCTCGCCTGGATACACGACCTCGTCGAAGCCTTCCGCGAGGGGCACGGACTTCAGCTCGGCGATGTACTGCTCCATGCGGGCATTGAAGTCCTTCAACGGCTGCATCGCGGCGATGTCGAGGGCGATCATCAGCTGGCCCGCACCACTGCGTTGCTCGGTCTGGTACGGCCCGAAGACGCCCGTCCCGAACGCGCTCCCCGTCAACACGCCGGACAGCATGTCCATCATCACTGCGATGGCATAGCCCTTGTGTTGGGCCATCGGGAGGATGATTCCGTCGATCGCTTCCGAGGGGTCCGTCGTCGGCGCCCCGTCCCTGTTGATCGCCCAGCCCTCGGGAATCGGCAGGCCTTTCTGCTTGGCCAGATAGACCTTGCCGCGCGCGACACCGGTGTTCGCGATGTCGAGCACCATCGGCGCATGCTTGCCCGCGGGCGACGCCCAAGACCATGGATTGGTCCCGACCGTCTTCTTGCGACCACCCCATGGCGCCATCGCGGGGCTTGCGTTGGTCGACAGGAAGCCCACGCATCCTTCGCGGGCAGCCATCAGCGTGAAGTACATCGCCGTACCGAAGTGGTTCGAGTTCCTGAGCCCGACTGCACCGATGCCATGCGCCTTCGCACGAGACACGGCTTCCTCGGCTGCGCGTGCAGTGAGGACTTGACCCATGCCGTCGTGACCATCGAGCACTGCGACAGCGCCGGCATCGACGACGAGCTCGGGCTTGGCCACAGGATCGCAAACGCCGGCCTCGAGGCGAGCCAGATACCACGACAGCCTCATGACGCCATGCGACTGATGGCCCCAGAGATCCGCCTGGACCAGCGTGTCCGCCGCAAGGCGCGCATCGGCGTCCGGCATGCCGACGCTCGCGTAGACCGCCGTCGCAAAGTCGAGAAGACGGTCGGGCGCAATGCGCGCTTGTCCTTTCATCGAGGTCTCCTCGCGTGTTGCCATGCGGCCGCGTCGACCACGGTCCGGAAGGTCAGCTGCGTGTCGAGAAAGCGTGCCGTGATCGCTGCGTTCGCTTTCGCGACGTCGAACGGCTTCGAGACGGTTCCCGTGGAAACGATGCTTCCGGCAGGAAGGCGCATGCCGCGTTCGCGGGCGGTGGACAAGAGGTCGGTCAACGACGTGGCGGGGTCCGTCACGTCGTCCCCACGCACGGCGACCGCGACTTCCTGACCGTCGAGCGCGACGGAGAGGGATCGACGAATGTCGGGTACGTGCGACGGGTCGATCGACTCGCCACGGACGAGCGCGTGAAAGCCCGCGTTGTCGGCCGCGAAGCTGGGCCATCCCACTGCCCGCCGATCCTCGAAGCGAGAGAGGACCAACTCGAATGTCACGCAGACGTCGGCAACCACCGACGAGGTTTCGGGAGGCGGGTCGTTCGGTGCGACATCGCGCCCCAATATGTAGGCCACCTCGAACTCGATCGTGACTGGAGCATCGTTGGGTAGTAGAACGACGTCGCCCGGAAAATGCAGTTGCGATCGCAGCACACGCCCGGCGATCGAACGCCCGACGCCGGATCGGCGCTTCTGCGCCGTGCTGCCGACCCCGAGCTTCCATCCCGACACCGGCTCGTCGATCACACCGAGGAGCCGATCCTGCACGTCGTAGCCTTCCGCCAACGATCGGGGACGAACGTCGACCGGCAACTCGGTCAAGATCGCGCCACGCTGCCAGGCATCGGCAAGGATCGCTGCAGCCGGTCCCGGATCGAAAGGGTTATTGCTCACCTTGAGCCTTCGTGAGGAAGTCGAAGTCGCAACCGCCTTCGGCTTGAAGGACTGTCTTGCGGTAGAGCGCCTTGTAACCGCGCTTCGGTACGGGCGGCGGCCGGAACGACGCGAGGCGCCGTTCGATCTCGGCTTCATCCACCAACAGGTCGATCCGTTTCTCGGAAATGGACAGCCGGATCTGATCACCGTTGCGCACGGCTGCCAGCGGGCCGCCCACAGCCGACTCCGGCGAGACGTGCAGCACGATCGAGCCGAAGGCGGTACCCGACATCCGGCCGTCCGAGATGCGCACCATGTCCTTCACGCCGGCCTTTGCGAGCTTCTTCGGGATCGGGAGATAGCCGGCCTCCGGCATTCCCGCTGCTTCCGGTCCGATGTTCTGCAGAACCAGGATGTCGTCCGCAGTGACGTCGAGGTCGGGATCGTCGATGCGCGCGGCGAGGTCTTCGAGGCCCGTGAAGACAACGGCACGCCCCTGTTTTTCGAAGAGTGCCGGCGTCGCCGCAGCGCGCTTGAAGATGGCGCCTTCCGGTGCGAGCGAGCCCTGGAGCGAGACGAGCCCGCCGATCTTCGATACCGGATCACCGAATGGCCGGATCACCTTGCGGTCCACCCAATCGATCGGCGTCTCGAGCCGCTCGCCGAGCGTACGGCCGGTCACGTCGATCGTGTCGAGATGAAGGAGCGGCTTCAACTCGCGCAAGAGAGCGCTCATCCCTCCCGCCGAATGAAAGTCCTCCATGTAGCCCTCGCCGACCGGCTTCAAATCGACCAGCACCGGCGTCTCATCGGAGATCTCGTTCAGCCTTCGGTTCGAGATGCGAATCCCGAGCCGCCCCGCGATCGCCGTCAGATGCACGATCGCGTTGGTCGATCCTCCGACGGCCATCAGGACCCGGAACGCGTTCTCGACCGACTTCTCCGTGATGACCCGGTCCGGCGTGACCGGGTTGGCGATCAAGGCGACTGCCGCCTTGCCGGTCTCTTCGGCCGCGACCAGACGATCCGAGTGAACCGCAGGAATCGCCGCTGTTCCAGGCAGTGACATGCCCAGCGTCTCGGCGATGCACGCCATCGTGCTCGCCGTCCCCATCACCGCACAGGTTCCCGCGGTCACCGACAAGCGACCTTCGACGACCTCGATCTCGTCGCTGTCGATCGACCCGGCGCGGTACTTCGACCAGAAACCGCGGCAGTCGGTGCATGCGCCCAAGCGCTCGCCGCGATGTCGGCCCGTCGACATCGGGCCGGTGACGAGCTGGATGGCGGGCATGTTCGCTGACGCGGCACCCATCAGCTGTGCCGGCACCGTCTTGTCGCAGCCGCCGATGAGGACCACCGCATCCATCGGCAACGCGCTGATCATTTCCTCCGTATCCATCGACATGAGGTTTCGATAGACCATGCTCGTCGGGTTGAGGAAGACTTCGCCGAGCGAGACCGTGGGAAAGGCGCGTGGCAAGGCCCCCGCAGCGGTGACACCCCGCGAGACGGCTTCCACCAGCTCGGGCATGTAGCGGTGGCAGTTGTTGAAACCCGACGGCGTCATCGCGATACCGACGATCGGCTTCTCGAGTGTCTCGACCGAAAGACCCATCGATCGCGCGAACGAGCGTCGCAGATACAGCGCGAAATCCAGGTCGCCGTAGTTGGTCAGACCTCGTGCGAGGCCGTGCGGTCCTTTGTCCTTTCTCATGCCTGTTTCTCCCCGGTCGCGCTCCTGAACGCAACGCCGAGAAGCTCTTCATAGACCTTGATCATTGCGCCTTTGTCGAGTTCGCCGTGTCCTCTCAACAGCGCGGTCTGGTACGTCGCCGTGGCCGCCGCCAGTACCGGCATCGGGATGCAAAGGCTTGCGCCGATCTCTGCTGCACTCACGAGGTCCTTGTAGGCATGTTTCAGCGGATAGCCCGACGTGAAGCTGTCCTCGAGAACGCGGGGGATGAAGAATTCCGAGGCATAGCTGCGGCCTGTGCCGCTGTTCACGATCTCGCCGACCTTGTTGGCATCGAGACCCATCTTCATCGCCATCGGCAGGATCTCGGCGAGTGCGGCTGCGTTGATGTCGAACAGCAGTTGATTGACGAGCTTCGCCAGTTGTCCGGAGCCGGGTGCTCCCATGAACAGGATCTTGTTGCCCATCAGTGCGAGATAGGGCTCGACCTTCTCGAACGTTTCGCGCTTGCCTCCGCACATGACGGTGAGCGTGCCGTCGATGGCCCGCGCCTCCATCCCGGACACCGGCGCATCAAGAAACTCGACGCCCCGCTCGGCGAGCGCATTCGCGACGCGCATCGTGGTCGAATAAGTGATCGTGCTGGTGTCGACGACGATCTGTCCCGGGCGCAGCAGAGGTGCCAGGCCTTCTTCACCCAGCAGGGCTTTCTCGACAATGTCGCCGTTGGGCAAGCTGAGGAAGACGATGTCCGCGTCGGCGAGGTCTTCCAGCTTCGTCGTGGTTGCCGCACCGCGCGCGCGAAACGCATCGAACGACTGTGTTCGTACATCGTGGACGGCCAGCGACGCGCTGCCCTTGAGCAGGTTCATCGCCATGGGCTTGCCCATTTGTCCGAGACCGGAGAAGGCGATCTTGACAGCGGATCGGGAACCGGGATCACCGGCCACGGATGGTATCGAAGGGGTCTGATTCATGTCGTCCAACCGTGGAATCGAACAGCGCACGTGGCGGAAGGCCAGGGTGAGCCGTCAGTGCGCCGGCGCCTTCGCGTCCGACGCTACCCGCAGCGGAGCAGGTCCGCCGATCGGCCGGCGCGTGAGGGACAGGATGGAGCCGGCGCCGAGCACAAGCAGCGCGCCCGCGATCACGAACGCCCCGTCGTAACTTCCGGTCGCCTGGATGACATAGCCGGTCACGATCGGCGCAAGCAGACCGAATACGTTCCCCCCGACGATCAGGAATGCCATCGCGACGCCGATGTCCTTCGGGTTCGGCAGCAAGTCGTTCAGTAGCGCGAAGTTCAGCGACGTCGTCGTCGCGATCCCGGTCAGCGAGACGGAGATCAACGCGAGGATGATCCAGAGGCTGTCGATGACGGGTGCGAACAGGATGACGGCGGCCAGGACCATCGCCGATGCGATGAAGTAGCGACGCTTTCCACCGCCGACGTCGCCTTTCAGGAACCGGTCGCTCGTCAGGCCGATGGCGATGCAGAAGACGACGGCGACCGCATAGGGGATCGCCGCATACAGGCCCGTCTTCGCGATGGTGAGACCCTTCTCCTTCTGCAGGTAGCTCGGCAGCCAGGTCAGGAAGAGGTATTGCGAGTACACGTTGCATCCCTGCGTGAAGGCCATGCCCCAGAGCGTCGGCCCGCTGGCGAGAAGTCGGCGAAGGCCCGTCCGGGGCACGTGGCTCAGGTCGACTCTCGAGGCGTTTCGTTCCGAGAGGATCTTCGTCCGCTCGCGCTCGCCCAACCAGGCGGCGTCCTCCGGCCGCTTGAAGCAGATCGTCCAGACGATCAACCAGAGAAAGCCGATTCCCCCGGCGATCATGAACAGGGCGCGCCAGCCGTACAGGTCGATGATCGGTCCGGCGACGAGGGCGCACAGCGCCGGTCCCGCGTACGAGCCGCTGTTGAAGATCGCATTGGTCGCGCCACGTTCGCCGGCGGGGATCCACTCCCTGACGACCTTGGCGCCAGCCGGGTTGCTGGAGGCTTCACCGCCGCCCATGACGAGCCGTGAGCCGAGGAGTGCCGCGAAACTTCCCGCGAGGCCCGTGGCGATGGTGGCTAGCGACCAGATCCCGATCCCGCAGGCTGCGACGCGCTTCGCGCCGAAGCGATCGACCAGCATCCCCATCGGGATGAGGAAGAGCGTGTAAGTCCAGAGGAACGAGGAGAAGAGGTAGCCGAGCGCGACCGGATCGAGATGGAATTCCTTCGCGAGCGGACCGGCTGCGAACGACAACGTCACGCGGTCGATGTAATTGATGAGCGCCAGCGCAAACAGCGCCAGAGCAACGAAGCCGCGTTTGTATTCCATCCTAGTCTCCTCGTGACACGCTTTGCCGCAGCCTCATTGGACCGCTTGCTAATTGATACAAAGCATAAGAGGAAGCGTCGGATCTACCGAGATCGATTCGACATCGCACGATGCGTTTTTCGCATCTTTCGCCCCGCGATCTAGGCGTCGGTCAAGGTGCGCCTCGCGAGCTCACAGAATGGAGCAACGAGCGGATTCTCGATTCTCTTGAGCCATGCAAACGACATTTCACTTCGCAGATCGTCAGCTCGATCGAGACTCCGGATGGTCACGTTCGCGGGCCGCAACCGGGCCGCGCTGGCGGGTACGATCGCCATGCCCAGTTGCGCGCCGACGAGAGCCAGAATCGTGTGGGTCTCTCGGGCGTACTGGACGAACCGCGGCGCGACCCCCGAACGGTCGAACCAAGACGAGACGAGACCGTGGTGATAGCGGCTCTCGGCGGGCGAATACATCACGAACGGCTGGTTACCGAGCGCCTCGGGCTTGACGATCGCCGAGAGCGCCATGGGATGGTCCTCCGGAACCGCCAGGACCATCGCTTCGCGAGCCACGCACAGCGTGTCGATGTGATTACGATCGACGGGCAGGCGAAGGATGGCGAGATCGATGCGCCTCGCGTGAAGCGCTTCCAGCTGGTCGTTCGTGACCAGTTCCTTCAGGACGATGTTCACGCCCGGCAGGAAGCGGGCGCTCATTCGAATCAGCCTTGGAACAAGCTCGTAACTTGATGCCGGCAGGAAGCCGATCGTCAAGGTCCCTCCAGCGCCTTCCGCAATGCGCCTTGCCGACACCCTCGCGTCGTCTGCGAGTCGCACGATCTCCTTCGCATCCACCAGGAAGGCTCGTCCGGCCGCGGTCAACGTGACGAGGCGGTTCGAACGATCGAGGAGGGACACGCCCAACTCGTGCTCGAGCTGTTGGATCTGTCGCGACAGAGGCGGCTGCGTCATGTGGAGACGGTCGGCCGCTCGACCGAAGTGCCGCTCCTCGGCGACGGCGACGAAGCACCGTAGTTGATTGAGCTGAAACATCGTCGTCCAGTCCTCGCTGAGTTGGGGCAACGTACGCTCGAAGACCAGCGATGTCGATGTCGAGAGGCGCAGACGTCCTGTTCGGGGCCCGGAGCGGCGTCAAACGCATCAAGAGTTGGTGACGCGACCGACCCTCGCCGGCGCTCGTACTCCTGGCGGAGTTCCTCGCGGGTCACTGCCGCGGCGTGGCGCCGCTGCTCGCCGGTGTGAAGGGGGCGAATCGGCCGTACCGCGACTGGCTTGCGATCGTTGTCGACCGCAACCATCATGAGGAAGCAGCTGGCGACATGACGTAACAGCTACGAGCGGATGTCCTGTTCAACGACTTCACACAAATTCGCCTCGAAGCACCATCATGACCCCCGTCGAGATCGGCTCGGCACTCGAATCGGCAGCACCTGCGAACCCGGGGGGCGGACGCCAGGCGCCCACTGGAGCCCGGAAACCGAAGCTCGCCAAGCGCCTGCCCGGCGGCGCGAACGATCCGTGAGCCGTTCCGAGCTCGTTCCATGATCGGGGCATCCGAGCTTCGAACGCATGTCGCACCACCACCATCATGTCTACGTCGTCCAACTCGACGACCGGGTCTGGAACGAAGTCCGGTTTCGGAAGGGAAACCCGGACTATCGGCTGGGAATGCCGTTCGTATACGTGGGCATGACGGGCCTCGATCCGGACGTCCGCTTCGACAAGCACAAGGCGGGAATCCAGGCGAACCGCTTCGTTCAGGTCTACGGGCTGCGGCTGGTGCCGTCGCTCTACGAGATGTACAACCCGATGCCCTACCGAGCCGCGTGCGCAATGGAGGTCGAACTCGCGATCGCTTTGCGCGAAGAGGGCTACGGCATCTGGCAAGCCTGAACGGCAATGCCGACGCGTGTCCGTCGCGACCATCACCATCGCCAACACGCCGATCCCGTGAAGTCGGCGTCCCGCAGCACGGGCTACGGCGCTAACCTCGGGTGCGGGGCTGGTAAGTGCGGCCGACCGGGCGCGTTGCAGTGATTCGGTCGCGCGACGAGCAGGTTGGACTTCGGGCCGATTCGTCGCGGTCCACACGTACGCATGACGGGGCAACCACGTTCTCGAAGGTCGCTTCGGGCGCACCGACGTCGGGCATCACGCCAAGTGCGTCCACAAAGTTCGTCCGGGCCAATGGGGCGACCAGCGGAAGAGCCGCGGCCGCTCTGCATACGCGATCATGGCAGGAATCCTCAGCAAGACTTCCGTGCCGGCGCCATGGTGGCTCCAGATCTCGAGTGCCGCACCGATCTCATCGGCGCGTTCACGCATTCCCTTTATCCCGAAGTGGCCAGGACGGGCAGCCTCATCTATGTTCGTATCGATGCCATCGCCATCGTCGCGGACATGCAAGAGAAGATCGTCGATGCCGTAGACGATCTGGACTTCGATCGATGTGGCTTGCGCATGCAGAAAAGCGTTGAGCAAGGCCTCCCGCCCGATGTGGTAGCCCTCGCGTAACGCCTCGATTCGCAAGACGCGCTCGCGCCCCTCCACCACCGCGCGGAAATCGACCGATGATCCTTTGGCAAGCTCCTCGCCCACGACAGCGAGTGACATGGGCAGGTCGCCGCGCGCGTCGCTGGTGATACGCAAATCCTGAATACGGTCGCGTCCTTCGGACATCACCCGGTCCGCACGTTCGACCGCATCCTCGAGGATCCTGCGCACCGGCGTGCCTTCTGGAACGTGATTGATTGCTGACTGCACCTTGTACACAAGCCCCTGCGTTCCCTGGAGCAGCGTGTCATGCAGTTCGCGCGCGATGCGCTCGCGTTCAGCCATGCGTTCGTCGAAGCGCATGCGCATCCGCGCGGCCGCTTGTCTGAAGCGGATTCGAATCGCGGTTACTGCGACGGCCACTGCGCCCAGACTGCACAATGCGATGAACCACTTCGTTTGAACGAACGTCGGTGGAATGACGAAGTCGAGCACCGCCCCCGTCTCGTTCCACACGCCATCATTGTTGGAGGCGACGACTCGAAAGCGGTGCGGCCCCGGGCCGATATTGGTGTAGAAGGCCTCCCCTCGTCCGCGCGCTTCCTGCCAACCATGGTCAACGCCATCGAGCCTATACCGGTATCGATTCCTCTCCGGCATCGTCAAGCTGAGGGCGGCAAAGTCGATGCGCAGTGAGGTCGTACGCGGCGGAAGCGATAGGCCACTCGATGGCGCATAGACCTTGTCGTTCGCCGTTACCGATTCGACGACGACCGGCGGCGGCTGCGGATTACGGCGGATATGCAAGGGATCAATTGAATAAAGGCCGAGGTTGGTCACGAACCACAGGCGCCCATCCGTTGCCTGGACAAGAGTAGGAAGCGGTCGAACTCGCACACCGCTCCCGACGACGCCGTCCAATGTGTCAAACACTTCCACGCGGACGTGGTGTGACGGGTCGCGAGAAAGTCGTGCGGTTTCGGTCGCTTCGATGTGAACCAATCCGGCGCCGGAATTCACCCACAGGTCCCCGTCTGACGTTTCAACAATGCCCGTAATGCTGGTGAGCGCGAATTCGGTTTCAGAAACGACGGGTTGGAAGCCGGCGCCATCGAACAGGGCCAATCCCAGTTCTCCGCCGACCCAGACCCGCCCGCGCTTTCCGTAGATGGCCGTCACGGCGCCCACTGGTGGACGACTCCGAGACGAAAAAACCATGAGGCTGCTTCCGTCTAGAACCGCGATGCCGCCCGCCGGGTAGCCGAACCACAAACGACCCTGCGCGTCGGCGGAAATGGTCAGCGCGGTAAGCCTCGGCAACTCTGGAATATCTCCCCACTTCGCCCATCGGCCATCAATCAAACGAAATACTCCTCGCCGGATGATGGACAACCACAAAGCGCCCGATCGATCCTGTTCCATTGCCTGGACACCGAGGGGTCCGGATATTTCCCCTCCTGGGAGACCCGTGCGCTCCAGGCCCCCCGTCGCGCATTTCAATACGCTCGCCGGCGTTGCGAACCAGAGATGGCCGTCGTCTGCGCGGAGTGAGGCGTATATAGGACCAATTTCCTCATGACGGTGAGCGAAGGCGCCGTCAAGGCTCTGGACCGTTTGAACGACCGACCCCGCCCACATGGACCCATTGTCTCCCGCTGCTATGGCTGTAAGCGATGGGACAAAAGTCTCATTCTGCGCGGGAATCAAAACGGCCGGCGCGATGCGACGGTCGGAGAATCGATCGAGTCCGGCAAGCGTCGCAAACCAAACGTTACCTTCGCGGTCCGATAACATAACGCCTTTCCCCACCCCTGAAGACAAGCCGTCTTTGTCCGAAAACGAATCGGAAGGGTCTTCTGCGTAGGTCAGAGATCCTGCCGCAAGCTTGTCCGGGTCTGCGATTCGCTGCAGCTTGCGGTCGGATCGAGCTATCCATAGGCTTCCGTCGAGATCACTCATGATCCCTCTACCTGCAGTTGCGATTCGTCTGCCGGGGTTGGCGTTCCGTCGCAGTTGCTGAATCGTCTGGTCCCGAAAGAGCCATACCGCGCCGGACGTCGACTCGGCGATTCCAGCTATCCCGGGATTTGCCGTGCGGGCCGGACCACGCATCACCACCGCCTCGCGGAACGATTTTTCGCCCTTCGGAAGGAAAAGAACCTTGGCTTCAGAAATGGACCAGAGCGTGTCGGCACTGTCGACCATCAATTTCTTGAAACCATCATCCGTGTAATTCTCGGCGACACCCATCTGGCGCCAGTGAGAGCCCTCGAGCCGAAGCAAGCCGTCGGTGCTGGCAGCCCAAACCACGCCAGTCGAATCCTGGGCGAACGCCAATATCGAAGCGGACGGGAGGCCGTCGCTCTGGCCATATAGCGTCATCTGTCCGTTCCGCAGCAACGCCGCTCCTCCAAAGGTGAGTCCGATCCAGAGTCCTCCCGACGGCGGTGCGAATACGTTCGCGATCTGGTTCGACACCAATCGATCGTCGTGAGGCAGCTGGACGTGTTCGAAGCGAAGCCCATCGAATCGGAAAAGGCCGCCCGACGCCGACATCCAGAGAAGTCCGTCCGTCGTTTGTGCCAGGGAGCCGATGTCGTTCGGAGCGCCTTCCCTTGGCCCCCATGCTGTATGCCTCAAATCACGAAGCGGGACGTCACGGCTAAGCGCCGCGACTGTCGTGCACCACATCAAGCACAGCAGCATCCCGAGCGCGCGCGCCATTCGACGCGACGGCGCTATAGCGGCTTCACTCGTTCGACCACTTTTGAGGCCACAAGATGCCATGCGCCAGACAAGGCAAAGCACGGCGAAGTAGGAGGCTCGATGCCCACAACACGCCGCGCCGGTCTTGCACGTCGCTGCCGGTCCCACGTTGCAGCCTCTCCCGTGTTGAAGTCCCACTCGCACGCTTAAAACCTTCGCAGAGTCATCGTGTAGCTAAAGTATTGTGTTCAAAAGATACGCGCTCTCGAAAGAGGCGAAAAGTGGCCTGACCGCGGACATCTACGGCACATGCCATCTGGTCTGATCGTGGGGGTTCAGTAGCGGTCGAGCGTCCAGGCGGACGGAGCCAATGCCGGTCGGGCGACAAGACGTGCACCACCCCTTCGCAAGGAAGCAACGGGGTAGTTGATGTCTTGTGCCACCCGTCTTGCGTTCATCACGCTCGCACTGCAGCCAAGGCCGCGGCGCCAGTGCGGTATGCGGGACATGGCGCTTCGAGACCCGGAGATCTGCGGCCGCGAGTGCATAGACCGACCCTGTCAAGGGGGTAATCAACCGGGCATCCCCCTCGAGAACGCCGCGAAATTCAAAGCGTCCCAAGACCCGGCCCCCGCCGCTTGCCTCAGCGTCGTAGCGACTACGCCGGCCGCTCGGTCCGGGAGGTCGCAATGTCGATCACCAAGTGGGCACAACGAAATTGATGGTCTGGCTTGTGATGACCCGATGCGTCGGGTCCGCCAGTTCCACGAGCACGTGGTGCTGGCCAGGCTCCAGGCCGACGACGACGATCGTTTCTCCACTCGCGTCGATGAAGTGCCAAGGCGCATCGTCGACGGTGATGTGGACGTGGCCGATCCGCGGCGACACGTTTAGCGCGCCCGCGCCGAACACCGGCACGATTCGCAGGTTCTCGGTGCGGTAGCGGATGAAGACCCGCCCCGACGCGAGCGGTCCGGCCAGCGGCTGATCGACCACGAGCCGCGGCGCCGCCTCGTTCTCGATCGCGACGAGCGGGGACGCGGCGCCTTCGTCGTCGTCGCGCGAGCCGCCGTCACCCTTCCGACGAGCGTTCGTCATGTCGTCGATGTCTCTGTCGATCGAACGCGGCGTCCGAACGCGGGCCACGGCATCGCGTCGTCGCGCCTCGATCGATCCTCAGGTGAACATCGAGCCGCGCGGCAGCGGTTCCGCCCGCACGTCCTTCGCGCGCCCCGGATGCGCCGCCGTCGGCTTCCGCTTCGATTTCGGCCGCGCCGCGGCACGGTCGTTCGGGTAGAGCGGGTCGTCGCCGACCCTCAGCTCGCCGCGCGCGTTGGCGTCGCGGGTCTCCTGGCGAACGGTCGCGCGCGTCTTCGGCGACTTCGGGGCGTCGGCCGCGAACGACGTCCGACTCGCGAGCAGCACGCCGACCAGCATCATCTTGCAGAGAGTGTTCATCGCTTGGTGTCCTTCGAGTGAGGTGATGCGGGCGGACCTGTTCGTTCCGCGGGTACGGTTTCCGCGATCGGGCTGTGTCGATCGGGCGTCCCGACGACGCCGCGCCGAAGCACGCCAACCGCCTGTCCCCAGGCCGGCGCGTCGCTCGCCGGAAACGACTCGAGCCCCGCCTCCTCGACGATGTCGAATGGCGCCGACGGTTCGGTGTCGCGTGGTCCGGCTTGCGTCATGGCTGCTGCGCCTCGCGACGGGATGCGGTGGATGACAGCATCGGTACGCGTGTGGTCGCCGTCATCCCTCCGACGTACGATCGTCCGCACCCCCGCACGGTCGTGGTCGGCGACGCGGCAACCGGTCACGCTGGCGACGCCGGTATCGCCGGCGCCGACCGGAGGGTTCGCATGCAGGAGCCGGAACAGGATCGTTCGTCCATCACGCCGTCGCTCGTGATCGCATTGTCGTTCGTGGCGCTACTGATCGTCGTGATCTGCATCGTCGGCGCGGGTTGATCGTTCGTCGTCGTCGTTGCCGCGAGAGCGGACGACGACGCCGACCATGCCGCGCGACGACCTGCGTCCCAACGCTCGGGCCGCTAGCGCAGATGCCGCTCGAAGAACTGCGCCGTCCGCTCGTTCGCCACCGCGGCGGCCGTCGCGTCGAAGTGCTTGCCGCCGTGGCGTGCGAACGCGTGATGGCTTCCGGCGTACTGGCACACGCGCGCGAACGGATTGCCCGCGAGCGCGACGAGGATCGCCGTCTGCGCGTCCTTCGAGATGTATTCGTCCTCTTCGCCGATGTGCATCAGCAGCGGGCTCAGGATGTCGTCCGCGTGGTCGAGATGCTTCTCCGTGCCGCCGCCGTAGTAGACGACGGACGCGTCGACGCTCTTGCGCGCGGTGGCGAGGAACGTCAACAGGCCGCCGAGACAGAATCCCATCAAGCCGACCTTGCCGTTCGCACCGTCGAGGGAACGCGCCGTGCGCATCGTCGCCAGGACGTCGTCGATGCCGGTGTCGATGTCGAACGCCTTCAACAGCGCGAGACCTCTGTTCCATTCGGCATCGGTCCGGTCGGACAGGTCGACGCCGGGCTCCAGCCGCCAGAACAGGTCCGGGCTGATCGCGACGTAGCCCTGCGATGCCAGTTCGTCGCACGTGCCGCGAATGTCCGCGTTGACGCCGAGCATCTCCTGCACCACGACGATCGACGGCGCCGGGCGGACGTCGGGCCAGGCGACATAAGCGCGAAAACGCCCGTCGGGGACCACGATCGTGACGAACTCGTTCATCGCTGCATCCTCCGGCGCTCGATCGCGCATGCGAACCGCACGATGCGGTCGAGGCGCGTCGTCCGCATGCGGCTTCGGTGCGACGTGATGGCCCCTCTTTCGAAAGCACCAGCTTCGCACCGCCCGCGGCCTCGCGGCAGCGAGCCTGCAACGCCGCGCCCGACGGATGAACCGAGGGGTGAGCACCGCTTCATCCCCCAGAGCGTGGCGCGCGGGCGCGCAGCGGGCGATCGTGCAGGCCTTCCGATCCCGAAGGCGTCTCGACGATGGAACACGAACGGCCGCGACCATCGACCTGCCCGGCGCTGGCGCGTCTCACGACGCTCGCCGCCTCGCGTGACGACACGCCGCGCGGCGGCACCAACGAGCCGGGCTGGTTTCGATGGACGTTCGGCGACGTCGAGGTCACCGCGTTGAGCGACGGTTGTTTCGACGTGGACGCCGACGCGATGCTGCGCAACGTGCCGGACGATCCGCACCACCGTACGATGGACCTCGAGCCGGACGGGACGTCGATCAGCGTGCCCGTCAACGCCTACCTGATCGACACGGGCCGGCGACGCTTGCTGATCGATACCGGCGCGGCCGGCCTGTTCGGACCCACGCTCGGACGCCTCGCGTCGAACTTGCGAGCCGCCGGCCACGAACCGTCCGGCATCGACGACGTCCTGCTGACGCACATGCATCCCGACCACGTCGGAGGGCTCGTCGTCGACGGCCGATGTGCCTTCCCGCGGGCGACGGTCCACGTCGCGGCTCGGGAGTTGCACTACTGGACCGGCGCGCCGTCCGACGCCCGACGCGACGGCCCGTCCGCGCCGTTCGTCGACGAGGTCGCCGCGACGATCGCGCCGTACGTCGAGGCGAACGCGGTGCGGACCTTCGAAGCACCGACAATCCTGCTCGACGACGTGCTCGCGATCCCGATGCCCGGTCATACGCCGGGACATACGATCTTCGCGCTCGATCGGGGCGATCGCAGGCTGCTGTTCTGGGGCGACCTCGTCGAGTTCCCCTCGATCCAGTTCGACCACACGGAGGTGACGATCCGGTACGACGTCGACGGGCCGGCCGTCGCGGCGGCGCGAGCGAACGCCTTCGCCGAAGCGGCCGCCCGCCGCTACTGGCTCGCCGCCTCGCACTTCCCGTTTCCGGGCATCGGCCACGTCCGGACCGGCCCCGCTGGCTACGAATGGGTCCCACTCGCCGATGATCGCGATCACTGAGACGGACGACCGGGACCGTCCCGGCGTGGCGTCCGCGGGGGTAGCGGCGTCGACGATGCGCGCGCCGGACCACGCGCGCGCATTCCCGGTCCTGTCGTCGTGCGACGTCGAGCGTCTGACCCGCTATGGCGAACTTCGGCGCTACGCGAGCGGCGACCCGGTGTTCGTCGCCGGCAGGCCCGGGCCCGGCATGGTGGTCCTGCTGCGCGGAACAGTCTCGATCATCGAGCGCAACGGCCTGTTCCGGCCGCGCTTCCTCACCTGCCAGGGCCCGGGCGAATTCGTCGCCGAGATCAGCCAGCTGTCCGGCGCGCCGTCGATGCAGGACGTCGTCGCGGACACCGATCTCGAGGTCTGCGTGATCCGCGCGCAGCGGCTGCCGACGCTGATCGTCGACGAAGCCGACCTCGGCGAGCGCATCACGCGCGCGCTGATCCTGCGGCGCATCGCGCTGATCGAGTCGGCCGTCGCCGGCGCGGTCGTGGTCGGGCGCGCCGCGTCGCCGGCCGTCACGCGACTGCTGAGCTTCCTGTCGCGGAACGGCCAACCGCATCATCACTTCGATCCCGAGCGCGACGTCCATCGCTGCCCGTTCGCCACGCACTACGCGATCGGCAGCCAGGAGGCGATCGCCGTCTGTCCCGACGGCACGCTGCTCCACAACCCGACGAACATCGAACTCGCGTTCGCGCTCGGCCTGATCGACAGCATCGAGCGCAGCGCGATCTACGACGTCATCATCGTCGGCGCCGGTCCGGCCGGTCTCGCGACCGCGGTCTATGCGGCGTCCGAAGGTCTTCGCGTCATCGTGCTCGAAGCGGACGCGTACGGCGGCCAGGCCGGCGCGAGCGCGCGGATCGAGAACTTCCTCGGCTTCCCGAACGGCGTCTCGGGTCGCGCATTGGCGTCGCGCGCGTACGTGCAGGCGCAGAAGTTCGGCGCCGAAGTCCTGATCCCCGCGCGCGTATCGAAGGTCCGGCCCGCCGATCCGCGGTCCCACGCACCGGCCGAGGTGACGATCGAGGACGGTCGCGTGCTGCGCGGCAGGACCGTCGTGATCGCCGCCGGGGCGCGCTATCGCCGGCCGCCGGTCGACGGACTCGCCGACTACGAAGGACGCGGCATCTGGTACTGGGCGTCCGCGATCGAGGCGCGCCTGTGCGAGGGCCAGCAGATCGCACTGATCGGCGGAGGCAACTCCGCCGGCCAGGCCGCGGTGTTCCTGTCGTCGCATGCGCAGCGCGTCAAGCTGCTGATCCGCGGCCGGGACCTCGAACGCTCGATGTCGCGCTACCTGATCGACCGCATCGCGTCGCGGCCGAACATCGACCTGCTGTCCGAGCACGAGCTGCACGGGCTCGACGGCGACGCCGAGGACGGGCTCTGCGAGATCACGTCGCGAAGCCGTCGTGACGGGAGCCTGCATGCGTGGCCGCTCCGCAACCTGTTCCTGTTCGTCGGTGCGTCTCCGGCGCTCGACTTCCTCGCCGACCACCCGTTCGCGTGCGACGACGCCGGTTTCCTGAAGACCGGCGACGACGCCGTCGAGGCACGCGCATCGGCGGGACTGCCGCCGGGCATCGCGATGGAGACGTCGGCGCCGGGCGTGTTCGCGATCGGCGACGTACGGGCCGGATCGGTGAAGCGGATCGGCGGCGCCGTCGGCGACGGCGCGGCGGTCGTCGCCCAGATCCATCGATTCCTGAACGCGCACGCGCCAGCGATGGCACGATGATCCCGGTGCTCGTCTGCGCGCGCGCCGCATGGTGGCGCGGCGCAGTCGAAGACGACCGTCGGCACCGGCCGGTGCCCCGCGCGCGAAAGGCGTGAATGGAGACGATGCGCACCACCAGGCTCGTGCGGCGAGCGAGGTATTGGCTACCGTGGCTGGTCCTCTCGTGCGCGCTCTGGGCCGACGTCGCATCGGCACTCAGTCGCAACGGAGGCCTCGACGCCCTTCGCCGCACGACGTGGACGGGGCGCGACGGCGCGCCAACCGGGATCAGTGCCCTGGTGCAGACGAGCGACGGCTATCTGTGGATCGGTAGCAACGGCGGCCTGTTCCGCTTCGACGGCATCCGCTTCGAGCAGGCGAGCCTCCCGCTCGACGACCATCTGTCATCGCTGAACATCTGGTCGCTGTACGCGCCGCCGTCGGGTGGACTGTGGATCGGGTTTACGTTCGGCGGCGTCGCGTTCCTGAAGGATGGCGCGCTGGTCGCGTATGCGGAAAAAGAAGGGTTGCCGCCCGGCTCCGTGAAATCCTTCGCGGTCGACGACGACGGTACCCTGTGGGCAGGGACGACGACCGGTCTGGCCACGTTCGACGGCTCACGCTGGCACCGGGTCGGCGCGGAGCGCGGCTACACAGCGACACAGGTCGAGACGCTGTTCGTGGACAGCGCCGGGACGCTCTGGGCTGCGTCGCGGGACGGGGTCTTCGCCAAGTCCCGAAACGACCGCCTGTTCCAGCCCGTTCCCTTAAATTTGAATGACGGTGATCTGGCTTTCGCCGAATCGCCGACCGGTGACGTCTGGCTCACCAACGGGCAGCGTCTGCGCCGGCTCGCGACGAGCGAAACGCCCAGGCGCAACGACCCGCGCTCGAGCGCGCGGCTCACGTTCGACCGGGATGGCGCGATGTGGTTGTCCCAGGCCGATGGCACCCGGCGCATTGCGCATCCCGAGCTTCTGCCACGCGAAACCACCTGGGCCGCGAGCGACGCGTTGCTGTCGAAGACCTCGCCACGCGACGGGCCGTCCCAGGAGACGGATTCCTTGCAATGGGTGCTCGAAGATCACGAAGGCAACGTCTGGGCCACCCCGACTTCGGGCCTGACCCGTTTCTCCGAGAGCAACGTCGCCCGGGCCACGCGGGACGTTCGAGCGAGGATCGTTGCGGAGCGTGCGAGCGACGCCGCAGTGGTGGCAGGCGATGGCGGCGAAACCTGGGTCGGCAACCGCTTTTTCAAGACGTTCGGCCTGCGCGGCGATGACGCCGTCGCCTACGCTGAACCGGAACTCGTGTCGTGCGCGATTCGCGCCGACGACGGGACGCTCTGGTTCGGCGGGAGGAAAGGACTCTGGAAGCGTGTCGCCGATCGCTTCGAACCAACGCCTCTGCCGAGAGGCACGGACGGATTCGAAGTACAGGCGATGGCGCAGGACCGCAGCGGCGACCTGTGGGTCTCGATCGTCCGCAAGGGCGTGTTCCGGCTGCACCGCGGCGAATGGACGACGAACGGTGGGCTCGACGCGCTTCCGGCGATCACGGCCGTCTCGCTCGCCACCGATGGCGCGGGCCGCGTCTGGTTCGGCTACACCGAGGGGCGGGTCGCGGTCCTGGACGGAGGCAGCGTCCGCTTCTTCGCCGGGAAGGATCGCCTGCGGGTCGGCAACGTGACCGCCCTGTACGGCAAGCGGTCGCACGTCTGGGTCGGCGGCGAGCTCGGGCTCGCACTTCTCGATGGAGACGGCTTCCGCACGGTCGTGTCGGACGAGGTGCCTTTGCGCGGCGTCACCGGCATCGTCGAGAGCTCGGGCGGCGATCTCTGGGTCAACAGCAGCGCGGGCATCGTGCACTTCGCGGCGACGCAGACGCGCCGCATCGTCGATGAGCCCGCGTACGCGGCCCGCGCCGAAGTCTTCAATGCGCAGGACGGCGTCGACGGTGGTTCCGCGAGGCTGCGGCCGCTACCGACGGCGATCGAAGGCACCGACGGGCTGCTCTGGTTCCTGACCGACACCGACCTCTACACGATCGACCCGGCGCACCTCCATCGCAATACCATCGTGCCGTCGGTCGTGATCGAGTCTCTCGTCGTCGGCGACCGCACGTATCGGCCCGTCCCGGACCTCACCTTCGAGAAGGGCACGACATCCGTCCGCATCTCGTACGTCGGCCTGAGCCTCACGGCCGCGCAAAAGGTGCGCTATCGGTACCGGTTGGAGCCGTCCGACCGCGGCTGGCAGGACGCGCAACAGAATCGCGAAGCGTTCTACACCGACCTGTCTCCCGGCAAGTATCGATTCCGCGTGATCGCCGCCAACAACGACGGCATCTGGAACGAGACCGGCGCGATCGTCGAGTTCGTCGTCCCGCCGACGTTCGTTCAGACGCCGTGGTTCGTCCTGCTGTGCGTTCTCGGCACGTCCCTCGTCGTGTGGCTGGCCATCCGCTTCCGAGTGCGCCAGGTCGCGGCGCGGATGCGTGGTCGCTTCGAGGAACGCATGGCCGAGCGCGAGCGGATCGCGCGGGAGCTTCACGACACGTTGCTCCAGAGCACGCAGGGTCTCGTGCTGAATTTCCAGGCGGTGGCGAACCGGATCGTTCACGACGACCCGAATCGCGGCCTGCTGGACGAGGCGCTCGCGCGTGCCGACGCAGTGATCGCCGAGGGACGCGAGCGCGTCTTCGACCTGCGCGTCTCGACCGCGTCGCAGGCCGACCTCGCCGAGGCCCTCGCCAGCACCGGCGCCGAGCTCGTCGACGGCGGCCCGGTGACGTTCCGCTGCGTCGTCGACGGACATCCGCGCGACCTTCGACCGGTCGTGCGTGACGAGACGTATCGCATCGGTCGCGAAGCGCTGCTCAACGCGTTCCGACATGCGCGCGCCTCGTCGATCGAGATCGAAGTCGTCTTCTCGGACCAGGACCTGCGCCTGCGGATCCGCGACGACGGTGTCGGTATCGACGACCGGACGGTCCGCGACGGCGCTCGCGATCATTGGGGAATGCAGGGCATGCGGGAGCGGGCCGAGAACATCGGCGCGAGTCTCGAGATCTGGAGCCGCCCCGGAGCGGGCACCGAGATCGATTTGACGATCGACGCAAAACGGGCTTATCTCGAGCGCGCGCCGCGCCCGCGTTGGTGGGCGACGCTTCGAAGGTTCGCCGCTGACCGGACCTGACGCATCGCTTGCGGACCCGCCCGTCGATCGATCGGGCTTCGCCGATTCGGGACCTCGAACCCGCGACGGCGCTGACCGACTGCGCAGCCGGTCGAAGCTGAACTCACCCGCTGAGCCCGCGCAATTCGCCGTCGAACACGCCGACCAGCGTCCGGACGAGTAGCCACCCGATGATGAAGCTCGCGAAGCCGAGCACGAGTGCGGCGAGCGCGTCGTTCAGCGATCCGGGGAAGGTCGACGCGATCCGCAGCGACGCGATCGCCGCCGCGGCCAGCGGGAAGCCGACGGCCCACCACGACAGGCGGAACGGGCAGCAGCGCGGAAGCCCGCGCAGTCGCGTCGCGAGGACTGCCAGCAAGAACAACATCAGCCCGTAGATTCCCTGCGCGAACAGGTCGATCGTGCCGGCGACGATCGCGTACGTCGACAACCCGACGGAGAACGGCGCCAGCAGGATCATCAACGTCGCCTGCGCGGCCTCGGGCAACGCGGCCTCGAACGTCAGACGCGACACGAGGATCGTCACGATGGCCATCGCGAAGAACAGCCCGACGCCGAGCGACAACACTGCGAGCCCATGCAGTCCCGGCAGTTGCAGGGCCGGCATCGCGAGCGGGATGTCGAGCACGCCGACGACCGGGACGATCCACGCGGGCGTCGCATGGATGATCTGGTGCCGCTTGCCGAGCCACCGGCTCACCATGCCCCACGCGAAGACGAGCATCGCAATCACGCCGGCGCTCCACAGCACGCGCGCGAGCAGCAGGTGGTACGGCGCGACCACGATCGGGATCAGCAGCAGGCTGATGATCGGCGTCCCGAACAGGTTGCCGACGACCGGATCGTTGAACTCCTTCGCGACGACATGGGGCGCCGTCGCGAACTTGAGTCCGTAGCCGGCTGCGGTCGCCACAAAGACGACGATCGCGACGAGGCCGATCGCGTCCGCGATCGCATCGGACACGCCGAAGTGCAGCGACGCGAGACGCCACGCGGCGCTGAGGCCCGCGAGTCCCATCACCGATCCGAACACGCCGACCGGCAGGTACTCGAGCATCGGGGCGGTCCGAAGCCGCGGCAGGACCGCGCTCATCGGACCGCGTCTTCCATGACCGCATGCTCCGAATCCATCAGTCGCTCGGCGATCGACGGCGGGATGTCGGCGGCGCACAGCAGCGGCGCCACGGGGTGGTACGACAGCACGACCCGTCCGTCGTGACCTTGCCTCAGCAACACGCGCAGCGGCAGGTCCAACGCGATTTCCGGCGCACAGATCATCGCCGGCGAGCCGCCTCGCGCATTGCCGTACAGGATCAGCAGCGTGGGCGGAATCGAGATGCCGACGGCCTGCGCCGCGCCCGAGTGATCGATGACCGCGAACACGACCATGCCGGCCGATTCGATCGCGCGGCGCAGCGCGAACAGCGCGGTCGTGAACGGCTTCGGGACGACGAGCTCGACGACGTCTTTCATGGTCGGCCCCGTCAGTGCAGTTCGCGGCGCGGCGCGTCGATCGACATCTCGCGTTGCCGTCCGCGCAGCAGGCCGCGCCGTTCCACGACGGCCATCGCCTGCGTACGGCTGGAGACCTGCAGCTTCTCGAACGTCGACTTGAGATGGGACTTCACCGTCCCGACGGAGATGTCGAGGCGCTTCGCGATCGCCTTGTTGCAGAGGCCCTCGACGACCTGCACGAGGACCTGCTCCTCGCGCTCCGTCAGTGCATCGACCGCGACGCTTTCGGCCAGCCGCATCGCGGCGCGAGGGCTCAGGTGTCGTGCGCCGCGATGGACGGCGCGGACGCAGTCGGCGAGTTCGTCGAAGTCCGTGCCGGCCAGCAGGTAGCCACGCACGCCGGCGCCGAGCGCGTCGCGTACCGCCCATTCGCGATCGATGCCCCCGACGATCACGATCTTCGCCGACGCGGTCTGCTCCTTGAACGTCCTTGCGAGCGGAATCCCCACCATCTCGCTGGTCACGATCACGTCGGCCCTTCTGGACGGCGGCACCTGCAGCAGCGACGCGTGATCGTCGCACCCGACGCGGGCCTCCTCGACCACGAGGTCGGCGTAACGAGAGAACGCAGCCGCGAGGCCGGCACGTGCCACTGGGTCTGCGTGCATGACGAGAACCCGGATGGTTTGTTCGAATGCCATGGACGACTCCTGGATGTGGACGGATGGATGAAGGACGTCTGCGTCTTCGGTGCGGCGCGCTCGAATCGCAAGGTAGGCGAGCCCCGCGATAGGCGAACCACTCGATCGATCGAATTTGGGGTCACTCGATCGGGGGGCCGGGACCGTGGCGGACGCTGCTCCCTCGCCGGAGGGAGGCTCGTCCGCGGCTTCCGCGCGATGCGTCGTGCGACGGCGCGTCGCAATGTGCGAGGCATGAACACAATCCGCTCGCTCCGCCTGCTGATCGCCTTCACGGCGACCCCCGTCCTCCTCGCCGTCGCGGCGTCGGCCGTCGCCCTGTCGATGCAGGCGCCGTCGCTTCGGGCGGCGTTCATCGCCGACAACGACGCCGCGATGGAGAAGATGATGCACGGCATGCAGGTCGGCGCCGACGGCGACATCGACCGCGACTTCGCGTCGATGATGATCGCCCACCATCAGGGCGCGGTGGAGATGGCGCAGGCCGAGCTGCGCTACGGCAGCGACGCGCGGCTGCGCCGGATCGCGCAGGGGATCATCGTCGAGCAGCAGCAGGAGATCGTCGCGATGCGCAACGCGGCCGACGACGTCGCCTCGCGCTGCATCGAGACGAACGCGTCGCGCTGCGTCGGACGCGCCGCTCCGGGAGCGTCGCGATGAGCGCCTTGCCGAAAGCCCTCGCACGGGTCGCCGTGTTGTCGGCGTTCGTCGGCGCCGCCGTCGCCGGGCAGGCGCCCGGCGCGGCGGCCGACCCGGACGTTCCGATCAGTCACCGCGACCGCGTCTACGCGGCCGAGCAGTTCTCCAACACGGTGTCGGTCACCGATCCGGCCGACAATCGTCTGCTCGGCGTGATCCGGCTCGGCGAACCGTCGCCGACGAACTTCAGCCCGCTGTACCGGGGTCAGGTGCTCGTGCACGGGATGGGCTTCTCGCCGGACCACCGCACGCTGGCCGTGGTCAGTGTCGGATCGAACGCCGTCACCTTCATCGACACGGCGACGAACCGGATCGAACACGTGACCTACGTGGGGCGCTCGCCGCACGAAGCCTTCTTCACGCCCGACGGTCGCGAGCTGTGGGTCACCGTGCGCGGTGAGGACTACGTCGCCGTCATCGACGCGAAGACGTACGCCGAGATCGCGCGCATCCCGACCGGGAACGGCCCGGGGATGCAGATCTTCTCGCCCGACGGTCGGTACGCCTACGTCTGCTCGTCGTTCACGCCCGAGACGATCGTTTTCGAGACGGCGACGCGGCGCATCGCCGGTCGCGTCCGCCAGCCGAGCCCGTTCTGTCCCAACATCGCCGCGACGCCGGACGGACGCCAGGTGTGGATGACGTTCAAGGACATCGGCCGCACGATGGTCTTCGATGCGAAGCCGCCGTTCGACATCCTGAAAACGATCGACACCGGGCCGATCACGAACCACGTCAACTTCGTCCGCAACGCGCACGGTTCGTTCGCCTACGTCACGGTCGGCGGACTCGACGAGGTGCAGGTCTACCGCACCGACGACTTCGCCCGCGTCGCGACGATCGCGACCGGAAACCTGCCGCACGGGATCTGGCCGTCCGGCGACGGGACGCGTGTGTATGTCGGACTGGAGAACGCCGACCGCCTGATCGCGATCGACACGCTGTCGAACACGATCGTCGCGTCGATCCCGATCGGGCAGGCGCCGCAGGCCGTGAACTACGTGTCCGACGCGGTCCCGAGCGGCGACGGCCTCGCGGGGCTGCAGCCACCCGGCGTCGCGGCGAACGCGGCCCACGTGCGATTGCGCGCTGTCGCGCCGGCGAGCAACGGCGCCGCGAGCGAGCCGACGAGCGTCGCGCTGTTCGACCAGGGACTGGTGCAGGTGCTCGAGGCCTCCGTCACGGGGCTGCTTCCGTCGACCGGCTACGTGCTCGCCCTCGCGAGCCATCCGGACGGCAGCGGTCCGCTGCAGTCCCTCGCGACGTTCACCTCCAACCCGGCCGGCGCCGCGATCGTCAATGCCATCGGACCGATCCGCCAACTCGTGCAGGCGGACGAAGCGTCGTCGCGGCGCTTCCTCGTCGTCGCGCGCGACGCCGCCGGCGCGGGGGCGATCGTGCAAGTGCAGGTTCGCTGAAGGCGGATCGACGATGCCTGCGAACGAACCGGAGCGCCGCCGTTTCCTCGCGTTGGCCGCGGCCGGTCTCGCCGCGTCGGCGATGCCGCCGCGGGTGGAGGACGCGTCGACGCACGTCGCGAGGCCCGCGATGCCCGGCGAGTTGCGGCAGGTCGCGGCCGGCGTGCTCGACGTCGGCCACTACGTCGCGGGGCCCGACGACGGTCCTCCCGTCGTGTTGCTGCACGGCTGGCCGTACGACGTGCACAGCTACGTCGACGTCGCGCCGCTGCTCGCGGCGCGCGGATGCCGCGTCGTCGTGCCGCACCTGCGCGGACACGGCTCGACCCGTTTCGCCGATGCCGCGACCCCGCGCTCCGGACAGCAGGCGGCGCTCGGCGTCGACCTGATCGCGCTGATGGACGCGCTGCGCATCCGTCGCGCGGTCGTCGCCGGCTACGACTGGGGCGGACGCGCGGCGTGCGTCGCCGCGGCGCTGTGGCCCGAGCGCTGCGCCGGCCTGGTCTCCGTCAACGGATACCTGATCCAGGACATCGCGACGGCATCGCAGCCGCTCGACCCGCGCGCGGAAGCCGCGTTCTGGTACCAGTTCTACTTCCTCACCGCGCGCGGCCGATCGGGGCTCGCGGCGAACCGTCGCGCCCTCGCGAAGCTGATGTGGCGCCGCAACTCGCCGACCTGGTCGTTCGACGACGCGACGTTCGACCGCAGCGCGCCCGCGTTCGACAACGACGACTACGTCGACGTCGTGATCCATTCGTATCGACATCGACTCGGCGTCGCCGACGGCTTCCCGGTCTACGCGGACCTCGAGCGGCGACTTGCCGCGCAGCCGGTCATCGCCGTGCCGACTATCACGCTGGACGGCGATGCCGATGGCGTCGTCGCCGCGACCGACGGACGTGCCGCCGCGGTCCACTTCAGCGGATCGCGCACGCATCGCGTCGTCGCGGGGGCCGGCCACGACCTGCCGCAGGAGCGGCCGGACGCGTTCGCCGACGCGGTGTGGACGCTGGTGTCAGCGGCACGCTGACCGCGCCACCGACCTCGCCGGGATCCCATGGAACCATCTTTCCGCCGCATCGTGTCCGCGTCGCTCGCGGTGTCGTTCGTCGCCTGCGCGTCCGCCGGCATCGCTCGCTCGACCGTGGACCCGCAGCGCCCGCGCGAGAGCGCACCGAGTGCCGATGCGTCGCCGATCTTCGGCGTTCGACTGCCGTCCGGCTACCGGCGCTGGGAACTGGTCAGCGTGTCGCAGGAAACCGGCTTCGACGAGTTCCGCGGGATCGTCGGCAACCACATCGCGATCAAGGCCTACCGCGACGGCACGCTGCCGTTCCCCGACGGCGCCGTCCTCGTGAAGATCGCGTGGAAGCGCACGCCGTCGGCCGAGTTCGACCCGGCGTTCGTCGCCGGCGCGCCGACGACCGTGCAGGTGATGGTGAAGGACGCGACGCGCTATGCGTCGACCGGCGGCTGGGGCTTCGGTCGCTTCGTCGACGGCAAGCCGGTGGACGAGGCGCAGCATCGCACCTGCTTCGGCTGCCACGTCGCGCACGTGAAGGCGCACGACATCGTCTTCACGCGGTTCGCGCCGTGAGGGTCGGCGACGAAGCAGGCCGGGTGTCGCCGCGACCATGAAGCGCGTCCTCCGCGTCACGATCGTCGTTGCCGCGACGCTGTTCGCGGTGTGGGTCGACCTCGCCGCGACGTCGCTCGTCGCGAGTCCGGACGAGCCGCTGACCGCGATTGGTGTATTCGCGCTCCAGCGCGCGACGCGCGATGTCCGCACACCGAAACGCGCGGAGCCGGTCGAAGCGGCGTGGACCCCGGACGAATCGCGCGCCGGCGTCCGTCCGGACTTCGCGCACTGAACCGGCGAGCGGACGCGGTCGTCGCGTCCCGAAGCCGCACAACCAGGGAGGCACCTTGGATCGAAGACTCGAAGACCGCGTCGCGCTCGTGACCGGTGGCAGCAGCGGGATCGGACTCGCGACGGCACGTCGCTTCGCCGCCGAAGGCGCGTTCGTGTTCGTGGTCGGGCGCCGGCAGGCGGAGCTGGACGCGGCCGTGCGCGCGATTGGCCCGCGAGGCATGCGGCGTCCGCGGCGACGTCGCCGATCTCGCCGACCTCGACGCGGTCGTCGACGCGATCCGCACGCGCAAGGGACGGCTCGACATCCTGTTCGCCAACGCCGGTATCGGCGAGATCGCGCCGCTCGTCTCGGTCACGCCGGAGCACTTCGATCGCCTGTACGACACGAACGTGCGCGGCCTGTTCTTCACCGTGCAGAAGGCGTTGCCGCTGATGAGCCGCGGCGGCTCGATCATCCTCAACGCGTCGACGACCTCGACGGTCGGCACGCCGTCGTTCAGCGTCTACAGCTCGACGAAGGCCGCGGTCCGCAGCTTCGCGCGGAACTGGACGCTCGACCTCCGCGGCACCGGGATCCGCGTCAATGCGATCAGTCCCGGCGTGGTCCCGACCGCCGGCTACGACGCGCTCGGGCTCACGCCCGCGCAGCTCACCGCGTTCGTCGAGGAGCAGCAGCGCAGCATCCCGCTCGGCCGGGTCGGCACGGTCGACGAGATCGCCGCCGCCGTGCTGTTTCTCGCGTCGAGCGACAGCAGCTACGTCGACGGCATCGAACTGTTCGTCGACGGCGGGATGGCGCAGATCTGATCGGACGCGTCACGTCGGCGCGTTGCCGGCGGGCGCGACACGGGACCGAAGCGACGACGCGGCGGCCGGACAACGCCGCCGCGTCGAGATCGCTAGACGCCCATGTACACGAGGTGCGTGAAGAACGCCGGGTCGATCAGGAACTGGCCGAACTTCGCGTCGTAGGCCGCCGTCGGCTTCGCTTCGACGGTCTCGGCGAGCGTCTTGCCCTGGTGCTTGAGCCGCGCCACGTTCGCGCGGATCGCGACCAGCATGTCGCGGAACTCGATCAATCCCGCGCGCGTGCCGACCGGACCGTGTCCCGGAATGATGATCGTCTTCGGCGTCGAAGCGTCGATGCACGCATTCACCTCGCGGATCACGCCGTCGATGCTGCCGCCGGCGGTGTAGTCGATGAACGGGTAGAAGCCGTTCCACCAGATGTCGCCGACCTGCAGCACGTCGGCGTTGCGGAAGTACACGGTGATGTCGGAGTCCGTGTGGCCTTCCTGGTAGTGCTTCATGACGATCGTTTCGTTGCCGAACGTCATCGTCCTGTCGTCGCGGAACGTGACGGTCGGCAATCCGTCGGGGGCCGACGCCGGAAAGCGGAACGACCAGTCGACGACGCGCGTGCCGGTCGTCAGGCGCTTCAGCGTGTTCTCGTGCGCGATGATCGTCGCGCCTCTCTCGTGCAGCCACGCATTGCCGTCGGTATGGTCCCAGTGGTAATGCGTGTCGATCACGAACTTCACCGGCGACGGGCCGATGCCGGCGAGCGCGGCGACGATCTTGTCCTTCGACACCGCGATCCCCGCGTCGACGAGCAGCTTGCCGTCGGCCGTGTTCAGGACGCCGATGTTCCCGCCTGCGCCGATCAGAACGCTGACGTCGCCGCGGACCGGCCGCGCATCGACGGGCCCGATGCTCACCTCGGTGTTGATCTCGACGACCGGCGTACTGACCTCCGCGTGCGACAGACGCGGAAACGCGCACGACAGCGCCGCCGCCATCGCCACCATCACTGCTGTCGCTCGTTGCGTGCCTCGATACGGGACCGTGCTTTCCATGACCACTCCTCTCGCGTTGGTGTCGGCGACGCGACGACACATCCGGCCGGACGGTCTCTCGCGACGACGTTCAGTCTCACGGGCCGTGCGAAGCCGTTGCACCGTCGTCGGTCCGACGATCGCGTATCCACTTCGAGGGGATCGGCGCCGGCGTCGAGGTCACGACGCATCAGGCATCGGTGATTCGACGCGATCGACGAGCGGGTCGTCAGCACGACGGCGCCGTGCGCCGGATCGCGACCGGCAGGTCGTGGATGACCCGCATCGTCACGATTTTCCAGCGGCCGCCGACCCTGTGCAGCGCCGCACGAAGATAGCCGGCGGCGGTCGGGACAACCCGACCCTGCACGCCGTCGGCGTCGGGCGACCACCGGGACGGGGGCTCGCTCGTGCCGAGCGATTCGAACACGACGAACTGCGCGTCGAACGTCGCTCGGTCGCCGTCGACGTCGACGAGCGGATCGTGCGTCGTGTGGTGACTCCATCCGCATCGATCCTGCGGCGGCATGCCTTGCGTCAGCGAATCGCCGATGCGTGCCGCACCGCGCAGTTCGGCCAGCAGCATCGGTCTGCCCTGCACGCGATGGAAGATCTCGATGCGACCGTCGTTCACGAACAGCAGCGACATCGCGACGCCGTTGCGCGCATCGGTCGCCCGCACGTACTGCGCGACGACGCGCTGGACCAGCGACGCGTCGTCGACCCATGCGGTCCGGTCGAGGATCGTGGCGGCCTCCCGCGCGAGCGCCTCCGGCCGCGCGCTCACAGGCCGAGGTCCGTCAAGCCGGCGTGATCGTCGGGGCGACGACCGATCGGCCAGTGAAACAGGCGGCTCCCGGCCTCGATCGTGAGGTCGTTGATGCTCGCGATCCGTTCGCGCATCAGCCCGTCGGCGTCGAACTCCCAGTTCTCGTTGCCGTAGCTGCGGATCCAGAACCCCGACGCCGCATCGAGCCGCTCGTACGCGAACCGCACCGCGATGCGGTTGCCCGTGTACGCCCACAGTTCCTTGATCAGCCGGTACTCCGTTTCGCGCTGCCACTTCGTCGTCAGGAACGCCTCGATCGCGGCGCGACCGTTCACGAACTCGCTGCGATTGCGCCAGCGGCTGTCGGGTGTGTAGGCGAGCGCGACGCGTGCGGGATCGCGGGTGTTCCAGGCGTCCTCGGCCATCCGGACCTTGACGATCGCGGACTCGTGCGTGAACGGCGGGATCGGGGGCTTGCTCATCGTCTTGTCTCCTCGTTCGGACTTCGCTGACGTTCCCGGTGCGGCGCGCGCGCGCGTTCGCCGGAGTAAGACGCGTCGACGAATCGCTCGCCGCGCCGGTTCCGACGTTAGGACCCGCTGCAGCCGGCCGCGTCTCGCGAAAGGCGAGCGGCGCCCTCTCCCATCGGACGGCACGAGCCGGCGCGCGCACATCGGCGCGGGCATCTCGCGAAAGCGGCGCATCGGCTCGTCGACCGTCGCGGACGCGCGCGGCGCGGACGTTTCGTCCGTCCGTCCGCCCAAAGGAAAGAAGACGAGGCGGCCCTTCGTGGTCTGTCGGGCGCCGTGACGCGCCATCAACCTCGCGACTTCCGCACGACGCGTGCGATCGATAGCGAGGAGAACGAGATGGAGCTGGACGCAGAAGTGGTCGACGACCGTCGGTCGACAGGCGCGGCACTGGTCATCGTGGTGCTGATGTTCGTCGGATCCGTCGCGTTGCTGGTCGGCATCCTGATGTCGAACGCGCTCGCCGCGGGACGCAACGACAAGCCGACGATCGTGCTGGTCCACGGCGCGTTCGCGGGCTCGTCGAGCTGGAACGGTGTCGCCGCGCGCCTCCTCGCGGCCGGTTACCCGGTCGTCGCGGTGGCGAATCCGCTGCGTGGCGTGAAGAGCGACGGCCAATACGTCCGCGACGTCGTGGCGTCGATCAAGGGGCCGGTGATCCTCGTCGGCCACTCGTACGGCGGCAACGTCATCAGCGCGGCCGCGAAGGGCAGCGACCGGGTGAAGGGTCTCGTGTACGTGTCCGGCCTGGCTCCCGAGGCGAACGAGACGGCGTCGACGCTCGTCGGACGCTTTCCCGGCAGCACGCTCGGGCCGAACCTCGCGCCGCCGGTCGCGCTGGCCGACGGCGGCCGCGACCTCTACATCCAGCAGGACAAGTACCACGCCCAGTTCGCAGCGGACGTCCCGGCGGGCGAGGCCTCGCTGATGGCGATGGCGCAGCGGCCGATCACCGAGGCGGCGCTGAACGAGGCCGCGGACACGACGGCCTGGAAGACGATCCCCTCATGGTTCTTCTACGGAAGCCTCGACCGGAACATCCCGGCGGCGGTCCACGCGTTCATGGCGAAGCGCGCGAAGGCGCGCGAGGTCGTCGAGATCGAAGGCGGTTCGCATTCGGTCCTCGTGTCACATCCGGCGGAACTGACGCGGCTGATCGAGGAAGCCGCGACCGACGCGCCGCGATGACGACCACCGTCGGACCCGCCGTTCCCACGACCATTCGAGTGAGGCTTCGATGAAAGCAATCGCCATGCTGTCGTCCTTCGTGTCAGCCGTCCTGATCTGCGCTGCTCCGCCCGCCACCGCCGTCGCCGCACCGACGCGCGAAAAGCTCGCGCACGAGTATCCGGTGCACTACGAGACGCGTTCGGTCGACGGCGTCGACGTGTTCTATCGCGAGGCGGGTCCGGCAGACGGGCCCGTCATCCTGCTGCTGCACGGCTTCCCGACGTCGTCGCAGATGTTTCGCGACCTGATCCCGCGTCTGTCCGACCGCTATCACGTCATCGCGCCCGACTATCCGGGTTACGGGCACAGCGCGGCGCCCGATCGATCGCATTACAGCTATACGTTCGACCACGACGCGAAGCTCGTCGATGGGCTGACCGAGCAGCTCGGCATCCGGCGCTACGCACTGTACGTCATGGACTATGGCGCGCCGGTCGGCTTCCGCCTCGCCGCGCAGCACCCCGACCGCATCAGCGCGCTGATCATCCAGAACGGCAACGCGTACGACGAGGGGCTCGGGAAGTTCTGGGACCCGATAAAGGCGTACTGGGCAAGCGGCCAGCCGCAGGAGCGCGAGGCATTGCGCTGGCTGACGTCGGCCAAGGCCACGAAATGGCAGTACACGAACGGCGTGCGCGACACGTCGCTCGTCGACCCGGACGCGTGGACCGTCGACCAGGCGCTGATGGATCGCGACGGCAACGCGGACGTGCAGCTCGACATGCTGTACGACTACCGGACGAACCCGCCGCTCTATCCGCAATGGCAGGCGTACTTCCGGGAGCACCAGCCGCGGACCCTGATCGTCTGGGGGCAGAACGACGAGATCTTCCCGCCGTCGGGCGCGTGGCCGTACCGTCGCGACCTGCCGAACGCGGAGATCCACATGCTCGACACCGGCCACTTCGCGCTCGAGACGCACGGCGCCGAGATCGCGCGGCACATGCGGCGGTTCCTCGGCAAGTGGGTCGGCAAGGATGTGCCGCCGCCGAACTGATTAGGCATCAGATGTCGATGATGCCCCGCCGGATCGCGATGACGACCGCCTGCGTGCGGTCGCTCGCGGCGAGCTTTCCGAGGATACTTTTCAAGTGCGACTTGACGGTTTCCTCGGACACGAATAGCCGCGTCGCGATGGTCCGGTTCGATCCGCCGCGAGCGACCTCGCGTAGCACCTCGACCTCGCGCGGCGACAGCAGCTCGTCGGTGACGTGAGCAGCGAGCGCGGCCGCGACGACTTCGGGGATGAAGCGTCGCCCGGCATGCACGGTCCGGATCGCGTCGAACACCTTGGTGCGGACCATCCCCTTCAACAGATAGCCGGACGCGCCGGCCTTCAACGCGCCGAGCGCGTGCGCGTCGCCGTCGTAGGTCGTCAGCATGACGATCCGCGCGCCGGGCCATCGTTCGCAGATCGCGCGCGCGGCGGCGATGCCGTCGAGTCGCGGCATCTGCGTGTCCATCAGCGTGACGTCGGGTCGCAGCGCGCCGTACTGTTCGATGGCGTCGAGGCCATCGACGGCCTGACCGACGACGCGGAGGTCAGGCTCGGAATCGATGACCGACGTCAGTCCTTCGCGCAGTAGCGGATGGTCGTCCACGATCAGGACGCGGATGCGTGGGTCGTCGGGCGTTCGCTCCATCATCGTTCTCCGCGAGTCCTCGCGCCGCGACCGTCGTGCGCGAGAACGAAGGTCGACCGATGCGCCATGCGCGGCACCCCGTCGCTCACCGGCCGCCCACCGCGGCGCGCAGCCAACGAGGCCATGCCGGTGACGACCGCTCGTTGCGATAGGCGAGGCTCGCAGGCACCTGCAACTCGATCTCGGTGCCGGCATTCGCCCGACTCCAGAGCTCGAGCGTGCCGCCGAGCGCGTCGGCGCGCTCGCGCATCCCCCGCAACCCCCAGTGTCCGGTGTTCGCGGCCGATTCGGCGACATCGGCGTCGACGCCGATGCCGTCGTCCCGGATGCGCAAGCCGAACCGGTCATCGGCGAAGATCACCTGCGTCTCGATCGTGTTCGCATGCGCGTGGCGGAAGGCGTTGGAGAGCGCCTCGCGGCCGATGGCGAAGCATTCGTCGAGCGCGGCGCGGGTCAAGGGGCGCGGCGCGCCCTCGACCGCGCAGACGAACGTCGCGCCATGCGCGCGGGACAGCTCCTCGCCGACGGCGCAGAGCGCCGACTGGAAGTCCTCGCCCATCGCGGGTCCGGCGCGAAGCGCCTGGATCCGGTGGCGTCCCTCGGCGATCACCTCGTCCGCATGTTCGGCCGCGCGCGTCAGCATCGCGCTTGCCGGTTCCGACGTCGGCAAGCGTCGCGCCGCCGCATGCACGTTGAAGATCAGTCCCTGCGCCGCCTGCAGCAACGTGTCGTGCAGGTCGCGCGCGATGCGTTCGCGTTCGTTCGTCCGGACGATGAGCGCCTCGCGCATCCTCGCGGCCATCTGCCGCAGCCGAACGACGTACAGGCCGTAGACGAGCGCGGCCAGCAGCGTCGCCATCGTCGCGAAGAACCAGCCGGTCCGATAGTAGGGTGCCGGGATCGTGAAGTCGATGCCGGCGCCCTGCTCGTTCCAGGCGCCTCCGCTGTTCGCCGCCTTCACCTCGAAGCGGTAGCGACCCGGCGGCAGATCGGTATAGAAGGCCTGACGGACATTGCCCGAGTCGCGCCACTCGGGATCGCGGCCGCGCAATCGATACTGGAACCGGACCTTCTGAGGCACGACGAACGTCAGCGCGGTGAAGCGGACCTCGATGTTCCTCGGATTGGTCGGCAGCGCGACGTCGCCGTCGGTCGCGAAGGGTATGCGGTCGACGACCAGGTCCTCGATCCGCACCGTGGGCGGCGGCAAGGTCGTCCCGAGACGCTTCGGGTCGATGACCTCCGCGATCTTCGCGTTCGCGAACCAGATCCGGCCGTCGGGTCCCCGGCGCAAGCGGGGCATGAAGACGCCGCTGCCGACGCCGTACCCGTCGGTCTCGTCGAACAGGCGAGCCTCCACGTTCGTCTCGCGATGCGACCACCAGCGGTCGAGTTCCTGGCGCGCGATGCGGATGAGTCCGCACCCGGCGGTGATCCACAAATCACCGGCGTCGTCCTCGACGATGCCGGTCACGCCCTCGCACGGCAGTCCATGCATCCGGTCGAGCATCGCGTCGGCCGAGCCGCGCCGCATCCAGAGGCCGCGCGACGTTGCGACGAGCATGGAACCGTCACTGGCCGTGAAGATATCAGCCGCCGGAACGCCGACCCCGGGACCGGAGCCAAAGGGTTTCAACACGCCGTCCTCGAAGCGCGCGAGGCTGCCGTCGCGATGTGCGACCCAGATCCCGCGCGTGGCATCGGGCCAGAGCCCGACGATCGACCCGAACCGTTCGGTCAGGTCCTCGACGACCACCGCGTCGCGGATCCGGTAGACGCGGGCCGGCAGGCCCACCGTCCAGACCCAGACGTCGCGGTTCGCCTCTTCGAAGAGGAACTTCGAAGCGCCGAGCGGACCGCCGTCGGGACCGGTCACCGTCGTCACCGATCCGTCCCTGAGCACGTAGAGCGACTTCTCCACGCCGATCCAGATCGACCCGTCGCCGCGTTCCATCATGGCGTTGACGGCCCGGTCCGCGAACAGAGCCGGCATCGGCGGCGGGGTGACGCGACCGTCGACGATCGTCGACAACGAGAGGTTGCCGAGCCAGACGGTCCCGTCGTGCGCCGGCAGGATCGACTCCACCCGATCGGCCTCGAGCCCCTGGCGGGTCGAGAACACCGTGACCGCGAGCTGCCGGAATGCGTCGATCCCGGACGACGTCGCGACCCAGACGGTGCCCTCGCGATCTTCGAGCAGACCGTCGGAGGACACCGTGTTGCCGGACAGACCGCTCCGCTCGTCGAAGTGCTCCGCGACGCCGTCGCAAACGCGGTAGACGCCATGGTCCTGCGTCCCGATCCAGATGCAGCCGCGATGGTCCTCGATCAACGACGAGATGCTCAGCGTACTGCCGTCCAGTTCGGGTGTGGAGAACGTCCTCCAGTGCCCGTCGACGAGTTGCCCGAGCCCGAACTGGGGACCGGGCTTGCCGATGCCGACCCACAGGGTTCCGTCGCGCGCCGGAAGGACCGCCGTCACGCCTTCGAGTCCCGCGAGCGGCTTCAGCGCGTCCTGCAGGAAGCATTCGGCGGCCCGGCCCGGTGTCCAACGGCAGAGCGAGCCGGCGTTTCCGATCCACAGCCCCTCGGCGTCGGCCCGCCGGACCACCGTCGCGGACGTGATCGGGACTTCCGGCGGTCGATGGCAGTCGACCGCGAGATCGTCGACGCTGCAGATGCCGCCACCGCTCGGGTGGCGTCCCCTCGCGAACCACACCTTGCCGTGCGCGTCTTCGACGAACTGCTCGGCGATGCCGGCGATGTCGTGCGTCGTGAGGTGGCCATCCTTGATGTGCCCGACATGCCGCCTCCCACCGACCCACAGGCTGCCGTCCGCGGCCGGTAGCAACGCCCAAATCTCCCAGTCGGCGATCGATCCTTCCGGAAACGCATTCACCGCAACGAAGCGCGCGCCGTCGAAGCGCACGAGACCGGACGTCGTGCCCATCCACAAATAGCCGTCCCGCGTCTGCGCAAGACTGTTCGGCGTCTGGAAGTAGCCTTCCTGCGTACGCCAGACCGAGTGACCTTCCTGCGAGAGGCGCTGCAGCGGCGCTTCGGTCGCGCCACCGGCCGTCGACCAGGCGAGCGTCGCGACGCACAGGCCGCCGCGGATCGACCTCGTGACCCGCGCGAGGAAACCGTTCATCGCGAACACGGCATGGCGTTTTTGCGGACGTCCGGGCCGTCGCGATCCGGCCACCATCCGTGCATCGACGAGAGGCGGCTCGCCGTGCGAAGCGACGGTCGACAGGACGGCCACGGCCGTGGCTCGAGAGCGGGATGGAATGCACGGACCATAAGCGGGGCCGCCGGCGCCCGCAAGCGGGTTCGAGTCATCGGCCATCGTGTCGACGCAGCGCGCGAAGCGGTTCGGCGGCACGGCGCAACCGCGATTGCCGGCGGGGCCCGGTGCGCCCGTCGCACCTCCAGCGCGGCCGCGGCGCCCGCTTCGAGCACTCGGGTTCGGCGCGCCTCGCCGGCACGACCCGTTCGATTCCGGTGCCGCGACGCTTCGTCGACCTCGTCGGGCTGCGAACGGTCGGGTCGGTCCGTCATGCCGTCTCCATGGCGCTGCATCGTTGCAGCTTGACGCCGATGGGGTCGGTCGCGGACCCGCCCGAAGAGGCATCGTCGTGCGCCCTCGAATTGGCAGGCGTCCACCGCATCCGCTGCCTACGATGCGCCGATGCAAAGGCTCTACTCGATGTTTCCTTCGAAACGACCTGGCGCGGCGTTGCTGCTGATGCGGGTCGCTTTGGCCGTGATGTTGATGGACGGCGTCGGCAATCGCATTCTCGCGCTCGGCTCCGCCTGGTTCCTCCTCGCGCCCGGCACCGTGGCGATCGCGCTGTCCATCGGGCTCGTCGTTCCGGTCGCCTGCGTGCTGACGATCGTGCTCGAGGCCGCGACCTGGGCGACCTCGGACGCGGCGCTCCAGGCGGTGCATGTCTGCGCGGTGCTCGACGCCGTCGCGCTGCTGCTGCTCGGGCCGGGAGCCTATTCGCTGGACGCGCGCCTCTTCGGTCGCCGGCGCGTCGTCATCCGCGGCGACCATCGACGCGATGACCGCCGTTGAACGCGGCGGCGCGACAGCGTATCGGGACACAGCCATGAACGACGCACGCGAGACCACCGGTCCGGCGATCACGTCGATGGGCCGCCGCGAGGTTCTGATCGCCGGCGCCGGCGTCGCGCTGGCGCTGGCGCTGCCTCGAACGTCCCTCGCACGACCCGCACCCCAACCAGCAGTTTCACCAGGAGATACGCCGATGAGCAGCATCGTGACGAAAGATGGAACGCAGCTTTACTACAAGGACTGGGGCAAGGGACAACCGGTCGTCTTCAGCCACGGCTGGCCGCTGTCGGCCGACGCGTTCGAGGACCAGATGTTCTTCCTCGCGCAGAACGGCTACCGATGCATCGCAGCCGATCGCCGCGGCCACGGTCGGTCGAGCCAGCCGTGGGACGGCAACGACCTCGACACCTACGCCGACGACCTGAACGAACTCGTCACCGCGCTGGACCTGCGACAAGCGGTCCACGTCGGTCACTCGACCGGCGGTGGTGAGGTCGCGCGCTACATCGGACGCCACGGCACCGGTCGCGTCGCCAAGGCGGTCCTGATCGGCGCGATCCCGCCGCTGATGCTGAAGACGGCGGCGAATCCGATGGGCACGCCGATCGAGGTCTTCGACCAGTTGCGCGCCGGCGTCGTCGCCGACCGCTCGACGTTCTGGCGCGACCTCAGCCTGCCGTTCTATGGGTACAACCGGCCCGGCGCCGTCGTCTCCGAAGGCGTGCGACAGTCGTTCTGGCTGCAGAGCATGATGGCGGGATTCCCCGCGTCGTACTTCTGCATCAAGGCGTTCTCCGAGACGGACCTGACCGAGGACCTCAAGCGCTTCGACGTGCCGACGCTCGTCGTGCACGGCGACGATGACCAGATCGTTCCGTTCGCGGACTCCGCCCCGCTGTCGTCGAAGCTGATCCGCAACGCGACGCTGAAGGTCTACGCCGGCGCGCCGCACGGGCTGTGCACGACGATGAAAGACCGTATCAACGTGGAACTGCTGCACTTCCTTCGAGGTTGACTGCAGAGACGTCCGCTGGTTCGCCGTGACGCTGGCACTTGAAACGAGACGATTCATCGGCGGCAAGACGACTTTGGGACTTGCCCTCGTTCTCCGTTGGGGCGTTCGGGATCGAACCGGTGCCGCGGCGCCCAGGACGGACTGACGTCGAGCAGTACGTCGCGAAGTCGTGCGTGAGCCATCCATAGAAGCTGCTTCGCGAGAGTCTCTTCTCCACCAAGACCCGGTACGAAGACGGGCCGGCACCGCCGGCCCATTTTTTTTGCTTCGCGTCGATGACGATCGAATCCGTCGACGGGCGTCTCGCGGAGACGATGCGCGGTGCGACGGTCATGTCTGCGCGGTGGTCGTCACAGCGCATCGGGCGCCGCTTCCCGTCAGCGGCTCAGCGCCGTCGAACCGCGTGGATTTCCGCGATGTAGCCGCCCGGGAACCGGACCAGCGCGACGTCGCGGCCGTCGGCCGCGTAGGGCCCATCGAGCACTTCGACGCCCGCGGTTCGCGCGCGATCGAGGGTCGCCGACAGGTCGACGACCTCGTAGCCCGTCGATTCGTGGCCGTACGGGAACGGCAGCCTGCCGTCCGTCACGATGACCGTCATCGGGCCGAAGCCGGACACGAGTCGCACGCGACGATAGCGGTCGTCCGGCCGCCCGATCTCGATGCCGGGCGCATCGCGCCGGTCCGCGATCACGGTCCCCTTCGCGTAGCCGATCCAGCGCTGCACGAAGTCGTCGGCGACGTCCGGCGACACGTAGACGCGGTTCTCGGGCACGGACGCGAGCGCCGGGTACTTCGGCGCCGTGAAGTGCCAGTAGAGCTGCATGTCGACGCCGCCCGGCCACTCGATGATCGCGTCGCGGCCGATGGGATCGGCGAACGGCGCGACGATCACGGCCGCGCCCGCGGCCCGCGCCGCGTCGACGGCGGCGTCGAGGTCGTCGACGAGATAGCCGGTCCGCTCGCGACCGAACGGCACCGGGATCGGCGTCGTGAAGCCGAACAGCGACACGAGGCCGACCGGCGTGCGCAGCAGCTGCGACGACGTGCGGCTCGGCGTCGGCGTGACCGTCACCTGCACGGCGGCCGTCGACTGGCCGCCGAACGTCGCGAGGAAGCTGTCCGCGAACGCGTCGACGTCGGCCGGCGCGACGTAGACGTGCGTCGTGTCGTACTGCGGGCCGACGGCATGACCGCCGACGGGCGATGGGGCTTGCGGCGGCAGCGTCGGCGGCGCGGCTTTCGGCGGCGACGCGGCGAACCCGAGCGACGCGGTCGCGAACCAGGATGTGGCGCAAAGCATCGCGAGCGGGCGGAGCGAACGCATCGGCGTTTCCTTCGAGGACGAACTGCGGCGGGTTCCGACGCGACGGACCGAAGACTAGTCCGGTTCGATCGCGCCGCGCCGTTCGACGATCATGCGATACGCGTCCGGCTCGCGATGCGCGGCGAAGTCGAAGATCGTCGTCACGTCGGCCGCAGGCGCCGCCGCCCGTCGCGACGCCGCCGATTCAGGTTTGCGCGCCCCCTGCCGACATTGCCCGGGCGGGCCGGCCTGCCGAGGCGCCTGCTCGCGCGGACCACCGTCCGCGCGACGCCGACCGACCCCGACCTGCATGACGTCGATTCCCGGACTGTGGCCGATCCCCCGCAAGGCGCTCGCGCTCGGCGTCGCGATCGCCATCGTCATCGTCGGCTTCGCGACGAAGGTCGTCGTCGACCTGCGGGACGAGGCGCTGCGTTCGGCGCTGCGGGCCGGCAACGACGTCGCGACGTCGATCGCGTACGACATCGATCGCAGCATCGAGAGCTATGACCTGTCGCTGAAGGCCATCATCGCGGACCTGCAGACCGCCGGCGTGATGGAGCTGCCGGTCGACATCCGCGATCGCGTGCTGTTCGATTCGTCGGCCAAGGCGAAGTACCTCGGTCCGATCCTCGTGCTCGACTCGCACGGAACGGTCTACATCGATTCCGGCAGCCGACTGCCGCGGCGCGACAGCTTCGCGAAGTCCGAATTCTTCAACTTCCACCGGACGAACGGGGACCGGCGGCTGCACATCGGTCATCCGTTCCAGTCGCCCGAAGGCGAATACCGCATCACGCTCAGCCGACGGCTCGAGATGGGCGACGGCGGTTTCGCCGGCGTCGTCGTCGGCACGATCGACCTCGCGTACTTCGAGGAGCTGTTCGCGAGGCTCGACCTCGGCCGGCTCAGCGTGATGAGCCTGACGCTCGAGGACGGCGCGATGCTGATGCGCGTGCCGCGCTTTCCGAACGACCTCGGCCGCGACGTATCGCGCACGGACGTCTTCAAGTGGATGGCGACGCATCCCGAAGGCAGCCTGCGCGCGAAGTCGAGCGTCGACGGCATCGAACGCCAGTACGTCTATCAGCACGTCGCCGGCTTCCCGATGTTCCTCGCCGTCGGCCAGTCGATCGACGACCTCTTCGCCGGCTGGCGCACGCGCGCGCTGCTGATCGGCCTGCTGACGCTGCTGCTGCTGTCCGGCTGCGGCGCGCTCGCGGTGATCCTGCAGCGCGAACTGCGCCGTCGCGTCGACGCCGAGGCCGCGCTGTTCGTGCAGGGCGAACGCCTGCAGGTGACGCTGCAGTCGATCGGCGACGGCGTGCTGTCGACCGACGAGAACGGCGGCGTCCTGTACATGAACGCGATCGCCGAGCAGATGACCGGCTGGTCGGCCGCCGACGCGCGCGGCCGTCCGCTGCACGACGTGCTCCAGCTGACCGGCAGCACCGCGTCGACCGGCCTGTCCGGCCTCGCGCCGCTCGAGTCGGCGATGACCGGGCTCGCGACCGAGGTCGTCCTGCATCGCCGTGGCGGCGGCCAGTACGTCATCGAGGAGAACGTCGCGCCGATCCGTGGCCGCGACGGCGGGGTCACCGGCGCGGTGACCGTCTTCCGCGACGTCAGCGAGGCGCGCGCGATGGCGCATCGGATGTCGCACCTCGCGCAGCACGACGCGCTGACCGACCTGCCGAATCGCATGCTGTTCCACGAGCGCCTCGCGCGCGCGATCGAACGCGCGCGGCGGACGCAGCTGAAGGTCGCCGTCCTGTTCCTCGACCTCGACCGCTTCAAGAACGTCAACGATTCGCTCGGCCACCGGATCGGCGACCAGCTGCTGATCGAGGTGGCGCAGCGGCTGACCGGCTGCGTCCGCGAGTCGGACACCGTCAGCCGCCAGGGCGGCGACGAGTTCGTCGTGCTGGTCTCGGACCTCAAGGACGGCCAGGGATGCTCGCGCGTCGCCGAGGACATGCTGCGTTCGCTCGCGCGGCCGTTCACGATCGACGGCAGCTCGCTGTCGATCACGACCAGCATCGGCGTCGCGGTCTATCCCGACGACGGCACCGACATCGTCGAGCTGACGAAGCACGCCGACGCCGCGATGTACCTCGCGAAGCAATCCGGCCGCAACGTCTGCCGCTTCTTCACGAACCAGCTCGGCGACCTCGCGCAGCGGCGCCTGAACTTCGAGCAACGGATCGACGACGGCCTGCGCAACGACGAGTTCGTCCTCTACTACCAGCCGATCTGCCGCAGCAGCGACGGCCTGCCGATCGGCGCCGAAGCGCTGGTCCGCTGGGTCCAGCAGGGCAAGGTCGTGGCGCCGGGCGAGTTCATCCCGCTCGCCGAGGAATGCGGTCGCATCGTGCCGCTCGGCGACCTGATCCTGACGATGGCGTGCCGGCAGTCGGTCCTGTGGAACGTCGGTCGTGCGGTGCCGTTCCCCGTGTCCGTCAACGTCTCGGCGCACCAGTTCCGTTCCGCCGGCTTCGTCGAGCGCGTCGGCCAGACGCTGCGCGACACCGGACTCGATCCGCGCTGCCTCGAGCTCGAGATCACCGAATCGGTCCTGCTCGACGAGGTCGACCGCACCGAGGCCGCACTGCGCGACCTGCGCGCGCTCGGCGTGTCGATCGCGCTCGACGACTTCGGCACCGGCTACTCGAGCCTCAGCTACCTGAGCCGCTTCCCCGTCGACCGGATCAAGATCGACCGGTCGTTCATCCAGCGGATCGTCACCGACGAACGCACGGCGTCGATCGTCCGTGGGATCATCGGCCTCGGGCGGGACCTCGGACTCAGCATCATCGCCGAAGGCGTCGAAACGCTTGAGCAGCGCCGGGCGCTGACGACGATGGGCTGCCCCGGACTGCAGGGCTACCTGTTCGGCCGCCCGAGCCCGGCGTTCGACGGCGGTCTCGGCGAGCTGCGTCCCGGCCCGCCACCGGACGCGGCGATCGACCCGCCGATCGATGCGCCGCTGCTGTCGGACGAGGGTCGCTTCGCATGATCGTCGTGGTCTAGCATGACGGAACCGATCGGCCTGTCCGACGCCGGCGAGGCGGCCGCACCATCGGCATCATCCGGCGCGGCCGACGGCGCGCGTCGCCGCCGCCTGACGAACCCGTGGAAGGCCACGAAGCTCGCGATGCAAGACGATTCCGCCCGCTCCGACGAGTCGCACCCTGCCGTCGCGCCGGCGGCCGGCCCGCCGTCGACGGTCGAGACGCCCGCGCGCTTGCAGGCGCGCTCGGAGATCCTCGACGCGATCCTCGACGCGCTGCCGTGCGGGCTGATGCTGATCAACGACGAGCACGTCGTCGAGGTGTGCAACCGGCGCGCGATGGAACTGCTCGACCTGCCGCCCGAGCTGATGGCGCGCCGGCCGCGCTTCATCGAGGTCCTGGAGCACCAGTGGTCGACCGACGAGTTCCGCCACACGCCCGAGGAGATCAAGCGCTTCCTGCGCGCCGGCGGCGTCCTCGACCGGTCCCATCACTACGAACGCAACCGCCCCGACGGACGCGTCGTCGCAGTCGCGAGCGTGCCGATGAAGGGTGGCGGCGCGCTGCGCACGTTCACGGACGTGACCGAACGGCATCAGAGCGAGGAGCGCATCCGGCATCGCGCGCTGCACGACGGCCTGACGAACCTGCTGAACCGCGAGTCGTTCAACGAGCTGCTCGCGTCGACGATCATGAATGCGACGATCGAGGGCTACGCGTTCGCCGTCCACTACATCGACCTCGACCGCTTCAAGCCGGTCAACGACCTGCTCGGGCACGGCATCGGCGACCAGGTGCTCACGTCGGTCGCCCAGCGCTTCAGGAACGTCGCACGCGACGACGATGCGGTGGCACGTCTCGGCGGCGACGAGTTCGCGATCCTGCAGCGCACGGTGCGCGACGGCAGCGACGCATCCCGCCTCGCGCGCCGGCTCGTCGACGCGCTCGCGGCGCCGATCCAGATCGACGAGCATCGCGTCGACGTCGGCATCTCCGTCGGCATCGCGCTGTTCCCGACGCACGGCGTCACGTCGGACGCGCTGCTGCGCAGGGCCGACGCCGCCCTCTACGACGCGAAGTCGCGCGGCGGCGGCGACTTCCAGGTGTTCGACGCCGAACGCTGACCGCGTCCGGCCCGCCGCCGGACCACGGCTGCCGTCAGATGCCTTCCCAGGCGTTCGACGGCATCGACGCGGGCGCCGCGTGCCGGCTCAGCAGGCGCCGCAGCGCCGCGCCGACCGTCGCGCGTCCGGCGACGGCGAGCGGCGCATCGAACACGATCGCGGCGGACCGCGCGCCGGCGCGCTCGGCCGAGATCAGCACCCGTCCGTCGGCCCGGAACGTGTGACCGGATCCCGCGTCGAGGAACACGTCGTCCGGCGAGCCTTCCTGCGTGATCCAGATGCGACCGCGCAGCACGCGCAGCGTCGCGCCCGCGGCCTCGTCGAGTCGCAGCGGCTCGTCGGCGTCCAGTTCGATCGGCATCCTCTTCATCGTGAACTTCATGATCCTCTCCAGGGACCCGATGGGTCCGGAGAGCATCATCGGCGCGCGACCGCGCCGCGACAAACGATTTGAATTGGCAGGCTGCCTCAGAAAAACTAAACTGTCGCTGCCGCCCGCCTTCGATCGCCGATGAAGCTTCCCCCTCTCAACGCCGTCCGGGCATTCGAAGCCGCCGCGCGGCTGTCGAGCATGCGCGACGCCGCAGCGGAGCTATTCGTCACGCCGGGCGCGGTGAGCCAGCAGGTGCGCGCGCTCGAGACCTACCTCGAGGTGCCGCTGTTCGAGCGCTCGGCGCGCGCGATCCGCCTGACCGAAGCCGGCCAGGTGTTCCAGGCCGCGGTCACGCGTCATCTGCGCGGCATCGCGCAGGCCGCCGAACAGTTGCGGCCGGGCGAGCAGCAGATCGCCGTCACCGTCGCGCCCGACTTCGCGTCGCGCTGGCTGATGCCGCGGCTGCGCCGCTTCGCGTCGCTGCATCCGAAGGTCGAGGTCCGCGTCGACGCGTCGTTCGAGTTCGCGGATTTCGATCGCGATCCGTTCGACCTCGCGATCCGCACGGCCGCCGAGCCGCCGTCGGACCTGCACTGCGAACCGCTGCTGCGCCAGACGATGCGACCGTATTGCAGTCCCGACTACTTCGCGCGCGTCTTCAAAGGGCGTTCGAAGGCGTCGGTGTGGCCGCACGTGCGGTTGCTGCACGAGAACCGGCCGTACGACATGTGGACGCCGTGGTTCGCGATGCGCCGGCTGACGGAGCCGAACGCCGAGGTCGGGCTGTACTTCAGCCACGGAACGCTCGCGATCCTGGCCGCGATCGACGGCGAAGGCGTCACGCTGCAGCCGCCGCAATATGTCGAGCGCGAGGTCGTGAGCGGCGCGCTCGTCGCGGCCGACCCGGCGACGCTGGTGAGCGGCCTGCGCTATTACCTCGTTTGGCCGCGACGCCCGCTGCGCCCGGCCGCCGAGAAGTTCCGCGCGTGGATCGTCGAGGCCGCCCGCGCCGACGAGGATCCGCCGGCGAAGCGCGCGCGCGTGCGAACGTGATGCGGCGCGCCGGTCGTCACGAAAGGAAGCCCATGCCGCTGCCCCCGCCGCCGTCGTATCCGCCCGCGTTCTGCAACGACCAGTACGACAACGGTCGTCGCGTCGCCGGACTGCCCGCGATCCTCGCCGACTGGCGGGCGCGGGCGACGACGGCTCGCCGGACGACCCGGCATCGGCCGTCGCTCGGCTACGGCCTCGGTCCGGCCGAGACGTTCGACCTGTTCGAGCCGGACGACGACGCGACGCGCGACCGGCCGCTGCTCGTGTTCATCCACGGCGGGTACTGGCGCTCGCTGTCGAAGGACGACTTCGCGTGGATCGCGCCGGCCTACGTCGCACGGGGCGCGAAGGTCGCCGTCGTCGACTACGGCCTCGCGCCGCGCGTTCCCCTCGAGACGATCGTGCGTCAGAACCTGCGCGCGCTCGCGACGATGTGGCTGAACGCCGAACGGCTCGGCATCGCGCGCGACCGCATCGTCGTGTCGGGCCATTCGGCGGGCGGCCATTTGACGGCGATGATGCTGGCGGCACGCTGGCCGGCGTACGACCCGCGGCTGTCGACGAACCTGCTGCGCGGCGGCGTCGCGATCAGCGGCCTGTTCGACCTCGAGCCGATCCGTCATGCGCCGTACCTGAACGCCGACCTGCAGCTGACGCTCGACCGCGTCGCGCCGCTGTCGCCGCTTTACATGACGCCGGCGAGCGACGCGCCGCTGGTGACGGCGGTCGGCGGCGACGAGTCCGACGAGTTCCGCCGCCACACGCGCGAGCTCGGCGTCGCGTGGTCGTCGGTGCTGCGCGAGGACGTCCCGCTGCCGGGCGCGAACCACTTCACGGCCTGCGAGCGCTTCGCGACGCCGGGGGAGCGGTTGTTCGAAGCGACGATGGAGCTGCTGGCGGGGTGAGCGGCGCGGCCGGGTAGGCGGTGCGCGATCAACGGCGCAAGGTGAGCCGTGCGGTACAGACGCGGAATGAAGCGCGCGGTTCGAGCGTCGCAGGGGTCCCGGCCTTCGCCGGCACGACAGGCCTCCGCTTCCCCTCTTGCCGTGATCACGCACGACGCTCCGATCGTCGTTCGCCAAGGCGGGAACCCAGCATCGTTCGACGGTCGGGCCGCGTGCATGCGACGCGACGACACCGGATTCCCGCCTGCGCGAGGACGGCGGGACCTCCGACGACTGTCACCCGGGCGAATGCCGGGGCCCGATCGGTCTCGGCGAAGGCCGTGACCCACGGCGTACGGCGGGCCCGAGCAGCGCGCTTCCCGTCGTCGCCATCCAATTCGAGCTCCAACGCCCAGCCCGGCACGCCACGAACCAGGACCGCCCGCCACCGGCGCATCATGCGCGGTCGAATGCAAACCAGGAGACCCCCGCATGCGCCGATCGTCGCGCTTCGCCCTGCCCTCCATCGCGTTGATCCGCACGACCGTCGCGACGACCGACGCGCCGCGCCCGTCATGACGACGGACGCCCGCTCGACCGGGCACGATGACCGACGCGGGGACGCCGTCGTGACGACCGCAACCGCCACCGGCCCCACCGGCGCGACAAGCGCCACCGTCGCGACCGCCGCGATCGCCGCGACCGTCGCGACCGCGCGTCGACAGACGCTGGCCGACCTCGTGCGGCGCAGCGCGCGCCGTCATCCGTCGCGGCTCGCGATCGTCTGCGGCGACGTGCGATGGACCTACGCCGAGTTCGCGGACGTCGTGGAACGCGTCGCTGCCGGTCTCGCGTCGCGCGGCGTCGCGACCGGCGACCGCGTCGCGATCCTCGCCCGCAACTCGCACGCGTTCGCGGCGATGCGCTTCGCGGTCGCGCGGCTCGGCGCCGTGTTCGTGCCGCTGAACTTCATGCTGAAGGCGCCCGAGGCCGCGTTCATCCTGCGGCACTCGGGCGCGCGCTGGCTCGCGACCGACAGCGACCTCGCGTCGCTCGCGCGCGAGGCCGCGGCGCTCGACACGGCCGTCGACCGCTTCGTGTGGCTGCCCTCGGAGCACGCGAGCGAACCGGTCGACGGCATGACGACGTTCGACGAGCTCGCCGCTTGCGACGACGCGCCGCCGGACCCGGCGATCGCCGCCGACGCGCTCGCGCAGATCGTCTACACGAGCGGGACCGAGTCCTTGCCGAAGGGCGCGATGCTGACCCACGACGCGGTCATCGCGCAATACGTCAGCTGCATCGTCGAGGAGGCGTTCGCGCGCGACGACCGCGTGCTGCACGCGCTGCCGCTCTTCCACTGCGCGCAGCTCGACGCGTTCCTCGGGCCGTACCTGTACGTCGGCGCGACGAACGTCATCACCGCGTCGCCGACGCCGGACAACCTGCTGCCGCTGCTCGAGCGGCATGCGATCGATTCGTTCTTCGCGCCGCCGACCATCTGGATCGGCCTGCTGCGCTCGCCGCGCTTCGATCCGTCGAAGCTGTCGGCGCTGAAGAAGGGTTACTACGGCGCGTCGATCATGCCGGTCGAGGTGCTGCGCGAGCTCGCGACGCGGCTGCCGGCCGTGCGCCTCTGGAACCTGTACGGCCAGACGGAGATCGCGCCGCTCGCGACGCTGCTCGGTCCCGACCGGCAGCTCGTGAAGCCCGGCTCGGCCGGACGCGCCGCGCTGAACGTCGAGACGCGGGTCGTCGACGACGCGATGAACGACGTGCCGCCGGGCGTCGTCGGCGAGATCGTGCATCGCTCGCCGCACCTGATGCTCGGCTACTACCACGACGTCGAGCGCACCGCGGCCGCGTTCGAAGGCGGCTGGTTCCACTCCGGCGACCTCGGCACGTTCGACGAAGACGGCGACCTCACGGTCGTCGATCGCAAGAAGGACATGATCAAGACCGGCGGCGAGAACGTCGCCAGCCGCGAGGTCGAGGAGTCGCTCTACCGTCTCGCCGCGATCAGCGAAGCGGCCGTGATCGGCGTGCCCCACCCGCGCTGGATCGAAGCGGTCGTCGCGGTCGTCGTCGCGAAGGACGGCGAGACGCTCGACGAGGGCGCCGTGCTCGCGCACTGCCGGGCAGAGCTCGCGGGCTTCAAGGTCCCGAAGCGGGTCGTCGTGGTCGCGACGCTGCCGAAGAATCCGAGCGGCAAGCTGCTGAAGCGCGAGTTGCGAACGCGGTATCAGCGGTTGTTCGTGGATGAAGCGGGCGGCGACGGCGAGTGAACCGACGATCGCGCCCCGGCGTTCGCCGGAATCACGCAATCTCTCTGATTCGGGTCACCCCGGCGAAGGCCGGGGCCCGAGTACCGGCGAGAACCCGACCGCGATCCGCCCGGACGGTGCTTCGCAACGCACGAACGAACGATCGACGCCCGGCTTTCGCCGCGATGACCGCGGCGCGGAGACCCGCCTACTCCGAGACGAACACCCACCGGTTGTTCTCGATCTTCGCCATCACCCGCGCCCGCTGGTCGAGGCCGACGTGGTCCTGCGGGCTCATGTTGACGACGCCTTGCGGGACGATCAGGCCGTGGGTCTGCTCGAGCGCGTCGCGCAGCGCGCGGCGGAACGGCTCGGTGCCCGGCTGCGCGACCTTCAACGCCTTCGGCAGCGCGGTGGCCAGCTCGAGCCACGCGCCCCACGCATCGGCCGCGAACTGCGTCACCGAGTTCGGTCCGTACTTCGCCTCGTAGCGCTTCGCGAAGTCCACCGCGACCTTCTTCGACGCCACGTCGTTCGGCAACTGCGTCGCGACGACCGCCGGGTCCGGTCGGGAACAGCGTGCCTTCGACGTCCTTGCCGCCGACCTTCAGGAATTCGAACGTCGCGATGCCGTGCGTCTGGTAGATGCGACCCTTGTAGCCGCGCCGCACGAGCTCGATCTGCGGCGTGACGGCCGGCGTGCCGGCGCCGGCGATCAGGATCGCGTCGGGGTTCGCGGCCATCAGCTTGAGCACCTGGCCCGTGACCGACGTGTCGACGCGGTTGTAGCGCTCGACGTCGACGAGCCGGATGCCGCGCAGGTCGAGCAGCTTGTTCAGCTCGTTCAGCCAGCTCTCGCCGTACGCGTCGTTGAAGCCGATGAAGCCGAGCGTCTTGACGCCGTTGTCGGCCATCGACTTCGTGACGGCGGTCGCCATCAGCGAGTCGTTCTGCGGCATCTTGAACGCCCAGTGGCGCTTCGCGTCCATCGGCTCGACGATCGACGCCGACGCCGCGAGCGCGATCATCGGCGTCGAGGTCTCGGCGAGCACGTCGAGCATCGCCAGCGCGTTCGCCGTCGTGTTCGGGCCGACGATCACGTCGACCTTGTCCTCGGACGTCAGCTTGCGCGCGTTGATGCACCGCGCCGGTCGGCGTCGAGCCGTCGTCGAGCACGACGTACTCGATCTTCTGCCCGGCGATCTCGGTCGGCCACATCGAGACGACGTTCCTGCTCGGCGCGCCGATCGACGCGGCAGGACCGGTCGTCGACAGGTCGACGCCGACCCTGATCTGGGCCGCTGCGGGCGACGCCTGCAGCGCGAACAGGAAGCCGAGGAATGCCGCGAACCGGACGCCGTCGAACCGCAAACGCATGATCACCTCGTCAGATCGGATTCTCGATCGACGCAAGAATACGCGAAACGGTCCGGCACGCGACGGTCTCGCGACCCCGCGAGGCGTCGGACGACGCATCCGGCCGCCGGGGCCGGATGCACCGTGCGTCACCGCGGCTCAGTTGGTCGGGCAAGCCGCGCCGCCGTTCTGCGTGCAGCCCGCTTCGCCCGGATCGATGTGGCGACGATTGCGGCCGCTCGGCGAGTTCGCGAGATACGGGAACGTCGTGCGGAACGGGACGTCGTTGCGTATTGACGCCGTCACCGAGCGCGAGGTTGTACGGCGGCCCGAGGAAGATGCCGGCGACGGCGCGCAGCGAGATGTCGACGACGTCGTCGAACAGGCGGCGACCGTTCGGGTATCCCGCGGCATCGCCCGCGAGGACGCCGAGCCGGCGCGCGGACCCGACCGGCGTCGGATCGACGCCCGTGTTCAACCGCAGCATGTCTGCGATCGGTCCCGCCGGCGTGCCCGGCGCCGCGATCGGCGGCGCGTACGTGACCAGCGGCAGCAGGTCGTTGCGCGGCGGCGTCGGAATCGGGATGCCGTACACCGCGTTGAGCACGCGCGCCAGCGTCGGGTCGAGGAAGAACGACGCGAACTGGCTGTCGTTCTTCGGCAGGTCCATGCTGAAGCGGTCCTTCGAGCCGGTGCCGATGATCAGCTCGTTGATCAGCGGATTGCCGAGGCGCTGGATCTGGCTGTACGCCCCGCTGCTCTGAGCCGGCAGCGGCGCGCGGCGCAGCGTCGTGCGCGGACGCGACGTGCTTCCCCAGACACCGATCGTCGCGTGGATCGACGTCGACGGCTCCACGTTGCCGGTGCTGGTCAGCATCGAGACCGGCATCTCGATGGCGATCGAGTTGACCGCGTAGCCCGACACGGTGTCGCTCGCGAGGTTGATGTGGTCATTGGCGTCCGCGGCCGGCGACAGGACTCCACCGCCGGCGCCGCTCCGCAGGTTCAGCGAATCGAACGCCGCGCCGAGATCGATGAAGAACGGATCGTCGACGGTCCCGGCGAACACCTTCACGCCGGCGACGTTGGTGTTGTAGACGGCTTGCGCGAACAGCGCGTCGTAGTTCGGCATCGTGCGCGGTCCGGCATACACCGGCAGCGCGAAGAACGGGCCGCCGCTCGCGTTGAGGATCGGCGTCGAGACGCCGTTCTTCACCAGGGTCACGGTATAGCTCTGGCGCTGACCGAGGCCCGCGCTGCCGGGCCCGTCGAGCGCCGTGATGGCCGGCGGCACGATCGGCGTGCCGGGTGCGACCGGCGGCGGCGAATTGGCCGGAGCGTTGATGCCGGTGCCGGCGCCGACGTAGGCCTGGAAGACCGCCGGCAGTCGCGTCTCGGTCGTGAAGCGGACCTGCAGGACGACGTCCTCGGTCGCATCGTTGTTGTTGTCGATCTTGATCTCGTACAGGAGGTCCGGATCGAACGGGAACCAGTTCGGACCGTTCGCCGGCTCGAGGAACGGATCGACGTTCAGGATGAACGTCACGCGAGGTGTCGCGCTGGCGCCGTCGTAGCTGCGAAACGCGTAGAGGTCGGTGATGTCGGCCTTCTGGTCGAGCGCGACGATCGGCGCTTCACGATGGCTGCTCGCGAAGACCGGGACCGCGCAGACCGCGAGCGCGGCGGACAGCAACAGCTTGGGGGCAAGACGCATGACGCACCTCTCTGGGTGATGCGTTGCTCGGACGGGCAGGTCGAGGCGACGCGCTGAAAGGCCCGATCTCGTCGAATGCCGCGATCGGGCGGGATGGTGGCGGGTCAGCCGCGTCGCGACGGCGCGGTCCGGCGACGTCGCGACGCGCCGAAGGCGATCAGTCCGCCTGCGAACAGCGCTGCGACGGCCGGCTCCGGCACGGCGGCCGGTGCGGCGATGCTGAAGCGGTTGATGGCCGACGTCAGCGTGCTGGCCGAAGGCCCGTCGAAGCCGCTGCCGCTGTCGTAGGCGATATCCGTCGCCACGCCGAGCGCGGCGACCGACGCGAATGCCAGCGAATACGCGGGATCGGGCGTATCGAAGATATTGACGACCGCGAGCGCGCCGACGTTGCCGGTGCTGCAGCCGGAGACGCCGTCGAGCCCGAGGAATGCGCCGCCCAGGCAGAGCGTCTCGCCGACCGAAACCGCTGCGTCGCCGGTCGTGCTCGTTCCGGTGAAATCGACCGTCGCGCCCGCGAAGGACGTGGCGACGCCGGTCGCGTTGTACGTGATCAGGTCGTCGTAGAAGTTGCCGCCGCTCGCCGTCGGGTCGACCCCGAAATCGAATCCGACGATCGTCGGTCCGACGAACACCGGCGTGATCGTGATGCCGCTCGACGCGATGGCGCCGGCCTGCGGTGCCCGCAACGCGAAGCCCGAGAAGTTCGCGCCGCCGATCGAGCAGCCGGCATCGCCGAGTGCGGCGTAGCTCGCGAGGCTGCCCGTCGCGCAAGGCGCCGCGGACGCTTCGGTGGTCCAGATCAGCGACGACAGCGTCACGAGGACAAACAGGAAAAGTCTTTTCAAGGTCGGCTCCTTCGAAGACGCGGGTTCGATGACGAATGCGCCCCGGTCGCAATATGCGTACCAAAGGAGGCTCGACGTTGATTCAATTCCGATTATTCCGGACGATCGTTTTCATTTACCGTCGATCTGTAAAGGAACCCGACGAACTTCCATTCGAACGATTCAGTATTCGATTAGCCAGTACGAAGCAAAACGGATATCGGATTCGTTCGCAGGAAAATAAAAGTGCGAATGGCGCATTCGATCCGACCGGCATGCGGAGCCGACGGCGACGGCATTCGATGCCATCGGCCACTTCGTGGCTTCGTACCGATCGTCGGCGCGGTCAACGCGCCCCGAACGCGGCGTTCGCGAACAGGTCCTTGAACTCGCGCGGCTGCGAGCGCCAGTACTGCTTCGGCGCCTCGACCTGCGCGCCGAGTTTCGCGGCCGCGTGCCACGGCCAGCGCGGGTCGTACAGCATCGCGCGCGCCAGCGAGACCGCGTCGGCGTCGCCGTCCGCGAGGATGCCCTCGGCCTGCTCCGCGTCCGTGATCAGGCCGACCGCGATGACGGGGATGCCGACCTCGGCCTTCACGCGGCGCGCGAGCGGCGCCTGATAGCCGGGCCCGAGCCTGATCTGCTGCAGCGGCGACACGCCGCCCGACGACACGTGGATCGCCGCGCAGCCGCGCGCCTCGAGCGTCTTCGCGAGGACGACCGTGCTGTCGATGTCCCAGCCGCCGTCGACCCAGTCGGTGCCCGACACGCGGATCCAGACCGGCGTCGCGACCGGCACCTCGGCGCGCACCGCGTCGAACACCTCGATCACGAAGCGCATGCGGTTCTCGAGGCTGCCGCCGTACGCGTCGGTCCGCCGGTTCGCGATCGGCGACAGGAACTCGTGCAGCAGGTAGCCGTGCGCCGCGTGCAGCTCGATGCCGTCGAAGCCGAGCCGCACGGCGCGCCGCGCGGTCGCGACGAACTGGTCGCGCACGCGCGCGAGTCCCGCGGCGTCGAGTGCCGTCGGCGGTTCCTCCTTCGGATCGTGCGGCACCGGCGACGGCGCCTCGGCCTGCCACGCGCCCGGCTCCGCGAGCGGGATCTGCTGGCCGCCGTCCCACGGCGCGCGACTCGACGCCTTGCGGCCCGCGTGCGCGATCTGCAGCGTGACCTTGATCGGCGAATAGGCGCGGATCGCCTGCAGCACGCGCGCGAGCCCCGCTTCGTTCTCGTCCGAATACAGTCCGAGGTCGCCCGGCGTGATGCGCGCCGTCGCGCTGACCGACGTCGCCTCGACGATCAGCATCGCCGCGCCGGACAGCGCGAGGTTGCCGAGATGGATCAGGTGCCAGTCGTTCGCCGTGCCGTCGATCGCGGAGTACTGGCACATCGGCGCGATGACGATGCGGTTCGGCAGCGTCAGCGACCCGAGATCGAACGGCGTGAAGAGTCGGCTCATCGTGTGGTCCTGTGGAGGTCGTGATGGATGCTGCGCGGCCGTCGGCGGCGAGCGAGGCCGACCGCGAACGCCGTCGTCGCGACGGTGCCGCGCGGTCGTCGGCGTCCCGATTCTAGGCGCGGGCCGGGGCCCGGCCGACCCGCCGTCGGCGGCGGTCGCGACGCCCGCGAATCCGATTGACGGCCCGTCGGGCCCGACCGACACTGCCGGTCGCGGCGAGGTCGTCGACGAGAACGACCGCGGCCGAACAGGGGAGGACGCATGACGCTTCGCGCGATGCTCGGAATCGTCGTGGCCGCCGCCGTCGCGTGCCTGACCGGCTGCGCGAACTACCGCGCCGTGAACGAGTTCGGCGAACAGACGACGTCGATGACCGGCGTCGTGCGCACGGAGTTCAAGACGGTCGAGACGCTCTGCGTGCAGCAGGCCGAGGTCGTGCTCGTCGTCAACAACATCGCCGACGACAAGGCGCTCGCCCAATGCGACGCGTACCGGCGCGCGCAGGGCCGCTTCGCCGCGGTGACGATCGACGTGCTCGACGACTACGCCGGCGCGCTCGAGGGGCTCGCGAACGACAAGTCGTTCGACCTTTCGGACTCGATCAAGGACGCCGGCGACAGCGTCCGGGCGCTGCGCGACGCGAGCGGCAACGCGGTCGCCGACGCGGCCCAGGCCGACGCCGTGACGCGCATCGCGAACCTGCTGGTCGAGGTCTACGCGTCGTCGAAGCGCGACGAAGCCGTCGACCGCATGGTGCAGGCGACGCCCGATCTCGCCGTCCTCGGCCGCGCACTGCGCGCGTTCTTCGCGGCACCGCCGACGACGGCGACGACGACCACGAGCACGAGCACGACGCAACCTTCGCCGTCCGGCGCGCCGACGAGGTCGCCGTACGCGAATTTCGTCGGCGTCATCGCGGGTTCGGCGACGTCGACGCAGCTGATCCTGCAGAGCCAGCCGATGCGCAAGGCCGAGCCGATCCGGACCGCGGAGCTGCAGCGCGAGCTGCGCGTGCGGCAGCGGCTGCTCGACCGGCGCACCGCCGCGACGCCCGATGCCGTGCCCGCGCGGATCGTCGCCGCGATCGACGCGTGGCTGGCGGCGCTCGACACGTTCGCCGTCGATGCGCGGAAACCCGACTCGCGGGAACTGGTCGACCGCATCAGGCGGCTGCGCAGCGCGACGCGCGGCGCGAAGGACGCCATCACCGCATTCTGATCGACGGAGGACCCATGGACACGCTCGCGATCGCCGACGAAGGCGAACGACTCGAAGGACCCGCGCTGCAGGAATCGATCGACGCACTCGAGGCGATGGCGAAAAGCATCGACCAGGAGATCGTCACCGCGACCGACGTCGACGACATCCAGGCGCTCGGCGCCGCGCAGGCAGGCTTGCGCGAACGGGCGCAGGCGCTGATCGATGCGCAGATCGACCTGATGGCGGGCGACCTGCGGATCACCGCGGACCACATCAACGCGGCCGCGGCCTACGCGCGCGACACGGTCGTCGAGATCGCCGACGTCCGCCGCAAGGTCGAGACCGCGACCGCGGTCGTCGCGTTCTTCGGCGTCGTGATGACCGGCAACGGCACCGCGATCCTCAACGCGGCGGTCAAGCTGAAGGACGCGTTGTAGGGACCGGGCCCGTCGTGGCGGCCGGTCGGCGGCGACCGCGGCGGCGGAATGCCCCGGCGCCGGGCGGGCATCGCCACTCGCGCCGGCGTCCGAGCCGTCAGAACCGCGTGGTCGAGCGGTCGCCGGCCGCGAACACGTCGTTCGTCACCGGCTGCACGTAGCGACCGACGTCCAGTTGCAGGGCAGCGTCGCGACCATCGCGCCGATGGATCCAGCGCAACGCGACGATCGTCAGCGCCGCGACGACGAGCAGCATCGCCGACAGGCCCATCAGCAGCGACGCCCGCGGATCGCGCGCCGACGCGACGCCGGTCGCGGCGTAGAGATAGGGACTCGCTTCGTACCAGATCCGTTCGAGGGTCATCGCGCGCTCCGTCGGTCGCGCCCGGTCCTGCGGCGCGGTCGCCGGCAACGTTCGCAAGAAGCGCGCCGGCGCCGCGTTCGCCGCGCGCAGGCGGCTGATGCGGAGGGCAAAACCGTCGGCTCGATGCGACCGGCAACCGCGATTGCGGCATCCGCTGTCAAGAAAGATGACGCGGCGTGTGCGCGTCGGTCGTGCAGCGCGCCGCCTCGCGCGTCGTCGGGGCGCGCGCCGGGGCGGAAGAGAATGGGAGTCGAACCCACCCGGGACCGCATGGCGGCCCCTGTCCGGATTTGAAGTCCGGCCGCCCCACCGGGAGCGTGTCTCTTCCGTTGCGCCGCGGGCGCCCGATCCGACGCGGGCGCGGTGACCGCATCTTAGCGATGCGCACGTCGATGGCGGGGCCGGACTGCGCGTCGACACGCGCTGTTCGCCCCGACATCGACAGCGACGTCGGACGAGCGTCCGCGTCGGCGCCACATCGACGACCGCATCCTCTCGACGACCGCCGACATTGCGACTTCGACGGCGCTCACGCGTCGAACAACGACGGCTGCACGATGCGGTGGTCGTCGCCGACGCGGCGCGTATAGCCGACGCGATCGAAGAACTCGAGGATCTGGATCGCGACCTTGCGGCCGACCGCGATGCAGTCGCGAAACGGCGCGGCGCGCGCGACACCGTCCTCCGCGCTGTCGGCCGCGCAGCGCGCGAGCGCGCGGACCGCGGCCGGCGTGAAGTAGTGGTCGTGCGCGACGCGGTACAGCTCGCCGATCGACGCGAGTCGCACGAACGTCGTCCGCAGCGCGGCCTCGTCGAGCGCCAGTGCCCGCGCGATGTCGCGCACGCGCGGCGGATTGTTCGGCGTCGACTCGAGCAGCGGCCGCGCGCGTTCGAAGCGTGCGCGGTCGTCGTCCGACGGCACGACGCGATGCGCCGGTCGATGCAGCCACGCACCGGTCTGCGCGAGTTCGCCGTCGCGCTTCAGCTCGTCGACGAGCGCCGCGAAGACCGGCGTCGCGACGGCCGGCAGCGCCATCCGCCGCAGCCGGTCGCGCGCCGGCCCGACGGCATCGGGCGCGCGCGCATGCTCGTCGACGAGCGCGTCGACGACGCGGTCGCGCATCGCCCGCCAGCGCGCGTCGGCGAACAGCACGGCGCCGCCGTCGACGCCGGCGCCGTCGACCGCGCGCGCGATCGTGTCGTCGGGCAGGAACGCCGCGTTGTGCGTCGCGTTCCAGCGCGCGAGGTCGACGCCGTTCACGCTCGCATCGACGACGTGCGCGAGCGTCGCTCGGTCGTCGCCGGCCGCGGCCGTCGCGAGGTAGCGCAACCGCGCGTCACCGCGTCGGCCGCGCGCCGGCACGTCGACGTCGAGCACGACGCCGCCGGCGATACGGGCAGCGGACGTCGCGTCGGCGACCGTCGCGTCGCGCAGCAGGAAGCGGTCGCCGGCCAGCACGTGCAGCGGGCGATCGAACACGACCTGCGCGAGGCCGCGCGCCACGTCGAGCATCGACACGCGCGCGTCGACGGAAGCGGCACCGTGGTGCAGCCGCGTCGCGTGCCAGTCCTTCGTGCCGAACGCCGCGACCGCGTCGCCCGACAGCCGCGCGTCGACGCGCTGCGTCCCGATCGCGACCGACGACGAGACGATCCAGTCGCCGCGATGCACGGCTTGCCGCTCGATGCCGCGGCCGGCTATCGCGAGCGCCACGCGCTGGCCGGCGTGCGCCTCGCTCACCGCGCGGTCGTGCGCGCGGATGCTGCGTACCCGAGCCTCGATGCCGCGCGGGACGATGGCGAGCGCGTCGTCGACGGCGACGCGGCCCGCGACGCACGTGCCGGTCACGACGAGGCCGATGCCCGGCAGCGTGAACGCGCGATCGATCGCGAGGCGGAAGCCGGGCCGCTCGACGACGTCGGCGCGGGGGCGCGGGCGCAGCGTCGCGAGCGCCGACTTCAGTGCGTCGATCCCGTCGCCGCGGACCGACGATACCGGCACGATCGTCGCGTCGCGATACGGCGTGGCGTCGAGCAGCGTCCGCAGCGCGCGCGTCGACGCGTCGCGTTGCGCGTCGTCGACCGCGTCGACCTTGCTCAGCGCGACGACGATCGACGGCACGCCGAGCCAGCGCAGGATGTCGACGTGCTCGCGCGTCTGCGGCATCGGCCCGTCGTCGGCCGCGACGACGAGCAGGCCGACGTCGATGCCGGCCGCGCCGGCGATCATCGTCTGCACGAAGCGGCGATGGCCCGGCACGTCGACGAACCCGACCGGCTCGCTCGCGTCGTCGCCGCCCTCGTCGTCGCCATCGCCGTCGAGGCGCGCGTACGCGAAGCCGAGTTCGATCGAGATGCCGCGCGCTTTCTCCTCGGCGAGGCGGTCGGTGTCGACGCCGGTCAGCGCGCGCACGAGCGATGTCTTGCCGTGGTCGACGTGCCCCGCCGTCCCGACGATCATGCCGACGATCCGGTGACGGCGGTCAGCGGGCCGCGCCGTCGAAGTGCGACCAGCTGTCGAGCAGCGCGGGGACGTCGTCGACGGTCCGCAGGTCGAGCCACACCGCGCCGCGCACGACGCGGCCGACGATCGGGATCGGCAGCGCCCGCAGCCGCGCCTCGAGGTCGGCGACGATCCGGCCGCCGCCCCGCGCGACCGCAGGCCGGATCACCAGCGCCGCGCTCGGCAGCAGGTCGACCGGCTGCGCGCCGCTGCCGATCTGGCTCGCGCAATCCTCGACCGTCACCGTCGCGAGGCCGGCGAGCCGCATCGCGAATGCCGGCTGCAGCGCCGCGGCCGTCGCGCGGATCGTGTCGCGCGGCCGCGTCAACCAGCGCAGCGCGGTCAGCCGTTCGGCGAGCGACTCGGGCTCGCGGTACAGCTGCAGCGTCGCCTCGAGCGCCGCGAGCGTCGCCTTGTCGCAGCGCAGGCAGCGCTTCAGCGGGTTGCGCTTCATCGCGTCGATCCATTCGCGACCCCCGGCGACGATGCCGGCCTGCGGGCCGCCGAGCAGCTTGTCGCACGAGAACGTGACGACGTCCGCGCCGGCCTCGATCGTCTCGCGCACCGTCGGCTCGTGCGGCAGCCCGAACGACGACAGGTCGACGAGCGCGCCGGCGCCGAGGTCGGTCATCAACGGCAGGCCCGCCGCGTGCGCGATGCTCGCGACGTCGGACGCGGACGGCATCGCGACGAAGCCGTCGACGCGGTAGTTGCTCGCATGGACCTTCAGCAGCAGCGCGGTCGCCGGCCCGATCGCGTCGCGATAGTCGGACGCGTGCGTGCGGTTCGTCGTGCCGACTTCGACGAGCCGGCAGCCGGCGCGCCGCATGATGTCCGGCACGCGGAACGCGCCGCCGATCTCGACCAGCTCGCCGCGCGACACGATCGCCTCGCGCCGCCGGGTCGCGCCGCGCGCGCCACCGCCGCCGATCGTGTCGAGCGCGAGCCAGACGGCCGCGGCGTTGTTGTTGACGACGGTCGCGGCCTCGGCGCCCGTCAGCTCGCGCACCAGTTCCTCGACGAGGTCGTCGCGATCGCCGCGTCCGCCGGTCGCGAGGTCGTACTCGAGCGAGACCGGATGACGCATCGCGTTCGCCGCCGCGGCGATGGCTTCCTCGGCGAGCGGCGCGCGACCGAGGTTCGTGTGCAGCGTCGTGCCGGTCAGGTTGAAGACGCGGCGCACGCGCGGCGCGGCGCGCGCTTCCAGCCAGCCGGCCGCGCGATCGACCAGCGCGGCCTCGTCGAACGCACGCAGCGCACCCGCGAGCCACGCGTCCCGGGCCGCGTCGACCGCCACGCGCAGCGCCGCGACGACGCTCGTCGCGCCGTGTCGCTCGACGAGCGTCGCGGCCGCGGCCGTGCGCAGCAACGCGTCGATCGACGGCGGTCGCGCGGCCGACGGCTCGGCGCGCCGCGCCTCGGTCGCGTCACGCATGCGTCGACGCGGTCGCGACGTCCGCGGCTTCGGCTCGCGCGCGCTTCGTGCGCGACGCGAGGTCGATCCACAGATGCACCTTCGCGGCGAAGCCGTCGCCGGACGCGACCGCGAACGGCTCGACGCCGAACGCCGCGAACCCGCAGCGCTCGTACAGCGATCGCGCCGCGTCGTTGCCGTCGGTGACCGTGAGCTGCACGATCCGCAGCGGCGGCAGGTCGCTCGCGCGGTCGAGCAGCGCGTCGACGAGCCGCGTGCCGATGCCGCGACGCGCGTGTGTGGCCGCCACGACCATCCCGTACAGCGTGGCCTTGTGCCGCGTCCTCGGCCGCGTTTCCACGCCGAGACCCGCCGCGCCGACGAGTCGGTCGTCGTCCCACGCGCCGAGCACGAGCTCGTGCGACAGGCGCGCGACCCACCAGTCGAGCGGCAGCGGACCGCGCTCGTCGACGGTCGCGGTGAACGCATCGGGATGCGCGGCGTAGGCGTCGAGCATCAGCGCGCGATACGCGACCGCGTCGGCGGCGTCGAGTCGGCGGATCGTCATGCGGCGCGACGCTGCATGCGACGGCTCATGCGACGGCTCGTCAGCGACGGTTCACGCGACGGCGAGGCCGGGATGGACGAACGGCAGCGGCCCGATGCGGCGATAGCCGCGCGCGTCCGTCAGCACGTCGAGCGGGATCGTCGCGAGGTCGTCCGCGACCGGATCGGCGCCCGGATCGGACTCGAGGTTGACGACCTTCAGGTAGCTCGCGCATTCGTCGCAGGTCTCGGCCTTGACGACCTCGCGCGACGCGGCCGCCTTCCCGGCGTCGCTGTCGGGGTCGCTCGACAACGAGAGGTACCCGATGCCCTTCGTCGACGCGCACTGCGCGCACTTGACGCGCACGAGATGCCATTCGGTCGCACAGATCGAGCAGACGAGGTAGCGCACGCCCTGGCGCTTGCCGCCGATGCGCCGCACGCTCGCGACCGGAAGCGAGCCGCAGCACGGGCACAGCGTCGACGGCTCCAGCAGACGCATCGCGTCGCGGCCGACGCCCGCCGCCGCCGCGACCCACCACGCCTGCAGCCCGGCCGCGATCCACGGCACGACGTCGGGCGCGAGCGACTCGTAGTCGAATGCGAGCAGCAGGCCGCCGAGCCGGTCGAGCTCGTCGTCGGTCGTCGCCGCGAGCGATCGCCGCGACGTCGCGAGCGCGTCGGGCAGCGGCCCGGACGCGGCGTCGAGCACGCGCCGCAGCGCGTCGATCCAGGACGGGTCACGCGACGCGAGGCCGGCCGGCACGACCGGCATCGCATGGCGGTGCCGCAGCGCGACCGCGCCGTCGTCCGGCAGGCCGCGCGGCACGAAGCCGTCGACCGCGGCGTGCTGCGCGCGCGACAACGCCGCGAGGAATGCGAAGAACGGTCGCTGCTCGACGTCGCGCGCGGCGAAGTGCTCGAATCGTCGCGCACGATCGGCGAACACGGTCGCGGGATCGGGCGGCTGGATCGGGTCCGGCGCCGCGGCGTGCAGCGGGATCACGCCGGGCTGGATCAGCGGATCGTTCGGATCGTTCGGCATGCGCGGCGACAAGAATGGACGGCGATCATAGCGCGCACGACGGCGCGCGAACGACCGCCGAGCCGCAGCGGCGGCCCGCGTCGCTACGTCACAGCGGACGCTCGCCGGCCGGCCGTTCGTCGATCGCGCGGCCGGTCACCTCGCGATACCAGCCGGGATGATGATGACGCGCCCACGCGCGGCTGACGGAGCCGCGCACCATCGCGCCGAGCGATCCCTTGACCCAGATCGCCGCATAGACGTGGACGATGATGCCGGCGATCAGCACGAACGCGCAGAACGCGTGCGTGCAGCGCGGCGACGCGGTACAGCGCGACCGGCCACGGAATCCACACGCCGATCACCGAACGCCAGATCACGAGGCCGGTCGCCAGCAGCACGACCATCGTCGCGACCATCACGTAGAACAGCAGCTTCTGGCCGGGGTTGTACTTGCCGATCGGCGGCATGCGGTCGTCGCGGTTCATGACCATGTCGTCGATCTGCTTCAACCACTGCGTGTCGTTGCCTTCCCAGAGGTTGCGGCTCCACATCCGGATCGCGAGCATCAGGAAGCTGACGAACATCACGACGCCGATCCACGGGTGCAGGATGCGCGCCCACTGCGGGCTGCCGAACAGGTTGACGAGCGGGAAGAACGCCGGATGGAAGAACGCGAGGCCGCTCGCGGCGAGCAGCACGAACGTGATCGCGGTGATCCAGTGGTTCGTCCGCTGGCTCGCGGTGTAGCGGACGATGCCGGGCCGCGTGACCGAAGTTGCGTGGAGGCGCGCGCGGACGTTCATGCCGGCCTCCGCGCCTCGTCGCGCTCGTGCTTCTCGGGCTTCGCGCGGCGCGGGTCCGCCGGATCGCCGTCGCGCGGGTCCATGTCGTCGTCGTCCACCGGTTCGTCCTTCGGACCGACGCGTGATGTAGTGGACGAACGCGCCGAGCGCGACGGCGCCGAGCGCGAAGCTCGCGAGCGGCTTCGTGAGGCCCTTCCACAGCGACACGAGCGGCGAGATCGTCGGATCGACCGGGAGGTGCACGTTCTGCGGATTCTTCGCGTCCTTCAGCACGTACATCACGTGCGTGCCGCCGACGCCCGCCGGGTTGTACAGGCCGGCGTTCGGGTAGCCGCGCTCGTTCAGGTCGACGACGCGATCGGCCGCCTGGTCGATCATCGCCTCCTTCGTGCCGAACATGATCGCGCCGGTCGGGCACGTCTTCACGCAGGCCGGCTCCAGGCCGACCGACACGCGGTCGGAACACAGCGTGCACTTGTAGACGCGATGGTCGATCTTCGACAGCCGCGGCACGTTGAACGGACAGCCGGTGATGCAGTAGCCGCAGCCGATGCAGTTGTCGCTGTTGAAGTCGACGATGCCGTTCGCGTACTTGACGATCGCGCCGGGCGACGGACACGCCTTCAGGCAGCCCGGGTCCTGGCAGTGCATGCAGCCGTCCTTGCGGATCGTCCAGTCGAGATGGCCGTCGGTGGTCTCCGTCTCGAAGTAGCGCATCACCGTCCACGCGTTCGGCTCGAGGTCGTGCGGGTTGTCGTACGTGCCGGTGTTCGTGCCGAGCGTGTAGTCGAGATCGTTCCACTCGCTGCACGCCGTCTGGCACGCCTTGCAGCCGATGCACTTCGACACGTCGATCAGCTTCGCGACCGGGATCGCGTGGTTGCGCGCCTGCGGCGGCAGCGTCGTCGTCGCGGAGCGCGCGACGATGTTCTGGTCGCTCATCGTTCGTCCCTCCTCATGCCTTCTCGATGTTGACGAGGAACGCCTTGTACTCCGGCGTGTTCGTGTTCGCGTCGCCGACGGACGGCGTCAGCGTGTTGACCGCGATAGCCCGGCCGCGCGACGCCCGAGAAGCCCCAGTGGTTCGGCAGTCCGACGGTGTGGACCGTCTGGCCGTTGCACGTCACGGTGCTGATCCGCTTGCGTGACGACCGCGACGGCGGTGATGTAGCCGCGGCCCGACGTGACCTTCACGCGATCGCCGAGCGCGATGCCCTTCTCCTTCGCGAGGTTCTCGCTGATCTCGACGAACTGCTGCGGCTGCAGCATCGCGGACGTCTTCGTGTGCTTCGTCCAGTAGTGGAAGTGCTCGGTCAGGCGATAGGTCGTCGCGACGTACGGGAAGTCCTTCGGCTTGCCGAACTGCGCGAGGTCGTCCTTGAACACGCGCGCCGCCGGGTTGTTGACCGCCAGGGCGTTGTCCGGGTTCAGCAGGTTGACGTCGAGCGGCGACTCCATCGGCTCGTAGTGCTCGGGGAACGGGCCCTCGTTCAGCGCGCCGACGCGAGAAGAAGCGCGCGACGCCCTTCCGGATTCATGATGAACGGTCCGACGCCGTCGTCGGGCTTGTTCGTCGACGACGTAGTCGGGCACGTCGTTGCTGACGTACTTCGACGCCGTCCCACGCGATCACCTTGCGCTTCGGATCCCACGGCTTGCCCGACGGATCGGCGCTCGCGCGGTTGTAGATGATGCGTCGGTTCGCCGGCCATGCCCACGCCCAGTTCGGCGTGTTGCCGATGCCGGTGTCGGTGTTGTCGCGACGGCCCATCTGGTTGCCGGCCTGCGTCCACGAGCCGCGAGAAGATCCAGCAGCCGCACGCGGTCGATGCCGTCGTCGCGCAGCAAGCCGAAGCCCGACAGCTGCTCGCCGGCCTTCGCGAGCGTCTTCGTCGCGTCGGTCGGGTCCGGCAGGTCGACGAGCGCGCGCGCCGTTGAACTCCTTCGCGATCTCTTCCGGCGTCGGCGCTGAGCGGATCGCGATACGGCCAGCTCAGGTTGACGATCGGATCGGGGAACGCGCCGCCCTCCTTGCGGTACAGCGCGCGCAGCCGCGTGAACAGGTTGCCGACGATCTCGGTGTCGGCCATCGCGTCGCCCGGCGGGTCGGCGCCCTTCCAGTGCCACTGCAGCACGCGGCTCGAGCTGACGAGCGAGCCGTCCTCCTCGGCGAAGCAGGTCGACGGCAGCCGGAACACGGTCGTCTCGATGTTCTTCGTGTCGACCTCGTTGAATTCCGGCACGTGTTCCCAGAAGCGCGACGTCTCGGTCGCGAGCGGATCGATGACGACGAGGAACTTCAGCTTCGCCAGGGCCTCGCCGATCTTCTTCTTGTTCGGGAACGACGACAGCGGATTGAAGCCCTGCGCGACGTAGCCGTTGATCTTGCCCTGGTGCATGTCCTCGAAGACCTGCAGCATGTCGTGCAGCTTGTCGAGCTTCGGCAGGTAGTCGTAGGCCCAGTCGTTGTCCTTCGTCGCCGCGTCGCCGTACCACGCCTTCATGAAGCTGACGTGGAACTTGCGCGTAGTTCTGCCAGTAGCTAGTCTGCTTCGGCCGCAGCGGCTTCAACGCCCGCTTCTCGATGAACGCCGTCGTAGCTCGCCTCCTGCTCGCCGGGCAGCGTCATGTAGCCGGGCAGCGTGTTCGACAGCAGGCCGAGGTCGGTCAGTCCCTGGATGTTCGAGTGGCCGCGCAGCGCGTTCATGCCGCCGCCGGCGAGCCCGATGTTGCCGAGCAGCAGCTGCACCATCGCCGCGGTGCGGATCATCTGCGTGCCGCTGGCTGTGCTGCGTCCAGCCGAGCGCGTACATGATCGTCATCACGCGACCGGCGCGGCCGGTCGAGCCGATGTACTCGCAGACCTTCAGGAACTTGTCCTTCGGCGTGCCGCAGATGCGCTCGACGATCTCGGGCGTGTAGCGCGCGTAGTGCTGCTTCATCAGGTTGAAGACGCAGCGCGGGTTCTGCGAGCGTCGGATCGACCTCGGCGAAGCCGTCGGCGCCGATCCTGTAGTTCCACGACGTCTTGTCGTACGCCCGCTTGTCGGCGTCGTAGCCGGAGAAGAGACCGTCCTCGAAGCCGTAGTCGTCGCGGACGACGAACGTCATGTCGGTGTACGCCTTGACGTACTCCTCGTGGTACAGCTTGTTCGCGATCAGGTAGTTGATCACGCCGCCGAGGAACGCGATGTCGGTCCCGGCGCGGATCGGCGCGTAGTAGTCGGCGACCGCGGCCGAGCGCGTGAAGCGCGGGTCGACGACGACGAGCCGCGCCTTGTTGTGCGCCTTCGCCTCCGTCACCCACTTGAAGCCGCACGGATGCGCTTCGGCGGCATTGCCGCCCATGATCAGGACGACATCGGCGTTCTTGATGTCGACCCAGTGGTTCGTCATCGCACCACGGCCAAACGTCGGAGCAAGACTTGCTACCGTCGGGCCGTGTCAGACGCGCGCTTGATTGTCGAAGTTGAGCAGCCCCAGCGAACGGAACACCTTGTGCGTCAGGTAGCCGGTCTCGTTCGACGAGGCCGACGCCGCGAGGATGCCGAACGTCGGCCAGCGATTGACGGTCGCGCCGGCCGCGTTCTTCGCCTCGAAGTTGCGCGTCGCGGTCGTCCTTCATCAGACGCGCGATGCGGTCGAAGCGCATCGTCCCAGCCGATGCGCCGGAACGCCGCCTCGCCGGGCTCGCGCACTTCGGGATACTTGAGCCGGTTCGGGCTGTGGACGAACTCGAGCAGGCCCGCGCCCTTCGGGCACAGCGTGCCGCGATTGACCGGGTGATCCGGGTCGCCCTCGATGTGGATGATCGCGGACTTCGCGTTCTTCGCGCGGTCGCCCAGGCCGTACATCAGGATGCCGCACCCGACCGAGCAGTACGGACACGTGTTGCGCGTCTCGGTCGTTCGCGCGAGCTTGAACTCGCGGGCCTGCTCGGCCGCGAACGCGGTCGAGTAGCCCATCGCCGTCAGCCCGGATGCGCCGAGTCCCGCCGCGCCGAGGCGGAAGAACTGACGCCGGGACACCTTCATCTCCATGGCCGCGCCTTTCTCGTCGGGCGCCCGGCGGCGCCCAGGTCATCGGAACAGCACCACGCCCGGTGCGGCGCTGCCGATCGGGATCGCGGCCATCATAGTCCGAACATGCGGCCGGTGCGCAGGTGCCGAAAGAGGGAGGACGGCGCGCGGCCAACGGTGGAATTCCGCGATTCCGCCCGTCGACCGCTACAGTTTTCCGGCCGACTGCCGCAATAGATGGGCAGGGGTCGCGACGCGACCGTGCCCGCATCGACGAGGATCCACATGACCCGCATTCCGCTCGCCACGCTGTTCCTGGCGACGTGCATCGCCGCCGCGCCCGCCCGCGCCGACGACGCGCATGTCGCGCTGTTCAAGAACGTCACCGGCTCGATGAAGGTCGTCCGCCAGGACCAGACGCTCGACGCCGTGCCCGGCATGACGCTGTTCACGACGGATCGCGTGCGGTCCGGGCCGAACGGTTCGGCGGGCATCGTCTTCAAGGACGGCACGCTCGTGACCGTCGGCGCGTCGAGCGACCTCGAGATCCGCGACTACGCGTTCGACACGAAGGATGCGAAGTACCAGTTCTCGATGTACCTCGCGAAGGGCTCGGCGATCTACTCGTCGGGCAAGATCGGCAAGCTCGCGCCGGAAGTCGGTCCGCATCGACACGCCGACGACGACGGTCGGCGTACGCGGCACGCGCTTCATCGTCACCGCGGAGTGAACCCGCGCGAGACCCCACGGCCGTCGCGCGGCACGGCGCGGTTCGTCCGCGCGCTGCTGCTGTCGGCCTGCGTCGGCGGCTGCGCGACCCCGCCGCCGCGCCCAGCCGGCGACGACCGTCATCCTGATGCCCGACGAGGACGGCCACGTCGGCGCCGTCACCGTCACGACGGCGGCCGGCAGCGAGCGCATCAGCGAGGCGTTCGCCGCGTCGACCGTGGTCGGCGGCGGCGTGGCGCCGTCGGCGTCGGCGGCGCTGGACCGCGAGGCGGTCGCGCGCGACTACGACCGGCTGCTGAAGGCGCAACCGCCGAAGCCGGCCAGCTTCATCCTGTACTTCCAGCTCGACCGCACGACGCTGACGGACGAGTCGAAGGCGCTGATCCCCGCCGTCATCGCCGCGGTGCGCGAACGCAAGCCGACCGAGATCGCGATCTTCGGCCACACCGACGCGACCGGCACCGAGAAGCACAACATCAAGCTGTCCGCCGAACGGGCCCGCGCGATCGAGGCGCTGCTGCGACGCGACGACCCGTCGCTCGACCACATCGACGTGCAGTTCTTCGGCGACAAGCTGCCGCTGGTCCCGTCCGGGTCGCGGGCGGAGCCGCGCAACCGCCGCGCCGAAATCCAGATCCTGTGACGACGCGTCGGGCGGGCGCATGAAGCCGATCGCGACGCCGCATCGCCTGCCGCGCGCCACGACGCGGCGGATGTTCGCGGCCGCTCTCGCGATCGCCGTCTCGATCGGTGCATCGGGCTTCGCGTCGCACGGACCGGTCGCGGCGCTCGATCGTCTCGCGCTCGACGTCTTCGTCCGCGCGTCCACGTCGGATCGGCCGGACCCGACGACCGTCGTGGTCGACATCGACGAGGTCAGCCTGTCGGCGGTCGGCCAGTGGCCGTGGCCGCGCTACCGCGTCGCCGCGCTGATCGAGAAGATCGCGGCCGCGAAGCCCGCCGCGATCGGACTCGACGTGCTGTTCCCCGAGCCGGACCGTTCGTCGCTCGTCAACATCCGCGATGCGTTCAAGCGCGACTTCGGCGTCGACGTCGCGTTCGCCGGCGTCCCCGACGGGCTGCTCGACAACGACGGCTACCTCGGCCACACGATCGCGAAGCACGGCGTCGTCGCGGCGAACTACTTCTACTTCGACCACTTCAACCGCGCGCGGGTCGACGCGCGCTCGACGCTCTCGATCGGCGGCGACATCGGCGCGCTGCATCCGCATCCGGCGACCGGCGTCCTCTCGAACGCCGACGCGATCGCCTCGCGGACGCACGCGACCGGCTTCATGAACAACCGGCTCGACGACGATGCGCGGCTGCGCCGCGTGCCGCTCGTCATCGAACACGACGGCACGCTTCAGCCCGAGCCTCGCGCTCGCGACGGCGATGACGTCGCTCGGCGTCGGCCGCGCGACGATCGAAGCGGACGCGCTCGGACCCGCGATCCGCTTCGGCGACCGTCGCGTGCCGATCGACGCCGAGGGCTTCGCGACGCTGCGCTTCGCCGGCGGCCCGTCGACGTACCCGTCGATCTCCGCCGTCGACGTGCTCGCCGGTCGCTTCCAAGCGGCGGACCTCGCCGGCAAGGTGGTCTACATCGGCTCGTCGGCCGTCGGCCTGAACGACGTGCACGACACCGCGGTCGACGCGCGCTTCCCGGGTCTGAAGATCCACGCGGTCGCGACCGCCGACCTGCTCGGCGACGGCGCGATCGCCCGGCCGCCGTGGGCGCCGCTCGCGAGCCTCGTCGTCGCCGTCGCGGCGGCGTTCGTCGTCGCGGCGCTGTTCGCGTTCGTCGGCGCGGTCCCGAAGGTCGTGGTCGGCTCGGTCGCGACCGCGGCCGTCGCCGCGCTGGCGTCGGTGCCGCCGTTCGCGGCGCAGGGCGCGTTCGTCGGACCGGCCGCGCCGCTCGCGACGGTCGCGCTTTCGTTCGTCCTGTTCTCGGTCGCGCGATTCGCGATCGAGAAGCGGCGCGCGGCGCGCTGGCTGCGGCAGCTGCAGAACGCGCGGCAGGTGACGATCGAGTCGATGGCGTCGGTCGCGGAGACGCGCGACCCGGAGACCGGCGCGCACATCAAGCGCACGCAGCACTACGTGAAGGCCATCGCGCTCGAGATGCGGCGCGCCGGCCTGCACGTCGAGACGCTGAACGACGACTACGTCGAGCTGCTGTTCCTGTCGGCGCCGCTGCACGACATCGGCAAGGTCGGCGTGCCGGACCACATCCTGCTGAAGCCGGGCCGCCTGACGCCGGACGAGTTCGAGATCATGAAGCAGCACGCCGAATTCGGCCGCCGCATCATCCTGAGCTCGGCGAAGCACATCGACGGCGACAACTTCCTCGTGATCGCCGCCGAGATCGCGGCGACCCATCACGAGCGCTGGGACGGCGGCGGCTACCCGCTCGGCCTCGCGGGCGACGCGATCCCGCTGTCGGGCCGCATCATGGCCTGTGCCGACATCTACGACGCGCTGATCAGCCGCCGCTGCTACAAGGAGCCGTTCAGCCACGCGCTCGCGACGTCGATGATGCGCGAGGCGCGCGGCACGATCTTCGACCCGGCCGTGCTCGACGCCTTCTTCCGCATCGAGGCGACGATCCGGACGATCGCCGCGACCTACGGCGACGAGACCGAAGTCGTCGCCCGGCCGCCGCTCGACGTGCAACCCGTCGTCGCGCTCGCCGCCTGAATCAGGCCGCGATCAGTCCGTCGCTGATCGCGCGTTCGACGACCAGCGCGCGGACCATCCGCGTGACCGGCACCGCGACGCCGGCGCGATCCGCGAGCTCGATCACGCTGCCGACGATCGCGTCGACCTCCGGCTTGCGCTTCGCCTCGAAGTCCTGGTGCATCGAGATCCGGGCGGCGCCGAGCCTGCGCGCGACGTCGATCCGCTCGTCCGGCGTCATCGCGATCGCGACGCCGTACGCGCCGGCGACCGTCCATCGCCTCGCGCAGCATCGCGCGGATCACGTCGAGCAGTCCCTCGCTCGCGCAGATGCGCGCCATGTTCGCGTACGTCAGCGCGGCGACCGGATTGAAGCTCAGGTTGCCGATCAGCTTCGCCCACACGTCGTAGCGGATGTCGTTCGACGGGCGCGCCTCGAAGCCCGCGACGTCGAGCGCGTCCACGAGGCGGCGCAGCCGCGGCGTGACCGGATCGGCGAGCGACCGGTCGATCTCGCCGACGACCAGCAGCCGGCCGCCGGTGTGATGGACGACGCCGGGCGCGCCGACCTCGGCCGCGATGTGCACGACGCAGCCGACGATGCGACCGGCATCGAGCGCGTGCGCCATGTCGCCGTGCGGGTCGACGCTCTCGCACGACGAGGCCGTCGTGCGCGCCGCCTTCGCGCTGGAAGTACCACCACGGCAGGCCGTTGATCGCCGGCACGACGATCGTGTCCGGTCCGATCAGCGGCGCGAGCCGCGGCAGCATCGCCGGGATCGCGTGCGCCTTCAGGCCGATGAACACGACGTCCTGCACGCCGAACGCGGCCGGGTCGTCCGACGCCGCGACGCGTGCGACCGAGGTCCGCCCCGCGTCGAGCCGGTCGACGAGCGTCAGGCCGTGCGACCGGATCGCATCGAGATGCGCGCCGCGCGCGACCGCGACCACATCGTGCCCCGTCAGCGCGAGTCGCGCCGCGAGCACCCCGCCGATCGATCCGGCACCGATCACTGCGATCTTCATGGCTTCCTTCGAAAGAGGGACGCGACAACGCCCCGACGGCCGACGTCACGATGCGTGACCGGCCGACAGTCGCGAACCTGCCGTCCGCGGTTCGATGAGGTCGACGCGCGACGGCCTCGCAATGCCGACGAGTTTACCGATCGGCGTCCGGGAGACGCGATGCCGATGAAGACGATCGAGAAGCGCCGACGGCGCGGATCGCCGAAGCCGCAGGCGCGGCTGCACCTCGGCCGCACGCTCGCCGCGCTGCTGATCGGCGCGACGTTCTTCGGCTGCAGCCGCCCCGACGCCGATCCGCTGAAGGCGACGGCGAACCTGCCGACCGACGAGACGCGGCAGGCGACGACGCCGCCGCCGCCGGGCGACTCGACGCCGAAGCCCGCCGACGAACAGACGCGCACGGCGTCGCAGGCGACCGACGCGACGAGCCGGTCGCCCGACGCGCAGTCGACGGTCGGCTCCGCCGCGGCCGGCGCGCCGCCGTACACGCTGAACGGCGCGCCGGAAGGCAACCCGGCGCCGAAGGGCGGCGAGCCGCCGAAGAAGTAGCCCCGGACGCTTCCCGCCGCACGACGCCCGCCGCACGACGCCGCCGTTCGCATCGCGGGGCGCCCCGCCGGCGGGTGCCGTCGCGGCACGCGCCGCGTCAGGTGTTCTCGCACGACGATGTTCGGAAACTTCGCCGACATGTCCTTCGCCTTCGTCGGCGACCGCGACCGCGACCTTGCGCGCGATCTCCTTGTAGGTCTGCGCGATCGCGCCGTCGGGTTCGGCGACGACCGTCGGCATGCCGGAGTCGGCCTGCTCGCGGATGCGGATGTCGAGCGGCAGGCTGCCGAGGAACGGCACGCCGTAGTCGGCGCACATCTTCTCGCCGCCGCCCGTCGCCGAAGATGTGCTCGACGTGGCCGCAGTTCGCTGCAGACGTGCAGGCTCATGTTCTCGACGACGCCGAGGATCGGGATGCCGACCTTCTCGAACATCTTGCAGGCCCTTCCGCGCATCGAGCAGCGCGATGTCCTGCGGCGTCGTCACGATCACGGCGCCGGTCACCGGCACCTTCTGCGACAGCGTCAGCTGGATGTCGCCGGTGCCGGGCGGCATGTCGACGATCAGGTAGTCGAGGTCGCGCCAGTTCGTCTGCTCGAGCAGCTGCGTCAGCGCCTGCGTGACGATCGGGCCGCGCCACACCATCGGCTCGTCGGGATCGATCAGGAAGCCGATCGAGATCGCCTGGATGCCGTGACGCTCCATCGGCTCCATCGTCTTGCCGTCGTTCGACTCGCGGCTTGCCGGCGATGCCGAGCATCGTCGGCTGCGACGGGCCGTAGATGTCGGCGTCGAGCAGTGCCGACCGTCGCGCCTTCGGCCGCGAGCGCGAGCGCGAGGTTGACGGCCGTCGTGCTCTTGCCGACGCCGCCCTTGCCCGACGCGATCGCGACGATGTTGCGGATGTTCGGTCATCGTCTTCGCGCCGCGCTGCACGACGTGCGCGACGATCTTCGACGCGACGTCGACGCGGACCGTCGCGACGCCTTCGACCGCGCGCAGCGCGGCCTCGACGCGCTCGCGGATCGCGTCCATCTGGCTCGCGGCCGGATAGCCGAGCTCGATGTCGAGCGAGACGTCCGCGCCGGCGGGCGTCGCGTCGATCCGCAGGTTGCGGATCGACTTCGTGGCGGCGAGATCGCTTTCCGGTGTTCGGATCGACCACGCCGGTCAGCGCCGCGTGGATGTTCTGTTCGAGGGTCATGGCAGGACGGCGGTGGACGAGGGGGTCGAGTCTAGTCGACGACGCCCGTCGCCGGCGCGATACCGCCGGGACGGTCTTTCTTGCCTTTTCCTCCGAACTGGTGCGGAATCCCGCCGTGTCGAAGGGAGGCGACCCGTGGACGTAGAAACCTCGCGCACCGGACCCGCGACGGTCCCGTCGCGCACCGCGCTGGCGTTGCGGCCGTTCCTCGCGACCTCGTCGCCCGACCGCGGCAATCGACGGCTCGCCGGCGCCGCGATCGTCCTGTCGATCGTCGCGGCGATCGTCATGGCGCCGTTCGCCGGCATCCATCTGCCGCGGCTCGTGTCGTTCATCCCGAGCTACGAGTCGTCGCTCGTCGTCATCGACCTCGTGACGGCGTTCCTGCTGCTGAGCGAATTCTCGATCCTGAAGCACCGGTCGCTGCTCGCCGTCGCCTGCGCGTACTTCGTCAACAGCCTGCTCGTCGCGGCGCATGCGTTCTCGTTCCCGCGGAACGGTGCGGCCGTCGGCCTGTTCGGCGACGCGCAGACCACCGGCTGGCTGTACGTCTTCTGGCACGCCTGCTTCCCGCTGCTGATCGTGGCGTACGCGCTGCTGAAGCGCTCGCCGGACGACGCCGCGCGGCTCGTGTCGTCGGCGTCGAAGGCGACCGGCCTCGCGCTCGCGGCGAGCGCGGTCGTCGCGGCGACGCTCGTGCTGCTCGCCCGCGCCGGCGCACGCGTCCTGCCGCTGCTGATCGTCGACGGCGATTACAGCCGCATGGTGACCACCGGCGTCACGCCGCTCGTCATCGTCGTCTGCGTCACCGCGATCGCGCTGCTGTGGCGTCATCGCTATCGGTCCGTGCTCGACCTCTGGCTGTTCGCGGTGATGTGGGTGTGGATGTGCGACGTCCTGCTGAGTGCGGTGATCAGCTCCGTGCGCTACGACCTCGGCTGGTACGGCGGTCGCGTGTTCGCACTGGTCGCGGCCAGCGTCGTGCTGGTCGGGTTGCTGTTCGAGTTCAACAAGCTGCACGCGCAGCTCGCCGATGCGATGGAGGACGCCGAGGCGCGCAACGTCGAGCTCGTGCAGTCGCGCGATGCGCTGGTCCGCGCGCAGCGCTTCGAGGCGCTCGGCCAGCTGACCGGCGGCATCGCGCACGACTTCAACAACGTGCTGACGGCGATCACCGGCGGTCTCGAGATGATCGCGCGGCGTCCGTCCGACACCGACCGCGTGCTGCGGCTCGCCGGCAACGCGACGAAGGCGGCGGAGCGGGGCACGCAGCTGATCCGCCGGCTGATGAGTTTCGCGCGCCGGCAGAACCTGCGGCCGGAGGTGCTCGACACGAACGAGACGCTGCGCGAGTTCGGCTCGCTCGCCGCGAACGTGCCCGGATCGCTCGTGACGGTCCGCTTCGACCTCGGCGACGTCGGCACGATCTGCGTCGACGCCGCCGAGTTCCACGCCGCGTTCCTGAACCTCGTCGGCAACGCGCGCGACGCGATGCCGGACGGCGGCGAGATCGTCGTGTCGACGCGCCTCGTGACGCTCGACGCGCGACAGCTCGTCGACAGCGACGCCGCGCCCGGCCGCTTCGTGCAGGTCGCGATCGCGGACCGCGGCGTCGGCATCCCGCGCGACGTGCAACCGCGGATCTTCGAGCCGTTCTTCACGACGAAGGCGCAGGGGCTCGGCACCGGGCTCGGCCTGAGCCAGGTCTACGGCTTCGCACGGAGCGCCGGCGGGCAGGTCGTCGTCGAGTCGACCGAGGGGCGCGGCACGACCGTCGCGATGAACCTGCCGCCGTCGACCGCGGCGCACATCGAGCGGCAGCAGGCGCCCGAGTCGCAAGACCCGCACCCGTCGGGCATGTCGGTGCTGCTCGTCGAGGACGACGGCGACGTGCTGGTCGCGACGAAGGACCGCGTCGAGGAGCTCGGCTATCGCGTCGTGACCGCGACCAGCGGCGACGAGGCGTTCGACCTGCTGTCGAGCGGGCTCGCGGTCGACATCGTCCTGTCGGACATGGTCATGCCGGGCCGGCTGAACGGCGTGCAGCTCGCCGAGGCGGCGCTTCGCCTGCGCCCGCGGCTGAAGCTCGTGCTGACGTCCGGCTACACCGGCAGCGCGCTGGACCACTTCCGCATCCCGGCAGGGTTGCTGTTCCTGCCGAAGCCGTACACGCAGAAGGACCTCGCCGACAAGCTCGTCGCCGCGGCGGCGTCGTGAGTCGTGAAGCGCCGCCGGTGCGGCGAATGCCGTCGATCGCTTGCCTATAATCGTCGCCAGCCGCGGCACGAGTCCGCGCCGCGAGACGACGATGGCATCGAAGGTCCCGACCGCGACGGTCGCCGCGCTGGGCATCGCCCAGACGCTCGCTTGGGCGTCGTCGTACTACCTGCCGGCCATGCTCGCCGCGCCGATGGCCCGCACCTTCGGCGTGTCGGTCCCGACGATCTTCGCCGCCTTCTCGGCCGCGCTGATCGTGTCGGCGGCGTGCGGCCCGTCGGCCGGCCGCGCGATCGATCGCTTCGGCGGCCGACCGGTACTGGTCGCGACGAACGTCGTCTTCGCGATCGGACTCGTGCTGCTCGCCGTCGCGCCGAACGCCGCGACGCTTTTCGCCGGTTGGCTCGTGATCGGCATCGGGATGGGCAGCGGGCTCTACGAAGGCGCGTTCGCCGCGCTCGTCGGCCGGTATGGCGGCGACGCGCGCGGCGCGATCACCGGCATCACGCTGCTCGGCGGGTTCGCGAGCACGGTCGGCTGGCCGCTGTCGGCGTGGCTGGAGGCGACGATCGGATGGCGCGACGCCTGCCTCGTCTGGGCCGCGCTGCACGTCGTGGTCGGGCTGCCGCTGAACGCGTCGCTGCCCCGCCGGGTCGGCGGCGACGGCGCGGTCGTCGTCGGCGGAGCGACGTCGGCCGACGCGGCGCTCGTCGCGTCGCCGGCCGGTCGGGAACCGGTCGATGCGACGGTGCGGCGTGCCGAATGGCTGCTGGCGTTCGTCTTCGCGGCGACGTGGTTCATCGCGACCGCGATGGCCACGCACCTGCCGCGGCTGATGGTCGCGGCGGGCGCGAGCACGGCCGTCGCGGTGTCCGTCGGCGCGCTCGTCGGACCGGCGCAGGTCGCGGCGCGCCTCGCCGAATACGGCGCGCTGCGGCGCGCGCATCCGCTCGTGTCGGCCCGCATCGCGGCGTTGCTGCATCCCGTCGGCGCGGTCGCGCTGATCGTGTTCGGCGCGCCGGCCGCCGCCTTCTTCGCGATCCTGCACGGTGCCGGCAACGGCATCCTGACCATCGCGAAGGGCACGTTGCCGCTCGCGCTGTTCGGCAGCGCCGGCTACGGCCATCGACAGGGCGTGCTGATGGTTCCGGCGCGCGTCGCGCAGGCGTGCGCGCCATGGCTGTTCGGCGTGCTGCTCGATCGCCTCGGCGTCGACGCGCTGTGGGTGTCGAGCGCGCTCGCAGCGACGATCTTCGTCGCGCTGTCGTGTCTGCCTCGCACGGCGGGCGCGACGCCTGCGTCGACGAGCGCGACGACGAACGCGACGATGCCGACGAGCGCGGCGCCGCCCGGCGCGACCGACGCGCTCCTCGCGGACCGATCGGCGGGACGATGACGATCCGCGTCGCACGCGCCGACGATGCCGAGGCGATCCACGCGATCTACGCGCCGATCGTCGCGCACACCGTCATCTCGTTCGAGCTCGACGTGCCGACGATCGACGAGATGCGACGAAGGATCGACGCGACCCTCGAGCGCTTCCCGTGGCTCGTCAGCGAGGACGAGGCCGGCCGCGTCGACGGCTACGTCTACGCCAGCCGGCATCGCGAACGCGCGGCGTACCAGTGGTCGGTCGACGTGACCGCGTACGTCCGCGAGGACCGTCGCGGTCGCGGCGTCGGCAAGGCGCTCTACCCCCGACTGTTCGACGAGCTCTCGGCGCTCGGCTACCGCCAGGCATTCGCCGGCATCGCGTTGCCGAACGATGCCAGCGTCGCGCTGCACGAGTCGGTCGGCTTCACGCACGTCGGCGTCTATCGCGACGTCGGGTTCAAGCTCGGCGCGTGGCGGAACGTCGGGTGGTGGCAGCGGACGCTGCGGGGTGATGCACAGTCGCCGGTCGAACCGGTCGCGTTCGGGGTGCGCGGGGACTAGCCGGGCCGTCGCAGCCGGACGGTGCGCTGCGCGGGCGCTCGTCGAGCGGGCACGGAGCCGTTCGACGAAGCGCATCCGCGGCGACGCGAGGCGACGTCCGCCGACGGCGCGACGCGGAACGCCGGGCGGGTCAGAGCATCCCCATGTGCCGCGGCAGCCACAGCGTCAGCTCCGGCCAGTACGTCACGATGATCAGGAACACGATCATCGTCGCGAGCCAGGGCAGCACCGCCACCGTCAGCTCGGTGATCCGCATCTTCGAGATGCCCGACGCGACGTAGAGGTTGAGTCCGACCGGCGGATGGCACAGGCCGACTTCCATGTTGACGTCGATCAGGATGCCGAGGTGGACCGAGTTGATGCCGAGCGCGACCGCCGTCGGATGCAGGATCGGCGCGAACACGAGGATGATCGACGACGGCTCCATCACGTTGCCGGCGAGCAGCAGCAGGACGTTCGTGATCGCGAGGAACTCGACCTGGCCGAGATGCTTGCCGAGCATCCAGTCGGCCATCGCCTGCGGGATGTTCTCGTGACGCCATCAGGAACGAGAACAGCGTCGCGTTCGTGATGATGTACAGCAGCATCGCGCTCAGCGCCGCGGACGTCAGCAGCACCTTCGGCGTCTTCGACAGCGGCATGTCCCTGTAGACGAACACCGAGATGAAGAACGAGTACACCGCGCTCATCGCCGCCGCCTCGGTGGCGGTGAAGATGCCGGTGTAGATGCCGCCGATGATGATGACGACGAGCAGCAGCCCCCAGACGCTGTCGCGGAACGCATTCCAGCGTCTGCAGCCACGTCGCCTTCTTCATCCGCGGGTAGCCGTTCTTCTTCGCGAGGTACCACGTCGTGGTGCACAGCATGACCGTCAGCAGCATGCCGGGGATCAGCCCCGCGACGAACAGCGCGCCGATCGACGTGCCCGTCGAGATCGCGTAGATCACCTTCGGGATCGACGGCAGCATCAGGATGCCGAGCGAACCGGCGGTGATGATCACGCCGGCGCCGAAGCGCATCGGATAGCCCTGCTTGACCATCGCCGGCAGGATGATCGAGCCGATCGCGACGACGGTCGCGACCGACGACCCGCAGACGAGCGCGAACATCGCGCAGGCGACGATGCCCGCGAGCGCGAGGCCGCCGTGCCAGTGGCCGACGATCGTCGTCGCGAACTTGATCATCCGGCGCGCGACGCCGCCGTGCGTCAGGAAGTTGCCCGCGAGGATGAAGAACGGGATCGCCATGATCTCGAACTTCTCGATGCCGGTGAACAGCTTCAGCGCGACCGCCTCGACCGGCACCTGCGTCAGGACGAACATGAACATCAGCACGGTCAGGCCGAGCGCGATCGACACCGGGATGCCGGTCAGCATCAGCGCGATCAGCAGGCAGAACACGATCGCCACCTTGCCGTACGCGATCGAGATGCCGAGCAGCAGCACGGCGATCGAGATCAGCCAGATCGCCGCCTTCTTCTTCGACCACGGCTGGTAGCCGAACGGATTGTCGATCGCCGACGTCAGCACGACCGGCTTCGGACCGCCCGCGACCATCTCGCTCATCGTGGCCTCCCGGAGATTGGCGACCTTGCCGACGCCGGGAAACTCCTCCATCTCGAGGTCGTCGAGCCCCTCGACCGCGGCCTCGTCGTGCTTCGGCATCTCGCCGGTCCGCCAGAACACGATCGCGACCTGGATGAATCGACAGCACATCAGGTACGAGCCCATCCAGACCGCCGAATAGACGCACCACGTCGGCCATTCGAGGTCGGGCGTCGTCGGTCCCTCGGGCAGGTCGCCGGTGTCCATGCCGAGCGCGTGGAAGAGCGCGTAGTGCATGCCGTTCTCCCACACGAAGCGCAGCCCGAGCGAGCCGATGACCGCGGTGAAGAACATGCCGCCGAACAGCGCGAGATAGACGCCGACCTTGCGCCACTCGGTCGGCAGCCGCGCGATCAGCACGTCGACGCCGACGTGCACGCCTTCACGGACGCCGTACGCCGCGCCGAACTTCGCCATCCACACGAACATGTAGATGCACAGCTCCTGCGCCCACGACAGGTTGATCTTCAGCGCGTAGTCCTGCACGTGCGGGATGCCGGACGCATAGCGATGGATCACCGAGACGAAGATCAGGATCGTCGCGGCACCCATCAGCGACGCGATGATCCATTCTTCGAGGTGGTTCAGGAATCGGTTGATCATCGAACGCGGTCGTCCCGTCCGGGGCACGAACTCGAATCGCCGTCGTTCCCGCGAAGAGATCGGGGACGACGGGCCGATCACTTCAGGACGCCCGTTTCCTTCTGCACCGCCTCGACGGTGTCCTTGCCGATCCGCGACTTCATCTCGTCCTGCACCGGCAGCAGCACCTTCTTCCACGCCGCCGTCTCCGCCGGCGTCAGGTCGTAGACCTGCGTCTTGCCGGTCGCCCTGACCTTCGCGAGCGCGTCCTGGTTCTCCTTCTCGGCGATGTCGTTCGTGAACTTCGTCGCGTCCTTCATCGCGCCTTCGAGCGTCGTGCGGATGTCGGCCGGCAGGCCGTCCCAGAACTCCTTGTTGACGATGACCGCGTAGCCGAGATAGCCGTGGTTGCTGACCGCGACGTACTTCTGCACCTCGTTCATCTTCTGCGTGTACAGGTTCGATGGCGGGTTCTCGGTGCCGTCGACGACGCCGGTCTGCAGCGCCTGGTAGACCTCGGAGAAGGCGAGCACCTGCGGCAGCGCCCCGAGCGCGCGCATCTGCGCCTCGAGCACCTTCGACGACTGGATCCGCATCTTCAGGCCCTTGAAGTCGTCGGGCATGTGCAGCGGCTTGTTCGCGCTCATCACCTTGAAGCCGTTGTCCCAGTACGCGAGGCCCTTGATGCCCTTCGTCTCGAGCTTCTTGAACAGCATCGCGCCGACCGGCCCCTCCTCGACCTTCTCGAGCGCCGCGCGGTCCGGGAAGATGTACGGCAGGTCGAACACCTCGAACTCCTTGACGCCGAGCGGCCCGAACTTCGCGAGCGACGGCGCGAGCATCTGCACCGCGCCGAGCTGCAGCGCTTCCATCTCCTCCTTGTCCTTGTAGAGCACCGAGTTCGCGTAGACCTCGACCTTCACGCGACCCTTGGTGCGCTCCTCGGCGAGCTTCTTGAACATCTCGGCGCCCTTGCCCTTCGGCGTGTCGGCCGCGACGACGTGGCTGAACTTGATGACGATCGGCGCCTGCGCGAACGCGCCGACGGCGGCGCCGGCGAGCACGACGCCGGCGATCAGATGGCGGAGTTTCATGTCTCTGGTCCTTTGATGATCGATCTGGAACGACGGCGACCGGATGCGTGGCCGACGCGTCGGACGTCCTGCCGCATGCGATGCCTCACTGCGCGGCGCCGAATCCGGTCGTCGCGTACACCTGCCGGATCAGGTCGCGGCCGATGCGGCCCTCGACCTCCTGATGCACCGGCAGCAGCACCTGCCGGAACGCCTCCTTCTGCGCCGGCGTCAGCACCGTGACCTCGGTCTTGCCGGTCGCGCGGATCGCGGCGACCGCGTCGACGTTGTCCTTCTTCGCCGCGGCGTTGCCGTAGTCGATCGAGTCCTTCAGCGCGCTCTCGAGCGACGCGCGGATGTCGGGCGGCAATCCGTCCCAGAACTTCCGGTTCGCGACGACGGCGTACGCGAGATGGCCGTGGTCCGAGATCGTCATGTACTTCGCGACCTCGTTCAGCTTCTGCGTGTAGAGGCCCGACGGCACGCCTTCGGTCCCGTCGACGACGCCGGTCTGCATCGCCTGATAGACCTCCGACGCCGCCATCACCTGCGGGATCGCGCCGAGCGCGCGCATCTGCGCGTCGAGGACCTTCGACGACTGGATGCGCATCTTCATGCCCTTCATGTCCGCAGGCGTCTTCATCGGACGGTTGCCGGCGAACGCGTGGAAGCCGTTGTCGATGTAGCCGAGGCCCTTGATGCCCTTCGGCTCGAGCTTCGCGAGCAGCGAGCGGCCGATCGGGCCGTCGGCGACGCGATGGAACGCCGCCTCGTCGGGGAACACGTACGGCAGGTCGAAGACCTCGAACTCCTTGACGCCGAGCGGCCCGAACTTCGCGAGCGACGGCGCGAGCATCTGGACCGCGCCGAGCTGCAGCGCCTCCATCTCCTCCTTGTCCTTGTAGAGCGACGAGTTCGGATAGACCTCGACCTTCACGCGTCCTTGCGTCCGCTCCTCGGCGAGCTTCTTGAACTACTCGGCCATCTTGCCTTTCGGCGCGTCGGCCGCGACGACGTGGCTGAACTTGATGACGATGGGGGACGCCGAAGGTGCCGACGCCGACTGCGCGAACGCGAAGCCCGGCGCGATCGACGACGCCAGCAACAGCGACGCGAGCGGCACGAACGCCGATCGCGCGGCGGCCGCGACGCGGGCGCGCAGCGACGACCGCGGCGTCGGCAGGTCGCCCCGCGGAGAGCTGGAAATGGTCGTTCTCATGTCGTCCTCGCGAGGCCTGCGCCCCGCCGTCTCCCGGCAGTCTCGGAGCCGTGCGTCGACGGCTTCTTCGTTGCGCTGCCGCATGCGGACGTGCGTCCGGCGGGCAGCGCGGGCGCCATTCTCGATGCGGTTCCCCTTCCGCGCAATGCGGGATTTGTACCGATGCCCGCGACAGCCGTGCCGACCGCCCGGCGCAGGGCGACGCGCGACGGGCATATCGCTTGCTGAATCGTTGCGATGAACCCTCGACGCGCCGCGCCGTGATCTGGCGCTGGATCCTCCTCCTCGCCGCCGCGTTCCTCGTCCCGAAGCCGTCCCGCGCGTCGTCGGAAGGGTCGCGTCGACGGGGCCGGGGCGGGCGCCGTTCGGGGCTGGCCTCCGTCTTCGGCGCCGGGCGATCGATCGCCGGCCCGCAACCGCCGCGTCGCCGATGAGGGCGTCCGTCGCGATCGTCGGCGGCGGCCCCGGCGGCCTCGCCGCCGCCATGCTGCTCGCCAGCTCGGGCGCCGCCGTCACGATCTTCGAGCGCGGCGACCGCGTCGGCGGCCGGTCGCGCGCGATCGACGTCGACGGCTACCGCTTCGACACCGGACCGACGTTCTTCCTCTATCCGCAGATCATCCGCGAAATTTTTGCGCACGGCGGTCACGACTTCGACCGCGAGGTGCCGATGACGCGGATCGACCCGCTGTACGAACTGGTCTTCCTCGAGCCCGGGGGCGGTCGCGACCCGCTGAAGGTGTGGGTCGATCCGGACCGCCTCGCCGCCGAGGTCGCGCGCTTCAGTCCCGCCGACGCCGACGGCATCGCGGCCTTCATGCGGGACAACAGCGCCAAGCTCGCGGCCTTCGGTCCGGTGCTCGCGCGGCCGTTCCGCGGCGTCCACGACTTCCTCGCGCCGCAGGTGCTGCGCGCGCTCGCCCACCTGCGGCCGTGGGCGAGCCTCGACCGCGACCTGCAGCGCTACTTCGCCGATCCGCGGTTGCGGCTCGCGTTCTCGTTCCAGAGCAAGTACCTCGGGATGTCGCCGTATCGCTGCCCGAGCCTGTTCAGCATCCTCGCGTTCCTCGAGCACGAGCACGGCGTGTGGCATCCCGAAGGCGGCTGCAACACGGTGATGGAGACGATGGCCCGACTCGTGCGCCGCATGGGCGTGCGGATCGAGCTCGACACGCCGGTCGACGAGATCGTGTTCGAGGGCCGCAAGGCCGTCGGCGTGCGCACGCGCGACGGCGTCGTGCGCAGCGATGCGGTCCTCGTCAACGCGGACTTCGCGCACGCGATGCAGCGTCTCGTGCCGGACCGGCTGCGCTCGCGCTGGAGCGACCGGAAGATCGAGACGAAGAAGTACTCGTGCTCGACGTTCATGATGTATCTCGGCATCGAGGGCGACGTCGACCTCGAGCATCACACCGTCGCGTTGTCGGAGGACTACGCGACGAACCTGAAGCAGATCGAGTCGGGCGACGCGCCGCCGTCCGCGCCGTCGCTGTACGTGCAGAACGCGTCGCGGACCGACCCGACGCTCGCGCCGCGCGGTCACAGCGCGCTGTACGTGCTGGTGCCGGTCGGCAACCTCGCCGGCGGCATCGACTGGTCGCGCGAGCGGACGCGCTATCGCGCGCTCGTGCTCGAGCGGCTCGCGTCGCTCGGCATCCGCGACCTCGAACGGCGCATCCGTCGCGAGATCGTCGTCACGCCGGCCGACTGGGCGAGCGACCACGCGATCTTCCGCGGCGCGACGTTCAACCTCGCGCACACGCTGGACCAGATGATGTGCTGGCGTCCGCAGAACCGCTTCGAGGAACTCGACCGGCTGTACCTCGCCGGCGGCGGCACGCATCCGGGCAGCGGCCTGCCGGTGATCTTCGAAGGCGCCCGCATCACGGCGCGGCTGATCGCCGAGGACCTCGGGCTGCGCAGCGCCGAGACGCGGCGCGCGATGAACTTCTCGGGCGCGCGCGAGGCCTTCGCGGACACGCCATGACGACGCGGCGCGACGCGCTGCCCGTCGGCATCGTCGGCGGCGGCCTCGCCGGCCTCGCGGCGGCCGTCACGCTCGCGGGACGCGGCCATCGCGTCGTGCTGTTCGAGGCGAACGACTGGGTCGGCGGCAAGGCGGCCGTCTTCGAGCGCGACGGCTACCGCTTCGACATGGGCCCGACGATCCTGACGCTGCCGCGCGTGCTCGAGCGCGTGTTCGCCGAGGCCGGCCGCGAGCTGCGACGCGAGCTGACGCTGCTGCCGCTCGATCCGCAATGGCGCTGCTTCTTCGACGACGGCTCGACGATCGACCTCGTGCCCGGCGCCGGCGACATGGACGAGCGCATCGCGGCGTTCGCGCCCGCGGCGAACGTCGCCGGCTACCGCGACTACCTCGCCGTGTCGGAGCGGCTGCATCGCATCTCCGAGCGCTTCTTCTTCTGGAAGAGCGTCGACGGCGTGCGCGACACGTTCGACCTCAAGAGCAACATGACGTGGTCGACGATGTCGGACCTGATCGCGCTGCGGATGGGTCGCAGCTTCGGCGACGTCGTGCGACGGCACGTTCGCGACCCGCGGCTCGCGCAGATGATCGACCACTTCGCGCAGTACGTCGGCTCGGACCCGTTCCGCTCGCCGGCCGTTCTCGCCGGCATCGCGCACATGCAGACCGGCGACGGCGTCTGGTATCCGGAAGGCGGCACCGGCGCGGTGCCGCGCGCGCTGCGCCGCGTCGCCGAGGAGATCGGCGTCGAGTTCCGCACCGGCACCGCCGTCACGCGCATCGAGACCGGCACGTCGCACGGACCGGCGGCCGCCGTCACCGCCGTCGTCACGGCGTCCGGCGAACGCGTGCCGGTCAAGGCGGTCGTCTCGAACATGGACGCCGCGCGGACCTACGACGAGCTGCTGGCACCGTCGCGGCGTCGCCAGCTCGCACAGACCCACGCGCTCGAGCCGGCGTGCTCCGGCGTCGTGCTGTATCTCGGCCTCGATCGCGCGTATCCGCATCTCGCGCATCACGACTTCGTGTTCTCGCGCGACGCGCACGAGGAGTTCGACGCGATCTATCGTCGCGGCGAGCCGGCCCCCGACCCGACGTGCTATCTCGCGGCGCCGGCGCGCACGGAGCCCGGCGTCGCGCCGGCCGGCGGCGAGGCGCTCTACGTCCTCGTCCACGCCCCTTACCTGCGGCCGCATCACGACTGGCGATCGATGTTCCCCGCGTATCGCAAGGTGATCCTCGACAAGCTCGCACGGACGGCCGGGCTGACCGACCTCGAGGACCGCATCCGCGTCGAGCATCACCTCACGCCCGACGACATCCATCGCCGCTATCGCGTGCTGAACGGCGCGATCTACGGGCTCGCGAGCCACGGCCGCTTCACCGGCGCGTTCAAGCCGGGCAACCGCCGACGCGACGTGCCCGGGCTGTATCTCGCCGGCGGCGCCGCGCACCCGGGACCCGGCATGCCGATGGTGATGATGTCGGGCTGGATCGCCGCCGACGCGCTCGACCGGGACCATGCGTCGGCCGCCGCCTGACGACGATCCCGAAGCCTCGCGCTCGACGACGGCGCTGCGCTTCTTCCGCTTCGCGCTGCGTCGCCAGCTGCGTCGCTCGTTCCATTCGATCCGGCTCGCGAAGTCCGGCGTGCCCGCCGTCGACGACGCGCTGCCGCTGATCGTGTACTTCAACCATCCGTCGTGGTGGGACGGCGCGTCGGTGCCGGTCGTGCTCGACCTGCTGTTCCCGCGGCGTCGCATCTTCGGACCCATCGACGCGGAGGCGCTCGAGCGCTACGGCTTCATGCGACGACTCGGCTTCTTCGGCGTGCGCCGCGACTCGTATGTCGGCGCGGCGCGTTTCCTGCGGATCGCGCGTCGGCTGCTGGCGCGCCCCGACACGCTGTTCTGCCTGACGCCGCAGGGCCGCTTCGCCGATCCGCGCGAGCGTCCGGTGCTGTTCGAACCCGGACTCGCGGCCGCGATCGCGTCCGTGGCGCGCGTCACCGTGCTGCCGATGGCGGTCGAGTACCCGTTCTGGAGCGAGAAGCTGCCCGAGGCGCTCGCGCGCTTCGGCGAACCGATGACGCTCGGTCGCGACGTGCCGATGACGACCGAGGCGCTGCATGCGCTGTTGTCCGACCGGCTCACCGCGACGATGGATCGCCTCGCGCACGACGCGACGACGCGCGATCCGTCCCGCTTCGTCGAACTGTTCGAAGGCCGCGTCGGCGTCGGCGGCTTCTACGACCTCGGCCGGCGCCTCGAGGCGTGGTCGCGCGGACGGCGCTTCGACGCGGCGCATGCGCCGCGGCAACCCGAGAGGCGATGACGATGACGACGGTCGCGTGGATCGCCGTCGCGTTCGCGTGGCTGCCGCTGCTCGCGGCGCTGCGCAACGTCCGCGCGTTCGCGGCGCCGACCGACGCGCCGCCGCCCGGCGCCGCGGTGTCGATCCTGATTCCCGCGCGCGACGAGGCCGCGACGATCGGCGCGTCGATCCGTCGTGCGCTCGCGAGCCGCGGCGTCGACGTCGAGGTCGTCGTCGCCGACGACGAGTCGACCGACGACACGGCCGCGATCGTCGACGCGCTGGCCTCGGGCGACGAGCGCGTGACGCTGATCCGCACCGGACCGTTGCCCGCCGGCTGGGCCGGCAAGCAGCGCGCGTGCTGGCTGCTCGCCGGCCGCGCGCGGCACGAGGTGCTGATGTTCGTCGACGCCGACGTCGACCTGTCGCCCGACGCCGCTGCCCGTGCCGCCGGACGGCTGCTCGCGACGCCGACGCTCGGGCTCGTCAGCGGCTTCCCGCGCGAGATCGCGATCGGGCTCGCCGAGCAGCTCGTCATCCCGTGGATCCACGTGCTGCTGCTCGGCTACCTGCCGATGGACCGCATGCGACGCTCGACGCTGCCGGCCTACGGTGCCGCGTGCGGCCAGTGGATCGTGGTGCGGCGCGACGCCTATCTCGCGGTGCGCGGCCACGCGGCCGAGCCGGGCTCGCGGCACGACGGCACGAGCCTGCCGCGCACGTTCCGCGCGGCCGGCTGGGGCACCGACGTCTTCGACGGCTCGGCGCTCGCCACCTGCCGGATGTACGACGGCTTCGCGGCCGTGTGGCGCGGCTTCGCGAAGAGTCCCGGCGAAGGGATGGCGACCGCGCGCACGCTGCCGGTGTGGACTGTGCTGATCGGCCTCGGGCACGTCGCGCCGGCGCTGTTCGTGATCGTCGGTCTCGCGACCGGGCAGCCGTCGCTCGCGATCGCCGGCGCGATCGGCTCGGCGGCGAACGTCGCGTTGCGCGTCGTGCTGTGCGTGCGCTATCGACAGTCGTGGCTCGGCGCCGCGCTGCATCCGCTCGGCGCCACGCTGCTGCTCGCGAACCAGTGGACGTCGCTGGTGCGCGACCGACTCGGACGCGAGTCCGCGTGGCGCGGGCGTCGCTACACCGGACCGCGCGCGACATGAACGCGGTCGTCGCGCCATCGTCCGCGCAGGTCGACGACGAGGCGTCGTCGGTCGCGTCGCTGCAGCGCGCGTTCGAGCGGATGCGACGGTCGTGCGCGGACGATCCGTCGCCGTCGCTCGCGACGCGGCTCGACCGGCTCGCGCGGGTCCGCGCGATGACCGACGACTCCGCGCCGGCGATCCGAGCCGCCATCTCGGCCGACTTCGGCCATCGCTCGTCGCAGGTGACCGAGCTCGCGGACCTGATCGCGGTCCGCAACGCGATCTCGCACGCGCGACGGCATCTCGCCGGCTGGATGCGGCCGCGCCGTGTCGCGACGCCGCTGTCGCTGATGCCGGCCCGCAGCGCCGTGCTGCCGCAACCGCTCGGCGTCGTCGGCATCGTCGCGCCGTGGAACTATCCGTACCAGCTCGCGATCGGCCCGGCCGTCTCGGCGCTCGCGGCCGGCAATCGCGTGCTCGTCAAGCCGTCCGAGCGCACGCCGCGCTTCGCGTCGTTGCTGCGGGAGTCCGTCGAACGCTGGTTCGCACCCGACGAGATGCGTCGTCGCGACCGGCGACGTCGCGCTCGCGCGCGCGTTCGTCGCGCTGCCGTTCGATCACCTGCTGTTCACCGGCTCGGCCACGACCGGACGCGAGGTGGCCCTCGCGGCGGCCGCGAACCTCGTGCCCGTGACGCTCGAGCTCGGCGGCAAGTCGCCGGCGATCGTCGACGCGAGTTGCGACCTCGACGTGGCGGCGAGCCGGCTGATGGCCGCGAAGCTCTTCAACGCGGGACAGACCTGCGTCGCGCCCGACTACCTGCTCGTCGACGACGCGATCGCCGACCGGCTCGTCGACGCGCTGCACGTCGCGACGACCCGGCTGTTCCCGACGATCGCCGGCAACCCGGACTACTGCGCGCTCGTCGACGAGCGGCACGCCGCGCGACTGCGCGGCCTGGTCGACGACGCGAGGGCGCACGGCGCCCGCGTCGTGCCGCTGCACGCCGAGACGATCGCGCGCGGTCGACGGATGCCGCCGGTCGCGCTGCTCGAGGTCCGCGACGCGATGGCCGCGATGCGCGAGGAGATCTTCGGGCCGCTGCTGCCGATCGTCCGCTATCGTCGGCTCGACGACGCGATCGCCTACGTCAACGACGCGCGACCGGCCGCTCGCGCTGTACTGGTTCGGCCGCGACCGGCGGGCGCGCGACGCAGTGCTCGCGCGCACGGTGTCGGGCGGCGTGACGATCGACGACGGCCTGTTCCACGTCGTCAACGAGGCCTTGCCGTTCGGCGGCGTCGGCGCGAGCGGCCACGGTCGCCACCACGGCCAGCACGGCTTCGACACGTTCAGCCACGCGAAGCCGGTCTTCTTCCAGTCGCGCTTCAGCCCGACCGGCCGCATGGCGCCGCCGTACGGCGCGACGTTCGCGCGCATCGCGCGCTGGCTCGGCGCCCGCGACTGACGCGAGTCCGGCGACGCGCGTCGCCGGTCAGTGCCGCAGCGCCGGCACCAGCACCAGCATGCCGTCGACGATCAGCTCGACGCCGAGCGCCGCGATGATCAGTCCCATCAGCCGCGTCGCGACGTTGATGCCGGTCCGGCCGAGGAAGCGGCTGATCGGCTCGGCGGCCGACAGCGCGGCGAACGTCAGCACCGCGATCGCGACGCCGCTCCCGATCAGGCTCATCAGCTGCGGGAACGTCTTCGCCTTGTCCGCGTAGATGATCACCGTGCTGATCGTGCCCGGCCCCGTCAGCAGCGGGATCGCGAGCGGAACGACGGCGATGTTGTCCTTCAGCTCGCCCTCGACCGCCTCTTCCGGCGTCGTCTTCGTGCCGCCGGGCTGCGCGTTGACCATCGAGATCGCCATCAGCAGCATCACGAGGCCGCCGCCGACCTGGAACGAGTTGACGGAGATGCCGAAGAAGTTGATGACCTGCTGGCCGAGCAGCGTCGTGAACGCGATCACCGCGGCGACGCTGATCGACGCGATGCGGACGATCCTGCGCCGCTCCTGTCGCGTGTTCGTCGCCGTGAAGCTGATGAAGAACGGGATCGCGCCGATCGGGTTCACGAGGGCGAGCAGCGAGATGAAGGTCTTGAAGCCGTCCATGCGCGGATGAGAGAGCCGTCGACCGTCCCGCCGCACCGGTCGGGGCGGCGAAAGACCCGCAGTGTACGGGCGGACGCGCGCACGTCAGACGAGCAGCGCGGCGACGAGGACGGCAAGCACCAGCGCGAGCGACGCGCCACCGAACAGCGCGTCGTCGAGATGCGGATCGCGATCGGTCGATGGGTCCGTCGAGCGGCTCCCGCCGCGTTCGATCGGCTGCGCCGTCACGGCGCGCCGCGGTGGCCAGGCGAGCCGCAACGGACGGGCGTCGCGGGCCCAGCCGACGAGCGACGGTTGCGAGAGGGAACGTTCGGTGGCTTGCATGCGCTTCTCCGGTTGGTCCGAGCGGGCCGTCGACAAAGCGGTCAATCCGGTTCGTCGGTGCGGCGCGGCGTGATCGAAGACTAGAGTCGTGCGATCCGGTCCACAATCGATCAATATTGGTGTAATTGGTCAATCTGGCTCACAGCTCGCATGCCTGTCCGACTGCCACCGCTCGCGGCGCTCCGTGCATTCGAAGCCGCCGCGCGCCTCGAGAACTTCTCGCGCGCGGCCGACGAGATCTTCGTCACGCACGGCGCGGTCAGCCATCAGGTGCGCGCGCTCGAGGATCACGTCGGCGTCCCGCTGTTCACGCGTCGCGGACGCGGCGTCGCGCTGACCGCCGACGGGCGGGTGCTCGCAGAGGCGATCCGCGCCGGACTCGCGCAGATCGCCGACGCGGCCGAGACGCTGCGTCGTCGCGCGCACTCGAACCGCCTGTCGATCACGACGCTGCCGTCGTTCGGCTCGCGCTGGCTGATGCCGCGGATGGTCGGCTTCATGAGCGCGCACCCGGACTGGTCGATCAACATCGACAGCACGCCGGCGATCGTGGACTTCGCGCGCGACGGGTTCGACGTCGCGGTCCGCTTCGGGACCGGTCCGTGGCCGGGGATGCACTGCGAGCCGCTGATGGGCGACGAATACATCCTCGTCGCGAGCCCGTCGCTGAATCGCGGCCGGTTGCCGAAGAAGCCGTCGGCGCTCGTCGACCATCCGCTGCTGCGCTCGGAGCCCGGACCGTGGCACGCATGGTGCCGCGCCGCCGGCGTCTCGCTCAAGGTGCCGGAGCGCGGCGTCGACTACGAGGACCTCGGCGTGATGCTGCAGAGCGCGATCGACGGCCACGGCATCCTGCTCGCGCGCCGCACGATCGCCGAAGCGGAGCTCGCGAAGGGGACGCTCGTCGCGTTGTTCGGCATCGCGACGCCGTCGCCCGAGTCGTACTGGATCGTGTGGCCGGAGGAACCGGCGCCGTCGCCGCGGACGCTCGCGTTCCGCGACTGGTTGCTCGCCGAGGCGGCAGGCGATCGTCGGCCGTCGAAGCCGCCGAAGCAGTCGCCCGAGCGGTCGCCCGAGCCGTCGACGAAGCCGTCGACGAAGCCGCGGGCCGGCGGACCGGGCGGCCGACCGGATCGGCGCGACGCTGATTCGGCGGTGGTGGCGGTGGATCGGGCGGCGCGTCGCGAACGGATCGCGCGATGCGCTGGTCCGACCGGCGGAGGTTCCATGGACGAAGCGCTCTGGAAGGCGGTACTGATCGACGTCGACGGCACGCTGCTCGACAGCAACGACGCGCATGCGCGGGCGTGGGTCGACGTGCTGCGACGGCACGGACACGACGCCCCGTTCGAGAAGGTCCGCGGCCTGATCGGAAAGGGCGGCGACAAGCTGCTCGCCGAGGTCGTCGGCTTCGACGACGAGACCGACGAGGGCGAGCGGCTGTCGACGGAGCGGCGCGAGCTGTTCGCGCGCGAGCATCTCCCACGTTGCCAGCCGACGCGCGGCGCGCGCGCGTTGCTCGAGGCGCTGCGGGCCCGCGGCCTCCTGCTCGTCGTCGCGACGTCGGCGGGCGGCGACGAACTCGACGGGTTGCTGAAGCGTGCCGGCGTCGACGACCTGATCGAGGACCACGCGACGTCGAGCGACGCCGACGCGTCGAAGCCCGACCCCGACATCGTCGTCGCGGCGCTCCGCAAGAGCGGCGCCGCGCCCGACGAGGTCGTGATGCTCGGCGACACGCCGTACGACGTCGAGTCGGCCGCGAAGGCCGGCGTCCGGACGATCGCGCTGCGCTGCGGCGGCTGGTGGGACGACGACGCGTTCGCGGGCGCCGCGGCGATCTACGACGATCCGGCGGCACTGTCGGCCGACCTCGACGCCGCGTGGGCCCGCGTGCGCGGCGCCGGCTGAAGCGACGAGCGACTCGACCGGGCGGCCGGCCACGGCGCCGCCCCGCGCACCGGGCCAAAACGATCGATTGCCGATGGACCAGCCGCGACCCCGACCCGGCGAGCGGCGATTTTGCTATCGTCGTCGCGCCGGATCTCGCCCGAGGTTCGACCCTTCCGGTCGCCGCGGATGCGCAGCATCGAAAGCGGCCGACCTCCACGCATCGTCGCGCCGCCGCACATGTCGGACCGCTCCAGTGACAACGCGTCTTCCGGCAGCTCGCCGGCGGACGATCCAGCCGCCCACGACCCCGTCGCCCGACGTTCGGCGCGGCGGCCAACGTCCGCGTCGGTCCCGACGATCGCATCGCGATCCGCGCGTCCCGCGACCCGGTTGCAGGATCAACTGTACGAGCGGATCAAGCGGGCGATCGTCGACGGGCAGCTGCGATTCGGCGAGCGCCTGCCGCCGGTCCGCAACCTGTCGGCCGACTTCCGCATGGCGCGCGGCACGGTCCTCGCCGCGCTGCATCGCCTGGCGGGCGAGGGATACGTCGCCGCGTCGCGATCGGCCGGCACCCGCGTCGTCTTCCGCGCTTCCGTCGACGCGCCGGACCGGGCTTCTTCGCAGCGTTCACGCGCGACGGCGGTGGCCGGCGCGTCGACGCCCGGCGCGCTCGCGCCCGGCCAGCCGGCGTTCGACGCGTTCCCGAAGAAGCTCTGGTCGCGCCTCGTCGGCGCGGAGGCGCGCCGCATCGGCGTCGCGAGCATGGCGTATCCGTCGCCGGACGGCGAACCGGAACTCAAGCGCGCCATCGCGTCGTACCTGCGGGTTTCGCGCGGGGTCGTCTGCGAGCCCGACCAGGTGTTCGTCACGAACTGCTTCCAGGGTTCGCAGCAGTTCGTCCGCCAGCTGATCCTTCGCGAAGGCGACGCGGTGTGGGTCGAGGATCCCGGTTACCGCGCGGTCATCCGGTTCCTGCGGGCGTCCCGGATCCGGGCCGTCCCGGTTCCCGTCGATCGCGAAGGGATGTGCGTCGAGCACGGCATCGACGTGGCGCCCGACGCGCGAGCCGCCTTCGTGGCACCGACGCACCAGTTCCCGATGGGGTTCGCGCTCGGCGACGAGCGCCGGGCCCGCCTGCTCGACTGGGCCGATCGCGCGTCGGCGTGGATCGTCGAGGACGACTACGACGGCGAGTTCCACTACTCGGACCGCGCGCTGCCGGCGCTGAAGAGCTTCGACCGGCACGACCGTGTCGTCTTCTGCGGCACGTTCAGCAAGGTGCTGTTCCCGGCGCTGCGGATCGCCTACATCGTGATGCCGCGCGCGCTCGTCGAACCGGCGACCGCCCTCGCCCGCGCGCTCTGTCCGGCGCCGACGCCGCTGATGCAGAACGTCGTCGCGACGTTCATCCACGACGGCCACTTCTCGCGGCACCTCGCGCGGATGCGTCGACTGCACGAGACGCGACGCGAGCTTCTGCTGTCTGCGCTGACCACCCGCTTCTCCGCGTCGCAGTGCATCGACAACGAGCCGAGCGGCATGCATCTGCTGCTGCGGCTCGAGGTGTCCGATCGACGGGTCGTCGACGAGGCACGCCGCCTCGGCCTCGCGCCGCGTCCCCTGTCGCCGATGTTCGTCGAGGCGCCCGCGATGCAGGGTCTCGTGGTGGGGTTCACCGACGTGACGTCGATGGAACGAGCCGACGAACTCGTCGCGCGGCTGGCCCGCGCCGTCGACGCGGCGACGGCGGCCGGGCGGTCGGACGCGCGCTAGTGGCGCAACGCGGTCGCGACCGAACCGGTCAGCACGAAGCCCTTGCCGCGCAGCGACTTGATCGCATCCTTCGGTGCGCCGGCGGCGACCAGGCGATGGCGCAGGCGGAAGATCCGCTGGTCGATCGCGCGGCCGAGCACCTCGGCATCGTTCAATTCGAGCGCTGCGATCAGCGCGCGGCGATCGACGATCTCGCCGAATCGATTGGCCAATAGCCAGAACAATTCGAATTCGGTTCCGCTCAATCGCACGGTATTGCCGCGATACCGGACGTTCCGGTTGATGCGATTGACCTGATAAGGGCCGAAATCCTCGAACGCGGCGAGTCGTCCGTGTTTCCGGTTGCGCTCGACCCGCCGCATCGTCGCGTCGAGGTGCGCCATCAGCAGCCGGTGATCCATCGGCTTCGGAAGGTAATTGTCGGCCCCGAGCTGCAATGCAACGACGCGATACGAAACGTCCGTCGCCTGCGAATAGACGATGAACGGCAGTTTCTCCACGTCGACGAATTGCAGGCCGAGGCGGAGCGTGGACGGCGCCGTCATGTCCAGGTCGACGATCGCGAGATCGGGCATGAACGAGCGGCACGCGTCGATCGCCGCGACGGCGCTCGACGCCTGCGCCGTCTCGTAGCCGCAGCCGACCGCGAGCGCGTGCAGCGTCGCCGCGCTTTCGTCGTCCTGGTCGACGATCAGGAGCCGCGGCCGGTCGGCGCAGGCCTCGGCGCGCGGTGCGATGCGCGACGACCTCGATTCGACGTTCGATGCAACGAGACTGGACAATTCCGCACTCCGGACGAAACGTTATTCAACGATTGCCGGCGTTATATCGCGAAACCGTTTCGCCGCCGGATGGCCCGATCGGATCGACCTTTCTTGTCTCGCCATTCGCCGCCGGCCACGCGTCGCGTTGCAATCGAACAACGCCGGAGTCGTCGTGTTCCGCGAATCGCGATGTCCGACATCCGATTGAAAGATCGCGCCTTTCCGATCGTCGTCAACCGATCGCCAACGTTTCAAAACCCTTCGTGACGGAACGTCCGGCCGCCTCCCGATAGATTCGCGGCAGGGCAATCCCGTGCATTTCACGAAGGAACGATCATGTTCGAAGAAGGACGCATCGCGCGCGGCCTGCGACTCGCATTCGGCGGCGGTTTCACGGGCGCGCTGCTCGTGGCCGCGCCGGCATTCGCGCAGACCGATCCCAACGTCGAGGTCGGCGAGAAGGTCATCGTCACCGGGTCGTCGATCAAGCGGATCGAAGGCGAGAGCGCGTTGCCGGTCACGGTGATCAAGCGCGAGGACATCGACCGGCTCGGGATCGTCAGCGCATCGGAACTGCTCGACCGCATCGCGGCGAACAACGGCGGCGGCTACAACGCGACGCTCGCGCTCGGCGACGTCGCGCGACCCGGCTTCAACGGCGCGTCGCTGCACGGCCTCGGGTCGACGAACACGCTGATCCTGCTGAACGGTCGGCGCATCGCGGTGTTCGCGTTCGACGGCGGCGGCGCGAGCCTGACGAACATCCCGCTCGCCGCGATCGAGCGCGTCGAGATCCTGCGCGACGGCGCGTCGGCCGTCTACGGCACCGACGCGATCGCCGGCGTCATCAACTTCATCACCCGCAAGGACTTCACCGGCGCGGTCCTCGACACCGCGTACTTCAGCACGGACAACCGCGGCGGCAACTACGGCAACGCCACCGGCACGTTCGGCTACGGCGACCTGACGACCCAGGGCTTCAACGTGTTCGGCTCGGTCGACTATCGCAAGCAGGGATCGATCGCGGCCAGCGAACGGCCGTATGCGTCGAGCGCCTATCGGCCGGACCTGGGCATCACGTCGCGGCTGTCGTCGAACTCGATCCCCGCGAACATCTCGACGAACGCCGGACTCGTCAGCCCGTACGCGCCGGCCTACGTCGGGGCGGCGAATTCGTGTGCGCCGCCGGTGTCGTTCGGCATCGGCGCGAACGACACGCGCTGCCGCTTCGACTTCGCGTCGGTGATCGACATCTACAACCCGACCGAGTCGGCCAGCGCGTTCATCCGCGGCAACCTGCAGCTCGGCCCGAACCACGTGCTGTTCATCGAGGCGCAGCACAGCGAGACGCGCCAGAAATTCGCGGTGTCGCCGACGCCGGCGTCCGAGGCGACGGTCTTCAACGTCGGCCAGACGCCGGTGCTCTACAAGAACACGGGCCCGTACTACCCGGGCAACGGCATCGTGCCGGCCATCCCGAACGTGACCGTCGATTCGGGCGGCTATCCGGGCTACGCGGACATCTACCTGCGGACGCTCGGCGCCGGCCCGCGCACCGACATCTCGAAGGAGAAGTTCGACCGCGGGCTGATCGGCGCCGAAGGCACGGTACTCGGATGGGACTACAACGTCGGCGCGCTGTTCACGCGCGACCGCGTCACCGACAGCTACGTCGACGGCTACATCTCGGAGTCGAAGCTGCTGCGATCCGGCGGCCTCACGCCGAAGCAGCCCGGCTACATCGACGCCGTGCTCGCGGCCGGCGGCATCGACCCGAACATCAATCCGTTCTCGGTCACGCAGACGCCGGCGGGACAGGCCGCGCTGAGCTCCACGGTGCTGCATCAGGTGGTCCGGGCCGGCGACTCGAAGCGCGAATCCATCGACGCGCACGCGACGCGCGACGTCCTGGCGCTGCCGGCCGGCCCGCTGTCGCTCGCGCTCGGCGGCGAGTTCCGGCGCGAGAAATACAACGACGACCCGGCGCCGATCTTCTCGTCGGGCGACATCATCGGCAGCGGCGGCGACCTGCAGCCGACGGACGCGCAGCGCCACGTGGCCGCCGCGTTCGCCGAATTCAACATCCCGATCGTGAAGACGCTCGAGGCCGGGCTCGCGGGACGCTACGACCACTACAGCGACTTCGGCAGCACGACGAATCCGAAGGCGACGCTGCGATTCCAGCCGAGTCCCGAAGTGCTGCTGCGCGGTTCCGTCGGCACCGGCTTTCGCGCGCCGACACTGCCCGAGCTGTACCAGGGCCAGTCGCAGACGAACAGCGGCAACAACTACAACGATCCGTATTACGACAACAGCGCCGGCTACCAGGTGACGAATCCGGACACCGGAGCCGGCGGCCGCTGCGCCGCGCAGTTCAACGGCACCTATTGCGGCGCGCAGCTGAAGGTCGTGACCGGCGGCAATCCGAAGCTGCAACCGGAGAAATCGCACCAGTACTCGATCGGCCTGCTGCTCGAGCCGACCCGCGATTTCAGCTTCGGCGCCGACTACTTCTACATCAAGCAGCGTTCGCTGATCGGCACGCTCAACGCGGACCTGAAGCTGCAGGACTTCATCGACAACTTCAATCCGGTCACGCGGACGAGCTCGTCGCAGTATGCCGGCGACATCACGACGCGCTTCGACCCGACCACCGGGACCGTCGTCATCAACTCCGCGCAGTCGCTGAACCAGAACCTCGGCGTCCAGATCACGAAGGGCATCGACTTCACGATGCGGGCCCGCTTACCGCTCGCCGCGTACGGCAACCTGACGTTCAACTACGACTCGACGTACCTGATCTCGCAGACGAACCAGCAGCCGGGCCAGCCGAACGCGACCGAAGGCGTCGGCATGTTCGCGCTGTTCGGTCCGGTGCAGCGCTTCAAGCAGGTGATCACCGGTGCGTACGACTACGGACCGTTCGGCGCGGCCGTCGTCTACAACTGGGGCTCGGGCTACCAGGACTTCACGCCGACGCGGACGGTCGGCGCGAACGAGAGCTGGGACGTGCTCGGCAGCTACCAGCCGTTCAAGTACGCGAAGATCACGCTCGGCGTGAAGAACCTGCTCGACCGCAACCCGCCGATCTCCAACCAGACGCAGTACTTCCAGATCGGCTACGACCCGACCGTCGGCGACCCGCACGGCCGGACGTACTACGCGCGGCTGACGATGGTCTACAAGTAGACGATTCCGTCCGGTCGGAGGAACGCCCCGGGACGACCGGCGGCGTTCCTTCGTCGCGAGCATCGGTCGGGATGACGATTCGCGCCGGTCCGGCGCGCGGCACGATCCGGCCGCCTCCGTCGTCGGGGCCTTGGTATCGTTCGCCCGTCCATCGGCGACCGGAGCACGCGATGAATGCGCAGATCATCGAGGCGGGCGACTACCACGTCACCTGCGTCGGGTATCCGATGCCCGACGGCACGTTCCGGGGCATCGCCCGGTTCGAGCGCGGCGCCGACTGGAAGCGGTACGTCGACGGCGAGGCATCGCGCTTGCCGATGCGCGCGATGGCGCATCGCGTCGACGGGCGCTTCGACTCCGAGCACGCCGCCGTCGAGGCCGCCGTGCGATACGCGGGAACCGCGGTGTCGAGCGGCAGCGTCCTGTGGTTCGACGAGGCCGACGCGCTGTTCGGCAAGCGGACCGACGTGAAGGATTCGCACGACCGGTAACGAGCGTTCGCCGTCGACGATCCGGCGGTCGGGACGTCGTCGTCCTTCGCGCCGCCACGAACGCAGCGGACGCCGGGCGCGGGCCGCGACCGACGACCCGACTCGCGGCTCAGGGCTTCGGCTTCGTCGTCGCGGCCGCCACGACCCGCCCCATCTTCGCGTCGATGCCCGGCCGCAGCTTGCGCGCGGCCGCGAGATCCGCGTCGCCGCCCGTCGCGTCGCCGAGGCGCTTCTTCACCGTCCCGCGACCGTACAGCGACATCGCATTCTCCGGATGCGCGGCGATGCTCGCGTCGAAGTCGGCGAGCGCGTCCCGATCGCGGCCCAACCGCAGGTAGACCCAGCCGCGGCTGTCGAGGTAGGCCCAGTTGTCGCCGTCGCCGCGCAGCGCGCCGTTGCAGTCGTCGAGCGCCGCGTCGAGCTGGACGCCGGCCAGCATGCGGACCCAGCATCGCGAATTGAGGCCGTCCTGATGATCGACGCCGGTGTCGTGCACGGCCAGCCATCGATCCATCTGCGGGATCGCCAGCGCCGGCTGGTCGAGCGCCTCGTACAGCATCGACATCCGGCGTCGCATCTCGGACTGCGGTGACAGCGCCTGGTCGAGCGTCGCGAGATCGGCGTCGGCGCCTTCGCGATCCTTCGTCTCGACGCGCAGCGACGCGCGCAACAGGCGAGCCTCGGTCAGCGTCGGATCGATCTGCAGCGCACGGTCGACATCGGCGAGCGCCTTCACCGGACGCTTCGACGCCGACTGGATCACGGCGCGCTGGAGCAGGAACGTCGCCGACGTCGGCTCGAGCTCGCACGCCCGATCGAGGTCGGCGAGCGCGCCCACGAAGTCCCGGCGCGACGCCGCCGCGGCGCCGCGACGCGCGTACCCGTCGGCGGTCGTGACCGCGTCGCCGTCGTCGGCGCCGTCCGACGCCGCGGCCTTGCCGTCGGCGCTCGCGGCGCGATCGAGCGCGAAGACCGGTCCGCCGTTGTAGGTCACGTACATCCTCGCCTGCTTGCGCGACACGTAGATGCGATGCGACAGGAAGAAGTCGATGCCGAGCAGCATCTCGGCGCCCTGCAGCTCGAACTCCGCGACCTGCAGGCGGTTGTGACGGATCGTCTCGCCGCCGATCTCGAAGCGGTCGAACGGCGCCGTCCACGAGCGGGCGGTGCCGCGGCCACCGCCGTAGATGCGGCCCGCCGGCTTCCAGTCGCTCTCGGGAACCTTCGTGCGCCGCGCGGCCTGCGCCGAGACGACCGACGTGGCGCCGGTGTCGAACAGCACCGTGACGTCGACCCCGTCCAGCTTCGCGCTGGCGCGGATCGCCGGCGTCGGGCCCTGCTCGTCGGTCTCGAGGTCGACCACCGAGACCGGCGACGAACCCGCCCAGTACGCCATGTTCGCCTTCGCGCAATCGTCGCTCGGGAACACGAAGCGGATCATGCCGTGCGCGAGGTCGTACTCGGTATCGCTGACCGCGAGGATGTTGCGCCCGATCAGGCCCATCGTCCCCGCGCCCGGATCGTTGCCGCCGACGTTGAACGTCACGTGACCGATCTCGCCGTCCTGCAGGCCGAGCGAGACGGTCGTCACGCCGATGTCGACCTTGCCGGTGATCCCCTCGACCTGCATCGCGTGATTCGGCCTCGTCGACAGATGCAGCTCGGCCGCCGCGGCGTCGGTCAGGAAGCTGAAGTAGGCGCCGCTGTCCACCGTCATCGGCACCGGCGTCCCGTTGATCTTCACGGTCGCCGTCGCCCGCGAACCGACCATCTTGACCGGCAACTCGAACGTCCTGATCTGGCAGGCCGCGTCGGCCGCCGTCGGGAGCGCCGCGGCCAGCAGGACGGTCGCCGCGCCGCGCAGCAGCCCGACGCCCGACGCGCGACGCCGCGGCGTCGGGTCCCGACGCGTCGGCGCCCGCAGGTCCCTCGTCGTGCCGCAACGTCGTCCCATCGTCCCGATCACGTTCGATCCTTTCGTTGCGCCGCTCGTTGCGCCGCTCGTTGCGCCGCTCCGTTGCGCCGGCGGATGCCGGTGACCGCGAGGCGCGACGCCGCGCGACGATAGACGGCGTCACCGGGATGGCGCAAGCGCGGAACGCGTACGGCGCGATGCTAACGGCCTTTCGACGACCGGTTGAGCGCGATCGCGGCTCGCACGAGGGCCTGCAGCGCCGACGTGTCGATGACGTCGGACGCGCGGAAGTCGATCGCGCGCCGCACGTTGCCGTCCAGGCTCGCGTTGAACAGCGCCGACGGGTCCGGCAGCGACGCGCCTTTCGCGAACGTGGTCTTGACGACGTGCCGGTACGCCTCGCCGGTGCAGACGATGCCATCGCACGACCAGACCGGGATGCCCCACTTCCATTCCTCGACGACATCGGGATGCGCCGCGCGGATCGCCGCGCGCAGCGTCGCGAGCATCGGGCCGCGCCAGTCGTCGAGCGCCGCGATCTTCGCGTCGACCCGCGCGGACACGGATGCGGTCGTCGTCGGTTCCGCGGTCGTGACGGTCCGCGCCGTCTTCGCGGATTTCGCGGCCGCGTCGGTCTTCGCGCCCTTCGCCGTCTTCGCGGTCGTCGTGGTCTTCGCTGGTCGTCGTGGTCCTGGCCGCGGGCGGCGCCGCGGCCTTCGTCGTCGAGCGCGGCTTCGTCGCGTCGCTGGCGGCGGTGTGCTTCGAGGAACGCTTCGCTGTCGCCATCGCCTCGATCTCCGTTGCGCTCGCCGTCCGAGCGGGACGCGGTGCGACGATCGTCCGCTACAACTGGTAGTCGCCGTCGTCGGCCGCGCCGGTCATCAGCCGCTCGATCATCGCGCGATCGACGTCCGGCGCGACGAGCTGGATGAAATGATGCACGTAGCCCCGCAGCGTCGCGCCGCGCTTGACCGCGAGATGCGTGACCTGCGAGCCGAACAGGTGACCGGCCGGCATCGCGACCAGGTTCGCGTCGCGCGCCGGGTCGTATGCGATGCTCGCCACGAGTCCGACGCCGAGGCCGGCCTCGACATACGTCTTGATCACGTCCGCGTCGATCGCCGCGAGCACGACGTCGGGCACGAGCCGGCGATGCGCGAACGCCTCGTCGATCTTCCGGCGGCCGGCGAACGCGGCGTCGTACGTCACGATCGGATACGGCGCGAGCGCCTCGAGCGTCAGCGGCTTGTCGGCGAGCCGCGCGATCAGCGGATGGCCGCGCGGCGCGATCGCGACGTGCTGCCACGTATAGCACGGCACGCTGACGAGCCCCTCGGTGTCGGCGATCGCCTCGGTCGCGACCGCGACGTCGGCCTCGCCATGCAGCACGAGCTCGGCGAGCTGCCGCGGCGTGCCTTGCCGCAACGCGACGCGCACGCGCGGATGCGCCGCGCGGAACGCCTGCACGACCTTGGGCAGCGCGTAGCGCGCCTGCGTGTGCGTCGTCGCGATCGTGAGGTCGCCTTCCTCGGTCGCGGCGAAGTCGCGGCCGGTCCGCTTGAGGTTCTCGGCTTCCTGCAGCAGCCGCTCGATCATCGGCAGGATCGCGCGGCCGGGCTCGGTCAGCGCGGTCAGCCGGCGGCCGCGACGCACGAAGATCGGGAAGCCGAGCTCGTCCTCGAACTCGAGGATCGCCTTCGACACGCCGGGCTGCGACGTGTGCAGCGCGTCCGCGACGAGCGTGAGGTTGAAGTCGCGACGGACCGTCTCGCGGACGAAGCGGAGCTGGTTGAAGTTCATGCGAGCGCCCGACGCGCCGCCGCCCGTCGTCCCGTGCGCATCGCGTTCATCGCGGCCGACCGTCGATCTGGCGTTGCAGACGCTCCGGGTCGACCTCGCCGATGAAACGCTCGACGACGCGACCGTCGGGTCCGACGAGATAGCTGATCGGCCGCACCGCGACGCCGAACGCCGTCGGCGGAAGCCCGGTGGGCAACGCGGCGCGGTCGACGTGCGCGATGGCGTAGGAGACCGGATGCGCCGCGACGAAGGCTTCGAGCGCCGCCGCCGCGAGCTTCTCGTCGGTGATGCCGAGGACCGCCAGCCGAGGCTCGCGATCGACCAGCCGCGAAAGGACCGGCATCTCCTTCACGCAACCGTCGCACCAGGTCGCCCAGTAGTTCACGAGCAACCAGCGCCCGCGATAGTCGTCGCTGCGGACGAGGCGGCCGTCGATCGTCGTCACCGCGAAGTCGACGGGTTCCGATGCATCGGCTCGCGACGCGATCGTCGACGACGACCACGCGAGCGCCGCGAACAGGCACAGCGCGGTCGTGCGACCCGTCGACGACCGCGACCGCGCGCCGACTCGCGACGTCGTCAGGCGTCGCACACGTCCGCTCGCGACGAAGCGACGTTCACGGCGCAGGGCTTACCGGCCCACGGTCTTTCGCGATCCATCCTCGAACACCTCGTCGTCCCGCACCATCGTGCCGCCCGCGTCGTAGGCCCGTTCGCGCGTCAGCCGGCCGCGATCGTCGTAGATCTGTTCGCCGCGCTTCGTGCCGCGTTCGTCGTACGACCGGTGCGTGCCGATCGGATGCTCGTCGCGGTCGCCGCGCGAACCGCCGCCGGCCACCAGCCAGTCGCCTTCGGACGCGACGGCGCCGTTGTCGAAGTACGCCTTCTCGCGGCGCACCTGCCCCTGCGGTCCGCTCGCGATGCGCGTCTCGGCCTTCGGCTGGCCGTTCAGGTACCACGACGTCTCGGCGACGAGCTGGGTGCCGCGGTCGGTCGGTGCCCAGCGGCGCTCGTGCACGAGCACGCCCGACTCGGCGTAGTCCTGCTCGAGCGTCTTGACCGTCGGCGGCGCCGTCGTCGACGACGCACTCGCGGGCTTCGCGACGGTCGTGAACTGCGCCTCGTGCCGCTTCGTGCCGTTCGCGTAGAAGCTGCGCTCGACCGCGCCGGTGGACGTCGTCTCGCGGACGTCGCGGACCGCACCGTCGTCGGCGAGCTGCTCGCTCTTCACGCGCTGGCCGTGGTCGAACGTGATGCGCGACGCGGCGCGACCGTGGCCGTCGTACAGCACCGTCGTCGCGACGCCGCCGAAGCCGCACGCGGTGCGATCGTCGAAGTCGGCGCCGAACACCGGCCGGCTCGCGCACCGCAGCGCGTACGGCCGGTCGCCGTCGGCGAACTCGACGGTGGCTTCCTCGCGGCCGTCGTCGCCGTACCAGGTCAGGCGTCGACGCGCGCCGGTCGGATACCACGATCGCACGAGTCCGGTCGCGCGCCCGCCCTTCAGCGTCTCTTCGAGGACCAGCACGCGCTTGCCGTTCGTGATCGTCCACTCGCGCGCCGGGCCGTCGCCGTTGCCGCGTTCGTCGACATGCCGCTCCTTGACGAGCTCGCCCTTGTCGAAGAAGCGCTCGACGCCCGTGAAGACGCCGTTCTTCAGCTCCTGCTCGCGCTGCACGACGCCGGTGTCCGCGTCCCGGCAGCGCATGAGCCCGCTGCGGCCGGCGGTCGTCGCGCCGTTGTTCGGATTGACCGGCTTGCCGTCGAGGTCGCAGCTCTGGACCGCCAGCGCGGGCGTCGCGGCGGCCAGCCACACGACGAGCGGCGCGACGAGCACGGCGACGAATCGTCGCGCGTCGACGCCCGATCGCCGGTGGCGCATCACACCACCGCGCCGGTTTCCTTCTTCGCCGGCTTGACGAGGTCCTCGCGCTTGACGCCGAGCCACTTCGTGATCGGCGCCATGACCAGCACCGACGAGTAGATGCCGAACAGGATGCCGATCGTCAGCGCGAGCGCGAAGTAGTGCAGCGTCGGGCCGCCGAAGAACAGCATCGACAGCACCATCGTCTCGGTCAGGCCGTGCGTGATGATCGTGCGACTCATCGTCGACGTGATCGCGTTGTCGATCACGTGGTCGACGCTCGCCTTGCGCATCTTCTTGAAGTTCTCGCGGATCCGGTCGGCGATGACGACCGACTCGTTGACCGAGTAGCCGAGCACCGCGAGCGCGGCGGCGAGCACCGACAGCGAGAACTCCCACTGGAAGCACGCGAAGAAGCCCAGGATGATGACGACGTCGTGCAGGTTGGCCACGATCGCCGCGACCGCGAACTTCCATTCGAAGCGCACCGCGAGGTAGATCACGATGCCGATCACGACGAACAGCAGCGCGAGCGAGCCGTCGGTCGCGAGCTCCTGGCCGACCTGCGGCCCGACGAACTCGACGCGCGTGATCTTCGGATCGGCGCCGCCGGCCTTCAGCACGGTATCGGTCAGCTTCTGCGCGTCGAGCTTGCCGTCCGACCCGGCGATCGCGGGCGACGTCGCGACGTCCTTCAGCGACAGCCGCAGCAGCACGTCGCGCGCGGTGCCGAAGTTCTGCACCTGCGGCTCGACGACGCCGGCCGAATGCAGCGCGCCGCGCATCGCCTCGAGGTCGGCCGGCTGCGCGTACGACGTCTCGACGTTGACGCCGCCGGTGAACTCGATCGAGAAGTTGAGGCCGCGCACGACGAGGAACACCACGGCCGCGATGAAGGTGAGCAACGAGACGACGTTGAACACCAGCGCGTGGCGCATGAACGGGATGTCGCGGCGGATGCGGAAGAATTCCATTGCGAAGCGTTCAGCCTCTACTTTCGTCGTCCCCGCGAAGGCGGGAACCCAGTGTCGTTGCTCGGTTCACGTCAGGGCGCCGACCGCCGCTGGGTTCCCGTCTTCGCGGGATCGACGAAGAAGACTTCTTGGCGTCGACCGACTCGCTCGCGGCGCGTCCAACGCCGGCCGCTACGCCTTCGCCGTCGCCGCTCCGCCGGTCCACACCTGTCCGATCGCGACCTTCGCCAGCTTCTTCTTCCGTCCGTAGATCAGGTTCACGAGCCCGCGCGACACGAACACCGACGAGAAGATCGACGTCAGGATGCCGAGGCAGTGGACGACCGCGAAGCCGCGGATCGGGCCCGAGCCGAACGCGAGCAGCGCGAGGCCGGCGATCAGCGTCGTGATGTTCGAGTCGATGATCGTGCCGAACGCGCGGTCGTAGCCCTCGGCGATCGCCGTCTGCGGCGGCTCGGCCCTGCCGCAGTTCCTCGCGGATGCGCTCGTTGATCAGCACGTTCGAGTCGATCGCCATGCCGAGCGCGAGCGCGATCGCCGCGATGCCGGGCAGCGTCAGCGTGGCCTGCAGCATCGACAGCAGCGCGATCAGGAACAGCAGGTTCGACGCGAGCGCGACGACCGAGATCGCGCCGAACAGCACGTAGTACAGCACCATGAAGATCGCGATCGCCGTGAAGCCGTAGACGGTCGACAGGAAGCCGCGGCGGATGTTGTCGACGCCGAGCGACGGGCCGATCGAACGCTCCTCGATGATCTCCATCGGCGCCGCGAGCGAACCCGAACGCAGAACGAGCGAGGTGTCGGTCGTCTCGTTCGGCGTGAAGCGTCCGGTGATGCGGAAGCGGTTGCCGAGCTCGCTCTGGATCGTCGGCGCCGTCACGACCTCGCCACGACCCTTCTCGAACAGGATCATCGCCATCCGCTTGCCGATGTTGTCGCGGGTCGTGTCGCGCAGCGCGCGGGCGCCCTTCGCGTCGACGTTCAGGTTGATGTCGGGTTGCTGGTTCTCGTCGAAGCCGGGCTGCGCGTCGGTCAGGTTGTCGCCCGAGAAGATCACCTGCTTCTTGACGAGCAGCGGCACGCCGTTGCGGTCGGTGAACTTGTCGTCGCCGAACGGCACCGTCCCGCTGGTCGCCGCCGACACGGCCTCGGCCGAGTCGTCGACGAGCCGCGCCTCGAGCGTCGCGGTGCGGCCGATGATGTCCTTCGCCTTCGCCGTGTCCTGCACGCCCGGCAGCTCGACGACGATGCGGTCGTTGCCCTGCTGCTGGATCACCGGCTCCGACACGCCGAGCTGGTTCACGCGGTTGTGCAGCGTGCTGATGTTCTGCTTGAGCGCGTTGTCCTGCACGGCCTTCAGCGCCTCGGGCCGGAACGTCGCGACGAGCTTCGTCGTCGCGCCGTCCGGCACCGTCGCGATCGTCGTCTCGGGCATCCCCTCCTCGAGGATCGGACGCGCCGCGTTCGCGACCTGCGGATCGGCGAACGCGATCTCGATCGCATTGCCGGCGCGCGTGATGCCGTTGTGGCGGATGTTCTTGTCGCGCAGCAGCGTGCGCGCGTCGCCGGTCAGCGCGTCGAGCCGCTTCGACAGCGCGGCCTTCATGTCGACCTGCATCAGGAAGTGCACGCCGCCGCGCAGGTCGAGGCCGAGGTACATCGGCAGCGCGTGGATCGCGGTCAGCCAGCGCGGCGAGTCGGCGACGAGGTTCAGCGCGACGACGTAGCTCGCGTCGTCGGCCGACGGATTCAGGCCGTTCTGCAGCGCGTCCTTCGCCTTCAGCTGCGTGTCGTTGTCGGCGACGCGCACGCGCACCGACGGCGACTGGCCGTTCTCGAAGAACAGCCCGGTGGTCGGGATCTTCGCGGCCTGCAGCAGATCCTGGATGCGGTTCATCGTCGACAGGTCGACCTTGACGGTCGCCTTGCCGCTCGTGACCTGCACGGCCGGCGCGTCGCCGAACACGTTCGGCAGCGCGTACAGGAAGCCGATCGCCAGCGCGACGACGATGACGACGTACTTCCAGGCGGGATAGCGATTCATGGCTCGGCGGTCGGACGCGAGGACGGCGGCAGGGCGATCAGATCGCCTTGATCGTGCCCTTCGGCAGCAGCGCGGAGACGGCCGACTTCTGCACGGTCATCTCGACCGCGTTGCCGCCGTTGACGACGTTGCCGACCTCGATCGTGACGTACTGCTCCGTCACCTTGCTGACGCGCCCGAGCAGGCCGCCCGACGTGATGACCTCGTCGCCGCCCTTCAGCGACTCCATCATCGTGCGCTGTTCCTTCGCGCGCTTCTGCTGCGGCCGGATCAGGATGAAGTAGAACGCGACGATCATGACGGCCGGCAGCGCCATCGACTCGAGCGTGAAGCCGGGGCCGGCGGCGGCACCGCCGACGGCCTGCGCATGCGCGTCGGCGATCAGCAGCGAGAGGAACGGCGACGCCAGCGTGTGCAGCAGCGAATCCAGGGACAATGCGGTCTCCGTGGCGACGGCGCGCGACCGATGGAAGGGCCGCCGCGTCGGAAAAAGCGAGCCGGCGATTGTAGCATCGGGTCGCCGGAGCCTCGTCGGTCGCATTGGGCGGGAAGCCGGCGGGGCCCGTCGGTGTGGGCCGCTCGCGCGCCGCGTCCAGCCCATCTGCGGTCACCCCGGCGAAGGCCGGGGCCCAAGTCCGTCGGGCGCCGCGATCGTGATCGGCTTCCGGCCTTCGCCGGGACGATGCCGGGTCTCCCGATGCGAGGACGACCGGCAGGTCGCCGCCCTACCACCCCAACCCGATGTGCAGCGGCAGGTACACCGCCATCCCGGCGACGATCGTGCCGAGGATGCTGCGGCGGCGGAGGTACCACGCGATGCCGAACGCGACGCCGAACAGCCGCGCGTCGTGCCACGTCGCGAGCAGGTGGCCGTCGGTCAGCAGCACCTCCGGCGCGATCACGGCCGTCAGCGCCGCGACCGGCGCGTACTGCAGCCCGCGTTCGGCCCAGCGCGGCAGCCGCCACGCGCGATCCGACAGGAAGAAGAACGACCGCGAGATCGCGGTGATCGCGGTCATCGCGACGATCGTCCCGAGCGCGACCGGATCGACCGTCATGCGAGCCGCCTCGCGTGGACGCGCCGCGCCTTGTCGAGCGCGAGGCACGTCGCGACCGCGGCCGCGATGCCGGCGACGATGTTGAGCTTCAGCGGCAGCGCGACCGTGGCGACCGCCGCCGCGGCCGCGATCACCGCCGACACGAGTCGCAGCCGCGACGACATCAGCGACACCGCGACGCCGACGAGCGCGAGGATGCCGGCGAAGCCGAGGCCCCAGGACGGCGGGATGGCGTTGCCGAGCACGACCCCGATCAGGCTCGACCCGCCCCACGTCGCCCAGCCGGCGACGCCGCTGCCGAGCCAGTACGCGTCGCTCGACGCCAGGCCGGCGGCATCGGTCGGGACCTTCGGATGACGCTTCACGAGCAGCACGTAGCTCATGTCGCCCATCAGGTAGCCGAACAGCACGCGCTGCGCGCGCGGCCGATGCATGATGTACGGCCGCAGGTGCAGCGAGAACACGACGAAGCGCAGGTTGACGCAGAACGCCGTCGCGAGCACGACCAGCACCGGCGCGCCGCTCGCCATCAGCGGCAGCGCCGCGAGCTGCGAGCTGCCGGCGAACACGAAGACCGACATCGTCAGCATCTCGATCCAGCCCATGCCGGACCGGACGATCGCGACACCGGTCATCACGCCCCACGCGCCGATGCCGAACGACGTCGGGACGAAGTCGGCGACGCCGCGACGGAACTCGGGATGCCGCCAGAAGCTCATCGACGCTCAGCCCGCATCGACGCCGCGCGCGCGGTCCGCGCGGAACTGCGCGACGAAGGCGTCGAGCCGCTGCGCGGCGATCGCCTCGCGCATCCGCGCCATCGTCCACTGGTAGAAGAACAGGTTGTGGATCGTGTTGAGCCGCGCGCCGAGGATCTCGCCGACGCGCGCGAGGTGATGCAGGTAGGCGCGCGAGAAGCGGCGGCAGGTCGAGCAGCCGCAGGTCTCGTCGATCGGCCGCTCGTCGATCTTGTAGCGCGCGTTGCGCAGCTTCAGGTCGCCGAAGCGCGTGAACAGCCAGCCGTTGCGCGCGTTGCGCGTCGGCATCACGCAGTCGAACAGGTCGATGCCGCGCAGCACGCCGTCGACGAGATCCTCGGGCGTGCCGACGCCCATCAGATAGCGCGGACGATCGGCCGGCATCCGCGGCCCGAGGTGGTCGAGGATCCGCAGCATGTCGGCCTTCGGCTCGCCGACCGACAGGCCGCCGATCGCGTAGCCGTCGAAGCCGATGTCGACGAGCCCGGCGAGCGACTCGTCGCGCAGGGACTCGTGCATGCCGCCCTGCACGATGCCGAACAGCGCGTTCGGCTCGCCGTCGCCGCTCGGCGGCGCTTCGGCGCGCAGCCGGTCGAATGCGTCGCGCGAGCGTCGCGCCCAGCGCAGCGACAGCCGCATCGACGACGCCGCGTCGTCCTGCGACGTGACGACGCCCGCCGTCTCGTACGGCGTGCATTCGTCGAACACCATCACGACGTCCGAGTCGAGCACGTGCTGGATGCGCATCGACTCCTCGGGCGTGAGGAACAGCCGGTCGCCGTCGATCGGCGACGCGAAGCGGACGCCTTCCTCGGAGATGCGGCGCATCTTGCCGAGGCGACCAGACCTGGAAGCCGCCGGAGTCGGTCAGCATCGGGCGGTCCCAGCCGATGTAGCGATGCAAGCCGCCGAAGCGGCCGATCACGTCGAGTCCGGGCCGCAGCCAGAGATGGAACGTGTTGCCGAGGATGATCTGCGCGCCGAGCGCCGCGAGTTCGACCGGGTCGACGCTCTTGACGGCGCCGTACGTGCCGACCGGCATGAAGACGGGCGTGTCGACGACGCCGTGCGCGAGCGTCAGGCGGCCGCGACGGGCGGGACCGTCGACGTGGAGCGTTTCGAAGTGCAACGGATGCGGGGCGGGCGGACGAAAGGCGAATGATGACATCCGGCGCGATCGCTCGTCGGGGCTTGCGGTCGCGGCATCGCGTGCGCGGCGCGCGAACCGCTCGTCGCCGGTGCCCGGGCGAGGCCGGCGACGACGGCGCCGGTCGAACGGCGCGCGATGCCCCGTCCTGCGGTCCGCGCGGCCACGCGAACCCGGGGCCCGCGTCGCGGTCCACGCCTTCGCCCCCCGCCACGCCGCTTCGCGCGGCTTTCGTGTCATGAACCGATTCGCTCCGGCCGCCGCGAAAGGGCCGCTGCAGCTCCTCGATCGCCCGAAGCGCAACTGGTTCGCCGCGGCGCGCGACATCGCGATGGCGACCGCCGGTGCCGCGATCGCGTGGCGCCTCGCGATCCTCGTCACCGGCGAGGACCGTCCGATCTTCGCGGCGATCGCGGCGATCGTCGCGCTCGCGCCCGGCGTCGCGAGCCATCGCAAGCAGGCGCTCGGGATGCTGCTCGGCGTCAGCATCGGGATCGTCGTCGGCGTCATCGCGCGCCACGTCCCCGGCGCCGACAACACGCTGCGGATCGGCATCGTCACGCTCGTCACGATGTTCGCCGCGTGCAGCTTCGGGCTCAACGCCGTGATGGTGATCCAGGCCGGCGCGTCGGCGGTGCTCGTGATCGGCTCGACGAACAGCGCCGTCGGCTTCGACCGTCTCGTCCACACGGCGATCGGCGGCAGCGTCGCGCTGCTGTTCACGCAGGTGCTGTTCTCGGCCGAACCGCTCGGCGGCGTCCGGCCGGCCGTCGCGCGGCTCGCGCGGTCCGCCGAGCAGCTGCTCGCGACGATCGCCGCCGGCGCCGTCGAACCGTCCGCGCGCGACCGGCTCGAAGCGGAGCTCGACGAGCTGCGCGCCGCCCACGACGCGCTCGCGGCTGCGCTCGCCAGCGCGGACCTGCGCGTGCGCTGGACGGTGCGGGGACGCTGGTCGGCCGGCCGCTACGTCGCGGTGCTGGACCGCGCACGCGCCGCGACGGGCCCGCTCGTGTCCGCGCTGCAATCGCTGACGTTGCGACTCGTCGACGAACGGGTGTCGACCGTCGCGCTCGTCGACCGCGCCCGCGACGCGCTGGTCGCGCTGCGGACCGTCGACGACGCGCCGCTGACGGCTACCGCGTCGCCGGGCGTCGCAGCGCGTCCGGATCCGGTTCGAGCAGCATCGCGTCCCCGTAGCTGAAGAAGCGGTAGCGCGCGGCGATCGCGTGGCGATACGCCGCGCGGATGCGCTCGACGCCCGCGAATGCGGACACGAGCATCAGCAGCGTCGACTGCGGCAGATGGAAGTTCGTCAGCAGCAGGTCGACGACGTCGAAGCGATGGCCGGGCACGATGAACAGCCGCGTCGCGCCGGCGCCCGCGCGCGGCACGCCGTCGTCGCCGCTCGCCGATTCGAGCGCGCGCAGCGTCGTCGTCCCGATCGCGACGACGCGACCGCCGCGCGCGCGCGTCCGCGCGATCGCGTCGACCAGCGACGAGGGGATCGCGTAGCGCTCCTCGTGCATCGCGTGGTCGGCGAGGTCGTCGACGCGGACCGGCACGAACGTGCCCGCGCCGACGTGCAGCGTCAGCGTCGCCGTCTCGACGCCGCGTTCGCGCAGCGCGTCGAGCAGCGCGTCGTCGAAATGCAGTCCGGCCGTCGGTGCGGCGACCGCGCCGGGCTCGCGCGCCCACACGGTCTGGTAGCGCTCGGCGTCGGCCTCGTCCGGCGCGTGGTCGATGTACGGCGGCAGCGGCAGCGTGCCGTGCGCGTCGAGCACCGCGTCGACGTCGCGATCGAAGTCGAGCACGAAGAACGCGTCGTCGCGCCCGACCATCGTCGCCGTGACCGGATCGCGTCGTCGTCGCCGAACACGATCGTCGAGCCGGGCTTCGGGTTGTGGCTCGCGCGCAGCTGCACCGTCGCGCGACGCGGGCCGTCGATGCGTTCGACCAGCGCCTCGACGCGGCCCCCGCTGTCGCGACGTCCGAACAGACGGGCCTTGATGACCCGCGTGTCGTTCGAGACCACGAGGTCGCCGGGCTTCAGCAGGCGCGGCAACTCGTCGATGCGGCGGTCGTCGAGCGCGTCGCCGCGGACGTGCAGCAGCCGGCTGTCCGAGCGCCGCGGCAGCGGGCGCTGCGCGATCAGCTCGGGCGGCAGCTCGAAGTCGAAGTCGGCGCGGCGCACGGGCGTCTCGTCAGCCGAGGCCCGCGATCACGAGCGCGAGGTTCGACGCGATCATGCGCCGCAGTTGCGCGACGTCGCGAGCGGACTGCTTGAAGCCGACCGCCGCCGCGTTCAGGAGCCGCGCGGCCTCGAGCGCGGACGGCTTCGAACGCGACGGCGACCGCGCCAGCGGCGCGAGCTGCCGCGCGACGATCCGCTCGAACGTCGCGCCGTGCGCGTCGAACACCGCCGGCGCGATCGTGCGACTGCTCTCCAGCAGGTCCTCCGCCTCCGGCGACGCGAGCACCATCTCGTAGGGTCGCACGCACCAGACCTCGAACGCGCCGCACAGCTTGCGGTCGACCGACGCCTCCCGATCGACGGCCGCGCGGACCTCGACGAGCGCGTTCGACAGAACGTCGTCCAGCGTCGCCGCGAAGATCTCGGCCTTCGACGGATAGACGAGGTACAGCGCCGGCCGCGACATCGCCGCCTCGAGCGCGATGTCGCCCATCGTGACGTGCCGGTAGCCGCGACGCAGGAACACCCGCTTCGCCGCCTCGATGACCCGCTCGCGTTTCTCGTCCAACCCCGCACTCCGATTGACAACCGGGCGAATCATGTCATGCTTGACGAAATGACGTTTATTGTCAGTTTGACAAACGCGATCGGGGTCCCGAGCGGACTCTTTTCGACGGTTCGTCGGCCGACATCATCGTCCTGCAGTCGTCGTCTCCATCAACCCCTCTCGAATCGAGCATGCCATGCAGCTGCGCGACAGGACCATCCTCATCACCGGCGGCACGAGCGGCATCGGCCTCGAGCTCGCGCGCCGGTTGCACGAGCGCGGCAACACGGTCGTCGTCACCGGCCGCGACGCGGACCGGCTGGCCGCGGCGCGGAGCGCGTTGCCCGGCGTGCGCGCAATCGCGAGCGACGTCGCCGACCCCGGCTCGATCGCGTCGCTGTTCGCGACCGTCTCGGCCGAGTTCCCGACGCTGGACCTGCTGATCAACAACGCCGGCGTGATGCGGAAGATCGACCTGCAGGACGCGCGGCTCGACGACGTGACGCGCGAGATCGCCATCAACCTCGCCGGTCCGGTGCGCATGGTCCAGACGTTCCTGCCGCTGCTGAAGGCGCAGCCGCGCGCGGCGATCGTCAACGTGTCGTCCGGCCTCGCGTTCGTCCCGCTCGCGATCGCGCCGGTCTACAGCGCGACGAAAGCCGCGATGCACTCGTACACGCAGTCGCTGCGGTCGCAGCTGCGCGCGACGAACGTCACCGTCGTCGAGCTCGCGCCGCCCGGAACCGACACGCCGCTGTTCCACGGCGAGTTCACGCCGGAGGACCTGCGCGGCAACCGCGCGATGGACGTCGCGACGCTCGTGCGCCACGCGATCGCGGGCCTGGAGAAGGACTCGCCCGAGATCCGCCCCGGGCTGAGCAACGCATTGCGGTTCATGAGCCGCGTCGCGCCCGCGTTCATCGCGCGCAAGCTGGCCGAAGGTTCCGAGCGGATGAGCCCGAAGGCCGCCTGACGTTCAGCGCGCCGCGCGACGCGCCGCGCGGGCGCGCGCGACGGCCGCCGCGACGTCGGTCCACGGCGGCCGGTCCGGCGCATACCGCCGACGCATCCAGCCCACGAGCTCGATCAGCTGCGCATCGTCGAACGCGTCGCCGAACGCCGGCATGAAGCCGACGTCCGGCCCCGGCGTCGCGCGGACGCCGTCGACGATCGTGCGCACGAGGTTGTCGGGCCGATCGGCGTGCAGCTTCGTGCCGAGCGCGAGCGGGACGTTCACGCCGAACGCACGCGGGCCGTCGCCGTCGTGGTGGCACGCGCCGCAGGCCGACTCGAAGAAGCGACTCGTCGCGTCGGGCAGCGGCGCGCCCGCCGCGGCGCGCGCGACGACGGCCGACGGATCGACCGGCGCGACGCGTGCCGCTCCGCCGACGTCGTCCGAGCCGAGCGACGCGAGGTAGTGCGCCATCGCGCGCAGGTCGTCGTCCGGCGCGGACCGCAACTCGCGCACGACCGCTTCCATCGGACCGAGCGCCGCGCCGTGCGCCGCGCTGTGGCCGTCGCGCAGGTAGTCGAACAGCGCGGCCTCGGTCCAGCGCAACGGCGCACGCCCGAGCCCGTTCAGCGCCGGCGCGTCCCAGCCGTCGACGACGCCGCCCGCGAGGTAGCGGTCCTCGCGCTCGGCGCCGAGCGCGTTGCGCGCGCTGTGGCAGGCGCCGCAGTGACCGAGGCCGTCGACGAGCGCGCGGCCGCGGTTCCACTGCGCGGATCGCGACGGATCGTCGCGTCGCGGGCCGGACGCGACGAACAGGCCGTTCCAGGCCGCCATCAGCGGACGCGGCACCGCGAGCCGCGTCGGCGGCACGACGTTGCGGACCGCGGGTCGGCTCATCAGCCACGCGTACAACGCGACGAGGTCGTCGTCGCTCGCGCGCCCGAACGACGGGTACGGGAACGCCGGATACAGCCGATGGCCGTCGCGCGAGACGCCGTCGCGCATCGCGCGGACGAACGCCGCGAGCGACCACGCGCCGATGCCGGTCTCGACGTCGGGCGTGAGGTTCGTGCCGTAGGCGACGCCGAACGGCGTCTCGATCGCGCGGCCACCGGCGTTCGGCGCGCCGCCCGGGGCGGTGTGGCAGCCGACGCAGTCGCCGATCGCGGCGAGCGCGCGGCCGCGTTCGAGCGTCGACGCGCTGTAGGTCGAGACGTCGAAGCGTCCGATCGGTTCGAGCGCCGAGCGCCAGCCGAGCACGGCTGCGAGCGTGCCGACGACGCCGGTCGCGACGAGCGCGGCGCGGCGCGACCAGCGGCCGAGCGCGGGATCGCGCGACGGTCGTCGGGACCGCTCGCCGGACGACGGTCGCGCGGGCACGCCCGCGACGGCCGGCGTCGTCGCGGCGGCTCGCGGATGAAGCGCCGCGCGCACGACCTCGGGCGTGAACGGCGGCTCGCGGAACCGCACGCCGGTCGCATCGAAGATCGCGTTCGCGATCGCCGCCGTGCCCGGCACCGACGACGACTCGCCGGCGCCGAGCGGCGGGTCGTCGGGCCGCGGCATCGTCACGACCTCGATCACCGGCACGTCGCGGAAGCTCAGGATCGGATAGCTGCCCCACTCGCGCGACGCGACGACGTTCGTCGATGCGTCGACGCGAACGCGCTCCTTCAGCGCGCGGCTCGTCGTCTGGATCACGTTGCCGTGGACCTGGTGCTCGACGCCGGCCGGGTTGATCATCAGCCCGGCATCGTGGCCGACGACGACGCGCCGCACGTGGACCTCGCCGGTCACGCGATGGACGTCGACGTCGGCGACCCACGCCGACCACGCGGCGGCGTAGCCGGGCCACGCGCTGTGCACGTAGCGCGCGTACGCGAAGCCCTGGCCGTGCAGCAGGTCGCCGGTCGCGCCGCGCTGCTGCGGCGTGTCGTGCGCGCGCCAGCCGGCCTTCGCGGCCGTCGCCTCGATCAGCGCGCGCGCCCGCGGATCCGACAGCTGCTTCAGCCGGAACGCGATCGGGTCCTCGCCGGCGGCCGTCGCGAGCTCGTCGACGTACGACTCGTGCGCGAACGCGTTCGGCAGCGCCGAGACGCCGCGCAGCCACGACGCGCGCAGGATCGGCGCCATGTCGTGGACGGTGACCCGCAGGTTGCGATAGTCGTACGGCGGCCGCGCCGTGCGATCGCCCATCTCGAACGCCTGCGCGACCGGCTCGACGGTGCGCGTCAGCAGCAGCGCGAGCGTCGGCGCGCCGTTCGACGGATACGCGGTCGAGAAATCGACCGCCGCGACGGACCGGTCCGCGTCGAGCCCCCCGCGCACCGTCATCCACTGCGCCGCGCCCTTCGGCTCCCAGAGGTGCTCCTGCTCGCGCGTCAGCTGGACGCGCACCGGCGCGCCGACCGCGCGCGACAGCAGCGCCGCGTCGGCCGCGACGTCGTCCGCGCCGTTGCGGCCGTAGCAGCCGGCGGCCTCGACGCGGATCACCTCGACGCGCGACGATTCGACGCCGACCAGCGTCGCGAGGTCGGCGCGCAGCACGTGCGGGTTCTGCGTGCCGGCCCAGACCGTCAGCGCGAACGGCGTCGCATCGGTGCCGTGCCACTGCGCGACCGCGCACGACGGACCGATCGACGCGTGCATCTGGTACGGCCACAGGTAGGTTCGCGAGAGGCCGGTCGCGACGCCGGCCAGCGCCGCGTCGACGTCGCCCTCGTCGACCAGCCGGCGCGGCGTCGACGGGTTCGCGCTGAGCGCGGCCGCGATGTCGTCGGTCGACGGCAGCGACGGCCACGGCTTCCACGTCACGGCGAGGCGCGACGCGGCGTCCTCGGCGTCCTCCTCGCGCGCGGCGACGACGCCGACGAAGTCGCGGATCACGACGACGCCGCGCAGTCCGGGCACGTCGGCGATCGACGCCTCGTCGACCGACTCGAGCGTGTTGCCGATGAAGTCGCCGTGGTCCGCGCCGGCGTACGGCGGCCGCACGACGCGGCCGTGCAGCATGCCGTCGAGTCGCACGTCGTGGACGAACACCGCGTCGCCGCGGGCCTTCGCCGGCAGGTCGACGCGCGGCATCGAGCGGCCGACGAGCCGATGGTCGGCGACGGCCTTGACCGCGACCGACGGATCGAGCGCCAGCTCGATGTGCGCGTCGCCGACCAGCGCGCCGAAGCCGATCGCGCGGTCGTGCGCGATGCAGACGCCATCGCGCACGACGACGTCGTCGGCGGCGACGTCGAGCGTCGTGGCAGCGCGCGCGACGAGCCACGCGCGGGCCTGCGCGGCCGCGCAACGCAGCGGCGCCGCGTGGACCTGGATCGACGCGCTCGCGATCGTCGCACCCTGGTTCGGCGCCAGCGCGGTGTCGCCCATCACCATCTCGACCGCGTCCATCGCGACGTCGAGCTCGTCGGCGACGATCTGCGTCAACGCGGTCCGCAGGCCGGTGCCGAGATCGACGTGGCCGTGCAGCGCGACGACGCGACCGTCGTCGCGGACCGCGAGCAGCGTCTCGTCGCCTTCGGCCGCGTCGGGCGGCACGGTCGGCGGCTGTCCGGGCGCCGCCGCGGCCGGCGTCGGGACCGCGCGTACGATCAGCAGCACGCCGACCGCGCGGCGCAGGTCGTCGCGCGTGCGATGGCGGCTCGATCGCATCACACGGCCTCGCCGTCGAACACCCGGACGGCGCCCGGCGGACACGAACGGAGAACGCGATGTCGAAGACCTGGTTCATCACCGGCACGTCGTCCGGCTTCGGCCACGCGATGACGGCACGGCTGCTCGCGCGCGGCGACCGCGTCGTCGCGACGCTGCGCCGGGCACATGCGCTCGACGACCTGAAGGCGCGCTTCGGCGAAGCGCTCGACGTCAGGACGCTCGACGTCGCCGACGGGCCGGCGATCGTGCGCGTCGTCGACGATGCGTTCGCGCGCCACGGCCGCATCGACGTCGTCGTCGGCAACGCCGGCTACGGACTCTTCGGCGCGGCCGAGGAGCTGACCGACGACCAGGTCGTGGAACAGATCGCGACGAACCTGACCGGCTCGATCCGGCTGATCCGCGCGGCGCTGCCGCACCTGCGCGCGCAGGGTGGCGGCCGCATCGTGCAGGTCTCGTCGGAAGGCGGCCAGATCGCGTATCCGAACTTCGGCCTGTATCACGCGAGCAAGTGGGGCATCGAGGGCTTCGTCGAAGCGGTCGCGAAGGAGGTCGCGCCGTTCGGCATCGCGTGCACGATCGTCGAGCCGGGACCGACGAAGACCGGCTTTCGCGACGGGATGGTCCGCGCGCCGGCGATGGACGCGTACCGCGACGGACCGTCGGGCGACATCCGCCGGCGCTTCGACAGCGGCACGTTCGCGCGGACCGGCGACGTCGACAAGATGGCGCAGGCGATCATCGATGCCGCCGACGCGAGCGAACCGCCGCGGCGCCTCGCGCTCGGCAGCAGCGCGTATCGATCGATCGGCGCCGCGCTGCGCGAACGGCTCGACGAACTCGAACGCCATCGCGCGGTCACGCTCGCGGTCGACGCCGACGCGTGACCGATTCATGCGGTCGACGCGATCGCGCGCGCGACGGCGTCGACGATCTCGACGTGCGCGCCGCAGCGGCACAGGTTGTGCGACAGCGCCGCGCGGACCTCGGCGTCGCTCGGGTCCGGCTTCGCGTCGAGCAGCGCCACCGTCGCGACGATCATGCCGTTCAGGCAGTAGCCGCACTGCGCGGCCTGTGCATCGACGAACGCCTGCTGCACCGGATGCAGCCGGCCGTCGACCGCGAGTCCTTCGAGCGTCGTGATCGCGCGGCCGTCGACGCCGTGCGCGGGGATCACGCACGCGCGCGCCGCGACGCCGTCGACGAGCACGGTGCACGCGCCGCACTGGCCGAGCCCGCAGCCGTATTTCGGACCGTTCAGCGCGAGGTCGTTGCGCAGCACGTGCAGCAGCGTCGCGTGCGGCGACACGTCGAACGCGACCGGCCGGCCGTTGACGACGAGCTTCGTGCGACGCGGCGCGCGATCGACCGTCACAGGCTCAGGTACTGACGCCGCACGTCGTCGGCCGCCGCGAGCGCCGCCATCGTGCCGCTCCAGCGGATCTGGCCCTTCTCGAGCACGTACGCGCGATCGGCGACGAGCTCGGCGAAGTGCATGTTCTGCTCGGACAGCAGGATCGCCACGCCCTCGGCCTTGAGCGCGACGATCATCTGCGCCATCTGCTCGACGATCACCGGCGCGACGCCTTCGGACGGCTCGTCGAGCAGCACGACGAGCGGATTGCCCATCAGCGTGCGCGCGACGGTCAGCATCTGCTGCTCGCCGCCGCTCATCCGGCCGCCGGGACGATCGGGCATGTCGCCGAGGTTCGGGAACAGGCGTAAAGAGTCTTTCCTCGTTCCAGGCAGGCGCCGGCGTGCCGTCTTCCCACGAGCGCGGCGGCTGCCGGCCGACCGCGAGGTTCTCGCGCACCGTGAGGTCGGCGAACACGCGGCGGTCCTCGGGCACGTAGCCGAGGCCGAGTCGCGCGATCGCGTACGGCTCGGCCTTCGACACGTCGCGGCCGAGGAAGCGGATCGTGCCGCGCCGCTTGTCGAGCAGGCCCATCAGCGCCTTCAGCGTCGTCGACTTGCCGGCGCCGTTGCGGCCCATCAGCGCGACGACCTCGCCGCGCTGCACGTCGAGCGCGACGTCGAACAGGATCTGCGCGCGCGCCGTACCACGCGTTCAGCGCCTCGCGCCTCGAGCAGCGCCGTCATGCGACGGCTCGCCGCGGTCGCGCTTCTCGAACGTCGTCCGCTGCCGAAGTAGACCTCCTGCACGTCCGGATCGTCGCGGATCGCCGACGGCGTCGCCTTCGGCGATCAGCCGTGCCGCGCGCGAGCACGATCGTGCGGTCGGCGTATGCGAACACGACGTCCATGCTGTGCTCGGTGAACAGCACGGCCATGCCGCGCTCGACGACGAGCCGCTTCGTCAGCGCCATCAGGTCGTTGCGCTCCTTCGGCGCCATGCCGGCCGTCGGCTCGTCCATCAGCAGCAGCTTCGGCGCGTTCGCCATCGCGATCGCGAGCTCGACGCGCTTGACGTCGCCGTACGCGAGCACGCTCGCAGGCCGGTCGGCCTGCGCCTTCATGCCGACGCTGGTCGAGCAGCTCGAGCGCTTCGTCGCGGCGATGGCCGGCCGCGCGGCGCAGGAACGACGAGATCTTCCGGTCGGCCGACAGCAGCGCCATCTGCACGTTCTCGACGACCGTCAGCGACGCGAACGTCGCGGCGATCTGGAACGTGCGGCCGACGCCGAGCCGCCAGATGTCGCGCGGCTTCATGCCGACGAGTTCGCGCGTCGTCCCGGTCGTCGAACAGGATCGACCCGGCGTCGGCGCGCAGCTGTCCGTTGACCATGTTGAACGTCGTCGACTTGCCGGCGCCGTTCGGCCCGATCAGCGCGAGCAGCTCGCCGGCGTCGAGCGAGAAGTCGATGCCGTCGACCGCGCGGACGCCGCCGAACGACTTGCCGAGGCCGCGGACCTCGAGCAGGCTCATGTCGGCTCGTCGAGCGCCGCGTCGAGCGCCGGTTCGCGCCGGGGCGCGACGCGTTCGATCAGCGACGCGACGAAGCCCGCGATGCCGCGCGGGAACGCGAGCACCAGCACGCAGGATGACGCCGCCGAGCAGCGCGCGCCAGTAGTCGGTGTTGCGCGCGACGGCGTCCTGCAGCCACGTGAACGACACGGCGCCGACGATCGGGCCCGGCGAGCGTCTGCAGGCCGCCGAGCAGCACCATCACGAGCCCGTCGACGGAGCGCGCGACCGAGATCGTGTCCGGCGAGATGCTGCCCTTCGAGAACGCGTACAGCGCGCCGGCGAGGCCCGCGAACAGCGCCGGCGACGACGAACGCCATCCACTGCACGCGCTTGACGTCGATGCCGATCGCCTCGGCGCGCAGCGGCGAATCGCGGCTCGCGCGCATCGCGTAGCCGAACGGCGAGAACACGACGCGCCGGAGCATCGCGACCGACGCCACGACGAGTCCGAGCGTCAGGTAGAAGTACGCGCGCCGGTCCGACAGCCAGGCCGCCGGCCAGACGCCGGTCAGGCCGTTGCTGCCGCCGGTGACGTCGTCCCACTGGAACACGACCGACCACACGATCTGCGCGAACGCGAGCGTCAGCATCGCGAGGTAGACGCCCGACAGCCGCACCGAGAACCAGCCGAACACGAGCGCGCCGATCGACGGCGACGAGCGGCGCGAGCAGCGAGCGACGCCTCCATCGGCAGGTCGCGCCGATCGCACGAGCAGCGCGGCGCCGTACGCGCCGAGCCCGAAGTACGCGGCGTGCCCGAACGAATGCATGCCGGCCGGACCCATGATGAAGTGCAGGCTGACGGCGAACAGCGTCGCGGTCAGCAGGTCGATCGCGAGCACCGTGCAGGTACGGCGACGACGCCGTCGCGAACGGCCACGCGACGAGCACGACGAGCAGCGCGAGCGCCGCGATCGTCGTCGGCCGGCCGCCGGGCCGCAGCGGCGCCTCGACGCCCGAGCCGCCGCGACCCGGCGCCTGCGGCCGGCCGAGCAGCCCCCACGGCCGCACGACGAGCACGACGGCCATCACGAGGAACTCGACGACGAGCGTCAGCTTCGAGAACGAGAACGCGACGCCGAACACGTCGACGGTGCCGATGCCGACGCAGATCGCCTTGATCTCGGCGATCAGCAGCGCGGCGACGTACGCGCCGGGGATCGAGCCCATGCCGCCGACGACCACGACGACGAACGCGTCGCCGATCGTCGCGAGGTCGAGGCCGAGCGTTCGCCGGCTCGCGCGGCAGCTGCAGCGCGCCGCCGAGTCCCGCGAGGCATGCGTCCCGAGCGCGAAGACGGCGGTGAACAGCCACGCCTGGTCGACGCCGAGCGCGCCGACCATCTCGCGATCCTGCGGTGGCCGCGCGCACCAGCGTGCCCCAGCGCGTCTTCGTCAGCAGCAGCCACAGCAGCCCGAGCAGCACGAGCGGACCGACGACGATCAGCAGCAGGTCGTAGGTCGGGAAGCGCCGGCCGAGCACGTCGACCGCGCCGCCGAAGCCCGGCGCGCGCGGACCGAGCAGGTCTTCCGGTCCCCAGACATAGAGCACCGCGTCCTCGACGACGAGCATCAGCGCGAACGTCGCGAGCAGCTGGAACAGCTCGGGCGCGCGATAGATGCGCCGCAGCAGCAGCCGCTCGACCAGCGCGCCGACGACGCCGACGCCGAGCGCCGCCGCGACGATCGACGGCCAGAACCACGCGTCGAGGCCGCCGGCCAGCGGCTCGTGCGATCGGCGATCGTGTACGCGACGTAGATGCCGAGCATGTAGAACGAGCCGTGCGCGAAGTTGACGATCCGCGTGACGCCGAAGATCAGCGACAGCCCGGCGCCGACGAGGAACAGCGTCGATGCGCCGGACGAGGCCGTTGAGCAGCTGGACGAGGAAGGCGTTGAGCGTCATGCCCGAGTCGTCCCGCGACGCGTCGAGAGTCGCCGTAGCGACGCGTTGCCGCGCAGGTCGGCGATGGTCGCGTCGAATTGCACGCCCCGGGCGTTTTCGCGCGTGACCCGGAAACCGAGGCGTTCATGAAACGCCATCGATGATCGATTGGTCTTGTAGACGTTGCTGCGGAGGGCGGCGATCGACTTTCGCTCGACCAAGCGAATCAGCTGCAGCAACAGAGCACGGATCGTTCCCCCGTCACGATGCAGGGGATGCGTGCCGAAGCCGCTGACAAACCAGCGGTCGTCGTCTTCGGGTTGCAAGCGCGCACAGGCGACCAGCAGGCTACCGCGGCGTACCAACAGCAGCTCCGAACTGCTCAGCGAAGCGGAGATCGCTAGGCGGTGAGCGTCGCGGTCGAGCACGTCGCCGGCTGCTTCCGTATGGCGGCGCAAGGTCATCAGATCGAGCGCGAGCATTTCCTCGACGAGCCGGTCGTCGAGTGCCGTGACCGACGTCATACGATCGGGGATTGATGGGTCGCGCACCCCGACGTCTTGTGGCGAGCGCGACGATCCGGCGCAGCGACGCACCGTCGCCGATCACTCACGGCTGCGAACGACGACGTAGCGGACATGCCGTTGACCCATGGCGTGACGCCACCCGACAGCGTTCCGTCGTCGCACATCGAGCCGGTCGCGGCACATGCCCGCTTCTCAATCCGCCGCCCGCAGCTTTCTCACCTCCGCGTCGCTCGGCAGGAAGTTCGCGCCGTCGACGTAGTGGTAGTCGACCATCACGCCCTTGCCGCCGTCGTTCTTCGTGCGGCCGACGAACGCGCCCATCGTCGACTGGTGGTCGATCGCGCGATACGTGATCGGGCCGAACGGCGAGTCGACCTGCAGGCCGTCGAACGCGGCGACGAGCTTGTCGGCGTCGGTGCTCTTCGCCTTGCGCATGCCCGGCCGCGATCGACTGGATCATCGTGTAGCCGACGACCGAGCCGAGCCGCGGATAGTCGTTGTACTTCGCGTGGTACGCGAGGAAGAACGCCTTGTGCTCCGGCGTCTGGATGCCGTACCACGGGTAGCCGGTCACGATCCAGCCGTTCGGCGTCTCGTCCTTCAGCGGGTCGAGATACTCGGGCTCGCCGGTCAGCACGCTGACGACCTCGCGACCCTGGAACAGGCCGCGCGTGTTGCCTTCGCGGACGAACTTCGACGAGGTCGGCGCCGAACAGCACGTTGAAGATCGCGTCGGGCTTCGCGTCGGCGAGCGCCTGCACGACGCTGCCGGCGTCGAGCTTGCCGAGCGGCGGCGCCTGCTCGGCGACGAACTCGACGTCGGGCTGCGCGGCCTTCAGCAGCTCCTTGAACGCGGCGATCGCCGACTGGCCGTACTCGTAGTTCGGATACACGAGCGCCCAGCGCTTCTTGTGCAGCTTGACGGCCTCGGGCACGAGCATCGCGGCCTGCATGTACGTGCCGGGACGCAGGCGGAACGTGTACTTGTTGCCGCCGCCCCAGATGATCTTGTCGGTCAGCGGCTCGCCGGCGAGATAGAAGAACTTCTTCTGCTTCGCGAAGTCGGCGAGCGCGAGGCCGGTGTTCGACAGGAACGCGCCCGCGAGCACCGCGACGTTCTCGCGCGAGATCAGCTCCTCGGCCGCGCGAACCGCGTCGCCGGGGCTCGCGTTGTCGTCGCGCGTGATCAGCTCGATCTTCCGGCCGTCGACGCCGCCCGCCGCGTTGATCTCGTCGACCGCGAGGTCCATGCCCTTCTTGTACGGCTCGAGGAACGCGGGCTGCGCCTTGTAGCTGTTGATCTCGCCGATGCGGATCGTGGACTGGGCGTGGGCGGGCGATGCGGCGGCGACGGCGAACGCCACGACGATGCGACGCGCGGAAGAACGATGCGATGCTGAACGCGTGTGACGGGGTCATCGACGGGCTCCCAATGGACGACGATTGATCGGACCAGCGGTGTGGAATGCGGCGACCTCGGCGATTCGGTGTGCCGTCGCCCCGGCGCACGCCGGTGCCCCATGCAGCGCGCCAACGATCGGGTCCCGGCCTGCGCGGGGACGACGAGGCAAAGCGGGCCGCGTGTTTGCGTCAGCGCAGCCCATCTTCGCCCTTGATCTCGCTCGCCTGCAAGCCGCCGATGCGCGCGAGCGGACGTCCGCTGTCGGTCACCGCGACCGCGACGACGATCTCGTTCGCGCGCGGCGCGTCGGACACTCGCGCCTCGATCGCGTCGAAGTGGCTGCGCACGAACGCGGCATCCTTGTGGCCGAGCGGCACGTCGATCGCGGTGCCGAGGCCGCCGCGCTTCTTCGCCGACGGCACCAGCGCCGCGCCGCCGCCGACCGCGCGCCGCAGCGGCGCGCCGAGCTTCGGATGCAGGATCGCGGCCGCGTGCTCCAGTTCGCCGTCCTCGCCGACGATCGCCGCCTTGCCGTAGCTCTGCGCCGTCGTCCGGCGCGATGCCGAGCGCCGCGACGCATCGATCGCCGAGCAGCCCGCCGAGCTCGTCGCCGATCGCGATCAGCGCGTCGAGGTTCTCCGCGTAGCGGCCCGCGTACGGGTTCGCGATCACGGCGATCGCGACGGCGCGACGCGTCGGCGGGTCGATCGCGCGACCCATCTCGACGCGCGTCTCGTCGACCTGCACGATCAGCTTGCGGATGTCGGCGGCCATGGCCGGTATCTCCTGTTCGTCGCGAACGATGTTCGTCGAGCGCGGCGCGTTCGCCATCGCCCGGGCGTCATCGCAGCCCGTTCCAATGTGCGATGTCGCCGGCCGCGAGGCCGCCGACGCGCTGATGCACGCGCGCGCCGGTCGACATCGCGAGGATGAAGACGATCTCGTCGGCCGACGGCGCGCCGGGCACGCGACACCTCGACCGCGTCGAAGTGGCTGCGGACGTACGACGCGTTGATGTGCGTCAGCGGCACGTCGAGCGTCGCGCCCGGGCCGCCCACCTTCTTCGTCGCCGGAACGATCGCGAGCGCGTTGCCGCGCTGCTGAGGCGACGACCCGCCCGCATCGCCCGCCGATGCCGCCGCGGTCGCCCTTCCAGCCGAGCAGCTCGCGCAGCGCGTAGCCGCCCGGCACGTGCCACAACGCGCCGTGCTCGAGCTCGCCGCGCGCTGCCGACGATCGCGCCCTTGCCGTAGCCCTCGATCGACTCGGCGGGCACGGCCATCGCGGCCAGCAGCCGCGTCGCGATGTCGATGCCGACCGGCGTCAGCGCGTCCATCATCGGCACGATGTCGGGCTCGTAGCGACCCGCGTACGGATTCGTCAGCACGACCGCGGCGACGCCGCGCCGCAGCGGGCGCGCGGCGCGCGGCCCGAACTCGTGATGGATGTCCTCGACCTGCACGAACAGCCGACGGATGCGGATCAGGTCGGCGACGGAAGCGGTCATGGCGCGGATCATGCCGCAAGCCGCGGCGCGGCGTCCGGGCGTGACGAAGAACGGAGTCCGGGTACCGGCCGCAGGCCATCGCGCGCCGCTGGCACACGAGCACGCAAGCCTCGATCAGTCCGCGGCGACTGCAGCGCGTGCGCTCGCCGCAGGCCCGCGTCGAGCGCCGCGTCGACGGTCGCCGGTTCGAGACGCGGCACGTCGACCGTCACGAGCCGGTCGCCGAGGTCGCTGTCGTCCTTCAGCGACGACGCCGGACGCCGCACGATGCGCGGGTCGTCGACGTCGACCGCGTTCGCGATCATCGTCGCCGCCGCGTCGGCGGCGGCGGCGTCGCGCGCGAGCACCGTGACGCTGTCGGCGATGCCGAGCGAGAAGCTGCGGCCGCGCCAGCCGCTCGTCGCGACGCCGCGGACCGGCGTGTCGGACGCGATCGTGAAGCGCCCGTCGATGGCGAGCATCGAGCCGCGGGCCTTCGAAGCGCGCGAGGTCGGCGAACAGGCCGACGCACAGCGACGCGCCGTCGGCGAGGTGCAGCGCGATGTCGCCGCCGTTGTTGACCGACGCGCGATCGATGCCGGGCACGCCGGTAATACGCGATCAGCTCGTCGGCGACGGCGCCGGCGACGGCCGCCATCGGCGTGACGAAGCGGTCGCGATGCGGCGCGCACGCGCGCCACATCCGCCGCGCGACCGTGCCATCGACGCGGCACGTCGCGTCGACGATCCGGCGGCGCAGCGTCGCCAGTTCGGCGACCAGCTCGTCGAGGATCGTCTCGAAGCGCGACCACGCCGCCGCGTGCGGCCGCGTCGATCGCGTCGCCGTCGCCGTCGGCGTCGATCACGCAGTCGATCGGTCCGTGCTGCCAGTGACGGCGGCCATCGGGCAGGATCGCGCGCGTCGCGTTCATCGACGTCCGTCGATCAGCCGAGCATCGGCGCCGCGGCCGAGCGGCCACGGGTTCGACGGATCGGCCGCGACCCACCGGCGCGCGGTCGGCGCGCCGTCGTCGTGCCATGCGCCGGCGGCCAGCACGTCGTCGAGCGAGCGCACGTAGCCGAGGTGACCGCCGAGCGCGCGATAGTCGTCGGCCCGCATGCTGAACTCGATCGGCGCGACGATCGCGGGCGTCGGCACCGTGCCGAAGCTCGCGTCCGGCATCCGCGCGACGTCGGCCATGACGGTGATGCCGCCGCCGGGCCAGACGTACGCCGGCGCGCCGCCGCACGTGACGTTGACGAGCGCGTGCTTGATGGCGCGCGTCAGCAGCACGGGGTTGTCGCATCACGCCGGCCCGCAGACTGCCGCCGGCGCCCCCGAGGAACAGCACCGACGACAGCGACGGCTCGCAGTTGTCGCCGATCCGCTCGACGATGCGCCGCGCGGCGTCGGGCATCGCGCACTCGCGCGGCACCAGCGCGTCGTCGAGCACGTACCACGACGCATGCTCGCCGGTCGTCGACGTCATCAGCAGTCGCAGCCCCGGCCACGCGAGCGCGGGATCCCAGCGCTCGATGATCGACAGCGGATCGGCGATGTCGGTGCCGCCCCAGCCGGTGCCCGGGTTCGCGACCTGGAACCAGCGTCCCGGCGTCGACTTGCGGCCGCGAAGCCGGACGCCCGGACCGTCGCATGTCGAGGCAGCGGCCGGCCTGGTGCTCGGTCAGCACGCCGGTGATGTGATCGTCGACGACGACGACCTCGTCGGCGGCCGCGGCCATCTGCTGCGCGAAGATGCCGACCGTCGCCGAGCCGCAGCCGACGCGCATGCGGCGCTCCTCGACGCCGTCGACGATCGGCGCGCGGCCGGCCTGCACGACGACCTCGGCCCCGCCGTCGATCGCGAGCGTCGACCGCGCGCTTGTTGCCGAGCGCCTCCATCGTCTCGACGGCGGCCGCGGCCTTCCCGCTTGCTGCCGCCGGTGAGGTGATGGACGCCGCCGAGCGACAGCATCTGCGAGCCGTATTCGGCCGTCGTCACGTGGCCGACGACCTCGCCGTCGCAGCGCACGTTCGCCTGCTCCGGGCCGAGCCAGCGATCGGTGTCGATCTTCACCTTGAAGCTGCAGTAGCTGAAGATGCCCTCGGTGACGACGGTGACCACGTCGACGCCGTCGACGCTGCGATGCGACGATGAACGGCGCCGGCTTGTAGTCGGGATAGGTCGTCGACGCGCCGACGCCGGTCACGAAGACGTCGTCGGGCGGCGGCGCGGCGAGCAGCGACCGAGCTTCCCCGGAGCCGTCGTCGGCGACGCGCTTCGCGAACGGCACGACGGCCGACGCGTCGACGTCGAGCGTGCGACGCAGAAGCACGACCGGATCGACCCGCACCAGCGTGCCGGCCCGGTTCGCGTAGCGGTCGCAGGCGCCGGTCTTGCCGTCGCTGATCTGGCACAGTACCGGGCACGCGTTGCACTCGATCTTGCTCGACCGCCATCCGCGCGTTGCGCGGCGTGCCGCGTGCGGCGAACGGCGACGCGACGTCGGCGTCCGCGGCCGCCGCGTCGACGGGCGTCTCGAGAACCGGCAATCCGTCCGTCTTCGTGTGTTCGGTCATCCGGCGAATGCCACGGTGGATCGCGAGGCCCGAAGCGGCCGACCTCGGCTTGTAACGGCCCGGCGCGTTATGTAGTATCCGCTACATGCCAATGTGGTAGCCGCTACATGAACGTCGTCGCCGACAATCTAGCGGACGGGTGGCGGCGAGGCAAATCCTTTTTCGGCCGCCGTGCGACCCGTGCGCGAGTCACCGGCGGCGTCCACCGCACCCCTCGCACCAGCCCCCGACGCGAACATCACGACATGAGTGCCTTCAACGAAGAACGCGTGCTGTCGGTCCATCACTGGACCGACCGGCTGTTCACGTTCACCACGACCCGCGATCCCGGCCTGCGCTTCTCGAACGGCCACTTCACGATGATCGGCCTGCGCGTCAACGAGAAGCCGCTGCTGCGCGCGTACAGCATCGCGAGCGCGAACTACGAGGAGCACCTCGAGTTCCTCAGCATCAAGGTCGAGGAAGGGCCGCTGACGTCGCGGCTGCAGCACATCCAGGTCGGCGACACGGTCATCGTCGGCAAGAAGCCGACCGGCACGCTCGTCATCGACTACCTCGCTGCCCGGCAAGCGCCTCTACATGTTCTGCACCGGCACCGGCCTCGCGCCGTTCATGAGCCTGGTGCGCGACCCGGAGACGTACGAGAAGTTCGAGCAGGTGATCCTCGTGCACGGCGTGCGCCAGGTCGACGAGCTCGCGTATCACGACCTCCTCGTCGAGCACCTGCCGGCGCACGAGTTCCTCGGCGACATGGTGTCGAGCCAGCTGCGCTACTACCCGACGGTGACGCGCGAGCAATTCGTCAACATGGGGCGCATCACGGAGCTGATCCGGACGGGCAAGCTCGCCGCCGACCTCGGGCTGCCGGAGCTGAACCCGGTCGAGGATCGCGCGATGATCTGCGGCAGCCCGGAGATGCTGAAGGACCTGAAGTCGCTGCTCGAAGGGCGCGGCTTCAAGGAAGGCAACACGTCGACGCCGGGCGACTTCGTCATCGAACGCGCGTTCGCCGAGCGCTGACGCGCGAGCCATGACCGGCGTCGCCGCACGACCGTCGAGGACCAATTCGGTCGGACGTCCGCTCGGCGTCCGCGAACTGTCGGCGCAGGCGACCCGCGAGGCGATCCTGCGTGCCGCGATCAAGGTGTTCGCGAAGCACGGCTTCGACGGCGGCAGCGTCGAGAAGATCTCGAAGGCGGCGAAGTCGGTCGACCGGATGATCTACTACTACTTCGGCAACAAGGAAGGCCTCTTCGTCGCGGTGCTCGAGGAGATCTACCGCCGCTTCAACGAGGCGGAGGCCGAACTCGACCTCGACGTCGGCCGCCCGATCGATGCGCTGACGACGATGATCCTGTTCGTCGTGCGCTACTACCGCGCCCATCCCGAGTTCGTCAGCCTGCTGAACAGCGAGAACCTGCATCGCGGCCGGCACATCGGCCGGTCCCGGCGCGCCCGCGACTACTCGTCGCCGGCCGTCGGCGCGACCGAACGGGTGCTGCGCGCCGGCATCGAGCAGCGGCTGTTCCGCCCCGACGTGTCGGCGCGCGACCTGTACCTGCTGATCGCGGCGGCCGGCTACTTCCACCAATCGAACCGCTTCACGCTGTCGGCGTTCCTCGGCGAGGATCTCGAGGCGCCCGAGGCCCTCGACCGCTGGGAACGATTCGTGGTCGACTTCGTGCTGCGCGGCATCGCCGTCGAGCGGGTCATCGCGCGGTCCGGACGATCGGCGGCACCCGCGTGACGCGTCGCGCATCGTCGCCACGCCGCTGACGAACGAGAGGACGAAGCATGGCGGACGCCGTCGCGAACGAGCGGTCGGGCAAGGTGGTGATCCGCAACGTCGGACTGATGCTGTCCGGCGACATCGATCAGCCGATCCTCGACGCCGACACCGTCGTCGTCGACGACGGCCGCATCGTGGCGGTCGGCCGCGCGAAGGATTGCGACGTCGACGGCGCGCGCACGACGATCGACGCGCGCGGCACCTGCCTCTGCCCCGGCCTGATCGACAGCCACGTGCATCCGGTCTTCGGCGACTGGACGCCGCGGCAGAGACAGCTCGGCTGGATCGACTCGACGATGCACGGCGGCGTCACGACGATGATCTCGGCCGGCGAGGTGCACCTGCCCGGCCGGCCGAAGGACATCGTCGGGCTGAAGGCGCTCGCGATCACCGCGCAGCGCGCGTTCGACAACTTCCGGCCCGGCGGCGTCAAGGTCATCGCCGGCGCGCCGGTGATCGAGCACGGCATGGTCGAGTCGGATTTCGCGGAACTCGCCGCCGCCGGCGTGACGCTGCTCGGCGAGATCGGGCTCGGCTCGGTGAAGGCCGGCGCCGAGGCGAAGCCGATGGTCGAATGGGCGCGCAAGTACGGCATCCGCAGCACCATCCACACCGGCGGTCCGTCGATCCCGGGCTCCGGCCTGATCGACAAGGACGTCGTGCTCGAAGCCGACGCCGACGTCATCGGCCACATCAACGGCGGCCACACGTCGCTGCCGGAGCGCGACGTCTGCGAGCTGTGCGAACGGTCGAGCCGCGCGATCGAGATCGTCCACAACGGCAACGAGCGCGTCGCGCTCGCCGCGGCACGCGCGGCGCTCGACCTCAAGTGCCCGCACCGCGTGATCCTCGGCACCGACGGCCCCGCCGGCTCGGGCGTCCAGCCGCTCGGCATCCTGCGGATGATCGCGATGCTGTCCAGCCTCGGCGGCATCGCGCCGGAGATGGCGTTCTGCTTCGCGACCGGCAACACGGCGCGCATCCGCGGGCTCGACTGCGGGCTGATCGAGTCGGGTCGCGCCGCCGACTTCGTGTTCCTCGATCGCGCCCAGCACACGGCGGGCCGCACGCTGCTCGAGAGCGTCGCGCTCGGCGACCTGCCGGGCGTCGGCATGGTGATGATCGACGGTCTCGTGCGCTGCGGCCGCAGTCGCAACACGCCGCCGGCCACGCAGGTGCCGGTCGTCGCGGGCTGAGCGACGGCGTTCGCGGCGAATCGCCGGCCCGTCGATCCGAACGTCGGTGACGACGCGACTTCGGCTGCGGCGCCGCGTCGCCCGACGCGAGGTCGCGACCGGCCGCGTCAGTGCCGGAAGCGCTCCGCGTCGCGCTCGCGAAACGAGAGGCCGTGACCGGGCCGGTCGCGCTGCGCGACGAGACGACCGCCGCGCACGTCGGGGACGCCATCGAACAGCATCGACTCGATGCGGACATGGTCGTGGAAGTACTCCATGTGCACGCCGCGCTGCGCGTGACACATCGCCGCGACCTGCAGCGCCGGCGCGCAGTGCGACGACAGCGGTCGATGCCAGGCGTCGCAGAGCGCCGCCGCCTGCAGGAAGCCGGTGAAGCCGAGGCACCGGGTCGAGTCCGCCTGCAGGACGTCGACCGCGCCGCCTTCGAGCAGCGCGCGGAAAGCGTCCGGCGTGTACCCGTATTCGCCGGCCGCGACGGACATGCACGGCGGCGCGCGCTCGCGCACGAACCGCAAGCCCGGCCGGTCGTCCGACGAGACCGGCTCCTCGAACCAGGCAACGCCGCGCTCGCCCATCCACGCCGCCATCGACAGCGCGTCCTTCGGCGTATAGGCGCCGTTCGCGTCGACGAACAGCGTCTCGCCGTCGGCGAGCGCCGCGACGATCGCGTCGATGCGTCGACGGTCCGCGTCGCGATCGCGTCCGATCTTGATCTTGAAGAGCCGGATGCCGTCGCGACGCCAGCGTTCGATATCCGACAACAGTTCGTCCGGGCCTTCCGTCGTGAAGCCACCGCTGCCGTACACCGGCACGTCGTCGCGCGACGCGCCGAAGAGGTCGACGAGCGGAATGTCGAGCAGCTTCGCCTTCAGGTCCCACAGCGCGGTGTCGATCGCCGAGATCGCGCACGCGGCCATGCCCGGACGACCGAGGTTGCGGACCGCCACGCTCGACGCGTGCTGGATGCGGCTCGTGGCCATCGCGTCGCAGCCGAGGACGACGTCGGCCAGCACGCCGTCGATCAACGCGGCGCACGGCGCGCCCGCATACGAATAGCCGAGGCCCTCGACGCCGCCGGCCGCGACGTGGACGACCACGAGCGTGGTGGACGACCATTCGGCCGTGCCGTCGGCCTCCGGCGCCGACGTCGGAACGTCGTACGCGGCCGCGCGGATGCGGTCGATGCGCGCGCACCGACGCGACGATGGGTCGTGTTCCGTGACGCGGGATGACGGATCGAACGCGATCATCGCGCCGCCTTGTTCCAGGACCAGCGGGAAAGCGGGAAGCGAAGCCGGAATCGCCGGTCGGGCTTGGCGTGGTCCATTCGTGTTCGCGATTCGCCGTTCGCCGTCGGGGGTGCGGTTCGCCGGTCGAGTTGGCCGTTCGACCTCTCCCCTTCCCGCTTCGCGGTTTGCGGTTTGCGGTTTGCGGTTTGCGGTTTGCGGTTTGCGGTTTGCGGTTTGCGGTTTGCGGGCTTTGCGGTTTGGGGTTTGATTCGGCTGCGGTTCGCGGTTCACCTGCAGAAGTCCCGGCGCGGGTCAGCGCGTCGTGGTCGTGAGTCTGGTCCGGGGTCCGGGGTCCGAGGACCCTGGGCGACGGTCGCGGCGTGCCGCAATCACGACCGCTGGATCCGCTTTCGCGCTCCGCTCCGCGCATGTCGCATCCCGGCCTTCGCACTTCGATCGTTTCCCCGGCGCTCGCTGGCAGCACTCGCCGGCGAAACGGCTCGCGCGGTCCCACCTCATCGGAGGACCGCATCGCGTGGCGCCGGTTCCGCCCGGATGAGAACGAGTGCGCGGATCGAGCGTTGCCGTCCCCCGAAGGACCTTGGATGGCCGGAAGCGACCGCAAGGCCGGCCAAAACGACGGCCGCGGTTGGACCGATCGCGGCACGCGTCGGCAATCGGAGGCCCCGGCCGAGGCCGTGCGGTCGCGGGCGGCACTTCCCCGTGACTCGCGTGGCGCATCGGGAGGGCACTGCGACCGGGCGCTTCGGCGGAACGCTTCTACGCGTGCTCGCGCCGGGCGCTTCCGCCGAGCGCGTTTGACGTGCGCTTCTCCGGAGCGACGCCAGACGCGCGTCGGCCAAGCACTTCGACACGCGCGTTCCGCGAGACGCCGTTACCGGGAATTCGTGTCCGCGTTGGCCAAGCGAGAAGGCGAACCGCGGACGACCGTTCGGCGTGATCGGCCGTCGCCGACGTCGTCGGCATTCGACGACGGGCCCGCGATCCGCACCACCGAACCGGCGAGGGTCGCCAGTGGGATGGCGGCTTCGCGCTTGTCGGCGGTCTTCGACGATCTTCGTCCGGCCGGCTGACCGCGCGTCCGTCCGCCGGCTGATGAACGAGCCGCCGCCCGTCGTTCGACACTCGAGGCCTCGCCGACCTTTCGGCTCGATCGAACGAGGTACTGAAATGGGGTCTCTTCTTCCGTGGTGGATTCTGATCGCTCCAGTCGTTCTCGTGATCATCGATAACATGACGACGAAGAAAACGACCAGCTTGGGTAGCGGACGCACGACGACGGCGGGGCGAACGGCACCCTGAGCGTCGCTGGAGGCACCTGGCCCGCCGGCGCCGCCGGACGAGATCGTCCAGCGAATCTCGCAGACCTCCATCGCGAAGACCGCCGCCCTCCGCCGGCACCGCCGCGCGGCTCGACGGTCCCTGGCCAGCAGGTCCGGGCGTGGCGGCGCCCGGCTGGCCGTGCTCGCTCGCCGAGGCGCGGCCGTGGCGTCGGCCTCAGCGTTGCAAGCGGAGCGGCCCGAGATGTCCGGCGGAGCTCCCGGAAGGCGATGCGCTTTGTCATCGCTTCGAACGTACGGCGCGCCATGCCGACCTCGGCAGCCCCATCCGGCGTGGCCTGTTCACGCGCGTCGCGCGCCGGCACCGTCGTTCGAAGGCGCTGCCACCTGCAGCATCGCCGGGCCCCGGGCGCGAAGGCAAAGCAACGCCCGCGTGAGAGACACACTGGGAAATGGACGGCGCGTGCGGCGGCGGTGGTGATGATCGACGAGTCTCGCGCGCTGCGGGCGCAGCCGCAACACGCCGCCGACGACGGAAGAGCCGGTCGTGCGGCGCGCTGAGCGTTCGCCGAAAGCGCGTGGCCACATCACGGAGGACCGCGTCGCGCGATCGCGCCGCATTGGTGGCATCCGCGCGGTACTGATCTCGAACATCAAGCCGCCCGGCGCTCCTCAGCGGACGCGGGAGCCGCGTCCGTGGTTCGCGTCCGTGTAAGCCTTCGAGGCCGTCGATCTCGCGCACCTGCGCGACCGCCTCGACGAGCGTTGGCGTCGTCGTGAGCAGGGCGATCGTCCTTCCCTCGCCCGCACGATGACCTCCGCCCGGGCCGAAGCCACGACGCCCGAACACGGCGGCGCACCCGTCCCGGTCAGCCGCCGAGCATGCTTCTCGCGACCGCTTCGGCGACCTTGATGCCGTCGATCGCAGCCGACAGGATGCCGCCCGCGTAGCCCGCGCCCTCACCGGCCGGGTAGAGGCGGGCCGTGTTCAGGCTCTCGTAGTCGGCGCCGCGCGTGATCCTCACCGGCGACGACGTGCGTGCCTCGATGCCGGTCAGCACCGCTTCGGGATGATCGTAGCCCCGGATCTGGCGGCCGAACACCGGCAGCGCCTCGCGGATCGCGGACACGGCGAAATCCGGCAAGCAAAGCGCCAGGTCGGTCGGCCGCACGCCGGGCCGATACGACGGCACGACTTCGCCGAGCGCTCGCGATGGCCGGCCGGCCAGGAAATCCCCGACCGTCTGCACCGGCGCATCGTAGTTCGATCCGCCGGCTTCGTACGCGAGCGCTTCCCAGTGGCGTTGCAGAGCGATCCCTGCCAGCGGGTGACCCGGAAAATCGCGAGCGGGGTCGATGCCGACGACGAGTCCCGCGTTGGCGTTGCGCTCGTTGCGCGAATACTGGCTCATGCCGTTGACGACGAGTCGGCCGGCCTCCGACGCCGCCGCGACGACGGTGCCCCCGGGACACATGCAGAAGCTGTAGACGGTACGGCCGATGTTTTCGTCGGATGCGCAGTGATGCGACAGGCTGTACGCGGCGGCGCCGAGGTCCGGATGTCCGGCGCAGGGGCCGAAGCGCGCCTCGTCGATCCACGATTGCGGGTGTTCGATGCGGACGCCGATCGAGAACGGCTTCGCCTCGACATGCACGCCCCGGTCGTGGAGCGCGTGGAACGTGTCGCGCGCGCTGTGGCCGACGGCGAGGACGACGTGCCCGGTCTCCAGCTCGTCGCCGCCTTCGAGGCGGAGACCGCGCAGTCGGCGGGTTCCGTCGCGGTCGATCGCGATGTCGAAGTCGTCGACCTTTTGTTCGAAGCGATATTCGCCGCCGAGACCTTCGATCGTTCGTCGCAGATTCTCGACGACGGTGACGAGCCGGAACGTACCGATGTGCGGATGCGCCTCGACGAGGATCTCGGCCGGCGCGCCGGCCGCGACCATCTCCGTCAGCACCTTGCGCCCGAGATGCCGTGGATCCTTGATCTGGCTCCACAACTTTCCGTCCGAGAACGTGCCCGCGCCACCTTCACCGAACTGCACGTTGGATTCGGGATGCAGCACGCCCCGGCGCCAGAGACCCCACGTGTCTTTCGTTCGCTCGCGTACGACCTTGCCACGGTCGAGGACGATCGGCCGGAGGCCCATCTGCGCGAGGATCAACGCGGCGAAGAGTCCGCACGGACCCGCACCGATGACGATGGGGCGGTGCGGGGTCGATGGTCGAGCGTCGCAACGACGGTCGTCCGCGGACGGCGGCAGCGACGTCGGGCTTTCCACGAAGGTCGAAAGCGGCGAATTTCGCGGCACGTCGCTCGCGATCCTTCGACGGGCAGCGAGTCCGCATCGCCCGGTAGCCCGGCGAAGAAGCGATAGGCCGTATCCGGTGCCCGTCTCACCCGGTGATCGCCGGCGTTGCGTTCCAGGACCGAGCCTTCGTCGACGAACGTCGCATCGACGGAATAGACCATCACGATCGCCGACTTTTTCCGCGCGTCGTTCGCGCGCCGCGCGATCGCGAAACTCACGATGTCGGCCGGCGACACGCGGAGCCGCTCGCATAACGAGTCGCGCAGCGCTTCGGGCGGATGCCCGATCGGCAACCGCAATTCCGTGATTCGCAGCATCGTCGTCCGATTCCAGGAGCCGCTCGTGTCGGCTCCGCCCCGCGCTTATCCGGCGTCCGTCCCGGATCACGACAGCGACAACCCGGCCACGGACCGTCCGACATCCCGTGATCGGTGAGCCCAAAAGAAAAAAGCCCAGACCTCGCGGTCTGGGCTTCTGATAAAAGCCTGACGATTACCTACTTTCACACGCGCATTGCTCACTATCATCGGCGCAAAAGCGTTTCACGGTCCTGTTCGGGATGGGAAGGAGTGGTTCCACCTTGCTATGGTCATCAGGCATGACTTGTAAAGCCTCCTGGCCCGGCGCAAATGACGAATGCGCCGCGGTCAAGAAGCCCAATCCGGAAGAAGCGAAGATTTTCGTATTGCGAGCGTGATCGCATCGCACCGACTCGGACCAGCCGAATCAGCGGCACGCACACTTGCTCAATTCCACAACCATCAAGGTTATAGAGTCAAGCCGCACGGGCAATTAGTACTGGTTAGCTTAACGCATTACTGCCCTTCCACACCCAGCCTATCAACGTCGTGGTCTCGAACGACCCTTCAGGGGGATCAAGTCCCCGGGAAGTCTCATCTTCAGGCAAGTTTCCCGCTTAGATGCTTTCAGCGGTTATCTCTTCCGTACTTAGCTACCCGGCAATGCCACTGGCGTGACAACCGGTACACCAGAGGTACGTCCACTCCGGTCCTCTCGTACTAGGAGCAGCCCCCCTCAAACTTCCAACGCCCACGGCAGATAGGGACCAAACTGTCTCACGACGTTTTAAACCCAGCTCACGTACCACTTTAAATGGCGAACAGCCATACCCTTGGGACCGGCTACAGCCCCAGGATGTGATGAGCCGACATCGAGGTGCCAAACTCCCCCGTCGATATGAACTCTTGGGAGGAATCAGCCTGTTATCCCCGGCGTACCTTTTATCCGTTGAGCGATGGCCCTTCCATACAGAACCACCGGATCACTATGTCCTGCTTTCGCACCTGCTCGACTTGTCAGTCTCGCAGTTAAGCACGCTTATGCCATTGCACTATCAGCACGATGTCCGACCGTACCTAGCGTACCTTCGAGCTCCTCCGTTACGCTTTGGGAGGAGACCGCCCCAGTCAAACTGCCTACCATGCACGGTCCCCGACCCGGATAACGGGCCAAGGTTAGAACCGCAATACAACCAGGCTGGTATTTCAAGGTTGGCTCCACGAGAGCTAGCGCCCCCACTTCATAGCCTCCCAGCTATCCTACACAGATCCGGTTCACAGTCCAATGCAAAGCTACAGTAAAGGTGCACGGGGTCTTTCCGTCTTGCCGCGGGGAGATTGCATCTTCACAAACACTTCAACTTCGCTGAGTCTCGGGAGGAGACAGTGTGGCCATCGTTACGCCATTCGTGCAGGTCGGAACTTACCCGACAAGGAATTTCGCTACCTTAGGACCGTTATAGTTACGGCCGCCGTTTACCGGGGCTTCAATCAAGAGCTTGCACCCCATCATTTAACCTTCCGGCACCGGGCAGGCGTCACACCCTATACGTCCACTTTCGTGTTAGCAGAGTGCTGTGTTTTTGTTAAACAGTCGCAGCCACCATTTCTCTGCAACCCTTCTCGGCTCCGGCTGTACAAGCTTCACCTACCGGGGCGCTACCTTATCCCGAAGTTACGGTAGCTAATTTGCCGAGTTCCTTCTCCCGAGTTCTCTCAAGCGCCTTAGAATACTCATCTCGCCCACCTGTGTCGGTTTGCGGTACGGTCTTGTTGAGCTGAAGCTTAGAGGCTTTTCTTGGGACCACTATCCGATTACTTCGCCGAGCAAGCTCAGTCGTCGCCGTCACGCCTGAACTAAGCTCCCGGATTTGCCTAAGAGCCTCCTTACACGCATCAACCGGGACGTCCAACACCCGGCGCTAACCTTCTCCGTCCCCCCATCGCATCAACAACGGTGCAGGAATATTAACCTGCTTCCCATCGACTACGCCTCTCTCCCTCGCCTTAGGGGCCGACTCACCCTGCGCCGATGAACGTGGCGCAGGAAACCTTGGGCTTTCGGCGAGGGGGCCTTTCACCCCCTTTATCGCTACTCATGTCAGCATTCGCACTTCCGATACCTCCAGCAACCCTTACAGTCACCTTCGCAGGCCTACGGAACGCTCTCCTACCATGCAATCCAATTCGAAAACTGGACGCATCCGCAGCTTCGGTGACTGGCTTAGCCCCGTTACATCTTCCGCGCAGGACGACTCGACCAGTGAGCTATTACGCTTTCTTTAAATGATGGCTGCTTCTAAGCCAACCTCCTGGCTGTTTTAGCCTTCCCACCTCGTTTCCCACTTAGCCAATCTTGGGGACCTTAGCTGGCGGTCTGGGTTGTTTCCCTCTCGACGCCGGACGTTAGCACCCGGCGTCTGTCTCCCGTGCTCGCACTTTTCGGTATTCGGAGTTTGCAATGGTTTGGTAAGTCGCGATGACCCCCTAGCCATAACAGTGCTCTACCCCCGAAGGTGATACATGAGGCACTACCTAAATAGTTTTCGGAGAGAACCAGCTATTTCCGGATTTGTTTAGCCTTTCACCCCTACCCACAGCTCATCCCCTACTTTTTCAACAGTAGTGGGTTCGGCCCTCCAGTAGGTGTTACCCCACCTTCATCCTGGCCATGAGTAGATCATCCGGTTTCGGGTCTACGCCCAGCGACTCATGCGCCCTGTTCGGACTCGGTTTCCCTGCGCCTCCCCTATACGGTTAAGCTCGCCACTGAACGTAAGTCGCTGACCCATTATACAAAAGGTACGCAGTCACCCCGCTTTAATGACCCTCGCAATGCGCTGCACGCCGCGTCGTATCGATAACGATCGAACGGCTCATTGCAAGAAGTGTTCTGCACTGATTCGTCGACGACTCCTCGTCTGCAATCAGAAGATCATTAAAGCGGGGCTCCGACTGTTTGTATGCATGCGGTTTCAGGATCTATTTCACTCCCCTTCCGGGGTTCTTTTCGCCTTTCCCTCACGGTACTGGTTCACTATCGGTCGATCACGAGTATTTAGCCTTGGAGGATGGTCCCCCCATCTTCAGACAGGATTTCACGTGTCCCGCCCTACTTGTCGCAAGCCTAGTTCCACACCCGGGCTTTCGCGTACGGGGCTGTCACCCACTATGGCCGCCCTTTCCAGAGCGTTCCGCTAACGCCGATGCTAAATCTTGCAGGCTGCTCCCATTTCGCTCGCCACTACTCTGGGAATCTCGGTTGATTTCTGTTCCTCCAGCTACTGAGATGTTTCAGTTCGCCGGTTCGCCTCCACTGGCCTATGTATTCAGCCAGGGATGACCCTTGCGGGCCGGGTTTCCCCATTCGGACATCTGCGGATCAATGCTTGTTTGCCAGCTCCCCGAAGCTTTTCGCAGGCTACCACGTCCTTCATCGCCTGTGATCGCCAAGGCATCCACCACATGCACTTATTCGCTTGACCCTATAACGTTGATTCCTCTCCCGAGGAAGCCGCTGACAACGGCCGTCATAGGAATTGAGTTAAGCGTTGTGCCGCATTCCAAGCGTCGTCTTTTCAGAGAACACTTAAAACTTGGTTGATACAATCACACCCATTGCTCGATCTTACCGATGCGCCATACAGCGCGCAACGATCGCATCGAAGCACATTACTTTACTTCTTCCAGATTGTTAAAGATCGAACAGCCAATTTGATCAAGCGATCAAAGTCGAACGCACAACGGATGCTGCTCGACTTTGAACCGACTCGATGAATTGGTGGAGGTTGACGGGATCGAACCGACGACCCCCTGCTTGCAAAGCAGGTGCTCTCCCAGCTGAGCTAAACCCCCGCACGTGACCGGAGGACGCACGGATTCGAGAACGTCGCAGGCGAGCAACTGGTGGGTCTGGATGGGTTCGAACCATCGACCCCCGCCTTATCAAGACGGTGCTCTAACCAACTGAGCTACAGACCCGGATGATCGTTCGGCACCACGGGCGACCGAAGCCGACCGCGACCCTGTTCGAAACAACCGATAAGCGTGAGCACTTGACGCCGCGTGCTTACTCGAGAAAGGAGGTGATCCAGCCGCACCTTCCGATACGGCTACCTTGTTACGACTTCACCCCAGTCATGAATCCTACCGTGGTAAGCGCCCTCCTTGCGGTTAGGCTACCTACTTCTGGTAAATCCCACTCCCATGGTGTGACGGGCGGTGTGTACAAGACCCGGGAACGTATTCACCGCGACATGCTGATCCGCGATTACTAGCGATTCCGACTTCATGCAGTCGAGTTGCAGACTACAATCCGGACTACGATCGGCTTTCTGGGATTGGCTCCACCTCGCGGCTTGGCAACCCTCTGTACCGACCATTGTATGACGTGTGAAGCCCTACCCATAAGGGCCATGAGGACTTGACGTCATCCCCACCTTCCTCCGGTTTGTCACCGGCAGTCTCATTAGAGTGCCAACTTGCTGTAGCAACTAATGACAAGGGTTGCGCTCGTTGCGGGACTTAACCCAACATCTCACGACACGAGCTGACGACAGCCATGCAGCACCTGTGTTCCGGTTCTCTTTCGAGCACACCCACCTCTCATCAGGCTTCCGGACATGTCAAGGGTAGGTAAGGTTTTTCGCGTTGCATCGAATTAATCCACATCATCCACCGCTTGTGCGGGTCCCCGTCAATTCCTTTGAGTTTTAATCTTGCGACCGTACTCCCCAGGCGGTCAACTTCACGCGTTAGCTGCGTTACCAAGACAATTAAGGCCCCGACAACTAGTTGACATCGTTTAGGGCGTGGACTACCAGGGTATCTAATCCTGTTTGCTCCCCACGCTTTCGTGCATGAGCGTCAGTGTCAGCCCAGGGGGCTGCCTTCGCCATCGGTGTTCCTCCACATCTCTACGCATTTCACTGCTACACGTGGAATTCCACCCCCCTCTGCCACACTCTAGCCCCGTAGTTTCCAATGCCATTCCCAGGTTGAGCCCGGGGATTTCACATCGGACTTGCGGAACCGCCTGCGCACGCTTTACGCCCAGTAATTCCGATTAACGCTTGCACCCTACGTATTACCGCGGCTGCTGGCACGTAGTTAGCCGGTGCTTATTCTGCCGGTACCGTCATTATCCAGGGTATTCGCCCATGACCGTTTCTTTCCGGACAAAAGAGCTTTACAACCCGAAGGCCTTCTTCACTCACGCGGCATGGCTGGATCAGGGTTTCCCCCATTGTCCAAAATTCCCCACTGCTGCCTCCCGTAGGAGTCTGGGCCGTGTCTCAGTCCCAGTGTGGCTGATCGTCCTCTCAGACCAGCTACCGATCGTCGCCTTGGTGAGCCTTTACCTCACCAACTAGCTAATCGGACATCGGCCGCTCCAATAGCGCGAGGCCTTGCGGTCCCCCGCTTTCACTCCGTAGATCGTATGCGGTATTAATCCGGCTTTCGCCGAGCTATCCCCCACTACTGGGTACGTTCCGATGTATTACTCACCCGTTCGCCACTCGCCGCCAGGGTTGCCCCCGCGCTACCGTTCGACTTGCATGTGTAAAGCATGCCGCCAGCGTTCAATCTGAGCCAGGATCAAACTCTTCAGTTTAATCACTGTTTTGGTTCTTTCGAACCGGTCGCTCACTCAAGAAATATAGGTTGTGTGTTACCTACATTCATTTTTGCGAGCATTTGATGCTTTCGTATGGCGTCCGGAACCGACTTGCGAAGGTCCGGAACGCCGCACGTGGAACATCAAGTGCCCACACTTATCGGCTGTTGATTTTTAAAGATCGGGTGCCGGATCAGGGCCCGAAGGCCTCGTTCTGTTCCGTGCAGCAAAGACCGCGATTATGACGGGTCGGCTTCGGCCTGTCAAGTCGTGCGGGACCAAAAACTCGGGGTCGCGCACATGCCGGGGGGTCTTTGCGAACCGCCGGACGACGCCGGCGGTGGAGTGCAACTCTATCAGGAATTCTGGAAATTTGCACGTCGCTTGTCGGTGAAGGCGGCCATGCCCTCCTTCTGGTCCGCCGTCGCGAACGTCGCGTGGAAGACCCGCCGCTCGAACAGCAGCCCCTCCGACAGCGGCGACTCGTACGCCCGGTTGATCGACTCCTTGATCATCATCGTCACCGGCTGCGAGAACGACGCGATCCTGGCCGCCGCCTCGAGCGCCTCGTCGCGCAGCCGGCCGGCCGGTACGACGCGCGACACGAGACCGGCGCGCTCCGCCTCGACCGCGTCCATCATCCGACCGGTCAGGCACAGATCCATCGCCTTCGCCTTGCCGACGGCCCGGGGCAGGCGCTGCGTGCCGCCGGCACCGGGGATGATGCCGAGCCGGACCTCCGGCTGTCCGAACTTCGCGTCGTCGGCCGCGATGACGATGTCGCACATCATCGCGAGCTCGCAGCCGCCGCCGAGGGCGTAGCCGGCGACCGCGGCGATGACCGGCTTGCGGACCCGCCGCAGCGTCTCCCAGTTGCGGGTGATGAAGTCGTTCTTGAAGACGTCCATGTACGTCCACCCGGCCATCGCCGAGATGTCCGCGCCGGCCGCGAAGACCTTGTCGCCACCGGTCACGACGATGCAGCCGATCGCTTCGTCGGCGTCGAAGCCCCGCAGCGCCTCGCCGAGTTCGTCCATCAGGTCGTCGCTCAGCGCGTTGAGCGCCTTGGGGCGGCTGAGCGTGACGACGCCGACGCGGTCGACGATCTCGGTGGTGACGTACTCGAAAGTCATGCCGGTCTCCGGGTTCGCAAGGGCTCGCTTCAGCGGACAGGTGCCAGGGCGTTGGCTTCGACGAAAGCGCCGATCTCGTCGGCGGCCAGCGGCGCGCCGAAGTGGAAACCCTGCCCCGCCTCGCAACCGAGGGCGCGCAGCCGCTCGAACTGCGCGCGGGTCTCGACCCCTTCGGCGATCACCTGGCACTTGAGCCGCCGCGCGATCGCGATCACGGTCGCCACCACCATGTCGCTCTCCTCGTCCTGCGGCAGGCCCTGGACGAAGCCGCGGTCGAGCTTGATCTGCGCGACGCGCAGCTGCCGAAGCTGGCGCAGCGCGTTGTGCGCGAGCGCGAAGCCGCCGACGGCCGTGCGGACGCCGAGCCGCGACAGTTCCTTGACGACGCGCTCGGTCTCCTTCTCGTCGCCGACGAGCGCCTGCTCGTTCAGCTCGAGGACCAGCAGCCGGGACGGCAGCGCGCTGCGCATCAGGGCCGAGGCGACGACCGCCGGCAACCGGCGGTCGTGGAACTGGTGCCCCGCGACGTTCACGCCGACCGGCAGGTCCGCGAGACGCGGCACGCGCTGCCACGCCGCGAGCTGCTCGCAGACCTGCCCGACGACCGACTTCGTGATCGGCTCGATCAGCCCGCGCTCGGCCGCCGCGTCCATGAAGACATCCGGCAGCAGCAAGCCCCGCGTCGGATGCCGCCAGCGCAGCAGCGCCTCGAAGCCGACGACGAGCCCGGTCGCGAGCGAGACCTGCGGCTGATAGAACAGCACCAGCTCGTCGCGCGACAGCGCCGCGGCGATCTCGACGTCGAGCGCCTTCTGCGCGCGCGCCGTCGTCGCCAGCTTCGCGTGGAACAGCGACGCCTGGCCGCGGCCGCGCTGCTTCGCCTCGCGCATCGCGAGATCGGCGTACGTCCACAGCGTCGCCGCGTCGGGCGCGTCGCCGGGCAGCCGCGCGATGCCGATGCTCGCCGCGACACGCGGAGCCGCCGGGTCGTCGGGCGACGCGCCGAGGCGGTCGAGCAGCATCGCGACCGTCTCCTCGATCGCCTTCGCGCCGGCGTTCGCGAGCACGACGACGAACGCATCGCCGTCGATTCGCGCGACGAAGCCGCCGGTCCCGATCGCCCCTGCCAGCGTCGCCGCGGACCGGCGGATCACGGCGTCGCCGGCGGCGTTCCCGTAGCGGTCGTTGACGTGCTGCAGCCGGTCGAGGTCGATCGACAGCATCGTCAGCTTGCCGTCGCGCGGCAGCGCCGCGACGCGACGGTCGAGCCAGTCGCGGGCGGCCGCGCGATCGGGCAGGCCGGTCAGTCCGTCGCGCGACGTCGCAGCGGTCCCGGCGGGTCCGGCGTCTGCGACGTCGTCGTCCGGGCGGCCCAGCGACGCGCCGATCCGCTGCGCGATGCCGACGACGAAATCGACCTCCGCATCGGACCACGAACGGGGTGCGGCGTCGGCGACGAACAGCCGGCCGCGCACGCGTCCGCCGGTCGCGACCGGCGCCTCGACGACCGCCCCGAGGCCCGCTCGCTCGAACGGCTCCCGGTATGCCGGGTCGGCCGCGTGGTCGCCGCGCAGGTCGTCGATGGCACGCCAGGCCGGCGCCTCCTCGTCGCGCAGCGGCGGGGCGGCGAGCGGCGCGTCGGCCGGCACTTTTCGGCTCGCGGTGTCGTCGACGTGGTCGGCGTAGAGCACGATCCGCGCGCCGAGGCGCGTCCGCGCCGCGTCGACCAGCGTGGCGACGCGATCCGGCGCTGGGGACGACGAGCCGAGCGCGACGAGCGCATCGCGCAGCGCACCGGCGTGCGCGCGGCCGGCCGCCGCGCGTTCCTCGTCGGCGATCGACGTCGTGACGTCGCGCGCATGGATCACCATGCCGGCGATGCGCGGCACCTCGAAGCAGTTGCGGGTGCGACAGGCGAGCACGCGCGGCGCGGACTGCCGGTCGAGGACCCGCAGCCGGTAGCCGTCGCCGTCGTCGCCTTCGGCCGACGGCTGACGCGCCGCCGACGTACGCAGCCAGTTCGCGGCGGCCGCCGCCTGCGAAGGATCGAGCAGCGCCGTGATCGGCTCGCCGAGCAGCGCGTGGACGCGGTGGCCGAGCGTGCCTTCGACCGACGGACTGGCGTACGAGATGCGACCCTTGCGATCGACCACGAACGTCATGTCCCACTGCCGGCACGACAGCTCGCGGTGATACTCCTCGAGGTCCCGAAGTTCGCGGCGCAGCGCGCGCTCGACCGTGATGTCGCGCACCTGCCAGATCGCGTTCGCGGCGAGCGGCCGGGCCGCTTCCTGCGGGTCGAACAGCCAGATGACGACCTCGGCCAGGAACGACGCCCCGTCGCGCCGCACCAGCGTCTGTTCGGCGACCGCGCTCGACGGCGTGCTCGCGAGCTGCGACTGCAGCGTCTTCTCGAAGCGGTCCGCGGCGCGGACGTTCGCGAACAGCGTCGCGACGTGCGACTCGATCGACACGTTGTCCGGCAGCGCGAACAGCGACCGCCAGGCGGCATTGGTATCGACGATGCTTCCGGCTTCCGTCACCGCGACCGCGAGCGTCGGATGCTCGAGCATCGCGATGGCGCGCGGCGGCGGCGCGGTCGAGCCGCCGCCTTGCGAGGTGGTGTGCGTCGGAGAGTCGTCGATCGTGGACAAGGGGATGGTTCTTCTCAGGGCCGCGGTCGGGAATGCCGACCGCGACAGCCGGCGCCGGCCGATGGCGCGACGGGCCGACCTATCTTACCGTCGCACACGTCCGCAACGCGCACCGCACGCACACCGGTGCACGCCGGTTCGCGTACCGGTCCGCCATCCGCACCGCAGCACGGACGGCGATCGATCCGGGATCGATACAATCGCCGCGAGCCGGTCATCAGCGAGGGTCCGTTGTTCAAGGCGATTCATCTGACGCGGGACGGCGGCCGCTTCGACGCGGCCGTGGCCGAACTCGACGACGCGAGCCTGCCGGCATTCGAGCACGGCGGCGTGGCGGTGCGTATCCACCATTCGTGCCTGAACTACAAGGACGGACTCGCGATCACCGACCGCGCGCCGGTCGTGCGCAAATGGCCGATGGTCGCGGGCATCGACGGCGCCGGCGTCGTCGAGGCGAGCGACCATGCCGACTTCGCGCCCGGCGACCGGGTGATCCTGAACGGCTACGGCGTCGGCGAGACGCACTGGGGCTGCCTTGCGCAGCGCGCGCGGCTGTCGGGCGACTGGCTGGTGCCGTGCCCCGACGCGTTCTCGACGCGCGACGCGATGGCGATCGGCACGGCCGGCTATACCGCGATGCTGTCGGTCCTGGCACTCGAGTCGGCCGGCGTCGCGCCCGGCGACGGCGACGTGCTGGTGACGGGCGCGTCCGGCGGCGTCGGCAGCGTCGCGATCGCGCTGCTGTCCGCGCTCGGCCACCGCGTCGTCGCGTCGACCGGCAGGCTCGACGAGGAGCCGTACCTGAAGTCGCTCGGCGCCGCCGAAGTCGTCGATCGCGCGGCCCTTTCGGCGCCCGGCAAGCCGCTGCAGAAGGAACGCTGGGCCGCCGCCGTCGACTCGGTCGGCTCGCAGACGCTCGCGAACGTCTGCGCGCAGGTCCGCTACGGCGGCGTCGTGACGGCCTGCGGGCTCGCGCAGGGCATGGACTTCCCGGCGTCGGTCGCGCCGTTCATCCTGCGCGGCATCACGCTGTTCGGGATCGACAGCGTGATGGCGCCGCAGGCGAAGCGCCGGCTCGCGTGGCGACGGCTCGCGACCGACCTCGACCGCGCGCGCCTCGACGCGATGACCCGTCGCATCGCGCTCGCCGATGCGATCCCGGCGGCGCACGAGCTGATGGCCGGCCGCGTCCGCGGACGGATCGTCGTCGACGTCGACGCCTGATTCCCGATCCAAACCGACTTCCCGAGGAGTTGCCATGACGAACGTCCCGAACCCCGACGATCCTTCCGAGCACGGCCGCGCGCAGCAGGACACGCCGACCCGCGACGCGCCGACGACCGACGAGGAGCGCATCGACGAGTCGGTCGACGAGAGCTTCCCGGCCAGCGACCCGCCGGCGGTCAAGTCGATCTCGAAGAAGTGAGGCCCGGCGCGCCGTCGCGCGCCTGATCGCCGGGTCGATCGCGCGAAAGTCGGGCAATGCGCGGTCGACGACGCCCGACGATCCAGCGTCGTCGTCGAGCGGTGCCGAGCGCAACGGCCCCGTCCGTGCGCTGCCGTTCGAACGTCGCTTCGCGAGCGATCGTCGTCGCCGGGACGGATCCGGCCGGCGCCTCGTGTACGCCCGTCCGCATCGCCCGCGCGCCGCACGAACCTTCCGTCGTGCGCCTAGAATCCGTTCCCGCGCGAGCCGGGTCGTCGACCCGAACGCGTCGCCAACGCCGCAGAACCCTCGAACCTCATGAACGTCCGCCCCGCGACCTCGACGGATTGCCATGCCATCGCGGCGCTGCACGCGCTCAGCTGGCAACAGACCTATCGGGACATCCTGTCGCAGGACTATCTCGACCGTCACGTCGAGGACGATCGCCGGGACCTCTGGGAAGCGCGCTTCACGAAGTACGACCGTCAGAAGCATCACGTCGCGGTCGCGGCGGACGGCGACGCGATCGTCGGCTTCGTCTGCGTGCTGCTCGACGAGGAGCCGGAGTACGGTGCGCTGCTCGACAATCTGCACGTGCGTCGCGATCGGCAGGGCGGCGGCGCGGGGCGTCGGCTGATGGCCAGCGCGGCGCACTGGGCGACCGCGATGCAGCCGTCGTGGTCGATGCATCTGTGGGTCTACGAGCGCAACGTGAAGACCGTCGCGTTCTATCGCGCGGCCGGCGGCGTCGACGTCGATCATCGACTGATCGTGACGCCGGCCGGCAACCGCGCCGCGGTACTGCGCTTCGAATGGCGCGATACTGCCGCCCTCGCGAGGCTGCTCGACGCATCGTTCGCGGCCGACGCGACGTGATCCGAGGCACGCGTCGTGCGGACCGGCGAGACGACGAAACCATCTGCTGATGAGGGCCGCATGACCCCTGCAACCGCGCTGTCCGGCGCGATCTCGAGCGGTGCCGTGGCCGGCTTGCTGCTGGCCTCGGGGTACGGCAGGCGCTTCGATGCGGCCGGTCGGCGCAACAAGCTCCTCGCGCGGCTGCCGGACGGGCAGACGATCGTCGCGGCGTCCGCCCGCGCGCTCTGCAGCGTCCTCGACCACGTCGCGGTCGTCGTGCCGGCGCGCAGCACGCTCGTCGAAGCCGCGCTGTCCGACCTGCCGGTGCGCCTGATCCGCAACCCGCGGGCGAAGGACGGCATGGGCGCGTCGATCGCCGTCGGCATCGCGGCGCTGCAGAGCGAGTTCCCGCGCGCCCGCGGCTGGCTGATCGCGCTCGGCGACATGCCGTTCGTCGCGCCGCGGACCATCCGCTCGATCGCCGACGCGATCGGCAGCGGCGGCCATCGCATCGTCGCCGCGTGCTACCGCGGACCGGCGCGGCCATCCCGTGGGCTTCGATCGCGCGCTGTCCGCCGAGCTCGGCGCATTGTCGGGCGATGCCGGCGCGAGCGGACTGCTCTCGATGCACGGCGTCGAGCTGATCGATTGCGACGATCCCGGCGTGATCCGCGACATCGACACGCCCGAAGACCTGCTGCGCGGCGACCTCGCGCCGGCCGCGTAGGTCGGTCGATGGCCGCGTCGAAATCCGGCGCGTCGCAGCGCCGCGTCGGGCCGCCGGCGGCCGGCGTGCGCTACCGGATCGTGCCGATCGATCCGAAGGCGCACCTGTTCGAGGTGACCTGCGACGTGGCGGCGCCCGAGCCCGGCGGACAGCGGCTGTCGCTGCCGGCGTGGATCCCCGGCAGCTACATGATCCGCGAGTTCGCGCGCAACGTCGTGTCGATCGCCGCGTCGTCGGGCGGCGACGACGTGCCGCTGACGAAGCACGACAAGCACACGTGGCAGGCGGCGCCGTGCGACGGACCGCTGCGCGTCACGTACCGCGTCTACGCGTGGGACTGGTCGGTGCGCGCCGCGCATCTCGACGAGACGCACGGCTTCTTCAACGGCACCAGCGTGTTCCTGTGCGCGGCCGGCCACGAGCACGAGCCGCACGACGTCGACCTCGTCGCGCCGGCCGGTCGCGCGACGCGCGGCTGGCGCGTCGCGACGACGCTGCCCGAGCTCGACGCGCCGCGCCACGGCTTCGGCCGCTATCGCGCGCCCGACTACGACGCGCTGATCGACCATCCGGTCGAGATGGGCACGTTCCGGCTCGAACGCTTCGACGCGGCCGGCGTGCCGCACGAGATCGCGTACTCCGGCGTCGTGCCGAAGCTCGACGCCGCGCGCGTCAACGCCGACCTCGCGGTGCTGTGCGCCGCGCAGATCCGCTTCTTCGGCGGCGATCGGGCCGGCGCTGCGCCGTTCGACCGCTACCTGTTCCTCACGGCCGTGACCACCGACGGCTACGGCGGGCTCGAGCATCGCGCGTCGACCGCGCTGCTGTGTTCGCGCGATGCACTGCCGGCGCTGACGGACGGCACGGGCGACGACGCGGCCGACGACGCGGCCGAGCGCAGCGGCGGCTACCTGACGTTCCTCGGGCTCGTCAGCCACGAGTACTTCCACGCCTGGAACGTCAAGCGGATCAAGCCGGCCGCGTTCGCGCCGTACGACCTCGCGCGCGAGAACTACACGTCGCTGCTGTGGATCTTCGAAGGCTTCACGAGCTACTACGACGACCTGTTCCTCGTGCGGACGCGCCTCGCGACGCGCGAGCAGTACTTCGGGCTCGTCGCGAAGACGATCGACGACGTGCTCGCGGGCCCGGGCCGGCGAACGCAGAGCGTCGCCGACAGCTCGTTCGACGCGTGGGTCAAGTACTACCGGCAGGACGAGAACGCGGCGAACGCGGTCGTCAGCTATTACAAGAAGGGTTCGCTCGTCGCGCTCTGCCTCGACCTGCTGATCCGCCGCGCGACGCGCGGACGCCGGTCGCTCGACGACGCGATGCGGCTGATGTGGACGCGCTACGGCCGCGACTTCTATCCCGACGGACGCGGCGGCCTCGGCGAGGACGCGTTCCCCGCGCTCGTCGCGGAGGCGACCGGCGTCGACGTGACCGAGCCGGTCGCGCGCTGGGCCTACGGCACCGACGAGCTGCCGATCGCGGCGTTGCTGGAGCCGTTCGCGATCGAGTCGTCGAGCGAGCCGTCCGGCACGACGCCGTCGCTCGGCGCCCGCGTCGCCGTCGCCGGCGCCGAGACGCGCGTCGCGGCGGCCACGCTCGACGGCGCGGCGCATGCGGCCGGGCTGTCGGCCGGCGACGTGCTGGTCGCGATCGACGGACTGCGCGTCGCGCCGGGCCGGCTGCCGGCGATGCTCGCGCGCTATCGCGCCGGCGACGCGGTCGACGTCACCGTGTTCCGCGCCGACGTGCTGACGACGAGGCGCGTGACGCTGGACGCACCGTCCGCCACGACGACGATCCGGGAGACGCCGAAGGCCGGCGCGGCGGCCCGCGCGCTGCGCGATGGCTGGCTGGGGCGCGACGCCCCGCGCGCAGCCAACGCGCGACCGTCGAAGAAGCGCTGACCGGCGGACCCGCGAGCCGCAGCGCCGCCCCTCACATGCCGAGATAGGCCCGACGGATCTCCGGGTTGTCGCGCACCTCGGCGGCGGTGCCCGACAGGATCACCCGGCCGGTCTGCAGCACGTACGCGCGCTCGGCGATCTCGAGGCATTCGGCGAGCCGCTGCTCGACGAGCAGCACGGTGACGCCGGTGTCGCGGATCGTCAGCACCGCGTCGAAGATCTCGTCGACGAGCTTCGGCATGATCCCCTGCGACGGTTCGTCGAGCATCAGCAGCCGCGGCCGCGTCATCAGCGCGCGCCCGACCGCGAGCATCTGCTGCTCGCCGCCGGACAGCGTCTCGGCCCGCTGCTTCAGCCGTTCCTTCAGCCGCGGGAACAGGCCGAAGACCTGCTCGAGCGGCGCGTCGCGATCGGGCTTGCCGCGATGCAGGTAGCTGCCGAGCCGCAGGTTGTCCTCGACCGACAGCCGCGGGAACAGCCGCCGGCTTTCGGGCACGAACGCGAGGCCGCGCGCGGCGATGCGATGCGCCGGCAGCGCGTCGATCGCCTCGTCCGCGAAGCGCACGCGACCCGACTGCGTGCGGATCATGCCGGCGATCGACTGCAGCAGCGTCGACTTGCCGGCCCCGTTCGCGCCGGCGACGACGACGATCTCGCCGACGTCGACGCCGAGCGAGACGTCGGCGATCGCGACCATGCCGGCGTACGCGGTCGTCAGCGCCGAGACCTCAAGCAGCATGGCGCCGTCCGAGATACGCGGCGACGACGTCCGGATTGCGGACGAGCGTCGGCCGGCCTGCCTTCCGCGAGGACCGTGCCGAGGTTCAGCACGATCGCGCGGTCGACGAGCGGCATGACGACCTGCATCACGTGCTCGACCATCACGACCGTGACGCCGGCGTCGCGCACGCGACGGATCAGCTCGACGCCGAGCTGCGCCTCGCTCGGCGTGAGGCCGGTCAGCACCTCGTCGAGCAGCAGCAGCTTCGGCTTCGTCGCGAGCGCGCGAGCGACCTCGAGCCGCCGCTTCTCCGGCGGCGTCAGCTGGCTCGTGATCGTGTTCGCACTGCGCGTGAGCGCCGTGAAGTCGAGGACGTCGAAGGCAGCGGCGCGCACGGCCTTCGACGACGCCTCGCGAACGAAGCCGCCGACCATCACGTTCTCGAGCACCGTCATCGAGTCGAACGATCGCGGCACCTGGTAGGTCCGCGCGATGCCCATGCGGCAGCGCCGCGTCGCCGGCAGGCCGCCGATCTCGCGGCCCTCGAAGACGACGCTGCCCGAGGTCGGCCGGTACGCGCCCGCGATCAGGTTGAACAGCGTCGACTTGCCGGCGCCGTTCGGACCGATCAGCCCGAGGATCTCGCCGCGCCGGACGTCGATGCTGACGTTCGCGTTCGCGACGAGGCCGCCGAAGCGGCGCGTCAGGTCGCGGGTTCGCAGGATCGCGTCGCCGCTCATCGCGTCCTCGTTCATCGGTCGGCTGCCGGCCGCTTCGGCTTCCGCGCGAACAGCTTGATCAGCCCTTCCGGCTTCAGCAGCGCGACGGCCGTCACGAGTCCGCCGTACAGCATCAGGTCGACGCCCGAGCCCGAGCCGCCGACGTAGCTGCGCGTGAACTCGGACAGCGGGATCAGGATCGCCGCGCCGAGCACCGGTCCCCACAGCGTGCCGATGCCGCCGAGGACGACCGGCAGCACCATCAGCAGCGAGAGGCGGAATTCGAGCACGCTGCCGGGATCGACGTACGACACGAACGCCGCGTAGAAGCCGCCGCCGACGGCGGTGAAGAACGCCGACAGCGCGGCCGCCGCCATCTTCGAGCGGAACACCGTCACGCCGAGGCTCTCGGCCGCCTCGGGATGGTCCTTGACCGCGCGCCACCAGTAGCCCCAGCGCGAGTCCTCGATCGCGAACGTCACGAGCCACGTCACGACGACGAGTCCGAGCGCGAAGTCGATGTACGGCGTCTTGTCGCGCGCGAACTGCAGCGTCGCCCAGCTGTCCGGGCCGAACGGCAGCTGGATGCCGCTCGCGCCCCCGAGCCAGTCGGCGTTGTGCACGATCAGCAGTCCCATCTCGGCGATGACGAGCGTCGCGATCGAGAAGTAGTGGCCGCGCAGCCGGAACGTGCCCCAGCCGAGCGCGAGCGCGAGCAGCACCGCGAGCGCGCCGCCGACCAGCATGCCGAACCACGGCAGCACGCCGTAGCTCGCGTAGAGCTTCGCGACCGCGTACGCGCCGATGCCGAAGTACAGCGCATGGCCGAGCGAGATCTGGCCGCAGTAGCCACCGAGGATGTTCCAGCTCTGCGCGAGCGCGGCGTACATCAGCGTCAGCACGACGACGTTGCGCAGGTACGGGTTCTTCACGAACAGCGGCAGCGTCGCGATCAGCCCGAAGACGACGACCGCCTCGACCAGCTGGCGTCGCCGGCGCGCCGCGACGGCATCGATCCGCGGCTCGCGCGTCGACGCCACCGGTCCCGCGGGCGTCGCGGCGGCCGCCATCACGCCCGGCCGAACAGGCCCTGCGGGCGGATGAACACGACGACGAGGTACAGCGCGTAGATGCCCATCTGCTTCAGCGCCGGCGGCAGCACGTTCGCGGTCACGGCCTCGACGACGCCGACGATCAGCCCGGCCGCGAGCGCGCCGAACACGCTGCCGAAGCCGCCGAGCGCGACGGTGATGTAGGCGACCGTCGCGAAGCCCGCGCCGACCTGCGGGTGGATCGCGTACGACGTCGCGAGCACGGCGCCGGCGACGCCGACGAGCGCGGCGCCGAGGCCCCAGCCGAACGTGAACACGCGGTTCGCGTCGATGCCGACCAGCGCGACGGCGCCCTTGTCCTCGCGCGTCGCCTCGAGTGCGCGGCCGAAGTCCGTCCGCGTCATCATCAGGTACAGGCCGCCGAACGCGGCGAGCGAGACGACGCCGCCGAACACCTGCGAGGCCGGCAGGTACAGCTCGCCGAGCCTGAGCGTGTTCGTGCTCAGCCACGTGTGGTCGACGTTGCGGAAGTCGGGCGTGAAGAAGAACTGCGCCGCGCCCTGGATCAGCGTCGCGAGGCCGAACGTCGAGAAGATCTGGACCATGCCGGTGTTGACCTTCGTGCGCAGCGCGTGACGCACGACGGCGACGTACGCGACCGCGCCGACGACGAACATCACGGCGGCCACGAGCGGCAGCGACACGACCGGATCGAGATGCGCGAAGACGGCGAAGCCGAACGTCGCGTACATCGCGAGCATCAGGAACTCGCCGTGCGCGAAGTTGACGACGTCCATCAGCCCGAAGATCAGCGACAGCCCGACCGCGATGAGCGCGTAGATCAGGCCCATCAACAGCCCGGTCGCGAGGATCTGCGCGACGGCGGTCATCGCGTCCGCCGCCTCGCCGTCCGAAGCGACCGCCGGCCTGCCGATGGCGTCACGGCCGACGGCATCGCGTCGACGCGCACGATCCGTCGCTCACGCATTCATCGGCCAGACCGGCTGCGCCGTCGCGACCTCGAACGGGAACACCGTCGAGAACGTGGTGCCCTTGAACTGGATCAGGACCGGGCTCGCGAACGTGTTCTGGCCCATCGCGTCGAACTTCACGCGCTTCCACGGCATGATCGTCTTGTCGCCGGGGATGTCGGTCGCGGCGAGCGCGTCGCGGATCTTCTTCGGATCGGTCGACCCGGCGCGATCGATCGCATCGGCGAGCACCATCATCGCCGTGAACTGCCGCGACGTCTGGTCGTTCAGGTCGCGGCCGGCGCGCGCCTTGAACATCTCGTTGACGATCTTCGCCGACGGCCGCTTCTCGCCGAGGTCGACCGAGAAGCTGGCGCGCGAGATCATCCCCTGCAGCTTGTCGCCGACCGAGTCGAGCGTCGGCTTCTCGACGTAGCCGGCGGCCTGCGCGACGATGTTCTTCGGCTTGTAGCCGATCGACGCCATCGCGTTCATCGTCAGGATCGCGTCGGCCGTGTAGCTCGACGGCATGAAGACGTCCGGGTTCGCCGACTTGATCTGCTGCACCTCGGCGCTCAGCGACGGCGAGTTCGCGCGGTACTTGATGTCGCATGCGACCGCGTAGCCGCGTTCGCCGGCGAGCTTGCGCTGGACGGCCGACGAGTCGCTGCCGAAGATCGTGTCCTCGTAGAACAGGCCGACGCTGCGGATCGCCTTGCCGCGACCCTTCAGCGCGTCCATGAAGTCGAACATCGCCTCGCTGAACATCTCGTCGTGCGCCGACGTGCGGAAGAAGTACTTGAGTCCGCGTCGATGGAGGCTCGGCGACGACGAGTCGGCACAGACGTACGGCACCTCGTAGCGCTCGCAGGTCGCGCTGACGGTCACGGACACCGACGAATGGAACGCGCCGACGATCGCGCAGACGTTCTCCTGCGTGATCAGCCGCTCGGCCTCGGCGCGGCCCTTCTGCGGATCGCCCTGGTGGTCGGCGAAGACGACGCGGATCTTCGCGCCGCCGAGCCCGGCGAGCCCGGCGCTCTTCGCGGTCGGCAGGTCGACGGTGCTCGCGTTGTTGATGATCTCGAGCGCCGTTTCGATCGCGTGCTTGCAGTCGACGCCGACCTGCGCGCTGGAACCGGTGAGCGGATAGACGAGGCCGACCACGACTTCCTTCGCCTGCGCGAACGCGTCGTCGAGGAGGCCGGACAACACGACGGTGCCGCCGATGCCGAGGAGGACTTGTCTGCGTTTCATGCGATCTCCGGGTCTGCTTGAACTTCGATCGAAAGGATTCGTCGCGGGCGACCAGCGGCCCGCCGCCAGCGGCGACGCGCGCCGTCAGAACACGGCGAGACGACTGTTGCGGACGTCGGTCACGAGCATCCAGCCCGGCTTGTGCGTGATCGCGAGCGGCGGACGTGCCGCGCGGATCGCCTGCTGCGGAGTGACGCCGCACGCCCAGAATACCGGCACCTCGCCGTCGCGCACCACCGATCGCTCGCCGTAGTCGGGCGAATCGAGGTCGGCGATGCCGATCGCCGCGGGATCGCCGAAATGGACCGGCGCGCCGTGGACGCTCGGAAAGCGCGACGTCACCTGGATCGCGCGGATCGCCTGCGTCGGCGTCATCGGCCGCATGCTGACGACCATCGTGCCGCCGAAGCGGCCCGCCGGCACGTTGCGCAGGTTCGTGTCGTACATCGGCACCGTCGTGCCCTGCTCGATGTGGCGGATCGGCACCCCGGCGTCGACCAGCGCCTCCTCGAACGACATCGAGCAGCCGATCACGAAGCCGACGAGGTCGTCGGTCCACAGGTCGTTCAGGTCGCGGACCTCGCCGGCCGGCTCGCCGTCGCGAAACAGGCAATAGCCGGGCACGTCCGTGCGCAGGTCGAGATCGCCGAGTTCGGGCACGCGCGGGTCGCCCGGCTCGCCGATGCCGATCACGGGGCAGGCCTTCGCGTTCGAGCGGCAGAAGCGCAGGAACTCGTCGGCGAACGCACGCGGCAGGATCGCGAGGTTGCCCTGCGTGTAGCCGGGACAGTGGCCCGCCGTCGGGCCGCGGAAGTCGCCGCGGCGGATCTCGTCGCGGAAGGCGGCCGGTTCGAACCGGGTCGAGGGGTGCATGGCGGCTTCGCGGTCGGTTGAACGATCGACGCAATGTAGGGATGGACAGCGCCGCCTGTCCATCGAAGAATTGTCGGCGCGGCGTTCAGCGAAACTGAACGGCTCGCGCGTGGGCCGGCAATCGACCGACCGTGAGCATCGTCCCCGGGAGCAGCGTGAACACCAAGTTCGTCGAGACCTTCGTCATGATCGCCCGCATCGGCAGCGTCCGGCGCGTCGCCGAACACCTGAACGCGACGCCGGGCGCGATCTCGATGCGGTTGCGCGAACTCGAGGCGCAGCTCGGCGTGTCGCTGTTCGAGGACGACCGCAAGGTGCTGCGGCTGTCGCGCGAGGGCACCCGCCTGCTGCGCTATGCCGAGGGCGTGCTGGACGCGACGCGCGCGATGGAGCAGGCGGCCGCCGCCGGCGGCGAGATCGGCGGGCGCATCCGCGTCGGCGTGCTCGAGACCGCCGTGCACACGTTCCTGCCCGATCTGATGAAGGCGATGCGGTCGAAGCTGCCGAGCGTCGAGCTCGACCTCACCGTCGAACTGACGGTCAACCTCGCCGAGCAGCTGATGCGCGGCAGCCTCGACCTGATCCTGCGCGTCGGCAACGAGCGCGACGCGTCGTACGCGGTCGTCGAGGACCTGATGGCGCTGCCGATCCACTGGGTCGCGAAGAAGGGGCTGATCCCGAAGCGCGACGCGCTGCGCAGCGTCTTCTCGCACCAGCTGCTGACGCAGGTGCGCGGGACGCTGCCGCACATCGCGGCCGTCGACCTCGCGCAGCGCCTCGCGGCGCAGCAGGGCCTGGCACCGGGCGACCTGCGGATCTCCGGCTCGCCATCGCTCGCGGCGCTCGTCTCGCTCGTGCGCGAGGGCGTCGGCGTCGGCATCATCCCCGGCCTGCTCGTCAAGGAGCCGATCGATCGCGGCGAACTCGTCGTGCTGCCGCTGCCGGCGCCGCCCGCGTTCAACGTCGCGCTGTCGCATCGGCCGAATGCGCCGTCGATCGTCGTCCGCACGGCGGACGTGGCGCGGCAGGCGTGTCACGACTATTGCCGGCGACGCGACGCGCGATGGGTTCGCGCGCTGCCGTGAACGCGGTGTTCAGCTTTCCTGCACCGGCCCGCGAAAAGAAGTCGCTTGGCCCTTCGAGGGGGCGTTGCATAGACTCGCGGCTGCCGTTCGCTCGCGACTGCCGCGCCGCGCGCGAGCGATGCGCCGACGAGCCGTCGCCGCGCATCGAGCCCGTCGTCTCCATCCCGTGATCCTCGCCCGCCCGTGACGACCGATCGTCCACCGAACGCCGCAGCGACCCCGTCGACGATGGCCGCGACGATCGAGCCGCTCGGCGACCAGGCGCTCGTCATCGTCGTCGGTCGGGGGATCGATCCGGACGTCAATCGCCGCGTCTGCGCGCTCGCGTCCCGCATCCGCTCGGCGCGGCCCGCCGGCGTCGTCGACGTCGTCCCGTCGTTCGACGCCGTCACCGTGCACTATCGGGCCGACGCGGTGCCGCGGGCGGACGACGCGCTGCCGTACGACGCGATGGTCGCGGCGCTCGCGCCGATCGTCGACGCGTCGACCGCGCCCGCGGACGACGCCGACGGCCCGATCGTCGAGATCCCCGTCTGCTACGGCGGCGCGCACGGACCCGACCTCGACGAAGCGGCCTCGCGCTGTGGCGTGACGGCCGACGCGCTGGTCGCGCTCCATCACGCGCCGCTCCCGCTGCGCGTCTACATGATCGGGTTCGCGCCCGGCGCGCCGTACATCGGACTCCACGACGCGACGCTGGCGCTGCCGCGACGCGCGACGCCGCGGGTTCGCGTGCCGGCAGGCACCGTCGCGATCGCGAACCGGCAGACCGTGATCTATCCGTTCGAGGCGCCCGGCGGCTGGAACCTGATCGGCCGCACGCCGCTCGTGCTGTTCGATGCGTGGCGCGATCCGCCCGGTCTGCTGACGCCCGGGACGCGCGTGCGCTTCGTGCCGATCGACGAGGCGCGGCTGCTCGCGTGGCCGGACGCGCGGCCGTGACCATCGACGTGCTCAAGCCGGGGCTGTTCAGCACGTTCCAGGACCTCGGGCGCGCCGGCTACCAGGACCTCGGCGTTCCGGTCGGCGGGGCGATGGACGAGGTCGCGCATCGCACGGCGAACCTGCTCGTCGGCAACGACGAAGCCGAAGCGACGCTCGAGATCACGCTGCTCGGACCGACGCTCGCGTTCGGCGACGGCGCGTGGATCGCGCTGTGCGGCGCCGACCTCGGCGCGGTCGTCGTCCTGCCGCGCGGCCATCCGGACGGCGTCGCGGTGCCGCTCGAACGCCCGATCCGGCTCGCGGCGGGCTCGGTGTTGCGGTTCGGCGCGCGCCGCTTCGGCCTGCGGACCTATCTCGCGGCGCGCGGCGGCTTCGACGTCGTCCCGGTGATGGGCAGCCGCAGCACGCACGTCCGCAGCGGCATCGGCGGGCTCGACGGCCGGACGCTGCGGAAGGGCGACGCGTTCGCGACGCGACACACCGATGCCGCCCCGCCGCGGGTCCCGCTGCCGCGCGCGGTCGACCCGCTGCTCGAGGCGCTCAGGCGGCCGGGAAACGACGCGCCGATCCGTGTGACGCCCGGCCGCGAGTGGGACCGGTTCGCGCCCGAAGCGCAGGCGGCGCTGGTTTCGCAACCGATGATCGTCGGGCCGCAGTCGGACCGGATGGGCCTGCGACTGCAGGGTCCGCCGCTGCCGATCGCCGTCGCCGGCGATATGCTGTCGGAGGCCGTCGCGTTCGGGACGGTGCAGGTGCCCCCGGACGGGTCGCCGGTGGTCCTGATGGCGGACCGGCAGTCGAGCGGCGGCTATCCGCGCATCGCACAGGTCGCGACGGTGGACCTGCCGCGGCTCGCGCAACTGATGCCCGGCGAGTCGTTCCGCTTCGAGCGCATCGATCACGCGACGGCGCAGCGACTGCTGCTGCGACGCGCTTCGACGCTCGATGCGCTGAGGGCCGCGTTGCGCGGCGTGTCGTCACCGGAGTCGGGAGTGCGGGATGCCTGAGGCGCGTGAGATCGATCTGAACTGCGACATGGGCGAAGGTTTCGGCGCGTGGCCGATGGGCGACGACGAGGCGCTGCTCGAACACGTCACGTCGGCGAACATCGCCTGCGGCTTCCACGCCGGCGATCCCGGCATCATCGCGCGCACGACGAAGGCCGCGGTCGCGCGCGGCGTCGCGATCGGCGCGCACCCGAGCCTGCCGGACCTGCAGGGCTTCGGCCGTCGCGAGATGAAGGTGTCCGCGACCGACGCGTATGAACTCGTCGTCTACCAGATCGGCGCGATCCAGGCGTTCGCCGCCGCGGCCGGCAGCCGTCTGCGGCACGTGAAGATCCACGGCGCGCTGTACAACATGGCCGCGAAGGACGAGGCGCTGTCGCGCGGCATCTGCGAAGCGGTCCGCGACGTCGATCCCGGCCTCGTGCTGTTCGCGCTCGCGGGCAGCATCACCGAGCGCGTGGCGCGCGAGCTCGCCGTGCCCGTCGCCTGCGAGGCGTTCGCGGACCGCAGCTATCAGGACGACGGGTCGCTGACGCCGCGCAGCAGGGCGGGGGCGATGATCACCGACGTCGAGCAGTCGATCGCGCAGGTGCGCCGGATGGTCGCCGACGGCGTCGTGCGCGCGCAGAGCGGCCGCGACGTGCCGCTCACCGTCGACACGATCTGCGTCCACGGCGACCAGCCCGGCGCGGTCGAATTCGCGCGGCGCCTGCGCGCGACGCTCGAACAGGACGGCATCCGGGTTCAGGCGCCACGGTCGACGCCGGCCGAACGGCCGGCCTGACGCGCGGTCAGGATTCGATCGACGGGTCGACGTCGAGGTCGCCGCGCCCGTCCGGCGGGTCCGCCGGAATCGCATAGCGTTCGCTCGCCCACGCGCCGAGGTCGACGTTCTTGCAGCGTTCGGAGCAGAACGGCCGGAAGCGGCTCGTCGCGTTCCAGGCGACGGGCTCGCCGCAGGTCGGGCACTGGACGACGGCCATCTGCGATCGACTCAGAGATTGCAGAGCACGAGTTCGAACGGCACGTCGGTGTCGATCGGTCGCGGGCGCATGTCGCCGTCCTGCGCGGTGAAGCGGACCCAGATCATGTACTTGTTCGCACTCGTCTCGGGAATCGCGCCGAGCGTCTCGTCCAGCCGGACCTGCAGCATCTGATACGACTTGCCCCCGAGCATCTGCTGGTAGCCGCCCTGCACCGCGACGACGTCCATCGCGTTGCCCGACTCGCGCAGCAGCCGCAGCACGATCTGGAAGCAGCGCCGCAGCGGCATCAGCGGCGCGAGCCAGACGCCCAGGTCGGCGAGCCGCTGCGGCGCCGGCCGGCTCAGCCACGCGTGATACGACGGCAGATCGAACTCGCAGGTTCCCCCGGGAATGATGCTGCGGCTGCGGATGCTGGTCAGCCAGTCGTTGTCGCGCAGGTGCTGGCCGACCTTGCCGGGCGCGTCGTACAGCGCGCGGGTCGCGCCTTCGATGTCGCCGAGGATCCCTTCGAGCTTCGTCTGCTCGACCGCGGCGTTGCCGCGCAGCATCGACAGCGTCTGCCGCTGGCGCTCGAGTTCCTGCAGCAGGTCGGACTTGAGGTCCGCGCGACCGGCGACGTCGAGGATCTCGAACATCGTCACGAGCGCCACGTGATGCGACGTCGGATGCGGCTGGACGAGAAAGATTTCGAGACGATCGAAGAGGTCTTCGAGCCGCAGCAGCGTGCGGATGCGCTCGTTGAAGGGATACTCGTACTGGATCAATGGACGTTCGGTGTCAGTGGTCGCAGTGAGCGAGCGCCGGGAGTCGCATCGGGACGGGTTCCGCCGCAGCGTCGCGATTCTGAAGCAACCGCCCCCGATTGACAAACGAAGAGCCCGCGCGCGGGCTCTTCGTCCCCGCGAAGGCGGGGACCCAGTGTCGTCGATCTCCCTCCCGCGCGCGGGCTCTTCGTCCCCGCGAAGGCGGGGACCCAGTGTCGTCGATCTCTCTCCCGCGCGCGGGCTCGTCGTCCCCGCGAAGGCGGGGACCCAGTGTCGTGTCGTCCGCGCTCAGCCTTTCGCGAACCGCTCCGCCTCGTCGAGATAGCGCGCGTGCAACCGCTCGACCGGCGCGTCGAGCGCCGACGGGTCGCCACTGTTGTCGATCGACATCGTCGGCGCGCGCGATCCGTTCGGCCGCCGGCATCTGCGTCGCGATGATCGCGCGGACCTCGGACGCGGACAGTCCGCTGCGCTTCATCACGCGCGCGACCTGGATCGCCTCGTCGCACGCGATGACGAGCGTGCGGTGCACCGCGGCCGCGCGGTCGCCGGCCTCGAACAGCAGCGGGACGACCAGCAGCACGTACGGCGACGTCGCCGCGTCGCGCGCGCGGTCGCACGCGGCGCGGATCATCGGATGCAGGATCGACTCGAGGCGCCGCCGCGCGTCCGGCATCGGCGAAGACGTGCGCCCGCATCGCGGCGCGGTCGAGTGCGCCGCCCGCGTCGACGAAGCGCGTCGCCGAACGCGTCGCGGATCGCCGGCGATCGCGGCACCGTCGGGCCCGGTCAGCCGATGCGCCTCGACGTCCGCGTCGACGACGACGATGCCGTGCGCGGCGAAGCGATCGGCGACCGTCGACTTGCCGCTGCCGATGCCTCCGGTCAGTCCGACGGTGTAGCGCATCGCGTCGTCACGCGAACGACGGCAGCACGAGCTCGACGACCTGTCGACCGGCGAACAGCATCAGCAGACCCGCGGGCGCGAGGTAGACGCCGAACGGCAACCGCGATGCCAGGGTCTTGCGTCCCAGCGACGATCAGCGTGATGCCGACCGACGGCGCCGACGACGGCCGACAGCAGGATGACCGGCAGGATCGCCTGCCAGCCGAACCATGCGCCGAGCGCGGCCAGCAGCTTGAAGTCGCCGTAGCCGAAGCCTTCCTTGCCGAACGCGAGCTTGTAGACCCAGTACACCGACCACAGGCTGAGGTAGCCGACGGCGGCGCCGACCACCGCGTCGGGCAGCGACACGAAGCCGCCGAGCGTCGACCACAGCAATCCGGCCCACAGCAGCGGCAGCGTGATCGCGTCGGGCAGCAGCATCGCGTCGGCGTCGATGAACGTCAGCGCGACGAGGCACGCGACGAGCACGAGCGCCGGCGAGCGTCGCCGGCGCTCGCGCCGAAGCGCCAGCCGACGGCCGCGAACAGCACGCCGGTCGAGCAGCTCGATCGCCGGATAGCGCGCCGAGATCGACGTGCCGCAGCCGCGGCACTTGCCGCGCAGCGCGAGCCAGCTGACGAGCGGGATGTTCTCGAGCGCGCCGATCGCGTGGCCGCACGCGCCGCAGCGCGAGCGCGGGCCGCACGAGGTTCTCGTCGGGGATCGCGCCGACCAGTTGCTGGAACGCCGGTTCGGCGTCGTGCAGCCGCGCCTTCAGCTTCGCGCGACGGTCGACGGCCATGCGACGTCGCGACGCGATCGACGTATTCGTCGACGTCCTCGAACCAGTCGACGACGCCGACGACGTTCGCGCGCTCGATCATCCGCGGCAGCCGATGGATGACGACGTTCAGGAAGCTGCCGATCAGCAGGCCGAACAGCCCCGCGACGAGCGGGACCAGCCAGGGGACGGACTGCGCGACGGCGACGGATCGTCCAACCCGCCGCCGGTCACGGGACCGGGCGCGACCGCCGTCGCGACAGCAGCCGCGTCGCGTCGCGCGCCGCGGGTTCGGGCGACCTCGTCACACCACCTGGCCGAGCTTGAAGATCGGCAGGTACATCGCGACGACCATGCCGCCGACGAGCACGCCGAGGATCACGATGATGATCGGCTCGAGCAGGCTCGACAGCGCGTCGACCGAGTCGTCGACCTCGGCCTCGAAGAAGTCCGCGACCTTCGACAGCATGTTGTCGAGCGAGCCGGATTCCTCGCCGATCGACACCATCTGGATGACCATGTTCGGGAACACGTTCGTGTTCTGCATCGCGTTCGTCAACGACACGCCGGTCGAGACGTCGCCCTGCACCTTCTTCGTCGCCTCGGCGTAGACCGCAGTTGCCGGACGCGCCGCCGACCGAGTCGAGCGCCTCGACGAGCGGCACGCCGGCCGCGAACATCGTCGCGAGCGTGCGCGTCCAGCGCGCGATCGACGACTTGCGGACGAGGTCGCCGAAGATCGGCGCCTGCAGCAGCACCCGGTCCATGACGGCCTGCATCTTCGGACTTCGACGCCAGCTCTGGAAGAAGAAGTAGATCGCCGCCGATGATGCCCGGGAAGATGATCCACCAGTACGTGACGAAGAAGTCGGAGATCGCGATGACGACCAGCGTCGGACCCGGCAGGTCCGCGCCGAAGCTCGAGAACACGCTCTTGAACGCCGGGATCACGAAGATCATGATCACCGCCGTCACGATGAAGCCGACCGCGAGCACGGCGACCGGATAGAACAGCGCGGCCTTGATCTTGCTCTTGATCGCGAGGATCTTTTCCTTGTACGTCGCGAGCCGGTCGAGCAGCGAATCGAGGATACCGGCCTGCTCGCCGGCCGCGACGAGGTTGCAGAACAGCGGGTCGAAGTACAGCGGGTACTTGCGGAACGCCTGGTTCAGGCTCGAGCCGGTCTCGATGTCGGCTGCGCACGTCGTTCAGCAGCTTCGACACCGACGCGTTCGCGTGGCCGCGGCCGACGATGTCGAACGCCTGCAGCAGCGGCACGCCGGCCTTCATCATCGTCGCGAGCTGGCGCGTGAACAGCGTGACGTCCTTGTCCTTGATCTTCTTGCCGGACTTGAACGTCTGCTTGCGGATCTTCGTGACGAGGATGCCCTGCTTGCGCAGCGACGCGTTGACGAGCGCGTCGCCGAGCCGCGCGCATCTCGCCGCGCACGTTCTTGCCGTTGCGGTCCTTGCCTTCCCACGCGAAGACCGCTTCCTTCGCACCGGTCGGCCGTCTGGCCAGGTTGGCTGTCGCCATCATCGATCTCCGGGATCGCGCGCGTTCATCGCACGACGACCGTTGGCGGTCGACGCGAGAGCTCGTCGCCGCTGCGCTCCATTGCGCACTTCATCGGACGACGCGACGCGCCGCTCATTCATTGGTCACCGCGAGCACTTCCTCGAGCGACGTCGTGCCCGCTTCACCTTGCGCAGCCCCGACTGCCGCAGGTCGCGAGACGCCTTCGCGACGCGCCTGGTCGGCGATCTCGAGCGCGTTGCCGCCGCGCGAGGATGATCCGCTGGATCGTCCTCGGTGATCGGCATCACCTCGTAGATCCCGACGCGGCCCTTGTAGCCGGTGCCCTTGCATTGCTCGCAGCCGACCGGCCCGATACGGCGTCCACGAGCCGTCGATGTCGCTCCTCGGCGAAACCGGCCTGCAGCAGCGCCTCGTGCGGGAACCTGCACCGGCTCCTTGCACGCGCGCACAGCTTGCCGCGCGAGGCGCTGCGCGGTGATGAGGATGACCGACGACGCGATGTTGAACGTCGGCACGCCCATGTTCATCAGCCGCGTCAGCGTCGTCGGCGCGTCGTTCGTGTGCAGCGTCGAGAACACCATGTGGCCGGTCTGCGCCGCCTTGATCGAGATGTCGGCCGTCTCGAGGTCGCGGATTTCGCCGACCATGATGATGTCCGGGTCCTGGCGCAGGAACGCCTTCAGCGCGGCCGCGAACGTCAGGCCGGCCTTGTCGTTCATGTTGACCTGGTTGACGCCGGCGAGCTGGATTTCGGCCGGGTCCTCGGCCGTCGAGATGTTGATGCCCGGCTGGTTCAGGATGTTGAGGCACGTGTACAGCGACACCGTCTTGCCGGAGCCGGTCGGCCCGGTCACGAGCACCATGCCGTACGGTCGCTGGATGGCGTCCATCAGCGTCTGCTTCTGGTCCGGCTCGTAGCCGAGCGCGTCGATGCCGAGCTTGGCCTGCGACGGATCGAGGATCCGCATCACGATCTTCTCGCCGTACAGCGTCGGCAGCGTCGACACGCGGAAGTCGATCGCGCGCGTCTTCGACAGCACGAGCTTCATGCGGCCGTCCTGCGGCACGCGCTTCTCGGAGATGTCGAGCCGCGAGATGACCTTGATCCGCGACGCGAGCTTCTCCTTGATCGCGAGCGGCGGCTGCGTGATCTCGCGCAGGATGCCGTCCAGGCGGAAGCGGATGCGATAGAAGCTTCTCGTACGGCTCGAAGTGGATGTCGGACGCGCCGTCGTTGATCGCGTCGATCAGGATCTTCTGCAGGAAGCGCACGACCGGCGCGTCGTCGACGTCGCTCGTCTCGACGGTCTCCTCGGCCGGCACCTCGCCGTCGTCGAAGTCGAGGTCGTCGGCCGAGTATTCGTTGAGCGCCGCCTCGGCGCTCTTGCTCATGCGGTCGATCAGCGCCGTCAGCTTGTCGTGCTCGACGACGACGGCGTCGACCGTGAGCTGCGTCTGGAACTTGATCTGGTCGAGCGCCTGGAAGTTCGCGGCGTCGGAAACGGCGACGGTCAGCTTGTTGCCGCGGCGATGCAGCCCGGCGACCTTGAGCGACTGGATCAGCTTCTTGTCGATCAGGTCCGTCGGCATCTGCGCCTGGTCGAACGCATTCAGGTCGAGCAGCGGCAGCGCGAACATCTGCGACAGGTTCGACGCGAGCTCCAGCGCGCTCATGCGGCGCGTGGCGATCAGGTGATCGATGAAGGCGACGTGCGCGGCGGTCGCGCCCAGCGCGATGCTCTCGGCCTCGCGCATGTCGAGCTTGCCGGCCTGCACCAGCGCGCGACCGAGCCCGGTCATGACGGCCGTGGACGAGGACGATGCGGTGCTCAGTGCAGCCATGAATCGATGGATCCGGCAGGGTCTGGGGCTCGAACGATGATGCCGAGCGCACCCTTCTTTGTAAAGCAAAGCGCCCCGTGCGCGGCGGCATCGTCCGTCCGCGCGCGAGGCCTGTTGCATGAATGCGGCAGCCCGCCGATCGACCTAGTGGAAGGAACGAGGCGACCCGGGGACATTCCCCGATGCGCGCGTGCTTCGCGACGGTCGAACGACGGATCGCAGCATAGGCGGCCCCGACGAACCGTCAACCGCTGAACAGATATCGGCGGACCCGGCTGTTTGTTGAATCGTCGAATCGCGGCCGAATCGCGGACGAATCGCGGACGGCCGCGACTGCGTGCGGCGGCGCGGCCGTGGAGCGGCGCGGTGGCGGCGACGCGCGCCTGTCGAGCGTCGCGTCGTGCGCCGTCGCCGCGCCGGGAAGTCGATCAGGCGACGCCGGCCGCGCTTCGCTGCGTGATCGGCGCGGCGATGCGGCCGCGTCGCCGAGTCGCGACCGGACACGAGAAGAAGAAGGAAGCTGGTCGGGGTGAGAGGATTCGAACCTCCGGCCTCTACGTCCCGAACGTAGCGCTCTACCAGGCTAAGCTACACCCCGCGGTGTCGGCCCCGCGCACGGCGGGACGCTGACGATGTCCGGGTTCGAAGGCCGCTGCTTCGAGGATGCTGCCGGGTTTCGGCTGGAGCTCCGACGCGACCGCCGGCGCCGGCGAGGCGCCCTGTCAGAACTCGCGGTGAACCGCGAACGAACACAATTCTAGCAGAGAACGTTTGTACGACGACTCCGGCAGTCGCTCGACGACGACACGCGCGGCCTCGGCTTCGCGCTCGGCGAGCGCGCGCGTGTAGTCGAGCGCGCCGCTGCTGTCGATCGCGGCCTGGATGCCCGCGAGGTCGGCGTGCGAGCTGTCGATGACGGTGTCGCGCACCAGCGTGCGCTCGGCCGCGCTGCCGCGCTTCAGCAGATAGATCAGCGGCAGCGTCGGCTTGCCTTCGCGCAGGTCGTCGCCGACGTTCTTGCCGATCTCGGCCGTGACGCCCGAATAGTCGAGCACGTCGTCGATGAGCTGGAACGCCGTGCCGATGCGTCGGCCGAACTCGGCCCAGCGGCTCCTGCTCCGCCTCGCTGCAGCCGGCGAGGATCGCCGCGAGCCGCGCCGCCGCCTCGAACAGCTTCGCGGTCTTGTAGCGGATGACCTGCATGTAGCGCTCTTCGTCGACGTCCGGGTCGTGGATGTTGAGCAGCTGCAGGACCTCGCCCTCGGCGATCACGTTGGTCGCGTCGGCGAGCACGCGCATGACCGGCAGGCTGCCGACGTCGACCATCATCTGGAACGATCGCGAATAGAGGAAGTCGCCGACGAGCACGCGCGGCCGCGTTGCCGAACAGCGCGTTGGCCGTCCGCCGTCCGCGTCGCAGGTCCGACTCGTCGACGACGTCGTCGTGCAGCAGCGTCGCGGTGTGGATGAACTCGACGACCGCCGCGAGCGTCAGCCGATGCGGACCGCGATGGTCGAGCGCCCCGGAGATCAGCAGCAGCAGCGCGGGCCGCAGCCGCTTGCCGCCGGCGCCGACGATGTATTCGGCGACCTGGTTGACGAGCACGACGTCGGACCGCAGGCGATGCCGGATCAGCGCGTCCATCGCCACCATGTCGTCGGCGACCGGCAGCAGCAGCGACGCGGCCTGCGTTCGGTCGCGGACCTGTCGCGGCAGGTCGGCGAGGGCGTTGGTGTCGTTCAAGGCGGGCGGCTGGGTCGACGGCACGAGGCGCCCGGTCAGGCGGCGAAAAATTATATGCCATGCGCCCGGGCGGTCCCCGCCGACGCGCACGCCGCCCGTTGACCCTGGTCGGCGGCGACTGTATGATCGCGGGTTCACCGGGATTCGTTGCTCGTTTCACGAGTCCCGCACGACGAGCGCGGAACCGCGCGGGACGAACGACGCGGCGCGTCGAGCGGCCTTCGATTCCCGCCGCGGATCGCAGGTCCGGCGCCGTCCGGTTCCCGTATCGTCGGTCCCGTCTTCGGCATCGCCGTCGGCGGCACCATCCGAACAGAGGTCAACATGTACGCGGTCATCAAAACCGGCGGCAAGCAATACAAGGTCGCGGCCGGCGAAAAACTCAAGATCGAATCGATCGTCGCCGACATCGGCGCCGAGATCACGCTCGACCAGGTTCTCGCGGTCGGCGCCGGCGAATCGATCACGTTCGGCGCGCCGCTGGTTGCCGGCGCGACCGTCACCGCGACCGTGCTGTCGCAGGGTCGGCACGACAAGGTCAAGATCTTCAAGATGCGTCGGCGCAAGCATTACCAGAAGCGCCAGGGCCATCGCCAGAACTACACCGAGGTGCTGATCGGCGCGATCAGCGCCCGCGGCCTGAGGAGCGCACCATGGCACACAAGAAGGCGGGCGGCAGCTCGCGCAACGGCCGCGATTCGGAATCGAAGCGCCTCGGCGTGAAGGTGTACGGCGGCCAGGCGATCAACGCCGGCGGCATCATCGTCCGTCAGCGCGGCACCCGGCTGCATCCGGGCGTCAACGTCGGCATCGGCAAGGACCACACGCTGTATGCGCTGGTCGACGGGACCGTGCAGTTCGCGGTCAAGGGGCCGACGAAGCGGCACCAGGTCAGCGTCGAGCCGGTCGCGGTCGCGGCCTGACGACGGCGGCCCGGCGGGGGTCCGCGCCGGACGACGAGCCCCGCCCGCGCGGGGCTTTTTCTTTTGCGGGGCCGTCCGAGGACCATCGGTCATGAAGTTCATCGACGAAGCGAAGATCGAAGTCGTCGCCGGCGACGGCGGCAACGGCATCGCGAGCTTCCGTCGCGAGAAGTTCATCCCGTTCGGCGGTCCGGACGGCGGCGACGGCGGACGCGGCGGCAGCGTCTGGGCGATCGCCGACCGCAACATCAACACGCTCGTCGACTACCGCTTCGCGAAGCTCCATCGCGCGAAGAAGGGCGAGCACGGCCGCGGCTCCGACTGCTACGGCAAGGGCGCCGACGACATCGTGCTGCGGATGCCGGTCGGCACGCTGATCACCGAGCTCGAGACGCGGCGACCTCGTGGCCGACCTCACCGAGCACGGGCAGAAGGCGCTGCTCGCGCGCGGCGGCAAGGGCGGCCTCGGCAACATCCACTTCAAGTCGAGCACGAACCGCGCGCCGCGCCAGCAGACCGACGGCGAGCCCGGCGAGGAGCGCTCGCTGAAGCTCGAGCTGAAGGTGCTCGCCGACGTCGGCCTGCTCGGCATGCCGAACGCCGGCAAGTCGACGTTCATCGCGGCGGTCTCGAACGCGCGGCCGAAGATCGCCGACTATCCGTTCACGACGCTGCATCCGAACCTCGGCGTCGTGCGCGTCGGGCCCGAGCGCAGCTTCGTCATCGCCGACATGCCGGGCCTGATCGAGGGCGCGGCCGAAGGCGCGGGGCTCGGCCACCAGTTCCTGCGGCACCTGCAGCGCACCGGCCTGCTGCTGCACATCGTCGACCTCGCGCCGTTCGACGAAGCGGTCGATCCGGTCGCGGAGGCGAACGCGATCGTCGACGAGCTCGCGAAGTACGACCCGGCGCTCGCCGCGAAGCCGCGCTGGCTCGTGCTCAACAAGCTCGACCTGCTCGATGCGGACGAGGCGAAGGCGCGCATCGGCCGCATTCGTCGAGCGCTTCGCATGGAACGGCCCGGTCTTCGCGATCTCCGCGCTGACGCGCGCCGGCTGCGAGCCGCTGCTGCAGGCGATCGACCGGCATCTCGCCGCCGAGCGCCGCGCCGCGCATCCGGAGGACTTCGTCGGCGAGGAACGCGGACCCGACGCGGCCGCGGGCACCGACCCGGACGATCCGCGCTTCGCCCGCGTCGCCGACTGAGCCGCGGCCCGATGAGCGGGCTCGAGGCCGCGAGGCGCATCGTCGTCAAGGTCGGCAGCACGCTCGTCACCGACGACGGACGCGGCCTCGACCGCGACGCGATCGCGCGCTGGGCCGCGCAGCTCGCGGCGCTGCGCGCGCTGAAGAAGGAAGTCGTGCTCGTGTCGTCGGGCGCGATCGCCGAAGGCATCAAGCGGCTCGGCTGGCAGCGCCGTCCGACCGCGATGCACGAGCTGCAGGCCGCGGCGGCCGTCGGGCAGATGGGTCTCGCGCAGGCCTACGAGAGCGGCTTCGCGGCGCACGGCATCGGCACCGCGCAGATCCTGCTGACGCATGCCGACCTCGCCGACCGCAGCCGCTATCTCAACGCGCGCTCGACGCTGCTGACGCTGCTCGGGCTCGGCGTCGTGCCGATCATCAACGAGAACGACACGGTCGTCACCGACGAGATCAAGTTCGGCGACAACGACACGCTCGGCGCGCTGGTCGCGAACCTGATCGAGGCCGACGCGCTCGTCATCCTGACCGACCAGGCCGGCCTGTTCGATCGCCGATCCGCGCAGCGATCCGGCGGCGCGCGCTCGTGACCGACGGCCGCAGCGGCGATCCGGCGCTCGAGGCGATGGCCGGCGGCGCGGGCAGCGCGATCGGTCGCGGCGGCATGCTGACGAAGGTGCTCGCCGCGAAGCGCGCGGCGTCGAGCGGCGCCGACACGATCATCGCGTCGGGCCGCGAGCCGGACGTGCTGATGCGACTCGCGCGCGGCGAAGCGATCGGCACGCATCTGCGCGCGTCGGTCGCGCGGCTGTCGGCGCGCAAGCAGTGGATGGCCGACCACCTGCAGCTCGCGGGCCGCCTGCTGCTCGACGACGGCGCGGCCGCGGCGATCGCGGCCGGGCGCAGCCTGCTGCCGATCGGCGTCGTGTCGGTCGTCGGCCGCTTCGCGCGCGGCGACGTCGTCGCCTGCGTCGCGCCCGACGGCCGCGAGGTCGCGCGCGGGATCGTCAACTACGCGAGCAGCGACGCGAGCCGCATCGCGGGACAGCCGTCGAGCGAGATCGAGACGCGCCTCGGCTTCGTCGACGAGCCGGAGCTGATCCACCGGACGAACCTGCTCGCGCTGTGAGCGCTGCCGGTGGGGCGACGATCAGCGCGCCTGCCCCTCCCGGTCGTACGTCGCCTCGCTCGGCGCCAGCGCCGGCTGCATCCGCGCGATGATCGTCTTCGTGTCGCGCGCCGCATAGCCGTCCGGGCAGAAGTATTCGCGATCGAGCGCCGCGTTCGTGCGGTTCAGGCTGATGTCCACGATCGGCTGCCAAGCCGCGTTGCGGGCGCGCACCCAGCTGCCGTCCGTGCGCGCGACCGCGTAGAGCTTGTGTTCGTGCGTCTCGCAGCGGATCCCTTCGTAGCTGACGTTGCGAACCCCCTGAGGGCTCGTCGCGACGAGCGTGTAGCGGTACACGCCATCGGTGCCGATCGACAGCGCGTTCGCGTCGAGCTGGAAGCGGTACTGCGTCGCGCCGCTGACCGAGAAGCCGACGAGGTTCGCATCGACCGGCGGCGGCGGCAGCTGGGACTCGACTTCCTTCCACGGCTTCTCGACGTCGTCGAAGTCCTGCTCGAACGCGCTCGGCGGCTTCGGTTCCGCGCAACCGGACAGCAGCGCGGCAGCCGTCAACGCCGCGATCGCCGCTGCCGCCCGTCGACCCGTCGCCCGCCGAACCGTCAATGCGCCCCCGACTTGCGGTCGGGACGCGACTGCGCCGGCGACTCGCCGAGGTTGCGCAGCGGCGCGCGCGTGTGCTGACGCAGGTAGCGCGTGTGCTCGGGCTTTCGCGTGAGGTAGCGCGACAGCTCGGTCAGCGCGCGCGAGTAGACGTCGCGCTTGAACTCGATGACCGCGTCGAGCGGCACCCAGTACTCGTGCCAGCGCCACGCGTCGAACTCCGGATGCGTCGACGCGCGCAGCGAGATGTCGGTGTCGCGACCGACGAGCCGCAGCAGGAACCAGATCTGCTTCTGGCCGCGATAGCTGCCGCGCCATTCGCGCTTGATCCAGTTCTCGGGAACCTCGTAGCGCAGCCAGTCGCGGGTGCGGCCGACGAGCTTGACGTGCTCGCGCTTGCAGGCCGATCTCTTCCTCGAGCTCGCGATACATCGCCTGCTCCGGCGTCTCGCCGTGCTTGATGCCGCCTTGCGGAAACTGCCAGGAATGCTCGCGGATCCGCTTGCCCCAGAACACCTCGCCCTTGTTGTTGGCAAGGATGATTCCGACGTTAGGGCGGTAGCCTTCTCTGTCCAACATGTCGGACCACCCGATTCCGTTAAGATTGAAAACGATTATAAACACGCTTTTTCGACCGCGATACGCGGCCCTGCGCTCGCCGGACGGCCTCTGAATCGGCCGGCGGCGGCGTCCGAAGCGCGCGCGTTTCGCACGCCTCGCGCCCTCTTCCATCGCCAGACCGGCCTCGCGTCCCCGCCGATGTACGCCTCGCGCTTTTTCGTCTCGACCCTGAAGGAAGCTCCGGCCGACGCCGAGATCGTCAGCCACCGGCTGATGCTGCGCGCCGGCCTCATCAAGCGACTCGCCGGCGGCATCTACAGCTACCTGCCGATGGGGCTGCGCACGATCCGCAAGGTCGAGCACATCGTCCGCGCCGAGATGACGGCGGCCGGCGCGATCGAGCTGCTGATGCCGGTCGTCCAGCCCGCCGAGCTGTGGCAGGAGTCGGGACGCTGGGAAAAATACGGGCCCGAGCTGCTGCGCATCAAGGATCGCCACGGCCGCGACTTCGTCGTGCAGCCGACGTCCGAGGAAGTCGTCACCGACATCGCGCGAAAGGAGCTCGCGAGCTATCGCCAGCTGCCGATCAACTTCTTCCATATCCAGACGAAGTTCCGCGACGAGATCCGCCCGCGCTTCGGCGTCATGCGCGGCCGCGAGTTCACGATGAAGGACGCGTACTCGTTCGACCGCGACTTCGCCGGCCTCGAGGTCAGCTACGAGGCGATGCGCCGCGCGTACTGCGCGACGTTCGAGCGCATGGGCCTGCGCTATCGCGCGGTCGCGGCCGACAACGGCTCGATCGGCGGCACCGGCTCGCACGAGTTCCACGTGCTCGCCGACTCGGGCGAGGACGCGATCGCGTTCTGCCCGGCGTCCGACTACGCGGCGAACGTCGAGGCCGCCGAGGCCGTCGCGCCCGGCCCGCGCGCCGCGCCGACCGAGTCGATGACGAAGGTCGCGACGCCGGGCAAGGCGAAGTGCGAGGACGTCGCCGCGTATCTCGGCATCCCGCTCGAACGGACGATCAAGTCGATCGTCCTCGCGGTCGACGACGCGGGTACGGTCGCGACGGCGCGGGCAGCGACGTCGGCGCGGCCGGCGCCGAGCCGCGCATCGTGCTGCTGCTCTTGCGCGGCGACCACGAGCTGAACGAGATCAAGGCGCGCAAGCTGGCCGTCCTCGCGGGCGGCTTCCGCTTCGCGAGCGAGGCCGAGATCGTCGCGACGTTCGGCACCCCGCCCGGCTACCTCGGGCCGATCGGCACGACGAAGCCGGTCGTCGTCGTCGCCGATCGCACCGTCGCCGCGATGAGCGACTTCGTCGTCGGCGCGAACGAGGCCGGCTTCCACATCGCCGGCGTCAACTGGGGCCGCGACCTGCCGGAGCCCGAGGTCGCCGACCTGCGCAACGTGCGCGCCGGCGACCCGTCGCCCGACGGCGCCGGCACGCTCGAGATCTGTCGCGGCATCGAGGTCGGCCACATCTTCCAGCTGCGCACCGTCTACTCGTCGAAGATGCACGCGACGTTCCTCGACGAGACCGGCCAGCCGAAGCCGTTCGAGATGGGCTGCTACGGCATCGGCATCACGCGGATCGTCGGCGCGGCGATCGAGCAGAACTTCGACGAGCGCGGCATCGTGTGGCCGCGCGCGATCGCGCCGTTCGAGGTCGTGATCTGTCCGATCGGCTGGAGCCGCAACGAGGCGGTGCGCGACGCGACGCATGCGCTGCACGACGCGCTCGCCGCGGCCGGCGTCGACGTGATCGTCGACGACCGCGACCTGCGGCCCGGCGTGATGTTCGCCGACTGGGAGCTGATCGGCGTCCCGCTGCGGATCACCGTCGGCGACCGCGGGCTGAAGGACGGCCAGGTCGAGATGCAGGCGCGCCGCGACGGCGTCGTCGCGAACGTCGCGGTCGGCGACGCGGCGGCGGTCGCGACCGAACGGCTCGCGAGCCTGTGAACGCGTCGCGACTCTTCCATCCGTCGTTCCCGCGCAGAGCCTGCCCCGGTAGGGTCAGGCCGGGGCGGGAACCCAGCGTCGTTGCCGGGCTCCGCCGCTAGCGCGACGCGGCCGCGTCGCGGTCGACGCGCGAACGACGCCTTCGCTCGATCGTTCGCGGCGCTCGTCGTGCTGTGCCTCGCGCCGTCGATCGCCGTCGCCGGCGCGCAGAAGTACGAGCCGCTTTCGGACTCGGTGCGCAGCGCGCTGTCGGCCGTGATCGCCGACGGCCGGCCGCCGCGGGTCCCGACGACCGACATCAAGGAGCGGCTCGCGTATCTCGAGTGGCTGGGCGAGATGTCCGAGCGGATGAAGAAGCGCATCCCCGACTATCAGACGCGGCGCGAGACGCTCGAGACGATCTACTACGAGAGCAAGCGCGCCGGCCTCGACCCGGCCCTGGTGCTCGGGCTGATCCAGGTCGAGTCAGGCTTCCACAAGTACGCGATCAGCACGGCCGGCGCACGCGGGATGACGCAGGTGATGCCGTTCTGGACCGGCCTGATCGGCGACGGCGACCCGAAGAAGCTGTTCAACACGCAGATCAACGTCCGCTACGGCTGCACCGTCTTCCGCCACTACCTCGACGAGGAGCACGGCGACTACTTCCGCGCGCTCGGCCGCTACAACGGCAGCCTCGGACGCGCGGAGTATCCGAACCTGGTGCTCGGCGCGTGGAAGCGCTGGGAATACGAGCCGCAGCTGACGCCGAGCATGCCGGCCGTCGCGACCGTCACGCCGGCGCGCTGAGCGCGTCGTCGTCGGCCCACGCCGCGCGGATCATCGCGACGCCGTGCGCGCCGGCCGCGAGCGCGGCGTCGCGGTCGTCGCGCGTCAGCCCGCCGATCGCGTAGACCGGCACCGCCGATGCCGACGCCAGCGTCGCGAACGTCGGCCAGCCGATGCCGTCGACGCCCGGATGCGTCGCCGTCTCGCGGACGGGACCGAGCACGATCGCATCGAGCGACAACGCGTCGGCGCGCGCGATGTCACAGGCCGCGTGGCACGACGCGAAGCACCAGTCGACCGCGGGTCGCGACGCGAGCCGCATCAGGTCTTTCGACGTCAGGTGCACGCCGTCGGCGCGCGTCCAGAACGTCGCCGGATGCGCGCTGTTGACGACGAGACGCGCGCCGTGCGCCACGCAGCGCGCGAGGACCTCGTCGAACAGTCGGGCGAACGTCGCCGCGTCGAGCGTCGGCTCGCGCAGCTGCAGCTGACGGACCGAGCCGTCGGCGAGCGCGCGATCGAGCCGCGCGACGAAGCGCTCGACGCCGACCGCGCCGGCGTTCGAGATCGCGTAGACCGGCGGCAGCCGCAGCCAGCGCTTCACCGGCAGCGCGCCGAGCAGCCACGGCTCGGTCGTCAGCGCGTCGATCCGTTCCCAGCGGAACGCCTGACCCTCGTTCGAGCGCGGCGTGCCGGTCCAGCCGCGACCGTCGCCGAAGCTGCGCCAGAAGTGCAGCCGGACCGTCGCATGCGGATAGACGACGACGCGCTGCGCCCACGGCTGCGCGGTCCGCAGCGTGAGGCCGAGTTCCTCGTCGAGCTCGCGCGCGAGCGCGTGGAACACCGACTCGCCGGCCTCGAGCTTGCCGCCGGGGAACTCCCACCAGCCCGCCATCGGCTTGCCGGGCGGACGCTGCGCGAGCAGGAACGCGCCGTCGTCGCGGATCAGCACGCCGACCGCGACGTCGATCGGCGGCGTCAATCCGGCGTCCGGCCGGCCCAGTCGCGCGCGAACTGATGCGCGACGCGGCCCGACCGCGAGCCGCGCTCGAGCGCCCAGCGCAGCGCGTCGGCGCGCGCCGATGCGATCGCGCCGTCGTCGCAGCCGTAGTGGCGCATCCACTCGGCGACGACCGCGAGGTACTCGTCCTGGCGGAACGGATAGAAGCTGACCCACAGCCCGAAGCGTTCCGACAGCGAGATCTTCTCCTCGACGACGTCGGCGGGATGGATCTCGACGTTGCCGTCGCCCGCCTCGACGTGCCGGGTCGACAGGTTGTCGGTCATCCGCTCCGGCATCAGGTGGCGCCGGTTGCTGGTCGCGTAGATCAGCACGTTGTCCGACTGCGCGGCGATCGAGCCGTCGAGCGCGACCTTCAGCGCCTTGTAGCTCGACTCGCCTTCCTCGAACGACAGGTCGTCGCAGAACAGCACGAAGCGCTCGGGCCGCGCCGCGACGAGGTCGACGATGTCGGGCAGGTCGACGAGGTCGCTCTTGTCGACCTCGATCAGCCGCAGTCCGCGATCGCCGAACGCGTGCAGGCACGCGCGGATCAGCGACGACTTGCCGGTGCCGCGTGCGCCGGTCAGCAGCACGTTGTTGGACGGCCGGCCGTCGACGAACTGGCGCGTGTTGCGCTCGATCACCGCGCGCTGGCGGTCGACGTTCTTCAGGCGGTTGAACGCGATCGACGCGACGTGCGCGACCGGCTCGAGGCGGCCGCGACCCTGCCGCTTGCGCCAGCGGAACGCCGCCGACGCGGACCAGTCGACGGCCGTCGTCGCACCCGGCACGAGCGATTCGAGTCGCGCGACGAGCGCGTCGGCGCGCGCGATCAGCGCCTGCAGGTCGGGCGTCATCGAAGCCGTTCGATCCGCATCGACGCCATCGGCGACCGCCGTCGGTGCGAGTCGACGCTCGCGGTCAACGCGGTCGGTCGACGACGGCGTCGACGGCCGCGTCGACGGCGGCGTCAAAGGCCGCGTCAACGCTTCCGCAGCGCATTCGTGATCTCGGCGAGCCGATCGCGCCGCACCTGGCGCATCACCTCGCGACGCGTCGCCTTGCGCCGCAGGTTGCCGCGCAGGCCGGCCGCGTACGCCGGCACGAGCAGCCACCAGACCATCGCGATCGTCGGTCGATCGTTCGGCAGCGCGTCGGCCGCGAGCGCGACCAGCAGGACCGTCGACGCGACCAGCCAGACCGCGAGCACGACGTTCGCGACGCGGTCGATGCGCAGCGCCGCCGCGTCGACGCGCTGCCGGACGGCGATGCGCGCCTTCTCGTCGAGGTCGTCGATCGTCGGCTCGCGGCCGAACTCGTTGCGCCACCACCCGTCGATCATGTCGCGCTCCTCACGTGCGGTACTCGGCGTTGATCTTCACATAGTCGTACGAGAAATCACAGGTCCACACGACCGTCGACGCGTCGCCGCGGCCGAGGTCGACGCGGATCACGATCTCGTCGGGCTTCATCACCCGCGCGCCGTCCTCCTCGGCGTACGACGGCGCGCGGCGGCCGCCGTCGATCACGCGGACCTCGTCGTCGCCGGCCGACAGCCACAGGTTCACGCGCGTCGTGTCGAGGTCGGCGATGCCCGCGTTGCCGATCGCCATCAGCAGCCGCCCGAGGTTCGGGTCGGAGGCGAACAGCGCGGTCTTGACGAGCGGCGAGTTCGCGATCGAGCGCGCGACGCGCACGGCCTCGCCGCCGCCCGCCGCGCCGTCGACGCGGATCGTGATGAACTTCGTCGCGCCCTCGCCGTCGCGCGCGATCGACTGCGCGAGCGTCTGCGCGACGTCGACGATCGCCGACCTCATCGCGTCGTAGCGCCGCGGCTCGGCCTCCATCACCGACGCGCCCTTCGCCGCGCCGGTCGCGACCAGCACGAACGAGTCGTTCGTCGACGTGTCGCCGTCGACGGTGACGCGGTTGAACGACTGGTCGGCGACCTCGCGCACGAGCCGCTGCAGCGCCGCGTGTTCGATCGCGGCGTCGGTCGCGACGAATGCCAGCATCGTCGCCATGTCGGGCTGCAGCATGCCGACGCCCTTGGCGATGCCGGTCACGGTGATCGTCGCGCCGTCGAGCTCGATCGTCCGCGACGCGGCCTTCGCGACGGTGTCCGTCGTCATGATGGCCGACGCGGCATCGGCCCATCGATCGGCCGCGAGCGTCGCGAACGCGGCCGGCAGCGCCGCCTCGATGCGAGCGACCGGCAGCGGCTCGAGGATCACGCCGGTCGAGAACGGCAGCACCTGCGAGATCGAGCAGCCGGCGAGGTGCGCGACCACCTCGCACGTGCGCAGCGCGGCCGCGATGCCGTCGTCGCCGGTGCCGCAGTTCGCGTTGCCGGCGTTGACGACGAGTGCGCGGATCTCGTCGCTCGACGACAGGTGGCGGCGGCACACCTGCACCGGCGCCGCCGCGAAGCCGTTCTGCGTGAAGACCCCGGCGACACGACTGCCGGGCGCGATCCGCATCACCATCAGGTCGCGGCGGTTCGCCTTGCGGATGCCGGCCTCCGCGAAGCCGAGCTCGATCCCGGCGACGGGCCTGATGCGTTCGGGATCCGGGGCGCGCAGCTGGACGGGCATGGGGAAGGATCGACGCGGCACGCGCGCGACGTTCGCAGTCGTTGCGAACGAAGTGCCCGCGGCGGAGTCGATGGAGTCGGCAGCGGCGCATTGTAGCGGCCCGCCCGGCCGGCCTCGTCCAGATCGTCCGGCCTCGTCGGACGGGTCACCGAAACCCGATGGCGGACAGACCGCGCCGGCGCGGGTCCCTAGAATGGCACCCGCTCGCGCGCGGCCGATGGCCCCCGCTCGCGCGGCCTTCGACGCCGGTCCGGCGCCGATCCCTGGAGACCTCATGCAACGTCTTGCCCGTCCTTCCGCCGTGCGCGCCGCGCTCCGCTCGCGCGTCACCGCCCTCGTCTGCGCGCTGCCGCTCGCGGCGTTGTCGCTCCCGGCCGCGTCGCAGGCGCCGGCCGCCGCCGCGCCCGCCGCGACGATGCGGCTGCCGGCCGGCATGACGCGCGTCACGTCGGTCGAAGGCATCACCGAATACGCGCTGCCGAACGGCCTGCACGTGCTGACGCTGCCCGACGCGTCGAAGCCGACGACGACCGTCAACCTGACGATCAAGGTCGGCTCGCGGATGGAGAACTACGGCGAGACCGGCATGGCGCACCTGCTCGAGCACCTGATGTTCAAGGGCACGCCGAACTTCCCCGATCCGAAGAAGACGATGAGCGATCGCGGGCTGTCGTGGAACGGGTCGACGTCCGACGACCGCACCAACTACTTCGCGAGCATGGCCGAGAACCCGGACAGCCTCGCGGTCTACCTGACATGGCTGTCCGAGGCGCTGACGCAGTCGTTCATCGCGAAGAAGGACCTCGACTCCGAGATGACGGTCGTGCGCAACGAGATGGAGCGCGGCGAGAACGACCCGGGCAACATCCTGTTCCAGAACGTCCGCGCCGCGGCCTTCCACTGGCACAACTACGCGAACAGCACGATCGGCGCGCGCTCCGACGTCGAGAACGTCGACATCTCGCGGCTGCAGGCGTTCTATCGCAAGTACTACCAGCCCGACAACGCCGTGCTGATCGTCGCCGGCAAGTTCGACGAGCCGAAGACGCTCGCGCTGATCGCCGTCGACCTTCGGGAAGATCCCGCGGCCGACGCGCGTGATCGAGCCGACCTACACGCTCGATCCGACGCAGGACGGCGAACGCACGGTCACGCTGCGACGCGTCGGCGACACGCCGATCCTGTTCGCGATGTATCACCTGCCCGCCGGCTCGTCGCCCGACTTCGCGGCGGCCACGCTCGCCGGCATCATGCTCGGCGGTCCGGAGTTCCGGCTCAACAAGGCGCTCGTCGAGAAGAACCTCGCGGCCGGCGTGTTCGGCGCCGCGCGCGCGATGGCGGAGCCGGGCTTCGCGTACTTCGGCGCGCAGCTGAAGTCGGACCAGCCGATCGAGCCGGCGCGCGACGCGATGATCGCGACGATCGAAGGCGTGCCGTCGCAGCCGTTCACCGACGCCGAGATCGACCGCGCGAAGAACATCTGGCTGCGCGGCTTCACGCAGACGCTGAACGATCCGCAGCGCGTCGGCATCGCGCTGTCCGAATACGTCGCGCTCGGCGACTGGCGGCTCGGCTTCGATCGCCGCAACCGCATCATGGCCGCGACGGCGGCCGACGCCACGCGCATCGCGTCGCAGTACTTCATCACGAGCGATCGCACGCTCGGCACGTTCATCCCGAGTCCCGAGCCGCAGCGCGCGCCGGCGCCGGTGCGCGTCGACGTCGCGGCCGTGATGAAGGACTTCAAGGGCGGCGCCGCGGTCGCGACCGGCGAGGACTTCGACGTGTCGCCGGCGAACATCGAGCGGCGCACGACGATCGCGACGCTGCCCGGCGCCGCGGGCATCCGCACCGCGCTGCTGCCGAAGGCGACGCGCGGCGGCAAGGTGGTCGCGTTCGTCGAGCTGCGCTTCGGCGACGAGAAGACGCTGTTCGACAAGGACGTCGTCGGCGACGTGACGGCGGGCATGATCGGTCGCGGCACCGAACGACTGACGCGCGAGGAACTGGCCGCCGCGTTCGAGCGGCTGCAGACGACGTGGGACGTGAGCGGCGGCGCGCAGGGCATCGTGATGCGCATCGAGACGACGCGCGCGAACCTCGACGCGTCGCTCGCGCTCGCGGCCGAGGCGCTGCGAGAAGCCGCGCCTCGACCCGGCGGAGTTCGAGCAGCTGCGCAACGGCATCGTGTCGAACATCGAGGAATCGCGCTCCGAACCGCAGGCGCTGCTGGCGCTGCAGATGGAGCGCCACGGCAATCCGTATCCGAAGGGCGACGTGCGCTACGCGATGACGTTCGACGAGACGCTGGCCGGCCTGCGCGCGCTGACCGTCGACGACGTGCGCGCGTTCCATCGCGGCTTCTAGGGCGCGTCGCAGGGCATCGTGACGGTGATCGGCGACTTCGATCCCGCGGCGGTCACGGCGCGGCTGCAGTCGACGCTCGGCGACTGGACCAGTCCGACGCCGTACGTGCGCGTGCCGGACCCGGCGCTCGACCTGCCGCCCGCGCAGTTCCGCATCGAGGCGAAGGACAAGCAGAACGCGGTCGCCGAGGGTCGCCTCGAATTCGCGCTGCGCGAGTCCGATCGCGAATACCAGGCGCTGCGACTGGCGATGCAGATCTTCGGTGGATCGGGCGGCGGCAGCGGGCGGCTGTGGGACCGCATCCGCGAGAAGGACGGGCTGTCGTACGGCGTCGGCGCGTCGATCGGCGGCGGGCAGTACTTCGCGAACACCGACTTCACGTTCAACGCGATCACGGCGCCGCAGAACATCGATCGCGTGAAGAGCGACTTCGACGACGAGCTCGCGAGGGCGCTGCGCGACGGCTTCACGGCCGACGAGCTGAAGCGCGCGAAGGACGCGATCGCGTCCGAGAGCCGGCTCGCCCGCGCGCAGGACGCGACGCTCGGACGCACGCTGCTGTCGTTCGTCGAGCGCGGCCGCACGCCGGCCTACTTCGGCGAGCTCGACCGGCTCCGCGCGCAGCTGACGCTCGATGAGGTGAACGCGGCGTTCCGCAAGTACATCGTCCCGGGCAGGCTCGTGTTCGGCGAGGCCGGCGACTTCGTCGGCGCGCATTCGGCGCCGCGCGGCAACGTGTCGAGCGGTCCGACCGTGCCGCGCTAGCGACGATCGTCCGCGCGTCGTCGCCATGACCGATCCGTCACGAGACGGACGAACGAGACCGGGGAGACGACGATGGCACGCGACGAAACGAACGGACGGCAACGGTTCGCGCGAGCGGCCTTGCGATCGGCGAGCGCGACGCTCGGACTGGCGTTCTGCGCCGGCGCGGCGATCGCCGCGGACGATGCGGCGAGTCCGCCGAACGACGCGCGGCTGGTCGCGCCGGAGACCGACTTCTCGACCGACGTCGACCGTCGCCAGCGCTACGGGACGGCCGCGCTCGAGATCTTCTCGTTCGACTTCCTGCTGAACCAGGCGAACCGGCACTGGTCCGGCGTCGACGACTACGACAGCAACATCCACACGATCCGGCGCAACCTGCGCAGCCACTGGGGCATCGACGACGACCCGTTCCGCGTCAACCAGCTCGGGCATCCGTACCAGGGATCGGTCTATCACACGATCGCGCGATCGTCGGGGCTGAGCTACTGGGAAGCGGCGGGCTATACGTTCGCCGGATCGATCCTCTGGGAGATCGCCGGCGAGAAGACGCGGCCGTCGGCCAACGACCAGGTCGCGAGCGGCATCGGCGGCTCGTTCCTCGGCGAGGCGCTGTTCCGCATGGCGAACCTGGTGCTCGAGAACGGCGACGGCCCGCGCTTCTGGCGCGAGGTCGGCGCGGCCGCGATCTCGCCGGCGAACGGCTTCAACCGGCTCGCGTTCGGCAGCGATCGGGAGCCGGTCTTCCCGAGCAACCACGCGGAGTACTACAGCCGCGCACAGCTCGGGGTCAGCCATCAGATCGACGAGCACGACGGCGGCAACGGCGGATCGGTGCGGACCAACGAGGCCCTCGCCGAGTTCGCGATCGACTACGGCCTGCCCGGCAAGGCGGGCTACGAATACCGGCGACCGTTCGACTACTTCGCGTTCCAGGCGACCACGTCGACCGCGAGCAGCGTCGAGAACGTCATCACGCGCGGCTCGCTGTTCGTGCGCCCGTATGCGCTCGGTGCGACGTTCAAGGGCATCGTCGGCGTGTACGGCGGCTACGACTATCTCGCGCCGCCGACCTTCCGCGTCTCGTCGACGTCGCTGTCGCTCGGCACCACCGGCCAGTGGAACGCGAGCGACGCCATCACGATGCAGGGCACGGCGCTGCTCGGCCTCGGCTACGCGGCGATCGGGTCGATCAACACGAACGACGATCGCAACTACCAGTACGGCGTGACGCCGCAGACCACGCTCGCGTGGCGCACGATCTTCGCCAACGCGCTGTCGCTCGACGTCTCGGCGCGCGGCTACTTCGTCAGCCACGTCGGCAGCAACTCGGGCGCGGAAGGCCACGGCAGCGCCGGACGGTTCGAGGCGTCGCTGACCTATCGCGTCTCGGGGCCCCACGCGGTCACGGTGAAGGTCCTCGACTATTTCCGCACGACGTCGTTCATGGCGAGCGACACGCTGCGGCAGTCGCGCGCGACGGTCGGCCTCTACTACACGTTCCTCGGGCACGACCGCTTCGGCGCGACGTCGTTCTGACGCCGGCGGCGTCGGTCCGCTCGAGCGACGGCGCGCGCGGCGTCGCGACGATCCCAGGTCGGGCGCGTCGCGGCGGCGGCCGCCTCGGTGTGGGTCGTTCTCGTGCGTCGCGTCCCCGTCGTCGACGGCGCCGGGTGCCTCGCGTCGACCCGCGTCAACCCGCGTCGAGCCCGTCCTGCACCTGCTCGGCCGCGCGCAGCACGGCCCTCGCCTTGTTCTCCGTCTCCTGCCATTCCATCTCGGGCACCGAGTCGAAGACGATGCCGGCCGCGGCCTGCACGGCGAGCATGCCGTTCTTCACGACGCCGGTGCGGATCGCGATCGCGAGGTCCATCTCGCCGGTGAAACCCAGATAGCCGCAGGCGCCGCCGTACAGGCCGCGTTTCGTCGGCTCGAGTTCGTCGATGACCTCCATCGCGCGGACCTTCGGCGCGCCCGACAGCGTGCCGGCCGGGAACGTCGCCTTCAGCACGTCGATCGACGTCAGGCCGGGCTTCAGCCGCCCCTCGACCGACGAGACGATGTGCATCACGTGCGAATACTTCTCGACCGCGAGCCGCTCCGTGACCCGGACGCTGCCGATCTCCGCGATGCGGCCGACGTCGTTGCGCGCGAGGTCGATCAGCATCACGTGCTCGGCGATCTCCTTCGGGTCGTTCAGCAACTCGGTCGCGAGCGCGGCGTCCTGCGCCGGCGTCGCGCCGCGCGGCCGCGTGCCGGCGAGCGGGCGGATCGTGACGATCGTGTCTTCGTCCGGACCATCGGCCTTCTGGCGCTTCTCGTCGGCCGCTGGATGCGGCCGCTTCGCGTCGGCCGCCGGCTGCGACCGCTTGTCGTCGGCCGCTGGCCGCGACCGCTTTTCGTCGGCCGCCGGCCGCGGCCGCTTTTCCTGTCGCACGAGGATCTCCGGCGACGACCCGACGACGTGGAAGTCGCCGAAGTTGTAGAAGTAGAGATACGGCGACGGGTTCAGCGAGCGCAGCGCGCGATACAGCGTCAGCGGCGCATCGCGGAACGGCTTCACGATGCGCTGGCCGATCTGCACCTGCATCAGCTCGCCGGCGGCGATCATCGCCTTCGCCTTCGCGACGGCCGCGAGATAGTCGGCCTTCGCGAAGCCGCGATGCGCGTCGGTGCGCATCGACGGCTGGCTGTACGGCACGTCGACCGGCCGGCGCAGCCGGTCGCGCAACTCGCGCAGCCGCGACTTCGCACGCGCGTACGCCTCCGGCTTCGACGGGTCGGCGTAGACGATCGCGTAGATCTTCCCCGCGAGGTTGTCGACGACGACGACCTCCTCGGTCAGCAGCAGCAGGATGTCCGGGACGTCGAAGCCGTCGTCGTCGTCGGCCTTCGCGCTGCGCACGAGCCGCGGCTCGATGTGCCGCGCGACGTCGTAGCCGAAGTAGCCGGCGAGGCCGCCCGAGAAGCGCGGCAGGCCCGGTCGCACCGCGACGCGGAAGCGCTCGCGGAACGCGGCGACGTTGTCGAGCGGATTGCCGGACATCGTCTCGACGACGACGCCGTCGGTCACGACCTCGGTGACGGCGGCGTCGCCGTAGCCGCGCGCGCGGATCAGCGTACGCGCCGGGAGGCCGATGAACGAATAGCGCCCGAAGCGCTCGCCGCCGACGACCGACTCGAGCAGGAACGAATTCGCGCCCGGGTGACTGAGATTCGGCTCGACGTGCGCGAGCTTGAGGTACAGCGACAGCGGCGTGTCGAGATCGGCGAAGTGCTCGGCGATCAGCGGGATGCGGTTGTAGCCGTCGGCCGCGAGCGACTGGAATTCGAGTTCGGTCATGCGGGAAGGGGAACGGCGCGCGGCCGCGGATTCGCGGCGTTCATCGTGCGGCCGGCCGGTCCGCGAACACCCACAGGCTGCTCAGCAGGTAGTTGACGACGAAGGCGAGAGCGGTCGCGATCACCTGCGCGACGAGGTAGTTCCACTGCAGCCGCGCGACCATCAGCCAGATCAGCAGCGCGTTGTTGGCGAAGGCGATCAGCACGAGCACCGCGTAGCGCGGACCGGTCTCGAGGATCGACGACGTTGCCGACGACGTCGGCGACGCGAACGTGACCCGATGGTTCAGCGCGTAGTTCACGATGGCGGCGACGATCGAACCGAGCGTCGACGCGATCACCGCATCGAAGGCGGCGAAATGGACGAGCACGATCAGCACGGCGTACTGGCAGGTCGTCCCGACCGCGCCGACCAGCCCGAACAGCACGAACGACCGCAGCGACGGACGCGCCGACCCACGGTGGGACGTCGCGCTCACCGGCGCTTGCGAACGGAGCGTCCGGCGAGGCATGGCATTCGATCGAGGATAGCATCGGGTCAGGGGATCGGCGGCGGACGCTGATTCGGTGAACCCGTCGTTCCCGCGAACGCGGGAACCCAGCGGCGTTCCTGTCCCGCGACGACACGCGGTCCGCCCTTCGCGCCGCGACGACCACCGCTCCCCGCATCGCCGTCGATCACGCGCCCGACGACCCGCCACGGCCCACGATCCAGTGCGCCGCGTCGAGCAGGTCGGCGACGACCGCATCGGTGAGGCCTTGCGCGAGCAGCGCGTCCGCGCGTCCCGCGTCGCCCGCCGAACCCGGGTAGCCGTACGGCACCGTCAGCGACGTCGTGCCGGCCGCGCGCGCCGCACGCGCGTCGTTGATCGAATCGCCGATCATCACCGCGTCGTGCGGCGCGACGCCGAGCCGCTCGCAGGCCGCGAGCAGCGGCGCCGGTTTCGGCTTGTGCTCGACCGTGTCGCCACCGCCGACGATCGCGTCGAACCGCGCATCGACGCCGAGCGCGGCGAGCAGCGGCCCGACCAGCTCGCGCGGCTTGTTCGTGACGCACGCGATGCCGAGGCCCGCCGCGCGCATCGCGTCGAGCCCTTCGCGGACGTTCGGATACAACGCGGCCCCGCGACCGTTGCGCGCGCGGTAGTGATCGAGATAGACCGGCAGCCAGCGCGCGGCCGAGCCGGCGCCGAACACGCGATCGAGCAGCATCGACGACCCTTCGCCGACCGCCGCCGCGACGAGCGACGGATCGACCGGCGGGCGGCCCGCGTCGGCGAGCGTCGCGTTGATCGCGCCCGCGATCTCGGGCAGCGTGTCGGCCAGCGTGCCGTCGAGGTCGATCAGGACGGCGCGCGCGCGCACGTCGGACGCGCTCGTCACGCCGTCACGCCGACGCCAGCGCGTCGCGCAGCCGCCCCATCACGCCGCGATAGCCGCCGTCGTCGTCGCGCGCGCCGAACACCGCGGAGCCCGCGACGAACGTGCACGCGCCCGCGCGCGCGATGGCCGCGATGTTGTCGACCTTCACGCCGCCGTCGACCTCGAGCATGACGTCGCGGCCGCTCGATGCGGCGTACGCGTCCAGACGTCGCCGCGCGTCGCGCGATCTTGACCAGCGCCTCGTCGATGAACGACTGACCGCCGAAGCCCGGATTGACCGACATGATCAGCACCAGGTCGACGCGATCCATCACGTAGTCGAGATACGACAGCGGCGTCGCCGGATTGAACACGAGGCCCGCCTTGCAGCCGTGGTCGCGGATCAGCCCGAGCGTGCGATCGACGTGCTCCGTCGCCTCGGGATGGAAGCTGATGATGTCGGCGCCGGCCTCGGCGAAGTCCGGCACGATGCGATCGACCGGCTTGACCATCAGGTGCACGTCGATCGTGGCCTTGGCGCCGTCGGGCCGCACCGCGTGCGGACGCAGCGCCTTGCAGACCATCGGTCCGATCGTCAGGTTCGGCACGTAATGATTGTCCATCACGTCGAAGTGGATGAAGTCCGCGCCGGCCGCGAGCACGTGCTCGACCTCGTCGCCCAGCCGCGCGAAGTCGGCCGAGAGGATCGAAGGGGCGATGCGATAATGACGTCCGGGTTCGGCGGGCATGGGCGACGGGCGCGACGGGGTCGATCGTCGCCGGACCAGTCTACCGGACGAGCCCGTCCCCCGAAGCGCGCGAACCGGCGCGCCGATCGTCAAACCCGCCGCACGACGGAGCCGCGATGCCGACCTACCGCCTGGACGTCGCCGTCCGCCCGCGCCACATCCCCGAGCAGTCCGACCCGGCCGAGCATCGCTACGTGTTCGCGTACACGATCACGATCCGCAACGTCGGCGACATCCCGGCGCAGGTGATCTCGCGGCACTGGATCATCACCGACGCCGACGCGCACGTCGAGGAGGTCAAGGGACTCGGCGTCGTCGGCCACCAGCCGCTGATCCCGCCCGGCGAGTCGTTCGAATACACGAGCGGCGCCGCGCTGACGACGCCGACCGGCTCGATGCGCGGCAGCTTCTTCGCGGTCGCCGAGGACGGGACGCGCTTCGACGTCCCGATCGCGGAGTTCGCGCTCGCGGTCCCGCGCGCGCTGCACTGAACGGGCGGCTCGGTCACGCGACGCGAGGAGGCCTTGGGCCCCGGCCTTCGCCGGGGTGACGGCGGGATCGGGATCGCCGCCGACTCGTCTTTTCGCGAAGGCGGGACGCTTGCGACGTTTCTCGTCGAGGCCCTTTGCGGACAACGACGCTGGGTTCCCGCCTTCGCGGGAACGACGGATTTATTTGCGGTCATCCCGGCGAAGGCCGGGACCCCATTTTTCGCAAAACGAGGCGACGCTCGAGATGAGGCCCCGGCCTTCGCCGGGGTGACAGCAGAATCGCGACGGTCGCCCATGCGTCGTTCCCGCGAAGGCGGGAACCCAGCGGCGTTGCGTGGTTGTCGACAGCGTTCGCGAACGACGCCGGGTTCCCGCCTTCGCGGGAACGACGGATTTCTTTGCGGTCATCCCGGCGAAGGCCGGGACCCCATTTCTCGCAGAACGAGGCGACGCTCGAGATGAGGCCCCGGCCTTCGCCGGGTGACCGCTTCGTGCCCCGGCCTTCGCGGGGTCGCCGCTTCGTCCCCCGGCCTTCGCCGGGTCACCGCTTCGTGCCCCGGCCTTCGCCGGTCGATCGCCGCAGGACCGAACGACCCTTCACCGAACCCCGCCGTCAACGCCCTTCGCTCGCGTCACTCCCGACGATCGCGGTGGCGCACGTCGCCGACCGCGTGGCGGGCCGCGTCCAGCGCCGCGTCGACGTGCGCGAGGCCGTGCTGCTGCAGGTCGCGCGCGCGCGGATCGTCTTCGGGACGCGCGACGTCGGCCCGCGCCCGCCGCATCAGGTCGATCGCCGCGTGCATCCGGCCTTCGGGCGCGAGCGCGACGTCGGGTGGCGGCTGCCAGTCGACATTCTTGCCGTCGCGGTACGCGGCGTGCTCGAAGTCGCGAATCGCCGCGACCAGTTCGTCGTGGACGATCGCCTCGTCGGTCGCGACGCGGCCGTCCTCGGGCCGTCGATGGTCGACCTGCCAGGCGGCGGTGCGCAGGTCGGTCAGCGCGTGCAGGTAGGCCGGGTGGCGACCGGGCTCGTCGGCGAGCACGGGTGCGGCCACGGTCGCGGACAACGCGATCGCGAGGGCGAGGCGACGGATCATGAGGACGTTCCTTCGGATGGATGACGGGACATGCCCCATCAAGCGTTCCGGGCCCTTCGACGTTGACGCGTCACGCCGACTGTTGCAAACGCTCACGACCGCAACATCCGCTGACGGCCGGGCGGGTCGACCGGTTCATCGATGCACGTCGATGGTCGAATCCGTTCGATTCCCACCGCGGTGCGCCGGCGCGTCGCTCGATGGTTCGCCAACGTCGATCGACGTACGACGCGATCGATCCACGACGATCGACATCAGCCGGACCGCTCGCCCCGCCGCGCCGCGTCCGTCGATCGCTTAGCATCGCGATCCGGCGCCGCGGCCGACTCGCGCGCGGCGCGATCGAGCGCGTCGCGTTCGCGCCGATGCGTCGGGCCGAGCGTCCACCACACGATGAACAGCAACAGCCCGAGCGCGCCCATCGCCTCGACCACGAGTATCCACATGACGGCATCCGAAATCGCCGCGGGCCGCGAAGCGGCCGCGACGGCGCCCGATTCTAGCGAAGCGGCGCGTTGCGAGCGGTGGCACGCGGCTGCGTCGATCGCGCGACGCCTCGCCACCACGTCGACCAGCACGCGACGCTCCGCCTCGACGCGGTCGATCACGGCCCGCCTCACCGCGGCGCGGACGATCGCGCGACGCCTCGCCGCGACGCTGACCATCGTGCTCGCCGCCTGCACGACGGTTCCGCCGCGACCGCAACCGTCGGCGCCGGCGCCGCAACCGGCGCCGCAACCGACCCCCGCACCCGCGCCGCTAGGCCGACCGATCCTGGTTCCGACCGACTGGTCGCAGTTGCCGGGCTGGACCGACGATCCGCTGGTCGACGCCTGGCCGGCGTTCCTGTCGTCGTGCGTCGCGCTGGCGAAGAAACCGGAATGGAGCGGCTCGTGCGCGGCCGCGAAACGCGTCGACGGCGGCGACGCGCGCGCGATCCGCGCGTTCTTCGAGAGCCGCTTCGTGCCGAACCGCGTGACGACCACCGACGACCACGACACCGGCCTCGTCACCGGCTACTACGAGCCGCTGCTGCACGGCAGCCGCGTGCCGGTCCCGCCGTATCGCACGCCGATCTACGCGGTGCCCGACGACCTGCTGATCGTCGACATGACGTCGCTCTATCCGGAGCTGAAGGGCAAGCGGCTGCGCGGCAAGCTGGTCGGCCGCACCGTCGTGCCCTACCCCGCGCGCGGCGATCTCGCGGCGTCGGGTGCGCTGCGCGGCCGCGAGCTGATGTGGGTCGACGATCCGATCGACGCGTTCTTCCTCGAGATCCAGGGCTCCGGGCGCGTCGAGCTGCAGCGCGCCGGCCGTCCGGTCGAGACGGTGCGCGTCGCGTATGCCGACCAGAACGGGCAGCCGTACAAGTCGATCGGCCGCTGGCTCGTCGATCACGGCGAGATGCCGTTGTCCGACGCGTCGATGCAGAACATCAAGGCGTGGGCGCGCGCGCATCCCGATCGCCTCGACGAGCTGCTCGACGCGAACCCGAGCGAGGTGTTCTTCAAGGAAGAGCCGATCGGCGACCCGACGCGCGGACCGAAGGGCGCGCTCGGCGTGCCGTTGACGCCGCAACGATCGATCGCGGTCGATCCGCGCGTCGTGCCGCTCGGCTCGCCGGTGTGGCTCGCGACGACCGCGCCGCAGAGCGACGATCCGCTGCGTCGGCTCGTGTTCGCGCAGGACACCGGCGGCGCGATCGCGGCCGCGCCCGGCGGCGCGGTGCGGGCCGACTACTTCTGGGGCTTCGGTCCCGAGGCCGGCGCGAACGCCGGACGGATGAAGCAGCAGGGCCGGATGTGGGTGCTCGTGCCGCGCTGATGCGGTCGGCCTGTCGCGCGAGCGGTCGGCCGACGACGCTCCGTCGGACGCGAGCGTCGCCGCGTCAGCCGGCCGCGTTCAGCAGCTTGTCGAGGTCCTGCCCGTCGATCGCGCCTTCGACGCGCTTGTTGTTCGAGAAGAACAGCGTCGGCGTGCCTTCGACGCGCAGCTTGCGGCCGAGGACCAGCGTCCGGTCGAGCGGCGTCGCGCAGCGCGCCGTCGCCGCCCAGCGCCGTCGCGTTCTGCATCCAGTCGGTCCAGGCCTTCGCGCGATCGGCCGCGCACCAGACCTGCTTCGACTTCGTCAGCGAGTCGGGGCCGAGGACCGGATACAGGAAGACGTAGATCGTCACGTCGCCGACATCGAGGATCGACTTCTCGAGCCGCTTGCAGTAGCCGCAGTTCGGGTCCTCGAAGATGGCGACCTTGCGCTTGCCGCTGCCCTTGACGACCTTGACCGCCGTGTCGAACGGCAGGTCGGCGAACTTGAACGCCGGCAGCGACGCCTGCTTGATCGCCTCGACGCCGCTGACGCGTGAGGTTCTCGTGCGTGCGCAGGTCGATCACGTTGCCGACGATGATGAAGTTGCCGGCCGGGTCGGTGTAGAAGACGTCGTTGCCGACGCGGACCTCGTAGAGGCCGCCGACCGGCATCTTCGTGATCGCGTCGATCGTCGCCTCGAGTCGCGTCTCGAGCGTCTTCTTCAACACCGGATCGTTGACCGGCGTGCCGGTGTCGATGGCGTTCGACGCGGCCGGTGCCGGCGCCTTCGAGATCGCCGGCGCGGGCGGCGCATCGGCCGCGAGCGCCGACGACGCGGCGAGCGTCAGCGCGAGGGCCGCGGTCGCGAGCGCGCGCGGGAACAGCGAATCGAGGGACATGCGGACTCCGGGAATGGTCGTCGCGCGGACCGGCGACGACGCGAGGGTCGAGGTGCGGCGAGGCCGATCGACGCGAGGCGTCAAGGATAGCCGCGATCGCGTCGGGCTGCCGGGCGCGGCGCGCGCGGGCGCTCGGCGATCGTTCGCCCGGCGCGACGTCGCCTTCGAGGCGAACCACCGCGAACGTCGGTCAGCGCTCGAACCTCGTCGCCGCCGTCCCGGACGCCTGCTGCACGAGCAACCGCTTCAGCGGCTTGATGCGATCGAGCGCGCGCAGGCCGACGCCGCGCAGGCCCGCGACCGCGCGATGGTCGAACGCGAACAGCCGCGCGAGGCCGTCGGTCATCTGCCGCATCGCGAACACCGGCTCGGCGCGCGAGCGCTCGTACGCACGCAGCAGCGTCGCGTCGCCGCAGTCGCGGAACGACGCCTTCGCCGCGAGCCCGTCGAGCAGCGCTTCGACGTCGCCGAGGCCGAGGTTCAGCCCCTGGCCCGCGAGCGGATGGATGACGTGCGCCGCGTCGCCGACCAGCGCCGCGCGCGGCGCGATCATCCGCGACGCCCATTGCACCGACAGCGGCACGTCGGCGAGCGGACCGAGCGACGAGAGCGGACCGATCGCGCTGTCGGCCCGCGTCGCGACGATCGTCGACAGCCGCGCCGCGAGCGCGTCGGCGCCACCCTGCATCAGCCCCGCGGCGATCGCGTCGGGCGCGGACCACACGAGCGACACGGCCGTCTCCGCGTCGCGCCCGGCCGCGAGCGGCAGCAACGCGATCACGCCTTCGTCGGTGAACCACTGGAACGCCGTGCCGCCGTGCGGCCGCGCGCACGCGAAGTTGCCGACGACGGCGCGCTGCGCGTACGGACTGCCGCGCACCGCGATGCCGAGCGCGTCGCGCGTCGGCGACGTCGCGCCGTCGGCCGCGATCACGAGCCGCGCGGACCGCGCGCCGCGCGTCGTCGCGAGCGTCACGCGATCGTCGGCCGTCGTGACGCCGTCGGCGAGGCCGTCGATCCGTTCGATGCCGGGGAAGAAGCGCGCCGCGGTGTCGAGCACGCGCGCGAGTTCGCGATGCTCGACGATCGTCGCGAGGCGCGCGATCGCGGCCTCGTACGCGTCGAAGTGCAGCGACGAGCGCCCGTCGCGGTCGCCGAAGATGCGCATCTCGAAGACCGGCGCGACGCGCGCGGCATCGAGCGACGGCCAGACCCGCAGCCGTTCGAGGAAGCGCTGCGTCGCCGGGCTGAGCGCGTAGACGCGCAGGTCGCGGTCGCTGGTAGGCGTCGGCCGATCGGGGTCGGACAGCGGCCCGCCGCCGGGTCCGAGCGAAGGCGGACCGGCGATCGACGACGGACCGGCGGGCTCGATCGCCGGTCGCCCCGCGATCCAGATCGTCGACAGACCGGCCTGCGCGGCGCCGAGCGCAGCGGCCGCGCCGACGATGCCGCCGCCGACGACGGCGACGTCGGCGACCGCAACGCCGCTCGAAGCCGGCGGGGGCCGCACCGCATCGAATCTCGTGTCCACGCGCCGATTATACGAAGCGCTCCGAGCGGTCCGCGACGCGCCGGCCGCCTTGCCGATTCCCCCCGACGCCGCGTATCATCGCGCCCCTTGGCTCGGTAGCTCAGTTGGTAGAGCAGCGGATTGAAAATCCGCGTGTCGGTGGTTCGATTCCGCCCCGAGCCACCAGCATCCCCGATCGACCGCGCACGTCCTCGTCGATCGTCCCGGGCCGGTCTCGCCTAACGCGACGGCATGTCGGCCGCCGAATACCCGAGCGTCACCTTCGCGTCGTCCGGCGCCGGCGGCATCGTCGCGTTCCACGCGATCCAGCGGTCGCGCATCGCGGCCAGCCGTTCGGGGTCGCGGCGGCCCTGGTTCGCGCGTTCGCGCGCGTCGAAGTCGACGTCGAACAGGTACTCGTGCTCGTCGACCTTCAGGTACTTCCAGCGGCCGTCGCGCAGCGCGCGCTGGTCGCGATGCTTCATCCGCCAGAACAGCGGGCGGTCGAAGCGATGCGTCGGGTCGCGCAGCAGCGGCGCCAGCGAGACGCCGTCGAGCGGGTAGTCCGGATGCGGCGCGACGCCCGCGACGTCGAGCATCGTCGCCGACCAGTCCATCGTCGCGCACAGCTGCTCGCTGACGCCGCCCGGCGCGATCGCACGCGGCCAGTGCGCGATGTACGGCACGCGGATGCCGCCTTCGGTCAGGTCCATCTTGCCGCCGACGAGCGGCCAGCTGTCGGAGAAGCGCTCGCCGCCGTTGTCGCTCGTGAACACGACCAGCGTGTCGTCGGCGACGCCGCGCGCGACGAGCGCGTCCATCAGCCGGCCGATGCCCTCGTCCATGTGCCGGATCATCCGCTGGTAGACGTGCACGTTGCCGCCCGCGAGATCGAACAGCTCGTCGCGGATCGCCGGCGCGCGACCCGCGTCGTCGCGCGTCTCCCACGGCCAGTGCGGCGCCGTGTAGTGCAGGCTCAGGAAGAACGGCTCGTCGGCGTCCGATCGTTCGACGAACGCGATCGCTTCCGACGACAACAGGTCGGTCAGGTAGCCGTCGGCGCGATGTTCGGCGTCGTCGATCCACAGGTCGTGCAGGCCGGTCGAGTCGCAGTGCGTGAAGTAGTCGACGCCACCCGACAGCGAGCCGTAGAAGTATTCGTAGCCCGAGCGCAGCGGGCCGAAATGCGGCGGGAAGCCGAGGTGCCACTTGCCGATCAGCGCGGTGCGGTAGCCGGCGCCGCGCAGCAGCGACGGCAGCGTCGGATGCGACGGCGGCAGCCCGAGCGTCGCGCTGCCGCGGCTGCGGCTCGCGATCGGCTCCTCGGCCGCGCCGCGCAAGCGGTACTGATAGCGGCCCGTCATCAGCGCGAAGCGCGTCGGCGAGCAGACCGGCGAGTTCGCATAGCCGTTCGTGCAGCGCAGCCCGTTCGCGGCGAGCGCGTCGAGCACCGGCGACACCGGCCCGAACGTCGCGTCGCGGCCGCCGTAGCAGCCGAGGTCCGCGAAGCCGAGATCGTCGGCGACGATGAAGACGACGTTCGGGCGGCGCTTCATCGCACGACGCGCTCCACGCGGCGTGCGCGGCGCTGCGAGCGCGTCATCCGACCTTCAGGCCGAGCCGACGCACGAGTTCGGCGAAACGCGTCGCGTCGGTCGCGATCAGCCGGTTCAGGTCGGCCGTCGACAGCGGGTTGCCTTCGACGCCGACGCGTGCGAGCGCTTCTTTCGACGCCGGGTCCGAGAGCGTCCGGTTGAGGTCCGCGTTCAGCTTCTGCACGATCGCCGGCGGCGTCTTCGCCGGCGCGACGATCGACTGCCACGCCTGCACGTCGATCGCCGGATACGTCTCGACGACGGTCGGGATCGCCGGCAGCGCCGGCAGTCGTCGCGACGCGAGCACCGCGATCGGCACGATCGTCTTCGCCTGAACCTGCGGCAACGCGGCGACGACGTCGAGAAACATGAAGTCGATGCGGCCGCTCATCAGGTCGGTGAGCGCGGCGCCGCTGCCCTGGTACGGGATGTGCCGCGCCGTGACCTTCTCCTGCGCCTTGATCATCTCGACCGTGAGGTGATGCATCGTGCCGTTGCTCGGCGAGCCGAACGTCAGCTGGTCGGGCTTGGCCCGCATCAGCGCCACGAGCTGCGGCAGCGTCGCGACGTCGAGTCCCGGCCGCGTGACGAGCAGCAGGCTGACGTTGCCGATCATCGCGACGCCGGTGAAGTCGGACGGCACGGCCGGCGGCGACGCGAACAGCGCCGGCGAGATCGCGAGCGTCGTCGTCGTCGCGACGAGCAGCTGGTAGCCGTCCGGCGCGCCGCGCGCGACGAGGCTCGCGCCGAGCAGCGTGCCGGCGCCGGCGCGGTTGTCGACGATCACCGGCTGCCCGAGGCTCGCGCGCAGGCGCTCGGCGACGAGCCGTCCGAGCGCGTCGGTCAGCGCGCCCGGCGGGAACGGCACGACGAGCTTCAGCGGATGGTCGGGATACGACGACGCCGACTGCGCGCGCGCCGTCGGCCAGCCGGTCGCGAGCGCGAGCGCGCCCGCGGGCAACGCCTTCAGCAGCCGACGCCGGACCGGCCGGCTCACGCGACCTCCGAAACCTTGAGGTCGCGCTCGAACTCGCGGATCGGGCGCTTGCCGACCGGCGCCGCCTTGACGTCGTGGCCGTCCGGCAGCGGCGCGACGCCCTGCTCCGGCGTGTAGTCGCCGACGACGCCGCGCACCGCGTCGCCGGCGACGGTGACGCGCGACATGCTGCGGCGCTGCGGGTAGTAGTCGTGCGGCGCGTAGTGATGGACCGCGCGGTTGTCCCACATCACGACCGTGTGCGGCTGCCACTTCACGCGCAGCTGGAACTCGGGGATCTGCGCGCGACCGTACAGGTACTGCAGGATCATCTGGCTCTCGGCGGCCGGCAGTCCCTTGATGTGCGTCGTGAACTGCGCGTTGACGTTCAGCACGCGACGGCCGGTCACCGGATGGATGCGGACCACCGGATGCGACGGGTTCGGGTACTGCCGCTCGAGCTCGCGCAGCTTCGCCTGATGCGCCTCGGAGCTCGTGAACAGCGGCCGCCACGGCTTGAAGTCGTGGACCGCCTCGAGGCCGTGGATGTAGCGCTTCATCCGCTCGGACAGGCCGGTGTACGCGGCCGTCATGCTCGCGAACAGCGTGTCGCCGCCGTAGGCCGGCACGACGTTCGCGCGCAGGATCGTCAGCGCCGGCGGCGCGGCGCGGAACGTCTCGTCGGCGTGCCACTGGTCGGTCAGCGCCGGCGGGTTCTCGGCCGAGTAGTCGAGCACGATCACCTCGCGCTTGTCGTCGAGGTTCGGGCTGAACGGATGGATCGACAGCTCGCCGAACGACCGGCCGAACGCCATCTGCTCGTCGAGCGTGATGTCCTGGTCGCGGAACACCAGCACCTCGTGCGTCACGAACGCGTCGTTGAGCGCGTCGAAGGTCGCCTGCGGCATCGGCTGCCGCAGGTCGATGCCGCGGATCTCGGCGCCGATGTTGCCGCCGAGACGGATGACCTCGAAGGTCGCGTCGCTCATGTCGTCTCCTCGTGTGAATGCCGCGATGCCGGCCGAGCGGCGGCTCGCGAGTCGGATCAGGTCGTGCGTTCGAACGGGATGCCGTGGCGACGCAGCATCGCGTCGAACAGCAGGCGGTCGTTGTCGGTCGTGCCGGCGACGGCCATCCGCCGCTGCGTCTCGGGGACGCGCGCGAGCACGTCGTCGGCGATGGCACGGTTCGGCCCGGCCCCTGCATCGCTCGCGAGCTGGATCTCGCAGGCGCGCTGCAGCGTCCACAGTCGCTTGAACGCCTGCGGGAGCGTGCGGCCGACGACGAGCAGGCCGTGGTTGCGCAGGATCAGGTGCGAACACGCGCCGAGCGAACGGACGATCCGCGGGCGCTCGTCGACGCTCGTCGTCACGCCTTCGTAGTCGTGATAGCCGACGTCGCCGAACATCATCGCGCTGTAGAAATTGTCGTGCCGCAGCCCTTCGGCCTTGCACGCGACCGCACAGCCGGCGGTCGTGTGGACGTGCATGATGCAGTGCGCGTCGTCGCGCGCCTCGTGGATCGCGCCGTGGATCACGAAGCCGGCGCGATTGACCGGCCGGCCGCTGCGATGGACGTCGTCGCCGTCGACGTCGATCGTCACGAGATTCTCCGGCGTGACCTCGACGTAGTGCAGCCCGAACGGGTTGATGAGGTAGCGCGGCGACCCGCCGTCCGGCGACGGGATGCGCATCGTGATGTGGTTGAAGATGCCCTCGGTCCAGCCGAGCGCGTCGAACAGGCGATAGCAAGCGGCGAGCTCGTGACGGGCCTCGCCTTCGTCGGCCGGAAAGCCGGCGCGTTCGGTCGCGAGCGTCAGCACCGACGCGGTCCGTTGGTCTTGGGAAGTCATGGCGGGCGGATCGAGCGAAGGTCTCGGAGGCGGCTGGCGCGGCGATGTTACTACCGGCCTCGCGAGCCGGGCCGCGACGCTTTCGCGCGGACCGCGCGGGCGGCCCGCGTCGAGCGCGGGAACGACGCGGCGCGTGCGCGAACGGACCGGCCGCGTCGCGCGCGATACGCCCGCGGCGTCGTTCCGGATTCGCGCGGAAAAAGATCGTCGCGCGCGCGGCAAGAACGGAAACCGGCGTTCCCGGCGCGTCGTAGAAGCCGGGTCGGTGCGCATCCTCGTGCCGTCCGAGACCGCGCGCGGCTTCGCGTCGCGTCGGCGCTCGTCCCGACTCACCGTCACGGAGACGACATGAACACGAACAGACTCGCAGCACTCCTCCTCGCCGCATCGCTCGGCCTCGCCGCCGCGCCCGGCATGGCGCAGGTCGTGATGGTCGGCGGCGCCGCGATGTATCCGACGAAGAACATCATCGACAACGCGGTGAACTCGTCCGACCACACGACGCTCGTCGCGGCGGTCAAGGCCGCCGGCCTCGTCGACACGCTGAAGGGTCCCGGGCCCGTTCACCGTCTTCGCGCCGACCAACGCGGCATTCGCGGCGCTCCCGCCCGGGACCGTCGACACGCTGCTGAAGCCCGAGAACAAGCCGACGCTGGTCAAGGTGCTGACCTACCACGTGGTCGCCGGCAACATGGACTCGGCCGCGCTGACGAAGGCGATCGCGGCGGGCGGCGGCAAGGCGATGCTGAAGACCGTCGAAGGCGGCACGCTCGTCGCGATGAAGAGCGGCGACGGCATCACCGTCACCGACGAGAAGGGCGGCGTCGCGCACGTCACGATCGCCGACGTGAAGCAGTCGAACGGCGTGATCCACGTCGTCGACAAGGTGTTGCTGCCGGCCTGATGCAACGCGGCGGTCGACGCGCGTGCGGTCGCGCGCGTCGATCGCCGTCGTGAGGACGCGTCGATGCGTCGAATGCGTCGAAGCGTCGAATGCGTCGCGAACCCGCTTGCGGCGCCGACCGCTCGCGAAGCCGCCGAACCGCCGTCGGCCCCGCAGGCGACGGCATCGCTCGACCCCTCAGTGGTCGGCGACCTCGGTCAGGAAGAACAGCGCGAGGACCGTCGCGACGACCACCGCGACGACGAAGATCGCGGCGAAGATGCCGAGCGTCGACGGCTCGCGGTAGAGCACGTTGCGCTGGTCCGAGCGCCGCCGTCTGCTGCTGCTGTTATCCGACATGTCGACCGTCCGTCGTGGCGCGCGGCGCCGGCCGCGCGCGGCGACCGTCGTCGAATCGTAATCGGCCGGCGATGGTTTGCCGCTGCTCGGAAACCCTGAAGCACCGCCCGCGGCGTCGCGCCACGGGCGTGACCGCGGAACCGCCTCTTTCGCATTCGGGCGCCGCCCGGATCGCCGCCCGCACGTCGGACGCCGGCCGCTACTCGGGCCTGATCGCCATCGCCTGCAGGATGGTCTCGAGCTGCGGGCTCATCGGCAGGTCGAGGCTGACCCCGGACGGCAGCTTGCGCAGGAACCACCGGTCGTAGCGTCGCTCGATCTCGCGGTCCGCGGCGAGCTGCTGGAACGTCTCCTCGACGACCTTCGTCATCGCCGGGTCGCCGCGGCGGTACATCACGCCGTACGGGTCGTACGACAGGAAGTCGCCGACGACGACGAACTGGCCGCGCACGTCGTTCTGCGCGATGAGACCGTACAGCAGCACGTCGTCGGTCGCGAACGCGTCGGCCTCGCCGCCGGCGAGCATGCGGAACGACGCCGCGTGATCGGGCGACGACACGATCGTCATGTCGATGCCGAACTTCCGCTTCAGGTCCTGCATCGTCTTCTCGTTCGTCGTGCCCGACGTCGACGACGACGCGGCGGCCGGCGAGGTCGCGGTACGACTTCACCGGCGAGCCGCTCTTCACCATCAGCTTCGTGCCGGACACGAAGAACACCGGCGAGAACGCGACGACGCGTCCGCGCTCGAGGTTGCTCGTCGTCGATCCGCATTCGAGGTCGACGCGCCCCGACGTCACGGCCGCGATGCGGGAGTCGGACGTGACCGGCTCCCAGCGGATCGCGACGGTGCGCCCGACCGCGTCGCCGATCGCGTCGACGAGCTGACGGCACAGGTCGATCGAGTAGCCGATCGGTTCGCGGCGCGGCGACAGGTACGAGAACGGGATCGACGCGTCGCGATAGCCGATCGCGACCTCGCCGGTCCGCTGGATCTTCGCGAGCGTGCCGGTGAGGACGGTGGGGGCTTCGTCGGACTGCGCGAATACCGGGCCGACGATGAGGCTCAGCAGAACGGCCGTCGCCCCGGCGAAGGCGGGGGCCCGGTCTCGCAGCTTGCCGAGACCGAAAAGATCGGGTCCCGGCCTTCGCCGGGACGACAGTGCCCCGTGCAGCATTCCTCGCTCGCGCGTGGCCATCACACCGGCAACGGCATCGGCGCGACGTTCGTGTCGAGCGTCTTCGCCTTCTGCTCGGCTTCGCGCTCCGGGATCAGCTCGCCTTCCCACTTCGCGACGACCGCGCTCGCGATCGAGTTGCCGACCGCGTTCGTCGCCGAGCGGCCCATGTCGAGGAACGTGTCGACGCCGAGGATCAGCAGCAGCCCGGCCTCGGGAATGTTGAACTGGTTCAGCGTGGCCGCGATGACGACCAGCGACGCGCGTGGCACGCCGGCCATGCCCTTCGACGTCAGCATCAGGATCAGCATCATCGTGATCTGCGTGCCGATCGACAGGTGGATGCCGTAAGCCTGCGCGATGAACAGCGTCGCGAAGGTGCAGTACATCATCGAGCCGTCGAGGTTGAACGAATAGCCCATCGGCATCACGAACGCCGAGATCTTCCGGTTCACGCCGAAGCGGTCGAGCGCGTCGAGGATCTTCGGATACGCGGCCTCGGAGCTCGCGGTCGCGAACGACAGCAGGAACGCCTCCTTGATCAGCGCGAGCAGCTTGAAGACGCGCTTGCCGAGGAACGTGTAGCCGGCGGCCGCGAGCAGGCACCACAGCAGGATCAGGCCGATGTAGAAGTCGCCCATGAAGACGGCGAACTTCAGCAGGATCTCGAGGCCGTTCGTCGCGACGGTCGCGGCCATCGCGGCCATCACCGCGAGCGGCGCGAGCTTCATCACGTAGGCCGTGATCTTCAGCATCGCGTGCGACAGCTCCTCGATGACGTGGATCAGCGCCTTCGCGCGATCGCCGAGCGACGACAGCGCGACGCCGAAGAACATCGAGAACACGACGATCTGCAGGATCTCGTTGTTCGTCATCGCCTCGGCGAACGAGCGCGGCACGAGGTGGCTGACGAAGTCCTTGACGCGTGAACTTCGATGTCGCGAGGTTCGCCGACGCGCCGATGTCCGGCAGCGGCAGGCCGAGATTGTTGCCGGGCTGGAACAGGTTCGCGAGCACGAGGCCGAGGACCAGCGACACGAGCGACGCGGTGACGAACCAGCCGATCGCCTTGCCGAACACGCGCCCGACCGACGACGCGTCGCCCATGTGCGCGATGCCGACGACGAGCGTCGAGAACACCAGCGGTCCGATCAGCATCTTGATCAGCCGCAGGAAGACGTCGGACATGATCGAGATGTAGCCGGCGATCTCGGCCGCGGCCTTCTTGTCCGGAAAGCTCGTGAAGACCATGTACCCGAGCACGATCCCGAGGACCATCCCGCCCAGGATCCACGCGGCCTGCGGCATGCGCTTCTTCATGCAGACACCCCTTGTCGAGAGAGGATCGTCACGCTCGTGGCGGCGTTCTGGCGATCCGACGATGTCTCCGTGCGGCGACCGGACCGGCGCGGTGCCGGCCGGGACACTGTAGGCGATCGGTGCGGCGGCGCACAAGCGCATCCTGCGAATTGTTGCGCCGGCGTGTCAGGCGCCGTCGCCTCGCCGGCCGCCGCGAAGCGACAGCGGCGTCGAACGATGGCAAAGTGCCGGGCCCCACCGCCCGACCGTCTCCATGGACTCCCTTTCCCCCGTCGCGCCGTCCGTCGGCGCCTTCGCGCGCGACGCGGTCCGCGACCTGCGCGGCTCGCGCATCCGCGCGGTGTCGAACGAGGGCATCGGCGTCGCCGACGTGCTGCCGTTCTGGTTCGGCGAGTCGGACCGCGTCACGCCGGCCTTCATCCGCGACGCCGCGAGCGCCGCGCTCGAACGCGGCGCGACGTTCTACACGCACAACCTCGGCATCCCGGCGCTGCGCGACGCGCATCGCGGCGTACGCGACACGGCTGCACGGCCCGACGCCGGCCGCGAACGTCGCCGTGACGAGCGCCGGCGTCAACGCGCTGATGCTCGCGGCGCAGCTGATCGTCGGACCGGGCGACCGCGCCGTCGCCGTCACGCCGCTGTGGCCGAACGTCGTCGAGATCCCGAAGATCCTCGGCGCCGGCGTCGAGACCGTGTCGCTCGATTTCGGCCCGCTCGGCTGGACGCTCGACGTCGACCGCCTGATCGCGACGCTGACACCCGGCACGCGCGCGCTGATCGTCAATTCGCCGAACAACCCGACCGGCTGGGTCATGCCGCGCGACGCGCAGCAGCGTCGTGCTCGAGCACTGCCGCCGCCACGGCATCTGGATCGTCGCCGACGAGGTCTACGAGCGCCTGCACTTCGACGCCGACGGCGCGCCGGCACCGTCGTTCCTCGACCTCGCCGATCGCGACGAGCGCGTCATCGTCGTCGAACTCGTTCTCGAAGAGCTGGCTGATGACCGGCTGGCGGCTCGGCTGGATGTCGCTGCCGGCGACGCTCGTCGACGACCTCGGCAAGCTGATCGAATACAACACGTCGTGCGCGCCGTCGTTCGTGCAGGAAGCCGGCATCGTCGCGGTCCGCGACGGCGAGGACTTCACGCGCGGACTGGTCGCCGACCTGCGCGCCGCGCGCGACCATCTCGTCGGCGCGCTGGCGACGCTGCCCGGCGTCGAGGTGCATCCGCCGGCCGGCGCGATGTACGTGTTCTTCAAGGTCGACGCGGCGGCCGACAGCCTCGCGTTCTGCAAGCGGATGGTCCGCGAGGCGCGCATCGGCCTCGCGCCCGGCAGCGCGTTCGGCGACGAGGGCGAAGGCTTCGTGCGCTGGTGCTTCGCCTGCGACCCGGCGCGCCTCGACGACGGCGTCGCCCGCTTCCGCGGCGCGCTGTCACGCTAGGTCGCGGGCGATGCGCGGGGCCGGCGCGACGATGCGACAATCGCTCGCCGCCATCCGCGGCTCACCGGAGTCGCCGATGAACGCCCTTTCGATCCGACGCGCGCTCCACGCGCTGTTCATGGCCTGCGCGCTGGTCGCGATGACCGCCGCCTCGGCCGCCGACCGCGTCGTCGTGCAGGTCACCGACGGCGACGAGGCGAAGTGGCACCTCGCGCTCAACAACATCCGCAACCTGCAGCGCAGCCTCGGACCCGAAGCGGATCTCGAGGTCGTCGCGTTCGGACCGAGCGTCGCGTTCCTGAAGGCCGGCTCGCCGATCGCCGCCCGCGTCCAGGAAGTCGTCGACGCCGGCGGGCACTTCGCGGTCTGCAAGAACACGATGGCCGGCATGAAGCTGGCCGAGTCCGACATGCTGCCGACCGTCGGCTTCGTCCCGTCCGGCGTCGTCGAGGTACTGCGCAAGCAGCAGCAGGGCTACGCGTACATCCGGCCCTGACGGTCGACGCGCGATGAACCCGCCGCTGTCCTCGCACGCGCTGCTCGCCGCAGCGATCGCGGTCCTCGTCTGCTGGCGCATCGTCCGCCGCGTCCGCCGCCTCGTCGGCCGGCAACGGGTGCGCCCCGGGCGGCTCGCGGCGACGGCCGTCCTCTTCCCGACGCTCGCCGTCGCCGTCGCATTGACGAGCCTCGCCGACGCGCGCCTCGTCGAAGGTCTCGTCGCCGGCGTCGCGATCGGCGTCGCTCTCGGCTTCCTCGGCCTGCGACTCACCCGCTTCGAGCACGACAGCGGTGGCGCGTGCTACACGCCGAACACGCTGCTCGGCGTCGCGATCTCGCTGCTGTTCGTCGGTCGCATCGCCTATCGCCTCGGCACCGTCTACTTCGCGTCGAGCCGTCTCGATCCGGCGACGATGCAGGCGTTCGGGCGCAGCCCGCTGACGCTCGTCACGTTCGGCGTCGTGGCCGCCTACTTCACGACCTTCTCGATCGGCGTGCTGGCCTGGCATCGTCGCGCGCGCGCGACGCAGCCGATGACGCTGCCCGAGACGCCGGCCGTCTGATCGCGGCCGGCCGCCCCTTCCGTTGCGGATCGCCCTCTTCGACAGCGACGCGAGCGAGCAGGCGCTGATCGTCCAGTTGCTCGAACGGTCGGGCTTCGAGTGCCGGCCGTACGACGATCCGCGCGCGCTCGTCGCCGACGCGCGCACGCGCCGCTTCGACGCGCTCGTCGTCGACTGGAAGGGCCATCCGGCCGGCAGCGGCGCGGTGCTCGGCCACGCGCGGGCCGCCGCCACCCGCACGCCGACGCTGATGATGGTCGCGAACGGCCGCGAGGACGACATCATCGCGGGCCTGTCGTGCGGCGCCGACGACTACCTGATCAAGCCGCTCCGGCCGTCCGAGCTCGTCGCGCGGCTGCAGGCGCTGCTGCGCCGCGCGTATCCGCACGAGACGCTCGAGCGCTTCGAATTCGAGCCGTACCGCTTCGATCCCGAGCCGTGCGAGGTCGCGATCGCCGACGGCGACGCGACGCCGTCGCGCGTCGTCCTGACGCAGAAGGAATTCGACCTCGGCCTGCTGCTGTTCCGCAACGCCGGCCGGCCGATGTCGCGCAACCACCTCCGCGAGATCGTCTGGGGCGGCGACGCCGACGTGTCGTCGCGGACGATGGACACGCACGTGTCGCGGCTGCGCTCGAAGCTCGGACTGAACAGCACGTCGCGCTATCGCGTGATGCCGGTCTACGGCTACGGCTACCGGCTCGACCGGCTGGAGCCGTGAGCGGGGCCTCGACGATATAATCAGGGGTTTGCTCGGGCCGTGCGCGGCGCGAGCCGCCGCGCGGTCCGCCGTCGCGGCCGAGACCCTTCATGCGACTGATCACCCTCGGCATCAACCACGCGACCGCGCCGCTGGCGTTGCGGGAACGCGTGGCGATCCCGTCCGAGCAGCTCGCCGCGACGCTCGCCGCGCTGAGCGCGGACTTCGCGCCCGACCTGCGCCACGCGGTCGTGCTGTCGACGTGCAATCGCACCGAGCTGTATGCGGCGATCGACCGTCCGCTCGATGCGCTGCCGGCCGTCCGCGACGCGCTCGCGCGCTGGTTCGCCGTGCGTCACGACGCGCCGGCCGAACAGCTCGCGCCGCACTGGTACTGGCACGTCGACGACGCGGCGCTGCGTCACGCGTGCCGCGTCGCCTGCGGTGCTCGACTCGATGGTGATCGGCGAGCCGCAGATCCTCGGACAGATGAAGGACGCGGCACGCCGGTCGGACGCGCTCGGCGCGCTCGGCACGCCGCTGCGACAGGCGTTCGACCGCTCGTTCGCGGTCGCGAAGGCCGTCCGCTCGACGACGGCGATCGGCGCCGCGAGCGTGTCGATGGCCGCGGCCGCCGTGCGTCTGTCGCGAGCGCATCTTCGACCGGCTGTCGACGCAGCACGTGCTGTTCGTCGGCGCCGGCGAGATGATCGAGCTCGTCGCGACGCACTTCGCGGCGCAGCGGCCGGCGTCGATCGCGATCGCGAACCGCACGCCTCGATCGCGGCACAACGTCTGGCCGACGCGCTCGCGAAGGACGGCGTGCCGACATCGGCGATGCTGCTGTCCGAGCTGCCCGAGGTGCTCGGTCGCTACGACATCGTCGTCGCCGTCGACCGCGTCGACGCTGCCGCTCGTCGGGCTCGGCATGGTCGAGCGCGCGCTGAAGCAGCGCAGGCGCCGGCCGATCTTCATGGTCGACCTCGGCGTCCCGCGCGACATCGAGCGCGAAGTCGGCGAGCTCGACGACGTCTACCTGTACACGGTCGACGATCTCGGCGAGGTCGTGTCGAGCGGCATCGAGAAGCGCCGGGCGGCCGTCGACGAGGCCGAGGCGATCATCGATCGCGAGGTCGCGACGTTCATGCGCTGGCTCGACGGCCGCGGCACGGTGCCCGCGATCCGCGACCTGCATCAGCGCGGCGATGCGTTCCGCGTCGCCGAGCTCGACCGTGCGCGGCGTCGTCTCGCGAAGGGCGACGATCCGAACGTCGTCCTCGAGTCGCTCGCGCAGGGCATCACGAACAAGTTCCTGCACGGGCCGACGCAGCTGCTGCACGACGCGCCCGACGACGTGCGCGCGCATCTGCTCGAGTACCTGCCGCGCCTGTTCGGCGCCGCCGATCGCGAATGACGGTGGCCCGGACGCACGCATGAAGCCGACCCTCGCGGCGAAGCTCGACCAGCTCACGACCCGCCGCGCCGAACTCGAGCGGCTGCTGTCCGATCCCGACGCGACGGCCGACCTCGACCGCTATCGCAGCCTGACGCGCGAACACGCCGAGCTCGGCCCGCTGGTCGACAGCCACGCCGCCTATCGCGCGGCGCTCGACGACGAGCGCACGGCCGGCGAGATGGCCGCCGACCCGGCGATGAAGGCGTTCGCCGACGAGGAGCTCGTCGCGGCGCGCGCGCGCATCGCGACCCTCGACGCGACGCTGCAGCGGCTGCTGCTGCCGAAGGACCCCGACGACGCGCGCAACGCTGTTCCTCGAGATCCGCGCCGGCACCGGCGGCGACGAGTCGGCGCTGTTCGCCGGCGACCTGCTGCGGATGTACCTGCGCTACGCCGAGCGCACAGCGCTGGCAGGTCGAGATCGTCTCGTCGTCGCCGGCCGAGCTCGGCGGCTACAAGGAAGTCATCGCGCGGGTCGCGCCGGGTCCTCGACCGCCACGAGCGGCGACCGTCTCGCGCCGTACGCGCGGCTCAAGTTCGAGTCGGGCGGCCATCGCGTGCAGCGCGTGCCGGCCACCGAGACGCAGGGCCGCATCCACACGTCGGCCTGCACCGTCGCCGTCATGCCGGAGGCCGACGAGGTCGGCGGACGTCGACATCAGCCCCGACGAGATCCGCATCGACACGTTCCGCGCGTCGGGCGCCGGCGGCCAGCACATCAACAAGACCGACTCGGCGGTGCGCATCACGCACCTGCCGACCGGCATCGTCGTCGAGTGCCAGGACGACCGCAGCCAGCACAAGAACAAGGCGCAGGCGCTGAAGGTGCTCGCGGCGCGGATCAAGGACCAGCAGCGCGCGCGAGCAGCACGCGGCCGAGGCGGCGACGCGACGCACGCTGATCGGCTCGGGCGACCGCTCGGAGCGCATCCGCACCTACAACTTCCCGCAGGGCCGCGTCACCGACCACCGCATCAACCTGACGCTGTACAAGCTCGAGGCGATCATCGACGGCGACCTCGACGAGCTGACCGGCGCGCTGGTCGCCGAGCATCAGGCCGAGCAGCTCGCGGCGCTCGGCGACGCGTGACCGGCGCCGCGTCCGTCGCGACGCCGACGATCGACGCGCTGCTCGCGGCGAGCGGCCTGCCGCGGGCCGAGGCGCTGATGCTGCTGTCGCACGTCGCCGGCCGTCGCCGCGAGAGCCTGATCGCGGATGGCCGCGACGCGCTGCCGCCCGCGATCGCCGAGGCGTTCGACGCGGTCGCGCGACGGCGCCGCGGCGGCGAGCCGGTCGCCTACCTCGTCGGCCGGCGCGCGTTCTACGGCCGCGCGTTCGCGGTCGATCCGCGCGTGCTGATCCCGCGGCCCGAGACCGAGTCGCTCGTCGACGAGGCGTTGCGCGCGATCGACCGGCGCGACGGCGGCCGTCAGGCGCGCGTGCTGGACCTCGGCACCGGCAGCGGCGCGATCGCGATCACGCTCGTGCTCGAACGACCGGCGATCGAGGTCGTCGCGACCGACGCGAGCGCGGCGGCGCTCGAGGTCGCCGTCGCGAATGCGACGCGGCTCGGCGCCGGCGTGGCGTTCGTCGCCGGCGACTGGTACGACGCGCTCGGCGACGCGGCGCCGTTCGACGTCGTCGTCTCCAACCCGCCGTACGTCGCGGCCGGTGACCCGCACCTTGCGATCGGCGACCTGCGCTTCGAGCCGGCGATCGCGCTGACCGATGCGCGCGACGGGCTCGCGCACCTGCGCACGATCGTGGCCGGCGCGCCGACTCGGCTCGTGGCCGGCGGCGCGCTGATCGTCGAGCACGGCCACGACCAGGGCACGGCCGTCCGCGCGCTGTTCGACGCGCACGGCTTCGCGTCGGTCACGACCGAGCGCGACCTGGCCGGCCTCGAACGGATCACGGCCGGCCTCGTGCGCTGACCGCGCGCGCGGTCGCGGGCTAGAACAGACCGGCGCGCTGCGCCGAGTTCAGCAGTTCGTCCGCGAGCGCCGACAGCTGCTGGCGGATGTCGGACGTCGCCGTGCCGGTCGCGCTCGCGGTCCAGACGAGGTGACCCGACGCGACGTCGGTGACGCGGCCGTTCGCCGCGTAGGCCGTCTCGACGCGCGAGTCGCCGAGCGGTGCCGAGATCGCGCCGCCGACCGCGCTGCCGCGGCCGAATCCGAAACCGCCGATGCCGAGCGAGAAGCCGGAGCCCTCGGCCTCGGTGCCGGCCGGCCGGATCGCCATGACGATGATCGCCTTCGAGCTCGCGCTGCGCGCGCTCGGGACGAGTTGCTCGTCGAGCGCGCGGTTCGTCGTCAGCGGCGTGTTCGGGTCGACGACGACCGGATGCGCGCCGCGCTTGGCGAGCGCGCCGGCCAGCTGGTCCTGGCACGCGTTGCGGATCGCGACATCGGGCGCCTCGCAGGCGACGAGGACGTTCGCGCCGCGCAGCAGCGACGAGTCGGCGCCGAGCTCCGGCGACGTCCACTCGACGTCGGGACGGCTCGCGCAGGCCGAAAGCCCGAGCAGCACGCACGCGGCGGCGACGCCGAGGATGCGCCGGACGGCCGGCGTGGAAAACGGATCGTTGTTCATCGTCGATACTCCGCAGGTTGGTGGCCCGATGATCCTCGCGAACCGGCGCCGGCAACGCCGGACGACGCACCAGCGCGACGTAGGAACGCAGGAATGCGCGGCGGCCGCGCGGCGCGCGGGGGAAGGCGCAACGCGCGACATCGGGGCTCGCAACGCGCGACGGAAAGGACGGCGCTGCCCGCAGCCGCGTCGGCGCCGCGACGCGAAGTCGCCCGCTCACCTATAATTCGAGGCCGGTCGCGCCGCGGGCTCGCGCCGCCGGCGCCGTTCGATTCAATACCGAAGCCGACGTCGCCATGTCGCACCTGCTGCCCGCCGCGTTGCTGATCGTCGTCGCGCTCGTCGGATGCTCGAAGAAGCCCGACGACTCGGCGGCGATGGGCCGTGCGAAGGACGACACGAACGCCGCCGTCGAGTCGGCGCGCAGCGCGGTCGTCAACGCGACGGAGGCCGCGAAGGAACAGGCGAAGATCGCGGCCGACCGCATCAAGGACAAGACCGACGGCGTCGACGCGTCGTCGACGGCCGACACGATGCGGCAGAAGGCGGCCGAGATCGGCGAGAAGACGAAGGTCGTCGTCGTCGAAGCCGGCGCGAAGGCGAAGGTCGTCGCGGAGGAAGTCGGCGCGAAGACGAAGGACGCCGCGATCCGCGCGAAGGACGAGATCCGGGCCGGTGCCGAACAGGCCGACGCGAAGAGCCGGGAACTCGCCGCGAAGGCGAAGGACAAGACCAATCCGTGAACGCGTTTCGCGCGTTCGCCGAACCCAGCGAAGGACGAGCCATGAGCGTCGAGACCAACCAGACCGCGCAGTCGGTCCACGAATTCATCGCGCAGACCGTGCGCGACAACCCGGTCGTGCTGTTCATGAAGGGCAGCGCGCAGTTCCCGCAGTGCGGCTTCTCCGGTCGCGCCATCCAGTTGCTGAAGCAGAACGGCGTGACGAAGCTCGTCACCGTCAACGTGCTCGACGACGACGAGGTCCGCCAGGGCGTCAAGGCGTACTCGAACTGGCCGACGGTGCCGCAGCTGTACGTCAACGGCGAGTTCGTCGGCGGCTCCGACATCCTCGGCGAGATGCACGAGTCGGGCGAACTGAAGAAGCTGCTCGAAACGGTGGTCTGACGCGCGGTCGCGTCGTACCGGAGCCGGCGCCAGCCGGCTTTTCCATTCACGGGATCGGGACCGCCTTCCGAAAGCGCCACCGGCTGCGTGCGGTGGCCGCGTTCATCTTCCGCGAGCGCATCGACGAGTCGCGCGAGCACGCGCTGCCGACGGCTTCGATGACGTCGAGGAGCTCCGCAACCGCGCCCGCTGCGGCGGGCTACGTCGGCCATGGCAACCGTGGGCGATCCGCCATCGGGCGCTGCGCGGAACCGTCACTTCAGGTAACGTCATCCGCATGAAAGGCTCGGTCGCGAGGAACGGCACGATCCCGCCGTCGGCACATTGCATTCCGCAGTCGTTGGACGCCCCGGCACGCGCGGCGTACGACCGGTGGGGGTGGTGCATCGTCCGCGGATTCTTCGCAGCGAACGAAGTCGATGCGCTGTGCGGCTGGACGGACGAGCTGACCGGACTTCCCGAGGTTCCGGGCAGGCACATGCTGTATCGCGAAGTCAGCGCCCTGGATCACGCGACCAGGCTCGTCCAGCGGATCGAGAATTTCTGCCCGTTCCATGCAGCATTCGACCGGGCGATCCGGCACGGACGCCTGCGGTCCGCGGTCGAGTCCCTGATGGGCGAACGTGCCGTGCTGTTCAAGGAAAAGATCAATTTCAAGATGGCGGGAGGTGCGGGTTTCGAACCGCATCAGGATCAGCAGGCCGGATGGTCGGTCTACGCGCCGCTGTTCGTGACGGCGATGGTCGCGCTCGACGACGCGACGCTCGAGAACGGTTGTCTCGAGTTCGCGACGATGCCACGGCAGACCGCGCTGATCGGACGCGAATGGTCGCCGCTCAGCGCGAGCGAGATGTCGACCGATCTGCTGCAGCCCGTGCCGACACGCGCCGGCGATGTCGTCTTCTTCGACAGCTTCGTTCCGCATGCGTCGAAAGCCAATCGCACGACCCGGCAACGTCGCGTCCTGTACCTCACGTTCAACGCCGCCGCCCATGGCGACCATCGCGCGACGTACTTCGCCGCGAAGCGGGCGAACTTCCCGCCGGACGTCGAACGCGAACCCGGAACGCTCTACACGTTTCGCGTGTGAGCGATGACGGGCTTTCCGTGACGCCGGATTCATCGCCGGCCGATGTCAGGGCGAACCAGACCTATGTCCACCTGGCGGCGCGCCGGTTCGTGCGGCCCATGCTCGGGACCCGGATCCGTCCGAACCACCTGACCGGCCTGCGCCTCGTCGTCGGGCTCGTCGCGGTCGCCTGTCTGGTTCCGGGCCGGACCGCGTTCGCCGTCTGGTCCGGCGTCTTCTGGACGATCGCCTGCTTCCTGGACCGCGCCGATGGCGAGCTCGCGCGTCTCGGCGACCTGCGCAGCGAAAAGGGCAAGCTGCTCGACTACCGCTCGGATCTCATCCTGGATGCCGCGTGGTTCCTCGGCGTCGGGTTCGGCGCCCGTCACGGCGTTCTCGGCGTCTTCGCGATCGCGCTGGGTCTCGTCTGCTGCGTCTCGATGGTCGTCGTTCAATGGGCCGGCGAGAGGTACGAACGCCTGTCTCCGCCGGGCGTCAAGGTCTGGGCCGGCGTCGAACGATTCCATCCGGACGATGCGTTGTTCCTGCTCGCGATCTTCACGTGGCTCGACGTCCTGACGCCGATCCTGGTCGGCAGCAGTGCCGTCATCCCCGTCGTCGCGGCGGTCACGTTCTATCGTTATCGGGCGCTACGGCGATCGGCCCGATACGGCATCACCGGCGCGTAGGTTCCGCCGACGCGACGGGCAAGGCCCCACGCAACGCCGGCCTTCAGCGCATGCCGTCGGCTTGCCCGACGTTCGTCACGGCCGGTCGCCGGACATCTCGGTCAGCTGGGTCGTCTGGAGATGCAGCGCGTCGCGGACCTTGCGGACCTCGTCGGCCGTCACCGGCGGCGCCTGGTTGCCCCAGCTGTTGCGCAGGAACGTGCTGACGTCGGCGATCTCGGCGTCGCTCAGCTTCCAGGCGAAGCTCGGCATCGCGAACGGCGTCACGCGTCGCGGCGACACGCCGACCTCGCTGCCGGCCAGGATGATGTGTTCGAGTCCCGTCACGTCGGACTGCTGCAGCAGCGCGTTGTGGCCGAGCGGCGGGAAGAAGCGCGGCTGGCCCACGCCGTTCTCGAGGTGGCACCCGGTGCACGCGTCGGAGTAGACCGCCGCCCCGCGCGCCATCGCGCCGGCGTCGGGCGTCGCGACCGCGGCGTTCGGGCTCGCCGGCAGCGACTTGATGTAGGTCGCGATCGCGTTGCGGTCGTCGTCCGTCAGGAACGAGGTCGAGAAGTTGACGACCTCTTCCATCGACCCGCCGGCGGCGGCGTGGACGTTGCGGCCATCCTTCAGGTACTCGGCGACGTCGGCCGCGCTCCAGCCGCCGAGGCCGGTCCGGTCGTTCTCCGTCAGGTCGGGCGCGAACCAGTTGTCGAGCGCGCCGCCGTGGAACGCCTGCGACGAACGGTCGGCGCCGAACAGGTTCTTCGGCGTGTGGCAGCCGCTGCAGTGTCCGAGGCCCGTGACGATCGCGGCGCCCTGGTTCCACGCGGCAGACCGGTTCGGGTCCGTCGGCGGCTGGTCGGAGCCGAGGAACAGCAGGTTCCATCCCTTGACGAGAAACCGGAAGTTGAACGGGAACGTCAGCTGGTTGCGCGGCCGGCGGTACTCGACCGGCGGCGTCGTCTTCAGATACGCGAGGATCGCGTCGTCGTCGGCGCGGCTCGTGCGGCGATACCACGGATACGGAAACGCCGGATAGAGGTTGTGGCCGTCGTCGTCGATGCCGTCGTGCATCGCGCGATAGAACTGGTCGTCGGTCCAGTGGCCGATGCCGGTCTTCTCGTCCGACGTGATGTTCGGCGTGTAGATCACGCCGAACGGCGTGTTCAGCGGCAGCCCGCCGGCGAGCGGCTCGCCGCCCTCGCGTTGATGGCACGACAGGCAGTCGCCCATCGCGACGAGGTACTGGCCACGACGCAACTGCGCGGCGTTCGGCGTCGCGTCGGCGATCGGACGCGCGAGGATCTGGTTGGGCAGCGTCCTGCCGGCGCGCGACGGCGTCGGCGACTGCTGCTGCGAGCCCGCGGCTTGCCGCGAGCCCGTCTGCGGCTGCTGTTCGCTCATCGCGACGCGCGCGACACCGCCGACCGCGACGAGCAGCACGACGGCGACGCCGAGGCGGCGCGCGGACGGACTCGGGATGCGCTTCATGGGTCTAGATCCGAACCAGCGGTCCCGGGTCCTTCAGGTAGCGCGTGCGGATCGCGTGCGCGGCGTGGTACGCGAGCGCCGCGAGCGTTCCCGTCGGGTTGTAGCCCGCGTTCTGCGGGAAGGCGCCGGCTCCGAGCGAGAACACGTTCGGTACGTCCCAGACCTGCAGGAACTTGTTGACGACGCTCGTCTTCGGATCGTCGCCCATCACGGCGCCGCCGGTGTTGTGCGTGGTCTGGTACGGCACGACGCTCCACGAGCCCTGGCGTCGGTTCAGCTTGACCTCGCGACAGCCGTCCATCGCACGCGCGACCTCGGCCGCGCGATCGACGCAGTAGTTCGACATCTTGTATTCGTTGTCGGTGAAGTCGAACGTCATCCGCAGCATCGGCCGACCGAAGCCGTCGCGATACGTCGGGTCGAGGTCGAGGTAGTTGCCGCGATGACTCATGCACGACCCGTGCACGCTGATCGCGAACGAGTGCAGGTAGTTCTTCACGACCGCCTGCTTCCACTTCATCCCCCAGGCGGGCGTGCCTTCGGGCGTGTAGACCATCTCGATCGGCCGGCCGCCGGTGACCATGCCGGCGATGTACGCGCCGCCGATGAAGCCGAGGCCCGAGTGGTCGAAGTTGTCGCCGTTGAAGTCGTCGATCACCGTCGCGAGCGCGCCGGCGCCGATGAACGTGTTGATGTACTTGTCGTCGAAGAACGCGTTGACCGAGCCCATCGTCTGGTACGCGTAGTTGCGGCCGACGACGCCGGTGTTCGTCTTCGGGTCGTAAGGCTGGCCGATGCCCGACAGCAGCAGCAGCCGCACGTTGTGCAGGATGTACGCGGACAGGATGACGAGCTCGGCCGGCTGGAAGAATTCCTCGCCCGCGCTGTTGACGTACGTGACGCCGGTCGCGCGTTTCTTGTCTGGCGTCAGCTCGACCTTCATCACCTCGCACTCGGTCTTCAGCGTGAAGTTCGGCTTGCGCAGCAGGTACGGCAGCACGGTCGTCTGCGGACTCGCCTTCGAGTAGTTGCCGCAGCCGAACTTCTCGCAGAAGCCGCAGTACGTGCACTCGCCGAGCTGCGCGCCGAGCGGATTCACGTAGGGTTGCGACAGGTTGCCGCTCGGATGCGGGAACGGATGCCGGCCGAGCTTGGCGGCCGCCTCGCCGAACAGCGTCGGCCCGTAGGTCTGCGGCATCGGCGGCGTCGGATACTCGTCGGAACGCGCGCCCTCGAACGGATTGCCGCCCGGCTGGATCGCGCCGCGCAGGTTGCCGGCCTTGCCGCTCGTGCCGCACAGCTTGTCGAACTGGTCGAAGTGCGGCTCGAGCTCCTCGTACGTCACGCCCCAGTCCTGCACCGTCAGGTCGTAGTCGGTGACCGACTTGGGGCCGTAGCGCTGCGCGTTGTGGCTCTTCGTCAGGAAGTCACTCGGCAGGAAGCGCCAGATCTGCCCGTTCCAGTGGACGCCGCCGCTGCCGACGCCGGTCCCGAGCAGGAACGAGCCGAGGCGCCGCATCGGCAGCGCCTCCTCGTTCACGTTGTTGCGGATCGTCAGCGTCTCGACGGCGACGTTCTGGAACAGGTGATGCCGCCACATGTAGCGCAGCTCGTCCTGTGCGAGCGTCGTCGGGAAGTCGGTCGGCGTGTCGCGCCACGGACCGCGTTCGAGCGCGACGATCTCGAGGCCCTCGTCGGCGAGCTGCTGGCCCATGATCGCGCCGGTCCAGCCGAACCCGACCAGCACGGCGTCGACCGGCGGCAGTCGCGTCGCCATCAGACCTGCCGCCAGCCGCGGCGTCCCATGAGGCCGACGGGCTCGTACGGCACGCGCTCGTTGTGCCGCGTGACCCACTCGCGATAGTCGTAGTGCGCGCCGGGGAAGCCGATCATCTTCCAAGCGCCCATGTCCTTGTTGCCGCCGTAGATCGGATCGCCGAAGTAGCCTTCCTTCGTGTTCTGCAGCAGCATCGTGAAGAACAATTTGCCGTCGACGCCTTCGAGTTCGACCTTGCCGGCCTCGAGGGCCTTCAGCAGGTCGTCCTGGTCGGCGGGCGCGAGCTTCGCGAACGTGCCGCCGCCGCCGTTCGACGCGACGTGGCGATCGATCGCCGCGATCGCGCTGCGGTACAGCTGCGCGGGGTTGAAGCGGCTCTGGTAGCCCTGCTCCGGCGTGCCTTTCGGCCACGGGCCGCCGAGGTAGAAGTGGTCGCCGCGGCCGAAGGGGCCGGCGAGCTGGCGATCGATGAAGAACGGCACGTTCGCCTCGACGGCGCCGGGACCCGACGGGTCGTTCGGGATCAGTCGCGCGAGCGCCGCCTCGACGAACGCGCGCTCGGCCGGCGTGAAATAGACGAAGTCGGTGCCACTGACGCCGGGCGGGACGTCGGCCGTGCCCTGGTGCCACGGGACCGAGCCGCGGATCGTCTGCGGCGGTGCGCCGAGCGCGCCGTCCCGGACGGCGGCGCCCACCGCGCCGCTCGCGCCGACGACCGCGCTGCTGATGAGGAAGCGTCGACGGTTCAGCTTTTCGTTAGCCATGGCGCGAGAATCGACGCGGACGTCGAAGGTCGGTTGCGGGTTCGATCGAAGCGCACGACACGCGACGGCGACACCGGATCGAAACGTGCGCCGCCCGATCGATCAGCATACGCCGCGCCCGACCTGCCGACGCGTGGAATCCGGAACGATGCGGACGGCGGAACGCGACCGAGGCTTCGCCGACGATGCCGAGCCGATCCGGGCGCCACTCGACGCGACCTGCCGCGACGTCGCACCTCGCCGCTCCCGCCCTCGTCGAGCCGGGCTCTTCGCACTTCAATGCATCCGTCGCGCCGGTCGCTGTCGAAACAGGGCGATGCACAGCACGATCGCGGCGAGCAGCAACGCGGACGCCGCATAGCGGCTGAGCGCGAGGCCGCCCGATGCGACCGGCTTGTCGAGGAAGTCGCCGACGACCGCGCCCAGCGGACGGGTCAGGATGAACGCGGCCCAGAACAGCATGGTGCGCGACAGGGCGGTCCAGCGCCACAACGCGGCGACCGCGATCAGCAGCGCGCCGAAGACGATCGCGGCGCCGCGATAGCCGAGGCCGGCGGTGCCGGCCGTCCAGTCGCCGAGCGCGGTCCCCAGCGTCTGCGAGAACAGGATCGTGACCCAGTAGAACATTTCGGCCTTCGGCGTATCGATCGTGTCGGTCGACACCGAGCCGAGCGTGCGATGCCACGCGAACAGCGACGCGAGCAACAGCGCCAGCAGCAGCGTCGAGCCGCCGGCGTAGCCGATGCCGAGCGAGCGATCGGCGAAGTCGGCCATCGTCGTGCCGACCGTCGTCGTCGCGATGATCGTGGCCCAGTAGAGCAGCGGATGGAAGCGGGTTGCGCGAACCTGTGCGACGGCGAACGCCACGAAGGCTGCCGCGAAGATCGCGGTGCTGACGAGGTAGCCGAGCCCGAGCGACATCGACATCGTGTCGCCGGCCGTCTCGCCGAGCGTCGTCGCGAGGATCTTGATGACCCAGAACCCGAGCGTGACCTCGGGGACCTTCGCAGGCCGATCCGGCATCGTCATCGGCGGCCGGCGCGCTCCGTCGACGCCAGCGTCGCGTCGACCGGCGTCCTGCCCGACGCCGCGTCCCGGTGACGTGCGCCGACCCAGCCGCGCAGTTCCTGCCACTGCCACAGCACGATCGTCGGCAACCCGACCGCGAGGTCGCGCGCCCGCTTGACCAGCGCGACGACGAGCGCGGCCTCGATCGGCAGCCCGAGGTGCGGGAACAGGATCGCGTACGTCGCCTCCTGCACGCCGATCCCGGCCGGCACGACGAACGCGACGGCGCGCACCGCGAACACGACGCTCTCGATCGCGATGACGGTCCTGAACGGCGCATCGAAGCCGGCGGCACGCAGGACCAGCCACGCACCCGAAGCGCTCGCGATCCACGCGGCGAGGTTCGCGGCGAAGCCGGCCGCGACGCGGACGGGCCGCGCATACGCGGCGCGCAGCGCGTCGATCGTCGCCTGTGCATCGGCGCCGCCCGACGGCAGGCGCGAGACGAGGGTGGGACCGAACGCCATCAGCGCGCGCTGCAGGCCGAACAGCGCGATCAGGATCACCGCCAGCGCGACGGCCACGATCATCGGCTCGAGCGCCGGACCGCCGGGCATGGCCAGCGTCGACCACGAGCCGATCGCAGAGAACGCGGCGAGCGTGAACACGAGCTGCGACGCCATCTCGATCCCGAGGTCCGCGGCGAACGACGCGTAGACCGACGACGGCGCGAGACCCCGACGAAGCAGCAGGCGGAACGCGAGCACCACACCGCCGACCTGCGAGAACGGCAGCAGGTCCGACGCCGCTTCGCGGACCATCCTCGCCCACGACAGCGCGCCGAGCATGCGCCAGCGATGGCCCGGCAGCATCGCGAGCCAGCCCGCCCCGAGCAGCACGTTGACCGCGACCGAATAGACGCAGTAGCCGACGAACGTCGCGACGCCGATGCGCGCGAGCGCGTCGGCGAACGCGTGCAGGTCGGCGCCGCTCGCCCGCGACGCGACGACGACGAGCCCGGCGATCGTCGCGACCAGCAGCAGCGGGCCGATCCATGCCGCACGACGGACCGTTTCGCGACGCGCGAGGTCGGCGTCGGACGGGTCGGCGCCGCGGGTGCTCATGCGACGCAGGCGGTGCGCTCGATCACGCGACCGCCGGTGCGAACGACGCGAAGCTGCCGAGTCGCAGGCCGCGCTCGGCGACGATCGCGCGCACGCCGGCATCGAGCAGTCCGTCGAGCTCCGCGCGATGCCGGTAGCCGGGCGTGCTGCCCGCGAACGCGTCGCGCGTCGCCGGATGCAGGTAGATCTCGCTGACGCCATCGCGCGCCGTCGCGACCGCCGACCGCAGCCGGCCGGCATCGAACGAACCGCTGTCGGCGAGACCGACCACGCGGTCCGGCGTCGTCATCCCGTACGACGCGGCCCGACGCGCGAGCGCGCGTCCGAACGGGTTGGCGAGCCATCCGCTGCCGGCGACACCGCCGTCGCCGACCGGCGAGCGGATCGCGCGGACGCCGTGCCGTCGCGCGGCGCGCAGCACCATCTCGCGAACGACCGGATGCACGTGGAAGTGCTTGTGCGCGTTGACGTGATCGAACGGCAGGCCGGTCGCCGCGAACGCCGCGAACTGCGCATCGATCTCGGCAAGCAACTGGGCGCGCACGCGCGCCGATGTCGCGATGCGCACACCGACCGCGACCATGTTCGCGCGGAACGCGCCGTCGCGATCGACGAGGTCCGGCACGTCGGACGCCGGCAACATCGGGCGGCCGTCGACGAGGACGACGTGCAGCCCCACGCCGAGCGTCGGCATGCGCTTCGCGCGCGCGACGGCGTCGGCCGCGTACGGCGCGGCGACCATCAGGCTCGCGGCCGTCAGCACGCCGTCGCGATGCGCGATCTCGACGGCCTCGTTGACCTCGGGTGCGGACGCCGAAGTCGTCGGCGGTGACGACGACGCCGATCAAGCCGCTTCCTTGCGACGCCGCAGGAACTCGAAGAACTCGACGCCTTCGCGCAGTCGTCGCTTCAGCATGTCGAAGTCGCGCAGCATCTCGCCGACGATCGCGCGGATCTTGCGCGGGCGGAAGTAGAAGCGCTTGTAGAACTCCTCGACCTTGTCGAAGATCACCGACGCCGGGAGGTGCGGATAGCTCAGCTGCGCGATCTGGATGCCGCCGTTCGGTCAGCAGGTTGTCGGAACCGTCGAACCAGCCGTTCTCGGTCGCCTGGCTTGATACAGGAACGTGCCCGGATACGGCGCCGCGAGCGAGACCTGGATCGTGTGCGGATCGATCTCCATCGCGTAGTTGATCGTCTCCTCGATCGTCGTTTCGCGTCTCGCCGGGCAGCCCGAGGATGAAGGTGCCGTGGATCACGATGCCGAGCGCGTGGCAGTCCTGCGTGAACCGCCGTGCGACGTCGACGAGCAGGCCCTTCTTGATGTTGTGCAGGATCTTCTGGTTGCCGCTCTCGTAGCCGACCAGCAGCAGGCGCAGGCCGTTCGCCTTCATGACCTCGAGCGTGCGTCGCGGCACGTTCGCCTTCGCGTTGCACGACCACGTCACGCCGAGCTTGCCGAGCTCCACCGCCAGCGCCTCGACGCGCGGCAGGTTGTCGGTCAGCGTGTCGTCGTCGAAGAAGATCTCCTTGACCTCGGGCATCTCGCGCATGCACGTACTTCACTTCCTCGATCGACGTGCGCGATCGAGCGCGTGCGATAGCGGTGCCCGCCGACCGTCTGCGGCCACAGGCAGAAGGTGCAGCGGCTCTTGCAGCCGCGGCCCGTGTAGAAGCTGACGTACGGATGCTTGAGGTAGCCGCCGAAGTACTTCGTGATGTCGAGGTCGCGCTTGTAGATCGGGCTCACGAACGGCAGCGAGTCCATGTCCTCGAGCACGTCGCGATCGGCGTTGTGGACGATGCGCGCCGTCGTCGTCGCGAAAGCTGATGCCTTCGATGTCGGCCCACGGGCGGCCGTCGGCGACGTCCTTGATCGTGAAGTCGAATTCGTTGCGCGCGACGAAATCGATCGCGCGCGACGCACGCAGCGACCCTTCGGCGTCGACGGCGACCTTCGCGCCGATCATGCCGATCCGCAGCTTCGGGTTGCAGCTCCTTGAGCAGCTCGGCGGTGTGCACGTCCTGGCGGAACGACGGCGTCGACGTGTGCAGCACGACGAGGTCGCGCATCGAAGGCCTCGTGCTTGATGTCGTCGAACTCGAGGTCGTGCGCCGGCGCGTCGATCAGCTTCGAGCCCGCGACCAGCGCCGCCGGCTGCGCGAGCCAGGTCGGATACCAGAACGAGCGCACCTCGCGCTTCATCTGGTAGCGCGCGCCGGCGCCGCCGTCGTAGCCGTCGAACGACGGGCCCTGCAGGAAAAGCGTTCGCATCATGTGACCAACTCCGTATCGGGTCCGATTTCACCACGCGGCTTGAGCCGGTGCCGCCGGCCGCGCCAGTCGACGCTACGAGCGCCGAGCGACGCGACGAAGACGGCGAACGACAGGCAGTCGCGCAGCGGCAGCAGCAGGCGCGACATCGTTCGCGCGCCGGCCTCGCGGTCGACGACGCGCATCAGCCACGCCCGCGCAGCGACGGCCGACACGACGGCAGCGGCCGCGAGCGGCTCGCGCGTCAGTGCGAACGCGAGCAGCGCGAGCGGGACCGGCATCGTGACGACCGAGCCGATGTAGGCCGCGGGAACGACGCCGCGGATCGTCGCACCCCAGCGCACTTCGTGCCGCCACAGTTCGACGAAGCTCGTCTCGCTCGACGCGTGCGTCATCAGGAAGCGCGGCACCGCAACCTTCAGTCCCAGCTTGCGCACCGCCTCGCCGATCGCGAAGTCGTCGGCCAGCGCGTCGGCGAACCGATGCAGTCCGCCGATCCGCTGCATCGTCGGGCGCGTCAGCGCGATCGTGGATCCCATGCACGGGTCCGCGAGGCCGGTCGCGACGCCGAACACGGCGCCGGGCAGGAACTGGTAGCTGAGGCCGGCGGCGCCGAACCGCGACCAGAACCCCGCATCGCCGCGGCCCGCGTACAGGACCGACGCCGCGCCGACGCCCGGCCGGTCGAGCGCTTCGAGCACGTGCGCGAGATAGTCCGGCGTCGCGACCATGTCGCTGTCGCTCAGCACGATGACGGCATGCTTCGCGTGGTCGACCATGTTGACCAGGTTCGACACCTTCGCACTGCTGCCGTGACGCTGCGCGCAGGCCACCGTCGCGATGTCCGCTTGCGGGCCGGCTGGTCCGCAGCGCGTCCACGGCCGCGAGCGCGGGTCGTCGTGGCGCGCGACGCCGCAGACCAGCTGGATCGGGCCGTCGTGTCGTTGCTGCAGGAACGAGTCGAGGTTCGACGCGAGCGCCGGCTCCGCGCCGCACAGCGGCTTCAGCAGCGACACCGCGTCGCAGCGGACCGGCGGCTGCGTGCGCGCGCGAAAGAAGCGACGAAAGACGATCGTCGAGGCGACGACGTAGCCGATCCCGGTGATCGCCAGCGCCAGCAAGAACCAACCCGCGACGACCGCGACACTCGCGACCGCGTTCAGGACCGACGTCATGCCAGCATTCGTGATCGAAACAGCGCGCAGCCTAGGGTTCGAGAGTTAGCGCAGCCTTAGCCGCGCGACGCGGACGCCGTCGGGTGATCGACACGCGCAGGACGCCATCGCGTCGACGCTTCGTTAAGATCAGGTCCGACGTTTCCTGCATCGGACGACATGAAGGTCCTGCTGGTCGAAGACGACGCGATGATCGGCGAGGCGATCGGCCAGGCGCTGCGCGACGCGGCCTGCGCGGTCGACTGGGTGCAGGACGGCGAGATGGCCGCGAGCCTGCTCGAACGTCATGCGTTCGAGCTGGTGCTGCTCGACCTCGCGCTGCCGGGTCGCGAAGGCATGGACGTGCTGCGTTCGTCCCGCGCGCGCGGCGACGAGGTGCCGATCATCCTGATCACGGCGAAGGACGCCGTCGAGGACCGCATTCGCGGGCTCGACGCGGGTGCCGACGACTACCTGACCAAGCCGTTCGACGTCACCGAGCTGCTCGCGCGCATCCGCGCCGTCGCGCGCCGCCGCAGCGCCGGCACCGGACTGCCGCTGCTCAGCAACGGCGCCATCGTCCTCGATCCGTCGACGAAGGAGGTCGTCGTCGGCGAGCGTCGCGTGCCGCTGTCGAGACGCGAGTTCGCGCTGCTGCGCGAGCTCATGTTGCGTCCCGGCGCGATCCTGTCGCGCGCCGAGCTCGAGGAGCGCATCTACGGTTCCGGCGAGGAGGTCGAGAGCAACGCGGTCGATTTCATCATCCACGGCCTGCGCCGCAAGCTCGGCGCGCGCGTCATCGGGAACGTGCGCGGTCTCGGCTGGAGCGTGGAGCGGCACCGGTGACGACGTCGATCCAGCGCCAGCTGTCGATCTGGCTTTCCGTCGCGATCCTCGGGATCGGCATCTGCGGCGCCGCCACGTCGTTCTTCGTCGCGTACCACGACGCGACCGAATCGCAGGACGCGCAGCTCGAGGAGGTCGCGGCCGCGCTGGCGCGCGGGTCGTTCCGCGACGTGCCGCCGGAAGCGCAGCCGAAGGACGTCGAAGAGGCGGAAGGCCGGTTCCTCGTCGTGCCGCTCGGCGAGCGCGAGGCCCAGTCCGGGCGGCATCCGGCTGTTGCTGCCGACGACGATCCCCGGTGGCCTGCAGACGATCACGCAGGACGACGTCAGCTGGCGCGTGATGGTCATCCGCGACACGGCCGGCGAACGCTTCGGCGTCGCGCAGAGCATGGAGGCGCGCGACGAGGACGCGCTCGCCGGTGCGCTGTACATCCTGATCCCGCTCGCGCTGCTGCTCCCGCTGCTGCTGTACGCGGTCCACGTCATCCTGAAGCGGTCGTTCGCGCCGCTCGCCGCGTTGTCGCGCGGCGTCGACAAGGTGGATGGCGCGAGCCTCGTGCCGCTCGCCGTCGACGCGGTGCCGTCCGAGGTCGTGCCGTTCGTGCAGGCGGTCGACCGGCTCCTCGAGCGTCTCGGCGTCGCGTTCGAACAGCAACGCCGTCTCGTCGCCGACGCGGCGCACGAACTGCGGACGCCGCTCGCGGCGCTGATGGTGCAGGCGGAGAACATCGAACGGGTGACGCTGCCGCCCGAAGCCGGCGAGCGGGTCGCCACGCTGCGACGCGGACTGCAACGGCTCGCGTCGCTGCAGGAGCAGCTGCTCCACTTCGCGCGGGTCCAGAATCCGGGCGCGATGCAGAAGCAGCCGCTCGAGCTCGACCGCATCGTCCGCTCGACGATCGAGGAGATGCTGCCGGTCGCCGTCGCGAAAGGCGTCGATCTCGGCTGCGCGTCCCTCGCCGGCTTGTTCATCGTCGGCGATCGCCAGCACGCCGAGTCGCTGGTCCGCAACGTGATCGACAACGCGGTGCGCTATACGCCGCCCGGCGGCGCGGTCGACATCTCCCTCGCGCGCGAAGGCGACGAGGTGTGCTTCGTCGTCGAGGACACCGGGCCCGGCATCAACCCCGCCGACCTGGCCCGCGTGTTCGAGCCGTTCGTGCGTCTGCTCGGCACGAAGGAAACCGGCAGCGGACTCGGACTCGCGATCGTGCGCGGCGCGGCGCAGGCGATGGGCGGCCGCGTCGAGCTCGGCGGACGCAGCGACGCGGGGCGCGGCCTGCGCTTCGTGTACCGGCAGGCCATCGCATGAACCCGGGCCGTTACTGGATCGTCTTCGCGCTCGGTTCCGCGTTCTTCGCGGGACTGACCGCGTATCTCGGCAAGCTCGGCGTCGCCGGCATCAACTCGAACATGGCGACGCTGATCCGCGTCGTCGTCATCTTCGTCGTGACGCTCGCGCTCGTGCTGTCGCGTTCCGAATGGCAGCCGCTCTCGACGATCGCGTCGCGCACGTGGCTGTTCCTCGTCGCGTCGGGCGTCGCGACCGGCCTGTCGTGGCTGTGCTACTACCGCGCGCTGCAGCTCGGGCCGGTCTCGCGCGTCGCACCGATCGACAAGCTGAGCGTCGTCGTCGCGATCGTCCTCGGCCTCGTCCTCGGCGGCGAGACGTTCACGTGGTCGGTCGCGGTCGGCGGCGCGCTGATCGTCGCCGGATCGGTCGTGATGATCCTGTTCTGAGCAGCCGGTCGCGACGCCGCCGTCGCGACCGGTGTGTCGCGTTCGCGCTAGTCGCGCGAACGACGGCGACGACGCGTACCGACGGCGACGGCCGCGATCCCGGCGATCGCGATCAGCGGCATCGTCTCGGGCTCCGGCACCGCGGCGAACACGCCGACGCAGCCGTTCGCGCAGTTCGCGAACGCCGTCGTCGGGCCGGTCGCGACGAAGACCTCGTTCGTGATCGGATCGACGGCGACCGAATGGTCGTTCGAACCGATCGCGAGCAGCTCGAGCGACAGCGTGTTCGCATCGATGATGCCGAGCACCGGGCCGCCGGGCTGGAAGCGGGCCGCCTCGAAGAACGTGTTGTTCGTCGGATCGTAGGCCGCCTGGTCGCCGCCGCTGATGCCGTCGACGATCTTCAGGCTGCCGAAGCCCGTCGGGTCGAGGATGACGCTGTGTCCCGCGGTCGGATCGCTGCAGGCGACGAACATCGCCGCGCCCGCACCCTGCGTGAGGCCGGTCGGGCTGCAGACGCCCGACAGCCCCATCGCGTTGAAGTCGTAGGTGTTGACCAGCGCACCGGTCATTGCGTTGATCTCGATCGCGCCGCCGCGCACCGGTCCCCGCCGCATTGAACGACGGGATCGCGATGAAGAACGTGCCGCGCGCGGTGTTGAAGATCGTCGATTCGACGCCGTTGGCGCCGACGTCCGGGTAACCGTTGCTGCCGTTCAGCAGGATCGTGCGGGTCACCGCGCCGGTCGCGTTGCTGATCAGCGAGATGAAGCCCGGATCGGACGCGTTGTTCGCCGCCAGGATCATGTTGGTCGACGGCGCGTACGCGACGCCGTCGACGCGGTTCTGCGGGACGGGCGTCGTCGCGACGGCCGTCGACGTCGTGCGCGGCGTTCCCATCACGACCAGACCGGTGCTGTCGAGGGTGAATGCGATGACGTTGCTCGGGCTGTTGCCGGCGAGCAGCAGCTTGCCGCTCCCGACGTTCGTGATCGAGATGCCGTTCGGACCGGCGATGTCGTTGTTGCCGCCGGCCGAGCCGGCGAAGAGCCCGCCGCCGATCCGCTCGACGAACTGATTGGTCGCCGACGAAAACACGTCGATGCCGTTGTTCGTGCGGTCGGTGAGGTAATAGAGCTGCGTGCTGGAATCGAACGTCGACAGGTCGTAGCCCGAGAACGGCTTCGTGGCCGACGCGCCGTCGATCTGCAGCGATTGCTGGAAGACGTAGGTCGGGGAGGCGCTGGCGACGCCGCAGACCAGCCCTGCGCCGCAGAGCAGCGCCGTGGCGATTGCCGTTCTCGTTGCGGTACGACCCATCATCGTCTCCTCGTTCGATCGTTTATTTCGCGGGTTCGCGAAGCGCCGCTTTCGAAGCGCCGAGCGCAATTGCATAAGGCATGCCAAATCGATAAACGCCTTGTTTCTACAGAGAATGGCCATTCGCCGTCGCGAATGCGGATCGCGATTCGTAAATTAAATCGACAAACACTGAAGTTGCCAAAAGGGAAAGATGCGGCGATATCTGTCGAGATATCAGGATTGCTAACGATCCGCTAATCGACGTGTGTTGACGCGAGTCGAATCGATTGACTTCCGCGATCGGCATCGATGCTGCCGCGCATGCGCCGAGGTCGCGGTGGCCGTCGCGCGTTCAGGGTCGGATGCGCGAACGACACCGGCGGTCTTCGCGCTCGAGTTGCCGCCGCTCCACGACGCGATCCCGCGGGCCGAGGTCCATTCGCGCAGAACGACGCTTGTTCTCGCCGGATGAACGGCTCAACACCACCGGCGGCTCGCACCGCCTTCCGGCTTCGCGGCTCCGGTGGCATCGGCCGGCACGGCTGACGGGGTCACGCGAATGCCTCGCCGCCGCGCAGCGCCCCGAACTTGCCTCGAACGCCGGAAGCCGCAAGACTGACGCCTTTCTTCGAACAGGATCGTCATGCGTGCGCAGGTCGCGGTCGTCGGCGCAGGACCCGCAGGACTGTTGCTCGGCGCGCTGCTGGCCCGTCACGGCATCGACGCCGTGCTCGTCGAGCAGCGCAGCCCGGACTACGTGCTCGGCCGAATCCGCGCCGGCGTCCTCGAACAGACGACGGTCGCGCTGCTCGACGAAGCGGGCGTCGCCGATCGCTGCCGAGACGAAGGGTTGCCGCACGACGGCACCGAGCTCGCGTTCGACGATCGGCTGCATCGCATCGACTTCGTCGGCCTGACCGGCAAGCGCGTCACGGTCTACGGCCAGACCGAGGTCACGCAGGACCTGATGGATGCCCGCGCGGCCGCCGGACTGCGAACGTTCTACGACGCGCAGGACGTGCGCATCGACGGCTTCGACGGCGACCGGCCGGTCGTCCGCTTCACGCACGACGGCCGCGCCGAGACGCTCGAATGCGACTTCATCGCCGGCTGCGACGGCTATCACGGCGTGTGCCGCGCGAGCGTTCCCGCGCCGGCGCATCACGACGTACGAGCGCGTCTATCCGTTCGGCTGGCTCGGCGTGCTGGCCGACGTGCCGCCGGCCCGCCACGAACTGGTCTACGCGAATCACGCCCGCGGCTTCGCGCTGTGCAGCCAGCGCAGCCGCACGCGCAGCCGCTACTACATCCAGTGTCCGCTCGACGACGCGGTCGACGCGTGGACCGACGACGCGTTCTGGGACGAGCTGCGCCGACGCCTGCCGGAATCGGTCGCCGACGCGGTCGTGACCGGACCGTCGCTCGAGAAGAGCATCGCGCCGCTCCGCAGCTTCGTGGCCGAGCCGATGCGCTTCGGTCGGCTGTTCCTCGCCGGCGACGCCGCGCACATCGTGCCGCCGACCGGCGCGAAGGGGCTGAACCTTGCCGCGGCCGACGTCGGCTACCTGTCGCGGGCGTTCGTCGAGCCACTACGTCGACCACGACGACGCCGGGCTCGACGCGTATTCGGCGCGCTGCCTGTCGCGCATCTGGAAGGCCGAGCGCTTCTCGTGGTGGTTCACGACGCTGATGCATCGCTTCCCGGACACCGACGCGTTCGAGCGACGCCTGCGTCGCGCGGAGTTCGACTACCTCGCGCAATCGGTCGCCGCGTCGACCGCGCTCGCCGAGAACTACGTCGGCCTGCCGCTCTGAGCGGCGGCCACGCGGCGCGACGGCGGGTCGTGGTCGACCGCGGCGCCCATCCCGCGAGCGGACCGGGCGGCCACCCGCCGTCGCTGCGGACGCCCCGGCCGAACGCCTTGTCCGGTCAGGCAGGCCGAATAGCCGTCGTCCCGGCGCTCGCGGCCCAAGGCGACCGACGGCAGCGGACCAGCAACGCGTTGGAGTCGACGATCGCCGCGAGACATTCGTTCGCGACGCGACGCGCCTCGTCGCTCGAGTGACGCTCGAGGCGGATCAGCTCGCGCGTCTCGTCGCAGGCGCGACGCGCGGCGTGCAACAGGCTGGTGGTGGCGAGACGATCCGGCATGCCGACAGCATGAACCAGCACACGCGTCGAAATCAAGACAGCCTGGCCGGGGTCGAAAAAACTCGCGCGCACTCTTGACACCGCCCAGTTGTTCTATGATTATAACGACCATGACTCGGTGGATCTACCGACCGCGGCGGCGACCGCGGCGATCACCGGGCAAACAGCAAAGGAGACGACATGGCTGCCCAGCCCGCACGGCAAGGACTGCAACTCGAACACGCGCCGCCACGAGGGGACGTCGCGGACCAGGTCGGCTTCTCGATGCGCGGCCTGCCGCTGCTCGCGTCGGGCGCGACGATGGGATCGCTCGGCAACACCGGGCACCTGTGGGCGCATTCGAAGGTCTATTCGAGCGGCGGCGAGAACGCGCTGCACAAGCACGACGCCGAGGATCACCTGTTCCTCGTGCTTCAAGGCGAGGCGACGTTCCACTTCGGCGACGGCAGCAGCCGCGTGGCACGGCCGTTCGAAGGCGTGATGCTGCCGAAGGGCACGCTGTATCGCTTCGTCGCCAACGAGTCGAGCGGCAACCTCGTGATGATCCGCGTCGGCAGCGCGCTGATCACCCGGCCGGACGACGTGGACCCGCGCTACAACGTGCCGCGCGAACTGCTGACGGGCCGCACGACACGCGAGGACAAGGTGGCCGACGGCGAGGCGAAGGCGAACGGCGCGCATGCGCAGGTCGTCGAGGTTCTGCCTGGACAGTTCTTCGCCGCGGACCACTGACGCGCATCACGACGCGCCCCCCGCGCGAGGAGACCGCATGGACACCAGAGTCGTCGCCCCGACGCGGGCATCCTGGACGTCGGACGACCTCCGACGCGACACACGCTGGACGGTGCGGCTCGATCCGCGCGAGACGGCCGAGTTGTTCGCGGCGGTGCGCCGCGGGTACGTGCCGGGCCGGCCCCTGATCGCGTATCGCAAGGACGATTTCCCGCTGTCGCGATCGCTCGACGCGCTCGGCGCCGCGTTCGACGAAGTGCGCGACGGTCGCGGCCTCGCGCTCGTCAAGGGGCTGCCGCGCGACGGCATCGCCCCGGAAGAATTCGCGCTGGTGACGTGGGTGATCGGCCTGCACTTCGGTGTCGCGCGGCCGCAGAACAAGGCGAGCGCGTACCTCAACGAGGTCAAGGACGCCGGGACCGTCTATCGCAGCGCGACGGGCCGCGGCTACTCGTCGAACGCCGAACTCGACTTCCACGTCGACGGCGCCGACGTCGTGCTGCTGTCCTGCTACAACCAGGCGCCGGTCGGCGGCACGAGCATGTGCAGCAGCTCGGTGAAGGCGTACGAGGTCATGATGGCCGAGCGGCCGGACCTCGTCGACGTGCTGCGCGCCGGCGTTCCGTTCAGCCGCAACGGCGAGGAAGCGCCGGGACAACCGGCCTGGGACCTGCAGCCGATCTTCGGCATCGAGGACGAGCGCGTCTTCTGCCTGTGGGTCCGCAACCGCGTCGAGAACGCGCAGCAGCTGCCCGGTGTCCCGTCGCTGAGCCCGCTGCAACGCGAAGCGCTCGACTACCTCGACGAGGTCGTGCGCCGTCCGGCGCTGATGTACTCGATGCAGCTCGAGCCGGGCGACGTGCAACTGCTGTCGAATCACACGGCGCTGCATTCGCGCACGCAGTTCGAGGACCACGCGGATCCCGACCGGAAGCGAACGCTGTACCGGCTCTGGCTCGCGACGCCCGATTCGCCGCGGTTGCCGGCGGGCTGGGAGCGCTTCTACGGAACGCGGGAACCGGGCGCCGTGCGCGGCGGCATCCGCGGGCAGCACTACGACGACGCCTGTCGCGCGTTCGACGCCGCGCAGGCGCGCGCGATGGGCATGGCCGCCGGCTGAGACGCCGTCGGGGCGACCGGACGCGACGCAGCGCGGGCGTCCGGGCGAGCGCCGGCGCCAACGAGGCGGGGCGACACGGTCGCTTCGCTCGCGAGGCGCCGGCATCACGAAGTTCGATTACCAAAGCCGGCCGCCTCCTTCCGGAGCGCGATCGACCGGCGATCCGGAGACCCAGCATGCGAGCACTCGATCCACAGCAGATCGCCGACGAGGCGCGCTTCAACCGTTTTCATGCGTTCGTTCTGGCGATCGCCACGCTGGTCATCGTGGCCGACGGCTACGACCTCGCGGTCGTCTCGGTCGCCTTGCCGCTGATCATGAAGGACATGAACGTCTCGTCGACGGTCGCCGGCTTCATGGCCAGCGCGGCGATCGTCGGCATGATGATCGGCGCCGTCGTGTTCGGCACGCTGGCCGACCGCATCAGCCGCCGTCGCGTCATGGCGGCTTGTCTCGCGTTCTTCAGCGTCGGTACCGCGGCCGTCGGCGCAACGCACGACCCGATCGCGTTCTCCGCCCTGCGCTTCGTGGCGGGCCTCGGCATCGGCGGCGTGATGCCGTGCATCGTCGCGCAGATGACCGAACTCGCACCGCGTCGACGGAAGTCCCTGATGGTGACCGTCGCGTTCGGCGGCTTCTCGATCGGCGGCGTCGCGGCCGCGCTGCTCGGCAAGGGCCTGATGGTGAGCCACGGCTGGCCGTCGGTGTTCTTCGTCGCGGCCGCGCCGATCGTGCTCGTGCCGGTCGTCCTGACGGTGCTGCCCGAGTCGATGAAGTTCCTCGTCCGGCACGATCGCCAGGACGCGTTGCGCGCGCTGCTGGCGCGCCTCGCGCCGGAGACGCGGGTCGAGCCGACCGATCGCTTCGTCGCACAGACGATCGATCGCGCGCGAGGCGACACGGGCCGGCCGTGGTCCGATGGTCGCGGCCGCAGCACCGCGATGTTCTGGCTCGCGTCGTTCACGTGCCTGTTCGTGATCTACGGGCTCGCGTCGTGGCTCGTCAAGCTGATGCTCGCGAGCGGCTACGACCTCGACACGTCGCTGACGCTCGTGCTGGTCCTGAACCTCGGCGCGCTCGTCGGATCGGTCGCATCGGGCTGGCTCGGCGACCGCTTCGCCGCGCGGCGCGTGCTGATGGCGCTGTATGTCCTCGCCGCCGCCTGCATCGTCGCGCTCGGCTTCCGGCTCCCGCTCGGCGCGCTGACGGCGGCCGTCGGCATCCTCGGCGCCGCGCTGTACGGCGGGCAGACGCTGACGTTCGCGTACGCGGGCCAGTTCTACCCCGGGATCGTGCGATCGACCGGCGTCGGCTGGACGACCGCACTCGGACGCTTCGGCGCGATCCTCGGTCCGATCACGGTCGGCGTGCTGATCGCGAAGCTCACCGTCGAGCAGACGCTGGTCGCGATGGCCGTGCCGGCGATCGTCGCGGCGGTCGCGGTGCTCGTGATCGACCATCGCCGCTCGGCGTCGGAGTCCGCGGCCACGCCGCCGGGCAGCGGCACGCTGCCGGAACCTCTGTCCGCCGCCCCGGGCCACTGAGACGCGGCTGCGCGGCGGGCCGGGGCCGCGCCCGCCGGGCGGGCACCGTCGGCCCGTCGGGACCGACACGCACCGCTCAGAAGCCGTACAGTCGCTTGGGGTTGTCGACGAAGATCGCGTGCCGCGTCGCTTCGTCGGGCGCCCAGTCGGCGACCAGATCGAGCAGTTCGCCGACGTTCGGCATGCGACCCCAGAAGCCGACGTGCGGCCAGTCCGATCCCCAGACGCAACGATCCGGCGCGGCCTCGATCAGCGCGCGCGCCATCGGCGTGACGTCGGCGTAGTCGGGCGCCGACGACAGCCGGAACGCGCCGGACAGCTTGACCCATCCGCCATCGCGCACGAGTCCGAGGACGGTCTGCGCCGCCTCGGACGCGAGCCCGTCGGCCGCCTGGAAGTTGCCCATGTGGTCGAGGATGAACGGCACCTTCAGCTTCGCGAGTTCGGGCGCGACGCCTGCGAGCTTGCGGGCGTCGGTGAAGAACTGCAGGTGCCAGCCGAGTTCCTCCGCGATCGACCCGTAGCGCTGCAGGTCGTCGAGTCCGACGCCGCCGCCGGCGATCGTCAGCAGCCGCAGGCCGCGGACGCCGGCGTCGTGAAGCGCGCGCCAGCCGGCGTCGTCGAGGTCCACCGGCGCGACGGCGACGCCGCGCAGCCGTTCGCGATGCTCGTGAAGCACGTCGAGCATCACGCCGTTGTCGGTGCCGTGCACGCTGACCTGGACCAGCACGCCGTGCGTCATGCCGACCGCGTCGAGCATGCGGATGTAGTCGGCCCCGGACGCCGGCGACGGCGTGTAGCTGCGGCCGTCGATATAGTCGGCGCCGATCACGTGCGCATGCGTGTCGACCGCGCCGCGCGGCAGCACGAAGCGCGTCGGCGGCCGCGGGTTCGGATCGGGCGGCGGACAGAGTTCCTTCGGGTCTCGTGCGGCATGGTTCATGGCCATTCCTTCGTGGCGATCGGGTTGCGCGGTCAGGACCGGTAGTGCGGATAGCCGCTCGTGCGGCCGTCGGCTTCGACGCGACGCAGCATCGCGGGCCATTCGAGCAGTCCGTAGCGCCGGATCGATCCGGGCGCGAAGATCTTCGCGGTCCCTTCGACGATGTCGTCGGGCGGCGTCAGCATCAGCTCCGCGCCGGACGCCATCATGTCGACCTGCGCGCGGCACGACTGCTCGAGCTGGTACAGCAGGTTGAACGCCTCGGGCGCGCTCTGGCCGCACGCGACGACGCCGTGCGAACGCAGGATCATCGCGTTGTGCGCGCCGAGGTTCGCGACGAGGCGCTGCTTCTCGTCCTCGCTCGTGGCCGGCCCCTCGTAGTCGTGATAGCCGATGTGGCCCTGGAAACGCATCGCGTGCTGCGTGACCGGCAGCAACCCGCACCTCGTCGCCGACACGGCCATGCCGGCGCGCGTGTGCGTGTGGATCACGCAGCCGACGTCCGGACGCGCGCCGTGGATCGCGCTGTGGATGATGTAGCCCGCGTAGTTGATCCCGTAGTCCGTGTCGGGCTTCCACACGACGTTGCCGGCGAGGTCGATCTTCGCGAGGCTCGACGCGGTGATCTCCTTGTAGAGCAGCCCGTAGAGGTTGATCAGCAGATGCTCGGTGCCGGGGATGCGGACCGTGATGTGGTTGTAGATCAGGTCGCTCATGTCGTAGAGGTCGACCAGCCGGTAGCACGCGGCGAGGTCGCAGCGTGCCTGCCATTCCTCGGGACTGACGTCGCTCTCGATGCAGCGGAAGTCGGTGTCGTAGCGGCCCGTCTTCAGGTTGTCGTCGCCTTTGAGTTGCGAGCGCGCGCGGATCAGGTCGAAGTCGGTTCGATCGTTCATGGAGGTCTCCTCGTCGGGGGTCTGTCGCCGCGATGCGCTGCGGCGGGTACTGTTCGTTCGATGCCGTGTCGGACGGCGCGTTCAGGCGGGCACGTCGCGGGGCACGTACAGCGAGCCCGCCATCAGGCGGCGCGCCGTCCGCGCGAGGCCGAGCGTCTCGAACGCATCGCCGTCGGTCTTCTTCTCGACGCGCACGTCCATCACGCCGAGCGGATGGCCGATCCGCAACGTCGGCGAGCGCACCGCGTCGCCGATCGCGCGATGCACGACCGAGCCCGGGATGCGCGAGGCGGCCGCCGTGCACATCGAGCCGGTGCCGGCCATGCTCGGGTGGCACTTGCCGAGGAACACGAGCCGCGCGCGCAGGTCCATCGACGCGGCCCGGTTCACGATGCCGTTCTCGTCGAAGTAGTCGTCGGGCGGGGCGACGACGACGAGCAGCGGCAGCCCGGGCAGCCGCACGGACCGCCAGTCGCTCCACAGTCCGATCCGCTCGCCGGCCTTCGCCTGGATCTCGCCCATCGTCTCGATCAGCGCACGGTCGTCGCCGATGGCGGCCGACAGTTCGCTGCCGATCAGGCCGAGCGCCTCCGCGGCGACGAAGACGCACGGGTTCGCGACGTCGCAGATCGTGACCTCCACGTCGCGGCCGTCCTCGAGCGCGATGCGTTCGCTCGCGCGGCCGGTCGGCAGCAGCCGGCCCGTCTTCGCGCCGACGGTACCCGAGTAGTCCATCACGATCTCGGCGCCGGTGCCCGGCACGCCGGCGATCGCGCAGTCGCCGGCCACCTTCGCGCGGCCGTCCGCGACCTGCACCTTCGCGACGAGCTGCTTGTCGGTGTTCGTGTTGTAGATGCGGACCGTCGTCACCGGCTCGGCGACGTCCAGCAGCCCTTCGTCGATCGCGAACGGACCGACGGCCGACGAGATGTTGCCGCAGTTGCCGTCGTAGCTGACGAGGTCCCGCTCGATGTCCACCTGCGCGAACGTGTAGTCGACGTCGGCGTCGTCGCGCGTCGATCGCCGGACGATGCCGACCTTCGACGTGACGAGGTGCGAACCGCCGAGGCCGTCGATCTGCATCGCGTCGGGCGTGCCCATCGCGCGCTTCAGGAAGCGGTCGCGCGCCGGGCCGGGCGGCGGCACGTCGGACTCGTGGAAGAAGAGGGCCTTGCTGGTGCCGCCGCGCATCAATACGCAGCGGACCTCGATCTGTTCGGAAGTCATGAGAACCTCAGTGGCGGCGCATCGACCGGATCGTCCCGGTCATCGACGGTTGGTGGCGCGCGGCGAGCAGCCGGTCGGCGATCGCGTCGGCCTCGGCGTGGCCGAACACCGGCGCGGCGAGCGACATGAATTTCGCCTTGATCCGCGGACGTCCGAGCGGCGCCGACGGCTCGCCGGCGGGCAGCGGCACGTCGAGCGTGCGCGTCGCGCCGCCCGCGTCGCCATCGTCCACCGTCACGCGGCAACCGAGCGGCGCGATGGCGGGATCGGGCGTGACGACGATGCGGGTCGCGAAGCGGTCGATGTCCGCGTCGCCGATCCGCTCGTAGCTCTGCCACGTGACGTCGCCGTCGAGCCATGCGCACGCGACCTGGAAGTAGATGCTGAACTGCCCGTCGACCGTGCTGCGCGCCGCGAGCTTGTACGGTTGCGGTTCGCCGACGATGTCGAACGCCTTCGGCGCGAGGCGGATCGCGATGCGCGCGTTCGCCCGATCGGGGGACGCGTCGCGCAGCGCCCGCACCGCGTCGATCGCCGAATGGTTCAGGCGGCACGACGGATACGGCTTGATGCCGGTCTCGGCCGCGAGCCAGCGCGTGCCGAGCCCGTCGGTCAGCGTCGCGGCCCGCGGCGCATTCGAATAGCCGGCGAGGACGCCGTAACGTCCGGCCAGCGGCTCGTGCGCGGCGCGCACGCCGCTCTCGGCGAACGCGATCGCGTCGAGCGCGTTGCGGGCGGCGAAACCGGGATGCAGCCGCTTGTTCCAGGCGCCGCTCTCGATGTATTGCATCGACCCGGACGCGAGGCTGCCGGCGAGCCCGAACGCGCGTTCGATCGTGTCGGCGTCGAGTCCTTTCAGCCGTCCGAGCGCCGCGACCGCACCGAAGATGCCGGCGACGCCGGTCAGGTGGAAGCCGCGGTCGTAGGCGGTGATCCCGGCTGCGGCGCCGATGCGGCACATCGCCTCGTACCCGACGGCCATCGCCTCGAGCACGGCGAGCCCCGACGAGCCGGCCCGCTCGGCGTGGCCGAGCACGAGCGGGATCACGGCGGCGCCCGGATGCAACGCCGCAGCCGCCGTTCGTGTCGTCGAAGTCGAGCGTGTGCGCGAACGCGCCGTTCAGCAGCGCCGCCTGCGCGAGCGAGAACGTCTCGCGCTCGCCGAGCACGGTCGTGCCGCGGCCGTCGGGATCGAGCGTCCGCGCACCGGCCTTGAACGACGGACTGCTTTCGGCGAAGGCCGCGGCGAACGACGCGTTGCCGGCGAAGTCGAGGAGGCATTCCTCCATGATCGTGAGCGTCGCGTCGGGCACGGGGTCGCCGCGGGCGCCGGCGACGAATGTCGCGAGCACGCGGGTGGGCGATGCGGCTGCGGCTGCGGCTGCCGACGTCGACGTCGACGTCGACGCGGAAAGCGACAGCGTGGCTTCCGACGGTTCGATCTTCATGCGCGGGTCTCCCTCGGATGCGAAGACGGGTCCGGCCAGTTCCACGGTCGCGCGGCGCGATCGGCCGCTTCCCACGCGTCGATCGCCGGCCGGTCGCGCAGCGTGAGCCCGATCGCGTCGAGACCCGCGAGCAGCGACTCGCGCACCAGCGGCTCGATCTCGAACGTCGTGCGCGTGCCGTCCGGCGCGACGACGCAGCGCTCGACGAGGTCGACGGTGAACGCCGCGCCGTCCGCGGCCTGCGTCGCGAACGCGACGACGGTGTCGTGCGGGAGGCGGATGGCGAGCATCCCGTTCTGCGCGCAGTTCGACGCGAAGATCTCGCCGAAGCCGGGCGCGATCACGCAGCGAAAGCCCATCGCGCGGAGCGCCCACACCGCGCCTTCGCGCGACGAGCCGCAGCCGAAGTTGTCGTCGGCGAGCAGGATCGGCGCGCCGGTGAACGGCGGACGGTTCAACACGAATCCGGGGTCTTCGACGAGATCGCCGCCGCCGTCGGCGTCGCGATAGCGCAGCGCCTCGAACGCGAACGGACCGAGCGCGTCCTTCGGCAGCGACGTCAGGCGCTCGATGCGGATGATCACGTCGGTGTCGACGTTCGTCATCATCAGCGGCGCGGCGGCGCCGGTGACGGTCGTGAACGCTTCCATCAGGCGGCCTCGAGCAGTCGCACGTCGGTGATGCAGCCGGCGATGGCGGCGGCCACGGCCATCGCCGGACTGGCGAGATGGGTACGCGCGCCCGGCCCTTGTCGCCCGACGAAATTGCGGTTCGACGTCGACACCGAACGCGCCAGCGGCGGCACGCGTTCGCCGTTGGCCGCGACGCACATGCTGCAACCGGGCGCGCGCCATTCGAAGCCGGCGTCGGCGAACACGCGATCGAGACCCTCGGCCTCGGCGTCGCGTCGCACCTGCTCCGACCCGGGCACGACCCACGCCGTCACGCCGGCCGCGACGCGCCGTCCCTTCGCGAGCCGCGCGGCCTCGCGCAGGTCCGACAGCCGCGAGTTCGCGCACGAGCCGACGAACACCCAGTCGACCTTCGTGCCGGCGAGCGGCTGGCCGCCTTCGAGTCCCATGTAGTCGAGCGCCTCCGACCACGCGCGACGCGTCGCCGCGTCCGGCGCGTCGGCCGGATCGGGCACGGTCCCGTCGATCGCGATGCCCTGGTCGGGACTCGTGCCCCACGTGATCGTCGGCATCACGTCGCGCGCGTCGATGGCGATCTCGCGATCGAACACGGCGTCGGCGTCGCTCGCCAGCGAGCGCCAGTCGTCGACCGCGCGATCGAACAGCGCGTCGCGCGGCGCGTAGCGACGGCCGCGCAGGTACGCGAACGTCGTCTCGTCGGGCGCCACCATGCCGAACTTCGCGCCGAGCTCGATCGACAGGTTGCACAGCGTGAGCCGCCCTTCGATGTCCATCGCGCGCACCGCGCTGCCGGCGTACTCGATCGCATGACCGACCGCGCCGGCGGCGCCGATCGTCTTCAGCAGATGGAGCGCGAGGTCCTTCGGCGCGACGCCCGCGGCCAGCGTGCCGTCGAACGTCACCCGCATGCGGCGCGGCTTGCGCTGTCGCAGCGTCTGCGTCGCGAGCACGTGCGTGCTCTCCGACGAGCCGATGCCGAACGCCAGCGCGCCGAGGCCGCCGTTCGTGCACGTGTGGCTGTCGCCGCAGACGACCGTGGTCCCCGGCAGCACGATGCCGAGCTCCGGCCCCATCACGTGCACGATGCCCTGCCCCGTCTCGCCGGTGTCGAAGAACGCGACGCCCTCGTCCTTCGAGCGGAACTTGAGCGCCTTCCAGAGGCTCGCGCCGGCCGGGTTCGTCTCGCCGTCGCGACCCGGCCGCGACGAGACGGCGTGGTCCGGCGTCGCGAACGCGAGCTCGGGATGCCGGACGTGCAGGCCGCGCTCGCGAACCTCGGCCAGCGCCGGCGGCCCCGACAGGTCGTGCAGCAGGTGACGATCGATGTGCAGCAGCGCCCAGCCGTCGCCGAGGTCGCGCACGACGTGGCGATCCCAGACCTTGTCGAACAGCGTGCGGCCGCTCATGCGGCCTCCCGCACCGGCGACGCGGCCGCCGCGCGGCGCACCGCGTCCCACTCGTCGGCGCCGAAACGGCGGAAGACCGCGTGCACGCTCTTCACCGACGCCGGCGACTTCACCTCGCGCAGTCGCGCCAGGTCCTCGAGCGCCGCGTCGCACGCGAGGATCGCGGGGACCAGCGTCGCGCCGGGGATGATCGCGATGCGATAACCGAGCGCCTCGACGTCCGCGAGCGGCAGCACCGGCGTCTTCCCGCCGTGCACGAGGTTCAGCACGCACGGACCCTCGACGCGACGCGGGATCGCCTCGACCTCGGCACGATCGACCGGCGACTCGACGAACGCGACATCCGCGCCGGCGGCGAGCGCCGCGTTGACGCGCGCGATCGCGTCGTCGAGGCTCGTGACCGCGCGTGCGTCGCTGCGGGCGATGATCAGGAATTCGGGGTCGACGCGGGCGGCGACCGCCGCGCGGATCTTCGCCGCGAACTCGTCGATCGGGATCAGCTCCTTGCCGTCGAGATGGCCGCAGCGCTTCGGCGACACCTGGTCCTCGATGTGGATCGCGGCCGCGCCGCGCGCCTCGAACGCGCGCACGGTGCGGGTCACGTTCAGCTCGTTGCCGTAGCCGGTGTCCGCGTCCGCGATCAGCGGGATCGGCACGGCGTCGGCCATGACGCCGGCGCGGTCGACCATCTCGGTCATCGTCAGCAGGCCGTAGTCCGGATAGCCGAGCGATGCGGAAACGCCGGCACCGGTCATGTAGACCGCGTCGAAGCCGGCCTGGTGCACGAGCCGCGCCGTGATCGCGTCGTAGGCGCCGGGCGCGGTGATCAGGCCGGGCCGGGCCAGGCGCGATCTGAGCGAATTCGAAGCGGTCGTCACGGCCATGTTCGTCTCCTGTCTGTTGTTGTATTAATAATATAACAACCAGCGCACTTGTCAAGCGGTCGGTATCATCCGGCAATGACCGAACTCGACCTCCTCCCGCTGCACGCCGACGGCACGTCCCTCCACCGGCAGGTGTTCCTGGTGCTGCGCGCGCAGATCCTGAGCGGCGCGCGGCCGCCCGGCTCCATCCTTCCGAAGGAAGAGGCGCTCTGCGAGCAGTTCGCCGTCTCGCGCGTCACGGTGCGACGCGCGCTGGCCGACCTCGAGGCGCAGGGGCTCGTGCTGCGCAGGCACGGCCGCGGCACGTTCGTTCGTGACGACGTGCCGGCGCAGCGACCGGTGCTGAACCCGACGCTGATGCAGGGCCTGAAGCAGCTCGGCGACGAGACGCAGGTGAAGGTGCTCCGTGTGCAGACCGAACGGCCACCGGCGCCGATCGCCGCGTTCCTGCGAGAGGGCGACGAGTCCGACGCGCTGCATGCGCTGCGGCTGAGAAGCGCCGGCGAGACGCCGCTGCTGTTGACCGACGCGTGGATCCCGAAGCGGCTCGCGAAAGGCATCACGGCGTCGGCGCTGCGCAGGAAGCCGCTCTACCGGATCCTGCTCGACCAGGGCGTCGTGTTCGGCCACGTGATCCAGGAGATCAGCGCCGAGGCCGCCGATCCCTATCGCGCGGCGGTGTTGAAGACTGCCGTCAACGCGCCGCTGATCCGCATGACGCGGTCGATGTACGACCCGGCCGACGAGCCGGTCCAGCACCTCACGGCCTACATGTCGCCCGAGCGCACGCGGGTGCTGATGGACATCTCGAGCGACCAGATCGACACGCTCAGCGCCGGGCACATCGCGCACGACCTGCAATTTCTGCAGGGCTGACGGCCGTCGCCGCGGTCGACGCCGGGAGCCGCCGCCGACGTTCCATCACGATCTTGCTGAGATTTCGGGCGAGCCGTTCGATGGAGGCAGGACGAGGCGACACTGCGACTCGTCGCCCGGTCCGCTGTGGAGCGCGTCGGCGCGCGACGTCCTCGCGCGATCGGCACGTAACGCACGACGGAAGGAAGCCGGCGTCACCCCCATCTTCTTCCGGAACGCGGAGCCGAAATGTGCCGTCGACTTGAAGCCGGTCCGTCGTGCGATCGTCTCGAGGGGCATCGACGACGACGCGATCAGCGACCGGGCCAGCACCAGCCGTTGGCGAAGCACGTAGTCGTACGGCGTGGCGCCGATCGTCCTGCGGAACTCGCGCGCGAAATGGAAGACGCTCAGGTTGACCTCCGTCGCGAGGTCGAGCAGCGTCAGCGTCGAGGCCGACCCGGCCACCAGACGCGCGTCGATCAGGTCGTGGAGGCGACGCACGCTGCGGGGCGAGAGGCCGCCCTTCGCGCGCGACGCGTCGACCGCGGCCGGCGCCGCGACGGCGAGCGCGAGCCGATGCGCGATCTGCGAGAGGAAGAGCCGGTCGCGCCCCGCGTCCCGATCCAGCGCGACGAGCGCCTGCAGCGCGCAGCGCTCGACGGCCGCGTCGGTCGCCTGGAAGCGGGACGGCACCGATCCGACGTGCGCCGCATGGTCGAGCGCCGACAGCGGCAGCAGCAGCTGCAGGACGTCGGCGTCTCCCTTGACCTTGAACGCCGCGCCGACGTCCGGATCGACGACGGCGAACGATCCGATCGGGAACGAACGCGTGGTCTGCCAACGCCCATCGACGCGCCGTTCGACGCGCTGCGAGTTGGAGAGGTTGACGATGACGGTCACCGCGTCGGCCTCGCGCTCGATCACCGGTTCGGCGTCGCCGTGTCGCCAGCGGGCGACGGTCAGGACGTCGTCGTCGCCGCCGGCGACCGTGACCGGTTCGCCGAGCGACGCGACCATCTGCTCCAGCGTCACGAACATGCGAGCCGATCCCCGCCGACGCGCCGGATGCGGCGGTCGCACGATGCGACGGCCACCTCGTCACGCTGAACCGCGCGCCGACGCCGCAGGCGGTCACGCGCCACGAAACCCGTCCCTGTCAGGAGCCGTCCCATGAGCGAAAAGATATCGATTTTCCATATTGGTGTCCCGATGGATCACCCGTCGATTCCCGACGACCTGCGTCCGAAGGTCGAAAAGGGTCTGCAGGAGATCGCGGCCGCGATGACGCGCGCCGGCTTCGACTATCGCCTCGTCTATTACGCTCCGGAAAGCGGCCTCGACGGTTTCGCGGCCTGCCTGCGGCAGGACCGCTGCGACGGCGTCGTCATCGGCGGCGGCGTGACCGGCCTGCCGGAGATGACGTACTTCATGGAGCAGATCGTCGACGTCACGCACACCGAGGCGCCGCGCGCGAAGATCATGTTCATCCACGGGCCGGAGGTCGACGAAGTCCGCGAGGCGGTCGGACGATGGTTCGGCGGTGACTGACCGCGGGGACACGTGCCGAACAGCACGACGGTCCGCGCCGTGCCGTCGGCGAGGCGCGTCGGTCGCGGACCGCTTCGCGTTCGAAACGGTCGGGCCGAACCGGACGGCGCGAGGCCGAAGCACTGCCATCCCAACGGAGGAACGAGATCGTGAAAAGCGGGACCGGACGATGGTTCACGGCGACGGTGGTCGCCGGCACGCTCGACCTCTTTTCGGCCTTCGTGTTCTCCGGCATCGCCGGCGCAGCGCCGGACAAGGTCCTGGCGTTCGTCGCCAGCGGCCCGTTCGGCGACGCGAGGCTGGCCGGGGGCTTCGCCGCGATGGCGCTCGGTGCGATGGTCCACTACACGCTGATGGCCATGATGGTCGCCGTCTATCTCGCGGCCGCCGATCGCTTCGCGATCATGGTGCGCCGGCCGTGGCTCGCGGGCGTCGTGTACGGTTTCCTCTTGTGGATCGTGATGTATTGGATCATCCGTCCGCTGCGCTGGCCGAACATGCCTCTGCCGCACACGGCGCTCGCCATCGCCGAGCAGCTCTTCTCGCACGTCGCCCTGGTCGGCATTCCGATCGCGCTCATCGCCTCGCGCGATCGAGCAGACCATCGCAGGCGCGTCGATCCCGACTGAGAAGCGCGGCCGATCGAAGGCTTGCCGGTCTGCCGTCGACAGGACCGAAAGACGAGGCGCGGGTTCACGAAAGGCGGATCGATGCGTTACGCGACGATGGGTTGCCTGTTGATGATCGGCATGGTCGGCACGTCGGCCGCGGCGGCGAGCGGTTGCGCGGTCGGCGTCTACCGCACGGTCGACGGAACGAAGGTCATCCTGACCGACCGTGCCGCTCCGGGCGCTGCGCCCGATTACCGGTACACGCTGCTCGACGGCAGACGCGGCAGTGCCGACTCGGCGGACAGCCCGTACCGCTGCGGACCGGATGGCGTTCGGGCGAGGTCGTCGGCCGGGTGGAGCGAGCCGTTGACGAGGGTCGCCATCTCGGAGACGCCAACGCATTTCGACAGCCTCGAAACGAAGCTGTACGGGGTGCTGATCGAACCTGCCGACGCACCCGCGGACCGGCCCCTCGTCGTGTTCGTGCACGGCTCGGAAAAGACCTCCGACATCGGCATTTCCTACCCGTACGTCTTCGCGGCGCAAGGGATTTCGGTGTTCATGTACGACAAGCGCGGGACCGGATCGTCCGACGGCTTCTACACGCAGAATTTCCAGTTGTTGGCCGAGGACGCCGTCGCGGCATCGCAGGAAGCCCGTCGCCTGGCGAAATCGCGCTACGGGCGCTGGGGCTATTTCGGTGGCAGCCAGGGCGGATGGGTCGCCCCGCTCGCCGCACGGATCGGCGGGGCCGATTTCGTTGCCGTCGGGTTCGGGCTGGTGTTGTCGCCGCTCGAAGAGGATCGCGAACAGGTCTTCTTCGAACTGCGGCGGAAGGGTTATGGCGACGACGTGATCGCGAAAGCCGGTATCGTCACCACCGCGGTCGACGCGCTGATCACCTCCCGTTTCACCGCCGGTTACGATGCGCTCGACGCCGTCAAGCGCCGCTATGCGGCAACGCCCTGGCTCGGCCAGATCGAAGGCGAGTTCACGGGCCGCATCCTTCGGTCCGACCCGGAGGAGCTCCAGCGCACGGGCGCCGCGCTCTTCGACGGCCTGGGCATCCAGTGGAATTACGATGCTTCGGCCGTCATCGGCGGGATCTCGACGCCTCAGCTCTGGGTACTGGCCGATTCGGATCGCGATGCACCGGGCGACCTGACGCGCGAGCGTCTCGACGACTTCATCGAAGCGGGCAGGCCGATCGATCTCTTCGTCTTTCGGCATACCGATCACGGCATCACCGAGTACGTCGAGGCACCGGATGGGTCACGCACGACCACGCGCGTCGCCGACGGGTACTACCGGTTGCTCGGCGACTGGATCAACGGACGATGGTCGCCTCCGTACGGCGACTCCGACCATGTGGGCGCTCGGTAGTAGCCTCTTCACGAGCGAAGATGCACGATCGATGCATCGGCCGTACGTCGATGGAATGCAATCATCTACGCGCCCGTGCGGCAGACGACACATCGCGGCCGGTCCTTGCAAGACCAACGGACCGATCGAAATCCTCAAGGCGTTCGAAGAATGAATGCGCGTGGGGATACGCGACGTCACCTCGCGGCATCGATCGCGACATCGACCGCGGCGTCGACCGCGGCATCGACCACGGCATCGACCTTCGCTCCCGTCCCCTCGCCCTGCGCCAGCCGGGGGAACAGGCGCAGCGCATTGCCGGCGTCGACCTTGTGGCGAGCCGCGACGCCGTCGAGGCACGCCGCGACGCCGTCGACGGTCTGCTGCACCTGGCCTTTCGGACCGAACGGATAGTCGGAACCGAACAGCAGGCGATCCTCGGAGACCAGTGCGCGCAGCGCAGCGAAATGCGCCCGGTCCGCCGACAGCGCGCAGTCGAAATGAAAGCGTTCCAGCACCGCGCCGAAGCCGGCCGGCATCGTCTCGCGCAAGCGCGGATTGTTCTGCATCAGCATGTCCATCCGGCCGGCGAGGTACGGCATCGCGCCGCCCGCGTGCGCGAAGATCCAGCGGATCGCGGGGAAGTCGCGCGCGATCCCGCCGAAGACGATCGATGCGATGGTGCGCGTCGTGTCGAACGGAAACTCGAGCGTCGACGGCGACAGCCCACCGACGTCGACCCGGTGGACCGGCGACGTCGGATGCACGAACACGACGGCCGCGCGACGATCGAGCGCCGCGTACAGCGGACGGAAGCGGTCGGCGCCGAGATAGTGCCCGTCGTAGTTCGAGAACAGGCAGACGCCGTCGGCGGCGAGACGGTCGTACGCATCGTCGACTTCGGCGAGGCAGGCGTCGTCGTCCTGCAGCGGCAGCGTCGCGAACAGGCCGAAGCGACCCGGATGGTCGCGCACCATCGCGGCCGCGAACTCGTTGCACGCGCGCGCCACGTCGGCCGCCTGCGCGGCGCTCGCGAGCGTCGCGACGCCCGGCGCGGTGACGGACGTGATCGCGGTCGTGACGTTCGCCGCATCGAGCGTCGCGAGCGCGTCGGCGAGGCTCCACGACGGCACGCGTCCCGACGAGCCCTGCACCGCAATCACGTCGGGCCCGACGGCGCGGACGTATTCCCGCGGCAGGATGTGATGGTGAACGTCCACGCGCTGCGAAGTCGTCATCTCGTTCCTCTTATCTCGGATGTGCTGCCGTCCGCGGCGGCGGCGGCGGGGAAGGCGCGTCCGACGCGAACGCCGCGCATCGCGGGCGTCGAACGTCCGGCATCAGGTGACCCGCCGTCGGCCGACGTGCAGGAACATCATCGCGATCGCCGTCACGACGAACGGGAGCGCCATGACGGCGTACAGCATCGGGATCCCGAGGCCGCCCGCAACGAGCGCTCCGCCCACCAGCGGACCGAGGATCGCGCCGACCCGCCCGACGCCGAAGGCCCAGCCGACGCCGGTCGCGCGGATCATCGTCGGATAGATCGTGCCGGCCACGGCGTTCAGGCCGACCTGTCCACCCGATCCGAAGAAGCCGCCGACCAGGACGACGATCGCGAGCGCGGTCTGCGACGCGACGACCTGCCCGATCGAGACGACGAGCAGCGCAGCGATCATCGTCGCGACCGCGATGCTGGGAATTCCGAAGCGGTCGAGGCAGCGCGTGATGGCCAGCGAGCCGAACGCGCCGCCGGTCTGCCACATCGCGCCGATCAGGGCCGCGCGACCGCCGCCGATGCCGCGGCCGGCGACCAGCGTCGGCGTCCACGCGATGACGAACAGGATGCTCGTCAGGCACGAGACGAACGCGAGCCACAGCAGCGCAGTCGGCAAGGCGCGCCCATCGACGAAGAGCTGCACGCTCGGACTGCCGACGCGGTGGACCTCGCTCGACACCACCTCGAAGTGCTCGGGAAGCGGATCGGCGCTTCCGGTGAGCCTGCGCATCACCACCTGCAGCTCGGCCAACCGGCTGCGCGCCGCGAGGAAGCGGACGGATTCCGGCAGCGCGATCGTCATCGCGACGGTCATCAGCAGCGGAAATCCGGCCCCGACGTAGAACACGCTGCGCCATCCGCTGTCCGCGAGCAGCGCGGCGGCGGTCCAGCCGGGCGCCGCGCCGCCGAGCGTGTACCCGACGAACATCACGCCGATCGCGGTGGCGCGCGCACGGGACGGCGAGAACTCCGCATTCAGCGCGATCGCGTTCGGCACCGCGCCGCCGAGACCGAGCCCGGCCAGGAAACGCAGCACGACGAAGACGCCGACCGAATCGGTCCACGTCGCCGCGAGCGTCAGCACGCCGAATAGGGCGCAACCGCCGACGATCATTCGCTTACGCCCGAAGCGATCGCCAAGATCGCCGAGTGCGACCGCGCCGAGCATGAAGCCGGCCAGCCCCGCCGAGACGAGCGGCCCGAACTGCGCCTTCGTGATGCCGAAGTGCGCGATCAGCGCCGGACCGACGTAGCCGAGCAGGTTCAGGTCATAGCCGTCGAAGAACATCACGAGGAAGCACAGCGCGACGGTCCAGCCACGGACCGCGTTGAAGCGCTGGCGATCGAGGACCGCTTCGAGTTCGATCGTCGGCACGCGACCGTCCGCCATGATCGTCAGCTCGCGACGCCGCGTTCGGCGCGGTCGATCGCGGCGAGCACGGGCGACGGCTCGTCGACCGACGACATCAGGTCGACCGCGAACGTCGCGAGGAACAGCGCCGCGTCGGGCTCGCCGATGCGTCCGAGCGCTTCGCACAACGCGGTGTAGGCGCGGTCGAGGTCGGCCGGCTTCACGAGGCGACCTCCGTCTGCCGCGCGAGGCACGCGCGGATCGCAGCGGCGACGCCCGCTCGCGCATCGTCGCGCCAGCGCGCCATCACGTAGCCGTCGGGCCGCACGAGGACCACGTCGCCGTCGAGCGCGTGATAGCGCTCGAACGCCTGCCCGTGGCGGTCGATCGCGCGGTCGATCGTCGCGTCGCCGTGGCGGGCGATGCGGATCACGGTCGCAGGCGGCATCGGCGTCGACGCCGTCGCGAGCTCGACCGAGGCCTCGCCGAAGACGAGCGCGACGAAGTCGTGGCCGAAGAACTCGGTGAGGTGCGACGCGTGCGGATGCTCGACGAGAGCCTCGGGTGCCGGATGTCCGAGCAACGCGCCGGTCGAGTCGCCGTCGCCGCGGACGGTCAGCGGCGAGTCCTCGTACGCGATCGGCGCCGACTGTCGCGGATTGATCAGCGACCGCACCGCCTCGTTCTCGAGCGCGCTGCGCAGCACCGCTTCGCGCATCAGCCGGAAGCCGAAGTGCGGCGGCGCCATGAACTCCGTGCTCTTGGCGCCGGACGCGATGTTCTCGCGCGCGGCGTGCAGTCGCTCGGCGGTGTAGCTGTCGAGCAGGTCGTCCGACGCGTCGCCGTCGATCACGGAGCCGAGCTTCCAGGCGAGGTTCGCCGCGTCGTCGACGCCCGAGTTCAGGCCGCGCACGCCGAAGATCGGCACGAGGTGCGCCGCGTCGCCGGCGAACAGCACGCGGCCGGCGCGATAGTCGTCCAGCGTCAGGCACTTCGCGTTGTAGATCGAGATCCAGATCGGCTTCCACGGCGCCGACTCGCCGATCATCTCCAGGTGGCTGCGCACGCGCCGCAGCACGCGCTCCGGTTCGACCGCCTCGGTCGCATCCTCGTCGTCGCGCAGCTGGTAGTCGATGCGCCACACGTCGCCCGGTTGCCGGTGCATCAGGATCGTCGAGCCGGGATTCGACGGCGGATCGAACCACGCCAGGCGCTCCACCGCGCGATTCGTCTTCTGCTCGATGTCGACGATCACGTAGCGGCCGTCGTACTGCTCGCCGCGCAGCTTGAGCCCGAGGCGGTCGCGAACGGTACTGCGGCCGCCGTCGCACGCGACGAGCCAGTCGGCGCGGACCGTCGACTCGATGCCGTCGCCGTCGACGAGGCGTGCGTCGACGCCCGCGTCGTCCTGCCGCACGTCGACGATCCGCGACGACCAGCGGACCTCGCCTCCGGACCTCTCGAACGCCCGATGCGCCGCCTCCTCGACGTGGTATTGCTGCACGTTGACCATCGGCGCGAAGCGCTCGGTGTCGTCCGTCGGCATCGTGAAGTGCAGGATCTCGCGGTCGCGGAAGTAGCTGCGGCCGCCGGTCCACGGCAGCCCGATGTCGAGGATCGGGCGGTCCGCACCGATCCAGCTCAGGATCTCGAGCGACCGCCGCGAGATGCAGATCGCGCGGCTGCCGGTGCAGTAGCCGGCGTCCGCCTCGACGACCAGCGTGCGGACGCCACGACGGCGCAGCAGCGCGGCGAGGACGAACCCGACCGGCCCGCCGCCGGCGATCAGCACCTGGAAAGACATCGCGACATCCCGAGGCCACGCACCCGGAATCGCAGCGCGCGGTATGATTGACGAATCAACGATATGCCCATTTCGTTGCAAAGTCAACGATATCTTCGCGGAGGATTCGTGCGCGCATCGGTCCCGCTTCAACGCTTCCTGACGTACCGCCTGCACGCGCTGTCGCGCGTCAGCGATCGCGAGAGCAGCGCCGCGTACGCCGCGGACTGCGGGCTCAGCCTGAGCGACGGCCGATGCCTCGCGGCGATCGGCTCGTTCGAACCGCTGTCGGTCCGCGACCTCGCGCTGCGGGCGAACCAGGACAAGGCGCAGGCGAGCCGCTCCGCGAAGTCGCTCGTCGCGCTCGGCCTCGTGACGAAGGCCGGAAGCGAATCGGACGGACGCGACGTGATCCTGTCGCTGACGCCGGCCGGCCGGACCAGCTACCGCGCGGTCATGAAGACGATCGCGAAGCGCAACGACCAGATCTTCGGATCGTTGAGCGCGCGCGAGCGCGAGGTGCTGGGCGAGTTGCTCGACCGCGCGACGCGGGCCGCGGTCGAGGCGTGACGCGTCGGGCGGCGCCGCTGTCCCTGCGCCGCAGCGAGCGGGCCGTGCGAGTCCACGTCGCCCGGAAGGACGGGCGCGCTCGATCGCTCATCCATGGATCGTCTCGCCGCGCTCGAGCATGCGGACGAACCGTTCGATCTTGCGAGCTCGTGTGTCGGCCTTCTTGACGGCGCCGATCCGATAGAGAATCGCATACCGGTTCGCCCCGGTGAGCGTCGCGAAGAAGGCGGCCGCTTTCGGGTTCGCCCCGAGAGCGAGAGCGAGGTCGGGCGGAACCACCGCCTTGCTGGCGGGTGCATAGGCCGCGTCCCATCGGCCGTCCGCCCTGGCCGCGTCGATCTGCGCCAGACCCGAAGCTCGAACCCGGCCTTCGGCGATCAGTTCGATCGCGCGCCGACGGTTGTTCGCGGACCATCTGCTGCGCGGCTTGCGCGGCGTGAAGCGAATCAACCAACAGGCATCGTCGAACGGGTCGAGCTGCCCGTCGATCCAGCCATGGCAAAGCGCCGCATCGATCGCCTCGGCCTTGGTGACGGTCCGGACGTTCGCGCTCTTCTTCGCGATCTTCAGCCAAAGACCCGGAGAGTCCTGCCCGTGCGCTTCGAGCCAAGCCTCGAAATCCGCTGCGTCGGCGAACGTCAGGACCGGTAGACCGGGACGGGAATCCGGGCGCATGTCGACCACTCGCTCTCGGTCCGTCGAAGTACCCGCGGTGCCGGCTGCAGGAATCGAACCTGCCACCTGATGATTACAAATCAACTGCTCTACCAAATGAGCTAAGCCGGCCCGCGACGATTCTAGCGGAGCGGTCCGCGATGGGGAACGCCGGCCGGCGCAACGCGATCGACGGGTCGACGCATCCTCCGCCGCGCGCGCCTCGCGACGCGGGGCCTTACTTGACGATCGTCAGGTGCGGCCGGCCCTTCGGCGCGTCCGGCGGCGGCTGCGGCTGCTCTTCGGGCTGCACGATCTTCAGGTCGCGCGTGGCGACCTCGCGTTCCGGCGGCGCGTCTTCGGCCTTCGGCGTCGGCGCCGGCAGCGCCGGCGGCTCGTGTCCGCGCGCCGGACCGGCCTCGGCGAGGTCGAACGCCATCCCGTGGCCGTTCTCGCGCGCGTAGATCGCGCTGACGTTGCCGATCGGCACCGAGATCGTCCGCGCCTTGCCGCCGAAGCGCGCCTGGAATTCGACCAGCTCGTTGCCGATCGACAACTTGCTCGTCGCGAGCGCGCTGATGTTCAGCACGATCTCGTTGTTCTTCACGAATTCCTGCGGCACGCGCGTCGTCGCGTCGACGTGCACCGCGAGGAACGGCGTGTAGCCGCTGTCCGTGCACCACTCGTAGATGGCGCGGATCAGATAGGGCTTGGTGGACGGTTCGGACATCGCGATTCGAACGGGCGCCGGCTACTCTGCCACGACCGGCGCCGTCGGTGCATCAGCGGCGCATCACTTTCTCGGACGGCGTCAGCGCCTCGATGTACGCCGGTCGCGAGAAGATGCGCTCGGCGTACTTCATCAGCGGTGCGGCGTTCTTGCCGAGCTCGATGCCGTAGTGGCCGAGCCGCCACAGCAGCGGCGCGATGGCGACGTCGAGCATCGAGAAGTCGTCGCCGAGCATGAACTTGTTCTTCAGGAACACCGGCGCGAGTTGCGTGAGCCGGTCGCGGATGCCGGCACGCGCCTTCTCGTGCGCCTTCTCGTGACCCTTCGCCGCGACGTTCTCGAGCGTGCCGACGTGGACGAACAGCTCCTTCTCGAAATTGAACAGGAACAGCCGCGCGCGGGCGCGCATGACGGGGTCGGCCGGCATCAGCTGCGGATGCGGGAAACGCTCGTCGATGTACTCGTTGATGATGTTCGACTCGTACAGGACGAGGTCGCGCTCGACCAGGATCGGCACCTGGCCGTACGGGTTCATCACCGAGATGTCTTCCGGCTTGTTGAAGAGATCGATGTCGCGGATCTCGAAGTCCATGCCCTTCTCGAACAGCACCAGGCGGCAGCGCTGGCTGAACGGGCACGTCGTGCCGGAGTAGAGAACCATCATGTTGTTTTTTCCCCTGTACGGATTGCCAACTGAAAAGACGAGGGCCGGGAAGCAGCGCGCTTCCCGGCCCTCGGGTCAGTTCCTCACCTTACTTCTTTCCAGTACGACGCGTTGAGCCTCCAGACGAGGATGAACAGCACCATCAGGAACAGCAGCACCCACACGCCGACCTGCGTGCGGATCTCGGCGGCCGGCTCGGCCATCCATGTCAGGAACGCGGTGATCTCGGCGGTCGCGCGGTCGTACTGCAGCGGCGTCAGCGTTCCCGGCGTGAGCTGGTCGAAGCGCTCGAACTCGTGCTCGGTATTGCCTTCCTCGTCCTTCTTGTCGACGTAGACCGGCTCGCGCACGCCCTGCAGCTGCCACAGCACATGCGGCATCGCCGAGTTCGGATACGCGAGGTTGTTCCAGCCGGTCGGCCGCTTGTCGTCCTTGTAGTACGTGCGCAGGTACGAGTAGATGTAGTCGGACCCCGGCCCGCGCTCGCTCGTCTTGGCGCGGGCGATCACCGACAGGTCGGGCGGCACCGCGCCGAACCACTCCTTCGCGTCCTTGGCGGGCATCGCGACGCGCATCAGGTCGCCGATCTTGTCGCTCGTGAACAGCAGGTTCTTCTTGATCTCGTCGTCGGTGAGCCCGAGGTCCTTCAGCCGGCTGTAGCGCATCGCCGACGCGTTGTGGCAGTTCAGGCAGTAGTTGACGAACAGCTTCGCGCCGCTCTGCAGCGCGGCCTGGTCGTTCCCGAGGTACGGCGCGTGGTCGAGCGTGTAGCCCTCGTCGGCCGCGACCGCGAGCAGCGGGACGAGCAACGGGACGAACAGCAGGACGGCGAGCAGCTTCTTCATGCAGGACTTTCGGGCGGACACGGGCGACGCGCTCAGTGCGGATGGAACGTGACGCGGTCCGGCGGCGTCTTGAAGCGGCCGAGCGTCGTCCAGATCGGCATCGCGAGGAAGAAGCCGAAGTAGTAGACGGTGCCGATCTGCGCGATCAGGTTCTTGACCGGCGACGGCGCCTCGGTGCCGACGTAGCAGAGCACGACGAACACGGCGAAGAAGATGCCGTACAACGCCTTGTGCCAGCCCGGCCGGTAGCGGATCGACTTGACGGGGCTGTGGTCGAGCCACGGCAGGAAGAACAGCATCACGACCGCGCCGCCCATCACGACGACGCCCCAGAACTTCGCGTCGAACGTGCGGATCAGGACCATCGCGACGGCCGCGACGACCGCGACCGGCACGGCCCACTTGATCGCGGGCTTCGCGCGCAGGTACCAGAGCGCGAACGCCACCGCGATGCCGAGGATCATGACCCACGTGAAGTCGTCGGTCGTGGCGCGCAGCATCGAGTAGAACGCCGTGAAGTACCAGACCGGCGCGATGTGCGGCGGCGTCTGCAGCGGGTTCGCCGGCAGGAAGTTGTTCGACTCGAGGAAGTAGCCGCCCATCTCCGGCGCGAAGAACACGATCGCCGAGAAGATGAACAGGAACACGACGACGCCCATCACGTCGTGGACCGAGTAGTACGGATGGAACGGGATGCCGTCGAGCGGGATGCCGTTCGCGTCCTTGTTGTTCTTGATCTCGATGCCGTCGGGATTGTTCGACCCGACCTCGTGCAGCGCGACGATGTGCGCGGCGACGAGCCCGAGCAGAACGAGCGGGATCGCGATGACGTGGAACGAGAAGAAGCGGTTCAGCGTGGCGTCCGACACCACGTAGTCGCCGCGGATCCACAGCGACAGGTCGGGACCGATGAACGGGATCGCGGAGAACAGGTTGACGATCACCTGCGCGCCCCAGAACGACATCTGGCCCCACGGCAGCAGGTAGCCGAAGAACGCCTCGGCCATCAGGCACAGGAAGATCGCGGTGCCGAAGATCCAGACCAGCTCGCGCGGCTTGCGATACGAGCCGTAGATCAGCCCGCGCACCATGTGCAGGTACACGACGATGAAGAACATCGACGCGCCGGTCGAGTGCATGTAGCGGATCAGCCAGCCCCACGGCACCTCGCGCATGATGTACTCGACGCTCGCGAACGCGACCGGAATGCCGGCCGGGTTCAGCGACGCGTCCGGCTTGTAGTGCATCACGAGGAAGATGCCGGTGACGATCTGGATCACCAGCACGAGCAGCGCGAACGAGCCGAAGTAGTACCAGACGTTGAAGTTCTTCGGCGCGTAGTACTCGGACAGGTGCGCCTTCCACGTCGCGGTCAGCGGGAAGCGCGCGTCGACCCATCCGAGCACGCGCTGCGCGGCCGGCGCGTCCGCGGGCACTTCGATCGTCTTCGTGTTCGCCATCAGGTTCTCCGGACTGCTGCTGCGGTGACGTCGTGCTGCTTGCGGCCGCGCCGCGACGACGCGGCGCGCGAACCCGCGGTCAAGCCTTCTTCTCTTCGCCGATCATGACCTTCGTGTCGGTCACGAAGCTGTATGGCGGAATGGCGAGGTTGTCCGGCGCCGGCTTGTTCTTGAACACGCGGCCCGCGAGGTCGAACGTCGAGCCGTGGCACGGACACAGCCAGCCGCCCGGCCAGTCGTCGGGCAGGCTCGGCTGCGCACCCGGCGTGAAGCGCGCGGTCGGCGAGCAGCCGAGGTGGGTGCAGACGCCGACGGCGACGAAGTACTCGGGCTTGATGCGAGCGATACTCGTTGCGCGTGTCGACCATCGGCGTGAATTCCGACGGGTTGCGCAGCGACTTCGGATCGGCGAGCTGGTCGTCGTGCTTCGGCAGCGCAGCGACCATCGCCGGGTCGCGACGGACGATCCACACCGGCTTGCCGCGCCACTCGAACGTGCGCAGCTCGCCGACCTGCATGCCGGAGATGTCGGCCTCGACCGGCGCGCCGGCCGCCTTCGCGCGCTCGGAAGGCTCCATGCTGCCCACGAACGGCGTCAGCGCCGCGACGCCGGCCACGCCGCCCGCGGTGCAGCTCGCGATCAGCAGGTTGCGGCGCGTGTTGTCGACCCGCTTCGGCACGGACGGGGAGCCGGGCTTGCCGTCGCCGATGCGAACCTTCGGTGGCGTGGCCGCCCGCCGACGACCGGTCGGCGCCGTACGGGATTCCGGGAGAGCCTGCGAGCTGATCTGCGCTGGACATGGAGGCGCCGATCGCCCGCGGGCTTCGGCCTATTCGGATGGGTGCGAACGGGTGACGGCGACGACCGGAGAACGCGGCCGCCCGGATTTGCGCGGATGCGGTCGCCCGACCGCTCGCGCGCCGGTAGGGCGCATTTCGGACAGCGCGCGATTTTACCGGAATCGTCGGGGCGAATCAAAGCTCGTCCCGGCGAGGCCGTGTCGCGGTCGGCGGCGCAGCAGCGGCGGCAGGCGTCGCGGCCTGCGGCCGATGCCCTAGAATGCCCCGATCCCGTCGACAGGAGCGCGCATGAGCATGCTGAAGGACTTCCGTGACTTCGCGATCCGCGGCAACGTGATCGACCTCGCCGTCGCCGTCATCATCGGCGGCGCGTTCGGCAAGATCGTCGACTCGCTCGTCAAGGACGTGATCATGCCGGTCGTCGGCGCGGTCTTCGGCGGGCTCGATTTCAGCAACTATTTCGTCGCGCTCGGGACGATCCGGCCCGACCAGGCCGCGAAGATCGGGCACGGCGCGCCTTACTCGTACAAGGAACTCACCGACGCGGGCGTCGCGGTGCTGGGCTACGGCAACTTCATCACGATCCTGATCAACTTCGTCATCCTCGCGTTCATCATCTTCTGGATGGTCAAGCTGATCAGCCGCGCGAAGGGCGGCCTCGACGCCGCGCCGGCCGCGACGCCGGAGGACACGGTGCTGCTGCGCGAGATCCGCGATTCGCTGAAGCGAGGCTGACCGCACGACTCGAAGAACGCGGACGGCGGCGCCATGGCGCCGCGGTCCGTCCGCCGCGCCGTCCCACCGTTCGTTCGCATGACGCCCGTCCCCGCTTCCCGCAGTTCGCGCGTCGTCGTCCGGCGGCTGTGGCTGCTGTTCGCCCAGACCGTCACGATCGGTCTCGCGCTGCTGTTCGTGGTCCAGACGCTGCATCCCGACTGGCTCGCCGGCGAACGGCAGGTCGGCACGGTGACGATCAACGAGGCCGCCCCGATCGCCGGCGCCGCGCTCCCGGTCTTCAAGGGCACGCACGCGAACTCGTACAGCGACGCCGTGCGCGTCGCCGCGCCGGCCGTCGTCAGCATCGACATCAACGGCGAGAGCCACGACGCGCGCGACCCGTTCGCCGACGATCCGCGACAGCGACGGCAGCAGGGCCGACGCCTCAACGAAGGCAACGCCGAGCGCACGCTCGCGTCCGGCGTCATCGTCAGCAAGGACGGCTACGTGCTGACGAACCGGCACGTGATCGAAGGCGCCGACGACATCACCGTCAGCCTGTCGGACGGCCACAGCACGCCGGCGAAGGTCGTCGGCAGCGACGCCGAGACCGACCTCGCGGTGCTGAAGGTCGACCTGCACGACCTGCCGGTCATCACGCTCGGCCGCATCGAGGACGTGCACGTCGGCGACGTCGTGCTCGCGATCGGCAACCCGTTCAACGTCGGCCAGACGGTCACGATGGGCATCGTCAGCGCGCTCGGCCGCAGCCATCTGAACCTCACGAATTTCGAGAACTACATCCAGACCGACGCCGCGATCAATCCCGGCAACTCGGGCGGCGCGCTCGTCAACGCGAACGGCAACCTGATCGGCATCAACTCGGCGATCTACTCGAAAGGTTCGGGCGGCTCGCTCGGCATCGGCTTCGCGGTGCCGGTGTCGACCGCGAAGGAAGTGCTCGAAGGCATCGTCACGTCGGGCGAGGTCGTGCGCGGCTACATCGGCGTCGAGCCGCAGGACATCTCGCCGGCCGAGGTCGAGGCGCTGACGTTCGGCCGCAGCAAGGGCGCGTTCATCTCCGGCGTGTTCCGCGGCGGCCCCGCCGACCAGGCCGGCGTGAAGCCCGGCGACATCCTGATCGCGGTCGACGGTCATCCGATCACGGACACGATCACGATGCTCGACGCGATCGCGCGCCTCAAGCCCGGCAACGTCGCGAAGCTGAAGCTGCTGCGCAAGCGCGACGAGCTCGACCTGCCGGTCAAGGTCGCGTCGCGTCCGAAGGCCGGCCCGCCGCAGGAACCGTGACATGCACCTGCCGGCGCTGACGTCGTACCTGAAGGGACTGCGCGAGAACAACAACAAGGCCTGGTTCGTGATGAACAAGCCGGCGTACGACATCCTGCGGCCCGAGTTCGTCACGCTCGTCGCGCAGGTGATCGCGCGCCTGGCGAAGCACGATCCGCTGATCGCCGGCGTCGACGCGAAGAAGTCGCTGTTCCGGATCTACCGCGACATCCGATTCTCGAACGACAAGACGCCGTACAAGACCTACTTCTCGGCGTCGATCGCCGAGCCGGGCGTCAAGAATTCGGGGCCGATGTACTACCTCTCGATCGACGCCGACGAGAACCTGCATCTCGGCGCCGGCTGCTGGCTACCGCCAGCCGACGTGCTCGCGAAGCTGCGCCGCCGCGTCGTCGACGACCATGCGTCGCTGCGACGGATCGTGAAGAACCGCCGCTTCGTCGCGACGTTCGGCGCGCTCGGCGACGAGGGCCGCCTCGCGCGCTTGCCGAAGGGCTACGACCCGAAGACGCCGGGCATCGACGCGTATGCGGACCTGCTGCGACTGAAGAGCTTCGTCGTGGCGGCGAACATCGACCTGTCGCGGAACCCGCCGCAGGATCTCGCAGGCACGATCGCGTCGACGTTCGCGGCCGCGACGCCGCTCGACGACTGGCTGCGCGCCGCGATCCGCCCCTGACGCGCGCGTCGTTCGTCGGCGCTACAGCAGATCGCGCAGCATCATCCGCGTCGTCGCGAGCGTCCCGGCCCGCGCATAGACCACCGTCACCGGACGGGGGCGGCGCGAGCGGAACGCCTGGCGGACGCCGGCCAGGTGCAGGGCCTGCGACGAACGACCGTCGACCGCGACGATCTCGTCGTCGCGCCGGAGTCCGGCCCGGCTCGCCGGCGAATCGGCCTGCACCTGGCGGACCACGACCCGCATCGGCGCATCGCCGTCGGCGATGACGAACAGGCCGCTGCGATCGAAACCGGGGTCGCTCGACGCGCGGCGCGCGAGCAGCAGCCGCGACGCGTGGTAGTCGAACGCGACGCGGAAGCGCTCGAGATAGCGCGCGCCGAGCAGCGCGTCGAATTCCGACGATTGCAGCGTTCCACCGACCGAGACGCCGACGACCGGGCCGTCGATCCGCGACGCCTGCCGTGCGTCGAGTTCGAGCGACCGCGCGCGTCCGAACCGGTACGACGTGTCGCCGCCGACGCCCGCGCCGAAGGCCGTCGTGACGCTGCGGCGGAACGCGTCGGCGACGTGCGTCCGCGCGTCGAACGGCTCGCAGACGAGCAGCCACGACTTCGCGCCGAGGTCGACGATCACGGTCATCGGCACGACGCGCCCCGACGGCAACGCCAGGTCGGCGTGCGCGAGCGGCACGTCGTCGTCGAAGGTCAGCGGGACGGCGACGGCGAAGCGCCGCGACAGGTCCGCGTCGGGGCGGTACAGCGTCATCCGACGTGCGGCGAAGTCGATCGCGACGACGTGCTCGCGGAACAGCTGGGCGCCGACGATGCCCGCCGGCCGGCGACCGCTGGTCGGTCCGAGCAGCGCCGCCAGGTCGGCGAGGCGCGGCTCGTCGACGACGAGCGCGGCGTCGCCGACCGTCAGACGCGTCGGCGCCGCGCGGTACTGGCGCGTCGAGCCGCTGCCGGCGCCGCTCACGCTCTCGGGCCGGGATCCTTCGATGCCGAGACCGCGCGCGACCGCGGCGTCGATGACGGTGGACGTGGACCCGGAGTCGACGATGAACCACAGCGGCGCCGACCCGGCGACGCGGACCGGCACGTACAGACGCGCGTCCTCGTACAGGAACGGCACGTCGATCGTCGCGTCGGGGGCGGCGCGGTCCACGGCCGCGCGTGCGACGGCGGAGGCGGTCGAACCGGCGGACAGCAGCAGGGCGACGCAGAGGCGGACGGCACGATGCATCACGGCCCTTCCGTCGTCGGGCTCGCGAGCGAAGGCTATGCCGTCGATGCCGCGCGCGCCCGCTCCGCCTCGACCCGCACGAAGCGCGCGACGAACAGGCCCGCTTCGAACAGCACGACGAGCGGGATCGCGAGCAGCATCATCGAGCCGGGGTCCGGCGGCGTGATGATCGCCGCGACGACGAACGACGCGACGATCACGTACGGTCGCGCGCTGCGCAGCGTCGCGACGCTGACGAGCCCGAAGCGCACCAGCACGACGACGACGATCGGGACCTCGAACGTGACGCCGAACGCGAGGAACATGGTCATCACGAAGCCGAAGTACGCGTCGATGTCGGGCGCGACCATCACCGACTTCGGGGCCATCTCGTTGATGACGCGGAACACGGTCCCGAACACGAAGAAGTAGCAGAACGCGACGCCGACCAGGAACAGCAGGAAGCTCGACGTGATGATCGGCAGCGCGAGCTTCTTCTCGTGCGAGTAGAGGCCCGGCGCGACGAACGCCCACAGCTGATAGAGCACGACCGGCAGCGACAGCACGAACGCGACCAGCAGCGTGACCTTCACCGGCACGAGGAACGGCGTGATGACGCCCGTCGCGATCATCTTCGTGCCTTCGGGCAGCGCGCGCAGCATCGGCGTCGCCATCAGGTCGTAGATGTGCGACGAGAACGGCGCGAGGCAGACGAACACGACGAGCACCGCGAGCGCCGCCTTCACGAGCCGTGCGCGCAGCTCGACCAGGTGCGAGATGAACGACTCGCCGTCGCTCGTGTCGTCCGCGCTCGCGTGCTTCAGCAGCTTCGGCTTCGTCACGACGCGATCCGGTCGACGATCGTCATCGCACGCGATAGCGCGCGACGCGGGCGGCGCCCGACTGCACGCGCGTGCGCTTGCGATTCGCGGACTTGAACCACAGCGGCGTGCCGCTCTGGCGGATCGCGACGTTGCGCTTCCACTTGCTGCGCTTGGCCGGCGCGAGCGGCACGAGCGGCCGCATCACCGCGGCCGGCGGCGACTCGGCCGCCGGCGCGCCCTCGAACGCACTGTTCAGGTCCGCCCCGGTCTGCCGCAACTCGCCGTGGAGCGCGGCGCCGGTCTGCCGCAGGTTGTCGTGGACCGCGGTCTCGAACGAACTCGCCGCGCTCTGCACGTGGTCGCGCATCGCCTTCAGCTCGTCGAGCTGCATCTCGCGATTGACCTCCGCCTTGACGTCGGCGAGATAGCGCTGCGCGCGGCCGAGCAGCGTGCCGACCGTCCGCGCGACCTTCGGCAGCCGCTCCGGTCCGATCACGACCAGCGCGACGGCGCCGATCACCGCCAGCTTGGAGAGCCCGAGATCGAACACGATGCGACGAGAAAAAGGACTTCGTGGGCGCGGCGCCGCGGCGCGAGGCGCTCGCGGCGGGCACGCAAGTCGGACGACGGCGCGGCCGGATCGACGGCGCCGCGGCGCGCGTCGGCGACGTCGATGGCGCGACCGCCCGCGTCAGGTGCGGGTGCGATCGCGGGCTTCGACGTCGATCGTCGTGCGATCGGCGACCTGCGGCGCGTCGGCCGGCGTCTCGCTGCCGTCGCGCATGCCGTGCTTGAAACCCTTGACCGCGCCGCCGAGGTCTTCACCCATGTTCTTCAGCTTCTTCGTCCCGAAGACGAGCAGCACGATGACGAGAACGATCAACCAGTGCCAGATGCTCAAACCGCCCATTGCCTTCTCCCGCGGATCGTCACGCCTGCCTGTCGCGTGGCGCGCCGACCGCCGTAACCGTTCGGAACCCGGCTAGCGCGCTTTCCAGGGTCGCGGCCCGCCGAGGACGTGCAGGTGCAGATGATAGACCTCCTGCCCGCCGCCCCGTCCGGTGTTGAACATCGCCTTGAAACCGCTGCTGCCGTCGGGACCGTCGTAGCCGACGCCCTGCTCGCGCGCGAGCCGCGGCGCGAGGCCGACCATTCTACCCAACAGGTCCGCGTGCGCGCCCTCGCAGTCGGCGAGCGAGTCGAGGTGCAGCCTCGGGATCACGAGGACGTGGACCGGCGCGGCCGGGTTGATGTCGTTGAACGCGACGAACTCGTCGTCCTCGTAGACCTTCTTCGACGGGATCGTGCCCGCGACGATGCGGCAGAAGATGCAGTCCGGCTTCGCGGCCGCGTCGATCGCCGCGCGCGTCGCGGCCGGGGTCGCCGACGTCGTCGCCGGTTTCGTCGTCTCGTCGTTCATCGCTGTTCCCGTCGTCGGTCGTCGTCCTTGCGCGCCGCGAACTCGTCGAGCCCGGAGAGCCCCTCGCGCCGCGCCAGCTCGTCGAGCACGTCCTGCGGCGCGAGGTCGTGCTGCGCGAGCATCACGAGGCAATGGAACCACAGGTCGGCGGTCTCGGCGACGATCCGCGCGCGGTCGCCGTCCTTCGCGGCCATCACCGTCTCGGTCGCCTCCTCGCCGATCTTCTTCAGCACCGCGTCGGGCGCCTTCGCGAGCAGCCGCGCGACGTACGACGTCGACGGGTCGCCGCCGCGCCGCGACTCGATGACGGCGGCGAGCCGGGCGAGGACGTCGTCGCTCATGTGCCGTCCGGCGCCGACCCGCGCCGTGCCGGCTCGAGCGGCGCATCGGTCTCGGTCCAGGTCGCGTCGTTCGCGTCGCCGTCGAGCCGCCGGTAGAAGCAGCGGTGGCGACCGGTGTGGCAGGCGACGCCGCCGACCTGCTCGACCGTCAGCAGGACCGCGTCGCCGTCGCAGTCGAGCCGGATGTCGCGGACCTTCTGGAAGTGCCCCGACGTGTCGCCCTTGTGCCAGAGCGCCTTCCGCGAGCGGCTCCAGTAGACGGCCTCGCCGCGCGCGAGCGTCGCTTCGAGCGCGTCGCGATTCATCCACGCGAGCATCAGCACGTCGCCGCTGCCGGCCTCCTGCGCGATCGCCGCGACGAGGCCGTCGGCGTTCCAGGCGACGTCGTCGAGCCAGTCGCGCGCGGACGCCGGCGTCTTCGTGCTCGTGCCCTTGTTCACGCGCCCGTCGTCGTACGGCGCCGATTCTTCCATCTCAGCCGAGCCTCATCGCGATGCCGCGCTCGGCCATGCGGCGCTTCGCGGCGTCGACGGTGAACGTGCCGTAATGGAAGATGCTCGCCGCGAGCACCGCGTCGGCGTGGCCGTCGATCACGCCGTCGGCGAGGTCGTCGAGCGTCCCGACGCCGCCGGACGCGATCACCGGCACCGGCACCGCATCGGACACCGCGCGCGTCAACGCGAGGTCGAAGCCGGACTTCGTGCCGTCGCGGTCCATGCTCGTCAGCAGGATCTCGCCGGCGCCGAGCCGCGCGGCCTCGCGCGCCCACGCGACCGCGTCGAGTCCGGCCGGCTTGCGTCCGCCGTGCGTGTACACCTGCCAGCCGCCGTCGCCGTCGGCCTTCGCGTCGATGGCGACGACGATGCATTGCGAGCCGTAGCGCGCGGCGGCCTCGGCGACGAGCGACGGATTCGCGATCGCGCTCGAGTTCATGCTGACCTTGTCGGCGCCGGCGTTCAGCAGCCGCCGCACGTCGTCGACCGTGCGCACGCCGCCGCCGACCGTGAGCGGGATGAAGACCTGCGACGCGACCGCCTCGATCATCTCGAGGATCAGGTCGCGCTCGTCGGACGTCGCGGTGATGTCCAGGAACGTCAGCTCGTCGGCGCCCGCGTCGTCGTAGCGCTTCGCGACCTCGACCGGGTCGCCGGCGTCGCGCAACTCGACGAAGTTGACGCCCTTGACGACGCGTCCGGCATGGACGTCGAGGCAGGGGATGACGCGTTTGGCGAGCATGGGATCGTCGGATCGGAAAGGGCACGCACGGCGCTTCGTCGCCCCGGCGCAGGCCCGGGTCCGATCATCTCGTCGCGCGCGGGAGTGCAACTTGGGTCCCGGCCTTCGCCGGGACGACGGCAACGCTGATCGGTCCATGCGCGATCGGAACGCCGGTCCCGGCGATCCCGCGGACGACGACGGTCAAGAGACCCCCGCGATCTCGTCCGCCTTCGCCTGCGCGTCCTTGAAGTCGAGGTCGCCCGCATAGATCGCGCGGCCGCAGATCACGCCTTCGATGCCTTCGTCCTCGATCGCGCACAGCGCCTCGATGTCGGCGATCGTCGACAGGCCGCCCGACGCGATCACCGGCACCGACACGCTCTGCGCGAGCTTCAGCGTCGCCTCGATGTTGATGCCCGACATCATGCCGTCGCGGCCGATGTCGGTGTAGATGATCGCCTCGACGCCGTAGCCCTCGAACTTCTTCGCGAGGTCGACGACCTCGTGGCCGGTGAGCTTCGACCAGCCGTCGGTCGCCACCTTGCCGTCGCGCGCGTCGAGCCCGACGATGATCTGGCCCGGGAACGCGCCGCACGCGTCGTGCAGGAAGCCCGGGTTCTTGACCGCCGCCGTGCCGATGATCACGTACGCGATGCCGTCGTCGAGATAGCGCTCGATCGTGTCGAGATCGCGGATGCCGCCGCCGAGCTGCACCGGGATGCTGCCGCCGACCGACGTCGATGATCGCCTTGACCGCCGACTCGTTCTTCGGCCGTCCGGCGATCGCGCCGTTGAGGTCGACGAGATGCAGCCGTCGCGCGCCCTGCTCGACCCAGTGCCGCGCCATCGCGGCCGGGTCCTCGGAAAACACGGTCGCGTCGTGCAGGTCGCCCTGCCGCAGGCGGACGCAATGGCCGTCCTTCAGGTCGATCGCGGGGATCAGCAGCATGGGATGCGATGCGGGAGGGTGAATCGAATGGCGCGGCGCAGGACGCGGGGGCGTCGGCGGTCCACGGCGTGGACGGCGAGCATCACGGGCTCAAGGGTCCCATTCGACGAAGTTGCGATAAAGCGCGAGGCCGGCGGACGCGCTCTTCTCGGGATGGAATTGCGTGGCAAAAATATTATCCCGCGCGATGGCCGCGGTAAAGGGCGCGCCGTACGTGCTCGTGCCGGCGACGTCCGCGTCGTCGTCGAGGCGGACATGATAGCTGTGCACGAAATAGAACCAGCCGTCGTCGGCGATGCCTTGCCACAGCGGATGCGGCGGGGCCGAGCCGTCGGTCTGGCGCACGCGGTTCCAGCCCATGTGCGGCACCTTCAGCGGTGGATCGGCGCCGCCGGCGCGCGGGTCGAAGCGCACGCAGTGCCCGGGGATCAGGCCGAGGCCGGGCGTCGGTCGTTCGTCCGGACTCTCGTCGCTCGCGTCGACCAGCATCTGCTCGCCGATGCACACGCCGAGCAGCGGCTTCGTCGCCGCGGTGCGCATCACGGCGTCGACGCAGGCCGGCGTCGCGCAGGTTGCGCATGCAGTCGGGCATCGCGCCCTGGCCGGGCAGCACGACGCGATCGGCCGCGTCGATCTCCGCGGCCGACGACGAGATGCGGACGTCCGCTTCGGGCGCGACGTGCCGCAGCGCCTGCGCGACGCTGCGCAGGTTGCCCATCCCGTAGTCGACGATGACGATCATCTGCGCGTGGCGTCCCGGCGAAGGCCGGAGACTCGATCGATCATCGGCGAACTTGGGCCCCGGCCCTTGCCGGGATGACGTTTCCCGAGAGCGGACCCTGCGTGCGCGCGGTCAAAGACTGCCCTTCGTGCTCGGCACGACCCCCGCCATCCGCGGGTCGCGCTCGACCGCCATGCGCAGCGCGCGGCCGAACGCCTTGAAGACGGTCTCGCACTGATGGTGCGCGTTGTCGCCGCGCAGGTTGTCGACGTGCAGCGTGACCAGCGCGTGATTGACGAAGCCCTGGAAGAATTCGTGCGCGAGGTCGACGTCGAACGCGCCGATCATCGCGCGCGTGAACGGCACGTGCCACACGAGTTCGGGCCGGCCGGAGAAGTCGATGACGACGCGCGACAGCGCCTCGTCGAGCGGCACGTAGGCGTGGCCGTAGCGGCGGATGCCCTTCTTGTCGCCGACCGCGCGCGCGACCGCCTGGCCGAGCGTGATGCCGATGTCCTCGACCGTGTGGTGCGCGTCGATATGCAGGTCGCCGTGCGCCTCGACGTCGAGGTCGACGAGTCCGTGACGCGCGATCTGGTCGAGCATGTGGTCGAGGAACGGCACGCCGGACGCGAGGCGCGACGCGCCGGTGCCGTCGAGGTCGACGGCGACCGCGATCCTCGTCTCGGCGGTGTCGCGCTGCACGGTCGCGCGGCGGCCGCGGGGCGCGCAGCGCGGGATCGGTGACGGCGTTCATGGCGCGGGATGGACCTGGGGGACGTCGGCGGACGCCGACTCGAAGGGCGACGCCTCGGGCAACGATGCCTTCAACGCGGCGACGAACGTCGCGTTCTCGTCGGGCGTCGAGACCGTAACACGCAGGCAGTTGGCGCACAACGGATGGCTCGTCGACAGGTCCTTCACGAGCACGCCGCGCGCCTTCAGCGCCGCGTGGACGCGCGACGCGGCGCCGAGGTCGCCGCGGACGACGCGGAACAGCACGAAGTTCGCGTCGCGACGGGAACGGCACGACGCCGTCGATCGACTGCAGCGCCTCGACGAGCCGCGTGCGCTGGTCGCGCAGGATCGCGGCCTGCCCGTCGAGCACGTCGGCGTGCTCGAGCGCGAACCCGACGGCACACTGCGTGAACGCGTTGACGTTGTACGGCGGCCGCACCTTGTCGATCTCGTCCAGCCACGCCGGCGCGCCGCACAGGTAGCCGAGCCGGGCGCCGGCGAGGCCGCTCTTGCTGACGGTGCGCAGCACCAGCAGGTTGTCGTGGCGCGGCAGGTCGGTCATGAAGCTGTCCGACGCGAACGCGAAGTAGGCCTCGTCGATCACGACCAGCGTGCCGGTCGCCTGCGCCGCCTCGATCACGGCGTCGACGTCGGCGCGGACGAAGCGGTTGCCGGTCGGATTGTTCGGATAGGCGATGAACGCGACGGCCGGTCGATGCGTCGTCAGCGCGTCGATCGTCGCGTCGCGATCGAGCGAGAAGTCGGATCGCAGCGGCACCGCGACGTGCGCGAGCCGCGCGAGCTTCGCCGACAGCGCGAACATCGCGAAGCCGGGCACGAGCGACAGCACCGACGCGCCGTCGCGGGCGACGGCCATCATCACCAGCGAGATCAGCTCGTCGGAGCCGTTGCCGAGCAGCACGTCGCAGCCGTCGGGCACGCGCATCGCGCGCTTCAGCGCAGCGCGCAGTGCGTCGGCGCGCGGCGACGGATAGCGGTTGACCGGCAGGTCGGCGAGCAACGACGCGAGCTGGTCGCGCAGCTTCTCCGGCAGCGCGAACGGGTTCTCCATCGCGTCGAGCTTGACGAGCCCGGTCGCGTCGGCGACGGCGTACGCGTGCATCGCGCGGACGTCGTCGCGGATCACGCGCGACACGAAGTCGGTCGCGGTCATCGGCCGTGCAAGCAGAAGACGACGAGCGCGGCGACGCCGCTGAACGCGACTTCGAACAGGATCTGCACGAGCCATCCACGCGGCCGCAGCAGCCTTGCGACCAGGGACCGCTCGTTCAGGTCCCGCTCGGCGAGGCGACCGCGCGTCCGCCGTTCACGCATCGCCCACCCCGTCGATCCGGTACTCGGCCGAGCGCGCGTGCGCCTGCAGCCCTTCGCCGTGCGCGAGCGTCGACGCGAGGCGGCCGAGCGTCTGCGCGCCGGCGCGGCTGACCGCGATCAGCGACGTGCGCTTCTGGAAGTCGTAGACGCCGAGCGGCGACGAGAAGCGCGCGGTGCGCGCCGTCGGCAGCACGTGGTTCGGCCCGGCGCAGTAGTCGCCGATCGCCTCCGACGAGTGGATGCCGAGGAAGATCGCGCCGGCGTGGCGGATCTTCGGCAGCAGCGCGTCGGGATCGGCGACCGACAGCTCGAGGTGTTCGGGCGCGATGCGGTTGACGAGCGCGCACGCCTCGTCGAGGTCGCGCACCCGGATCAGCGCGCAGCGGTCGCGCATCGACGCCGCTGATGATGTCGGCGCGCGGCAGCGTCGGCAGCAGCGACGTCGATCGCTCGCGCGACCGCGTCGAGGTACGCCGGCGTCGGGACACAGCAGGATCGCCTGCGCGACCTCGTCGTGCTCGGCCTGCGAGAACAGGTCCATCGCGACCCAGTCGGGTCGGCGCCGTGCCGTCGGCGACGACGAGGATCTCCGACGGGCCCGCGATCATGTCGATGCCGACCGTGCCGAACACGCGGCGCTTCGCCGCGGCGACGTACGCGTTGCCGGGGCCGACGATCTTGTCGACGGCCGGGACCGTCGCGGTGCCGTACGCGAGCGCGGCGATCGCCTGCGCGCCGCCGATCGCGAACACGCGGTCGACGCCGGCGATCGCGGCCGCGGCGAGCACCATCGCGTTGCGCACGCCGTCGGGCGTCGGCGTGACCATGACGATCTCGCCGACGCCGGCGACCTTCGCCGGGATCGCGTTCATCAGCACGCTCGACGGATACGCGGCGAGGCCGCCCGGCACGTAGATCCCGACGCGGTCGAGCGGCGTGACGCGCTGGCCGAGCCGCGTGCCGTCGGGCTCGTCGTAGGTCCAGGTCTCGCCGCGCTGCCGCTCGTGGAACGCGCGCACGCGCGCGGCCGCCTGCTCGAGCGCGTCGCGCTGGTCGGCCGGCAACGCGTCGCGCGCGGCGTCGAGCGCGGCGCGCGGGATCTCGAGCGTCGGCGGCCGATTCGACGGTCACGCGGTCGAAGCGCTTCGTGTAGTCGACGAGCGCGTCGTCGCCGCGACGGCGCACGTCGGCGACGATCGCGGCGGCCGCCTGGTCGACTGCCGAGTCGTCGTCGGTGTCGAAGCGCAGCAGCTCGCCGAGCGCGGCGTCGAAGCCCGGCTCGCGCGTGTCGAGCCGCCGCACCGTCGGGCTCCTGCGACCCGGGTCGTCGATTTCGCTCATGCGGCCTCGCGCCCGGCCGTACGCGACGCGACCGCGCGTTCGAGCGCGTCGAGCAGCGGCACGATCGCCTCGCGCTTCAGCTTCATCGCGGCGCGGTTGACGATCAGCCGCGACGAGATCGGCATGATCGTCTCGACCTCGACGAGGTCGTTCGCGGCGAGCGTCGCGCCGGACGACACGAGGTCGACGATCGCGTCGGCCAGCCCGACGAGCGGCGCCGAGCTCCATCGAGCCGTACAGCTTGATGAGGTCGACGTGGACGCCCTTCAGGTCGAAATGCTCGCGCGCCGTCTTGACGTACTTCGTCGCGATCGACAGCCGCGCGCCGTGACGCACCGCGTTCGCGTAGTCGAAGCCGCGCGGCGCGGCGACCGACATCCGGCAGCGCGCGATGTCGAGGTCGAGCGGCTGATACAGCTCGCCGTCCGTCGTACTCGAGCAGCACGTCGCGGCCGGCGACGCCGAGGTCGGCCGCGCCGTACGCGACGTAGGTCGGCACGTCGGACGCGCGCACGATGATGATCCGCAGCGCCGCGTCGGAGGTCGGCAGGATCAGCTTGCGCGACGTCTCGGGGTCCTCGACGACGTCGATGCCGGCGGCCGCGAGCAGCGGCAGCGTCTCGGCGATGATGCGGCCCTTCGACAGCGCGAGCGTCAGCACGATGCGCTCCGCGCGTCGTGCCGACGCGTCGCACCGACGCGTCGCGGTCGCTCACGCGGTCACGCGACGGATCGTCGCGCCGAGCGCCGCGAGCTTCGTCTCCATCGCGCTCGTAGCCGCGATCGAGGTGGTAGATGCGGTCGATCGTCGTCTCGCCGTCGGCGCACGAGCGCCGCGATCACGAGCCCCGCGGACGCGCGCAGGTCGGTCGCCATCACGGTCGCGCCCGACAGCCGCGGCACGCCCTTGACGATCGCCGTGTTGCCTTCGATCTCGATCGACGCGCCGAGGCGGCCCAGTTCCTGCACGTGCATGAAGCGGTTCTCGAAGATCGTCTCGGTGACGCGGTTCGTGCCGTCGGCGATGCAGTCGAGCGCCATGAACTGCGCCTGCATGTCGGTCGGGAACGCCGGATATTCGGACGTGCGCACGTTCGCGCCGACGAGCGCATGGCCGTTCGCGCGCACGCGGATCGAGTCGTGCGTCGCAGTCGAGCGAGACGCCCGCCTCGCGCAGCTTGTCGAGCACCGCGTCGAGCGTGCGCGGGCGCGCGCCGCGCACGACGACCTCGCCGCCGGCCGCGACGTCGTGGCCGCGGCCGCGCACAGGAACGTGCCGGTCTCGATGCGGTCCGGCATGACCGCGTGACGCGCGCCGTGCAGCCGCTCGACGCCTTCGATCGACGATGCGGTCGGTGCCGGCGCCGTCGATCTTCGCGCCCATCGCGACGAGCACGTCGGCGAGGTCGACGACCTCCGGCTCGCGCGCCGCGTTCTCGATCGTCGTCGTGCCGTCGGCGAGCGTCGCGGCCATCATCAGGTTCTCGGTGCCGGTGACCGTCACCATGTCGGTCACGACGCGCGCGCCCGTCAGCCGCGTGCCGTCGCGTCCGCGCGTCGATGTAGCCCTGCTCGATGGTGATCGCCGCGCCCATCGCCTGCAGGCCCTTGATGTGCTGGTCGACCGGCCGCGTGCCGATCGCGCAGCCGCCCGGCAGCGACACGCGCGCCTCGCCGAAGCGCGCGAGCAGCGGACCGAGCACGAGGATCGACGCGCGCATCGTCTTGACCAGCTCGTACGGCGCCTCGAGCGCCGTCGACCGCGTCGGCCGTCAGCGACGCGCGGTCGCCGTCGCGCTCGACCCGCACGCCCATCTGCTCGAGCAGCGTGACGCATCGTGCGCGACGTCGCGCAGCTCCGGCACGTTCGCGAGCGTCGAGCGTGCTCGCCGGTCAGCAGCGCCGCGCAGAGGATCGGCAGCGCCGCGTTCTTCGCGCCCGAGATCGTCGACTTCGCCGTCGAGCCGCCGCCCGCCGCTCGACGACGAGCTTATCCACGCGAGCCCTTCGCCGCGTCGACCACTCGGCCGGCGTCAGCGTCTTGATCGACAGCGCGTGGATCGCCTCGCGCATGTGGTCGCCGAGCGCGCGCGTAGACGAGCTGATGACGCGCGACGCGCGACTTGCCCTCGAACGCCGGCGCGACGATCGTCGCCTCGAAGTGCGCGCCGTCGTCGCCGCGGACGTCGATGTCGGTGCAGTCGACGTGCGTCGCGATCAGTTCGCGGATCGTTTCCTTCGTCATCATGATGGGTCGGGTCCTGCCGATGAGACGCGTCGACCGCGGTCGGCCGGCGCGAGGGTCGCGGTCAATGCCGCGTCTTGTAGCCGCTCGCGAGCAGGCGCAGCGCGGCGGTCGCGAGGATCGCGGCCGTGACCGCGCGACGATCGCGAGGCTCGTCCACGGCGACACGTCGGACACGCCGAAGAAGCCGTAGCGGAAGCCGTCGATCATGTAGAAGAACGGATTCGCGTGCGACACGGCCTGCCAGAACGGCGGCAGCGAGTGGACCGAGTAGAACACGCCCGACAGGAACGTCGCGGCATGATCAGGAAGTTCTGGAACGCCGCGACCTGGTCGAACTTCTCGGCCCAGATGCCGGCGATCAGGCCGAGCGTGCCGAGCATCGCACGTCGCCGAGCAGCGCGAACACGACGATCCACAGCGGCGGCCGCGAAGTCGGGCACCGCGAACCACAGCGTCGACGACGAACACGCCGCAGCCGACGACGAGCCCGCGCACCATCGCCGCGAGCACGTAGGCGGCGAACACCTCGCGGTGCGTCAGCGGCGTCAGCAGCACGAAGACGAGGTTGCCGCTGATCTTCGACTGGATCAGCGACGACGAGCTGTTCGCGAACGCGTTCTGCAGCATCGACATCATCACGAGGCCGGGAATCAGGAACGCCGTGTACGACACGTGGCCGTAGACCTTCACGTGCGACTCGAGCACGTGCGAGAAGATCAGCAGGTACAGCACGGCCGTCAGGATCGGCGCGCCGACCGTCTGGTAGCCGACCTTCCAGAAGCGCAGCGACTCCTTGTAGAACAGCGTGCGGAAGCCGGTCAGAGGACGCTCGACGGCGCCGTTCGGCAGCGCGATCGCCGCCGCGTCGAAGCTCGGACGCAGCACGGTGCTCATGCGGCCGCCGCCATCCGCGCGCGCTCCTGCGCGCCGCCCATGATCTGCACGAACACGTCCTCGAGGTCGACTCGCTCGATCCCGACCTGGTCGACGACCGCGCCCGACGCGCGCACCGCCGCGAGGATCGGCTCGACGTCGGACGCGGCCGTGAGCCGGAGTGCGACGCGGTCGGCCGTCGTCGCGACGTCGGGCTCGACGGCGCGGTCGGCGAGCGACGCCGGCAGGCGGCCGGACGCGAAATGCAGCACGAGCTGCGCCGCGTCGAAGCGCGCGAGCAGCGACGCCGTCGACTCGAGCGCCACGACCTCGCCGCCCTTGAGCATCGCGATCCGCTTGCAGAGCGCCTGCGCCTCCTCGAGGTAGTGCGTCGTCAGCACGATCGTGTGGCCTTCGCGATTGAGCCTGCGAGATGAACTTCCACAGCGTCTGCCGCAGCTCGACGTCGACGCCCGCGGTCGGCTCGTCGAGCACGATGACCGGCGGCTTGTGCACCAGCGCCTGCGCGACGAGCACGCGGCGCTTCATGCCGCCCGAGAGCTTGCGCATGTTGACGTCGGCCTTCGACGTCAGGTCGAGCTCGTGCATGATCTCGTCGATCCACGCGTCGTTGCTGCGACAGCCCGAAGTAGCCGGACTGGATCCGCAGCGTCTCGCGGACCGTGAAGAACGGATCGAAGACCAGCTCCTGCGGCACGACGCCGAGCGAGCCGCCGGCTCGCGCGGTAGTCGTCGACGACGTCGTGGCCGAGGACGCGCACCGTGCCGGCGTCGGCGCGCGTCAGGCCGCCGACGATCGAGATCAGCGTGGTCTTGCCGGCGCCGTTCGGGCCGAGCAGCCCGAAGAAGTCGCCTTCGTCGATCGTGAAGCTCGACGCCGGCGAGCGCCTGCAGCGCGCCGTAGCGCTTCTGCACCTGGTGGAGATGGATGGCGGCCGGCATGAGGAAGGGGCACCGACGGGCCGACGCGCGGCCCGGACGAAGCCCGCCATTATAGGCGGCCGGCGCCGCGGCTCAGCCGACCGGCGCGGTCGCGATGAACGACTCGACGCCGTACAGCGTCGCGAGGCTGCGGACGGCCTCGGGCGCGGGACCGATCGTCAGCCGCTTGCCGGCGAGCGCGGCGTGCCGGCGCACCGCGACCAGGACCGCGACGGCCGACGAATCGGAATGCGCGAGCGCGTCGAGGACGACCTCGGACTCGCCGGCGTCGATCGCCGCGACGCAGGCCGCGAGGCTCGCCGACGCGTTGCCCATCGTGATGGGCCCGGGGAAGCGGTACGTCACGGGGCGTCGGCGAGTCGGCGACTCAACCCTTGCGACGGTTCGCGCCGCTCGCGAGCTGCTGGTTCTTCGCGGTCAGCGACTTGATCAGGCCCTCGATGCCGCCGCGGCTGACTTCCTGCTGGAAGCTGTTGCGGTAGTTCTCGACGAGCCACACGCCGAGAACGTTGACGTCGATGATCTTCCAGTCCGCGCCCTCCTTGTCCAGCTTGTAGTTGAGCTGGATCGGCTCGCCGCCGCGCGGGTTGACGATCCGGGTGTCGACCTGCACGACGCTGTCGCCCGGATCGGCCCGGAACGGCCGGTACTCGACCTTCTGGTCGCTGACGTCGGAGAGCGCGCCCGAATACGTGTAGATCAGGAGCTGGCGGAACTGGTCGATGACCTGCTTCTGCTGCTCCGGCGACGCCTGCGACCAGTTGCGGCCGACGGCGGTCGCCGTCATCTTCTGGAAGTTGACGTACGGCAGGATCCGGCTCTCGACGAGCGACTGGATCTTGGAGACGTTGCCCGCCTTGATGTCCGGGTCGGCCTTGATCGTCGACAGCACGTCGTCGGTCACCTTGCGCACCAGCGCGTCCGGCGCCATGGCCTGCGCGAGCGCTTCGCCGGCCACGCACAACGCGGCCGCCGCGATGCACGCGAACGCCAGCGACCGCCATTTCCGCAAGCCCGCGAGCGGGCTCGTCATCGTGATTTCCATCGTCTGTCTCTCTCGTTGTGCCGGCGCGCGCATTCGACGCGCACCGATTGGATACCGGTCGCGGCCGCTCGTTCCCGCGCCGCCCGACGCGGCGTGCGGCGCGTCGATCGATCCGCATCGATCCATCAACGGCCGGCCGGCCGTCCGGATGACCGTCGGCCGAAGATCGCCGTCCGCGGACGCGTCACTTCGTCGTCTGCGGCCCGCCGGTGGTCGGCTGCGACGCGTCGCCGCCCTGGGTGTCGGTCGGCGGCGGCGCCGGCTCGCGGCCGTCGAGCACGAGGCTGCGACGTCGGGCGAGATACGCGTCGCGCACGAAGACGTACGGGTCGAGCGCCGCATTGTCGATGAAATTCGTCGTGTCGAGGGCCTGCGCGCGCTTGTCGACGAGACGCACGCCGTACAGGATGTTGCGAGGCGCGACGAACGTGATGTAGTGCGTGGGATCGGTGTAGGTGTCGACGATCAGCGCCGGCCCGTCGCGCAACGTGCTCGGGCCGAACAGCGGGATCACGAGGTACGGCCCCGACGGCACGCCCCAGCGGCCGAGCGTCTGCCCGAAGTCCTCGTTGTGCTTCTCGAATCCCCACTTCGACGCGACGTCGAAGCAGCCGCCGACGCCGATCGTCGAGTTGACGCCGACGCGGCAGACGTCGGAGCCGCCCTCCTTGAACTTGCCCTGCAGGAAGTTGTTCAGGCCGGCCGGCACGTCGGCGATGTTGCCGAACACGTTCGACACGCAGGCGCGGACCGGGTCGGGCAGCACCTTCTCGTAGCCCTGCGCGAGCGGCTTGAAGACCGCGCGGTCGAGCTTGTCGTTGACCGTGTAGACGGCGCGGTTGAACCCTTCGAACGGATCGTCGGGCGACGACGCGCTCGCGGTGCCGCCGTCGCGCGACGTCGTGGCACATCCGGTCATGAGAATCGTCGCCACGCACAGCGATGCGAGGGCGAGCGGTCGGGCCAGACGCTGCAGAAAGCCGGCATTCATTGTTTGTCCTTCGAATCCGAACTGCCTTCGGCCGCCTTGTTGAACAGGAACTGACTGATCAGGTTCTCGAGAACCACGGCGGACTGCGTGTTGGCGATGCGATCGTTGGCGGCGAGCATCTTCGGATCGCCGCCGGCATCGAGCCCGAGGTACTGCTCGCCCAGCAGGCCCGAGGTCAGTATTTTGGCAGAAGTATCCTTCGGAAACTGGTAGCGGCTCTCGAGGTCGATGTCGGCGACCGCGTTGTAGGTCTTGTCGTCGAAGCGGATCGAGGCGACGCGGCCGACGACGACGCCGGCCGCCTTGACCGGCGCGCGCGGCTTCAGGCCGCCGATGTTGTCGAAGCGCGCGGTCACGCGGTAGGTCGATTCGGTCGAGAACGACGCGAGGTTGCCCGGCCTTCAGCGCGAGGAACAGCAGCGCCGCGATCCCGGCGATCACGAACAGGCCGACCCAGACGTCGATGGTTTTCGATTGCATGCGTTCTCCGCTTTCTCTCCGGCCGGGTCAGCGGCCGCTGAACATCAGCGCCGTCATGATGAAGTCGAGCGCCAGCACCGCGAGCGAGCCGCGACGACGGTGCGCGTCGTCGCGCGCGACACGCCTTCGGGCGTCGGGCTCGCCTCGTAGCCTCCGCAGCGCGATGAACGTCACCGCGATGCCGAACACGACGCTCTTGATGACGCCGTTGCCGACGTCGGCGCCAGACGTCGACGCCGCCCTGCATCTGCGACCAGAACGCGCCTGCGTCGACGCCGATCAGCTTCACGCCGACGAGATAGCCGCCGAAGATGCCGACCGCCGAGAACAGCGCGGCGAGCACCGGCATCGCGATCACGCCGGCCCATGAAGCGCGGCGCGATCACGCGCGCGATCGGGATCGACCGCCATCATCTCCATCGCGGACAGCTGCTCGCCGGCCTTCATCAGCCCGATCTCGGCCGTGAGCGACGTGCCGGCGCGGCCCGCGAACAGCAGCGCGGTGACGACCGGCCCGAGCTCGCGCACCAGCGACAGCGCGACGAGCAGCCCGAGCGCCTGCTCGGAGCCGTAGCGCTGCAGCGTGTAGTAGCCCTGCAGCGCCGAGCACGAAGCCGACGAACAGTCCCGACACGACGATGATGACGAGCGAATAGTTGCCGACGAAGTGGATCTGGTCGCGCACGAGCCGGTAGCGTCGCGAGCGCCGGCGACGCTCTTCGCAGCACGATCGCGACGAAGAAGCGCGCGCCGTCGCCGATGCCGCGGATCCAGCGGATCGTCCACGCGCCGAGCGACGCGACGATCGACAGCCCACCGTTCGACGCGTCGCTCATCGCACCGCCGCGAGACCGAGCTCCTCGGCGTACGACGGCGCCGGGTAGTGGAACGGCACCGGCCCGTCGGGCGCGCCGTCGATGAACTGCCGCACGAACGGATCGGTCGACTGCGCGCAGCTGCGTCCGGCGTGCCCTCGGCCGACGACCTTGCCGGACGCGATGAAGTACACGTAGTCGGCGATCGCGAGCGACTCGGCGACGTCGTGCGTGACGAGCACCGACGTCGCGCCGAGCGCGTCGTTCAGCGCGCGGATCAGGTTCGCCGTCACGCCGAGCGAGATCGGGTCGAGCCCGGCGAACGGCTCGTCGTACATGATCAGCTCCGGGTCGAGCGCGATCGCGCGCGCGAGCGCCACGCGGCGCGCCATGCCGCCCGAGATCTCGCGACGGCATCAGCTCGCGCGCGCCGCGCAGGCCGACCGCGTTGAGCTTCATCAGCACGAGGTCGCGGATCAGCTCGTCGGGCAGGTCGGTGTGCTCGCGCAGCGGGAAGGCGACGTTCTCGAACACCGTCATGTCGGTGAACAGCGCGCCGAACTGGAACAGCATGCCCATCCGGCGGCGCAGCGCGTAGAGGCCGTCGGCGGTCGAGCGTCGCGACGTCCTGCGCCGGCGACGCGCACGCGGCCGGACTCGGCGCGCAGCTGGCCGCCGATCAGCCGCAGGATCGTCGTCTTGCCGGATCCGGAGCCGCCCATGACCGCGACGACCTGCCCGCGGCCGAAGCGCATGTCGACGCCGGTCAGGATCGGCCGGGCGCCGTAGCGGAAATGCAGGTCGGCAATGTCGACCAGCGGGCCGTCCGCGACCGGTCGGGCGGCGGGTTCGTTCATCGAGGGGCGGGTGGATCCGGAGGAGGACCGCGAGGAGCGTCGCGGGAGAACAACGTCCGGAGTATAGCGAGCGTTCTTGCGAGCCCGGCGGCGGGACTGTCGGTCGACGACCGATTCGGCCTGCCCCGACGGCCGGCCCGCGATCACGGCACGCGGGCCAGCCCCGACAACCGCTCCTCGGCCCGCGCCAGCGCCTCGGCCGAGCCGCGCAGCACGACGCCGTCGCCGGCCATCAGCCGCGCGTCCGGCGCGGGATCGACGCCGCGGATGCCGCGCCGCCGGATCGCGGTCACCTCGACGCCGAGCCCGTCCATGCCGATCTCGCCGAGCGTGCGGCCGACGACCTGGCTCGCCTCCGGCACGGTGACCGAGCGCAGGCGGACGTGCGACGCGTCGCTCTGGTCGTCGGCGCGATCGTCGGCGCCGCGGAAGAAGCCGCGACAGCATCTGGTAGCGCTAGTCGCGGGCCGCGGAGATGCGCTCGGCGACGCGCTCGACCGGCACGCCGAGCAGCAGCAGCGCATGCGACGCGAGCATCAGGCTGCCTTCGACGATCTCCGGCACGACCTCGGTCGCGCCGGCCTCGCGCAGCGCGTCGAGGTCCGCGTCGTCGATGCGTGCGGACGATCACCGGCAGCTGCGGCGCGAGCTCGTGCGCGAGGTGCAGCGTCTTCTCGGCCGGCGTTCGTCTCGGCGAACGTCACGACGAGCGCGGCCGCGCGCTCGATGCCGGCCGCCATCAGCGACTCGCGCCGCGTCGCGTCGCCGTAGACCACCGAGTCGCCGCCCGCCTGCGCGTCGCGGACGCGGTCCGGGTCGAGGTCGAGCGCGACGTACGCGATGCTCTCCTGGTCGAGCAGCCGCGCGAGGTTCTGCCCGCTGCGGCCGTAGCCGCAGACGATGACGTGGCCGCGCGTCGCCATCGCGCGCGTCGCGATCTGCGTCAGCTGCGAGCGACTGCAGCATCCATTCGCTCGACGCGATCCGCATCGCGATGCGGTCGGCGTACTGGATCAGGAACGGCGCCGTCAGCATCGACAGCAGCATCGCGGCCAGCACGATCTGCAGCAGCAGCGCGTCGAGCAGCCGCAGCTCGCCGGCGAGGTTCAGCAGCACGAAGCCGAACTCGCCCGCCTGCGCGAGGCCGAGGCCGGTGCGGATCGCGACGCCGCGGGCTCGCGCCGAACAGCCGCGCGAGCCCGGTGATCAGCACGAGCTTCAGCGCCAGCGGCCCGACGAACAGCGCGAGCACCCAGCCGAGGTGCGACAGCACGACGCCGACGTTCGAGCAGCATGCCGATCGTGATGAAGAACAGGCCGAGCAGCACGTCGCGGAACGGCTTGATGTCCTCCTCGACCTGATGGCGATACTCGGTCTCCGCGATCAGCATCCCGGCGAGGAACGCGCCGAGCGCGAGCGACAGCCCGGCGAGCTCGGTGATCCACGGCGAGCCCGAGCGTGACGAGCAGCAGGTTCAGCATGAACAGCTCCTGCGACCGCCGGCGCGCGACGAGGTGAACCACGCGCGCATCAGCTTCTGCCCGAAGACAGCAGCAGCGCGAGCGACGACGGCGGCCTTGACGAGCGCGACGACGAGCGTGCGGACGAGCTCGCCGCCGGGCGCGGCGAGCGCCGGCACGACGATCAGCAGCGGCACGACCGCGAGGTCCTGGAACAGCAGCACGCCGACGATGTCGCGGCCGTGCTCGGACTCGAGCTCGCATGCGCTCGGCCAGCATCTTGACGACGATCGCGGTCGACGACATCGCGAGCGCGCCGCCGAGCGCGAGCAGCGCCGCGCCGCCCGGCACGCCGAACGGGCTCGCGAAGCCGCGCGTCAGCGCCCAGCCGCCGCCGACCGCGATCAGGATCGTCGACGCGACCTGCGCGAAGCCGAGCCCGAACACGATCCGCCGCATCGCGTGCAGCTGCGGCAGGCTGAACTCGAGCCCGATCGAGAACATCAGGAACACGACGCCGAACTCGGCGAGGTCGCGCGTGCTCGTCGAGATCGGGCGCGAGCCGCAGCGCGTGCGGCCCGATCGCCGACGCCGACGACGAGGTAGCCCAGGATCGGCGGCAGGTGCAGCATCCGGAACAGCACCACGCCGATGACGGCGGCGAACAGGAACAGCAGCGAGAGCTCGAGGTTGCTCACGGCGTGTCGGCGACCGTCGTTCCGACGTCTGCCGGCGCGCCGCGCGCACCGAAGCAAGCGATGTGCCTTGTTATACTCGATTCATGCCTTCACGCACGTCCACGCGCCTCGCCGGCGGCCCGCATCCGCCCTGGCGCCGCGCTCCACGCCGCACCGCGCCCACCGCCGAGATCGCGCCGGCGCTGACGCGCGAGCCGCGAGCGCCGCGTCGCGTCGCCCGGACGCTGAACGCGACGCCGACCGGGCTCGACGCGATCGCGGCCGAGACCGCGGCCGAGCTCGACGTCGTCCCCGAGCATCCGGCGATCGTCACCGCGCGTCGCGTCCTCGACTCGAGGCCGGCGCGCTGACCGCGCTCGCGCGCCGCATCGACGGTGCGTTCGCGCGCGCCGTCGACCTGCTGTTCGCGTGCCGGGGCCGCGTCGTCGTCACCGGCATCGGCAAGTCGGGCCACGTCGCGCGCAAGATCGCCGCGACGCTCGCGTCGACCGGCACGCCGGCGTTCTTCGTCCACGCCGCCGAGGCGCGGCCACGGCGACCTCGGCATGATCACCGCGGCCGACGTGCATGGTCGCGATCTCGAATTCCGGCGAGACCGACGAGCTGCTCGCGATCATGCCGCTCGTCAAGCGCGACGGGCACGAAGCTGATCGCGATCACCGGCCGGCCCGAGTCGTCGCTCGCGCAGGCTGGCCGACGTCCACCTCGACGCGCACGTCGACGTCGAGGCGTGCCCGCTGAACCTCGCGCCGACGGCCAGCACGACCGCCGCGCTCGCGCTCGGCGACGCGCTCGCGGTCGCGCTGCTCGAGCGCCGCGGCTTCGACGCCGAGCGACTTCGCGCGCTCGCACCCGGGCGGCACGCTCGGCCGGCGCCTGCTGACGCACGTGCGCGACGTGATGCGCACCGGCGACGCGCTGCCGGTCGTCGACGCCGACGCGTCGCTGTTCGCCGCGCTGCTCGAGATGCTCGAAGAAGGGCATGGGCATGACCGCCGTCGTCGACGCCGACGGCCGCGTCGCGGGCATCTTCACCGACGGCGACCTGCGTCGCCTGATCGAGAAGACGCACGACTTCACCGATGTCGCGCATCGCCGACGTGATGCATCGCGTCGCCGCTGTCGATCGCGCCCGAGCATCTCGCGGCCGAGGCCGCCGACCTGATGGAGCGGCACCGCGTGAACCAGCTGCTCGTCGTCGATGCGCAGGACCGCCTCGTCGGCGCGCTGCACATCCACGACCTGACCACGGCGAAGGTCATCTGATGCGCGTCGTGCGCCCCGTCCCGGCGGCGCGCCGGTTGCCGCGCGACCTGCTCGACCGGCTCGCGCGAGTCGAACTGATGGTCTTCGACGTCGACGGCGTGATGACCGACGGCCGGCTGTACTTCGGTCCCGGCGGCGAGGCGACCAAGGTGTTCCACGTCCACGACGGCAGCGGCCTGAAGGCGCTCGCCTCGGCCGGCGTCACGGTGGCGGTCCTGTCCGGCCGCGAGTCGGCGATGACGCTCAGGCGCTGCGCCGAGCTCGGCATCCGCCACGTCGCGCAGGGGATCGCCGACAAGGACGCCGCGTTCGACGCGATGCGCCACGGCCTCGGCAAGACGGCCGACGTCTGCGGCTACATGGGCGACGACCTGCCCGACGTCGGCGTGATGCGCCGCGTCGGCTTCGCGGCCACGGTGCCGAACGCGGCCGACGGCGTCGCCGCGTGCGCGCACTGGATCAGCCGGCGCGAAGGCGGCGTCGGGCGCGGTCCGCGAGGTCTGCGACCTGCTGATCGCCGCCCGCACCGCCCGACGCGACGACGCGGCCGTCGCCCGCACCGGAACCGACGATGCGTGAGCGCGGCACGCTCGTGCTGTCGGCGCTGCTGTGCGGCGGGCTCGCGATCGGCTCGTACTGGGTCGCGCAGCAGGCGCGGCTGTCCGACGTGCCGTCGCGCAAGCTCGGCCACGACGTCGACTACACGGCCGACGACATCACGCTGACGCGGATGGACGCGAACGGCCGCGCCGAGTACACGATCGACGCGACGAAGCTGGTCCATTACCTCGACGACGACACCGGCGAGCTGACGCAGCCGCGGATGGAAGGCTCGAAGCCGAACCGCCCCGAGATGCGGGTGCGCGCCGACCTCGGTCGCACGACCAGCGACGGCGAGGCGGTCCGGCTGTTCGGCAACGTCGTCGTCACCCGCGACCCGTGGCGCGACGCGCCGGCGATGGTCGCGAAGAGCGCCTACATGCTCGCGTATCCGGACCGCGAGGTCGTCGAGACCGACCAGCCGATCGACATCGTCCGCGGCGGCTCGAGCCTCGACGCGAGCTCGATGCACTACGACAACGCGACGCAGCGGCTGAAGGCGGACGGCGGCGAGGCCGGCCGCACGCGCACCGTGATCGAACCGCACCACGCGCCGCGGACGTCGCCGTCGTCGCCGGCCTCGCCGACGCCCGAACGATGATGCCGATGCCGCGCTCCACCCCCCGCTTCCGACGGCTCGCCGTCCGCATCGCCTGCGTCGCGCTGCTCGCCGCCGGCTCGCAAGCTTTCGCCGAACGTGCCGATAAGGAGAAGCCGGCGATCATCACCGCCGACCACACCAGCGCCGACGACCTGAACCAGACCCAGCTCTACACCGGCGACGTCGTCCTGACCAAGGGAACCATCATCTTGCGCGCCGACCAGCTGACGACGAAGCAGGACCCGGAGGGCTACAACTTCGGCGTCGCGATCTCGACGCAGCCGGGCAAGCTCGCCTATTTCAAGCAGAAGCGCGAAGGCGTCGACGAGTACATCGAGGGGCAGGCCGAGCGCATCGAGTACGACGAGAAGTCCGACACCGTGCGGCTGTTCAACCACGCGATCGTCAAGCGCCTCGTGGCGGGCCGCGACGCCGACGAGAGCCGCGGCGACCGCATCGACTACAACACGCGCACCGGCATCTACGACGTCGACTCGTACGGTCGGGTCGCGGCGGGCTCGACGGCGACGAAGCCGGCCCGCACGACGACGATCCTGCAGCCGAAGATCAAGCCGGGCGCGGCCGCGGTGCCGGCCGCCGACGCGCCGGTGCGCCCCGCGCCGTCGCCGCCGCTCGAACTGCGCCGCGACACGACCGTGGCGTCGCCGCCGACCTCGCCATGACCGACGTCCTCGAGGCGCCCGGCGTCCGCGTCGACGACGCGTCCGACGCGACCGCGGCCGCGCAGCCGGTGCGCGCGTACGGCGCGGCGGCGTCCGTCCTCGAGGCGACGCACCTGAAGAAGACGTACGGCAAGCGCACCGTCGTGCAGGACGTCTCGCTGACGGTCAAGAGCGGCGAGGTCGTCGGGCTGCTCGGCCCGAACGGCGCCGGCAAGACGACGTGCTTCTACATGATGCTCGGCCTCGTCGGCGCCGACGCCGGCGCGATCACGCTCGACGGCGCGACGCTGACGCGACTGCCGATCCATCGACGCGCGCGGCTCGGGCTGTCGTACCTGCCGCAGGAAGCGTCGGTGTTCCGCCAGCTCGACGTCGCAGGAGAACATCCGCGCGGTGCTGGAACTGCAGCGCGAAACGAAGGACGGAGCGGGCGCGGCAAGGCGCTGTCGCGGTCCGCGATCGACCAGCGCCTCGAGGCGCTGCTCGAAGACCTGCAGATCACGCATCTGCGCACGAACAGCGCGCTCAGCCTGTCGGGCGGCGAGCGGCGCCGCGTCGAGATCGCGCGGGCGCTCGCGACGCAGCCGCGCTTCATCCTGCTCGACGAGCCGTTCGCCGGCATCGATCCGATCGCGGTCATCGAGATCCAGCGGATCGTGCGCTTCCTGAAGTCGCGCGACATCGGCGTGCTGATCACCGACCACAACGTGCGCGAGACGCTCGGCATCTGCGACCACGCGTACATCATCAACGCCGGGTCCGTGCTCGCCGCCGGGCCGCCCGGACGAGATCGTCAAGGACGAAAGCGTGCGCCGCGTGTACCTCGGCGAGCACTTCAAGATGTAAGGCCGTTCGCAACGACATGAAGCAAGTCCTCCAACTCCGCGTCTCGCAGCATCTCGCGCTGACGCCGCAACTGCAGCAGTCGATCCGGCTGCTGCAGCTGTCGACGCTCGAGCTGAACCAGGAAATCGAGGTCGCGCTCGCCGAGAACCCGCTGCTCGAGCGCGTCGACGACCCGATGCATTCGGCCGTCCAGCTGAACGGCGACGGGACGATGAAGCGGACCGGCCTCGACGAGCACTTCGACGCGTCGTCGTCGAACTACACCGGCGACGTGGCATCGGACGCCGCGCGCGACCACGCGACCGGCGGCCCGGACGGCGTCGTCGTCACCGACTTCGAAGGCGGTGAGCGGCGCGTCGACGACCTCGCCGCGACCGACTGGAGCTCGAGCGATCGCCGCAGCGACGGCGACGACGACGACCGCGACCTCGCGCACGTCAACATGGCGACGGTCACGCTGCGCGAGCACCTGCTCGGCCAGCTCGCGCTGAAGAAGCTGAACGAGCGCGACCGCGGCCTCGTCGCGGTGCTGATCGAGGCGCTCGAGGAAGAGGGCTATCTCGGCGACGAGCTCGACGACATCCTCGCGATGCTGCCGGCGGAGCTCGAGATCGAGGAGCAGGAGCTGCAGACGGCGCTGACGCTGCTGCAGAGCTTCGACCCGCCGGGCATCGGCGCGCGCAGCGCGTCCGAGTGCCTCGCGCTGCAGTTGCGGCGGCAGGACGTCGGGCCGACGCGCGACGCCGACCCGGCCGTGCGCGACCTCGCGCTGCGGCTCGTCACCGGCAACCTCGCGCTGCTCGCGGCCCGCGACTTCACGCGGCTGCGCCGCATCTACCAGTGCGGCGACGACCTGCTGCGCGACGCGCACGCGCTGATCAAGAAGCTCGCGCCGCATCCGGGCCGCGCTTCGCGAAGACACGAGTCGAACTATGTCGTGCCGGACATCATCGTGCGGAAGGTACGGAACAACTGGCAGGCGTTCCTGAACCCGGAAGTCGATGCCGAAGCTGTCGATCAACCAGGCCTATGCGCGCGTGCTGCGCGAGCAGCGCGGCACCGACGGCGCGGCGAACATGGGTTCGCGGCTGCAGGAGGCGCGCTGGCTGATCAAGAACGTGCAGCAGCGCTTCGACACGATCCTGCGGGTCGCCGAGGCGATCGTCGAGCGCCAGCGCAGCTTCTTCACGCACGGCGAGGTCGCGATGCGGCCGCTGGTGCTGCGCGAGATCGCCGACACGCTCGGGCTGCACGAGTCGACCGTGTCGCGCGTCACGACGCAGAAGTTCATGCTCACGCCGCGCGGCATGTTCGAGCTCAAGTATTTCTTCGGCAGCCACGTCGCGACCGATGCCGGCGGCGCGGCGTCGTCGACCGCCATCCGCGCGCTGATCAAGCAACTGGTCGCGGCCGAGAACGCGAAGAAGCCGCTGTCCGACAGCCAGATCGCCGAGATGCTCGGCGAGCAGGGTATCGTCGTGGCGCGACGCACGATCGCGAAATACCGCGAATCTCTGCGGATTCCGCCGGTCAATCTTCGCAAGACCCTCTAGCGGAGCGCCACCGACATGTGACCGCCCCGCTCCACCGCAACCCTTTGGCAAAGGAGTCGCCTCATGAATCTCACCATCAGCGGCCACCATGTCGACGTGACGCCGGCGATTCGGGAGTACGTGATGAACAAGCTGGAGCGCATCACGCGACACTTCGATCAGGTCATCGACGTGACGGTCATCCTGGCGGTGGAGAAGCTGCAGACAGAAGGCCGAAATCAATCTGCACGTGCGCGGCAAGGACCTCCACTGCGAGGCCACCGAGGACGACCTGTACGCCGCGATCGATCTGGTGATCGACAAGCTCGACCGCCAGGTCGTCAAGCACAAGGAATGCATCCAGGCACACAACGCCGAGCCGCTGAAGCGGCAGGTCGCCGCCTGATCCGGACGACCGTCGCGGGACGGCGCGATGCCGGTCCGCGGCCGCTGATCGTGCGTCTATAATCCGCGCCTTCGTATTTTCGGCGCGTCGAAGCGTTCGTCGCGGTGCCGCCGAGGCAGGATCGTCACGCTCATGAACCTGATCGGCAAGCTGCTGTCTCCGACGAACGTCGTCGCTCGACCTGGAAGCCTCGAGCAAGAAGCGCGTGTTCGAGCAGGCCGGGCTGCTGTTCGAGAACCATCAGGGACTCGCCCGCAGCAAGGTGTTCGACAGCCTGTTCGCGCGCGAGCGGCTCGGCTCGACCGGACTCGGCCAGGCGGTCGCGATCCCGCACGGACGCATCAAGGGACTGCGCGAGCCGGTCGCGGCGTTCATCCGGCTCGCCGACGCCATTCCGTTCGATGCGCCCGACGGCCGGCCGGTCGCGATCCTGGTCTTCCTGATGGTCCCCGAGCAGGCGACGCAGGCGCACCTCGAGATCCTGTCCGAGCTCGCGCAGATGCTGTCGGATCCGGCGTTCCGCGAGTCGCTGATGACGGCGCGCGACGCGAACGGCGTCCATCGGCTGCTGGTCGATTGGGAGCCGTTCAGGCCCGCGGCCTGACGCCGGCCGCATGTCGACGGTCCGCAAGCTCTTCGACGACAATCGCGACGCGCTCGGCCTGTCGTGGGTCGTCGACGAGGCGGTCGACGTCGATCCGGAGATGCGCGCGATGGCCGACGGCGCGCTCGCCGGCGACCACGTGCCGGCGACCGACCTGATCGGCTACTACAACCTGATCCATCCGAACCGCATCCAGGTCGTCGGGCAGCGCGAGGCCGACTACTTCGCGACGCTGTCGGACCGTCGCCGCGCGAACTGGCTGCAGGACCTCGCCGAGCGGCCGCCGCCGGCGATCATCTTCGGCGACGGCGTCGCACCGGTCGCCGACTTCGCGGCGGTCTGCGAGGAAACGCGGATCGCCCTGATCGCGTCGCATCGTCCGGCCGTCGAGATCATCGACGCGCTCAGGTCCTATCTTGCGAAGACGCTCGCCGAGCGCACGACGATGCACGGCGTGCTGATGGACGTGCTCGGCGTCGGCATCCTGATCACCGGCGAGTCGGGGCTCGGCAAGAGCGAGCTCGGGCTCGAGCTGATCTCGCGCGGTCACGGGCTCGTGGCCGACGACGTCGTCGAGCTCGCGCGGACCGGACCGACGACGATCGAGGGCCATTGCCCGAAGCTCCTCGCGAACCTGCTCGAGGTGCGCGGCCTCGGGCTGCTCGACATCAAGGCCATCTTCGGCGAGACGGCGGTGCGTCGCAAGATGCGCATGCGGATGATCGTGCACCTCGTCAAGCACAGCACGCTCGAGGAGAAATACCAGCGACTGCCGCTCGACGTGCTGACCGAGAACGTGCTCGGCATCGAGGTGCGCAAGGTCGTGATCCCGGTCGGGCTCGGTCGCAACATCGCCGTCCTCGTCGAGGCCGCGGTGCGCAACACGATCCTCCAGCTGCGCGGCGTCGACACGATGGGCGACTTCATGGTCCGCCAGACCGCCGCGCTGAGCGAGAACAGCCATCTCGACGAGTGAGGCGCATCGGCGTCCCGCCGTCCAACCCCGGCGAGGCCCTCGAGGCCGGACCGGACCTTTCCAGGAGCCTGCCGTGACCGCAACCGTCCGTCGTTCCCTCGTCGCCGCCCTGACCGTCGCCGTCGTCGGCTGGCCCGCCTTGCCCGCCTTCGGCGCCGACCTGACGCCGCAGCAGCAGAAGATGTCGAGCTGCGCGAAGGCGAACAAGGGCAAGAAGGGCGACGACTACAAGAAGGCGCAGAGCGACTGCCTGAAGGGCGGCGACGCGACGGCCGCCGCGGCACCGATGACGCAGCAGGAGAAGATGTCGATGTGCTCGAAGCAGAACAAGGGCAAGAAGGGCGACGACTACAAGAAGGCGCAGAGCGACTGCCTGAAGGGCTGACGGTCGCAGGCGGCGGTCGGCCGCGGCCGACTGCCGTCGGCGTCCGGGCGTCGCCGGCCCGTCGCTTTCGTTGCCTCCGCGGCCGGGCGCGTGCCGGTCGCGGAGGCGTCGTCCGACGTCCCGTCGGGGACGCGTCGCCGATTGCGCGGCACAATGGCGTCGTCGCGATCCACCGGTCGCGGAACGCCTGTCGCCCTGCGGATCGGTTCATGCGCGTCATCCTCGTCACCGGCCTGTCGGGCTCGGGCAAGTCGATCGCCCTGCACGTGCTCGAGGACGCCGGCTACTCGGTCGTCGACAACCTCCCTGCGCGTTTCCTCGTCGACATCGTCGACGATCTCGCCGGTCGCGACGTCACGCGGGCCGCGGTCAGCGTCGACATCCGGGCGGGCATCGAGGCGGTCCACGAACTGCCGTCGCTGCTGCCGTCGCTGCGGGAGCGCGGCCACGACGTGCAACTGCTGTTCGTCACCGCCGACAACGCGACGCTCGTGCAACGCTATTCCGAGACGCGGCGGCGTCATCCGCTGTCGGCCGACGCGTGGCGCAACCTGCGCGAGGAAGGCTCCGGCGGCGTCGACGAGAGCATCGACGAGGAGCGTCGGCTGCTCGAGCCGCTGAAGGGCCTCGGCCACGTGCTCGACACGAGCCGGCTGCCGGCGCAGGCGCTGCGCGAATGGGTGCGCGACTTCATCGGCGTCGAGCGGGCCGCGCTGACGCTGTCGTTCGAGTCGTTCGCGTTCAAGCAGGGCGTGCCCGCCGACGCGGACCTGGTGTTCGACGTGCGCTGCCTGCCGAATCCGTTCTACGTGCCGGCATTGAAGCCGCTGACCGGCCTCGACGCGCCGGTGATCGAGTACCTCGCGGCGATCCCGGCCGTGCACCGGATGATCGACGACATCGAAGGCTTCCTGTTGCGCTGGCTGCCGAGCTACGCCGCCGACAGCCGCAGCTACCTCACCGTCGCGATCGGATGCACCGGCGGCCAGCATCGCTCGGTGTACGTCGTCGAGTCGCTCGCCGCGCGGCTGCGCGAACGTCGCCCGGCGCTCGTGCGGCATCGCGCGCTCGCGTGGATGACCAGGCCGCCGTCGCTCGCCGCGCCGGTCGCATCGGCGACGTCAACGGCCGCCTGACGTCCCGTTCGCATCACGATGAGCCCCGCGGCGGCGCTGCCGATCTTCCCGCTGAACACCGTGCTGTTTCCCGGCGGCGTTCTGCCGCTGCGGATCTTCGAGGCGCGTTACATGGACATGGTCCGGCGCGCGATGCGCGACCGCACGGAGTTCGGCGTCGTGCTGATCCGCAAGGGTCGCGAGGTCGGCGAGCCCGGCGTCGACACCGCGGACGTCGGCTGTCGCGCGCGGATCGACGACTGGAACATGGAGCAGCTCGGGCTGCTCGAGATCGCGACGACGGGCACAGAGCGCTTCGCGATCGGCGCGCGACGCGTCGAGCCCGACGGCCTGATGGTGGCCGACGTCGCGCCGCTCGAGACCGAGCACGTCGTCGCGCTCGCCGACGAGTCGCGGCCGTGCCGCGCGCTGCTCGAGCGGATCGTGCAGCGCCTCGAGGACGAGCGCGCGCAGCAGGCGGCCGACGCGACCGACGAGACGAAGCCGCCGCCGTCGCCGATCGCGAAGCCGTATCGCTTCGACGACGCGACGTGGGTCGGCAACCGCCTCGCGGAGCTGCTGCCGATCCCGCTCGGCGCGAAGCAGAAGCTGATGGCGCTGACCGACGGACCGACGCGGCTGTCGATCATCCAGCAGTACCTGAAGCAGCACGGCGTCGTCTGACGTCGCGAGCCGCGTGACGACGAACTACCGGCGGCCCGACGACCCGGCCGCGGTCGCGCACAACTTCCGCGTGTTCGCCGACGCCGACTGTGCGCACGAGCCGCTCTACGCGGCGCTGTCGCACGCGATCGCCGCCGACGACGACACGATCGCGCTGACGATGCGGGCGCCCTACTCGCAGCGGCGGCCGGTGCTGCTGTTCGCGTCGGTCCACGACCTGCTGCTCGCCGGCGTCGACCATCCGCTCGCGGCGTTCTACCGCAGCGTCGTCGGCGACGCGGTGGACACCGACGTCGAACGCGCGGCGCCGGCGTTCCGCGACTTCTGCCGCACCCATCGCGACGCGATCGCCGACTCGCTCGCGACGCGCGCCACGCAGACGAACGAGATCGGCCGCGCCGCGGTTCTCAGGCTCGCCCTCGCGACGCTCGGCGACGATCGGCCGATCGCGCTGATCGACGTCGGCTGCAGCGCCGGGCTGAACCTGCTCGTCGACCGCTATCGCTTCGCGTACCGCTTCGACGACGGCGAGACCGTGGTCGGGCCGGACGTCGAGCCGACGATCCGGAGCGACATCGTCTCCGGTCGTCCCGACGCCGCGCGGCCGATGCCGCCGATCGCGCGACGCATCGGCCTCGACCGCTCGCCGCTCGACGTGCGCGACGAACGCGACGCGCGCTGGCTGCGCGCGTGCGTCTGGCCGAGCGACGCGTCGCGTCACGCGCGGCTCGCGGCCGCGCTCGCGCTCGCGCGGGACGCGTCGCTCGATATCCGCAGCGGCGATGCGATCGAGACGCTCGCCGGCGCGCTCGACGGCATCGATCGCGACGTGCGGCCGGTCGTCTTCCACTCGTGGGTCTTGTCGTACTTCGACGGCGCGTCGCGGCGCCGTTTCGCCGACGTCGTGCGCGCGATGGTCGCCGACCGCGACGGCGCATGGATCTCGGGCGAGGGACCGGACGTGGTGCCGGGCCTGGTCGCGCCGCCGCTGCCGCACGACGCGGACGCCACGCGCCGCGAGGCGACGCTGTGGCATCGCACGTCGCTGCGCGACGGCGTCGTCGCGACCGACGCGATCGCGCGCAGCCATCCGCACGGCCGCTGGATCGAGTGGCTCGCCGGCTAGCCGGCGTCTCGGTCGACCGGCGACAGGCGCGCGAGCAGCGCGCGGATCGGCGTCGGCAGCCCGACGTCGTCGAGCGCGTCGAACGCGATCCAGCGCATCGACGCGGGCAACGTCGCCGGCGTCGCGTCGACCACCGGATCGAGCGTCGCGCGCACGACGTCGGCCTCGAGGACGAAGTGCGTGAAGCCGTGGACGAAGCCGGGGGCGTCGTCGATCGACAGCAGCGGACCGAAGCGATCGGCGGCGTCGGCGACGGCGTCGCGCGCGACTTCGGGCAGAGACCAGAGCCCGCCCCAGATCCCGCTCGGCGGCCGGCGCTCGAGCAGCACGTCGCGTTCGCGGACGAACGCCGCGAGCGTCGCGTGCCGCCGCGGCAGCGCCTTGCGGACCGCGCGCTGCGGGAGAGACGACTCGAGGCCTTCGCGATGCGCGCCGCACGTCCGCTCGAACGGACAGATCAGGCACGACGGCTTCTTCGGCGTGCACACCGTCGCGCCGAGATCCATCAGCCCCTGCGTGTAGCGCTCGATGTCGCGGTCGGGCAGCAGCGACTCGGCGATCGTCCACGCGCGCGTCGTGAACGCCGGCGTCTGCGGCGCGCCGTCGAGCAGGAAGACGCGCGCGAGCACGCGCTTCACGTTGCCGTCGAGGATCGCCGCGCGCCGTCCGAACGCGAACGCGGCGATCGCCGCGGCCGTCGATCGTCCGACGCCGGGCAGCGACGCGAGCCGTTCGACCGTGTCCGGGAAGCGACCGCCGAACGCGTCGACGACGACGCGTGCGGCCGCGTGCAGGTTGCGGGCGCGCGAGTAGTAGCCGAGCCCCGACCAGAGGTGCATGACGTCGTCGAGCGGGGCCGCCGCGAGCGCCTGAACGTCGGGGAAGCGTTCGACGAAGCGTCGGTAGTACGGGACGACGGCCGCGACCTGCGTCTGCTGCAGCATCACCTCGGCGAGCCACACGCGATAGGCGTCGCGGACGCCATCGCCCTGCTGCCACGGCAGCGACTGCCTGCCGTGCACGCGCTGCCAGTCGACGAGCGTCGACGCGAAGTCGCGCGACGGATCGACGCCGCTCAAAAGATCAGCGCGCCCTGCTCCGCGTCGATCTCGGCGTGAAGGACCATGTGCAGCGTGTCGTCGATGTCGTCGAGCGCGAGCAGCAACTCGTTGACCTCGGCCTCGCTCGCGCCGGTCTCGGCGAGCCGCTCCTCGAGCGTCTCGCTCGTGTCCTGGATCTGCTTGATCGACTCGAGCCGTCTGCGCAGCTGGCCCTGATGCTCGCGGATCTGGCCTTCGAGCGGCGCCATCACGGCCTTCAGCCACGCCTCGACGTCGCGGTTCGCGGCCTCGAACGTCTCGCGGACGCGGCTCGCGATCGACTCGAAGAATTTCTGCGTGAGCACGAGCTGGTCGTGCGAGAAGATCATCACGAGGCCGAAGCGATCGTGATAGACGTCCTCGACGCGGACGACCTCGTTCTGGTAGCGGGCGAGCGAGAACTCCATCGGCGACGTCAGCATCATGCCGTGGTCGCTCGCGAACTTCCGGTACATGCCGGCGACCATGCCGGCGATCTCGTCGGTCTTGCCCTGCGCCCGCGCGAGCCGTTCGCGCGAACTGACGAAGAACGTCTCCATCACGCCGCGCAGGCCGCTCGAGAACCACGAGCGGACCATCTTCTCGCGCGTCGCGCGGATCTCCTCGCGGACCGGCGTGATGCCGAGTTCCGTGAACAGCTCGCCCGATGCGCGCGTGAACACCGAACGCAGCGCCTGGAACGCGATCAGGCTGCGATCGAACGCCGACTTCTCGGCCCGCACGCGGGTGACCATGTGCGAGACCACGCTCGCGTTCTTGCCGCGCAGCGCCCGCAGGTCCGCCGACTGCCGCGCGAAGCCGGTGGCGCGGGCCTGCAGCACCGCGCGCGTGCCTTCGACGAGCTCGCCCATCTCGCGGCCGACGATGTCGCGGAAGATCTCCTGCTTGTGCGGGATCAGCTCGATCGACAGCGCGCGTTCGAGCGCCGGCAGCCGGCTCTTCGCCAGCAGCGCCTCGTCCTCGTTGACCTTGGCGGTCAGGCCTTTCTGCGCCGAGACCGGGAAGACCTGCGACGTCGGCAGATCGAGCGTCTTCGCGCAGCTCTCGACCTGGCGATCGATCATCGCGTCGACCTCGTGGCGCGGCGTGAGGTCGTCCCACATGCTGTCGATCTTGTTGAGCACGACGATGCGGCCGCGGCCGCGCGCCTTCGCGATGTGCTGGCGCCAGACCTCGATGTCGGACTTCGTCACGCCGGTATCGGCCGCGAGGATGAACAGCACGGCGTGCGCGTTCGGGATCAGGTTCAGCGTGAGCTCGGGCTCGGTGCCGATCGCGTTCAGGCCCGGCGTGTCGAGGATCACGAGCCCCTGCGCGAGCAGCGGATGCGGGAAGTTCACGATCGCGTGGCGCCACATCGAGATCTCGACGGTGCCATCGGCCTCGACCATCGATCGATGATCCGGGTCCTCTTCGTCGAACAGGCCGTAGCGCTGCGCGTCGACCATCGGCACGCGCTTCGTGAGGCTGACCTGCCGGAACGCGTCGAGCATGCCGTCGCCGGAGCCGGTGTCCAGCGGATGCACCTGCCACTCGTCGGGCAGCGAACGATAGTCGGCGGTCGTCGCGTGACGCGCACGCGTCTCGATCGGCAACAGGCGGATCGACGGCGGCAGCGTCTCGTCGTACATCAGCTCGGTCGGGCACATCGTCGTGCGGCCGGCGGACGACGGCAGGATCCGCTTGCCGTAGTCGGCGAAGAAGATCGCGTTGATGAGCTCGGACTTGCCGCGCGAGAACTCGGCGACGAACGCGATCGTGAGGCGATCGTTCGCGAGCTGCCCGAGCACCCGGGCGATGCGCGTCTCGACGTCGCGATCGAGCATCGCGGTCGCCGCCAGCCAGCCGCGATAGCGCTCGATCGCCCGCGTGAGCTCGAATCGCCAGGTGCTGTATTCCTGAAACTTCTCGACGAGGCTGTGCATGGTGATCGCCGTGCTGGACCGCGCAGGCAGCATACGGTCGGACCGACGCATCGCATAGCGCGATCGGGGACCGCAAAGCTTGCGTGTAGCACCGCGGCGACAAGGGCCTCGCGACCCGACCGTCGGTCGGCGCGCAACGACCGACCGGCGTGCGCGCGGCGTCAGCGCTGGCAGCGCGGGCAGTAGAACGTCGAGCGCTGGCCTTGCCGGATCGCGCGGATCGGCGTCGAGCAGACGCGGCACGGTTCGCCTTCGCGGTCGTAGACGAAATAACGTTGCTGGAAGTAACCGGGCGCGCCGTCGGCGCCGACGAAGTCGCGCAGCGTGCTGCCGCCGGCGGCGATCGCGTCGGTCAGCGTCGCGCGGATCGCCTCGGCGAGCACGACGTAGCGCGCGAGCGCAGATGCGACCCGCGGCGGTGCGCGGATGGATGCGGGCGCGAAACAGGCTCTCGGACGCGTAGATGTTGCCGACGCCGACGACCGTCTCGCCGGCGAGCAGGAACGGCTTGATCGCGACGGAACGGCCACGCGACGCGCGATACAGCAGCGGTCCGCCGTGCGTCGCGTCGAATGCGGCGGTGAACGGCTCGACGCCGAGCTTGCGGAAGTGAACGCTGTCGCCGAGCGGCCCGGCGGCGTCCGGGTGCCACGTCACGAGGCCGAACCGTCGCGCATCGTTGAAGCGCAGCACGCGATCGCCGACGACGAGGTCGACGTGGTCGTGGATGCGCACCGGCGTGTCGGCCGGCATGACGCGCAACGTGCCCGTCATGCCGAGATGGATCAGCAACGTGCCGTCGCGCGGCTCCGACGTCTTCGCATCGCTCGGCTCGACGCAGCGCACGAGAATGAACTTTCCGCGCCGCGACACGGTCTCGATCCGAAGGCCGGTCAGCGTCGCGGCGAGCGTGGGCGAGACGCGACTGCGAAGCCCGGTGTGACGCACGACGACGGCGTCGATGCGACGGCCGACGATGCCGGGCTCGATCCCGCGGACGGTCACCTCGACTTCGGGCAGTTCGGGCATTCGGATCGAACGGCGGCGTGGACGTGAGAAAGCGTGACGCGGACCGCGTCGACGCACGGCGGCTGCGGTCGGCGCCGGTTGCGGGGCCGTCGCCTTTCAACCTACCATCGATGCACGGAATGTCGAAAGCGGAGCCGTCGTGAAATCAAGCAGCACCTCGCCGTCGGCCGTCGCTGTCGGTCTTCGGCGTCCCGCGCCGTTCGCGGGTCCGATGCGCCCCCTCGCGCGTTCCCTCGCCACAGCGACGTTGATCGCGGCATCGCTGCTCGCGAGCCGCACCACGCACGCGCAGGCGCTCGCCGTTCCCGCCCGCATCGGCGACCGCCGACCCCGAACCGCTGCCCGACAACAAGCTGACCTCGGGCACGCTGTTCATGCTGATGATGTCCGAGATCGCCGCGCAGCGCGGCGCGCCCGAGGCGTCGTACACGACCGAGCTGCGCCTCGCGAAGGAGACGCGCGACCCGCGCATCGCGCGTCGCGCGACCGAATTCGCCGTGCAGGCGCACCAGCCGGCGCAGGCCGTCGAGGCGGCGCGGTTGTGGACCGAGCTCGCGCCCGAGTCGCGGGTCGCGAGCGACACGCTGCTGACCCTGCTCGTGCTGTCGGGCCGCCTCGACGAGGCCGAGGCGCCGCTCGCCGCGAAGATCGACGGGGCGCCGTCGAAGTCGCAGGCGCTCGCGCAGGTCTACGGGCTGCTCGCGCAGGGGCAGAACCGCACGCAGGCGTACGAGGCGATCCGCAAGCTCGCGAGCCGCTATCCGTCGCTGCCCGAAGGCCATCTCGTCGTCGCGCAGGCCGCCGCCGCGGCGGGCGACCGGGCGGCCGCGGTCGACGAGGCGCGCGTCGCGGTCAAGCTGCAGCCCGACTCCGAGGCGGCGACGATCATGCTCGCGCAGCTGCAGCAGTTCGATTCGCCGAAGGAAGCCGACGCCGTGCTCGCCGGTTTCATCGCACGCAACCCGAAGTCGACGTCGATGCGGCTCGCGTACGCGCGCTTCCTCAACGGCGAGAAGCGCTTCGACGATTCGGCCGCGCAGCTCGCGCGGGTCCGCAAGGACGCGCCGAACGACGCCGAGACGATCTACACGCTCGGCCTGCTCGCCTACCAGGCCGACCGGCCGAAGGATTCCGAGGCGTACTTCCGGCGCTTCCTCGAACTGAGCGCGAAGAAGGGCAAGCCGGCGCCGCAGCCGGAGGCGGCCGACACGGACGGCGACGACGACGCGGCGAGCGACGCGACCGATGTCGCGACCGTCGGACCGGGCCGCGGGCCCGATCGCGCCTATCTGTATCTCGCGCAGATCGCCGAGGACGCGAAGGACTATCCGAAGGCGCTCGACTGGCTCGTCGAAGGTCGGCGAGGGCCGCGAGTACGCGAACGCGCGCATCCGTCGCGCGCTGATCATCGCGCGGCAGGGCAAGGTCGACGTCGCGCGCGCCGAGCTCCACGCGCTGCCGGCCGGGACGCCGGCGCAGCAGACCGACCTGACGCTCGCCGAGGCCCAGATCCTGCGCGACGCGGATCGCACGCAGGACGCGTTCGGCCTGCTCGAAGGGGCGATCGAGAAGTCGCCGAACAATCCGGACCTGCTGTACGACTACGGCATGACGGCCGAGAAGCTCGGCCGCACCGACGTCCTCGAGAGCGCGATGCGCAGCGTGATCCGGGTGCGCCCCGACAACGCGCAGGCCTACAACGCGCTCGGCTACACGCTCGCCGATCGCAACGAACGGCTCGACGAGGCGAAGGCGCTGATCGACAAGGCGAACGCGCTGTCGCCCGACGACGCGTCGATCCTCGACAGCCTCGGCTGGGTCGAGTACCGGCTCGGCAACAACGGCGACGCGCTGGCCAACCTGCAGAAGGCCTACCACCTGCGCAACGACGCCGAGATCGCCGTCCATCTCGGCGAAGTGCTGTGGGTCAGCGGCAAGCCGGCCGAGGCCGAACGCGCGTGGGCCGACGCGAAGGCGAAGGAACCGCAGAACGAGACGCTCAAGCAGACGCTGGCGCGCTTCAACGTCACGATCGGCAAGCGCTAGGGCGTCGATACGGCCCGAACGTCGCACACCAGACCATCGGGTCACGGTACGAGCCGATCCGTCGCAGGCATGACGCGTCGGCACGACCGTCGGCGGCGCCCTTCGAGTCGCCCTCGATCGCCCGCCGGCGGCCACCGGCGAGTCCCGGTCACGCCGCTCGGAGGTTCCACCGCTCACGTCGCGGATCCGACGCTTGCGACCCGTGCCGGACGACGCGGGATGCGTGACCCGCCTTCGAACGGCCGCAGCGGCGTTTCGGGTGCGCCGCGCACGTCCTCGTCGACGGTCGTCGCTCGACGCCGTCGCAGCACCGCTTCGCCGCTGTTTCGACCTCCGGTCGTCCGGAGAATCGCCCACGAGCCGCCGACGATTGCCGAGGAAAACCGCATGTCCCGCCTGCCTTTGGTCCGCGTCGAAGAGATGGACGACGCGCAACGTGCGCAGTACGAACGCTTCCCTTCCAATCTGACCCGCGCCTTGTTGCTGACGGAGCAGCGGCTGGCCGGCGCATTGCCGAACGTGGCCAACGCCCTGCGGACGTCGGGACTCGACCCGAAGTTGCGGGAAGGCGTCATCCTCCGCGTCGCCGCCTTGAGCGCCAGTCCGTACGAGCGCATGCAACACCTCGAGCAGGCAGAGAAGGCCGGTTGGAGCGCAGCACAGATCGTCGCGATCGAGACCGGCGATGTCGTCGGCTTGCCCGAAGACTTCGCCTTCGTCGTCCCGTTCGTCGACGAATGCGTCGCGACGCCACGCGTTTCCGATGCTGCGTTCGAGGCGGTCAGGGGTCGCCTGTCGAACCGCGACATCGCCACGTTGATCCTGTTGATCGGTCACTACATGACGGTGGCCCGTCTCGTGGCGACGCTCGACGTCGAACTGGATCCATCGCCGGATCGGTGGGAGTCGGAGCACTGAAGCTCAGTCGTCCGACCGCGACACCAACCGTCATTGAGGATATGGAAACCGTGCCCGATCGACCGCCCCGCTCACGTTTCATCAATTCGGTGCGAACCGGCCCTCGGGGCGGAACGCCGGTCGTCCTCGTTCATCCCGTCGGGCTCGACCTGACCTACTGGAGCCTGCAGATCGAAGCGCTCTGCGACCGCTTCGACGTCGTCGCGTTCGACCTGCCGGGACACGGCCGCACACCGGGCGAAGCCGCGGACTGGACGCTCGACCAAGCGGCTGCCGTGCTCGGACAGGTCGTCGGTTCGACGAACGCCGAGCGCGCGCATGTGGTTGGTCTTTCGGTCGGTGGAATGATTGCGCAAGCATTCGCGATCCGAGAACCGCAGCGGGTTCGATCGCTCTGTCTGATCGATACGGCGGCCGCCTTCGCGCCCGAGGCGCGGGCAGCGATGCGCGCGCGCGCCGAGGCGGCGCGCAACGGCGGCATGCAGGCCGTCCTGCAATCGACGATCGAACGCTGGTTCACGCCGGCCAACGCGGCCCGGCGGCCCGACCTCGTGGAGCGCGTCACGACGACGCTGCTGGCCGATGACCCGTCGGTCCACGGCGCGATGTGGGACATGATCTCCCGGCTCGACCTGGTCGCCGAACTCGGTCGGATCGCCTGTCCGACGCTCGTCCTGGTCGGCGAGTTCGATCCGAGCTCGCCACCGGCCGCGGCGCGCGTCCTGCAGGCGAACATCCGGGGCGCGGAGTTGCACGTCATCGCCGGCGCGTCGCATATGGCCCCGCTCGAGAAGCCCGAGGAGATCAATGCTCGGCTCGTCGATTTCCTGACGCGGATCGAAGCGAGCGCCGCCTGATCGCCATCGTTCCATGACGAATGACCTGCCGTCGATGCGAAGCGACCCTGCGTCACCCTCCCCGAGCTCGCCTGCCGTGGATGGCGGATGGAGATGTCGTGTTGCATCCCGTCGGCGGATCCGGATGAGCGCACGTGCCGCGACCGCGGTCGCAGCGCTGGTCGTCGCAGGCTGCGCCACGCTGCCGCCCGGCGCGCTCGATCGCACGATCCACGGCGACACGATCGAGGGTCGGCTATCGGTGCACTACACCGACGCGCAAACCGGTCGCGAGGACGCGTCGAGCGGCAGGTTCGTCTGGACGACCACGGCCGACGCGCTCGAGCTGAGCCTGCTCGATCCGCTCGGGCAGACGGTCGCGCTGATCCGTTCGAACGCGAACGGCGCGTCGATCCAATTCCGCGACGGCCGCCGCGTCGAAGGGTCGACGCCCGAGTCGCTGACGCAGCAGACGCTCGGCTGGACGGTGCCGCTGCGCGGCCTCGGCTGGTGGCTCGACGGCCGGACCGATCCGTCGTCGCCGGTCGCGACGCTCGACGACGGTCGGCTGCGGCAGGACGGCTGGACGATCCGCTTCGCGCGCGACGACGGTGCGCCGCCGGACGCGCCGCCCGACGCGCCGCCGAAACGCATCGACCTGTCGTACCCGGGACCGCCGGCGGCGATCGACCTGCGGCTCGTCGTCGACGATCGCAGCGGTCCATGAGAGCGGCACGATGACGGACGCGGCGACCACGACCTGGCAGGCGCCGGCGAAGCTGAACCTGTTCCTGCACGTCGTCGGGCGTCGCGACGACGGCTATCACCTGCTGCAGAGCGCGATGCGGCTGATCGATCTCGCCGACACCGTGACGATCGCGCTGCGCGACGACGGCCGCGTCGAGCGCGCGACCGACCTGCCGGGCGTGCCGGCCGACGCGGATCTCACGATCCGCGCGGCGCGGTTGCTGCAGTCGGCCACCGGCACGTCGCGCGGCGCGACGATCGGCGTCGAGAAGCGCATCCCGATCGGCGGCGGACTCGGCGGCGGCAGCTCCGACGCCGCGACGACGCTGCTCGCGCTGAACCACCTGTGGGGCACCGGCCTGACCCGGACGGCGCTCGCGGCGCTCGGCCTCGCGCTCGGCGCCGACGTCCCGTTCTTCGTCGGCGGCGGCGACGCGTTCGTCGAAGGCGTCGGCGAGCGCCTCACGCCGGCGACGTTCGCCCCCGCCTGCTATGTCGTCGTCCATCCCGGCGTCGCGGTGCCGACCGCGCCGATCTTCGCCGCCGCTGAATTGACAAGGGACACCGCACCCCTCAGAATTTCGGACTTTTCGACGAACGAACCCGGGATTTTCGAGCGATCGGGCGACGTCGCCCTGCGAAACGACCTGGAGCCGGTGGCCGCGTCCCGCTTCGACGCGGTCCGCGACGCGCTCGCGTGGCTGTCGCAGGACGCCGACGGCGCACGTGGCCCGGCCCGCATGAGCGGCTCCGGCGCTTCGGTGTTCCGCGCGTTCGAGCGGTCCGGTCAGGCCGCCGCGCGCATCGCGGCACTGCCGCGCGGCTGGTCCGGCTGGAGCGTCCGCAGCCTCGCCGTCCACCCGCATCGCGCGCTGGCTCCGGACTGAGTCGTCGTCGCGTTCGTCGAATCGACGACAGGAATCGGCCGCGCGCGAGGCGCGCGGCGAAGCGGTCGCGTAGGGGAGTCGCCAAGTTGGTTAAGGCACTGGATTTTGATTCCAGCATGCGAAGGTTCGAATCCTTCCTCCCCTGCCACTCCAACCCGTTCTGAACGTCCGGATCAGGCTCGACGATGCGACACCCCGAGTGGCAGCGCGGCCCGGTTCTCAGCGAAGTGGAACGGACCATGTCCGAAGGACTGATGGTGTTTACCGGGAACGCGAATCCGCTGCTGGCGGCCGCCGTTTCCAAGAACCTGAACCTGCCGATCGGCAAGGCGACGGTCGGCCGCTTCTCCGACGGCGAGGTCAACGTCGAGATCCAGGACCACGTCCGCGGCAAGGACGTGTTCGTGCTGCAGTCGACGTGCGCGCCGACGAACGACAACCTGATGGAGATCATGGTGATGGCCGACGCGCTGAAGCGCTCGTCGGCCGGCCGCGTCACCGCGGCGATCCCGTACTTCGGCTACGCGCGGCAGGACCGCCGGCCGCGCAGCGCGCGCGTCGCGATCAGCGCGAAGGTGGTGGCGAACATGCTGCAGGTCGCCGGCATCGACCGCGTGCTGACGATGGACCTGCACGCGGACCAGATCCAGGGCTTCTTCGACATCCCGGTCGACAACATCTACGCGTCGCCGATCCTGCTCGCCGACCTGTACAAGAAGGACACGACGAACCTGCAGGTGGTCTCGCCGGACGTCGGCGGCGTGGTCCGGGCGCGGGCGTTCGCGAAGCGGCTCGACACCGACCTCGCGATCATCGACAAGCGGCGGCCGCGCGCGAACGTCGCGGAGGTGATGAACATCATCGGCGACGTCGAAGGTCGCACGTGCGTGATCATGGACGACATGGTCGACACCGCGAACACGCTGTGCAAGGCCGCGCAGGCGCTGAAGGAGCGCGGCGCGGCGAAGGTTCTCGCGTACTGCACGCACCCGGTGCTGTCGGGTGGCGCGGTGCAGCGGATCGACGCGTCGACGCTCGACGAGCTGGTCGTCGTCGACACGATCCCGCTGAACCGCGACGCGCAGAAGAGTCCGAAGATCCGCCAGATCTCGTGCGCGCCGCTGCTCGCCGAGACGATCCAGCGGATCAGCAAGGGCGAGTCGGTCAGCTCGCTGTTCGCCGAGTAGGTCGGCAACGGCGGCCGGATCGGATCGTCTGCAGGATCGAGGTTGTACGGGCCGTCACCCTGGCCCGGCTTGCCCCAACCGGGGCGGGCGAAGGCCGGGGCCCGATTCGCCCTTTCGAGAAATTGGATCCCGGCCTTTCGCCGGGACGACAAAACGGGCCGTCTGGTCGCGGACGGCCCGCCATTTACCGGAGAAGTCTCATGAAAGTCACAGCCACCACGCGCAACACGCAAGGTACGGGTGCGAGCCGCCGCCTGCGTCGCACCGGCCGGGTCCCCGGCATCGTCTACGGCAGCACCGACACGCCGGTCTCGATCGAACTCGATCACAACGACCTGTTCCACGCGTTGCGCAAGGAAGCGTTCCACTCGTCGATCCTCGACCTCGAGCTCGACGGCGCCGGCACGACGAACGTCCTGCTGCGCGACGTGCAGTACCACCCGTTCAAGCAGCAGGTGCTGCACATCGACTTCCAGCGCGTCGCCGCGAACGAGAAGATGCACGTCAAGGTGCCGCTGCACTACGTCAACGCCGAGGTCTCGCCGGCGGTCAAGATGTCGGCGAACATCGTCAGCCACGTGATGAACGAGATCGAGGTCGTCTGCCTGCCGAAGGACCTGCCGGAGTTCATCGAGGTCGACCTCGCCGGGCTGCAGGCGCAGGGCACCGTGCACGTGTCCGACCTGAAGCTGCCGGACGGTGTCGCCGTCACCGCGCAGGGCGAGGAAGTCGTCGCGACGGCCTCGGTGCCGGCGGCGATGGTCGAGGCGAACGCCGCGGCCGAGGCGGAGGCCCCGGCGGCCGGCGCCGCGACGTCCACGGCCGCGCCGGCGACCGACAAGAAGTAGGACCGGGCGCCGCGCGGCGCACCGGATCGCGGGCCGCCTGCTTCGACGCGTCGAACGGGCGGCCCGCGCTCTTCTCTAGAATGCGCGGATGGCCATCGATCCCGAACTGCTGCAGGCGTTCGCGCCGACCGGCGACCTGCGCGTCGCGATCAACCTCGGCAATCCGGTGCTCGCGAAGGCCGGCGACGGCGGCGAGCCGGTCGGCGTCTCCGTCGACCTCGCGCGCGAGGTCGCGAAGCGGCTCGGCGTCGCCGCGCGCTTCGAGGCGGTCGACACGGCCGGCAAGTCGGTCGAACTCGTCGAGCGCGAGCAGGCCGACGTCGGCTTCTTCGCGATCGATCCGAAGCGCGGCGCGCTGATCGCGTTCACGACGCCGTACGTGCTGATCGAAGGGGCGTACCTCGTGCGCGCCGACAGCCGGATCGAGAACAACGCCGAGGTCGACTGCCCCGACAAGCGCGTCGTCGTCGGCAAGGGCAGCGCGTACGACCTGTTCCTCACCGCGCGAGCTGACGCGCGCGACGATCGTCCGCGCGCCGTCGTCGCCGACCGTCGTCGAGACGTTCCTGCGCGAAGGCGCCGACGTCGCGGCGGGCGTCAGGCAGCAGCTCGAGGCCGACGCGCGGCGCGTCGGCGGCCTGCGCGTGCTCGACGGCCGCTTCATGGTGATCCGCCAGGCGATGGGCGTGCCGAAGAGCCGTGGCGCGAAGGCCGCCGCGTGGCTCACGGAATTCGTCGAGCGCATGAAGGCGTCGGGCTTCGTCGCCGACGCGCTGGCCCGTCATCGCATCGACGGCGCGTCGGTGGCGCCGGCCGGCGCGGCCGACGCCGGCGGTTGATGGCCGCGATCCGGCTCGTCGTCGGCCTCGGCAATCCCGGCGCGTCAGTACGCGACCACGCGTCACAACGCGGGCTTCTGGTTCGTCGAGCGCTATGCCGAGACCGCACGCGTGTCGCTGCGCGCGGAACGCGGCTTCCACGGCATCGTCGGCCGCGACGGTCCGCGCTGGCTGCTGATGCCCGACACGTTCATGAACCGCTCGGGCCTCGCGGTCGGCGCGCTCGCGCGCTTCTACAAGATCCTGCCCGACGAGATCCTCGTCGCGCACGACGAGATCGACCTGCTGCCCGGCGCGATCAAGCTGAAGCTCGGCGGCGGCACGGCCGGCCACAACGGGCTGCGCGACATCGCGTCGGTCCTCGGCACGCCGGCGTTCTGGCGGATGCGGATCGGCGTCGGCCATCCGCGCACGCTGCAGCTGCAGCAGCCGGTCGTCGACTTCGTGCTGCATCCGCCGCGCCGCGACGAGCAGAAGGTCATCGACGAGGCGATCGAGCGCGGCCTCGACGTGCTGCCGCGGCTGTTCGACGGACAGGCCGAGGCGGCGATGATGACGCTGCACACGGCGGCCGGATGACGGCTCGTCGTGAGCCATCGCGCGCCGGCGACCCGTCGCCGCGCTTCGTCGCATGCCCACCCCGCGGTCGTCGCCCGACGGCATGATCGCGTCCTTCCCCAAAACCAACTCTCCCCGATGATCCGACTCGCCCTCGCCATGACGACCGCCTTCCTCGCCTCCGCCGTGCCCGCCGGCGCCGCGACCGCCGCCGGCGCGCCGCCGAAGACCTACGACGTGCGCGACTTCTTCCGCAAGCCGGAGCGCTCGTACTTCCGGCTCGCGCCGGACGGCCGGCACCTGTCGTTCGCCGCGCGCGACAACGGCCGGCTGAACGTGTTCGTGCAGGCGCTCGACGACAGCGGCGCGCCGGTCGGCGACGCGAAGGCGCTGACGCACGAGTCGGCCCGCGACGTGACGAACTACTTCTGGAAGGGCGACGACCACATCGTCTACGCGAAGGACTTCGGCGGCGACGAGAACTTCCACGTGCTGTCGGTGCCGATCGACGGCAGCGACGCGGGCCGCGACCTGACGCCGTACGAAGGCGTGCGCGCCGAGATCGTCGACGACCTGCGCGACGACCCGAAGCACCTGCTCGTCTCGAACAACCGGCGCGACAAGCAGGTGTTCGACGTCTTCCGGGTCGACGTCGAGACCGGCGAGTCGACGCTCGTCGCGCAGAACCCGGGCAACGTCACCGGCTGGATCACCGACCACGCGGGACGCCTGCGCGCGGGTGTCGTCACCGACGGCGTGAATTCGTCGATCGTCTATCGCGACACCGAGGCCGATCCGTTCCGCACGATCGTCACGACCGACTTCCGCGAGTCCGTCGACCCGCTGTTCTTCACGTTCGACGACCAGCGGCTGTACGTCAACTCCAATCGCGGCCGCGACAAGAAGGCGATCTTCGAGTTCGACCCGAAGACCGCGAAGGAAGGCCGGCTGATCTACGAGAACCCGACCGTCGACGCGTACGGCCTCGAGTTCTCGCGCAAGCGCCACGTGCTGACCGAGGTCGTCGTACGCCGACTGGAAGACCGAGCGCAAGGTCGTCGACCCGGAGACGCGCCGCGATCTACGCGGACCTCGCAGAAGCAGCTGCCCGGCTACGAGATCACGCTGCAGAGCGCGACGAAGGACGAGACGCGCTTCATCGTCGCCGCGTCGAGCGACCGCACGCAGGGCGCGCGCTACGTGTACGACGCGCCGAAGAAGTCGCTGACGAAGCTCGGCGACATCCAGCCGTGGCTGCCGATGAGCGACATGGCGCCGATGAAGCCGATCACGTATCGGGCGCGCGACGGCCTGACGATCAACGGCTACCTGACGTTGCCGGTCGGACGCCCGGCGAAGGACCTGCCGGTCGTCGTCAACCCGCACGGCGGTCCGTGGGCGCGCGACATCTGGGGCTTCAACCCCGAGGTGCAGTTCCTCGCCAACCGCGGCTACGCGGTGCTGCAGATGAACTTCCGCGGCTCGACCGGCTACGGTCGCGCGTTCTGGGAGAAGAGCTTCAAGGAGTGGGGCCGCACGATGCAGGACGACATCACCGACGGCGTCGAGTGGCTGAAGGCGCAAGGCATCGCGGACCCGAAGCGCATCGCGATCTACGGCGGCAGCTACGGCGGCTACGCCACGCTCGCAGGGGTCACGTTCACGCCGGACCTGTACGCGGCGGCGGTCGACTACGTCGGCGTCGCGAACCTGCTGACGTTCATGAACACGCTGCCGCCGTACTGGGAGCCGGCGCGCAAGCAGCTCGACGCGATGGTCGGCGATCCGGTCAAGGATCGTCAGATGCTCGAGGCCGAGTCGCCGGTCAACTTCGTCGACCGCATCCGCACGCCGCTGTTCGTCGCACAGGGCGCACGCGACCCGCGCGTCAACAAGGCCGAGAGCGACCAGATCGTCGACGCGCTGCGCAAGCGCGGCGTCGAGGTCGAGTACATGGTCAAGGACAACGAAGGCCACGGGTTCCACAACGAGGAGAACCAGTTCGACTTCTACGGCGCGATGGAGAAATTCCTCGCGCGGTATCTGAAGCCCTGACGGTCTGCGCGGCGGTCGCGGGGCGTCGGCCACTCGTCGTTCCCGCACACGCGGGAACGACGGGGCGAACCGGCGATCGCGCCGACCGCGTGTAAACTCGACGCGACTCTCATCCTCTCGCGCGTCATGGAACGTTCCGCCTTCTTCGACAACCTGCAGGAACGTCTCGCGAAGCTGCTCGACGAGACGCCGGCGGCCGACCTGCGCCAGAACCTGCGCGCGATGCTGCAGCAGGCGTTCGAGCGCTTCGACCTCGCGACGCGCGAACAGCTCGACCTGCAGGCCGAGCTGCTGTCGCGGGCGCAGGGCCGCATCGCCGATCTCGAGGCGCGCATCGAACGGCTCGAGGTCGACCGCGCGCCGGCATCCGTCCCGCTGCAGGACTCGCCGATCGGCTGAACGGACTCGAAGGGCAGGACGGCCGGATCACGAATCCGCATCGTCGACCGCCTTCGATCGATCGTTCGCCGCATCCGAACGATCTCCCGTCGGTCGATCCGCCCGGCTTTCGATCGGTCCGTTCGGTCGATGCGGACCCCGCCGCGTCCCGCTAGCGTCGCGGGATGCGAGCCACCGGCCCGAACCTCCGCATCGTCGTCCCGAGCCGTGCCGCGTTCGCGCCGCGACCGCCCCCGCGCCGTCGTCGATGACGACGTCGCTCGCGATCCTGCGCAGCCGCGCGCTCGCCGACCTGTCGGCGCCCGAAGTCAGCGTCGAGGTCCACCTGTCGGGCGGCCTGCCCGCGTTCAACATCGTCGGGCTGGCCGAGACCGAGGTGAAGGAGAGCCGCGACCGCGTCCGCGCCGCGCTGCTGAACGCCCGCTTCGAGCTGCCGGCGCGCCGCATCACGGTCAACCTCGCGCCGGCCGACCTGCCGAAGGAGTCCGGTCGCTTCGACCTGCCGATCGCGCTCGGCATCCTCGTCGCGTCGGGCCAGCTGCCGGGCGACCGCATCGACGACTTCGAGTATGCCGGCGAGCTGTCGCTGTCCGGCGCGCTGCGGCCGATCCGCGGCGCGCTCGCGATGACGCACGCGTCGACGCGACAAGCCGGCGCGCCGCGTCGCGGTTTCATCCTGCCGCGCGCGTCGGCCGGCGAGGCGGCGCTGTGCGGGAGCGCCGCGGTGTTCGCCGCCGATACGCTGCTCGACGTCTGCGCGCACCTGACCGGACGCGTCCCGATCGAACCGTGGCGTGCGCCGGACCGTCCGGCCGCCGACGCGGGCGGTCCCGACTTCGCCGACGTCCGCGGGCAGGCCGGCGCGAAGCGGGCCCTGGAGATCGCTGCGGCCGGGCAGCACAGCGTGCTGATGATCGGACCGCCCGGCACCGGCAAGTCGATGCTCGCCGCACGCTTTCCGAGCCTGCTGCCGCCGATGACGACCGACGAGGCGCTCGAATCGGCGGCGATCGCGAGCCTCGCCGGCCGCTTCTCGGTCGAGCGATGGCGCGTGCGGCCGTTCCGCGCGCCGCATCACACGGCGTCCGGCGTCGCGCTGGTCGGCGGCGGCAACGTGCCGCGTCCCGGCGAGATCTCGCTCGCGCATCACGGCGTGCTGTTCCTCGACGAACTGCCCGAGTTCGATCGACGCGTGCTCGAGGTCCTGCGCGAGCCGCTCGAGTCGGGTCGCATCACGATCTCGCGCGCCGCGAGGCAGGCCGACTTCCCGGCGCGCTTCCAGCTGCTCGCCGCGATGAACCCGTGCCCGTGCGGCCACCTCGGCCATCCGGTCCGCGCGTGTCGCTGCTCGTCCGAGCAGGTCAAGCGCTATCGCGACCGGGTGTCGGGACCGCTCGTCGATCGCATCGACCTGCGCATCGAGGTGCCGGCGCTCGAGGACGGCGCGATCGCCGCGTCCGCGCCGGGCGAGCCGAACGCGGCGATCGCGTCGCGCGTCGCGACCGCGCGGATGCGACAGGCCGATCGACAGGGCAGCCCGAACGGACTGCTCGACGTCGCCGCGATCGACGCGCACTGCCGGCCCGACGCGGCCGGCGCCGCACTGCTCGCGACCGCGATGACGCGGCTCGGGTGGTCGGCCCGCGCCTATCACCGCGTGCTGAAGATCGCGCGGACCGTCGCGGACCTCGACCGGCGCGACGACGTGATCGCGGCCGATGTCGCCGAGGCGATCGGCTACCGGCGCGGCTGGGACGACGGCTGATTCCGGGCTGACCGCGTCGCGGGGTCGTGCCTCGTCGCGTGGCGGGCCGCGGCTACCACGGCGTCACGGCGTCGACGGACATCGCAGCCGACGGCGGACGCGTCCGCGCCCCGCGTCGTCGCGCGGCTACTTCGAAACGCCGATCTCGAGGACGGTGGCGGCGATGTCGCGGTCGACGGTCGCGACCGCGTCGTTCCACGCGCCGACGATCGCCTCGTAGCTGGTGCCGGCGATCGGCGACGACGCGGCGGTGCGACCGGTGCGGATCGTCCCGTCGGACGGTCGACGGATGCTCCACAGCGCGTCGATCACCGCCTCGCCGTTCGGGACCGCGTCGAAGCGGACGACGTCGATCGTGATCCGCAGCGCCGGGTCCGCGATCGACGACTGCGGATACGCCGCGACCTGCGCCGGCTGTCCGGCATCGGCGAGCGCGCGCGACAGCCGCGTCGCGAGCGTGCGGCCGATGCCGCTCTTGACCGACTCGGCCCACAGGTGATCTTCGGACACGACGACACGGTTCGCGCTGTCGCGCGTCACGATCTGCGGCCGGTCGATCAGCTCGGGGATGCTGACCGCGCTGATGACGATGCCCGGCAGCGTCGACGGCGCGCGCGAAGCGGACGACGCCGCGGGACCGGCCGTGGCGGTCGCGCCGGACGACGTCACGGCGCCGCCCGACGTCGAGCCGATGACGACGCCGCCGTCGCTGAGCGCGAAGAAGCTCTCGCGATCGGTCGACGCCGCGCAGCCGGCGAGCGCCGCCGCGACGAGGACGGCGCATGCGGCGGCGCGCGCGAGGCGGGGCCTCGCCGGAGCCGCGGAAGCGCGGGATTCGCTGGTCGTCATTTGCCGGTCGTCTCCGCAGTCGGGGAAGTGGCGCCGTCGGTCGCGGGCGCGCCGGACGGCGACGTCGACTTCGGCGGCGGCAACGCGCTGCCCGGCGTCCTCGGCACGTCGCCGAACGGCGCGTCGGGCGCCTTGCCGCGCAGCAGCGACTCCGGATGACGCTGCAGGTAGTCGGTCAGCAGTCGCAGCGACGCGGCGGCGCGGTTCAGTTCGGTCAGCGTGCCGCGCAGGTCCTGCTGCACCGACGAGTCCGGCGCGAGCACCTCGTTCGCGCTCTTCATCGTGCGCTTGACTTCGCCGATCGCGGCCGTGACCTCGGGCGCGACGTTGTCGTTGACGTTGCCGACGAGCTTGTCGACGTTCTTCAGCGACACGTCGAGCTGCGCGAGCGTGCGGCGGATGTCGCCGGCGAGCTGCTCGAACGGGATCTTGTCGATCTTCTTCGCGATGTCGCCGATCGTCTCCTCGAGCGCGTCGAGGCTGCCCGGCGTCGTCGGCACGATGCGGATGCCCTGCTCGTTGCGGATCGGCGCGTCGGCGGCGACCGGCGACGGGTTCTTGAAGTAGTCGAGCGACAGCACCTTCTGGCCGGTCAGCAGGTTGCCGGCGCGCAGCTGCGCCCGCAGACCGCGATGGACGATCACCGCGCGATAGCGGGCATCGCCCTGCGTCGACTGCGAGTCGAGCATCGGGCTGCCGGCCTCGCGTTCGGCGCGATCGATGCGCGCCGGCAGCACGTCCTTGTAGAGCGCGAACTCGACGGGGAAGTAGATGTCCTGCTTCACGCGGTCGTACTTCATCTCGATCGAGCGTACCTCGCCGACGACGTAGCCGCGGAACTCGACCGGCGCGCCGACCGACAGGCCGCGGATCGAGTCGTTGAAATACGCGATGTAGTTCTCGAGCTGCGCGTCCGAGCGCTTCATCGCGAGCGTCTCGTCGCCGAACAGCCGGAACGCTGCGTCGTTCGCGGCCTGCGAGCCGGGCGGCTCGTCGGCCGGCGTCTGGAACGCGATGCCGCCGACGAAGACCGACGTCAGCGACTGCGTCTGCACCTTCACGCCGCTGCCGTCGATCGACACGTTGATGCCGCTCGCCTCCCACCAGCGCGTGTTCTGCGTGACGTAGCGTTCGTACGGCGACCGGATGAACACGTGCGCGGTGACACCCTTGCCGTCGGGGTCGAGCTCGACGCCGGTCACCTGCCCGACATCGAAGCGGCGGAACAGCACCGGCGTGCCGATGTCGAGCGAACCCGAGTCGAGCGCGTGCAGCAGGAACTCCCGGCCGGGCTCGTCGGTGGTCACCGAAGGCTGCTGGTCGAGGCCGACGAACTCGCGTCGCGAGTCGGTCGACTTGCCGGCGTCGACGCCGATGTAGGAGCCGGACAACAGCGTCGTCAGGCCCGAGATCTGACCGCCCGCGATGCGCGGCTTGACGATCCAGAAGCGCGTGTCGTCGACGAACAGGTCGGCCGCGCTGCGCACGGTCTGCGCCGTCACGACCACGCCCTTGCGGTCCTTGTTCAGCGTGATCGTCTGCACCGTGCCGATGTCGACGTTCTTGTACTTGATCTTCGTCTTGCCGGCCTCGAGGCCTTCGGCGGTCTTGAACTCGATGTCGATCGTCGGCCCGTTCGTGCGCAGCGCGTGATACACGAGGTACAGGCCGATCAGCACGGCGACGATCGGGATGATCCAGACGAGCGAGATCTGCCGCCGCTTGCGACGCGTGAGATGCGCCTTCGGGATGCCGTCGACCGGCGGGGGCGGTGGCGCGCCGTCGGCGGGCGGCGCACCGGTGGGCTCGACCCGTGCGTCGTCAGTCATCTTCGCGATCGGGGTCGGTGCCGGCTTCGTCGATCGGGTCCCAGATCAGCCGCGGATCGAACGAGTGCGACGCGAGGATCGTCATCACGCAGACCGCGCCGAACGCGAGGACGCCGGGACCCGCCGTGACCTGGGCGAGGCTCTTGAGCTGCACGAGCGCGGTCAGGATCGCCACCGCGAAGATGTCGAGCATCGACCAGCGACCGATGAACTCGACGATGCGATAGAGCATCGTGCGCTGACGCGGCTTGCGCAGGACGCCGCGCTGCACCGAGAGGTTGAGGCCGGTCAGCACGATCAGCTTCGCGAGCGGCACGGTGATGCTCGCGAAGAACACGAGCAGCGCGAGCGGCCACGAGCCGGCCTGCCAGAGATGGATGACGCCCGAGAAGATCGTGTCGGTCTCATCGTCGAAGAGCGTGCGCGTGTCGGTGATCGGCAGCAAATTCGCGGGAATGTACAGGATCAGCGCGGACAGGATGTAGGCCCACGTCCGCGCGACCGAGAACGGCTTGCGCAGGTGCAGCACCTCGCCGCAGCGCGGACAGTCCATTTCGACGTCGCTTCCCGTGTCGCGCACCGCGTCGACGACGGCCGCGTCGGGGCGCTTGCTGAGCAGCCCGCACGACGGGCACGCGTAGAGGCCCGCGCTGCGCGCCGTGACGGCGCCGTAACGCAGCCGCGCGCCGGCGTCGGACGTCCACGATTCGAGGTCCGCCTGGTCCCCGGACGCGAGCTCGGACTGACGTTCGCGGCGGCGACGCCAGGCGGCGACCGCCTGATCGACGGCCGCGGTCACGCCGGCGTCCCGTCGTCGCGACGGATCGGCAGCCGGTTCCAGACCTCGCGCGGGTCGAACGCGGAGTTCGCCGCCGCGAGCACCAGGATCAGCGCGCCGATCGAATACAGCGCCGGGCCGACCACGACCGCGGCGAGCTGTCCGAGCTTCACGATGGACACGAGCGCGCCGAGCATGAAGACCTCGAGCATGCCCCAGGGCCGGACGGCCTGCATGGCACGAAGGAGCCGCGCCGACCACGGCGGCATCGACTCGCGCGCGCCGCTGTCGAGCCGCAGCACGCCCGCCGTCAGGTAGAGCATCGCGGCGAGGTCGAAGGCGGGCGCCAGGATCGTCGTGACGAGCACGAGGCCGGCGACGAGACGCATGTCCTGCTGCCACAAATGGAAGATCGCGCCGGCCAGCGTCGTCGTCACGCCGTTGCCCTGCGCCTCGAGCGACACGAGCGGAAACGCGTTGCCGAGGATGAACAGCACCGCGCCGGTCACGACGAGCGCGAAGACGTGGCCGATCGCGCGTTGCGACCCGTGCACGAGCGTCGTCCCGCAACGCCAGCACTGCACGCGCGTGCGACGCGGCAGTCGCCGGGGCTCCTGCTGCAGCGCGTCGCATTCGGGGCAGGCGATCATCGCGGGCCGGGCACCTCAGCGAGTGGACACGGCCCGGGTCTCGGCGGTCGGCGCCGCCGCGGGCCCGGACGAAGCCGTCGAAGCGTCCGACGGGATCGGCCTCGCCGACGCGTTCGCCGGCGCCTCGGCGGCCGGCGTCGCGTCCCAGCCGCCGCCCAGCGTGCGGAACAGGTCGACGGTGTAGTTCAGCCGCGCCATGCGGTTCTGCACCAGCGTGATCTCGGCCGCGTTCGCCTGCCGCGTCGCGTCGAGCACGTCGAGGTACGCCGAGTAGCCGGCCTGATAGCGCAACCGCGACAGCCGCAGCGTGCGGCGCGCCGCGTCGACCTCGGTCATCACCTCCGGCTCGGCCGCGTTGCTCTCGGCGACGTTCGTCAGCGCGTCGGCGACCTCGTGGAACGCGTTCTCGACGGTGCTCTGGTAGGTCGCGATCTGCTCGTCGTTGCGCGAGCGCGCCTCGTCGAGCCGGGCCACGTACTTGCCGCCGGCGAAGATCGGACCGGTGATGCTGAGGCCGAAGTTCCAGAAGCGGAACGGCGCCTTCAGCAGGTCGGACAGGTCGAGGCTCTGGCCGCCGTACGCGCCGGTCAGTGCGAGCGTCGGAAACAGCGCGGCCTTCGCGACGCCGACCTCGGCGTTCGTCTGGACGACGATCTGCTCGTCGCGTGCGACGTCGGGGCGGCGCTCGAGCAGCGTCGACGGCAGCCCGGGCGGCGGCGTGGCCGGAACCGGGATGTCCTCGACCCCGCCCGGCGCGATCGTCAGCGACAGATTGCTCGTCAGGCTCGCGAGCTGGTGCAGCTGCACCGCGCGCTGGCGCCGCAGGTCGCGCAGCGCGACCTGCGTCTGCGCGCGCAGCGTCTCGGCCTGCGCGTAGTCGAGCGCCGACGAATAGCCGGCCGCGAGCCGCTTCTGCGCGATGTCGAGCGACTCGCCGACGACCTGGAGCGTGTTCTCGTTGACGTGGATCTGCGCGTCGAGCGACCGCAACGCGAAGTAGCTCTGCGCGACCGTCGATTCGAGCGACAGGATCGTCACGTCGCGCGCGTACGTCGTCGACAGCAGCGACGCGCGAGCCGCCTCGGAGGCGCGACGAAGCTGTCCCCACAGATCGAGCTCGTACGAGACCGAAGCCTCGAGGCGGAACAGGTTGCCGTAGACCGGGACGCCGACGCCCGACGTACTGCCGCTCGACCCGCCGACGAGCCCGCCGCTGGTGCCGCCGGCGGTGGTGGTGCCGCCGCCGGCCGTCGTCGTGCCGCCGCTCGCGCTGGTGGCGACGCTGGACGACGATCCGCCGAGCGGGCTGCCGGCCGCGCCGCTGCGCGCTCGCGCGCCGATACCGGAGTAGTCGATCTCGGGGAAGAACGAGGCGTTCGTCTCGCGCAGCACCGCGCGCGCCTCCTCGACCCGGGCGACCACGAGGCGGATGTCCGGGTTGCGGGTGACCGCGGCGTCGACGAGATCGTTCAGCAGCGGATCGTTGTAGAGCTTCCACCAGTCGTTGCGCACGCCGGCGGGCGACGAGTCGTCCGTCGCCGCGGCCGCGGCCGCCGGCTCGAAACGGGCGGGCAGCGCGGTCGACGAGCGGTGGTAGTCGGGGCCGACGGCGCAGCCGCCGGCCACCAGCGCCGCGGCGACGGCGGCCACTCGCGACGCCGCACGCGCGGCTTGCTTCGCGGCCCGCGCGCGCGGCGCGGGAGTCGGTCGGATCGGGGTCTTCTTCATCGCTGCCGGGTCATCATGCACGATCGGTTCCAGGCTTGTCGGCGCCGAGGATGCCCGGACCGACGCCGGGGTCCTCGCCTTCGATCTCGTTGTCGTTCGCATGCATCGCCTTGTGCGCCGCCTCGACCTCGCGCTTCTGCTCGGCGATCTCCTTCGGCTTCGGCTGGCGCGCCAGCAGCGTGAAGAACATCGGGATGAAGATCGGCGCGATGAACGTCGCCGCGAGCATGCCGCCGAACACGCCGGTGCCCATCGACCGCCGCGACCCGGCGCCCGCGCCGGTCGCGATCACGAGCGGCAACGACGCCGAGCACGAAGGCGAGCGACGTCATCACGATCGGCCGGAAGCGCAGCCGCGCGGCCGTCATCGCCGCCTCCATCCGCGACTGCCCTTCGAGCAGCGCCTGCTCCGCGAATTCGACGATCAGGATCGCGTTCTTCGCCGCGAGGCCGATCAGCACGACGAGACCGATCTGGAAGTAGATGTCGTTGTCCATGCCGCGCAGCCAGACGAAGCCGAGCGCGCCGAACAGCGCGAACGGCACCGCGAGCAGCACCGCGGCCGGCAGGCCCCAGCGCTCGTACTGCGCCGCGAGGATCAGGAACACCATGATGATCGCGAGCCCGAACGCGAAGATCGACGCGTTGCCGGTGCGCTTCTCCTGGAACGCCTGCCCCGTCCAGTCGATCGGGTAGCCCGGCGGCAGCGTCTTCGCGGCGACCTGCTCGACCGCCTTGATCGCCTCGCCCGAGCGACGCCCGGCTTGCCGCTGCCGAAGATCTTCGCGGCGAGGAAGCCGTTGTAGCGCTCGAGCTGCTCGGCGCCGATCACCGTCTTCACCGTCACGATGGCGGACAGCGGGATCATGTTGCTCGTGATGCCGACCTGGCTCTGCCCGCCGCCGCCTGCTCGCCGACCGTCGTCGAGCGCACGTAGACCTTGCCGATGTCCTCGGGCTGCTGCGGAACGGCGCCTCGGCCTGCAGCTGCACGCGGAACGTGCGGCCCGACACGTTGAAGTCGTTGACGTACAGCGAGCCCATCGTGGTCTGCAGCGCGTCGTACACGTCGGCGATCGGCACGCCGAGCGCGAGCGCCTTCTCGCGGTCGACGTCGACCTGCAGCTGCGGCACGGTCGGTCGGAAGAACGTGTTGCTGCGCGCCGAGTCGCGGATCCTTCTGCAGCGCGGCGATGAAGTCGTTGTACGACCTTCGCGAGGCTCGCGGGTTCGCGGTGCTCGTGCGGTCCTGCACGTAGACCTCGTAGCCGCCCGCGGTGCCGAGGCCGCGGATCGCCGGCGGGTTGAACGCGAGCACGATGCCCGTCGCCGATCTTGCCGTTCTGCGCGAACACGATGTCGACGATCTGCTGCGCGGTCGTCTTGCGCTCGTCCCAGTCCTTCAGCGGGATGAAGATCGTCGCGGCGTTGGTCTTGTTGCCGCCGCCGATGAAGTCGAAGCCGTTGACGTCGAACATGTCCTCGAGCGCCTCGTGGTTCTTCGAGCAGGTCGCGCAGCTGCGCGCGTCGTGCGCTCGGTGCGCTGCAGCGTCGCGGCGTCGGGCAGCTGACCGAGCCGATGATGTAGCCCTGGTCCTCCGGCGGCACGAAGCTCGACGGCGACGCGCCAGAACAGCACGCCGACCGACGACGAGGACGAGCGACGAACAGCACGAGCGCCGACGGCCCGGTGGCGCGAGGCCGCGACCGACGAACGCGAGGTAGAGCCGCGTCAGCCAGGTCGAAGCCGCGGTTGAACCAGCGGAAGAAGCGCGGCTCCTTCTCGTGCTCGTCCGGCTTCAGCAGCAGCGCGCACAGCGCCGGCGTCAGCGTCAGCGCGACGACGCCCGAGAGCACGACGGCGATCGCGACCGTCACCGCGAACTGCTGGTAGAGCTGGCCCGCGATGCCGCCGAGGAACGCGACCGGGACGAACACCGCGCACAGCACGAGCACGATCGCGACGACCGCGCCCGTGCACCTCGCGCATCGCCTCGATCGCCGCCGCGTCGGCGTCAGCTTCTCGCTCGCGCATCAGCCGCTCGACGTTCTCGAGCACGACGATCGCGTCGTCGACGACGATGCCGATCGCGAGCACCATCGCGAACAGCGTCAGCGTGTTGATCGAGAAGCCGAACAGGTAGCAGGCCGGCGAACGTGCCGATCAGCGACACCGGCACCGCGATCGACCGGGATCAGCGTCGCGCGCCAGGTCTGCAGGAACACGAACACGACCGCGATGCACGAGCACCGCCGCGATCGCGAACGTGTGGACGACCTCGTGTGATCGACGCCTTGCACGAACAGCGTCGTGTCGAACGGGATCGAGTAGACGACGCCCTGCGGGAAGCTCGACTTCAGTTCCTCGAGTCGCGCGCGCACGCGCGTTCGCGACGTCGAGCGCGTTGGCGCCGGACTGCAGGAACACGCCGACCGGCACGCCGATGGTCGGCTTGCCGTCGAGCTCGTGACGCGTCGTAGGTCTGCGCGCCGAGCTCGACGCGCGCGACGTCGCTTGATGCGCAGCGTGCCGCCGGGGCCCGCTCGAGCGCAGCACGATGTTGCCGAACTCCTCGGCCGTCGAGCAGCCGGCCCTTCGTCGTCACCGTGTAGGTGAGCGCTGGTCCGTCGGCGCCGGCTCGGCGCCGATCTTGCCGGCGGCGTACTGGTTGTTCTGCGCGCGTGATCGCGGCCTGCGACGTCGGTCGGCGTCACGCCGAGCTGCGCCATCCGCTCGGTGTTGCAGCCAGACGCGCATCGAGTAGTCGCGCGCGATGAAGTTGATCGCGTCGCCGACGCCGGGAACGCGCTTGAGCTCGTCGAGCATGTTGATCGTCACGTAGTTCGAGATCGTCAGCATGTCGACCGCGGTTCTGGTCGGATTCCGATACAGCGTCGACCGACGAACAGGATGTCGTTCGAGCGCTTGAGCACGGTCACGCCCTGGCGCTGCACTTCGGTCGGCAGCCGCGGCTGCGCGATCTGCACGCGGTTGTTGACGTCGATCTGCGCCTTGTCGCCGTCGGAGCCGACCTCGAACGTCACGGTGATCGTGACCTGGCCGTTCGACGCAGTTCGACGTCGAGCTGAAGTAGAGCAGGTTCTCGATGCCCGACAGCTGCTCCTCGATCGGCGCGGCGACGGTCCTCGCGAGCGTCTCGGCGCTCGCGCCCGGATAGGTGGCGGTGATCGTCACCGTCGGCGGCGCGATCTCGGGATACTGCGCGATCGGCAGCGTCTTCAGCGCGACGAGGCCGGCCAGCATGATGATGATCGCGATGACGCTCGCGAAGATCGGCCGCAGGATGAAAAACTTCGACATGAGCGATCCGTCAGTGAGTGGCCGCGCGACGCGAGCGCGCGTGCCGTCGATTGCTTCGCTTCGCCGTTCGCCTTCGCGGCGTCGGCGCCGCCGGGCTTCGCGGCCTCGGCGCCCGCGGCCCGCGCTCGCGCCGGACGGCGGCGGCGCGCCGGTGCCGCGGCCTGCCGCGGCCGCCGGCGCCCTGCGCCTGCGGCGGATGCGGCGCGACCGGCGCACCCGGGCGCACCTTCACGAGGTTGTCGACGATCACCTTGTCGCCGGCGTTCAAGCCCTTCGTGATGACCCACTGATCGCCCTGCCACGGGCCGACCTCGACCGGCCGGACCGTCGCCTTGTCGTCCGGGCCGACGACCATCACCGCCTTGCCGGCCGGGTTCGTCGAGACCGCCGCCTGCGGCACCAGCACGCCGTCGACCTGGCCGATGTAGAGCCGCGTCTTGACGAACTGGCCGGGCAGGATGCGCAGCGCCGGGATTCGGGACCTCGGCGCGCAATTGCACGGTCCCGAGCGTGCGGTCGACGGTCGACGCCGCGAAGTTCAGCTTGCCGGCCTCCGGATACGTCTTGCCGTCCGGCAGCACGATGTCGACCTTCGCGCTGTCGCCGTTGTTGGCGCGCAGCTGGTTGTAGTCGCTCTCGGTGATCGGAGAAGCGCACCCAGATCGGATCGGTCTGCACGATCGTCGTCAGCAGCGCCGAATCGGTGCCCGCCGTGACGAGCGAGCCCTCGGAGCTGATGTTGCGACCGGTGATGCCGCTGATCGGCGCGGTGACCTGCGTGTAGCTCGAGGTTGAGCTCGGCGTTGCGCACGTCGGCCTGGCGCGCCATCACCTGCGCGGCCGACGTCTTCGCGGTCGACTGCGCGTCGTCGTAGTCCTTGCCGCTCACGGCCTGCTCCGCCGCGAGCGGCTTCAAGCCGGTTCTGCTCGCGGACCGCCTGCTCGCTCGTCGCCTGCGCCTGCGCCAGCGCGGCCTTCGCCTGCGCGAGCGCGATCTGGTACGGCTCGGGGTCGATCTGGTAGAGCACCGCGCCGGCCTTGACGCGGTCGCCTTCGGTGAAGCGCTGCTTCAGCAGGATGCCCGACACGCGCGCGCGGACCTGGATCTCCTTCGAGCCCTCGCTCTGGCCGACCGTCTCGACGGTGACGGGAATCTTCCGCGGCTGCGCGTCGACGACGGTGACCGGCAGCGCCTGCGGCGGGCCGCCGGCGCCGGGGCCGCCCGGCGGGCCGCCCTGCTGCTCGTCCTTCCGGCCGCAGGCCGCCGAGCACGAGGCACGTCGCGAACGCGACGACGCGCGAGGCGTCGCGACGGCCCCGGACGGTGCGCGATCGACGGGCATGCGCGCGTGCGGTCGGCAAGGCTCGGGCGTGACGTGAGGTTCATGGCGGACACGAAGGAGACGAGAAGCCGGCGTCGACGAGAGCGTCGGGCCGGCCGTCGCCGGAACGGAAGCGGATCGGTGCGGTCGTTCGGCCGCGGCCGCTCGGACGACTCGACCCGGACACGTGCGGCGACCGTCGCGCAGTGTAACGGCGCGTCGTTTCCGCGAGACGTCGAGCCGCCGCGTCCGGTCGCGTCGATGTCGATAACGTATCATACAGACACGAATGTATGTAAGTCGCGTTTCTGCAGAAGGAGCCGGTCCGGCACGCGATGGTCCGTCGCACGAAGGAAGAATCGCTCGAAACGCGCCGCGCCATCATCGACGCGGCGCGCGACGTCTTCGTCGCGCACGGCGTGACGCAGACGTCGCTCGAGCAGATCGCGGAGGCGGCCGGCGTGACGCGCGGCGCGATCTACTGGCACTTCGCCGACAAGGCCGAGCTGTTCTACGCGATGCGCGACCAGGTGAAGATCCCGCTGATCGACCGTTCCGACGTCGCGCTCGCGGGCGACGAGACGCGTCCGATCCGCTGCAGCGCATCGAGCGCTTCCTGCAGGTCGTGCTCGACCGGATCGCGAAGGACGACGCGACGCGCGAGACGTTCCAGATCATGACGTTCAAGTGCGAGTACGTCGGCGAGTTCGCGCGCGACCTCGAGGCGTCCAACGCGAGCCACGTCGAGCTGCGCGACAAGCTCGCGAAGCTGTATCGGCAGGCGAAACGGCGCGGGCTGCTGCGCGCGGGCGTCGCGCCGCTGTGCGCCGCGTCCGACACGCTGATCTTCCTGTCGGGCCTGATCAAGATCTGGATCGTCGACGACAGCGGCGCCCTGGTCCGGCACCATGCCGCCCGACTGGTGCGTGACCACGTCGCCGGCAAGCGCGCGCCGTCGAAGCAGGCGCCGGAAGCCGCCTGACGGCGCGGCGAGCGATCAGTCGAGCCGCAGCGACGTGAAGAACGTCTCGACGGCCTGCCGGCCGGTGCTCTTCCGGAGCACGTCCGCCGGTCCGATGACGAGGATCTCGACGAGCCGCCGGTCGCGCTCGACGAAGCGCGCCTGCGCGCGCCACGTCGCGCCGCCTGCGACGCCCTGCGCGTCGAGCGTCTCGCCGTCGAGCGCCGCGTGGTCGGCCGCGTGCAGCGTCGACGCGCCCGCGCGCGCCGTCGGCGGCGCCGACGTCGTCGAGCAGCTTTCGTTCGAGCGTCGCGCGCGCCTGCGACGCGTCGGCGCCCGGCAGCAGGTCGAACGCCGCGACCGCGAAGCGCAGGTCGCCGGCCGACGCGACGTGGATCGTCAGCGGCAGGCGCATCCCGCGTCCGCCGGCGCCGACCGGCACGTCGCGGGTCGCGCTCGTCGGCTTGCCGGGAAAGCTCGCGACGAAACCGCACCACGCCGTCGCGCAGTCGGGCGCGGTAGTCGCGCCAGTCGTAGCGCGGATAGCAGCCGGCGAGCGTCGCGACGACGAGGATTTTCGCCGCGGCCGCGACGAGCCGTCGTCCGATGCCGCCGCGTCGCGCGTTTGCGACAATCGCCCTTCGAGAAAACCGTCCGGGATCAACCATGCTCGTCACGTTCAAGTCGAAGGCCGCCGCCGACGTGCCGATGTATGCGGAGCACGCGAAGCTGCTGCTGTCGCTCGTCGGCAAGCCGTTCGAGCCGCCGACCGCGCCGCGCGGCATCCTCACCGCGGACGAGGTGCCCGGCGCGCTCGCGAAGCTGCAGGCCGCGTCCGACGCCGCACGCCGCAACGAGAAGGATGCGCCGCAGGACGATGAACCCGGACGGCCGATGCCGGTCGGACTCGCACAGCGCGCGTTCCCGTTGATCGACATGCTGCAGCGGGCAGCGAAGGACCGCCGCGACGTCGTGTGGGGTGTCTGAACGATGAAACGGAAATCGACGGTTGCCGGCCGTCTGGCGCTGGCCTGCTCCCTGTCCGCGGCGCTCGCGGGCTGCGCGGCGCCGGACCAGATCCGCGTCGGCATGACACGCGACGAACTCGACGCGCGGTTCGGCAAGCCGGCGGCGGAGCGGCGCGACGGCACCGACGACGTCCGGATCTACACGACGCCAGCCGCTCGGCGAGATCGCGTCGGCCGCGCACATCGGACCCGACGGCCGCGTGACGGCGGTCGAGCCGCTGTTCGATTTCCAGCATTTCGCGACGATCCGCGTCGACCAGTGGAACAAGCACGACGTGCTCGACCATTTCGGCCCGCCGGCCGAGGTCCGCGCGACGCGCCAGTATCCGGCGGTGTGGTCGTACCGCTATCGCGAGGCGAACGTCTGGTACTCGCTGTTCAGCGTGATGTTCGACGCGAACGGCGTCGTACGTCAGACGCAGAACGGGCCGGATCCGATGTTCGACCCGACGGACCGCGGGCGCTTCTGAACGGGTCATCCGGCCGCGTCCGCGGCCGGCTCGTCGGCGGCGAGGAACGCCTCGAGCCGCGCGACCTCGGCGTCGAAGGCCGCGCCGAACGCGCGGCCGCGCGGACGGCCGGTCGCGTAGCCCGCCTTCACGTCGACGCGGCCGCCGGCGGTCCGCACGACGTTGACCCAGCCGACGACGCGCGCGTCGTCGTTCGCGTCCCACAACAGCGGCAGCGCGTAATAGCCGAGGCGGCGCTTCGCGAGCGGCGTGTACGCCTCGAAGCGATAGGACCAGCCCCACAGGTGCTCGAAGCGACGTCGGTCCCAGACCAGCGGATCGAACGGCGCGAGGAAGCGCACGCGCGGCGTCGCCGGCGGGTGACGGTGCGATCGTCGGCCGGGACCGAGACGTAGTCGACGCCGTCGATCCGCTTCGTCGACAGCACGCCGCGACGCACGAGCAGCGGGATGCGGGCGCGAAGCGCGTCGCGCGCGATCGCGCGTTCGCCGAGCATCAGCGTGAGTTGCGCGAGGCTCGCCTTCGGCAACGGCGCGTAGAGCCGCACCAGCAGCTCGATCAGACCGTCGGCGCGCCGCTTCGGCGTCAGCCGCGGCTCGTTCGACGCGTCGGCGAGCGCGTAGATGCGGATGCCGCCGACGCGCCGCGCGACCTGCAGCACACCGCGGTACTGCAGGATGTCGAGCATCCGCGTCGTCGCGTTCGACTGCCCTCCCCACGCGTTGACGATCGATGCGCGCTCGAAGCGCGTCGCGATCGCCTGCTCGACGGCGCGCGGATGGCTCGGGTCCGTTCGCGCGCAGATAGTCGACGATGGCGCGACGCAGATGCGGATGCTCGTCCTCGACGTCGAAGCGCCGCGCGATGCGCCGCGGATGCAAGAGCGGCCGATGACGGCGCTGGAGGAAGCCGTAGACGTGCACCATGTCCTCGACCAGCGGCAGCGACGGGTACGCGCGCTCGAGGTCGCCGGCGCGATAGCCGTCGACGCGATGCCGCAGGATCAGGTCCTGCGCGCGGGCCGGCGCGCGGATCGGGTCGGCCTGCACGAAGCCGAGTCGATCGAGCGCGCCGGCGAGGTCGAGCGGTGCGAACAGCGTGCGCTCGGCCGCATCGCGGCGTAGCGCACGCAGCGGGTCCGTCGCCGTCACACGCCCGGCACGACGGGGTCCGACAAGCGATGGACCTGCACGTCGATCGTCATGTCGACGAAGTCGCCGACGCGGCCGGTGAACGAGCCCTGGACCGGCGCGGCCTGGAACGCGTCGCGCGTGACCGCGACACGGATCAGGTCCGTGCCGCCGTAGAGGCGGTTCGTCGGGTCGAACGTCATCCAGCCCGCACCCGGCACGTAGACCTCGACCCACGCGTGCGTCGCACCGCCGCCGACGGTGCCCGAGGCCATCCCGTCGATCGCGGGGTCGTAGATGTAGCCCGACACGAAGCGCGACGCGAAGCCGAGCCGCCGGACCGCCTCGATCATCAGCAGCGCGAAGTCGCGGCACGAGCCGCCCCGCAGCGCGAGCGTCTCGGTCGGCGACTGCGTGCCCTCGACGTCGCGCGACACGTACGCGAAGTCGCTCTTGATCGTCTCGGTGATGTCGGTGAGCATCCGCCGCGTCGGGATGTCGCCGATCGACGGGATGAACATGTTGGCCCACGCCGTCACGCGGCCGTCGGGGTCGCCGTGCTGCGGCACGAGGAACGCGCCGAGGTCGATGCGCTCCTCGCCGCTGTAGGCGAACGGATAGATCTCCGCGTGCGGCGCGAGCGGCGATTCGAGGCTGCTGCCACCGAAGTGCTCGATGCGGAACTTCGCGACGATCTCGAGGCGGTCCGATTCCTCGCGCGGCGTGACGAGCGTCACCGCGTTCGAGAACACGTCCTGGACCCAGCGGACGTCGGACGGCGGGCTCACCTGCAGCGACAGGTCGAGCACCTGCACGTCGTACCCGGACCGCGGACGGAACATCACGCGATGCTCGCCGAACCCGACCGGACGCGCGTAACGGTAGACGGTCGTGTGCTCGACCTCGAGGATGACCGACATGGTCGATGCGCTCGCGCGTCAGAGGTTCGGCGCGAGCCAGCGTTCGACGTCGTCGAGCGACGCGACGCGACGGCGCGCGACGTCGGCGACCTGGTCGGCGCCGATCCGGCCGACCGCGAAGTACTTCGCGTCGGGATGCGCGAAGTAGAAGCCCGAGACCGACGACGCCGGCAGCATCGCGAAGCTCTCGGTCACCGACATGCCGATGTCGTTCGCGCCGAGCAGCTCGAACAGCGGCGCCTTGACGGTGTGGTCGGGGCACGCCGGATAGCCGGGCGCGGGACGGATGCCGCGGTACTGCTCGGCGATCAGCGACGCGTTGTCGAGCGATCTCGTCGGGCGCGTAGCCCCACAGGTCGCGGCGCACGCGCGCGTGCATCGTCTCGGCGAACGCCTCGGCGAGCCGGTCGGCGATCGCCTTCAGCATGATCGACGAATAGTCGTCGTGCTCGGCCTCGAAGCGCGCGGTCAGCTTGTCGATGCCGAGGCCCGCCGTGACCGCGAACGCGCCGATCCAGTCGTCGACGCCGGACCCGGCCGGCGCGACGAAGTCGGCGAGCGCGCGGTTCGGCGTGCCGTCGGGCTTCGCGGTCTGCTGGCGCAGGCCGCTCCATGTCAGCAGCGCGGCGCTCGCTCGCGCGACTCGTCGGCGTACAGCACGATGTCCTCGTCGACGCTCGCGGCCGGCCAGAAGCCGACGATCGCGTTCGCCGTCAGCCAGCGGTTCGACAGGATCTTCTTCAGCATCATCTGGCCGTCGCCGTACACGCGCCGCGCCGACTCGCCGACGACGTCGTCGTTCAGGATCGCGGGAAACGCGCCCGTGCAGCTCCCAGGTCTGGAAGAACGGCCCCCAGTCGATCGCCTGCGCGATCTCGGCGAGGTCGTAGTTGCGGAACACGCGACGGCCGATGAACTTCGGCTTCGGCGGCGTCTGCGACGGCCAGTCGATCGTCACGCGGTTCGCGCGCGCGTCGGCCGAGCCTGATCAGCGGCGCCGCCTTCTTGTTCGCGTGCAGGTCGCGCAGCTTCGCGTAGTCGGCCTCGATCTCCGCGACGTACTTCTCGCGGCCGCCGTCCGCGAGCAGGCTCTGCGCGACGCGCACCGAGCGGCTGGCGTCGGTGACGTGCACGACCGGGCCTTCGTAGTTCGGCGCGATCTTGACCGCGGTGTGCGCGCGCGACGTCGTCGCGCCGCCGATCAGCAGCGGGATCTTCAGCATCCGGAAGTGGTCGTCGCGCTGCATCTCGCGCGCGACGTAGCGCCATCTCCTCGAGGCTCGGCGTGATCAGCCCCGACAGCCCGATGATGTCCGCGCCCTCGGCCTTCGCCTTGGCGAGGATCTCGGAGCACGGGACCATCACGCCCATGTTGACGACGTCGAAGTTGTTGCACTGGAGAACGACCGTCACGATGTTCTTGCCGATGTCGTGCACGTCGCCCTTGACCGTCGCGATGACGATCTTGCCCTTCGCCTTCGCGTCGCCGCCGGCGGCCACGTGCGCCGCCTTCTCTTCCTCGATGAACGGGATCAGGTGCGCGACCGCCTGCTTCATCACGCGCGCGCTCTTCACGACCTGCGGCAGGAACATCTTGCCGGCGCCGAACAGGTCGCCGACGACGTTCATGCCGTCCATCAGCGGCCCTTCGATGACCTCGATCGGCCGGCCGCCGCGCGCGGCGATCGTCTGCGCGCATCTCTTCGGTGTCCTCGACGATCCACTGCGTGATGCCGTGCACGAGCGCATGCGCGAGCCGCGCCTCGACCGGCTTCGTCGCGCCACGCGAGGTTCGCCTCCTCGCGCTTGCCGCCGGCCTTCAGCGTCGCGGCGATCTCGATCATCCGCTCGGTCGCGTCGGGTCGACGATTCAGCACGACGTCCTCGACGCGTTCGCTTCAGCTCCGGCTCGAGGTCGTCGTACACGCCGATCATGCCGGCGTTGACGATGCCCATCGTCAGGCCGGCGCGGATCGCGTGATACAGGAAGACGGTGTGGATCGCCTCGCGCGCCGGGTCGTTGCCGCGGAACGAGAAGCTGACGTTCGACACGCCGCCGGAGATCTTCGCGTGCGGCAGGTTCGCGCGGATCCAGCGTGCACGCCTCGATGAAGTCGACCGCGTAGTTGTTGTGCTCCTCGATGCCGGTCGCGATCGCGAAGATGTTCGGATCGAAGATGATGTCCTCCGGCGGGAAGCCGACTGCTGCCGACGAGCAGGTCGTACGCGCGCTGGCAGATCTCGATCTTCCGCTCGAACGTGTCGGCCTGGCCCTTCTCGTCGAACGCCATCACGACCGCGGCGGCGCCGTAGCGCTTGCACAGCTTCGCCTGGCGCAGGAACTCGGCCTCGCCTTCCTTCATCGAGATCGAGTTGACGATCGACTTGCCCTGCACGCACTTCAGCCCGGCCTCGATCACGTCCCACTTCGACGAGTCGATCATGACCGGCACGCGCGCGATGTCGGGCTCGGACGCGATCGAGGTTCAGGAAGCGGACCATCGCCGCCTTCGAGTCGAGCATCGCCTCGTCCATGTTGACGTCGATGATCTGCGCGCCGTTCTCGACCTGCTGGCGCGCGACCGCGAGCGCGTCCGTCGAAGCGCTCCTCGAGGATCATCCGCGCGAACGCCTTCGAGCCGGTGACGTTGGTGCGCTCGCCGACGTTGACGAACAGCGAGTCGGCGCCGATCGTGAACGGCTCGAGGCCCGACAGCCGCAGCGGACGGTGGTCCATCAGGCCGCGAGCGGCAGCGCCGCCTCGATCCGTCGCGGCGGCACGTCGGCGACCGCCTTCGCGATCGCCGCGATGTGGTCCGGCGTCGTGCCGCAGCAGCCGCCGGCGAAGTTGACGAAGCCGGCCTCGGCGAACTCCCTGACGAGCGACGACGTGATGCTCGGGCGTCTCGTCGAAGCCCGTGTCGCTCATCGGGTTCGGCAGGCCGGCGTTCGGATAGACGCTGACGAACGCGTCCGCGACCTTCGCGAGCTCGGCGATGTACGGCCGCATCAGCGCCGCGCCGAGCGCGCAGTTGAGGCCGATCGACAGCGGCCGCGCGTGGCGCACCGAGTTCCAGAACGCCTCGACCGTCTGGCCCGACAGGATGCGGCCCGACGCGTCGGTGATGGTGCCCGAGATCATCAGCGGCAGCCGCGCCCGGCCTGCGGCTCCAGCACTCGTCGTAGTGCCGCTCGATCGCGAACAGCGCGGCCTTCGCGTTCAGCGTGTCGAAGATCGTCTCGACGAGGAACAGGTCGCAGCCGCCGTCGACGAGGCCGCGAACCTGCCTCGAGATACGCGTCGGCGAGCTCGTCGAACGTCACGTTGCGCGCGCCGGGATCGTTGACGTCCGACGAGATCGACGCGGTCTTCGGCGTCGGGCCGAGCGCGCCGGCGACGAAGCGCGGCTTGTCGGGCGTCGAGTACTTGTCGCAGGCGGCGCGCGCGAGCTTCGCCGCCTCGACGTTCATCTCGTAGGCGAGATGCTGCGAGGTGGTAGTCGGCCTGCGCGATCGACGTCGCGCCGAACGTGTTCGTCTCGATCAGGTCGGCGCCGGCCGCGAGGTACTGCTCGTGGATCTCGCGGATCACGTCGGGTCGCGTCAGCGTCAGCAGTTCGTTGTCGCCCTTCAGATGGAGGTCGACGCCGGGCACCGCGAAGTCGCGGAAGCGCTCGCCGCGATAGTCGGCCTCGTCGAGCTTGTAGCGCTGGATCATCGTGCCCATCGCGCCGTCGATGACCAGGATGCGACGTTCGAGAAGCTCGGGCAGGACGCGGGCGGCGTCGACGGGCATGGCGGACTCCGGACGGACGGGGCGCCGCCGGTCGGCGGTGGCCGGGCCGCTGGCGGCGAAGGGCGGGACGAGGACCCGCGGCGCGGGCGGGTCCGGACGATCGTCGGGCGGTCCGCGATCTTACTGCGGAGCCCGGGTCGGCGTGTGGCGCGCAGCCGGCACGAACCGCGGCGAAAGGCCGGCGCTGAGCCGGCCGGCGCGGCGACGGACGCCGCCGCGGCGCGCGTCAGTGCAGGACGAGCGGCTGCTGCATCATCGAATCGAAGCGCGACAGATACTCGTCGATCTCCTCGGTCGACGGCTCCGAGTCGATCAGCGACGTCACGTCCTTGCGGAACGTGTCGGCGAGCAGCCCGCCGATGAAGATCTCGCGCTTGGCGTTCTTGTCCATGATTTCGAAGCCGCCGGGCTGCTCGTGGCCGTCGCGCGCCGCGAAGCTCGCGAACTCGACCACGCAGTAGTTCGGGCTGTTGTAGATCATGTTCATCGAGAGGCTCCGAAGTCAGGTGCGGGGGCTGCGCGTCGACGACTCGGCGTGGCGCCCCGGATATCAAGCAAGTTAGGGGCCAAACGGTTCGAATCAAGGTGCCGCGGGCCCGAGCGGGGCCGCGACGCGACGATCGATCAACGTTCTTCGGCAGGTCGCGCCGCAGCTTGAGCGGCTGCGACGACCGGTCGACCGCGAAAGGCGCGGTCGGGTTCCGCGCGGCGCGTCAGCGCCGGGGCGCCTTGCTGAGCTCGATGCCGAGCTGCTTCAGCTTTCGATACAGGTGGGTGCGCTCGAGGCCGGTCTTCTCGGCCACGCGCGTCATGCTGCCGTTTTCCTGCGCGAGGTGGTATTCGAAGTACGCGCGCTCGAACGCGTCGCGCGCTTCGCGGAGCGGCAGGTCGAGCGGCACGTTGCCGCGGATCGGGAACGGCTGCGACGCGCCGGCGCCTTCGAGGCCGTGCGCGAACGGGCCGACGGTCACGCACGGGCCGAGCGGCACGGTGCCGTTGAGCTCCGCCGGAAGCGAGCCGAACGAGAGTCCGCCGCGCACGCCGTTGTCGCCGCCGTCGTCGTTCGCGCCGACCGCACCGCCGACGACCGGCGCGGGCTCGCGCCGCGGCGCTCTGGCCGAGCGCGCGCATCGACCCGCGGTCGAGTCCCTTCTGCACCGCGCGCAGCAGCTTCTGCAGCGCGATCGGCTTCTCGAGGAAATCCATCGCGCCGATACGCGTCGCCTCGACGGCCGTGTCGATCGTCGCGTGGCCGGACATCATGATGACCGGCATCGTCAGCGCGCCGACCGCCGCCCATTCCTTGAGCAGCGTGACGCCGTCGGTGTCGGGCATCCAGATGTCGAGCAGCACGAGGTCGAACGGGTCGGCCTGACGCTTCGCGCGGGCGGCGGCGGCGTTCTCGGCGACCGTGACGACGTGGCCCTCGTCGCCGAGGATCTCGGAAAGGAGCTCCCGGATTCCGACTTCGTCGTCGACTACCAGAATGTTGGCCATGGGATGCTGCAGCAGATGAGGACGTCGGGTCGGCGGTGCCGGCGGCCGCTCGTCAAGCGACTTTCGCCGGTCGATGCACCACCCGCGTGAAGACGATCGCCACGACGGCACCGCCCTCCTCACGATTCTTCAACTCGATGCGCGCCTGATGCTCGTCGACGATCTTCTTGACGACGGCGAGACCGAGCCCCGTGCCGCGCGTCTTCGTCGTCACGTACGGCTCGAAGGCACGCGAGAGGATTCTAGCTGGAAAGCCGCCGCCGTTGTCCGAAACGCGGAGCCGCACCATCGGCTCTGCACCGCGCCCGCGCGGCGTCACGAGTTCGGTCGCGACCACGACCCGCGGCACCGGCACGTCGCGCGTCGCGTCCTCGGCGTTCTGGACGAGGTTGTGGATCACCTGCCGCAGCCGGGTGGCGTCGCCGAGGATCGACGGCAGGTCCTCGCCGAGCAGCACGATCGGCCGCGGCGACGCGCGGGTCTCGCCGCGTCCGTCGACCGCCTGCAGCGGCGCCGCGCGCGCATCGTCGGCGTTGACGTCGTACAGCGTCATGACCTCGGCGACGAGCGCGTTCAGGTCGATCGGCGTCGTCATGGCCTGCGGCACGCGCGCGTAGTCGCGGAAGTCGTCGACCATCTGCTTCATCGCGGCGACCTGGTTGACGATCGTCGAGACGCCGCGCTCGAGCGCCTCGGCCTCGCGCGGCCCGACGTGGGCCTCGAGCTTCATCTTGAGCCGCTCGGCCGACAGCTGGATCGGCGTCAGCGGGTTCTTGATCTCGTGCGCGAGCCGACGCGCGACCTCGGCCCACGCGACCGAACGCTGCGCGGCGATCACGTCGGTCATGTCGTCGAACACGACGAGATAGCCGTCGCGACGATCCGCGCCGGTGCCGACCGGACAGCGCGACCCGCGCGCGAGCACGACGAGCGGGTCGCCTTCGTTGCGCACGTCGAGCTCGATCTGCCGCTGCCAGTCGGTGCCGACGGTGGCCGGGTCGGCGAAGCTCGCCTCGATGGCGTTGCCGAGCGCCTTCAGGCTCGCGTCGCCGGTACCCGACGACGGCAACGCCGGATCGATGAGTCGATGGCCGAGCCGCGAAGCGAGCGGCGTCGCGAGGATGCGCGCGGCGCCGTCGTTCGCCGTGACGAGCCGGAAACGGTCGTCGAACACGAGCACGCCGGCCGACAGGTTCGCGAGGATGCTCTCGAGGTACGTGTTGGCCGCGACGAGCGCCGCCCGGTTGCGGTCGACGGCCTCGCGCGCGTCGTCGAGCTGGCGGACCATCGCGTTGAACGACTGCATCAGCGTGCCGAGCTCGTCGTTCGTCATGATCTCGCGCATCGGCGTGTAGTCGCCACCGGCCACCGCCTTCGTCCCTTCGGCGAGCAGCAGCAGCGGCTCGGTGAGCCAGCTCGCGAGCAGGAACGCGACGGCCATCGCGGCGCAGATCGACAGCAGCAGCGTCAGCGTCAGCGTGACGGCGTAGATCTTCTGCAGGCCGGTCCTCGACAGCGACAGCTCCTGGTAGTCGCGCATCCCGTTCTGCACGGCCTCGGCGTTCGCGGCGAACGACGCGGGGACGTCCTGGACGAGCTGCACGTAGACCGCGTCGGGCCGCAGCAGGAACGCCTGCGCCGGCACCGGCACGACGACGCGGATCCGCAGCCCGCGCGTGTCGTCGGGGTCGGCGCGGCGTGCGCGGCCGGAAGTCGCGGCGTCGTCGGTGTCGGGCAGGACGTTCTCGACGGCCGCGTAGCTGCGCGAGAGACGCAGCTGGCGCATCACGTTCGGCGGCGGCAGCACCGGCGACGAGCGCCTCGCTGTCGCTGCCGCCGACCGCCTCGCCGAGCACACGGCCGTTGGCGGTGAACAGCAGCGCCTGCTGCGCGCCGCTCTGCTGGCGCAGGCGATTCAGCATCTGCGGCTGCTGCGATTCGGGGACGTCCGAAATGCCGAAGGCGATCGCGCGGGCCTTGCCGTTCAGGTCGGCGACCATCGCGTCGAGCGTCGTGCGGCCGATCGCGAGCCCCGACTCGAGCGCGGCGTCGACGCGCACGTCGAACCACGACTCGATGCTCTTTCCGAGAAACTGCACCGACACGAGGTAGATCAGCGCGCCCGGCACGAGGCCCATCAGCCCGAACGAGACCGCGAAGCGCGCCATCATCCGCGTGCCGAACTGGCCGGCGCGATAGCGTCGCACGAGCCGAACGACGAGCACGACGACGATCAGCAGCAGCGCGGCCGCGGCCGTCGCGTTGAGCGCGAGCAGCAGCGGATAGTGGCGTTCGAACAGCGGCGTGTTCGACGACGCCGACGCGAGCAGGAACAGCAGCAGGCCGGCGATCGATGCCGCGAGCGCGATGCCGTAGCGCAGCGTGCGCGATCGCCAGAACGGCCGCGAACTGCGCCGCCGCACGATCGGGCGGCCCTGCGCGTTCAACCGGGGGGCGTCGCGAGAGGCCATGGCCCTATGGTACAGACGGCGCGGGCGTCAGCGCGGCTCGAACGGGAAGCGCTTCCAGTCGGACTCGAGCGTCCAGTCGCGGTTCGCGATCGCGTTGATCTGGAACGGCTTCGGCAGCTGCGTCGTGTCGAGCCGCATGCGGACCGCCGCCGCGTACGCCTGGTCGGCTCGCAGCGCGCCGCGGTCGGCGATCTTCCAGTCGCGCACGTGCGTCATCACGCCGATCGCCTCGCTCAGCGTCGGATAGCCGAGCTGCAGGTTGCCGGTCGACACGCGGTACTGCCGCGTCAGCGCGTGATACGACAGCCGGTACGTCAGCACCGCGTTGACGGCCTTCTCGTCGAACCAGTACCAGCGCGACCGCGTGAGTTCGAGCTCGATGACGAAGTACAGCGTCAGCCCATGCTCGAGCGCGTCCGCGATGCGCGGCTTGAGGTCGAAGTCGAAATCGCCCTGGAAGTAGTAGCCGTCGTCGCGCGTCTCGATCGACACGGCCTGCACGTCGATGCGATCGGGCGCCGCGAACGCGGTCGCCGACAGGATCGCCGCCAGCATCAGCAGCGCGGCCGTCGCCCATCCCCGCACGCGGGACCCGGAACCGGCGCGGCGATGACGAGCGGGCGCAGGACTCGGGATCCCGGGCCGCATCACCGCATCTTTTCGAAGAGCGCGAAGAAGAGCCCGTCGTGATCCTGGGCGGAGGAGCCGGTCGAGCGGCCGTCGCCGGTCGGAAGGAGCTGCCCCGGGGCGGGCAGGGCCCGTGCATCGGCGTGAGTCGCCGCGAAACGGGCTGCGTGTCGCGCGGATTCTTCCGGGAAGACGGAGCAGGTCACGAGAAGCAATTTACCACCGGGGTCCAGCAGCGACCACAAGGCGCCGGTGATCTGTTGCGCCGTTCCCGACAGCGACGCGACGTCCGCTTCGCGGCGCAACCAGCGGATGTCCGGATGCCGCCGCAGGATGCCCGAAGCGGTGCACGGGACGTCGGCGAGGATGCGATCGAAGCGGCGGCCCTCCGACCAGGTCGCCGGCCGCGCCGCATCGCCGGCCACGAGCGTCGCCTCGAGGCCCAGTCGGTCGAGATTCTCGCGGACCCGCGCGAGCCGCGCCGCGTCGACATCGAGCGCGACGCAGTCGACGTCGGCGCGTTCGAGCAGATGACCGGTCTTGCCGCCGGGCGCCGCGCACGCATCGAGCACGCGCATGCCGTCCGCGACGTCGAGCAGCGCGGCCGCCCGCTGCGCCGCCTCGTCCTGCACCGACACGAGTCCTTCCGCGAAGCCCGGGATGCGCGCGACCGGCGCCGGACGGTCGAGGCGGACCGCGTCGTCGTCCCCGAGCGCGTGGGCGGCGACGCCGGCGTCGGCGAGCCTCGCGAGATACGCGTCGCGCGTCGTGCGCCGCCGGTTGACGCGCAACGTCAGCGGCGGCGACACGAGCGCCGACGTCGCGACGCGTCGCCAGTCGTCGGGGTACGCGTCGCGCAATCGCGCGAGCCACCAGTCCGGCAGCTCGAGGCGCGTCGCATCGTCGTCGATCACGGCCGCGAGCGCCGCCGGCTCGCCGTCGATCCGGCGCAGCAGCGTCCGCAGCACCGCGTTGACGAAGCCCTTGCCGCGCGCGAGCTCCGGCTGCGACGACGCGGCCTGCACCGCCTGGTCGACGAGCGTGAACGGCGCGTATGGCAGCTCGCGGCGTGCGGCTCGGCCGTCGCGTCGGTCGGGACCGCATCGACGAGCAGCGCGATCGCGACGACGAGCAGCTCGCGCAACAGCGGCGGATCGGGGACCCGCTGGCCGACGGCCGCGAGCAGCGCGTCGGCGCGCGCACGACGGCGCAGCGTGCGGGCCGCGAGATCGTGGATCGCAGCGACCGGATCGTTCGAGGCGCGGGCGTCCGACGCGCGAAGCACGCGGCGCTCGGCGTCCAGCCCGTCGCGCAACGGACGTCCGGCCCGCACGCCCGCGCAGACGCGCGCCGCGCCGAGCAGCGCGTGCGCCAGGGAGTCGGGCGCGAGCCCGCGCGAGACGCCCGGCTTCAACGTTCGGCGAACGCGAGCCGCGCGCCGAGCGCGATGAACGCCGCGCCGATCGAGCGGTCGAGCCACGCCCGCAGCCGCGGGACGCCGCGCATGCGTCGCGTGACGCCGGCGGCGAGCCACGCGACGAGGCCGTTCCAGATCGTGCTCATCACGATCAGCACGACGCCGAGCGCGACGAACGCGAGCGCCTTGCGATCGCTCGTCGTCGCGACGAACTGCGGGAAGAACGACAGGAAGAACAGCACGACCTTCGGGTTCAGCACGTTCGTCGCGAAGCCCTGCGTGAACGCGCGCCGCGGCGACGCGACCGACGCGACCGGCGCGGCCGCCGTCGCCGAGCGCCGCGCGAAGCTCGCGACGATCATGCGGCCGCCGAGATACGCGAGGTAGATCGCGCCGACGACCTTGACGACGATGAACGCGCCGGCCGACGCGGCGATCAGCGCCGACAGCCCGAGCGCGAGCGCCGCGGTGTGGACGACGCAGCCGGCGGAGATGCCGAGGACCGACATCAATCCCATGCGGCGGCCGTGCGCGACGCTCTGGCCGACGATGAACGCCGTGTCCGGCCCCGGCGTGACGTTCAGCAGCATGACCGCGAGGCAGAAGACGCCGGGATGGACGATGCCGAGGCCGTCGAGGAGGGACATCGGGGAGCGCCGCGGGCGAGGCGGCGTGACGGAATCAGCCGCGCATTCTAGTGGACGTGCGACCGGGCGTCGGTCAAGCCATCGACAGCGCCATCGACGGCGACGGCAGCAGCGCGCGACGCGTCCGCTCCGGCAGGTCTTCGCCGAACAGGCGCCGCGCGGTCGCGTGCGCGGCCGCGCCGACCCGCATCCGCAACGCGGGGTCGGCGCTCAGCGCATCGAGCTGCGACGCGGCCTCGCGCGGATCGTCGAACAGGAAGCCGTTCTCGCCATGGCGGATCCAGCTCGCATAGCCGCCGCGCGCTTCGGCCACGACCGGCAGGCCCGACAGCATCGCCTCGAGCACGACGCGACCGAACGCCTCGAAGTAGGTCGGATGCGTGCGGTAGTAGAACGCGTCGAGCGTCGACAGGAACGCGGCCGACGGCAACGCGCCGGCCGGCAGCAGCTCGACGTTCGGCTCGCCGGCGAGCGAGGCCGACAGCGACGCGCCGCCCATCACGCGCACGCGCATGCCGCGATGCGCGAGCGCCGTGAAGAAGCGCGGGTCGCTCGGATGATGCTTGCGCGGGTTGTCCCGCGACAGCCGGCCGACGGTGAAGCGGTCGCCGGGCCGGCGATGACCGAGCCGCCGACGCGCTTCGAACACCGCGTCGAACGCCGACGGATCGACGAAGCTCTCCAGCACGACGCCGTCGTCGATCAGCGGGCGATGTTCGGGACCGAAGCGCGCATCGCGTCGCGTCGCCTCGCGCAACGCCTGCGACGTGTAGACGATCTGCAGTCCGCGGTGGTCGCCGATCCGTCGCAGCGTCTTGTGCAGACGGTCCGGTTGCGACGTGTTGTAGATGACGACGATGCGGCCGGCGTCGCTGCGACGGATCCACCAGCCGTTGCGGAAGTAGACGCCGACCAGCACGATCGTGCCGCCGCGCGGATGCCGCCACGGTCGGATCGACTCGACGTCGAGATGCGCGTACGCCTCGGCGACGCGGTACTCGCTCCACAGCCGCACCGGATGCTCGGCGCCGAGCAGCTTGTAGAGGTCGACCGTCCGCCGGTCGGCGCCGCCGTTCGGGTCCCATAGCGGGTTGACGAGGTGCATCGTCCGGTCGCGCAGCGTGGCGCCGGTCGCCTGCAGCATGCGGAAGTCGGGCATCGCGTCATTGGATCGCAGCCCGCCGCGCAGCGGTGTCACGGCGGTCGGCCAAGCTGTCGCGAATCGTTACGTCGCGTTCAGCTTTCCTTCGTCGGGCCGGACGAAGCGGAGGGGTCCGCGGCCGTCGAACTCCGCACTGAATGCGCGCGTCGGCTGCCGGCGGCCGCCGGGCTTCTGCAACTCCGTCAGGCACACGATGCCGTCGCTCGCGGCGACCGCGACGCCGCCGTCCGCGCTCGCGGCGATCACGGTGCCGGGCGGCGCATGCGCGAGTCCGTCGGCCCTCGTCGCGGACCACACCTTGAAGGATGTGGTCACACCTCGCGCGTCGTCGACGAGGCTGGCGCTGCACCCGGGCCACGGATCGAACGCACGGATGCGATCGACGAGGGCCTTCGCAGGCCGTGCGAAGTCGAGCGGCGACTCGTCCTTCGACAGCTTGCGCGCATACGTCACGGCCGACGCGTCGCCGGGCGGATGCTGCGGCTTCGCGGTCACTTCGCCGTCCTCGAGCGCCCGCAGCGCCTCGACGATGGCGACACCGCCGAGCGCGGCGAGCGCGTCGGTCAGTGTCGCGGACGTGTCCCGCTCGCCGATCGCAATCGGCCGCGACCACAGGATGTTCCCGGTATCGAGGCCGGCGTCCATCTGCATGATCGTGATGCCGGTCTCGGTGTCCCCGGCCTCGATCGCACGCTGGATCGGCGCTGCGCCACGCCAGCGCGGCAACAGGCTCGCGTGGATGTTCAGGCAACCGAGTGGCGGGATCGACAGGACCGACGGCGGCAGGATCAGTCCGTAGGCCGCCACGATCATCGCGTCGTGCGGCGTCGACGTCAGCCGCGCGTGCGCGGCGCGGGCGTCGGCAGCGTGCCGACCGTCGAGTCGCAGGCCGAGCGGCTGCGCGACCGGGATGCCGTGCCGCGCCGCGAGCGCCTTGACGGCACTCGGTTGAATCCTGAGGCCGCGGCCCGACGGTCGATCGGGCTGCGTCAACGCGAGGACGACGTCGTGGCCCGCGGCGATCAGCGCGTCGAGCGCGCGCGCCGCGAACGGCGGCGTGCCCGCGAAGACGAGCCTCAAGCGACCGCCGGCGGGCGGGTCAGGGTCACGCGCTCGCGCGGTCGAGCTTGCGCATCCGGCTCTTGATGCGCGTCTGCTTGAGCTGCGAGAGATATTCGACGAAGACGCGGCCCTTCAGATGATCCATCTCGTGCTGCACGCAGACGGCGAGCAGCCCGTCGGCCTCGAGACGGAACGTCTCGCCACGCTCGTTCTCGGCTTCGATGGTCACCGCGTCGGGTCGCTCGACCTCGTCGTAGACGCCCGGGACCGACAGGCATCCCTCTTCGGCGACGCGTCGCGTCGGGCTCGCGTCGACGACGCGTGGGTTCACGAAGACCTGCAGCGCGTCGCGCGCGTCGGAGATGTCGAGGACGATGACCTGCTCGTGCACGTCGACCTGCGTGGCCGCGAGCCCGACGCCGTTCGCGTCGTACATCGTGTGCGCCAGGTCCGCGACCAGCGTCCGCAAACGCTCGTCGAACCGTGTCACCGGCCTGGCGATTTTCCTTAGACGAGGGTCGGGATAATGCAGGATGGGAAGTAACGCCATAACAACAGTACCAAACGAAGTGGCCGGAATAATGATTGCGACATCAAACGATTGATCGGAGAATTTCGAGCAAATTAAGAACCGGCGCGCGATGCCGATCCTTCACGCATGCAATCCCCGCATGCAATCCGCGCGTTCCAATCCGCATGCAGGCTCACGTGCGACTCGAGGCGGCAACCGAATGAATTTGCAAAAAAAGTCTAGCATAGCCGCCCCTCGCGAAACGTCGTTCGACGCCCGCGTCGACCTGGCCGCCGATCGCAATTGGGGTCGCGTGCGTACGCTGCAAGCGGCCATCGGCTTCGCGTTCGCCGCGATCGTCGTGACGACGGCCTTCGGCCCCGTCTCGCGGCCACGCGCAGGGCACGTCGGACAGCGCCGACCAGCCCCGCTATCCGAGCGCGACGCCGGCCGACGCGCCGGCACCGATCCGACGCGCGCGGGTCACGAGCGACGTCTTCACCGACTCGGCGCCGGACACGTACACGGTGGTCCGCGGCGACACGCTGTGGGGTATCGCCGGCCGCTTCCTGAAGCAGCCGTGGCGCTGGCCGCAGATCTGGCAGATGAATCGCGACCAGATCCGCAACCCGCACTGGATCTATCCGGGCCAGACGATCATCCTCGACCGCGTCACCGGCACGATGCGGCTGTCCGGCGGACCGAACGACAACGCGACCGTCAGGCTGTCGCCGCAGGTGCGCGTCGAGCAGGAGCACGGCGCGATCCCGAGCATCCCGCCGGAAGCGATCGAGCCGTATCTCACGCAGCCGCTGATCGTCGAGTCGCCCGAGATGCTCGACGCGCCGCGCGTCGTCGCTTCGAAGGAACGCGTCATCCTCGGCGTCGGCGACATCGCCTACGTCGCCGGCATCAAGGATCCGTCGATCGACGTCTATCAGCTGTTCCGGCCCGGCCGCCCGCTGCGCGACCCGGACACGAACGCCATCGTCGCGTTCCAGGCGGACTATCTCGGCACCGCGCGCGTGACGCGGCCCGGTGACCCGGCCACGATCTCGATCACGTCGTCGAAGGCCGAGGTCAACGTCGGCGACCGCCTCATCGCCGCGACGAAGCCGGTCGTCATCAACTACATGCCGCACGCGCCCGGCCGAGCCGGTGCGCGGTCGCGTGATCTCGACGGTGACGGACTCGGGCGTCTCCGCGGCCGGCGTCGACATGATCGTCGCGATCAACCGCGGCGCGGCGGACGGCATGGACATCGGCACGGTGCTCGCGATCAAGACGTTCGGTCGCACGATCACCGACCGCACGAACGGCAGCCGCGAGAGCATCACGCTGCCCGAGGAGCGCAAGGGCCTGCTGTTCATCTTCCGCGTCTTCAACCACGTGTCGTACGGCCTGATCACGTCGAGCTCCGACGCGGTCGAGGTCGGCGACTCCGTCACGCAGCCCTGAGTCCGCCGCGATGGCGGCGGACGCGATCGGCGACGACGAGCTCGCCGACTGGCTGCGGCTGACCGGAACGCCCGGCATCGGGCCGGTCGCCGTCCGCAAGCTGCTGGAGACGTTCGGGCTGCCGGACGCCGTGCTGTCGGCGCACCGCGAACAGCTCGCGCGGGTCGTGGCGCCGGCGCTCGCGGACGCGCTGCGCGCCGCGCCGACGCCCGAACTCGACGCGCTCGTCGCGCGCACGCGCGCGTGGTCCCGCGAACCGGACAACCACGTCGTCACGCTCGCCGACACGCGCTATCCGCGCGCGCTGCTCGAGACCACCGACCCGCCGACGCTGCTCTACGTCAAGGGGCGCGTCGACCTCCTCGAAGGCAACCTGCTCGCGATCGTCGGCAGCCGCAACGCGACGGCGCAGGGCGCGATCGACGCGCGGCGCTTCGCCGAAGCGCTCGCGCGCGGCGGCCTGACGATCGTCAGCGGACTCGCGCTCGGCATCGACGCGGCCGCGCACGAAGGCGCGCTCGCGGCCGGCGACGCCGGCGCCTCGACGATCGCGGTCGTCGGGACCGGCGCCGACGTCGTCTATCCGGCATCGCATCGCGCGCTCGCGCATCGCATCGCGGCCGCCGGCGCGATCGTGTCCGAGCTGCCGCTCGGCACGACGGCGAGCGCGCACCAGTTCCCGCGCCGCAACCGGATCATCGCCGGGCTCGCGCGGGGCGTGCTCGTGATCGAGGCCGCCGCGCGCTCGGGCTCGCTGATCACCGCGCGGCTCGCGAGCGAGGCCGGGCGCGACGTGTTCGCGGTACCGGGCTCGATCCATTCGCCGCTGTCGAAGGGCTGCCACCAGCTGATCCGGCAGGGCGCGAAGCTCGTCGATTCGGTCGACGACATCCTCGACGAATGGCCCGGGGCGAAGCGGCCGGCGGTCGCGGCGCGAGCGGCGATCGGCGACGCGCCCGAAGTGCGCCGACGCGCTGGCGGACGCGCTCCGCTTCGACCCCGTCACGCTCGACGAGCTCGCCGCGGGCGCCGGCCTGCCGCCCGCGCGCGTGTCCGCGCTGTTGCTTGAACTCGAGCTCGCGGGACGCGTCGAACGGCTGCCTGGGGGACGATTCCGGCGTCTCGCGTCCGTGACGCCGTCGGGCTCGCGCGACGGGCGCGGCCGCTCGACTTGTACGGATTCGAAGCGCGGGTTACATTGGGGTCACATGTACGACGTCCTCGTCTACCTCTACGAGAATTACTACCGGCCTGACGCGTGTCCCGATGCGGATACGCTGGCGAAGAAACTCTCCGCCGCCGGCTTCGAAGGCGACGAGATCGACAGCGCGCTGTCCTGGCTGTCCGGCCTCGCGACCGTCACGCAGACCACCATTCCGGTCGCTTACGCCGACAACTCGTCGTTCCGCGTCTACGTCGACGTCGAATACGACCGGCTCGGCGCCGAGTGCATCGGCTTCATGTCGTTCCTCGAATCGGCGGGCGTGCTGAACCCGTTGCTGCGCGAGGTCGTGATCCAGAGCGCCCTCGCGACCGACGAGACGCCCGTCTCGCTGGAGTCGCTGCGCATCATCGTGCTGATGGTGTTCTGGAGCCAGGGCGAGGAGCCCGATGCGCTGGTGCTCGAGGAATTGCTCGAGGACGGCGCGCCGCGCCAGATGCACTGAACCGCGGTCGCTGCCGCCGGTCGGATCGTCCGATCGGTCGTTGCAGCGCGAAAAATCTTGCGCGTATGATGCCGGCCTCCATCTGGTCCGGCACCATGAACCCTTGTCGCCGCCGACCGAGCAGCGACCCTCCTCCTCATGAGCAAGGCCCTCATCATCGCCGAGAAGCCGTCCGTCGCGAACGACATCGCGCGGGCGTTGGGCGGCTTCACGAAGCACGACGACTACTTCGAGTCGGACGAGTACGTGCTGTCGTCGGCGATCGGTCACCTCGTCGAGATCGCGGCGCCGGAGGAGTACGACGTCAAGCGCGGCAAGTGGAGCTTCGCGAACCTGCCGGTGATCCCGCCGCACTTCGACCTGAACCCGATCGTCAAGACCGAGGCGCGCCTGAAGCTGCTGACGCGGCTCATCAAGCGGAAAGACGTCGATCGACTGATCAACGCATGCGACGCGGGGCGTGAAGGCGAGCTGATCTTCCGCCTGATCGCGCAGCACGCGAAGGCGAAGCAGCCGGTGCAGCGGCTGTGGCTGCAGTCGATGACGCAGGGCGCGATCCGCGACGGCTTCGCGCATCTGCGAAGTCCGACGCGCAGATGCATCCGCTCGCCGACGCCGCGAAGAGCCGCTCCGAGGCCGACTGGCTGATCGGCATCAACGGCACGCGCGCGATGACCGCGTTCAACTCGAAGGGCGGCGGCTTCTTCCTGACGACCGTCGGCCGCGTGCAGACGCCGACGCTGTCGATCGTCGTCGAGCGCGAGGAGAAGCATCAAGCAGTTCGTCCCGCGCGACTACTGGGAAGTGCAGGCCGAGTTCGTCGCGGCCGCCGGCGTCTATCCGGGCCGCTGGTTCGATCCGAAGTTCAAGCGCACCGACGAGCGACCCGCATCAGCGCGACTCGCGGCTGTGGTCGAAGGCCGCCGCCGACTCGATCGTCGCCGCGTGTCGCGGCAAGACCGGCACCGTCACCGAGGAATCGAAGCCGTCGACGTCGATGGCGCCGGCCCTGTTCGACCTGACGACGCTGCAGCGCGACGCGAACGGCCGCTTCGGCTTCTCGGCGAAGAACACGCTCGGTCTCGCGCAGGCGCTGTACGAGAAGCCACAAGGTGCTGACCTATCCGCGGACCGACAGCCGTCACCTGCCCGAGGACTACCTCGACACGGTGAAGGAAACGCTCGGGATGCTGAAGGATTCGAACAACTATCGCCAGTCGGCGGCGATGGTGCTGAAGGGTCAGTGGGTCAAGCCGAACAAGCGCATCTTCGACAACTCGAAGATCAGCGACCACTTCGCGATCATCCCGACGCTGCAGGCGCCGAAGAACCTGTCCGAGCCGGAGCAGAAGCTCTACGACCTCGTCGTGCAAGCGCTTCCTCGCGGTGTTCTTCCCGCCGGCCGAGTTCCTCGTGACGACGCGCATCACCGAAGTGATGGGCCATCAGCTTCAAGACCGAGGGCAAGGTGCTCGTCGCACCCGGCTGGCTGCAGGTCTACGGCAAGGAGAGCCAGGACGACGACGCGAACCTCGTGCCGGTCGCGGCCGGCGAGAAGCCGCTGACCGAGAAGGTCGAGGCCGTCGGCCTCGTCACGAAGCCGCCGGCGCGCTACACCGAAGCCACGCTGCTGTCGGCGATGGAAGGCGCGGGCAAGCTCGTCGACGACGACGACCTGCGCGAGGCGATGGCCGGCAAGGGCCTCGGCACGCCGGCCACGCGCGCGGCGATCATCGAAGGGCTGCTGTACGAGAAGTACATGGTCCGCGAAGGCCGCGAACTGATCCCGACCGCGAAGGCGTTCCAGCTGATGACGCTGCTGCGCGGACTCGACGTCAGCGAGCTGACCGCGCCCGAGCTGACCGGCGAGTGGGAGCACAAGCTCGCGCTGATGGAGAAGGGCGCGATGAGTCGCGAGGCGTTCATGCGCGAGATCGCGCAGATGACGCAGATCATCGTCAAGCGCGCGAAGGAATACGACAGCGACACGATCCCGGGCGACTACGCGACGCTCGAGACGCCGTGTCCGAACTGCGGCGGCCAGCATCCGCGAGAACTACCGCCGCTTCGCGTGCGTCGGCGAGCGCATGGTGAACGGCGCGCCGACGGAGCCTTGCGGCTTCTCGATCAGCAAGATCCCCGGCGGGCGGCAGTTCGAGATCCACGAGGTCGAGGAGCTGCTGACGAAGCGCGAGATCGGGCCGCTGCAGGGTTTCCGCAGCAAGATGGGCCGGCCGTTCGCGGCGATCCTGAAGATCGTCCGCGACGACGAGAACGACAACCTAAGCTCGAGTTCGACTTCGGCCAGTCGAACGACGACGAGGACGCCGAGCCGGTCGACTTCACCGGCCAGACGGCGCTCGGCAGCTGCCCGAAGTGCGGCGGCGCCGTCTACGAGCATGGGTCTGTCGTACGTCTGCGAGAACGCGGTCAACCCGCCGAAGACCTGCGACTTCAAGACCGGCAAGATCATCCTGCAGCAGGAGGTCGGCCCGGACCAGATCCGCAAGCTGCTCGAGACCGGCCGCACCGACCTGCTGCCCGGCTTCAAGTCGTCGCGCACGAATCGCTTCTTCAAGGCGTTCCTCGTGTGGGACGCCGGCAAGGGCAAGGTCGGCGTTCGAGTTCGAGCCGCGCAAGCCGGCGGTGAAGAAGGTCGCCGCGAAGAAGGCCGCGCCGGCGCCGGTCGCCGAAGCCGAGCCGGCGCCCGTCGCGAAGAAGGCGGCGACGAAGACCGCCGCGAAGCGGCCGGCCCGCAAGCTGACGACCGCTTAGCCGCTTCGTCCGACGCCGCGCATCGTCGCGTCGTGTCGTCCTCGGCCGTTCCACCCTGCTCGCCTCGTCGCGCTACGACGATTACCCGCCGGCGAACGTCGCGCGACGCGGTCGTCGGCGACGGCGGGCAGCCGGTCCTGACACACGCCGCGGGCCCGCGAGGACGGCGGCCGTCGCCCGGAACCGATCCCCGCTCGTCGCGCTGCCCGCGGCAAGTCCGTGCGCCGACGCGCCGAACGACGCGAGCGGGGCGGCCACTGATGCCGCACACGCGCGGACCGGTCACGATCGCCCGGCCTCCGGGCTTCGAGAAACCGCGTCGACGACCCGGCGCTCCGACCGCGAAGACCGAACCGGAGACTTCCAGGGCCGCTCGCCGACGCGCGACGCACCGCGCCTGCCGTTCCCGTTCGTTCGTTCGCTCGACCGCGGGCCGGCGGCCTCGCGGCGCCGCTCGCGCGCGCCGCTTTCCACGTCGACGGCGGCGCCCCGACGTCGACGTCACCGTCAGTCCCATGTCGCGTCCGTGCCTTGGGCTGAACGAGGCGGCCGAGGGCGGCGCGTCGCGCCGTCGCCACCGTCCGGCGTTCGGCGCTCGCCGTTCATCGTGCGACGGCGTGCTCGCGCCGATCGGCGCCGCGCCGTATCCTAGACTTCGCGTGCGCGTCGGCCGTCCGCCGGAGGGCGCGCCGAACGGGGCCACGGACGAGCCTCGCATCACGACGAGGTGACCATGCGCCCATCCTTCCCCCGCTTCCTGCGCGGGCTCGCCCGAGCCGCCGCCCTCGCCATCGCGTTCGGCGCCGGCGTCGCCCAGGCCGGCGGCCCGAGCGACCAGCCGATCCGCGGCACGGCGGCCGACGCGAAGGCGTCCGACCGCTTCATCATCAAGCTGCGCGACGCGTCGGCCGAGCCGATCGCGCGCCTCGCGGCGATCGGCGGCACGCAACGGCCGGTCGCTGCAGTACGTCCGCGCGATGTCCGGCGGCGCCCACGTCGTCCGCATCGCGCAGGGCCTGCAGGCGGCCAACGGCGCGTCGACGGCCGAGACGCTGCGGCTCGTCGCCCAGCAGCTGATGGCCGATCCGGACGTGCTGTACGCCGAGCCCGACGCGGTGATGCATCCGATGCTGGTACCGAACGATCCGATGTACGGCTCGCAATGGAGCTACTCGGACCCGGTCGGCGGCATCGACCTGCCGGCGGCCTGGAGCATCACGACCGGCTCGACGAACATCGTCGTCGCGGTGATCGACACCGGCATCCGGCCGCACGTCGACCTCGCGGGCCGCACGGTGCCCGGCTACGACTTCATCGGCGACACCAGCGTGTCGAACGACGGCGACGGTCGCGATGCCGACCCGAGCGACCCGGGCGACTACGGCTGCGGCTCCAACAGCTCGTGGCACGGCACGCACGTGTCGGGCACGATCGGCGCCGCGAGCAACAACGGCATCGGCGTGACCGGCGTCAACTGGGTCTCGAAGATCCTGCCGGCGCGCGTGCTCGGTGTCTGCGGCGGCTACGTCTCCGACATCGTCGACGCGATGCGCTGGTCGGCCGGCATCGCGGTGGCCGGCGTCCCGGCGAATGCGAACCCGGCGCGCGTCGAGAACCTCAGCCTCGGCGGATCGGGCGCGTGCTCGAACACGTTCCAGAGCGCGGTCGACGACGTCGTCGCGCAAGGCACGGTGGTCGTCGTCGCGGCCGGCAACGACAATGCCGACGCCGCGAACTCGCAGCCGGCGAGCTGCAACAACGTGATCGCGGTCGCGGCCACGACGCAGCAGGGCGGCAAGGCGAGCTTCACCAATTACGGTTCGAAGGTCGCGATCGCCGCGCCGGGCGTCGGCATCCTGTCGACGCTCAACGCCGGCACGACGACGCCGGGCGCCGACAGCTACGCGTATTACTCGGGCACGTCGATGGCCACGCCGCACGTCGCGGGCGTCGCGTCGCTGATGCTGTCGCAGAACCCGGCGCTGACGCCGGCGCAGGTCAAGGCGCGGCTGCAGGCGACCGCGCGTGCGTTCCCGACCGGCACCGGCAGCGACTGCACGACGGCGCTCTGCGGCGCCGGCATCGTCGACGCTGCGGCGGCGCTCGCGCCGGCCGTCACGACGACGCGAACGAACGTCGCGGCCGCGGCGCACGGCGGCGTCGCATCGGCGTCGAGCCTCTACAGCAACGGCTACCCGCCATCGGGCGCGATCGACGGCGACCGCCGTGGCCTGAACGGCGGCAGCGGCGGCTACTGGAACGACGGCACCGCGAACACGTTCCCCGACTGGCTGCAGGTCAACTTCCCGACCACGACGAACGTCAGCGAGATCGACGTGTTCAGCGTGCAGGACAACTACATGAACCCGTCGGAGCCGACGGCGTCGATGACGTTCGCGCTGTACGGGCTCGTCGACTTCGATGTCCAGTACTGGGACGGCGCGAACTGGACGACGGTGCCGGGCGGCGCGATCACCGGCAACAACCTCGTCTGGCGCAAGGTGACGTTCAGTCCGGTCTCGACGACGGCGATCCGCGTGCTCGTGCACAACGCGCTCGGCACGTGGAGCCGCGTCGCCGAGCTCGAGGCGTATGCCGACGCGCCGCCGGTCAACGTCGCGCGTCCGGCGAACGGCGGCAGCGCGACCGCGACCAGCACGTACGGCCCCGGCTATCCGCCGTCGGGCGCGATCGACGGCGACCGACGCGGCCTGAACGGCGGCTCCGGCGGCTACTGGAACGACGCGACGCCGAACACGTTCCCCGACACGCTGCAGGTCAACTTCGGCGGCACCAAGTCGATCGGCGAAGTCGACGTGTTCAGCGTCCAGGACAACTACATGAACCCGTCGGAGCCGACGCCGACGATGACGTTCGCGCTGTACGGCCTCGTCGACTTCAACGTGCAGTACTGGAACGGCTCGTCGTGGGTCACGTTGCCGAACGGTGCGATCACCGGCAACAACCTCGTGTGGCGGAAGATCACCTTCCCGGCGGTGTCGACGAACGCGATCCGCATCGTCGTCAACAACGCGCTCGGCACGTGGAGTCGCGTCGCCGAAGTCGAGGCGTACCTCGCGCCGTAGCGGCAGCGCAGTCCGAGGTTAGGCGCGACTATTCCGCGCCGACCTCGATGGCGGTCCCGGTGTCCTCGAACGACTTCGGGTCCGAGCCGTCCGCCACGCGCTTCATCGCGGTCGCGATGCGCTCGCGCAGCCACTGGTGCGCCGGGTTGACGTGCGTGCGCTCGTGCCACGCGAGCACGAGTTGCAGCTTGCCGATGTCGATCGGCATCGGATAGCTGCGCAGCAGGTGCGCCTCGCGCCGGGCGAGCGACTCGGAGAACACGCCGACGAAGTTGCTCGTCTCGAGGATCCGGGTCGCGACCAGCACGCTCGGCACCGACACGACGACGCGGCGCGCGCGATCGATCGCCTCGAGCGCCGTGTCGACGTCGCCGTGAAAGTCGCCGCCGAACGGCGACACGAACACGTGCTCGAACGAGCAGAAGTCGTCGACCGTCATCGTCGGTCGATCGAACGGATGGTCGCGGCGCAGCACGCAGCGGAAATTTTCGGTGCTGACGATCCGCGAATGGAGGTCGTCCGGCAGCACCGCGCGCGGCCCGATCACCATGTCGAGCTGGCCGGTCGCGAGCAGCCGGTCGATCTCGGGTTTCGTCAGTCGCTGCACCGGCCGCGCCGCGACGCGGACGTTCGGCGCCATCGCGTGCAGCTCGCGGATCATCGGCGCGAGCAGGAACTGCGTCGCGTCGGTCGCTGCGAACGACATCGTCTCGCTCGACGTCGCCGGATCGAAACGGCGCGGCGAGACGACGGTCCGCAGCCCGTTCATCAGCTCGGACAGCCGCTCCTCGATCTCGAGCGCGCGCGGCGTCGGCGTCATCCCGCGCGAGCTCGGGATGAACAGCGGGTCGTCGAACATCCGCCGCAGCCGCGCGAGCTGCGCCGACAGCGCCGGCTGCGTCGTGTTCAGCCGCACGGCCGCGCGCGTGACGTTGCGCTCGGCGAGCAGCACCTCGAGCGCCTGCAGCAGATTCAGGTCGAGTCGCTTCGGCATGTCGAAGCGATTATGCCTCGGATAACGAGGATTGCTTGGACGTATGGCGCTGCCGTCCCCATCATGCGAAGCACGGGCGGAAACACGCCCGACCGCTACGGGAGTTCGAGCCATGTCCTGCCACCTGCTTCGCCATTCCATCGCCGTCGCGACCGCCGTCGCGCTCGCGGTCGTCCTGCTTCTCTCGGTTCCCGCCACCCCGTCCGCCGACGGCGCGTCGTCGCACGGGTGGGTCGCGACCGCCTTTCCGATCGGCCAGGCGTCGTTCGCCCGTCCGGCGGGCCGCTGAGGGCTCGTCGATGCCGCGGATCGTCCTCGCCACGCGCGACGCGCTCGAACGCGTCGTCACCGTCGCCACGCTCGGCGGCCTGCTCGCGGTCGCGCTGTTCGTGCTGTTCTGACTCAGCGCGGCCGGACCACCTTCGTTTCCAGCCAGACCAGCTTCACGCCGTCGACGCCGCGAACCAGCGCCTCGAGCGCATGCGCCTCGTCGTCGCTCGCGACGCAGCCCTTCAACGTCACGAATTTGCGGAGCGTCTCGACCCAGACCGACGTGTCGGCGAAGCGCGGGTCGGCGGCGATCGCCGCGGCGACGCGCGCGTTGACCTTGTCGTCGTCCTTGTAGTCGCCGCCCGGCTCGCAGGTGCCGGCGAGCCAGCACGACGTACCGCGCTCGACCCGCTGATGCGCCTCGCGACGCGCCTCGTCCGGCGTCAGCACCGGGACCGGCGGCGAGGGACAGTCGGGCCGTCCGTGTGTCGCCTGCAGCGGCGGCGGGTCGCCGTAATAATTGGCGTCGTCCGCGGCGCCGGCCGCAGCGACGGATCCGCCGAGCGCGAGCGCGACGAGCATCGGGCCGATCCGCGCACCCATCGTCATCCGGCGCTCGCGACGACGCCGCGATCGGCCTTCGGGTGATCCGGCTCGAAGAAGACCCAGCGGATCGCGGGCCAGCGCGTCTGCAGGCTGTCCTCGATCACGTTGATGGCGTCGACCATCGCCGTCGCGCTCGGCTGCGGCGACATCTCGGCCTGCACGGCGACGACGATCGCATCGCCCCACTGCAGCGTGATCAGGCTGATGATCGACCGCACCTCCGGCCGCGCGACGAGATGCTCACGGATCGCGCGCCGCATCGCGGGCTCGGCCGACTCGCCGACGATCAGGCTCTTGACCTCGCGCATCACCACGAGCGCGACGAGCATCAGCAGGATGCCGACGCCGATGCTGCCGCAGGCGTCGAACACCGGCATTGCCGGTGACATACGACGCGAGCACCGCGACGAACGCGACGGCCAGGCCCGCGAGCGCCGCGATGTCCTCGCCGGCGACGACGAGCAGCTCGGGCTGGCGCGTCTCGCGGAACCAGCGCCACAGCGTGCGATCGCCCTGCGTCTTGCGGATCTCGCGCAGCGCGCCGCGCAGCGACAGCGTCTCGAGGATCGACCGACACCCCGAGGATCGCGAGCGCGACGAGCGGCTGGTGCACCGGCTCCGGATGCCGCAGCCGCTGGACGCCTTCCCAGACCGAGAACGCGCCGCCGATCGTGAACAGCAGCAGCGCGACCATCATCGCGTAGAAGTAGACGACGCGGCCGCTGCCGAGCGGATGGACCTCGGTGACGTCCGCGCCGGCCTGCCGCATCCCGATCAGCAGCAGGACCTGGTTCGCGCAATCGGCGAGCGAGTGGATCGCCTCGGCCAGCATCGCGCCGGAACCGGTGTAGACGGCGGCGGCGAACTTCGCGGCCGCGATCCCGCCGTTCGCGCCGAGCGCCCACAGGATCGCGGTCAGCGACCCAACCGCCTCGTTCGATCCGGCCATGTCAGTCGCCGCGGGTCGCGCATCGCGTCGTGGGCGCCGCGACCGCGCGCCCGGCGAATCAGGTGTCCGACTCCTGGGCCGCCTCGACGACTTCCGGGGCGGCCGTGGCGTCGACGTTGTCGGTCGGCGCGTCGGCGACCTTGTTCGCCTTGCGCAGCGCCTTCTCCTGTTCTTTTTCCTGCTTCTTGCGCTGCTTGGCGAGGTCCTTCTGCCGCTTTTCGTATTGGTAGTTCGGTTTGGCCATTCGACTCCGCGGGCGAAGGGTGAAAAGGGTCCGCTCGCAGCCGTCGGCGGCGCGCGGGAAGCGACACGCCGGCGTGCCGCGCTCGTCCGGCTATTAGAACCCAGAACCCGCTTTCGCGCAGGCTTTCCCGACCGGCGCGGCGGTCGCCTGCCCGTCGGTGACCGCGACCCTGCGTTCGAGCCCCAGCAGGAACACCTTGCGCTCGAGGCCGCCGCCGTAGCCGGTCATCGAGCCGTCGGCGCCGATCACGCGATGGCACGGCACGACGATCGAGATCGGATTGCGGCCGTTCGCGAGGCCGACGGCGCGCACCGCGTTCGGTGCGCCGATCCGCCGGGCGAGCTCGCCGTAGCTGATCGTCTCGCCGTAGCCGATCGCCGACAGCGCGCGCCAGACCGTGCGCTGGAACGCGGTGCCGTCGGCCGCGAGCGGCACGTCGAACGTCGTCCGCGTGCCGGCGAAGTACGCGTCGAGCTGGCGGCGCGCCAAGTCGACGATCGCGACCGCGCTCGCGTCGGCGCCATCGTCCGACCGCCAGCGGTCCGTCGTCGGGCGCGTGCCGATGCTTCGACATGTAAAGCGCGACGAGTCCGGCTGCGGATGCGGCGATCCGCAGCGGGCCGATCGGACTGTCGTGGACCACGCGATGGACGTTCATGCGATCTCCTTCGTTCGGGCATTCGCGGCACGCCGCGCGAGCGAATGCCAGAGTGTCGCGGCCGCGTACGCGCGCCACGGCCGCCAGGCGGCGGACCTTCGTTCGAGCTCGACCTCGCCCGGGGTCGCGGCAGCGCCCGACAGGAAGCCGAACGCCTTGCGCAGCCCGAGGTCGCCGGCCGGGAACGCATCGGGGTAGCGCAGGCGCGCGCATCGCGATGTAGTGCGCGGTCCACGGGCCGATGCCCGGCAGCGCGTCGAGCCGCGCGACGGCTTCGTCGCACGACGTGCCGACCGGCATCTCCAGTCCGCCCGCCGCGGCGAACCGCGCGAGCTCGCGGATCGTGTTCGCGCGCGAACGCGGCATGCCGATCGCGCACAGTTCGTCGAGGTCGGCGGCGGCGAGCGCCTCCGGCGTCGCCGTGGCGCGGTCGAGACCCTCGAACGGCGTCGTGACCGCGACGCCGAACCGGCGCGCGACGCGACCGGCGATCGTCGACGCGCCCGCGACGCTGATCTGCTGGCCGAGCACGCCGCGCAGCGCGAGCTCGAAGCGGTCGAGCGCGCCCGGCATCCGCAACCCGGGCGCGGCCGCGACCTCGTCGGCGAGCAGCGGGTCGTCGGCGAGGTGGCCGTCGATCCGCAGCGGGTCTGCGTCGAGGTCGAGCATCTCGCGCAGCCGCGCCAGCATCGGCATCAGCACCGGCAGCAGCGACGCCGACAGCGTGGCGACGAGCACGTTCGCCGGACCGCGCGCGGCGGCCTTCGGCGCCGTCACCGACAGCCACCCGTCGACCCGCTCGCCGCGCACCGTCCACGAGACGGTCCGACGATAGGCCGGAATGCCGTCGACGACGTCGACGCGCTCGACCCCGGGAATCGCGCGCATCGCGAAGAACGCGGCGACGGTCGGCCAGTCGAGCGGCGGCCGATACGACAGGTGCAGCGCGATCGCATCGCCGGCGTCGAGCGACGCCTCGTCGAACGACGCGTCCTCGGCGCCGCGCCGCAGCGCCGACGGCGCGAGTCCGTAGCGCTCGCGGAACGCGGCGTTGAAGCGCCGCAGGCTCTGGAAGCCGGCCGCGAACGCGAGCCGCGTGATCGGCAGGCGCGTCTCCTGCAGCAGCTTCTTCGCGAACAGCAGGCGCTGCGTCTGCGCGATCTCGATCGGCGTCACGCCGAAGTGGTCGACGACGATGCGGCGCACCTGGCGGCTCGACAGGCCGATGCCGGCCGCGAGCGTCTCGAGCGATCCGTCGTCGAGCGCGCCGGACTGCAGCCGCTGGAACACGGCCTCGGCGAGCGTCGTGTTGATGTCGACGCGGCCGGGCGCGAGCTCGGGTCGGCAGCGCAGGCACGGGCGATAGCCCGCATGCTCGGCCGCGGCGGCCGTGCGATGGAAGTCGCACGACGCGCGTCGCGGCGTGCGCGCCGAGCACACCGGCCGGCAATAGACGCCGGTCGTGCGTACGCAGGTGAAGAAGTGGCCGTCGAACCGGCTGTCGCGCGCGGTGATGGCGCGATAGCAGGCGTCGGGGTCGAGTCGGGGCAGGTCCATCGCGCCGTTATACGCGCCGACGCAGGCCGTGACCCGCCGTTTTCGGACATCGATGACGGGCCGGATCCGGGCATCGTGACGATCGGTGGCGCGGACCGCCGCGAGACGCGCGGGATCGCCCGTACAATCGCCGCGCGACGGACAGCCTCGACACGAAGGCACGACGGTTCGCACCGCTCACGGCTTCGCAGCGATGATTCTGTACGGCATCACGATCGTCGGTTCGGCATTCCTGCTGTTCCTCGTCCAGCCGATCGTCGCGAAGCAGATCCTGCCGTGGTTCGGCGGCACCGCGTCGGTGTGGACGGTGTGCGTCGTGTTCTTCCAGGCCGTGCTGCTCGCCGGGTACGCGTACGCGCATGCGCTCACGCGCACGAAGCCGCGCACGCAGACGATCGTCCACGTCGCACTGCTCGCGATCAGCGCGGCCGGACTGCCGATCATCGCGTCGCCCGCGTGGAAGCCGGTCGGCGATGCGGATCCGACGTGGCGCATCGTCGGGTCTGCTCGGCGCGACGATCGGACTGCCGTACTTCCTGCTGTCGTCGACCGGACCGCTGATCCAGCGCTGGGTCGCGACGGACGCCGCGATCACGACGCCGCCGGCACGCGTGTATCGACTGTTCGCGCTGTCGAACGTCGGATCGCTCGTGGGCCTGCTCGTCTATCCGTTCGCGATCGAGCCGTACGCGAGCCTGCCGGTGCAGTCGTGGACGTGGAGCGCGGGCTACGGCGCGTTCGCCGTCGCGTGCGCGGCGTGCGCGCTGCGTCGTCGCGAGCGCGCCGCCGACGCGTCCGCGCCCGCGGTGGACGCGGCGGCGGTCGACGAAGCCGCCATGCGACGGCCGACGGTGCGGCGATCCGCGTTCTGGCTCGTCTGCGGCGCGCTCGGCTCGATGCTGCTGCTCGCGGTGACGAACCACATCACGCAGAACATCGCGTCGATGCCGTTCCTGTGGATCCTGCCGCTGACGCTGTACCTGCTGTCGTTCGTCGTCGTCTTCGAGGGGCGGCAGGGACGGGGCTGGTATGCGCGCGACTGGTGGCGCGCGCCGGTCGCCGCCGGCGTGATCGCGATGGCGTGGGCGATGGGCGCGCACAGCGGCGTGCTGTCGATCGGCGTCGCGCTGCCGATCTTCTGCGTCGGGCTGTTCGTCGCCTGCGTGTTCTGCCACGGCGAACTCGCCGCGACGCGGCCGGCGCCGCTCCATCTCACGCACTTCTACCTGTGCCTGTCGGCCGGCGGCGCGCTCGGCGGGCTGTTCGTCGCGGTCGTCGCGCCGAAGCTGTTCGACAACGACTGGGAGACGCCGATCGCGCTCGTCGGCCTCGCGCTGCTCGCGATCGTGCCGCTGCTGCGAACCGGCGAACGGCGACGGTCGCACGACGTGCTCGGCCTGATGTTCGGCTGCGTCGCCGCCACCTGCGTGCTGCTCGCCGGCGGCGGCGCGACGTTCGATGCGCTGCGCGCGCGGCTGCCCGGCGCGGACGCCGCCTGGATGACCGCGAGCGCTCGTCGCGATCGCGGTCGCGATCTTCGTCGGCGCGGCGTGGCGTCGCGTCCCGATCGCGATCGTCGTCGCGACGCTGCTGTGCACCGGCCTCTACGGCTATCGCTACTACCGATTCCTGTCGTCGGACACGCTCGTCGCGACGCGCAACTTCTACGGCTCGCTGCGCGTGAAGGAGACCGGCGCCGGCAACGACCGTCGACGCGAGCTGCTGCACGGCGTGATCCTGCACGGCGACCAGTACCTGGTGCCCGACAAGCGTCGCAAGCCCACCACGTACTACGGCGCCGGGTCCGGCATCGCGCTCGCGTTGCGCGCGCTGCGTCCGGCCGACGAGCCGATCGACGTCGGGATGATCGGCCTCGGCGCCGGCACGCTGACGGCCTACGGTCGACGCGGCGACCGCTACCGCATCTACGACATCAATCCCGCGATCGTCGACATCGCGCGACGCCAGTTCACGTACCTCGCCGACAGCGCCGCGACGACGACGATCGTGATGGGCGACGCACGACTGTCGATGGAACGCGAGCTCGCGAGGCACGACGACGCGCCGCCGCTCCTCGACGTCATCGCGGTCGATGCGTTCTCGAGCGACGCGATCCCGGTGCACCTGATCACGCGCGAGGCGCTCGGCGTGTTCGTCGGACGACTGAAGCCCGACGGCATCGTCGCGTTCCACGTCTCGAACCGCTTCCTGCGACTCGCGCCGGTCGTGCGCCAGATCGCGGAGGACGCGGGCGTGCAGGCCGTCGACATCGTCGACGAGCCGGACGACGACGACGATACGAGCTCGGAGTGGGTCTTAGTGACGCGCAACCGCGGCTTCCTCGACAATGCCGCCGTTCGCAAGGCCTCGAGCCCGATCGATCCGATCCCCGGCTTGCCGATGTGGACCGATCGCTTCAACAACCTGTTCAAGATCCTCAAGTAGCCGCCGGCACCCATGACGAAGAACGCAAGCGCGAAGTCCCCGAAGAACGCCACCCGATCGTCGCGCACCGACCCGACGGCGACCGCGAAGAAGGTCGCGAAGAAGGTTGCGAAGAAGGCCGCGAGGAAAGCGGTGAAGCGCGTCGCGCCGGCCGCGAAGAAGGCGACCGGCCGCATGAGCAACGCGAAGGCGATGGTGCGGATGTCGGCGATCCACGGCCGCGGCGTCGTGGCCCGCGTGCCGCTCGCCGCCGGCGAACGGATCTGCGAATACCGGGGCGAGCGGATCGACTGGCCCGAAGCGCTGCGTCGCCATCCGCACGATCCGTCGCAGCCGTTCCACACGTTCTACTTCAGCGTCGACGACGACCACGTCATCGACGGCAACGTCGACGGCGACTTCTCGCGCTTCATGAATCACTCGTGCGAGCCGAACTGCGAGGCCGAGCTCGTCGAACGCGGCGGCGAGACGCGCGTCTACATCCAGGCGCTGCGCGACATCGCGGCCGGCGAGGAGCTCGTCTACAACTACGGGCTCACGCTCGACGAGCGCTACACCCCGACCCTGAAGAAGCAGTTCGCCTGTCACTGCGGCAGCGCGAAATGCCGCGGGACGATGCTGTCGCCGAAGCGCTGAACGTCGGCGCGGCGGCGTCGCGACCGCGTCGAAAAATGCGCTTGCGCCGCCGAAAGCGCGGCCTATACTGCCTCGGCCAGCCGCGGCGTCGCGCCGCCGGCGGACGCGGTGCGGGGCCGTCGTCGCAGGTCGGGCCGGGTGCACCGGATCGACGTTCAGGGAGTCCGACATGAAGAGCATCGTCCTGATGGCAGCAGCCGGGTTGACGGCGTTGACGTACGGGTGCGCGAGCACCTCGAGCGCACCGGTCGCCGGCGCGTACGACGACGTCGACGCGGCGAAGGTCGCGATGGTCAACCAGCACGCGAAGGCGAACGGCATCGCGGTGTACTGGCTGAACTACCCGCAGCGGCGCACGGTCGCCGCGCAGCCGACGGCGCCGGCCCAGCCGGCGATCCCGGCCGGCACCTGACGGACGTCGGCCGCGCCCGCGGCCGACCGATCGCGAGCGGCAACGCGCGTCGCCGAGACGATCGTCGGCGGGCGCCTTCGCGCGCGGCGAACTCGCCCGCCGCGACGGACCCGCATCCGACGGCTCTCGTCCGCTTTGAACGACGGCGCGCGGCCGTCGCGCGCGGCGCAGCATCGCGATCCGACGTGCGGCGCCCTCGACCGGCCACGGCGCGCGTGACCGCGTTGCAAGCGTGTCGAGAAAGCGGGCAGTATCTCGGCGGGCCGCCCGCGAATCCTCGTTCGTGCGGCGGCCGTCCTCGTTCGTCTTCCGCCTCGTCGCCATGACCCCGTCGTCGTTTCCCGCCCTGCTTCGCCGCGTCCGCGTTCGCCTCCACGCGCGTGCCGCGGCCGCGATCGTCGTCGCGACCGTCGTCCCGCTGTTGCTGACGTCGTGCGGCGGCGGCGGTGGCGGCTCCAACGACGCCCCGGCACCGACGGCCGCGACCGCGCCGACCGTCGCGCAGCTCGCGAACATCTGCACGAACGCCGGCGAGAAGGCGTGGATCGCGGCGTACCTGAACGACGTCTACCTGTTCTATCGCGACATCGTCGCGGTCGACCCGAACGCGTACGCGACGCCGGAGGACTACTTCAACGCGCTGATCGTCACGTCGAAGGACCGTTTCTCGTTCGTCGAGCCGCAGTCGGTCGCCGACGCGTTCTTCACGCAAGGTCAGGACGTCGGCTACGGCGCGGTCTTCAAGCTCGACACGAACAACGCGCTCAGGATCGGCTTCGTCGATGCGGCGGGTCCGCTGGCCGCGGCCGGCGTCGCGCGCGGCGCGACGATCACCGCGTTGAACGGGACGGCGACCGGCGCGCTGTCGACGGCGCAGCTGAACGCGTTGCTGTTCCCGACGTCGGTCGGCGTGTCGTTGTCGCTGACCGTCGTCGACGCGAGCGCGACCGCGTCGCGCATCGTGACGGTGTCGTCGGCGAACGTGCAGGAAGACCCGGTGCCGCAGGCGACGGTGCTGCCGGCGGACCCGACGAACCCCGCGTCGCCGAAGGTCGGCTACCTGCTGTTCAACGAGCAGATCGCGACGTCGGAGAGCGAACTGGTCGCCGCGATCGCGAAGTTCCAGGCGGCCGGCGTGAGCGACGTCGTCCTCGACATCCGCTACAACGGCGGCGGCTACCTTTACATCGCGAGCGAGCTCGCGTCGATGCTCGGCGGCAACCGCGTCACGCCCGGCGCCGTGTTCGACAAGCTGACGTTCAACGACAAGCATCCCGAAGAAACGAACAGCCCGGCGAACACGATCGGCTTCCCGCAGGCGTCGACGACCGGCCAGCCGCTGCCGATGCTGAGCCTCGCGCGCGTGCTCGTGATCACGGCGCCCGGCACCTGCTCGGCGAGCGAAGCGGTGATCAACGGGCTGACGCCGTTCGTGAACGTCGTGCGGATCGGCGGCACGACGTGCGGCAAGCCGTACGGCTTCATCCAGCAGAACAACTGCGGCGACGCGTTCTTCGCGATCCAGTTCCAGGGCGTCAACAACGTCGGCTTCGGCGATTTTCAGGACGGCTTCGCGCCGACCTGCCCGGTCGCCGACGACTTCACGCATGCGCTCGGGGATCCGGCGGAGGGCCGGCTCGCCGCGGCGCTCGGCTACGAACGGACCGGCGCGTGCCCGGTCGCCGCGACGCAGTCCGTCGCGCACGACGAGGCCCGACCCGGGCGCGTGGCCGAGACGCTCGGCCGTCCCGAACGCCAGATGATCCGGCTGCGCTGACGCGACGCCGCGCGTTCGACGCGCCGGAGCCGCCGATGGATCAGTCGAAGTTGCGTGCCCACGCGGCCGCGACCGGCGGCGACGCCTCGGTCGCCTCGACGGCCGACATCGCCTTCGGGCAGTGTTCGGTCAGCCACGCGCGACCGGGCCGCCAGCGCGCGATCATCGCGACATAGACGTCCAGCACCGACATCCGCTTGCCGAGCAGGAACGGCTCCGGCGCGATGCTGTCCTCGAACGCGAGCCACGCGTCCTTCGCGCGTTGCAGCGACCGTTCCTTCAGGCTCGCCTGCGCATCGCGCTCGGTGACCCAGCGCTCGGGGAAATCGCCGACGATGATCGGCCCGTAGACATTCGTCGCGAAGAACACCATCCATCGATAGGTGAGCGCGCGCGCCCGCGCGTCGTCCGGCAAGAGGCCGGTCTTCGAGAAGCGCTCGGCGAGCCACAACGCGATGCCGGCCGACTCCGTCATCACCGTACCGTCGTCGAGCACCAGTGTCGGTACCTGCGCGAGCGGATTGACGTCCTTCAGCGCTTCCCAGGCCTTCTTGTCCTCCCACGCGAAGACGTTTCGCGTGTACGACTCGCCGGCGATGTCGAGCAACGCCTCGACCACCGCCGATCCGCATCCCTTGCATCCGTGCAGCTGCATCCGTGTCTCCGCGAAAAATGCCGTCCGGCGACGTGAATAAGCCGCAGGGCCGGCGTGAATGTGTGGGCGATTCGTGGGGGCGATCGTCGCATGCTTCGGTCACCGGCCACCCAGCCACCACCCCGGAGAAGATCATGAAAGACCATCCATCGAACCGCAAGACGGAAGGAAGACCGGTCGTGTACGTCGCGGCCGTCGCCGCGGTCGTCGCCGCGTTCGCCACGCTCGCGATGAAGGCGCCGATCGAGGACGCCGTGATCGGCGACGAGGTCTACATGGCCACGACGACGCCGCCGTCGTTCACGCGTCTCGCCAACGACCCGCCGACGCACGTCGTCGCGCGCGCGCGAGCCGACGATGGCCGCCATGCCGAGACGCGGCGCGCGCCGGGCGAGGTCTGGAACGCCGACGATTCCGCGCGCGGCACCCGGCCCGACACGATGCACTGAAGCGCGTCCGCCGTCGGCTACGGCCGACGTCCCGTCGTTCGCCTCGACGCGTGCCTCCCGTGCGCTCGTCGGCGCGACCGGCGGAAGACGGACCGGACCTGACCCGGCGATCGGCCGCCGTTCCGCAAGCGCACCGGCTTCGCGGCCGGTCGGCGAAACCGTCGGTCCCGGACCGACCCGAGACCGCGCCGCCCGTCGCGTCGCCGGCAGCGGCCTCGCCCGTTGCGCGGCATCACGGCTTCACGTCGTTCGACATCCGACGTCATCCGCCGCAACCGTTCCGATTCGAGACATGATGCGGCCTGCGCCGCGCCCGATCCGTTGCGGCGGGCGCCGTGCCGGTCCCTCCCTCAACCCGAACGAACGGTCCTTTCCGCATGACTGCGCACGAGATCGCTTACGGATTCGCCACGATCGGCGTCGTCCTGACCGTCGCGAGCAACCTGATGCGCGGCATGGTTCCGCTGCGGATCCTGGCGCTCGCGTCGAACATCGGCTTCGCCGTGCAGAACACGCTGATCCACGACTGGGTCAACCTCACGCTGCAGGTGCTGCTGTTCGCCGTCAACGCCTATCGCTTGTGGGATCTGCGCCGGCTGCTGGTCGAGATCGAGGCCGTGCATACCGAGACGCCGCTGAAGGACTGGCTGCTGCCGTACATGAAGAAGAAGAAGTTCGAGGCCGGCACCGCGCTGTTCACGAAGGGCGATCGACGCGAACTTCATGGCGTATCTGCATTCGGGCACCGTCTCGCTGCCGGAGTACGGGCAGACGCTCGGAGCCGGCGCGCTGATCGGCGAGATCGGCCTGTTCACCGAGGAGCGGGTGCGGACGGCGACCGTCGTCTGCGACACGCGCTGCATCTGCTACACGATGACCGACGAGGCCATCCACCTGCTGTACTTCCAGAATCCGAAGCTCGGCTTCTTTCTCGTGCGGCTGATCGTCCAGCGGCTGCTGCAGGACCTTCAGCGCCGCCCGTTCACGGCCGGCGCCTGAGGATCGACGGCGTCGTCACGACGCGTCGCCCCGGGCCTTCAGCGCCGCGGTGAAATTGTCGAAGAACGAGTCGGCGATCTTCCGCGCCGCCATGTCGACGAGGCGGGAGCCGACCTGGGCGATCTTGCCGCCGACCGACGCGTTCGCTTCGTAATCGAGCTGCGTCGTCGCGCCGTCGACCGGCTTCAGCGTGACCGCCGCCGAACCGCGGCCGAAGCCCGCCATGCCGCCGCTGCCCTCGAAGCGCAACGTGTACGCGTTCGGCGGATCGAGGTCGGCGAGCTCGAGCTTCCCCTTGAACTTCGCCTTGACGGGCCCGACCGACGCGATCATCACGAGGTCGTACGTGTTCGGATGGTCGGCCGCGTCGGCGCCGTCGAGCGGCGTGATCGATTCGCAGCCGGGGATGGCCGACTTCAGCAGCTGCGTGTCGTTGAGCGCCTCCCACGCGGCCTGCTGCGAGACCGGCAGCAGCTGTTCGCCTTTCAGTTCCATCGGTTCTCCCGTGGTCGGCCGACGCCGCGCGATGCGCGCGACGTGGTCCTGCCGATCGTCGTCATCGCCCGGACCCGCGCTCGGACAGCGCCGCGCCGAGCGCCGCGAGGCTGTCGAGGTTGTGCGCCGGCACGAAGCGGTCGACGTGCGGCAGCATCGCACGGATGCCGGCCGCGCGCGGCTCGAAGCCGTCGAAGCGCAGCAGCGGATTGAGCCACACGAGCCGGCGGCACGACTTCGCGAGGCGCTCCGTCTCGAACGCGAGCCGCGTCGCACCGTCGTCGCCGCCGTGCTCGAGCCCGTCGGTGATCAGCAGCACCGTCGCGTCCTGCGCGAGCACGCGACGCGACCAGCGCGCGTTGAAATCGCCGAGGCAGCTCGCGAGCCGCGTGCCGCCGGACCAGTCGTCGACGGCGCGCACGACCGACGCGACCGCGGCGTCCGGGTCGCGATCGCGCAGCGCGCGCGTGATCGCGGTCAGGCGCGTGCCGAACACGAACGTGGCGACGCGTCGCGACGCGCCGGTCGGTCCCGTCGTCAACGCGTGCGCGAAGTGCAGCAGCATCCGCGAGTAGCGGCTCATCGAGCCGGAGATGTCGGCGATGACGACGAGCGGCACCGGCTTCGTCCGCGGCGACCGACGTCGCGGCGACCACGGGCCGCCGCGGGCGCTCGTCTGCATCGTGCGACGCCAGTCGATGCGGCCGCGTGCCGATCGCCGCGCGCGCCGCGTCGCGATGCGTTCGTCGATGAACGGCAGCGTCGCGATCGCGCGCTTCGCCGCATTCCACTCGTCGGTCGTCATCGTGTCGAAGTCGGCCTTGAACAGCCGCTCGCGATCGGAAAACGCGAGCGCGGCGTCGATCTCGATGCGCTCGACCTCGTCGACGACCGGCTCGCGTCGCCGCGGCGGGAACAGCGCGCCGGCGAGCCGTCGATTCTCCGGCGGCGCGACACCGCCCGCCCGGCCTTCGACGCGCGGCAGCAGCATCGCCATCATCCGGCCGCGCAGGTCCGGGTCGCGCCAGAACAGATGGAACGCCTGGTCGAACAGCGGCTGGTGATCGGGTCGGTCGACGAGGCAGGCGCCGAGCGCCGCATGCAGGTCGTCGCGCGATTCGAGCCCGGCGACCGGCAGCGCCTCGAGCGCGAGGCCGATGCGGTCGCTGGCGACCGGCAACCCGGCCGCGCGCAGCACGCGCGCGAAGTGCATCACGTTGCGGGCGAGCTGGCCGGGCGACGGCGGCATCGTCTGCGGATCGGCGGCCTCGTCGGGCATCACGGACGTCGCCGCGCGGTCGGGCCCGGCGATCGACCGGGCCGGCGCTCGGCGAACGCGCGCACGACGGTCGCGGCTCACCCGATCGCTTCGCGCAGCTCGCGCAGCAGCCGCGCCGCCTCGCTGCCCTGCATCCGCGCGATGTCGTCCTGGTACTTCAGCAGCACGCCGAGCGTGTCGTCGACGACGGCCGGGTCGAGCGACACCGTGTCGAGCGCGAGCAGCGCGCGCGACCACTCGATCGTCTCGGCGATGCCGGGCCGCTTGAACAGTTCGACGTCGCGCAGCCGCTGCACGAACGCGACGATCTCGCGCGCGAGCCGCGCCTCGATGCCCGGCACGCGTCGCGTCACGATGTCGTACTCGCGCGCGGCATCCGGGAAGCCGACCCAGTGATACAGGCAGCGGCGCTTGATCGCGTCGTGGATCTCGCGCGTGCGGTTCGATGTCAGCACGACGATCGGCGGCGTCGTCGCGCGGATCGTGCCGGTCTCGGGAATCGTGATCTGGAAGTCGGACAGGACCTCGAGCAGGAACGCCTCGAACGGCTCGTCGGCGCGGTCGAGCTCGTCGATCAGCAGCACCGGCGGCACCGGCCGCTTCGGATCGATCGCCTGCAGCAGCGGCCGCGCGATCAGGAAGCGGTCGGAGAACAGGTCGTCTGCGAGCGACGCCTTCTGCGACGCGTCGGCCTGCTCCGCGAGCCGGATCTCGATCATCTGTCGCGCGTAGTTCCACTCGTACGCCGCGCCGGCGAGGTCGAGGCCTTCGTAGCACTGCAGCCGGATCAGCGGGCGCGCGAGCATCGCCGCGACGGCCTTCGCGAGTTCCGTCTTGCCGGTCCCGGGCTCGCCTTCGACCATCAACGGCCGCTGCAGCTTCAGCGCGAGGAACAGCGCGGTCGCGAGCCGCCGGTCGGCGACGTAGTGCTGCGTCGCGAGCGCGTCGACGGTCGCGTCGATCGACGCGGGCAACGCACCGGCCGACGCGGTCATGCGAGTCGTTCGAGCGTGATCGTCACCGCCTCGGCCGATCGCGTCGACGGGCCGTGATACACGGCCTCGACGTTGTTGCCGTCGGGGTCGAGCAGGAACGCGCCGTAGTAGTCGGCGTGATAGCGGCGCAGGCCGGGCGCGCCGTTGTCGCGTCCGCCCGCCTCGAGTCCGGCCGCATGGAACGCGTCGACCGCCGCGCGGCTGTCGGCCTGGAACGCGAGGTGGAGGTGCGTCCTGCCGGCCGTGACGCCCGGCTCCGGCACGCTGACGTTGAATTCGTCCGTCCAGAACATGCCGTCCCGCTCGCCTTCGATCGCGCGGCCGAGCGCCGTGAACACCGCCGCGTAGAAGCGTCTGCTGGCGGGCAGATCGTCGGTGATCAGGTGGATGTGGTCGATCAGCCGACCGGTGCGGTACGTCTTCATGCGACGGCGGCGTCGAATGTCAGGTCGCCTCGGCCACCGCCCGCTTCGTGAGGATGGGGATGAGATGCGCGCGGTACTCGGCCGACGCGTGGAGGTCGCTGTTGAGGCCGTCGGCGGGCATCACGATGCCGTCGCAGCTCTCCGGCGAGAACGACCGGTCGAGCGCAGCCTCGAGCGACGCGACGCGGAACACCGTCGGCCCGGCCCCGGTCACGGCGACGCGCACGCCGGCCGCCGTCTTCGCGACGAACACGCCGACCATCGCGAAGTGCGACGCCTGCTGGCGGAACTTGTAGTACGCCGACTTCTCGGGCTTCGCGAACGCGACCGACACGATCAGCTCGCCCGATTCGAGCGCCGTCTCGTAGAAGCCCTTGAAGAAATCCTTCGCGGCGATCGCGCGGCGGTCGGTCGTGATCGTCGCGTCGAGCGCGAGGGCCGCGGCCGGATAGCACTGCGCCGGGTCGGCGTTCGCGAGGCTGCCGCCGAGCGTGCCGCGATTGCGGACCTGGCGGTCGCCGATCATCTCGGCCATGTGCGCGAGGCCGGGCACGAGCGCGCGCACGTCGGCCGACGCGGCGAGGTCGGCATGCCGCGCCATCGCGCCGACGACGAGCGTGTCGCCGTCGCGCCGGATGCCCTTCAGCGCGTCGACGCGATCGAGGTCGACGAGCGCTTCCGGCGCCGCGAGGCCGAGCCGCATCGACGGCAGCAACGACTGGCCGCCGGCGAGGAGCCTCGCGTCGCCGTTGTCGCCGAGGGCCTTCACGGCATCGGCGACGGTCGTGGGTTGCTGGAAGGCGAAGGCTTGCATGGTCGGCGATTCCCGGAAGATTAGGCCCCGGCCTGCGCCGGGATGACGGTCTGGTCGCGCATCGCCCGCCACACCGTGTGCGGCGTGGCCGGCATCGCGACGTCCTTCACGCCGAGCGCGTCGCAGACCGCGTTGATGACGGCCGGCGGCGACCCGATCGCGCCGGCCTCGCCGCAGCCCTTCACGCCGAGCGGATTGTGCGTGCACGGCGTGCCCGCGACCGTCTCGACGCGGAACGTCGGCAGGTCGTCGGCGCGCGGCATCGCGTAGTCCATGTACGAGCCCGACAGCAGCTGGCCGGTGTCCGGGTCGTAGACGCCGTGCTCGAGCAGCGCCTGCCCGATGCCCTGCGTGAGCCCGCCGTGAACCTGTCCCTCGACGATCATCGGGTTGACCACGTTGCCGAAGTCGTCGACCGCCGTGAAGCGGTCGACGCGCACGACGCCGGTCGCCGGGTCGACCTCGACCTCGCAGATGTACGTGCCGGCCGGGTACGTGAAGTTCGTCGGGTCGTAGAACGCGTTCTCGTTCAGTCCCGGCTCGAGCTTGTCGAGCGGATAGTTGTGCGGCACGTACGCCGCGAGCGAGACCGCCGCGAACGGCTGCGTCTTGTCGGTGCCCGCGACCCTGAACACGCCGTCCTCGAACTCGATGTCCGTGTCGGCGGCTTCCATCAGGTGCGCCGCGATCTTCTTGCCCTTCGCGATCACCTTGTCGACGGCCTTCGCGATCGCGGTCCCGCCGACGGCGAGCGACCGCGAGCCGTACGTGCCCATGCCGAACAGCACCTTGCCGGTGTCGCCGTGCTGGATGTCGACGTCCTCGAGCGGGATGCCGAGCTTGTCGGCGACGACCTGCGAGAACGTCGTCTCGTGACCCTGCCCGTGGCTGTGGCTGCCGGTGAAGACCGTGACCTTGCCGGTCGGATGGACGCGCACCTCGCCGGCCTCGAACAGGCCCGCGCGCGCGCCGAGCGCGCCGGCGACGTTCGACGGCGCGAGGCCGCACGCCTCGATGTACGCCGAGTAGCCGATGCCGCGCTTCAGGCCGCGGCGCTCGCTGTCGGCCTTGCGCGCCGCGAAGCCCGCGACGTCGGCGAGCTCGATCGCGCGCGTCATCGTCGCGTCGTAGTCGCCGGTGTCGTAGGTCAGCCCGACCGGCGTCGCGTACGGGAACGTCCTGATGAAGTTGCGGCGACGGATCTCGGCCGGATCGATGCCGAGCTCGTGCGCGGCCGTCTCGACGATGCGCTCGACGACGTAGGTCGCCTCGGGACGACCGGCGCCGCGATACGCGTCGACCGGCGCGGTGTTCGTGAACACGCCGGTGACCTCGGCGAAGATCTTCGGCGTCGCATACTGGCCGGCGAGCAGCGTCGCGTAGAGGATCGTCGGCACGCACGACCCGAACGTCGACAGGTAGGCGCCGAGGTTCGCCGTCGTGTGGACGCGCAGCGCGAGGAACGTGCCGTCGCGGTCGGTCGCGAGCTCGACCGTCGTCGCGTGGTCGCGGCCGTGCGCGTCGGTCAGGAACGCCTCGCTGCGGTCGGCCGTCCACTTGATCGGCCGGCGCACCTTCTTCGACGCCCAGACGAGCGCCGTCTCCTCGTTGTAGAGGAAGATCTTCGAGCCGAAGCCGCCGCCGACGTCGGGCGCGACGACGCGCATCCGGTGCTCGGGGATGCCGAGCACGAACGCGCACATCAGCAGCCGCTCGACGTGCGGGTTCTGGTTCGCGACGTACAGCGTGTAGCTCTCGTCGGACGGGTCGTAGCTCGCGTTCGCCGCGCGCGGCTCGATCGCGTTCGGGATCAGGCGGTTGTTGCGGAACGAGAGCTTGCTGACGTGCGGTGCCGACGCGATCGCGGCGTCGACCGCGGCCCGGTCGCCGCAGCCCCAGACGTAGCAGACGTTGTCCGGCGCGACGTCGTGCACGGCCGACGCGGCGCCTTTCGCCGTCGCGGTGTCGACGACCGGCGGCAACTCGCCGTAGCTCACGTCGACGAGCTGCGCCGCGGCGCGCGCCTGGTCGAGCGTCTCCGCGACGACGAGCGCGACCGGATCGCCGACGTACAGCGCCTTGCCGTCGGCGAGGACCGGATGCTTCGGCTCCTTCATCGGCGAGCCGTCCTCGTTGTTGATCAGCCAGCCGCACGGCAGGCCACCGACGTCGCGGAAGTCGGCGCCGGTCCAGACGCCGAGCACGCCGGGCGACGCCATCGCGGCCACGGTGTCGATCGCGCCGATCGTCGCGTGCGCGTGCGGCGAGCGGACGAACACCGCGTAGGTCTGCTGCGGCAGCACGAGATCGTCGGTGTAGCGGCCGCGGCCGGTCAGGAAGCGCTGATCCTCCTTGCGCCGGATCGACTGACCGATGAAGCCTTGACGTGCGTTCATGACGTGCCTTCGAGATGTGCTTGGATCGACGTCGCCCCGGCGAAGGCCGGGGCCCGATCAGCTTGCGGTGACTGCGGTCCCGGCCTTCGCCGGGACGACGGTCACCGAGGTCCCGGCCTTCGCCGGGACGGTGCAGGCGAGTACGCAGGTCATTTCATTCCCTGCGCACCCGCCTGCACCGCCTTCACGATGTTCTGGTACCCGGTGCAGCGGCAGAAGTTGCCGACCAGCGCTTCGCGGATCTTCCGGTCGTCGCTCGCGTTCTCCGCGTGGTTCACGACCAGGTCGATCGCGCTCATCACCATGCCGGGCGTGCAGTAGCCGCATTGCAGGCCGTGGCATTCCTTGAACGCCGCCTGCATCGGATGCATCGTGCCGTCGGGCGCCTCGACGCCTTCGATCGTCGTCACGTCGCGACCCGCCGCCTGCAGCGCGAGCACGTTGCACGACTTGATCGCGTGGCCGTCGAGGTGCACGGTGCACGCGCCGCATTGCGCGGTATCGCAGCCGATGTGGGTGCCGGTCAGCCGCAGGTGCTCGCGGATGAACGTGACGAGCAGCGTGTTCGGCTCGACGTCGCGGACGACGGCGCGGCCGTTCACGCGCAGCGACAGCGGGGTGGGCATGCGGTCTCCTGGCTGATGTGCGGGCGTTCTTGTTGGAACGACGCGCGGCCCGGCGCGTCGATGTCGGCGGATTGTGCAACGGCATCCGGTCGATGGGAAGGGGCGAGCGGCGGCGGCGGAGCGACGGGCACGGCTCGGATGCGGCGGCGGATGCGGGCTTCCGGTGCGACAGCGCGTACGGCCCGCGCTTCGCCGACGAATGCCGTGCGCCGCCCGGCGTCCGCGCCCGGCACGCTCGTCGCCGCCGCGTTCCATTACGATTCGCGTCAGCGCCATGGACAACGTCGACCTCAACGTGCTGAAGACCATCGTCGCGTGGCGCGGCGAGGGGCGTCGCGTGACGATGGGCACGATCGTGCGGACCTGGGGCTCGGCGCCGCGGCCGGTCGGCGCGATCGTCGCGATCGGCGAGGACGATGCCGGGCACGCGACGATCGCGGGCTCGGTGTCCGGCGGCTGCATCGAGGACGACCTCGTCGACAAGGTGACGCGCGCGAACGGCGTCGGCCTCGCGAAGCCGGAGCGGCTGACCTACGGCATCAGCGCCGACGAGGCGAACCGCTTCGGCTTGCCGTGCGGTGGCACCATCGAGCTCGTGATGGAGCCGGTCGACGACCGTTCGAGGATCGAGCAGCTGACCGACGCGATCGCGGACGGACACCGCGTGCGGCGCACGCTGTCGCTCGCCGACGGCGCGGTGACGCTCGCGCCCGCCGACGGCTTCGACGCGCGCGGCGAGGCGCTGACGCTGACCGACGACGCGCTGTCGACGCTGCACGGGCCGTCGTGGCGGCTGCTCGTCATCGGCGCCGGGCAGATGACGTCGTACCTCGCGCAGATGGCGCAGGCGCTCGACTACCGCGTGACGGTCTGCGACCCGCGCGAGGAATACAGCACGCAATGGCGCGTCGCCGGCAGCGAGCTGACGACCGAGATGCCCGACGACGCGGTGATCGCGATGAAGCCGGACGCGCACACGGCCGTCATCGCGTTGACGCACGATCCGAAGCTCGACGACCTCGCGCTGATGGAGGCGCTGAAGGGCGACGCGTTCTATGTCGGCGCGATCGGCTCGAAGAAGAACCAGGAGAAGCGCCGCGCGCGGCTGCTCGAGTTCGACGTCACGCCCGATCAGCTCGACCGCCTGCACGGGCCGGTCGGTCTGAAGAACGGCGCGCGCACGCCGCCGGAGATCGCGGTCGCGATCCTCGCCGAGATGACGGCGGTGCGCTACGGCTACCGGATCCCCGAACCCATCCGCCTCTGAGGCGCACCCGCCCATGTCGACCGCCGCCGTCAAGATCGACGTCACCATCGCGCAGCCGTTCGCCGTCGCGGGCGAACCGTTCTCGTTGACGACGTCGATCGAGAACGCGCACGAGGAATCGATCGAGATCACCGAGTTCCTGTACCACGTGCCGTACCAGATGCAGTGGATCAACGACGCGAAGTTCGACGAGGCATACGACGGGCTGCGGAACCGGAACATGGCGCTGCGGCTGCTGCAGCTCGCGGCGTGGAAGGCGGCAGCGGCGCCGCCCGGCCAGGTGATGCGCGTGGGCTGGCCGGACGAGAAGACGATCGTCTCGGTGCTGCCGAGCGAGTCGACGAGCTACTCGTTCAAGGCGCTCGTGCCGAAGTGGCTGTTCGTCTCCGGCGGCGACCTCACGTTTCCCGGCCGGATCGCGTACCGCTACCGCAACGAGCTCCACTACGCGCCGTTCGAGGTCAAGCTGACGCTGCGGCCGCCGCTGCTGTCGAACGGCATCGGCGCGCTGATCGGCGCGTTGCTCGGCACCAGCGCGAAGACGCTGAAGGAGGAAGGCGCCGTCTTCCTGCAGTCGCTCAACATCGAGTTCGTCGCGGGGACCGTGCTGGCCGTGATCCTGTCGGTGATCGCGGTGGTCTATTCGTCGCGACGCACCGGCGACTCGCAGCCGATCCTGACCGTCGAGGACTTCTGGGGTGGTCTGATCGTCGGCTTCATGATCGGCTACCTCGGCCACGAGTTCTTCCAGAAGATCGTGCCGGTGGCCTGACTCAGCCGCCCGTCGAGAACCCGGGATACAGCGTCATGCCGCCGTCGACGAACAGCGTCGCGCCGGTCACGTAGTCGGCCGCGTCGGAGGCGAGCCACACCGCCGCCTGCGCGATGTCGTCGGGCTCGCCGATGCGGTTGTACGGCACGAGCGTCATCAGGCTCTCGTACGCCTCGGGCGTGCTCCACGCCGACGTGTTGATCGGCGTGCGGATCGCGCCGGGCGCGATCGCGTTGCAGCGGATGCGCTGCGGCGCGAGCTCCTGCGCGATGCTCTTCATCATCAGCATCACGCCGCCCTTCGACGCCGCGTAGTTGACGTGGCCGCCCCACGGAATCTGCTGGTGGACCGAGCTCATGCAGATGATCTTGCCGGCCGCGATCGACACCTTTCGATCGAGGCCGCGACGCTTGAATTCGCGCACCGCCTCGCGCGCGCACAGGAACTGGCCGGTGAGGTTGACCGAGATGACCTTGTTCCACTGGTCGAGCGTCATCTCGTCGAATGCCGCGTCGCGCTGCAGCCCCGCGTTGCTGACGACGATGTGCAGCGTGCCGAACGCCTTGATCGCATCGGCGAACATCGACTGCACGTCGGCCTCGACGGCGACGTCGGCCTTGATCGCCTCGGCGCGACGGCCCATCGCGACGATCTCCTGGCAGACGTCGTCGGCCGCGCCCGGGTCGGTGACGTAGTTGACGATCACGTCGGCGCCGGCCTTCGCGAGCGCGAGCGCGACCGCGCGGCCGATGCCGGAGTTCGCGCCGGTGACGAGCGCGGGCTGGCCGCGCACCATCGGGTAGTACGGGAACTCGGGCGACACCTCGGCATCGGGCGTGCGCAATTCGGGCGCGTCCATGTTGGCGGTCGCGGGCGTTCCGGTGTTGGTCTGGGTGGGCATCGGCTTCTCGTCGGTTCGGTGAAGGCGGGTCAGCGGCGGCTCATCGACAGCGCCGCCTGGCGCATCGTCTGGTCGCGCGGGTGCAGCAGCACGGCGATCAGCGCGGTCCAGCCGGTCTGGTGCATCGCGCCCAGCCCGCGGCCGGTGTCGCCGTGGAAATATTCGGGATAGACCATGAGGTCCGCGAACAGCGGATCGGACTGTTCGAGCTCGCTGTCGCCGAGCAACGGGCGCCGGCCGTGCACGTCCTTCAGGAACAGCTTCTTCAGCCGGTCGGCGAGCGCCGTCGCGACGTCGAACAGCGACCGCGTCTCGCCGGAGCCGGTCGGAAACTCGATGCGGTGCGACGGCCCGTAATACGCGTCGAACTTGAACAGCGACTGGATCAGCATGTAGTTCAGCGGCATCCAGATCGGCCCGCGCCAGTTCGAGTTGCCGCCGAACAGCCGCGTGCGGCCCTCGCCCGGCTCGTACATGATCGTGCGCGTGCCGTCGTCCTGCTTCAGCATGAACGGATGGTCGGCGTGGAAGCGCGACAGCGACCGCACGCCGAAGTCGGACAGGAACTCCGATTCGTCGAGCATCCGCGTCAGCACGCGGTTCATCCGCTCGCGGCGCATCAGCGACAGCAGCCGGTACTCGTGCATGTTCGTGTCGCTCCAGTGCGAGACGAGGCGCGCGAGCTCGGGCCGCTGCATCAGGAACCAGTGCAGCCGCTCGGCGAATTGCGGCAAGCCGCGCACGACCTCGTCGTCGAGCACCTCGACCGCGAGCAGCGGGATCAGGCCGACCATCGAACGCACGCGCAGCGGCACCGGCGCCTGGCCGGGCTTCTGCAGCACGTCGTAGTAGAAGCCGTCGACGTCGTCCCACAAGCCCGAAGCCGGTCATGCCGCCGGAGCCGTGCGCGGCCTCGGCGATGTACAGGAAGTGCTCGAAGAACTTCGTCGCGAGGTCCTCGTAGACCGGGTCGTGCATCGCGAGCTCCATCGCGATGCGCATCAGGTTCAGCGAGTACATCGCCATCCACGCCGTCGCGTCCGACTGGTCGACGTACGCGCCGTCGGCCATCGGCACGCTGCGATCGAACAGCGCGATGTTGTCGAGCCCGAGGAAGCCGCCCTGGAAGATGTTGTTGCCTTCCATGTCCTCGCGGTTGACCCACCACGTGAAGTTCAGCGTCAGCTTGTGGAACACGCGTTCGAGGAACACGACGTCGCCGACGCCCGAACGCTGCTTGTCGATCTCGTAGATCTGCAACGCCGCGAACGCGTGCGTCGGCGGATTCGCCGCGTCGAAGTCCCATTCGTAGGCCGGCAGCTCTCCGTTCGGATGCTGCGAGCGCGCCTGCAGCAGCAACACGAGTTGCGCCTTCGCGAACGACGGGTCGATCAGCGCGAACGCGATGCAGTGGAACGCCAGGTCCCAGCTCGCGAACCACGGGTATTCCCAGTTGTCCGGCATCGAGATGACGTCGGTCAGCACGAGGTGCCGCCAGTCGCCGTTGCGGATCTTCGTTCGCCCCTCGGGCGGCGGCGGCATCGTCGGGTCGCCGCGGAACCAGCGACGCACGTCGTAGCCGTAGTACTGCTTGCCCCACAGCAGGCCGGCGAACGCCTGCCGCTGCACGAGCCGCTCTTCGTCGGACGCGACGCCGGCCTGCAGTGCCGCGTAGAACGCGTCGGCCTCGTCGCGACGCTGGTCGACGAGGTCGTCGAACTCCGGATCGGTGAGGCCGCGGATGAAGTCGCGCACCGTCGAGACCATGCCGGTCCCTTCGTCGGGTCGCAGCCGCACGCGCACCGTCGACCGCGGCGCCCGGCGCGACGTCGAACGCGTAATGCGCCGCCATCTTGCTGCCGAAGCCCGCCGGGTTGACCGCGTCGCCGCGGCCGCCGACGACGAAGTCGTTGATGCCGTCCTTGAAGTAGCCGGCCACGTTCGTCTCGAACAGGCGGTTCGTGTTCGTGTCGTTGTCGCAGAACAGCAGGCGCGGCTCGCCTTCGAAGCTCGCGCGCATCGGCGCGAAGTCGGCGATGTCGACGCGGACCTCGCCCGGGCGGTCGCTGTCGAGCCGCGCCTCGGGCCGGCCCGCGTGCCACGCCCATGTGTTGCGCGCCCACAGCTGCGGCAGCAGGTGCAGCGGCGCGGTCGCGTCGCCGCGATTGACGGCGGTGACGCGCATCAGGATGTCATCGGCGTCGGCCTTCGCGTACTCGATGGTGATGTCGAAGTAGCGATCGTCGTCGAAGATGCCGGTGTCGACGATCTCGAACTCGCGGTCGTCGAGCCCCGCGCTTCGCGTTCTCGTCGATCAGCCGCTCGTACGGATACGCGGCCTGCGGATACTTGTAGAGCATCCGCATGTACGAATGGGTCGGCGTGCCGTCGACGAAGTAGTAGAGCTCCTTGACGTCCTCGCCGTGATTGCCTTCGCGCGTTCGTGAGCCCGAACAGCCGCTCCTTCAGGATCGGATCGCGGCCGTTCCAGAACGCCATCGCGAGGCACAGCCTGAGCTGGTCGTCCGCGAAGCCGCCGATGCCGTCCTCGCCCCAGCGATAGGCGCGACTGCGCGCCTGGTCGTGCGGGAAGTAGGCCCACGCATCGCCGTCGGCGCTGTAGTCCTCGCGGACCGTGCCCCACTGGCGTTCGCTGAGGTACGGCCCCCAGCGACGCCAGCTGCCGTCGCCGTCGACGGCGGCGAGGCGGCGGCCCTCCTCGGTGTCCTGGACGTCCTGCGGCGGCTGGCTCGGGGTCTCGATCTTCAAGGCGATGGCGGGTCGGTCGACGAGGACGGAACGGCGCCGGACGTTCCGGCGCAACCGCATGATGACGCAAGCGGCGCGATTCGACGTGACGGCGCCGTGACGGATCGGCTCGCGGACCGCGCGTCGCCGCCTCGACCGACGTCCGCAGGCCGACGGCCGCGCCGGACGTCCCGCATAATCGCCCGCACGCCTGTGCACCGGACCTCCCGTGATCGAACTCGTCATCGCCTTCGCCGTCCGCCTGCTGCTGGTCGCGCTGTTCCTGCCGTTCAGCGCGCTCGACAAGCTGCTCGAATTCGACGCGGCCGTCGGGCAGGCACGCGAGACGTTCGGGTCGCCGATCGTCGCGAAGGCCGCGATCGTCGCCGGCCTGCTGATCGAGGTGCTGATGTCGCTCGCCGTGCTGACCGGCGCCTACGACCGGCTCGGCGCGTTCGTCCTCGCCGGCTATTGCGTGGTGACGGCGCTGTTGTGGAAGCGCTTCTGGACGCCCGGCGACTTCTGGGTCCGCGGCCAGAGCGCCGCGCGCGGCCTGTTCTGGGACTTCTGGAAGAACCTCGCGGTCGCCGGCGGCTTCCTGCTGGTCACGTTCGGCACGACCGCGGCGTCGGTCGACGCGTTCCTCGCGCACCCGCTGTCGTCGAGCCATCCGTACGCGACGCGAGTCGAGCCGTGAGCGACGCGCCGCAACGCGACGGCTTCGCGATCGTCGACCCGCGCTTCGCGCACTACGTCCTCGACAACGCGCCGCTCGAGGAACTCGCGACCGGCTTCCGCTGGATCGAGGGGCCGGTGTGGTTCGGCGACGCGAACTGCCTGCTGTTCCAGGACCTGCCGAACGACCGCACGATGCGCTGGATCGAACGACGCCGGCGTGTCGGTCTATCGCGCGCCGTCGGCGTACGGCAACGGCCAGGCGCGCGACCGCGAAGGACGCCTCGTCGCCTGCAGCCACCGCGATCGCTGCCTGTACCGCATCGAGCTCGACGGCACGCGTCACGACGCTCGTCGACCGGCACGCCGGCAAGCGGCTCAACGCGCCGAACGACGTCGTCGTGAAGTCCGACGGCAGCATCTGGTTCACCGATCCGCTGTACGGCATCTCGAACGACTACGAAGGCGGCATCCAGGCGTCCGAGCAGCCGCCGGCGGTCTATCGCTTCGACCCGTCGACCGGAGCGATCGACGCGGTCGCGACCGACTTCGACGGCCCGAACGGCCTCGCGTTCTCGCCGGACGAGTCGCGGCTCTACATCGCCGAGACCGGCGACCAGACGCGGCGACGACCCGGTGCAGGTGCTGCGCGTGTTCGACGTCGCGCCCGACGGCCGCTCGCTCGCGAACGGCCGCGACTTCCACCGGATCGACCCCGGCTACTGCGACGGGCTGAAGGTCGACGACGACGGCAACGTCTGGTCGAGCGCGGCCGACGGCGTCCACTGCATCGATCCCGGACGGCCGGCTGCTCGGCAAGATCCTCGTGCCGCACCGCGTGGCGAACGTCGCGTTCGGTGGCGCGAAGAAGAACCGGCTCTTCATCGCCGCGTCGCACACGCTGTACGCGATCTACCTGAACCGCCGCGGCGCGACGTGGCCGTGACGCGACGGCGGACGGCCGCGCGTCGACCGGGTCGCGGCGATCGCGCTGCGCTCGCGCGATCCCGACGGGCTCGCCGCGTTCTATCGCGACGCGCTCGACTTCGTCGACGAGCCGTCCGCCGGCGACGCGCGGCACGCGTCGCTCGGCGGCACGCGCCTGCGGATCGAGCCGGCCGGCGCGGACGCCGCGCCGTATCCGGGCGACGTCCCCGGCTGGAGCCTGGCGTTCCAGCACTTCGCGATCCGCGTCGCCGACATGGCCGAGGCGATGGCGCGTCTCGATCGCGTCGACGGCTGGCGCGCGATCTCGACGAACGGACCCGAGACGCTGCCGCCGAACACCGGCGGCGTGACCGCGTTCAAGTTCCGCGATCCGCGACGGTCACCCGCTCGAGCTGCTCGCGTTCCCGGATCGGCGCGACGGCCCGCTGTTCGCCGGCATCGACCACACCGCGATCTCGGTCGTCGACGTCGAACGCAGCATCGTGTTCTACGCGTCGCTCGGGCTCGAGGTCGCCGCGCGATCGCTGAACACCGGGCCGGAGCAGGCGCGTCTGGACGGCATCGACGGCGCGACGGTCGACGTCGTCAGCCTCGCTCTTCCGTCGCGCACGGCGCCGCACGTCGAGCTGCTCGCGTATCGCGGCGCGTTCGACCGCGCCGCGTGGCCGCCCGGCGCGAGCGACGACGTCGTCTCGACGGTGATCGTCTTCGCGGGCGACGACCGGTCCGCGTCGGTGTCCGCGGGCGCGGCGTCGTCGGTATTGCTCCACGATCCCGACGGTCACCGGCTCGCGATCGGACGCTGATCCGCTAGGTCGGGCGCGACGCCGACGCCGACGGCGCATCGATCGTCTTCGACGCGTCGTCGAGCGCGCGCGCGATGCGCCGGACGCGCTCGTGCCGGAAGTCGTCGCGCGGCACCGGACCGAGGTCGACGAAGAAGCGCGTCGCGTTCCAGATCCACCAGTTCTGGCTGCGCGGATCGGCGCCGGTCGGGTCGTCCTGCGGCGGGTCGCGGAACAGCTGCTCGCAGAACGCGGCATAGCCGATCACGACGTCGCTGCGCCGACGGGCCAGCATCTTCTCGCCGATCGCGCGCTGGTCGTCCTCGAAGATGAAGCCGTCGCGCCAGGCGGTCGCGTCGAGCCTGCGCTTCTCGTCGTCGAACGGGTCGGCGAGGTCGGCGCGCAGCCGGGCGAACAAGCGCTCGAGCCGGTCGTTTTCGTCCGCCGTGCCGCGCAGGAAGTCGGCGTCGGTGCGGTAGAGCTCCATCCACCCGAGCAGCGCGCAGAAGCGATAGATCGCGTCGACGAGGTCGTACTTCAGGTAGTAGTCGTCGGTGCGCGCCCCGCCGGCGGGCCGCGTCGGCTTCGTGTACAGCAGGTGCTCGGACAGGAACGCGGCGGGGCGCTCCGGCGACGCGTCCGCGATCGGCCGCAGCGACACCGCGAGGTCCCGGAGCGCGAGTCGCAGCTGGCTGCGCTGGCGATCGTAGGTGCGGCGCTGTTGCTCGTGCTCCTTGCGGTCCGCGCTGCGGTTCGTGTACCACGTCGCCACGACGCCGCCGACGATCGCGACGAGACCGCCGAGTACCGTCTGCAGCCACGGCGGCAGATCACCGGAGCGATTCGCGTCGGCCTGCTTCGCGTAGTAGCGGGCCTGCGCCCGCTCGTTGTCGATCTGCGCCTGTCGCAGCGGGTCGGTTCCCGCCGTGTCCGGCACGGAGACGGCGGCGGGCTGCGCATCGGTCGCGACCGGCAGCGCCGTCGCGGCGAACGCGACCGAGGCGACGACGGTCGCGGCGCATCGCGCCGCGGGACGAGCGAACGAGCTGGCGCGCATGCCGGCCTCCTGCACGGATCGCACGCATCGTCGCACGGCCGAGCCGTGGCGGGCCCTTGCCCCCGCGGCGCGAACGGCCGTCAGCGCCGCCGGCGCTGCTTGATCAGCAGCCGGACCAGATAGCCGAGGACGAGCAGGTTGACGACCAGCGTCGCGACCTTCGGCGCCGACGGGCCGTGCATCAGCTCCATCATCTCGAACGGCAGCAGCGACGCCGTGACGATCGTCGTGATGTATTCGGCCCAGCGCTTGCGCAGCCACAGGCCGGTGCCTTCGACCAGGTAGACGGCGCCGTAGACGAAGCAGCCGATCGAGATCAGCATCAGCCGCCCGATCGTCGTGTGTCCGAGCATGTCCAGCGTCTTCGAGGCAGCCGCCGACGTCGAGGTGGCGGCCCGCGCGCAGCGACAGCTCGTCGAGCCAGCCGAGCAATGCATGCTGGCACGTCGGGGTGCAGCAGGCCGAGCGCGCCGAAGCCGGCCGCGGCCAGCAGCGCGGCCTCGACGAACTTGAAGCCGGCGATGACGCGCAGCGTCGACGCGCCCTCGTGACCGTCGCCGGCGCCGCGTCGCGACGACGGTCGACGCGAAGTCCGTCGGCCCGTTCGTCATCGCAGTCGCTCCACGAGGCGCTCCGCCACCCGCAACGCGTTCGCGATGATCGTCAGCGTCGGATTCACCGCGCCGATCGACGGGAAGAAGCTCGCGTCGGTGACGTAGAGGTTGTCGAGTTCGTGCGCCTTGCAGTCGGTGTCGAGCACCGACGTCGCCGGATCGGTCCCGAAGCGCAGCGTGCCGGCCTGGTGCGCCGTGCCGCCGATCGGGATGTCCTTGCCGAGGTACAGGCTGCGGTCGAAGAGGTGCGGATGCATGTCGAGCTTGCCGCGTCAGGTCCTGCAGCTTCGCGCGCAGCCGCTGGTGCGCCTCCATGTTCGTCTCGACGAGGTCGAGCACGACGCGGTCCCCGTCGTAGAGGATGCGATTGCGCGCGAGCGGCAGGTCTTCGGACGTCAGCCAGAAGTCGAGCGAGTGATGCGCCATCCACTCGAACGGCTTGTCCGGGAACCACTGCAGGAAGCCGGGCAGGCCCTCGCCGCGGATCTGCGCGCCGTCCGACTTGCCGACCATCTGGATGTGGCCGAGCGGATAGTCCCAGTCGCTGCCGTCGTCCGCTGCCGAAATAGAAGTCGTTGAGCCCGAGCGTCTTCTGGAAGCGCGTCGGGTTCGGCGTGCGCGAGATCGCGAGCACCGTCGAGTTGTTGTGCCGCATGTAGTTGCGGCCGACCTGGTCCGAGCCGTTCGCGAGGCCGCGCGGATGCGCGCTCGTTGGCCGAGCGCAGCATCAGCAGCGCCGACGACAGCGCGCCGCACGCGACGACGACGAGGTCGCCCGACACCTGCAGCGTCTCGCCGCCGCTTCGTCACGTCGAGCGCGACGACCGCGCGACCGGCGGCGTCGGTGACGAGCCGCTCGACGTACGCGCCGGTCCACAGCGTCAGGTTCGGATGCGCCGCGAGCGCCGGGTCGACGCAGATCACCTGCGCGTCGGCCTTGCCGTTCGTGGGGCACGGATAGCCGTCGAACGCCTCGCACTTGATGCACGGCGACGTCGGCGTCGGCACGCCGTCGACCTCGTCGAGCCGCACGCCGACCGGCAGGTGGAACGGATGGTGGCCTTCGCGCACGAGCCCGTCGAACAGCTGCTGGATGCGCGGCTCGTTCCTGATCGGCGGATACGCGTACGGTCCGCTCGACCACGGCTCGGTCGGGTCCTCGCCGCGCAGCCCGTGCACGTGGTACAGCGCCTCGGCCTGCTGGTAGAACGGCTCGAACGCGTCGTAGCCGATCGGCCACGCCGGCGACACGCCGTCCGGATGCGCGATCTCGCCGAAGTCGCGTTCGCGCAGCCGCAGCAGCACGGCGCCGTACATCTTGCTGTTGCCGCCGACGAAGTAGTGCAGGCCCGGATGGAACGACGACCCGTCGGCGCCGTACCACGTCTCCTTCGCCTGGTAGCGCGCGTCGTTGAAGACGATCTGGCTGTTCCAGTTCGCAGGCTCGCGCGGCAGGTAGCCGCCGCGTTCCAGCAGCAGAACGCGCTTGCCGGTCTGCGCGAGCCGCCAGGCCATCGTGCCGCCGCCGGGCCCGGAGCCCACGATCACGACGTCGTAGCGTTCAGTCTGCATGCGGCCTCCGGTGCGATGCCGATCCGCGCGGCGCGGCGCGCCGCACGAGGATGCCGCATGATGAACGATCGCGTGGACCGCCCGCGCCGACCCGTCGCCTCGTTCGTGACCGCGGCGGCCGACCGCGAGAACCGATCGATGCTTGCCGCCTTCCCGTCGCTCCGCCCGCTCCCCTGCACCGGCGCGACGCTCGCGGCCGTCGTGTTGTCCGCCTGCGCAACGGTCGCGCCGCCGACGCCGAGGCCCGCGGCACCCGCGGCGACGCCGCGCCTCGACGTCGCCGCGTACCAGGCGATGATCGTCGACGCGCGCACGCTGCGCGCGCCGAGAAGTGCGGAGGTGTCGCCGCCCGAGGTGAAGACGCGCGAACTGACGCGCGCGCTCCGCGGCACGGCGTACGTCGACGTCGAGCTCGGACGGCTCGACGACGCCGAAGCGCTGTACGTGCGCTGCCTCGCGCTCGATCCGAACGACGCGAAGGCCGCCGGCGAACTGCGGTACGTGCGCGCCCAGCAGTCGAAGCGGATCAGTCGTCCGCCGGCGCCGTCGAACCCGTCGTCAACGTCGCTTCAGTAGCACGACGCCGCCTTCGGAGAACAGGCGCTCGACGTCGGCGTCGGGCGGCAGCCGGTCCTCGCGCGTCAGCGCCAGTTCGCCCGGCTTCGGCGTGCCGATCGGCGTCTCGCGTTCGCGATAGACCGCGAAGCTCGGCATGTGGAAGTTCCACGTCACCGCCGGCTCGGGCCGGCTCCTCGCGACGAGCGCCGCGCGCTTGACCGGTCCTTCGAGCACTTCGCCGAAGTACGGTGCGCCGATCGCGCACAGCAGGATCGTCGCGACGATCGCGGCCTCGAGCACGCGCGTCGCGACCCGTCGCGCGCGACGTTCGCGATCCGGATCGCGTCGCGCGTCGCGCCGCCGGCGCGGCCATGCGAGCGCGGCGACCGCGGCGACGAGGCCCGTCCACGCGACCGGCCGATACGACGCCGGGACCGCTACCTCCGCGCGCGCGGCCATCGCGCGATACAGCGCGTCCTTGATCCAGCCCGCGCTCGCGGCGTGCGCGAACAGGTCGGGCAACGCGACGACGAGCGCGATCAGCATCAGCGCCGGCAATCCCGCGAGCCACAGCCGCGTCACGCGGTCGCGCTCCATCGCGCACAGGATGAACAGCGGCGTGCAGCCGTACAGCGCGTAGTGCGGCAGCTTCGTGCCCGACAGCGAGAAGAAGCCGATCACGAACACGCACCAGATCCACAGGAACGTGCGCAGCGGGTCGAACGCGCGATGGCGCAACTCGCGGATCGCGGTGCCGATCGCCGCGAGGAGCCACGCGAGCCATGGCCAGAGCAGCAGCGGCACCATCAGCAGGTAGTAGAAGCCGTTGCCCGAATGGCCCTGCAGCGTGCCGGTGAAGCGCTCGACGTTGTGACGCAGCAGGAAGCCGTCGACGAAGTCGCGGCCGTTGATCGCGAGCTGCGCCGCGTACCACGGCGCCGCCACGACGATCAGGATCGCCCAGCCGACCGGATCGAAGAACATGCGCACCGCGTCGCGCATCGCGAAGCGCACGGGGATGAAGCGCGCCGCGAGCGCGAACAGGAACACGGCGGCGACGGGAATCAGGATCGCGACCGGCCCCTTCGTCAGCACGCCGAGCGCGATCCAGAGATACGCGCGGCGCAGCGCGGGCCTGCCCATCGAGACGCCGAGCGATCCGTGCCGCGCCATCAACTCGATCGCGCGCCACGCGTCGAACAGCGCGAGCGCGAGCAACGCGTTCAGCAGCGCGTCGGCCGTCGCGGCGCGGCCGATGACGAAGACGCCGAGGCAGGTCGCCGCGATGCCGCAGGCGAACAGCGCGTTGCGTGCGCCGATGCGCGGCGCCGCGAACACCGCGACGGCCTGGCACCACACGGCGGCCGCGACGACCGACGGGAAGCGGAACGCGAACTCGTCGATGCCGAAGACGAGCACCGACGCGGCCTGCAGCCAGTAGATCAGGATCGGCTTGTCGAAGCGATGCGCGCCGTTCAGGTACGTCGACAGGAAGTCGTGCCGCGTGAACATCTCGCGCGTCGCTTCGGAGAACGCGCCTTCGTCGACGTCGAACAGCGGCGCGCCGCCGAGCCGGATCGACAGCAGCGCGAGCGGCAGCAGGAACGCGAGCCACGTCGTCCGCCGGTCGAGCGGGGCATGGACGTTGTTCATGCGCCGTTCATGTGGCGGCGCGGCCGCGGGTCACATCGCTTCCTTCAGCCCGATCCGCAGCAGCCACGCGTTGACCGGCAGGCTCGTCGCGAGGCCGCACCACATCGCGATCTGCATCGCGAACCAGAACTCGGGCATCGACGCGTCGATCGTGACGCCGAGTCGCGGCGCGACGACGAACTGCACGACCGCCATGAAGCCGTACATGCCGAGCTGCCAGCTGATCAGCGACAGCGTGTCGGCCTTCAACGCAGCCACGAGCCCGTCGCGCACGCCGAGATCGCGCATCGGCGCGATCGCGAAATACTGGAACGCGATGCCGATCGCGAACGCGAACACGAAGTCGAGCGTCCACACCGCGAACGTGCGCTCGCCGAACAGGCCGGGCCAGCCGAACGCGACGAGGATCGCCGGCCACGTCATCGCGAGCGTCTCCGCGACGAGGTCGCCGAGCGTGCAGCCGGCGCCGCAATGGAACGAGCCCTTCGCGACCGACACCCAGCGCGGCGAGTCGCCATCGTTCGTCGCGCGGCCGAAGCGGAAGTAGAACCACACGATCGGCAGCGTGCCGAACAGCGCGACCAGCGGCCAGACGGCGTTCATCACGCCCATCTTCTGCGGATGGCGCGCGACATCGATCGCGACCAGCGCCGCCGAGGCGACGCCGAGCGCGATCATCGCGATCGAAAGGACGTGCAGCGCAGGCGGCATCGGGCGACGCCATCGTCGGGGAGGGAACAGCGATGACCCGTCGCGGCGGGCGTCGTTCCCGCTTCAGCGGGCCCCCGCCGGCTTCTGCCACTCGTCGCCGTCGTCGACCGGCTGCGCGTCGCGCACCTGGTACAGCTCGGCCGCGCCCGACTCGAAGTAGATGCGGGCCAGCGTCTCGGCGAGCACGCCCGTCGACACGAATTGCGCGCCGGCGATCACGCAGAAGAAGCCGAACAGCAACAACGGCCGTCCGCCGATCGGCTCGCCGAGCCCGAACTTGACGAACGCGAGCCACGCGAGCACCGCGCCGCCGAGCCCGGTCAGCGCGAGGCCGACCCCGCCGAAGAAGTGGCCGGGCCGCGCGCGATAGCGCATGAAGAAGAACACCGAGATCAGGTCGAGCACGACGCGGAAGGTCCGCGAGATGCCGTACTTCGACTGCCCGTGGACGCGCGCGTGATGCGTGACCGGCTCTTCGGCGATGCGCCGCGGCGTCGTCACCGTCGCGAGCCAGGCCGGGATGAAGCGGTGCATCTCGCCGTACAGCCGGATGCGCTTCAGCACCTCGGCGCGGAACGCCTTCAGGCTGCAGCCGTAGTCGTTCAGCCGCACGCCGACGACGCGCGCGATCAGCGCGTTCGCGATCCGGGACGGGATCGTCCGCAGCAGGTGGTCCTGCCGGTCCTGCCGCCAGCCGGCGACGCAGTCGAGGTCCTCGTTCAGCAATCGCGCGACGAGTCGCGGGATGTCGGCCGGGTCGTTCTGCAGGTCGCCGTCGAGCGTGACGATGACGTCGCCGCGCGCCGCGTCGACGCCGGCCTGCATCGCCGCCGTCTGCTTGAAGTTCCGCATCAGCTCGAGCGGCCGCACGTGCGGGCCGTAGCGCGCGCGGGCGCGCCGCATCTCGGCGCCGGTCGCGTCGGTGCTGCCGTCGTCGACGAGGATCAGCTCCCACGGGCTCGGATAGCCGGCGAGCGCCTCCTCGGTCCGCGCGACGAACGGCGCCACGTTGTCGGCCTCGTCGTACATCGGGACGATGATCGACAGCCGGTGCGGCGGCAACGTCGCGGCGATCGCGAGCGGCGAGCCGGCGCCGCTCGCGATCGGCGGCAGCGGGTCGGCGGATCGGGGCGCGGCGGACATCTCGGCGGACATCTCGGCGGACATCTCAGTAGACAGCAGGTCGTTCATGACGGCGATGCTCGGGACAGCCCGGCATTGTGCCCGACCGGGACGCCGCGTCCGCCGCGTCGCCGCCGCGTCAGTCGTCGCCGGCGGGGCCCGGCAGCAACGCCGCGGCGATCGCGCCGGCCGCGAGCGCGAGCGCGAGGACGACCGCGTGCAGCACGAGCACGGCCTCGAGGCCGGCCTGCAGCGCGACGCCCTGCGTGCGCATCAGCGCCGCGCCGCCGGCCTCGAACGTGCCGAAGCCGGCGACGCCCTGTACCGGCAGGATCGCGGCGAGCTCCGCGCCGATCGCGCCGAGCGCCGCCGACGCGACCGGCGTGCCGCGGCCGAGCGCGAGCGACACGAGCCAGGTCTCGGCCGCGAGCTTGACGATCCAGTTGCCGACGGTCCAGCCCCAGCCGGCCGCGCCGCGGCGCGTCGCGCGGGCGAGCAGCGCCTGCAGCCGCGCGAGTCGCGGCGACGTGTCGTCGGTCGTTCGCGCGTGCGCCTTCGCCCATGCGCGGACGAGCCATGCGCCGCCGACGATCGCGACCAGCGCGGCGGCGCGCCACGCGACCGCGAGGTCCGGCCACACGAGCGCCGCGAGCGCGAGCACCACCGTCGCGTCCTGCGCACGCAGCCATAGAAGCGACACGACCGCGCGATCGGTCGCGATGCCGAACCAGCGCGACAGCAGCACCGGGAACGCGACCTCGCCGCTGCGCAGCGGCAGCACGTTGACGAGCGCGTTGTGGACGAGCGTGAGACGGACGATGCGCAGGTAGCTGCCGTCCGCGCGGCCGGTCGCGGCGAGCTCGTCGCGGAATTCGCCGTGGATGCGCGCGCCGCGCATCGCATAGCTCGCGGCGAACAGCACGGCCACGCCGGCGAGCGCGCCGACGTCGAGCCGTCCGATGCGCGCCGCGACGCCGTGCCAGCGCGCGTCGGCGGCGATCCACGCGAACAGCGCGAGCGAGATCGCGATCGCGACGGCGCGCAGGACGACCGTCCGCGTCATGCGACGGGCAGCGACGGGTCGGGCCTCGGGCGCGCGAACGCGACGACGCCCGCGACGACGGCGAGCGTGCCGCTCGCGAACTGCAGCGGCACGGCCTGCGGATAGCCGAGGTCGACGACGAACAGCGACGCGCCGATGCCGATCGACACGACCGCCATCGCGCGGACGCCGGCTCGCGTGTTCCAGCCGCGCCAGCGTTCGACGATCGCGACGCCGAGCGCGCCGGCGACCCAGCCGCCGGCCGCGCCGGCCGCGAGGTCGGCCGGCCAGTGCGCGCCGACCGCGATCCGCGACAGCGCGACGAGCGCCGCGAGCGGCAACGTCCACGCCGCCGTCCGCAGCGGACGGGTCGACGCGAACGCGAGCAGCGCCGCGAGCGCGAACGCCGTCACCGAATGCCCCGACGGGAACGTGTTCGCCCGCAGCGCGTGACCGATCGCATGCAGGTGCGCCGCGTCGAGCACGGCCGCCGGTCGCGGCAATCCGAACAGGCGCTTCATGCCGTTCGAGTAGGCGCCGCCGAGCGCGGCCCCGACGATCGCGGCCGCGAACCAGCGCGGTCGCCACGCGAGCGTCGGCGACAGCAGCGCGAACGCGACGACGCCGGTCCCGCAGATGGTCACGCACGACCAGAACGGATCGGGCAGCGCGCGCGTCGCCGCCTGGACGGCCTCGAACGTGCGGACGTTGAGCGGACCGTTCGCCATGAACGCGACGGCGACGACGACGAACGCGAACGTCGTCGCGGCGAGCACCCCCGTCGCCGCGGCGCGCCGCGCGAACGGCCTCGCGGCGTCGGCGGGAGCCGTCGCGCGCGGCGACACGACCGGCGGCGCGTTCGGGTCGGGCGGCCCAGGCGGCATCATCGCCGCATTGTGCGGCACGACCCCGCGTCCGTCGGCCGCGTCAGACGTCGACGAGCCAGTCGCCTTCGCGACGCGCGACGCCGACCTTCACGAGGTCGTCGATCGTGCGATCGGCGAGCTGCGTCGCGGACAGCGGCACGTCGCGGTTCGCATGGCGGATCGTCGGCACCTCGCGGAACATCGTGCGGATCGTCTCGATCGACATGCGCCGGTCGTCGAGCAGCCGGTATTTCAGCAGCACCTTCGCGACGTGACGCGCATTGCGCGACGGGTCCTCGGCGAGCCGACGTAACCGGCTGCGCACGCGATCGAGCGCACCGGCGACGTCGGTGAACGGCCGGCCGTGACCGGGGATCACGACGCGCGCCTCGACGGCCTCGACCAGCTCGAGCGTCTCGAACGCGGCCGCGAAGTCCTCGTCGAGCGTCTTCGGGTTCGCGGTCGGGAACATCGCGCCGCAGCCGTCCTCCCAGATCGCGTCGCCCGAAATGAGGATGCCTTCGTCCTTGCAGAAGAACATCAGCGAGTCGACGTCGTGGCCGGGCGCCGCGAGCGCCTCCCACTCGGCGTCGCACAGCATGATGACGTCGCCGGCCGAGACCGTGTCGGTGAAGTCGAAGCGGTCGCAGCGCTGGCCGGTCAGCTCGAACGACAGGAAGCGCTGGTCCCAGTTGCGCACGCCGTACGAGTTGCCCTCGGGAACGATGATGTCGCAGCGCGTGCGCGCCGCGAGCAGCGCGTTGCCGCCGCAATGGTCCGAGTGGAGATGCGTGTTGATGACGCGACGCAACCGCGGTGCGCGATGCCGCTCGATCGCGCGCATCACGAGCGCGTGGGTCTGCTCGGCGTGCGAGACGTAGCCCGAGTCGATCAGCGTCGCGCCGTGCTCGTCGGCGAACAGCACGCAGTTCGACGACAGCCACCCGCGCTCGAACACCTGCATGCCGTCGGGCAGCGTGTCGGGAGCTACGAGCCGCGTCGGGCGCGCGGTGCTCACGACGCGATCCGGGCCGCCTGCGGCCGCATCGGGCCGACGGGGATCGCCCGCGCCGACGCGTGCGCTTCGCCGCCGAAGAACGGCGCGCCGTCGAGGTAGCCGGCCAGCATCGGCGTCGCGTCGAATCCCCAGAACGTCTCGCCGTCGACGACGGCCGTCGGTACGCCGAACACGCCGGCCGCCAGCGCCTCTTCGCCGGCCGCGCGCAGCGACGCCTTGACGTCGGCCGTCCGCGTCGCGGCCTCGTCGACGCCGAGCTCGTCGAGCAGCGCGGCCCATGCGGCGGCATCGCCCGGCACGTGCCCGTCGCGCCACACGAACGCGAACAGCCGCGCGACGACGTCCGGCGTGCTGCCGAGCGCGATCGACAGCCGCAGCAGCGGCAGCGAGTTGAACGGATGCATCGCCGGCATCGCGAGCGGGATGCCGTGGCGGTCGGCGAGCCACGCGCAGTGGCGATAGGTCCAGATACGCTTCGGCGGGATCTCGGCCGGGCCGAGATGACCCCAATGGGTCAGCAGCGCCGCGAACAGGATCGGCCGATGTCGGACCGCGGTCCCGGGCACGCTTCGGGCGAGCACCGCATGCTGCAGGTACGCGTACGGCGAGACGAAATCGAAGTACCAGTCGATCGTGTTCATCGAGGGACGTGTTCGGAGAGCGCGCGGCGGTCGTCGTCGGGACCGCACCGGCGACCGGGGCGCCGGGGCGGGTCGCACCCGACGGGACGCGCCTCGCCCGACACGGTAGCGTAGCGTGCGCATTTCAGGATATCGGCAATTCGGTGGACGCGGCATGATCGACGCGGGCGCCGTCCCGTCGTCCCGGGACCCGACCCGACGCCGCGCGCCGCGGCGACGCCGGCACGCGACCCGGTCCGATACGGCCGATCCGTTCGATGTTCCGCCTGGAGGCTTTCCGATGACCGCTGCCGCAGCTCGAGCCGTTCCCGTTCCGTACGCGCCGACCGTCGAGACCCCGGCCGACGACGAGGACCAGACCATCCACGGTCTCGTCGAGACGATGACGAAGATCCAGGACATCACGTTTCGCGACGGCGGCCACGCGCTGCGGTCCGTGCATGCGAAGAGCTACGGGTTGCTCGACGCGACGATGACGGTGCCCGACGGGCTGCCGCCGGAGCTCGCGCAGGGCCTGTTCGCCAGGCCCGGCACCTACCGCGTCGTGATGCGCTTCTCGGCGGTGCCCGGCGACCTGCTCGACGATCGCGTGTCGACGCCGCGCGGCCTGTCGATCAAGGTCCTCGGCGTCGACGGCGAGCGGCTGCCCGGCAGCGAGGGCGCGACGACGCAGGACTTCGTACTGGTCAACGGGCCGGTGTTCGGCGCGCCGACGCCGAAGAAATTCCTCGGCGTCGTCAAGCTGCTCGCCGGCACGACCGACAAGGCGCCCGGCCTGAAGAAGGCGCTGTCGGCCGCGCTGCAGCAGGTCGAGAGGATCGTCGAGGCGACCGGGCACAAGAGCGGCACGCTGGTCGCGCTCGGCGGCCATCCCGAGACGCACGTGCTCGGCGAGACCTACTGGTCGCAGGCGGCGCTGCGTCACGGCGACTTCGTCGCGAAGCTGCACGTCGCACCGGTCTCCGCGAACCTGCTCGCGCTGACGAACCGCAAGGTCGACCTCGACGACAAGCCGAACGGCCTGCGCGGCGCGGTCGTCGAGCACTTCACGAACGACGGCGGCGAGTGGGAGCTGCGGGCGCAGCTCAACGTCGACCTCGACGCGATGCCGATCGAGGACGCGTCGGTCGAATGGCCCGAGGACCGCAGCCCGTACCGCACCGTCGCCCGCATCGTCGCCGGACCGCAGCCGGCGTGGACGCACGGGCGCTCCGTCGCCGTCGACGACGGCCTGTCGTTCAGCCCGTGGCACGGCCTCGCGGCGCACCGGCCGCTCGGCGGCGTCATGCGCGTGCGTCGCCGCGTGTACGAAGAGGCGGTGCGCTTTCGCGCGCAGCACAACGGCGTCGTGATCGCGGAGCCCGGTCCGGACTTCGTGCTGCCGTAGCGGTCCGCGGCCGGACGGTCGACGGCCCGGGGCCGGATCGTCGGCGCCCGCGCGTCGTCCGGCCCGCGCCGCACGCGCGGCGCGTCGTCGATCGCGCATCGTCGATCGCGCGTCGTCCATCACGCGTCGTCCATCACGCGTCGTCCATCATCGTCGTCGTCGTCGGTCGCGCGTCGATGGCGGCGCGCCGACAGGCGTCGGCCATTCGCTGGACGACGCTGCCGCGAAGACGACGAGCGGACCGCAGAGCCGCCGATGCTGCCCGGTCGAGAGCGACGGCAACGTGGCGCCATGTTCACCCGGAGCACGCCATGCACGACGCGTTCATCGTTTTCGGACTGGCCCTGATCACGCTCGCGATCGTCGTCACCTATCTCGTGATCGATCGCATCGGACTCGAGAAGGCGAAGTCGGAGCATCACCATTCGGCCGTCACGGAGCGGAAGCCGGAGCAGCGCGACGGCTGACGCGGCGAGGCGGCGCCGGCGTCGGACTCGCGTCTGCCTTCAGACCGATCGGTCGCGGCGCCGCTCGACGGCCCGCACGATCGCCGCCTTGCGGTCGTCGGTCGCCGTGCCCCATTCGACGATCTCGTCGAGCGTGCGCAGGCAGCCGACGCACAGCCCGCCGGCCGCGCGCTCGACGTCGTCGCCGGCGCCCGGGTCCATCTTGCAGACCGAGATGCACGGCGACCGCACGAGGTCATCGTCGAACGCGGTCATGTTTGCGGATTCGTCCGACAACGACCCGCGGCCGCGCGCTGTCGCAAGAACATCGACGAACCGGAGGACGGAACCATGACGAAGGACATCGGGAAGGGCGACCACGTCGAATGGTCGGGATCGCAGGGCAAGGTGAAGGGCACGGTCGAGAAGAAGCTGACCGCGCCGATGGACATCGAGGGTCACCACGTCGCGGCGTCGCCGGGCAACCCCGAGTATCTCGTGAAGAGCGCGAAGACCGGCGCGCAGGCCGCGCACAAGCCGGGCTCGCTGAAGAAGACGGGCTGAGGACGACGTGAGCCCGGCAGCGAAGAAGGGACCGGCCGCGAAGAAGGCGCCGGCTGCGAAGAAGGCGCCGGCTGCGAAGAAGGCGCCGGCGAAGGCCGCGCGGAAGCGCGCGCCGGCGAAGGTCGCGAAGAAGGCGGCGAAGGGTGCGGCGCCGGACGACGACGACGACGTCGTCGTCCGCGAATTCCATCGCGTCGTCAACATGCGGGCGCCGGACCTCGAGCACTGGCTGACGACGAAGGAATCGCATGTCGTCGGTGCGAAGGACGGGCGGACCGGCACTGCCGCCGGCGGCCCCGAGTCGGTCGGTCATCGGTCGGGCCGTCGCATCGTGCAGCTGCTCGGCAAGGATCGCGACGCGCTCACGACCGGCGATCTGGCGCACATGCGCAAGGTGATCGGCTACGTGCATCGCCACCTCGCGCAGCGCCCCGGCGGCGAATCGATCGAGACCAGCCGCTGGCGTTATTCGCTGATGAACTGGGGCCACGATCCGCTGCACGGCCCAGCGACTTCGCGTCAATAGCCGCGCGCGCGATCGACGACGCCGCCGAGCGGCTCGCCGCGCTCGGCCGCGGCGATCTTCGATGCGATCTGGTCGAGCGTCTCGCGCTGCTGCGTGAGCGCCGAGCAGTGCGCGGTCATCGCGATCCGCGGCTCGTCCCAGAACGGATGCGTCGGCGGAAGCGGCTCCTCGCGGAACACGTCGAGCAGCGCGCCGGCGAGCTTGCCGCCGCGAATCGCCGCGATCAGGTCCGCGTCGACGACGTGGCCACCGCGCGCGACGTTGACGACGTAGGCGTCGTCGCGCAGCTTCGCGAGCAGCGACGCGTCGATGATGTTCTCGGTGTCGGGCGTCAGCGGCAGCAGGCAGACGAGGATGCGCGTCGCGGCGAGGAACGCGTCGAGCTCGTCGGCGCCGTAACCGCGCACGCCGTCGATCGAGCGCGCGCGGCGCGACCACATCGAGACCGTGAAGCCGTGCGCGACGAGCTGGCGTGCGACGGGGCCGCCGAGCGCGCCGGCACCCATCACGCCGACCGGAAAGGTCGAGCGGTCGGCGGCGGGCCGCCAGGTCCAGCGCCGTTCGCGTCGCTCGTCGTCCATCCGGTCGAGCCCGCGCGCGTGGCGGACGACGGCGTGCAGCACGTACTCGGCCATCAGCGGCGCCATGCCGGCGTCCTCGAGGCGGACCACCGGCACGTCGTCCGGCAGCGCGGCCGACCGCAGCAACCCGTCGACGCCGGCGCCGAGGTTGAAGATCGCCTTCAGGCGGGGCTGCGTCGCGTAGAACGCGTCGGGCGGCATCCACACGACCGCGTAGTCGGCCGGCGACTGCGGCGCGTCAGGCGACCAGTTCGCGACGGTCGCGTCCGGCAACCGGTCGGCGAGGCCGCGCAGCCAGCTCGCGGGCTTCGCCTGCGGCGCGCAGAACACGATGCGCGGCGCGACCCGCCGCTCGGTCGACGCGTCGACACGGGGGTCGGTACTCGGCCGGACGCGGGGGTCGCTGCCCGGCGCGGCGTCGGCGTCGGTCCGCGGCTCGACGCGACGCGGTCGCTCCACGTCGAGCGGCGGGCCGCTCATCGCGGGCTGGGATGCGCAGTCCGCGACGGATGACCGACCAGGCGACGCAGGAAGCGCCAGATCTTCGGGACCATCCAGGCGCCGATCGCCGCCGCGACGAGCAGCAGCGCGAAGAACAAGAACGGGTGCAGCAGCGCGATCGCGAGACCGGCCGGGACCGCGAGGTCCTCGCCGATCGACAGCCCGACGTTCGAGAACGGCTCGGGCGACGTGTTCGCGAGCGCCCGCGCGCTGCTCTTCGTCACGTGCGCGCCGGCCGCGAGCGACCCGCCGAGGATCGCCGCGGCGAGCGTGCCGGCGGTGCCGCCGTGGCCGTCGAGCGCGCCGATCGCCGATGCCGCCAGCATCGCGCCGGCCGGCACGCGGATGAACGTGTGCACCGTGTCCCAGATGCTGTCGACCCACGGCACCTTGTCGGCGAAGAACTCGACGATGACCATCAGGCCCGACGCCGCGAGCACGAGCGGATGCGACAGGCCGTGCAGCCCGGCCGGCATCGCCACCCAGCCGACGCGGTCGACGAGGCCGACGAGGAACAGGACGAGGTACAGGCGCACGCCGCTGGCCCAGCCGAGGGCCGCGGCGAGCGCGACGATCTGCGCGGGGTCGAGGGCATTCATCGAGGGAGTCGCTCGGAAGACGGCGGACCGGCCGACGATCGCGACGGCGATCGATCCGTGCCGGTGAGCGCGAACCGGCATCGTACCCGCGACGCTCGTGCGGGGCGCCACTTCGAAGGCCGCCGGTGGTCCGTCGGACGAACGCCCGTTACGATCGGACACTCCCGTCGTTGAAGCTGTGGGCCGGTTCGTCATCGTCGCGTACCGGCCGAAGCCGGGCGGGAGACGCGCTCGACGCGCTGGTCGCGAAGCATCCGTCGGTCCTCGCGCGCGAGGGGCTCGTGTCGGACCGCCGGCCGCGACGATGACGGCCGCGGACGGCGCCGTCGTCGAAGGCTTCGAATGGGCGTCGGCCGACGCGATCGAGCGGGCGCACCCGAACGCCGCGGTCGCGCGCTGTGGGCCGAGTTCCCGGCCCCTGCGACGTCGCGCCGCTCGCGTCGTCGCCGGAAGCGTCGCGGCATTTCGCGGAATTCGATGCGGCGTGGTCCGCTGCGCGACGTCAGGCCGCCTTCGCCAGCGGATGCCCCGGCATCAGGTCGTACGGATGCTTCCAGCGCGGCTGCTCCGCGATCCGCGCACGCCACGCGCCGATCGCCGGGAAGTCGTTCCAGTCGACGCCGAACTCCGTCTCGAAGTACAGGTAGCCGATCAGCGACAGGTCGGCGATCGTGAGTCGGTCGGCGACGACCCAGCGCCGGTCGGCGAGATGCGCATCGAGCGTCCTGAACGCGCCGAGCATCCGGGCCCGCAGGTACGCGAGCACCGCCGGATCGTGCTGGCTCTCGGGCACGAAGTTCAGCATCCAGCGCAGCGTCGCCGTGTGCGACGTCAGCTTGTGGTTGTCCCACAGCGTCCAGCGCAGGATCTCGCGGCGCTCGTCGTCGTCGTTGGCGCCGAACCGGCCGAGCGTCTGTGCGAGGTAGTCGAGGATGACGCCGGACTGCGTCAGCGTGCGACCGGCATGCTCGAGCACCGGCACCTCGGCCATCGCGTTCTTCGCCTTGAAGTCGGTCGCGCGGGTGCCGCCGTTGAAGAAGTCGACCCAGACCGGCGTCCAGTCGGCGCCGGCCAGTTCGAGCGCCAGCGCGCACTTGTACGCGTTGCCGGACTGCGCGAAGCAGTGCAGGACGTAGCGATCGTTCGGGGTCATTCGTGTTCCCGTTGTTCGTTGGCGGCGAGGATGAAGTCCGACTTGCCTTCGGTGTACGACTCGCGGTTCTCCGCGAAGCGCGCCGCGAGGTCCTCCTTCAGCGCGACATAGCGCGCGCGCAGCGCCGGCTCCGCACGCAGGCGGTCGCGGAAGCGCAGCCGCGTCGTCCAGTCGGGATCGCCGTGGACGACCGCGTGCAGGTGATATTTGCGCACGCCGCCCGACTGTCGCATGAACCACTGCCGCGTCGTCGAGCGACGCGTTCAACGCCGGGCTCGTCGTGTAGCCGATGCGGTCCATCGTCGCGTTCAGCGCGAACATCTCGTCGAGCGAGCGGACGCCGGCGAGCATGTCGATCAGCGGCTTCGCGCGCATCCCGTCGACGGCCGTGCTGCCGATGTGCTCGATCGCGACGAACGTGCCGGGCATCGCGTCCATGATGCGGCGGCGCTCGGCCTCGAACATCGCCGGCCACGCGGGATCGGCATCGGTCAGCGCGACCGGCTGGTCGATCGCGCGCGCGATGTCGGCCGGCGGCCCGGCGTTCACGCCAGCGCCCGTCCGATCAGGATCTTCTGGATGTCGCTCGTGCCTTCGTAGATCTGGCAGACGCGCACGTCGCGCCAGATCCGTTCGACCGGGAAGTCGGCGACGTAGCCGTAGCCGCCGAACACCTGGATCGCGTCGCTGCAGACGCGTTCGGCCATCTCGCTCGCGAACAGCTTCGCCATCGCCGCCTCCTTGAGGCACGGGCGACCCGCATCGCGCAGCGTCGCCGCATGCCAGATCATCTGTCGCGCGACCTCGACCTGCGTCGCCATGTCGGCGAGGCGGAACTGCACCGCCTGATGCTCGAACAGCGTCTTGCCGAAGCTCGTGCGTTCCTTCGCGTACGCGAGCGCCGCCTCGAACGCCGCGCGCGCCATGCCGACCGCCTGCGACGCGATGCCGATGCGGCCGCCTTCGAGACCCGACAGCGCGATCTTGTAGCCCTGCCCCTCGTCGCCGATCCGGTTCGCGGCCGGCACGCGGCAGTTCTCGAAGACGATCTGCGCGGTGTCGCTCGCGTGCTGGCCGGTCTTGTCCTCGAGTCGCGCGACGACGTAGCCCGGCGTCTTCGTGTCGACGATGAACGCGCTGATGCCGCGCTTGCCGGCCGCCTTGTCCGTCACCGCCATCACGAGCGCGACGTCGGCATTCTTGCCCGACGTGATGAACTGCTTCACGCCGTCGATCACGTAGTCGCCGCCATCCATCCGGGCGCTGGTCCGCAGCGCCGACGCGTCCGAGCCGACGTGCGGCTCGGTCAGGCAGAACGCGCCGAGCATCTCGCCGCTGCGCGAGCGGCGTCGAGCCAGCGTTCCTTCTGCGCGTCGCTGCCGAAGCGCTCGAGCATGCTGCAGACGGGGCAGTTGTTGACGCTGACGATCGTCGACGTCGCGCCGTCGGCCGCCGCGATCTCCTCGAGCACCAGCGCGAGCGACAGCGTGTCGAGGCCCGCGCCGCCCCAGCGCTCGGGCACCGTGACGCCGTAGCAGCCGAGCGCGGCGAGGCCCTTCAGCGCGTCGGCCGGGAACGTCGCGTCGCGGTCCCACTGCGCCGCGAACGGCGCGATCCGCTCACGCGCGTAGTCGCGCACGGCGTCGCGGATCATCTCCTGTTCGGGCGTCAGCAGCATGGCGTCGTCCCTAGCCGACCGGCGCGACCGCGGTCGTGTCCGGCACCGTCGGCTCGCCGTCCGGCTTGTCGACGCCGCAGTGCGGGCAGTAGTGGAAGAACGCGTTCTTCCGCTTCGCGCACACGCGGCAGTGGTCGAACAGCTTCATCCCGCAGTGCATGCAGAAGTTCGTCTCGCCGTCGTGGACCTTGAAGCCGCGCTCGCAGCCGGGACAGATGCCGGCCGACACGCTCTTGATCGCATGCTCGTACGACAGCGCGAGGCGACGCACGGCCTCGCTCTGCTGCTCGGCCGCGTGCTGTCGTTCGAGGTAGCGCTGCATCGCGACGATCGCGTAGCGGCCGACGAGGATCGTGGCCACGATGCCGATCGCGTAGCGGACGTAGCCGCCGTAGCTCGGCAGGTACGGCACCAGTTCGACGAAGAACGTGAACAGCGCGAAGAACACGAAGCCCCACACGAACGGCCACCACGTCGAGCGGCGGTGCTTCGCGAACAGCCATCCGGCGATCGCGAGCGGCGGCAGCGTGATCGCGAGACGGATCAGGAAGACGTGCAGCTCCATGCGGCGCAGCGCGGCCTCGTACACGTCGCGCGCCGCATCGTCGAGCGCCGCGCGCTGGCGACGGGCGCCGGCGAGCGACTGCTCGATCTCGAGCTGCTGCGCCTGCGAGCGCTCGACGTCGGCCTCGGCCGCGCGCGCGGCGGCCGACAGCGCGTCGAGCTCGCGCGTGCGACGGAGGACCTCCGGGTCCTCGTCGGCGCGCTGCGTGCTCGTGCGCGTCGCGATCCAGTTGTCGAAGCCGCGCTTCGCCGCGTTGTAGGCCGCGCGGCCGGCCTGCGCCTTCAGCGCGAGCGACGCACGGGCGTCGCCGGCCTGCCGCAGCCGCTGCTCGCCGTCCGCGATCGACGCGTCGAGCGACGCCGCGCGCGGCTGGTCGACGAAGCGCGACAGCTCGACCGTCTCGTCGACCGTCGGCAGGTCGCGGACGACGAGCGACCCGAGGCCGATCAGGAAGCCCGCGAAGATCACCGCGACGAACCACAGCACGACGCGGAACATGCGCTCCGGCGTGCGCAGGCCCTTCTGGGACGCGGTCGACGCCATCGTCAGGCGGACGCGACGCGCGCGGTGACTTCGATCTCGATCTTCATCCGCGGGTCGACGAGCCCGACGATCGTCGCCGTCGCGGCCGGTCGCGCGGTCGCGAAGTACGTGCCGAACAGCGGCGCGACACGCGCGAAGTCGGCCGCGTCGACGAGGTGGTAATGGACGCGGACGACGTCGTCGAGCGTGGCGCCGGCCTGGTCGAGCGCGGCCGCGATGTTGCGGAAGCACTGGTGGGTCTGCGCGACGACGTCGTCGTCGATCGTCATCGTCGCGTAGTCGAAGCCGGTCGTGCCGGAGACGAACACGTCGTCGCCGACGACGACCGCGCGGCTGTAGCCGGCGAGCGCCTCGAACGTCGAGCCGGACGAGATCCGGCGTCGCGCCGTCACGCGGCCACCATCACGCGATCACCATCGCATCGCTCCGCCGTCGTAGTTGAAGAAGCAGCCGTTGTCGTCGTGCCGCAGCCCCGCGATGGTCGCGCGGATCGCCTTCGCGCTGTCGGCGACGTCGAGGTCGGCGCCCGCGCCGCCCATCTCGGTCCGCACCCAGCCGGGATGCATCGCGACGACCGTCGCGCCCTGCGGGCCGTAGGTGAGCGCCGCGTCTTTCGTCACCGAGTTCACGGCCGCCTTGCTCGCGCGGTAGGTCGTGTAGTTCGCGATCTCGCGCGCGCCGATCGAGCCCATCCGCGAGCTGATGACGACGAGCCTGCCGCGTGCGGCCGCGACGCGCGGCGCGACCACCGGCGCCATCCGCATCGCCGCCCACACGTTCGCGCGCATCGTCTCGTCGAAGTCGTCGCGCGTCGGCGCACCGTCGTAGCGCGGACCGCCGACGCCGGCGTTGTGGATCGCGACGTCGAACGCGGTCGACGCGATCGCGCCGGCGAGCGCGGCCCAGTCGTCGGCGTTCGTCACGTCGAGCCGGTGCGCGGTCGCGCCGGCGCCGCGCAGCGCGTCGAGGTCCGCGTCCTTGCGCGCCGTCGCGTGGACCGTCGCGCCGTCCGCGAGGTACTGGCGCACGAGCTCGCGGCCGATGCCGCGCGACGCGCCGATGACGAGGACGACCGGTTTCTTCATGGCTTCGACGAGGCTTCGAACGATCGAAAAGGTGGTCGGGATCGCGTCGCGGCGCGATCGACGTCGCGGGCCATCAGCGTCGCGCCTCCAGCGCCATCCGCGCGGCGAGCAGGCCGAGCACCGACCCCATGATCCAGCGCTGCACGAGCAGCCAGCGGCGGCGGCGCTGCAGGAAGCGCGCGATCGCACCGGCGCTGGCCGCGATCGCGGCGTTGCCGGTCACGCTGATGACGATCTGCGTCGCGCCGAGCACGAGGCCCTGCGTCAGCACCGATCCGCGTGCCGGGTCGATGAACTGCGGCAGCAGCGACAGGTAGAGGATCGCGGCCTTCGGGTTCAGCAGGTTCGTGACGAGCCCCATCGCGAACAGGCGGCGCGGCGAGTCGGGCGCGAGCGCGCGGACCTCGAACGGCGACGCGCCGCCGGGCTTGACTGCGCCCCATGCGAGCCACGCGAGGTACGCCGCGCCGGCGATGCGCAACGCGTCGTACGCGTACGGTACGGCGATCAGCAGCGCGGTGATGCCGAACACCGCGCACAGCATCCAGCCGACGAAGCCGACCGCGACGCCGGCGAGCGACACGAGTCCGGCGCGCGTGCCCTGCGACAGCGAGCGCGACACGAGGTACAGCATGTTCGGCCCCGGCGTGACGACCATCACGATGTCGAGCGCGACGAACGCGAGCCAGCTCGCGAGCGACGGCATGGTCAGCGAGCCGCCGCCCCGGGTTTCACGCGAGCTCCACCGCCAGCGCGGTCGCCTCGCCGCCGCCGATGCACAGCGACGCGACGCCCTTCGTGCCGCCGGTCTTCTGCAGCGCGTTGATCAGCGACACGACGATGCGGGCGCCCGACGCGCCGATCGGATGGCCGAGCGCGCAGGCGCCGCCGTGCACGTTGACCTTCTCGTGCGGGATGCCGTGCTCCTTCATCGCGGCCATCGGCACGACCGCGAACGCCTCGTTGATCTCGAACAGGTCGACGTCGGCGGTCGTCCAGCCGACCTTGTCGAACAGCTTCGCGATCGCGCCGACCGGCGCCGTCGTGAACTCGGCCGGCATCTTCGCGTTCGTCGTGTGGCCGAGCACGCGCGCGACCGGCTTCAGGCCGAGCTTCGTCGCCGTCGACTCGCGCATCATCACGAGCGCGGCGGCGCCGTCGTTGATCGAGCTCGAGCTCGCCGCGGTGATCGTGCCGTCCTTGCGGAACGCGGGGCGCAGCGTCGGGATCTTCTCGAGCCGCGCCTTGCGCGGGCCCTCGTCGCTGTCGACGACCGTGTCGCCGCCGCGGCCGCTGACCGTCACCGGCGCGATCTCGTCGGCGAACGCGCCGCTCGCGGCCGCCGCCTGCGCGCGCTTGACCGACGTCGTCGCGAAGTGGTCCTGCTGCTCGCGCGTGAACGCGTACAGCGTCGCGCAGTCCTCGCCGAACGTGCCCATCGAGCGCCGCGTGCCGTCGGGCGCGATGTCGTACGCGTCCTCGAGACCGTCCATCATCATGTGGTCGTACAGCGCGCCCTGCCCCATCCGGTAGCCGCCGCGCGCCTTCGTCAGCAGGTACGGCGCGTTCGTCATCGACTCCATGCCGCCGGCGACGACGATGTCCGAGCTGCCCGCCTTCAGCGCGTCGAACGCGTACATCGCGGCGCGCATGCCGGAGCCGCACATCTTGTTGACGGTCGTGCAGCCGACGCCGACCGGCAGCCCGGCGCCGAGCGCGGCCTGGCGCGCCGGCGCCTGGCCCTGCCCCGCCGGCAGCACGCATCCCATGATGACCTCGTCGACCTGCTCGGGCTTGACGCCGGCGCGCTCGAGGGCCGCGCCGATCGCGACCGAGCCGAGCTGATGCGCGGCGAACGACGCGAGCTCGCCCTGGAAGGCGCCCATCGGCGTCCGTGCGCCGCCGACGATGACGATCGGATCCTGTTCCATCTACGACTCCTCGACTGTGCCGCGCGCGTTCGATGCGCGGCGCGGAAAGCCGCGAGTTTACTGCGCGCTCACAGCTGGAACCCGGTCCACAGCACGAGTCCCTCGGCGAGGTCGGCGAACAGGCCGGGCGGCCGCGCCTCGTAGAGCGCCGCACCCGGCCGCTCGCGGTCGAACCATCCGGAGAAGCGCGCCACGTCGTCGCGATCGTGGAACGCGACCATCAGCTCGTAGTTCAGGAACAGGCTGCGCGAATCGACGTTCGCGGAGCCCGACAGCGCGAGCGTGTCGTCGAACAGCGCGAGCTTCGCGTGCAGCATGTACGGCGCGAGCCAGATGCGGCCGCCGGCCTGCGCGAGCGCCCGCATCGCGCGGCGTCGCGCGATGTCGGACATCCGGTGGTTGGAACGCGCCGGCACCAGCACGTCGACCGTCACGCCGCGCCGCGCCGCGATCGACAGCGCGGTCAGCAGCGCGCTGTCGGGCACGAAGTACGGCGTCACGAGCACGATGCGCCGCGTCGCCTGGTACGCGCCGGTCACGAGCACCGTCGCGATCGTGTCGTCGACCTCGTCCGGTCCCGACGCGACCAGCTGCGCCGACCCGTGCCGTCGCGCATCGGCCACCGTCGCGCGCGATGCGCGACGCGGGCGGCGGTCGCTCGCCGCGGCCGTACGCCCAGTCGCGCTCGAACAGGTCGGCGGCCTGCAGCACGAGGTCGCCGCCGAGGTCGAACGTCAGGTCGTGCCATGCGACGCGCTCGCGGTCGCCTTCGAAGTACTCGCTCGCGAGGTTGCGCCCGCCGGTCCACAGGCGGCGCGTCGGCCGCGCGGCGTCCGCGACGACGAGCTTGCGATGGTCGCGCAGGTTCGCGCGCGCGCGGATCGGCAGCTTCAGCGGCGGCACGAACGTCACGTATTGCGCGCCGGCCTCGACGAGCGGCGCGAGGTCCGGATGGCGTCGCATCAGCCGTCCCATCCCGTCGACCATCACGCGCACGCGGACGCCGGCGCGCGCCTTCGCGACGAGGCGTTCGACGACGCCGTTGCCGACGACGTCGGCGCCGATGATGAACGTGCAGACGTCCAGCGACTCCACGGCACCGTCGATCACGCGATGCAGCGCGACGAGCGACGCGTGGCCATCGTCGTGGATCACGAGATCGGCGTAGCTGGCCGGCGCCGGCTGCGCCAGCGCGGCGATCGTGCGGATCGCCCACGGCGCGTCGAGCTGCGGCGCCTCGGGCGCCGGCAGCAGCAGCGGCCTTCGCTGCTTGCGCGACCCGAAGACGAGGAACGTCGGCAGCGCGACGTACGGCACGCAGCAGGATGAAGAGCACCCAGGCGATCGCCGCGGTCGGGTGGCGCCGCTGGTTGAAGACGTGCGACGCGACGACGTAGGTCAGCAGCGACAGGACGACCGTCAGTCCGTGCAGCGTGATGCCGTAGGTCGAGGCGGACGCGTGGAACATGGCGCGAGACGATAACCGATCGACCGACGCGGTCGCGACGCCGCACCGCGCCCGCACGACCCCGGGTGCGCGGCACGCCGGACCCCGCGGCCACGATGTTCCGCGAGACCGGCTACATTCGCGGCATGAACCCGCTCGAATCCGAACTCGTCTATCCGTTCGCCGATGCATTGCCCGAACCCGGTCGCAAGCGCGAGGTCGTGCCCGGCCTGTTCTGGATCCGCAAGCCGCTGCCGTTCGCGCTCGATCACATCAACCTGTGGCTGCTGCGCGACCGCTTCGACGGCCGCGACGGCTGGACGCTGATCGACTGCGGCATCGCATCGGATACGACGCGCGACCTCTGGCGGCAGGTGCTCGACGGCGAGCTCGAAGGCCTGCCGATCGTGCGCATCCTGTGCACCCATACGCATCCCGATCATCTCGGCAACGCCGCGTGGCTGCAGCGCGAGACGCCCGGCGACCGCACGCCGCCGCTATGGATGACGCAGGGCGAGTACGCGATGGGCCGCGTGCTGCAGGCGGAGCTGCCGGGCACCGACGGCCCGGGGATCGTCGCGCACTACCGCGCGCACGGCCTCGCCGATCCGGCGCATCTGAAGGGACTCGGCGAGCGGACCGGCTACTTCTCGAGGCTCGTGCCCGACATCCCGCTCGCGTTCCGGCGGATCGTCGACGGCGAGTCGATCGCGATCGGCGACGACACCTGGCGCGTCGTCACCGGCTTCGGCCATTCGCCGGAGCACGCCGCGCTGTACGCCGAGCGCGCGAACGTGCTGATTTCCGGCGACATGCTGCTGCCGCGCATCTCCACGAACGTCAGCGTCCACGCGATCGAGCCCGAGGCGAACCCGGTCCAGCAATTCGTCGACTCGATCGCGCGCTTCGTGCCGCTGCCGGACGACGCGCTGGTCCTGCCGTCGCACGGCCGGCCGTTCCGCCGCCTGCACCGGCGCGTCGAGCAGCTCAACGACCATCACGACGCGCGGCTCGCGGAAGTGCTCGCGCTGTGCGCGCGGCCGTCGAGTGCGGCCGACGTCGTGCCGATCATGTTCCGCCGCCCGCTCGACACGCACCAGCTGTTCTTCGCGTTCGGCGAGGCGCTCGCGCACCTGCACGCGCTCTGGTATCGCGGCGCGCTGCGTCGCGAGCGCCACGACGACGGCGTCTATCGCTTCGAGCGGGCCTGATCGCATCGCACGCCGACGATTCCGTCGGCCGCCGCGGCACTTCGTTCCGCGAACCGCGGGTTTCGTCGCTTCGGCCGGGCGAGCGCGATGCGGCTTGCCTAGTCTTCGTTCCATCGGATCCGCGTCGGTTCCGCCCACGAACGAAGGAAGCCATCATGAATGCGAAACTGAACAGCCTGTTGACGTTCGTCGCCGCGGTCGGCGGCGGTGCCGTGATCACGGTCGCCGGCGCGACCGTGGTGAGCCTGTCGGCGGCGACGCCGATCGCGTCGCCGGTCGCGACCGAGGTCGTGCGGCTCGACCCGGTCACGGTGACGGTGTCGAAGGCGCGCTTCGACGAGATCCGCACCGAGGAAACGGCGATCGCCCGCGCGAACGCCGCGCACCGGGAAGTCCGTGGCTGATCGATCGACGGCGCGTCCGCGCTCGCCCGCGCGCCGTCGATCGTGCTCGACCGCTGTTCGATCGCACGACGACCGGCGCCGCTCGCCCCGTCGGGCATCATCGCGTTTCGTTTCCGAAACGCCGCCGCGCGGCCCGTGCCGATGGCCGATCGCGCCCACAAGACCCGCCAGAAGCCGACGTTTCGCATCGCGCCGCCGAAGCCGCGCAATCCGCTCGTCGTGCCCGCGCTGAAGCGCGCCGCCGGTCCGCATCGCAAGTCCCGCGGCGCCGAACGCGCCGCCGAACGCCGGGCGCTCGCCCGCGATCCCGAACGCCCCGACGATGACGGCCGCGGTGACGACTGAACGCGGCGCGGCACGCTGCCTGGAACGCCGCGCGCGAAGGACCGTCGAACGCCGTCGCGACCGACGACGAAGCCGAACGTCGCGCCGTCGCGCGATCGAAGCGCCGCCGACGCGGTCCGACTGCTAGAATTTTCGCGCGCCCTCCCTCGAAAGCCCGCATGGCCACGTCGTCCGCTGTCGTGCAGTCCGCCTCCATCCGACGCGCCCGACGCGCCCGCCGCACGACTTCCAGCGCGCCGCAATCGCTGAAGGCCGAGATCCTGTCCGAGGCGCTGCCGTACCTGCGGCGCTTCCACGGCAAGACGATCGTCGTCAAGTACGGCGGCAACGCGATGGTCGACAAGACGCTGCAGGCCGCGTTCGCGCACGACGTCGTGATGCTGAAGCTGGTCGGCATGAACCCGATCGTCGTGCACGGCGGCGGCCCGCAGATCGACGACGCGCTGAAGCAAGGTCGGCAAGAGCGGCCGGTTCATCCAGGGCATGCGCGTGACCGACGAGGACACGATGGAAGTCGTCGAGTGGGTGCTCGCCGGCGAGGTGCAGCAGGACATCGTCGGGCTGATCAACCACGCGGGCGGCCAGGCGGTCGGCCTGACCGGCCGCGACGGCGGCCTGATCCGCGCGCGGAAGATCAAGATGCAGGACATCAAGGACCCGAGCGTCTATCACGACATGGGTCTCGTCGGCGAGATCGAGTCGATCAATCCGGCCGTCGTGAAGGCGCTGCAGGACGACGCGTTCATCCCGGTCATCAGCCCGATCGGCTTCGGCGCCGACAACGAGAGCTACAACATCAACGCCGACCTCGTCGCGGGCAAGCTCGCCGAGATCCTGAAGGCCGAGAAGCTCGTGATGCTGACGAACACGCCGGGCGTGCTCGACAAGTCGGGCAAGCTGCTGACCGGCCTGACGTCGAAGACGATCGACGAACTGTTCGCCGACGGCACGATCTCCGGCGGGATGATGCCGAAGATCGCGTCGGCGCTCGAGGCGGCGAAGAGCGGCGTCAACGCGGTCCACATCATCGACGGCCGCGTGCCGCACTGCCTCCTGCTCGAGATCCTGACCGACCGCGGCGTCGGCACGATGATCCGCAGTCACTGAGCGCGGGGTCTGCGCGGCTTCGCGACACAGGTCCGCTATTTTCGAACACCTCGCGGGATGACCGGCGTGACGGTCCGGCCGGCCGCACGCTTCGCGACGCCGCCTCACGCGTCGTGTCAGCGGCTGCGACGCGTCGCCAGACCGAGCCCCGCGGCGGCGTCACCCAGCCGCTTGTCCCGCGTCAGCAGGCGGGCGCCACACACCAGGGCGGAAGCGAGCAGATGGATGTCCACGAAACCGACGCCCCGCCCTGCCAGATCGTGTCGCTCGATGAAGCCGAGCACGTCCGTCTGGCCGATCAACGGCGCGGTCGGCAATCGGCTCAGCAGGACGAGCGTCTCGGCACGTCGCGGAAAGACGCCGCAGGCGAGCTCGCCCACGACGAACGGGTGCGCGAGCACCTCGCCCGCTTCGAGCAGGCCGGCCAGCGCCGCGTCGTAACGGCGCAGGTGATCGGACCACACCGAGGTATCGACCAGATGCATCGACTCACTTGGTCTTCCGCGTCGCACGAGCGGGCGATGCAGGCGCCGGCCTGCGCCGCGGCGGCAGCCTGAGACCTGGTGCGCTGCCGCCGAGCGCGGCCAGTCTTCGCGCCGCTTCGCGCTGCACGATCAGCTTCAGCCCTTCGTGCAGCAACAAGGACCGCTCGCCGACGCCCATCGCCTCGCTGGCCTGTGCCAGCAGTTCGTCGTCCAATGTAACGGTCGTCCGCATCGTCATCTCGCATCGCTCAAATGTGCGAATTCTACACTGCAACGTACATCAACTGATGCGGTTTCAGGCACGTGGACCACTCGCCTCGGTGCTGTCGCGCAGCCTGCGTAAGATGCGTGACAACCGCGACGCCGCGCGCCAATCCCGGGCCTGAATGTCCGCTTCCCGCCTCGTCTGGTTCTTCGACCTCGACAACACGCTGCACGACGCGTCGCATCGCATCTTCGACGAGATGAACCGCTCGATGTCGGAGTGGCTGATCGCGAATCTCGCGGTCGATCGCGCCGAGGCCGACCGGCTGCGCACCGACTACTGGCATCGCTACGGCACGACGCTGATCGGGCTGATCCGCCATCACGCGGTCGAGCCGAACGCGTTCCTGCGCGAGACGCATGCGTTCGTGAGAAGCGAGCTCGTGCGCGCCGAGCACGGGCTGTCGGAAGTCTTCCGCCGGCTGCCGGGACGCAAGGTGCTGATCACGAACGCGCCGGCCGTCTACACGTCGACGGTGCTGCGCGAGATCGGCCTCGCGCGCGTCGTGCGCCGCCGCTATCACATCGAGCAGATGCGCCTGCTCGGCCGCTTCCGGCCGAAGCCGTCGCCGAGCATGTTCCGCATGCTGCTCGCGAAGGAGAAGGTGCATCCGTCGAACGCGATCCTGGTCGAGGACAGCCTGCTGAACCTGCGCGGCGCGCGGTCGATCGGCATGCGCGGCGTCTACGTGCGCGGCTACGATCTCGGCGCGCGACGCGCCCGCGCGTCGCCGCTCTGGCGGACGGTCGGCGGCCTGGGCCTTCGCGTAGAATCCGTCACCGATCTGATCCGGCGCCGGCGTTTCCTGCGCTGAGCCATCCGAGGCTGCGTCGATGGAGCAACCCGCGAGCGACAACCCGATGGACGGCACGATCGACGCGGATGTCGGCGCCGCAGCCGACCGCGACAGCGACGACGCAATGGCGGCCGACGACCCGCCGCCGACGCCGAAGCGTCGCATCGCGAAGCCCGGCGAGCGCCGGCTGCAGATCCTGCAGACGCTCGCGTCGATGCTCGAGCATCCGAAGGGCGAACGCATCACGACGGCCGCGCTCGCGAAGAAGCTCGACGTCTCCGAGGCCGCGCTGTATCGCCACTTCGCGAGCAAGGCGCAGATGTTCGAGGGCCTGATCGCGTTCATCGAGGAGACCGTCTTCGGCCTGATCAACCAGATCGCGGCGAACGAGGAAGACGGCCTGAAGCAGGCGCGCAGCATCATCCTCATGCTGCTGAACTTCGCCGAGACGAATCGCGGGATGACGCGCGTCCTGATCGGCGACGCGCTCGTGATCGAGGACGAGCGTCTCACGGTGCGGATGAACCAGATGATGGACCGCATCGAGGCGTCGCTGCGCCAGTCGCTGAAGATCGCGGCCGCGCAGGCGGCCGGCGGCGACGCGAACCCCGCGCACGCCGCGATCGACCCGCACGTCGCCGAACGCGCGAACCTGATCGTCGCCGCGATCATCGGGCGCTGGTCGCGCTTCGCGAAGAGCGGCTTCAGGAAGCTGCCGAAGGAATACGCCGAGACCCAGGCGATGCTGCTGCTGGTCTGAGCGGCGCGCGCTGCGGCGCCCGTCAGGCTTCGACGCGTCGCTCCACGCGCCGCGCCCCCGCGACGAGCCACGTCGCGACGACGACGAGCGCCGTGCCGATCGCCATGTCCGGCGTCGGCCGCTCGCCGAGCACGAGCCACCCCCACGCGATCGCGAACAGCGGGATCAGGAACGTGACCGTCAGCGCGCGCGTCGCGCCGAGCGTCCGCGATCAGCCGGAAGTACAGCAGGTACGCGATCGACGTGCAGGCGAGCGCGAGGACGAGCGTCGCGACGACGATCGACGGACCGGGCATCGCCGGCGGCGGCGCGAACGGGACGAGCGGCAGCAGCACGATCGCGGCCGCGAGCTGCGAGCCGGTCGCCATCGTCGTCGGCGGCACCGGCGTCGTCAGCCGTCGCACGACGTTGCCGGCGAGCCCGTAGCTCGCGGCCGCGAGCAAACACGCCGCGCACGATCCGATCGTCGTCGCGTCGACCGCGACGGGTCCGAGGCCGACGAGCGCGGCGACGCCGACCAGGCCGAGGGCGATGCCGCCGCCGCGCGGCGCGTCGAGCGGCTCGCCGAGCCACACGCGCGCGATCGCGGCCCCGAACAGCGGCGACGTCGCGTTCAGGATCGCGAGGTACGACGCCGGCAACGCGTGCGCGGCGAGCGCGAACAGCGCGAACGGCACGGCCGAGTTCAGCACGCCGACGACGAGCAGCGCCTTCGCGTGCGGTCGCCAGACGAACGGCGGACGCGCCGCGATCCGCTGCCACGCGAACAACGCGAGTCCGGCGATCGCGACGCGCGCCTCGGTCGTGGCGATCGTGCCGAGCGCCGGCGCAACGATGCGATACAACAGGAACGATCCGCCCCACAGCGCGGCGAGGGCGATCAGTCGGACGAGGTCGGCGGGACGCATGGCGCGATCATCGCCGCGCGTCGCGAAAGGCACTGGCCGGATTCGGACGTCGTTGCGGAGCGCGCCCGATCGCGCGGTCGTGTCGCGACGTCGCGGCGCGTGTCGTTCGCCGGCGCGACCGGCCGTCGGCTCGTCGGATCAGCGGCGCTCGTTCGCGAGCGCCGCGCGCGCCATGCGGTCGACGAGCGACGGCGCGATCAGCCGCAGCCACAGCCCGACCTTGCCGCGCGCCGTCATCACGAGTTCGCGACGTCGAGCCACCATCGCGTCGACGATCTGCCGCGCGCAGACGTCGACCGGCATCGCGCCGCGCTCGTCGAGCCCCGACACGCCGGCAGGATCACCGCTCGCGCCGTAGCCGCGCCGGCGCGTCTCGGTCGCGACGATGCCGGGATAGACGACCGTGACGCCGACGCCTTCGGGCACTTCGGTCCGCAGCGCCTCGAAGAAGCCGGCGAGCGCGAACTTCGACGCCGAGTACGCGGTGCGGCCGGGCACGCCGACCTTGCCGGCGAGGCTCGAGACCGCGACGACGAGGCCGCCCGCGGCGACGAGATGCGGCAACGCGCGATGCGTGCAGCGGATCGCGCCGAAGCAGTTGACCCGCATCATGTCCTCGTACCAGCCGAGGTCGGCCACGTCCGCGAATCGCGCATGACCCGACACGCCGGCGTTGTTGACGAGCACGTCGATCGCGCCGAAGCGCTCGATCGCCGCGTCGATCAGCCGCGCGCAGTCGGCCGCGACGCCGACGTCGGTCGCGACCACGAGCGTCTCGGCACCCGCCTTCGCGCAGTCGGCCGCGACGGCCTCGAGCGCGTCGACGCGGCGCGCCGCGAGCACGAGTCGCGGCCGCGCCGGCGCGAGCTGCCGCGCGAGTTCGGCGCCGATGCCGTCGGACGCACCGGTGACGACGACGACCTTGCCGGCGAACGCGGCCCGCGTCGTCGGCTTCATCGGACGCGGGCAGGTGGGCGGCGGATCGACATGGGATTTTCCTTTCGGCTTTCAGGGTTAGTTCGGATGCGAGCCGCAGGGCACTCGGATAACTTGCAACGCTCGGTTCGACCGCACCCCAGGGTGCGACGAATCATGCCGTGCGACGTCGCGCGGCGCGGGCGGCCGGATCGAGGGCGACGCCCCGACGCTCGCCGGCGAGCGAGCTCATGACCCCAACGGAGACTCCATGATCCACGGATTGAAACTGTTCGCGTGCGCCACGTCGCTCGCCTCGCTGTCGCTCTTCGCTTCGACGGCGATGGCCGCCGACCCGATCAAGATCGGCGTCGACGGCCCGTTCACCGGCGGCTCGTCGTCGATGGGCGTGTCAGCATGCGCGACGGCGTGCGCCTCGCGGCCGACGAGATCAACAAGGCCGGCGGCGTGCTCGGCCGCCAGATCGAGCTCGTCGAGCGCGACGACGAGGCGAAGAACGAGCGCGGCGTGCAGATCGCCGCAGGAGCTGATCAACAAGGAGAAGGTCGTCGCGACGGTCGGCTACATCAACACCGGCGTCGCGCTCGCGTCGCAGCGCTTCTACCAGGACGCGAAGATCCCGGTGATGAACAACGTCGCGACCGGCACCGCGATCACGAAGCAGTTCGACGACCAGCCCGACAACTACGTGTTCCGCAACGCGGCCAACGACTCGATCCAGGCGCCGATGATCGTCGACGAGATGACGCAAGCGCGGCTTCAAGAAGCCGGCGATCCTCGCCGACTCGACGAACTACGGCCAGCTCGGCCGCGAGGACCTCGAGAAGGCGCTCGTCGTCGAAGGGCGTCAAGCCGTCGCGATCGAGAAGTTCAACATCAAGGACGTCGACATGACGGCGCAGCTGCTGAAGGCGAAGGAGGCCGGCGCCGACGTGCGTGCTGACCTACGGCATCGGCCCCGAGCTCGCGCAGATCGCGAACGGCATGACGAAGCTCGGCTGGAAGGTGCCGATGATCGGCAGCTGGACGCTGTCGATGGCGAACTACATCGACAACGCCGGCCCCGGCGGCGAAGGCGCGCGCATGCCGCAGACCTTCATCCAGGACGCCGAACACGCCGAAGCGCAAGTCGTTCATCGAGGCGTACCTGAAGGAATTCAAGCCGAAGAACAACCGCATCGACTCGCCGGTCTCGGCCGCGCAGGGCTACGACTCGGTCTACCTGCTCGCCGCCGCGATCAAGCAGGCCGACTCCACCGACGGCCCGAAGATCAAGGACGCGCTCGAGAACCTGAACGACGAAGGTCGACGGCGTCGTGACGAACTACGACAAGCCGTTCACGCAAGACCGACCACGAGGCGATCACCGCGAACATCCCGGTGTTCGGCGAGGTCAAGGGCGGCAAGGTCGTCTACGCGTACGACGACCGACCGCGAGAAGGCGTCGGAGATCCGCGAGAAGTCGGCGAAGCAGTAACGCTCGAGGGGTCCGCGCTCGGACAGGGCCGCGCCGGTCGCAACGGCGCGGCCCTTCTGTGTCGTGCGGCGTGTGCGCGGTCGTGCGGGACGCGGCGCCGGACACGTCGTTCCGGTGCCTCGACGACGAGGGCAAGCGATCCGATGATCCTGCTGCAGCTCGTCTATCAGCGGCATCGCGCTCGGGATGATCTACGCGGTCATCGCGTTCGGCTACCAGCTCACGTTCGCGACGTCCGGCACGCTGAACTTCGGCCAGGGCGAGGCGCTGATGCTCGGCGCGCTGGTCGGCCTCACGCTCGTCAACCTCGGGCGTCAACTACTGGCTGATGATCCCGCTCGTCTGCGTGTTCGGCTTCGCTGCAGGGCGCGCGTCGTCGAGCGCATCGGCGTGCGGCCGGCCATCAAGATCAAGTCCGAGTTCGGCTGGATCATGTCGACGATCGCGCTCGGCATCATCTTCCGAACGTCGCCGAGAACGTCTGGGGCCGCGACGACCTGCGCTTCCCCGTCGCCGCTGCCCGAGTCGCCGATCACGCTGTTCGGCGCGAACGTGCTGCCGATGGAGATGCTCGTGATCGGCGGCGCCGTCCTGATGATGCTCGCGGTCGAGTTCTTCAACCGCAAGACGATCTACGGCAAGGCCGTCGTCGCGACGTCGAACGACCGCGACGCGGCCGGGCTGATGGGCATCAACACCGGCCTCGTCATCACGTTCTCGTACGCGCTGTCGTCGCTCGACGCGCCGGCTTCGCCGGCGTGCTGATCGCGCCGCTGACGCTGACCGGCGCCGACGATGGGCGCGGTGCTCGGCCTGAAGGCGTTCGCGGTCGCGATCATCGGCGGGCTGTCGTCAGCGGCATGGGCATCATCGTCGGCGGCATCATCCTCGGCATCGCCGAGACGACGACCGGCTTCTACCTCTCGACCGGCTACAAGGACGTGCCCGGCCTCGTGCTGCTGCTGCTCGTGCTCGCGGTGCAAGCCGGCCGGCCTGTTCGGCAAGACGGCGATCAAGAAGGTATGAGCGCCACCGTCCGCCGACGACGCGCCGGCCTCGTCGTCGCAAGTCGACCCGCGCTGCGCTCGGCGGCATCGCGCTCGGCTCGCGCCTCGCGCTGTTCCCGGTCGTGCTGCCGAACACCGTACTACATCCATCTCGCCGAGACGATCATGATCTACGCGATCCTGCTCTTCGGGCTCGACATCGTCGTCGGCTACACCGGCCAGGTGTCGCTCGGCCACGCCGGCCTGTTCGGCATCGGCGCGTACACGGCCGGCGTGCTGCGTCACTGCATGCTCGGCCTCGACATCGGCGCGTTCGGCTGCCGATCGCCGCGCCGTCGCGATCGCGGTCACGGCGGCTGTTCGGCGCGGTGCTCGCGCTGCCGGCGCTGCGCGTGACCGGCCCGTATCTCGCGATGGTCACGCTCGCGTTCGGCACGATCATCCAGATCCTCATCAACGAGATGGACTTCCTGACCAACGGCCCGCTCGGGCATCACGCTGTCGAAGCCGACGCTGTTCGGGCCATCGCGCTCGACGAGCGCGACTACTACTGGCTCGTCGCGGTCGCTGCTCGTGGTCGCGCTCGTCGTCGTCCACCGCATCCTGAAGTCGCATCTCGGCCGCGCGTTCGAGGCGCTGCGCGACAGCCCGGTCGCGTCGGACTGCATGGGCGTCTCGGTCTACCGCTACAAGGTCTACGCGTTCGTCATCAGCGCGGGCTTCGCGGGCCTCGCCGGCGCGCTGTACACGTATTCGGAGCAGTACATCTCGCCGAACACCTACAACTTCGAGCTGACGGTGCTGTTCCTGCTCGCCGTCATCATGGGCGGCCGCAAGACGCGCACCGGCGCGATGCTCGGCTCGGCGATCATCGTGCTGCTGCCGAAGCTGCTCGACGACATCGAGCACGTTCCGCATCGTCGCGACCGCGCTCGCCGTCGTCGTCGCGGTCGGCGCCGGCATCCAGCTCGCGCGCGGCTGACGACGCCGCAGCGCGTCGCGATCCCGGTCGTCGGCACGATCGGCCTCGCGGCGTTCTCGTTCTACCTCGAGACGCGTCACCGACTGGCGGCTGACGATCTTCGGGCTGATGATCCTGCTCGTCGTCTACTACCTGCAGGACGGCATCGTCGGCTTCGTGCGCGCGCTGTTCAACCGCGGGCGGCGCACGGTCAGCGTCGCGGTCGACACCGACGCACGGCCGACGGCGACGACGCACGGCGAGGCGGTCCACGCGACGTCCGACGCCGGCGCGGCCGGCACGATCCTCGAGGTGCGCGGCATGCTGATGCAGTTCGGCGGCCTGAAGGCGCTCAACGACGTCGACCTGTCGGTCGCGCACGGCACGATCCACGGCCTGATCGGCCCGAACGGCTCCGGCAAGAGCACGATGATGAACGTGCTGACCGGCATCTACGTGCCGACCGCCGGGCACGATCACGCTACGGCGACCGCCAGATCGGCGGCAAGGCGCCGGCGCGAGATCGCGCTGTCGGGCATCGCGCGCACGTTCCAGAACGTGCAGCTGTTCGGCGAGATGACGGCGCTCGAGAACGTGCTCGTCGGCCTGCACCACACGTTCACGCGCAACCTCGCTCGACGTCGGCGCTGCGGACGCCGCGCGCGACGGCGCGAGGAGGCGGCGGCGCGCGAGCGCGCGTTCTCGCTGCTGCAGTTCGTCGGCCTCGACGACGCTCGCGAACGAGGAGGCGCGCAACCTGCCCGTACGGCAAGCAGCGGCTGCTCGAGATCGCGCGCGCGCTCGCGCTCGATCCGAAGCTGCTGCTGCTCGACGAGCCGGCCGCCGGCCTCACCGCGCCCGACATCAAGGAGCTCGTCGCGATCATCCGCAAGATCCGCGACCACGGCATCACGCGTGATCCTGATCGAGCACCACATGGACGTCGTGATGAGCGTCTGCGACACCGTCGTCGGTGCTCGACTTCGGCCAGAAGATCGCCGAAGGCACGCCGGCCGAGGTGCAGGCCGAACCAGAAGGTCATCGAGGCCTACCTCGGCGGCCAGCGTCGGCGACGACCGACGCCGTCGACCGGCCGCCGCGCCGACGGGAGCGCACTGATGCTGTCGATCGACAACCTCGACGCCGGCTACGGCAAGGTCAAAGTCCTGCACGGCATCTCGATGCGAGGTGCCGAAGGGCAAGGTCGTCACGCTGATCGGCTCGCAACGGCGCCGGCAAGACGACGACGATGCGCGCGATCTCCGGCATGATCCGGCCGACCGCCGGCACGATCACGCTCGACGTCGACGGCAGACGCAGCGCATCGACGGGCTGGAGTCGCACCGCATCGCGCGCCGCGGCCTCGCGCATTCGCCGGAAGGCCGGCGCGTGTTCGCGACGATGTCGGTCGCCGACAACCTGATGCTCGGCGCGTTCCCGCGCCTGACGCGCGCGCGGCCGCGCGGCGACGTCAAGGCCGACCTCGAACGCGCGCTCGAGCTGTTCCCGCGCCTGAAGGAGCGCCGCACGCAGCTCGCCGGCACGCTGTCGGGCGGCGAGCAGCAGATGCTCGCGATGGCGCGCGCGGTGATGCTCAACGCCCGAGGTGGTGCTGCTCGACGAGCCGTCGATGGGCCTCGCGCCGATCCTCGTCGACGAGGTGTTCCGCATCATCGCGCGGCTGAAGGGCGAAGGCGTGACGATGCTGCTGGTCGAGCAGTTCGCCGCCGCGGCGCTCGCGGTCGCCGACTACGGCTACGTGCTGGAGAACGGCCGCATCGCGACGCACGGCGACGCCGCGAAGCTGAAGGACGACCCCGGCGTCAAGGCGGCGTATCTCGGCACGAGCCACTGACCGCGGGGCGCGGCAACGCCGCACGAGATCCCGCTGCCGGACCTCGCCCCGAGCCGGTCAGTACTCGCTGATCTGGCCGTTCGGGTCGACGCGGACACGGTCCCCGACACGCAGTCGGCCGGGATCGGTCACGTCGATGTACTGCACGTTCCCGCGGTCGAAACGCACGCCGACGCGATAGACATCGGGCGCGTTGCCCTCGCCCGCCCGCCGGCCGAGCTCGTTGCCGGCGAGCGCGCCGCCGATGACCCCGGCACCGGTCGCGACCGCCTTGCCGCTCCCGGCGCCGACCTGGTTGCCGAGGAAGCCGCCGATGACCGCGCCGGCGATCGCCCCGACCGGCGACACGCGCCGCTCCTCCGGACGCATGCGATCGATCGACGTGACGACGCCGGCGTCGGCGACGTAGCGCGAGTCGCGCGCCACCGAGCCCTGCACGACGGCGGGCGCCGGCGCATACGTCGGGCCGTACGGCTGCGGCTCAGGATAGGCGCAGGCTCCGAGCATCGCCGCGCTCACGAGCGTCAGCGCCGCGAAGCGGGCGCGTTGCGTTCTGGTTGCCATTTCGTCTCCTCGTTCGATTTTTCGCGCGTCGGCCCTGTATCCGGACGGCATTCGCGAAGGGACGATTGTCGGGGCATGCCCGGACCCGGGGCGTGGGCGTCTCGCTGATTTGCGCCTCCGCGAAGCGATGCGACGCGGCCGGGCGGCAAGCGGTCAGCGGCCGTTCACGACCGACGCGAGGCCGTCGACGATGCGGCGGTTCGCCGGCGTCGCGATGCCGAGCGACTCGCCCATCGCGACCACCGCGCCGCTCAGCCACGGCAGCTCGAGCCGGTTGCCGCGCTCGAGGTCGGTCCGCATCGACGACGACATCGTCGGCGGCAGCGCGTCGCAGAACGCGAGCCGGTCGTCGATGAAGCCGGGCGCGAGCGGGACGCCCTTCGCGACGCCGACCGCCATCACCTCGCGCATCGCTTCGGTGAACAGCGCGCGCTTCGCGGCGTCGACGCGGATCACGCCGATCGGCTCGCGGAACAGCGACGTGGTGCCGGACAGCGCGACGAGGAACACGAACTTCTCCCAGATCGCGCGTTCGATCGAGTCGCTGACCTCGAGGTCGATGCCGGCCGCGACGCAGGCTTCGCGGAACGCCTCGACGCGCGCGGTCCGCGCGCCGCCGAACTCGCCGAACACGATCCGCTGGTTGCGCCCGGAATGCGCGATGACGCCGGGCTCGGCGATCATCGCCTGGATGTACGCGACGCCGCCGAGGACCGCGCCGGCCGGCAGATGCCGTCGCAGCACGTCGTCCTTGTCGACGCCGTTCTGGAACGACACGACGGCCGCGCCGCGCGACGCGAGCGGCGCGAGTTCGGCCGCGACCGCTTCGGTGTCCCACAGCTTGACGCCGACCATCACGAGGTCCGCAGCGGCGATCGACGCGACCGAGTCGACCGCGTTCACGCGGATCGTCGCGTCACCGAGCGGGCTCGTGATGCGCAGACCGTCGCGACGCATCGCGTCGAGGTGCGGCCCGCGCGCGACGAACGTGACGTCGCTGCCGGCCCCGGCGAGGCGGCCCCCGAAGTAACCGCCGACGCCGCCGGCGCCGAGCACGACGATCTTCATCCGGATCTCCGATGGTTGCGATGCGTCCGGTCGGGCACGCCGAAGCGCCCGACCGTCCCGACGTGAGCGATGCAGGACCACGCGGCGGTCAGCCGTCGTGCACGACGCGATTGCGACCGGCGTGCTTCGCGGCGTAGAGCCGTCGGTCGGCGAGCGTCAGCAGCGCCGCCGCGTCCGCCGCCTCGACGCTGGTCGCGACGCCGATGCTGACCGTCACCGCGAGCCCCGGCGCGACGGCATGCCAGTCGTGGGCCTCGATCGACGCGCGCAGGCGGTGACCGACGTCGACCGCCGACCGCGGGTCGACCGACAGCATCGACAGCAGGAACTCCTCGCCGCCGTAGCGGACCGCGAGGTCGTCGGGACGGCAATGCGCCGCCATCAGCCGCGCGATCCGTCGCAGCACCTCGTCGCCGACCGGATGGCCGAAGCGGTCGTTGATCGACTTGAAGTGATCGAGGTCGTGCAGCAGCACGACGCGCACGGCGCCGCCGTCGACGCGCGGCTGCGTCTCGGCGAACCACTGCTCGAGCCCGCGCCGGTTCGCGAGCCCGGTCAGCGGATCGACCGCCGCGAGGTATTGCCACTGGCTGCTCAGGCGCGCGAGCTCGATGCGCACGTCGCGCTGCGCCGCGCGCCGGTTCGCGTCGGCTTCCTTCAGCGCCGACTCGACGGTGCGCACGCGCCGGAGCGCCTTCAGCGCGGCGGCCGCGTCGCCCATCGCCTCCTCGACATCGGCCAGGCCTTCGAGCGCATCGCGCAGCTCGCCGCTCGCCCCGATCCGGTCGAAGCGCGCGACGGCCTCGCGGAAATGCTCCCGCGCCGCCTCGTGCGATCGGAGCGACCGCAACGCGCGGCCGATCTCGAAGTGACAGATCGCGACGTTCGGCGCCATCGCGGCGTCGCGATAGCGCGGCAGCAGCGCGACGAGCGCGTCGAACGCCTCGCGATGACGCCCGGCGTCGTGCAGCGTGATCGCGTGGTTGCCGAGCGCCATCAGCTCGATGCGCGTCGCGCCGCGCTCGGCCGCGTCGTGCGCGAGACCGAGCCATTGCTCGAAGTGCCGGACGAGGCTGTCCTGGCGCGCCGGCGCGCCGGCCTCGAGCGTCAGCGCGTGACGGTTGTAGGCGTTGTACAGCGACAGCCGCGTCAGGAGATGTTCGCGCGGTTCGCCGGCCGACGCGTGGATCGCCTCGGCCTCGAGCAGGTGCGACAGCGCCTGCTGATGGCGGCCGATCAGCGAGCAGCAGACGCCGATCTGGCGCAGGACGATCCCGATCCGCGCCGCGTCGTCGAGCTCGCGCGCGAGCGACTCGGCGCGCTCGAGCGTCTCGATCGCCGTCGTGCAGTCGCCGCTCGCGCGAAGCACGCCGGCCGTCGCGATCAACGCATCGAGCTCGCCGTCGCGGCGACCGGCGCGACGAAATCCGTCGCGGGCCGCGGCCGCTGCGCGGATCGCGTCGACCCATTGCCCCGCCGCCGTCAATGCGACCGCGAGCGCGCGCTGCAGGACCGGACGCGCATCCCCGACCGCGCCGTCGAGCGCGTCCTCCGCGATCGCGATCGCGTCGTCGATCGACCCCGCATCCATCCGCGCCTCGACGCGCCGCGCGACCGCTTCGGCGTCGACGACGGAAGATTCGATCACGGGAAGCGACATGGCCGGACGGACGGGGACGCGGGTGCCGCATCGTACCCGCGGATCGCGACGCGTCGGCGCCGACGACGATGCGCGCCGTCGATCGGTGCGGCCGGTCCGATCGACGGACGACCGCGGCGCGGTCGCGGTTCGGTCCCGACCCGTCAGCGCGGCAGCGTCGACGCGCCCATCAGGTACCTCGTCGACCGCGCGCGCGCACTGGCGGCCCTCGCGGATCGCCCAGACGACCAGCGACTGGCCGCGTCGCATGTCGCCGGCCGCGAACACCTTCTCGTCGGACGTGCGATAGCTGCGCTCGCCGTCGGTCGGCGCCGCGACGTTGCCGCGCGCGTCCTTCGCGACGCCGAGGCCGTCGACGAGGCCCTTCGTCACCGGCCCGGTGAAGCCCATCGCGAGCAGCACGAGGTCGGCCTGGATCTCGAACGCGCTGCCGTCGATCTCGACGAGCTTCGACTGGCCCGTCGCCGCATCCTTCTTCCATTCGACGCGCACGGCCTCGAGCGCGCGAACGCGGTCGCGATCGCGTCCGCCGCCGGCCACGAACGACTTCGTCACGATCGCCCAGTCGCGCTGGACGCCTTCCTCGTGCGACGACGACGTGCGCATCTTCAGCGGCCAGTACGGCCACGTCAGCGGACGGTTCTCGGACAGCGGCGGCGGCGGCAGCAGCTCGATCTGCGTGACCGACGCCGCGCCCTGCCGGTTGCTCGTGCCGACGCAGTCGCTGCCGGTGTCGCCGCCGCCGATCACGACGACGTGCTTGCCGCGCGCGATGATCTGGCCCTTCACGCGATCGCCGGCGACGACCTTGTTCTGCGTCGGCAGGAATTCCATCGCGAAGTGGACGCCCTTCAGCGGTCGCGCCGGGCACCGGCAGGTCGCGCGGCGTCTCGGCGCCGCCGGCGAGCACGATCGCATCGAACTCGGCGCGCAGCGCGTCGTGCGACAGCGCGTCGTCGCCGTCGCCGCCGACGTGCACGCCGGTGCGGAACGTCACGCCTTCCTCGGTCATCTGCTCGACGCGCCGGTCGATGTGCGACTTCTCCATCTTGAAGTCGGGGATGCCGTAGCGCAGCAGGCCGCCGATGCGATCGCTCTTCTCGAAGACCGTGACGTCGTGGCCGGCGCGCGCGAGCTGCTGCGCGCACGCGAGGCCCGCGGGGCCGGAGCCGACGACCGCGACGCGCTTGCCGGTCCGCGTCGCCGCGCTTCTGCGGCGCGACGTAGCCGAGCTCCCACGCGCGATCGGCGATCGCGTGCTCGATCGACTTGATGCCGACGGGGTCGTCGTTGATGTTCAGCACGCACGCCGCCTCGCACGGCGCCGGGCAGACGCGGCCGGTGAACTCGGGGAAGTTGTTCGTCTGGTGCAGCACGTCGATCGCGCGCTTCCAGTCGCCGCGATAGACGAGGTCGTTCCAGTCCGGAATGATGTTGTTGACCGGGCACCCGGTCTGGCAGAACGGGATGCCGCAGTCCATGCAGCGCGCGCCCTGCTGCTTCGCCTCGGCGTCGTCGAGATGCGCGACGAACTCGCGGTAGTGGCCGACGCGTTCGGTCGGCGGCTCGGCCGCTTCGGACAGGCGCTGGAATTCGAGGAAGCCGGTGATCTTGCCCATGGTGTGGCGGTCGCCCCGGCGGAGGCCGGGGTCCAGGTGAGCACTGATGGATCGGGCCCCGGCCTTCGCCGGGATGACGACATCTTTCTCGTCGTTCCCGCCGAGGCGGGAACGACGAGGGCGCCGTAAGCCGCCAGCCGCACCGGCTGGTCGTCCGCCACCGTCTCCTGCGGCGTCGCCTCCAGCACGCGACGGTACTCCGACGGCATCACGCGGACGAACTTGCGCGACATCTGTGTCCCATGTCGCGAGGATCTCGCGCGCGCGGAACGAGCCGGTGTAGCGGAAGTGCTTCTCGAGCAGCTCGCGCAGCAGCTCCTCGTCGATGCGGCCGGCATGACGGGCCGGCTTCATGGTGCGACGCCGCGGACGACGCCGCGACGACGCCGCCGACGTCGACGGCGCGGCCGCCGCGGCGCTCGTCTCGATCGGCTCGAGCTCGACCATCGCGGTGTTGCAGCGACGCGCGAAGTCGCCGTCGGCATCGAGCACGTACGCGACGCCGCCCGACATGCCGGCCGCGAAGTTGCGACCGGTCTGGCCGAGCACGACGACCGTGCCGCCGGTCATGTATTCGCAGCCGTGGTCGCCGACGCCCTCGACGACCGCGATCGCGCCCGAGTTGCGCACCGCGAAGCGCTCGCCGGCGACGCCGTTGAAGTACGCCTCGCCGGCGATCGCGCCGTACAGCACCGTGTTGCCGGCGATGATGTGGTCGGGCCCGAAGCCGCGGAAGTCGTTCGGCGACCGGACGATGATGCGGCCGCCCGACAGACCCTTGCCGACGTAGTCGTTCGCGTCGCCGACGAGGTCGAGCGTGATGCCGCGCGCGAGGAACGCGCCGAAGCTCTGGCCCGCGACGCCGTTGCACTGCACGTGGATCGTGTCGTCGGGCAAGCCCGGCGTGGCCGTAGCGTCGCGCGACCTCGCCCGACAGCATCGTGCCGATCGTGCGGTTGACGTTGCGGACCGGCGTGATGAACGACACCGGCTCGCCGCGTTCGAGCGCCGGCTCGGCGCGCCGGATCAGCTTGCGGTCGAGCGCCCGGTCGAGTCCGTGATCCTGCGCTCTCGACGTGCCGACGCGCGACGTCGGCCGGCATCGCGGGCTGATGGAAGATGCGCGAGAAGTCGAGCCGCTTCGCCTTCCAGTGCTCGATCGACTTCTTCATGTCGAGCAGGTCGGTGCGGCCGATCATCTCGTCGAACGCTGCGGATGCCGAGCTGCGCCATGATCTCGCGCGCTTCCTCGGCGACGAAGAAGAAGTAGTTGACGACGTGCTCCGGCTTGCCGGCGAACTTCGCGCGCAGCACCGGGTCCTGCGTCGCGACGCCGACCGGACACGTGTTCAGGTGGCACTTGCGCATCATGATGCAGCCGGTCGACGACCAGCGGCGCCGTCGCGAAGCCGAACTCGTCGGCGCCGAGCATCGCGCCGATGACGACGTCGCGGCCGGTCTTCATCTGGCCGTCGACCTGCACCGCGATGCGGCCGCGCAGCCGGTTGAGCACGAGCGTCTGCTGCGTCTCGGCGAGGCCGAGCTCCCACGGCGTGCCGGCGTGCTTGATCGACGAGACCGGCGACGCGCCGGTGCCGCCGTCGTGGCCGGCGATCGTCACGTGGTCGGCCTTCGCCTTCGCGACGCCGGCCGCGATCGTGCCGACGCCGACCTCGGACACGAGCTTGACCGAGATCGACGCGCGTCGGTTCGCGTTCTTCAGGTCGTGGATCAGCTGCGCGAGGTCCTCGATCGAGTAGATGTCGTGATGCGGCGGCGGCGAGATCAGCCCGACGCCCGGCACCGAGAAGCGCAGCTTGGCGATGTACTCGGACACCTTGTGGCCCGGCAGCTGGCCGCCTTCGCCGGGCTTCGCGCCCTGCGCCATCTTGATCTGGATCTGGTCGGCCGACTGGCAGGTACTCGGCGGTGACGCCGAAGCGGCCCGACGCGACCTGCTTGATCCGCGAGCGCAGCGAATCGCCCTCGCGCAGCGGCACGTCGGCGACGATGCGGTTCGGTCCGAGCACCGACGCGAGCGTCTCGCCGGCCGCGATCGGGATGCCCTTCAGCTCGTTCTCGTAGCGCGCCGGATCCTCGCCGCCCTCGCCGGTGTTCGACTTGCCGCCGATGCGGTTCATCGCGACGGCGAGCGTCGTGTGCGCCTCGGTCGAGATCGAGCCGAGCGACATCGCGCCGGTCGCGAAGCGCTTGACGATCTCGACGGCCGGCTCGACCTCGGACAGCGGGATCGCCTTCGCCGGATCGACCTTGAACTCGAACAGGCCGCGCAGCGTCATCAGCCGCCGCGACTGGTCGTTGACCAGCGTCGCGTATTCCTTGTAGGTCGAGAACGAGTCGCCGCGCGTCGCATGCTGCAGCTTCGCGATCGTGTCGGGCGTCCACATGTGCGCCTCGCCGCGCGTCGCGATACGCGTACTCGCCGCCCGCGTCGAGCATGCCGTCGAGCGTCGGGTCGTCGCCGAACGCGCGCCGATGCAGCCGGATCGCCTCCTCCGCGACGTCGAACACCGCCGATGCCTTCGATCTTCGACGCCGTGCCGCGTGAAGTACTGGTCGACGAGCGACTGCGACAGCCCGACCGCCTCGAAGATCTGCGCGCCGCAGTACGACATGTAGGTCGAGATGCCCATCTTCGACATGACCTTCATCAGGCCCTTGCCGATCGCCTTCGTGTAGTTCGCGATCGCCTTCTCGGCCGACAGGTCGCCCGACAGGTCGGCGTGCATCGCGCCGAGCGTCTCCATCGCGAGGTACGGATGGATCGCCTCGGCGCCGTACGCGGCGAGCACCGCGATGTGATGCACCTCGCGCGCGGAGCCGGTCTCGACGACGAGTCCGGTCGACGTGCGCAGGCCACGCGCGACGAGATGGCCGTGGATCGCCGACGTCGCGAGCAGCGCGGGAATCGCGACGCGCTCGCGGTCGATCTTGCGGTCCGACACGATCAGGATGTTGAAGCCCGACTTCACCGCGTCGACGGCCTCGGCGCACAGCGACGCGAGCCGCGCCTCGATGCCTTCGGCGCCCCACGCGACCGGGTAGCAGATGTCGAGCTCGTGGCTCTTGAACTTGTTCGACGTGTGCCGATCGATGTTGCGCACGACGGCCATGTCGACGACGTCGAGCACCGGCTGCGACACCTCGAGCCGCATCGGCGGGTTGATGTTGTTGACGTCGAGCAGGTTCGGCTTCGGTCCGACGAACGACACGAGCGACATCACGAGCTGCTCGCGGATCGGGTCGATCGGCGGGTTCGTGACCTGCGCGAACAGCTGCCGGAAGTAGTTGTAGAGCGGCTTGTCGCGGTCCGACGTGACCGCGAGCGGCGAGTCGTTGCCCATCGAGCCGGTCGCCTCCTCGCCGGCCGTCGCCATCGGCGCCATCAGCATCCGCAGGTCTTCCTGCGTGTAGCCGAACGCCTGCTGGCGATCGAGCAGCGACGCGGCGCTCGACTCGACCGCCGCGCTCGCCGCCGCCGTCGGCAGGTCGACCGCTGCCTCGAGCGCGTCGAGCTTGATGCGGATGCGGCTGATCCACTCGCGATAAGGCTTCGCGTTCGCGAGCGCGTTCTTGAGCTCGGCGTCCTCGATGATGCGACCGGCCTCGGTGTCGATCAGGAACATCCGGCCCGGCTGCAGCCGCCACTTCTTGACGATCCGCGACTCGGGGATCGGCAGCACGCCGGCCTCGGACGCGAGCACGACGAGGTCGTCGTCGGTGATCAGGTATCGGGCGGGTCGCAGTCCGTTGCGGTCGAGCGTCGCGCCGATCTGGCGGCCGTCGGTGAACGCGATCGCGGCCGGGCCGTCCCACGGCTCCATCATCGCCGCGTGGTACTCGTAGAACGCGCGACGGTTCTCGTCCATCAGTCGCGTGCTGCTCCCACGCCTCGGGGATCATCATCATCATCGCGTGCGGCGAGCGAATAGCCGCCCATCACGAGCATCTCGAGGCAGTTGTCGAACGACGCGGTATCGGACTGTCCGGGGTAGATCAGCGGCCAGATCTTGTCGAGGTCGTCGGCCGAGCACCGGCGACGAGATCGCCTGCTGGCGCGCGTTGATCCAGTTGACGTTGCCCTTGACGGTGTTGATCTCGCCGTTGTGCGCGACCATCCGGTACGGATGCGCGAGCTCCCAGCTCGGGAACGTGTTCGTCGAGAAGCGCTGGTGCGCGAGGCAGATCGCCGACACGGTCCGCGGGTCGGCGAGGTCCTTGTAGTAGACGCCGACCTGGTCGGCCAGCAGCAGGCCCTTGTAGACGACGGTCCGCGCCGACATCGACGGGACGAAGAACTCCTTGCCGTGCTTCAGCTTCAGCGCCTGGATCGCGTGGCCGGCCGACTTGCGGATGATGTACAGCTTGCGTTCGAGCGCGTCGGTGACCATCACCTCCGGCCCGCGCCCGATGAACACCTGCCGGATCACCGGCTCGCTCGCCTTGACCGCCGGCGACATCGGCATCGCGTGATCGACCGGCACGTCGCGCCAGCCGAGCAGCACCTGGCCCGATGCGCGGACCGCCCGTTCGAGTTCCTGCTCGCACGCGAGCCTCGACGCGTGTTCCTTCGGCAGGAACACCATGCCGACGCCGTATTCGCCGACCGGCGGCAGCGTCACGTCCGAGCGCCGCCAGCTCCTCGCGGAAGACGGCGTCCGGGATCTGGATCAGCACGCCGGCGCCGTCGCCCATCAGCGGGTCCGCGCCGACCGCGCCGCGATGGTCGAGGTTGCTGCAGGATCAGCAGCCCCTGCTCGATGATCGCGTGGGACTTGTGGCCACGGATGTGCGCGACGAAGCCGACGCCGCACGCGTCGTGCTCGTGCGCCGCGCTGTACAGGCCTTCGACGCCGGCACGGGCGCGGGCGCGGGCATCGGCATCGGCGCGAACACGGGCGTCGGCGTCACGGGAGACGGCCGTCGGGACGGCAGAGGAGGCAGGCGTCATGGCGGTTCTCGGACCGGGTTCGATTGCGCAATGTACGGCGCATCGACGCACCGCACAATCCCAACATTCGGGGTCTGTCCCTGAATACCGGCCGCGCCGGCCGTCCTGCGGATCAAATCAGGGACGGATCGATCTCGGCCGCCCGGGCCGGCGTGGCGTCGCGCGGCGCGTGGCGCTCGCCGAGATCGCGTCGACGAACGCCGCGTCCCCGAGCGCCCAGCCGCGGTCGACCGCCTGATCGATGCGCGCCGCGAGCGCCGGCGGCTGCAGGGTCGCGAGCGCCTCGCGATAGAGCGCCTGCCGTTCGAACGGCGTGTTGCTGAGCGACCAGTAGCGCGCGTGATCGACGACGAACGACTGCTGCTCCTCGCCCGCATGGTGCCGCTCGCTCGACCAGTGCCAACCGCCGCCGTCCGGGACCACGCCGAGCGCCCGCGGCCGCTGCTCGACGTGCAGCATCGCCGCGATCAGGAACGCGTCCGGATCGATCAGCGTCGAGCGAAAGCGACCGCGCCACAACGGCCCGTCGCGGCCGCCGCGGCGATTGACGAACGGCACGTAGCGACGGCCGATCGCCTGCACGAGCCGCGACAGCGACGCGGCGTCGGGCGGGGTCGCGAGCAGCCGGACCTCGTCCGGGACGAGCGCGTACGCGTGCAGCGCGACGCCGTGCTCGCGGACCGCGTCGGCGAGCAGCGCGACGAAATGGCGATAGTCGTCGTCGTCGGCGAACACCGTGCGACCCGGCGCGGCGCGCTGGACGACGTAGTGCGGGATGCCGGGCGCATGGAGACGGGCAAGTCGAGCCATCGGATCGATCGACACCTCGTTCGCGGATGCGCGCGATGATAGGGCGTCGCGCGGACCGGGTCGTCCGGCGGACGTCGCGAGGCGCGAGCATCCGGGCGCGACCTCGCGGCGCTTCGCGCGCGTCGGTCGGCTCGGATCGTCGCGCGCCTCGTGTCAGTCGGGCTCGATCGCGAACAGCCGCCGGTGCTCGCGGATCGCGTAGCGGTCGGTCATGCCGGCGACGTAGTCGGCGATCGCGCGCGCGCCGAAGCGCTCGAAGCGCGCGCGATGCTCGGTCGGCATCAGGTTCGGGTCGCCGATGAACGCGGCGAACAGCTCGCGGACGATCCGCTTCGCCTTCGTCGCCATCCGCTGCACGCGGTAGTGGTAGTAGAGGTCGCGGCGCAGGAAGCGCTTCAGCGCCGTCGCCTGCGCATCGATCGCGTCGGTGAACCCGACGAGCCGTGGCGCCGCGCGCACGTCGTCGATCGACGCGACGCCGGTCTCGACGATCTTCGCGCGCGTCGTCTCCGTGACGTCGACGATCAGCTCGTTGATCATCCGCCGCACCGTCTCGAGCGTGAGGCGGCGCGGCGCGAGATCGGGGAACTCGGCGACGACGTCGTCGGCATGACGCCGGAACAGCTCGATGTCCATCAGCTGATCCATCGTCAGCAGGCCCGAGCGCAGCCCGTCGTCGACGTCGTGGTTGTTGTACGCGATCTCGTCGGCCAGATTCGCGAGCTGCGCCTCGAGCGACGGCTGCGTGCGATCGATGAACCGCTGACCGACGTCGCCGAGCGTCTTCGCGTCGCGCGGCGAGCAGTGCTTCAGGATGCCCTCGCGCGTCTCGAAGCACAGGTTCAGTCCGTCGAACGCGCCGTAGCGTTCCTCGAGCACGTCGACGACGCGCAGCGACTGCAGGTTGTGCTCGAAGCCGCCGTGCTCCTTCATGCAGTCGTCGAGCGCGTCCTGGCCCGCGTGGCCGAACGGCGTGTGGCCGAGGTCGTGGGCGAGCGCGATCGCTTCGGTCAGGTCCTCGTTCAGGCCGAGGTTGCGCGCGATCGAACGCGCGATCTGCGCCACCTCGAGCGAGTGCGTGAGGCGCGTGCGGAACAGGTCGCCTTCGTGGTTCACGAAGACCTGTGTCTTGTACTCGAGCCGGCGGAACGCGCTCGAGTGGATGATGCGGTCCCGATCGCGCTGGAACGCGTTGCGCGTCGACGACGGCGCTTCGGCATGCGCGCGTCCGCGGCTGGCGGCGGCCCGGGCCGCGTACGGCGCGAGCGTGCGCGTCTCGTCGTTCACGCCGACGCCGCGCGCGGCGCGCCGTGCTCGCGCAGCAGACCCGTCAGCGTCGCGTCGTCCACCGGCGCGACGCGCGCGCTGCCGAGCGCGTCGAGCAGCACGAAGCGCAACCGTCCGCCTTCCGACTTCTTGTCGCTCGACATCCAGTGCAGCCAGTCGGCCGTCGACAGCGGCGGCGGCTCGATCGGCAGCCCGGCCGCGTCGAGCAGCGCAACCAGGCGGGCGACGATCGCGTCGTCGATCAGCCCGAGCCGCGCGGACAGTCGCGCCGCGAGCACCATGCCGGCGGCGACGGCCTCGCCGTGCAGCCACGTCCCGTAGCCGGTCGCGCCCTCGATCGCGTGGCCGAACGTGTGGCCGAAGTTCAGCAATGCCCGCCGGCCGGACTCGCGCTCGTCGTCGCCGACGATCGCGGCCTTCAGCGCGCACGACCGGCGGATCGCCGTCGCGAGCGACGTCGCGATCGCGCGCCATCAATCGCGGCATCGACCGCTCGAGCCATTCGAAGAAGCCGGCGTCGAGGCTCGCGCCGGCCTTGACGATCTCGGCGACGCCGGACGCGTATTCGCGCGCCGGCAGCGTGTCGAGCGTCGAAAGGTCGATCACGACTCCGCTCGGCTGATGGAACGCGCCGATCATGTTCTTGCCGAGCCGGTGGTTGATGCCGGTCTTGCCGCCGACCGACGAGTCGACCTGCGCGAGCAGCGTCGTCGGGACCTGCACGAAGCGCACGCCGCGCTGGTAGGTCGCGGCCGCGAATCCGGCGATGTCGCCGACGACGCCGCCGCCGAGCGCGACCACCGTCGCGTGGCGGTCGAGGCGCGCGTCGAGCATCGCGTCGTGGATCGACTCGAGCGTCGCGGCATTCTTGAAGCGCTCGCCGTCGGGCACGACGACCGACACGACGCGACGCGCGGTCGCCGACAGCGCCGCCGGCAAGGCTGCGGACAGCGTGGCCGACAGCCGCTCGCCGAACAGCGGCGCGAGCGTCTCGTTCGTGACCAGCGCGACGTCGCCTCGCGCGCCGCATTCGTCGAGGAACGCGCGCCAGAACGCACCGTGCGCCGCCGGATCGCGGACCGGCCCGTCGACGATGCGGATCGCGTAGCTGCGCGTCGCCGAGCTCGACGACGAGCGGCGCGTCTTGCGCAGCGAGCGTCGCGTCGCCTGCGATGGCCATCGAGCCTCGCGGAGTCGCAATCCCGTCGTTCCCGCTGCGCGGCGCGTCGTCGCCGACGCCGGTCCCGTCGCGGTTCGTCGCTTCGGCGGCGCCCGTCATGTCGCGCCGCCGACGCGCGCGGCCACGGTCGGGCGTCGAGGCCGCCGATCGTATGCGGCGAGGTGTTCGGCGAGCGTCTCGACGAGGCGCGGCACGTTGCCGCGTCCGCTCTCGACGACGACGTCCGCGACCTCGGCGTAGTACGGCTCGCGCTCGGCCAGCAGCTGTTCGATCCGCTGGCGCGGGTCGTCGCACGCGAGCAGCGGCCGGTTGCGATCGTGACGGGTCCGCTGCCACAGGTCGTGGCCGCGCGCCTTCAGATAGATCGTGATGCCGCGTTCCTTCAGTCGGGCGCGCGTCGCCACCGACAGCACGGCGCCGCCGCCGGTCGCGAGCACGAGCCCGTCGTCGCGGCTCGACAGCTCGTCGATCACCTGCTCCTCGCGCCGCCGGAAGCCCGCCTCGCCTTCGACCTCGAAGATCGTCGGGATCGACACGCCGGTGCGCGCCTCGATCTCGTGGTCCGCATCGACGAACGCGCGTCCGAGCCGCGCGGCGAGCAGCCGGCCGACCGCGCTCTTGCCGGCGCCCATCATGCCGACGATGAAGAGGTTGCTCGAGGAGTCGATCACCGGCGGATTCTAAGCCGCGGGCCGTCGGCGAACGAACGATGCCGCCCGAAGGCGGCATCGATTCGATCGCGTGCGGTGCAACGCCGGGCCGTCGCGCTCGTGCGGGCGATGCCGTCCGCGGGCGGCATCGCGCGACGAGCCGGCCGGTCAGCGCAGGACGACCTGCCCGTTGACCGTCGTCGGCGTGATGAAGATCAGCAGTTCGCTCTTCTGCGTGCTCTTCGCGGTGTTGCGGAACAGGTAGCCGAGCAGCGGCACGTCGCCGAGCAGCGGCACCTTCGTGATCGTGTTGGTATCCGTCAGCTGGAAGATGCCGCCGAGCACCACCGTGCCGCCGTTCTCGACGAGCACCTTCGTGTTGACGTGCTTCGTGTCGATCGCGAAGCCGGCCGTCGTGACCTGCCCGACGCTGTCCTTCGTCACGTCGACGTCGAGGATGATGTTGCCTTCCGGCGTGATCTGCGGCGTGACCTCGAGCTTCAGGTTCGCCTTGCGGAACTGGATGCTGGTCGCGCCGGACGACGTCGCGACCTGGTAAGGCAGCTCCGTGCCCTGCTCGATCAGCGCCTTCACCGAGTCGGCCGTGACGACGCGCGGGCTCGACACGATCTTGCCGGTGCCGTCCGCCTCGAGCGCCGACAGTTCGAGGTTCAGGAACTTGCTCGCGCCGTGACCGAACAGGCTGACCGCGAACGAGCCGGGGTTGAAGCCGTTGATGCCGGCCGCCGGAAGGCTGAAGAACTGCGTGTCCGGAATGTAGCTGCCGCCGGTGATCGCGGCCGTCCCGGTCTGCTCGCCGACGCCGAGGTAGTTGCCGGACACGCGCGTTCCGGCGCCATCGACCGGGTTCGTGTTGAGGAAGCCGAGCTTGACGCCGAGGTTCTTGCTGAACTGGTCGTTCGCCTCGACGATGCGCGACTCGATGATGACCTGCCGGCTCGGGATGTCGAGCTTCGTGATCACCGCGCGGATCTGTTCGAGCTTCGACGCGGTCTCGAGGATGAAGACCTGGTTCGTCCGCACGTCCGCCGATGCCGCGCCGCGTCGCGACAGCACGCGGTTCGACGTCGTCGTGCCCGACGTGCCGCCGGCCGCGCCGGTGCCGTTCAGGAAGTCGACCAGTTCCTGCGCCTTCTGATAGTTCAGCTGGAACGTCTCGCTGCGCAGCGGTTCGAGGTCGGCGATCTGCGAGCGCGCCTCGAGGTCGAGCTTCTCCTTCGTCGCGAGTTCGTCCTTCGGCGCGACGAGGATGACGTTGCCGTTCTTCCGCATGTCGAGGCCCTTGGCCTGCAGCATGATGTCGAGCGCCTGGTCCCACGGCACGTCCTTCAGCCGCAGCGTGAGATTGCCGTTGACCGAATCGCTCGTGATGATGTTCAGGTTCGTGAAGTCGGCGATGACCTGCAGCAGCGACCGCACGTCGACGTTCTGGAAGTTCAGCGACAGCCGCTCGCCCTTGTAGCCGGCGCGCGACGTCTGGAACAGCTTGTTCGGGTCTTCCTTCAGCGGCTTGACCTCGACCACGAGCCGGTTGTCGGTCTGATAGGCGTTGTGCTCCCACAGGCCGCGCGGCTCGATCACCATCCGCACGTTGTCGCCCTGCGTGAGCGTGTTGATGGTCTGCACCGGCGTCGCGAAGTCGGTGACGTCGAGTCGACGACGCAGGCTGTCGGGCAGCGCGGTCTTCAGGAAGTCGATGACGATCGACTGGCCCTGCGTGCGGATGTCGGTGCCGGTCTGGCTGTCCGACAGGTCGATGATCACGCGGCCCGAGCCGTCCGGCGCGCGACGGAAGTCGATGTCGCGGATGCTGTGCGTCGCGATCGTCGCCGCGCCCTCCGCGAAGCGCGTCGTCGGCGCCCGCGTCGACCCGCTGTTCGACGCGCCACCTTCGGCGATGCCGGGCGTCAGCGTGACGACGACCGCGTTGCCATCGATCGCCGACGTGAACGCGACGCTGCGCTTGAGGTTCAGCACGAGACGCGTGCGATCGCCCGAGGTGACGAGATTCACCGAGCGCAGGTCGCCCTGGTTCGTCTCGATGGCGTTCTTGCCGGTGTCGTTGCTGGTGCGGACGAAGTCGAGTGCGATGCGCGGCGGCGTCGCGACCGAGAACGAAGCGGGCGCCACCGTCGGCGTGCTCTTCATCGCGATGCGCACGACGAGGTTGCCACCCTGCTGCGTGGTCGTGACGTCCTGGATCCCGTTGTCCTGCGCGGCGGCGATGCCCGGCAGGAGCAGCGTCGACAGCGAGAGAACCAGCGCAGCGGCGGCGACGAACGTCGCACGCCAGCGGCCCTGGATCGGGAGGACGCGTGCGGTCACGCCGCGCCGTTGAATTTGCTTCATCGCTTGCTCTCCTGCAATTGCAGCGTGGTCGCGCGCTCGACCCATTCGCCGGCGGCGTCCTGAACGATTTCCTTGATGGCCACTTCGTTCTCGTCGATGCGGGTGATGATTCCGAAGTTCTGGCCCACGTAATTGCCGACCTTCACCTGATAGACCGTGTTATCGGCACGGATCAGCGCATATTTGAGGTTCGGTCGCTGCAACGTGCCGACCATCGTCACGGCGTCGAGCGGATAGGCCTCGAGCGGCTCGCGACGACGCGACAGATCGGGCGCGAGCCCGCTCGTCGACTTCGCCGACAGCGCCTTCAGCGCGTTGGCGACCTTGCTCGGATCGAACGGGTCGATGTCGTTCTGGTCCTTGTAGAGGAACGGCTCGAACGTCTTCGGCTCGCTGATCGACGGCGTCACCGGGCGCATGTCCTTGCGCGTATCGGCCATCCATTGCCGCAGCTCGTCGTTCGAGCCGCTGCAGCCCGCGACGACGACGGCGCAGCAGCGCCACCGCGAGGGTCCGTGGTGTCTTGATCATTTGGCGGGCTTGGCGGTCTTGCGCTGCGTCGCGATCTCGTCCGCGTCGAGATAGCGGAACGTCTTCGCGGTGGCCTCGAGGGTCAGCGGCGTCGGCGCGTTGTTCGGCATCGCGATGCTCATGTTGTTGAGCGTGACGATCCGCGGCAGGCTCGCGATGTCGCTCGTGAACGCCGCGATGTCGTGGTAAGATGCCGGTGAGCCGCACGCTGATCGGCAGCTCGGCGTAGTAGTCGCGCACGACGACCTGACCCGGCCGGAACAGCTCGAACTGCAGGCCGCGACCGATGCCGGCCTGGTTGATGTCGGACAGCAGCGCGTCCATCTCGGACTTGCTCGGCAGCTGCTTCTCGAGCCTGCGCCACGTATTGCGTCGCGAGTTCCTTCTGTCGCTTCAGCGGCTCGAGGTTGACGGCCTGCTGCAGCTTGTCGCGGTACTGGCCCTTCAGCACGACCTCGTCGTTCTGGCCCTTCTGGAGTTCCTCGAGCTGTTCGCTCCAGTAGAAATACCAGCCGGCCACCAGGACGACCGCCACGACCGCCAGCACCGCGGCGATGCGGGGCACGATCGGCCACGTCGAGACGTCCCGCGTGTTGAGGTTGCGGAACTGGTCGACGTACTCGGAGAAATTGACCTTCGCCATCGTCACACGCTCAAGGTTTCGTGGCGGCGACGGTCGTCGTCGACGCCGCGGCACGCGTGGGCGTCGGCGGCGTCTTCGCGTCGCGCGGACGATTGATCGTCACGTTCATCGTGAACTGGAACAGCCGCTTGCCGTCGCGACCGCCTTGCGTCACCGCGCGGATCTCGACGAGTTCGGGCGCGCCGATCCACGTCGAGTTGTTGCCGAGGTTGCGCAACAGCTCCGACACGCGTTCGTTCGACTGCGCGAAGCCGGTCAGCGTGACGCGCAGGTTGTCCTGCTTCAGCGTCTGCAGATAGACGCCTTCCGGCACCTGCTTGACGAGTTCGTCGAGCAGGTGGACCGGCAGATTGCGATCGGCCTGCAGGTTCTCGACCGCCTGCTGCCGCGCCTTCAGCGCGTCGAGCTCCTGGCGCAGCGACGCGATCTCCTTGATCTGCTCGTCGAGCTTCGCGTTCTCGCTCTTGATGAACGCGTTGCGGTCGTTCTGCACGCCGATGTAGCCGTTGATCACGAACGCGACGGCGATCACGACGACGACCGCCGCGCCGAACGCGAGCGCGATCAGCGCATAGAAGTCGCGTCGCCGCTGCGCGCGCTTCTCGGCGCGATGCGGTAGTAGGTTGATGCGGACCATCAGGCCGACCTCCGCATGGCGAGGCCGGTGGCGACCACGAGCGACGGCGAATCGATGCGCGCCTGCTTCTCGCGGATGCCGCCGCCGAGCTCCATGCCCTTGAACGGATTGAGGATCGACGTGGCCGCCTGGCTACGCGTGCCGACGACGTCGACGAGGCCCGGGATGACGGCGCAGCCACCGGCCAGCAGGATCTGGTCGACGCGGCTGTACGGCGTCGACGTGAAGAAGAACTGCAGCGCGCGCGTGACTTCGAGCGCGACGTTGTCGGCGAAGGGCTGCAGCAGGTCGCGCTCGTAGTTCTCGGGCAGGTCGCCGCTGCGCTTCTTCGCTTCGGCTTCCTCGGCCGACAGGCCGTAGGCGCGCGCGATCTCCTGCGTCAGCTGGTTGCCGCCGAACGCCTGCTCGCGCTCGTAGATCGGCTGGTCGTTCAGCGTGACCGAGATCGTCGTCGTCGACGCGCCGATCAGGAACAGCGCGACGATCTGGCCCTCGCCTTCGTTCGGCATCAGCCGGATGACGCGATCGGCCGTCGCGCGCGTCGCGTGCGACTCGATGTCCATCACGACCGCCTTCAGCCCCGCCGCCTGCGCGACGGCGACGCGATCCTCGACCTTTTCCTTGCGGGACGCGGCGAGCAGCAGCTCGACGTCCTCGGGCGAGTTCGGCGCCGGACCGATGACGCTGAAGTCGAGGCTGACCTCGTCGAGCGCGAACGGGATGTACTGGTTCGCCTCGCTCTCGACCTGCACTTCGAGCGCTTCCTCGGACAGGCCGCCCGGCAGGATGATCTTCTTCGTGATGACCGCGGCGCTCGGCAACGCGAGGGCGACGTTGCGGGCGCGCGTCCCGCTCTTGCGCACGGCGCGGCGCACGGCCTCCGAGACCGCCTCGATGTTCTCGATGTTGCCGTCGGTGATCGCGCCTTTCGGCAGCGATTCGATCGCGTACCGCTCGAGGCGAAAGCCCGCCTCCGCGGAGCCGCCGAGCTCGACGACCTTGACGCTCGACGAGCTCAGGTCGAGCCCGATCAGCGGCGGATTCTTCGACGGAAAAAGGGATCCGAAATCGAATGCCAAGGGGAAATCTCCGGACCGACATCCTCGGCAAAACTCTTAGCCGGAGGCGTGTGGCTGCTAGAAAAAAATGCTAGAAAAATCTTTATTTTCGCGGGTTTAGAGTACATTGCTCGATTGGCCGTCAAATCCTAGCGCCTCTGTTTCGACGATGTAAAGGATTGCGACAACCGCCCGGTGCAAAAACAACAGACGCCGTTTGAGGACCGATCGTAGGGCCCGGAAAGCAACCCGCGAGGGCAGAACAACGCCCCTTTCCATCGTCATCTCGCGCGATGATGGATCGGCCGGAACGGGCGATTCCTGAGCCCGAGCGATGCGAAACTCTCGCCGATCGCCGCCCGATCGCCATCGACCGAACGACCGATGCCCCGAACGAAGACCGCGCGACCGAAGAACCTGCCGCTGATCGAGGACATCCGCCTGCTCGGCCGGGTCCTCGGCGACGTCATCCGCGAGCAGGAAGGCGACGCGGCGTTCGACCTGATCGAGCGCATCCGCCAGCTCGCCGTCGCCTACCGCATCGAGCGCGACGAGAAGGCCGGTCGCGCGCTCGACCGGCTGCTCGTGCGGCTGTCGATCGAGCAGGCCGTCTCGGTCGTGCGCGCGTTCAGCTACTTCTCGCATCTCGCGAACCTCGCCGAAGACCGCGACAACGTGCGGCGACTGCACGCCGAGGACGTCGACGGCGACGAGCCGCCCGGGACGCTCGCGCACACCTTCGCCTGCTTGCGGGAACAGGGCATCGACGACGCGCGCGTCGCGGCGCTGCTCGACGCGCGCGTACCTCTCGCCGGTGCTGACGGCGCATCCGACCGAGGTCCAGCGGCAGAGCGTGCTCGACGCCGAACGCGCCATCGCGCGGCTGCTCGTCGAGCGCGACGCGCTCGCGACGGACCGGGCGCGCGCGGACAACGCGGTCGAGCTGCGGGCGCGCGTCGCACAGCTCTGGCAGACGCGCATGCTGCGCACGTCGAAGCTGAGCGTCGTCAACGAGATCGACAACGCGCTCGCCTATTACCAGAGCACGTTCCTGCGCGAGTTGCCGCGGATCTACGCGACGCTCGAAGCCGCGCTGCCGGGTCGCGAGATCCCGTCGTTCTTCCGCATGGGCAACTGGATCGGCGGCGACCGCGACGGCAACCCGAACGTCGACGCGCACACGCTCGAGGTCGCGCTCGCGCGGCAATGCGAAACGGCGTTGCGCTTCTACCTGACCGAGATCCACGAGCTCGGCTCGGTGCTGTCGATGTCGTCGCTGCTGGTGCGCGTCACGCCCGAGCTGCAGGCGCTCGCCGACCGCTCCGGCGACGACAACGTCCACCGCATCGACGAGCCGTACCGCCGCGCGCTGATCGGCGTCTACGCGCGCATCGCCGGCACGTTGCGCGCGCTGACCGGGACCGAGGCGCTGCGCCACGCGATCGCGCCGCGCGAGCCGTACGCCGACGCCGACGCGTTGCTGGCCGACCTGAACGTGGTGGCGACGTCGCTCGCAAGGAACCTCGGCGACGCGCTGTCCGCGATGCGGCTCAAGCCGTTGCTGCGCGCGGTGCGCGTCTTCGGCTTCCATCTCGCGACGATCGACCTGCGGCAGAGTTCCGACCAGCACGAGCTCGTCGTCGCCGAGCTGCTCGCGGTCGCGCGCATCGAGTCCGACTACGCGGCGCTCGACGAGCCGGCGAAGATCGACGTGCTGATGCGGCAGCTGCGCGATCCGCGCAGCCTGCGCGTGCACGGCGCGGCGTACGGCGACCACACGCACGGCGAGCTCGCGATCTTCGAGGCCGCGCGCGAAGGACGACGCCGCTACGGTCCCGCCGCGATCCGTCACGCGATCATCTCGCACACCGAGAGCGTCAGCGACCTGCTCGAGGTGCTGGTGCTGCAGAAGGAATGCGGGCTCGTCCGCGGCGCGCTCGGCGCGAGCGACGACGCGCCGGGCGACGCGGTCGCCGACCTGATCGTCGTGCCGCTGTTCGAGACGATCGCCGACCTGCGCCATGCCGCGCCGATCATGGCCGCCTACTACGCGCTGCCCGACGTCGCGGCGATGATCCGCCGGTCCGGCAACGAGCAGGACGTGATGCTCGGCTATTCCGACAGCAACAAGGACGGCGGCTTCTTCACGAGCAACTGGGAGCTGTACTGCGCCGAGACCGCGCTCGCGACGCTGTTCGAGCCGCGGCGTCGCGACGGGCTCGTATTGCGACTGTTCCACGGTCGCGGCGGCACGGTCGGTCGCGGCGGCGGTCCGAGCTACCAGGCGATCCGCGCACAGCCGCCTGACACCGTCAACGGTCAACTCCGGTTGACGGAGCAGGGCGAAGTGATCGCGTCGAAGTACGCGAACGCGGAGATCGGCCGTCGCAACCTCGAGACGCTGGTGGCCGCGACGCTCGACGCCAGCCTGCTGCCGCCGCCGGCCGAGATCCCGCAGGCGTTCCTCGACGCGGCCGCGGCCCTGTCGCAGGCGAGCATGGACGCCTATCGCGCGCTGGTCTACGAGACGCCGGGCTTCGCCGACTACTTCTTCGCGGCGACGCCGATCGGCGAGATCGCGCAGCTCAACATCGGCTCGCGACCGGCGTCGCGCAAGGCGCAGCGGTCGATCGAGGCGCTCCGCGCGATCCCCTGGAGCTTCAGCTGGGGCCAGAGCCGCGTCGGACTACCGGGCTGGTTCGGATTCGGCAGTGCCGTCGAGCGATGGATCGATGCCGGCTCGCCGGGCGCGAGCGGACGGCTGCGCCTGCTGCGCCGCATGCATCGCACGTGGCCGTTCTTCGCGACGCTGCTGTCGAACCTCGACATGGTGATGGCGAAGAGCGACCTGTCGATCGCGGCGCGCTACGTCGCGCTCGTGCCGGACCCGAAGCTCGCGAAGCGCGTGTTCGCCGCGATCGAGGGCGAGTGGACGCGCACCGAGGCGGCGATGACGTCCATCACCGGTACGCGCGAACGTCTCGCCGGCAACCCGGGGCTCGCGCGATCGATCGAATACCGCTTGCCGTACATCGACCCGCTGAACCACCTGCAGGTCGAGCTGATGCGCCGCTTTCGCGCCGCGCAGGGCGAGACGGCGCAGAACGAGCGGATGCATCGCGGCATCCACATGTCGATCAACGGCCTCGCGGCCGGCCTGCGCAACTCCGGCTGACGGAACGTCGCCGCGCGGTCGCTTGTCTATAATGGCGGGCTGTCCGCGGCGCCCGCCGCTCGCGCGCCGTTCCGCGTCTTTCGCATGCCGAGTCCCACCGCTTCGTCGCCGTCGACGACCCCGCCCCGCCGTCTGCATCCCGCCCTGCGCGTGCTCGCGTGGATCGTCGGGCTGTGCGCCGCGGGCGCCGCCTGCGTTGCGATGGTGTTCGTCATCGCCGTCGCGCTCGCCTATCGCAACCTGCCGTCGATCGAGTCGCTGACCGACTACCGGCCGAAGATCCCGTTGCGGGTCTACACGGCCGACGGCGTGCTGATCGGCGAATTCGGCGACGAGCGCCGCGCCGTCGTCGCGATCGGCGACGTGCCGACCGTGATGAAGCAGGCGATCCTCGCGGCCGAGGACGAGCACTTCTATACGCACAGCGGCATCGACTACCTCGGCGTGCTGCGCGCCGGGATGAACAACCTCGCGAACGGCAGCTTCTTCGGCGGCGGCCGCCGGCAGGGCGCGTCGACGATCACGCAGCAGATCGCGCGCAACTTCTTCCTGTCGAGCGAGCAGAGCTACGTCCGCAAGTTCTACGAGGCGCTGCTGACGTTCAAGATCGAGGACAACCTGACGAAGGACCAGATCCTCGAGGTCTACGTCAACCAGATCTATCTCGGCGAGCACGCGTTCGGCTTCGCGTCGGCCGAGCGCGTCTACTTCGGCAAGCCGCTGAAGGACGTCACCGTCGGCGAAGCCGCGATGCTCGCCGGCCTGCCGAAGGCGCCGTCGACGAACAACCCGGTCGTGAACCCGAAGCGCGCCCGCGTGCGGCAGCTGTACGTGCTCGAGCGGATGCACGCCATCGGCGACCTCACCGACGCGCAGTACGAGGCGGCGAAGGCGCAGCCGACGCCGGTCCGCGTCGATCCCGAGGCGTTCGCCGTCCACGCCGAGTACGTCGCCGAGATGGCGCGCCAGGCCGCGTTCGACCAGTTCCACGACGACACCTACTCGCGCGGGCTGAACGTCTACACGACGCTGATCTCCGGCGAGCAGAACGCGGCCTACGAGGCTCTGCGCACCGGCGTGCTCGACTACGAACGGCGTCACGGCTACAACGGGCCGGAGGAATTCGTCGACCTGCCGGCGTCCGACGACGCGCCGGACCTGTCCGAGATCGTCGAGGACACGCTCGCGGAACATCCCGACAGCGACGACATCGTGTCCGCCGTCGTCCTCGATGCGTCGCCGAAGCAGGTGCGCGCGGCGCGCGTCGACGAGACGATCACGATCACCGGCGACGGGCTGAAGTTCGCGGCCGCGTCGCTCAACGACAAGGCGCCGCAGCCGAAGCGCATCCGGCGCGGCGCGGTGATCCGCGTGATGAAGAACGCGAAGGGTGCGTGGGAGATCTTCCAGCTGCCGACGGTGCAGGCGGCGTTCATCGCGGCGAACGTGCGCGACGGCGCGGTGCGTGCGCTGGTCGGCGGCTTCGACTACAACCGCAACAAGTTCAACCACGTCACGCAGGCGTGGCGACAGCCGGGATCGAGCTTCAAGCCGTTCATCTACTCCGCCGCGCTCGAGAAGGGCTACACGCCGGCGACGATCGTCAACGACGCGCCGGTGCACGTCGATGCGAGCACGACCGGCAGCCAGGCGTGGGACCCGAAGAACTACGACGGCCGCTTCGACGGCCCGATGCCGTTGCGCCAGGCGCTCGCGAAGTCGAAGAACATGGTGTCGATCCGGCTGCTGCAGGCGATCGGGCCGCGCTACGTGCAGAGCACGCTGCCGCGCTTCGGCTTCGAGGCGTCGAAGCATCCGGCCTATCTGCCGATGGCGCTCGGCGCGGGTTCGGTCACGCCGTGGCAGATGGCCGGCGCGTACTCGGTCTTCGCGAACGGCGGCTACAAGGTGAACCCGTACTTCATCAGCCGCATCGTCGACAGCACCGGGCACGACCTGGCCAGCGTCGACAAGGTGGTCGCCGGCGATCCGGCGAACCGCGTCATCGACGCGCGCAACGCGTTCATCATGGACAGCCTGCTGCGGACCGTCGCGCGCAGCGGCACCGCCGCGAAGGCGAGTGCCGTCCTGAAGCGCGGCGACCTCGCCGGCAAGACCGGCACGACGAACGATTCGCACGACGCCTGGTTCGCCGGCTACAGCAACGACAACATCGTCGGCATCGCGTGGATGGGATTCGACCAGCCGAAGTCGCTCGGCGACCGCGAGACCGGCGGCGGCCTCGCGCTGCCGATCTGGCTCGGCTACATGTCGAAGGCGCTGAAGGGCGTCCCGGAAAAGGAGCGCGTCGCGCCGCCGGGCATCGTCAACGTCGCGGGCGAGGTCTACTACGTCGAGAACCAGCCGGGCCAGGGCATCGGATCGCTCGGCCTCGACGATCCGACGCCGAATCCGGACGGCTCGCCCGCATCGCCCGATCCCTCGACGCCGTCGCCGTCCGTGCTGCCGCAGCCCGCGCCGACGACGAGCGCGCCGTCGCGGCCGCAGACGCCGAAGTACGAGGATCCGCGCGACCGGCCGTTCGGCGCCTAGCGTCGGGGGGCCACGTATCGCGGCGCGCCCCGCGTCACAGCGAGAGCGTCGGCAAGACGCCCGCCTCGGCCCCGACGAGCCGCGCGAGCGCAACGTTCAGGTCGTCGCCGCTGCGGGTGTCGAGCCACGCGCCGGCCGCGTCGTCGAAGCGGAAGTGGAAGCCGCCCGAGCGCGCCGCGACCCAGATCTCCTGCGCGGCTTCCTGGATGTTCACGATGATCCGCTGGCCGTTCTCGAACGCCAGCGTGACGACGTTGCCGGCGCGCAGCACGTCGATGTCGACGTCGTCGGCGAGCGCGTCGAGCGCCGCTTCGAGTCGGGTCAGCACGCCCTCGGCGCGCGCGAGGAACGATCGCGAATCGGCCATGCCGGCCATGCTAGACTCCGTCGCCGTTTCGAACCCCGATCGCCATGCCGCGGCCCCTCGTTCTTCGCACCGTCGCGCGGGCACTCATTGTAGCGATGCTCGCCGCGCCGCTCTGCGCGAGCCTCGCGGCCTGCGGCCAACGCGGCCCGCTCTACCTGCCCGACAAGGACAACCCGGACAAGCGTCGATGACGCTGCCGCCGGGGTTCTCCCGTCGGGACGGCCAGCTGTTCGTCGAAGACGTCGCGCTCGCGACCGTCGCCGAGCGCTTCGGCACGCCGACCTACGTCTACTCGACGTCCGCGCTGCTCGCGGCGTACCGCGCCTATGCCGACGCCGTCGGCGATCGCGCAACGATCTGCTACGCCGTCAAGGCGAACTCGAACCTCGCGATCCTCCAGCTCTTCGCCCGCGCCGGCGCCGGCTTCGACATCGTCTCGGGCGGCGAGCTCGCCCGCGTCGTCGCGGCCGGCGGCAATCCGGCGAAGGTCGTGTTCTCGGGCGTCGGCAAGACGCGCGACGAGATGCGGCAGGCGCTCGCGACCGGCATCGGCGGCTTCAACGTCGAGTCGGTCTCGGAGGCGGCGCAACTCGCCGCGGTCGCCGACGCCGCCGGACAGCGCGCGTCGGTCTCGCTGCGGATCAATCCCGACGTCGACGCGCGGACCCATCCGTACATCGCGACCGGCCTGCGCGAGAGCAAATTCGGCATCGCATACGCCGACGCGCACGCGGCCTACCGCGCCGTCGCCGCGATGCCGTCGCTCGACGTCGTCGGCGTCGACTGCCACATCGGCTCCCAGCTGCTCGACGACGGCCCGCTGCTCGAGTCGCTCGACAAGCTGCTCGCGCTCGTCGACCGGCTCGACGAAGACGGCATCGCGCTGCGTCACCTCGACCTCGGCGGCGGCATCGGCATCCGCTACGGCAACGAAGCGTCCGGCGCGACGATCGATATCGGCCGCTACCTGCGCGAGGTGGTCGCGCGCGTCGACCGCGTGGCAGGTCGGCCGCGGCGACCGCCCGCCGATGGCGCTGCTGTTCGAACCGGGCCGCTCGCTGGTCGGCAACGCCGGCGTGCTGCTGACCCGCACGCTGGTGCTGAAGCCCGGCGACGACGCGCAGCTTCGCGATCGTCGACGCGGCGATGAACGACCTCATGCGGCCGGCGCTGTACGAGGCGTGGCACGACGTCGTACCGGTCGTCGATCGACCGGGCGCGCCGGTGCGGTGGGATGTCGTCGGACCGGTCTGCGAGTCGGGCGACTGGCTCGCGCAGGTCGCGCGACCTCGCGCTGGCCGAAGGCGACCTGCTGGCGTTCCTGTCGGCCGGCGCGTATGCGATGGCGATGGCGTCGAACTACAACACCCGTCCGCGCGGCGCCGAGGTGATGGTCGACGGCGCGTCGATGCATCTCGTCCGCCGTCGCGAGACGGTCGACGCGCTGTTCGCCGGCGAGTCGCTCGTCTCGTAAAAAAAAGGCCCCGCAGGGCCTTCGGTTCTTCGGGCGACGCGCTTACTGGTAAGACACCAGCGCCGCCTTCATCTTCTTCATCGCCGCGACCTCGATCTGGCGGATCCGCTCCGCCGAGACGCCGAATTCGCCCGCGAGATCGTGCAGCGTCGCGCTGCCGACCTTGCCGTCGACGTCCTCGGCCAGCCAGCGCGCCTCGACGATGCGCCGGCTGCGCGGGTCGAGCTTGTCGAGCGCCGCCGCGATACCGTCCGTCTGCATGCGATCGCGCCGCTTCGCCTCGAGGACCTGCGTCGGCTCGTTGTGCTCGTCCTTGAGATAAGCGATCGGCGCGAACTCTTCCTCGCCGTCGTCGACCTGGCCTTCGAGCGCGATGTCGCCGCCCGACAGCCGCGTCTCCATCTCGATGACTTCTTCGCGCTTGACGTTCAGTTCCTTCGCCAGCGCCTCGACTTCGGCCGGCGTGAACGTCTGCAGGCCGGTCTTGTGCGAACGCAGATTGAAGAACAGCTTGCGCTGCGCCTTCGTCGTCGCGACCTTCACGAGACGCCAGTTCTTCAGGATGTACTCGTGCATCTCGGCCTTGATCCAGTGCATCGCGAACGAGACCAGCCGCACGCCGCGCTCCGGATCGAAGCGCTTGACCGCCTTCATCAGGCCGACATTGCCTTCCTGGATCAGGTCGCCGTGCGGCAACCCGTAGCCGAGATAGCCGCGGGCGATCGACACGACGAGCCGCAGGTGCGACAGCACCAGCCGCCGCGCCGCCTCGAGGTCGCCGGTGTCGCGAAAGCGCACCGCGTAGTCGTGCTCTTCGTCGGCCGACAGCAGCGGCAACCGGTTCACCGCCTGGATGTACGAGTCGATCGTCCCGAGCGCGCCGGGGTTCGACACGGCCATCATCATCTGGCCCGCGCTGCCCTTGCCGTCACGACCGAAACCCCAATCCTTCGATAACGCCAGTTCCGCCATGTCTTGCTCCTTTGCCGCGATGTTAGCACTCCCGGTCCGGGACTGCTAAGTTCAGACCGGTGCGACGGCTCAATAGTTCATTGCAACTGCGATGTCGATTCACCGCCTGCTTTGACTATCGAACGCCGCCCGCCGAGCGCCGCGAACGTCGCGCAGACGACCAGCGAAGCCAGCGCGCTGGCGACCCACAGCAGCCGCTCGGCCTGGCCGTTCGCGAGCACGCGATCGACCGTCGAAGCGGCCGCTCCGTCCGCCGCGCGCGCCAGAACATAGACCACGGCGAGGGCCAGCGAGTTCGCGACCACCGCCACGAAAGCACCGACGAGAGCGAGCGACCACTTCGACGAAGCGCGTTGGGGATCGCCGAGCGACGTCCCCGCCAGCAACGCCGTGGCCGCGAGCACCAGGAAAGCGAGAGCCAGCACGGCGGGCGTCGCGACCGCCAATGCACCCGCGGTCCGAACCTGCAGGGCGTCCGCTGCCGCGACCCAGCGATCGTCGACCCGGACCGCTTCGACGCCCGCAAGCTTCACCACGGCCGCCCGAAGCGCGGCCAGCCCCTCGGCGACGGTCCGGCCGCTTGCGGCGATCGCGCCCGGGTCGGGGATGACGATCCACAGATCCGGCAGCGGATTGCGACCCTCGACCGGCGGCAACCCGGCGGCCACCAGGGTGCGCAGCGCATCGTCCTTCGGCCGCGGCGTCGCCGACGCCACCCCGGGCAGGGCGCGCATCGAATCGCCCAGCGCCGCGACATCCGCCGGTGCGGCGTCGGCCGAGACGACGGCGACGACGGGCGTCGCGGCGACGGCCGCGGCGAGCATCGCGGCTGCACCGGCGCGCGCCAGCACGATCGCGAGTACCGCGAACATCGCGATGGTCGCGACGACGACGAACGCGAGGACGGCGCCCCAGCGCGCCGTCGCCAGCCGCGCGGCGACGGCGACGGCCGATGGCGGCGCCGGATCGTCGAATCGGCGCGGCGCGACCGTCACGTCGGCCGCCCGCGCCACGGGTCGAGGCGGTTCGCGGTGCGCCCGTACAATGAAGTCCGCCCCGTCGCGCCGAAGACCCGGCGACCCGAACGCATGAAATCCGCCCCGTCAACGACCATCGCCGACCCTTCGTTCGCCGACGCGCTCGCGACCAGCCCGCTGCTCGTCGTCGGCCTCTGCGCGGCCTGGTGCGACACCTGCGGCGAATTCGCGGCGACCTTCGATGCGCTCGCCGCCCGTCGCGACGACGCGACGTTCGTCTGGCTCGACATCGAGGACGACGCCGACGTCGCCGGCGACATCGACGTCGAGAACTTCCCGACGCTCGCGCTGTACCGCGACGGCCGGCTGGTGCATTTCGGCACGAGCCTGCCGCAGGGCGCCGTCGTCGCCCGCCTGCTCGATTCGCTCGGCGTGGAGAGCAATCGGGCCGCGCCCGATCCCGCGGTGGCCGCGCTGCCCGGGCGGCTCGCCGGCCTCGATGCGCGACGCGCGGACCGCGTCTGGCGGCGTCGCTAGCATCAGTCGCCGAGCAGCGCGTCGACGAACGGCTTCGCCTCGAACGGCCGCAGGTCGTCGAGGCCCTCGCCGACGCCGATGAAATAGACCGGAATCGGCGGCGCGTCCCGGCGCAGCAGCGCGATCGCCGCCAGCACGCCGCCCTTCGCCGTCCCGTCGAGCTTCGTCACGACGAGACCGGTCAGGCCGACCGCTTCGTCGAACGCCCGCACCTGCGCGATCGCGTTCTGACCGGTGTTGCCGTCGATGACGAGCAGCACCTCGCGCGGCTCCGCAGCGGCCGGCGTCGGAACCGCCTTCGCGATCACCCGCCTGACCTTCTTCAGTTCGTCCATCAGGTGCAGCTGCGTCTGCAGCCGTCCGGCCGTGTCGGCGATCAGCACGTCGATGCGCCGCGCGGTCGCCGACGACACCGCGTCGAAGACGACCGCAGCCGGGTCGCCGGACGCCTGCGTCACGACCGGGATGCCGTTGCGCTCGCCCCAGACGACGAGCTGCTCGCGCGCCGCCGCGCGAAACGTGTCGCCGGCGGCGAGCATCACCGTCCGGCCCTGCGACTGGATATATTTCGCGAGCTTTCCGATCGACGTCGTCTTGCCCGCGCCATTGACGCCGACGATCATCATCACGAGCGGATGGCCGGCGCCCGCGGCGCGCGACAGGTCGAGCGGTTTCTCGAGCGGCCGCAGCAGCTCGGTCATCAGCGCGGCGAGTGCCGCCTTCAGCGCGGCCGCGTCGTCGATCGACTCCTTGCGGGCGCGCGCGCGCAGCCGCTCGATCAGATGCGTCGTCGCGTCGACGCCGGCATCCGCCATCAACAGCGCCGACTCGAGTTCCTCGAACAGCGCCTCGTCGACCTTCGCCCCGACGAACAGCGTCGTGATGTTCGAGCTCGTCTTCGAGAGCCCGGACTTCAGTCGATCGAGCCACGACCGCTTCGGCGGCTCGGTCGCGGCCGACGGCGCCTCCGGCAGCGGCGGCGGCGCGGTGGACAGGACGGACGGCGCGACCGGCGTGTCGCCGTCGGCGGCGACGCGACGTCGACCGGCGGCGGAACGTCGTCGTCGCGCGTCGCGGGCTCGACGGCGCCCGGCCGCTTCCAGAATTTCAGCATCGTCGAAAGAAGGCGGGCGGATGGGAGACGGCGCGCGCCCGACGCGCGAACACCGCATCGGAGGACCGTGGCGGAACCGCGCGGCACGGCTGCAACGATCTTAACATCGCGCTTTTCGACACGATCCGGCCCGATGCCCAGCCACCGTCCCGCCCGCCCGGGCCCACGCCCGCCGACCGGATCGGTGCGCATCATCGGCGGACGGTGGCGGCGCAGCCTGCTGCCGGTCGTCGACGCGCCGGGGCTGCGCCCGACGCCCGACCGAGTTCGCGAAACCGCTCTTCAACTGGCTGACGCACGCGTTCGGAACCCTCGCCGGCCGCGCCGCGCTCGATCTGTTCGCCGGGATCCGGCGCGCTCGGCTTCGAGGCCGCGTCCCGCGGCGCCGCACCGGTCGTCGCCTGCGATCGCGACCCCGCGGTGGTCCGGCAGCTCGAGGCGTTGCGCGAGCGCCTCGGGGCGCGCGGCGCTCGACGTCCGGCGCGCGCGACGCCGATCGAGTTCGCGGGCCGCCTGCTCCGCGATGGTCGCCGCTTCGACGTGATCTTCGTCGATCCGCCGTTCGCGTCCGGCTTGCTGGAACCGATCCTGCCGCTCGCGGCGGCGCTTTGCGCGCCGGACGGACTCGTATACGTTGAGGCCGCCGGCCCGCTCGACGCCGCCCGGGTGGACGCCGTCGCGCTCGAACCGTACCGTGCGGACAGGGCCGGGGACGTGTTCTATCATCTGTTGCAGCGCAAAAAACAGAGATCCGACGAGGAGACGACATGCTGATTGCGGTCTACCCGGGGACGTTCGATCCCGCTGACGCGCGGCCACGAGGATCTGGTGCGACGCGCGTCGAAGATCTTCGAACGGGTGATCGTCGCCGTGGCCGATTCGCGCAACAAGCGGCCGTTCTTCTCGCTCGTCGAGCGGGTCGACATCGCGCGCGAAGTGCTGTCGCACTATCCGAACGTCACCGTTTGCGGCTTTTCCGGACTGCTGAAGGACTTCGTCGAGCAAGCAGAACGCGACGATCATCATCCGCGGGTTGCGCGCCGTGTCCGACTTCGAGTTCGAGTTCCAGATGGCCGGGATGAACCGCTACCAGATGCCGTCGGTCGAAACCTTGTTCCTCACGCCGTCGGACCAATACATGTTCATCTCCGGCACGATCGTCCGGGAGATCGCGATCCTCGGCGGCGACGTGTCGAAGTTCACGTTCCCGTCGGTCGAGAAATGGCTGAAGCAGAAGGTCGCGACGCCGACCGAATGACGCCGCGCACGACGCCTAGGCGCGACGGAAAAATCCCGAGGACGATTTCGGCATGGCCCTGATCATCACGGACCAGTGCATCAACTGCGACGTTTGCGAGCCCGAGTGCCCGAACGGCGCGATTTCGATGGGCGAGGCGATCTACGAGATCGATCCGCACAAGTGCACGGAGTGCGTCGGCCACTTCGACCGGCCCCAATGCCAGATCGTCTGCCCGGTCGAGTGCATCCCGCTCGACCCGATGTGGCGGGAAAGCAACGCAGACTTGTGGCGAAAGTTCGAACGACTGCAAGTCGACGCGGGCGGCGTCGTTCAATCGAGCGATTGAAATCGCCCGCGCGCGTGATTGCCGACTTTGTTTAAGCCGGCGTCCCCGAAATCGTTTCCATCAGCTTGCGCCGGGACGCGATCAACCCATTCGTCAGCATGTCGGCGAACCCCGGAATCGCCCGAGCATCGAGATCCGTTCGATACGGCGTCAGCACGTCGATGAACGGGTCGAACAGATCCGGATCGAATTGCACGCCGCGGAGCCGCCGGATTTCGTCGACGGCACGCTCGTGCGTCCAGGCTTTCTTGTAAGCGCGCATATGCGTCAACGCGTCGTAGACGTCGGCATAGGCGCAAAGACGCGCCGATAGCGGAATTTCCTTTCCGCACCGTTTGGTCGGATAGCCGGCGCCATTCCACCATTCGTGATGGTGGCGGGCGACCTCGGCCGCCATCCTCAGCGTCGGATCGTCGGAACCGGCCAGGATCTGGGCGCCGACCTCCGTATGGAGCCGCATGGCGGCCATTTCGGCGGCATCGAGAGGCCCCGGTTTCAAGAGAATCACTTCATTGACGGCGATCTTGCCGATGTCGTGCAACCGCGCGGCATGCTCGACCTGGATGCAGAACGTCTCGTCCATTCCGATCGCTCTCGCGAGCATGCTGGCGAGGTGACCGACGCGATAACAGTGCTGTCCGGTCTCGTCGTCGAAGAACTCGGCTGCGATGGCCCAGTTTTCCGCGGTATTGACCGCGTCCGTGCGGATGTCCCGACGGATGCTGATCGCACGCAACTGGGCCATGTCTTCGTGGATCGCGGCCAGTTCCTCGTGCTTCACGAGCTCCCTGCGCTGGTCGAGGTCGTCGGGCGGGACCGCGACGTCGGACGCATCAAGCCACGCCCGCGCCGCGTCGAACGGATCGATCGACGTCGCGGTGGCGGCGAAGCCTGCACGCGCCGGCATCTGTCGCTGATTCGCGAGCTGTCGGTAGAACTTCGCTTTCTTCACGCTCGTCGTGAAGGCGACGAGCTCGCGCGCATACCGCAGCCCGTCGCTCGCCGTCGACGGAAGGTCGGCATCGCCATGAACCTTGATCAGCGCCTGCAACACGAAATGATGGTACAGGCGCGACGCCTTGCTCTCGACGTAGAGCTCCCTCAGCGCGGAGCGGGACGTCGTCTTGTCGCCCTCGGCCCACATGCACAGGGCGGACGAGATCGCGATCAGCGTCCGGATCCGTGGATTATCGAGGCTGCCATAGCGCTCGACGATGTCGTCGACGATGACCGTCGCGGACGATACATCGCCGCAGTCGATGAGATAGGCGATGCGGTTCTTCTCGAAGAAGACGCGCCTCAGCGGCTCGACGTCGGGACGAAGATAGCGGATGCCGGCCTCCACGAACTGGCGGGCGCTGTCCGTGTCTCCGATGCGCTGGGCCGAGAACAGCCCGTTGGATGCGCACTGCAGCTTCAGCATGCTGGCGACGTGAGACTCCTCTTTCGAACGGAGGATCTTCTTCGCCAGTTCGATCGCCTGCCGGTAATGGCCGAATTCCTGCAGTACCGAAACGACGTTCGCGAGACACGCGATCTCGACCGTATCGCCGCCGATCTGCCGGGCCAGGACGATCGCTTTTTCGAGATAGTCCATCGCGGTCGCGAAGTCCGCGATGTCGCCGTACTGCACGCCGAGGATATTGAAGATTCGACGGACGATTTTCTTCAGTCCGCATCGCTCCGCGGATTCGGCGATCCGCTTTCCAAGAGCGATTCCGCTCATGGATTGATTCACCTCGAAGAGGTAGAAACAGGTCCGGTTCAGAATCTCGGCGCAATGCTCCAGCGACTCCGGCGTTGCGGAGTCGAGAATGCGTCCGGCGTGCAGGAGTGCTTCCTGATAGCCGTCCGCACTGCCGGCATCCAATAGCGCAGACAAGCGCCGGACCGTCGCGTGAAGTGCCGTCTCCTTTTCGCGAAGGAATGGCTCGGGGGACAGGTCGTCGGGCATCGCTGGTGCTCGCTCATCATCCCGATAGTGGCCGGCGGTCGCGATTTTTCGCGCATTCCTTCCAAACGCTGCGGTTCTTGTGAATACTGGTCCCAAGCGGCCAATTGCATGATTGGCAGCCCAGGAGCGCGGCCCGATCCGGTTCGCAGCCAGATCGGTGTTGCGCATGTTCTAAGAGGTAGTTTTTCTTAGAGCAATTACTTCAACGTCCCAGTTGTAGCTAGGAGAGAACCCGTGCTTGATTTCGACATCGATGTGACGACGCTCGACGACCAATCCCTCGCCGATGTTGGCGGCGGTATCGACGCCAGCGGCTACTAAGTCGTACGTGAGGCCCCACTGCCCTCGCGGTGGGGCCTTACTGATCGATGCGGCCGGCATCGCATTTCGAAGCCAGTCGCGGCGACAAAGGCTGAATCGGCAACGTCCGAAAAAACTTGAGGACGTCCGACGCGTTCAGACGTTGAACCGGAAGTGCATCACGTCGCCGTCGCGCACCACGTACTCCTTGCCCTCGAGCCGCATCTTTCCCTTTTCCTTGGCCCCGGCCTCGCCGCGGCAGGCGATGAAGTCGTCGTAGGCGATGACTTCGGCGCGGATGAAGCCGTGCTCGAAATCCGTATGGATCACGCCGGCCGCTTGCGGCGCCGTCGCGCCGATCGGTACCGTCCAGGCGCGTACTTCCTTCTCGCCCGCCGTGAAGTAGGTCTGCAGCCCGAGCAGTTCGTAGCCGGCCCGGATCAGGCGGCTCAGGCCGGGCTCCGTCATCCCCATGTCCTCGAGGAACACGGCCTTGTCGGCCTCGTCGAGCTCGGCGATCTCGGACTCGAGCGACGCGCAGATCGCCACGACCGGCGCGCCGTGCGACCCGGCGTAGGCCTGTAGCGCGTCCAGCAGCGGATTGTTCTCGAAGCCGTTCTCGGCGACGTTCGCGACGAACATCGCCGGCTTCGCGGTGATCAGGCAGAGCGGCTTCAGCAGCGCCGTCTCCTCGGCGTCGAGGCCGAGCGCGCGGACCGGCTTCGCTTCGTTCAACTGCGGCTCGACCTTGGCGAGCACGGTCAGCAGCCGCGCCGCCTCCTTGTCGCCGCCGCGCGCCTGCTTCGTGATCCGCACGAGCGTCTTCTCGAGCGTCGCGAGGTCGGCGAGCGCGAGTTCGGTCTGGATCACCTCGACGTCGGACAGCGGGTCGACCTTGCCGGCGACGTGGACGACGTTCGGATCCTCGAAGCACCGCACCACGTTGACGATCGCGTCGGTCTCGCGGATGTGTGCGAGGAACTGGTTGCCGAGCCCCTCGCCCTTCGACGCGCCGGCGACGAGGCCGGCGATGTCGACGAACTCGACGATCGCCGGCACGATCCGCTCGGGCTTCGCGATGGCGGCCAGCGCCGCGAGCCGCTCGTCCGGGACCTCGACCACGCCGGTGTTCGGCTCGATCGTGCAGAACGGATAGTTCTCGGCCGCGATGCCGGCCTTGGTCAGCGCGTTGAAAAGCGTCGACTTGCCGACGTTCGGAAGGCCGACGATGCCGCAGCGAAGCGCCATGGGGAGACTCGTGAATGGAAGGAAAAACCCGCCATTCTAGTGGAGCGCCTCGTCGCGACCGGGCCCGGTCGCCGCCCGCTCAGGCGAGCAGGAGCTCGACGTCGTGGGCGATCTCCGCCGGCTTTTCGCCGGGCCGCACGTAGAGCCGGACCCGTCCGGACGGGTCGAAGACGTACGTGCCGGCCGAATGGTCGAGCGAGTACGAGCCGGGCGTCGTTCCCGGCACCTTCTGGTAGAAGACCTTGAAGTCCTTCGCGGCCTGCGCGGTCGACGCGTCGTCGCCGCGCAGTCCGACGAAGCGCGGGTCGAACGACGGGACGTACTGCGACAGCAGCGCCGGCGTGTCGCGCGCCGGATCGAGCGTCACGAACAGCACCTGCACCCGGTCCGCGCCGGGGCCGAGCGTCTGCATGACCGTCTTCAGGTCCGCCATCGTCGTCGGGCAGACGTCGGGACACTGCGTGTAACCGAAGAACAGCAGCACGACCTTGCCGCGATAGTCGGCGAGCGAGCGCGGCCGGCCGGCCGCGTCGGTCAGGTGGAAGTCTCGCGCGTAGTCGGCGCCGGTGATGTCGACGCTGTCGAACTGCGCCGGCCGATGCGAGCCGCAGGCCGCGAGCGCGGCCGACAAGACGGCCGCGGACAGCAGGCGCGACAGCGAACGGGCGCCGGTCATCGTCACCAGACGAGGTAGTGGTCGACCAGCAGCGCCGCGAACAGCAGCGACAGATAGACGATCGAGTAGCGGAACGTCCGACGGGCGAGCATCAGCGCGTCGAGCTCGTTCGTCGCGCGCCAGATGGCCCAGGCGAGTTGCACGAAACGCGCGCCGAGGAGCATCGCCGCGACGAGGTACGGCCAGCCGCTCATCCGCACCGCGAACGGCAGTGACGTCGTCGCGACCAGCGCGATCGTGTACAGCAGCACGTAGCAGGCGCGTGTAGCGCGCGCCGTGCGTGACCGGCAGCATCGGCAGGCCGGACTTCCGGAAGTCCTCGGTGCGGTACAGCGCGAGCGCCCAGAAGTGCGGCGGCGTCCAGACGAAGATGATCAGCACGAGGATCCAGGCCTGCGCCGGGACGTGATCCGCCATCGCCGCCCAGCCGAGCGCCGGCGGCATCGCGCCCGACGCGCCGCCGATCACGATGTTCTGCGGCGTCATCGGCTTCAGCAGCATCGTGTAGACGACGGCGTAGCCGACGAACGTCGCGAACGTCAGCCACATGGTCAGCGGATTGACGAGCGCGGACAGCACCAGCATGCCGGCGCCGCCGATGACGCCGGAGCCGATCAGGATCTCGAGCGGGGCCAGTTCGCCGGACGCCGACGGCCGCCGCGCGGTGCGCGACATCCGTGCGTCGAGTTCGCGTTCGACGAGGCAGTTGACCGCGAAGGCCGCGCCGGCGAGCAGCCAGATGCCGACCGTCGCGGAGATCAGCCTGTTCAGCGGCGGGAGCCCGGGCACCGCGAGGAACATGCCGATGACCGCGCAGAAGACCGCGAGCTGCGTGACCCGCGGCTTCGTCAGCGCGTAGTACTGCGCGAGCTTGCGCCCGGCGGATGCGGGCAGGACGTGTTGCATCGATCGATCGCTCGGGAAGCCCGGAGTGCGGCGGCGCGTCAGCCGGCGGCGCGACGCAGCGCGGCGGGCGCCGCGCGGGATGCCGTGGCGGGGCGAGCCGACGGCTCGGCGCCCGACGTCGGCGAGAGCCGGTAATTTATCACGACCAGCATCGTGACCAGCGCCGCGGCGCCGGCGTCGTGCAGCACGGCAGCGACGAGCGGCCATGCGAAGACGACGTTGACGAGCCCGGTCGCCCACTGTGCCGCGAGCAGCGCCGCGAGCGCACGCGCGACACCTTCGAAGCCCGGCGAACGCCAGAGCCGCACCGCGAGCGCGACGCCGAGCGCGGCGACGATGGCGGCGAATGTCCGGTGCGTCCAGTGGATCGCCGTCAGCGCCGCCACCGACAGGTAGCCGCCGTGCGCGTCGCGGCCGAGTTCGCGCCACCACGTGAAGCCGTTCGCGAAGTCCATCGTCGGCAGCCAGACGCCCTGGCAGGTCGGGAAGTCGCTGCAGGCGAGGACCGCGTAGTTCGCGCTGACCCATCCGCCGAGCGCGATCTGGACGGCCAATGCGACGAACGCGGCGATCGCGAGCGCGCGCAGTCCGGTCGTCGGCGACGTTGGCCGCGGACCGACCTCGGTCGTCGCATCGTCGAGCTTCAGCGCCTGCCACACGAGCATCGCGAGCAGCGACAGCCCGAGCAGCAGATGCGTCGTGACGAAGATCGGCTGCAGCCTCTGCGTCACGGTCCACGCGCCGAACGCGCCCTGCAGCACGACGAGGCCGAGCGTGCGCGGCGGCGAGACCCGGGAATGCCGCGCCGCGCGCCCGGCGTGCGCGCCAGACGCTCGACGACCAGCATCGTCACGATCAGCAGGCCGACCGCCATCGCGAGGTAGCGATGGATCATCTCGATCCAGGCCTTGTTCATCGTCACGGGACCGGTCGGCATCGCCTGCTCGGCCGCATGGATGTCGCCCGACGCCATCAGCGGATTCGCCTTCGCGTAGCAGCCGGGCCAGTCCGGGCAGCCGAGTCCCGAGTCGGTCAGTCGCGTGAAGCCGCCGAACACGACGAGGTCGAAGGTCAGGAACGCGGTGATCCACGCAAGCCGACGCAGCCGGCCGCGCGTGTCCTTCGCGCGGCCGAACCAGACCGCGCCGAGCGGCACCGACGCGACCGCGACGCCCTTGAACGCCAGCAGCAGCAGGTCGAAGCTCTTCATCGTCAGCCGATCCGCGACGCGGCGAGCAGCTTCGCGAGGTCGCGCTTCGTGCGGTTCGGATCGGCGTGCTCGGGAAACCGCATCATCAGGTTGCCGAGCGGATCGACGACGTAGAGATGCCGCGCATAGTCGTCGTCGCCGCCCGGCTGCCGCCCGCGCCGCCGAGCCAGCGCTCGCAGCTCCGCCGGATCGGCGCGCAGCATCACGGTGCCGTCGTACTCGCGCATCAGCATCGTCGAGCAGCGGCGCCGCGTCGGGGATCAACCACACGCGCTCGACGCGATCGCGCTCCTTCCCGGTCGTGAGCCGCACCTGCCGCAGGTGATAGAGCCGGTCCGGACAGTCGCCGGTGCAATCGCCGCCGGCGACCATCAGCAGGATCCACTTGCCGCGCAGCGACGCGGCGTCGAACGGCCGGCCGTCGGGCGTTGTCAGGTGCAGCGCCGGCGTCGGTCGCTGCGGCTCCACGAGCGCGCCGTAGTTGCTGCGGGCGTCGGGCCGGACGCCGTAATAGACGATGTACGACGCGATCACCGGCGCCGCGCAGATCACGAGGACGAGCCAGAGCTTCAGGCGCCCGGTGCGACGCGCGGCTTCAGGATGGGGCAAGGCGGCCATGCCGGATCACGCGGACGATGCGATAGACGAGGAAGGCGGCGAGCGCGGTCGCGAGCCCGAACCACTGGAACGCGTAGCCGTGGTGGCGATCGATCTGCGCCTGCAGGACGCCCTGCTCGGGCCCTTGCCGCGTCAGGCCGTCGGACGGCGCATCGGCGTCCTGCCGGACGACGAGCCGGAGCGGCGCGGCGCCCGACGCGCGGGCGTACGCGTCGAAGTCGAAATTCTGCCAGATTCCCCCGAGTCGCCGCTCGGCCGGCCGGCCGAGCTCGAGCAACCGCGGCTCGTCGGCCAGCCCGACGCCGTCGACCGTGACCACGCCGTCGGGCGTGCGATACGGCGCGATCCGCGTCCGGTCGTTCGGGTCGCGCGGCACCCAGCCGCGGTCGACGATCACGTCGAGCGGCGGTGGTCCGTCGACCGCCAGCGGCATCAGCACCTCGAACCCCGGCACGCCCGCGAGCGGACGGTTGTCGAGATAGACGACGCCGTCGGCTCGCCAGCGGCCGGCGATGCGCACGTGTCGATCGACGAGCAGCCGCGGTTCGCGCAACGCGTCGGCGCCGGGCGCGATCGGCGGTGCGTGCGCCGCCGCGTCGAAGCGCTGCTGGAGCGCTTCCTTGCCGGCGGCGCGGCGCAGCTGCCACGCGCCGAGCGCGCAGGTCGCGGCGATCGCGGCGACGATCGCGACGGCCGCGACGACGGTCCGGCCGACCGGCATCGCGCCGGTTCGACCGGGCTCGAGCGGGGACCGCTGTGAGATCATCGTGCCCATGCGTTATGTCGTGATCGTCGCGTTCGTGCTGATCCTCGCCAGCCTGACGTCCGCGCTCGTCTTCATCATGAAGGACCGCGGTCGCAGCGACCGGACCGTGACCGCGCTCGCGATGCGAGTGGGATTCTCGATCACGCTGTTCGTTCTGATCCTCGTCGCGTACAAGCTCGGCTGGATCCGGCCGACCGGCTTTCGCTGAGCGGCCCGCGCGCGCCTCGCGCCGCGGCGACGACGAACAAAAAACGCCGCGACCGCGGCGTTTTTTGCGACGTCGACGCGCGTCAGAGCCAGTAGACGACGATGTACAGCCCGAGCCAGACGACGTCGACGAAGTGCCAGTACCACGCCGCGCCTTCGAAGCCGAAGTGATGGTCCGGCTTGAAGTCGCCGCGGATCACGCGAAACAGCATGACCGACAGCATCAGCGCGCCCATCGTCACGTGGAAGCCGTGGAAGCCGGTCAGCATGAAGAACGTCGAGCCGTAGATGCCCGACGACAGCTTCAGGTTGAGATGCGAGTACGCGTGTCCGTATTCGTAGACCTGGAAGCACAGGAACGTCACGCCGAGCGCGATCGTCAGGAACAGCCAGAGCGCCGCACGACGGCGAAGGTCGTGGCGCAGCGCGTGGTGCGCGATCGTCAGCGTGACGCCGGACGTGAGCAGCAGCGCCGTGTTGATCGTCGGCACCGGGAACGGCGCCATCGCCGTGAACGCGTCGACCGATCCGGCCGGCCCGACGCTCGGCCACTTGCCGGCGAAGTCGGGCCAGAGAAAGTGCGCGTCGAGCGACGACAGTTCGCCGAGCGAGATGACGCGCGAGTAGAACAGCGCGCCGAAGAACGCCGCGAAGAACATGACCTCGGAGAAGATGAACCAGCTCATGCTCCACCGGAACGACACGTCGATCCGGTTGCCGTACTGGCCGCCTTCGGACTCGCCGATCGCGTCGCCGAACCAGCGATACAGCACCGTCAGCATGCACAGGATGCCGAGGCCGTTCGCGTACGGCCCCCACGGCTGACCGTTGACCCAGCCGGCCGCGCCGAGCATCGTCAGCAGCATCGACGCGCCGCCGAACAGCGGCCAGAACGACGGGCCCGGCACGAAGTAGTAGGCCGGCACCGGCGCCTGGACCATCTGCGAGACATCGGTCGACGCGTTGGTCGCCACGGAACCGCTCATTGCCATCTCCGGATTGATGTGTGTCAGTGTACGACGGCGTGCACGATGCCGATCAGCACGAGCACGAACAGCGCGACCGCGAGCAGCGCCGCGACGACGACCGCGACCGGGTTCAGCGACCCCGCGTCGCGTTCGAGGTCGGCCCGCTTGCGAACGCCGAAGAACGACCAGAACACGGCGACCAGCGTGCGGCCGAAGCCCGCGCGCGGCGGCTCGCCGTCGACCGGCACGCGCTCAACTCCGCGGCGCGGCGAGCGCCGTCGCCGGCCCGCCGACCTCGAAGAACGTGTACGAGAGCGTGATCGTGTCGACGTTCTTCGGGATCTTCGGATCGATCACGAAGACGACCGGGAACTGCTTCGCCTCGTGCGGCGCGAGCGCCTGCTGCTTGAAGCAGAAGCATTCGACCTTGCGGAAATACGGCATCGCGGTCAGCGGCGCGTAGCTCGGGATCGCCTGCGCCTGCATCGCGCGGTTCTGCTGGTTCGCGATCTCGTACGTCATCGTCGTCAACTCGCCCGGATGCACCTTCATCTCGCGCGTCGCCGGCATGAAGCGCCACGGCCCGCGTGCGTTGCCGTCGAACTGGACGGTGATGGTCCGCGTGAGGTCGACCTGCGTGCTCTTCGCGAAGGCCGTCGCGCCGGCGTCGGTCTGCGTGAGCTCGTTGACGCCGGTGATCTCGCAGATCTTGCGATAGAGCGGCACGAGCGCGTAGCCGAAGCCGAACATCAGCACCGTCACGACGGCGAGCTTGCCGAGCATCGCCCGGTTCAGGCGTCGACGCAGCGACTCGAAGCGCCCTTCGGCGCGCGGCGTATCCATCGTCAATGGTGCGGCAGCGCGTAGCGGAGGATGGCGCCGACGAAGAACACGAGCGCGATCGACGCGAGGATCAGCGCCGTGCGGCGGTTGCGCGCGCGGATGTCCGCGTCGCGCGCGCTCTTCGGTCCGGGTTCGTAGCCGCTCATCGGTGACAGGCCTCGCGCACGATCAGCGCACCAGCGGCGGCGTCTCGAACGTGTGGAACGGCGCGGGGCTCGGCACCGTCCACTCGAGGCCTTCGGCGCCTTCCCACGGATTGTCGGCCGCCTTCGGGCCGCCCTTGATCGTCGGGATGCACCACCGCGAACAGGAAGTAGACCTGCGACAGCCCGAACCCGAACGCGCCGATCGTCGCGATCTGGTGGAAGTCGGTGAACTGCATCGGGTAGTCGGCGTAGCGACGCGGCATGCCGGCGAGACCGAGGAAGTGCATCGGGAAGAACGTGACGTTGAACCAGATCAGCGACTTCCAGAAGTGGAACTTGCCGCGGCCTCTCGTGGTACATGTGGCCGGTCCACTTCGGCGACCCAGTAGTAGAAGCCCGCGAACAGCGCGAACAGCGAGCCGGCGACGAGCACGTAGTGGAAGTGCGCGACGACGTAGTACGTGTCCTGCAGCTGGATGTCGATCGGCGAGATCGCGAGGATGACGCCGGTCAAGCCGCCCATCGTGAACACGAACAGGAAGCCGATCGCGAACAGCATCGGCGTCTCGAACGTCATCGAGCCCTTCCACATCGTCGCGATCCAGTTGAACACCTTCACGCCGGTCGGCACCGCGATCAGCATCGTCGCGTACATGAAGAACAGCTGGCCGGTCACCGGCATGCCGGTCGTGAACATGTGGTGCGCCCAGACGATGAACGACAGGATCGCGATCGACGCTCGTCGCGTAGACCATCGACGCGTAGCCGAACAGCGGCTTGCGGGCGAACGCCGGGATCACCTGCGAGATGATCCCGAACGCCGGCAGGATCATGATGTACACCTCGGGGTGCCCGAAGAACCAGAAGATGTGCTGGTACATCACCGGGTCGCCGCCGCCGGCCGCGTTGAAGAACGACGTGCCGAAGTGGCGGTCGGTCAGCACCATCGTGATCGCGCCGGCCAGCACCGGCATCACGGCGATCAGCAGGTACGCGGTGATCAGCCACGTCCACACGAACATCGGCATCTTCATCAGCGTCATGCCGGGCGCGCGCATGTTGAGGATGGTCACGATGATGTTGATCGAGCCCATGATCGACGACGCGCCCATGATGTGGATCGCGAAGATCGCGAGGTCCATCCCCGGGCCCATCTGCACGGACAGCGGCGCGTAGAGCGTCCAGCCGGCGGCCGTCGCGCCGCCGGGCACGAAGAACGACAGCGTGAGCATCAGCGCGGCCGGCGGCAGCAGCCAGAAGCTGAAGTTGTTCATCCGCGCGAAGGCCATGTCGGGCGCGCCGATCATCAGCGGCACCTGCCAGTTCGCGAAGCCGACGAACGCCGGCATGATCGCGCCGAACACCATGATCAGGCCGTGCATCGTGGTGAACTGGTTGAACAGTTCCGGGTTCACGATCTGCAGGCCCGGCTCGAACAGTTCGGCGCGCAGCAGCAGCGCGAGCACGCCGCCTTCCATGAACATCGTGAACGAGAAGAACAGGTACAGCGTGCCGATGTCCTTGTGGTTCGTCGCGGTGACCCAGCGACGCCAGCCGGTCGGCATGTGATGCGCTTCGTCGTGACCGTGACCGTGCGCATGGTCGTCGTGCGGATGGTCGATGGCGGTGGTGCTCATGGTCTCTCCAGGCGCGGCCGTGCGGCGCGCGGGTTCGGATGCGGATTCGCGGGCGCCGCGTTCCTACGACTTCTTGCGATCGGCCAGCACGTCGGTCGGCTGGACGACGGGGTCGGTCCCCTTGCCACCGTTCGACCAGCCGTTGCGCGTGTACGTGATGACCGACGCGATCTCGACGTCGGACAACTGGCTCCAGGCCGGCATCTTGCCGTTGCTGGCCGTGCAGCAGCACGCCGATCTGCACGTCCTTCGGGCCGAGCACCTTCGCGTCGCCGACGAGCGCGGGCGCGCCGATCGCGGTGTTGCCGGTGCCCGCCGCCTGGTGGCAGACCGCGCAGTTGCCGTTGAAGATCTTTTCGCCGCGCGACGTCAGCTCGGCGACCGTGTACGTCTTGGTCGGGTCGTCGGCCTGCGCCGCCATCTCCTTCTTCTTGCCGTCGACCCACTTCGTGTAGTCCGCGGCGGAGACGACCTCGACGACGATCGGCATGTACGCGTGCTCGGCGCCGCACAGCTCCTGGCATTCGCCGCGGTAGACGCCGATCTTCTCGGCCTTGAACCACGTGTCGCGAACGAAGCCGGGAATCGCGTCCTGCTTGATGCCGAACTGCGGCACCGCGAACGCGTGGATGACGTCGTCGGCCGTCGTGATGACGCGGACCTTCTTGTTGACCGGCACGACGAGCGGATTGTCGACGTCCAGCAGGTAGATGTCGCTGTGCGGATTGGCCTTGATCCCTTCGGTCGGGAAGCCCGATTCCTCGCGCGGCGTCGCCGAGCTCGAGATGAAGCCGATGCCCTCGCCTTCGCCGTTCAGGTAGTCGTAGCCCCAGCGCCACTGATAGCCGGTGGCCTTGATCGTCAGGTCGGCGTTCGTCGTGTCCTTCATGTCGACGATGAGGCGCGTCGCCGGCAGCGCCATCGCGATGACGATGATGAACGGCACGATCGTCCAGATGATCTCGACCGTCGTGTTCTCGTGCCACGTCTCGGCCTTGTGGCCCACCGACTTCCGGTGCTTGAAGACGGCGTAGAACATCACGCCGAACACCAGCACGAAGATGATCAGGCAGATCAGCAGCACGAACGTGTGCAGGTCGTAGATGTCGGACGAGATCTTCGTCACGCCGACCGGCAGGTTCAGCTGGTTGACCTTCGGACCGCCGGGCGCGTCGCCGACGGCCCACGCCGCGTTCGCGAACAGCGACGCGAGCGCCGCGGCCAGGATCGTCGCGAACGACGCGACGAAGGCCCGCTTGCGCAGGAGGGCGTCGACGATGTGCTTCATGTGACTCGATTCTCCGATCAACTCGCAGGCGCCGCGTCGGGCGGCGCCGCACGCAGGTTCAGCTCGCGGGCGCCAGCGCCTGCCGCAGTTCTTTCGCGAACCGCCGGCGTTCGCGCTCGCTGACGAAGCGCCCGACGGCGATGCGTTCGCCGCGCGCGACCACGGCGAGCCTGCCGCGCGGCCGGGCCTCCATCTCGATCCGCACCGCGCGCGGGTCGACGCGCGTCACGCGCCGTTCGCTGCCGTCGATCGATTCGATCTCGAGCGCGTGCGGCTCGAGCGACACGCGCTCGCAGTCGACGGCGTGCCGCGCGTAGATCAGCAGCGCCGCGCCGACCGCGGTCATCTCGACGACCGAGAACGGGAGGACCATCCAGACGCCGCGCAACAGGAAGACGGTCGCGATCAGCGCCGATGCCGCGACCAGCGACAGGTAGAAGGCGCCGACCTGCCGCGGTGTCAGGGCGCAATTGCGGCTCAGCATCCAGACCCGCTTGATGCCGGACGCCGTCTGTGACTCGTGTACCCGCAGCATTGCCCCGACCGTCGTTGGTGCGCTGATCAGCGCGGCCGCCCGTCACGCACGGCGCCGTCGTCGACCGGCCGCTCGATCGGCCGGATCGACGCGCAGGAAGACGCGGTGCACGAGGCGGCCGGGGAACGCCGGCCGGTCTCTTGCGCGGGGTGGATTATAGGGAGATCGCCGGGGGCGGGCAACCGAGCGCGGCGTCGGATCGTGTTCCGATACGACAAACGAGACATCGCCCGCCGTCGTGGTCAGCGCAGCGGGTCTCGGCGCAGCCGGACGATCGTCTCGCCGCCGCTCGTCGTCTTCGGCTCGCCGCGCCACGCGTGCGCGAAGACGAGCTCGAACGTCAGCCGGTAGCGGCCGCTCGCGTCGCGCGTGCGGTCGAGCGCGTCCGCGAGTCGACGGCCGACGTCGCGACCGGCGAGGCCGGCCGTGCGCCCGGTCGTCGCGAGGCCGCCGAGCACGCGGACGTCCGCCCACAGGCTCTCGGGCGTCGAGTAGGTCAGCGCGAGGCGCTCCATGTCGACGACCGGCGCGACGAAGCCGGCGGCGACGAGCATGTCGCCGTAGTCGTGCATGTCGACGAACGGCATCACGTGCGGGCGCGCGTCGACGGCGCCGAACGCCTCGGCGACCTCGACGAGCGTGTCCGGGCCGAACGCCGAGAACGCGACGAGCGCGCCGGCGCGCGCGACGCGGGCCCATTCGACGAGGACGCGGTCCGGCGCCGGACTCCAGTGCAGCGCGAGGTTGGACCACAGCACGTCGAACGTCCGCGCGGCGAACGGCAGCGCGGCGAAGTCGGCCTGTACGGCGAGCGGCGCGGCCGCGCGGCCGAACCAGCGCGCGATGCCGCTCGTCGCGAGGCTCGCGCGCAACCGCTCGAGGCGCGGCATCGCGAGGTCGACGTCGACGATCGGCGCGTCGGCGAAGCGCGCGCGCAGCGCGGCCGTGTCGCGGCCCGCGCCGCAGCCGAGGTCGACGACGCGCGTCGCGTCGACGCGGACCGTCGCCATCCGTTCCATCATCCGCCGCGCGACCTCGCGCGGGACGAAGTCGTCGCCGTCGAGCACGCGCGGCCGCCCGAACAGGCGGCGCACGCGATCGACGTCGATCGGCCGCGCGGCGTCGTCGGGCGGCGTCGTCACCGGCGCCCCGCCCGCTCGGTCGAACGGACGACGTCGGCGCGCGGCGTCGTTGCTAGACTCGCCGCACGATGACGATCCTCGCGTCCGTCCCGGCCGCTGCGTCGTGCGCTCGACGGCGCCGCGCGCCACGCGCTCGATCGCGTCTTCCCGCCGACCTGCGCGCTGTGCCTCGCGCCGGGCGACGTGCTGTGCGCGGCGTGTCGCGCCGACGCGTCGCTCGACGGCGTCCCCGCATGCGCGTGCTGCGCGGTGCCGTTGCCCGCGTCCGCCGCGTTCTGCGGCCGCTGCCTGAAGCGTCGTCCGGCCTACGACGCCACGATCGCGGCCGCGCGCTTCGAGGCGCCGTTCGACCAGCTGGTCCGCGGGCTGAAATACGGCGCGACGCTGGCCCACGCGCCGCTGTTCGCGCGGCTGCTGCGGTCGGCGATCGACGCCCGCGGCGAGGACGTCGATGTCCTGCTGCCGGTGCCGCTGTCCCGCGCGCGGATGGCGACGCGCGGCTTCAACCAGGCGATCGAGATCGCGCGACCGCTCGCGCGCGCGCTCGAGCGGCCGATGGACACCGCGAGCGTGCTGCGCATCGTCGACACCGCGCCGCAGGCGTCGCTGCCGTTCGATGCCCGGCGGCGCAACGTGCGCGGCGCGTTCGCGGTGATCGATGCGCGAGCGTCCGCCGTCGCCGGCCGTTCGATCGGCGTCGTCGACGACGTGCTGACGACCGGCGCGACGCTCGACGCGCTCGCGAGGACGCTGAAACGGGCCGGCGCCGCGCGCGTCGTCAACCTCGTCGTCGCGCGCACGCCGTAGTTCGACGCGATGTTCAACGTCGTGCTCGTGCATCCGCAGATCCCGCCGAACACCGGCAACGTGATCCGCCTGTGCGCGAACACCGGCGCGTCGCTGCATCTCGTCGAGCCGCTCGGCTTCGCGCTCGACGACGCGCGGATGCGACGGGCCGGCCTCGACTACCACGAGTTCGCGGCGCTGCGCGTCCATCGATCGTGGGACGCGTTCGTCGATGCGATGCGACCCGACGCCGGGCGCATGTTCGCGCTGACGACCGGCGGCGTCGCGTCGCCGTTCGATCGCCGCTTCGAGCCCGGCGACTGGCTCGTGTTCGGCTCGGAGACCGACGGTCTGCCGCCGGAGGTCCATGCGTTCGTCGCGGCCGACCATCGGCTGCGGCTGCCGATGCGCGCCGGCCAGCGCAGCCTCAACCTGTCGAACGCCGTCGCGGTCGTGGTCTTCGAGGCGTGGCGGCAGAACGGCTTTCGCGGCGCGGCCGCCGACTGACGGCGCGCGCTCAATGCTCGTGCCGCGGCGCGCGCGCGAGCAGGTGGCCGAGCGCATCGCGCGGCGCGAGTCCGTCGAACAGGATCGCCGACACGGCGGCACCGATCGGCATCTCGACGCCGAGCCGCTCGGCGCTCGCCTTGACGGCGCGCGCGCATTCGACGCCCTCGGCGACGTGGCCGAGCGACGCGAGCGTCGTCGCGAGCGGCCGCCCCTGCCCGAGCGCGAGGCCGACGCGCCGGTTGCGCGACAGCGCGCCGGTGCAGGTCAGGATGAGGTCGCCGACGCCGGTCAGCCCCATCAGCGTCTCGGCCGAGCCGCCGAGTGCGACGCCGAACCGCATCATCTCCGACAGCCCGCGCGTCAGCAGTGCCGCGCGCGCGTTCGCGCCGAGCTCGAGTCCGTCGCTGATGCCGGCCGCGATCGCGAGCACGTTCTTGACCGCGCCGCCGACCTCGACGCCGATCACGTCCGACGACCGATAGACGCGCACCGCGCCACCGTGCAGCGTGTGGACGATCCGCTCGGCGAGCACCTCGTCGGCGGACGCGGCCGTCAGCGCGACCGGCAGCCCGGCCGCGACCTCGCTCGCGAAGCTCGGCCCCGACAGCGCGGCGGCCGCGACGCCCGGCATCGCGTCCGCGATGACCTGGTGCGGCAGCAGGCAGGTCTCGCGCTCGAGTCCCTTGCAGACGCAGACGACCTGCCGCGGACGATAGGGCGCGAGCGCGAGGCCGGTCTCGCGCAGGCCCGACACCGGCGTGGCGATGACGATCAGCTCGGCGCCGTCGGCCGCTTCCGCGAGATCGGACGTCAGCGCGATCGCGCGCCGACAGGACGAAGCCGGGCAGGTAGCGCGTGTTCTCGCGCGAGCGCCGCATCGCATCGACGTGCGACGCGCTGCGTGCATGCAGCGTGACGTCGTGACGCTTCGCGGCGATCGACGCCAGCGCGGTCCCCCAGGCGCCCGCCCCGACGATCGAGATGCGCATCAGAGGTCCGCGACCGGATCGACTACGTGCCCCACACGCTGCCGACGCGCACGAAGCCGGCCTGCCCGTCGCGATGGCGGACGGCCACCCAGCCGCCGGACGGCGGCGCGGTCACGTCCATCAGCACGCCGGGCTGGACGCGAAACACGATCGGCGCGTTGTCGTCGGGCGCCGCGCGGACGGCGACGATGCCGTGTTCGATCGCGACCACGGTCCGCTGCGGCACGAGCAGCCGCTTCTCGATCCAGGCGAAGCCGCCGCTCGAGTCGCGCACGCGGACCCAGTCGTCCTGCGCCACGATCACCTCGACCGGCATGCCGCGCGGCGCGATCGCGATCTTCGAGCCGCGCAGCGTCGGCGCGTCGTACAGCACGGCCGGCTCGTTGCCGACGGACTGGTAGTCGGCCGCGAACGCCGGCGTCGCGGCGAGCATGCAGCGCGATCGACGGCGAAGCGGATCGTCGATGCGCGCATGGGCCGCCTCACGGCTACTGGATCGGCGTGCCGGCCGCGTTGACGATCGACGACGGCTGCGCCGCCTTCCGCGAGCGCCGCCGCCTTGCGCTGGTTGAAGAACGCCTCGAAGTTGATCTCGGTCAGGTGGATCGGCGGGAAGCCGGTCCGCGTGATCAGGTCCGACAGGTTGGCGCGCAGGTACGGGATAGACGATGTTCGGGCTGACGATGCCGAGGATCGGCTCCATCTGCTCGTCGGGCACGTTGCGGATCTCGAAGATGCCCGCCTGCTTGACCTCGACCAGGAACGCGACCTGCTCCTTCACGCGCGTCGTGACGGTGACGGTGACGGTGACCTCGTGGATGCCGTCGATGACGCCGACGTTCGAGACGTCGAGCTGCACCTCGACCGTTCGGCGCCTCGGTCTCGAGGAAGATCTGCGGCGCGTTCGGGATCTCGAGCGACGCGTCCTTCAGGTAGATGCGCTGGATGTTGAAGACGGGTTGCGTCGGAGTGGGGTCGGCCATGGCGTCCGGGTGCGTTGAGCGCGGCGGGCCGCGCGGGGATCGGTGCACGGTCGACGACCGTGCGCTGCGTTGCATCAGGTCGACAGCAGCGGCGTCAGCTCGCCGTGGCGGTCGAGCGCGGCGAGGTCGTCGTAGCCGCCGACGTGCCGCTCGCCGATGTAGATCTGCGGCACGGTGCGACGGCCGGTCCTGCGCCATCATGTCCGCGCGCGCCGACGGGTCGAGATCGATGCGGATCTTCTCGATCTCCGTCACGCCGCGCGACCGCAGCAGGCGCTCGGCCATCACGCAGAACGGGCAGACCGCGGTGCTGTACATGCGAACGGGGGTACTCGTCATCGGGATTCCTTCATCGCATCGGCTCACAGCACCTTGACCGGCGCGGCCTCGTCGCCCGCCGCGACCGCGTCGGCGGCCGGCGTCGCCGTCTCGACCACCGCGACGCCGGCACGACGGCGGCTCGACGCGACCGCGGCCGGCGCGACGGCGCTGGCGGCCTTCGGCGAGCGGTTGCGATTGTCGCTCTTCGCCTTGCGGCCCGCGTCCTTCGCGGGCGACCGCGTCGCGTCGCGCCCCGGCCTGCACCAGCGGCAGCGACGCCTGCTTCCAGGCCGCGATGCCGCCGGCCAGCGTGTACGCCTCGGTGAAGCCCTGCTCCGGAACGTCGCGAGCGCGCTTCGCCGACTGCTGGCCCGCGCCGCAGACGACGACGACCGGACGCGCCTTGAAGCGCGCGACCTCGCCGGCGCGCGTCGCGAGCGCGTCGGCCGGGATGTTGCGCGCGCCGGCCAGCGAACCGGCCGCGAACGTCCTTCTCGTCGCGGACGTCGACGACGATCGCGTTGCGATGATTGATCAGCTGCGTCGCCTCGAGCGGGCTGAGCGACGCGTCGCCGCCGCCGCGCCGGAGCATCGGCCACAGCAGCAGGCCGCCGCTGACGAGCGCGAGCGCGATGAGGAGGAGGTTGTCGTAGAGGAAGGTCACGGCGATGGTCGAGCGGCGAGCGGAAGGGACCCGGGGACCTCGCGGACCGTGCCGAGGCGTCTCGCGGAACGGGACGGGGCGGCGGTACGCCGGACGCGCATTATAAAATACGCCGTCCTTCGCGCCGGGCCGGGCGCCCGAATCCAGCGCGATCGTCGCGCACGACCGACCGACCCATGCACACACTCGTCCTGCTGCGCCACGGCGAATCGACCTGGAACCGCGAGAACCGCTTCACCGGCTGGACCGACGTCGACCTGACCGACCGCGGACGCGACGAAGCGCGCGAGGCGCGGGCGGCTGCTGAAGGCCGAAGGCTTCGACTTCGACGTCGCGTACACGTCGGTGCTGAAGCGCGCGATCCGCACGCTGTGGATCGCGCTCGACGAGATGGACCGCATGTGGCTGCCGGTGCATGCCGTCGTGGCGGCTGAACGAGCGGCACTACGGCGCGCTGCAGGGCCTCGACAAGGCCGAGACCGCGGCGAAGTACGGCGACGAGCAGGTGCTGGTCTGGCGCCGCAGCTACGACACGCCGCCGAACCCGCTCGACGCCGGACGATCCGCGCGACCAGCTTCGCCGACCCGCGCTACGCCGGCGCTCGACCGCGCCGACATCCCGCTGACCGAATGCCTGAAGGACACCGTCGCCCGCGTGCTGCCGTACTGGAACGAGAAGATCGCGCCCGCGATCCGCGCCGGCAAGCGCGTGCTGATCACCGCGCACGGCAACTCGCTGCGCGCGCTCGTCAAGCACCTCGACGGCATCGGCGACGACGAGATCGTCGGGCTCAACGTCCCGACCGGCGCGACCGCTCGTCTACGAGCTCGACGACGACCTCAAGCCGATCGGCAGCCGCTATCTCGGCGACGCGGCGCAGATCGCGGAGGCGATGGCGGCGGTCGCCGCGCAGGGCAAGGCCAAGGCCGCGTAGGCCGCGGCGGCCCCGCGCGCGATGAATCGCGCGGCGCGGCGCGTCGTCGTCGTCGCCGTGCGCTGCTGCGGCGATCGCGTTCGTCGCCGCCGGCCGTGTCGCGGCCGCGACGAAGCCGCGGCGAAGACCGCGAAGGCCGCCGGTCGCCAGGCCGCCCGACACCGCCGCGCTCGACGCCGCGAATCCGCGCGAGGCCCAGCGCGAACAGAGCGCCGAACGCGACCGGCTGACCGCGCGCATCGCCGACCTGAAGCACCAGATCGCCGCCGGCGAGAAGTCGCGCACCGGCGCGGCCGCCGCGCTGAAGCGGGCGGAGCAGGCGCTCGCCGCGGTCGACCGTCGCCTCGACGAGCTCGCACGCCGTCAACGGGAAGGCGAGGAACGCATCGCCGGGCTCGACCGGCAGCGCGGCGGCACCGAGCGGCAGATCGCGCAGCGCGAGGCCGCGTTCGCCGCGACCGCGCGCTCGATCGATGCGAACGCGCTGCAGGACCCGGTCCGGGTCTTCCTCGCCGGCGGCGATCCGGCGCAGCCGCTCGTCGACCGACATCGATCTCGGGCGCGTCGCGAAGGCCGAAGCGGCCGACCTCGACGCGCTGCATGGCCGCGTGCGCGACCTGCAGTCGCAGCGGCAGCGCGCCGACGACGAGCGCCGCGCGCTGGTCGCGCAGGCGGACGCGCAACGCTCGACGCGCGACGACCTCGCCGCGAGCCAGGCGGCGCAGCAGAAGACGCTCGCGCAACTGTCGCAGCAGCTCGCCGACCAGCGCCGTACCGCCGACGCGCTCGCCGCCGACGAGAAGCGGCTGACCCGCGTCGTCGAGCAGCTGCAGCGCGTGATCGAGCGGCAGGCCGCCGAAGAACGTGCGAAGCGCGACGCGGCGCGACGCCAGGCCGAGCAGCAGGCGGCGCGGCGGCGGCGCGAACCGACGTCGCCGACGCGCGAGCCGGCGCCGATGGCATCGACCGACGTCCCCGACGAGACGACCGGCACCGGCGCGTTCGCGCAGTTGCGCGGCCAGCTGCGGCTGCCGGTGCGCGGCACGGTGACGGGCCGCTTCGGCGCGCCGCGCGGGACTGGCGGCGGGACCTGGAAGGGTGTCTTCGTGCGGACCGCAGCCGGACGCCGACGTCCACGCGGTCGCCGCCGGCAAGGTCGTCTTCGCCGACGATCTGCGCGGCTTCGGCAAGCTCGTCATCGTCGACCACGGCGACCAGTACCTGTCGATCTACGGCAACAACGACGCGCTGCTGAAGCGCAGCGGCGACACCGTGCGCGCCGGCGACGTCGTCGCGCGGGCCGGCGACAGCAGCGGCGACGGGGAGACCGGCCTATACTTCGAGCTCCGTTTTCGCGGTCGTCCGTTCGACCCGATGAGCTGGAGCGGCGGCCGCTGAAGACGCCGCGTCGGCGATGTCGCCGTCCGCGATGTCGGCAACTCGTCGCGCCGTCGTCTCCTGGTCTGGTCGCCGCAGTGCCGTCCCGGGCGACCGCCGGTCGCCCGGCAGCTGTCACAGAATTCCGACCGTCGGCACGGAACCTGCGTGCCGCGGTCCCACACTGACCTCACGCGCGCGAGCGCCGGGGCCGCCCGGCGGCCCGCCCGCGCCGCCTCTTCCTCGCTCGCTTCTCCGGAACAGACGTCCATGCGGAAATCCCTCAAGAACATCGGCCTGATCTCCACCGGCGTGCTCGCCGGCGTCCTGCTGTCGCTCGGCATCACGGCGACCGCGCAGCGCGCGTCCGACGCGCGCGCAGCCGCTGCCGATCGACGAGATCCGTCAGTTCACCGACGTGTTCGGTGCGATCAAGTCGAGTTACGTCGAGCCGGTCGACGACAAGAAGCTGATCACCGAGGCGATCAACGGCATGGTGTCGGGCCTCGACCCGCACTCGGCCTACCTCGACGAGAAGGCGTTCAAGGATCTGCGCGAGCAGACCGTCGGCCGCTTCGGCGGCCTCGGCATCGAGGTCGGTCGCGAGGACGGCGTCGACGACGGCTCGGGCTACATCAAGGTCATCTCGCCGATCGAGGGCACGCCGGCGTTCCGCGCCGGCGTCAAGCCGGGCGACCTGATCGTCAAGATCGACGACCAGCCGGTCAAGGGCCTCAAGCTCAACGACGCGGTGCTGAAGCTGCGCGGCTCGCCCGGCAGCAAGGTCACGCTGACGCTCGCGCGCAAGGACGTCGCGACGCCGATCGTCGTCCCGCTGGTCCGCGAGGAGATCAAGGTCCAGAGCGTGCGCGCGAAGACCGTCGAGCCGGGCTACGGCTACCTGCGCGTGTCGCAGTTCCAGGACCCGACCGTCGCCGACCTCGCCGCGAAGATCGGGGACCTCTACAAGACCGGTCCGCTGAAGGGTCTCGTGCTCGACCTGCGCAACAACCCGGGCGGCGTGCTGCCCGGCGCGATCGGCGTGTCGGCCGCGTTCCTGCCGAAGGACAGCCTGGTCGTCTCGACGAAGCGGGCAGATCCAGGAAGCGCAGGGCAAGTTCTACGCGACCCGCGACGAATACCAGCGCGGCGGCGACGACGTGCTCGGCGACCTGCCGCCCGGCATCAAGGACGTCCCGATGGTCGTGCTCGTCAACGGCGGTTCGGCGTCCGCATCCGAGATCGTCGCCGGCGCGCTGCAGGACTATCACCGCGCGAAGATCGTCGGCACGACCACGTTCGGCAAGGGCTCGGTGCAGACGATCCTGCCGCTGCCGCCGGAGCGCAAGACCGGCATCAAGCTGACGATCTCGCGCTACTACACGCCGAGCGGCCGCTCGATCCAGGCGACCGGCATCGTCCCCGACTACGTCGTCGACGACACGGCCGAAGGCAACATCTTCGCGTTCCCGCGCGAGGCCGACCTCGAGCACCACCTCAACAACACCGACGCCGCCGCGGCGGCGGCCGCGGCGAACGACGACAAGAAGGGTGTCGAGGAGACGGCCGAGGAGGAGAAGGCCGAGGATCAGCGCCGTGCCGCCGCCCTCAAGAAGCCGATCGAATTCGGCTCGCCCGACGACTACCAGCTGCAGCAGGCGCTGCACGTGCTGAAGGGCGAACCGGTCGAGACGAAGAAGATGACGGCAGCGCTGTCGCCCGATCTCCAGTCGAAGACCGCCGCGCCGCAGCCGATGGCGTCGCAACCCGCGGCCGCGCAGCCGACGGCGTCGCAACCCGCGGCGACGAAGCCCTGATCCCTTGACGGTCCGGCCGCGAGCCGCGCTCGCGTCGCGTCGCAACGGGCCGCTTTCGAGCGGCCCTTTTGCTTGGCGGGGCGCGCGGCCGGCGCGTCGTCGCGCGGCCGACTCGGGCACGATGCGCGGATGAACGACGACCAGCTGCTGCGCTACTCGCGGCACATCCTGCTCGACGACCTCGGCATCGAGGGGCAGCAGCGGCTGCGCGACGCGCACGCGGTCGTGATCGGCGCCGGCGGCCTCGGCTCGCCGGCCGCGATCTACCTGGCGGCGAGCGGTATCGGACGACTCACGCTCGTCGACGACGACGACGTCGACCTGACGAACCTGCAGCGCCAGATCCTGCACGGCACGCCGGATGTCGGACGGCCGAAGGTCGAGTCGGGCGCGGACGCGCTGGCGCGCCTGAATCCCGACGTCGTCGTGACTGCGTTGCGGGCGCGGGTCGACGCGGCGGCGCTGCTCGCGCTCGCGCGCGACGCCGACGTCGTCGTCGACTGCAGCGACAACTTCGCGACGCGCCATGCCGCGAATCGCGCGTGTGTCGCGGCCGCGGTGCCGCTCGTATCGGGCGCTGCGCTGCGCTTCGACGGCCAGATCGCGAGCTTCGACCTGCGTCGAACGGCCGATGCCGACGCGCGGTCGCCGTGCTACGCGTGCCTGTTTCCCGAGAGCGACGAGGTGGAGGAGACGGCGTGCGCGACGATGGGCGTCTTCGCGCCGCTGACCGGCATCATCGGCGCGATGCAGGCCGCGGAGGCGGCGAAGCTCGTCACCGGCCTGCCGTCGCTGTCCGGACGCCTGCTGCTGGTCGACGCGCGCACGATGGCGTGGCAGACGATCCGGCTCGCTCGCGATCCGGGGTGCCCGGTCTGCCGCGACCGCTGACGGTCGGCGTCGTCGGGCGACGACGCGCGAAGCCGACGGTCAGGAGCGCGGGCCCGGGTCGACGGCGACGAGGCTCGACAGGAAACGGTCCGCGTCCTGGAAGCCGATGACCTCGGCGCGGTCGAGCGGACGACCGTCGCGGCCGAAGAAGACGATGCCCGGCGGGCCGAACAGCGCGAAGCGCTTCAGCAGCGCGCGGTCGTCGGCGTCGTTCGCCGTCACGTCGGCCTTCAGCAGCACGAAGTCCTTCATCCGCGCGGCGACGCGCGCGTCCGCATACGTGAAGCGCTCCATCTCCTTGCACGACACGCACCAGTCGGCATAGAAGTCGACGAGCACCGGTCGGCCGGCCGTCGCCGCGCTCGCGATGCGGCGGTCGAGGTCGGCGCTGCCCTTGACCGGCTCGAACGCCGGTCCGGACGATCGTGCGCCGCCGGCGGAAGCGGACGACGACGACCCCGACGCCGTCGACGACGCATCGCGCGCGAGATGCGCCAGCGGCTGCAGTACGTCGCGGCCCCCGGTGGCGACGCCGACGAACTCGACCGCGCCGGCGAGCATCAGCACGAGGCCGACGCCTTTGCCGAGCCGCGCGATGCCGGGTGCGTCGGGCGCCAGCGCGTCGAACGCGCGCAGGTACGCGGCCGCGACGATCGCGATCATCGCCCAGCCGAGCATCACCGCCCACGTCGGCAGGATCGGCGCGACCATCCACAACGCGACGGCGATCAGCAGCGCGCCGAAGAAGCGCTCGACCGTCTTCATCCACGCGCCGACGCGCGGCAGCAGCGATCCGGCCGACAAGCCGACCAGCAGCAGCGGCACGCTCATGCCGACGGCGAGGCTGAACAGCGCGAGGCCGCCGAGGACGACGTCGCGTGTCCGGCTGATGTAGACGAGCGCACCGGCGAGCGGCGCCGCGACGCACGGCCCGACGATCAGCGCCGACAGCGCGCCCATCGCGAACACGCCGCCGACCCGCGCGAGCGATGCGCCCGAGCCGCCGCCGACGCGCCCGGACCAGGTCGCGAGCCGCGCCTGCAGCGACGGCGGCATCTGCAGCTCGTAGAAGCCGAACATCGACCCGGCGAGCACGACGAGCAGCGCGGCGAACGTCGCGAGGATCCACGGCGCCTGCAGCGTCGCGGCGAGCCCTTCGCCGGCGAGCCCCGCCGCGATGCCGAGCAGCGTGTAGACGAGGGCCATGCCGAGCGAATAGACCACCGCGAGCGCGAAGCCCGAGCCCCGCGTGACGGCATGTGCACCGCGCCGCCCGACGAGGATCGACGACAGGATCGGCACCATCGGCAGCACGCACGGCGTGAACGCGAGAAGCACGCCGAGGCCCACGAAGACGAGCGCGATCCAGCCCGCGTTGCCGCTCTTCAGCGTGCGTTCGATGCGCGAGCCGTCGTCGGCCGCGCGGGCGCTCGACGCCGCATCGGACGCGCCGCATTCGTCGTCGCGTCGGAAGCCGCGGCGGCGACCGTCAGCGTCGCCTTCGCGACCTGCGGCGGATAGCACAGGCCGGCGTCGGCGCAGCCCTGCGACGTCGACAGCAGCGTCACGGGACCGGTCGCGCCGACGACGGGGATGCGCACGACGACGTCGTGTCGATAGTGCTCGACGTCGCGGTCGAAGGTCTCGTCGTACTTGATCTCGCCCTTCGGAAAGACCGGCTCGCCGAGCGTCGCGCCGTTCGACGTCGCCGGGTCGAGCGCGAACTGGAAGCGCTCGCGGTACAGGTAGTAGCCGTCGGCGATGCGGTAGCGCACGGCGATCGCAGGACCGCCCGCCGACGCGACGACCGGCTCGGCGCTGAAGCGGAACGCGTCGTCGGGCTCGAGGAACTTCGCCGCGGTCGCGGGGCCGGCGAACGACGCGACGAGCGCGAGCAGCGCCGCCAGCGCGAGTGCGAAGACGCGCCTGGCCGATGCGCGAGCATGCGATGCGATGCGGCGCGTCGTCATCGCGTCGCCTCCGCTTCGTCGACTTCGGCGGCGATCCAGTCGAGGTACGCGCGCGAGCCGTCGACCACCGGCACGGCGACGATCTCCGGCACGTCGTACGGATGATCGTCGCGCAGCAGCGTCGCGAGCGCGTCGTAGCGCGCGGCCGTCGTCTTGATGACGAGCTGCGTCTCGTCGTCGTGCCGAATCGCGCCCTGCCAGCGATAGACCGAATGCACGCGCGGCACGATCTGCACGCACGCCGCGAGCCGCGCCGCGACGACGCGGTCGGCGAGCGTCGCGGCCGTCGCCTCGTCGCCGACCGTCGTGTAGACGACGATCGATGCGGGACGTGCGTGCGGGTCGAGGTTCGTCATGGCGTCACGTCAGCAGCCGGCGACGCGTCGCCGCGACGGCCCACCAGAAGCCGAGGACGCCGTACGCCGCGAGCACGAGCAGGTCGAACAGCGGCTCGCGCGGCATGCGCCCGAGGATCAGCGGCCGCACCAGCTCGACGGCCGCCGTCAGCGGCAGCCAGCGCGCGCCGGCCTGCAGCCATTCGGGCAGCTGTCCGAACGGGAAGAACACGCCGGACAGGAACCACATCGGCGTCACGACCATCGTGAAGTAGTAGGTGAAGAAGTCGTAGTTCTTCGCGTACGCGTTGACGACGAGGCCGAGCGCCGCGGCCGTGAGGCCGATCACGAACAGCAGCGGCAGCACGAGCAGCATCGACCACGCGTGCGACAGGCCGAGCGCGAAGATCACCGCGAGGATCGCGACGCCGGTGAAGACGCTCTTCGTCGCGGCCCACGCGAGCTCGGCGAGCATCACGTCGTCGAGCGACAGCGGCGCGTTCATCATCGCCTCCCAGCTCTTCTGCACGTGCATCCGCGTGAACGCCGAGTACAGCGACTCGAACGTCGCCGCGTTGAACGCGTTCATGCAGATCGAACCGGACGCGAGGAACACGATGTAGCGCACGCCGTCGATCGGGGCGAGCAGGCTGCCGAGGCCGTAGCCGAACGCGAACAGCGTGATCAGCGGCTCGGCGATGTTGCCGATCACGCTCTGCCAGAACAGCCGCTTCCAGACGAGGTAGTTGCGGCGCCAGATCGGGATCCAGCGGCCGCTGAGCTCGGGGAACGCGGACGCGCGGGGCGCTGCAGCGGCGATCATCGCGGCATTTTATGCTGTCGTCAGTCGCGCATCTCGCGGCCGGTCAGCTTCAGGAACACGTCTTCCAGATTCGCCGGCCGGTGCAGGTAGCGCAGCGCCGGCTGGTGCGACAGGTGCTCGAGCAGCGCGGTCGGGTCGCTCGTGTAGCAGAACACCGTCTCGCCGCTGACCTCGACGCGCGCCGCGCGGCCGACGCCGTCGTGCTCGCTCCACGCCTTCGCGCCGTCGCCGTAGACCTCGACGACGCTCGGCTCGATGGTCGCGGCGATCAGTTCGCGCGGCGTGCCTTCGGCGATCTTCGTGCCGTGGTCCATGACGGCGAGACGATCGGCGAGACGCTCGGCCTCGTCCATGAAGTGCGTCGTCAGCAGGATCGTCTTGCCTTCGGCGCGCAGGCTCTTCAGCCGGTCCCAGATCAGGTGACGCGCCTGCGGGTCGAGGCCGGTCGTCGGCTCGTCCATGAAGATCACGTCGGGATCGTTGACGAGCGAGCGCGCGAGCGTGAGCCGCCGTTTCATGCCGCCCGACAACTCGGCGATCTTCGCGTCGCGCTTGCTCGTCAGGCTCGCGAACTCGAGCAGCGACGGGATGCGTGCGCGGATCGTCGCATCGGCCACGCCGAAGTAGCGACCGTAGACGAGCAGGTTCTCGCCGACCGTGAAGTCCGGGTCGAGGTTGTCCATCTGCGGGACGACGCCGACGCGGATGCGCGCCTCGCGGCCGCGGACCGGGACCGGCAATCCGCCGAGCAGGATCGTCCCGGCGTCGGGCGCGGTGAGGCCGAGGCACAGGCGCAGCGTCGTCGTCTTGCCCGCGCCGTTCGGGCCGAGCAGCGCGAAGCATTCGCCGCGCGCGATCGAGAGGTCGAGCCCGCGCACGACTTCGCGGCGCCGGTCGCCGTCGCCGAACGACTTGCGCAGCGCGCGGATGTCGACGATCGGGTCGGCCGCGTGCGCGGGGACGACGCCGAACGCGTCGTTCCGTGCAGCAGCCGCGTCGGCGTCGGGCACGTCAGCTTCGATCGAGGCTCGACGAGCGGCGTCGTTCATCGCTCGACTCGGTGTCCGGCGCGGCGGTCCGCGTGTGGCGCGATGCGCGGCGAGCCACGACGTTCATCGGGTCGCGAGCCGCGACGCGGCGCCCCGCCGGCCGGCACGACGCGCAGCGCGTCCGTCGCGCGGCGAAGGATCGAAACGACGTCAGGCCGCTTCGGGGACTTCGCTCGTCTCCGGGCGATCCATCAGCTCGACGAGCGCCATCGGCGCGTTGTCGCCGACACGAAAGCCGAACTTGAGGATGCGCAGGTAGCCGCCGTTGCGCGTCTTGTAGCGCGGGCCGAGCTCGTCGAACAGCTTGACGACCATCTCGCGGTCGCGCAGCCGGTTGAACGCGAGCCGCTTGTTCGCGAGCGTCGGCTCCTTGCCGAGCGTGATCATCGGCTCGGCGATGCGCCGCAGTTCCTTCGCCTTCGGCAACGTGGTCTTGATGACCTCGTGCTTCAGCAGCGCGTTGGTCATGTTGCGGAACATCGCGAGTCGATGGCTCGACGTGCGGTTCAGCTTTCGGAGACCGTGACGGTGACGCATGATCGATACCCTTTCGTTGAATCTTCTGACCGACTTCTTCGATCACGGACGCCGACCGATCAGGTCGACCGGCGCCGTGCGGTTCGGTTGAGTGCTTCGAACTTCTTCGTTCGTCGTCCCCGCGAAGGCGGGGACCCAGCGTCGTCGAACGCCGCTGGATTCCCGCCTTCGCGGGAACGACCACCCTCAGCAAGTGCGGCTTGGCCCCGGCCTTCGCCGGGGCGTCAGTCGCGCTCGCGCGACTTACGCCTTCTCCAGCCCGACCGGCGGCCAGTTCTCGATCTTCATGCCGAGCGTCAGTCCGCGCGACGCGAGGACTTCCTTGATCTCGTTCAGCGACTTGCGGCCCAGGTTCGGCGTCTTCAGCAGCTCGTTCTCCGTGCGCTGGATCAGGTCGCCGATGTAGTAGATGTTCTCGGCCTTCAGGCAGTTCGCCGAACGGACCGTCAGCTCGAGGTCGTCGACCGGGCGCAGCAGGATCGGATCGACCTGCGGCGAACGCGACGGCGCTTCCGACGACGTCTCGGTGCCTTCGAGCGACGCGAACACGGACAGCTGGTCGACCAGGATGCGGGCCGACTGGCGGATCGCCTCTTCCGGCGAGATCACGCCGTTCGTCTCGATCGACATCACGAGCTTGTCGAGGTCGGTGCGCTGTTCGACGCGCGCCGACTCGACCGTGTAGCTGACGCGGCGGACCGGGCTGTACGACGCGTCGAGCACGATGCGCCCGATCGTCTTGCTGTGGTCGTCGGCGAACGCGCGCAGGTTGCCGGGCATGTAGCCCCGGCCCTTCTCGACCTTGATCTGCATGTCGAGCTTGCCGCCGGGCGACAGGTTCGCGATCACGTGCTCCGGATTGACGACCTCGACCTCGTGCGACAGCTCGAGGTCGCCGGCCGTGACCGGACCTTCGCCTTCCTTCGTCAGCGTGACCACGACCTCGTCGCGGTTGTGCAGCTTGAAGACCACGCCCTTCAGGTTCAGCAGGATGTCGACGACGTCTTCCTGCACGCCGTCGAGCGTCGAGTACTCGTGGACGACGCCCGCGATCGACACTTCGGTCGGCGCGAAGCCGTTCATCGACGACAGCAGGATGCGCCGCAGCGCGTTGCCGAGCGTGTGGCCGTAGCCGCGCTCGAACGGCTCCATCGTGACCTTCGCGACGTTCGGGCCGGAGCTCTCGACGTCGATCTGGCGGGGCTTCAGGAATGCGTTCGTTGCCATTTCTTTTCCTTTGCAATGGCTCTCGGCGCGTTAAGCCGATAAAGCTGCTTGTGATGCCACTGGAGAATGCCGCTTCGCGTCGTGGCGATCGCGAAGGTCAAACATTCGTCGTCCCCGCGACGGCGGGAACCCAACGTCGCGAGGTCGCGAACCGGCGACGCTCGGTCCCCGCCCTCGCGGGGACGACGAGAAGCGGGCTTCTCGTCGACTGGGTCCCGGTTTTCGCCGGGATGACAGCGCCGGTCGAGCCGGCTATCGCGAATACAACTCGACGATGAGCGACTCGTTGATGTCGGCCGCGATCTCGCTGCGCTCCGGCATCGACTTGAACGTGCCTTCCATCTTCGTCGTGTCGATCGACACCCAGCTCGGATAGTTGCCCTGCTGCGCGAGCGACAGCGCCTCGACGATGCGCGTCTGCTTCTTCGCCTTGTCGCGGACCGTCACGACGTCGCCCGACTTGACCTGCATCGACGGGATGTTCGCCGTCACGCCGTTGAGCGCGATCGACTTGTGGCTGACGAGCTGGCGCGCTTCGGCGCGCGTCGAGCCGAAGCCCATCCGGTAGACGACGTTGTCGAGCCGCGACTCGAGCAGGCCGAGCAGGTTCTCGCCGGTGTTGCCCTTGCGACGATCCGCTTCCTCGAAGTAGCGGCGGAACTGGCGTTCGAGGACGCCGTACATCCGCTTGACCTTCTGCTTCTCGCGCAGCTGCTTGCCGAAGTCGGACGTCCGCATGCCGGACGTGCGGCCGTGCTGGCCCGGCTTGCTGTCGAGCTTGCACTTCGAGTCGAGCGAGCGACGCGCGCTCTTGAGGAACAGGTCGGTGCCCTCGCGCCGCGAGAGCTTGCACTTCGGTCCGATGTAACGTGCCACGGTATTTCCTTTCGATACGCCCCGATCGATTCGGCGGCGGTTAGCCCGGTCTTTGGACTCGAAGAGCGCCGGGCAAGAGACGCACTGGTTTTCGTCGTTCCCGCGCAGGCGGGAACCCAGTGACGTTGCTGTGATGCAGGCGCCGTTCAACGACGCTGGGTTCCCGCCTGCGCGGGAACGACAAACATTTACATGCGCCTTCTCTTCGGCGGCCGGCAACCGTTGTGCGGCACCGGCGTCACGTCGGTGATGCTGACGATCTTGATGCCGAGCGCGTTCAGCGCGCGCACCGACGACTCGCGACCCGGGCCCGGGCCCTTGATCTGCACTTCGACCTGCTTGATGCCCTGTTCGACGGCGGCGCGGCCGGCCGTCTCGGAGGCGACCTGCGCGGCGAACGGCGTCGACTTGCGCGAGCCCTTGAAGCCCGCACCGCCCGACGACGCCCACGACAGCACGTTGCCCTGCCGGTCGGTGATCGTGATGATCGTGTTGTTGAACGACGCGTGGATGTGCGCGATGCCGTCCGAAACGTTCTTGCGAACCTTCTTGCGAACGCGATTCGCGGCTGCGTTGTTCGGTGCCTTGGCCATGCTGTGTCCTTGATCGATCTACTCGAGACGGCGTCGTTGCCTGCCGTCGTCTGCTTCCGTCTTCCGTCGTTCTGCCGTGGTCGCGTCGCCGTCTTCGAAACCGCGGCCGCGAATGGTCGTTCGTCTACTTCTTCAGCGATGCGGCGGCCTTCTTCGGTCCCTTGCGCGTGCGCGCGTTGGTCCGCGTGCGCTGGCCGCGCACCGGCAGGCCGCGGCGATGACGCAGGCCGCGATAGCAGCCGAGGTCCATCAGCCGCTTGATGTTCATCGACACCTCGCGGCGCAGGTCGCCCTCGACGAGGAACTTGCCGACCTGGTCGCGCAGCTTCTCCATCTCGGCGTCGTCGAGGTCCTTGACCTTCTTCGTCGCGGGGATGCCGGCCTGCGTGCAGATGAAGCGCGCGCGCGGACGACCGATGCCGTAGATGGCGGTCAGTCCGATGTCGGTGTGCTGGTGGTTCGGGATGTTGATGCCGGCGATACGGGCCATGCTGATGTCCTAGCTGATCGAGATCGTCGCGAAACGGGGGCGCGTTCAGCCCTGACGCTGCTTGTGGCGCGCGTCGGACGAGCAGATGACGCGCACGACGCCGCGGCGCTTGATGATCTTGCAGTTGCGGCAGAGCCGCTTGACCGATGCGAGTACCTTCATTTGATTCCCCGACTTCGTTGCTTGCGTTCGTGCTTGCGTTCGTTCGTGATCGCGGCGGCTACTTGGCGCGGAACGTGATGCGGGCGCGGGACAGGTCGTACGGCGACACCTCGACCGTCACCTTGTCGCCCGGCAGGATGCGGATGTAGTGCAGCCGCATCTTTCCCGAGATATGTCCGAGCACCACGTGTCCGTTCTCCAGCTTCACGCGAAAGGTCGCGTTGGGCAGATTCTCGAGAATCTCGCCCTGCATCTGGATGACGTCGTCTTTTGCCATTGAGCCTTTCGCTCGTTGTCCTCGAATGCCTCGCGGGTCAGCGCGCCGGCAATCCACCCTTGAAATTCGCCTTCTTCAGCAGCGACTCGTACTGGTGCGTCATGATGTACGCCTGCACCTGGCTCATGAAGTCCATCGTGACCACCACGATGATCAGCAGCGACGTGCCGCCGAAGTAGAACGGCACGTTCTTCCACAGCACCAGGAACTCGGGCAGCAGGCAGACCAGCGTGATGTAGACGGCGCCCGCGAGCGTCAGGCGCATCAGGATCTTGTCGATGTAGCGTGCGGTCTGCTCGCCCGGACGGATGCCCGGCACGAACGCGCCGCTCTTCTTCAGGTTGTCGGCCGTCTCCTTGCTGTTGAAGACGAGCGCCGTGTAGAAGAAGCAGAAGAACATGATCGCAGCCGCGTACAGCAGCACGTAGATCGGCTGGCCCGGCGACAGCGCGCCGGCGACGTCCTTCAGCCAGCGCATGCTCTCGCCCGAGCTGAACCAGCTCGTGATCGTGGCCGGCAGCAGGATGATCGACGACGCGAAGATCGGCGGGATCACGCCCGACATGTTCAGCTTCAGCGGCAGGTGCGAGCTCTGGCCGCCGTAGATCTTGTTGCCGACCTGGCGCTTCGCGTAGTTGACCAGGATCTTCCGCTGGCCGCGTTCGACGAAGACCACGAACGCCGTCACCGCGATCGCCACGAGGCAGATGATGATCACGCGTCGGGATGCTCATCGCGCCGGTGTTGACGAGCTCGAACAGGTTGCCGAGCGCGCGCGGCAGGCCCGCCGCGATGCCGGCGAAGATGATGATCGAGATGCCGTTGCCGAGGCCGCGCTCGGTGATCTGCTCGCCGAGCCACATCAGGAACATCGTGCCGGTCATCAGGCAGATCACCGTCGTGATGCGGAACATGAAGCCCGGATCGAGCACGAGGCCCGGCTGCGACTCGAGCGCGACCGCGATGCCGAGCGCCTGGAACGTGCCGAGCAGCAGCGTGCCGTAGCGCGTGTACTGCGTGATCTTGCGACGGCCCGACTCGCCTTCCTTCTTGATCGCTTCCAGCTGCGGCGACACGACCGTCAGCAGCTGCATGATGATCGACGCGCGAGATGTACGGCATGATCCCGAGCGCGAAGATCGTGAAGCGCGACAGCGCGCCGCCGGAGAACATGTTGAACATGCCCAGGATGCCGCCCTGCTGGCTCTGGAACAGCTTCGTCAGCTCGGTCGGGTCGATGCCCGGCACCGGGATGTGCGCGCCGACCCGATAGACGACGAGCGCCCCCAACAGGAAGATCAGGCGACGCTTCAGGTCGCCGTACTTTCCGGTCTTGCCGGCCAGATTGCCGGACGCGGCTCGGTTCGATGCAGGGCTGGTGGCCACGGGCTTCGGTCCTGGTGACGTCGTCGTGCCGGCTTACTGCGCAGCCGTGTTCGCGGCCGCGGAAGCGCGCGCTTCCTTCGACGGCAGCTTGCGCACCTTCTCGGCGATGACCAGGTCGGCGACGCTGCCGCCGGCCGCTTCGATCGCCGCCTTCGCGCCCTTCGTCGCCGCGACGCCCGACAGCGTCACCTTGCGGGTCAGCTCGCCCGACAGCACGACCTTCGCCGAGCGATGAAGGTCCGACATGAGGCCGGCCTGCTTCAATGCAAGCAGGTCCACCGCCTCGACCGGCAGCTTCTCGAGGTCCGACAGGCGGATCTCCGCCGTCAGCCGCGCCGTCAGCGACTTGAAACCGCGCTTCGGCAGTCGGCGCTGCAGCGGCATCTGGCCGCCTTCGAAGCCGACCTTGTGGAAGCCGCCCGAACGCGACTTCTGGCCCTTGTGGCCGCGACCCGCCGTCTTGCCGAGGCCTGATCCGATGCCGCGACCGACGCGGCGCTTCGCATGCTTGGCGCCTTCGGCGGGCTTGATGGTGTTCAGTTTCATCTGCAGCTTTCGTGGTCGATCCGGTCTCCGAGCGACCCGCTCAGAGCACCTTCACGAGGTACGAGACCTTGTTGATCATGCCGCGCACCGCCGGCGTGTCTTCCAGCGTGCGCTCGCTGTTCAGGCGGCGCAGGCCGAGCCCGCGCACCGTCGCGCGATGCGACTCGCGCGTGCTGTTGATGCTCTTGACGAGCTTGACCGTGACGGTCTTGCCTTCGGCGCCACCGGTCGCGCCCGAACCCTGCGTCGCGTACGGCTTCCTTCTGATTCCGTCTGCTTCCATGTCGTCCTCAGGCCGTGATTTCTTCGACCGACTTGCCGCGCTTCGCGGCGATCTCGGCCGGCGTCGTCATCGTCTGCAGGCCGTTCAGCGTGGCGCGGACGAGGTTGTACGGGTTCGTCGAGCCGAGGCTCTTCGCGACGACGTTCGTCACGCCGATCGCCTCGAAGATCGCGCGCATCGGACCGCCGGCGATCACGCCGGTGCCGTCCTTGGCCGGCGTCATCAGGACCGTCGACGCGCCGTGCTTGCCGACGACCGTGTGCTGCAGCGTCGTGCCCTTGAGCTGCACCTTGAACATCTTGCGGCGCGCCTCCTCCATCGCCTTCTGGACCGCGACCGGCACTTCGCGCGCCTTGCCCTTGCCCATGCCGATGCGACCGTCGCCGTCGCCGACGACCGTCAGCGCCGCGAAGCCGAGGATGCGACCGCCCTTGACGACCTTCGTCACGCGATTGACCGCGATCATCTTCTCGCGCATCCCGTCGTCGCGTTCCTCGCCGATGGGGGTCTTTGCCTGGATACGTGCCATCTCTGATTCCTAGATTCTGTCGCTCCCGCGAAGGCGGGAGCCCAGTGTCGTTGCCGACGCGTCGAACGCCGCTGGGTCCCCGCCTGCGCGGGGACGACGAAGCGTTTGTTCGTTAACCGATCCTCAGAACTTCAACCCCGCCTCGCGCGCCGCTTCGGCGAGCGCCTTCACGCGACCGTGGTACCGGAAGCCGCTGCGGTCGAACGCGACCGTCTCGATGCCGGCCTGCTTCGCCTTCTCGGCGACGCGCTTGCCGACGACGGCCGCCGCGCTCGCATTGCCGCCCTTGCCCGTCTTGCCGGCCAGCTCGGTGCGCACGTCCGCCTCGACCGTCGACGCCGTCGCGATCACCTTCTTGCCGTCGCCCGAGATGATCGACGCGTAGATGTGCTGGTTCGTGCGATGCACCGCCAGCCGGTCGATGCCGAGTTCGGCGATCTTCAGTCGGGTCTGGCGCGAACGACGCAGCCGCGCGGTCTTCTTGTCCATGCTCATGTCCGGGTCCTCTCGATCGGCTGGCCGGCGCCATCGCGCCCGCCTCGGCCGTCGTGCACTTCGTCCAATGACGCGTTCGACGGGTCCTGCGCCAAGCGGCGCGTCGACGCCCGCCGACTGCTCACTTCTTCTTCGTTTCCTTGATCTTCACCTGCTCGCCGACGTAGCGGACGCCCTTGCCCTTGTACGGCTCCGGGCTGCGATACGCGCGGACCTCGGCGGCGACCTGGCCGACCTGCTGACGGCTCGCGCCCTTGATGACGATCTCGGTCTGCGTCGGTGTCTCGACCTTCACGCCGGCCGGCATCTGGTGCACGACCGGATGCGAGAAGCCGAGCGACAGGTTCAGCTTGTCGCCCTGCGCCTGCGCGCGATAGCCGACGCCGACGAGCGCAAGGCGTTTCTCGAAGCCCTTCGTGACGCCGTCGACCATGTTCGCGACGAGCGCGCGCATCGTGCCGCTCATCGCATTCGCTTCGCGGCTCTCGCCGATCGCCTCGAACGTCAGGCGGCCGTCGTTCTGGACGACCTTGACGAGCGGATGAGCGCGCTCGGACAGCATGCCGAGCGGGCCCTTGACGCCGATCGACTCGGTCGTGACGTTGATCTCCGCACCCTTGGGCACGACGATCGGATTCTTGCCAACGCGGGACATCTTGGTGTTCTCCTGAATCTCGCTTCGGCGACCGTCAGGCCACGAAGCAGACGACTTCGCCGCCGACGCCGGTCGAACGCGCCTTGCGGTCGGTCATCATGCCCTGCGACGTCGACACGATCGCGACACCGAGGCCGTTCATCACGACCGGGATCGCGTCGCTCGCCTTGTAGATCCGCAGGCCCGGACGCGACACGCGCTCGAGCCGCTCGATGACCGGACGTCCGGCGTAGTACTTGAGGCCGACCGTCAGGACCGCCTTGCCGTCGGCCTCGCCGACCGCGAAACCCTCGATGTAGCCCTCGTCCTTCAGGACGTTGGCGATCGCGACCTTCACCTTCGAGGAAGGCATCACGACCTCGGTCTTCTCGACGCGCTGCGCATTGCGGATGCGGGTCAGCATGTCGGCGATGGGGTCACTCATGCTCATGAAACGTTCTCCTGCCGATTCGGCGATGCCGCGACGATGCGTCGCGGCGAAGGATGTTCTGGACGGCGGTTCGGCGGGGCGACGAGGCCCGGCTTACCAGCTGGCCTTCGTCAGGCCCGGGATCTCGCCGCGCATCGCGGTCTCGCGGACCTTCGTGCGCGCGAGGCCGAACTTCCGATACGTGCCGCGCGGGCGGCCGGTGATCGCGCAACGGCGGCGCTGACGGGTCGGGTTCGCGTTGCGCGGCAGCTGCTGCAGCTTCAGGCGCGCCTCGTAGCGGTCCTCGTCCGAACGCGTCTCGTCGGCGATGGCGGCCTTCAGGTCCGCGCGCTTGCCGGCGAACTTCTTCACCAGCATCGCGCGCTTCTTCTCACGGTTGATCAACGACAGTTTGGCCACGCGAATCTCTCTTGTTCAGTTCCGGAACGGGAATTTGAATGCCTGCAGCAGCGCCTTGGCCTCTTCGTCGGTCTTGGCCGTGGTCGTGATGCTGATGTTCATCCCGCGGATCGCGTCGATCTTGTCGTACTCGATCTCCGGGAAGATGATCTGTTCCTTGACGCCGATGTTGTAGTTGCCGCGGCCGTCGAACGCGCGGCCCGAGATGCCGCGGAAGTCGCGCACGCGCGGCAGCGCGACGGTCACGAAGCGGTCCAGGAACTCGAACATCCGGGCGCCACGCAGCGTGACCATGCAGCCGATCGGATAGCCCTCGCGGATCTTGAAGCCGGCGATCGGCTTCTTCGCCTTCGTGACGACCGGCTTCTGCCCGGCGATCTTCGTCATGTCGCCGACCGCGTGCTCGATGACCTTCTTGTCGGCCACCGCTTCGCCGAGGCCCATGTTCAGCGTGATCTTCGTGATCCGCGGGACCTGCATCGGCGACTTGTAGCCGAACTTCTGCGTGAGGTCGCCGACGACCTTCTCGCGATAGAACTCTTGTAGACGCGCCATGATCGTTCCCGTTTACGCGACGACCGCGTCGCCGCTCGAGCGGAACGCGCGGACCTTCTTGCCGTCCTTCGTGACCAGCGACACGCGATCGGCCTTGCCCGTCTTCGCGTTGAACAGCGCGACGTTCGAGATGTCGATCGGCATCGTCTTGTCGACGACGCCGCCGGTCAGGCCCTTCATCGGGTTCGGCTTCTGGTGCTTCTTGACGACGTTGACGCCTTCGACCAGCAGGTGCGTCGCGTCGACGCGCAACAGCACGCGGCCCCGCTTGCCCTTGTCTTTGCCGGTGATGACGACGACTTCGTCGCCCTTGATGATCTTGTCCATCGTTCTTCCGTCATCCCGGCGCAGGCCGGGACCCCATTGGCGACTAGAGCACTTCCGGCGCGAGCGACACGATCTTCATGAAGCGCTCGGTGCGCAGTTCGCGCGTGACCGGTCCGAAGATGCGCGTGCCGATCGGCTCGAGCTTGTTGTTCAGCAGCACGGCGGCGTTGCCGTCGAACTTGACGAGCGATCCGTCGCTGCGACGCACACCCTTCGCGGTGCGCACGACGACGGCGTTGAAGATCTCGCCCTTCTTGACGCGGCCGCGCGGCGCGGCGTCCTTGACGGTGACCTTGATGATGTCGCCGATCGTCGCGTAGCGGCGCTTCGAGCCGCCGAGGACCTTGATGCACAGCACTTCGCGCGCACCGGTGTTGTCGGCCACTTCGAGCCGGGATTCGGTCTGAATCATGTTGTTCCTGTCCCAACTTGATCCGCTCGGCCCGGACAGCGGCAATGCGGTCAGTCTTGGTCCCGTGAAGGGTTGAGTCGGTCGTGGCGAACGTGCTTGCCGCGAACCCGGTCATGCATGCGAACCGCCGCCCGGACTGCAACTGCGGGTTTAGCGAAGCCCGAGATAGTAATCGAAAAGCGTAACGGCGAGCAAGCGCTATTTCCGGCAGCCCGCGCGACGCGTATGCAGGCGGCGCCGCACCGCAACCGATTCGTCGACGAGCCGGTTTCGTACGGAATGGCAGCTGTTCGTCGGCCGCAAAGCCGGGTTTGTCGGAAATCACGACCCGCGGACGACGTGATCACCTATTTTGGCCCACTGGCTTCAGAGGAGCACAAGCACGGTCGACCGCCACGCTGTTCGCCCGGGGCACCGTCGGCCTGTGTCCAGCACGGGTACGCCACTGGTTGCAGGAGTCGTGGGCAAGCACAGCGCATTGACGGCGCGGTGAGCGACTGCAACGATGATGGCTGTCAGCGAGTACACGGCTCCGACACGCCTGACGCCGGCAACGGCCCGTACGTGATGATCAATTCGAGAAGCGATTCGGTTACGGCGATGCCGCCCTGGATGCGACGTTCGCCTTCCGCGATCGAAGCATGCGGGCCGTGGCTTGTCTTGACCTTGGCGTTGACGACGCTTTCGACGATGGCGCGCGTTGGCGTCGGTTTGTTCGCCTGGTTGCCGGAACCGGATGATTACGGGTTGGCCGGAGACTACTGGCTCACGATGTTCGTCGGGATCGGGCTGGTGACCCTGGTCATGTCGACGGTTCCACGCCGGCTTCCCAGGCGGGCGCTCGTCCGATGGCCCCTGCTAGCAGTAACGGCCCTTGCCGCCGCGGCCCTCGGGGCGACGCTTCAGGACGCTTGGGTGCGTGCGGAAAGCGGCCTTCCAATCGCCCCTGAATGGCTGATCGTGCATCGGCATACGCTCATCGTCGTGTCATCGACGCTCGGAATCCTTTCCGAGTTGAAGCGATCGCACCAGGCGGCCCAATCGGCGCTGCATCGGGCCAGGCTCGCGCGGCTCGGCATGAAGTCGGAGTTGGCGTACAGCCGACTCCTCTTGCTCCACGCGCAGATCGAGCCGCACTTCCTCTTCAACTCGCTTGCGAACGTTCGTCGTTTGTTGCGCACCGACGAGACGGCCGGCCGAGCAATGCTGGTCGACCTCCTTCATTACCTGGAAGGCGCGTTACCGCGGCTGCGTGGCGAGGCGGCGACGTTGAAAACGGAACTCGAGCTCGCGCGCGCCTACCTCGCGGTGTGGCAGGTCCGCATGGGAGAGCGGCTACGGATCGAGTTCGACGTCGAGGATCGGGTTCTCGCGCGAGCGGTCCCGCCGATGATGCTGCTCACGCTCGTCGAAAACGCGCTGAAGCACGGTTTGGCCCCGCTGGTCGCCGGCGGCCGGCTTTATATCGGCGCTAGCGAAGATCACCTTGGGCGGCTCCATCTGTCGGTCGCCGACACCGGGGTCGGCATTTCGGAAGGCCCGGGAGGCGGAACCGGTCTCGCGAACATCCGTGCGCGACTCGCAGCCATCCATGGCGATCGCGCACATTTGAGTCTGAGGATGAACCTGCCTCGTGGCGTCGTCGCGACGATTCGGCTTCCATCGTGATCGAACGACACTCGCGTCAGCATTCGGCGATCACGGCCTGGCCGGCCCATCGATGGATCGCGAAAGCATGGTCGCGGCTCAGCTGGCGGCACATCGTCTTCGCATTGCTGATCTACCTGACAGTTTTGTTCCTCGGACCGAACGGCGGCACATTCTTTTTTCCGGACCCTGCCGGCAAAGCCAATGTTGTCGCCGTCATTCTCGCAGCGCGCTATCTGACGCTGTTTCTCCCGCTTGTCTTTAATGCCCTGGTCGCCGATGCGGCGTTCGAGGACGGCGTCCCTGCCTGGGTCGCTTACGGCACCGCGTGGATCTCAAGTGCGGTCACCGGCCCATGCATCGACTTCGCGGTCGGATGGCTATGGGGCAGTGTGAGGTATCCGAGCTTCTGGTCGGTCATCATCCTGCTGGACGGCGGCCTCTTCATCTGGGGCTACGCCTACCTGCGAACCACGCGTCACTCGCTTCGCATCGTGCAGGACACCGAGGTCGAGCAAGAGCGAAACCGTCTGGATATACGGCTGGCGAAGATGATGGCTTTACAAGCGCGTGTCGAGCCGGAGCTGCTGTTCGAGTCGCTGGTCCGAGTCGGCCGGCTACACGAAACGGATGCTTCGCGCGCCGATGCGATGCTGGACCACCTGATCGTCTATTTGCGCGCGATGTTGCCGGGCGACTCGGTGATGTCGACGCTGTCTCGAGAGTCGCGGCTCGTCGATGCGTGGGCTCGCGTCGTCGCGCACACGTCGCCCCTCGCACGAACGGTCCGGCAGTCCGTGCCGCCCGACCTGGCGTCCGAGCCGATCGCACCGATGATCGTCGTGCCGCTCGTTCAGGCGGCACTGACCGACGCTGCCGTATACGAGAACGCGTTGTGGTTGGACTATGCCGTCGTCGGCCGCCGCCTGCAGATCGCCGTGCGGTCGTCGGCGAGCGAAATCACGCTACTGGACTCCCAAACGCTTGATCAGTTACGCCAGCGACTCGCGGAGGTCTATGGCAACCGTGCCACGCTCGAGACACGCCGGTCGCCGCCGTGCCTGACGCTGGATCTGCCACGGCTCACAAGCAGCCCTGTACGATGACCACGGCTCTGATCGCGGAAGACGAGCCTCTTCTCGCCAGCGAATTGCAGGAAGAACTCGCCAAACGGTGGCCCGGCCTGTCGGTGGTCCAGGTCGTGCGCGACGGGAATGCCGCGCTGCAAGCATTGGCCTCCTGCAGCCCCGACGTCTTGTTCCTCGACGTGCAGATGCCGGGCGTGGACGGCCTCGATGTGGCGCGCGAGGCCGCCGGGAGTGCGCACGTCGTCTTCATCACCGCGTTCGACCATTACGCCGTCGAGGCGTTCGACGCCGGCGCCGTCGACTACCTGCTGAAGCCGCTCGACGCCGTTCGACTCGACAAGGCGATCGAGCGCATGAAGATCCGCTTGGACCGACCGCCCGCTAACATCGGCGCGCTTTTGAGTCAACTTGTGCGCGTTCGTGAACGGGATCGGTATAACTTCATCACGGTTCCAAAAGGACGCGAAATCCAATTCATCGCGATGGATGAAGTCTGCTATTTCCAGGCGGATACGAAATACGTTGCGGTGGTCACGGCGAAGGGAGAAGCACTGATCACGACGCCCTTGCGAGACCTGCTGGCACGCCTCGATCGCGACGTGTTCTGGCAAATCCATCGCGGCACGATCGTCAATGTCCGGGCCGTGAAGAGCGTCTATCGTACGTTGACGGGCCAGCTCGAACTTCGTCTCAAGGATCGCGAGGAAACCTTGCGGATCGGCCCATCGTACGCTCACCTGTTCCAGTCGATATAGCCCGGAAATCAGATCGGGCCCATCAAATCGGTACGTCGTATTCCTCGCCTCAAAAACAACCGCCCGGACGAGTGTCACGGGCGCGTTTCCGTTGGTTCGCACCGGGTTCGTCGGCGGCGGGCCGCATTCGTCCAGCCGAAACCCTGCTTCGTCCGAAAGTCGGCTCCAGGCTCGATCTGCGGCGCTAGCGTGGCGCCTCCAACTCAAGGAGGACGTCATGAATCATCGACTGAACAGGACCTTGGCGACGCTCGGCCTCGCGGCCGTCGGCGCCTGCTTCGCCACAAGCGCGAATGCCGGCTGCTTCAACGACGCGCTGGCGCGGCAGGCGGAAATGCAGAAGCAGTCATGGATCGGCGACGGTCACGTGCGCCTGATGAACGTCGACTGGCGGCATCACGACGACGACATCGTCGGCTTCTGGAACATTACGGTAATCGGCAAGGGCAACGGGCCGGCATCGGGCTTCGACGGGCAGATCATCGACCAGGGCCTGCAGCAATACCATGACGACGGCACCGAGATGCTGAACTCGTCGAACCAGAATCCCGCGACGCAGAACTACTGCATGGGTGTGTGGGAGCAGACGGGCCCGTACCACTACAAGCTGAATCACTTCGCGTACCTGTACAGCGGCGGCACGCCGAACAAGGTCAGCGGTCTGGCTCACATCACGCAGGAAGTCGACCTGAGCCACGATGGCAACGAGATCAGCGGCCACGAGACCACCGAGCTCTACACCCTCGACCGGAATCTCTTCCTGACGCTGAAGGGCGTACTGACCGGCCATCGTGTCAAAGTCGGGACCACGCCGGGTCAGATCCAGTAAGTCCTATCGCGGGTCAGGCCGTGAGCCGTGTCGCGGACGAAGAAAAAGCCCACGAGCCGCGAAGCGCGTGGGCTTTTTCGTTCGAGGAGCGGCCCGGCGTCAGATCACCCGCGCCGCCTCGATCAGTCGCGTCACCGTCCACGCCTTCGTGCGCGACAGCGGCCGCGTCTCGGCGATCTCGACCATGTCGCCTTCGTTGTACTGGTTCGTCTCGTCGTGCGCGTGGTACTTCTTCGAGCGCACCATGAACTTGCCGTACAGCGGATGCTTGACGCGACGCTCGATCAGCACCGTCACCGTCTTGTTCATCTTGTTGCTGACGACGCGTCCGACCAGCGTGCGCGTCAACCCGCCTTCGCGCGGGGAACTGTCGGTCGCCGCTTCGGCGACCATGGCCTGATCCGTCATTGCTTGCCCGCCTTCTTGCCCTTCGAGGCTTTCGTCCGTCCGGTCGACGCGGTCGGCGCTGGCGCCGACGTCGTCGACGCCTTTTCCGTCATCACGGTGCGCACGCGCGCGATGTCGCGCCGCACCTTCTTCAACTGACTCGTGTTCGACAGCTGCTGCGTCGCGATCTGCATCCGCAGGCCGAATTGGGCCTTCAGCAGGTCGGTGAGTTCACGGCCGAGCGCGGAATCGTCCTTGTCGCGCAGTTCGGAGGCTTTCATGTCGTTTCCTTGTCTCTCGCGCCGCGACTCAGGAGCCGACCTGGCGCACCACGAACGTCGTCGAGATCGGCAGCTTCGCCGCCGCGAGACGGAACGCCTCGCGAGCCAGCGTCTCGTCGACGCCGTCCATCTCGTACAGCACCTTGCCCGGCTGGATCTCGGCGACGTAATACTCGACCGAGCCCTTGCCGTTGCCCATGCGGACTTCGGCCGGCTTCTGCGAGATCGGCTTGTCGGGGAAGATGCGGATCCAGATCCGGCCACCGCGCTTGATGTGGCGCGTCATCGCGCGCCGCGCCGCCTCGATCTGGCGAGCGGTCAGGCGTCCGCGACCGACGGCCTTCAGGCCGAACTCGCCGAACGAGACCGCCGCGCCGCGCGTGGCGATGCCCTTGTTGCGGCCCTTCTGTTCCTTGCGATACTTCCTGCGTGACGGTTGCAGCATGATCTAGTCCTCGGTCATTCTTTCTTGGCCGTCGTGCCGCCCACCGCGTCGGCTTCCTTCGTCGCTTCCTTCGGACCGGCGGCGGCCTTGCGAACGCGCTTGACGACCGGCGCCGTCTTGCCGGCGTCGGTCACGGCGGCAGCCTCGGCCGGCTTCGCGGCGGCGGTGTCGGCCGCGGCGGCGGCCGTCGGAGCGGCCGGCGTGGCGGCCGGCGCGGCGTCACCGTCGGCGCGACGCGGCGTGCGGGCGCGGGTGCCGGCCGGCGCGCGGCGGCCCGGACGACGGTCCTCGCGCTCGGCTTCCGGCGCCGGCACCGCCGGCGCCTCGTTCGCGGCGAGACGCTCGCCCTTGTAGACCCAGACCTTGATGCCGATCGAGCCGTACGTCGTCTGCGCTTCGCCGAAGCCGTAGTCGATGTCGGCGCGCAGCGTGTGCAGCGGAACGCGACCTTCGCGATACCACTCGCGTCGCGCGATCTCGATGCCGTTCAGGCGGCCCGACGACATGATCTTGATGCCCTGCGCGCCGAGGCGCATCGCGTTCTGCATCGCGCGCTTCATCGCACGACGGAACATGATCCGCTTCTCGAGCTGCTGCGCGATCGAGTCGGCGATCAGCTGCGCGTCGATCTCGGGCTTGCGGATCTCCTCGATGTTGACGTGCACCGGCACGCCCATCCGCTTCTGCAGCTCGACCTTCAGCGACTCGATGTCCTCGCCCTTCTTGCCGATGACGACGCCGGGGCGCGACGAGAAGATCGTGATGCGCGCGTTCTTCGCCGGACGCTCGATGACCACGCGGCCGACCGAGGCGTTCTTCAGGCGCTTCTTGAGGAACGCGCGCACGCGCAGGTCCTCGTTCAGCATGCCCGCGAAGTTGACGTTGCCCGCGTACCAGCGGCTCGTCCAGTTGCGCGTGACCGAGAGACGGAACCCGGTCGGATTGATTTTTTGACCCATCGTGCTTCCTCGGTTTCCTTAGCGACGCGCGGCCGGCCGTGCCGACTCTTGGTCGGCGACCGTGATCGCGATGTGGCAGGTCTGCTTCTCGATCGTGTTGCCGCGGCCCTTGGCGCGCGCGATCGAGCGCTTCAGCGACGCGCCCTTGTCGACGGTGATCGTCGCCACGCGCAGCTCGTCGATGTCGGCGCCGTCGTTGTGCTCGGCGTTCGCAATGGCGGACTCGAGCACCTTCTTGATGATGACGGCCGCCTTCTTCGGGCTGAACGTCAGCACGTTGAGCGCCTGATCGACCTTCTTGCCGCGGATCTGGTCGGCCACCAGCCGACCCTTCTGGGCCGACAGGCGCACGCCGCGCAGGATTGCTCTCGTTTCCATGATCCGGTCCTTATTTCTTGGCGGCCTTGCGGTCCGCCGCGTGGCCCTTGAACGTCCGGGTCAGCGCGAATTCGCCGAGCTTGTGGCCGACCATGTTCTCGGAGACGTAGACCGGCACGTGCTGGCGACCGTTGTGCACGGCGATCGTCAGACCGACGAAGTCCGGCATCACCGTCGAGCGGCGCGACCACGTCCGGATCGGACGCTTGTCGCCGGACGCCTTGACCGCGTCGACCTTGTGCACGAGGTGCGCATCGACGAACGGGCCCTTCTTTGCTGAACGAGTCATCTTGGTTCCTTGGAGCCTGTCGCCCCGGCGAAGGCCGGGGCCCAATGTTCGCGGCCCGTCGATTCAATTGGACCCCGGCCTTCGCCGGGGCGACGAATTCATCCTGTGTTCGTTACTTCTGGTACCGCCGCTGCACGATCATCGATGTCGTGCGCTTGTTGCGACGCGTGCGGAAGCCCTTGGTCTTCGTGCCCCACGGGCTGACCGGATCGCGGCCCGCCGCGGTCTTGCCTTCGCCGCCGCCGTGCGGGTGGTCGATCGGGTTCATCGCCACGCCGCGCACCGTCGGACGCACGCCACGCCAGCGCACCGCACCGGCCTTGCCGATCTGCCGCAGGCTGTGCTCTTCGTTGCCGACCTCGCCGATCGTCGCGCGGCACTCGATGTGCACCTTGCGGATCTCGCCCGACCGCAGGCGGACCTGCGCGTAGGTGCCTTCGCGCGCGAGCAGCATCACCGACGTGCCGGCCGAACGCGCCATCTGCGCACCCTTGCCGGGCAGCATCTCGACGCAGTGGATCGTCGTGCCGACCGGGATGTTGCGGATCGGCAGCGTGTTGCCCGCGCGGATCGGCGCCTCGGCGCCCGACATCAGCGACGTGCCGACCGACACGCCCTTCGGCGCGACGATGTAGCGACGTTCGCCGTCGGCGTACAGCAGCAGCGCGATGTTGGCCGACCGGTTCGGGTCGTACTCGAGACGCTCGACCTTCGCCGCGATGCCGTCCTTCTGCCGCTTGAAGTCGATGATCCGGTACTGCTGCTTGTGACCGCCGCCGAGGTGGCGCGTCGTGATGATGCCGCGGTTGTTGCGACCGGCCGACTTCGACTGGCTCTCGGTGAGCTTGTCGACCGGACGACCCTTGTACAGGTCCGCGTGGACGACCTTGACGAGGCCGCGACGGCCCGGCGAGGTCGGTTTGACTTTGACGAGCGCCATGATTACTTGGCCTCCGCGGCGAAGTTGATTTCCTGGCCCGGCGCGAGGCTCACGAACGCCTTCTTGACGTCGCTGCGACGACCGACGCGGCGGCCGCTGCGCTTGACCTTGCCCTTCTGCACGAGCATCTGGACCGATTCGACCTGCACCTTGAAGATCATCTCGACCGCGGCCTTGACTTCCGGCTTCGTCGCCGACGGGGCGACCTTGAACAGCACCTGTTCGCGCTTGTCGGCGATGAACGTGGCCTTCTCGGACACGATCGGCGCGAGCAGCACCTGGTACAGGCGATCCGGGCTGTGCGTGACTTTGGTGGTGGCGCTCATGCCAGCATCTCCTCGATCTTCGCCATCGCGGAGCGCGTGAGGATCACGTTCTGGTACTGGACCAGCGAGACCGGATCGGCGTGGCGCGGCTCGACGACGAGCACGCCCTGCAGGTTGCGCGACGCGAGCATCAGGTTCTCGTCGACCGCGTCGGTGATGACGAGCGTCGACGTGGGAAAGCCGAAGTCCTTCAGCTTGTCGGCGATCAGCTTCGTCTTCGGCGCGTCGATCGCGAACGTGTCGACGACCGACAGGCGACCTTCGCGCGCGAGCTGCGACAGGATCGAACAGACGCCGGCGCGGTACATCTTCCTGTTGATCTTCTGCGTGAAGTTCTCGTCCGGCGAGTTCGGGAAGATCCGGCCGCCGCCACGCCACAGCGGCGACGACGCCATGCCGGCCCGCGCGCGGCCGGTGCCCTTCTGGCGCCACGGCTTCTTCGTCGACTTCGCGATCTCGCTGCGACCCTTCTGCGCGCGATTGCCGCTGCGGGCGTTCGCCTGGTACGCGGTGACGAGCTGATGGATCAGCGCTTCGTTGTAGTCGCGACCGAACACCGTGTCCGGCGCCGACACGTTCGAACTGGACGCGCCCTTCGCGTCGAGGAGCTTCAGTTCCATGATCAGGCGCCTCCCTTGGCCGCGTTCTTCTTCGGCGCCTTGACCGCGGGCTTGACGACGATGCTGCCGTTCTTCGCGCCCGGCACCGCGCCGCGGACCAGCAACAGGCCGCGTTCCGCGTCGACCCGCGCGATCACGAGGTTCTGCGTCGTGCGCGTGACGTCGCCGAGGTGGCCGGTCATCCGCTTGCCCGGGAACACGCGGCCCGGATCCTGCGCCATGCCGATCGAGCCCGGCACGTTGTGCGAACGCGAGTTGCCGTGCGACGCGCGATTCGACGAGAAGTGGTGGCGCTTGATGACGCCGGCGTAACCCTTGCCGATCGTCGTGCCCTGCACGTCGACCTTCTGGCCGGCCTCGAACAGGCTCTCGACCTTGACGACCGAACCGGGCTTCAGGTCGCCCAGGTCCTTGGCGTCGACATGGAATTCCTTGAGGACCGTGCCGGCCTCGACACCCGCCTTCGCGAGGTGTCCGGCCGCCGCCTTGTTGACGCGCGACGCGCGGCGCTCGCCGAAGGTGACCTGGACGGCGCTGTAGCCGTCGACTTCGTCGGTCCTGATCTGCGTGACGCGGTTGTTCGACACGTCGAGCACCGTCACCGGGATCACGTCGCCGTCATCCGTGAAGATGCGCGTCATGCCGACCTTGCGACCGACCAGACCGAAGCTGGGGCCAAGATTCATGTTCTGCTCCGTTCCCGACAACGATTGGCCGGGGCTGTAAGGCTTCGGGATGACCGCACCGAAGCGAGAATTCTGGACCTTCCGGATGGCCGAAGCCGAATTCCGAAAAGCCCGCGACTATACCGGTGTTTTCAGCGACCCGCAACCAGGCCGGCGCATTGGTTCTCGGTCAGGCCGACGGAGCGACGCGTCAGGGCCCGTTCGGGTCGAACGGATGGCTCGGCGGCTTGCACGCATCGATCGGAATCGTCCGCGTCGAGCGCAGGTCGCTCGTCCAGCACTCGTCGAGCACCGAGCAGTAGCACGCGCGAAAGCCGATCTTCGTCAGGCTCGCGATGAAGCGGTTCGGCACGTCGGGCGCCTCGGCGACCCGATGGACGGCCAGCACGACGTTCTCTTCGCCCGGTCGCAGGACCGACTCGTCGGCGACCGAGGTGACGATCCCTTTCGGCAGCTGCGCGCGAATCACCGATGCATCGCCGAGGCCGCAGCAGCGGCGCAGCAGATCGAGCGCGGACGAGACCGGTTGCCCGTCGAGATCGACCTCGAGCGACTTCAGTTTCGCGGGTCCGACGCCGCCGTTCGACACGCCGATCACCGCGTCGTGCGCGTCGCCGTACTGGTTGCTGACGATCTCGCGCAGGAACGGCCACGAACTGGCCGCGAGCAGGCCGCGTTCGGTGCGGCCGTTTTCGAAGGCGACGGCGAGCGAGATCGCCGACATCGCGATCGCCAGCAACGCGAGGACGAGGTCGACATGCGAGTGCCCGGTCCTGCGCGGTGTCGCATGCACGTCGTCCGGCGCGACGTCCACCGGCGGACCGCTCATGCAGGCTCCCCTTCAGTGCGGCCGAGCGAAGGCACCGGGGACGGGAGCCGACATGCGGCGATGCGCTTGACGAGGCGCGCAGCGTGCCGCGCCGCTTACTGCAGCTTGATCTCGACGTCGACGCCGGCCGGCAGGTCGAGCTTCATCAGCGCGTCGACCGTCTTGTCGGTCGGATCGACGATGTCCATCAGCCGCTGGTGCGTGCGGATCTCGAACTGGTCGCGCGACGTCTTGTTGACGTGCGGCGAACGCAGCACGTCGAAGCGCTGGATGCGCGTCGGCAGCGGGATCGGGCCCTTGACGACGGCGCCGGTGCGCTTCGCGGTATCGACGATCTCGAGCGCGGACTGGTCGATCAGGCGGTAGTCGAACGCCTTCAGGCGGATGCGGATCTTCTGGCTTTGCATGATTTCGCTTTCAAAGAACGAAGGGGTCGAAGCACCCCGAGAGCTTTCTGACCAGTCGTCCTGGCGCAGGCCGGGACCTCATCTGCTGTCGTCCCGGCGCAGGCCGGGATCCAATTGCCGTTCGCTCGGTACTGCACGGACTTGGGCCCCGGCCTTCGCCGGGGCGACAGCGTTGCCGTGTCGCTGCGGTGCTGCTCCGACTTACGCGATGATCTTCGCCACCACGCCCGCGCCGACCGTGCGGCCGCCTTCGCGGATCGCGAAGCGCAGCCCTTCTTCCATCGCGATCGGGTTGATCAGCTTGACCGTGATCGTCACGTTGTCGCCCGGCATCACCATCTCCTTGCCGGCTTCGAGCTCGATCGAGCCCGTCACGTCGGTCGTGCGGAAGTAGAACTGCGGACGGTAGTTGTTGAAGAACGGCGTGTGACGACCGCCCTCTTCCTTGCTGCAGCACGTAGACCTCGGCCGTGAAGTGCGTGTGCGGCTTGATCGAACCCGGCTTGCACAGCACCTGCCCGCGCTGCACGTCTTCCCGCTTCGTGCCGCGCAGCAGGATGCCGACGTTGTCGCCCGCCTGGCCCTGGTCCAGCAGCTTGCGGAACATCTCCACGCCCGTGCAGATCGTCTTCTGCGTCTCCGAGATGCCGACGATCTCGATCTCTTCGCCGACCTTGATCACGCCCCGCTCGATGCGTCCCGTCACCACCGTGCCGCGACCCGAGATCGAGAACACGTCCTCGACCGGCATCAGGAACGCCCCGTCGATCGCCCGCTCCGGCGTCGGGATGTAGCTGTCCAGCGCCTCGGCCAGCTTCATGATCGCCATCTCGCCCATCTCGCCCTTGTCGCCTTCCAGCGCCAGCTTCGCGACTGCCGATCACGATCGGCGTGTCGTCGCCCGGGAACTCGTACTTGCTCAAGCAGCTCGCGCACTTCCATCTCGACGAGCTCCAGCAGCTCGGCGTCGTCGACCATGTCCGCCTTGTTCATGAACACGATGATGTACGGCACCCCCACCTGACGGGCCAGCAGGATGTGCTCGCGCGTCTGCGGCATCGGACCGTCGGCCGCCGACACCACCAGGATCGCGCCGTCCATCTGCGCGGCTCCGGTGATCATGTTCTTCACGTAGTCCGCATGCCCCGGGCAGTCCACGTGCGCGTAGTGACGGTTCTCGACGTGCGCGTAGTGACGGTTCTTCGTCTCGTACTCCACGTGCGCCGTGTTGATCGTGATCCCGCGCGCCTTCTCTTCCGGCGCCGCGTCGATCTGGTCGTACGCCCGCGCCTCGCCGCCGAACTTCGACGCCAGCACCGACGTCATCGCCGCCGTCAGCGTCGTCTTCCCATGATCCACGTGCCCGATCGTCCCCACGTTCACGTGCGGCTTGCTGCGCTCGAATTTGCCTTTTGCCATTTCAATTCATTCAAAGATGGTGATTGGGTCCCGGCCTACGCCGGGATGACGACGCACGAGCCGACGCGCGTCATTTGCCTTTTTGGGAGATCACCGCTTCGGCGACCGCCTTCGGCGCTTCGGCGTAGTGCTTGAATTCCATCGTGTACGTCGCGCGACCCTGCGTCAGCGAACGCAGCGTCGTCGAGTAGCCGAACATCTCCGCGAGCGGCACCTCGGCGCGGACGATCTTGCCGCCGCCGCCGGCGATGTCGTCCATGCCCTGGATCATCCCGCGACGGCTCGACAGGTCGCCCATCACGTCGCCCATCTTCTCTTCGGGCGTCTCGACCTCGACGGCCATCATCGGCTCGAGCAGCACCGGGCTCGCCTTGCGGCAGCCGTCCTTGAACGCCATCGACGCGGCCATCTTGAACGCGTTCTCGTTCGAGTCGACGTCGTGGTACGAGCCGAAGAACAGCGTGACCTTGACGTCGACGACCGGGTAGCCGGCCATCACGCCGTTCGGCAGCGTCTCGACGACACCCTTCTCGACGGCCGGGATGTACTCGCGCGGGACGACGCCGCCCTTGATCGCGTCGACGAACTCGAAGCCCTTGCCCGGCGGCTGCGGCTCGATCTTCAGCACGACGTGGCCGTACTGACCCCGACCGCCCGACTGCTTGACGAACTTGCCTTCGATCTCGTCGCAGACCTTCTTGATCGTCTCGCGATACGCGACCTGCGGCTTGCCGACCGTCGCCTCGACGCCGAACTCGCGCTTCATGCGATCGACCAGGATCTCGAGGTGCAGCTCGCCCATGCCGGAGATGATCGTCTGGCCCGACTCCTCGTCGGTCTTGACGCGGAACGACGGGTCTTCCTGCGCGAGACGATTGAGCGCGATGCCCATCTTCTCCTGGTCGACCTTCGTCTTCGGCTCGACGGCCTGCGAAATCACCGGCTCCGGGAAGATCATCCGCTCGAGCGTGATGATCGACTGCGGATCGCACAGCGTGTCGCCGGTCGTCGCGTCCTTCAGGCCGACGGCCGCGGCGATGTCGCCGGCGCGCACTTCCTTGATCTCGTCGCGCTGGTTCGCATGCATCTGCAGCAGGCGACCGATGCGTTCCTTCTTCCCCTTGACCGGGTTGTAGATCGTGTCGCCCGAGTTGACGACGCCCGAATAGACGCGGAAGAAGATCAGCTGGCCGACGAACGGGTCGGTCATGATCTTGAACGCGAGCGCCGAGAACTTCTCGCTGTCGTCGGCACGGCGCTCGGTCGGCTGATCGTCGTCGTCCATGCCCGTCGACCGGCGGGATGTCGGTCGGCGCCGGCATGTAGTCGAGCACCGCGTCGAGCATCGCCTGGACGCCCTTGTTCTTGAACGCCGAGCCGCACAGCATCGGCTGGATCTCGCCGGCGATCGTGCGCGTGCGCAGGCCGAACTTGATCTCGTCCTCGGTGAGCACGTTGCCCTCGAGGTACTTGTCCATCAGCTCTTCGTTGGCCTCGGCCGCGGCCTCGACCATCTTCTCGTGCCACGTGTCGGCGAGCTCTTTCAGCTCCGCCGGAATCTCGGTGTACTCGAACTTCGTGCCCTGCGACGCCTCGTCCCACTTGATCGCCTTCATCTTGACGAGGTCGACGACGCCGGTGAACGCGTCCTCGGCGCCGACCGGGATCTGGATCGGGATCGGGTTCGCCTTCAGGCGCGCGCGCATCTGGTCGTGGACGCGGAAGAAGTCGGCGCCGACGCGGTCCATCTTGTTGACGAACGCGAGGCGCGGGACCTTGTACTTGTTGGCCTGGCGCCAGACCGTCTCGGACTGCGGCTGCACGCCGCCCACCGAGTCGTAGACCATGCAGGCGCCGTCGAGCACGCGCATCGAGCGCTCGACCTCGATCGTGAAGTCGACGTGCCCCGGCGTGTCGATGATGTTGATGCGATGCTCGGGATACGTCCCGCTCATGCCCTTCCAGAAGCAGGTCGTGGCGGCCGAGGTGATCGTGATGCCGCGCTCCTGCTCCTGCTCCATCCAGTCCATCGTCGCGGCGCCGTCGTGCACCTCGCCGATCTTGTGGTTGACGCCGGTGTAGAACAGGATGCGCTCGGTGGTCGTCGTCTTGCCGGCGTCGATGTGCGCCGAGATGCCGATGTTGCGATAGCGCTCGATGGGAGTCTTGCGAGCCACGATGGTCAACCTTGGGAAAGAACAAACACAAACGGACGGCGGCCGCCGCAGGCGGCCGACGGGTCGTCCCTCTCGTTTCTAGGGTCGCCCGACCCTAGAAGCGGAAATGCGTGAATGCCTTGTTCGCTTCGGCCATGCGGTGCACTTCGTCGCGCCGCTTCATCGCGCCGCCGCGGCCTTCCGCCGCGTCCATCAGCTCGCCGGCCAGGCGCAGCGCCATCGATTTCTCGCTGCGCTTGACGGCCGCTTCACGCAGCCAGCGCATCGCGAGCGCCATGCGGCGGACGGGACGCACTTCGACCGGCACCTGGTAGTTGGCGCCGCCGACGCGCCGGCTCTTGACCTCGACCATCGGACGCACGTTCGACAGTGCCGCCGTGAAGACCTCGAGCGGGTCCTTGCCGCCCTTCGCGCTGATCGTGTCGAACGCGCCGTAGATGATCCGCTCAGCGACGGCCTTCTTGCCGGCGAGCATGATCACGTTGGAGAACTTGGCGACGTCGACGCTGCCGAACTTCGGGTCGGGCAGGATTTCGCGCTTGGGGACTTCACGACGGCGTGGCATGGAGCTTCCTTTTCAGTTGAAGGCCGCGCAATGCGCGATCTTCGCGGCCACCCGACGATGGAACACGGGGCGGCCACTTACTCGTGGACGGCGCGACTCGTGCCGCGCCGGGAATCGTCGGTGGCGAGCGCCGCCGACGTCGACATCGAACCGGAGAACGGTTACTTCTTCGCGGCAGCCGCCGCGCCGGCCTTCGGCCGCTTCGCGCCGTACTTCGAGCGCGACTGCTTGCGATCCTTGACGCCCTGCGTGTCGAGCGAGCCGCGGACCATGTGGTAGCGCACGCCCGGCAGGTCCTTGACGCGGCCGCCGCGGATCAGCACGACCGAGTGCTCCTGCAGGTTGTGGCCTTCGCCGCCGATGTACGAGATCACCTCGAAGCCGTTCGTCAGGCGAACCTTGGCGACCTTGCGGAGCGCCGAGTTCGGCTTCTTCGGCGTGGTCGTGTAGACGCGCGTGCAGACGCCGCGCCGCTGCGGACAATCCTGCAGCGCCGGGCTCTTGCTCTTGATCGTCGCGGAGACGCGCGGCTTGCGAACGAGCTGATTGATGGTTGGCATCGGAAACGCTGTTGTGTGGGACCGGACTGCACCGCGCCAGCCTGGCGGACGCCCGCCCCGGACGAGCCTCGCGACGTGCGCGCAGACGACGGGGGACGATGGACGACGAACGGCTGACGAATCTCGTTCCGGCTGGCTCGCGCGACGGGCGTTGCACGAGCGCGTCGCGGGGGCCCCAACGAGCGGATCGCGACGATCCAAAGAACGCCCGGCCCGATTTCAGCCGAGTCAGCGATTATGCGGGCGCTCCGGTATCGTGTCAACCGACGGCCGCAATCCGCGGCATGGGCGCCGCATGATCCGCAACCCCGACATCGACCTCGCCACCGCCCGCACGCTCGCGCATTACGACGAGAACGCCGCCGACTTCGAGCGCGCGACGCAGGACCACGACGTCTCGCAGAACCTGGCGACGCTGATCCGGCATATCGAGGGGCCTGCGCCGTGGACGATCCTCGATCTCGGCTGCGGGCCCGGCCGCGACCTCAAGGCGATCGCGGCGATGGGCCATGTCGCGGTGGGGCTCGACGGCTCGGAGGCGTTCGTGCGCCGCGCGCGCGAGGCGACCGGCGCGAAGGTCCTGCAGCAGAACTTCTCCGCGCTCGACCTGCCGGGCGGCGCGTTCGACGGCATCTACGCGAACGCGTCGCTGCAGCACGTGCCGCGCGCGGTGCTGCCCGACGTGCTCCGCCGACTGCACGACGCGCTGAAGCCCGGCGGCGTGCTGTTCGCGTCGATCCCGCGCGGCGACAACGAGGAAGGCTGGAACGGCGAGCGCTACGGCGTCTATCACGACCTCGCCGCGTGGCGCGGCTTCGTCGGCGCGGCCGGCTTCGTCGAGCTCGAGCACTTCTACCGGCCGGCCGGGCGGCCGTTCGACGAGCAGCGCTGGCTGGCCAGCGCGTGGCGTCGGGGATGACCGCGCGGCGCGCCGCCGCCGGCGGGGCGCTTCGCGACGCCGACGGGCGCTGATCCGTCGCGAAGCCATCGACACCGCATCGGTCCCGTGCGATGTTCGCGATGGCGGAGGGCCGCGACCCGGGCGGCACCGGTTTTCGCCGTCCGGCGGCGCGACGATCGGCGCGCACGCCTCGGATCGCGGCGGGTCGGCTCGCATCGGCGGAGGAAGCGTGCGAAGGATCGTCATCGGCATCGTGCTGCTGTTCGTCGTCGCCGGCGTGCTCGCGACCTATAGCTTCCTGCTGTGTGCGATCTTCGCCATCGCCTGCCTCGTCGTCCTCGCGGTCAAGCACACGAAGAGCGGCGCGCTGCAGGGCACCCTCCTGCTCGCGTTGGCCGCCGTCCTGGCCAGCGTCTGGGTCGCCGGCCGGACGCCCGAGCACCAGGGCGACCGATCGTCGGCCGAAAGCCGACTACCGCTCGTCGGCGCATCGCTGTCAGCAGTTCCGCCGTCGTATCGCGCGGCCGACACCACGCCCCAACTCGACGAGCTCCAGCAGTCGAAGGACGCGCTGCGCGCGGCCATCCAGCGGCTCCGCAAGCAGTCCAACACCGTCGAACGCGCGCTGGAGGTCAAGGACGGGGCGAACGCGGTGATCGACTACGGGCGGTCGCAGAACCGGCCGATCAAGGAGCTCACCGATGCGAAGGAAGGCATCGACAAGGCGGTCCGCGACCTCGGCCTGACCTCGGACACGTATCCGGCCTTCCGCGACGGCATCGAGAAGCTGGTGCAGTCGGCGGAACTGGCGATGCGTGACGCCGCCGACGCGAAGACGCTCTCGAACCTGATGTTTCGCCTGAGGCTCGATGCCGTGAACCGGTCGGCCGACTCCGTCAACGACCAGATGCTGCGCCTCGAGGCCGCGATCGACGCCTTCGAGCGCGACGCTGCCGACGCCGATCTTTCGCGGGTCGTCTCCAATGCGCTGACCTTCGACGAGAGCGGTGACCGGATCGTGCGCGAGCAGATCGTCGGCATCGCGTCGCGCGGCGCGATCGTCCGCGAGATCGACGCGTCGGAACTGATGTCCGACCCCGATCCCGAGATGCTCGGCTCGTCGCTCGCCGTCTCGTTCGGCGCGGACCGCAGCACGGGGCGCGCGGTGACGGACCCGAGCCACATCCCGATCCGCCCCGGCATCGAACAGATCACGCTGATCAAGCGCACGGTCGTTCCGGCGCATCGGCAGGACTTGCCGTCGGCGCTGCGTCTCGTCCGGTTCCACTACGTCGCCTTCAAGTGGCCGATCCCGCTGCCGATGAAGCTGCGTCTCACGCTCGACCTGTCCGGCAAGGGCGGCCCTGCCGCCGTACCGTTCTCTTTCGAGATCCCGGCCAACAGTCCGATCGCCCAGATCCGCCTGCCGGCCGACGCGCTGTTCGCGTCCAGCATCGCCGTCGGCCCCGCGCAGCGGGAAGGCGCCACCGACGTCTTGCGCCCGACCGAAGCGCTGCTGCCGAGTTACTTCCAGACGCACGAGAACGCGTGGATCGAGCTGATGCCGGAAAGCCCGGTGTTTCGCAACAGTCTCGTCCAGGGACACAAGGAACAGCTGTTTCCCGAGAACCTGACGGCCTCGCTGATCGTCGCGGGCATCGGCCTCCTGATCGCCTGGATCTTCGCCTAGCGATCCGCGGCGTATCCGTGCGGGTTGCGCGACTGCCAGCGCCACGAGTCGACGCACATCCGTTCGAGGTCGTAGGCGGCACGCCAGTCGAGCCGGCCCGCCGCCAGATCGACGCTCGCGTAGCAGCTCGCGATGTCGCCGGGCCGGCGCGGACCGACCGCGTGCGCGATCGGCCGTCCGGACGCCGCCTCGAACGCCGCGATCATCTCGCGCACCGTGCTGCCGCGCCCGGTGCCGAGGTTGACGGGCTCGGCGCCATCGAACTCGTCGAGATGCTCGAGCGCCGCGAGGTGCCCGCGCGCGAGGTCGACGACGTGGATGTAGTCGCGCTCGCCGGTGCCGTCGCGAGTCGGATAGTCGTCGCCGTGGATGGTCAGTCGCGCGAGCTTGCCGACCGCGACCTGCGCGACGTACGGCATCAGGTTGTTCGGAATGCCGGCCGGGTCCTCGCCGATCAGGCCGCTCGCGTGCGCGCCGACCGGATTGAAGTAGCGCAGCAGCGCGATCCGCCACGCGGGGTCGGCGGCCGCGACGTCGGTGAGCACGCGCTCGACCATCGCCTTCGACGCGCCGTACGGGTTCGTCGTCCGGATCGGGAAGTCCTCTCGGATCGGCAGCGCGTGCGGGTCGCCGTAGACCGTCGCCGACGAGCTGAACACGAGCCGCTTGACGCCGGCGCGCGTCATCGCGTCGACCAGGACCAGCGTGCCGTGCACGTTCACGTCGTAATACAGCAGCGGCTTCGCGACCGATTCGCCGACGGCTTTCAGCCCGGCGAAGTGGATCACCGCGTCGATCGCGTGCTCGGCGAACACCCGGTCGAGCGCGTCACCGTCGCGGCAGTCCGCCTCGACGAACACGGGCGACCGGCCGGCGATGCGGCCGATGCGGACCACCGCCTCGCGCTTGCTGTTGACGAGGTTGTCGACGATCACCGGCTCGAAGCCGGCGGCCATCAGCTCGACGCACGTGTGCGAGCCGATGTAACCGGCACCGCCGGTCACGAGAATGGAAGAAGACATGGATGCGATCGAAGAGGCTGTCGAAGGATAACCGACGCCTCGTCGCATCGACGTCGTGCGTCGTGCGTCGTGCCTCGTGCGTCGTGCGTCGTTGCGTCGCCCCTCGTGCGTCGGTCGATCGATGCGACGACCGACGTTCCGACCGGGCGTTACGGGACACGCGTCCCGACGAGTCGACGCAGGGCGTCGCGACCGCCGGACGCGCGAACCGCATCGCGTGTCGGGTGGGAGACCCTCCGGCGATGCGGGTTCTATGGCATATTCGGACGCATCAGGAGGTCGTCCCATGAAAGCCCTTCGCAGCGCTCTGTTGGACCGCGTGCTGGCCGATCCGGAATCGCGTGCGCAACTGCATAGCGCGGTCGTCGAACTGGTCTCCGGCGACGCGCCTTCGACGGACCAGCGGGTCACGGTCCATGCGAACGGTCGCACGACCGTGTATCAGCCGGTCATCGTCCCGTATCCGCATTCGCCGAGCCGGGCCTGATCGTCGCCGCGTCGCGTTGACCGGGCCGGCCCGGGCGCCCGTCGCTCGCCGTCCGCACGTCGCGCCTGACCCACCGACCGGATGAACCTCGCGCTTCCGGCGGTCCTGCTGTTCCTCATCGTGTTGCCCGGCTTCCTGTTCCGAGGTCGACTGAAGCTCGTCGAGCAGACGTCGCTCGACTATTCGCCGTTCGGTCGCGTCGTCGCCGGCGGCGTGCTGTGGGCGATCGCGCTGCACGGCGTCTGGCTCGCCATCGCCTACGCGCTCGGATGGACGCTGCGGAGCGATGCGCTGCTCGGCCTGCTGTCGGCGTCGTCGCAGTTGCAGCCGGCCGCGGTCGCCGCCGTCGCGAGGACGCCGCTCCGGATCGCCGTCTACTTCGCGTCGATGTACGCGTTCGCGTGGCTCGTGCCGATGGGCGTGCAGTGGGCGATCTCGACGTGGCGTCTCGACCGCGCCCACGGCCCGTTCGCCTCGCTGTTCCGTTTCTACGAGGCGCCCTGGTACTACCTGCTGACCGGCGCCGACTTCGACGACCCGCCGGCCGGCAGCTCCGTCGCGGCGGTGGTCGACATCGGCGGGCAGCCGTACCTGTACGTGGGCATCCTGGTCGACTTCTTCTTCGAGGCGAACGGCCAGCTCGATCGTCTCGTCCTCGAGTCGGTCGCCCGGCGGCCCCTGTCGCGCGACAAGAGCGAAGGGTCCGAGCTCGTCGCCGACGAGGGCCGCCGCTTCTACGGCGTCGAGGGGACGTACTTCGTGCTGCGCTATGCCGAGATCGTCACGCTCAACGTCAAGTACTTCCGCCTCGAACCGATCGACGACGGCGCGACCGGCTGACATGCGCGGGACGCGCATCGGCCCGAAGCTCGCGTATCGTCACGCCCGATCGGTGAACGGTGTGACCGTCCGCGCGACGCGACCGTTCGCCGCAGGCCTTTCCGAACGACGCGTCCCGTCCACGCCTCACTTCGCGGAACGACTCGTTCCGTCCGCCGCACCGCCCTCGAAGGAATGCCCGTGCCCAAGATCGTCGCCGGAGTCGGTCCGCGCTTCCCGCAGGTCGTCGTGCTGTTCGGCGCGACCGGCGACCTCGCGCGGCGCAAGCTGCTGCCCGGGCTGTTCCATCTCGCGACGGTCGGCTTCATCCCCGGCTATCGCATCGTCGGGGTGTCGCTCGACGACCTGACCGTCGACCAGTTCCGCGCGTTCGCGCGCGCCGCGCTCGACGAGTTCTCGACGCGACCGGTGGACGCCGCGCAGTGGCAACGGTTCTCCGACGCGCTCGACTACGTGCCGCTCGCCGGCGGCGCCGAGGCGCTACGGCGGCAGGTGCTCGCGGCCGAGGCGTCGATCGGCGGCGAGAGCCGGCGGTTGCACTACCTGAGCGTGCCGCCGAACGCCGCGCTCGCCGCGGTGAAGACGATCGGCGACGCCGGCCTCGTCGACAACGCGCGGATCGTGATGGAGAAGCCGTTCGGCGTCGACCTCGCGAGCGCCGTCGCGCTGAACGCCAAGCTGCACGAGACGTTCGCCGAGGAGCAGATCTTCCGCATCGACCACTTCCTGGGCAAGGAGCCGGCGCAGAACATCCTCGCGTTCCGCTTCGCGAACGGCCTCTTCGAGCCGATCTGGAACCGCAACTTCATCGAGCACGTGCAGATCGACGTGCCCGAGACGCTCGGCCTCGGCAAGCGCGCCGCGTTCTACGAGCAGACCGGCGCGTTCCGCGACATGGTCGTCACGCACCTGTTCCAGATCCTCGCGTTCATGGCGATGGAGCCGCCGACGTCGCTCGAGCCGGTGCCGATCAGCGAAGAGAAGAACAAGGTCTTCCGCAGCATGCTGCCGATCGAGCCGAGCCAGGTCGTGCGCGGCCAGTACACCGGCTACCGGTCCGAGGAAGGCATCGATCCCGAGTCCGAGACCGAAACCTTCATCGCCTTGAAGTGCGCGATCGACAACTGGCGCTGGGCCGGCGTGCCGTTCTACCTGCGCACCGGCAAGCGGATGGCCGAAGGGCAGCGGATCATCTCGATCGCGTTCCGCGAGCCGCCGAAGAGCATGTTCCCCGCGGGCTCCGGCGTCGGCGCGCAGGGGCCCGACCACCTGACGTTCGACCTCGCCGACGCCGCGAAGATGTCGCTGTCGTTCTACGGCAAGCGGCCGGGACCGGGGATGCGGCTCGACAAGCCGAGCATGCAGTTCGCGATGCACGAGACCGGCTTCGTCGGCGACGTGCTCGAAGCCTACGAGCGGCTGATCCTCGACGCGATGCGCGGCGACCGCACGCTGTTCACGACGGCCGAAGGCATCGAGCGGCTGTGGGAAGTGTCGACGCCGCTGCTCGAAGCGCCGCCGCCGGTGCGCTTCTACGCGCCCGGATCGTGGGGCCCGAACGCGATCCACCAGCTCGTCGCGCCGCGCGCCTGGCGACTGCCGTTCGAACGCAGCTGGCGCGACGCGGCGAAGACCGCGAGTTGAACCCGTCGGTCCTCGACGGCCCGCGCCGCGCCTAGAACCAGTAGTCGCGCACGCAGCGCCCGTCGCGCGGCAGGTCGTCGAACGTGCCGAAGCCGTCGAAGCGACGGATCGGGATCGCCGCCACGGCGTCCGGCTCGGCGAGGCGCAGATTGACGGCGATGCGACGACGACCGCGGTCGTCCGTCCGCAGCGCGCGCCAGCATGCGACGTTTCCGCAGCGCGGGCAGAAGTCGAACGTCAGCGCGTCACCGCGCGCGTACGGTCGCGTCTCGCCGAAGACGTGGATGCGCTCCCCCTCGTAGTCGTACGCCCAGAGCACGCCGTAGCGTCGGCACGCGGTGCAGTTGCAGGCGGTCGCGCTGCCGGGATCGCCGTCGAAGCGCCAGCGGACGTCGCCGCAGAGGCAGGATCCCTCGATCATCGTCTCGCCTTCCGGTAACCGCGGTGGTCGGATCCGGACCCGTCGCCCGTTCGCGATCGATCAACGCGCGGGCTGCGCCTTCCCGAACGTCAGGATGCCGACGCCGTCGCGGCCGTCGACCGGGGGCTCGTTGACCTCGGTCTTCAGCACGAGTCGATCGCCGTCGAACGCCTTCATCGAAGCCGACCGGGCATCGCCGCCTCTCGCCGTCCGCTCACGGCAACGTCGCCGGCGACGAGAACGGCTGCGTCGCGTCGACGACGAACATCACCAGCGCGCGAAGGTCGACGGCCCCGCTGCTCGAGACCTGCATCGCCATCCCGGCGCCGTGACCGGGCTCCGGCGTCCGGGCTCGACGACGACCGTGCCGTGCGGGCCGCGGATGCTCTGCTCGCCGGCCAGCACGTAGAACGCCTCCGAGCCCGGATGGCTGTGCACCGGCGTCACGCTGCCCGGCGGACCGCTCGCCTCGTTGATGCGCAGCAGGTACTGCGTCGCGGACACGCGCGCGATCGGCCCGACCTCGGAGACCCTCTCGCCGCCGGGCGACGAGCCGCCCTTCGGACCGAGCGTGAACAGCCAGACCTTCCCGGCCGCCTCCGCGACGAGAGACCACGGGCCGGCCGCGCCTTCCGCGGCGACCCGGGACGGGAAGTTCTCGATGCGCCAATAGAGATCACCGTCGGGCAGCGCGGTCACCTTGCGCTCCATCAAGGGCCGGATCAGCAGGGCCTGCTGCGCGGACGACGCGAACGTCACGAGCGCGAGCAACGCGCCGCAGACGAGTGCTGCCAGAGATTTCATGAACGACTCCCAGGAGGACGCGAACCGGGTATCCGACCAGCTAGCGACCGCCGGCGCCGGGACGCCGTGGCGCCTTGCGCGGGGCCGCCTTCGCCGTAACGCCTCTAGCCTTCTTCGGCTTGGGGAGCGGAAGCGCCTGAGCGGTCGTCTCGAGCACCGCTCGAAGGCGCGCGGGGTCTTCGATCTGCTCGTCGATCCGGAAATGGAGCCGGGCGCCCGGATACGGCGGGTGTTCGGACACCGTGCCGAGCAGTGCCCGACCCTCTGCCGTCGGCTTCAGATACAGCTGGTTGTCGCAGACCAGGGCGACGACCTTGCCGTGCAAGTCGAGCGCGTACTCGCCGAACATCTTCCGGAACGTCAGGTGCTCGCCGAGGCCGGCCTGGCCCTGCAGGTATTCGACGAAACGCTGGTCGGTGGCCATGGTGGGTGATCCTGTTGGCGAACTGCCTGCATCGAGCGAAAGCCGGTATTGCAACGCTGGATGCAAACCGACTTCGGCGACGGTGGCGATCTTTTCGACGGGCGAAGCGAGCGCTGAGAAATGCAGGCTAGCGGGCTTCGCGACGTCTGTCGATGGCGGATGAGACGTCATGCGCTCACTGGCCGGATCGGAGCATCGCGGCCATGCGCTGGTGGACGACCTGGATCGCCTTGAGCGGCCGGAGCATGACCTTGAACTCGACGATCTGCCCGGCGTCGTTCCATTTGATCAGGTCGACGCCGTTGACGACGACCCCGTCGAGCTCCGTCTCGAACTCCAGCATCGCGTCGGACGGACCGACGATCTCGCGGACATAACGAAACGTCGGGTTGAAGAAGACCTTGAAGGCGGCGCCGAGATACCCCGCGGCGAGCTGCCTCCCGCGCTGCGGCGTGTGAACGACCGGCGAATGGAACACGGCGTCTTCGGCCAACAGTGCGACCAGGCCCGAAGGATCCTGGTCGCGCACCAGCCGATGCCATGTTTCGAGAGCCGCAGCGGCCATCGGTGTCCTCTGATCGTCGGGGTCGCGCCGAGCGTTCGATCGCAGCGAGCGCCGCAGGAACCCGCAGGAATAACACCTCAGGCCGCATCCAGCAACGCATCGGCATACCGCGCGAGGGAACGGTTATATCTCGGCAAGTACGCCGAGAGCGCCCTGAGGCTGATCGCCAATGCTTCTCGCTCCCGCCCCAGATCCGCGAGTGCGAGCGCCAGGAACGCCGCAACGGCTTGCTCCAGTTCGTCGGGCGGCTGCTTCCGTTCTTCGAGCAGCAGCGCGACCGCCTCTTCGGGTCTTCCGAGGTTCCGAAGCGAACTCGCCATCTGAACGGTCGCTCTTCGACGGCGAATCCCGGTCAATCCTGCTGATCGTGCTGTCTGATACAGCTGCACGGCATCGAGAGGCGACCCGGTGGAATCGTAGGCTGCGCCGAGCTCGAACAGCGCAATGGGGCTGTCCGCCGGCAACTCGCTCACCAGGCGCCGCATCGCGTCTCGGAACGGTGCTGCGTCCAACTCGTCGAGGCGCATCCAGAGTTCGGAAAGACGAACTTCCCACTCCGGATCGGTATCGTTCGTCGTCATCGTCCTGGTGGCTGCCCGACGTTGGACACGAGCGGCGGCCACAGCGCACGCCGCGGGCTTCGGACTGTCGGCTCGCCGGAGTGGTCAGACGCCATGGAGACGCCGCAACCGAGGGATCACGCTGCCTGTGCGCGCGATGTACCGCTCGTACTCCGGACCGAAGAAGCCGAGCATCATGGCTTCCTCGTGCCGAACCCGGACGACATACAACAGCGCCACTGCCGCGAGCCCCGACCAGCCCGCAAGCCAGTTGCCCAACAGAAGGACCTGGGCAAAGGCCAGCAGGAAGAAAGACGCATACATGGGATGGCGAATGAAGCGATAGACGCCATGCGTGATCAATGCGTGGCTCTCGCGGATCTTCAACGTGACTGACCAGGATCTGCCGAGGTCGAGGTGGGAACGCCAGAAGAGCCAGAGCCCCACCGCCATGCACAGAGCGCCCGCCGCCTCGGCGAACGCGGGCAGCGCGTAGTCGAATGAATCGAACCACGTCGTGAGGATGTACTCGGCCGGCATGACGATCTGTCCGACGATCACGAGAAAGACCAGCAGCAGGTCACTCGCGCTGCTTCGGTCGACCGCAGTCTTCTGAACGCGTGATGCCCGCTGAAAATGGCGCCGGATGCAGAGGTAGACCGTCATGCCCGCAGCGAAGACCAGATCGGGAGGCTGCAGGTTCATCGCCGTTGGAATCTCCCGGATCGGTTTCAGCGGCCGCGCGGCAGTCCGCTGGAACGGCGGACCGGCTCTCTCGACTCGACGATCAAGTTGCCCTCCGCGAGAGCGCGGTCATGAAAGCGCAGAAGCCGGACTCGGCCACGATCACCATGGCGAAGGCGACGTAGAACCGGACTGCAGTCGCGCCGGCCTATCCGCGCCGTTCCGATCCCGTGATCGTCGGACAGCATAGCGCTAACGACTCGGTTCAGCGGCGGCGAAGCCGCCCGCTCGAACGCCAGATCAGGTATGACCCCGGCGCTTACGCCAGCTCTGGACGAGAAGCAGAAGCGCGCCCGCCGTAATGGCAACATCGGCGACATTGAAGATGCCCGTTCGAACAGGGCCGACGCCCAGATTGATGAAGTCCACGACGTAGCCGTCATTCACGAAGCGATCGACCAGATTGCTGAATCCGCCGGCGAGAACGAGGGCGAGCGCGAAGACGAAGCTCGGCCGACCACCCCTCACGAACAGCGCATACGCCAGCAGACCCAGCAACATCGCACCCACCCCCACCCGAAGCGTTGCGAGACGCCAAGCCTTCGGTGAGGCAGCACCGAGACTGAGGAACGAGCCCTCGTTATGCGCGACCTGCAAGCGCACCGTGTCCGACAGCAACGACACCGGCAGGGCTTTCGGCAGCTTCGCCTCGGCGTATCGCTTCGTGGTTTGGTCGCAGCCCACGCAAGCGAAAAGCACCAGCAGAATGCAGAGCACGCGTTTGAAGACGGGCACGATGAACTCCTCGATGCCTGACGTTCCACATGAGCGGCGGCGGCCGGCCCGCGCGGCTGGCTGAACGACGTCCGATCGATGGAGGGGTCAGGCCACGGCACGACGTTGTTACCCGAGTACCGCACGATTAGCTCGCCACAACGACAAGGTGAGCGCGGATGCCACGCTCACCCAGGCGAGGTAAGGCACGAGCAGCAACGCCGCCAGCCGATGCAACGGCCAGAAAGCGAGAATGGTTGCCAGGATGAGCAGCCAGAGCACGACGATCTCGACCGTCGAAAGCGCGCCGCGACGCAAGACGAAGAACAGCCAGCTCCACAGTGCATTCGCGACGAGTTGAACGACAAAGAGGCCCAGCGCGATCCCGGCGCCGCCGAAGCCGTGATCGCGCCAGACGAGCCAGGCCGCAACCGCCATGAGAATGTAGAGCACCGACCACATCGGGCCGAACAGCCACGCAGGCGGTGCCCACGCCGGTTGCGACAGCTGTTTGTAGAAGCTCGCCGCTCGTGCAGACGTGACGATGCCGACGCTGGCAGCGGCGAAGGTAACGAGCAGCCAGGCCAAGAGCCCGAGGGCCTGGCTTTGCCAGGATTGGTGTGCCATCAGCGCCTGTTTTGTGGCCTACCGGCGGACATGAGCGGTGGCGCAAGCCAGCGCAGCCGGTTTCTGGCTGTCCGCTCGATGGAAGGGCTAGGGCTCGGGCGCATGGCAAACCGCCTCGACGTTGTGACCGTCCGGAGCGATGACGAACGCGGCGTAGTAGTGCGGGTGGTAGTTGGATCGCAGACCGGGCGCGCCATTGTCTTTCCCGCCCGCGGCGAGAGCCGCGTGATAGAAGGCTTCCACTTGCCGGCGATTCCGGGCCTTGAACGCCAGGTGGAGGGGCGCGGGCTTCTCCGCGGTTTGGAATATGCACAAGGTTGCCGTCTCGCCCTGCGCGCATAGCTCGATGCCGTACGCCGGCGAACCCTCCGAGCCGCCACGAACGCCGAGTGGCTCCAGTGCACGGAGAAAGAAGTCCTTGCTGACCGAGTAGTCACTCGCGCCGAACTTCACGTGATCGAACATGGCTTCCTTCCGACAGGACGTGCTCGCACGGCAAGACGCCTGACGTCTTTCGAAGCCAGGGCAGTATCCGCGATGAAAGCATCGAAATGATTCCGCGCATGCAATTCCGCGACTTGACGTTCGACATGAACGGCGGCGCAAAGGGCGCGCAGCGGCCTTCGGGACGTCCGCTCGATGGAGGGGTCAGGCGCCATCGTGCCTGAAGACCATGTAGGTGTGCTCGAGGCAAGGCGCTTCCCGGAAGACCGCCTCGGCGGTCGCAATTTTCTGCATTCCGGCGCGCTCCAAAAGGCGGACAGACGCCGTGTTGCGGGTGTCAGTGACGCAGATGGCCCGGACGGCGGACGAGTGCTCGAATACAAGCCCGATCGCTTCGCGAAGCGCCTCCGTTCCAAATCCTTGTCCCTGCGAGGACGGCGAGATGGTGAACCCGAGTTCGGCCGACGCACCGTCGGCCGATACACAGACGCCGATGTCTCCGATGAGCCCGTTCGCTTGCCGATCGGCGACTGCCAACTGCACCCAACTGCCGCGAGGAAACAGAACTGCTCTGCTCATCTCTTCGATGAACGCGAGAGCCTGCCGATCCGTTTGCGCCGACCAGCCCTGATAGCGACCGACCGCCGCGTCGCTTCGGTAGGCTTGGAACGCCGGCAGATCTGCTGGGCAGAGGCGCCGCAGGACAACTCGGCGACCCACCCTCGGCAGCGGTTCAGCGAGCAGTGCTTTCAAATGGCGCCTAACGAATTGATTCAGCGGCGGCGAAGCCGCCCGCTGGAGCGACGGTTAGGCATGCGATACGAATGCAAACAGAACGACATACAGAAGCATCGCATTGTCCGAGGCAAACGGCCAATGTGCGGAAGCCGGCGGTTTACCTCGAATGACGGCATACCACGTGAGTCGTGCAAGCCAAGCCATTGCGGGCAGCGCTGCAAAGAACTGCCAATTCAGTACCGGAAACCCGCTTTTCCAGCCGGCGATCACATTGCCCGCTACGGCTAGAGCACAAGTCATGACAATGAGCGCCGCGAGGATACGAAAGGGCCATCGGACCGAAGCTCGTTGGCTGACGTTTAGGACGTTCATGTTGTTTGCCAAACGGTTCAGTTCAGCGGCACGCGAAGCGTGTCCGCTGGAATGATGGGTTCGGCGTCTATGCTCACAATGACTTTAGCAGCGCCTCGTACTGCGAATGCGGACCTATCCAAAACCACACCAGCGTATCGCCCTCAAGAACTCCCACCGCTCGCCAGTCAAGGTCGACGCGCGCGGAGAAGATCGGCAACCGAGAATGAACTTTCTTAAACCGTAGCGACGGATGCGCAGGATTCTCCTGCCAGAGACGATAAGCCGTTCGTATACGCAGTTGCCGCTCTGGAGGCGCTGAGCCAAATGACGACCGAAACTTCTCGGTCGTTACCGATCTCATGCGTCGTCGAACGGCTTGGTTCGGCCCGCCTTGAACTCAGCGAGTGCCTCAGAGGCCAATGATTCCAAAGCGGTCTGCGACTTCTCGAACGATCTAGACCAACGTTGCTCAGAGGCGATTTCTTCGAGAAGGATGGCAGCGAGCGCATCCTGCTCGTCCGCAGGAAGTTCGGCGGCTCGTTTAACTGCGGAAGATAGTGCTTGGGTCATGCTCACGACCTCGAGATGGGAACTTAACGATCTTAGCCCGACTGCCATCTCCACTCGCGGTGGCGACTGTCAGGTGACGCCGAACTAGATTTAGACATCGGGCAATCTACGGGGCGGCGCCTGCCAAGTCAACGCGGACCCACGGCAAGTGCCTGTTCTTACTCGATTCGGACGTTGCGATCCCTGTTTCGACGGCCTAATTTGGCGAGGATGACCGCACCCGCCGAAGAGGGTCTTCCGCCCGTCCGCCTGCTCGATCAACTGCGCCACCGCATCCGCGTCAAGCACTACGCGCGACGGACCGAGCGCGCCTACGTCGACTGGGCGAAGCGCTACATCGTCTTCCACGCCAAGAGGCATCCGCGCGACCTCGGCGCCGGCGACGTCGAGCGCTTCCTGTCGGACCTCGCGGTGCGCCGCCATGTGTCGGCCTCGACGCAGAACCAGGCGAAGGCGGCGCTGCTGTTCCTGTATCGCGAAGTGCTCGGCGTCCAGCTGCCGTGGCTCGACGGGATCGTGCAGGCGCATGTCGCGCGCCGCCTGCCGGTCGTGCTCACGCCGCGCGAGGTCAAGGCGCTGCTCGATGCGATGCACGGTCCGGTCTGGCTCGTCGCGTCGCTGCTCTACGGGACCGGCATGCGGCTGCTCGAATGCCTGCGGCTGCGCGTCAAGGACATCGAGTTCGAGCGACGCGAGATCGTCGTGCGGGAAGGCAAGGGGAACAAGGACCGGGTGACGGTGTTGCCCGAGCAGATGATGCTGCCGCTGCGGGACCAGGTCGCCGCCGCGAAGCGACAGCACGAGGCGGACCTCGTCGCCGGTCACGGCGACGTCGAGATGCCGTTCGCGCTCGACCTCAAGGTCCCGCGCGCCGGCCGCGAATGGGGCTGGCAGTACGTGTTCCCGGCGCCGCAGCGCTCGATCGATCCGCGAAGCGGCGTCATCCGCCGACATCACCTGTACGAGCAGAACGTCCAGCGCGCGGTGAAGAGCGCGGCGCAACGGGCCGGCATCGTGAAGCCGGTGACGCCGCACGTCCTGCGGCATTCGTTCGCGACGCATCTGCTGCAGAACGGTCACGACATCCGCACGGTGCAGGAGCTGCTGGGTCACGCGAGCGTCGAGACGACGATGATCTACACGCACGTGCTGAACAAGGGCGGCCGTGGCGTCGCGAGTCCGCTCGACCGCCTGTGAGGCCCGCGACCGGGAGCGGTGCGCCAGCGAGGTCCGGGTCCGCCTGCGTGACGAACAGGCAAAAAAAAGCCCGGAGCATCGCTGCCCCGGGCTTCGTCGTCGCGCCGGCACGAGCCGGCGTCGACTCGTGCTGCTTACCGTCCCGTCGCTTCCGCCGTCGCCGCGGCCTCGGCTTCGCTCGCTTGCGCCAGCGCTTCCAGCTCCGCCTGCGCCGCCAGCTCGCGGTCCTTCGCTTCCGACACTTCCTTCGCCTTGCGGGCGATGTGGAACGCGAGGCCCGTGCCGGCCGGGATCAGGCGGCCGACGATGACGTTCTCCTTCAGACCGCGGAGTTCGTCGCGCTTGCCCATGATCGCCGCCTCGGTCAGCACGCGGGTCGTCTCCTGGAACGACGCCGCCGAGATGAACGAGTCGGTCGACAGCGACGCCTTCGTGATGCCGAGCAGGATGTTGCCGTGCAGTGCCGGACGCTTGCCGAGCGCGATCGTCGCGTCGTTCTCGTCGAGGAAATGCGACCGCTCGACCTGCTCGCCCTGGATGAAGCGCGTCTCGCCCGGATCGACGATCTGCACGCGGCGCAGCATCTGCCGCACGATCACCTCGATGTGCTTGTCGTTGATCTTCACGCCCTGCAGACGATAGACGTCCTGCACCTCGTCGACGATGTAGCGGGCCAGCGCCTCGATGCCGAGCAGGCGCAGGATGTCCTGCGGATCCGCCGGACCGTCGACGATCGACTCGCCCTTGTTGACGACCTGGCCTTCGTGGACCAGCACGTTCTTTTCCTTCGCGATCAGGAACTCGTGCGAGACGCCGTCCATGTCGGTGATGACCAGACGCTGCTTGCCCTTCGTCTCCTTGCCGAACGTGACGGTGCCGGTGACTTCGGCGAGCATGCCCGCGTCCTTCGGCGAGCGCGCCTCGAACAGCTCCGCCACCCGCGGCAGGCCGCCGGTGATGTCGCGCGTCTTCGACGACTCCTGCGGGATGCGCGCCAGCACTTCGCCGACCGCGACGTCCTGACCGTCCTTGACCGTGATCAGCGAGCCGACCTGGAACGCGATCGTCACCGGGTGTTCGGTCCCGGCGATCTTCACTTCCTCGCCGACTTCGTTGATCAGCTTGACGACGCGGGCGCACGCCCTTGGTCGCCGTGCGACGCGGCGCTTCGCGTCGATCACGACGAGCGTCGACAGGCCGGTCACGTCGTCGACCTGCTTCGCGACCGTCACGCCTTCCTCGACGTTCTCGAACTTCACGCGGCCCGAGTACTCGCTGATGATCGGACGCGTCAGCGGGTCCCACGTCGCGAGCGGCATGCCGGCCTTGACGACCGTGCCGTCGAGCGCCAGCAGCGTGGCGCCGTACGGCACCTTGTGACGCTCGCGCTCGCGGCCGTGGTCGTCGGTGACGAGCACTTCGCCCGACCGCGAGATGGCGATCTGCTCGCCCTTCGCGTTCGTGACGTAGCGCACCGTCGCCGCGAAGCGCACCGTGCCGTTCGACTTCGACTCGACGCCCGACGCCATCGCCGCACGCGAGGCCGCGCCGCCGATGTGGAACGTCCGCATCGTCAGCTGCGTGCCCGGCTCGCCGATCGACTGCGCGGCGATCACGCCGACCGCCTCGCCGGTGTTGACGAGCGAACCGCGGCCGAGGTCGCGGCCGTAGCACTTCGCGCACAGGCCGTAACGCGTCTCGCAGGTCAGCGGCGTGCGCACGCGGACCTCGTCGATGCCGAGGGCCTCGATGCGCTCGACCGCGTCCTCGTCCAGCAGCGTGCCGGCCGGATGCAGGACGTCGGCCGTCTCGGGGTTGACGAGGTCGGTCGCCGTCACGCGGCCGAGGATCCGGTCGCGCAGCGCCTCGATGACCTCGCCGCCCTCGACGAGCGCCTTCATGTTGACGCCGTCGGTCGTGCCGCAGTCCTCGGTCACGACGACCAGGTCCTGCGTCACGTCGACGAGACGACGCGTGAGATAGCCCGAGTTCGCCGTCTTCAGCGCCGTGTCGGCCAGACCCTTGCGGGCGCCGTGCGTCGAGATGAAGTACTGCAGCACGTTCAGGCCTTCACGGAAGTTCGCCGTGATCGGCGTCTCGATGATCGAGCCGTCCGGCTTCGCCATCAGGCCGCGCATGCCGGCGAGCTGGCGGATCTGCGCGGCGGAACCGCGCGCACCCGAGTCGGCCATCATGTAGATCGAGTTGAACGACTCCTGGCGCACGTCCTTGCCGTGACGATCCTTCGTCGGCTCGGTCGCGAGCTGTTCCATCATCGCCTTGCCGACGCGGTCGCCGGCCTTGCCCCAGATGTCGACGACGTTGTTGTAGCGCTCCTGGGACGTGACGAGGCCCGATGAATATTGACGGTCGATCTCCTTCACGTCGTGCGCCGCGGCGCCGATGATCGTCTCCTTCTGCGTCGGCACGAGCATGTCGTCGACGCAGATCGAGATGCCGGCGCGCGTCGCGAGACGGAAGCCCGACTGCATCAGCTGGTCGGCGAACACGACGGTCGCGCGCAGGCCGCAGCGCCGGAACGACGCGTTGATGAGACGCGAGATCTCCTTCTTCTTCAGCGCGCGGTTGAGCACGCTGAACGGCAGGCCCTTCGGCAGCACCTCCGACAGGATCGCGCGACCGACGGTCGTCTCGTAGCGCTTGTTCTGCTCGATGAACTCCGGCTCGACGATCGTGCCCGGCTCGACCTCGGTTCCCGGAAGCGTCGCGACGAAGTCGGGATTCTTCAGGAATTCGCGGACGCGCACGGTGATCTTCGTCGTCAGCTCGACCTGCTTGTTCTCGTACGCGAGGTGGACCTCGGCGACGTTCGCGAAGAAGCTGCCTTCGCCCGTGCCGTTGACCTTCTCGCGCGTCGCGTAGTACAGGCCGAGCACGATGTCCTGCGACGGCACGATCGACGGATCGCCGTTGGCCGGGAACAGGATGTTGTTCGACGCCAGCATCAGCGCGCGCGCTTCCATCTGCGCCTCGAGCGACAGCGGGACGTGGACGGCCATCTGGTCGCCGTCGAAGTCGGCGTTGAACGCCGCGCAGACGAGCGGATGCAGCTGGATCGCCTTGCCTTCGATCAGCACCGGCTCGAACGCCTGGATGCCGAGGCGGTGCAGCGTCGGCGCGCGGTTCAGCATCACCGGGTGCTCGCGGATCACCTCTTCGAGGATGTCCCACACGACCGGCGTCTCGTTCTCGACTTCCTTCTTCGCGGCCTTGATGGTCGTCGCGACGCCCATCTGCTCGAGACGGTTGAAGATGAACGGCTTGAACAGCTCGAGCGCCATCTTCTTCGGCAGGCCGCACTGGTGCAGCTTCAGCTGCGGGCCGACGACGATGACCGAACGGCCCGAGTAGTCGACGCGCTTGCCGAGCAGGTTCTGGCGGAACCGGCCGCCCTTGCCCTTGATCATCTCGGCGAGCGACTTCAGCGGACGCTTGTTCGCGCCCGTCATCGCCTTGCCGCGACGACCGTTGTCGAGCAGCGAGTCGACGGCTTCCTGCAGCATCCGCTTCTCGTTGCGGACGATGATCTCCGGCGCCTTCAGCTCCAGCAGCCGCTTCAGACGGTTGTTGCGGTTGATGACGCGGCGATAGAGGTCGTTCAGGTCGGACGTCGCGAAGCGGCCGCCGTCGAGCGGCACCAGCGGACGCAGTTCCGGCGGCAGCACCGGCAGCACTTCCATGACCATCCAGTCCGGCTTGATGCCGGACTTCTGGAAGCCTTCGAGGACCTTCAGCCGCTTCGCGATCTTCTTGATCTTCGCTTCCGAGCCGGTCGCGGCCAGGTCCTGGCGCAGCTGCTCGATGTCGCGATTGATGTCGATCGAGCGCAGCAGCTCGCGCACGCCTTCCGCGCCCATCAGCGCATGGAAGTCGTCACCGTATTCCTCGACCTTCGACAGGTAGTCGTCCTCGGTCATGATCTGGCAGCGCTTGAGCGGCGTCATGCCCGGATCGACGACGACGTACGCCTCGAAGTACAGCACGCGCTCGATGTCGCGCAGCGTCATGTCGAGCACCATGCCCAGACGCGACGGCAGCGACTTCAGGAACCAGATGTGCGCGGTCGGCGACGCGAGCTCGATGTGGCCCATCCGCTCGCGGCGGACCTTGGCCAGCGTGACCTCGACGCCGCACTTCTCGCAGATCACGCCACGGTGCTTCAGGCGCTTGTACTTGCCGCACAGGCACTCGTAGTCCTTGATCGGTCCGAAGATCTTCGCGCAGAAGAGACCGTCCCGCTCCGGCTTGAACGTGCGGTAGTTGATCGTCTCCGGCTTCTTGACCTCGCCGTACGACCACGAACGGATCTTCTCGGGCGACGCGAGACCGATCTTGATCGCGTCGAAGACTTCTTCCTGCTGGACTTGCTTGAACAGATCGAGCAATGCCTTCATGAACCACTCCTTGCTGAAACTGCTGTCATCCCGGCGAAGGCCGGGACCCCATTTCTTCTGAAGCTCAAACGCGTTCCAGATCGATGTCGATGCCGAGCGACCGGATTTCCTTGACCAGCACGTTGAACGACTCCGGCATGCCGGCGTCGATCACGTGGTCGCCCTTGACGATGTTCTCGTAGACCTTCGTGCGGCCCGCGACGTCGTCGGACTTGACCGTCAGCATCTCCTGCAGCACGTACGACGCGCCGTAGGCCTCGAGCGCCCAGACTTCCATCTCGCCGAAGCGCTGGCCGCCGAACTGCGCCTTGCCGCCCAGCGGTTGCTGCGTGACGAGCGAGTACGGGCCCGTCGAACGCGCGTGCATCTTGTCGTCGACCAGGTGGTGCAGCTTCAGCACGTGCATGTAGCCGACCGTGACCGGACGCTCGAACGCCTCGCCGCTGCGACCGTCGTACAACGTGACCTGGTTCTTCGACGGCGTCATGCCGAGCCGCTTCGCGATCGTCGTCCGGGTACGCGAGGTCGAGCATCCGGTGGATCTCGTCCTCGTGCGCCCCGTCGAACACCGGCGTCGCGAACGGCACGCCGTGCTTCAGGTTCTCGGCCAGCGTCAGGATCTCGACGTCGCCCATCTGGTCGAGCTCTTCGGCCTTGCCGGTCTCGTTGTAGATCTTCGCCAGGAACTTGCGCAGGTCCGCGGCCTTCGCCGACGCGGCCATCATCTCGCCGATCCGCAGGCCGAGGCCCTTCGCGGCCCAGCCGAGGTGCGTCTCGAGGATCTGGCCGACGTTCATCCGCGACGGCACGCCGAGCGGATTCAGCACGATGTCGGCCGGCGTGCCGTCCGCCATGTACGGCATGTCCTCGACCGGCACGATCCGCGAGACGACGCCCTTGTTGCCGTGACGGCCGGCCATCTTGTCGCCCGGCTGCAGGCGGCGCTTGACGGCCAGGTACACCTTGACCATCTTCTGCACGCCCGGCGGCAGCTCGTCGCCCTGCGTCAGCTTCTTCTTCTTTTCCTCGAACGCGGCGTCGAACGCGAGACGCTTCGCCTCGATCGACTCCTTCGCCTGCTCGAGCTGCGCCGCCGCGTCCTCGTCCGCGAGGCGGATGTCGAACCAGTGGTACTTCTCGAGCTCGGCGAGGTACTCGGCCGTGATCTTCGCGCCCTTCGCGAGCTTCTGCGCGCCGGCGACCGGACCGCCGTTGACGGTCTTGCCGACCAGCGTGCGGCCGATCCGCTCGAACATGTCGCCTTCGACGATGCGCAGCTGGTCGTTCAGGTCCAGGCGATAGCGCTTCAGCTCGTCGTCGATGATCTGCTGCGCGCGCTTGTCGCGCGGGATGCCTTCGCGCGTGAACACCTGCACGTCGATGACCGTGCCCGAGATGCCCGACGGGACGCGCAGCGACGTGTCCTTCACGTCGGACGCCTTCTCGCCGAAGATCGCGCGCAGCAGCTTCTCTTCCGGCGTCAGCTGCGTCTCGCCCTTCGGCGTGACCTTGCCGACCAGCGTGTCGCCCGCTTCCACTTCGGCGCCGATGTAGACGATGCCCGACTCGTCGAGCCTGGCGAGCTGGTTCTCCGCGAGGTTCGAGATGTCGCGCGTGATCTCTTCCGGTCCGAGCTTCGTGTCGCGCGCGTTGACCGACAGCTCCTCGATGTGGATCGACGTGTAGCGATCGTCGGCCACGACCTTCTCGGAGATCAGGATCGAGTCCTCGAAGTTGTAGCCGTTCCACGGCATGAACGCGACCAGCATGTTCTGGCCGAGCGCGAGCTCGCCCAGGTCCGTCGACGCGCCGTCGGCGATGACGTCGCCCTTCTCGAGCTTGTCGCCGACCTCGACGATCGGACGCTGGTTGATGTTCGTGTTCTGGTTCGAACGCGTGTACTTGATCAGGTTGTAGATGTCGACGCCGACCTCGCCCTGCGCGTTCTCCGCGTCGTTGACGCGGATCACGACCCGGCCGCTGTCGACGTAGTCGACGATGCCGCCGCGATGCGCCTGCACCGTCGTGCCCGAGTCGACCGCGACCGTGCGCTCGATGCCGGTGCCGACGAACGCCTTCTCCGGACGCAGGCACGGCACGGCCTGGCGCTGCATGTTCGAGCCCATCAGCGCGCGGTTCGCGTCGTCGTGCTCGAGGAACGGGATCAGCGAGGCCGCGACCGACACGATCTGGCCCGGCGCGACGTCCATGTACTGGACCTTGTCCGGCGTGACCAGCACGAACTCGCCGGCCGCCCGCGACGACACGAGTTCGTCGGTGAGGCCGCCGTCCGCGCCGAGCGCCGCGTTCGCCTGCGCGATGATGTACTTGCCTTCCTCGATCGCCGACAGGTAGTCGATCTGGTCGGTCGACCCGGCCGTCGTCGACCTTGCGATACGGCGTCTCGAGGAAGCCGTACTCGTTCAGCTGCGCGTACAGCGCGAGCGAGTTGATGAGGCCGATGTTCGGGCCTTCCGGCGTCTCGATCGGGCACACGCGGCCGTAGTGCGTCGGATGCACGTCGCGCACCTCGAAGCCCGCACGCTCGCGCGTCAGACCGCCCGGTCCGAGCGCCGAGACGCGCCGCTTGTGCGTGATCTCGGACAGCGGATTGGTCTGGTCCATGAACTGCGACAGCTGCGACGAGCCGAAGAACTCGCGGATCGCCGCCGAGATCGGCTTGCTGTTGATGAGGTCGTGCGGCACGAGGTTGTCCGCTTCGGCCTGGCCGAGACGTTCCTTGACCGCGCGCTCGACGCGCACGAGGCCGCTGCGGAACTGGTTCTCCGCGAGCTCGCCGACGCAACGCACGCGACGGTTGCCGAGGTGGTCGATGTCGTCGACTTCGCCGCGACCGTTGCGCAGGTCGACGAGGATCTTGATGACGGCGAGGATGTCGTCGTCCGCGAGCGTCATCGGGCCTTCGGCCTCGTTGCGGCCGACGCGGCGGTTGAACTTCATGCGGCCGACCTTCGACAGGTCGTACGCGTCCGGGTTGTAGAACAGGCGGTTGAACAGCGCCTGCACCGCGTCCTCGGTCGGCGGCTCGCCGGGCCGCATCATGCGATAGATCGCGATGCGCGCGGCCATCTGGTCGGTCGTCTCGTCGGCGCGCAGCGTCTGGCTGATGAACGCGCCCTGGTCGAGGTCGTTCGTGTACAGCGTCTGGATCGCCTTGATGCCGGCGGCGCGCAGCCGCGCGAGCGTGTCCTCGGTCAGCTCTTCGTTCGCCGACGCGACGATCTCGCCGGTCTCCGGATCGACGATGTCCTTCGCCAGCACGCGGCCGAGCAGGAAGTCTTCCGGCACCGGGATGCGCTTCAGGCCCGCGGCGTCGAGGTCGCGCAGGTTCTTCGCGGTGATCCGCTTCTCCTTCGTGATGATGACCTTGCCCGACTTGTCGGTGATGTCGAAGCGCGCGATCTCGCCCTTGAGGCGGTCGGCGACGTACTCGAGCTGCGCGCCCTCGTTCGCTTCCTTGCCGAGCAGGTGGAACGTGTCGAACACGAAGAACTGCTCGAGGATCTGCTCGGACGTCATGCCGATCGCCTTCAGCAGGATCGTGACCGGCATCTTGCGGCGACGGTCGACGCGGAAGAACAGGATGTCCTTCGGGTCGAACTCGAAGTCGAGCCACGAGCCGCGATACGGGATGATCCGCGCCGAGAACAGCAGCTTGCCGGACGAGTGCGTCTTGCCGCGGTCGTGCTCGAAGAACACGCCCGGCGAGCGATGCAGCTGGCTCACGATCACGCGCTCGGTGCCGTTGATGACGAACGAGCCGGTCATCGTCATGAGCGGCATCTCGCCCATGTAGACCTCCTGCTCCTTGACTTCCTTGATCGTCGGCTTCGAGGCCTCGCGATCCATGATGACGAGGCGCACCTTGGCGCGCAGCGGCGACGCATAGGTCAGCCCGCGCTGCATGCACTCCTTGACGTCGAACGGCGGCACGCCGAGCTGGAAGCTGACGAACTCGAGACGCGCGAAGCCGTTGTGGGACGAGATCGGGAAGATCGACGTGAACGCGGCCTGCAGGCCCTCGTTCTTCCGCTTCGCCGGCGGCGCGTCGGCTTGCAGGAACTCCGCGTACGACTGCAGCTGCGTCGCGAGGAGGAACGGCACCTTGTGCACGTTCGGACGCTTGGCGAAGCTCTTGCGGATGCGCTTCTTCTCGGTGAACGAATAGGTCATGAGGACTCCGTGGGCTACTGCGGTACTGGACTGACGACGAATGCGGGGCGCGGTCGTCCGGCGCCGGGGCGGCCGAAACGCGGACGACGAAGCGCACCGCGGCCCGCGGTCGAAGCGACCGGGGACGGCGATGCGGGATGGGGACGTGCCGGGGACAGGGTTTGGATATGGTGTCTCGGTGTCGATTCGCAAGCGCCGCGCCGGGCGACCGGCAGGCGGCATGAAACGGGGCGAAACGCCATAGCCAGACCTTGTTCGAGGTGGCCCGGCAACCGCGCCGGACGACCGTTGACAACGACTTCGACTTCGACCGCCGGCGACGAACGCCGCCCCGGCGACCGCACTGCGGCCCGGACGACGCGAAACGCGCGCCGTCCGGGCGGTGATGCGACTACTTGACGTCGGCCTTCGCGCCGGCGTCTTCCAGCTTCTTCTTCGCGGCTTCGGCGTCGGCCTTCGGAATCGCTTCCTTGACCGGCTTCGGCGCGCCGTCGACCAGGTCCTTCGCTTCCTTCAGGCCGAGGCCCGTGATCTCGCGAACGGCCTTGATGACGTTGACCTTGTTCGCGCCGAATTCGAGAAGGATGACGTCGAACTCCGTCTTCTCTTCCGCGACCGGCGCGGCGGCGCCGCCACCGGCGGCCGGCGCTGCGGCGACGGTCGCCGCGGCGGCCGAGACGCCGAACTTGTCTTCCATCTCCTTGATCATTTCCGACAGCTCGAGGACCGTCATGCCGGCGATCGCGTCGAGGATTTCTGCTTTGCTGACTGCCATGATTGACTCCAGTGAATGCTTGCTTGGTTGATTCGGGTCGGTGTCGCGGACCCTGGTCCGGTCGGGCGCGCCGCGGGTGCTAGGCGGCGGCGCCTTCCTTCTGGTCGCGGAGCGCAGCCAGCGTGCGGACGAACTTGGCCGGAACCTCGTTCAACGTCCGCATGAACTGCGCGACCGGCGCCTGCATCGTGCCCATGAGCCGGGCCAGCAGCTCTTCGCGCGACGGCATCGTCGCCAGGGCCTTGACGCCGGCGGCGTCGAAGACCGAGTTCGGCAACGAGCCGGCCGTGACGACCAGCTTGTCGTTGCCCTTCGCGAAATCGCTGAGGACCTTCGCCGCGGCGACCGGGTCGTCGGAGATGCCGTAGATGAGCGGGCCGACCATCTGGTCGGCCAGCCCGGCGAACGGACTATCCGCGACGGCGCGACGCGCCAGCGAGTTCTTGAGCACCCGCAGGTACACCCCGTTCTTGCGCGCCGAAACGCGCAGGCCGGTGATGTGACCGACTTCCAGACCACGGTACTGCGCGAGGACGATCGACTTCGCGGACGCGACTTTCGCGGCCACTTCTTCGATCACCACCGCCTTCTCGGAACGATTGAGACCCACGGTCATTCTCCAAAAAGATGCGGGTCGGTCCGAAGACGTTCCTGCATCGGCCAAAAAACGGCGACCGATCCGGGTTCCCAGTTCCGCCGGCCTCGCGGCCGTCTTCCCTGCAAATCCATGTTCGGGACCGCCATCTGCGTTGGCCGACCTCGTACCGACGATCGATTAAGGCCCGGCCCACCCGCTGCCGCACCGCCAACGGTCTTTGACGGCTGTCGATCGGACGCCTTTCGACGTCCTCCCGACTGCCCAAAGTCCGAAGCAGCGATTCGAGGATCGCTGCCGAGGATCCCCGCGCAGGCGGAGATCCAGTGTCTTTTCCTTCACTGCGAAGGCCGCGAGGCCTTCCGCTCAGTCCGAAGGCCGTCCGGCCCTTCGCTGTCACCCCGGCGAAGGCCGGGGCCCCATGGCGCCGATCCGTCACGGCGCGACTTGGGTCCCGGCCTTCGCCGGGACGACCGCAAACCGACCGACTACCCCTGCACCGTCGCCTGATCGACCCGCACGCCCGCGCCCATCGTGCTCGACACCGACAGCTTGCGCAGGTAGATGCCCTTGCTCGTCGCCGGCTTCGCGCGGTTCAGCGCGTCGATCAGCGCCACCAGGTTCGTCTTCAGCGCATCGACCTCGAACGACGCGCGGCCGATCGTCGCGTGGACGATGCCGGCCTTGTCGGCGCGGTACTGCACCTGGCCGGCCTTCGCGTTGCGGACGGCGGTCGCCACGTCGGGCGTGACCGTGCCGACCTTCGGGTTCGGCATCAGCCCGCGCGGACCGAGGATCTGGCCGAGCTGGCCGACGATCCGCATGGTGTCCGGCGACGCGATGACGATGTCGAAGTTCAGGTTGCCTTCCTTGACCTGCGCCGCGAGGTCGTCCATGCCGACGATGTCGGCGCCGGCGGCCTTCGCCTCGTCGGCCTTCGCGCCCTGCGCGAACACCGCGACGCGGACCGACTTGCCGGTGCCCGACGGCAGCACGACCGAGCCGCGCACCACCTGGTCGGACTTCTTCGCGTCGATGCCGAGCTGCACGGCGACGTCGATCGATTCGTCGAACTTCGCGGTCGCCGTCTCCTTGATCAGCGCGAGCGCGTCGGCGAGCGGATACGTCTTCGAGCGATCGACCTTGGCGGCGATGGCCTTCTGACGCTTCGTCATCCTGATCTGTTCGTCCGCCATTTACAGGCCCTCCACCGTGATGCCCATCGAGCGCGCGCTGCCGGCGATGGTCCGCACGGCCGCCTCGAGATCCGCGGCCGTCAGGTCGGGCGTCTTCGCCTTCGCGATGTCCTCGGCCTGCGCACGCGTGATCGAGCCGACCTTGTCGGTATGCGGCTTCGGCGAACCCTTCTGGATGCCGGCCGCCTTCTTGATCAGGATCGTGGCCGGCGGCGTCTTCATCACGAACGTGAAGCTCTTGTCCGCGAACGCCGTGATCACGACGGGGATCGGCAGCCCCGGCTCGACGCCCTGCGTCGCGGCGTTGAACTCCTTGCAGAACGCCATGATGTTCAGGCCGCGCTGACCGAGCGCCGGCCCGATCGGCGGCGACGGGTTGGCCTTGCCTGCAGGCACCTGCAGCTTGATGAAACCGATGATCTTCTTCGCCATTGCGACTCCGTGTTGTGAGTGCTAGCGCGGCTTCGGGCATCAGGCCCTACCACCGCTCCTCGATAAAGGCACCACCCTGCTTGTTTCGAACGAGACGGATCTCGTTCGAGAAAACCAACCGCGCCTTCGATCTAGATCAAGCCTTTTCCACCTGCGCGAACTCGAGCTCGACCGGCGTCGCGCGCCCGAAGATCGTGACCGAGACCCGCAGGCGCGACTTCTCGTAGTTGACTTCCTCGACGTTGCCGTTGAAGTCGGTGAACGGACCTTCCTTGACGCGAACCATCTCGCCGACCTCGAAGAGCGTCTTCGGCCGCGGCTTTTCGACGCCTTCCTGCATCTGCGCCATGATCTTCTCGACCTCCTTCTGGGAGATCGGCGTCGGACGGTTCGCCTTGCCGCCGACGAAACCGGTGACCTTCGCGGTGTTCTTCACGAGGTGCCACGACTCGTCGGTCATGTCCATCTCGACCAGCACGTAGCCGGGGAAGAAGCGGCGCTCGGTGACGGCCTTCTGGCCGTTCTTGACCTCGACGACCTCTTCGGTCGGCACCAGGATCTCGCCGAACTGGTCCTGCATGCCGGAGCGGGCGATGCGCTCGACGAGCGCCTTCTTGACGCTCTTCTCCATGCCCGAGTAGGCATGGACGACGTACCAGCGCTTCGTGCTCGGCGTCGCGGCGGCGGCGGTGTTGTCGGCGGCGCCGTCGACGGTGCTTTCAGCGATCGTGTCAGCCATCACTTTCTCCAACCGAGGATCAGGTCGTACAGCGCGTATTCCAGCGTCTTGTCGGTGGCCCACAGGAACAGGGCCATGACGATCACGAATCCGAACACGACCGCCGTCGTCTGGATCGTCTCCTTGCGCGACGGCCACACCACCTTCTTCGTCTCCGCGACCGACTCGCGGCCGAACGCGAAGAAGCGCTTGCCCGGCTCCGACGTCGACGCGATGCCGGCGCCGACGATCAGTCCCGCGAGCACGGCCGCGATCCGCAGCACGAGCGCCTGCTGCGCCAGCAAATAGAAGCCCGCGAGCCCGGCGATCACCGCGACGACCGCGAGTGCGATCTTCAGCCGGTCCGCCGTCGTGCCGACGGTCTCGATGTTCGTGTTCGTTGCCATGCCTGTCTTCGTGTTCGCCTTCGGGCTGCCGGACGGCGGCAACCGTGGCAGGGGCAGAGGGAATCGAACCCCCAACCTTCGGTTTTGGAGACCGACGCTCTGCCAGTTGAGCTATGCCCCTAAAACTGAACGAGATGCATCGCGGCGACCGCCGCGATCACTACCTGTCGTCCCGGCGCAGGCCGGGACTCATCTGCTGTCGTCCCGGCGCAGGCCGGGACCTCATCTGCTGTCTGTCATCCGGCGCAGGCCGGGACCTCATCTGCTGTCGTCCCGGCGCAGGCCGGGATCCAATTGCCGTTCGCTCGGTACTGCACGGACTTGGGTCCCGGCCTTCGCCGGGGCGACAGCGTTGTGTACTGCGTTGCGCCCGATTTACGCGATGATCTTCGCCACCACGCCCGCGCCGACCGTGCGGCCGCCTTCGCGGATCGCGAAGCGCAGCCCTTCTTCCATCGCGATCGGGTTGATCAGCTTGACCGTGATCGTCACGTTGTCGCCCGGCATCACCATTTCCTTGCCGGCTTCGAGCTCGATCGAGCCCGTCACGTCGGTCGTGCGGAAGTAGAACTGCGGACGGTAGTTGTTGAAGAACGGCGTGTGACGACCGCCCTCTTCCTTGCTGAGCACGTAGATCTCGGCCGTGAAGTGCGTGTGCGGCTTGACCGAACCCGGCTTGCACAGCACCTGCCCGCGCTGCACGTCCTCGCGCTTCGTGCCGCGCAGCAGGATGCCGACGTTGTCGCCCGCCTGGCCCTGGTCCAGCAGCTTGCGGAACATCTCGACGCCCGTGCAGATCGTCTTTTGCGTCTCCGAGATGCCGACGATCTCGATCTCTTCGCCGACCTTGATCACGCCCCGCTCGATGCGTCCCGTCACCACCGTGCCGCGACCCGAGATCGAGAACACGTCCTCGACCGGCATCAGGAACGCCCCGTCGATCGCCCGCTCCGGCGTCGGGATGTAGCTGTCCAGCGCCTCGGCCAGCTTCATGATCGCCATCTCGCCCATCTCGCCCTTGTCGCCTTCCAGCGCCAGCTTCGCGACTGCCGATCACGATCGGCGTGTCGTCGCCCGGGAATTCGTACTTGCTCAAGCAGCTCGCGCACTTCCATCTCGACGAGCTCCAGCAGCTCGGCGTCGTCGACCATGTCCGCCTTGTTCATGAACACGATGATGTACGGCACCCCCACCTGACGGGCCAGCAGGATGTGCTCGCGCGTCTGCGGCATCGGACCGTCGGCCGCCGACACCACCAGGATCGCGCCGTCCATCTGCGCGGCTCCGGTGATCATGTTCTTCACGTAGTCCGCATGACCCGGGCAGTCGACGTGCGCGTAGTGACGGTTCTTCGTCTCGTACTCCACGTGCGCCGTGTTGATCGTGATCCCGCGCGCCTTCTCTTCCGGCGCCGCGTCGATCTGGTCGTACGCCCGCGCCTCGCCGCCGAACTTCGACGCCAGCACCGACGTCATCGCCGCCGTCAGCGTCGTCTTCCCATGATCCACGTGCCCGATCGTCCCCACGTTCACGTGCGGCTTGCTGCGCTCGAATTTGCCTTTTGCCATGGTCGCTCCTGCGTTGCTCTTGAAAGTGTTGCGCGTTGGGAAGTCGTCGGAGAAATGCGCGTCGAACGAATGCGGGTGAAGACGAAGCGCCTGCCGTTCGCGCGGCATGCCGCGCCGTCAGCGGTTGGTGCCCTTGGCGTGGATCGAACACGCGACCTCTCCCTTACCAAGGGAGTGCTCTACCACTGAGCTACAAGGGCGCTTGGGCAACTCGGCGGTCCATCGTGGTCCGGTTCGGGCCGCGGCCCGGGCTCCGACCCTTCGCTCGCGCGCCGGACCCTGGAGCGGGTGAAGGGAATCGAACCCTCGTCATAAGCTTGGAAGGCTTCTGCTCTACCATTGAGCTACACCCGCGTCGCGAACCGACCCCCGATCTGCCGTCGTTTTCGAGGCGCCACCTCCGAGCGAATGTCCTGGTGGAGGAGGCTGGATTCGAACCAGCGTAGGCGTAAGCCAACAGATTTACAGTCTGCCCCCTTTAGCCACTCGGGCACCCCTCCGAAGGGAACCGCTAATTATCGGGGCAAATTTCGCGCCTGTCAAACCACCGCCGACGTCGGTCATGGTCGGCAAGCCACGCCCTCGCCACGGGTTCCGGCCTCTCGACGCGACCGCCGAAACGGTCGCCGGACGTCGGCCGCCGCGCGCATCGGCCCTTGTTTATTGCACCGCAGCATCTATCATGCAGGGATGGACCTGCTCACCGTCCCACCCACAGCGCCCCGGCGCGCCGCCGACGCTCGCGTGCCCATTCGCGAGCTCGATGAGAGCGAGCGCCCGCTCTTCCGGAAGCATTTGCTCGCGCTGGGCGCCGAGGACCGCTACCTGCGCTTCGGTGCCCCGTTGCGAGACGACGCGATCACGCGCTACGTCGATGGGATCGACTTCTCGACCGATACCCTGTTCGCCGTCTTCGACGAGCGCCTCGCGCTGGCGGCGGCCGGCCACTTCGCGCCGCTGCCGGACGACGCCCATGCGCGCGAACACGACCTCGGCCGGACCGCCGAATTCGGACTGTCCGTCGCCGCGGACGCGCGCCGGCGCGGGCTCGGCAGCGCGCTGTTCCTGCGCGCCGCGGCCCACGCGCGCAACGACGGCATCGCGTCGCTGTTCATGCATTGCCTGAGCGAGAACCGCGCGATGATGCGCATCGCGCGTCGTGCCGGCATGGACATCCGCCAGTTGCACGGCGAGGCGGACGCGTACCTCGCGCTCGAACCCGGCACCGTCGCGACGGCGATCGAGGAAGGCGTCCAGCGCCAGGTTGCGCTGTACGACTACGCGGTCAAGCGTCAGCTGCTGTTGTCGCGGACCGCGTTCGACGCGAGCCGGACCGGCGTCTAGCGCCGCTTCAGCGCGCGAGGTTCGACACGCGGCGCGCCGCCGGCGGCGCGATCGGCGACTTCGCGCGGAAGTACGCCTCGCCGGCGTCGACGTCGATGCCGCCGGTCACGACGTCGCGCCCCTGTTCCAGTCGCGTGAACCCGTCGCCGCCGGACGCCATGAAGCTGTTCACGGTCACCCGGTAGGTGTCGTCGGGCCGGATCGGCGCGCCGTCGAGGCGCATCGTCTCGGGCAGGACGCGCGACCCGATCGGGCGCGTCGCGTCGTACGTGTACGTGAAGCCTTCGGAGACCTGCAGGATCTGCGCCTGCTGCCGCGTCGGCAGCCACTGCTGCTCGAGCACGTCCTTCAACTGGGCGCCGGTCAGCGTCATCGTGACGAGGTTGTTGCCGAACGGCTCGGTCCGGAACAGGTCACCGTACGTGACCGCGCCGTCGCTCGCCGGCTCGATCGCCGCGCGGACGCTGCCCGGGTTCAGCAGCGCGATGGTCGCGCCTGCCGCGCGCGTCGCCGACAGATCGGCGTCGGCGAGGACGGCGCCGAGCGGCGACTGCCCGTCGGCGTCCTGGCGGTTGGCGAGTGGCCGGGTGATCGCGCCGATGCGGCGATCGGCGAACGGCGCGGCCGCGGCGGCGTAGCGCGCGACATGCGCCTGCATCGCCGGATCGGCGTCGACGACGGCGTAACCCGCCTGCGCCGGCTGGTCGCGGGTGCCGTCGCTCGCGACGATGCGGTTCTCGGCCGTCTTCTTCAGCACGCGACCGGTCGCGCGGTCGATCTCGAGGTCGATGTCGGTCACGAGGCGCCCGTACGACGCCGCGCTCGTCAGCAGGAAGCCGCGATACGTGCAGACGTACGGCTGATGCGTGTGCGCCGACGCCACGACGTCGATGTCGGGGTCGAGCCGGTCGAGGATCGGCAGGATGTCGCCGGTCAGACCGGGACACGCCTTCTGGTGATAGCGCTGCTTCGAGAAGCCGCCCTGGTGGATCAGCACGACGAGCGTGTGCACGCCCTGCGCCTTCAGCTCGGCGGCACGCGCGTTGATCGTCGACGCCTCGTCGCGGAACTCGACGCCCGCGATGCCCTTCGGATCGACCAGTTGTTCCGTGCCCTTCAGCGTCAGTCCGATGAAGCCGATCCGGACGCCGTCGAAGGTCCTGATGCCGTACGCCGGGAAGATCGGCTGGCCGGTCCTGCGGTCGATGACGTTCGCCGCGAGGTACTGGAATTTCGCGCCCTCGAAGCGATGACCGGCGCGGCATGGCTCCAGGGCCGCCACGTACTCGCCGCAGCCGCCGTTCTGCTTGCGCAGCAGCTCGTCGACGCCGCGGTCGAACTCGTGATTGCCGACGGCGTTGAAATCGACGCCGATCGCGATTCATCGCCTCGATCGGTCGGCTCGTCGAGGAACAGCGCCGAGACGAGCGGCGACGCGCCCGTCATGTCGCCCGACGACGTGATGACGTGGTTCGGATTCTCGGATGCGAGCTGGCGGATCACGGTCGCGAAGCGCGCGGCGCCGCCGGCCGGCACCAGCACGTCGCGGTCGGTCTGCTTCGGGCGTCAGTCCGCCGGCGGGCGCCGAGATGCCGGTCGGCGGCGCCTCGAGGTTGCCGTGGAAGTCGTTGAACGCGATCAGCTTGACCTTCAGCGGCGCCGGCGGCGGCGCGCTGGCGCAGCCGGTCAGCGCGACGGCGACCAGCAACGCGACGAGCCGACGGCTCACGACGATCGCGCCGCGGCCGGCGAGCGCACGACGGGCGCCGTCACGCGGCGGCGTCCAGCACGCCCGCGTCGTGCGCCTGCCGGTCCGCGTGATACGACGAGCGCACCATCGCGCCGACGGCCGCGTGGACGAAGCCCATCGCGACCGCCTCGCGCTCGAACGCCGCGAACGTGTCGGGATGCACGTAGCGGCGCACCGGCAGGTGATGCTCGGACGGCTGCAGGTACTGGCCGATCGTCAGCATGTCGACGTCGTGCGCGCGCAGGTCGCGCATCGTGACGAGGATCTCGTCGTCGGTCTCGCCGAGGCCGACCATGATGCCGCTCTTCGTCGTGACGTCGGGATGCGCGGCCTTGAAGCGCTTCAGCAGGTTCAGCGACCACTGCGTAGTCGGACCCCGGACGCGCCTCGCGATAGAGCCGCGGCACGGTCTCGAGGTTGTGGTTCATCACGTCGGGCAGGCCGCCTTCGAGGATCTCGAGCGCGCGATCCATGCGGCCGCGGAAGTCCGGCGTGAGGATCTCGATCTTCGTCGCCGGCGACAGCTCGCGGACCCGACGGATGCAGTCGACGAAGTGCTGCGCCCCGCCGTCGCGCAGGTCGTCGCGATCGACGCTCGTGATGACGACGTACGACAGGCCGAGCGCCGCGATCGTCTTCGCGAGGTTGAGCGGCTCGTCCGGATCGAGCGGATCGGGACGTCCGTGGCCGACGTCGCAGAACGGGCAGCGCCGCGTGCACTTGTCGCCCATGATCATGAACGTCGCGGTGCCCTTGCCGAAGCACTCGCCGATGTTCGGGCAGCTCGCTTCCTCGCAGACCGTGTGCAGCCGGTGCTCGCGCAGGATCCGCTTGATGTCGTTGAAGCGCTGCGTCGAGGCGGCGCCGCCGGCGCGCACGCGGATCCACTCGGGCTTGCGCAGCTTCTCGACCGGCGCCGCATCGCGGATCTGGGCGATCGGGATGCGGCCGTACGCGCGCTGCGTCTTCTCGCGCGCCTTCTGCTTCACCGTCGGGTCGTAGGCATCCATGTCAGTCGCGACGCGTGGCGGCGTCGATGCGGGTCGTCAGCGCGCTCGCCAGCGCCTCGCCGACCGCGTCGACCGTGGCGGTCGCGCCGAGCGACGCGAGGTCGATGCTGCGCAGGCCGGGAAAGCCGCAGGCGTCGATGCCGTCGTACGGGTTCAGGTCCATCGCGACGTTGCAGCTGACCCCGTGGAAACTGCGGCCGTTCGAGATCTTGAGCCCGAGCGCCGCGATCTTCTGCAGGCACCCGTCGTGGTCGACGTAGACGCCCGGCGCGTCGGCCTCGACGCGACCGTGCAGATTATACGTGGCGAGGACGTCGACGACGCTCGCCTCGATCAGCCGGACGAACTCGCGGACCTTGATGCCGCGACGCTTGAGATCGATCAGCAGGTAGGCGACGAGCTGGCCCGGGCCGTGGTACGTGACCTGCCCGCCGCGCTCGGTGCGCACGACCGGAATGTCGTCGCGCGCCGGGTGCAGATGCGTCGTCCGGCCGGCCTGGCCGAGCGTGTAGACCGGCGGATGCTCGAGCAGCCAGATCTCGTCGGCGGTCGTCTCGTCGCGGTCGCGCGTGAACGCGATCATCGCGTCGCGCGTCGAGGCATAGTCGACGATGCCGAGCCTGCGCGTCGCGATGCGCGTGGTCGCCGCGATGCCGTCGTCGAGGGCGGCCGCGGCCGTCATGCGTCGTGCGCCGCGGGCGCCGGTTTGACGAGGCGCGCGCCGGCCCGTAGCCTCGTTCGGGGCCGCATCGCGGCTCGCAGCCGAGGAGCACCGATGTCTTGCCGCCTGTGGGTCCCGCCTGACCGCATCGAATGGATCCTGCTGTTGATCGGGTCGATGGTCTGCGCCGACGCCCGTGCGCGCGACGTCGCCGAATGCAAGGCGATCGGCGACGACGCGCAGCGGCTCGCCTGCTACGACGACGCGCTCGACCGGAACGCCGTCCCGCCGCCGCGACCGATCGGGCGGCCGGACGCGAACGTCGGCGGCGGCCTCGTCGACCGCGACGCCGGCGCGCCACGGCTCGTCGCGAAGCCGTCGGCGCTGGTCGCCCGCTGGGACCTCGACGGCCGGACCAACGAATCGCTGTTCGACATCCGGTCGTACAACCCCGTCTACATTCTGCCGGCTTTCTACAGCAGCAGCCCGAACCTGCGTCCGACGAGCCCGAATCCCGGAGAACGACGCGACAGCTGCCGGGGCCGATCGACCACGTCGAAGGCAAGTTCCAGATCAGCATGAAGGTCGAAGCTGCTGCAGAACGTCGGCTTCGCCGGCTCGAACGTGTGGTTCGGCTACACGCAGCTGTCGTTCTGGCAGGTCTACAACGCGGCGCGGTCGCGGCCGTTCCGCGAGACCGACTACCAGCCCGAGCTGATGTGGACCGCGCCGACGCACTACTCGCTGTTCGGCGTCGACGGCCGGATGATCGGCCTGTCGCTCGTGCATCAATCGAACGGTCGCGATCTGCCGCAGTCGCGTAGCTGGAACCGCGTGATCGGCCAGGTCGGTCTCGAGGCCGGCGAGTGGACGGTTCTCGTGCGCCCGTGGCTGCGCATCCGCGAGAACGTCGCGAACGACGACAACCCCGACATCCTGAACTACGTCGGTCGCGGCGAAGTCGTCGCGGCCCGCAAGCTTCGGCGACCAGCAGCTCACCGTGACGCTACGTCATTCGCTGCGCGCCGGCGCCGAGTCGCACGGCTCGGTCAACGTCGACTGGGCGTTCCCGCTGCACGGCGACCTGAAGGGCTACGTGCAGTTCTTCAGCGGCTACGGCGAGAGCCTGATCGACTACAACCACCATCAGAACGCGATCGGCGTCGGAATCTCGCTCGACCAATGGCTGTAGCGGAACGGCGTCGGTCAGCGCGCCGGCGGTGTCGGCGCGGCCGGCGGCATCGGCGGATGACGTTCGTCGTCGTGATGCATCCACTCGCCGCGCATGCCGTGATGGTCGTGCTTCGACATCCGCTCGCGCAGGAACTCGCGGACCTGGCCGCGCTGCCCCGGGTCGAGGCTGTCGTAGACGGCGAACCACGCCTCGCGGACCGTCCGCATCTTCGCGCGATGTTCGTCGCCGACGCGGTCCATCTCGGCGGCCATCGCGCGCGGATTGAAGTTCGGGTCGGCCAGCATCGCGAGCATCCGGTCGTGCGTCGCCCGCATCGTCTCGCGCGGATCGCCGTCCGGCTTCATCGCGGCGGCGGCACGGTCCCACAGCGCCGACTGCTGCGCATTGAGCCGCAGCGACGTCTTCAGCCGGTCGAGCTCGCGCATCGGACCCATCATCGGGCCGTGGCCGTCGTGCATGCCCGGGTGCATGCCGGGGCCCGCCGGCGGCGTCTGCGCGTCGACGACCGTCGCCGCGGCGAGGCAGGTCGCCGCCGCGACGACGATGGCGGCGACGCCGGGTACGAAGCGCGAAGGAAGGCGCGAGGCGACGGCTTTCATGGGTTCTCCCGAAGCGATGAAGGAACGGATGTCCGGCCGGTCGTGTCGTCGACCTCGTGTCGTCGACCCCGGACCGGCCTCGATCCCGAGCAGGAGCGGATTGTGCGAGCCGCACCCGGCGGCAGGCGTATCGGCGACGGGCAAAGCAATTTCAATCTGTTTCAACCGGCCCCCGTGGCGCGGGCGGCTTTCCTAGAATGCGACCCATGAACACGACCCTGAAGGAACCGGCCGGCGCGTCGTCCCGGACCGCGCCGTCGAAGAACGCCGCGGCCAACGTCGTCGGCGCGGCCGCCGGCATGCGGCGGGTGCTCGTCGTCGACGACGACGCGGAACTGCGACAGCTGCTGTCGACGTATCTGTCGCGCCACGGCTACGACGTGCTGCTGCTGCCCAACACCGAGCAGCTCGACGGCTACCTCGACCGCTACAACCCGCATCTCATCATCCTCGACCTGATGATGCCCGGCGAGGACGGCCTCGCGGCCTGTCGTCGCCTGCGCGGCAAGGGCGACCAGACGCCGATCGTGATGCTGACCGCGCGCGACGAGACCGTCGATCGCATCGTGGGGCTCGAGATGGGCGCCGACGATTATCTCGGCAAGCCGTTCGAGCCGCGCGAACTGCTGGCGCGCATCGAGGCCGTGCTGCGCCGTTATGCGACGTCGTCGTTCGAAGGCGCCGCGAAGCCGTTCGCGTTCGGCCCGTTCGAATGCAACTTCACGTCGCGGCAACTGACGCGCAACGGCGCGCCGGTCCCGCTGACCGGCGGCGAGTTCGCGCTGCTGTCGGCGCTGATCCGCAACGCGAACCGGCCGCTGAAGCGCGAGCGGCTGCTCGAGCTGACGCGGGGCGGACCGGTCGAGGCGCCGCGCGACAGCCTCGACCGCGCGATCGACATGCAGATCTACCGGTTGCGCCGTGCGATCGAGGACGACCCCGCGCATCCGCGCCACATCCGCACGATCTGGGGCGTCGGCTACGTCTTCGTGCCGAACGCGGACGCCGCGGAGACCGACGCGTCGCGGGAAGCGTCGCCGGGGATCACGTCCTGAGTCCCCGATGATCGGGCTGCCGCGCTCGCTGCGCGGACGCACCGTTCTCCTGACCGTCGCCGGCATCATCGCCTGCGAGCTGGTCACGTTCGGCGTCCTCGGCGTCTACCGACACACGCTGCTGGCCGGTCGTGCGCACGACTTCCTCGGCAGCCAGATCGACATGGTCCGTGCCGCGCTCGGCCACGCGCGGCCCGACGAGGTCGCGCAGGAACTCGACCGACCGCCGCACCAGCGCAACCACGCGTTGCTCGGCGAGCATGCGCCGCGGCTCGACGCGCCGGGCGGCCTGCGGCCGCCGCCGGACCGCGACTTCGCGGGTCGTCCGCCGCTGATGGACGACCCCGCGCCCGCGCGGCCCGCCCGGTGACGGCCCGCACGCGTTCGACGGCGGGCGGACCTACGCGCGGATGCGGCTGTTCCCGTCGCTGCCCGACAACGCGACGACCGAGATGCCGGACGACATCGCGCTGCCGCAGGTCGTCGCGTCGCTGCGCGACGAGTACGGCGCCGACGCGATGCGCTTCACGGACCTGCCCGAGGCCGCGATGTGGGTCCGCATGGCGAACGACTGGTGGCTGATGGTGCCGTTCTCGCGCTACACCGCGCCGGCGCTGCCGTGGTCGGTGCTGTTCGCGACGTTCGCGGCGGTCAGCCTGATGGGCGGCATCGTCGGCCTCTACACGTTCCGGCTCGCGCGCCCGCTGCGCGCCCTGTCGATCGCCGCCGCGAACTTCAAGGTCGGCCAGCGACCGGCGCTGCCGCTGTCGGGGCCGGACGAGATCCGCGCCGTGACGACGCAATTCAACGCGATGGCCGAGCGTCTCGAACGCGACGAGGCCGAACGCCGCGTGATGCTCGCCGGGCTCCCGCACGACCTGCGCGCGCCGCTGTCGCGGGCGAAGCTGCGGCTCGAGCTGATGGACGACGGCCCGGACAGCCCGAAGCGCGGACTCGAGCGCGACCTCGCCGAGGTCGGCCGCATCGCCGACCAGTTCGTCGCCTACCTGCGCGGGCTCGACCACGACGCGAGCGGCTTTCGCAGCACGCCGCTGAACGAGCTCGTTCGCGATCGCGGGCTGCTGTGGCGCGAGTCGGGCCACGACGTGACGATCGAGCGCGCGGATCCGTGCACGCGCGCGGCCGACGCCGACGGGCTGACACGCGCGATCGACAACCTGATCGGCAACGCGTTCGCGCACGGCGCGCGCGCCGGTCAGCATCGCCGGCATCGCCGACGGCGGCCCCGACGCGGCCTATCGGATCGTCGTGCGCGACCACGGACCCGGCATCCCGGCCGCCCAGCGCGACGAGGCGCTGCAGCCGTTCACGCGACTCGACGCGGCGCGCGGCGCATCGGGTCATTGCGGGCTCGGGCTCGCGGTCGCGCAGTCGATCGCACGACTCCACGACGGCCGCGTCGCGCTCGACGACGCGCCGGGCGGCGGCCTCGCGGCGTCGATCGTGCTGCCGCGCGCGACCTGAACGGCCGGCGGGTCCCGCGCCTCGCGACGACGACCGCGCCGCTACAGCGCCATCGTCACCATCGGATGGTCGGACAGCTCGGAATACAGCGCGTCGAGCTGCTCGCGGCTCGTCGCGACGATCGACATCGTCAGGCTCAGGTACTTCGCCTCGCGCGATTCGCGGGTGACCATCGTGGCCGGATCGAAGTCCGGCGCGTGCTTGCGGAAGATCGCGATCATCGCCGGCGCGAAGTCGGGCCGGTTCAGCCCCATCACCTTGATGGGGAACTCGAGCGGATAGGCGATGACGCTGTCGAGGTCCGGCATGGCCGTTCGCTCAGCGGGACGCCGCCTTCGCGTCCTGGTACCAGCCGTGGAAGCGGCGGTACATCGGGCCGACCTGGCCGTCGCCGACCGCGACGTCGTCGAGACGCACGACCGCGATCACCTCCTTCGTCGCCGACGACAGCATCAGCTCGTCGGCCGAGCGCAGGTCGGCCTCGGCGATCGGGCCGACCGCGAACGGCACGCCGTGGGCTTCGGCCATCTCGGCGATCAGTCCGTAGCGGATGCCCTCGAGGATGCGGTTGTCCTTCGGCGGCGCCCGCAGCACGCCGTCCGTCACGACCCAGACGTTCGACGACGAGCCTTCGGTGAGGAAGCCGTCGCGCAGCATGATCGTCTCGAGCACGCCGCGCGACGCCGCGTACTCGGCCATCAGCACGTTGCCGAGCAGCGAGACCGACTTGATGTCGCATCGCATCCAGCGGTTGTCCTTCTGCGTGACCGCCGCGACGCCGTGCTCGCGCGACTCGGCCGACGGCAGCACGAGCGGGCTCGTCATCATGAACACCGTCGGTTCGATGCCCTTCGGGAACGCGTGGCCGCGCTTCGCGACGCCGCGCGTGACCTGCAGGTAGACGAACTGGTCGCCGGGCCCGTTCGCGGCCTCGAACGCCTGCACGAGGTCGGCGATGCGGGTCCGCCATCCGGCGTCCGTGAACGGGTCGGGGATGGCGATCGACTTCAGGCTGCGCGCGAGACGCGCGAGGTGCTGGTCGATGCGGAACGGCGCGCCGCGATAGACCGGCACGACCTCGTACACACCGTCGCCGAAGACGAATCCGCGATCGAGGACCGGCACGCGCGCCTCGGACAGCGGCACCATCTCGCCGCGGCCGGAGACCTGCAGGAAGACGAGCGGATCGGCGGCCGGCGGCGGCGCGACGATCGGGGCTTCGGAGACGACGGCGGTCATGGGCGGTTCCGGTTGGGCGACGTTACTTGACCATCAGCCGCATCGCATCCCACGCACGGCCGAAGAAGCCCGCCTGCGGCACGGTGTCGAGCGCGACGACCGGCAGGTCCGCGACCGGCTTGCCGTCGAGCGTGAGCTTCAGCGTGCCGACGCGGTCGCCGGCGGCGATCGGCGCGACGAGCGGATCCTTGCGATCGAGGGTCGACTTGATGTTGCCGGCCTGCCCCTTCGGCAACGTCAGGTAGACCGGCTTCTGGAAGCCGAGCCTGACCTCGGGCGCGGTGCCCTTCCAGAGCCGCGGCGTCGCGATCGCCTGGTTCGTGTCGTAGAGCCGGACCGCGTCGAAGTTCTGGAAGCCCCAGTTCAGCAGCTTGAGGCTCTCCTGCGCGCGCGCGTCCGCGGAGTTGGCGCCCATCACGACGGACAGCAGGCGGCGCTCGCCGCCGCCGGCGTCGGCCGGCTGCGGACGCTTCGCCGACGCGATCAGGCAGAAGCCGGCCGCGTCGGTGTGGCCGGTCTTCACGCCGTCGACCGTCGGGTCCTTGTACAGCAGCAGGTTGCGATTGCCCTGCTTGATGCCGTTGTACGTGAATTCCTTCTGCGAATAGAGCGGATAGAACTCGGGGAACTCGTTGATCAGGTGCTCGACGAGGATCGCGAGGTCGGCCGCGGTCGTGTAGTGCTGCGGGTCGCTCATCCCGCTCGGATTGCGGAAGCTGGTTCCGTTCATGCCGAGCCGCTTCGCCTCGCGATTCATCAGCTCGACGAAGCTCGCCTCGCTGCCGCCGACCGCTTCGGCCAGCACGATCGCCGCGTCGTTGCCGGACTGGATGATGAGACCGTGCAGCAGGTCGTCGACGGTCGCCGTCTTGCCGGGCGGAATGAACATCACCGACTCGGTCTTGCGATTGACGCGCTGGTAGAGGTCGTTCGGGACCGGTACCGATTGCGTGAGCGTGAGCTTCTTGTCGCGGATCGCCGACAGCGTCAGGTAGTCGACCATCAGCTTCGTCAGCGACGCCGGGTCGACGCGCGCGTTCTCGTTGTCGCCGGCGAGGCGCTGGCCGCTCGTCATGTCGATCAGCAGCCAGGCCTTCGCGGCGAGAACCGGCGCGATCGGCTCGGTGGTCGGACCGGCGGGTGTCGCGGTCGAGGTCGGCACCGGCGCGGGTGCGGGCGCCGGCGCGGTCTTCGCAGGCGCCGGATGGTGCGTCCGCGCGGCGTGGACGGGCGCGACGACGGCGAGGCACGCGACGGCGACGGCGATCGCGACGCCGCGACGCGGGGACTTCGGCAAGAGGTGGTCGATCATGCGATGGGAAAGAAAAGTGGCGACGGGTCCGCGAACCGGCGGATGCGACGGGTCGGGGCGCGCGTCGGCGCCGCGTCGGCGTCAGGCCAGGGCAGGCGGCTCCGGATCGAGCAGCAGGCGCTCGACGACCTTGCCGTCGCGCAGATGGCTGTCGACGATCTCGTCGATGTCCTCGCGGTCGACATAGGTGTACCAGACCCCCTCGGGATACACGACGGCGACCGGGCCCTCTTCGCAGCGATCGAGGCAACCCGCCTTGTTGACGCGGACGTGGCCGGGACCGGTGATGCCGAGCTGCTTGCAGCGCTTCTTCGCGTGCTCCTGCATCTTCGCGGCGTCGCGGTCGGCGCAGCTCGGACGCCCGTCGTCGCGGTGATTCAGGCAGAAGAAGATATGCCGTTCGTAATAGCTCATGAGGACCGGCAGGGCAGAGCGCCGGCTTGGCGGAATGAAGCGGGTGATTATAGCGGCGCGGGGGTCGTCGGCCGCGCCGACGACGGGCGTTTTCGACCGTCGTCGGGCGGCGGCGCGCGATGTCGCACGCAGGTAGGCGATCGCGAAGAACGGCCACACGAGATTGACGCCGCTCGCGAGGCCGTAGAAGTTCATCAGCTTGCCGTGCGTCCAGCTCGACCCGACCGTGTTGACGTACGGATTGTCGGGATAGAGGTTCACGAGCGCGACGGCGCCGAGCAACGCCGCGAAGCCGAGCGCCCAGCGGACGCGGAACGGCAGCAGCGACGCGACCACGAGCGCCGCCGCGGCCGCGGTGACGCCGGCGCGCGCGCCGCGCGTCAGCAGCGGCCACGGCACCATCTCGCCGAACAGGAACGCATGCGCGAGCGCCGTCGACCGCGACGGTCGCCACGACGAACGCCGTCAGCAGCGCCAGCCGCAGCGGCCAGCGCACGTTGTCGCGCAGCAGGCCGAAGAACAGCAGTCCCGCGCCGAACAGCGTCAGCGCGCCGACCGCGGCCTCGGCGATCTCGAATCGATAGGCGCTCGTCGCGATGTCGTCGTTCGCGAAGCCGATCAGCGTCGCGAGGTCGGACGACCGGTCCGGATCGAAGACCTTCAGCAGGCCGCCGGTGCCGAACACGAACACGTCCGGATAGACCAGCGCGGCGAACCACACGAGCATCAGCACGAGCCCGCGGCTCGCGTCGCCCGCGAACCAGCGGGCGCGCCACATCCGCAGGCGGCCGGTGTCGAGCAGCACGTGCGCGAAGCGCGCGGCGACCAGCGCGCCGACGAGCGCGCCGGCCACGTTGCTCGCGAGGTCGACCTTCGACGCGACGCGCGCCGGCAGGTAGGTCTGCACGGCCTCGAGGTTCGCCGACAGCAGCGCGCACAGCAGCGTCGCGATCACGACGGCCGCGAGTCCGCGCACTCGCGGATGCAGCGCGAGCACGACGAAGAACCCGAGCGGCGCGTAGCCGATCGCGTTGACGACGACGTCGAACCGCAGCGCGCGGCGCGGCCAGTCGGCGGCGAGATAGTCGAACGCGCCGAGCCCGAGGTCGCGCCAGTCGCCGAACGGATACAGGCTCGCGTCGACGACGATCAGCGCGTACGCGAGCAGCGCGTAGCGCGACAGCGGCGACGGCCGGCGTTGCCAGCGAAGCGACGGCGAGCGTCGCGGTCGGTCGCGAAGGGGCGATGGCGCGAGGCCGGCGGCACGGGTGCCAGCATACAATCGACCGATGCTCGCGGACCCCGCCCGCCCGCCCGCGTCCGCATGCCTCGACGACGCCGCTCGTCGACGATCCGGACGCGTGCCTTGCGCTGCTGCGCCTGCTCGCCGACGGCACGCCGCATCGGCCGGCCGAACTCGCCCGTCGCGTGCTCGGCGACGCCGACGCCGTGCCACGCATCGACGCGGCTCTCGCGGCGTTCGTATCGGTCGGCTTGCCGATTGCGCCGACTCGACGACGGCGTCGTCCGCAGCGAGCCGTTCCACGTGCTCGACGCGGCCGCGATCGCCGCCGACCTGCCGCGCTGGCGCGTCGAAGTGGCCGGCTCGACCGGCTCGACGAACGCCGCGCTGTCGCGCGCGGTACGCGCCGAGCCGCGCGCGACGCCACGACTGCTCGCGGCCGAATGGCAGGGCGCCGGCCGCGGTCGTCGCGGTCGTCGCTGGACGTCGGCGCCCGGTGTATCGCTGACGGTCTCGTTCGCCGTCGGCATCGCGCGACCGATCTCGGGCCTCGACGGCGTGACGCTCGCCTGCGGCCTCGGGGTGCGCGACGCGCTCGACCGCGTCGGCGTCGTCGCGCGCCTCAAATGGCCGAACGACCTGCTCGTCGACGGCCGCAAGCTCGGCGGCATCCTCGTCGAGGCGCATGCCGCAGGCGAATACGCCGCCGCTCGTCGTCGGCGTCGGGCTGAACGTCGGCGCCGTCGCGGGAACGCCGGAGCACGGCCTGCCCGCGACCGACCTCGCGCACGCCGGCGCGCGCTCGCTCGACCGCAATGCGCTGGTCGTCGACGTCGCCGCCGCGCTCGAACGCCGGCTCGCGCGGTTCGCGCGCGACGGCTTCGCGCCGTTCGTCGACGAATGGAACGCCGCCGACGCGTTCCACGACGCCGCGGTCACGCTGCAGGGCATCGGCGGCGCGCGGGACGCGGACCGGTCCGGCATCGCGCGCGGCGTCGACGGCGGCGGCGCGCTGCTGCTCGACGACGCCGGCGTGCGGCGCCGCTTCATCAGCGGCGAAGTGTCGTTGCGACCGGTCGGAGCCGCGACGTGATGGCGATCCTGATCGACATCGGTAATTCGCGGATCAAGTGGCGGATCGACGATCCGCAGGTGGCCGGGGCTGCGCCGGGCGAGGCGCTCGCGAACGCCGACGTCGACCGGCTGCCGGCGCACTGGCGCGCGGTCGCGGCCGAGGTCGACGTCGCGTTCGTCAGCAATGTCGCCGGGCCGTCGCTGGAGGCGGCGGTCGTCGACGCGCTGCAGTCGCGCTGGCCGGCGATCCGCGTGCGGCCGATCGTGCCCGCCCGGATGCGGCACGGGATCGTGAACGGCTATGCGGACCCGGCGCGGCTCGGTCCCGACCGCTGGCTGTCGATGATCGCGGCCGCGGCGCTCGTGCCGGTTCGCACGATCCTCGTCTGCAGCTTCGGCACCGCGACGACGATCGACCTGCTGACGCGGTCCGCGACGCCCGGCGGCGTCGCGACGTTCGTCGGCGGCATGATCCTGCCCGGCCCGGACGCGATGGGCCGGTCGCTGGCACGCGAGACCGCCCGGCTGCCGGCGCGCCGCAACGCGACGGCCGGCTTCGCGACCGACACCGAGGACGCGATCGGCGCCGGCATCGTCGCGGCACAGGCCGGTGCGGTCGAGCGTGCATTCGCCGAGGCGCAGCGGCAGGCAGCGGACGTCGACGTGTGCTGCGTCGTCGGCGGCGGCGCCGCCGCGGCGATCGCGCCGCTGCTGCGCGTGCCGCATCGCGAGGTCACGGACCTCGTGCTGCGAGGTCTCGCGATCGTCGCCCGCGGCGACGCGGCCTTCGACGCGACGACGGCGGCCTGACGATGCGCTCGCTGTTCCTCGCGCTGCTGCTCGCGAACCTGATCGTGCTGGCCGCGCAGTTCGACGTCGTGCGCGACCTCGTGACGGACGGCAGCCCGGCGCCGCGGCCGGCGCAGCTCAACGCGGAACGACTGCGGGTGATCCGCGAGCCGTCGACGCCGCGGCGCGCGCGAGCCGAACCGGCGCCGGCCCCGGCCGTGGCGCCGGAGCCGTGACGACCCCCGGCTAGTCGGCGAGCGGCACGAAGTAGCGGAAGTCCCGCTCGCCGTCGCCGCGTTGTTTACCGTCGAAGCGCAAGAAATACTGGGACAGCCGCGGGGTGTGCCGCGTCTCGGCGAGTCCGTGCATCGCGGCGGCGAGGCAGCGCTCGACGACGTCGGCCGGGCCGCAGCGCAGGTCGAAGCGCGCGTAGCGGCCGCCCGGCAGCGTCTGCCGCCCGAGCGCGCCGACGCGGTCGGCGGACACGTCCGCGGCGTTCAGCCCGACATCGAGCCGATAACGGCCGCCATGCGAGACGCCGTACAGGTCGCAGGTCGCGGCGATGAACGGGAAACGGCCGTCGTCCTCGTCGGGGGCGCTCGCGCCGTCGCCGTCGACGCGCGGCACCGGCACGTCGCCGACCAGCGAGTGGATCAGGTCGATGGCCTCGCGGATCGAGTGCTGCGCGCCGCGCCCGTTGCCGCTCGCGCGGACGAACGCGAAGTCCTGCGGCGGCAGTTCGCCGACCCAGGCCGGTTCCTCGACCCTGTCGGTGGTCGCGACGCCGTCGCCGTTCGTGCGCGACGAGCCCTGGCTGCGATAGCGGGTCGGCGATTCCCCGGCGAAACCCGAAAACGCGTGCGAGAACGCCGACACCGTCTTGTAGCCCGAGTCGCGCGCGATCTGGCGAACCGGCGTCGAGCCGTTGACGAGCGCGTACGCCGCGCGCTCGAGCCGCAGCCGCTTGATGTGCTGATGCAGGCTTTCGCCGAAATAGGCACCGAACTTCCGGTGGAAGTGGAACGGCGACAGGCCGACCCGCTTCGCCAGGCTCGACAGGGGCAGGTCCTTGTCGAGGTTCTGGTTGATGTAGGCGGACAGGTTCAGAAGATGAGGTTGCACTTGCATTCGATTCCCCTCGTGCGCTGTTGTTGGTGCGATCGCGTGCGAACCGCGGCCCGGAAGCCGCGACGGGTTTGAAATGTGCCGCGCGAGCCCCGGACCCATCGGCACGACGGGAAAGCGAGGGTCGGTGAATCGACCAACGCGGTGTCGGAACTGCGAACGACCCGAATCGGCGGACCGGAACGCCGCGCATGACCGCGCACGCCGATCGCCACGGCGACCCAGCAGCAAGCCTGATGCCCGCCCTCTAGAACGGGCGCAGTCGGAAGGCGGCGCGCAGGCGCCCGGTGACGTGTCCGCGGACGTTGCGCAGGTCGGTGCGCAACCACGGCGAGAAGGCGTCGGGAACGCCTTGCGGGGGAAGCAGCCCGAGCTGCTCGAGGACGGCGACGACCGCCACGAACAGCGCGTCGCGGTTGCCGTCGGTGATCTTGATCGCGACGCCGAGGCCGCGGGAGCGGATGCCGATCGCCTGGACGCCGTCCGCGCCGATCTTCGTGACGACGTCGCCGGGCGACAGCGACATCAGCGCTCGATCGCTGCGGGCGGTCCCGGACACGAGCTCCGGATGCCCCGTCATCGCGTCGAACAGCGCGCCGAGCGACGGACCGTCGGCGGGCGCCCCGCCGTCCTGCGCGAGGCGCGCGTACAGCCGCGCGAGGCGCGACAGCGGCAGCGCGTAGTTCGGGGCCGAACACCCGTCCGTGCCGGTCGGCATCTCGTGCGCGGCGAGCCCGGCGAGGTCGCCGACAGCCGCCGCGACGCGTCGCTGCAGCGGCGAGTTCGGCGCGAGGTAGTCGTCGACCGGCTCGTCGTGCAGGCGGCAGGCCGCGAGGAAGCCGGCATGCTTGCCGGAGCAGTTGTGCTCGAGCGGCGACCACGCGGCATCGGGCGGTGGCGTGCGACCGAGCGCGGCGTAGCGCCCGGGCACGTGGCAGCCGCACTGGAGCCGCGTCGCGTCGCAGTCGGCCGACGCGAGCATCGACGCGACGACGTCCGTGTGCATCGGCTCGCCCGAGTGGCTGGCGCACATCAGCGCGACCTCGCGCGACGACCAGCCGAATGCAGCCGGGCCCCCTTCGCGGACGAACGGCAGCGCCTGGAACGGCTTCAGCGTCGATCGCGTGAACGTCGACCAGTGCGGGTCGCCGGCGCACTGGACGACCCGGCCGTCGACGTCGACGACGGCGATCGAGCCGAAGTGGACGTTCTCGACCTGCGCCGGATCGAACGGCGCGTCGAGGCGGTCGCCGCGCGGCGCCGGCTCGCGTGTCGCGACGACGAGCGGTTCGGGCGTCATCGCCGGTCGGGCTGCGGCGCGCCGTCGGCCGCGCGGATCTTCGCCAGCGTCGCCGTCGTCGAACGCGCATGGACGAACGGGATCGCGATCGCGCTGCCGCCCCACGAGCGCACGAGCCGCGACTCGTCGAGCGCATCCATGTCGTAGTCGCCGCCCTTGACGATCACGTCGGGCCGGATCGTCTCGATCAGCCGGTACGGCGTGTCCTCGCCGAACAGCACGACGAGGTCGACCGACTCGAGGCCGGCGAGGACGGCGGCGCGGTCGTCCTCGCCATTCACCGGGCGGTCCGCGCCCTTGCCGAGCCGCCGGACCGACGCGTCGGTGTTGATCCCGACGACGAGCGACGCGCCGAGCGCTCGCGCCTGCGCGAGCACGGTGACGTGCCCGCGATGGAGCACGTCGAAGACGCCGTTCGTGAAGATCAACGGCCGCGCGAGGCGCTGGGAGCGTGCGTGGACGTCGTCGCTGCCGAGCAGCTTGCGTTCGAACGGCAGCGTGCGCTCGGTCGTCACGTCACCGGTCCCGCCTTCGCGCGACGCGCCTCAGGCCGGCTCGCCGACCGACCGCTCGCCGGCCGCGAGGCCGGCCCCGACCCGCGCCGCGACTTCCTTGCGATAGCGGTTGAGGTCCTGCACCGAGTCGAACGTGCGTTCGAACAGCAGCGACAGGATGTGCAGGATGCGGTCGACGACCTTCGTCTCCCACTCCTTGTCGAAGCGGATCTGCGTGTCGAGCCAGTGCTCGAGCCATCCCGGATCCGGCACGCGCGACTGGATCGTGTCGTTCGGGAACAGCATCTCGTTGACGTGCAGGTTCGTCGGATGCAGTGCCTTGTCGGTCCGGCGCGCCGACGCCATCAGGACGCCGATCTTCGCGAACGCCGCGCGCGCGGTGTCGCCGACGTCGATCAGCGCCTTCTTCATGTAGCGCAGGTAGGCGCCGCCGTGGCGCGCCTCGTCCTGCGAGATCAGCTTGTAGATGTGCTTGATGACCGGCTCGGTGTGCCACTCCGACGCGCGGCGATACCAGTGATTGAGACGGATCTCGCCGCAGAAGTGCAGCATCAGCGTCTCCATCGCCGGCGCCGGGTCGAACTGGAAGCGCACCGCGTGCAGCTCCGCTTCGGTCGGCACGAGGTCGGGACGGAAGCGGCGCAGATACTCCATCAGCACCAGCGAATGCTTCTGCTCTTCGTAGAACCACACCGACATGAAGGCCGAGAAGTCGCTGTCGTGCTGGTTGTCGCGCAGGAACATCTCGGTCGCGGGCAACGCCGACCACTCGGTGATCGCGTTCATCTTGATCGTCCGCGCCTGCTCGTCGGTGAGCTTCGACGGGTCGAACGTCTCCCACGGGATGTCCTTCGACATCTGCCAGCGAACGGATTCCAGCGATTTGAAGAGCTCGGGATAGATCATGGGAGCGGCCTGCATACAGGGCGGATACTAGTCGCTTTCTGGTCCCGCCGGTCAGCGCGCATGCTCGAGCGTGAACTGCATCACGTCGGTGTTCTCGTAACGGAACGCCGACGCGCAGTACGCGAGATAGAACGTCCAGGTCCGCACGAACGCGGTTCCGAAGCCCTGGTCGCGCACGTCGCGCTCGCGTTCGGCGAAGCGGGACAGCCAGACCGCGAGCGTGCGCGCGTAGTGGCGGCCGAACGAGAACTGTTCGACGACGCGCAGGCCCGCGGCGTTCGCGGCCTTCGTGAACGCGGCGACCGACGGCAGCATGCCCCCCGGGAAGACGTACTGCTGGATGAAGTCGCTGCTTTTCCGATAGTCGTCGAACAGGTGGTCGGCGATCGTGATCGTCTGCAGGACCGCGCGGCCGCCCGGCTTCAGGCGCGCGGCGACACACGCGAAGTAGTCGGGCCAGTAGCGCTCGCCGACGGCCTCGAACATCTCGATCGACGCGATGCCGTCGTACGTGCCGTGCGCGTCGCGATAGTCGCGGTGCTCGATGCGTGCGAGATCGTCGGCGCCGGCCGATGCGACGCGCGCGCGGGCGAAGTCGAGCTGCTCGCTCGACAGCGTGAGGCCCGTCACCTCGAGCCCGCGCGTCGCCGCGCGTTCCGCGAAGCCGCCCCAGCCGCAGCCGATCTCGAGCACGGTCGCGCCGGCGGGCAGGTCGAGCCGGTCGATCACGCGGTCGTATTTCGCGTGTTGCGCGGCCGGCAGCGCGGCCGTGTCGTCGGCGACCGATGCGGCGTCGGCGGCTCGATCGTCGGCGAACAGCGCGCTCGAGTACGTCATCGTCTCGTCGAGCCACAGACGATAGAACGCGTTGCCGAGGTCGTAGTGCGCGTGGACGTTGCGCCGGCTGCCGGTCCGCGTGTTCGAGCGCGTCAGGTGCCGCAGCCGATGCAGCACGCGGCCCCACCACGTGCCGTAGATCACGGCCTCGATCGCGTTGCGGTTCGCGACCATCACGTTCATCACGGCCTGCAGGTCGGGCGTCGTCCAGTCGCCGGCGATGTAGGTCTCGCCGAAGCCGATGTCGCCGCTCCTCAGCGCGGCCTCGCAGACGTTCCAGTTCGCGAGGGCCATCTCGGCATGCGGCGCGCCGTGGCCGAAGGCCTGCGACCGGCCGTCCGGGAAGCGCACGGTCAGCGAGCCGACGCGCAGCTTCTCGAGCACGCGAACGACCAGCCGCGCGCGGGCCGGCATCGGCGTCGACGGCTCGTGTTCGATCGGCGCGGCGCCGGTCAGCAGAGGCTCGAACGGGGCGGAAGAACGCGAACGGATCATCGGGAAACCTCGACGGCGGGTCGGGCCGGTTTGGCGAAGAACGGCGTACGCAGCCACCACAGGCGCACGGCCTGCCAGTGGATGCGGGCGATCACGCCGAACGAGAAGAACGGCATGCGGAAGAATGCGGACAGCAGCGCGCGGCTCGACAGCGGCCGCAGCCGGCCCGACAGGCTGGTCGAGATCAGCGGCGCTACGCCCGACGGGCCGGCATCGACGTCGTCGTAGTCGATGCGCGCGATCGCGCGGTCGCGCGCGTGGACGAAGCGGAAGCGATAGCCGCCGGACAACGAGCAGAACGGCGAGACGTGGAAGACCTTCGTCGCCGCGAGCGCCTCGCCGTTCGCGATGGCGCGGCCGTCGCGATGCGCGAGCAGGTAGCAGTGGCGCTCGCCGAACGTGTTGTTGATCTCGCAGACGATCGCGCGAAGCGCACCGTCGTCGCGATGGCAGAACCAGAAGCTGACCGGCTTGAACGCGTAGCCGAGCACGCGCGGGAACGTGTGCAGCCACAGCGCGCCGGTCGCGTCGTCGATCCGTTCGCCGCGCAGCAGGCCGTCGATCCAGTCGGTCGGCGCGCCGCCGCGGCCGTCGCCGTGATCGGCGTCGTGGAACGACAGCAGGTTGAATCGGTTGTGCGACAGGAAGCGCTGGCCGCGCAGCGCGTCGCCGAGTCGGCGCATCGGCAGCCGCACGAAGTACGCCGGGTAGCGGAACGCGTTGCGCCGCGGCCGATGACGGACGTGCCGCACGTCGCCGAACGCGATCTGCGCCGGCGCGTCGCGATCGGCGTCGACGTCAGGCGGCAAGACGATCCTCCGTCGAAGCCCGGGCGTGCGACGCGGCGGCGATCGCATCGGCGATCGCGAGTCCGGACTTCAGGCCGTCCTCGTGGAAGCCGAAGCCGGTCCACGCGCCGCAGAACCACACGTTGCCGCGACCCTGCACGTCGGGCAGCCGCGTCTGCGCGCGGATCGCGCGGGCGTCGAACAACGGATGCGCGTAGTCGAACTCGGCGAGCACCGTCGACGGATCGGGCGGCGCGAGCGGATTGAGCGACACGACGACCGGTCGCGCGAACGGCAGCCGCTGCAGCTTGTTCAGCAGGTAGTGCACGCAGACGCCGCCGCCGTCGGCCGGCGCGCGCGCGTCGCGCTCGTAGTTCCACGCCGCCCACGCGCCTCGACGGGCCGGCAGCACGGCGGCGTCGGTGTGCAGGACGGCGCGGTTCGGCTGATAGCGGATCGCGCCGAGGACCTCGCGCTCGTCGGCGCGCAGGTCGTCGAGCAGCGCCATCGACTGGTCGCTGTGGCAGGCGAGCACGACGTGGTCGTAGTGCGTCGTGCCGTGCGCGTCGCGGACGGCGATCTTCCGTCGGCCGTCGACGACGACGCGCGTCACCGATGCGGCCGCCGATGCGAGGCGGACGTCGTCGAGTGTCGCGACGAGGCGTTCGACGTAGCGCCGGGCGCCGCCGACGACCGAATACCACTGCGGCCGGTCGGCGACCTGCAGCAAGCCATGGTTCGCGCAGAAGCGCACGAACGTCGCGAGGGGGAAGTCGCGCATCTGCGCGGTCGAGCACGACCAGATCGCGGCGGCCATCGGCAGCAGGTACCAGTCGCGGAACGCGATCGAATAGCGATGCGCGTCGAGGTATTCGCCGAGCGTCCAGGTCGCGAGCGCCGGCGAGGCCTCGCTCGCGAGCGCCTTCGCTTCGCGGTTGAAGCGGACGATGTCCGCGAGCATTCGCAGGAACGCCGGCGACGCGGCGTTGCGGCGCTGGACGAACACGCTGTTCAGGTCGGTCCCCGCCCATTCGAGCGGACGGCCGCGGGGACGCGTCGCGCGGACCGAGAACGACATCTCCGACGCGGCCGTCTCGACGCCGAGCGCGTCGAACAGCGCGACGAGCGTCGGGTAGGTGCGGCGGTTGAACACGAGGAAGCCGGTATCGACCGGGTGACGCACGCCGTCGACGTCGATGTCGACCGTATGCGTGTGGCCGCCGGCGTAGTCGTTCGCCTCGTACAGCGTGACGCGCGGCGCCGGCCCGGCCGGCCGCGGGGCCGCGTGACCGAGCGAGCCGCCGCGCAGCCGCCAGGCGCACGACAGGCCCGCGATGCCGGAGCCGATGACCGCGATGTCCAAGGAGATGTCCGCTTCGAGGGGTCGAGCCGATCAGGGCGGCGCCGTCCGTCGACCGCGGATTCCGGCGACGCGACGACCCACCGCATGGATACGCAACATCGTGCCGATCGGTTTCTGTCGGCCGACGGTCACGACGCGAGCAGGCGCTCGATCTCCGACACGAAGCGGCGGTCGGTCGGCGACACGACGCTCGCGAAGCTGTCGACCGGCTTGCCGCTGCGGTCGAGCACGTACTTGTGGAAATTCCACGCCGGCCGCTGGTTCGTCGTCCGGGCGAGATCGACGTACAGCGGATTCGCGTCCTTCCCGACGACCGACGACTTCGCGAACATCGGGAAGCGGACGCCGTACGTGTTGTAGCAGAATGCCGCGATCGCCTTGCCGTCACCGGGCTCCTGCTCGAAGTCGTTGGACGGGAACCCGAGAACCACGAGGCCGCGCGACGCGTACTTCGCGTACAGCGCCTCCAGCCCCTCGTACTGGCTGGTGTAGCCGCAGTAGCTCGCGGTGTTGACGACGACGATCACCCGGCCGGCGTACTGGCACAGCGACTGGTCCGACTCGTCCTGCAGCTTCTTGAACGTCTTGCGCAGCAGCGCCGGGCAGGCGGTCGCCCCGTCGTCCGCAGACGCGGCGACGGCGACGGGCGTCGCGGCCGGCAGGCCGGCGAGGCACAGGACGGCGCCGAGCAGCAGGCCGGCGAGCGACGGTCGAAGCGGACGGATCATCGGAGGGCGTGGAGCAAGTGTCGAACAGGGCGTCGCAGTTTAACCGCAGGGCGTCGGCGGCGGACCGACGAACAGGCGGGTCGATCCGGCTCGTTCTCGGCGATCAACTCGCGCTCGACGGCAGCGCGCTCGACGGATTCGATCCGGCCGTCGACACCGTCCTGATGATCGAGGCGCCCGGCGAGAGCACCGTCGTGTGGTCGACGAAGCCGCGGATCGCGATCTTCCTGTCGGCGATGCGGCACTTCGCGGCGACGCTCGCGGCGCGCGGCGTGCCGCTGGTCTACGTCGACCTCGACGACGACCTGCCGGACGACTTCGCGGACGCGGTTGCGCACGCGTGCTCGCCACGGCGGCGACCCGACGACGCTGGTCGTCGCGGAGCCCGGCGAATGGCGGATGCTCGAGACGATCCAGCGCGTCGCGGCCGACGCCGGCTGCGCGCTCGACGTCCGCGTCGACCCGCACTTCCTGTGCTCGCGCGACGACTTCGCGCGCTGGGCCGGCGGCCGCCGGTCGCTGCGGATGGAGCAGTTCTATCGCTGGATGCGCCTGCGCCTCCGGATCCTCGTCGACGCCGACGGCGAGCCGGTCGGTGGTCGCTGGAACTTCGACACGGAGAACCGCAAGGGCTTCGGACGGACCGGTCCGGTCGGCGTGCCCGAGACGGCGCACTTCGCGCCGGACGACGATCACGCGCGGCGTCTTCGCCGCGATCGAGTCGCGCTTCGCGCGACCATCCCGGCGCGCTCGACGCGTTCGGATGGCCGGTCACACGCGAGCAGGCGCTCGTGGCGATGCGACGGTTCGTCGACGAGCGGCTCGACGACTTCGGCCCGCACCAGGACGCGATGTGGACCGGCATGCCGTTCGGCTGGCACGCGATGCTGTCGTCGTCGCTGAACCTGAAGCTGATCTCGCCGCGCGAACTGGTCGACGCGTGCCTCGCGCGTCATGCGACGCGACCGGTGCCGCTCGCGTCGCTCGAAGGCTTCGTGCGGCAGGTGATCGGCTGGCGCGAATTCATCCGCGGCATGTACTGGCTCGACATGCCGGCGATGCGCGAGGCGAACCGCTATCGCCACGCGCGCCCGCTGCCGCGCTGGTACTGGACCGGCGATGTCGGCATGAACTGCATGCGCGCCTGCGTCGGCCAGACGCTCGCGCACGGCTACGCGCATCACATCCAGCGACTGATGGTCACCGGACAGTTCGCGCTGCTCGCGGAGGTCGACCCGAAGCAGGTCGCCGACTGGTATCTCGCGGTCTACGTCGACGCGGTCGAATGGGTCGAGCTGCCGAACGTCGCCGGGATGGCGATCCACGCGCAGGGCGATCGCTTCACGTCGAAGCCGTACATCGCGAGCGGCGTCTACATCGACCGCATGAGCGACTACTGCCGCGGCTGTCGCTACGAGCCGTCGCTGCGGGCCGACACCGTCGACGCGCTCGGCAACGCGCGGCTCGCGTGTCCGGTCACGACGCTCTACTGGCACTTCCTGGACCGTCACCGCGACGCGCTCGCGGCGAACCCGCGCACGTCGATGATGATCCGCAACCTCGACCGCCTGTCCGACGCCGAGCGGACGGCGATCGCGCGTCAGGCCGCGCGGACGCTGGACGGCATCGACGACGCTCTGATGCCGTCCAGCGCCTCGTCAGATCCGTCCCATCAGCACGCAGGATGATGACGATCAGCACGATGACGCCGACGCCGCCGCTCGGACCGTAGCCCCAGCTGCGGCTGTATCCCCAGCTCGGCAGCGCGCCGATCAGTGCCAGGATCAGGATGACGAGAAGAATGGTGCTCAGCATGTCGGGCTCCCCGGGTAGCGTCGCGCATCGGGATCGATGACGCGCACGGCCTGGGCGGCATCATCGGCGCGTTTGCCCGAAGCGGACGCGAGTCGTCTGCGAAATTGCGGCGTAATCCGAACAGCGGCTTCCCGAACCGCGCAGCGTGCGGCGCTCACATCTGCTTGAACAGGTGCGCGTAGGTCCGGCTGACCTCGAGCTTCTGCGGATGTCCGTTGACCGTCACGATCTGGCGCCCGCGGAAGTCGCGGGTCACCGTCGCGATCGCCTGCGCGTTGACGAGCGTCGCGCGATGGATCTGCCAGAAGCGCTCGGCGATCGAGTTCGTCGATCAGCTCCTTGATCGGCTTCTTGATCAGCGCCTCGAACTGCGCGGTCTGCACGCGCGTGTACTTCTCGTCGGACTGGAAGAACAGCACGTCGTCGACCGGGATCAGCCTCAGGCTCTGGCCCACCGACGCCTGGATCCACTGCAGACGCGGCGTCGGCGGCGCCCGGACGGCCCGGCGCCGGTCGCCTGGTCGAGCCGCGTCGCGAGCCGCGTCAGCAACGCGGCGACATCGGCGGGCTCGACGGCCTTCGCGGACGGTGCCGGACCGTCGACGCTGCGACCGCGACTTCAGCCGCTCGACGGTCTTCGCGAGGCGCTCGCGGTCGGCCGGCTTCAGGACGTAGTCGATCGCGCCCTGCTCGAAGGCCTCGACGGCGTACTGGTCGTAGGCCGTGATGAACACGATCTGCGTGCGGTTGCCGTCGCGTCCGAGGATCGTCGCGCGCCGCGTCGATGCCGGTCATGCCCGGCATGCGGATGTCGAGGAACGCGAAGTCGGGCTCGTGCGCGTCGACCAGCTCGACCGCCTCGGTGCCGTTCTTCGCCTCCGCGACGAAGACGAGTTCCGGCCACGCTTCGGACAGGCGCGCGCGCAATTGCTCGCGCATCAGCCGCTCGTCGTCGGCGAGGACGGCGGTGATCGCGCCGGCGGGGACGTTCGTGTCGTTCATCGGTCCTTCACGAGGTCATCGTCGACGGCGTGCTCGGCGCGGTCGGGATCGTCGCGCGACGCCGCTCGGAACGGCGCGAAAGTAGAACACACGCCCCCACCACCAGCAACACGGGCACGATCAGCGGCGACAGACCGACCACCGTCGCGACGATCGCGATCGCGAGCGCCGCGGCGATCGCGATCGGCACGATGACGGCGACCGACGCGAGCGCCGCCAGGATCACGACCGCGCCGATCCCGAGCGCGAGCGCCGCCGCGGCGCCGATCGCCATCGCGGCGACCGGACCCGGCACCGGATCGCCGTCGACGGTGACGTTCAGGCCGTGGGTGACGCCGGACAGCTGCACGCCGAGCGCCACGCCGGCGCCCGACCGCCGCGACGACCACGACGAAGACCAGGGCGAATCACGAGGAATCGACGCATGACCTCTCCTTTCGGTTGAACGGTTTGCCCGACGCTCAGGCGGCGGCGCGGCGCGACTGGTACGGCACGGTGATCGACACGCGGGTCCCGGCCGGCGCGCCGCCGTCCGGCGCGGCGTTCGCTTCGATGACGAGGCGCGCGCGGTCGCCGTAAAGCAGCTTCAATCGTTCGCGGATGTTCGTCAGGCCGAGTCCGGTGCCGGACGTCGGCGCGCCGCCGGGCGAGAAGCCGAGGCCGGTGTCGGCGACGGTGACCACGAGGTCGCCGTGGACGATCTCCGCCGACACGTCGAGACGGCCGCCTTCGGCCTTCGGCTCGAGCCCGTGCTTGATCGCGTTCTCGACCATCGACTGCAGCATCATCGGCGGGAAGTCCGCCGAGCGCAGGCCGTTCGGCACGTCGAACGACACCTGCAGCCGCTCCTCCATCCGCACCGTCGAGGATCTCGAGGTAGGCGCGCACGAGGTCGGTCTCGCGCCCGAGGTCGGTCGCGTTCTCGCGCATCTGCGGCAGCGCCGCGCGCAGATACGCGATCAGGTTCTTCTGCATCGTCGACGCACGCGCCGGGTCGGTCTCGATCAGGTGGTCGATCGACGCCAGCGTGTTGAACAGGAAGTGCGGCTCGACCTGCGCCTGCATCATCTGCATCTTCGCTTCGGAGACCTGGCGCTTCAGGCTCTCGCGCTCGGCGACCTCGGCGGCCGACTGCACCGCGACCGCCGCGCGGCGCTTCGTGTTCGACGTCGCCTTCAGCACGATCAGGTAGACGAAGGCCATGACGATCAGCGCCTTCAGGAAGCCCTACAGCACCGATGCCGCGCTCGGCGGCGCGCGTCGCGTCGCCGACGCGGATCTCGTCGCGGATCGCGCTCTGCACCTCGTCCTTCGCGTCCTCGACGGCCGCCTGCACCTGCAGGCTCATGTCGTCGGCGATCGTGCGGCGCACGCGGTCGGCCTCGTCCTTCGACAGCTTGCGCCGCGGCCAGCGAACGGCTCGGCGTCGGCCGCGGCCTTCGTGGCGTCGAGGTCCGCGGCGCCGCTCGTCGGGCTCGCGTCGGCGGCGCGCGGCTCGCCGTTCGCGGCCGCTTCGGCGTCGCGCCGCGCGTCCTCGCCGTCGAGCACGCGCACGCCGTCGCGGTCGATGACGATGCGCTTGCCGCCGCGTCTCGACGACGATGCCCGCGCGCGCCGATGCCGCGCGGTCCGGCGTCGACAGGCGCCGTCGGCGCCGGCGTCTTCGGCGCGTCGGGCGCCGGCGGGACGCTCCGGGATCGGCATGTCGATCGGACGCGTGTCGCGGCCGCCGACCCTCGGCTGGATATGGACCGTCCTGCCGTCGTTGTGGATGACGATGTCGACCGGCTTCTTCAGGTCCGACGGGTTGATGCGGACCTCGGACGTGTTCCAGCCGGTGATGTCGCCGACGATCGACGCCGCCGACCAGGATCACGAAACCGAGCAGCCCGAGGAGCCGCCACGAGACCGTCGTCACCCATTGCGACGCGCCCGCGTTGAACACGCGCAGCCGCTGACCGAAGCGGCCGAGGCGCTCCGTGGCGTCGCTCGCGAACAGGCCGAAGTCCTCGGCCCAGCGCTTCGATCGCGGGGGGCCGCCGGCGTCGGGGCGGTCGTGTCGGTCCGTTCATCGTTCGAGGGCGCGTCGCGCCGTGGGTGACGGTCCGTCATCGTCGGACCGACGGACGAAGCTTAAGCGGCGCCCGTCGTCGCCCGGGCGTCGGGCGACGCGTCGCGCGTCGTGGCGACGAACTGCACGCAGGCGCGGACGAGGCGTCCGCGCGCGAATCGTCAGCCGGGCGCGGCCGGACCCTTGCGGCGCTTCGCGGCCGGCTTGCGGCGCGTCGTCGTCGTCCGCGGCGGAGGCGCCCCGGTCGTCGCTTTCTTCGCCGCCGACCGGCGCGGACGCGGACCGGTCCGTGACCGCGGTCGAACCGGCCATCGCGGCCTGCGCGACCTTCGTGAACTGGTCCTGCAGGTAGCCGAGCCAGTTCGACGCGGCCATGCCGGCGAGCGGTGCGGACGACGGGGCGGCGTCGTTCGCCAACGCCGCAGGCGCCGGCGGTGCCGGCGGACGCACCTCGCCCTGCGGTTCGGGCGACGGCGAGCGCGGCTCGGGCGTGGGCTCGCGGCGCGGCTCCGGCGCGGACGACGTCCGCGCCGCCTGCGCGGCGGCGGCCGGCATCGCCGACAGCGACTGCAGCGCGGCGATCGTGTGACGCTGGACCTCGAGGCCCTGGATCGTCGCGCGCAGCATGTTGAGGTTCACCTCGATCCACGACTCGGCCGCGCGGAGGTCGGCGATGCGCTTGTCGATCTCGTCGACGTCGACGGTCGGCACGAGGAAGCCGGGCACCTGCGTGCTGCCCGGCAGCTGCGACCAGAGGTTCTTCAGCAGGTCGAAGCCCGCGGCGGCCGTCGTCGGCGCCGGCGCGGGCGGCGGCGTCGGAGCCCGGCCATCCCGGGATCGGGAACGGCATGAAGGGGAACGCGCCGGGCGTCGGCCATGCGGGCTTGCCGGACTCGCTCATCGTGTCTCCTCCGATCGGACGACGCGCCGTATGCGCGGCCCGTGGTCCGGCGGCTATGATGACGCGACGCGTGCGCGGCTGCGGCCGTGTCGTCACCGCCTGTCGTACCAGTGTATGACACGTCGATGCGCCGCAGCGAGCGGCACCGCGGTCCCTCGCGCCCGCATCCATGTCCACCGTCCCCGGTTCCGGCTCTCCCGCGGTCGCGCGACCGCGGCGGGGCTGGCGCTGGCCGGTGATCGTCGCGATCTCGCTGCTGATCCATCTCGCGCTGCTCGACGCGCTGCCGCGCTGGCGCGTCGAGGCGTCCGACGACGACGAGCCGGGCGAGCCGTTGCGCGCGACGCTCGCGCCGCTCGTGCCGCCGGTCGCGCCGCCGAAAGCATCGACGGCGCCGCCGGAGCGGCCGGCGCCGGCGAGGCCGAAGCCGTCGCCGCCGCCTCGCGTGACCGGTCGCGAGAAACACGTCGCGGTCGTCGACGAGCCGCCGTTCGTGCCCGAATCGTTCGATCCGCCGCAGCCGGTGCAGGTCGCACCCGCCGCGCCGTCGCCGTCGACGCCGCCGCGCGAGGAGCCGCCGCCCGCGCCGCCGCCCGCACCGCCCGCGCCGCCCGCACCGCCGACGACACCGCCGCAGTCGGCTCGGCTCGACTACGCGGTCGTGTCGCAGAACGTCAAGGAGGCGAACCCGATCTACGGCCGCGGCACGATCACGTGGGCGATCGCCGACGGACGTTACGCGACCGACCTGAAGGCCGCCGCCGACGTGTTCCTGTTCAAGTTCGACGTCCTGTCGTCGCACAGCGAAGGCGCGATCGGCCCCGGCGGGCTGCTGCCCGATCGCTACCTCGAGTCGCCGCGCCGGCGCCCGACGGTCGCGACGAACTTCAACCGCGACGCGCGGCAGTCGGTGACGTTCTCGGCGTCGCCGGCGACCGTGCCGCTGCCGCCCGGCGCGCAGGATCGACTGTCGGTGCTGTTCCAGCTCGGCGCGCTGCTGCTCGCCGATCCGCGCAAGGCCGCGCCCGGCACGTCGATCGAGATCCCGGTGGCCGGCGTCCGCGGCGAGGTCGAGACCTGGCGCTTCGACGCGCTCGGGCCCGAGACGCTCGAGACCGGCGTCGGCACGCTGCAGACGACGCATCTGCGCCGCGCGCCGCGCCCCGGCACGAACGACCGCACGATCGACGTCTGGGTCGCGCAGTCGGACGGCGGCTATCCGGCGCGCGTGCTCTACACCGAGCCGTCCGGCAACACGGTGACGATGACGCTCGACCGGATCAGCGCGATGCCGCCGTGACGAACGTCGCCGGTCGCGTCGATGCGCGACCGGCGCGGCCTCGCCCGGCGCCGCATCGTCGCGTCAAGCCGCGCGGGCCCGCGCGAGTTCCTGCACCGGCGCCTTGAACGCCGCGAGCAGCTCCTCGCGCTTCACGGCCGCCTTCCGCATGTTCGCGTCCTTGACGTGGCCGAAGCCGCGGATGTCCTCCGGGACGCGGGCCACCGCGACGGCCGCGTCGAGGTTCGACGCGTCGAGCTTCGCGAGCATCGTCGCGATCGTCGACTCGTACTCGGCGATCAGCGCGCGCTCGGCCTTGCGTTCGGCGGTGCGGCCGAACACGTCGAACGCCGTGCCGCGCAGGCCCTTCATCCGCGCGAGCAGGCCGAACGCGTTCATCATCCACGGCCCGTACTGCTTCTTCTGCAGATGGCCCTGCGCGTCGCGCTTCGAGAACAGCGGCGGCGCGAGGTTGAACTTCAGCGTGACCGGGCCGTTCTTCTCGTCGGCCTCGAACTGCGCGTCGATCTTCTCGCGGAACCCGGTGTCGGTGTACAGCCGCGCGACCTCGTACTCGTCCTTGTACGCGAGCAGCTTGAAGTAATAGCGCGCGACGGCTTCGGTCAGCGGCAGCTTGCCGCGACACGGCGAGCCGCGACTCGACGTCGCGGACCTTCGCGACGAGCGCGAGGTAGCGGTCCGCGTACGCCTGGTTCTGGTAGCCGACGAGGAACTCGGCGCGGCGCCCGACCATCTCGTCGAGCGAGCCGGACAGCTTCTTCGAGCTCTCGCGCTTCAGCTCGACGACCTCGGCCGGGAACGCGACGCGCTCGACGGCCTCGCGGTCGTGCGCCGCGCGCCGGCCCCACTCGAACGCCTTCTTGTTCGCGTCGACCGCGACGCCGTTGAGCTCGATCGCGCGCAGCAGCGCGGCGTCGGCCGAGCGGGATCCAGCCCTTCTGCCACGCGTAGCCGAGCATGAACGGATTGGTGTACAGCGCGTCGCCCATCAGCGCGACCGTGAGCCGGTTCGCGTCGATCGAACGTCGCAGCGCTCGTCGCTGGCGCCGCGCTCGACGCCGAGCGCCGCGCGGATCTCGCCGGCGAGGTCGGAACCCGGGAAGCGCCAGTCGGGATTGCGGACGAACTCGGCCGTCGGGATGTCGGACGTGTTGACGACGGCGCGCGTCTTGCCGACCTGCATCTTCGACAGCGCCTCGGTGTTGCCGGTGACGATGATGTCGCAGCCGAGCACGAGGTCGGCCTCGCCGGTCGCGATGCGCGTGGCCTGCAGCCGCTCCGGCGTCGCCGCGATCTGCACGTGCGACGCGACCTCGCCGCCCTTCTGCGCGAGGCCGGCCATGTCGAGCACCGACACGCCCTTGCCTTCGAGATGCGCCGCCATGCCGAGCAGCTGGCCGATCGTGACGACGCCGGTCCCGCCGACGCCCATCACGAGGATGCCGTACGGCATGTCGACCGCCGGCACCGCCGGCTGCGGCAGGTCGAACAGCCGGTCGATCGTCGTCGCCGGCCGCCGCCGTGCCCTTGCCCTTGCGCACGCGGCCGCCCTCGACCGTGACGAAGCTCGGGCAGAAGCCCTTCACGCACGAGTAGTCCTTGTTGCACGACGACTGGTTGATGACGCGCTTGCGCCCGAACTCGGTCTCGAGCGGCTCGACCGACAGGCAGTTCGACTGCACCGAGCAGTCGCCGCAGCCTTCGCAGACGAGGTCGTTGATGAAGACGCGCTTGGCGGGATCGGGGAACAGCGGCTTGCCGTCGACGATCTTCTTCCGGCGGCGCCGCTTCTCGGACGCGCAGGTCTGGTCGTAGATGATGACCGTGACGCCCTCGATCTCGCGCAGCTCGCGCTGGATGCGGTCGAGCTCGTCGCGGTGATGGACGGTCACGCCGTCGGCGAGATGGTTGTCGTGCTGCGGGCCGAGCGCCTTCGACTTGCGACCGGTCGCGATCGCGGCCGAGCCTTCCTCGTTCTGGATCACGCGCTGCGACGGGTCCCAGTGGCCGTCGTATTTCTCGGGTTCGTCGGTCACGACGACGATGCGGCGCACGCCTTCGGCGGCCATCTGCCGCGTGATCTGCGGCACGGTGATCGAGCCGTCGGTCGCCTGTCCGCCGGTCATCGCGACCGCGTCGTTGAACAGGATCTTGTACGTGATGTTGACCTTCGCCGCGATCGACGCGCGGATCGCGAGCATGCCGCTGTGGAAGTAGGTGCCGTCGCCGAGGTTCGCGAAGATGTGCTTCTCGTTCGTGAACGGCGCCTGGCCGATCCACGGCGTGCCTTCGCCGCCCATCTGCGTGAACGTCTCGGTGCGGCGGTCCGGCATCCAGACCGTCATGTAGTGGCAGCCGATGCCGGCGACCGCGCGCGAGCCTTCGGGCACGCGCGTCGACGTGTTGTGCGGGCAGCCCGAGCAGAAGAACGGCTTGCGCTCGGCGACGACGCGCGGCTTCGCGAGCGCCTTCTCCTTCGCGTCGATGACGGCGAGCCGCGCGTCGATGCGCGCGCGCACGTCCGACGGCAGGTCGAACGTCTTCGAGCCGCGACGCGATCGCCTTCGCGATGATCGCCGGCGACAGCTCGTACTTGCGCCGGCAGCAGCCAGTTGCCCTGCGGGATCGACCACTCGCCGCCCTGCTTGTCGTCGAACTTGCCGAACACGCGCGGGCGCGCGGCCTCGCTGTAGTTGTAGAGCTCTTCCTTCAGCTGGTACTCGAGCATCTGGCGCTTCTCTTCGACGACCAGGATCTCCTCGAGACCGGTCGCGAACTCGCGCACGTCGTACGCGTCGAGCGGCCACACGACGCCGACCTTGAACAGGCGGATGCCGAGTTGCGCGCATTCGGCTTCGCCGAGACCGAGATCCATCAGCGCCTGCCGCGTGTCGAGATACGCCTTGCCGGACGACATGATCCCGAAGCGCGCGTGCGGCGAATCCCATACGACGTGGTTCAGCTTGTTCGCGCGCACGTAGGCCATCGCGGCGTACCACTTGTAGTCCATCAGCCGCGCTTCCTGCTCGAGCGGGTTGTCGGGCCAGCGGATGTTCAGGCCGTCCGGCGGCAGCACGAAGTCGGTCGGCAGGACGATGTCGACGCGATCGGGATCGACGATCACCGAAGCCGACGCCTCGACGACGTCGGTCACGACCTTGAAGCCGACCCAGAGGCCCGAGTAGCGGCTCATCGCGTACGCGTGCAGGCCGAGGTCGAGGTATTCCTGGACCGTCGCCGGGAAGAACGTCGGGATGCCGCAGGCCTTGAAGATGTGGTCCGACTGATGCGGCAGCGTCGACGACTTCGCCGAGTGGTCGTCGCCGGCGAGCACGAGCACGCCGCCGTGCTTCGACGTGCCGGCCGCGTTCGCGTGCTTGAAGACGTCGCCCGACCGATCGACGCCCGGGCCCTTGCCGTACCACATCGCGAAGACGCCGTCGTACTTCGCGCCGGGGTACATGTTGACCTGCTGCGAGCCCCACACCGACGTCGCGGCGAGGTCCTCGTTCAGGCCCGGCTGGAATGCGATGTGATGCGCCTCGAGGTGCTTCTTCGCGCGCCACAGCGTCTGGTCGACGCCGCCGAGCGGGCTGCCGCGATAGCCGGACACGAAGCCGGCGGTGTTCAGCCCGGCGCGCCGATCGCGCTCGTGCTGCAGCATCAGCAGCCGGACGAGCGCCTGCGTGCCGCTCATGTAGGCGCGACCGCGGTCGAGCGTGTACTTGTCGTCGAGCGTGACGCGGCCGAGCGCGTCGTGCAGTTCGGGCGTGAGATGTTGCGGCGCGACCGGGGCGTTCATCGGGAGTCCTCAAAAATCGTGTTTTCGGGATCGCGACGTCGCCGCACGGGAGCGACGTCGACGGCGCCGACGACGTCTCGTGAACGCGGGCGGCGGATGGCGCGTACGAACGCGAGTGCGAACACGCGCCCGGACGCCGGGTTTCCGACGGGAAACCGACCGCGCATTTTAGGCGCCATCGGCCGCCGCCTCAAGCGACGAAATCGGGCCGCCGAGCGCGGGGTTGCGAGACTAGAATGGCCGCTCGACGGCGCTCGTGGCCGACGCACAAGAACAGACAGGAGACCTCGATGACGGCCGTTCCTCTGGACTCCCACGCGCCTGCCCCGTCGAAAGTCGGCGCCATCCTGCGGGTCACGAGCGGCAATTTCCTCGAGCAGTTCGACTTCTTCCTGTTCGGCTTCTATGCGGCCGACATCGCGCGGACCTTCTTCCCTGGCGGCGACGAGTTCGCGTCCCTGATGAAGACGTTCGCCGCATTCGGCGCCGGGTTCCTGATGCGACCGTTGGGCGCGATCGTGCTCGGCGCCTACATCGACACGGTCGGGCGCCGCAAGGGGCTGATCGTCACGCTGGCGCTGATGGCGTCCGGCACGATCCTGATCGCGTTCGTGCCGGGCTACGCGACGATCGGCCTGCTGGCGCCGGCACTCGTGCTGGTCGGCCGGCTTCTGCAGGGCTTCTCGGCCGGCGCCGAACTCGGCGGCGTGTCGGTCTACCTGGCAGAAATCGCGACCCCGGGTCGCAAGGGCTTCTACGTCAGCTGGCAGTCGGCCAGCCAGCAGGTGTCGATCATCCTCGCCGCCGCCCTCGGCTTCGCGGTGCGCGAGTACCTGACGCCGGCGCAGATCGACGCCTGGGGCTGGCGCGTCCCGTTCTTCGTCGGCTGCCTGACGGTGCCGGTCATCTTCTTCCTGCGCCGCACGCTGCAGGAGACCGAAGAATTCAAGGCGCGCACGCATCATCCGAAGGCCGCGGAAGTGCTGCGGTCGATGATCGCGAACTGGCGGGTGGTGATCGCCGGCATGCTGCTGGTCGCGATGACGACGAGCGCGTTCTATCTCATCACCGTATACACGCCGACGTTCGGCAAGACGGTGCTTCATCTGACGTCGCGCGACGCGCTGATCGTCACGTTCTGCGTCGGCATCTCGAACTTCATCTGGCTGCCGATCGGCGGCACGATCTCGGACCGCGTCGGCCGCAAGCCGCTGCTCGTCACCACCACCGTGCTGACGATCCTGCTCGCCTATCCGATGATGCTGTGGCTCGCTTCGGCGCCGAGCTTCGCGCGCATGCTCGGCGTCGAACTCGTGCTGTCGGCGCTCTACGGCCTGTACAACGGTGCCATGGTCGTCGGCCTGACGGAGGTGATGCCGGTGGAGGTTCGCGTCGTCGGCTTCTCGCTCGCCTACAGCTTGGCGACCGCGATCTTCGGCGGCTTCACGCCGGTGATCTCGACGTACCTGATCCACGAACTGAACGACAACGCAGCGCCGGGCATCTGGCTCACGGTCGCGGCCGCTTGCGGCTTGGTGGCGACCCTGATCCTGTTCCGCACCGCGTCGATCGAGCGACGCGCGTTGTCGGGCGCGCATTGATTCGACGGGACGCGCTGCACTTCTCCACCGACGAAGATGCGCACTCCGTTGGACGCGCGATCGGGAGCGACGACCGTCCTAAGAACCTGACGGCCGCGCTGCCTGCTCCTTGAAGAACGCGTAGATGCCGTCGCCGCCCATGCTGCGCGCGTCGGCGAGTTCGCCGGCCTTCGTCGCGTAGACCACCTGATTGGTCGGCGTGACGACGACGATCGACGGAATTCCCTTCCGGATCGGTTCGCCGTAGAGCTTCGCGAAGTCGAGGTTCTTGTCGAAGTCGCCGACGTCGACCTTGACGACGTCGTAATGGCTGGCGACGAATTCCGCCGTCTTGCCGCCCGAATGGAACTCGCGATCGAGCACGCGGCAATCGGGGCACCAGTTGGCGCCGAACACGATCAGCACGCGCTTGCCGCTCGTGCGTGCATCGGCGAGCGCGGCCGACAGATCGCGCGCAGGATCGGCCTGCGTGTCGTAGGGAAGCGGCCCGGGCGGAATCGCGTGGTGCTTCACGGGCGGCGTGCCTTGCGCGTGGGCTGACAGCGCCGACACGGTCGCCGCGGCCGCGCAGGCGAGCGACAGCGCGATCATGACCCAGCGATTCGGGCCCTTGGACTTCGCATTCGACGTGGTGTTCATGACGCTCCGCCGGAACCTGAAAACGTCGAACGATGTGCATCAGCCGTCCGCGGCGGCAGCCCTTCGCCGTTCGGCAGGACACGCTCGGCGACACTCTCGAGCTCGCGGACCTGGCCCATCGCGGGCAGCAGCGAGCCGACGATCATGCCGGTCAGACTCATGATCAGCCCGAGAAGTTGCGGCGGCAGCGGCGCGTCGGGATTGGTGATCTCCATGCCGATCCACGACACCAGCCCGAGCCCGATCGACAGCATCGCGCCCTGCGTGTTGGCGCGCTTCCAGTAGAGGCCGAACGCGAGCGGCACGAACGCGACGACCAGCGTGACCTTGTACGCGTTCTCGACCATGCTGTAGATCGGCAGGTTCGAGCCGACCGAATAGAGCGTGACGAGGACCGTGAAGCACAGCACGACGATCCGCATCGTCTTCAGCAGGTTCTGGTCGGTGACGTTCTTGAACGCGGGCTTCAGGATGTTCTCGGCGAACGTCACCGACGGCGCGAGCAGCGTCGCGGACGCGCAGCTCTTGATCGCCGACAGCAGCGCGCCGAAGAACATCACCTGCGCGAAGAACGGCGCGTGCGTGAGGATCAGCTGCGGCAGGATCTGCTGCGACGCCTTCGTATCGGGGCTCGCCAGCAGCGGCGCCACCATCTTCGGATCGATCAGCGTCGCCGAATAGGCGAGGAACATCGGGATGAAGGCGAAGCAGAAATACATCACGCCGCCGAGCACCGATGCGCGCCCCGCGATCTTCTCGTTCTTCGCCGACGCGACGCGCTGGAACACGTCCTGTTGGGGGATCGACCCCAGCATCATCGTGAACAGCGCCGCGACGAAGCCCAGCATCGCCGTGATGTTCCAGGCCGGCCAGAAGTTCGCGAACTTGCCCGCGTCGATCGCATGCTGGACGACGACGCCGACGCCGCCGGCCTGGCTGCTGACTTCGCTGCCGATGTAGAGCATGCCGACCACGATGATGATCATCTGGATGAAGTCGGTGATCGCGACCGACCACATGCCGCCGTAGATCGTGTAGACCATCACCGTCGAGGCGCCGATGACCTTGCCCCACGTCTCGCTGATCACGCCGCCGGAGACGACGTTGAAGACGAGACCGAGCGCCGAGATCTGCGCGCCGACCCAGCCCAGGTAGGAGATCACGATCGCGAGCGCGGCGAGCACCTCGACGATGCGGCCGTACTTGTTGCGATAGAAGTCGCCGAGCGTCAGCAGGTTCATGCGGTACAGCTTCCGCGCGAAGAACAGGCCGACGAGCACGAGACAGATCGACGCGCCGAACGGATCGGTGACGACGCCGCCGATCCCGTCCTTGAGGAACGATGCCGGAATGCCGAGCACGGTCTCCGACCCGAACCAGGTCGCGAACACGGTCGCCGTCACGACGTACATCGGCAGCGCGCGTCCGGCGTTCGCGTAGCCGCTCGAGTCCTTGACGAACTTGCCGGCGTACAGGCCGATGCCGACCGAGATCACCCAATAGATGATGACGAACCAGAAGAGATTGCTCATGGGCCGGATCGATGTCGAAGGAAGAGGCGCGCGTCGGGTCTGACGCCCGTGACGCGAATCCGAAATTATAGGAGTCGGCCGGGCCGGGCCACGGTCCTCGCGCGGTCGAGCGACACGATCTGTTGCAGATCGGCGACCGCGGCGCGTCGCGATGCGCGCAGCGCACGTCGCCCGACGGTCACCAGCACCAGCCGTCGTGCGCCAGCAGCGACCCGACGATCGCGATCAGGACGGCCAGCAGCACGCCGACGACGCCGAAGCCGACCGCGATCGCATGGCGCGTCCGTCGCGTCGCGGCCGTGAGGTCGGCGACCGCCGCGGCCAGCGGCGTTTCCGCCTCCTGCGCGAGCACGCGATGCAGGAGCCGCGGCATCTGCGGCACGAACGTCGCGAACTGCGTCGCCTCCTGCTGCGAGCCGGTCGCGAAAGCCGCGCCAGCCGAGCTGGTCGCTGCATCCACCGTTCGAGGAACGGCTGCGCCGTCGCCCACAGGTCGAGCTCGGGGTCGAGCTGCGCGCCCGAGGCCTTCGATGTTCAGCAGCGTCTTCTGCAGCAGCACGAGTTGCGGCTGGATCTCGACGTTGAAGCGGCGCGACGTCTGGAACAGCCGCAGCAGCACCTGGCCCGAGCGAGATGCGCGCGAGCGGCAGGTCGAACACCGGCTCGCAGGTGGCGCGGATCGCGCGACTCGAGCTCGTCGACGCGCGTGCCCTTCGGCACCCAGCCCGACTCGATGTGCAGCACCGCGACGCGCTTGTAGTCGCGCTGGAAGAACGCGAGGAAGTTCTGCGCGAGGTAGTTCTTGTCGTAGTCGGTCAGCGTGCCGACGATGCCGAAGTCGATCGCGATGTAGCGATTGAAGTCGACGCCCGAGTCGCCGACGTAGATGTTGCCGGGGTGCATGTCGGCGTGGAAGAAGCCGTGCTGGAACACCTGCGTGAAGAAGATCTCGACGCCGTCGCGCGACAGCTTCTTCAGGTCGATGCCGGCCGCGCTGCAGCTGGTCGATGCGGCCGATCGGGATGCCCGACACGCGCTCCATCACGATCACGGCCTCGCTGCAGTAGTCCCAGAACATCTCGGGCACGTGCAGCAGCTTCGAGCCGGCGAAGTTGCGGCGCAGCTGGCTGCCGTTGGCCGCCTCGCGCATCAGGTCGAGCTCGTCGTGCAGGTACTTGTCGAACTCCGCGACGACGTCGCGCGCACGCAGCCGCTTGCCGTCGGCCGACAGCCGCTCGACGAGCGCCGCCAGCGTCTGCAGCAGCGCGAGGTCGCGTTCGATCGCGCGATGCATGCCCGGGCCGCAGCACCTTGACGGCGACCTCGCGACGGCGTCCCTCGGCGTCGGCCCTCAATGTCGCGAAGTGCACCTGCGCGATCGACGCCGACGCGACCGGCACGCGCTCGAACGTCTCGAACAGCTCGTCGGGCGCCTTGCCGAGCGACCGCGTGATCTGCCGGATCGCGAGCTCGGGGTCGAACGGCGGCACGCGGTCCTGCAGCCGGGCGAGCTCGTTCGGCGTATTCGGCCGGCAGCAGGTCGCGCCGCGTCGACAGCATCTGGCCGAACTTGACGAAGATCGGGCCGAGCGACTCGAGCGCCTCGCGCAGCCGCTGCGCGCGCGGCGTGCGGAAGTCGCGGCCGAAGCGCAGGTAGCCGATCGATCGCGTCAGCACCGGCATCGCGAGGCCGCCGGCCAGGATCTCGTCGAGACCGTAGCGCCACAGCACGCGCGCGATGATGAACAGCCGGAAGATCTGCATCAGTCCGGTCCGCGACGGGTCGCCGCGCGGCCCGCGGTCGAGGCGCCGCTCAACGGCTTGGCGCGCTCGATGCCGGGCTCGTCAGGCGGTCGACGCGCTTCTCGAGCCGCGCGAGATCGTCGCGCAGCGCGCGAATGCCGTCGGCGAGCGCCGTCACGGCGCGCGGCCGCACGAGCTGCGGGTCCTCGTCGGCGAGATACTCGACGACGTTCGCCGCGAGCCGCTCGTGCGCGCGGCGGATCTCGCCCGACGCCGCGCGCGCCGGCGGCGACGAGTCGATGCGACGCCGCGTCGCCGACGACCTTCGACAGGTCCTCCTCGACGTCCCAGCGCAGGTGCCTGACGAGCATCGAGACGGCCTGTGCGAAGTCGGCGTCGCCGTCGACCCGCAGGTCGCGCAGCGCCGCGTCGGGGCCGCCGGCCATCGCGCGGGCGAGCGCCGCGGCCGGCAGCGTCACCGTCGTGTCGGCGACCGCGGTCGGCGCGGCGCGGACGACCGACGCCTCGCTCGCGACCGTCAGCCGGATCGTGAACGGCCCGACGACGACGTGCAGCGTCTTGCCGACGTGCGGCGCGAGCTGCGCGCGGGCCCACGCCTCGCCGGCGAGCAGGTGGTCGATCGCGGCCGGCAGCAGGTCGAGCGGGTTCGTCGGCAGGCGGCCGAACGGCGGCAGCGGCGGACGCGGTGAAGAAGGCGTTGGCGGTCGGCATCGGTCGCTTCAGAGCTTGGCGCCTTCGTGCAGCGCGACGACGCCGGCGGCGAGGTTGAACACGCGGACGCGCTCGAAGCCCGCGTCGCCGAGCATCGCGGCCAGCGTCGCCTGGTCGGGATGCATGCGGATCGACTCGGCGAGGTAGCGATAGCTGTCGGCGTCCTTCGCGATCCGCGCGCCGAGCCACGGCAGCACCTTCAGCGAATACGCGTCGTAGAGCGGCGCGAGCGGCTTCCACACCCGCGAGAACTCGAGGACGAACAGCCGGCCGCCGCGCTTCAGCACCCGGCGCATCTCGGCCAGCGCGCGATCCTTGTGGGTCATGTTGCGCAGGCCGAACGCGACCGTCACGCGGTCGAAATAGTCGTCGGGGAACGGCAGCCGTTCGGCGTCGGCGATCGCGGTCGGCAGCACGAAGCCCGCGTCGATCAGCCGGTCGCGGCCGACGGACAGCATCGATTCGTTGATGTCGGTCAGCCACACCTCGCCGGTCGGGCCGGCGCGGCGCGCCATCGCCTTCGCGAGGTCGCCGGTGCCGCCGGCGATGTCGAGCACGCGCATGCCGGGCCGCACGCCGACGCGGCCGATCGTGAACGCCTTCCAGACGCGATGCATGCCCGCCGACATGACGTCGTTCATCACGTCGTACTTCGCGGCGACCGAATGGAAGACGCCGGCCACGCGCGCGGCCTTCTCGGCCTCGCCGACCGTCTCGAAGCCGAAGTGGGTTCGCCCGTCGGCCGCGTCGCCGCCGGGCGATGCCGCCGCCGCGAGCGGCGCGCCGTCGTCCGTCCCGTCGCTCACTTGCGCCGCGCCTCGCTCGCGTGGAACACGATCGGCTTCGTCTCGACGAAGCCGGCCGGGTTGCGGCTCGCGCCGGCCTCGGCGAGTCGCCGCAGGTAGCCGGCCCACAACGCGTCGCGCTCGCGGCCGAGGCGCGCGCAGGTAGGCCCACGTGAAGATGCCGCTGTCGTGCCCGTCGGAGAACGTCGGCTTGATCGCGTAGTGGCCGATCGGTTCGAGGTTCGTGATCGTGACGTCGCGCTTGCCGGTCTGCAGCACTTCCTGGCCGGGACCGTGACCCTGCACCGACGCCGACGGCGAATGGACGCGCAGGAATTCGAAGTCGAGGCTGTAGCGCTCGTCGTCGCCGAACGCGATCTCGAGGCGCCGCGACCGCTGGTGGACGACGATCTCGGTCGGCGGCTCGACGGCGGACGACGGGCTGGGCGAAGGCGCTTGCGACGACATGATCGATCGAGTATCGCATGGCGCCCGAGGACGCCGGCGTGTCACCTTGCCGTCATAGAATCGTCTTATTGTCGCCGCGACGCCGCGTCCGCGCCTCGCCGAATCCCCTTCTGGATTTCCCGACATGCCCAGCACCATCCTCGTCGTCGAAGACGAGCCTGCGATCCAGGAACTGATCGCGGTCAACCTGACGTTCGCCGGCCACAAGGTGCTTCGCGCCGCCGACGCCGAGCAGGCCGCGATCCTCGTCCGCGCCGAACTGCCCGACCTCGTGCTGCTCGACTGGATGCTGCCCGGCGCGTCCGGCGTGCAGTTCGCGAAGCGGCTGCGCGGCGACGAGCGCACGCGCGACGTGCCGATCATCATGCTGACCGCGCGCTCGAACGAGACCGACAAGGTCGACGGCCTCGAAGCCGGCGCCGACGACTACGTCACGAAGCCGTTCTCGCCGAAGGAACTGATGGCGCGGATCAAGGCCGTGCTGCGGCGGCGCGCGCCGCAACTGACCGACGACCTCGTCGAGATCGGCGGCCTCGTGCTGGACCCGGTCACGCACCGGTTGTCGGGCGGGACGCGCCGACGGAGGCCGGCGCACGCTCGACATCGGCCCGACCGAATTCCGGCTGCTGCACTTCTTCATGACGCATCCCGAGCGCGTCTACTCGCGCGCGCAGCTGCTCGATCAGGTGTGGGGCGACCACGTCTTCCTCGAGGAGCGGACGGTCGACGTCCACATCCGGCGGCTGCGCCATGCGCTGTCGCCGACCGGCCACGAGAACCTCGTCGAGACGGTGCGCGGCAGCGGCTATCGCTTCTCCGTCGCCGAGCAGCGCGCGGTCGCCTGACCCGGATCGACGACCGGCCGGCCGGCGCTGTCCGGCAGCGCGATCCCGCGCTAAGATGCTCCGCCCCGCCCGGCGTCCGTCGTTCGCCAACGTCCCCGGTGATCGTCGTGGCGATCGCCGGCCCCTGACCCGAAGACCGTCGCCTCGCGCGCCGCGCCGCCAAGACGCATGAATCCCGTCTGGATCCGGACGCTGTCCTTCGTCGGGCTCGTGGCGCTCGGGATGCTGGTCGTCCGCGTGCTGTCCGACTGGCCGACCGGCTTCGCGTTCGCGGCCATCGCGCTGACGCTGCGCTACGTGCGCGACGCGATCCACCTGCGCTCGCTGTGGCGCTGGTCGCGACGCGAGGTCGGCTCGGCGCTGCCGCGCTCGTCCGGCGCATGGGAAGAGCTCTACGCGCAGCTGTATCACCGCGAACGCGCGACGCAGCGCGAGTTCGCGGCGCTGCACGACACGCTCGGGAGCTTTCGCGGCGCCGCGCAGGCGCTGCCCGACGGCGTCGTGACGCTCAACGCGCTCGACCAGATCGTGTGGTGCAACGCGCAGGCCGAGCAGCACCTCAACCTCACGCTCGAGAAGGACGTCGGCCAGAACGTCGCGAACCTCGTCCGCGCGCCCGACTTCCTCGCGTACCTGTCGCGCCACGAGTGGGACCGGCCGGTGCAGCTGCGGATGCGCCACCCGGGTCACGGCACCGAGCGCGTCCTGTCGCTGCAGCTGGTCGAGTACGGCGACAACCTGAAGCTGCTGCTGTCGCGCGACATCACGCGCTTCGAGCGGCTGGAGACGATGCGTCGCGACTTCGTGGCGAACGTCTCGCACGAACTGAAGACGCCGCTGACCGTGCTGTCCGGCTTCCTCGAGACGATCAGCGAGTCGGCCGTCTCGCCGGCGCAGCGCGCGCAGTACATGCAGCTGATGCAGGAGCAGGCGGCGCGGATGCAGCGGCTGGTCGACGACCTGCTGACGCTGTCGGCGCTCGAGGCGACGTCCGGACCGCGCGCCGAGGCGATCGACGCGGCGGCGCTGTTCGCGCGGATCGAACAGACCGCGCGCCAGCTGTCGAACGGCCAGCACGACATCCGCTTCTCGGTCGAGCCGCACACGCTGATCCTCGGCTCGGAGAGCGAGCTGACGAGCGCGTTCACGAACCTCGTCACGAACGCCGTCCGCTACACGCCGGAGCGCGGCCGCATCGACGTGCTGTGGCAGCGCCAGCCGGACGGCGGCGCGGCGCTGACCGTCGCCGACACCGGCATCGGCATCCAGGCGCAGCACCTGCCGCGACTGACCGAGCGCTTCTATCGCGTCGATCGCAGCCGCTCGCGACAGTCCGGCGGGACCGGCCTCGGCCTCGCGATCGTCAAGCACGTGCTGACGCGGCACCAGGGCACGCTCGCCATCGCGAGCGAGGTCGGGCGCGGCAGCACGTTCACCGCGACGCTGCCGGCGCAGCGCATCTCGACGCTGGGCGACGAGCATGGCGCGGCCCCGAGCGACGCCGACGATCGGGACGTCGCGGTCGACGAGGCCGTTACAGCAGCGTGAAGCGCACGAGGTCGAAGTCGGACCCGCGCATCATCAGCTCCTCGAGCCGCAGCATCGCGAGCGCGCCCGCCCGCACCGCCTTCACGAGACGCTGCGGGCGAAAGCTCGCGTGCGGCAGCACGAGGCCGTAGGCGCGCGGCGATTCGCGAACGGCGTCCCAGCCGTCGCCATCCTGGATCAGGATCTCGCCGTGGCCGACCGGGTCGCTCAGCATCGGCACGAGCGGCGTCGGCCGGCCGGCGCGGCGCCGTCCTTCGCCGTCGCCGCCGGGCACGAGCAGGAACGCGGCATTGAGTTCGACCTCGTCGATCGACGCGAGCAGCACCTGCGGCAGCCCCGGCGCGAGGCGCACGCGGACGTGATGCGCGACGCTCGGCCGCACGACGTCGTCGTCGAGCACGACCGTCGTGCTCTGCAGCCCTTCGACCCAGCCGAGCAGCAGCGGCGCGTTCTGCGCGGCGTCGCCGAGCCGCAGACCGACCAGCCGATGCAGCCCGATCCGCGGCCGCGCGTGCTTGCGGACGCAGCGCACGGCGTCGGACGATTCGGCGATCAGCGTCCATGTCTCGGCGTGTTCCATCAGCTGCTCGACGCGCGCGCGCTCGATGACCTCGCGCGGCTGCGTGACGCCGCCTTCCTTCATCCGCTGGTAGGCGTACGGCGACTGCCCCGCGCCGACCGACGCGCGCACGCCGTGATTCGACTTGTTCTTCAGCGGCTCCTTCGCCGGCATGCCGACCATCGCCATCACGACGAGCCCGGCCGTGCTGTCGCGCCAGACGCGGTCCGGCGAATCGACGTCGCCGGCCTGCTTCGCGCCCCAGCGCTGGCGCATCGATGCGAGCAGTTCGCGGGCGACCGGCGCACGCAGCGTGTCGCCGATGCCGGCCTCGCGCGGCGAGCGGCCGTCGGCGAGCGCGTCGAGCCGCTTGTCGATCGACTGCATCGCGCTCTGCGTGTCGAAGCGCAGCGTGTACGCGCCGATCGCCGATCGTCGGGCCGACGCTCGCCACCGGACGGCCCGGCGTCTCGCCGTCGGCCGACCGCTTCTCGATCCGGAAGCCGACCTTGCGCGACCAGCGCTGCGCGCCCATCCGCAACACCTCGAACTCCGGACCGGTCCTCGCGGCGGGATCGGCGAGCGCGACCATCACCGGATAGGTGAACGCCGCGCGGCAGGTGTTGGTCGCGGACAGCCGCAACGCATCGGCGACCTCGACGTCCTGGCAATCGAGGTCCCGGACCAGCTGGCCGAGGACGCAATGGCGCTCCCACAGCAGCTTCGGCACGGCCCAGTGCGCGCGCTGGATGCAGACCATCGTCTGCGCGCTCGCGTCGAGCGCGCGCTGTAGCGCGCTCACGCTCGACACCTGCGGCGCAGCGACGTTCGCGCCGTCGAGCGCCTCGCTCTCGACCGAGCCGGCGCCGGTCGTCACCTTCGGCAACTGCGACACCAGCCACGCGTAGACGTCGCGCAGCACGAGCGTCGCGTCGACCGTCGCCCAGAAGTGACGCGCGTAGTCGTCGTCGAGCGGCAGCGCGGTGAAGCGGTCGTCCCCGGCGTGCGCGGTCAGCGCCGGCAGCAGCGCGGAGCGGATGCGATCCGCGATGGCGAACTTGCGTTGCGGCGGCAGGACGGTCGCGCCGTCGGCGCCTTCCGCCCCGAGCGTGCGCAGCACCTGCGCGATCTCGGCGAGGTTGTCGATCGTCGCCGGCTGGGACATCGTCGCGAGCCAGGCCTTGGCCCCGAGGCCGTCGACGATGCGCGTCTGTTTCTCGGGAGATCGGACTTCGCTGCGCGAAAATCGGAGCATGGGCGACGACGGATGGGGGACGACGAGGGACGGACGGCTATTGTGCCTCCGTCGGCCGCCGCCGCCGCGCCGCTCGGCCGCGCGCAGCGCGCGTCGGTCGTACGCTCAGACCAGCACGCGCTCGATACCGCCGGCGTTCGCCCGCGCGACGTAGTCCGGCATCCAGTCGGCGCCGAGCACGTGGCGCGCGATCTCGACGACGATGTAGTCGGCCTCGACGCCGGTGTCGTCGCCGTAGCGCGACAGCCCCTGCAGGCACGAGGGGCACGAGGTCAGCACCTTGAGCGGCGGCGGGTCCGCGGCCGGCACGGTGGTCTCGGCGGTCGTCCGGGCGTCGATCGTGACGACCGCCTCCGGCGCCGCGGCCCGCAGCTTCGCGGCGCCCTTGCGCATCTCCTCTTCCTTGCGGAAGCGCACCTGCGTCGAGATGTCGGGCCGCGCGATCGCGAACGTGCCCGACTCGCCGCAGCAGCGGTCGTTCTTCTCGACGCGACCGTTGAGGTCGCTCGCGATCAACGTATTGACGACCTTCAGCGGGTCGTACTGCTTCATCGGCGTGTGGCAGGGGTCGTGGTACATGTACCGCGTCCCCGTGACGTCTGGCGAGCTTGACGCCCTTCTCCATCAGGAACTCGTGGATGTCGATGATCCGGCAGCCGGGGAAGATCTTGTCGAATTCGTAGCCGGCGAGCTGGTCGTAGCAGGTACCGCAGCTGACGACGACGGTCTTGATGTCGAGATAGTTCAGCGTGTTGGCGACGCGATGGAACAGCACGCGGTTGTCGGTGATGATCTTGTCCGCCTTGTCGAAGTCGCCGGCGCCGCGCTGCGGATAGCCGCAGCACAGGTAGCCCGGCGGCAGCACCGTCTGCACGCCGACGTGCCACAGCATCGCCTGCGTCGCGAGGCCGACCTGCGAGAACAGCCGCTCCGAGCCGCAGCCCGGGAAATAGAACACCGCTTCGGCGTCGACGGCGGCCTTCGCGGGGTCGCGGATGATCGGCACGAACTTCGCGTCCTCGATGTCGAGCAGCGCACGCGCCGTCTTCTTCGGCAGGTTGCCCGGCATCTTCTTGTTGACGAAGTGGATCACCTGCTCGCGGACCGGCGGCTTGCCCGTGCGTCGCCGGCGGACGCGCGGTCTGCTCGTCGCCCGGCCGGGCGTGAACAGCTCGACGGCCGCGCGCTGCGCCTTGTAGCCCCAGTCCATCATCGCCTTGCGGCGTCGCGTTGATGGTCTGCGGATCGGTCGCGTTGAGGAAGAACATCGACGCCGCGGTGCCCGGGTTGAAGCGCTTCTTGCCCATCTTGCGCAGCAGGTTGCGCATGTTCATCGACACGTCGCCGAAGTCGATGTCGACCGGGCACGGCGACAGGCACTTGTGGCAGACCGTGCAATGGTCGGCGACGTCGGCGAACTCGTCCCAGTGCTTGATCGACACGCCGCGCCGCGTCTGCTCCTCGTACAGGAACGCCTCGATCAGCAGCGACGTCGCGAGGATCTTGTTGCGCGGGCGAATAGAGCAGGTTCGCGCGCGGCACGTGCGTCGCGCAGACCGGCTTGCACTTGCCGCAGCGCAGGCAGTCCTTGATCGAATCGGTGATCGCGCCGATGTCCGACTGCTGCATGATCAGCGACTCGGCGCCCATCAGCCCGAAGCTCGGCGTGTACGCGTTCGCGCAGATCCGCGCGGATCGCCGGCAGCGCCTGCAGCTTGCCGAGGTTGAAGTGGCCGTGCGGATCGACGCGCTGCTTGTACGCGCGGAAGTCGCGCGTCTCGTCGTCGGTCAGGAACTCGAGCTTCGTGATGCCGATGCCGTGCTCGCCGGAGATCACGCCGTCGAGCTCGCGCGCGATGCCCATGATCCGCGCGACGACGCGGTTCGCGCGTCGACAGCATCGCGTAGTCGTCGGAATTGACCGGGATGTTGGTGTGCACGTTGCCGTCGCCGGCGTGCATGTGCAGCGCGACGAAGACGCGGCCGCGCAGCACCCTCTTGTGGATCGCGTCGGCGCCGGCGAGCACCGGCGCGAACTCGCCGCCGCTGAAGATGCTGCGCAGCGGCGCGCGGACCTCGCGCTTCCACGACACGCGGATCGCGCGGACCTGCAGCAGGTCGAACGACGGGCGTCGCCCCGGCGAAGGCCGGGGCCCAAGTGCGGTCCGTCGCCTCGTCCTGCAGCGCTTGGATCCGGCCCCCGGCCAGGGCCTGCCGGGGCAGGCTGCGCCGGGACGACGCCACATCCAGCCCGTGGCTGGTCAATGCCTCCCGCGCCTCGTCGAGCGACACGTCCATGTGCGTGCGCAGGTACAGCCAGCGCCGCCGCACCCGGTCGATCAGCGCGCGCGCCTGTCCGACGCGGCCGCCGAACAGCTCCTCGCGGCTCAGGTGATCGACGTCCGCATCGTCGATCTTGCCGACCGGGATCGCGCCGAGGTCGTTCGCGAAGAAGCGGTCGAGCGCGTCGAGCAGCTCGAGCTTGTTGTCGATCGACAGCTCGATGTTGATGCGCTCGATGTGATCGGTGTACTCGCCCATCCGCGCGAGCGGGATCACGACGTCCTCGTTGATCTTGAACGCGTTCGTGTGCCGCGCGATCGCGGCCGTGCGCGAGCGGTCGAGCCAGAATTTCTTGCGCGCCTCGGCCGACACGGCGACGAACCCTTCGCCGCTGCGGCCGTTCGCCATCCGCACGACCTCCGAGGCCGCGCGCGCCACATCGTCCGCGTCGTCGCCGACGATGTCGCCGAACAGCGCCATCTTCGGCAGCGCCACGCCCGACGACGACGCAGCCGACGCGCCTTCGCCGCCGCGCTTCGACTTCGTCGCGTAGCCGACCGCGCGCAGGTAGCGTTCGTCGAGATGCTCGAGCCCGGCGAGGATCGCGCGGCCGGCCTTCGCCTCCGCGTCCATGTAGTCCTTGATCTCGACGATCGACGGGATCGCCTCGCGCGCCTGGCCGAAGAACTCGAGGCACACGGTCCGCGCATGCGGCGGCATCCGGTGCAGGACCCAGCGCGCCGACGTGATGAGCCCGTCGCAGCCTTCCTTCTGCACGCCCGGCAGGCCCGACAGGAACTTGTCGGTGACGTCCTTGCCGAGGCCTTCCTTGCGAAAGCGCCGGCCCTCGATGACGAGCGTCTCGCGTCGAAAGCGGCGCGCGGCCGTCGCCGCCGTGACCGTCGCTGCCGTACTGGCGGAGCTCGAACGTCGCGACCGGCGCGTCGTGGATCTTGCCGAGGTTGTGGTCGAGCCGCTCGACCTCGAGCCAGTCGCCGTCGCAGTCGACCATCCGCCACCAGGCGAGGTTGTCGAGCGCGGTGCCCCACAGCACGGCCTTCTTGCCGCCGGCGTTCATCGCGACGTTGCCGCCGATGCACGACGCCTCGGCCGACGTCGGGTCGACCGCGAACACGAAGCCGGCCGCCTCGGCCGCCTCGGCGACGCGCTTCGTCACGACGCCGGCGCCGGTGCAGATCGTCGCGACCGGCTCGGCGTGTCCCGGCAGCCGGCGCATCTCGACGGCGCCGAGCTGCTCGAGCTTCTCGGTGTTGATGACCGCGCTGTTCGGCGTCAGCGGGATCGCGCCGCCGGTGTAGCCGGTGCCGCCGCCGCGCGGAATGATCGTCAGGCCGAGCTCGATGCACGCCGCGACGATCGCCGCGATCTCGTCCTCGGTGTCGGGCGTCAGCACGACGAACGGGTACTCGACGCGCCAGTCGGTGGCATCGGTGACGTGCGACACGCGCGACAGGCCGTCGAAGCTGGATGTTGTCCTTCGCGGTCACGCGCCCGAGGCGTCGCGCGGTCAGCTTGCGGAGGTCCCACGTCGCCTTGAAGCCGTCCTCGAACGCCGCGAACCGCGCGGCGCGCCGCGTCGAGAAGGTGGCGGACCTTCGCGTCGCGGCCGGCGATCGGCCTCGTCGGCGCACACGCCGCTTGTCGACCTCGTTCAGCCGATGATGCAGCGCCTCGATCAGCGCGGCGCGACGACGCGGATTCTCGAGCAGGTCGTCCTGCAGGTACGGATTGCGCTCGACGACCCAGATGTCGCCGAGCACCTCGTACAGCATCCGCGCCGAGCGCCCGGTGCGCCGCTCGCCGCGCAGCTCCTCGAGATCGCTCCACGCCGACGCGCCGAGCAGCCGCATCACGATCTCGCGGTCCGAGAACGACGTGTAGTTGTACGGGATCTCGCGGACGCGCGACGGCGCGTCGGACGCGGCGACGTCTCGAAGGGCCTCGGGCAGGATGGGGGCGTTCATGGCACTGCGGGACGCGACCGGCGCGTCCGGAAATGACGAACGTCGAGACTAACCGAACGGACGATTGACTGCAGGACGACGGTCGGGTCTGATGGGGCATGACGGACCAGGTCGAAAAGCTCATCCTCGAACACCTGAAGGCGATCCGCGCAGGCATCGCGCAGATCGACGGGCGCCTCGACGACCTCGCGGCACGGGTCGCCAGCATCGAGCGCCACGTCGCCGACCTGCTCGCCGACGTGCTGCGGATGAACGGCCGTTTCGATCGTCTCGAGAGTCGCATGCTGCGCATCGAGCGGCGGCTGGAACTCGTCGACTGACGTCGATCGTTCGCCGGCCGGCGGGACCGGTCGATACGCCGGCGGCCGCTCGCCGACAGGCTCGCTTCCGATCGGCCGTGCGGCACGGTCGCATCACGCGCGCCGCGGCGCGCGGTCGATCGGCTAGAGTCGCGCGTTCCCGACGCCGACCATGCCGACCGACTACCTGAAGCGCATCCTCGACGCGCGCGTCTACGACGTCGCGCGCGAGACGCGAGCTCGAGGTCGCGCCGCACCTGTCGGCCCGGCTCGGCAACACGGTGCTGCTGAAGCGCGAGGACAACCAGCCGGTCTTCAGCTTCAAGCTGCGCGGCGCGTACAACCGGATGGCCCGGCTCGCGCCCGACGAGCTCGCGCGCGGCGTGATCGCCGCGTCGGCCGGCAACCACGCGCAGGGCGTCGCGCTCGCGGCCGAACGGCTCGGTTGCCGCGCGGTGATCGTGATGCCGGTGACGACGCCGCCGTCAAGATCGACGCCGTCCGCGCGCGCGGCGCGGAGGTCGTCCTCGCCGGCGAGAGCTATTCGGACGCCTACGCGCACGCGCTCGAGCGGCAGGCGACCGAGGGACTGACGTTCGTCCATCCGTTCGACGACCCCGACGTGATCGCCGGCCAGGGCACGATCGGGATGGAGATCCTGCGCCAGCACCAGGCGCTGCACTCGTCGCGACCGATCCACGCGATCTTCGTCGCGATCGGCGGCGGCGGGCTGATCGCCGGCGTCGGCGCGTACGTGAAGGCCGTGCGGCCGGACATCCGGATCATCGGCGTGCAGACGATCGACTCGGATGCGATGGCCCGCTCGCTCGCGGCCGGCGAGATCGTCACGTTGCCGACCGTCGGCCTGTTCAGCGACGGCACGGCCGTCAAGCGGGTCGGCGTCGAGACGTTCCGGCTCGCGCAGGAAGTCGTCGACGACATCGTGCTCGTCGACACCGACGCGATCTGCGCGGCGATCAAGGACGTGTTCGTCGAGACGCGGTCGCATTCTCGAGCCGGCCGGCGCACTCGCGATCGCGGGACTGAAGGCGTACGTCGCGCGCGAAGGCATCCGAGGCGAGACGCTGGTCGCGATCGCGTGCGGCGCGAACATGAACTTCGACCGGCTGCGCTTCGTCGCCGACCGCGCCGAGGTCGGCGAGGAACGCGAGGCCGTGTTCGCGGTGACGATCCCCGAGGACGCGGGGCAGTTTCCGCCGCTTCTGCGCGCTGGTCGGCGCGCACGACGTCACCGAGTTCAACTACCGGATCGCCGACGCGAACGTCGCGCACGTGTTCGTCGGCGTCGCCGTCGGCGCGCGCGGCGACGGTCGCGCGCTCGCGGCGACGTTCCGCGAGCACGGCTTCGAGACGCTCGACCTGACCGACGACGAACTCGCGAAGACGCACCTGCGGCACATGGTCGGCGGGCGCTCGCCGCTCGCGCGCGACGAACGCCTCTATCGCTTCGTGTTCCCCGAGCGACCCGGTGCGCTGATGCGTTTCCTGTCGACGATGGATCCGGGCTGGAACATCAGCCTGTTCCACTATCGACAACCACGGCGCGGACTTCGGCCGCATCCTCGTCGGCCTGCAGGTGCCCGACGACGAGCGCGCGGCGTTCGACGCGTTCCAGGCGACGCTCGGCTATCCGTGCGACGACGAGAGCGACAACCCGGCGTATCGGCTGTTCCTGCGCTGAGCGGCGTCACGTCGATGCCGTCGCCGGCTGCGTGCGCGACGCGCGGACCGCGTCGAGCGTCTGGCGGATTCCTTCGCGATACGACGTCTTGTGCAGCGGGCCGAGCAGCGCCCGCAGGTCCGCGTCGTCCATCAGCACCGGGTCGCTCAGCAGGTAGTGCATCTCGACCATCTCGCGCATCCGCCCGTCGAAGCAGCCGAGGACGCGCAGCATCGTCTTGCCGACGACGCGCGTGCGCACCGGTCTGCCGGTCTGGCGTCCCATCTCCTCGACCAGCGCGCGCTGGGTCGTGACGCCGGCGCCGGCGAGATGCCAGGTCCGGCCGAACGCGGCCGGCGTCGCGACGATCCGTGCCACCACCGGTCCGATGTCCGGCACGAAGACGAACTCGTGCGGCCGGTCGATCGGCCCGAGCAGGTCGGCGGTGCGCCCGTCGACGGCCGCCACGGCCGCGCGATGCAGGAGGCTGGCCTCGACGCCGGGGCCGTAGAAATCCGGCAGTCGCAGCACGCAGCCTTGCACGCGGCCCGCGGCATCGGCCGCCATCAGCAGGTCCTCCTGGGCCTTGCGCATGCGACCCTTGAACGTGTGCGGCTCGCGCGGCTGGGTTTCGCGGATCGGATCGTGCCCGACGCGACCGTACGGATACACGGTCCCGATCAGCAGGATCCGCCGGACCCCGGCCGCCGTCGCACCGTCGATGGTCCGGCGCATCAGGACCGGATGCTCGTCGAAGCGTCGATCGTCCACGCCGACGAGGTATACGAGCGTGTCGACCCCGGCGAACGCGGCGCGTACCGAGGCAGGCGCGGCCGGGTCCCACGTGACGCGCTCGGCGCGCGGATCGTTCCCGAACGCGCGCAACAGCGCGTCCGACGAACGACCGACGACGCGATACGGCGTGCGCCGCGCGGCGAGCGCGTGGCCCACGCTGCGCCCGACCACGCCTGCGGCGCCGATCAATGCGATGGAAGTCATGCGATCTCCTGTCGAAGGGCCGCGTCGCGCGACGACGCGGCATGACGGCAGTGTCGCGATGCCGTCGCCAAAAGAAAATCGCCTAAACTCGTGCACGCGCCAAACAAAATTGCATACGTGGGAATCGACCGCCTCTCTTCCGAACCCGACTGGGCCTGGTACCGTTCGTTCCTCCGCGTGCTCGAGACCGGCTCGCTGTCGGCCGCGGCCCGGGTTCTCGGTGCGACGCAGCCGACCGTCGGTCGCCACATCGATCAGCTCGAGCGCGCCCTCGGCCTCAAGCTGTTCACGCGCTCGTTCGCGGGTTTCGCGGCGACCGACGCGGCACGCGAACTGCAGCCCTACGCGGCCGGAATCGCCGCGACGGCCGAGGCGTTGCGGCGCGTGGCGAGCAGTCACGGCGCCGGCGTCCATGGCACCGTTCGGATCACCGCGAGCGAAGTGATCGGCGTCGAGATCCTCCCGCCGATCCTGACGGCGCTACGCGAGTCCCATCCCGCGCTGGTGATCGAACTGGTGGTGTCGAACCGGCTCGTCGACCTGCTGCACCGCGAGTCGGACATCGCGGTCCGCATGGTGCGTCCGGTGCAGCAGGCACTCGTCGCCCGGCGTATCGGCCGCGTCGAGATCGGGCTGCACGCACATCGACGCTACCTGAAGCGACACGGCACGCCGAAGACGCTCGACGACCTCGCCGGGCACGCGCTGATCGGCTTCGACCAGGAGACCGAGCTGACGCGGCGCGTGCAACGCGAGTTTCGGGCGTTCGCCCGCGAGGGCTTCGCATGGCGCAGCGACAGCGACCTCGCGCAACTGGCCGCGATTCGCGCCGGTTACGGCATCGGCGCGTGCCAGGTGCCGCTCGCGGCCCGCGATCCCGCGCTCGTCCGCGTGCTCGGCCAGCGCGTCGGGCTGCCGCTCGAGACCTGGGTCGTGATGCACGAGGACTTGCGCGAGACGCCGCGTTGCGCGGTCACCTTCGCCGCGCTCGTGAAGGGACTGACGGGCTACCTCGCGGCCGGCTGAGGCGCCCGCCGCTCACCGCTTGCGCCCGGGGCTCAGCGCTTTCGCGAGGAACGGCAGGCTGACGTCCATCCGGTAGTCGACGTCCGAATGCGTGTCGTCGAATTCCTCGTAGACGTGCGCGATGCCGTGCTCGTGCAGCCGTTTCGACAGGATGCGGGTGCCGTAGTGGATGTGGAACTGGTCCGCCCAGCCGCAATCGATGTAGATGCCGCGCAGCGTCCGCAACGCGGCGGCATGCCGGCCGACGAGGTGGATCGGATCGTTCGCGAGCCAGTTCTTCCAGCGCGACGGGATCAGCTCGCCGGTCTCGAGGTCGAACGGGATGCGAAAGCCGTTCGGCGCCGTCGGGTCCGGATCGTAGGTCGCCGCCATGCACAGGTTCATCACCGCGTGGCCGTCGCCCGGGCCGAGCTTCTTCTTCTTCCACAGCGCCTCGAGGAACGCGGCGACGCGGCCGTCGTCGAGGCCTTCGCCGGTCGCCTTCGAGCGCGCGACGACGTCGATCGGCCCGGCCTCGCGGCGCGGCTTGGCATACTTCGCGAGCGCGTTCAGCGTGTTCGGCCAGTCGTGGTGATAGACGAAGTCGAAGTACGCGTCACCCGAATGGTCGGCGATCGCGCCCCAGAACTTCGCGTACTTCATCCCGTGGACGATCGCGCCGTATCCGCCCGAGCTCTTGCCGAAGCAGCCGCGATGGTCGCGCGACGCGAGCGTGCGGAAGTTCGCGTCGACGAACGGGATCAGCTCGCGCGTCAGGTAGTCGGCGTAGTTGCCGATCGCCGACGAGTTCACGTACTGGTTGCCGCCGAGCGCCGTGAAGCAGTCGGGCAGCACGATGATGACGGGCGGCATCTTGCGTTCGTTGACGAGCCGCGCCGCACGCTCCGGCACGCTTTCGCCGAACGCCTTCCAGTTCGTGTGCGCCGCGCCCGAGCCCATGAAGCCGACGAGGTCGTACAGCACCGGATAACGCGCGTCGGCGAGCCGCCGGTCGTCGTACTGCGGCGGCAGCCACACGTGCAGCGGCCGCAGCGACGGATCGCCGAGCCGGTTGTTCTTCAGCACCTGCGAGTCGTGTTCGAGCACGACGACGCGGCCCGGTGGTCCTTTCGGACGTTTGATCGGCATGGCGACTCCGGTGGAACGCGAGTGAACGACGGCGCGGCGATGCGCGACCGCGACCATAGCGAAAGCGCCGCGCGAATGCGAGCGCGACGCGCGACCGCGCAGGCGGACACGATCGTCGGCTCGTCGGCGACGGACGTTCGACCGCGATGAGCGGCGAGACGAGTGCGGGCCTGCTCGTGTTCCGTCGCGGCGTCGACGGTCCCGAGTTCCTGCTCGCGCATCCGGGCGGTCCGTTCTGGAAGAACCGGGACGACGCGGCCTGGTCGATCCCGAAGGGTCTCGTCGACGACGGCGAGGACCTGCGCGCCGCGGCCGCACGCGAATTCGCCGAGGAGACGGGGCAGTCGCTCGACGACGTCGGCATCGCGCTCGCGCCGTGCCGCACGCCGGGACGCAAGACGATCCACGCGTGGCTCGTCGAGGCCGACCTCGATCCGACGACCTTCCGCAGCAACGCGTTCGAGATCGAATGGCCGCCGAAGAGCGGTCGCGTCGCGTCGTTCCCCGAGATCGACCGCGCCGCCTACTTCGACGCGGCGACCGCCCTCGTCAAGATCCACCGCGGACAGCGGCCGATCCTCGACGAAGCGATCGCGCGGCTCGTCGAAGGTCCGCGATGAGCGCGACGCCGGACGACGCGATCGCGATCCGCGCCGCCGACCTGCCGCGCGACGTCGACGTCGTGCGCGCGCTGTTCGTGGAGTACGCGGCGAGCCTCGACGTCGACCTCGCGTTCCAGGACTTCGCGTCGGAGCTCGCGTCGCTGCCCGGCAAGTACGCGCCGCCGGCCGGCCGTGTGATGCTCGCGTGGCGCGGCGACGAGGCGGTCGGCTGCGTCGCGATGCGGCCGCTCGGCGACGGCGACTGCGAGATGAAGCGGCTCTTCGTGCGACCGTCGACGCGCGGAACCGGCCTCGGTCGCCGGCTCGCGGAACGGATCTGCGACGAGGCGCGCGCGGCCGGCTACGCGCGCATCCTGCTCGACACGCTGCCGACGATGGGCGATGCGCAGCGGCTCTACGCGACGCTCGGCTTCGTGCCGATCGCGCCGTACGTCTTCAATCCGGTGCCCGGCACGAAGTTCCTCGCGCGGACGCTGTGAGCGCCGCGTCGGCACCGGCGCGCTGCGGATCGCCGGTCCGCAACGGGTCGGCCGGCTCGTCGATGCGCGACCGCCGGCGAACGAGCCGGCGACGCTGCCGTCGCTGTCGCCGCTGCTTCCGTCGCTGCTTCCGTCGCTGCTTTCGTCGCTACTTCGCCGCGGCCACCATGTAGCGCACCGCGGCCTTGACCTCGTCGTCGGACGCGCTCGAGCCGCCCTTCGGCGGCATCACGCCGTTCTTCCCCTGGAAGCCGTTGATCGCATGGCCGTACAGCGTGTCGAGGCCTTCCGCGATGCGCGGCGCCCATGCGGCCTTGTCGCCGAACTTCGGCGCGCCCGCGATGCCCATGCCGTGGCACGCGGTGCAGACCTGGCCGAACAGCTTCTGGCCGACGCCGTTGTCGGCCGATGCGACCGCACCGGCGGCCGTGGCGCCGCCCGCGGGCGCCGCCGGCGCGGCGGCGGCCTTCGCGCCCGAGTCGATCGCGGCGATCGCCGCGACGACGTTCGGATCGGGCTGCGGCGCGGCCGGCGGCGCGGCCGGAGCCGCCGACGCGCTCGCGGCCGGGGCGGCCGACGCGGCGGGCTCCGGGAATTTCGCGCCGCCCGCGTTCGCCATGTAGACCACCGCGCGCTCGACCTCGACGTCGTCGAGATCGGTGTTGCCGCCCTTCGCCGGCATCACGCCGTTCTTTCCCTGGAAGCCCTTGATCGCGTGGTCGTACAACGTCGGTGCGCCCTCTGCGATGCGCGGCGCCCACGCCGCCGCGTCGCCGAACTTCGGCGCGCCGGCGATGCCCGCGCCGTGGCACGTCGTGCAGACGGCCTTGAACACGTCCTCGCCCGACTTCAGCGCGCGCGGCGCGTTCGCGTCGACGATCTCGAAGCGCGCGACCGGCGCGATGCGCGCATCGACCGCCTCGACGGTGGTGCCCTCGCTGCCGGCGCCCGTCTTGCGCCCCGCGGTCACGTAGCTCACGAGCAGCAGGATGATCGCGATCGGCACGACGAACGCCGCGACGACGGTGACGATCAGCTGCTTCGGCGTCTTGATCAGGGATTCGTGCTGCGCGTCGCTCATCGGGGTTCCTGGCGGCTCGCGGAGCCGTCGTCGCGTTCGTCGCTCACGCATGTCCGTCGCGCGCGAGAAGGCGCGTCGGCGGCGTGCGGAAACGGATGGGGTCGGATGCGCCCGGACGGCCGGCGCAAAGCGCCCGGATTATACGGGAACGGGTCCGCGTCGCCGGGCGGCACGTGGACGCTCGCAGGCAAAGACGCTATCCTTCGCGCCTCCCGGCAGGCGTGCATCGCGTCGTCCGGCGACGCCCTTCGCGGCACCGCCGGCACCGGGTCTTCAAGTCCTTCGCGACCGTCGTCCAACGGATAGGATACGAGCCTCCGAAGCTCGGGATACAGGTTCGATTCCTGTCGGTCGCACCAGCCTCCGCCGGTCCGCTTCGCGTGTCCATCGTCGGTCGAACACGCCGCTGCACCGCGTCAGCGGCGGCCCCGTTCGTCAACGAATGCCGGCAGCCGGACCGTCACTCGCGCGCCGCCGAGCGGTCCGTCGTCGATCGACGACCGTGCCGCCGTGCGCGACGACCAGGTCGATGGACGATCGCGAGGCCGAGGCCCGCGCCGCCGGTCGCGCGGCTCCGCGACGACTCGAGCCGCGTGAACGGCTCGAGCAGCCACGTCCGCTGGTCCGGTCGGGATGCCGGGACCGTCGTCGTCGACGTCGAGCACGATCGTCTCGCCTTGACGCGCGCGAGCGCGACCTCGTACCCGCGTCGCCGTAGCGCAGCGCGTTGTCGAGCAGGTTCGCCACCACCCGCCGCAACGCGAGCCGGTCGCCGAGCACGGCCATCGCGTCCGTCCGACGTCCAACGTGCGCATCTCGATCGCCGCGCCGTTCGCGACCCGGTCGTTCGACTTCCTCCCCCACCACGTTCGTCGACCTCGACCAGTTCGTCGGCCAGCTCCCGCGCCGCCGGCGCGGCTCGCGAGCAGGCCGTCGTCGAGCAGCCGGACCATGTCGTCGATGTCGGCGATCGGCCCGCGCGCGCTGCGCGTCGTCGGGGATCGCATCGACGCGCAAGCCGCAGGCCGCGTCGCGAACGTCCGGACGTCGTGCGAGATGCCGCCCATCATCGACATCCGCGCGCTTCATCAGGTCCGCGACGCGCGAGCTGCAGGCGGCCGAACGCGTCGACCAGCGCGCCGATCTCCGGGCGCGCCGCGCGGGATCGGGCCGAGCGGCGCGCCGATCCGGTCGACGTCGATGCGATCCACCTCGTCCGCGAGTCGTGCGAGGGGCCGCGTCTCGCGTCGCATCACGATCGAGCGCGACGAGCGCGATCGCCGTGCCCGAAGAGGCCCGCCCCGAAGCCGACCGGCAAGCCGAACACCGTCGCGAACGGCGTGCTGCGCGTGTCGATCACCAGCGTCTCGTCGGTCGCGAGCGCGATGCGGATCTCGAGCGCGTCGGCCGCCGCGATACGCCAGCCAGCGCCGTCGCGGAGGTCGTCCGGGAGCGTCACGCTGATCTCGGCCGGCCGCCGAGCGACGCGAGCTCGCGTTCGAGCGAAGCGCTCGCTCAGATCTTCGCGAGCGGTCGCGTCGACGTCGGCTCGAGACGACGGCCCGCCTCGATTCGCGCCAGCAGCGTCGTCGAGGTCACCGCGTCGAGCACCGCTTGCCGGCGCTCGGCGCGGCAGGTGCTCGAGCGAGATCCACCATCGCGACGAGCTGCGCCGGCAACGGCCGCGCGCTGCCCGCGCTGCGGGCCTGCGCCGACGAAGAACAGCGCGAGGCCGCCGATCCAGACGGCCGCGACGCTCGCGACGACGATCGAGCCAGATGCGAGCGCCGAACGTCAGCCGTCGGCGCGGCGCGATGCGGCTCGACGCCGCGGCCGACGCCCCGGCCGTCGCAGCCATCACGCGGCGGCGCGCACCGGCGCCGTCAGCAGGTAGCCGCGATTGCGCGCGGTGCCGATCAGGTTCGATCCCGGACTCGACGACTCGAGCTTGCGACGCAGCCGCGACGTCAGCATGTCGACGGTGCGATCGAACGGCTCGGCCGACCGGCCGTGCGTCCAGTCGAGGATCTCGTCGCGGCTCAGCACCCGACGCGGATGACTGGACGAAGCACGCGAGCAGGTCGAACTCGGCCGTCGTCAGCGCGATCGCCCGCGCGTCGACGTCGGTCAGCTGCCGCGCGTCGAGGTCGATCACGAAGCGGTCGAAGGCGAAGCGGCCGCGCGCGGTCGTCGCGCGCGGCGTCGCGCGTCCGCGGCGCAGCAACGCCCGCACGCGAGCCAGCAGCTCGCGCGAGCCGAACGGCTTCACGAGATAGTCGTCGGCGCCCATCTCGAGCCCGATGACGCGATCGACCTCTTCGCTCTTCGCGCTCAGGATCAGGATCGGCACGTCGTGCGCCGTGCGCAGGCGACTGCACAACGACAGTCCATCCTCGTTCGGCAGCATCAGGTCGAGGATCAACAGGTCCGGCTGCGACGCGCGCGAGCACGCCGATCCATCGCCGCGCCGTCCGCCGCCGGCCTCGACGTCGAAGCCTTCTCGACGCAGCACGCTCGGTCACGAGGCGACGGATCTCGTCGTCGTCCTCGACCATCACGATCGTCGATGCGAGGCGTGCGGTCATGCAGCCGTTGTCGAAGATTCGCGTCGGCCGCGTCAAGCCGGACGCGTCGGTCGCGTTGACGCACTGTTACGCGGCCGCGACGCGGTCGATACCGATCCATACGCCGCGTTCATCGTCGATCCGGCGACGCCGACGTCGCAACGCTGCGATCACCGTCTCGATCGAGCCGGCAACCGAATCGAGGACCCCTCATGAAGACTTCAATCCTTGCTCAGCCATGCCTCGTTGCGTCGCTCTTGCGACGCGCCTTCGCGGTCGATGCATCGACGCCGCCGCGGCGACGCGGACCGTCACGTCGACCGGCTCGCGCGGCACCGTCCACGACCGGCACCACCGACCTGCGCCGACCACAGCTGCACGTCGACCGGCAGCGCGACGACCGCGTCCGGGGCTGACGTCGACCCGCAACGGCACCGCGAGCTGCGCCGGCGGCTCGTGCAACTCGCAGAGCACGACGACCGGCCCGCGCGGCGCGATCGGCGACCCGCATCGGCGCCAGCAGCATGCGCGAACGGCTCGCTGCACCTCGACCGCGACGCGCACCGGCTTCCTCGGAGGCACGCGCACGCGCAACAGCAGCGTCGACGACGACACCCGTGATCTCCGGCGAGTTGAACGCATTCGTCATCGACGAACTCCTTCGACGCGCGGCGTCGGTCGTTCGCCGTCGCCGTCGCGCTTCATGGCTGGTCGAGTACGGCGCCGCACGGCTCGCCGCGTCGTTGACACGCACGACCTTCGCGAGAGCGCGGCTTCGTTCGGCATCGCGGTCGGCCAGTCGCTGCTGCGGGTCGTCGAGGCCGGCGCGCTCGCGACTGCCGTTCGTGTTCGTGTTCGACGCATCGGCTGTTCGTGTTCGACCTCGACCTCGCCCGCTCGCGCTCGTCGCGCTGTTCGTCGCGACCGAGTTCGTCTATTACTGTCCATCATCGTGCGTCGCATCGCATCCGGTGGATGTGGGCGACGCATGCGGTCCATCACTCGGCGACGCGGCTCAACTTCACCGCGGCGATCCGTCTCGGCTGGACCGGCAACCTCACCGGCAGCTTCCTGTTCTTCCTGCCGCTCGTCTGGCTCGGCTTCGACCCGCGCCTCGTCGTCGCGATGCTCGGGCATCAACCTGCTGTACCAGTTCTTCGTGCACACCGAGCTCGTGCCGACGCTCGGCCCGCTCGAGTGGTTCCTCGAACACGCCGGCGCAGCATCGCGTCCATCATGCGTCGAACGACGCGCTGCATCGACCGCAACTTCGGCGGCGTGCTGTCGGTCTTCGACCGTCTGTTCGGCACGTTCGCGATCGCACCGGTCGACGAGCCGCTGCGGTACGGCGCTCGCCGGTCGCGCGCCGTCGAGTCAATCCGTTGCGGATCGCGTTCCGCGAATGGTTCGTGCTCGCCCGCGACCTGCGCGCGTCACGCGGCTGGCGGCCGCGCGGCGTGTGCTGTTCGGGCCCCCGCGAAGCCGTCCACGACACTGCGCCGCGCGTTGCGTCGAAGGCCGACGATTCCGAACGCACGGACACGTTCAGGAGTCCTCCGATGAAACTGTCTTCGATCTCGATCGCCGTGATCGCGTTGTGCGCCGGCGCTGCCGCCTTCGCCGTCATGCTGTCGCCCGACGGCTCCGGCAACAACCGGCAGGCGCTCGTGCGGCCTGCCGAACGGACGCCGGCCGCTTGTGCGCGAACGTCGAGCCCGGCGGCGGACGCAAGCTGATCTGCCTGCGCGGTCATCTCGCCGAGCTGTCTTCCGAGCAGGATGACGTATTGGCGCCGCTCGCGGCCGCGCGGAAGGGCGACGCAACAAGTGATGCGGCTTTCGCGACTGCTAAGGCGCTCGCATTCGCGAGCGCCGGTTCCGCAGCCGCGACGATCCACCGATCGATCGCGACCGCCGACGGCGCGCGCCACGCGATCGTCGTTCCGGCCGCGCGACGGTCCGCAGCCCACGGTCCTCGTGCTGCACGGCGCACTCGGCACCGCCGCGCTCGACGATGCGCGCGACCGGCTTCGCGGAGTCGGCGGTGCGGCACGGCTTCACGGCCGTCTTCGCCGACGGGATCGACCGGCGCTGGAACGACGGGCCGCCGTCGGTCGTGACCCGGCGAACCGGACGACATCGCGTTCCTCACCGCGCTCGTCGCGCGGCTCGTCGCCGACCACGTCGCGCGGCCCGATCGCGTCTATCGTCGCCGGCATCTCGAACGGCGGCCTGATGAGCTTCACGCTGGCACTGCAAGGCGCCGTCAGCTGTTCGCCGGCATCGGCACCATCATCGCGAGTCATGACCGGCCGGCATCGAACCGTGCGCGCTCGCCGAAGCCGATGCCGCGTCGTGATGATCGCCGGCACGGCCGACCCGATGATGCCGTATCGCCGGCGGCGCACATCGGCTTCCGGCGGCGACCTCGGCACGGTCGCTCGGCGTCGACGCGACGCTCGACGCGTTCGCGAAGGCGGACGGCTGCGGCGACGGTGTCACGACGACGCCGCTCGCGCACGTCGATCCGTCGTCGCCGACGTCCACGGTCCGCATCGATCGGCTCGGCTGCCGGCCCGGCACGTCGGTGACGCTCTATCGCATCGACGGCGGCGGCCACGCGATTCCCGGTCGACCCGCGCTGCTCGGCGGACGGCTCGGGCCATCGACGCGGGACTTCGCCGGCGCCGACGCGATCCTCGACGCGTTCGTTCGCTGACCGGGATCCGGCGCCCGCCCCGATCGCCCGACGGCGATGCGCGCGTCAGTCGCCGAGATCGGTACCCCGTCGCTCGCGGCGCACGACCACGCGGGCCGGGGCGACCGCGTCGGTGACGAAGCGCACCGCCCGCTCGCCGTCGGTCCCGCCGCACAGGAACAGGTCGATCGCCGCGAAGCCGGTCGCCGGCCACGTGTGCACCGTCGCGTGCGACTCGGCGAGCAGCACGACGCCGGTGACGCCGGGCGGACCCGACGCGTCGCCGCCGAAGTCGTGGACATGGTCGAACAGGATTCGCGCACCGGCCGCCTCGGCCGCGCCGCGCAGCAACGCGCGCAGGCGACCGGCGTCGGCGAGCAGCGCGCGGTCGACGTCGTGGCAGTCGATCAGCCAGTGGATGCCGCGGGCGACGTGCGCGTCGGGACTCGTCGACGGAAATGCGTCCGGCGATCGAGAGGTCGGCGACGGATGGGCGGCGTTCGCCGCCGCGGGCCCCGACGGATCGCGCAGCGCGATCACTTGTGTCCGCTGCCCGACGAGCTGAAGCCGCCGCCCGGGCCGCCGATCCAGCCGCCGCGCGTGCCGTAGCCGCCGTACCCGCCGCCGCGCCCGAGCGTCGTCCAGTTCGCGAGCGACGACGCGCCGACCACCAGCAGCGCATAGAGGATGTACTTACCCATGGCGGTCCGCAGGCCGTGGCGTGCCGATGCGTTCGCTCATCCGTTGCCCCGGCGGTCGGCGGCCTGGTCCATCAACCACGCCGGCACGTACAGCGCGGCCATCGCGAGCAGCGTGACGACGATCGCGCGGCCCGACGACAACAGGATCGGGATCGCGTTGACCGCGAGCAGCAGGATGATCAGCCAGCGCGCGACGCGGCGGTAGCCGCCGACGCCGGGCGTCAGCGCCGCACCGACGGTCGGGCGTGCGACGGCCGATGCCGCGACGGCGTCGCCGAACCATCGCGAGAGTTCGGCCGGCGCGACCGGCACCGACCGCGACCACGTCAGCTCGTTCTCGTTCGATTCGGCCGCGAGCTTCGCCGGTCCGGCCTGGAACTCGGTGACGCGCGTGACGTCGCCCGCCTCGACCTTCCAGTTGAACGCGCCCGCGGCATAGCGGACGACCGCCGCGTAGTCGGACGTGCGGCCGTACGACGCGCCGTCGAACAGCGCCTGGTCGGCGGCGAACCAGAACGGCCAGCGATCGAGCACGTCGGCGCGTTCCCAGCCGTCGCCGGTCTCGACGAGCCACGTGAAGCCCTTCTGCGGCGCGTACAGCAGGTACTCGGTCCATTGCTCGGCCTCGTCGCTGATGACCGCGCGCCGCATCAGGCCGATCACGGTGTACTGGACGGCCGCGATCGTCGCCGTCGCGCCGAGCGCGATCGTCGTCGGCACCGCGTCGACGCGCCGCGCCGCCGCGATCACCTGCGCGACCGACGACGTCGCGTCGATCGTCGCGTGGCAGGCCGGACACGCGAGGTGCGACGTCGCGCCCGGCGAGAACGCGATCGGCGCGCCGCACGACGGGCATTCGAGGTTCGCGACCTTGCCCTTGAAGCGACCGGCCTCGTCCTTGATCGTCTCCGCGTCGCGCAGCAGCTGCGCGTGCAGCGACTCGAGCGTCACGGCCCGGCCGCGGTAGACGACGGGGCCGACGGGGCCGACGGGCGACGGGGCGGCGGTCGCGCGTGCGACCGCCGGTGCCGAAGCAGCCGCCGCTTCGTCCGAGTAGTCGAGCGTCAGGAATTCGTCGCCGCGATGGAAGTCCGCGACGCGCGCCGCGTAGCCCGCGCCGACCGTGAACGGCAGCTCGCCCTGCCCGCCGGTGCACTGCGCGGTGCGCACGTCGCCGGCGATGAACACGAGTCGGCTGCCGTCCGGCGCCTGCCCGAGGTCGAGCGAGCCGCCGGGCCGGATCTGATCGAACGACGGCATCGGGACGTGCGGCATCGCCGCGCGGCGCGACCGCGCGCGTGAAGACGTACTGGCCCGACGCGTCGGACAGCCAGCCGCCGTCGCCGCGGTCGTCGAGCACGTACCACTCGTTCCAGAAGCCGGCCGGATAGCGCAGCTGGATGCGGCCGACGACGACGAAGCCGAGGCTCCCGTTCCCTTCGTCGATCGAGCCCGACGTGTTGATCTGGATCGGCGAGTAGTCCTCGAGGACATCGGACATGCGGCCGATGTTGCGGACCGAGTCGGCGTCCTTGACGAGCGTCGACTTGCAGTAGTCGCAGACGGCCATCACGGACGCGGCCGAACGGAACGCGACCGGTGCGCCGCAAGTCGGGCAGGCGATCGTGTTCATCGCGGAGCGGCCGTCGACGCCAAGCGTCAGCCGACCGAGTCGAGATCGGCTTCGATGATCGCGCGTTCCTCGGGATCGTCGATCGCGTCGGCGAGCGCGCGTGCGCGTTCGGCGTGCTCGCGCGACCCGTCGACGTCGCCGCAAACGCGCGCCGCGCGGGCCATCGCCTCGTGCGCGGCCGCGCGATAGAACGCCGGCTGCGACGCCGAGCGATCGAGCGCGAGGCGCGCGTAGCGCATCGCCTCGGCGCCGTGCCCGACGAGCGCGCGGACGCGCGATGCCTGCCAGTAGCCCACCGACCATTGCCGGTCGCCGCAGTCGGGCCGCTGCGACCAGTGCCACAGCGACGCCTGGCTCATCAGGATCATCGCCTCGTCGTCGGCCGGCGTGCGATCGGTCTTCTCGATCAGCATCCAGGCGCCGTTGAAGCACGCCCTCGAGAAATGACGATGCGCCGCCGCCTCGTCGATCGCGTCGTCGCGTGCGACTGCGCCGTGCGCGGCCATCGCCGGATCAGCCGACGAGCCGCTTGATGACCTCGGCCTTCGCGCTGTCGAAGTCGCCCTGCGAGATGAGGCCACGGTCGAGCAGGCCCTTCAGCTTCTCGAGCCTGGCCTCCGGTGCGTCGGCGTCCGGCGCGGCGCCGGTCGACTGCTGCATCGTGGCGCCGTTGGTGCTGCCGGCGGCCGCGCCGTTCGCCACGCTGCCGCCGATCGACTGCGCCATCTGCTGGCCGATCGCCATGCCCGACGCGAGGCCCGCGCCGATACCGGCGATACCGCCCTCGTTCTGCGCCGCGAGCGGGATCGCGTTCGCGGTCTGGTACTGCGTGTACTTGTTGAGGTCGCCGACCATGCCCATCGAGATGCGCTGGTCGAGCGCCGCCTGCAGGTCTTCCGGCAGCGACACCGACGCGACGTTGAACTCGTCGAGCCCGAGGCCGTAGCGCGCGAGCGCGGCCGCGAGGTCGCCCTTGACCTGCGTCGCCATCAGCGTCTGGTTCGCGGCCATGTCGAGGAAGTTGACCTTCGACGCGCCGATCGAATTGGCCATCGTCGCGAGGATGATGCCGCGCAGCTGCTCCTCGACGTCGTCGCGCGTGTAGTAGGCGCGCGTGCCGGACAGCTCCTTGTGGAAGACCTTCGCGTCGGCGACGCGATACGAGTACAGGCCGTACGCGCGCAGCCGGACCATGCCGAAATCCGCGTCGCGGATCGTGATCGGCTGCTGCGTACCCCAGCGGCGGCCGGTCTGCACGCGCGTCGAGAAGAAGTAGACGTCCGACTTGAACGGCGACTGGAACAGCTTGTCCCAGTTGCGCAGGTAGGTCAGCACCGGCAACGTCTGCGTCGTCAGCTTGTAGGTGCCCGGACCGAACACGTCGGCGACCTGGCCCTCGTTCACGAACACCGCGAGCTGCGACTCGCGGACCACCAGCGTGCCGCCGTTCTGGATCTCGAGGTCCTCCATCGGATAGCGCCACGACAGCACGCCCTCGGTGTCCTCCGTCCACTGGAGGATGTCGATGAACTGTTTCTTGATGAACGAAGCGAGACTCATGGCCTACTCCTGTCGGGAAAGCGATGCCGCGATGATGCGAGCGGGACGATGCGCGGGGGTCGCGGCGGGACGAGACGACATCGGATGCGGACGAGCGGTCGCGGGCGCCGACGGACGACGGTTCAGGACAGGCACGCCGCGTTGACGATGCCGGCCACGAGCGAGATCGCGCCCATGAAGCCGCCCATCGCCGCGTTGCCGGCCTCGATTTCGGTGCGCACCGTGTGCAACAGCCGGCTCGCGACCGCGTAGACGACGACCTGCACGATCATCGCGACGACGGCCCAGATCACCACCTGCAGCAGCGTCGCGTTGTAGACGATCGCCGCGGCGAGCGTCAACGAGAATCCGACGAGCGCGCCGCCGAGCGACAGCGCCGCCGCACCCTTGCCGGCGTGGATCAGCGCGATCTCGTCGAACGGCGTGACCTTGAGATAGATCGCCATGAACACGCCCAGCAGGATCGCCGCGACGATGAGATGAGTGGCGTAACCGATGACGGCTGCGAGCATCGCGACCCGGGTGCTGGACGAGCGGGTTGTGAGCTTATCATCGCGGCCGCAAGCTCGAACGACGCCGTCCCGGTCGTCGTCGCGCAGCGCATCGCGGGAATCCCTTCATGAGCACGGTCGACAATCCGAAGCTGGCGGTGCTGATCGACGCGGACAACGCCGCCGCGTCGCTCGTCAAGGAACTGCTCGAGGAGGTCGCGAAGTTCGGCACCGCGACCGTCCGCCGCGCGTACGGCGACTGGACCGGCCCGCAGCTCGGCGGGTGGAAGGACCAGCTGAACCGCTACGCGATCCAGCCGATCCAGCAGTTCGCGTACACGCGCGGCAAGAACTCCACCGACGCGTCGCTGATCATCGACGCGATGGACCTGCTGTACGCCGACAACGTCGACGGCTTCTGCCTCGTGTCGTCCGACAGCGACTTCACGCGGCTCGCGACGCGGCTGCGCGAGTCGCGCAAGGTCGTCTACGGGCTCGGCGAGCGCAAGACGCCGGAGGCGTTCCGCGCCGCGTGCGACCGCTTCGTGTTCTTCGAGGTGCTCAAGCGCGGCGGCGACAGCGCCGGCGCCGCCGGGCCGAAGCCGCTCGCCGACGTGCCGGACCTCGAGCACGCGTTGCGGCAGGCGTTCGACGCCGTCTCGCGCGACGAGGGCTGGACCACGGTCTCGTCGGTCGGCTCGTACATGGCGAAGAACAATCCGTCGTTCGACACCCGGCTGTACGGCTTCCGCAAGCTGTCCGACATGCTGCGGCGGCAACCGTACATCGAGATCAAGGACGCCGAGGGCGCCGCACCGGGGCAGTCGCTGACACTCCGTCTGCGGCCCGCCGCACCGACCGGAGCGGCAACCCGCGGAACCCCGCGGCGGCGGCGCGGCGCCAGCGCGTCGGTCGCGGACGCCGCGCCGGTGCTGGCCGACGCGACGCCTGCGAGTCCGCCGAGCGATCCGGCCCCCGACGCCCCCGGCGAGGCGCCGGCGACGCCCGACGCGCCGCCCGCGAAGCGTCCGCGCCGCCGACGCGGCTGACCCGCCGATGAGCGGCCGACGCCCGCGATCGACGGCCCCGGCCGGGTCCGGCGCACGGCGCGACGGACGTCGTCGATGACCCCGCTCGAAGCGCAGCCGTCGCCGCCGTCGCCGCGGTCGCCGTCGGCGACGACCGGCTCGACGCGCGCGCCCGATCGGCTGCTGATCCTCGCCGTCTTCGTCGTCGCGTCGTGCGGCCTCGCGTACGAGCTCGTCGCCGGCGCGCTGACGAGCTATCTGCTCGGCGACTCGATCCTGCAGTTCTCGACGATCATCGGCTGCTACCTGTTCGCGATGGGCGTCGGCTCGCATCTGTCGAAGTACGTGAAGGACGACGACGTGCTCGCGCGCTTCGTCGACATCGAGCTGCTGGTCGGCCTGCTCGGCGGCCTGTCGGCGACCGTGCTGTTCGTCGTGCTTCGCGTGGCTGTCGGCGCCGTTCCGCACCGTGCTGTACGCGCTCGTGCTGTCGATCGGCATCCTCGTCGGCATGGAGATCCCGCTCGTGATGCGCGCGCTGCAACGACACGCCGCGCGAGCTTCTCGGACATCGTCAGTCGCGTGCTGACGTTCGACTACCTCGGCGCGCTCGCGGTCTCGCTGCTGTTCCCGCTGCTGCTCGCGCCGCGACTCGGCCTCGCGCGGACCGCGCTGCTGTTCGGCATCGCGAACGTCGGCGTCGCGCTCTGGACGATCCATCGCTTCCGCGACCGGCTCGCCGCGGTGCAGCGGCCGCATCCTGCGCGCGTCGCTGGTCGATGGTCGTGCTGCTCGCCGGCTTCTTGCTTCGCCGAGCGGCTGACCGACTGGTCGCGAGCGCGGCCTGTACGGCGACGAGATCGTCCACGCGATCACGACGCCGTACCAGCGGCTCGTCGTGACGCGCTGGAAGGACGACCTGCGGCTCTACATCAACGGCAACCTGCAGTTCTCGCTCGCGCGACGAGCATCGCTACCACGAGGCGCTCGTGCATCCGATGATGCAGTCGCTGCCGTGGGCGAAGCACGTGCTGATCCTCGGCGGCGGCGACGGCCTCGCGCTGCGCGAGGTGCTGCGCTACCCGAACGTCGAGCGCGTGACGCTGGTCGACCTCGACCGGCGCGTGACCGATCTGTTCCGCTCGTCGGAGCCGCTCGTGGCGCTGAACCACCACTCGTTCTCGGACCCGCGCGTGACGGTCGTCAACGAGGACGCGGCGCTGTGGCTCGAAGGCGCCGGCAAGGCGGACGATGGAGGCGGCGAATTCGACGCGGTCATCGTCGACTTCCCCGACCCGTCGAACTTCTCGCTCGGCAAGCTCTACTCGGTGCCGTTCTATCGCGGGCTGATGCGCCACGTCGCGTCGCACGGGATGGTCGTCGTGCAGTCGACGTCGCCGTACTTCGCGCCGCGCGCGTACTGGTCGATCGACGCGACGCTGCGCGAGGTCGGCTTCCGGACCTGGCCGTACCACGTCTACGTGCCGTCGTTCGGCGACTGGGGCTTCGTGCTCGCGTCGCGCGACGGATCGTTCGTGCCGCCCGATCGCTACCGGCTGCCGATGAAGCTACCTCGACGCCGAGACGACGCGGGAGATGTTCCGCTTCGCGGCCGACATGCCGCGTCCGGTGGTCGAGCCGAACCGGCTGAACGACCAGTCGCTCGTGCGCTACTTCGACGAGGACTGGCGGCGGTTCATCCGATGAGCGACGGCACGCCGACGCGTCGAATCGGCGGGAACGACGACAGGACCATCGTTCGCCGCCCCGGCGAAGGCCGGGGCCCCGTTTCGTGATCGCTCGTTCGAAGTCGACCTGGGTCCCGGCCTTCGCCGGGACGACGGCGAACTGAAGCGCCGCACGCTCCTGCTGTCGACCGGCATCGCGGGCGTCGCGGCCGCGACCGGCGTCGGCTTCTGGCGCTGGCAGGAGATCCCGTCGCAGGTCTTCTACCCCGGCCGCGCCGTCGGCCATCGGCTTGCGCGACACGAAGCCCTCCGACTGGCCCGCGCCGTCGGCCGAATTCACGACCGACGTCGCGATCGTCGGCTCGGGCATCGCCGGACTCACGGCCGCCTGGCGGCTCGCGCGCGAAGGGCACACCCGCTTCGCGCTCGTCACCGGACCCGAACCGCACGGCAACGCCGCGTCCGGCCGCGCGACGGTCGGCGCGGAGAAGTTGCGCTATCCGACCGGCGCGCACTACCTGCCGCTGCCGTCGCTCGAGTCGGCGCACGTGCGCGCGATGCTGGCCGAGTTCGGCGTGCTGACCGCCGGCGTCGCATCGTTGACGCCGACCTACGACGAGCGCGTCGTCGTGCACGCGCCGGACGAGCGACTGTTCCGCGACGGACGATGGCAGGACGGGTTGCTGCCGGTCGATCCGGATCCGGTCGCGACCGGCGCGCCGTCGCGACGCAGGGCCGCGCAGGAAGGCTCGGCGATCGACCGCTTCTTCCGCTACGTCGACACGTTGCGAGAGGAGCGCGGCGCCGACGGCCGACGCGTCTTCACGGTCCCGATCGCGCTGGCATCGGCCGATCCGCGCTGGACGTCGCTCGACGCGCTGACGTTCGCCGCCTGGCTCGATCGCGAAGGCCACGTCGATCCCGCGCTGCGCTGGTATCTCGACTACTGCTGCCGCGACGACTACGGCGCCGACGCCGCCCGCGTGTCCGCGTGGGCCGGGCTCCACTATTTCGCCGCGCGCGACGGCCGCGCGAGCAACGCGGACCGCGGCGCGGTGCTGACGTGGCCGGAGGGCCTCGACGCGATGGCCGACGCGCTCGACGCCGCGGCGTTCGCATCGCGCGACGTGCCGGGGGGCGCGACGGGCGCGAACCGGCCGACGCGGCCGCATCGCGCGACGGCCTGACGCGACCGCTGCGCCTCGACGGGACCGCGCTGTCGATCCACGACACGCGCGACGGCGTCGACGTCGTCTGCGTGCGACCCGACGGCGCGTCGACCTACCGCATCCGCGCGAAGCGCGTCATCGTCGCGATGCCGCTCGTGGTCGCGAAGCACGTCGTCGCACCGCTCGCCGTCGACGGCTTCGATCCGCGCGCGCACGCGCCGCGCGTCGCGCCGTGGCTCGTCGCGAACGTCGTGCTGCGTCGACATCCCGAAGAAGCCGACGGCGCGCCGCTCGCGTGGGACAACGTGCTGTACGGCAGCGACGGCCTCGGCTACGTCGACGCGACGCATCAGGCGATCCGCGTCGCCCCGCCCGACGCGACGGTCTTCACGACCTATCGCGCGTACGGCGACGGCGACGCGGACGCGGCGCGCGCGTGGCTCGACCGCGCGTCGCCGGCCGAACTCGGCACGATCGCCGTCGACGAGCTGCGCCGCGTGTACGGCTGGCGCCTCGCGCCGTGCGTCGAACGCGTCGAAGTCACGGTGCGCGGCCACGCGATGGCCTCGCCGGCGCCCGGCACGCTGTCGAACGCCGGGTTGCGCGCGCTGCGCGACGTCGACGGCCGCATCCTGTTCGCGCACGCCGACCTGTCGGGCTATTCGGTCTTCGAAGAAGCCGCGTGGTGGGGCTGGCAGGCGGCGGGACGGATCCTCGGCTGACGTCACCCGGTCGTCGGGTCGGTCCGGTCGCCGGCCGACGCCGCCCGCGGCAGGAAGGCGAAGCTCGCTGTCGATCCTGTCGCCTTCGGCGAAGGCGTGGGCCCGAGTCGCCCGACCGCTCGATCGTCGCCTTTCCCCCGTCGTTCCCGCGAAGGCGGGAACCCGGGGTCGTCACCCGGTCGTCGTAGAGCACCGCGCCCTCCGCCGACCCCGGTGTTGCGCGGGACGCCACGCCGCGTCACCGTCGACGCCGCGATCGCCGTCGGCGCTGGGCCGCCCGTTAGAATCGGACGTCGCGCCGCCCCGGCGCCGGCACCACGACGCGCGACGCTCCGCGAGAGAGCGCGCCAGCCAGGGACACGAGAACGCTCATGGAGACGCAGCGCCTACGGCGCAGGCGCAGCCGGCGCAAGGCGCGCAAGAAGCAGGCGGCGCTGCTGGTGCTGATCGCGCTCGCGATCGGCGGCATCGTGTGGACGCGCATCCTGATCGATCGGCGTCACGACGCCGCGATCTCCGAAGCGACGCCGCGCAGCCTGCCGATCGACGACGCGAACGCGAAGGTCGCGTCGACCGGCGCGACGAAGAACCTGATCCTGTTCGTCGGCACGGGCTTCGGCATCGTCGCCGATGACCGCGACCCGCATCGCCGTCGGTGGCGAGGACGGCTCGCTCGCGATCGACCGGATGCCGGAGACCGCGCTCGTCCGGACGACGTCGCGCAACGCGCAGAACGCGGACGCCGCCGCCGCGATGACCGCGTACATGACCGGCATCAAGGTCGACAACGAGGTGCTGTCGCAGTCCGCCGAAACGCGACCGTACGGCGACGACGACCGCCCGCTCGCGGCCCACGGCGAGACGGCCTGCCCGAGCGCCGGCAACGGCAGCCCCGTCCCGACGCTGCTCGAGCTCGCGAAAGCCGCCGGCCGCGGCACCGGCATCGTGACGACGGCGCGGGTCACGCAGGCCGTCACGGCCGCGAGCTACGCGCACCTGTGCCAACGCGACGGCGAGAACGCGATCGCCGCGCAGCTCGTGCCGGGCGGTGCCGGCGCGAACCCGAAGCTCGCCGACGGCGTCGACGTGATCCTCGGCGGCGGCTGGCAGCACTTCCTGCCGAAGGACGATCCACGCGGCTCGTCGCGCAGCGACACGCGCGACCTGCTCGCCGAGCTGCGCGCGAAGGGTTATGCGATCGTCGGCAAGGCAGAGCGAGCTCGACGCGCTCGGGCGCAGCGCCGCGCCGGCGAACGTCAAGCTGCTCGGCCTGTTCGACCGCTCGCAGCTCGCGTACGACCTCGACCGCAACGGCACGAACCAGCCGAGCCTCGCGGAGATGACGTCGCACGCGATCGACGTCCTCGAACGCAATCCGAACGGCTACCTGCTGATCGTCGAAGGCGGCCGCATCGCGAACGCGCTCGACGCGTCGCTCGCGCGGAAGGCGCTGCAGGAAGGCCGCGCGTTCGACGACGCCGTCGGCGTCGCGCTGGAGCGGCTGCGGTCGCGCGATCCCGACGCGCGCGAGACGACGGTCATCGTCACGGCCGACCACGACCACACGCTGGTCATGAACGGCGACGCGACGCTCGCCGAACGCACGATCGAGGCGCGACCCGGCGTGCTCGGGCTGCTGCGACCGTTCGACGCGCCGGCACAGCCCGCGAACGACGCGGGCGGCCGTCCGTTCACGACGCTGGTCTTCGGCGGCGGCGAGAAGCGCGTCCGCGGTCCGCGGTCGCAGGCGCCGGCGCTCGCCGACCTCGCGCTCGCCGATCGCAACCTGCGCTACGAGGCCGCCGTCGAGCTGCCGTCGACGATCGGCGGCGGCGACGTGATGCTGTCCGCCGCCGGCGCGAACGCCGCGCGCTTCCACGGCACGATCGACAACACGCAGCTGTTCGCGCTGATGCGCGAGGCGATGGGGCTGTGAGCGACGTCGCGAAGCACGTGGTGGTCGACGGGCTCGTGGCGGGCGTCGTCGGGATCGCGTCGCGCGACGCCGGACGCGCATCGCACATCGCCGCACGCGCATCGCGCGTCGTCGGCCTCGCGCTGCTGTCGACGATCGCGTCGGCCGCGCCGCCGCCGGCCGCCGCGCCGGCGCCGCCGCGCAACGTCGTCGTGCTGATCGGCAACGGCCTCGGCCCCGTCGCGACGACCGCCGCGCGCCTGATGCGCTTTCGCGACGACGGCACGCTCGCGATGGACGGCATGCCGTCGGTCGCGCGGATGCGGACCTGGTCGCTCGACGCGCAGACGACCGACGGCGCCGCGGCCGTGTCGGCGATGATGACCGGCGTCCGGGTCCGCAACGGCGTCGTCGGCATGGACGCGAACACGCGCGCGCTCGGCTACGCGCCGAGCCGCGATCCGATCCGCGGCGTGCCGCAGGCCGACAACCGCTGTCCCGCGAAGGCCAACGGCAACGCGTCGACGACGCTGCTCGAGCTCGCGATCGCGAAGCAGCGCGCGACCGGCATCGTCACGACGTCGCGCCTCACGAGCGGGTCCGCGGCCGCGACTTACGCGCACGTCTGCCATCGCGACGCGGAATACGAGGTGGCGCGCCAGGCGGTGCCGCACGGCGCCGGCTACAACCCGCGACTCGGTCGCGGCGTCGACGTCATGCTCGGTGGCGGCAGCGCGTACTGGCGACCGTTCGACGCGACGAAGCGACCGCGCGGACGGCCCGACGCGCGCGAGCTGATCGGCGAGCTGCAGATCCCAGGGCTACACGGTCGCGAGCGACCTCGCGACGCTGAACGCCGCACCGCTCGCGGCCGGCTCGCGCGTCATCGGCCTCTTCGACTTCGCCGACGCGGACGGCGCCGGCACCAGCCCGATGTCGTACGACCTCGATCGCGACCCGAAGCGCGAGCCGAGCCTCGCGGAGATGACCGCGAAGGCGATCGACGTGCTCAACGCGAACCCGAACGGCTTCGTGCTCGTCGTCGAGGCAGGTCGAATCGAGGACGCGATGCACGCGACGAACGCGAAGCGCGCGCTGGTCGACGCGCTCGCGTTCGACGACGCGGTCCGCACGACGCTCGAGCGCGTCGACCTCGGCAAGACGCTGGTCGTGGTCGCCGGCGACCACGACACGGCGATGACGATGATCGGCGGCAACCGCCGCGGCGCCGACCCGCTCGGCCTGCATCTGAACCCGGTGACCGGCAAGCCCGACGTCGACGAGAACGGCTCGACGTACACGTCGCTCGTCTTCGGCACCGGACCGAACCGCCCCGACCGCCGCGCGGCGCTCGACACGCCGACCGTCCTGCGCAACGACTACCAGCAGGAAGCCGCGATCAAGCTCGCGACCGGCACGAACGGGGGTGGCGACGTGCTGGTCCGCGCGGCCGGCGCCGGCTCGTCGGTCGTCCATGGGACGTTCGACAACACGCAGCTGTTCACGCTGATCCGGCGCGCGGCAGAGCTCTGAGGCGCGCCTCGCGCGGCGAACGACGCTGGGTTCCCGCCTTTGCGGGAACGACGGCTTCCGGAGGCCCCCTTTCGCGAAGACCACCGCTTCCGGACGAGGCGCGGAGCGGTTCGTTCGCACGACGCGATCCGTCGTCGACCTCCGTCGTCGAACATCGCGACGCACCGCAAGAACGTCCGTCGTCCCCGCGCAGGCGGGGACCCGGCGTCGTCCGCCGCCTCGCGAATCGGCGCCCCACCGCGTCACCCCGCCGACGCGACCCACGCGACGACGCCGTCCAGCGTCTTGAAGTCCGCCACCGACCGGCACGCGATCGCCCGGTGCCGCTCGCGCATCATCCGCGCGAGCGCGTCGCCGGGTCCGAGCTCGAGGCAGACCGTCGCGCCGCGCTCGGCGATCGCGTCCATGCACGCCGACCAGTCGATCGGCGACGCGACCTGCCGCGACAATGCGTCGATGGCGGCCGTCGCGTCGCGGACGACCGAGCCGTCGACGCCGGCGAGCACCGTCGTTTCCGGAGCGCCGCGCAGTCGCCGCGTCAGCGCCTCGCGAAATACCGGCACGGCGGTCGACAACAGCGGCGTGTGGGCGGCGACGCGCACCGGCAGCCGCTGGACCGCCGCACCCTGCGCGACCGCGCGGGCCGAGAACGCGGCGAGCTCGTCGGCCCGCCCGCCGACGATGAACTGGTCGTCGCCGTTGACGATCGCGAGCACGACGTCTCCGCCGGCCAGCAGCGCATCGATCGCGCCGCGGACGAGGCCGCGGACGGCGAGCAGGCCGTCGTCGTCGCCGGCGGCCGCGTCCATCGCCTCGGCGCGCAGCCGCGCGAGCGCGATCACGTCGGCCCACGACAGGCTGCCCGCGCAGCCGTGGCTCGAGAGTTCGCCGACGCTGTAGCCGGCCACGACCGACGCCGTGGCGCCGGCGACGCGCAGCCGCGATTCCAGCATCGACCAGACGATGCCCTGGTAGGCGCAGATCAGCGGCTGCGCGATCGCGTTCGCGAACATCGACGCGGCGTCCGGCGACGCGACGGCCGCGACGACGTCGAAGCGCGCGCATTCGTTCGCGCGCGTGATGAGCGGCGCCGCGGAGACCTCGGCTTCGATCATGTCGAACATCGCCGCATGCTGGCCACCCTGGCCGGAGCACAGCACCGCGAGCGTCATGACGCGTCGGTCGCGCAGCCGTGGACGATGCGATCGAGGTCGCCGTCGACGACGCGGACGAGATCGCGATCGACGACTCGGTCGACGCCGCCTTTGCCGCCGCGGCCGACGACGCCGTGGACGACGCGATCGACGAACAGCGCGGCGGCCAGCAGGTCCGCGCTGCCACCGGGGCTCAGGCGCCGCGCGACGAAGTCGCGGCCGATCGCGGCCAGCGCGGCGTCGCGATCGGCCCGCGCGACACCGCCCGACGCGACGAAGTCGCGCGCGGCTCGCTGCGCGTGCGCGAGCCCGGCCGCGCCGCCGCGATACAGCAGGTTCGTATCGTCGAGCGATGCGATCGACGTCATCAGCGCGTGCAGTCGCGCGCCACGTTCGTCGACGCCGGCGCGTCGCGCATCGCGCAGCGCCGGCAAGACGACGTCGAACACGGCGGGGAACCCGTCGGCCGCCTCGCGCCGCGCGCCGCCGGCGCCGTGCGCGGCCGCCATCGCGAGGCCGTGGCTCGACGCGTCGACCGGCCGCGCGACCAGCGCGCGTCCCCAGCGCGCCCGTAACGCGTCGCGCAGGTCCGCTTCGTCGAGGCGGGTGCGACGCGTCCCCGCGTCTGCGGCGGCCGCGACGAGCAGGCCGATCGTGAAGATCGCGCCGCGGTGCGTGTTGACACCGCCGGTCGCACGCGACATCGCCCGTTCGGCGCCGATGCCGATCGACTCGAGCGTCGCGAACGACGCGCCGCGCGCCGCCGCATCGGCGATGCGCCGGAAACCGTGACGCAGCGCGAACAGGCTGCGCATCATCGTCGTCGCGTCCATGTCGTCGTGCGCGCCGCGGTCGCCGGGGCAGACGAGGCCGGGCTTCGGCGCGAGCACGAGCTCGGCATGCAGGCTCGCGACCGCGTGCGCGGCGAGCGTCGCGCAATCGAAGCGCGCGATGCCATGGCGCGGGGCGCGCATCGGGGCATCGGACGCGGCGTCGGACCAGCCCGCGTGCGCAGCGTCGCGCGCGGGGTCACGCTGCGACACGGCGACGACGGTCATGCCGTCTCGACGACCGCGCGAAGAGGCGACGGCTCCAGCGCGACGCCGTCGTCGCGCTTGACGAGCACGCGTGCCGCGGCCGATCCGAGCTCGCGCCACGCGATCGCCGCGCCGTCGGCGAAGCGCAGCTCCCCGTCGGCGCGCAGCCCGTGCGTCCGCTCCCACTCGCGCAGCACGTCGATCACGCGCGCCCGCGTGGCGCGCATCGCGCACGTCCCACAGCAGGTCGAGATCGGACGACGCCGTGACGCACGGCTCGCCGGCGATCGCCTGCCACGCATACGAGCCGTAGACGTGCAGCGTCGTGTCGATCGCGACGGTCCGCTGCGACGAGATCGTCGAGCGCGTCGCGCGCGACCGGGCGCCGCGATCGACGATCTCGTCGAGCCGCAGCGGCGGCGCGATGCCGGGCGATCGCATCGCTCGATCGAACGCGGCCCGCGATCCGCACGCGCCCCGCGGCGAGCGGCAGCGCGACGGCCGCGAAGCACGTCGTCCGGCGACGCGTCGGGCTCGCGACGACGCACGACGAAGGCGCGGCCGCGACCGACCCAGTCGTCGAGCAGGCGGAGACGCGCGTCGTCGATCGGCGACCGCAGCGACGACCGCCACGTCGCCGCATCGAGCCACACGCGGTCGTGACGACGCAGGTCGCGCCGCGGGTCAGTCGAGCGCATCGGCGCGCACGCGTCGCGAAACGTCGGCGGCCATCGTGCGGCCGCCGCGCGCGGCGCCGACGCTCGCGACGCCGATCGGTGCGCGCGCCGTCGCTCGACACCGGCGCGCGCAGCGCGTCGGCGAGCGCGTCGCGCCGGATCGTCGGACCACACGCCGTCGAGGCCGCCCATCGCGACGTAGTTCGCGGCGCCCGGCGCGAATACCGGCGACGACCGCGACAGTTCCTCGAGCCGCTCCTGCGGAATCTTCGTCACGCGCGCCATCGCGGGCAGGTTCATCACGCTGATCTCGGCGGACGCGAGCGCGAAGCACGCATCGGCCATCATGCCGCCGGTGATGTAGCCGCCGCTGACGGCGCGGCCGTGGACGAGGCTGACGATGCGATGGCCGGCGCGCCGCGCGACCTCGATGCATTGCGCGAGGTGCGCCATGTACACGTTGATGCCGAGCAGTTCGTCGCGATGCCGCAGCCGCTGGCCCTGCGTGTCGACGAGCAGCACGATCGCGCGGCCCGGATGCTCGCGCGACCGTCCGCAGCACGGCGGTCGCCATCGCGAGCGCGAGTTCGACGCCGATCGCCGCGTCGTTCGTCGTGCCGACGACGGCGACGATCGTCGCCGCCGACGGTCGCCGCGCCGTGCACGAAGTCGCCGTCGACCGCGACGTCGTGGCCGTCGGGGAACAGGCGGTCGAGCAATGCGCCGATGTCGCTCATGCCGGGCCCTCGAGCCGATGCGGGTCCGCGATCGCGACGAACGCGTCGCGGTCGAGCAGCGGAAGCGACTCGGGCCGATCGATGCCGAGGTCGCGCCAGACGTCGAGCGCGTCGCGCAGCGCGCCGAAGCGTTCGAGCCGTGCGGCGAGCGCAGCCTGTTCGGCCTCGAGGCCGTCGACCGTCAGCGGCCGGTGCCGGTCGAGCGCCGCGATCGTCGCCGCGCGGAATGCCGCGATGTCGTCGTCGACGAGGACCTGCGCGTCGCCGGTCAGGTAGCGATGCTTGCCGCCGGTCGTGCGCCACACCAGCGCGCGGTCGCGCGAGTCGAACTCCTCGACGCCGTGCTTCGTCTCGATGACTTCCGGCCCCGACATGCCGAGGCGTCCTTCCTCGGACATCACGAGCGTGTCGCAGCACGCCGCGACGAGTCCCATGCCGCCGAAGCAGCCGACGCCGCTGCCGACGAGCCCGACGACCGCGACCCCGGCGGCGCGCGCGTCGAGCAGCGCGCGCATCGTCTCGGAGACCGCGATCAGGCCGGCGTTCGCCTCGTGCAGCCGCACGCCGCCGGACTCGAGCACCAGCACGACCGGCACCGCGTCGCCGTTCGACGCGCGGTCGATCGCGCGCTCGAAGAGACCGGTCAGCTTCGCGCCGTGCACCTCGCCGACGGCGCCGCCCATGAAGCCGCCTTCCTGCGACGCGACCAGCACGTCGCGGCCGCCGATCGTCGCCGCGCCGACGACGACGCCGTCGTCGAACGCGACCGGCGCGTCGAGCAGCGGCAGGTGCGGGCTCGTCGCGCGCGCGGCCGGCGGCAGCAGCTCGCGGAACGACCCGGTGTCGACGAGCCCGGCGATGCGGCCGCGCGCGTTCGCCTCGTAGAAGCTGTGCTTCACGATTCGCCGCCCGCGCGGAATTCCTCGATCGCCTGGTCGAGCCGGAGCCCGACGACCGCCGGTGTCGCGCCGACGTCGTTGATCGAGATGCGGACACCGCCGAGCTTCGTGCGCGCGAAGAAGTCCGCGAGCACCGCGGCCCAGACGTCGTCGAAGCCGTGCGCCGGCGTCTCGATGCGGATCACGCAGCGCGGATCGTCGAGTGTCGCCTCGACCAGCACCTCGAGGTTGCCGGACGAGACGACGCCGACGACGACCGGCGGATGCGGCTCCGGCACGCCGCCGTCGTAGCTGAAGGACAGGTGTTCCATCGTCGGTCCGTTCGCGATCAGGCCGCGGCTGCGAGCGGCGTCCAGCCGAGGCGCGCCTCGAACGCGGCCCGGTACGGCGTGCGCAGGTCGGTCGGCACGCAGCGCACGTAGTTCTCGGCATGCGCGCGTTCCCGGTCGGGCAGGGCGCGCAGGTAGTCGCACGCCTCGTCGACGGTCGGCATGCGGCCCTCGACGCCGTTCGAGCGCGGCGGCAGCGCGGTCCAGACGACCGCGTCGAGCCGCTTGCCGCGCGCCCAGTCGGCGATGCGATCGGTGAGCTCGGCCGGCTGCCCGCCGGCCGATGCCTGCGCGCTCGCGCTGACGTCGGTCGCGTCGACGATCGTCACGCCGACGCCGTCGCTTCGATCGACCGGGATCTGTTCGCGCCGCCGCAGCTGTTCGCGCGCGATGTCGACGTCGGTCGTCGCGAGCGGCGCCCAGTAGACGCGGACGTCGGGTACGCCGGGCGTGATCGCGGTCGCGAGCTCGCCGCCGTCCGACTCGCGCGCGAACTCGATCGGCAGCGGCGGGCCGTCGGACGACCAGCGCGCGTCGAGCGCGAGCGGCCCCGGCTTCCAGATCAGGGACCCCCACGCGAGACAGGCGATGCGCATCGTCGGCTACCAGTTGCGAAAGCGCTTCGGCGGATCGTAGAGCCCGCCGGACGCGCGCACGAGGTCCTTGATCGAGCGCGCCGCGAGCAGGTCGCGCGTCGCGTCGCGCTTGTCGATGCCGAGGTCTTCCGGACGCCGGATCACGCCGCGGTCGCGCAGGTTCTCGACGGCGCGCCGGTCGCGCGCGAGGCCGACCGGCGTGTAGCCGGCGACGCCGCGGATCGCCTGCGCGCGCTCCTCGTCGCTGCGACACAAGCAGCAGGTTCGCGATGCCTTCCTCGGTCAGCACGTGCGTCACGTCGTCGCCGTAGATCATGATCGGCGGCAGCTGCATGCCGGCCTGCTCCGCGAGCGCCCACGCGTCGAGCGTCTCGACGAACGCCGGCTGCATGTGCTCGCGGAACGTCTCGACCATCTGCACGACGAGCTTCTGGCCGCGCGGCGTGCCGCGCGCGCCGCCGAGCCCGTCGCGCGCTTCGCGGCCCGCCTTCAGCCACGTCGGGCTCGCGTGCCGACGGCCGCGCGCGTCGGCGCCCATGTTCGGCGCGCCGCCGAAGCCGGCGATGCGGCCGAGCGTCGCCGTCGAGCTGTTGCCGGCGAGGTCGATCTGCAGCGTCGAGCCGATGAACAGGTCGCAAGCGTAGTGCCCGGCCGCCTGGCAGAACGCGCGGTTGCTGCGCAGCGAGCCGTCGGCGCCGGTGAAGAAGACGTCGCTGCGCGCGCGGATGTAGTCCTCCATGCCGAGCTCGGAGCCGAACGAATGGATCGACTCGACCCAGCCGGCCTCGATCGCGGGGATCAGCGCCGGATGCGGATTGAGCGCCCAGTGGCGGCAGATCTTTCCCTTCAGGCCGAGCGCTTCGGCATAGGTCGGCAGCAGCAGCTCGATCGCCGCCGTGTCGAAGCCGATGCCGTGATTGAGCCGCTGCACGCCGTACTCGGCATAGATGCCCTTGATCGCCATCATCGCCATCAGCACCTGGATCTCGCTGATCTGCGCGGGGTCGCGCGTGAACAGCGGCTCGATCAGGTTCGGCCGCGGCGCGCGCACGACGAAGTCGACCCAGTCGCCGGGGATGTCGACGCGCGGCAGCGCGCGACCGGCGTCGACGATCTCGTTGACCTGCGCGATCACGATGCCGCCGGAGAACGCCGTCGCCTCGACGATCGCCGGCGTGTCCTCGGTGTTCGGGCCGGTGAACAGGTTGCCGTCGGCATCGGCGGCCTGCGCGGCGACGAGCGACACCTGCGGCGTGAGGTCGATGAAGTAGCGCGCGAACAGCTCGAGGTACGTGTGGATGGCGCCGATCGCGAGGCGCCCGCCCGACACCAGCGCCGCGAGACGGCCGCTCTGCGGGCCGGAGAACGAGAAGTCGAGCCGGGACGCGATGCCCTTCTCGAAGACGTCGAGGTGCTCGGGCAGCGCGAGCACCGACTGCACCATGTGCAGGTCGTGCACGCGCGACGGGTCGACGCCGACCAGCGCCTTCGCGAGGAAGTCGGCCTGCTTCTGGTTGTTGCCTTCGAGGCAGACGCGGTCGCCGGGCGCGGATCACCGCCTCGAGCAGCGCGACGACGTTCGCGGCGTCGACGCGCTTGCCGCCGCCGACGACCGACGCGGCGCGTTCGAGCCGGTCTTCGCGTTGCGTGCGCCGCGTGTCCCAGCGCTTCGCGGCGCGTCATCCCGAGGCGGCCGGCATCGCACCCATGAGCGACGTCCGGCAGGCCGGTCGCGATGCCGGGGAACACGCAGATCAGCACGACGGCGACGAACATCAGCACCACGAACGGCATCACGCCCCAGATGATGTCCGGCAGCGGGATGTCGGGCGCGATGTTCTTGATGACGAAGATGTTCAGCCCGACCGGCGGATGGATCAGGCCCGTCTCCATGACGATCGTCATCAGCACGCCGAACCAGACGAGGTCGAACCCGGCGACCTTGAGCGGCGGCAGGATGATCGGCGCGAGCATCAGGATGATGCTGACCGGCGGCAGGAAGAAGCCGAGCACGATCACGAGCACCAGGATCATCGCGAGCAGGACCCAGCGCGAGAGGTGCTGGTCGACGATCCAGGTCGCCGTCGACTGGCTGATGTGCAGGTAGCTCATCACGTACGAGAACAGCAGCGACATGCCGATGATGAACATCAGCATCGTCGACTCCTTGCATCGTCGACGCGAGGATCGGCTGCAGGTCGCGCGGTCGCCAGACCTTGTAGGCGATCGCGATCAGCACCAGCGCGAGGACGGCGCCGAGGCCGGCGGTCTCCGACGGCGTCGCGAAGCCGCCGTACAGCGCGACCATCACGCCGATCAGCAGCACGACGAACGGCACGACGCGCGGCAGCATCTCGAACTTCTCGCGCATCGTGAAGTGCTCGTCGGCGAGCAGCGCGGACGTCGTGCCGGACGCGTCGAAGGCGACCAGCGCCGCCGCGTGCTCGCGCCGATAGCGGAACACGGCGTATGTCGCGAACAGCAGCGACCAGCAGCACGGCCGGGCCGATGCCGGCGAGGAAGAGCCGCGCGAGCGACTGCTCGGCGGCGACCGCGTACAGGATCATCGTGATCGACGGCGGCAGCAGGATGCCGAGCGTGCCGCCCGCCGCGATGATGCCGGCCGCGAAGCCCGGCGAATAGCCGCGCTTGCGCATCTCGGGGATGCCGGCGCTGCCGATCGCCGAGCACGTCGCGGGGCTCGACCCGGCCATCGCGGCGAACAGCGCGCACGCGAACACGTTCGCGATGCCGAGGCCGCCGGGGACGCGGCGCATCCAGACGTGCATCGCCGCGTACAGGTCCTGTCCCGCCCGCGACTTGCCGATCGCCGCGCCCTTGAGGATGAACAGCGGGATCGACAGCAGCGTGATCGAGCGACATCTCCTCGTAGACGTTCTGCGTGACCGTGTCGAGCGACGACGCCGGCATGAAGATCACCATGAACACGCGTGGCCACGACGCCGAGCGCGAACGCGATCGGCACGCCGGAGAACATCACGACCAGCGTGACGGCCGCGAACAGCAGCCCGAGCGCCAGCATGCTCATCGGACGGCGCCGCCGGGTGGCGATGCGGTTCGCGTCGGCCGCGAGCTGCAGCACGAACTGCAGGCACAGCAGCGTCATCCCGACCGCCATCAGCCCGTACGGGATCGCGAGCGGCGGCGACCATGTCGAGGACGTCGTCTGATGGTCGACCCAGGCCTCGTGGAACAGCGTCCACGACTTCCAGCGAAGAACGCGCAGAACGCCTCGGACAGCGCGTCGACGACGAGCTGGCGAAAGCGGTTCGGACGCCGCGGGCAGCACCGCGACGAGCGCCTCGATGCCGACGTGCCCTCGCAGCGACTGCACGTAGCGCCGAGCACAGGAACACCGCGCCGACGAGGCAGAACACCGCGGCCTCGTCCTGCCAGTCGGTCGACGCGTGCAACACGTAGCGCGAGACGACCGACGACGTCAGGATCAGCGCCGCCGCGAACGCCGCGAGCATGCCGACCAGCAGCATCACGCGGTTGACCTGGCGCATCGCGCGCGCCACCGGCCGAAGCCACGCCGGCGTGCACGGATCGATCTCCGGTGCACGCCGCGCGGCCTCGACGAACTCCTCGGTCTCGACGGGCCGGTTCATCGCGGACGGATGCTCGCCGGTCGGGGCCGTCAGAGCAGCGCTTGCGCGGACTTGATCAGCTTCGCGCAGTTCTCGTTGTGCTCGGCGTAATCCTTCCAGGCGGTGCGCCGCGCGATGTCCTGCCACTTCTTGCACGTCGCCTCGTCGATGTTCGCGATCTTCGCGCCGGCCTTCTGGTAGACTCTGCGCGCAGCGATCGTCGTCCTTCTTGCAGGAGTCCTCGGCGAACGTCTCGAGCTCGGCGCCGGTCTGCATGATCGCGTCCTGCTGCGGCTTCGGCAGCTTCGCGAACACGTCCTTCGACATCATCAGCGGCTCGAGCATGAACCAGTACGTCTTGTCGCGCGCCGTCGTCAGGAACTTCGCGATCTCCTCGAGCTTGAACGAGATGAAGCTCGTCGACGACGTCATCGCGGCCTCCATCGCGCCGGTCTGCATCGCCGCGTAGATCTCGTTCGACGGCAGCGAGATGCACGGACGCGCCCGCCTCCTTGAGCACCATGTCCATCTCGCGGCTGCCGCCGCGCACCTTCATGCCCTTCGCGTCGTCGGGCGCGACGAGCGGACTTGACCGCGACTCGCGACGCCGCCCGCCTGCCAGATCCAGCACACGATGACGACGCCCTCGGTCGTCGACGATCTTCTGGAACATCCGGCCGACCTCGGCGGTCTTCCAGCGCTGCGCGACCTCGTAGGTCGGAATCAGCGCGGGCATCAGGCCGATGTTGAACTCCTGGACTTCGCCGCCGGAGTACGAGATCGGAACGAGGCTGAGAGTCGAGCGCGCCGCGCTCGCAGCGCGTCGAACTGCGAGTTGACCTTCATCAGCGACGAGCCGGGATAGACCTGCGAACTTCAGTGCGCCGTTCGTCTTCTTCGAGACCTCGGTGGCGAAGCGACGACACAGTTGATCGCGGAAGTCGCCTTCGGTCGCCGTGCCACCGGGGAACTGGTGCGAGATCTTGAGCGGCTCGGCCGCGGCCGCGCTGCGGCCGAGCAGCGACAGCGCGGGAAGGGCGGCGAGTCCGGCCGTCACGGTGCGGCGCATGCGATTCATCGTGGTCTCCTGTCGTCGATCGGCCACGGCGGGTCCGCGCAAGGCCTTGTGATGGCGTTCGCGCGCGGGCGTCGGTCGCGAAGAAGTCGCGCCGCGCCGCCGGAACGTGTATACATCGTAGCGTGCTTTGTACGCATTGCCCGACCGGGTAAACCCGCATGACCGCTTCCGGCCCCGCCGCGCCCCGCCTGCCGCCCTCCGCCGCTCACGGCGCCGAGCGCCGCTCGCAACGCCTTCGCGAGGCGATCGAGGAGGACATCGCGACCGGCGTGCTGCTGCCCGGCGCGCGACTCGACGAGAACGAGCTCGCCGCGCGCTTCGGCGTGTCGCGCACGCCGGTCCGCGAGGCGCTGCGGGTGCTGGTCGGCGAAGGCCTCGTCGAGAACCGCGCGCATCGGGGCTCGGTCGTCGCCCGCGTCACGCCGCAGCGGCTCGTCGAGATGTTCGACGTGATGGCCGAGATCGAGGCGATGTGCGCGCGGCTCGCGGCGCGCCGGATGACGCCCGACGAGGTAGCCGCGCTCGCGTCGGCCCATGACGCGTGCCGCGCGGCCGCGCGCTCGAACGACAGCGACGCGTACTTCTACGCGAACGAACGCTTCCACTTCGCGATCTACGCCGGCGCGCACAACGTGTTCCTCGCCGAGCAGGCGGCGGCGCTGCAACGCAAGCTGCGGCCGTACCGGCGGCTGCAGCTCCGGGTTCGCGGCCGCGTGCGTCGCTCGTTCGACGAGCACCAGGGCGTCGTCGACGCGCTGGCGGCCGGCGACGCGGCGCTCGCGGCCGACCTGCTGCGCAACCACGTCGTCGTGCAGGGCGAGCGCTTCGCCGACCTCGTCGCGAGCCTGTCGCGGCTCGAGGCCGAACCGCCGCGGGCATCGGCTCGTCCGCGGACCGTCGTCGCGCCGGCCCGTCAGCCGCCGCGCGCGCCGTCGACGCCGAGCCGCGCCGCGAGGTCGAGGAAGTCGGACGCGACGACGTCGAAATCGTCCGGCGCGACGCGCTCGGGCGGCGCGTCGGGACCGGCCTCCAGAGGCCGCCGCACGTAGCCGGTCCGCAGCCCCGCCGCGGCCGCCGCCCGCAGGTCGCCGGGATGGCAGGCGACCAGCATCAGCGCGTCGGGCGCGATGCCGAGCAGGTCGGCCGCGCCGAGATACGTCTCGGGGTCCGGCTTGTAGTGACGGAACAGCTCGGCCGAGATCACGCAGTCCCACGGCAGCCCGGCGCGCTTGGCCATGTTCGTCAGCAGCGAGAAGTTGCCGTTCGACAGCGGCGCGATCGTGAAGCGGCGCTTCAGCAGCGCGAGTCCCGCGACGCCGTCGGGCCACGGATCGAGCCGGTGCCACACGCGGTTCAGCGCGTTGCGTTCGGCGTCGTCGAGCGACGCGAGCCCGAAGCGTTCGACGATGCCGTCGAGGATCATCCGGTGCAGCGCGTCGATGCGCAGCCACGGCAGCTCGCCGGTCCGCACGCGCTGCATCGCCGGCTGGTAGCCGGCGCGCCAGGCGTCGGCGAACGCGGCGCCGTCGATCGCGATGCCTTTCGCGGCCGCCAGCGCGTCGACCTCGCGCGCGATGCTGCCGCGCCAGTCGACGACGGTGCCGAACACGTCGAAGACGAGCGCCTGCACGGTCGCGGGATCGAACGGGGTGGCGGTCATGCGGATCGTCGGTCGAAGGCGGACGGACGGATGATGCACCGGTCGCGCGTCGCGGTAGCATGCGGGCTCGATGCGGCCCGTTCGCGCATCGCGCACCCATGGCCCGCCCCGTCCCCGCACGATCCCCTGCCGACCGCGCCGACGCGGCCCTCGGCGCGGACGCAGGGGCGGACGAGAACGCGGACGCGGACCGCACCGCCACGCCGGAAGCGATCCGCAGCACGCTCGGCGCCGGCATCCTGGAGCCGCCGTCGCTCGACGGCGCGGCACTCGGTCGCGGCGGCAACAGCGTCGAGGCGACGAACGACCTGATCGCGGCGCATCAGCCGATCCCGAAGCCGCGCGTCGTCGCGATGCCGAGCCGCACGCGGCTCGCGATCATGCTGGCCGCGCTCGCGATGCTCGGTCCGTTCTCGATCGACACGTACCTGCCGGCGTTCCCGGAGATCGAGCGATCGCTCGACGCGTCCGCGATCCAGGTCCAGCAGACGATGACGGCGTACCTGCTCGCGTTCGCGATCATGATCCTGTGGCACGGCGCGCTGTCGGACGCGCTCGGGCGACGGATCGTGATCCTCGTGTCGCTCGTCGTGTTCGTCGTCGCGTCGTTCGGCTGCGCGTCGGCGCACTCGATCCAGTACCTGTGGGCGTTCCGCATCCTGCAGGGGCTGTCGGCGGGCGCCGGCATCGTCGTCGGTCGCGCGATCGTCCGCGATCTCTATTCGGGACCCGAGGCCGAGAAGCTGCTGTCGCTGGTCACGATGATCTTCGCGATCGCGCCGGCGATCGCGCCGATCCTCGGCGGCTGGGTCGTCGAGACGTTCGACTGGCGAACGATCTTCCTCGGGCTGTTCGTGCTACTCGTTCCTGTTGCTGTGGACGTCGTGGCGGCTGCTGCCCGAGACGCTGCCGGTCGACGCGCGTCAGCCGTTCAACGCCGAGTCGCTGTGGCACAGCTACCGCACGGTGTTCGGCACGCTGCGCTTCCACGCCTACGCGGGCACCGTCGCGTTCAACTTCATCGGCCTCTTCATCTACGTCGCGTCGGCGCCGGTGTTCATCATCGATCACCTCCACCTGTCGCAGCGCGAGTTCGGCTGGTTCTTCGTGCCGTCGGTCGCCGGCATCTTCCTCGGCGCGCTGCTCGCGAACCGGTCCGCGGGGCGCTGGAAGATCGGCAAGCAGGTGCGCACCGGCTTCTACCTGATGGGGACGGCCGCGCTCGTCAACCTCGCCTACCACGCGCTGCGGCCGGCCGAGGTGCCGTGGTCGGTCTTGCCGATCTTCTTCTACACGATCGGCATGTCGATCACGGCACCGGGCGTGACGCTGATGGTGCTCGACCTGTTCCCGACCCATCGCGGCGTCGCGGCGTCCTGCCAGTCGTTCGCGCAGACGATGCTCGGCGCGGTCGCCGCCGGCGTGCTCGCGCCGCTGCTCTCCGCGTCGGCGCTGTGGCTGGCGGCCGGGCAGACGACGTGCGTCTTCATCGCGCTCGCGTTCTGGCGCGTCGGACGCTCGCGACGCATCGCGGGGCCGCGCACCGTGTGACGGGCCGGTCGGCGCGCGGTACAGTCGCGCGACACGACCGAGATCGTTCGAGGAGACGCATGATCGACCCTGCCGCGGCCGCGCCGAACGCCGCATCCCGCGCCCCGTTGCACCTGCAGCACTGGCCGCCCGGCATCCCGCAGCACCTGACGCTGCCGGCGACGAGCCTCTGGTACAACCTCGAGGTCACGGCGACGCGCTATCCGGATCGCGCGGCGGTCGTCTTCTACGACGCCGTGCTGACCTATCGCGAGCTGCGTCGCCAGGCCGAGGCGCTCGCCGGCTGGCTGCAGCGGCGCTGCGGCGTCGCGCGCGGCGACCGCGTGCTGCTCGACTTCCAGAACAGCCCGCAATTCGTGATCGGCTATTACGCGATCCTGCGCGCCGACGCGTTCGTCGTGCCGGTCAACCCGATGCTGCGGACCGACGAGCTGCGGCATTACGTCGGCGACAGCGGCGCGCGCGTCGTGCTGTGCGCGACAGGACAACTGGCCGCAGTTCGAGCCGCTGCTGGCCGGCGCGCCGGACGGCATCGCGACGCTCGAGCACGCGCTGGTCGGCGCGTACGCCGACGCGCTGACGTCGCCGACCGACCTCGTCGTGCCCGACTTCGTCCGCGCGCCGAACGTCGTGCAGGCGAGCGACCGCGTGACGCGCTGGCGCGACGCGATCGCGCGAGTCGCTCGTGCCGGCGCCGGCCGAGGCCGGTCCGGACGACTGGTGCGTGATGCCGTACACGTCCGGCACGACCGGCAAGCCGAAGGGCTGCGTGCACACGCATCGCTCGGTGATGCACGTGCTGATGACCGGCGTCGTGCTGGGGCCGGCTGCGGCACCGACACCGTGTCGCTCGTCGTCGTGCCGATGTTCCACGTCACCGGCATGCAGGTGATGAACGCGCTGATCGCGGCCGGCGGGACGAACGTCGCGCTGCCGCGCTGGGACCGCAACGTCGCGGCCGCGGCGATCGCGCGCTACCGCGTGACGAACTGGACCTGCATCCCGACGATGATCATCGACCTGTTCGGCAACCCGAACATCGGCGACTACGACCTGTCGAGCCTGACGTTCCTGTCGGGCGGCGGCGCGGCGATGCCGGAAGCGGTCGCGCAGAAGGTCAAGAACGTCTGGAGCCTCGACTTCATCGAAGGCTACGGGCTGTCGGAGACGATCGCGGCGTCGCACTCCAATCCGCCGCATCGCCCGAAGAAGCAGTGCCTCGGCATCCCGATCTGCGACACCGACTCGCGGATCATCGATCCCGACACGCTCGTCGAGAAGCCGCAGGGCGAGACCGGCGAGATCGTCACGAACGGGCCCGGCGTCTTCCAGGGCTACTGGAACGATCCCGACAAGACGGCGGCCGCGTTCATCCAGCACGACGGCAAGACGTTCTTCCGCACCGGCGACCTCGGCCGCATCGACGAGGACGGCTACTTCTTCATGGTCGACCGGCTGAAGCGGATGATCAACGCGTCGGGCTTCAAGGTATGGCCGGCCGAGGTCGAGGCGATGCTGTACCGCCATCCGGCCGTGCAGGAGGCCTGCGTGATCGGCACCTGGGACGCCTATCGCGGCGAGACGGTGAAGGCGCTGATCGTGCCGCGCGGCGACGCGGGCGACCGCCGAGACGGCGACCGCGATCGTCGACTGGGCGCGCGAGCACATGGCCGCCTACAAGATCCCGCGGATCATCGAGTTCGTCGAATCGCTGCCGAAGTCGGGCACCGGCAAGGTGATGTGGCGCGCGTTGCAGGAAGCGGAGAACGCGAAGGCGAAGGCGACGGCCTGACCGCGGCGTGACGTCCGGTCGCGGGTTGCGAACGGACGTCACGCCGTACGAGACTTCCGCGATGGCATCGAATCTGGCTGAAGGGCAGCTCCCTCGCCGCGCAATGCCCAACGTTCGTCACGCCGGCTGCAGGATCGCCGACGTCGCCGGCTGCTCGAACGATCGCCCGGTCAGCGCCTCGAACTCGCGCGTGTCGTGCGCCGAGAACAGCACGAGGTCGTCCGGATGGTCGCGCCTGAGTTCGCGCAGCCGCCGCTGGTTGTCGAGCCGCGCCGGCCGGTCCTTCTCGAGCATCCACTGGTAGAAGCGCAGTCCCGGCGTGCACGTCGGATGGTCGAGATCCATCTCGCGGTGGTGGAAGTACGCGTCGCCGACGAAGAAGATCCAGCGGTCGCGACCCGCGATCGCGACGCCGGCGTGGCCGAACGTGTGGCCGCGCAGCGGCACGAACAGGATTTCCGGCGGCAGCCCGACGAGCGCGCGCACCGCGGCGAATCCGAACCACGGTTCTCCGCGGCTCGGCGGGTAGCCGATCCAGCGACCCTGCGTGCCCCATTGCTGCGGCCGATAACGCTGTCGGTCCATCCACGTCGCGCGCGCCTTCGCGGCGTCGCGCTCGGTCGCGAGCAGGTGCACGTTCGCGTGCGGAAAATCGTCGAGGCCGCCGGCGTGATCGAAGTCGAGGTGCGTGAGCACGATGTCGCGGACGTCGAGCGGATCGAAGCCCAGTCGCGCGATCTGGCGGACCGCGGTCATCTCCTCGCGGAACGCGGGACTCGTCAGCACGCGGAAGAACAGGCTGAGGCGCGTCCGCGGGTCCGCGACGTCCCGCAGGCCGAAGCCGGTATCGACGAGCACCAGCCGGTCGGGCAGTTCGACGAGCAGGCAGTGCAGCGTGAGCCGGCCGCGCAGGCCGATCGTGTGCCCGTCCATCAACGCACCGCCGAGCGGGCAACTGGACACGCAGTTCAGGTGATGGACGCGCATCGCGACCTCCTCTCGTTTCGGAGATCAGCAAGCGCGATGCCGCGACCGCGCGTACCGGCCGGTCAGTGCGCTCCGGGCTGCGGCTGGCGCGGCCGCGCGTGCGGCGGCAGGCGCGGGATCCGCGTGCGACCCCAGACGACGTGCCACGCGAACGCGACGATCGCCGCGAGGCCGATCAGCGCGTGGATCCAGTGCGCGGCGTCGTGTCCGGCCTCGGCGCCGTACATCAGGTAGAGCGCCGACGCGACGAGGACGCCGAGCAGCGCCGCGTTGATCGCGCCGGTCCAGCGGCCGCGCGCCGAGCGCCACGTCACGACGACGTGCTGCACGACCGCGCCGCCGATCGTCGCGGCCGCGAACACCGCCGTCACGCCGTGCGCGATCCACCACGGCCGCGCGGCCGACGGCGCCGCATGCCACAGGTCCATCGCGAGGAACCACGCGACGCCGCTCGCGGCGCACAGGCCGAGCACCGTGTAGGTCGTCCAGCGGTGCCAGCGCGCCATGCGCCCGACGTGGAGTCGGCGGCTCATCGGCGGCTCATCGGCGGCTCAGTGCCGAAGCGGGATCGCGCCGAACGACGCGAGCAGCGCGTCGCCGTCGGACCCCATCGTCGCCGCGACCTTCGTCAGCGCGTCGGCGACGAGGCAGGTCGGCGCGAGGACCGAGAACGCGCGCGATCGTGCGACGACGCGTCGCGTCCGCGCGTCGACGAGCGCCGCCGGCGCGCGTCGCGGGCCGCGACCGGCGCTTCCGGCCTGCGACGTCGCGCAGGCGCCGTCGGCGAGCGTGCCGGCGTACGCGGGCGCCGCATCGACGCCACGCGACGTGGATCGGCACCGGCCGCGTGCCGAGCACGCGCAGGTCGCCGCCGGCGTCGACGACGGCGCTCGTCACGCCGTGCGCCGCCAGCGCGTCGATCGCGCGATCGACCGCGAAGCCCTTCGCGATGCCGCCGAGGTCGATCGCGAGCGGCACGCGATGCCGCACCGTCCGCGCATCGTCGTCGAGCAGCACGTCGTCGAACGTCGCGTCGGGATCGACGTCGACGCCGGTCGGCGGCAGGACGCCGCGCGCGACGAGCAGCGGCGCGACGGTGCAGTCGAACGCGCCGTCGCTGCGGCGGAACAGGTCGCGCGCGGCGACGAGCACGTCGAAGGTCCACGCGTCGACCGCGACCGGTCGCCGATGCGCCTCGCGATTGATCCGGGACAGGTCGCTCGCCGCGTCGTGATAGGACATGCGCCGTTCGACCCGCGCGATCGCGGCGAACGCCGCGTCGAACGCCGGCGCGTCGGGCATCGCGTCGTCGTCGAGGATCGACACCTCGACGAACGTGCCGAGCGCGGGGCGGCAGCGGCGGATCACGATGCGCGGCTCACGCGATCGGCTTCAGCGCGATGGCGTACATCGTCATCACCCGCCGGACGCCGTCGGTGATGTGCTTGCTCGACAGCGTGGCGCCGGAGATGTTGCTGATGTCCTTCTCGAGCCGGATCGGCGCGTCGGCGGTCTTGCCGACGAACTGCCGGCGCCACGACTCGTCCGCGACCTCGTAGCCGTACGACTCGAGGTATTCGAGGATCTCGACGTCCTTCACGCGGCCGCCGCCGTCGATGCCGACGGCGTAGGTGATCATCTCGTGCTTGCCGACGACCTGGTCGACGACGAACCAGCCGCCGCCGGCGACCTTCCAGATGCGATGGCCGTCGAACTTCAGGCTGACCGACGACGCGTCGTGCAGCTGCGACTGCTGCGCGTCGGTCAGCACGACCGGCGTCAGCGTCATCGCGGCGTCGCCGAACATCGCGTGCTGCGCCTGCTCGATCGACAGGTAGGTCTTCGCGTATGCGCCGACCGGGACGATCAGCGCGGCCGCGACGGCGAGCGGGATTGCGGAGGACTGCCAGTGCATCGCGTGGCCTCTAGTTGAGCGGTATGCCGACCTTCAGCACGTACTGGTTGCGGCCGTGGTTGTCCCAGACCTTGCCGAGCGAACAGTCGGCGGTGCCGTCGGCGTAGCAGCGGCCGCTGACCTGCCGGCGCCACGTCAGCGTCGCCCAGAAGTTCTTCGCCGCGTAATGAACGTTCGGTCCGATGAAGTTCGCGGTCTGCGTGTGCGTGTTGTAGAAGTAGCCGTCGGAGTCGTGATGCCAGCGGCCTTCGAGTCCGGCGCTCCAGTTGTCCGCGAAGCGGTAGCTGAAGCCGTACAGCAGGTCGAGCATCGTGTTGCGGATGATGCCGTCGCCGGCGTACTTCTCCTTCTCCTGCTCGACGAGCGCGTTCGCGACGAGGATCAGCCGATCGTCGAGGAAGTTGGACTGCACGATCAGCCGGTACTCGAGCTCGTCCTCGAGCTTGCCGAACGTCGGCTCGAAGTACACGCCGACGCCGACCGGCGACGTGACCGGATTCGTGATCCGCCAGATCACCTCGAGCGAGCCGCCGTCGATGCTGTTGCGCGAATACGGGTCCTGCGTGTTGTGCGCGCTCGGCACGCCGAAGCCGGCCGTGCACGGGATCGTGTCGCAGGTCTCCGGGCTCAGGTAGTTGCGGTTCGCCTGCACGCGAAACGCGTTCAGGTAGCCGGCCACCTGCACGTCGTTCGTCAGGCCGTACTCGAGCTCCGAGCGCAGCTCGGTCAGGTTGTAGCTGCCGACCGCCTGCCCGTGCGTCGTGTCGACGCGCTGCTCGAACTCCCACTTTCCCTTCGGCTGCAGGTCGAGCGTGTAGACGAAGCCGAACAGGCCTTCGCCCGCGTGCGCGACCGGCACAAACGACGCGAGGATCGCGGCGGCCGCGCCGGCGAGCAGGCGGCGAACGACGAGCATGTGCATGAACCGTCCCGGTAATGTGGATGAGAACGATTCGCATTCTACTTCAAGTCGCAATGAGGCCCGCCGACATCGCGATGCGCGACCGCGGCGCGTCGGCGGCGGCGATCGGCGCGGGGCGAGTCTCGATCGAGGTCGCCGGAACCGGCGGCGCGTCGGGCGCGGGAAGACGCAATGTCCTCGCGGGCATGCCGGTTCGCGGTCCGGCCGCCGCCGGGGCGGCGGCATGCGGCGGCCGGACGCTCAGGACATCCGCGGCTGTCCGTTCGACGCGGTCACGCCGCCGTCGACCGGCAGCGCGACGCCGGTCACGAAGCTCGCATCGTCGCTCGCGAGGAACGCGACGACCGCCGCGACCTCGCGCGGCTCGCAACCGCGGCCGAGCGGGATGCGCTCCTCGAACTTGGCCATCAGCTTGCGATCCTTCTGCATGTCCTCGGTCATCGGCGTGAACGTCAGGCTCGGACAGACGCAGTTGATGCGCACGCCGTCGGCCGCCGCGTCGAGTGCGCTCGCGCGGGTCAGGTTGATGATCGCGCCCTTCGACGCGTTGTAGGCCGCGAGCGCCCAGTCGCCGCCGAGGCCGGACACCGACGCCGTGTTGACGACGCAGCCTTTCGACGCGACGAGGTGCGGCATCGCGGCCCGCGTGCCGTGGAAGACGCCGCCGGCGTTCGTGTCCATCGTCTTCTGCCAGTCGTCGAGCGACACGTCGACGACGCTGCCTTCCGGCGCGATCCCCGCGTTGTTGACGAGCACGTCGATGCGGCCGAAGCGCTTCACCGTGGCGTCGACGAGCGCCTGCACCTGCCGCGCGTTCGACACGTCGGTGCGGCGCGCCATCGTCGTCGCCGGCGCGAGTTCGTCGGCCATCGCCGTGAGCTTGTCGAGCGTGTCGCCGGCCAGCACGACGATCGCGCCTTCCGACGCGAAGCGCCGCGCGATCGCCGCGCCGATCCCGGTCCCGGCGCCGGTGACGATCACGACCTTGTTCTCGAATCGCTGCATGCGGATCTCCGACGATGCGCGCGAGCCCGATGCCGCACGCCTTCGTCAGGGACCGGCAACGGCTGCGCGAGTTTCGTCTCGCGTGGCGTGACGACGCGCGATCAGCGCGGCGCGGAGAACCCGCGTTGCTCGATGATGCGACGCGCCGCGGCCGTCGCGAACGATGCCTCGAGCGCGTCCGCGTCGGCGCGACGTGGCGTGCCGGCGACCGTCGCGACGTCGTAGCGCGTGAGCCGCCGGAGGTCGCCCGGCAGCGTGCCGATCAGCGTGACGCCGGCCACCGGCAGGATCTCGGAGACCTGCTGGAAGCCGAGGTCCGCGTCGCCGCGCGCGACGGACTCGACGACCATCCCGCCGTCGATCTCCAGCAGCTTGTCGCGCATCCGGTCCTCGATGCCGAGCTCGTGGAACAGCGCGTCCATCAGCCGCCCGCTGGTGCCCTTCGCCGGATCGACGATCACGACGCGGCGCGCGGCGAGCAGCGTCGCGCGCAGCGCGTCGGGCGTGTCGACCGCCGGCGCAGGTGCGCCCTTGCGGATCGCGATGCCGACCTCGGTCTGGCCGAGCGGGCGCACCGTCGCGGCGTCGACGAGCGCGTCCTTCGCGAACGCGTCGGTCACGTCGCTCGGCGCCACGACGACGTCGGGCCGCTCGCCGGTCGCGAATCGTTCGCGGATCGCGCCGGCCGTCGCGTAGGTGACCGCGACGGGAGGCAGCGACGGATCACGTGCCGCGAGCAGCGCCTCGACCGGCGCCTTCATCGCGCCCGCACACAGCAGCGTCAGCGGGTCGACGGCCCGGGCAGGGGATGAAATCGATGCGAACAGGGCGACGGCGACGGCGACCTGCCGCGTCATCGCTGCATGTTCATCATCTGGTCCATCGGCGGCATCATGTGGTTCAGGTGCGCCATGATCCACAGCGACCCGAACACGACCAGCATGACGATCAGCAGGCCGAACGCGAGCGCGAGCACGTTGTTGATGCTGTCCGAGCCGGTCGTCAGGTGCAGGAAGAACACGAGGTGCACGCCCATCTGCGCGACCGCGAGCACCGACAGCGCGATCGGGATCGACGGCGGCCACACCAGCGTGCGTGCGGGCGATGAAGAACGAGACGCCCGACAGCCCGACCGCCAGCACGAGGCCGATCAGGTAGCCGCGGATGCCGGACGAGACGTCGGTCGCGTCGGCGTGCTCGTCGCCGGGCGCGAGGTTGCCCTGCGCGCTCTCGTGGTCGTCCGGATCGGTGATGTGGTTGGTGGCGTGGTCCTCGCGCGGCGGCCGGTCGCGCTGATCGGTGCGCTGTTCGGTCATTTCGGCGCCACTCCCACGAGGTAGACGAGGCTGAACAGCGCGACCCAGATGATGTCGAGCGTGTGCCAGAACAGCGAGAAGCACAGCAGACGACGCATGATGTCGTCGCGATAGCCCTTCGCGAACACCTGCGCCATCATCGTCAGCAGCCACAGCATGCCGGCCGTGACGTGGATGCCGTGGCAGCCGATCAGCGCGAAGAAGCCCGACAGGAAGCCGCTGCGCGTCGGGCCCGCGCCGTGCGCGACCATGTCGGCGAACTCGCGGATCTCGAGCGCGAGGAACGCGGCGCCGAGCAGGAACGTCGCCGTCATCGCCCAGTAGTACATGCGGTTGTTGCGCGCCGTGCGCGCCGATCATCGCGACGCCGCACGTGAAGCTCGACAGCAGCAGGCAGCCGGTCTCGATCGCGACGTTGCGTGACGTCGAACAGGTCGCGGCCGCCCGGCCCGCCCGCCGTGCTGTCCGTCAGCACCGCGAACGTCGCGAAGAACGCGGCGAACATGATGATGTCGCTGATCAGGAAGATCCAGAAGCCGTAGCCGACGATCACCCGCTTGTCGTGCGGATGCAGCTCGCCCGGCAGCGCGAGCCGGTAACCGATGTCGGCGCGGTTCGGGCCGTCGGTCGCGGCGGTCGCGGTCGCGGCGCGTGCTCATGTCGCGGCGGCCAGGCGGGCGAGGGCTTCGGTCGCGGGCCGCGTCGGTTCGCGCGGTCGATCCGCGCGACGGTGTCGGCCGGGATCACTTCCTCGTGGCGATCACGCCAGGCGAACACGACGAACGTCGCGACGGCGCCGACGAAGGCGAGCGCCACCAGCCACCAGATGTGCCAGATCATCCCGAAGCCGACGATCGTCGCGAAGAACGCGCAGACGAAGCCGGTCGGGCTGTTGCGCGGCATCTCGATCGGCTGGTAGTCGGGCTCGTCGCGCAGCCGCGACTGCTCGATCGCCCGCTGCTTCGCGCGCCAGTAGGCTTCCTCGCCTTCGATGTGCGGCGATGACGGCGAAATTGAACAGCGGCGGCGGCGACGCGGTCGCCCATTCGAGCGTGCGGCCGTTCCACGGATCGCCGGTCGTCGTCGCGCAGCGACTCGCGTCGACGGATGCTGACGACGAGCTGCGCGATCTGGCACGCGATGCCGCAGGTGATCAACACGACGCCGAACGCGGCGACGATCAGCCACGGCCGCCACTCGGGCACGTCGTAGTGCTGCATGCGCCGCGTCATCCCGAGCAGGCCGAGGACATAGAGCGGCATGAACGCGACGTAGAAGCCGGTGATCCAGAACCAGAACGCCGCGTGTCCGAGCCCTTCGTGCAGCTTGAAGCCGAACGCCTTCGGGAACCAGTACGTGTAGCCGGCGAACGCGCCGAACAGCACGCCGCCGATGATGACGTTGTGGAAGTGCGCGACGAGGAACAGGCTGTTGTGCAGCACGAAGTCGGCCGGCGGCACGGCCAGCAGCACGCCCGTCATGCCGCCGATCACGAACGTGACGACGAAGCCGACCGCCCACAGCAGCGGCGTCGCGAACACGACGCGGCCGCCGTACATCGTGAACAGCCAGTTGAAGACCTTCACGCCGGTCGGCACCGCGATGATCATCGTCGCGATCCCGAAGATCGCGTTGACGTCGGCGCCGGCGCCCATCGTGAAGAAGTGGTGCAGCCAGACCATGAACGACAGGATGCAGATCACCATCGTCGCCAGCACCATCGACCGGTAGCCGAACAGCGGCTTCTGGGAGAACGTCGAGAACACTTCCGAGAAGATGCCGAACGCCGGCAGGATCAGGATGTAGACCTCCGGATGCCCCCACGTCCAGATGAGGTTCATGAACATCATCATGTTGCCGCCGGCCTCGTTCGTGAAGAAGTGGAAGCCGAGGTAGCGGTCGAGGATCAGCATCGCCAGGGTCGCGGTGAGGATCGGGAACGCGGCGACGATCAGCAGGTTCGACGCGAGCGTCGTCCAGCAGAACATCGGCATCCGGAAATACGTCATCCCCGGCGCGCGCATCTTCAGCACCGTCGTGACGAGGTTGACCCCCGACAACAGCGTTCCGATGCCGGAGATCTCGAGCGCCCAGAGGTAGTAGTCGACGCCGACGCCGGGCGAATACTGCAGCTCGGACAGCGGCGGGTACGGCAGCCATCCGGTGCGCGCGAACTCGCCGACGACGAGCGAGATGTTGACGAGCAGCGCGCCGGTCGCCGTGAGCCAGAACCCGACGGAGTTCAGCGTCGGGAACGCGACGTCGCGCTCACCGAGCTGCAGCGGCACGATCAGGTTCATCAGCCCGATCACGAACGGCATCGCGACGAAGAAGATCATGATCGTCCCGTGCGCCGAGAACACCTGGTCGTAGTGCTCGGGCGGCAGGAACCCCGGCTTGCCCATCGCGATCGACTGCTGCGCCCGCATCAGCATCGCGTCGCTGAAGCCGCGCAGCAGCATCACCATCGCGAGCAGGACGTACATCACGCCGATGCGCTTGTGGTCGACCGACGTGATCCACTCGTGCCAGATGTACGGCGCATGGCCCTTGCGGATCGTCCACACGATCACGCCGAGCAGCACGAGGCCGATCACGGCCGCCGAAACCAGCGGCAGCGGCTGCTCCCAGGGAATGGCCGACCAACGTCAGCTTGCCGAACATCTCAGTGCTCCCCGACCTTCACGTGTGCGGTCTCCTGCGCCCCATGGTGCTCGAGGTCCGGCCCGGGACCCGGCGGCAGCTCCTGCGTCACGACGCGCTGGAACAGGTCGACGTCGACGAGGCCGAACGTCGACGGCGGATCGTTCGACGCTCTGCTTCGAGAGCATCCGGTAGGCCGGGCCGTCGAGGTGCCGGCCGGCGTCGCGCGCGCCGATTGACCCACGACGCGAAGTCGGTCGCGGAGCACCGCGTCGACGTTGAACTGCATGTCCGAGAATCCGTCGCCGCTGAAGTGCGCCGAGCGGCCGTAGTAGCGACCGGCTTCGTCGGCCTGCAGCCACAGGTCCGTCGTCATGCCGTTCATCGTGTAGATCATGCTGCCGAGACTGCGGCACGAAGAACGTGTTCATCACCGACGCCGACGTCAGGTGGAAGTGCAGCGGGCGGTTCGCCGGCACGACCAGCGCGTTGACGCTCGCGATGCGCTGCTCGGGATAGATGAACAACCACTTCCAGTCGAGCGACACGACGTCGACGTCGAGCGGCGCGCCGTTGTTCTCGATCGGCTTCGCCGGATCGATGTCGTGCGCGCCGATCCACGTGACGCCGCCGAGCAGCAGGATCGTCATCAGCGGGATCGACCAGACGACGAGCTCGATGCGGCCCGAGAACTCCCAGTCGGGCAGGTAGCTTCGCCTTCGTGTTCGATGCGCGGAACCACCACGCGAACACGAGCGCGCGATGATCGTCGGCACGACGATCGCCAGCATGATGACGAGGGAATCGAGGAGGATCGTGCGATCGGCGGCGCCGATCGGACCCTTCGGATTGAGAACGTCCGGCTGGCATGCGGAAAGCACCAGCAGCGGGGCCAGACTCACCGTACGCGCGATCCAGGAGGACCACGGCCGATGCTGGGAACATCCCACGCGACGACTCATAACGAGGCGAACAATGCCATAAAATAAGAAGCGATGCGCGCGCACGCCGCGGCATCGATCGCGCACGAGTCTGCCTTGCGTCTAACGCGAAAGGAAGCGGCGCAAGCGTTCGCTGGCGGGCCGCGTCAGCACGGTCTTCGGATCGCCTTCCTCGACGATGGCGCCGTCGTGCAGGAACACGCACACGATTCGACACGTCGCGGGCGAACGCCATCTCGTGCGTGACGACGATCATCGTGCGGCCTTCGGCCGCAAGCGCACGCATCACCGCGAGCACTTCGCCGACGAGCTCGGGATCGAGCGCCGACGTCGGCTCGTCGAACAGCATCAACTGCGGCTCCATCGCCAGCGCGCGCGCGATCGCGACACGCTGCTGCTGGCCGCCCGACAGGAACGCCGGATAGCGATCCTCGACGCCGTCGAGACCGACCTTCGCGAGGTCGCGTCGCGCGCGTTCGACGGCTTCGTGCTTCGACAGTCCGAGCACGTGGATCGGCGCCTCGACGACGTTCTGCAAGACCGTCATGTGCGACCAGAGATTGAAGCCCTGGAACACCATCGCCACCTCGGCGCGGATGCGCTGCAGTTGACGCCCATCCGCAGCACGCAGCATGCCGTCGTTCGCCATCGTCAAGGCGAGCGTCTCGCCGGCCACTTCGATCGTGCCGGCGTTCGGCCGTTCGAGCAGGTTGATGCAGCGAAGCAGCGTGCTCTTGCCCGATCCCGATTGCCCGATGATGCTGATGACGTCGCCGGTGTTCGCGTCGAGCGAGATGCCGCGCAGGACCGGACGATCGCCGAAGCGCTTCTCGATGCCGCGCAGCCGCAGCTTCGGCGTCACCGCGGCGAGGTCTTGGACACGGCGGATCGGCGCCGCGCCCGCCCAGGGAACGAGCGTCGGCGTCGCGAGCATCGATCGGCCGACGAGCCCGCCGTCGAGCGAGAAGCCGAACGCCTTCATCGCCGCGAGCGGGATCGCGTTGCGCTCGTCGGTCGACAGCATCGTCTCGGTCAGCGGCGGCGCGCGGCCGGCGGCGAGCGCGCTGCCGGCCGCGACGACGTAGTTGACGCCGTTCGCGTACGGGTCGGGCATCCGGAGCGCCGGGACGGACTCGCCGACGACCTTCGCCGTCTCGGCCGCGAGACCGGCCAGTTGCCAGAAGCAGGCGCCCGCGTCGACGTGCGGTTCCTTCAGCGCGGCGCGGAACCGCAGCGCGCCGTAGACGAGCCACGCCGCGTCGATCGCGTGACCGACGAGCGGCGATGCGTCGTGCGCCACCGCCTTCGCGACGGTCTTCAGCAGGCCGAGTTCGTTCTCGTAGCGGAACAGCAGCGGCACGTCGGCCGACGCGACGACGAGGAAGTGGTTCGTCGTGCCGTCGGTGACGAGCCCCGACCGCGCCATCCGGCGTCCGAGCGCCGGGTTCTGCGCGGCGACCAGCGACGCGTCGACGATCAGGCCCGGCAGGCCGGTGGTCGACGTCGGCGTCCGCAGCGCGTCGGACACCGCGGGGACATAGGGCTGGATCAGCTGCGGCACGACTCGCATCGTCGAGGGACCGGCCGTCCGGTCAGGGGCTGAGCAGGTTGCCGGTGCGGAACGGCACGCGGCCGGCGATCCGCGCGACGGCGTCGCCCGGGTTCGCATAGCGGCGCAACGCGCGCGCGTAGAGGATGCCCGCGTGACGGGCGCGGAGCGGCGTCGCGCGGCCGGCCATCGGGTCGACGATCTCGGCGACGAGGTCGCCGGCCGCGATGCGATCGCCGGGTCGCCGGTGGAACACGATCGCGCCGGCGATCGGCGCGACGACGTCCTCCGACGCGGCCAGCGGCGTCGCCTCGCAACGCAACGCCGGCAGCTCGGCCGACCGGTCGCCGGCGATCAGTCCGCGATGGACGAGGAAGCCGAACAGCGCTCGCGCGTCCGCCGACGCGAGGTCGTGCGCGACGTCGACCTGTCCGCGCAGCTCGACCGTGACCGCCATGCTCGCCATCGGGATCGCCGGACGCGCGGCGCCGCGCGCGCGTTCCAGGCGCTCGTCGAGCCGCCACCAGACGCCGGACAGGTGCTCGTCGAACGACGCGCCGCCGCTGTCCTTCGCGAGCAGCACCGTCTCGGCGCCGAGCAGCCGCGCGAGCGGCTCGCACTGCGGCCAGTACGGCGTCTCGCAGTACAGATGCAGCACCGCCTCGAGGTCGCAATGCAGGTCCATCACGACGTCGGCGTCGCAGGCGAGCGACGACAGTGTCCGGCGCAGCGACGTCAGCTCGTTCGTCGCATGCAGCCCGCGCACGTACGACCGCATCGCATCGCGGACGAGCGCGCCGGTTCGCATCGGCATCGTCGCCGAGCCGCGCCTCGACCGCCGGCGTGACCGCTTCGAGATAGTCGGGATAGCCGCGATTGAAGTTCTCGCCGCTGGTCGCCTCGAAGCGGCCGAGCCGCTGATGCAGCAGCCCCTGCGACAGGCCGACCGGATTCGCGACCGGCACCAGCACGATTTCGCCGTCGATGCGCCCGGCCGCCTCGGCCTCGTCGAGCAGGCCGATCAGGTGATGCATCACGAGCATGCCGGGGATCTCGTCGGCGTGCAGGCTCGCCTGCAGGTAGGCCTTCTCGCCGCGACCCGGCTCGCCGTAGTGCAGGCTGAACAGATGACGGTCGGTGCCGATCGCGCCGGGGCCGATCGGATGCGGCACGCGCTTCATCCGCGCACCTCGTCGGGCGCCGCCGGGACGAGCGCGGTCTTCGTCGTCCGCGACGCCGGCCCGCGCAGATGCGCGAGCACGCGCGACTCGATCGCCCGCAGCGCGGCGACGAGCAGGAACGTCAACGCGAGATAGATCACGGCGGCCGCGAGATAGGCTTCGAACGGAAGGTAGGTCGTCGCATACAGGCTGTTCGCGGCGCCGGTCAGGTCGACGATGCCCGGCACGACGCTCGCGATCGACGTCGCGTGCAGCATCAGGATCGCCTCGTTGCCGTATGCCGGCAGCGCCCGACGCAGGGCCGACGGCAGCACGATGCGGGTCATCAGTGTCGCATGGCGCATGCCGTACGCGCGCGCCGCCTCGACCTCGCCGGCCGGCGTCTCGCGGATCGCGCCGGCGACGAGCTCGATCGTGTACGCGGTCGTGTTGAGCACGAACGCGACGAGCGTGCAGAACAGCGGCTGCTTGAACCACATCCACGGCCAGACCGCGTCCCAGCGCGCCTGCACCCAGTCGAGCTGCGCGACGCCGTAATAGATCAGGTAGACCTGGACCAGCAGCGGCGTGCCGCGGAAGACGAACGTGTACGCCGCGACCGGCAGCGCGAGCCAGCGACGTCGCGACGCACGGACGACGGCGAGCGGGATCGACAGCGCGAGGCCGCCGGCGAGCGACACGGCGAGCAGCAGCAGCGTCGTCGCGATCCCGTTCCCGTAGCTCGCGACCGTCGCCGGGTCCGCGAGCGTGGCGAAGTCCATCGCTCAGTGCGCCCGCGCGACGCCGCGCGCGCCGCGACGTTCGACGACGCGCAGCGCGAGCAGCGAAGCCGACGTGATCGCGAGATAGACCGCGGCCGCGACGACGAAGTAGAGGAACGCCGCCCGCGTCGCGGCGCCGGCCTGCTTCGCGCGGTACATCAGGTCGGTCAGGCCGATCACCGACACGAGCGCGGTCGACTTCACGAGCACGAGCCAGTTGTTCGTGAAGCCGGGCAGCGCGTGGCGCACGGCCTGCGGCAGCACGATCCGCGTCAGGGTCCGCGTGCGCGACAGCCCGCAGGCCCACGCCGCCTCGCTCTGGCCGACCGGCACCGCGAGCAGCGCGCCGCGGAACGTCTCGGCGAAGTACGCGCCGTAGATGAAGCCGAGCGTGATCGTGCCGGCCACGAACGGGTCGACGTCGATCGAGCCCGACTCGTCGATCCAGCCGGCGCCGCGCGCGAGCGCGTTCAGCGCGATCTGGCCGCCGTAGAAGATCAGCAGCATCAGCACGAGGTCGGGCACGCCGCGGATCAGCGTGGCGTAGCCCGTCGCGACGGCGCGTGCGACGCCGCTCGACGACAGACGCGCCGCGGCCGCGGCGATTCCGAGGACCGTCGACAGCACGAGCGCGCCGGCGGCCGTCGCGAGCGTCAGCCCGACGCCGGCGAGCACGTACGGGAGGTAGGACGCGTCCAGGGCGGACGCGCTACTTGGCGCCGTAGATGTCGAAGTCGAAGTAGCGGTCGGCGACCTGCTTCCAGACGCCGTTCGCGCGGATCGTCGCGAGCGCCGCGTCGAAGCGGTCGCGCAGGTCCGCATCGGTCTTGCGGACCGCGATGCCGGCGCCGGTCCCGAAGTATTTCGGATCGGTCAGCGCCGCGCCGACGAACGCGAAGCCGCGGCCCTCGGGCGTGTCGAGGAAGCCGCCCTTGCCCTCGTACTGGTCGACGACGACGGCGTCGAGGCGTCCGGACCGCAGGTCGAGATACGCCTGCTGCGTCGAGTCGTACGACACGACCGACGCGCCGGCCGGCGCGAGCACCGCCTTCGCGTACGTCTCCTGCACCGACGCCTTCAGCACGCCGACTCGCTTGCCCTTCAGGCTCGCCGGCGAGCCGTCGACGCTGCCGGCCTTCGCGATGACGAACGTCGGCGTCGAGTAGTACTTGGCGGTGAAGTCGACGGCCTTGCGGCGCTCGTCGGTGATCGACATCGACGAGACGATCGCGTCGAACTTGTTCGCGCGCAGGCCGGGGATGATGCCTTCCCAACTGCTCTCGACGAACGTGCACTTCGCCTTCATCTGCGCGCACAGCGCGTTCGCGATGTCGACGTCGAAGCCGGTCAGCCGACCGTCGGGCGTCTTGTACGTGAACGGCTTGTAGGTCGCGTCGACGCCGATGCGGATCGTGGTCCAGTCGCGCGCGGCCGCCGTCGGCGCGATCAGCGCGAGCGGGACGACGAGCGCGACGACACGAACGAAACTGCGCACGACGGCGCGCGCGGCGCTCGACAAGCCGAGAAGGAGAGCGCGCGATCGATGCATGGACGTCCCGGTCGTGGTGGCGCGACGATGGTAGCGTCTTCGATTCGCAGCGGCCATCGCGGCCTGCGTCGTGCGACGGTGGTGGGACGAAAGCGGAACGCGGCGTCGGACAGCGCGCGTCGGCGCGGAATCCATTGCGCCCCCCGGACCGCTGTGCTTTAATCGCGCCCCGCAAACGGCCGGGTCGTCGAACGGCATCCGTGCCGCGAATCGATCGAAGCGGCCTCTCCGGCGGCATCGCGACACGACGACGGCCGACGGAACGCCCGACGCGCCGTCCGGCCGGGCGGCGTTTGCAGCGGGCCGGGCGGTGTTCGATCGCGGCCCGTTCCATGCCAATTTTGCGGTCGCGCGGCGACCGGGTCGAAGGGTTCGATCCGCCGCGCCGGTGCCGCCTGTCGATGAAGCCAGAGGAACGTATGGGAGCGAAGACCACCACCGCCAAGCCCGTCGAGAAGGCGAAGCCCGCGGCGCCGGCGAAGAAGGCGTCGCCCGCGAAGAAGTCGCCGGTCGTCGAGGCCCGGTCCGATCCGCACAGCGAAGGCGTCGCGAAGCCGTCGGCGCCGGCGCGCGAGCGCGGCAGCGACCGCGTGATGTCCGAAGCGGAGATCCTCGCGGCGCCGGACAAGGACTACATGAACCCGGCGCAGCTGCTGTTCTTCAAGGTCCGGCTGCAGACGATGGAGCAGGACATCCTGCGCAACGCCGGCGAGACCACCGAGCACCTGCGCGAATCGATCATCGTGCCCGACCCGGCCGACCGCGCGACGATCGAGGAAGAGCACGCGCTCGAACTGCGCACGCGCGACCGCGAGCGCAAGCTGCTGAAGAAGATCCAGCAGTCGATCCATCGGATCGATTCCGGCGAATACGGCTACTGCGAGGAGACCGGCGATCCGATCGGCGTGCCGCGGCTGCTCGCGCGTCCGACCGCCACGCTGTCGCTCGAGGCGCAGGAACGCCGCGAGATGAAGCAGAAGATGTTCGGCGAGTGAACAAGCGCGCGATCGCGAACGGAAGACGGCGCCGCGGCGCCGTTTTTCTTGCACGGTCGCCGGCGACGCGGATTCGCGTCGCGAACGCGTCACTGCGTATCGCGCGGTGCTTGCCGCCTCGCGGCGCCGTCACTACACTCGCGCCGTGTTCATTCGAGCGAGTTCACCCCGTGGACTGTCGTCCTAGTCGGAATTCCCGCGAGGCGTCGTTCGCCCGCGGCGTCGTCGCCGACTAGCGCTCGCGCGCTCGGGGCGTGACGCCCGCGAGCGCTTCCTTCCTCCGGATTCCGGTTCGGCCCGTCGCCGCGCGGCGAACGCGTGCCGCTCCGTGTCGTGCGACGACGCGGTCGCGGCACGCGTCGTCCCGCGCCGACACATCGCTGTCAACGAAGCCGGTCATCCTGGAGGGTTGACCGTCGGCGGACGCGGCATGGAGACGCGCATGGCCAGCAGCATCCTGAAGAACCTGTACGTCCGCTTCGTCGACACCCACGGCATGGCGCGGCATTTCCGCAGCCTGACGATCTGGGACGCGTTCCGGCGCGACGCGACGCCGCGCGACATGCCGAGGCTCGTCTCCGAGCGGCTGCTGAAGGCGTCGAGCGCCGATGCCGACGCGGTGCTGGCGTCGCTGCACACGCAGCGCTCGGGCCTGTCGAACGAGCGCGCCGAAGCGATCCGCCGCGACGTCGGCGCGAACGAGGTCGGCCACGAGAAGCCGATGCCGTGGTGGCGGCACCTGTGGGAGTGCTACGCCAATCCGTTCAACCTGCTGCTGACGGTGCTGGCCGTCGTCTCGTACTACACCGAGGACCTGACCGGCACGGTCGTCATCGCGACGATGGTCGTGCTGTCGACGGTGCTGCGCTTCGTGCAGGAGACGCGCTCGAACCACGCGGCCGACGCGCTGAAGGCGATGGTCAGCAACAAGGCGACCGTGATGCGCCGCGACCTGACCGACGAAGCCGCCGACGAGGCCGCCCGCTACTTCGAGATCGCGTTGCATCGCAAGCCGCCCCACCAGGCCGAGATCCCGATCAAGGAACTCGTGCCGGGCGACATCGTCGTGCTGTCCGCCGGCGACATGATCCCGGCCGACCTGCGCGCGCTGACCACGAAGGACCTGTTCGTCAGCCAGGCCGCGATGACCGGCGAATCGCTGCCGGTCGAGAAGTTCGCGGTGCTGCGCGGCGCCGCGGGCGCGCCGGCCGCCGACAACGCGCTCGACCGCGAGAACCTGCTGTTCATGGGCACGAACGTCGTCAGCGGTTCCGGCATCGCGGTCGTCCTCGAGACCGGACCGCGCACCTACTTCGGCGCGCTCGCGCAGAAGGTCATGGCGAGCGACCGCGCGCCGACCGCGTTCCAGACCGGCGTCAACCGCGTCAGCTGGCTGCTGATCCGCTTCATGTTCGTGATGGTGCCGCTCGTCTTCCTGCTGAACGGGATCACGAAGGGCGACTGGCTCGAGGCGTTCCTGTTCGCGCTGTCGGTCGCGGTCGGCCTCACGCCCGAGATGCTGCCGATGATCGTCACGTCGACGCTCGCGAAGGGCGCGGTCGTGCTGTCGAGGAAGAAGGTGATCGTCAAGCGGCTCGACGCGATCCAGAACTTCGGCGCGATGAACGTGCTGTGCACCGACAAGACCGGCACGCTGACGCAGGACCGCATCTTCCTCGAGCGCCACACCGGCGTCGACGGCGAGGAGTCGGACGAGGTCCTGAAGCTCGCGTACCTCAACAGCCATTACCAGACCGGCCTGAAGAACCTGCTCGACGTCGCGGTGCTCGAGCACGCCGAGGTGCAGCGCGAGCTCAACGTCGCCGCGAACTATCGCAAGGTCGACGAGGTGCCGTTCGACTTCCAGCGTCGCCGCATGTCGGTCGTCGTGTCCGAACGCGAGGACCATCACGAGCTGATCTGCAAGGGCGCGCTGGAAGAGGTGCTCGAGGTCTGCACCGCGATCTGCGACGACGGCGTCAGCACGCCGCTGACGCCCGACCGGCTCGCGGAGATCCGCGCGGCGACGGCCGAGCTGAACGAAGAGGGCCTGCGCGTCGTCGCGGTGGCCGTCAAGGAAGTGCCGCCGGACAAGGAGACCTACGGCGTCGCCGACGAGGCCGGCCTGACGCTGATGGGCTGGATCGCGTTCCTCGATCCGCCGAAGGAGTCGACCGCGCCGGCGCTGAAGGCGCTGCGCGAGCACGGCATCGAGGTCAAGATCCTGACCGGCGACAACGAACTCGTCACCGCGAAGATCTGCCGGCAGGTCGGCCTCGAACAGCGCGGGCTGCTGCTCGGTTCGCAGGTCGAGGCGATGTCCGATGCCGAGCTCGCCCGGGCCGTCGTCGCGTCGAACGTGTTCGCGAAGCTCAGCCCGGCGCAGAAGGAACGCATCGTCGCGACGCTGAAGCAGACCGGCCACGTCGTCGGCTTCATGGGCGACGGCATCAACGACGCGCCGGCGCTGCGCACGGCCGACATCGGCATCTCGGTCGACTCGGCGGTCGACATCGCGAAGGAGGCGGCCGACATCATCCTGCTCGAGAAGAGCCTGATGGTGCTCGAGGAAGGCGTCGTCGAGGGCCGCCGCACCTTCGCGAACATGCTGAAGTACATCAAGATGACCGCGTCGTCGAACTTCGGCAACGTGTTCTCGGTGCTGATCGCGTCGGCGTTCCTGCCGTTCCTGCCGATGCTGCCGCTGCAGATCCTCGTGCAGAACCTGCTGTACGACATCTCGCAGATCGCGATCCCGTTCGACCACGTCGACAGCGAGCTGCTCGCGAAGCCGCAGCGCTGGAACCCGGACGACCTCGGCCGCTTCATGATCTGGTTCGGGCCGGTCAGCTCGATCTTCGACGTCGTGACGTTCGCGCTGCTGTGGTTCGTCTTCAAGGCCGACTCGCCGGGCACGCAGACGCTGTTCCAGTCGGGCTGGTTCGTCGAAGGGCTGCTGTCGCAGACGCTGATCGTGCACATGATCCGCACCCGTCGGCTGCCGTTCATCCAGAGCCGCGCCGCGTGGCCGGTACTCGTCATGACGGGCCTCGTGATGGCGATCGGCGTGTACCTGCCGATGGGCGTCCTCGCCGGCTACTTCAAGATGCAGCCGCTGCCGTGGTCGTACTTCGCGTGCCTCGCCGGCATCCTGCTTTCGTACGTGCTGCTGACGCAGGCGATGAAGTCGTTCTACACGCGACGCTACGGATGGCAGTGACGCGCCGACGCGTCGGCGGCCCGATGCGGACGCGCGACGCCGCGGGAGGCGGCCGATCGGGCTCGATCGTCGCGGTTCACGCGCGTCGATGTCATCCGGACGGCGGATGTCGAGCGCATTGCGGTATGGCAAGATGGGCCGGTCTTTCATCGATCGCCGGTCGTTCGCCGCATCCGGCCGCATGACCTTCCCGATGCGTTTCCTTCGCTCGTCCGCCGCGCGACTCGTCGTCGCGCGCCTGTGCTTCGCCTTCCTGCTCGTGTTCGCGCAGCAGCAGGCGTTCGCGCACGCGCTCGAGCACGACTTCGAACGCATCCATCGCCAGGCCGGCGCGCCGGCCGACGACGACGCGCTGTGCGCGAAGTGCCTCGCCGTCGCGCATCTCGGCCACGCCGGCGGGGTGCCGGGCGCGTTCGCGCTCGACGCCGAAGCCGCGACCCCGCCGCGCGTCGCGCACGTGCCGCACGCGGCGGTCGTCCGCCGGTTCGAGGTCCGTTACCGAAGCAGGGCGCCGCCGGTCCTCTCCTGACATCGACGACGACTTCCGCGCGTGCCGCGGAAGCCCGACCCTGTCCCGGAGAAGTCCATGAACATGCCTTTCCCGCATGCGCTGGCGGTCGCCATCGCATCGCTCTTTCCGCTCGCGACGGCCGCCGCCGATCCGCGTCCGACCGCTTCCGACGATGCGCCGACCGACCCCGCGTCCGCGGCGATCGTCGCCCAGGCCGCGCCGACTGTGCAGCCGTCCGCGCAGCCGTCCGCGCAGACGCTCGGGCCGACGTCGGCACCGACGCCCGCCACCCCGGCATCGCCGGCGACACCCGCGTCGACGACCCCGGCATCGCCGACGGCGTCCCCGTCGTCGACCGCGCCGGTCGACGCATCGTCCGCCGCGCCGGTCCGGCAGCTCGACGCGGTGCAGATCACCGGTCGCAAGCTCGACGCCGCCCGCAACCAGATCTCGCCGGACACCGGCAGCAGCGTCTTCCGCTTCGACAAGAGCGACATCCAGACGCTGCCGCTCGGCCGCGACACGCCGCTGAACCAGGTGCTGCTGCAGGCGCCCGGCGTCGTGCAGGACAGCTATGGCCAGCTGCACGTGCGCGGCGACCATTCGAACCTGCAGTACCGCATCGACGGCGTGCAGATTCCGGAGGCGATCTCCGGGTTCGGACAGGCGCTCGAGACGCGCTTCGCGAACCAGATCAGCCTGCTGACCGGCGCGTTGCCGGCGCAGTACGGCTACCGCACGGCCGGCGTGATCGACATCCGGACCGCCGGCACCGGGCTCGCCACCGGCGGCGACGTGTCGCTGCTCGGCGGCAGCCACGGCCACGGCGAAGGCAGCGTCGAGTACGGCGGCACGAGCGGCGCGTGGAGCTATTACGTCACCAGCTCGTTCCTGCGCGACGACCAGGGCATCGAGAACCCGACGCCGAGCCGCACCGCGCTGCACGACACGACGCGCCAGACGAAGGGCTTCGCGTACCTGTCGAACATCATCGACGAGAACAGCCGCATCAGCCTGATCGTCGGCACGTCGAACAACAAGTTCCAGATCCCGAACGTGCCGGGCCAGACGCCGAGCTATGCCCTCGACGGCGACCCGCCGGTCGACTCGGCGAAGCTCGACGCGCGGCAGAACGAGAAGAACTCGTTCGAGATCCTGACGTATCAGACCAGTCCGACCGACCGCATCGACTACCAGCTGTCGCTGTTCGCCCGCCACACCGACGTCGCCTACCAGCCGGACCCGATCGGCGACCTCGTGTTCGACGGCGTCGCGGCGCAGATCGTCCGCAAGAACGACGCGCGAGGCCTGCAGGGCGACCTCAGCTTCCGGCTGAACGAGCGCCACACGCTGCGGGCCGGCGTGTTCGCGCAGCAGGAGCGGGAGTCGACGAGCGATCGCGCGTTCGTGTTCGCGGCCGACGACGACGGCAACCAGACGTCGACGACGCCGTTCGCGATCGCCGACGGCAGCGGCCTGCGCGGCCAGACCTACGGCGTCTACCTGCAGGACGAGTGGCAGCCGGTCGAGAAGCTCGCGATCAACTTCGGGGCGCGGTTCGACCACGTGTCGACGGTCACGAACGAGAAGCAGTGGAGCCCGCGTCTGGGCATCACGTACGACGTGACGCCAACGACCCGCGTGCACGCCGGCTATGCGCGCTACTTCACGCCGCCCGCGACCGAGAAGATCGACACGACATCGGTCGCGCTGTTCCAGAACACGACGAACGCGCTGCCGTCGGACGCGGACACGTCGGTGCGCAGCGAGCGGTCGAACTACTTCGACGCCGGCGTCTCGCAGTCGATCGGGAGCGGCCTGATCGTCGGGCTCGACGCGTATTACCGCAAGGTCCGCGACCTGCAGGACGAAGGACAGTTCGGCAACGCGCTGATCTATTCGGACTTCAACTACGCCGAGGGCCGCATCCGCGGCATCGAGCTGTCGGCGTCGTATCGCCGCGGCGGCTGGTCGACCTACGCCAACGTCGCGCTGTCGCAGGCGCTCGGCAAGCAGATCGCGACCGGGCAGTTCAACTTCGATCCCGACGAGCTCGACTACATCGCGTCGCACTGGGTCCACCTCGACCACGACCAGAAGCTCTCGGCGTCGGGCGGCGTCTCGTACACGTGGGGCGCGACGCGGGTCGGCACCGACCTCGTCTTCGGCAGCGGGCTGCGCAACGGCTTCGCGAACAGCGATCACCTGCCGGCGTACGTCCAGGTCAACCTGAGCGGCACGCACACGATCGACAGCGAGACGTTCGGCAAGGTCGAGGTCCGCGTCGCGGTCATCAACCTGCTCGACCGCAGCTACGAGCTGCGCGACGGCACCGGCATCGGCGTCGGCGCGCCGCAGTACGGCCCGCGGCGCGGCTTCTTCGGCGGCCTGACGAAGTCGTTCTGACGCGGACGTGAGGCATCATCGTCGCGACGACGTCCGACCCGCGGGCGTCCGTGCCGACGGGAGGCGCTGATGTCCGACCTGAACGACGCGCGTCGACGCTGGCTCGCGGCGACGGCGCGGCTCGGCGCCTTCGCGCTGCTGCCGCCGGCGCTCTGGTCGTGCGCGACGTCGCCGCGCGCGAACCGCGTCACCGGCGACCCGTTCGCGCTCGGCGTCGCGGCCGGCGAACCGCGCGCCGACGGCTTCGCGATCTGGACGCGGCTCGCGCCGGATCCGCTGTCGACGGACCCGGCCACGCCGGGCGGGATGTCGGGCGGCGACGTGCCGGTCGCGTTCGAGGTCGCGACCGACCCCGGCATGCGCGACGTCGTGCGGCGCGGCGTGGCGCCGGCCGAGAGCCGCTACGCGCATTCGGTCCACGTCGAGCTGACCGGTCTCGCGGCCGACCGTCCGTACTGGTATCGCTTCCGCCACGGCGATGCCGAGAGCCGCATCGGCCGCGCGATCACCGTGGCCGCACCGGGCACCCCGGTCGGGCGACTGAAGATGGCGTTCGTCTCGTGCTCGAACTACGAGCACGGCTGGTTCTCGGCCTATCGCCACCTCGCGGCCGAGTCGCCGGACGTCGTCCTCTATCTCGGCGACTACATCTACGAGACCGTCGACCGCAAGCATCGCGGCGTACGCGTCCACAGCGACGGCGTCGAGGCGAGCACGCTGCCGACCTATCGCAACCGCTATGCGCAGTACCGGCTCGACCCCGACCTGCAGGCGCTGCACGCGACGACGACCGCGCTGCTGACGTGGGACGACCACGAGGTGTCCAACGACTACGCCGACCGCTGGTCGCAGACGTTCGACGATCCGGCCGCGTTCCTTCGACGTCGCGCCGCGGCATACCAGGCCTACTACGAGCACATGCCGGTCCGCCCGAGCCGCTCGACGCCCGACGGTCCGTCGCTGCGCGTCTACGACCGCTTCCGCTTCGGCGACCTCGTCGAGATCGCGATGGTCGACGGCCGGCAGTACCGCTCCCGCGGCGCCTGTTACGGGCCGCCGGCGAAGGGCAAGGGCCACGTCGAGACCGTCGCCGCGTGCGCCGAGCTCGTCGACGCGTCGCGCTCGATGATCGGGCTCGCGCAGGAGCGCTGGCTGTTCGACGGCCTCGCGCGGTCCGCCGCGCGCTGGAACGTGATCGGACAGGACGTGCTGATGGCCCAGCTCAAGCGGCGGACGCCGGCCGGCGACTTCGGCTTCTGGACCGACGACTGGAACGGCTATCCGGCGAGCCGCGCCCGACTGATCGATCACCTCGCGGCGAGCCGCGTCCGCAATCCGGTCGTCGTCGGCGGCGACATCCATTCGTTCTGGGCGAACGATCTGAAGGCGGATTTCGACGACCCGGCGTCGGCGACGGTCGCGACCGAGTTCGTCGGCACGTCGATCTCGTCGAACGGACCGAGCGACGCGACGTTCCGGCCGTATCTTGCGGACAACCCGCACATCCGCTTCTTCGACGCCGGCCGCCACGGCTACGCGATCGCGGACATCGGGCCGTCGACGATGACCATGACCTACCGGACCGTGTCCGACGTCCGCGACCCGCGGGCGACGCTCGGCACCCTGAAGCGCTTCGTCGTCGAGGACGGCCGCGCCGGGGTCGTCGAGGCCTGACGCGGACCACGGCGCACCCCCTGGTGCACCGTTTCTTGCGTGCTAGACTGAATCTTCCCCGGGAAGCGGTCCGCGCTTCGCGGTCGGGACCGTGTGGAGTCGTTTCAAGCAGCGGAGCGGGTGTGGCTTTTTCGGGGCTGTTCGGGAAGAAGAAAAGCAAGGACAACGAACCGCGCGACCGTGCGTCGAACGACGCCGCGCGCCCCGACGCCGCGCAGCGCAAGAATGCGTCTTCGACGTCGTCGGGCGCCACGACCCGGCGCGGCCCGAGCACGCGGTCGCCACCGACGATGTCGCCGCGCGACGTCGCGCGCGCGACGGCCGAGAAGATCGACCTGATCGAGTCGCAGATCGAGTCCGAGATCATGCAGTCGCGCAGCGACTTCGCCGCGTCGCGCGGCAACGTCTCGGCGACCGGCGCCACGCGGACCTCGACGAGCCGCGCGCAGGACACGCTGAGCGGCATCACGACGTCGACCGACCTGATGCTCGGCGACTCGCACCTCGCGCATTCGATGGTGCTCGCCGACGCCGGCAATCCGGTGCTCGAGGAGGCGGCGATCCTCTACGCGAACGGGCAGGACCTGCCGGCGGTGTCGGTGCTCGCGGCGGCCGTCGCGAACGATCGCAGCACCGAGACCTGGCTGATGCTGCTCGAGCTCTACCAGTCGCTCGGCAAGCGCGCCGAGTTCGAGAACCTCGCCATCGAGTACGCGGTGCGCTTCGAGACATCGGCGCCCGCCTGGTCGGACGCCGCGACGAAGAAGCCGGTCTCGCGCGCCGCGACGCCGGCGCCGCGGACCGCGATCGTGTTCAAGGGCGCGCTCGACGTGCGGATCGTGCCGCAGCTGGAGCAGCTCAAGAAGCTCGCGCAGCGCAGCGCCGTGCTGCATCTCGAGTTCGACCAGGTCACGTCGGTCGACGCGGGCGGCGCCGAACTGATCCTGCGCGTCTTCGCCGCGTTCGAGAAGTCCAATCACGAGGTCGCGATCAGCGGCGCGGCGCAGCTCGTCGACCGCCTGCGCGCCGAGATCGAGGTCGGCCGTCGCGACCCGTCGAACGCGGTCTGGATGCTGCTGCTCGAGACCTACCGCATCCTCGGACGGCAGGCCGACTTCGAAGAGACCAGCATCGACTACTGCGTCACGTTCGAGGTATCGCCGCCGCCGTGGGAACCGGTCTCGGCGAAATATCTCGTCGACAACGAGCCGAAGGCCGCGCAGCCGGACACGGCACCGGCGGACGGCGACGAAGCGCTGCCGCCGGACCACGTCGGCCTCGGCGGTGAGCTGGTCGGCAAGGCCGAGGCGGACCTCGGACGGCTCACGCAGTTCGCGAACGAGCGCCAGCGCGTCGTCGTCGACTGCGCCCGGCTGACGCGCGTCGACTTCACCGCCGCGGGCCTGTTGCTGAACTGGGCCGTCGGCATGCGCGGACAGAAGAAGGACCTGACGTTCGTCCACGTCGGGCACCTCGTCGCGGCGCTGTTCGTCGTGATGGGGCTGCACGAGGTCGTCGCGATCGAGCGACGCAAGGTCTGAGCGCGGTCCGCGCGGCCGCGGATTTTCCAGACGCGACCATCGCCGTCGCCGATCCGACGGCGGCCTTCTCCACGCATGCGACCCGCAGGCCCGACCACGGCCGCGAAGGTCGGCGCGCGGGCTCGCGCAGCGGCGTGGCGCGCGCCGGCGCCGCCCGGGCTCGGCTTGAATTGCCGGTCCCTGCCCCGAACTCCGCAGGCATTCCCTTCCGGAGCTCTCATGGAGCAATTCCACGGCACCACCATCGTCGCCGTGCGTCGCGGCAACCGCGTCGCGCTCGGCGGCGACGGGCAGGTCACGCTCGGCAACATCGTCGTCAAGGGCACCGCGCAGAAGGTGCGGCGCCTCTACCAGGGCAAGATCCTCACCGGCTTCGCGGGCAGCACCGCCGACGCCTTCTCGCTGCTCGACCGCTTCGAGGCGAAGCTCGAGAAGCATCAGGGCAACCTGCAGCGCGCGGCCGTCGAACTCGCGAAGGACTGGCGGACCGATCGCATCCTGCGTCGCCTCGAGGCGATGCTGATCGTCGCCGACCGCGAGCACACCTATCAGATCACCGGCAACGGCGACGTCCTCGAGCCCGAAGGCGGCGTGACGGCCATCGGCTCGGGCGGCGTCTACGCGCTGTCGGCGGCGAAGGCGCTCGTCGACAACACGGACCTCGAGCCGGCCGACATCGTCAAGAAGGCGCTGACGATCGCCGGCGACCTGTGCATCTACACGAATCAGTCTCACGTCGTCGAGACGCTGGAGTAACGCACCATGTTCGATTTTCAATCCCAACCGGGAAACCGCATGTCTTCCGAGACCCTGACGCCCGCCGAGATCGTGGCCGAGCTCGACAAGCACATCGTCGGCCAGAAGAACGCGAAGCGCGCCGTCGCCGTCGCGCTGCGCAACCGGTGGCGTCGCCAGCAGGTCGCGGACCCGCTGCGTCACGAGATCACGCCGAAGAACATCCTGATGATCGGCCCGACCGGCGTCGGCAAGACCGAGATCGCGCGTCGACTCGCGCGGCTCGCGGACGCGCCGTTCGTGAAGGTCGAGGCGACGAAGTTCACCGAGGTCGGCTACGTCGGTCGCGACGTCGACACGATCATCCGCGACCTCGTCGAGACGGCCGTCAAGGAAACGCGCGAGGCCGCGACGAAGCAGGTGCGCGAGCGCGCCGAGGACGCCGCCGAGGAACGCATCCTCGACGCGCTGCTGCCGAAGCCGCGCGACTTCGGCTTCACGCCGCCGGCGCCGAGCGCCGATCCGGAGCACGCGAACGACAGCAACGCGCGCCAGAAATTCCGCAAGCGCCTGCGCGAAGGCGAGCTCGACGACAAGGAGATCGAGATCGAGGTCGCGCCTCCCGCGTCGAGCATGGAGATCATGGCGCCGCCCGGCATGGAAGAGATGACCGAGCAGATCCGCGGCATGTTCCAGAACCTGTCGTCGAACAAGGGCAAGAAGACGCGCAAGCTGAAGGTCGCCGAGGCGAAGAAGCTGCTGATCGACGAAGAGGCCGCGAAGCTCGTCAACGAGGAAGAGCTCAAGTTGACCGCCGTGCAGAACGTCGAGCAGAACGGCATCGTGTTCCTCGACGAGATCGACAAGATCGCGTCGCGCCAGGAATACGGCGGCGCGGACGTTTCGCGTCAGGGCGTGCAGCGCGACCTGCTGCCGCTCGTCGAAGGCACGACCGTGTCGACGAAGTACGGGATGATCAAGACCGATCACATCCTGTTCATCGCGTCCGGCGCGTTCCACCTCGCGAAGCCGAGCGACCTGATCCCGGAGCTGCAGGGCCGCTTCCCGATTCGCGTCGAGCTCGAGTCGCTGTCGGTGGACGACTTCGAACGGATCCTGACGCAGACCGACGCGGCGCTGACGAAGCAGTACCTCGCGCTGCTCGCGACGGAGAACGTCACGCTCGAGTTCCCGCCGGACGGCATCCGCCGGCTGGCCGAGATCGCGTTCTCGGTCAACGAGCGCACCGAGAACATCGGCGCACGGCGGCTGTACACGGTGATGGAGCGGCTGCTCGAGGAGCTGTCGTACGAAGCGACGGCGCTCGCCGGCCAGACCGTCGTGATCGACGCGGCGTACGTCGACGGGCGGCTCGAAGAGCTGTCGAAGAGCGAAGACCTCGCGCGCTACGTGCTGTGAGGCCGGCGGGCCGCGGCGACGCGGCCCGTCTCGTTCGTGGCTGCAGCGAGGGACTTGGGCCCCGGCCTTCGCCGGGGTGACGGCATCCGAATCCGTCGTCCCGGCGAAGGCCGGGATCCCGATCATCCGTCGTCCCGGCGAAGGCCGGGACCCCATCGGTTGGTCGTCCCCGCGAAGGCGGGGACCCGGCGGCGTGCACGGCCGCCCGGGCTCGACCCGATCACGTCTCCCGCAACCGCGCGAGATACGCGAGCCCCGCGATCGCGCGACTGCCGTACCACGACAGCATCTCCCCGTCGACGAGTTGCACCCGCGGCGCGAGCGACGCCAGCGACGCGACGTGCTCGTCCGTGAAGCGATACGGCTCCGACGACAGCAGGATGCGATCGACACCCGCGACGGCGCGCGCGAGGTCGATCGCCGGATAGCGCGGCGACGACGGCGTCGTCACATCGAACGCGTCGCCGACGTCGACCTGCCGCCAGCCGATCGACGCGAGCATCGCCGCGATGTACGTGTCGCGCGCGATGGTCATCCACGGGTCCTTCCAGATCAGGTACAGCACGCGCTGCGACGCATGCCCTGCGTGCACGCTCCGGCCGCCCGCGTCGCGACCGGCTTCGTGCCGCGCGTCGAGCCCGCGTCGCGCACGCTCGAAGCGTGCGACGAGATCGGCGGCCTCGGCGTCGCATCCGAAGACGTGGCCGAAGAGCCGGTACAGCCCGACGTTGTCGTCCGGCGTCGTCGGATGCGTGACGACGACGTGCGGCACGAACGCCGCCAGCGCGTCGACCACCGGCTTCGGATTCTCGTCGACGTTGACCACGAGGTGCGTCGGCGCGAGTCGGCGGATCTTCTCGACGTTGACCGTCTTCGTGCCGCCGATCTTCGCGATGCCGTCGACGACGCCCGCCGGATGAATGCACCAGCCGGTGCGGCCGACGACCGCGGACGCGAGGCCGAGGTCGCACAGCAGTTCGGTCAGCGACGGCACGAGCGACACGATGCGCAGCGTCGCGCGGTCGGGCCATCGGCGGTGCGGCGTGCCGAGCGCGTCGTCGATCGTCGACGGCGTGCCGGGCGCATCGTCGGTCGGCGACGGCGTGCCGAGCGCGTCGTCCACCATCGGCGACGACGCGGCGACCGCGGCGTTCACGACCGCTCCGTCAGGCGCGGCTTTCGACCGCGGCCGGCGATCGCCGCGTCGTACAGGGCGTCGGGCAGCACGCGCAGCAGTCGGGCGACCCACGCCATCTGCCACGGGATCACGCAGTAGCTGCGGCCGCTCGCGATCGCCGCGACGGCACGCACCGCGAAGCGGTCGACCGGCATCAGGAACGGCATCGGATACGGATTGCCGGCCGTCATCGGCGTCGCGATGAAGCCCGGCGCGATCGTCACGACGCGGATGCCGGTGCCGCGCAGTTCGACGCGCAGGCTCTCCGCGTACGTCGCGACGGCCGCCTTCGACGCGCTGTACGCGCCGGAGCCCGGCAGCCCGCGGACGCCGGCGACGCTCGCGACGACGACGAGCCTGCGGCCGCCGGCGATCGGCGGCGCCGTCCGCATCGCATCGACGAACGGCGTGAACGTCGCGACCGTCGCGAGCACGTTCGTCTCGACGATGCGCCGGAACGACGCGAGGTCGCGCGGGTCGCCGGTGTCGGTGCCGCCCGAGATGCCGGCGTTCGCGACGACGATGTCGGGCAGTCGCCATCGTCGCGATCGCGCGTTGCGCCGCGATCGCGAGCGCCGCCGCGTCGGTGACGTCGACGGGAAAGACGCGGTGGTCGTCGGGATGCGCGAGCCCGAGCCGCACGCGCTCCAGCGCATCGGCGCGGCGCGCGACCAGCGCGCACGCCGCGCCGCGGGCGGCATAGACCTGCGCGAGCGCCTCGCCGATGCCGCTCGACGCGCCGGTGATGAAGACCTTCATCGACGCCGTCGCGCGCGAGCCGGCGTCGTCAGCGTCCGACGGACGCGCGGGCCGGCGACGTCGACCGGTTCGCGCAGCACGTCGATCGTCGCGGACGCGTGGCCGGACGCGGCCGGACGCGTGTCACGATGCCGCTCGCGGCCGTCGACGCGCGCGAGCGAACGCGACGTCGACCGTCGTCGCGCATCGCGTCGCCCGCACGTCGCGTCACTTCCCGCCCGTGACGCGTGCGACGAACAAATCGGCGTTGCCGATCGTCCGCGCGTCGACGTTGACGAGATACTGGCCGCCGATGCCGAGCTCCGGCACGCCGGTCACGCCGTACGCGGCGGCGAGCTGGTTCGCGCGGCTGACGCTTCGACTGGACCGAGAACGAGTTGAACGTGTCGACGAACTGCTTGCGGTTCGAGGCCGTTCTTCTCGGCCCAGCTCGCGATCGCGTCCGGGTCGGCGTTGTACGGCAGCGAATGATCGTCGTGGATCGACGCGAAGACCTTCGAGCGCAGCTCCTTCTCCTTCCCCATCGCGTCGAGCGCGTAGTAGAGCCGCTGCAGGTTCGACTCGCTCGCGCGGAATGCCGTCGGGATCGGCACGTACACCATCGCGACCTTCGCCTCGTTGCGCTCGCGCCCAGTCGCGCATCGTCGGCTCGAACTCGTTGCAGTGCGGGCACCAGTAGCCGAAGAACTCGATGACCTCGACCTTGCCGGCCGGCGCCGACGTCGGCTGCGGCGGCTTCACGACGACGTAGTTCACGCCTTCCTTCAACGCGCCGACCTGCGCGAAGGCCGCCGACGCCGCGAACGTCGCGGTCGCGACGAACGCGGCGCACAGCAGGCGGACGCGCGACGACGGCAGCGCGCGGGTCGGGGTCTGGTGACGATTCGATTCGATCATGCGAAGGCCTGGAAAGAGAGTGCGGAGCGTGCGACTGCGGAAGCGTGCAACGACAGCGGACGTCGGCGATTTCGACGACGTCCGCGACGACGTCGCGCGGCATCGACCGCCGCGCGCGCTCGCGAGCCGTCAGCGACCCGGCGGGACGAGCGTCGCCTCGACGCCGTTCTCGATCAGCCGCTGGCGGGCCCGGTTGAGATCGTCGATGCGGCCATAAGGTCCCAGCCGCACGCGAAAGATTCGCGCGCCGTCGCGGTCGGCCGGCTGCACGCGCGACTCGAACCCGAGCAGCGCGAGACGGCCGCGCATGCTTTCGGCGTCGTCGGCGTTCGAGAACGCGCCGGCCTGCAGCATCGTGATCCCGGTGTCGGTCGAACGGTCGACGACCGGCGGCTTCGCGCCGTCGGCGCCGGGCGCGACGTTCGGCGGCGGCGGCGCGATCACCGTCGTGCTCAGCGGCGCGGTCGGCGACGACGCGGGTGGCGAGGTCGAAGTCGGCGGCGCGTCCTTCGCGTACAGGCTGCGGTTCGGGTCGGGCAGCTTCGTGCCCTCGGGCTCGGTCGGCGTCGCGACGCGGGCCGGCTTGCTGACGAACGGTACCGTCGCCTTCGTGACGAACAGCGCGACGACCATCGCGATGCCGAGGCCGAGCACGACCCCGATCACGAGTCCGAGCAGCGTGTTGCCGTGCTGGCGGCGGTCCGGGAGGCCACCGGTCATGCGATCTCCTCGAAACGCCGCGACGACGATCGCGTCGTCTGCGGCCTCACATCTTCTGCGGCGCCGAGACGCCTGCGATGGCGAGCCCGTTCGCGATGACACGCCGGGTCGCGGCGAGCAGCGACGCGCGCGCGTCGCGCAGCGCGCGGTCGTCGACCAGCACGCGCTCGGCATTGTAATAGCTGTGCAGGTCGGCCGCGCAGTCCTTCAGCCAGAACGCGAGGTGGTGCGGCGCCATCTCGGCGGCCGCCGCGGCGAGCATCGCGGGATATTCGGCGAGGCGCTGCATCAGCGCGATCTCGCGCGGCGCGACGAGCAGCGACCGGTCGGCGCCGGTCAGCGTCGCGACCTTCGATTCCCAGTCCGCGCCGCCCCATTGCGCGAGCACCGAGCAGATGCGCGCGTGCGCGTACTGCACGTAGTAGACCGGGTTCTCGTCGGACTGCTCGAGCGCGAGGTCGACGTCGAACGTGAACTCGGTGTCGGCCTTGCGCGTGATGAAGAAGAAGCGCACCGCGTCGCGGCCGCGCACGTTCGGCTCGGCCTCGCCGCCGCTCATCGCGATCAGGTCGCGCAGCGTGACGTAGCCGCCGGCGCGCTTGCTGATCTTGACCTCCTCGCCGCCGCGCATCACGCGGACCATCTTGTGCAGCACGTAGTCGGGATAGATCGACGGCAGCCCGAGGTGCTCGGCGTCGGAGATCGCGCGCAGCCCGGCGCGCACGCGCGCGACGGTGCCGTGATGGTCGCTGCCCTGCACGTTGATGACCTTGCGAAAGCCGCGTTCCCACTTCGCGAGGTGGTAAGCGACGTCGGGCACGAAGTACGTGTACGTGCCGTCCGACTTCCGCATCACGCGGTCCTTGTCGTCGCCGAGGTCCGGATAGGCGGTCGTCGCGAGCCACAGCGCGCCGTCCGCCTCGTACGTGCGGCCGGCGTCGACGAGCGCCTTCACGGTCCGCTCGACGCGGCCGTCGGTGTACAGCGACGACTCGAGGAAGTAGTGGTCGAACGCGACGCCGAACGCCTTCAGGTCGAGGTCCTGCTCGCGACGCAGGAACGCGACCGCGTAGCGCCGGATCGCGTCGAGGTCGTCGACGTCGCCCGACGCCGCGACCTCGGGCCGGCCTTCGGACCGGTCGGCCGGGACCGGGCTCGCCCGCGAGGTAGGCGGTCGCGATGTCGGCGATGTAGTCGCCGTTGTACGCGGCCTCGGGCCAGCCGGCGTCGCCGGGCGCGAGGCCCTTCGCGCGCGCCTGCACCGACATCGCGAGCGTCGCGATCTGCACGCCGGCGTCGTTGTAGTAGTACTCGCGCGTGACGGCGCGGCCCTGCGTCTCGAACAGCGCGGCCATGACGTCGCCGAGCGCGCCTTGCCGGCCGTGGCCGACGTGCAGCGGGCCGGTCGGGTTCGCCGAGACGAACTCGATCATCACCTTCGCGTCGTCGCCGGCGGCCCGCGGCATCGTGCCGAAGCGTTCGCCTTCGTCGAGGATGGTCGCGACGACCGCCTGGTGCGCGGCCGGCGACAGGAACAGGTTGACGAACCCCGGCCCCGCGATCTCGGCGCGCGCGACGAGGCCGTCGCCGCCGGACAAGAGCGCGTCGACGATCGCCTGCGCGATCGTGCGCGGGTTCGCCTTCAGCGCGCTTCGCGATCTGCAGCGCGACGTTGCACGCGAAGTCGCCGTGCGACGCGATCTTCGGCCGCTCGAGCGCGACGACCGGCACGACGCCGGTGCCCGCGACGAGCGGCGCGAGCGCGGCGTCGATGCGGTCGACGATCGCGGTCTTCTGGGCTTCGAGCATGCGGGTCGCGTGCGGCGCGGGCGAAAGGGGGCGAATTATAAGGAAGCGGGCGAAGCGGCGTCGGCGCATGCGAGAAGATCGGACGAGGCCGCGCTTTGCGGGGCGGATCCACGAGCCGTCGCGGCCGGTCGGAGTTCGCACATCACACCGCGGCCGTCATCCCGGCGACGGCCGGGACCCGATCACCGGGTTCGAGCACCGACGATGATCGGTCCCCGGCCTTCGCCGCGGTGACAGCAGTGAAAAATCGCGCTTGTTCGAGCGCGGTCGCGCGTCCGGCCGGTCCGAGCCTGCGCCCTACTTGCGCCGCGCCCGCGGATGCGCCGCGTCGTAGACCTCGGCGAGCCGCTTGAAGTCGAGGCTCGTGTAGACCTGCGTCGCGGCGATGCTCGCGTGGCCGAGCAGTTCCTGCACCGCACGCAGGTCGCCCGACGCCTGCAGCAGGTGCGACGCGAACGAATGCCGCAACACGTGCGGATGGACGTTCGCCGGCACGCCGGCCGCACGCGCATGCGCCTTCAGCCGCGCCTGGATCGTCCGCCCCGACAGCCGCTCGCCGCGACGCGAGACGAACAGCGGATGCGGATCGGCCTTCAGCCACGCGCCGCGCACCGCGAGCCAGCGCGCGATCGCGTCGAGCGCCTTTGCGCCGACCGGCACCGTGCGCCGCTTGCCGCCCTTGCCGGTGACCGTCACCTCGGCGCTGGATCGGTCGAGCCAGCCGGTCGAGCGATGCACGCCGTCGTCGGCGTACGCGACGTCGAGCGCGACGAGCTCGGCGAGCCGCAGCCCGGACGAATAGAACAGCTCGTAGATCGCCGCGTCGCGGGTCGTCGCGGCCGCGGCCGCGGCGCGGTCGTCGACGCGCCGGTCGTCGACGCGGTCGTCGACGCAGCGGCGCCACCGGCCGCACGCGGCGCGTCGAGCAGCTGCGCCGTCATCGACTCGGACAGCGCCTTCGGCAGCCGCTTCTTCGGCTTCGGCGGCCGGACGTCGGCGACCGGGTTCGTGCCGCCGTCCTCGTACAGCGCGAGCCAGCGGAAATAGCCGCGCCACGTCGACAGCGCATGCGCGATCGAGCGTGCGCCGAGGCCGCGCGCGTGCAGCTTCGCGGCGTAGCGTCGGACGTCGGCGTCGCGCAGCGACTCGACCGTCGTCGCCCGCGCATCGTCGGCGACGAGCGTCGCCAGCCCGACGAGCGCCCGTCGATACGCGGTCAGCGTGTGCGCCGCGAGCTTGCGCTGCGTCTCGAGATGCGCGAGATAGCGCGTCGGCCGATGGCGGCAGCGTCGTCGGACGCGTCGTCGACGCATGCGTCGTCGGCCGGCGCGTCGGCTCAACGCAGCAGCCGCGTCAGCGCCGCACTCGACGTCTCGCCGATCCGCGCGAGGAAGTCGGTGCCCATGCCGTCGTGGAAGCGACGCGCGTCGGCCGAGCCGAGCGCGAGCAGCCCGAACGCGGCCGGCGCGGCGCCGCGCCGCAGCGGGATCAGCGCGACCGAGCGGATGTCGCCGGTGTCGTCGGCGCGCCGCGCCGCCGTGATCGGCGTCGGCTCGTTCACCGCATCGGCCGCCGTGCCGTCGGCGGTCGGATGCGCCATCGCGATCTCCTCGTCCGTCGTGGCGCGATGGAACAGCGGCAGCGCGACCGACGCGTCGCCGCTCGCCGGCCCGCAGTACGGCGGGCCCAGGTGCTCGACGAATGCGACCAGCGCCGGCGACGCGTCCGTCGCGCGTCCCTCCGTCGCGTAGTCGTCGGCCGCTTCCCAGAGCGTCAGCGCGACGTGCGGTACGGCGAAGATCTCTTCGAGCGATCCGGTCAGCGTCTCGGGCAGCAGGCGCGGCGAGCGCTGCAGCAGCAACAGGCGCGTCCAGCGCGCGAGGCGCTCGGCGATCGCATCGTTCTCCTGACCGAACCGCATCAGCTCGGCGACCTTCAGTTCGAGCGCGCGGTTCTTCTCGCGCAGCGTGACCATCTGCCGTTCGGCGAGCGGGATCGCGCGACCGCCGTGCGGATGCGGCACCGTCAGCGACGCGAACAGCGCCGCGTGTTCCTCGAAGAACTCCGGGTGCTGCTGCAGCCAGTCGGCGACGTCCTGGGGATTCATGTGGGTTGCGGCTCCTCGATGCGATGGTGTTCGGTTCGACGATCGGACGCGACGAGGTCGGCGACGTCGGGCACGTCGACCTCGCCTTCGAAGACGGTCAGCGCGGGACCGCGCAGCGTGACCGGCGCGTCGCCGCCGGCCCAGCCGACGACGAGCGCGCCACCGCGCACGCGGACGTCGACCGACGCGTCGAGCAGCCCGCGACGGATGCCCGACACGACGGCCGCGCACGCGCCGGTGCCGCAGGCGAGCGTCTCGCCGGCGCCGCGCTCGTGGACGCGCAGGCGAACCGTGCGTCGATCGACGACCTGCAGGAAGCCGGCGTTGACCCGACGCGGGAAGCGCGCGTGATGCTCGAGCGCCGGTCCGAGCGACTCGACCGGCGCGGCGTCGACGTCGTCGACCAGCGTGACCGCATGCGGGTTGCCCATCGACACGATGCCGACCTCGACGATCACGCGGTCGAGCCCGAGGTCGACCGGCAGCGCCCACAGCGTCTCGTCGCGCACGGCACGCGACGCGAGGCCGCGCGCGTCGAACGGCAGGTCGGCCGGCGCGAAGCGCGGCGCGCCCATGTCGACGGTGACGGTGCCGTCGCGCTCGATCCTCGGCTCGATGAGGCCGCCCAGCGTCTCGACCCGGATCGCGTCGACATCGGCATAGCCGCGCTCGCGGACGAAGCGCGCGAACGCCCGCGCGCCGTTGCCGCACTGCTCGACCTCGCCGCCGTCGGCGTTGACGATGCGATACGAGAAGTCGGCGCGGGTCGCGTCGCGCGGCGGGCCGACGATCAGGATCTGGTCGGCGCCGACGCCGAAGCGTCGGTCGGCGAGCCAGCGCCACTGCGCCGCATCGAGCGCGATCGGCGCGCGCAACGCGTCGAGCACGACGAAGTCGTTGCCGGTGCCCTGCATCTTCGTGAAGCGGAGGCGCATCGACGAATTATCGTCGATGGGCGCGGCGGGATGCGCGGCGCGGCCGGCGATCGTGCGCGGTGTTGTTCGGGTGCACGCAGCGCGGCGCTCGCGAGGCCGAGCGGGACGGCTTCGCCGTTGACGCGGGCCGGCGGCGGCCCTAGATTCGGTCGTCACGACGGAACCGGACCATGCCGACGGAATCGACCCTCGAACGCTTCATCGCCCGCGTCGAGTCCAACGCGCACGCGGAGGCGATCGAAGAGTTCTACGCGGAGGATGCGTCGATGCGCGAGAACCACGCCGCGCCGCGCACCGGACGCGCGGGGCTGATCGAGAACGAGCGCCGCGTGCTGGCGCGCGCGAAGTCGGTCGAGTCGATCTGCGTGCGGCCGGTGCTCGTCGACGGGCCGATCGTCGTGATCCGCTGGATCTTTCGCTTCCACTGGCTCGACGACACCTGCACCGAGATCGAGGAGCTCGCGTACCAGCGCTGGGACGGCGAGCGGATCGTCGACGAACAGTTCTTCTACGATCCGGCCCAGCGGGTCGCGAAGGCCTGCGATGCGTGACGCGGATGTTCGGCGCGCGGCCCCGGATCGTCGTCGCACGATCCGGCGGGGCCGCGATTGAAGCTGGCCCGCGTCCGCCGCTTCGCGCTGTCGCTGCCCGCGACGACCGAGGCGCCGCATTTCCACTTCACGTCCTTTCGCGTCGCCGGGAAGATCTTCGCGACCGCGCCGCCGGACGGCGAGCACCTGCACGTCTTCGTCGACGAGGCCGAGCGGGCGCTCGCGCTGGCCGTCGATCCGGATTTCCTCGCACCGCTGACGTGGGGCCGGCGCGTGGTCGGCCTGCGCATCGCGCTGGCGACGGCGCGGCCGGCCGTCGTCGAGACGCTGGTGCGCCAGTCGTGGACGCGCAAGGCGCCGAAGCGCCTGCTGGCCGCCGGATCGGCGGACGAGGCGTCGCGAACGCGCGAGACGAGCGACAGGGTGCTCCTGGACCCGATGGATGCGCCGGCGTTCGCCGCGTATCTCGCGCAGGCGATTCCGGCCTACGCACGCGACAAGATCGCTTCGGGCCAGTGGTCGCCGGGCGAGGCGCCGGCGCTGGCGCGCCAGGGATTCGACGCGTTGCTGCCCGACGGCCTCGCGACGCCGGACAACGTCCTGTTCACGCTTCGGGACCCGTCGACGAACGCGGACGTCGGCATGCTGTGGTACGCCGTCGAGGCGCGCGCGGGCCGTCGCATCGCCTACGTGTACGACGTGCTGGTCGAACCGCGTCGGCGGCGCGAAGGTCTCGGGACCGGGGCGTTCGAAGCGCTCGAGGCGCACGTCGTGTCACGCGGTCTCGCCGGCATCGCGCTGCACGTGTTCGGCCACAACGACGCGGCGCGGGCGCTGTACGCGAAGCTCGGCTATCGTCCGACGAACATCAGCCTGTTCAAGGGCGTCGCACCGGCCGGTTGACGTCGGCCGCGCGATCGACGACCCGCGGCGTCACCGGCCGCATGGCGCGCCGGCACCGTTCGACGAGCCGGATGCGGTCGCGTCTCGCATCGAACGCGCCGCGCCCCGCCGACCCGCGACGCCCCGACGGGCCCCGGGAATCCGCCCGGTCGCCGTCAGGAAGCCACCGATGGCCGACGCAGCCGCGGCCGCGCACAATCCCGTCGGTCGAACGCGGTCGACGCCGCGTCGATCGTCGACGCCCGCCATCGCGTCGGGCGCGTTTGCCGAAGGAGACCGTCATGAATCAGCGAGTCCTGATGTCGTTCGTCGCCGCGGCCGCGGTTGCCGCCGCCGCGCCCGCGCATGCCATCGAGTGCTTCTCGATGTACGACGCGCGCAACGCGCTCGTCTACCAGACGCCGACCGCGCCGATCGATCTCAGCCGGTCGATCGAGGACCAGATGGCGCGACGCTTCCCGGCGCGCTACCTCGTCATCGCGGACGCCTCGCCATGCGGCCAGGGCAACCCCAACACCGTCGCGGCGCGCGGCGCGGCCGTGCTGCTGTCGAACGTCGGCGACAACGCGCGTCCCGGCAATGGCGACGGCGACGGCAACGACTACGCGGCCGACCCGTATTCGGCGCCGCCGCTGCCGACCGCGACGGCGCCCGCATCGAGCCGGACGCGGGCGACGACGCGCTCGGGCGCCGGTCGGCGCTGACGCCCCGACGCGCACTGACGCGCGCCGCGCGTCAGCGATAGAACTTCGGCTCGCCCGGCGGGCGCGTCTTGAAGCGCTTGTGCGTCCAGAGGTACTGCTCGGGCATCTCGAGCACGCGTTCCTCGATGAACGCGTTCATCCGCCGCGCGGCGCGCGCGAGCGTCGCCGGCGCGTCGTCGTCCGCGTCCGGGAAGTGCTCCCACGCCGGATACCAGCGCGCTTCGTAGCCGTCCTTCGTCATCCGCGTGACGCACGGCACGACGAGCGCCTTCGTGATCCGGGCCAGCCGCGCCGGCGCGGTGATCGTCGCCGCCGTGACGCCGAAGAACGGCACGAACGCCGCGTCGCGCGCCCCGAAGTCCATGTCCGGCAGGTAGTAGAACGACAGGCCGCGACGCATCGCGCGCACCGCGGGCCGCATGCCGTCCTGCCGCGACAGCAGGATCGGCTTGTTGAAGCGACTGCGCGCCGCGAGGATCGTCGCGTCGAGGACCTTGTTCTTCTGTCGCGAGTACATCGAGATCGCGTGCATCAGCATCGAGAAGCGGATGCCGCCGGCGTCGAGCCCCACGAAGTGCGGCGCGAGCACGATCACCGGTCCCTTCGCGATCGCGTCCTCGAAGTGATGGAAATCGACCCAGCGGATCGTCCGCTCGATCGTCGACTTCGCGCCCCACCAGATCAGGCCGCGATCGAGCAGCGCCTGCGCGAACGCGCGGAAGTGCGCACGCGCGAGCCGTCGACGGTCGCGCTCGGGCATCTGCGGGAAGCAGGCGCGCAGGTTGACGCGCGCGACGCGTCGTCGCTGTCGCGCGATGCCGTACAGCAGCAGGCCGATCGCCGCGCCGATCGCGCGCGAGACCGGCAGCGGCAGCACGCCGAAGCCGCGCAGCACGCGGAGCCAGAAGCGCGTCATGCCGGCGCGATCCGCGTCGAAGCCGTCATGTCGGCGCTTCGCTCGCATCGGACACGGTCGTCGCGACGACGCCCGGCGGCGGCGCGCCGCGCGGCTTCTTGTAGCGGTTGTAGCCCCACAGGTACTGCATCGGGTTGGCGCGGATCAGCCGCTCGAGCGCCGCGTTGATCTGCGTCGCCGCCGCGACCGGGTCGGCGGACAGCGGCGCGTCGACCGTCGAGAAGTGGACGACCCAGCCGTCGCCGTCGGCGCCGCGTTCGCCGTGCGCGAGCAGCAGCGCGGCGCCGGTCTGTCGCGCGAGGCGCGCCGGCAGGGTCATCGTGTACGCGTCGCGCCCGAAGAACGGCGCCCAGACGCCTTCGCCGCGGCTCGGCACCTGGTCGGGCAGCAGGCCGATCGCCTCGCCGCGTTTCAGCGCGCGCGACAGCCGCCTGACGCCCGACAGGTCGGCCGCGGCCAGCGACAGGTTGCCGCGCGCCCGCCGGCCTTCGACGAGCGGCGCGAGCCACGCCTTGCGCGGCGGACGATAGAGCACGGTCAGCGGCGCGCCGGAGTCCGGTCCGAACGCGCGGTTGTTCGCGTAGAACTGCGCGGTGACCTCGAAGCAGCCGAGGTGCGGCGTCAGGAACACGATCCCGCGGCCCGCGGCGCGCGCGGCGCGGACGTGTTCCCAGCCGGTCGCGCGGGTCTTCGCGAGGACCTCGTCCTGCGGTCGCATCCAGACGTGCGCGAGCTCGAGGACGCCGCGGCCGGCTTCGGCCGCGACGCGCGCGACGAGTGCGCGGTCGGTCTTCGACGGATAGCCGGCCTGCGCGAGGTTCTCGACCAGATGATCGCGATAACCCGACGGCACGCGGACCGCGAGCCGCCCGAGCGCGCCGCCGATCCGCTGCAGCAGGCCGAGGGGCCATCGGGACAGCAGTCGAAGGAGGATCGTGAGCAAGGGCTCGCGCGCGGGAGGGTGACCGATGCGTCCGGACTGACCCGCGCGACGGGTCGACAGGACGCGCCGGGAGGCCGGAAAAGGCGCGGTATGATACGGCGATCCGACCGTGGCCTGGCCATGAGACGCACCTGCGAGACGCATCGGCGCGATGCCCCGCGAGGTTCTCTCCGACACGCCGCGTGGACGCGCCCGTTTTAATGACAACTTGCGGGGCGGTCCGGTCCGACGCGGCGCACCTGCGCCCGCCTGCGCGACTTCGGACGGTCGCTAAAGCGTCGTCGGACTTCACGCACCTGTTGAACCGACCGCTCGGCGACGAAGCCGCGGCAGTTCAACTCGTCCAGGAGCGTGCATGAATTCCGATTTCCTCTTCACGTCCGAGTCGGTGTCCGAAGGGCATCCCGACAAGGTCGCCGACCAGATCTCCGACGCCATCCTCGACGCGATCTTCGCGCAGGACCCGCGCTCGCGCGTCGCGGCCGAGACGTTGTGCAACACCGGCCTCGTCGTGCTCGCCGGCGAGATCACGACGAACGCGCACGTCGACTACATCCAGGTCGCCCGCGACACGATCAAGTCGATCGGCTACGACAACACCGAGTACGGCATCGACTACAAGGGCTGCGCGGTGATGGTCTGCTACGACAAGCAGTCCAACGACATCGCGCAGGGCGTCGACCACGCGAGCGACGACCACCTGAACACCGGCGCCGGCGACCAGGGCCTGATGTTCGGCTACGCGTGCGACGAGACGCCCGAGCTGATGCCGGCGCCGATCTACTACGCGCACCGGCTGGTCGAGCGCCAGGCGATGCTGCGCAAGGATGGCCGCATGCCGTTCCTCAGGCCCGATGCGAAGAGCCAGGTCACGATGCGCTACCTGAACGGCAAGCCGCATTCGATCGACACCGTCGTGCTGTCGAGCCAGCACGACCCGGACCAGAGCGAGACGAAGACGAAGATGAAGGACTCGTTCGTCGAGGCCGTCATCGAGGAGATCATCAAGCCGGTCCTGCCGAAGGCGATGCTGCAGGACACGAAGTACCTGATCAATCCGACCGGACGCTTCGTGATCGGCGGCCCGCAGGGCGACTGCGGGCTGACCGGTCGCAAGATCATCGTCGACACGTACGGCGGCGCCTGCCCGCACGGCGGCGGCGCGTTCTCCGGCAAGGACCCGTCGAAGGTCGACCGCTCGGCGGCCTACGCCGCGCGCTACGTCGCGAAGAACGTCGTCGCGTCGGGCCTCGCGCGGCAGTGCCAGATCCAGGTCGCGTACGCGATCGGCGTCGCGAAGCCGATGAACATCACGGTCTACACCGAAGGCACCGGCGTGCTGCCCGACGACCAGCTGGCGAAGATCGTCGGCGAACTGTTCGACCTGCGGCCGAAGGGCATCGTCCAGATGCTCGACCTGCTGCGCCCGATCTATCGCAAGACCGCGGCGTACGGCCACTTCGGCCGCGAGGAGCCGGAGTTCAGCTGGGAAGCGACCGACAAGGCCGCGGCGTTGCGCGACGCGGCCGGGCTGCGCGCCAAAGGCTGACCGGCGGGCGACGCGCCGGCGCACGGATGAGGTTCGATCCCGCCGGCGCGTCGGACCTGCTGCGCAGCGAGCTGATCTTCCTGCCGGACGACGGGCGCGTCGTCCGCTTCGACGGCGGCCTCGCGATCCTCACGCCGTCGAATCCCGACTATTGGTGGGGCAACACGCTGCACCTCGACCGGCCGCCCCACGACGGCGACTTCGATCGATGGATGGCGGCGTTCGCGTCGCACGTGCAGGCGGTGCAGCCGGCATCGGTCCATCGGACGTTCGGCTGGGACGGGCCGGAACGCGGCGCCATCGAGCCGTTCGTCGACGCGGGTTTTCGCGATTTCGAGACGGTCGCCCTCGCGGTCGATCGCGATCGGTGCGTCGTCGCGCCGAAGCCCGATGCCGCCTTCGAGATCGTGCGGATCGCGGGGGACGACTGGAACGCGCTGCGGCGACTGCAGGTCGAGACGCGCGATCCCTGGCACGACGCGAATGCCTACGACGGGTTCATGTCGCGGCGGATCGCCGGCTGGCGGACGCTCGAGGAACGCGGCGCCGGCGCGTGGTTCGCCGCACGGCGCGACGGACGTCTGGTGTCGGCGCTCGGCGTGTACGGTGAACGCGAACGGGGCGCCGACGGACGCCGGATCGGGCGCTTCCAGTTCGTCGTCACGGACCCGGCGTGGCGCAGGCGCGGGCTCGCGGGCATGCTGGTGGAAGAGGCGACACGGTTCGCCTTCGAACGCCTCGACGTCGACGTCCTGTACCTGCTGGCCGACGCGAACGACGCCGCGCGGCGGGTCTACGAAGGATGCGGCTACCGCGCCCGTTCGATGCATCGAGGACTGGAACGCGCGCATTGATCGGCGGGACGGACGGCGCACCCGCGCCGCCCGTCCCGCCGCGTCGACTAGCGCTCCATCGACGCCCGCTCCATCGGGTCGCTGGTCGACGAATCGCGACCGAGCGAATCGCGCGTGCGCTCGCCACTGGCGCCCGACTCGCCGACGATCGGCTCGACCTCGACCTCGGTCCGGCGGACCGTATCGTGGATCGCTTCCTCGCGCTCGGTCGCCACCTTGCCGACCTCGACCTCGCCGACGACGCGCGCCGTCTTCGCGACGACCGCCTCCTCGGCCGTCTCGCGAACCTCGATCGTGCCTTCCTTGAACGCCTGGAAGTCGGCCTCGGTCGCCGGCCGGTCCACCGTCCGTCGCTCGATGCTCGCGTGCTCCTCGCGCAACGTCACCGACTCGTCGACCGGGATCTCGCGCACGCGGGTGAAGACGCGGACGCCGCCACGCGCGACGACGCGCTTGCCGACCGCGAGCCGCTCCTCGACTTCCTGCAGCGTCTGCGTCTGGCCGGTGTCGACCGACGTGCCGGTCGCGCCGCTCGTGCCGCCCATGCCGATGCCCGACATCCCCGCACCCGATGTCGCCGCGGTACCGGTCATGCCGGCCATCGCGACGCCCGACGTCGCGGCGCTGCCGGTGGTCATGCCCGTCGTCGGCGCGCCGGACCAGCCTTCGCCTTGCCACTGGCTCGAGCGCTCGTCGATGTCGATCGCGCCGCAGCGGTTCATGATCGCCTCGGCACGGTCGATCGACGCGTCGTCGTCGGTCGTCACGGTGAAGCCGTACGCGCCGCGTCGGAACGCCTCGCCGTAGCTCTGCCGATGACGGTCGTCGTCGTCGTCGACGTCGTCGCCGCCGAAGATCGAATGGAAGAAGCGCGCGACCGGCCCCTCGTGCGTGGTCGCCGACGACGTTCCCGCCGAGCCCGACGACATCGTCGACGTGCCGCCGCCGGTCGAGCCGTCGGGCTGCGACGTCACCTCGTCCGGCTCGAAGCCGGCCTGGGTCAACTCGGTCCGCGCGCGCTCGGCGGCCTCGCGGGTGTCGAACAATCCAACCAGTACAGATGCCATGCTGATCTCCTGATGCGGGTCCGAAGGACCTTGGGGGTGGGCTTGCCCGAGGGCAGGTTCAGAGCGTCGGGACCGGCGGGCTCGGCCCGTCGTCCAGGCGCTCGATGGAAACGGTTTCCTTGCGCAACGCGACGGTCTGCGGCGCGCTTCGCACTTCGATGCGTCGCGTGACCCGGATCTCCTCGGTCAGCAGCAGGCGCTTCTGCGTCACGAGGACTTCCTCGACGACGGGATAGATCGTCGTGTCGCCTTCGTGCCGCGGCGCGGGCATCGAACCGTCGTCGTCGAGCAGGCGGCCGACCGGGCGTCGCTCGACGTCCACGTGCACCCGCTGCAGCGGCTCGTCGACGATCTCGTCGCGCGTGTCGACCCGCTTCGTCACGCGGTAACCGCCGCGCTCGACGACGCGCTTCGACACGTCGAGCGTCTCTTCGACGAGCGGCAGCGCGGTCGTCGAACGGCCGTCGGGCGGCGGCGGGGATGCGGGATCGGTCGGGATCATCGGATGGTGGAGACCGCGGACGACGACAGGTCGCGCATCACGGGTGGAGGCAGTCTGCGATCGGCGCGCGGAGCCCATCAGGGGGTCGCGGCCCATCCGCTTGTAGGCATCGCGACCGGTCCGAACCGGGTCGCTGCCGACCCCCGTCGGCGCCTTCGGCGGCCGAGCAACTTCACGCGCTTCGACGGCATGCGGCGCACGCCGTGAGACGATCGCCTGCGCGTCGCCCGCGGGGCGCTCACGGTCACGCTCCGGTGCGCGAACCGGAACCGCGGGGTTCGACGCAGTCCTCAACGACGGGCGCGACGCGGTCGCCGGTGCGCTTCGGATCACCGCCGCGGCCGGTCGCGCCCGGACGCAGACGCATCGACCTACCCAGAGGAGCAGTCATGATTTCCCGACGCAAGCTCGGTTCGCAGGGCCTCGAGGTCTCGTCGATCGGCCTCGGCTGCATGGGCATGAGCCAGTCCTACGGGCCGGCCGACGAGACCGAGTCGATCGCGACGATCCATCGCGCGCTCGACCTCGGCTGCACGTTCTTCGACACGGCCGAGGTCTACGGGCCGTTCGTCAACGAGGAACTGGTCGGCCGCGTGCTGAAGGACCGTCGCCACGACGTCGTCATCGCGACGAAGTTCGGCTTCAAGTTCGACGGCGGCAAGCTCGTGACCGGCGCGTTCGCGAGCCGGCCGGAGCAGATCCGCGCGGCCGTCGAGGGCTCGCTGCGGCGGCTGCAGACCGACCACATCGACCTGCTGTACCAGCATCGCGTCGATCCGGCCGTGCCGATCGAAGACGTCGCGGGCGCCGTCGGCGATCTCGTCAAGCGCGGCGCGGTTCGCTTCTTCGGTCTGTCGGAGGCCGGCGTCGCGAACATCCGGCGCGCGCACGCCGTCCATCCGGTGACCGCGCTGCAAAGCGAGTACTCGCTGTGGGAGCGCAATCTCGAGCCGGAGATCATCCCGGCGCTGCGGGAGCTCGGCATCGGCCTCGTGCCGTTCGCGCCGCTCGGCCGCGGCTTCCTGACCGGCGCCGTCAAGCGCGCCGAGGACTATCCGCCGGACGACTGGCGGCACCAGGACCCGCGCTACCGCGGCGACAACTTCGACGCGAACGTGCGCGCAGCCGCGGTCGTGCGCGACGTCGGCGCGGAAGCGGGCGCGACGCCGGCGCAGGTCGCGCTCGCGTGGATCCTCCGTCAGGGCGACGACATCGTGCCGATTCCCGGCACCAAGCGCCGCGGCTATCTCGAGGAAAACCTCGGCGCGGACGCCGTGCGGCTCGACGAGGCGCAGCTGGCGCGGCTCGGCGAGGCGCTCGCCCCGGACCGGATCGCCGGCGAGCGTTACTCGAAGCAGCGGATGGCGTCGGTCGACCGCTGAAGCCGGCCCCGCGGCGCGGCGACGGCGCGACACGCGACTGCGCCGACCGCGTCGATCGTGAGAAAATCGCGGATTGCCGCGGACCGCCCCGCGGCCCGTCGTCGCCGGTGACCCGTCCCGTTCCGTGAAGCTGACCCTCGTCCTCGTCGTCCTGCTGTTCGCCGCGAGCGGCGCCGTCGTGCATCTGCGCGGTCGCGTCCGGCACAAGGTCGGCCGGCAGGTGTTCGACCATTCGACGTTCACCGCGCCGATCAATGTCTTCATGTACGCGTTCAGCCGCGTGCCGACGACGCCGTACCTGCAGCCGTCCGCCGTTCCCGCACCTGAAAGCGCTGACCGATCACTGGCAGACGATCCGCGACGAAGGCGTCGAGCTGATGCGGCTGCAGAAGATCAAGGCGGCCGAGTCGCACAACGACGCCGGCTTCAACTCGTTCTTCAAGACCGGCTGGAAGCGCTTCTACCTGAAGTGGTACGACGATGCGCATCCGTCGGCCGCGGCGCTGTGTCCGAAGACGACCGCGCTGCTGCGCGACATTCCCGAGGTCAAGGCCGCGATGTTCGCCGAGTTGCCCGACGGCGCGAAGCTCGGCCGTCATCGCGACCCGTATGCCGGGTCGCTGCGCTTCCACCTCGGCCTCGCGACGCCGAACGACGACCGCTGCTTCATCGACGTCGACGGCCAGCGCTACAGCTGGCGCGACGGGCAGGGCGTCGTGTTCGACGAGACGTTCATCCATTACGCCGAGAACCGCAGCGGTCAGAACCGGCTGATCCTGTTCTGCGACATCGAACGGCCGATGAAGACGCGCTGGGCGCAGCGACTCAACCACTGGCTCGGCAAGAACGTCGTCGCGGCCGGCGCGTCGCCGAACGACGCCGGCGACCGGACCGGCTTCATCAACCGCATCTTCATCGTGTCGCACGTCGCGGGGCAGTATCGTCGGCGCTTCAAGCGCTGGAACCCGACGGTGTATCGCGCGACGCGGGTGTTGCTGCTGGTCGGCGTCGTCGCGGGTTTCGTGTTCCTCTGATCGGCACGACGCCGGGCGCGCGCACGTCGATCGTCCGACGCCTGCGACGTCGACGATGACCTCCTTCGCGAACGTGCAGCGCCATCGGCCGACCGCGGCGCGGCGTTGCGCATCGCTGGCCGCACTGTTGCTGTCGCTGGTCGCCGCCACCGCGTCGGCCGTCGAGGTGCGCGTCATCGCGATCAAGCCGTCGGCGGTCGATCCCGGCGTCCACGACTTCGACGATCCGAGCTATGCGCTGGTGCCGGCCGGCTCGACGCCGGACGCACCGCTCGTCGTGTTCCTGACCGGCACCGGCGGGCGGCCGCGCGGCCTGGTCGAGTTCCTCGGCGTCGTCGCGGGGCAAGGCTATCGCGCGATCGGGCTCGAGTACGACGACCTGCCGGCCGTGTCGCAGGTCTGTCCGCAGGATCCGGATCCGCGATGCTCGGAGGCGTTCCGCGCGATGCGCGTCGACGGCGCCGGCGACGGCGCGGGCGTCCGCAATCCGGTCGCCGAATCGATCGTCGCGCGGCTCGTGGCCGCGCTTCGCGCGCTCGACCGCGACGACCCGAAGACCGGCTGGGGCGGCTATCTCGACGGCGACGCGCCGCGCTGGGATCGTCTCGTCGTCGGCGGCCTGTCGCAGGGCGCCGGCATGGCCGCCTATGTCGGCGAAGCATCACGCCGTCCGACGCGTCGTGCTGTTCTCGAGCCCGTGGGACGTCACCGGCCGCGAGCGCCGTCCGGCCCCGTGGCTGTCGGCGCCCGGCGCGACGCCGCCCGAGCGCTGGTACGCCGAGTACCACGCGAAGGAGGCGACGGCGACGCTGATCCGGCAGGCGTACGCGGCGCTCCGCCTGCCCGACGACCACGTCCGCGTCTTCGACCTCGATCTCGCGCCCGACGCCGCGAAGTCGCCGAATCCGTATCACGTCAACACGATCCGCGACCGGCGCTACGCCGACGAGTGGCGCTTCCTGTTCGGCCGTGCCGACGCCGACCCGGACCGCTAGACGAACATGCCGCCCGACGCCTCGATGCGCTGCCCGTTGATCCAGCCGTTCGCCGGCGACAGCAGCGACGCGACGACGCCGCCGATGTCGTCGGGCAGGCCGACGCGGCCGAGCGCGGTCATCGACGCGACCATCTTCTGCGCTTCGGGATTGTCCCGGATCGCGCCGCCGCGGAAGTCGGTCGCGATCGCGCCCGGCGCGATCGTGTTGACCGCGATGCGGCGCGGGCCGAGCTCCTTCGCGAGATAGCGCGTGAGCACTTCGACGCCGCCCTTCATGATCGCGTAGGCCGACGATCCCGGCAGCGAGAAGCGCGCGAGGCCGCTCGACACGTTGACGATGCGGCCGCCGTCGGCCATCAGCGGCAACAGCGCCTGCGTCAGGAAGAACGTGCCCTTCAGGTGCACGTTCATCTGCTCGTCGAACTGCGCCTCGGTGGTCTCCATGAACGACGCCTGGAGGCCGGTGCCCGCGTTGTTGACGAGGTGGTCGAAGCGGTCGCGCTGCCAGGTCGTCGCGAGCGCGTCGGCGACGCGCGCGGCGAACGCCGCGAACCCGCGCGGGTCCGCGACGTCGAGTTGCAGCGCGACGGCGCGACGACCGTGCGCGACGACCGCGGCGACGACGTCGTCGGCTTCGACGCGATTGGCGCGATAGGTGAGGATGACGTCGCTGCCGCGTTCGGCGAGCTTGATCACGGTGCTGCGGCCGAGCCCGCGATTGCCGCCGGTGACGACGGCGATCGGGACAGGGACGGGTCTGGAGTCGGGCTTGGGGTCGAGCGTGGGATCGGGCATGGCGAGTTCCGGTCGTGAGGCATCGGACGATGCGGTCCTGCACTGTATTGCGATCCCGAGACGCGATAAACTGCCGGCCCTGTATTTGACTGTTCGTGGATTCAGAACAATCGTGATCCGAAAAATGACGCATCGGCAGAACCGATGAATCGCCTCGAAGCGATGCAGATCTTCGTGCGGGTGGCGGAGCTGTCGAGCTTCAGCCGCGCCGCCGACCTGCTGCAGATCCCGAAGGCCAGCGCGTCGACGGCGGTGCAGTCGCTCGAGTCCGCGCTCGGCACGCGTCTCTTGCACCGGACGACCCGGCGCGTGCAGCTGACGCAGGACGGCACGGCCTACTACGAGCGCTGCAAGGACGTGCTGGCCGACCTCGACGAGCTCGAGACGATGTTCGAGCGCGGTCCGCAGGCGCTGCGCGGCCGGTTGCGCGTCGACATGCCGAGCGCGCTCGCGATCGAGTTCGTGATCCCGCGGCTGCCGCGCTTCCTCGACGCGCACCCGCAGGTCGAGCTCGAACTCGGCAGCGCCGACCATCGCGTCGACCTCGTCCGCGAAGGCTTCGATTGCGTGGTGCGCGCCGGCGAGCTCGGCGAGACGTCGCTGGTCGCGCGTCCGCTCGGCCGCCTGACGCTGATCAACTGCGCGAGCCCCGCCTATCTCGCGCGGCACGGCACGCCGCAGTCCCTCGACGATCTGCCGAACCACGCGCTGGTGCACTACGTCGGCACGCTCGGGATGAAACCGGCCGGCTGGGAATACGTCGAAGCGTCGCGTTCGCGCAGCGTGCCGATGCCGGGGCGCGATCACCGTCAACAATGTCGGCACGTACCGCGCGGCGTGCCTCGCCGGGCTCGGCCTCGTGCAGGCGCCGGCCGTCGCGATGCGTCCGCTGATCGACGACGGCCGGCTCGTCGAGGTGCTGCCGCAGTACCGGGCCGCACCGCTGCCGCTGAACCTGCTGTACGCCCATCGTCGCCAGCTGCCCAAACGCGTGCGGGTCTTCATGAACTGGATCGCGGACGCGCTGGTGCCGTACCTCGATCCGCCGACGGAGCCGTCGCATGCGCGATGACGACCGACCCGACGCGGCGACGGACCGCGCGCGCGACGGCAACCGTCGTCACGCGACCGTCGCCGACCTCGCGCGCTGCGAGACGATCGTCGACGCGCGATCGCCGGCCGAGTACGCGGCCGACCACATCCCCGGCGCGATCAACTGTCCGGTGCTGACCGACGACGAGCGACGCGTCGTCGGCACGCTGTACAAGCAGCAGGGCCCGTTCGAGGCGCGACGCGTCGGCGGCGGGCTCGTCGCCGCGAACCTCGCACGACATCTCGCGACGACGTTCGCGGACCGGCCCGCGAACTGGAAGCCGATCGTCTACTGCTGGCGCGGCGGGCTGCGCAGCGGCTCGATGGTGCAGTGGCTGCGGCTCGTCGGCTGGGACGCGCGACCGCTCGCCGGCGGCTACCGGACGTTCCGGCGGCACGTGATCGACACGATCGCGACGCGCTCGCCGACGCTCGACCTGCGCGTACTGTGCGGGCCGACCGGGAGCGCGAAGACGCGCGTGCTCGAGGCGCTCGCGGCGCAGGGCGCGCAGACGATCGACCTCGAAGGCCTCGCCGCGCACAAGGGCTCCGTGCTCGGCAACGTGCCGGGCGTCGAGCAGCCGACGCAGAAGGCGTTCGAGACCGGCCTCGCGACGGCGATCGGGCGGCTCGATCCGGCGCGCCCCGTGTTCGTCGAAGCCGAGAGCCGGCGCATCGGCCGCGTCGACCTGCCGACGCCGTTCCTCGAGCGCATGCGCGCGAGCCCGTGCGTCGAGATCGTCGCGACGCCGGAGGCGCGGCTCGACTACCTGCTGCGCGACTACGCGTATCTCGGCGACGATCCGGAGCGCCTCGCCGACGTGATCGGCTCGCTGCACGGCCTCCAGTCGAACGAGACGATCGATCGCTGGCAGCGCTGGGCGCGCGAGCGGGCGCTCGCTCCGCTGTTCGAGGCGTTGATGCGCGAGCACTACGATCCGCTGTACGCGCGCTCGCAGCACGGCAACTTCCTGCGGCTGCGCGACGCCGGTGAAGATCGACGCCGCGCGCCTCGACGAGGCGTCGCTGCCCGCGCTCGCGGCCGGGATCGTCGCGCGCGACGAGGCCGTCGCCTGACACGCCGATCGGCGGTCCGCCGCAAAGACGAACGATCGTTCGCACGATAAAATCGCGCGAATGGACGTCGCCCGGAAGCTCGCCATCCTCGCCGACGCGGCCAAGTACGACGCGTCGTGCGCGTCGTCGGGCGCCGACAAGCGCAGCTCGGTCGGCGGCCGCGGCATCGGCTCGACCGAAGGCATGGGCATCTGCCACAGCTACGCGCCCGACGGCCGCTGCGTGTCGCTGCTGAAGATCCTGCTGACGAACTTCTGCACGTACGACTGCCGGTATTGCGTCAACCGCGTGTCGTCGAACGTGCCGCGCGCGCGCTTCACCGTCGACGAGGTCGTCGATCTCACGCTCGACTTCTACAAGCGCAACTACATCGAGGGGCTGTTCCTGTCGTCGGGGATCATCCAGTCGCCCGACTACACGATGGAGCAGGTCGTGTCGGTCGCGCGGAAGCTGCGCGAGGAGCACGACTTCCGCGGCTACATCCACCTGAAGACGATTCCCGACGCGAGCGACGCGCTGCTCGCGGACGCGGGCCGCTACGCCGACCGGCTGTCGATCAACGTCGAGCTGCCGTCGCCGGAAGGGCTGAAGGCGCTCGCGCCGGAGAAGGACGCGCGCGCGATCCGCGTGTCGATGGGCCGGCTGCGCGAGAAGATCGACGCCGCGAAGGGCGAGCGACGCGATGCCGCGCGCGCCGCGTCGTCGCAGGCGAAGACGCTGGTCGCGCCGCAGCGCTTCGCGACCGGCGGGCAGAGCACGCAGATGATCGTCGGCGCCGACGCGAGCGACGACGCGCGGATCCTGTCGGTCAGCGCGAACCTCTACGGCTCGTATCGGCTGCAAGCGCGTCTACTACTCGGCGTTCAGCCCGATCCCCGACGCGAGCGCCGCGCTGCCGTTGCAGGCGCCGCCGCTGGTCCGCGAGCATCGGCTCTACCAGGCCGACTGGCTGATGCGCTTCTACGGCTTCGAGGCCGACGAGATCGTGCAGCGCGCCGACGGCATGCTCGACCTCGACGTCGATCCGAAGCTCGGCTGGGCGCTGACGCATCGCGAGCGCTTCCCGGTCGACGTCAATCGCGCGACGAAGGAAGACCTGCTGCGGGTGCCCGGCCTCGGCGCGAAGACGGTCGACCGGCTGATCGCGTCGCGCCGCCACCGTCGCATCCGCCGCGACGATCTCGCGCGGCTGCGCGTCGCGATGGCGAAGGTGCTGCCGTTCGTGACGCTCGCCGACCATCGCCCGGCGCCGTCCGAGCTCGACGCCGAGCGGTTGAAGCCGAAGCTGATCCGCGAGACCGCCGGCGAACGCGGCCAGCTCTCGCTGTTCGCCTGACGCGACCGCTCGACCCGCGGCGATGCGTCTCATCACGCTCGACGACCAGACCGACTTCGCCGGCTGGCGGCAGGCGGCGCGCCGGCTCGTCGTCGACGGCGTCGCGCCCGAAGACGTCAGCTGGTCGGTCGGCGCGTCCGACTCGCTGTTCGACGACGACGCGTCGGCGGCGCGCGAGCCGACGGCGGTCGAGGCGTCGGCCAGGTTCACCGTCCCGCGCGGCTTCCTCGACCGCTGCGCGACCGCGATCCTGCATCGCGACGCCGACCGCTTCGCGTTCCTCTATCGCTTGCTGTGGCGACTGCGTCGCGAGCCGGGGCTGGCCGAGATCGCCGTCGATGCCGACATGGTCCGGCTCGACGCGATGGTGAAGGCCGTCCATCGCGACCTGCACAAGATGAAGGCGTACGTGCGCTTCCGCGAAGTCGCGGTCGCGGCCGGCGTGCGCGGCCGGCCGTCGCAGGTCGAGCGCGCGATGCGCGACGGCGACCTCGCCGCAGCCGACGCCGTGGTACGTCGCGTGGTTCGAGCCGGCGCACTACATCGTCGAGGCGGTCGCGCCGTTCTTCATGCGGCGCTTCACCGCGATGCACTGGGCGATCCTGACGCCCGACGCGCAGCGTGTCGTGGGACGGCGAGGCGCTGACGTTCGGACCCGGCGCGCAGCGCGGCGACGCGCCGGACGAGGACGCGCTCGAGGATCTGTGGCGCAGCTATTACGCGAACATCTTCAATCCGGCGCGCCTCAAGCTCGGCACGATGCAGGGCCACATGCCGAAGAAGTACTGGAAGAACCTGCCGGAGGCCGAGCTGATCGCGCCGCTCGCCGCGGCCGCGCACCGGCGCGCGCAGGACGATGATCGACGCCGGGCCGCAGCCGGCGCCGGCGCGCACGGAACGCGTGATGCGGGCCGCGGGTCATCTCGACACCACCGCATCCGGAGCCGACATGGCCATCACCACCTCCGACGCACCGGTCGATCCGGCGACGATCGCCCCGGCGCTCGAGCCGTCGCTCGACCTCGCGCAACTCGCCGACGCCGCGCGCGGCTGCCGTGCCTGCCCGCTGTGGGAACCGGCGACGCAGACCGTCTTCGGCGAAGGCAGGCCGACGGCGCGCATCGTCGTCGTCGGCGAGCAGCCGGGCGACCAGGAAGACCTCGCCGGCAAGCCGTTCGTGGGTCCGGCGGGCCAGCTGTTCGACCGCGCGCTGCGCGAGGCCGGCATCGACCGCGAGACGATGTACGTGACGAACGCGGTCAAGCACTTCAAGTTCATCGTGCGCGGCAAGCGCCGCATGCACCAATCGCCGAAGGTGACCGAGATCCGCGCCTGCCGGCCGTGGCTCGAGGCGGAGGTCGCGAGGCTGCAGCCGGCGCTCGTCATCGCGATGGGCGCGACCGCGGCGACGAGCGTGTTCGGCCGCGCGATGCCGGTCGAGAAGAGCCGACGTCAATTCTTCGACCAGTCGATCGGCGGCCATCGCACGCGCGTCGTCGTCACCGTGCATCCGTCGTACCTGCTGCGGCTGCCCGACGAGGACGCGAAGGCCGCGGCCTACGCGGCGTTCGTCGACGACCTGCGGATCGCCTGGGCGTCGACCGGGGCCGCGCCCGAGCGCTGAGCCACAATGACGCGATGCCGCCTCGCACCGTCGTCGCCACCCGCTACGTCACGCCGCTGCGCGAAGGCGGCTCGTTGCCGGCGATCGTCGAGGCCGACGACGACGGGCTGTACGTCCTCAAGTTCCGCGGCGCGGGGCAGGGTCCGAAGGCGCTGATCGCCGAGCTCGTCGCCGGCGAGCTCGCGCGCGCGCTCGGGCTGCCGGTGCCCGAGATCGTGTTCGTCGAGCTCGACGCCGACCTCGGCCGCAACGAACCCGACGCCGGAGATCCAGGACCTGATCCGCGCGAGCGACGGCCTCAACCTCGCGCTCGACTACCTGCCGGGCTCGGTCACGTTCGATCCGCTCGCCGAGCGACCGGCCGGCGCGCTCGCGTCGGCGATCGTGTGGTTCGACGCGCTCGTCGGCAACGTCGATCGCACGCCGCGCAACGCGAACCTGCTGGTCTGGCATCGCGATCTGTGGCTGATCGATCACGGCGCATCGCTCGTATTCCATCATCGACTGGGCCGACCATCTCGCGCACGTCCGCGGGCCGTTCGCCGCGATCCGCGACCACGTGCTGCTGCCGTTCGCAGACGGGCTCGACGCGGCCGACGCGCGGCTCGCGCCGCTGCGTCACCGCGCCGCTGCTGCGCTCGCTCGTCGCCGCGATCCCCGACGCGTGGCTGGTCGGCGACCCGCTGTTCGGTGACGGCGACGCCGCGACGGCCGGCAACGCGATGCGTACGTCGACTACCTGACGAAGCGCATCGCAGCCGCCGCGCGCGTTCGTCGACGAGGCGCGGCGCGTGCACGAGGCGTCCCGTGGCTGACACCTACGACTACGCGGTGATCCGCGTCGTCCCGCGCGTCGAGCGCGGCGAGTTCGTCAACGCAGGCGTCATCGTCTGCTGCGCGCCGCGCAACTTCCTCGAGGCGCGCATCGAACTCGACGAGCGCGCGGCTGCTCGCGATCGACCCGACGGCCGACGTCGACCGCGATCGCGCGCGAACCTCGACGCGATCCCGGCGATCTGCCGCGGCGGCCCCGACGCCGGACCGATCGGCCGGCTGTCGCTGCGCGAGCGCTTCGACTGGCTGGTCGCGCCGCGCAGCACGATGATCCAGACGTCGCCCGTGCACCTCGGCCGCTGCGCGTCGCTCGAGGCGGCGCTCGAGCGGCTGCTCGACCGCACCGTCCGTCCGCCGGCCGCCTAGTCGGGCGGGAAGCGCGGCGTCCAGCCGATGCGTCGCTCGACCCAGCGCGCCGTCTCGAGCAGCCGACGATCGCGGGACCAGCGGCCGATCAGCTGCACGCCGAGCGGCAGGCCGCCGGCGCCGAGCGCCGCGGGCAACGCGATCGACGGGGCGCCGACGACGCTCGCCGGCGTGCAGAACAGCGCGTCGCCGGTGCCGTCGTCCCACGCCGGCGCGACGCCGGCCGCCGGCGCCGCGAGCGCCGCGTCGAACGGCGCCATCGCCTCGTCGAATTCGCGCGCCAGCCGCTGTTGCGTCTGCCTCGCCGCGACGTAGTCGATCGCCGCGACGGCGCGGCCGCGCGCGACGAGCTCCAGCGTCGGGGCGCCGATCCGCGGCGGCGTCTCGTCCGCGAGCGCGCCGCTGACGACCGCACCCTCGACATCGCAGAGCAGCTGCGCGATCGGCCACCAAGCGTCGAACGACGCCGGCAGGTCGAGCGGGACGACGATCGCGCCGTCGGCCTCGAGCGAGCGGGCGACCGCCTCGACGCAGGCGCGCTGCGCGTCGCTCGCCTCGCCCCATCGCGACGTGCGCAACAGCGCGATCCGCGGCGGGGCGTCCGGCTCGCCGAGCGGCCACGGCGGCGCGAGCGGCGCGCGGCCAGGAAAGTCGACGCCGTCGTGGCCGGTGAGGGCCGCCGTGACCAACGCCGCGTCGACCACGCTGCGCGCGAACACGCCGACGTGGTCGAGGCTCGCGGCGAGCGGATGAACGCCGGTGCGCGGGATCGCCGAATAGCTCGGCTTGAAGCCGACGACGCCGCAGAAGGCGGCCGGTCGCAGCACCGAGCCGAGCGTCTGCGTGCCGAGCGCCGCCGGCACGGCGCCGGTCGCGACGGCGGCAGCCGATCCGCTCGACGAGCCGCCCGGCGTGTGCGCGAGGTTCCACGGGTTGCGCGTCGGCCCCGGGTTGCGCCATGCGAACTCGGTCGTGACCGTCTTGCCGAACAGGACGGCGCCGGCGGCGATCAGCGCATCGACGACCCACGCCGATCGTTCGGGCACGTGACCGCGGTAGGCGGCCGAGCCCATCTCGGTCGGCACGCCCTTCGTCGCGATGATGTCCTTCAGCGCGACCGGGACGCCGGCGAGCGCGCCGCCGGACGACGGCGACCGGCGCACTTCAGCGGCATCGAAGTGCGCGAACGCGTGCACCGCGGGCTCGACCGCTTCGGCGCGCGCGATGCAGCTGTCGAGCCACGCGTCGCGGGTCAGCCGACCGGCCGCGATCGCGGCCAGCGCCTCGACGACGCCGAGTCGATACGGCGCCATCGTCACTTCGCCGCCGTCGCCTTGCGGATGTAGCTCGTCGCGATGAACTTGTCGTAGACCGGCTGCGCGGCGAGATTGCCGAGGCCGATCTGCGTGTCCATCGCGACCTTCAGCGCGGCCGGCGTGATGTCGACGCTCGGCGGATAGACGTTGTCGTCGATCATCCGGCGGACCGCCGCCTCGACGACGGTCGGGTCGAGCGTCGGAAATTCCTTCTTCGCGATCGCGACGGCGCCGGCCGGGTCGGCGCGGATCGAGCGCAGCGCGGCCTCGAGCCCGTCGACGAAGCGCTGCGTGATGTCGGGGTCGACGTCGGTGCGCGTCGTGATCGCCGAGAACGCGTACGGGCCGTACAGCTTCGGGAAACCGAGCACGACCTTCATGCCCTTCGCGACGGCCTGGTCGAGGTTCGGCTCGTACATCACGGCGACCTTGCCCTGGCCCGCGACGAACGCGCCGATCTCGGTGCCGAGCGGGACCTGCAGCAGCTTCACGTCGCGCTCGGCGTCCATGCCGTTCTCGCGCAGCAGCTTGAAGAACAGCGACGTGCTCGTCGTCGGCATCTGGCCGGTCACGATCGTCTCGCCCTTGAGGTCCTTCACGCTCGTGAACTTGAAGTCGGGCGTCGTCGCGATCCACACGGCCGCGCCGTTGACGACGTTCGCGACGATCTGCACCGGCGCGCCCTTCGACGCGGCGATCGCCGGCCATTCGGGTCCGTGCAGCGAGAACTGCGCGCTGCCGGAGATGACGGCCGCGAGGGCGGTGCTCGGCGCACCGGCCGTCTCCTTCGTGACGTCGAGTCCCTGCTTCGCGAACAGGCCGTTGTCGATGCCGATGTACAGCGGCAGGTACAGCAGCGACTGGAACGCCTGCGAGATCGTGACCTTCTTCGTCTGCGCCGCGGCCTCGTGCGAGGACAGCGCGAGCGCCAGCACGACGACCAGACAGCGGAACAGCAACGGCAACCGGTTCATGAGCGGATCCTTCGATGGGCGTGAATGGAACGACGGAAGCTAGACATGCAGTTCGTGCTTGTGGTCGGTCGTGCGCCACGGCAGCGCGCGGCGTTCGACCCAGTCGATCGCGAAGTACAGCGCGAAGCCGACGATCATCAGGCTGATGAGACCGACCCACACCGTGTCGAGGTCGTAGAGGCTCGACGCGGTGAAGATGAGGTGGCCGAGGCCGTGCTGCGACGAGATGAACTCGCCGACGACCGCGCCGACGAGCCCGAAGCCGACGTTGATGCGGAACGTCGCGACGATCGCCGGCAGCGACGACGGCACGATCACGCCGGAGAAGATCTGGTGCTTGTTCGCGCCGAGCGTGACCATCAGGCCCTGCAGGTCGACGTCGGCGTCCTTCGCGGCCTGGTACGCGGCGATCAGCGCGACGATCGCGGTCAGCGAGATCGACAGCGCGACCTTCGACGTGAGACCGGTGCCGAACCACAGGATGATGATCGGCGCGAACGCGATCTTCGGCACGCTGTTGAACGCGACCATGATCGGCTCGACGGTGCGTGCGACGAACGGCGAGTACCACAGCGCGAGGCCGAGCGCCGACCCGACGGCGGTGCCGATCACGAAGCCGAGCGTCGCCTCGAACACGGTGGTCCACGTGTCGAACAGCAGCGAGCCGTCGGCGACCGACTTCGCCGCGTAGCGCGCGATGCCGGCCGGCGACCCGAACAGGAACGCGGAGATCCAGCCGAGCCTGCACGCCCGCCTCCCACGCGCCGAGCACGACGACGGCGATCGCGACCTGCACCGCGACGCGCCAGAACGCTTCCGGCAGCGGGCGCGTCGACCGATCGCGGCTCACGCGGCCCGCCGCTCGGTCTGGATGTCGAGCTCCGCGCAGAGCGCGTGGAAGTACCCGGCGAAGCGCGGGTCGCTGCGCGCGCCGATCGGGCTGCGCTCGGCGATGTCGATCGTGTACGTCGCCTTCACCGTCGTCGGGCGGCCGCTCAGGACCGTCACGCGCCGCGACAGCGCGACCGCCTCGTCGATGTCGTGCGTGACCAGCACCACCGTCTTGCGATACGTCTCGGCCGCCTCGATCAGCACGCCTTCGAGGTACAGCCGGGTCTGGTAGTCGAGCGCCGAGAACGGCTCGTCGAGCAGCAGGATGTCGGGATCGCCGATCAGCGTGCGGATCAGCGCGACCCGCTGCCGCATCCCGCCCGACAGCGTCCGCGGATACGCGTGCTCGAAGCCGGCCAGGCCGTAGACGCGCAGGTAGTCGAGCGCCTTCTCGCGCGCCTCGGCCGCCGGCACCTTCTTCAGCTCGAGGCCGAGCAGCACGTTGTCGAGGACCGTGCGCCACGGGAACAGCAGGTCCTTCTGCATCATGTAGCCGACGCGGCCGCGCAGGTCGTCGACCGCGACGCCGTCGACCGCGAGGCTGCCGGCGTCCGGCTTCAGCAGGCCGGCGACGATGTTGAAGACGGTCGTCTTGCCGCAGCCGCTCGGGCCGATCACGCTGACGAAACCGCCGGCCTCGACGTCGAGGTCGATGCCGTCGAGCACCGGCAACGGCGCGGCCGGCGTCCCGAACGCCTTGCGGATTCCCCGGAGCGAAAGCTTGAGCGGCGGCACGGACATCGATCCTTCCTCGCGACGACACGGACGATCCCGTCGTCGGGCGCAACATCCGTGCCATTCGCAGCGCGGCCCGAATGCGCTAAAATCCGGCATCCCGCGTCAAGGAGCGTTGCGACGGGCCGCCGCGATCGACATCGATCCGCGCGCAGGTCCTGCCAGGCTTGACGCGTCGCCCTGCGCATCGCGCGGCGACCCGCAACGGCGCTCACGACTTCGTTCGAAAGAAAGGAGCTCGTGATGAGCGCCGTACTGAAATCCGCCTCCCCCGCCGCCTTCGCCGACTTCGAGGTCGCCGACCTCTCGCTCGCCGCCTGGGGCCGCAAGGAAATCCGCATCGCCGAGACCGAGATGCCCGGTCTGATGGCGATCCGCGACGAGTTCGCGGCGCCGGCAGCCGCTCGCCGGCGCGCGCATCACCGGTTCGCTGCACATGACGATCCAGACCGCGGTGCTGATCGAGACGCTGCAGGCGCTCGGCGCCGAAGTGCGCTGGGCGTCGTGCAACATCTTCTCGACGCAGGACCACGCCGCCGCCGCGATCGCGCAGAACGGCTTCCAGGGCCGCGGCACGCCGGTGTTCGCGGTCAAGGGCGAGTCGCTCGCCGACTACTGGGACTACACGCATCGCATCTTCGAGTGGCCCGACGGCGGCTACTCGAACATGATCCTCGACGACGGCGGCGACGCGACGCTGCTGCTGCACCTCGGCGCGCGCGCCGAGCACGACGCGTCGCTGATCGCGAACCCGACGAGCGAGGAAGAGACCGAGCTGTACGCGTCGATCAAGGCGAAGCTCGCGACCGATCCGACGTGGTACTCGACGCGTCTGGCCGCAGATCAAGGGCGTGACCGAGGAGACGACGACCGGCGTGCATCGGCTGTACGAGATGCACGCGAAGGGCGCGCTGAAGTTCCCGGCGATCAACGTCAACGACTCGGTCACGAAGTCCAAGTTCGACAACCTGTACGGCTGCCGCGAGTCGCTGGTCGACGCGATCAAGCGCGCGACCGACGTGATGATCGCCGGCAAGGTCGCGGTGGTCGTGCGGCTACGGCGACGTCGGCAAGGGCAGCGCGCAGGCGCTGCGCGCGCTGTCGGCGCAGGTGTGGATCACCGAGGTCGACCCGATCTGCGCGCTGCAGGCGGCGATGGAAGGCTATCGCGTCGTGACGATGGACTACGCGGCCGACAAGGCCGACATCTTCGTCACGGCGACCGGCAACTATCACATCATCACGCACGACCACATGGCCGCGATGAAGGACCAGGCGATCGTCTGCAACATCGGCCACTTCGACAACGAGATCGACGTCGCGTCGCTCGAGCAATACGAGTGGGACGAGATCAAGCCGCAGGTCGACCACATCATGTTCCCCGACGGCAAGAAGATCATCCTGCTCGCGCGAGGGCCGCCTCGTGAACCTCGGCTGCGGCACCGGCCATCCGAGCTACGTGATGAGCTCGTCGTTCGCGAACCAGACGATCGCGCAGATCGAGCTGTGGACGCGCAACGCCGACTACCCGGTCGGCGTCTACGTGCTGCCGAAGCATCTCGACGAGAAGGTCGCGCGGCTGCAGCTGGCCGAAGCTCGGCGCGATGCTGACCGAGCTGACGCCGAAGCAGGCCGACTACATCGGCGTCGACGTGACGGGTCCGTACAAGAAGGACACGTACCGGTACTGAACGGCCGCGCCGATCGACGTCGTCCCCGGCGAAGGCCGGGGACCCAGTGTCGCTCGACGAACTGGGATCCCGGCCTTCGCCGGGACGACGACTTCGATCCCGTTCGCGACGCGAGCCATCGTCCCATGCGCCTCCTCCTCGTCTGGCTGATCAACGCGGTCGCGCTGCTCGCCGTGCCGTACGTGATCCCGTCGATCTCGGTCGACAGCTTCACGACCGCGCTCGTCGCCGCGCTGATCCTCGGCTTCGTCAACACGATCATCCGGCCGATCCTCGTCATCCTGACGCTGCCGGCCACGCTGCTGACGCTCGGCCTCTTCATCTTCGTGATCAACGGCCTGCTGTTCTGGTTCGTCGGCGACATCCTGCGCGGCTTCCACGTCGGCGGCTTCTGGGCCGGCGTGTTCGGCTCGATCGTCTACAGCATCGTCTCGTGGCTGCTGTCCGCGATCCTGCTGCGTGACGACTGATCGCGTGACGCCGCGAACCGGCCGCGACATCAGCTTCGAGTTCTTCCCGCCGAAGACGCCGGAAGGCGCGAGAAGCTGCGGGCCGTCCGCCGCGAGCTCGCGACGCTGTCGCCGGCGTTCTACTCGGTCACGTTCGGCGCCGGCGGATCGACGCGCGAAGGCACGCTCGCGACGATCGCCGAGATGCACGCGCGAGCCGGTCGCCGGCCGCGCCGCACCTGTCGTGCATGGGCGCGTCCGATCGACGAGATGCGCGGCACGCTCGCGGCAGTATCGCGACCTCGGCGTGAAGCGCCTGGTCGCGCTTGCGCGGCGACCTGCCGTCCGGCACCGGCGCGTTCGCGCGCGGCGACTTCCGGTTCGCGCGCGAGCTCGTCGAGTTCGTGCGCGCCGAGACCGGCGACTGGTTCCACATCGAGGTCGCCGCGTATCCCGAGTTCCATCCGCAGGCGCGCTCGCCGGGCGACGACCTCGCGAACCTCGCCGCGCAAGTTCGCGCGCCGGCGCGCGACTCCGCGATCACGCAGTACTTCTACAACGCCGACGCGTACTTCCGGCTCGTCGACGACGCCGCGAAGCAGGGCGTCACGGCGCCGATCGTGCCGGGCATCATGCCGATCACCAACTTCACGCAGCTCGCGCGCTTCTCCGACGCGTGCGGCGCCGAGATCCCGCGCTGGATGCGCCAGAAGCTCGCGGCGTTCGGCGACGACGCCGCGTCGATCCGCGCGTTCGGCCTCGACGTCGTGACCGACCTCTGCGAGCCGGCTGCTCGCCGGCGGCGCGCCGGGCCTGCACTTCTACACGCTGAACCAGGCCGGCCCCTCGTCGGCCATCCACGCGCGTCTCGGCGTCTGAGCCGCGGCGCGGCGCGAACGTCAAGTTTCGCCGTCGGCCGCCGACATCGCTGGGGAGTCGCGCGCGTCACCTCAGGCGCCGGATTCCACGTCTTTTCCGCGAATGGACGGCCGCCGCGCCGCGCGATGCTGGCCGGCGCGCGTTCGCAGACGCGTCGCTCGTTCCGAACCGTATGGCCAAGTCGCATGCAGACCCTTCGTAACAGCGTCGAGATTCCGGTCGGGCAGGTGCGCGTCGGGATGTACGTGGCCGCGCTCGATCGCGATTGGCGCTCGACGCCGTTCCTGCTGCAGGGCTTTCGCGTCGCCGACGAGCAGGACATCGACGCGCTGCGGAAGGAATGCGGGAAGGTCACGATCGATCCGACCCATTCGACGCCGGGCTCCTACGAGCACCTGCCGGACATCCACGTCAAGCCGAAGCGCTACGACCTGACGTGGCTGAAGCACCTGCGCGACCGCTTCGGCGCGGGACAGGCGTCGAGCAAGCTGGCCGAGGATCGCGAGGCGCTCGAGCTGATCCCGCGCGGCGTCGTGCCGCACGTCTACGACGAACTGAAGCCCGTCGAACTCGAGATCAAGCAGCGCCGAGGAGATCTACCAGGGCACCGACGCGACGCTCGAGCTGATCAGCCGAGCAGGTGGCCGACGGCGAGAAGGTCAACCTCGATCGCCTCGGCGGCGCGATCGAGAACATGGTCGAGAGCGCGATCGCGAATCCGGACGCGCTGCTGTGGGTCGCACGCATCCGCGCCGAAGACGCGGCCACCTACGCGCACGGCGTCAAGGTCGCGGTCTACCTGCTGCAGCTCGGACGGCATCTCGGATTCCCGCCGTCGCAGCTCGCGAACCTCGGCGCGATCGGACTGCTGCTCGACCTCGGCAAGATCAAGGTCGATCGCGACCTGCTGCTGCGGCCCGGCAAGCTGACGCCGGGCGAGTTCACGGCCGTCAAGCGCCATGTCGAGCTCGGGCTGCAGACGCTCGAGGAATCCGGCAACGTCGATGCGGACGTGCGCGACGGCATCGCGCAGCATCACGAGCGGCTCGACGGCAGCGGCTATCCGCACGGCCTCACCGGCCCGTCGATCTCGATCTACGGCCGCATGGCCGCGGTGGCCGATTCGTTCGCGGCGCTGACGTCGCAGCGCCCGTACGCGGCGCCGCTGCCGGCGTACGACGCGCTCAAGATCCTCTACAAGCAGGCGGGCACTCACTATCACGGGCCGCTCGTCGAGCAGTTCGTGCAGGCGATCGGCATCTTCCCGGCCGGCTCGCTCGTCGAGCTGTCGTCCGGCGAGGTCGCGACGGTCGCTCGCGCACAACCGGGTGCGGCGCCTCGAGCCGCGCGTGCTGATCCTGACCGATACCGACGAAGCAGCCGATCCACGAGCCGATGCAGCTCGACCTGCTGCTGCAGCCGAAGGCGGCCGACGGCAGCGACATCAAGATCGTCCGCGGCCTGCCGTGCGGCGCCTACGGCCTGGACCTGCGGCAGTTCTACTTCAAATGAGCCTCTGGGCCCGGACGCGATCCGAAGCGGACGATCGGACCCGACCCGCGCGATTGCGGGCGACGCGCGGTGACGGCGACGCGGCCTCGATGCATCAGTGCGACGCCGAGACGCTGCTCGCACGGCTGCACCGGCTGATCTGCGACGCGGGAACCGGCGCCGCGAGCCTCGACCCGAAGTCCGCCGGCTTCGCGGTGTTCTTCATCGAGCTGCGCCGCAGCGACCGCACCGCCGCGCTCGCGGGCCGCGACTCGGCGAAGGCCGCGCTGACGACCGTCTGCCAGCGCATCTGCGGGATGCTGCGGCCGCGCGACCGCTTCGCGCTGTACGGCGTCGACGAGATCCTGCTGCTGCTGCCGGAGGTCGACAGTCCGGGCCGCGCGATGCTGGTCGCGAGCCGCGTCGTGCAGGCGTTGCAACAGCCGATGACGAACCGCGCGACCGGCGTCCGCATGCGACCCGTCGGTCGGCTGCGCGCTGTTCCCGGCGCACGGCGAGACCGCCGAGGAGCTGATCGAGGCCGCCGACCGCGCGTCGCGCTCGGCCCACGCGAGCGACGCGCAGTACCGCATCGCCGAACGCGGCGAGCGCGCGTTCGAGAGCGCCCAGCTGTCGTACGACCTCGAGAGCGCATTGCGCGCGAACCAGCTCGAGGTCTGGCTGCAGCCGCAGCTGAACCTGCGGACCGGCCTCTTCGACGCGGCCGAGGCGCTGATCCGCTGGCCGCGGCCCGAGAACCTGCCGCCGGTGTCGCCGATCGCCGCGGTCGCGATCGCGGAGGCGAACGGCCTGATGCCGGAGCTGACGCGTGTTCGTGCTGAACACCGTGCTGCGCCAGTCGGCGCTGTTCGCACGGCACGGCGTCGACCTGCGGATCGCGATCAACGTGTCGGCCTCGATGCTGAGCGACCCGAATCTGCCGATGACGATCGCGCACGCGCTCGAGCTGTGGGACGTGCCGCCGCAGCGCCTGACGCTCGAGGTGACCGAGGACACGCTGATGCAGGACGTCGAGCGTTCGCTCGCGATCCTGCACGAGCTGAAGCGACTCGGGACGCACCTGTCGCTCGACGACTTCGGCACCGGCTACTCGTCGTTCGCGTATCTGCGACGCATGCCGCTCGACGAGCTGAAGATCGACCAGCTGTTCGTCCGCAATCTGAACAACCGGCCCGACGGCTCCGTCGATCCGCTGCGTGAAGGCGACCTGCGGATCGTGCGGTCGATCATCGACATCGCGCACAACTTCGACCTGCAGACGGTCGCCGAAGGCGTCGAGGACGAGACGACGCTCGAGCTGCTGAAGAGCCTCGGCTGCGACGTGATCCAGGGCTACTTCACCGGCCGCCCCATGCGGATCGACGCGTTCGAGTCGTGGTGGCTGGAACGAACGACGGCGACCCTCGCCTAGCGGACGCCTTCCTCGGTGACGATCCAGTCGAGCGGCACGTCGTGCGGCCCGGGCTCGAAGTGGTCGAGCCGCATCGCCTCGTGCGCGATGCCGATCGTCTTGCAACGCCGCGCCGCCAGCGTCCGATCGTAGTATCCTCCGCCGTAGCCGAGGCGATGCCGCACGCCGTGCGGCCCGATGTAGAACCCGACGCATGGCAGCAGCAGCAGCTCGACGTAAACCGCATTGCCCGACGTGGGAACCGGCACGCCGAGGAAGCCCGGCGCCATCGCCGACTGCGGCTTCCAGTGCACGAACGTCAGCGGCCGCTGCACGCGGTCGACGAGCGGCAGGCCGATGCGATGGCCGCCCTTCGCGAGTTCGTGGAACAGCGGTCGCAGGTCGGGCTCGTTGCGGATCGGCCAGTAGCCGCCGATCTTCCACTGCGGCTTGCCGCGCAGCATCTCGCGCAGCAGCGGCCTCAGGTGATCGGCGATGCGCGCGTCGCGTTCGGCGCGCGTCGCGTCGGGTAGCTCGGTGCGAAGCGCCAGCAGGCGCCTGCGCTCGGCTTCGCGCGACGGGGCCAGCGCCGCGTCGTCGACCGTCGAGTCGAGCATCTCGTCGACCGTCGGCGATTCGTCGGCGTCCGCACCCGCGCCCGGGCCTGTCGTGACCATCATGCTGTCCATCGTAAGCCAAGTCGCACGCCCCGTCATGACGGCGCTGCGGACGACGCGACGAAATCGCGCGGCCGTGTCGTCCGTGCGTCCGCTCGCGCGTTATGCGTCGATGCCTTCGATTCACCCGGCATGGCGCAGGTCGATGCGCGCGGCTTCGGCGATCGTCGTCGCCGCGTCGTGGTCCGTCGCGGCGACGGCCGCCAGGCCGCCGCCGCGGCCGGTCGATCCGGTCCAGCAGGCGTCGGTGTTCGAGAACGCCGACGACGCGTTCCTCGCGGCCCGCGACGCCTATCGCAACAACGACCCGGCGCGCGCGGCGGCTTTCTCGCAGCGGGTGACGGCGCTCGATGGTCACTACCCGCTCGCCGCCTATCTCGACTACTGGGCGCTGCAGCGGCGCGTCGTCGACTATGGCAACGCGCAGAGCGACGACGCGCCGGAGGACGCGGTCCGGGCGTTCATCGCACGCGAACCGGCGAGCGTCGTCGCCGACCTCGCGCGTCGCGACTGGCTGATCGCGCTCGGCAAGCGCGGCGAGTGGACGGCGTTCGAGGCGCAACTGCCGACGTTCGCGCTCGACGACGATCCGCAGGTGACCTGCTTCCATCTGACCGCGCGCGCGTTGCGGCTGATCCGCGGCGGCGGCGACGTCGCGGCGACGTCGAGTCCGACCGCGGCGACGTCTCCCGCGTCGACGGCGACCCCCGGGACCATCGACGCCGACGGCGCGAAGGCGATCGACGAGCTGCTGCGCCAGTCGCGCGCGGCGATCGGCCAGCCGCGCGACTTCGCGAGCGACACCGGCGCGTGCGCGACGCTGGCGCGCGTGCTCGTCGCCGAAAAGCGCATCGCACCGCAGGACGATCTGGGGCTGGATGCGCGGCGCGTCGGACGCGAACAACCTCGTCGCGGTCCGTCGCTACGCGCTGCTGCTGAGCGAGACGGAGCGCGGCGGCGACGCGACGCGCTTCGGCAAGCAGCTCGACGTCGCGCTCGACAAGCCGGCCCTGTGGCTCGCGCGGCTCGGCGGCACCGGCGCCGCGCTGGGAACGCCAGCTCGCCGTGATCGCGCTCGCCCGCATCGCCCGCGCCGATCCCGGGATGGGCGCCGTCGCGCTGCAACGCCCGCCGGCCGACCAGCTGACGCCGGCCGAGATCGCCTACGTCTACGCGCAGCTCGCCGCCGCGGCCGCGAAGAAGCAGATGCCCGAGGCCGACGACTGGTCGCGTCGCTCGCTGACGGCCGAAGGCCTGTCCGAGGACGTCCTCGGCTGGCAGGTGCGCGGTGCGCTGCGCGCCGGGGACTGGAAGCTCGTCGAGGCGCTGATCGAGCGGATGCCGCCCGAGATGCGGCGGCCGCAGGCGAACGACGGCACCTGGACCTACTGGCTCGGTCGCGCCTACCAGGCGCAGAAGAAGAACGACGCCGCGCAGGCGCAGTTCCGCTCGATCGCCGACCAGTTCGGCTTCTACGGCCAGCTCGCGACCGAGGAGACCGGCCAGCTGATCACGCTGCCGACGCGGGCGCCGCCGGCGACGGACGTCGAGGTCGCGGCGGCTCGCGCGCGGCCGGGCTTCGCGCGTGCGCTCGCGTTCTACCGCCTCGACCTCCGGCGCGAAGGCAACCTCGAATGGAACTTCACGCTGCGCGGCATGACCGACCGGGAGCTGCTCGCGTCCGCCGAATGGGCGAGCCGCAACCAGCTGCTCGACCGCGCGGTCAACACGGCCGACCGCACCCGCAACGAGCACGACTTCGCGTTCCGCTTCCTGATGCCGTTCAAGCCGCAGATGGAAGCGAAGACGGCGGCGGTCGGCCTCGACATCGACTGGGTCTACGGCCTGATCCGTCAGGAGTCGCGCTTCGTGCAGGTCGCGCGATCGTCGGTCGGCGCGTCGGGCCTGATGCAGCTGATGCCGTCGACCGCGAGCTATGTCGCGAAGCGGATCGGCCTCGACGGCTACCGCCCCGGCAGCGTCGTCGACCTCGACACGAACCTCACGCTCGGCACGAGCTACCTGCGGATGGTGCTCGACGACCTCGACAACCTCCCGGTGCTCGCGACCGCGGCGTACAACGCGGGACCCGGCCGGCCGCGGGCCTGGCGCGCCACGCTGACGCATCCGGTCGAAGGCGCGATCTTCGCCGAGACGATCCCGTTCCCCGAGACGCGCGACTACGTGAAGAAGGTGATGAGCAACGCGACCTACTACGCGGTGCTCATCACCGGCACGCCGCAATCGCTGAAGACGCGGATGGGATTCGTCGCACAGCGCAGCCCGACCGGGACCGACCTGCCCTGAGCCGTCCGGCGGCGTCGCTTGCTCTAAGATGATGCGGGCGATTCAACGGCAGGCGGAAGCGATGCGGCACCAGAACATTCTCGTCGTCGGAGGCGGCGGCTTCATCGGCGGTCACCTCGTCGGCGGCGCTCGTCGCGGACGGCCGCACGGTCACGATCCCGGCGCGTCGCCGCGAGACCGCGAAGCGGCTCGTCCTGTTGCCGACGGTCGACGTGGTCTAGGCCGACATCAACGACGACGCCGTGCTCGACCGGCTGGTGACGGGCAAGAACGCCGTGATCAACCTCGTCGGCATCCTGCACGGCGACGCGGGAACGCCGTACGGCCGGGCGTTCGAGGCCGCGCACGTCCGACTGCCGGAACGCCTCGTCGCGGCGTGCCGTCGGCACGGCGTATCGCGGCTGCTGCACATGAGCGCGCTCGGCGCCGACGAGCACGGCCCGTCGATGTACCTGCGCTCGAAGGCGGCCGGCGAGGCCGTGATCGAAGCCGCCGAGACCGGCGTCGACGGCGGCCCGCCGATCGCGACGACGATCTTCCGTCCGTCCGTCGTGTTCGGACGCGACGACCAGTTCCTGAACCTGTTCGCGTCGATGCAGCGCTGGCTGCCGGTGATGCCGCTCGCCGCCGCCGATGCGCGCTTCCAGCCGGTGTGGGTCCGCGACGTCGCGGCGGCGTTCGCGATGACGCTCGACGACCTCGAATCGTACGGCCGGACCTACGAGCTGACGGGGCCGCGCGAATACACGCTGCGCGAACTCGTGCGCCTCGCAGGCACCTATCGCGCCGGCGGCGCCGGCAGGCCGCGGCCGGTGATCGGGCTGCCGGATGCGCTCGGCCGGCTGCAGGCCGCGATGCTCGAGTTCGCGCCCGGTCCGACGCTGATGTCGCGCGACAACTTCGATTCGATGCGCGTCGCGAGCGTCGCGACCGGCCGCTACCCGGGCCTCGCGGACCTCGGCATCGTCCCGACGCCGCTCGAGCAGGAGGCGTCGCACTACCTCGCGCATCGCAGCCACCGCTCGTATCTCGACGAGCTGCGGCGCGGCGCGCATCCGTGATCGCATGCTGAAGCTCGTCATCGGCAACAAGACGTACTCGTCGTGGTCGCTGCGCGCGTGGCTCGCGATGACCGAGGCCGGCATCCCGTTCGAGGAGATCCGCCTGCCGCTGTTCTCCGAAACGTTCAAGCGCGAGATCGGGCGCTACAGCCCCGCCGGCCGCGTACCGGTGCTGATCGACCCCGACGCCGCGGACGGCGGCCTCGCGGTGTGGGACACGCTCGCGATCGTCGAGTACCCTGGCCGAGCGCTATCCCGATCGCGGCCTGTGGCCGGTCGACGCGAGCGCCCGCGCCCGCGCGCGGACCGCCTGCGCCGAGATGCATGCGGGCTTCGGAACGCTGCGCAACGCGTTGCCGATGAACGTCGGCGCGCAGCTGCCCGGGCGTGGCTGGAACGTCGCGGTGCAGGACGACGTCGACCGCATCGTCGCGATCTGGCGCGACTGCCTCGAGCGCTCCGGCGGCCCGCTGCTGTTCGGGCGCTTCTCGAACGCCGACGCGTTCTACGCACCGATCGCGTCGCGCTTCGAGACCTATGCGATCGACCTGCCGGCCGACGCCGCGGCCTATCGGGACCGCGTGCTCGCGCTCGCCGGCATGCGCCGGTGGCGCGACGGCGCGCGGGCCGAAGACGACTTCCTGATCGACGACGAGCCGTACCGCCGCAGGCCCGCTTGAGCGGCGCTTCGCGATGACGCGCGTGCCGGGCCGCAGCTACGTCGTCGGCGGCGCCGTGCGCGACCGGCTGCTCGGCCTGCCGGTCAGCGATCGCGACCACGTCGTCGTCGGCGCGACGGCCGACGCGATGATCGCGGCCGGCTTCCGCCCGGTCGGCCGCGACTTCCCGGTGTTCCTGCATCCCGAGACGCACGAGGAATACGCGCTCGCGCGCACCGAACGCAAGGTGGCGCCGGGTTACGGCGGCTTCGTGTTCCACGCCGACCCGTCGGTGACGCTCGAGGCGGACCTCGAGCGCCGCGACCTGACGATCAACGCGATGGCCGAGGACGACGTCGACGGCCGCGTGATCGATCCGTTCGGCGGCCGCGCCGACCTCGAGCGCCGCGTCTTTCGTCACGTCGGTCCGGCGTTCGCCGAGGATCCGGTGCGCGTGCTGCGGCTCGCGCGTTTCGCGGCGCGCTTCGCCGACTTCGAGCCCGCCGTCGAGACGGTCGCGCTGATGAAGGCGATGGCCGCGGCCGGCGAGATCGACGCGCTGGTGCCGGAGCGCGTGTGGCAGGAACTGTCGCGCGGCCTGATGGAAGTGCGTCCGGCGCGGATGTTCGACGTGCTGGTCGCCGCCGACGCGTTCGGGCGGCTGTTCCCCGAGTTCGCGCGGATCGGCGTCGGTCGCTGGGCGGCGACGATGGCCGCGCTCGGCCGCGCCGCGCAGGCCGGGCTCGCGCTCGAGGCGCGCTTCGCCGTGCTGTTCGCCCGGGTCGACGACGCAACGGTCTCGGTCGACCGCGTCTGCGCGCGCTTCGCCGTCCCGCGCGCCGCGCACGACGTCGCGACGATCGTGTCGCGCGAACGCGACGTTTTCATCGCGCTGTCGAACGAGGCGAATCCCGCGGCGGCGACCGTCGCGGCGTTCGAACGCTGCGACGCGTTCCGGCGGGCGCCGCGCCTGCGCGTCGCGCTGTCGGCGATCGCCGCGACCATCGAAGACGACGGCGAGCGGACGCGCTTCGAGCGGTTCGTCGAGGCCGCGCTCGCCGCGGCGCTGTCGGTCGATGCGGGCGCGGTCGCACGGGCCGCCGGCGGCGACGCGGCTCGCATCGTCGCGTCCTTGCGGAGCGCGCGATCGGCCGCAATCACCAGCATCGATCGCTGACGCGCCATCCTGGGGAATGTGTCGCGCCGAAGCGTCACGCGCTCGTCAATCGCGTGCGATAATTTTCGCGTGTCGCTCCATCCCAGCACGGAGGGTTCTCGTGCACGCCGGTCATCGGGCCGGGCGTCGACCGGCGACGATCAATTCGAAAGGATGTCCGTGAAGAAGAAACTGCTTGCCCTCGCGATCGGCACGCTGTCCGCGAGCGCCGCTCATGCGCAGACCAGCGTCACCCTGTACGGGATCGCCGACGGTGATTTCCGGGTGGACCACACCAGCATCGGAACCCTGAAGTCGGTCGGCAGCGGCGGCGAATCCGGCAACCGCTGGGGCATTCGCGGCGCCGAGGATCTCGGCAACGGTCTGAAGGCCGTGTTCACGTTCGAGCAGGGCTTCGATCTCAGCGACAACAGCGTGTCGCAAGGCAACGTCGGCGGCGTCACGCCGAACTCGCCGGTCTCGTCGACCGGCGGCCGCCTGTTCAGCCGGACCGCGAGGTCGGCCTGAGCAGCGACAAGGCCGGCGACGTGCTGATCGGTCGCGCGTTCACGCCGTTCTACGTGCTGTGGATCGTCGATCGACCCGATGGGCGGCGGCTTCGTCGGCGGCGCGCAGAACTTCGCGGTCGGCAACACGACGCGCTTCGACAACGGCGTCTACTACAACAGCCCGAAGATCTACGGCCTGCAGCTGACCGCGGCCTATCGCGTCGGCGAGTCGGACACGAACAGCGTCGCGAGCGGCTCGGTCAAGAACGGCGGCAACGCGGGCAACGCGGTCGCATCACGTATGCGGCCGGACCGATCCTGGCCGGCTACAGCTTCCTCAGCGTCAAGAACGCGCTCGACAACAACACGCAGCGCGGCGCAGTTCGGCGGCATCGTCTACGACTTCAAGCTGTTCAAGCTCGACGCGATGTTCTTCCACAACCGCAACGCGACGACGACGCGGCTGCAGTTCGTACGCGCTCGGCGTCGACGGTGCCGATCCAGGCGTTCAACATCTTTGCCCAGTTCGCGCGCATCAACAATCGCGGCTTCGGCAACGACGCGCAGGGCACGCCGCTGCGGAACGACGACGCGAACTTCATCGGCGTCGGCGCGAACTACAACTTCTCGAAGCGCACCGACGTGTACCTCTCGTACGCGAAGCAGGTGAACCAGGGCAACGCGCTCAACGTCGTCACCGACGCCAGCAACGCGGGCCTGATCACGACCACCGGCACGACGGCGAACGTCGGACCCGGGCTTCAACCCGTGGTCGGCACAGGTCGGCATCCGCCACAAGTTCTGATCGGCGACTCGCGATCAGGAAAAAGGCGCCCTCGGGCGCCTTTTTCGTTTCGGGTCGACGAAATCAGTATTCGATCGTGTTGCGACCCGGGCGTCGTCTCGACCAGGCGCCTGGACGCGATCGCCTCGGCACGGACTTCTCGCCGCGTCAGCGACGAGCCGGTCGCGACCGCCGGCAGGTCGACGTCGTTGTGATTCAGCTCGCCGCGTTCGCGCGCCGCGAGCACGTCGGCCTTCGCGGCCGCGCGCGTGCGGCCGAACGCGAAACGGTCGTCCGGCGACATCAGCGTGCCGTTGCCGGGCAGGTCGACGTCGTTGTGCTGAAGCTGGCCGGCCCTTTGCGCCTGCAGGACCGATTGCTTCACTTGTGCGCGCGTGAGCCCGCTGGCCGGCTGCTCGTACTGTTGCGGCGAATACAACTCGCCGGCCTGCGCGGCGCCGGCGGCGCCGGCGAGCAGCGCGGCGAGGAGGAGGGAGGACTTCTTCATGGGATTTCCTTCATCGAAGACCGCCGGCGTTGCATCTCCGGCACACGACGATGATGGGTGCGGTGCAGCAATATCGCCAATCGATGACGCTTATTCGAGCCATCACGGAACGCGATGCAACCGCTCCGCCGCAGCAACGTGTGCGCAGCGCCTACAGCGTGTGCAAGCGATTGCTTCGTCGGAAACCCAGTGGTGAAGCGTCACCACGCGCGAACGCCAACACCTTGAACAACTCGCCCATCTCGGCCTCCGACAACAGCGTCTGCAGCGCGACGGCCTGCGGCGCCCACGCGCGGACGTCGCCCGGGCTCGCCTGCAGCAGCGCCGCGATGCCGCAATCGAGCAGGAACGCCGACTGGCTCGTGTAGCCGACCGGCGCGGCGCCCGCGTCGCGCGGCCGCCTGCGCGACACCGGTGAAGTCGACGTGCGCGGTGAGATCGGCGAGCCCGACGTCGACGAACGGATCGAAGCCGACGCGATGCGCTCGATGGGTGGCGAGCGTCCCGCCGACGCGCTGCGGATGCAGGTACTCGCGGCGCGGGAATCCGTAGTCGATGAAGTAGGCGACCGCATCGGTGCCGAGCCGCGACGCGATCGACGCGACCAGCGCTTCGGCCGCGCCGTGCAGTTCGGTCTGGTAACCGGGCGGCAGCGTTGCCGCGTCGATCCCGCGCGATGCGATCGCCGCGGCAAGATCGTCCGGCAGCGGCCGGTCGCCATAGCCGAAGCCGTCGCCCTGGCGCACGACGCCGCGCGCGAGCCATCGATCGCCGTCCCACACGACGAGATCGACCGGCAGCGCGTCGAGCACCTCGTTCGCGATCACGACGCCGTCGATCGTCGGCGGCAGGCCCGTCGGCCATTCGACGCGATCGAGCCATTGCGGCGCGCGCGCCCGGATCGTCGCGCGCTGCCGCTCGCGAAGATCGGCGGAGACGTCGAGCAGTCGATAGCGTCGCGGGGCGTGACCCAGCGCGTCGAGCTCGAGCAGCAGGTCCGCGGCGAGCGCGCCGGTGCCCCCGCCGAGCTCGAGCACGTCGCCGCCGTTCGCCGCGAGCGCCTCGGCGACCGGTCGCGCGAGCGTTCGCCCGAACAGCGGCGTGAGCGCCGGCGCCGTCGTGAAGTCGCTGCCGTCGTCCGGCCCGCGACCGATCTTCGCGGCGCCGGCGCTGTAGTAGCCGAGGCCGGGCTCGTACAGCGCCATCGACATGAAGCGCTCGAAGCGGATCCAGCCGCCGCCGGCGTCGATCGTCGCGCCGATGCGTTCGATCAGCGCGGCCTGGACGCCGGCCGCGGCGTCGTGCGGCGAGGGGGCGGGAGCGACGGGCATGCGGCATTCTAGGCAACGCGGGACGATCGCTTAAACTCGCGGTCCCGCGCCGTCCGGCGCGCCGATGTCCATCCGCATGACGATGCCCGCGCCGAAAGGCACCGCTCTCGTGACCGGCGCCGCGAAGCGCATCGGCGCCGCGATCGCCGTCGCGCTCGCGGACGACGGCTGGGACGTCGCGGTCCACTACGGCCGATCGCGTGACGACGCCGACGCGACGGTCGACGCGATCCGCCGCCGTGGACGTCGCGCGGCCGCGTTCGACGCGGACCTCGGCGACGAACGGGCGACCGGCGAGCTCGTCGAGCGCGTCGCGGCGGCGCTGTCGACGCCGTCGTGCCTCGTCAACAGCGCGTCGCTGTTCGCACCCGACGAGGCGACGTCGTTCGGCTATCCGTCGTTCGACGCCCACATGCGCGTCAACGTCGCCGCGCCGATCGTGCTCGCGCGGGCGGTGCATGCGCGGCTCGGCGCCGACGCTCGCGGCGTCGTCGTCAACCTGCTGGACCAGAAGCTGTTCAATCCGAATCCCGACTACCTGTCGTACACGCTGTCGAAGGCCGCGTTGCAGAGCGCGACCGAGCTGCTCGCGCGCGCGCTGGCGCCGCGCTTGCGCGTCGTCGGCCTCGCGCCGGGCCTGACGCTGCCGTCGGCCGACCAGACGCCGGACGACTTCGCCCGCGCGCATGCGCAGACGCCGCTCGGCCGATCGAGCACGCCGGACGACCTCGCGTCGGCGGTCCGCTATCTCGTCGAACGCACCGTCGGTCACCGGCACGACGCTCGTCGTCGACGGCGGCCAGCACTTGCTGCCGACCGAACGCGACGTGATGTTCCTCGCGCGCGCGTCATGACGAGCTTCGACGCCCGCTTCCACGGCACGCCGACCGGCTTTCGACGGCTGTTCGTCCGCAACTTCGACGTGCTCGCGAACATCGGCATCCACGACTTCGAGAAGGCCGCCGCGCAGCGGATCATCGTCAACATCGACGTCTTCGTGCCGCTCGCCGAGACGACGCCGCGCCACGACCGGATCGTCGAGGTGCTCGACTACGATTTCATCCATGCGACCGTCCGCGAACGCGTGGCGCGCGGCCACATCAACCTGCAGGAGACGCTGTGCGACGACCTCGCACGCGTGCTGCTCGCGCATCCGCTGGTGCGCGCGGTGCGCGTGTCGACCGAGAAGCCCGACGTCTACCCGGACTGCGACGCCGTCGGCGTCGAGGTGATGCACGTGAAGGACGACGCAGAGCGCGCGGAATGACCGAGGCGACGAACGAAGCGGCGAGCGAAGCGATGACGGAAGCGCCGATCGATGGCGCGACGGGACCGACGCACGACGCGCGGACCGGCGCGGCCGACGGCGAGCGATCGCGTCAACGATCGCAAGCTGGAGAAGCGCCTCTGCCGCCTCGTCGGCCAGGCGATCGGCGACTTCCGCATGATCGACGACGGCGACCGCGTGATGGTCTGCGTGTCCGGCGGCAAGGACAGCTACGCGCTGCTCGACATCCTGCTGAAGCTGCGCGAGCGCGCGCCGGTGCGGTTCGACATCGTCGCGGTCAACCTCGACCAGAAGCAGCCCGGCTTCCCGGCGCACGTGCTGCCCGACTACCTGACGAAGCTCGGCGTGCCGTTCCACATCGAGACGCAGGACACGTATTCGATCGTCAAGCGCCTGATCCCCGAAGGCAAGACGACGTGCTCGCTGTGCTCGCGGCTGCGGCGCGGCATCCTGTATCGCGTGGCCGACGAGCTCGGCGCGACGAAGATCGCGCTCGGCCATCATCGCGACGACGTCTTCGAGACGTTCTTCCTGAACCTGTTCTACGCGGGCAAGATGAAGGGGATGCCGCCGAAGCTGGTGTCGGACGACGGCCGCCACGTCGTGATCCGCCCGCTCGCGTACGTGCGCGAACGCGACCTCGCGCGATGGGCGCAGATGCCGGTCGTATCCGATCATCCCGTGCGACCTGTGCGGCTCGCAGGAGAACCTGAAGCGCCGCGAGATGAAGGCGATGCTGCGCGACTGGGAAGAGCGCTTCCCCGGTCGCATCAAGAGCATCGCGGCCGCGATGCAGGCGGTCGCGCCGTCGCACCTGATGGATCGATCGATCTATCCGTTCGAGACGCTGCAGGCGACCGGCGACGCGTCCGAGGACGGCGACCATGCGTTCGATCCGGAGCCCGACCCGCCGGCCGCGACGACGATCGGCTGGGCATCGGACGACGACGTCATTCGCCCCGCTGGAACGCGGTGATCGCTTCGTACTGCGCCGTCAGCTGGCGCGGCAACGACTCGAAGATCGGCGCGAGCCGGGCGTAGGCGCTCGCGGCCCGAGGGTCGGGCGCGTGCCGATGAGTCGACCCGATCAGCGCCGCGACGTCGTCGAGCGAGGCCAGTTCGCCGACCGCGTACAGGCCGAGCATCGCAGCGCCGAAGCACGAGCTCTCGATGCTCTCCGGCACGACCACCTCGCGATCGAACACGTCGGCGAGCATCTGCCGCCACATCGGCGACCGCGCGAAGCCGCCGGTCGCCTTGATGACGTGCGTCGGGCCGACCAGCGCCTCGACCGCCGGCAGGATCGTGTGCAGGTTCATCAGCACGCCTTCGAGCACCGCGCGGATCATGTGCTCCTTGCGGTGATGCATCGCGAGGCCGAAGAACGACCCGCGCAGGTCCGGATTCCACAGCGGCGCGCGCTCGCCGGCGAGGAACGGATGGAACAGCAGTCCTTCGGCGCCGGCCGGCACGCGCGCGGCGATGTGCGTCAGCACGTCGTACGGATCGATGCCGAGGCGCTTCGCGGTCTCGGTCTCGGCCGCGGCGAACTCGTCGCGCACCCAGCGCAGCACGATGCCGCCGTTGTTGACCGGGCCGCCGACGACCCAGCGATCGTCGGTCAGCACGTAGCAGAACGTGCGGCCGTCGGGATCGGTCTGCGGCGCGTCGACGACCGTGCGCATCGCGCCGCTGGTGCCGATCGTCAGCGCGACGGCGCCGCGCGCGATCGCGCCGACGCCGAGGTTCGACAGCACGCCGTCGTTCGCGCCGACGACGATCGGCGTGCGCGCGTCGAGGCCGAGCAGGCCGCAGGCCGCGTCGTCGAGCGACAGGCGATGCGTCGTCGGCACGAGCGCCGACAGGCGCGACGGCTCGAGGCCGGCGAGCGCCAGCGCGCCGACGTCCCAGTCGCGCTCGCGCAGGTTGAACAGGCCGGTCGCGGACGCGATCGAATGATCGACCACGTACGAGCCGCACAGCCGCGCGAGCACGTATTCCTTGATGCCGACGAAGCGCCGCGCGCGGCCCCACACGGCCGGCATCGCCTGCTGCAGCCACAGCAGCTTGACGAGCGGCGACATCGGATGGATCGGCGTGCCGGTGCGTCGATAGATCGCGAGTCCGTCGTGCTCGGCGTTGATGCGCCGGGCCCACGGCGCCGCGCGATTGTCGGCCCACGTGATGCTCGGCGTCAGCGCGCGTGCCGTCCTCGTCGATCGCGATCAGGCTGTGCATCGCGGCGCTGAACGAGACGCAGGCGACGTCGCCGGGCGCGGGCCGGACCGCGTCGACGACCGCGCGGATCGCGCCGACGACCGCCCGCAGGATGCGCTCGGGGTCCTGCACCGCGGCGCCGGGCTCCGGCGTCTCGAGCGGATATTCGATCGCATGCTCGGCGAGCACGCCGCCGCGCTTGCGCTTGCGTGCGTCGAACGCGACGGCCTTCGTGCTCGTCGTCCCGATGTCGACGCCGATCGCGCAATGGGTCATCGGGCTGCCGTCAGACGACCGTCGACAACGCCATGATCAGCACGATGCCGACGACGGACAGGATCGTCTCCATCGCGGTCCACGTCTTGAACGTCTCGGCGAGCGACAGGTTGAAGTACTGCTTGACGAGCCAGAACCCCGCGTCGTTGACGTGCGACAGGATCAGCGAGCCCGCGCCGGTCGCGAGCACGAGCAGTTCGCGCTGCACGCCGGGCACGAGGTCGATGATCGGCGCGACGATGCCGGCGCCGGTGATCGTCGCGACGGTCGCCGAGCCGGTCGCGATGCGGATCATCGCGGCGACGAGCCAGGCGAGCAGGATCGGCGACAGGTGCGCGTGGACGGCCATCTCGCCGATCGTCTTGCCGACGCCGGTCGCGATCAGCATCTGCTTGAAGCCGCCGCCGGCGCCGATGATCAGCAGGATCGCGGCGACCGGCAGCAGGCTCGCGTCGAGCTGATGACCGACGTCGCGGGCGGTCGAGGCCGCGCGCGAAGCCGAACGTCCAGATGCCGACGAGCAGCGCGGCGAGCAGCGCGACGATCGGATTGCCGATGAAGTCCATCCACTGACGCACCGGACTCGCCGGGCTCGTCATCGAGGTCGGCGAACGTCTTCGCGAGCATCATCGCGACCGGCAGCAGGATCGTGAACAGCGTCACGCCGAAGCCGGGCAGGTCGCGCGTCTCCACGGCGCCGCGATCGCTGACGAGCGTCGCCGCGAGGTCGCCGGAGATCGAGCCGGGCACGCGCTTCGAGATCCACGCGCCGAACACGGGTCCCGCGATGACCGCGGTCGGCAGCCCGACGATCAGCCCGTAGAGGATCGTGCGACCGATGTCGGCCTTGAACGCGCCGATCGCGAGCAGCGGCCCCGGATGCGGCGGCACGAGGCCGTGCACGACCGACAGGCCGGCGAGCAGGGGGATGCCGATCTTGACGAGCGACACGCCGGTCCGGCGCGCGACGATGAAGACGAGCGGCGCGAGCAGCACGAAGCCGATCTCGAAGAACAGCGGGATGCCGACCAGGAACGCCGAGATCATCATCGCCCAGTGCACGCGCCGTTCGCCGAACGCGTCGACGAGCGTCCGCGCGATGCGGTCGGCGCCGCCCGATTCGGCCATCAGCTTGCCGAGCATCGTGCCGAGGCCGAGCAGCACGCCGACGAAGCCGAGCGTGCCGCCGAAGCCGTCCTGGAACTCCTTGACGACCTGCGCGAGCGGCAGCCCGGTGACGAGCCCGAGGAAGCCCGACGCGACGATCAGCGCGATGAACGGATGGACCTTGAAGCGCGCGATCAGGACGATCAGTCCGACGATCGCGATCGCGGCGGACGACAGCAGGAAGGCCGTGCTCGGCGCGCTCATCCGACGTCTCCTCGGGCGCGTCCGCGCCTCGTTGTTCGTGTCGCCCGGACTCTAGCGCAACCGGCTCGACGCCGATGCGCGCGCGCGTGCCTCAGGCCTGCAGGCGGAACGGATTGAAGTCGGTGCCGCGATCGTAGTAGTCCTCGTTCTCGCGCCGCTTCAGGAAGTTGACGACGGCGTAGGTCAGCGGCGTCGACAGCGCTTCCCACGCCGTCTTCAGCACGTACTGGATCAGCGCGACCTTGACGATGTCGCTCGTCTCCCAGATGCCGTAGAACGCGATGACGTAGAACAGCGACGAGTCGACCGCCTCGCCGACGATCGTCGAGCCGATCGTTCTGGTCCATAACAATCGGCCCTTCGTCGCGAGCTTCATCTTGGCGAGCACGTAGCTGTTCGCGAAGCTGCCGCACCAGAACGCGATCATCGATGCGGCGGCGATGCGCCACGCGTTGCCGAAGACCGTCTCGACGGCCGGCTGGTACACCTTCATGTAGGCCGACGGGCCCGGCGGCAGGTGCACGACGACCGCGGCCATGATCGACGCGAACGCGAGCGCGAAGAAGCCAGCCCACACGACCCGCCGGTCGCGCGCGTAGCCGTACACCTCGGTCAGGATGTCGCCGAAGAAATAGCTGATCGGGAAGAACAGGATGCCGGCGCCGAACGGGGTCGGGCCGAAGTAGGGCAGGTCGATGACGGCCTGCTTCGCCGCGCCGATGAAGTTCGAGCACAGCAGCACGCAGACGAATGCCGCCATGACGAAGTCGTAGTAGCGATACGCGCGCGGCGCCGATCGCGGGACGCTTCGGGAGGCATCGGGCATGCGGGCGCTTTCGATCGACGAAAGCGCGAAGAATCGCACAGGTCGCCGACGGCGGCCGTGCGAGGGCTTCGACCACAGCGCGGAGAACGACGACGCGCGTCGGAACGTGCGCGTCTCGGCGGCTCCTGGAACCTCAGCCCATCGGCGACGTGACGGGCGGATCGATGACCGGCGGTGGCGACATCGGCGGTACTTCGACCGGCTGCGGAATCTCGATCGGCGGCGGATCGCTCACCGGCGCGGGTCCGGGCATCGGGCTCGGTCCGGGCGCCGGTGGCGCCTGCGGATCGGGATTCGGTGTGATGTGCATCGTGTGTCGGGAAGCACGTCCGCCGGCGCCGGCTCGTTCGAGCGGCGACTGGCGGACGCGCCGGCCGATCGTGTCAGCGACGCGGCGTGGTGGCCGGACGATCGGCGTCGCGCGCCGCGTCCTTCACGTCTTCGGCGACGTCGCCGGCGGTCGCCCGCGTCTTGCCGACGACCTGCTGGCCCAGTCCCTTCGCCTCGAGCGACTTGTCGTCGACGGCGCGACCGGTCACTTCCTTCACCTTGCCGACGGCTTCGTCGACGCGACCCTTGACCTGTTCCTTGTTCATGGCAACCTCGCTGATCGTGATGGGAGCCGGGCAGCAATTTTCCGGAAACGGGCCACTCGGTCGAGGCAGTATGGGTTTTGCCGAATGATGCCGTTTCGGCCGAGTCCTGAACGCCGGGTAGGACACATTGCCTGCCGAACGTCGGCCCGTCAGATGTCGATCGGATCCACCTCGACGTGCCAGCGCGCCTTCAGACGCGCGTCGCGCAGCGCGGGCAACCACGCGTCGAGCAACGCATGCAACGGCGGCCGTTCGTTCGCCTCGATCACGACCTGCGCCCGCTCGACGTCGGCGACGCGCGCGATCACCATCGGCACCGGGTCGTAGAGCACGACCCGGTCGGCGATGCCGGTGTCGGCCCGGATGGCGTCGCCGATGCGCCGTGCTTCGGCCAGGCAGGCCAGCGCATCGTCCGCCGACGTCGCTTCGGCGCGCAGCACCGCCTGGTGCGAGAACGGCGGCAGGTTCGCCGCGCGCCGCTCGACGAGCTGGCTCGCCGCGAAGCGATCGAAGTCGTGGGCGATCAGCGCGGCGAACAGCGGATGCTCCGGCGAGCGCGTCTGGATCAGCACCTCGGCCCGTTCGGAGCCCGCCCCGCGGCCCGCACGACCCGCGACCTGCATCAGGTTCGAGAACAGTCGCTCCGCCGCCCGGAAGTCGTGCGAATAGAGCGCGCTGTCCGCGTCGAGCACGCAGACCAGCGTGACGTTGCGGAAGTCGTGACCTTTCGCCAGCATCTGCGTGCCGACGAGGATGTCGAGCTCGCCGCGGTGGACGGCGTCGAGCAGCCCGGTCGCGACGCCCTTGCGACGCGTGCTGTCGCGATCGATCCGCGCGACGCGCGCCGTCGGGAACAGCGCCTGCAACGACTCCTCGACGCGCTGCGTCCCGCGCCCGAGCGGCGCGAGATCCGCGTTGCCGCACTGCGGACAGGCGCGCGGGACGCGATGCTGCCATCCGCAATGATGGCAATGGAGCTCGCGGTCGGCCTTGTGGAAGACGGCGTTCACGCTGCATCGCGGGCACGCGCTCAGCCATCCGCAGGCGCCGCAGGCGACGACCGGCGCGTAGCCGCGGCGATTGTGGAAGACGAGCGTCGGCTCGCCGCGCGCGAGACGGTCGGCGATCGCGTCGCGCAGGTCGGTCGTCAGGCCGTGCTCGAGCGTCGCGCGCAGCGTCGGCACCAGCCGGATCGTCGGCAATGCCGCCTCGGCGACGGCCCGCTCGTTCAGCACGAGCCGTTCGTAGCGGCCGCTTTCCGCGTGGGCCCAGGTCTCGACCGACGGCGTCGCGGACGCGAGCACGACCGGGAACGGGCGGCCGTCCAGTCCCTGCCGGGCCCGGGCGATCGCGAGGTCGCGCGCGGAGTAACGCAGCCCTTCGCGCTGCTTGTACGAGGCGTCGTGTTCCTCGTCGACGACGATCAGCCCGAGCCGCGGCAGCGACGCGAGGACCGCGAGACGCGTGCCGAGCAGCACGTCGACGTCGCCGCGATGCGCCAGCAGCCATCGATGCAGTCGGTGGCCGGTCGCGTGACCGCTGTGCAGGCTCGCGACGCGCACGCCGGGCAGCCGCCGTCGCACCGTATCCAGCAGCTGCGGCGTCAGGTTGATCTCCGGCACCAGCAGCAGCGCCTGGCGCCCGTCCGCGACGGTCTGCTCGACCGCCCGCAGATAGACCTCGGTCTTGCCGCTGCCGGTGATCCCCTGCAGGAGGATCGGTCGCGGCGACGTCGCCGCGCGCGACGCGAGGATGCGCTCGAGGGCCGCCGCCTGCGGCGCGTTGAGGGTCACCGCGGGCCGCTCGCCGGCGGGATCGGCCGCGATCGCCGTTGCCTTGCCCGCCGCCTTCGCGGCGCGGGCCGCGGCCGGCAGCGTGACGACGGTCGCATCGTCGGCGTCGACGGCGTACGCGGCCGCGCGGCGCAACGGCATCGGCAGCGCCGGCAGCACCACCTCGCCGAGCGGACGATGGTAGTAACGGGCCGCGAAGCGGGCGAGCGCCAGCCAGTCCGGCGACAGCGGCGGCACGTCCGCGACCCGCGCGACGACGTCGCGCATCCGGCCCGGATCGATCTCGGACGACACGTCGCCGTCGACCACGACGCCGACGACCGCGCGGGCGCCGAACGGCACCAGGACCAGCGCGCCCGGTTCCAGCGGCGCGTCGCCGCGCCAGCGGTAGTCGAAGCCGTCGCCCGCCGCGCCTCCGGACACCGGCGTGTCGATTGCCACGCGGACGGCCCGCGACGGCGTCATCGACGGCCCGGCTTCGAAGCGAGAGGACGTGACAGCAATATGAACTAAGTGACTGTGGCTAAAACGCTTTTTCGGTTTGCACAGAAGCTGTGGACAACTTTGTGAAGAACCGCGGAGGTCACGCCCTAACTGCCGGAGCCGAAAGGATTTTTGTCAAACTGCCGAAACATTGGGCATTGTCAAAGTCACATGTTATCAATAGCTTGCGTGATGACAGCGTCACTTTGTGACTCCGATGCAGCAGGTCTGGAACGCGAGCCACTTTTGTGCATAAGTCAAGGGTCGCAGCGGTTTTTTTGCGACATCTTCACCATGCGGCGCAGCAATCTCATCCGCGCAAAGTCCCCGAGCGGACCGCGTCGAGCAACGTCGAGACGGCTTCCGGCGGCGTGAACTGCGAGATGCCGTGACCGAGATTGAAGACATGCCCCGGCGCGCCGCTGCTGTCGAACGCGGCGAGCACGTCGGCCGCCGCCGCGCGGATCGCCTCGTCGCCACCGAGCAGGACGGCCGGATCGAGATTGCCCTGCAGCGCGACGCGCGCACCGAACGCGGCGCGGGCCCCGGCCGCGTCCGCGGTCCAGTCGAGCCCGATCGCATCGACGCCGGTATCGACCATGTCGCCGAGCCAGCCGCCGCCGCCTTTCGTGAAGAGGATGCTCGGCACGCGAGCGCCGTCGTGTTCGCGAGGCAGGCGCTCGAGGATCCGTCGCATCGGCGCGAGCGACCAGCGCCGGTAGTCGGCGTGGGTCAACACGCCGCCCCACGTGTCGAACAGCATGACCACCTGCGCGCCCGCCTCGATCTGCGCCGTCAGGTAGTCGACGACCGCGTCGGTGACGACGGCGAGCAGCCGCTCGAGCAGGTCGGGCCGCCGATACAGCATCGTCTTGACCGTGAGGAAGTCGCGCGACGACCCGCCTTCGACCATGTAGCACGCGAGCGTCCACGGGCTGCCGGAGAAGCCGATCAGCGGCACGCGCTGCCGGCCGTCGCCGCCGACGAGCGCACGCCGGATCTGCGCCGTGGCGTCGTAGACGTATTGCAGCCGTTCGCGCGGCGGGACCGCGAGCGCGGCGACATCGCGCTCGTCGCGGACCGGCCGCTCGAACTGCGGACCCTCGCCGTCGACGAAGCGCAGCCCGAGCCCCATCGCGTCGGGGACGGTGAGGATGTCCGAGAAGAGGATCGCCGCGTCCAGGTCGTAGCGATCGAGCGGCTGCAGCGTCACCTCGGTCGCGTAGTCGGGCGTCTGCGCGAGCGCGAGGAACGAGCCGGCCTTCTGGCGCGTCGCCCGGTACTCCGGCAGGTAGCGCCCCGCCTGCCGCATCAGCCACACCGGCGTGTACGGCGTCGGTTGGCGCAGCAGCGCGCGGATCAGGGTGTCGTTGGCGAGCATGGAGAGCCCATGGGACGAGGGATGTGCATTCTAGGCGCGCGGCCCGGCATCGACGGCCGGCCTTAGACTGCGCGTTCGCGACGCACGCGGACCGGGATGGCCAAGCTCTACTTTCGTTATGCGGCGATGAACGCCGGCAAGTCGACCGCGCTGCTGCAGGTCGCGCACAACTACGAGGAACGCGGGCAGACGGTCCGACTCTTCACGTCGGCGATCGACACCCGCTTCGGCGGCGGTCGCATCGTGTCGCGGCTCGGCGTCTCGCGACCGGCCGCACTGTTCGACCGGCACACCGACTTCGTCGCGACGCTGCACGCTGCGCCGCTGCCGTCGTGCGTGTTGATCGACGAAGCGCAGTTCCTGACCGAGGCGCAGGTCGTCGACCTGCATCGCTTCGCGCACGTCGACGGCGTGCCGGTGATCGCGTTCGGCATCCGCAGCGACTTCCAGGGCCACGCGTTTCCGGGCTCGCGCGCGCTGCTGACGCTGGCCGACGACCTCGAGGAGATGAAGACCGTCTGCCGCTGCGGCCGCAAGGCGACGTTCAACATGCGCGTCGACGACGCGGGACGGCGCGTGACCGAAGGCGCGCAGGTCGAGGTCGGCGGCAACGAGCGCTACGAGGCGGTCTGCCCGCTGCGCTTCTATACCGGCGTCTGCTGAGCGCGCGCTACTTCTTCTGGCGCAGCCGCTGGATGGCGGCGAGCTGCGCGGCCATGATCGCGAGCTCCGACTGCGCGCGGGCGAGGTCGAGGTCGCTCTTCGCGTTGGCCATCGCTTCCTCGGCGCTCTTCTTCGCCTCGGCGGCCTTGCTCTCGTCGAGGTCGGCGCCGCGGATCGCGGTGTCGGCGAGCACGGTCACGATGTCGGGCTGCACCTCGAGGATGCCGCCCGCGACGAACACGAACTCCTCGTCGGCGCGGCCCGGAATCTTGATGCGCACGGCGCCCGGCCGGATCCGCGTGATCAGCGGCGTGTGCTTCGGATAGATGCCGAGCTCGCCGGACTCGCCCGGCAGCGCGACGAACTCGGCCTCGCCGGAGAAGATGTCTTCTTCGGCGGAGACGACGTCGACGTGGAGAGTGTTGGCCATGGCCTTATTGCAGCTTCTTCGACTTCTCGATCGCTTCGTCGATCGTGCCGACCATGTAGAACGCCTGCTCCGGCAACGCATCGAGTTCACCGGCGACGATCATCTTGAAGCCGCGGATCGTCTCGGCCAGCGAGACGTACTTGCCCGGCGCGCCGGTGAACGTCTCGGCGACGTGGAACGGCTGCGACAGGAAGCGCTGGATCTTCCGCGCACGCGCGACGATCAGCTTGTCTTCCGGCGCGAGCTCGTCCATGCCGAGAATCGCGATGATGTCGCGCAGTTCCTTGTAGCGCTGCAGCGTGCCCTGCACGGCGCGCGCCGTCTGGTAGTGATCGTCGCCGACGACGTTCGGGTCGAGCTGGCGGCTCGTCGAGTCGAGCGGGTCGACCGCCGGATAGATGCCGAGCGCCGCGATGTCGCGCGACAGCACGACGGTGGAGTCGAGGTGGGCGAACGTCGTCGCCGGCGACGGGTCGGTCAGGTCGTCTGCCGGCACGTAGACGGCCTGGATCGACGTGATCGAGCCGGTCTTCGTCGACGTGATGCGCTCCTGCAGGCGGCCCATCTCCTCGGCCAGCGTCGGCTGGTAGCCCACGGCCGACGGCATGCGGCCGAGCAGCGCCGACACCTCGGTGCCGGCCAGCGTGTAGCGATAGATGTTGTCGACGAAGAACAGCACGTCGCGGCCTTCGTCGCGGAAGTACTCGGCCATCGTCAGGCCGGTCAGCGCGACGCGCAGACGGTTGCCCGGCGGCTCGTTCATCTGGCCGTAGACCATCGCGACCTTCGAGTTCGGGAGGTTCTCGGCGTCGATGACGCCGGCGTCCTTCATCTCGTGATAGAAGTCGTTGCCTTCGCGGGTGCGCTCGCCGACGCCGGCGAACACCGACAGGCCCGAGTGCTCCTTCGCGATGTTGTTGATCAGCTCGAGCATGTTGACGGTCTTGCCGACGCCGGCGCCGCCGAACAGGCCGACCTTGCCGCCCTTCGCGAACGGGCAGATCAGGTCGATGACCTTGATGCCGGTCTCGAGCAGTTCCTGCGACGGCGACAGCTCGTCGTAGGCCGGCGCGCGGCGATGGATCGTCGCCGTCTTGTCGGACAGGATCGGACCGACCTCGTCGATCGGATGGCCGAGCACGTCCATGATCCGGCCGAGCGTGCCGGTGCCGACCGGCACCGCGATCGCCTTGCCGGTGTTCTTGACCATCATGCCGCGACGCAGGCCGTCGGACGAGCCGAGCGCGATCGTGCGCACGACGCCGTCGCCGAGCTGCTGCTGCACTTCGAGCGTCAGCGTCGAGCCTTCCATCTTCAGCGCGTCGTAGATCTTCGGCATCGCGTCGCGCGGGAACTCGACGTCGACGACCGCGCCGATGCACTGGACGATCTTGCCTTCGACGTTGGCGTTTTTCGGCTTGGTCTTCGGGGCGTCCATCACGGTGCTCATCGCTGTTCCTCTGCTCTGTCACCCCGGCGAAGGCCGGGGTCCAAGTTTCACATCGGCGTCGACGACGCCCGCGTCCCCGCCCGCGCGGGGATCGATCATCAGACCGCGGCCGCTCCGGCCACGATCTCGCTCAATTCCTTCGTGATGCCGGCCTGGCGCGTCTTGTTGTAGACGAGCTTGAGTTCCGAGATCACGTTGCCCGCGTTGTCGGTCGCGGCCTTCATCGCGACCATCCGCGCGGATTGCTCCGACGCCATGTTCTCGGACACCGCCTGCAGCACCAGCGCCTCGACGTAGCGGACCATCAGGAACTCGATGACGCTTTGCGCATCGGGTTCGTACAGGTAGTCCCACGCGAACTGCTTCTTCTCGGCGTCGGTGCGCTGCAGCCGCTCGTCGGTCAGCGGCAGCAGCTGCTCGACGATCGGCACCTGCGAGATCGCGCTGTTGAAGCGCGAATAGCACAGGTACACGGCCTTCAGCCGGCCTTCGGCGTACGGGTCGAGCAGCACCTTGATCGGCCCGATCAGCCGTTCGAGATGCGGCGTGTCGCCGAGCTGCACCGCGTTGGCGACGACCTTCGCGCCGATCCGCGTCATGAAGCCGAGGCCCTTGTTGCCGATCGCGACGACCTGCGGCTCGACGCCCTGGCCGTGGTACTCGCGGATCTTGCCGGTGACGGCGCGCAGGATGTTCGTGTTCAGGCCGCCGGCGAGACCCTTGTCGGTCGTCACGACGATGAAGCCGACCGCGCGTCGCGTCGTCGTGCGCGACCATGAACGGGTGCGTGAACTCGGGGTTCGCCTCGGACAGGTGCGCGGCGATGTTGCGGACCCGGTCGGCGTACGGCCGCGCGCGGCGCATGCGCTCCTGCGCCTTGCGCATCTTCGACGCGGCGACCATCTCCATCGCCTTCGTGATCTTCTTGGTGTTCTCGACGGACTTGATCTTGCCGCGAATCTCTTTACCGGCTGCCATGACGAGTCCTCAGTACGCGCCGGACTTCTTGAATTCCTCGATCGCCTTCGTCAGCTCCGCCTCGCTGTCCTTGTCGAGCACCTTCGTCGACTCGATCTTGTCGAGCAGCGCGGCGTTCTTCGCCTTCAACGCCTTGTGCAGGCCCGACTCGAACGGCAGCACCTGCTTGACGTCGAGGCTCGTCGAAGTAGCCCTTGTTGACGGCGAACAGCGAGACGGCCATCAGCGACACCGGCAGCGGCGAATACTGCGGCTGCTTCAAGCAGCTCGGTGACGCGCGCGCCGCGGTCGAGCTGCTTGCGGGTCGCCTCGTCGAGGTCCGACGCGAACTGCGCGAACGCCGCGAGCTCGCGATACTGCGCGAGGTCGGTCCGGATGCCGCCCGACAGGCTCTTGATGACCTTCGTCTGCGCCGCACCGCCGACGCGCGACACCGAGATGCCGGCGTTGATCGCGGGACGGATGCCGGCGTTGAACAGCGACGTCTCCAGGAAGATCTGGCCGTCGGTGATCGAGATCACGTTCGTCGGCACGAACGCCGACACGTCGCCGGCCTGCGTCTCGATGATCGGCAGCGCGGTCAGCGAACCGGTCTTGCCCTTGACCTCGCCGTTCGTGAATTTCTCGACGTACTCCTCGTTGACGCGCGCCGCACGCTCGAGCAGACGCGAGTGCAGATAGAACACGTCGCCCGGATAGGCCTCGCGGCCCGGCGGGCGGCGCAGCAGCAGCGACACCTGGCGATACGCCACCGCCTGCTTCGACAGGTCGTCGTAGATGATCAGCGCGTCCTGGCCGCGGTCGCGGAAGTACTCGCCCATCGTGCAGCCCGAGTACGCCGACACGTACTGCATCGCGGCCGACTCGGACGCGCTGGCCGCGACGACGATCGTGTATTCCATCGCGCCGGCCTGCTCGAGCGCGCGCACGACGTTCTTGATCGACGACGCCTTCTGGCCGATCGCGACGTAGATGCAGACGCAGTCCTGGCCCTTCTGGTTGATGATCGCGTCGATGGCCACCGCCGACTTGCCGGTCTGGCGGTCGCCGATGATCAGCTCGCGCTGGCCGCGGCCGATCGGCACCATCGCGTCGATCGACTTCAGCCCGGTCTGCATCGGCTGCGACACCGACTGGCGCGCGATCACGCCCGGCGCGACCTTCTCGATGACGTCGGTCATCTTCGCGTTGATCGGGCCCTTGCCGTCGATCGGCGCGCCGAGCGCGTTGACGACGCGGCCGATCAGTTCCGGCCCGACCGGCACTTCGAGGATGCGGCCCGTCGTCTTGACGGTCTCGCCTTCCGAGATGTGCTCGTACTCGCCGAGGATGACGGAGCCGACCGAGTCGCGCTCGAGGTTCAGCGCGAGGCCGAACGTCGGGTTGCCGTCGGCGTCCGGCGAGAACTCGAGCATCTCGCCCTGCATCGCGTCGGACAGGCCGTGGATGCGGACGATGCCGTCCGTCACCGACACGACGGTGCCCTGGTTGCGGACTTCGGTGGACGCGCCGAGGCCTTCGATGCGGCTCTTGATCAGCTCGCTGATTTCGGACGGGTTCAGATGCATGGGAAAGACCTCGAGGAAAAATGAACGCGGCGCGCGCAGCGGGCCCCGTGAATGCGGTTCAAGCCGTCAATCTCGCCTTCATGTCGGCGAGCCGCGAGCGCACCGACGTGTCGAGCACGCGGTCGCCGACGACGACGCGCACGCCGCCGATCAGGCTGTGGTCGACGGTCACCGTCGGCTTCAGCCGGATCTCGAACCGCTTCTCGAGCGCCGCGACGAGGCCGTTCAGCTCGCCGTCGTCCATCGGGAACGCGCTCGCGATCTGCGCCTCGGCCGTGCCCTGCTTGCGGTCGACGAGCTCTGCGAACTGCGCGCCGATCTCCGGCATCACCGCCAGCCGGTCGTTCGCGATCAGCGTGCGCACGAAATTCTCGACGCGCGGCTCCGGCTTCGCGCCGAGCGCGCCGGCGAACACGCCGTACAACTGGTCCGGCGTGACGCGCGGGTCGCCGATCAGCTGCTGCATGTCGGGATCCGCGGCGACGGCGGCGAGGCCGGCGACCCGGTCCGACCACGACGCGAGCGACGCGTCGCCGTCGCCTTCGGCGACGCGGAACAGCGCTTCGGCGTACGGACGGGCGATGGTGGACAGTTCGGCCATGGGATCAGAGCTGCGCCTTGAGTTCGTCGAGCAGCGCCGCATGACGACGCGGGTCGATCTCGACCTTCAGGATCTGTTCGGCGCCCCGGACGGCGAGCGCCGCGACCTGGTCGCGCAACGCGTCGCGGGCACGCTGCGTCTCCTGGTCCGCCTCGGCCTTCGCTTCGGCGAGGATGCGCGCCTTCTCGACCTCGGCCGCGCGTCGCGCGTCGGCGATCACGGCAGCCGCCTGCTTCTCGGCTTCGGCGAGCCGCGTCTGGTTATCGGTCCGCGACTGCGCGAGCTCGGCGTCGACGCGCTTGTGCGCCTCGTTCAGTTCGAGCTTGGCGCGATCGGCCGAGGCCAGTCCTTCGGCGATCTTCTTCGCGCGATCGTCGATCGCCTTCATCAGCGGCGGCCACACGAACTTCATCGTGAACCACGCGAGGAGGAGAAAAACGATCGTCTGGAAGATGAATGTCGCGTTGAGATTCACGATTCGTTCCTGTGGAGCGGGGAGTGCGGACGTGCGTCCGCGGCGTGCGATCAACGGAACGGGTTCGCGAACGCGAACAGCATCGCGATACCGACGCCGATCAGGAACGCCGCGTCGATCAGGCCCGCGAGCAGGAACATCTTCGTCTGCAGCGTGTTCATCAGTTCCGGCTGCCGCGCCGAGGCCTCGATGTACTTGCCACCCATGATGCCGATGCCGATGCAGGCGCCGATGGCACCCAGACCGATGATGAGACCGCAGGCCAGTGCAACCAGTGCGACATTCGTCATGACAACTCCTCTACGGACAGTTTTGAATGAACAGCGAATCAGCAAACGTCGAGCCGCGCCGGGACCGGCGCACCCGAGCTCGAAGGATCAGTGCGCCTCGTGGGCCTGACCCAGGTACACGAGCGTCAGCATCATGAAGATGAACGCCTGCAGCACGACGATCAGGATGTGGAAGACCGCCCAGGCCGACCCCGCGATGATGTGCGCGCCGCCGAGCAGGATCGACTGCGTGTTCCAGCCGGTCCACGCCGCACCCATCAGCGCGATCAGCATGAACAGCAGCTCGCCGGCATACATGTTCCCGAACAGCCGCATCGCGAGCGACACCGTCTTCGCGATGAACTCGACCAGTTGCATGAACAGGTTCGCGATCGCGAGCAGGATGAAGAACAGGGGGTTCTTGCTGGTGCCGAACGGCGCCGTCAGCAGCTCGTGCCCCCAGCCGCCGACGCCCTTGATCTTGACGTTGTAGAACAGCATCAGGATCAGGACGCCGAGCGAGATGCCGAACGTGCCGTTGAGGTCGGCGGTCGGCACGACGCGGAAGTACTCGATGTGTTGCTCCATGCCCATCGCGCCGATGACCTTGTGGAACAGGTCGACCGGCAGGAAGTCGAGCGAGTTCATCAGCAGCACCCAGACGAACACCGTCAGCGCGAGCGGCGCGATGAAGCGGCGGTCGCCGTGGACGATGGCCTTGGACTGGTCCTCGACCATCTCGACGACCATCTCGACCATCGCCTGGAAGCGGCCCGGCACGCCGGACGTCGCGCGGCGCGCGGCGAGGAACATCGCCAGGCAGCCGACGATGCCGATGCCGATCGACCAGCCCAGCGTGTCGATGTTGACGACCGACAGGTCGATGATGCCCTTCTGCGTTCCCGACGTGAGATGCGTGAGGTGGTGAACGATGTATTCGGACGCCGTGGGGGCGTGTTCGGTCGCCATGCCTTCGCTTGCCATACCTGTTCCACTCGCTGTTGAACTGCTTCCCGCCGGGGGAGGCGCCTTCGGTCGAAGGGGCTGCGATCAGGCGCGACGCCGACCGACGACGAACATCAACCAATAACTCTTCAGTACCGCGACGAATCCGATGATCAGGGCCGGCCAGACGATGTCGCGGTACAGGCGCCCCGCCGCGAAGAGGATCGCGACGGTCGCCACGAGCTTGACGAATTCACCGACGACGAACCCCTGCACCGTCGCACCGCCCGGTCGCCGGGCGTCCCATGCGAGACGCCACGCGAACAGACCGTTCGGAACGACGCAGGCGAGGCCGCCGAGCAGCGCCGAAAGCGCCGCGTGCGATCCTGCCACCGCCGCCGCGAGTGCGGCGATGACCAGCGTCATCAACGCCTGCAGAAGGACCGCGTAGGCCATGTCGCGCTCGCTCGCCGCCGTGATGCCCCGCGGTTCGCCGCGAGGCCCGTCGCGCGAGACGACCGCGCCGCCTCCGGTCGATCCTTCGATGCGCGACCGGATTCGGCGCACTCGACGCGCCTGCCGCCGTCGACGATTCGTCCAACGCAAAGCCGCGAGATGATACGGTTTTCGATCGCAGTGCGTCAAACCGCAAGAGCGCGTGCGGATGCCCGACGACGGTGCGAAAACCTTGCTTCCGCTCCGGATTGTTCCGATGGCCGGCCGCAGCGAATGCGGCTACGCTGGCTGGCCCCGTCGATCGAGACCCTATGAACCAAGCCCGGACCGGCACCGCCGACCCGTTGACCCTCCACTGGCCGGAACCGGCGCACCTGCGGCTGGAGACGAAGGACGGCGCCCCGGAGCCGTGCGAGATCCAGTTCAACGACGGCACCACGGAGCGCGGCGAGTTGCTGCGATTCACCGGCCGCGACGAGCACCTGGTGTTCCGGCCCGGCCCCGGCCAGCCGCGGCATCCGTCGCGGATCGTGGTCCGCAACTCCCGCATCAAGCGGCTGAAGCTGCTCGATCCGGTCGCCGTCGAACCGGTCGATTCGACCGTCTTCGGCAGCGAGCCGCTCGACGCCCAGCAGCTGCACGTCTACACCGTCGAGTTCAGCGATCACGAGATCGAGTCGGGCGACACGGCCGGCTACGTTCGCAACGCGATCGGCCTCTTCCTCTACTTCGAGCGGCCCGAAGGCCGTCTCGAACGCATCTTCGTCCCCGAGTCAGCGATCGCTTACTTCCAGGCCGGCGAGCCGATCGGCCGGCTCCTCGTCGAGGAGCATGCGGTCAGCGAGGCACAGCTTGCCGCCGCGGTCGAGAAACAGCAGGAGATGCGCAAGCTGGTCCTCGGCGACTACCTGATCGACGAGGGATTGATCGCGCCCGAGCAGCTGAAGGCGGCGCTCGACCTGCAGCGGACGAAGCCGTCGCTGCGCCTCGGCGAGGCGCTGATCGAACTCGGCGCCGTCGAGCCCGAGGCGCTGCAGATCGCGCTCGCCCGCCAGCGCGCGAATCGCGGGCGACCGCTCGGCCAGATCCTCGTCGACATGGGCGTCGTCGATGCCGACACGCTGAACAAGATCCACGCGAAGAAGACCGGTCGGCACTTCGTGTCGCTCGCGAACTTCGAGCCGTCGGCCGATGCGATCGACGCCGTGCCCGGCGACGTCGCGGCGCGGCTCGGCGTCGTGCCGCTGTCGATCGAGCACGGCGACCTGATCGTCGCATCCGGCAGCCCGCTCGACTCGGCGGCCGTCAACGAGCTGACGACCCGGTCGCGGATGCGCATCGTGCAGGTCCTCGCGCCGGGGCAGGAAGTCGAGGCGCGTCGCGACGAGGCCTACGGCGACCTCGCGGACGGCGACGGGTCGTCGGTGCACTTCGAGGGCATGGACGTCATCGAAGGCGACGCGGACGGCGGCGATGGCCGGGTGTTCCGCGAGTCGAGCGCCGGCCAGAACGACCCGCACCTGATCGAAGCGATCGAGCGCGCGCTGAAAGCGGTCGAGCGCGGCGGCACGCTCGACATCCACATCGACACGCGCAACGGCGAGCGGACCACGCGGATCCGCCTGCACCGCGGCTGACGGCGGCGCCGGCCGAGACGCGTCAGCGCGCCTCGCCGCGGATCCGCTCGAGCACGCCGTCCAGTTGTTCGAGGTCGGCGAAGTCGACGACCAGCTGGCCGCGGCCCTTGCCGCGCATCCGGATCGCGACGCGCGTCGCGAGCCGGTCCGACAGTTCGGTCTCGAGCCGTTCGATATCGCCGGTCGGTGCATGCGGCGACTTCGCCCGCGCACGCGCCGGCGCATCGCCGTCCGCCTGCGCGCGATTGACGAGACGTTCGGTCTCGCGGACCGACAGCCGCTTCGCGACGACCTCGTTCGCGAGCGTGATCTGCCGCGCGGCGTCGATCGACAGCAGCGCGCGCGCGTGGCCCATGTCGAGGTCGCCGGCCATCAGCATCGTGCGGACCGGCTTCGCGAGATTGAGCAGCCGCAGCAGGTTCGAGGTCGCGCTGCGCGAGCGGCCGATCGCGGCCGCGGCGTCCTCGTGCGTGAGGCCGAACTCGGTCGATCAGCCGCTGCACGCCCTGCGCTTCCTCGAGCGGATTCAGGTCCTCGCGCTGGATGTTCTCGATCAGCGCCATCGACGGCGGCCGATTCGTCCGGCACGTCGCGGACCAGCACCGGCACGTCGGCGAGCCCGGCGATCGCCGCCGCGCGGACGCGCCGCTCGCCGGCGATGATCTCGTAGCGGTCGTCGCCGACGGCACGCACCAGCACCGGCTGCATCACGCCCTGGGTCCGGATCGACTCGGCGAGCTCGGCGAGCGAGCCTTCGTCCATCCGCGTGCGCGGCTGGTACTTGCCGGTCTGCAGCACGTCGATCGGCAGCACGTGCGGCGAGGCGTCGCCCGGCGACGACGGCGTGGGCGCCGACGCGCCGAGCAGCGTCTCGAGTCCGCGGCCGAGGCCGCCCTTGCGTTTCGTCATGGCGCCGCCGCGGCGAGCGAATCGGAAGCGGTACCGGCGCTCGCCACGCCGGCCGCGCGGAAGCGCTCGATCATTTCCTTCGCGAATGCCACATAGGCCTGCGCGCCCTTGCTCGACTTGTCGAAGACGACGCCCGGCACGCCGAACGACGGCGCCTCGGCCAGGCGGACGTTGCGCGGGACGACGGTGCGGAACACCTTGTCGCCGAAGTGCGATTCGAGTTGCGCCGACACCTGGTTCGACAGCGTCGACCGCGGGTCGAACATCACCCGCAGCAGCCCGATGATCTCGAGGTCGGCGTTGAGGTTGCGATGCACCTGCTTGATGGTGTTCACGAGGTCGGACAGCCCTTCGAGCGCGTAGTACTCGCACTGCATCGGGATGATCACGCCGTGCGCGGCGGTCAGGCCGTTCAGCGTCAGCAGCGACAGCGCCGGTGGGCAGTCGATCAGCACGAAGTCGTATTCGTCGACGTGACGGGCCATCGCAGCCTTCAGCCGCGTCTCGCGCCGCTCCAGTTCGACGAGGTCGAGCTCGGCGCCGGCCAGTTCGCGGTTCGCGGGCAGCACGTCGTAGCCGCCGGTCTCGGAGGTCCGGCGAACCGATGCGAGCGGTCGGTGGCCGAGCAGCACCTCGTAGACGCTCGCGGTCAGCGAGCGCTTGTCGATCCCGGAGCCCATCGTCGCGTTGCCCTGCGGATCGAGATCGACGAGCAGGATCTTCTGTCCGCTCGCCGCGAGTGCCGCGGCGAGGTTGACGGTCGTGGTCGTCTTGCCGACGCCGCCCTTCTGGTTCGCGATCGCGAAGATCTTCGTCATGCGCGGCCGAGCAGGACCGCGCAGCGCTGCGCACCGAGGAACGGCACGTCGAGCGGCTCGATCGCGATCGTCGTCCACCAGGACGGGACGTCGCGTAGCTCGTCGGTCGGAATCGCGCCCTTCATCGCGAGGACGACCGTGTCCGCGCCGGCGAGCGGTTCGACAGCCCGCAGCATCGTCGCGAGATTCGAGAACGCGCGCGAAACGATGATACCGGGGCTCTCGCCGAGAGTGAGTACCTCCACACGCTCGTGTATCGGCGTCAGGTTGTCGAGTCGTAGCGTCGACTTGCACTGCCGCTGGAAGGCAATCTTCTTCGCGACGGCATCGATCGTGGTCACCCGGATCGCGGGCCGCACGATCGCCAACGGAATGCCGGGGAGCCCGGCGCCGCTGCCGACGTCCAGGATCGACTGCGGCGCGAAGCGATCGAGCAGCGGCACGATCGCCAGCGAGTCGAGCAGGTGGACGGCCAGCATGTCGCGCGGGTCGTCGACCGACGTCAGGTTGTAGACCCGATTCCACTTCGCGAGCAACGCGACGTAAGCGAGCAGCTTCGGCTCGGCGTCGTCGCGAAGCACGAGTCCGAGCGCTTCGACGCCGCGCGCGAGTTGCGCCGCGTCGACCGCGTGGCTCGCCGGCCGGACCAGCGTCTCAGGCGACGACGCCATCGTCCGCGCGCGACGTCGGTGATCGACCGAGGCCTCGTTTCAGGTGAACGAGGAGCAGGGAAATGCTGGCCGGGGTAACGCCGGGTACGCGCGCGGCGTCACCGAGCGTCGGCGGCTTTGCCTGCGCCAGCTTCTGGCGCGCCTCGAACGACAGCCCCCGCACCGCCGCGTAGTCGATGTCGTCGGCCAAGCGCAGATGGGCATGGCCTTCGGCGCGAGCGACATCGTCGCGTTGTCGATCGACGTAGCCGGCGTACTTCACGCCGATCTCGATCTGATCGCAGACGGCGGCGTCGAGTCCCGCGGATTCGCAGAGCGGGCGGCCGTCGCGATCACGGGCCGACAGTAGGGTCGAAAGTCGGACTTCCGGGCGCGCGAGCAGATCGCGAAGACGGTATTCGCGGTCGATCGTCTGGCCGAGAACGCGCGTCATTTCGTCGACCGTCACGTTGGATGGCGACATCCACGTCGTGCGCAATCGCTCGGTTCCACGTGAAACAGCATCCCGCTTCGCATCGAAGGCGCGCCAGCGCTCATCGTCGACGAGCCCCATCTGCCGGCCGATCGGCGTGAGCCTCGCATCGGCATTGTCTTCGCGCAGGCTCAGCCGGAATTCGGCACGACTGGTGAACATGCGATAGGGCTCCGCGACGCCGTGCGTCGTCAGATCGTCGACCAGCACGCCGAGGTACGCCTGATCGCGCGCCGGCCACCAGCCGTCGTCGCCCTTTGCCCTGCGCGCCGCGTTGAGCCCCGCGAGCAGGCCCTGCGCCGCAGCCTCTTCATAGCCGGTCGTTCCATTGATCTGGCCGGCGAAGAAAAGACCGGCGATCGCTTTCGTCTCGAGCGTCTTCTTGAGCGCTCGGGGATCGAAGTAGTCGTACTCGATCGCATAGCCGGGCCGTAGCAAATGCGCGCGCTCGAGCCCGCGGATGCTGCGGACGACGTCGATCTGCACGTCGAACGGCAGGCTGGTCGAGATGCCGTTCGGGTAGAACTCGTTCGTCGTCAATCCTTCCGGCTCGAGGAAAACCTGATGCGAATCCTTGCCGGCGAAGCGATGGATCTTGTCCTCGATGCTCGGGCAATAACGCGGCCCGACCCCTTCGATCGCGCCGCTGTACATCGGGGATCGGTCGAGGTTGGCCCGGATCAGCTCGTGCGTCCGCGCATTGGTCTGCGTGATCCAGCACGCGCGTTGCGCCGGATGCATCGCGGCGTCGCCGACGAACGAGAACACCGGAACCGGTCCGTCGTCGCCCGGTTGTTCCTCGGTTGCCGCGAAGTCGATGGTCCGCCCGTCGATTCGCGGCGGCGTGCCCGTCTTCAGGCGCCCTTGCGGCAGGCTAAGCTCCCGCAGACGAGCAGCGAGCGTCGTCGACGCCGGTTCGCCGGCCCGCCCGGCGGCATGACGCTCGAGGCCGACGTGGATCAGCCCATTCAGGAACGTGCCGGCCGTCAGGACGACGGCCCGGCCGATGAAGCGGACGCCCGACTGCGTGACCGCGCCCGTCACGCGATCGCCTTCGATGAGCAGGTCGTCGACCGACTGCTGGAACAGCCACAAATTCGGCTGGTTCTCCAGACGGCGACGAATTGCCGCCTTGTACAGCGCACGGTCGGCTTGTGCGCGCGTCGCGCGAACGGCCGGACCCTTGCTGCGATTGAGGATTCGAAACTGGATCCCGGCCTCGTCGGTCGCCAGCGCCATCGCACCCCCGAGGGCGTCGATCTCGCGGACGAGGTGGCCCTTGCCGATGCCACCGATCGACGGATTGCAGCTCATCGCCCCGAGCGTCTCGATGCTTTGTGTCAGCAGCAGCGTTCGCGCGCCGGAACGGGCGGCGGCGAGCGCGGCTTCGGTGCCGGCGTGGCCGCCGCCGATGACCAGGACGTCGAAGGATTCGGGATAGAGCATGACGGATCTCGCGAGGGCGCGATTATCGTCGCTTTGCCGCGCTGAAGCTACCGACGTTCCACGTGGAACAAGCGCCCGCCACGACAGCAAATGCAAACGGGACTGTCGACCACTGTTGTTGAAGCCGCGATCCACCATCGCTTCGGCGGGCGGCGAACGGCGTAATGCCAGCCTTCGTCCGGGTTCAAGGCTGCGACGCGATCCAGAGCCCGGGGTCCTGTCGCAGGCGACGGGCGTCTCGGAGCGGGGATTCGCCGAAGAAGCGGGCGTAGTCCCGGCTGAACTGCGATGGGCTCTGGAAGCCGACCTCGAAGCCCGCGGTGGCAGCGTCGACACCTTCCGCAACCATCATTCGGCGCGCCGACTGCAGGCGGAGAGCGTTGCGAAACTGCAGCGGGCTCATCGTGGTGACCGCCTTGAAGTGCACATGGAAGGCCGACGGGCTCATGCCGATGCGGCGGGCGAGATCCGAAACGGTGAAGACGTCGCGGTAATGGTCGCGTAGCCAAGCAATCGCTCGCGCAATCTGGCTGATACGGCTGTCTGACGACGCAATATGGCGCATCAGGCCGGCGGTCGGCCCGGTCAGCAGGCGATAGAGGATCTCGCGCTCAGCCAGCGGCGCGAGCAGCCTGGCGTCCTCCGGAGCCTCGAGCAGCCGCAACAATCGAACAGCGGCGTCGACCATCTCGGGCGTCGTGCGGCCGCGCACAAGGCCAACAGGAGTGGCACCCGCCGGCGGCCCTCCGTACCCGTCGAACACGAGCTCGCGCAGCACGGTGACGTCGATGTCGAGGCGCATGCAGAGGAACGGCCGGTCGCTGGACGCGGTCACCACTTCACCGGTCACCGGCAGGTCGACCGAGACCGCCACGAACGTCCGGGCGTCGTAGAGGTGGCTGGTCGTGCCCAGATCGATCCGCTTGCTGCCCGACGCGAAGATGCAGATCGACGGCTCGTAGACCGTCGGCATCGGCATCGTCGGGGCCGTCGCGAGGACGAGCGAAACGTGCGGAAGGGCCGTCCGGTGGATGCCAGCGCCCGGGACGTGGCCGGCGATCAGGGCGCCGAGATCGTCGATGCTGCTCACCGTCCCATCATGCCCAATGAAGGGCGCCGCGGCAAGCGAAGTGCGTCGAGACGAAGAGGATCGTGCAAGAATTCAGGAGGTCTGTGCTATCCGCCGGTCGGGTCGGGTCGGGATGATGCGGGCGTCGATATTCAGGAGTTCGTCATGCCTCAGAGCCGCGACAAGACTGACCTCGAAATCCCGCGACGCTGGCGTCTGGACGGCAAGGTGGCGATCGTCACCGGCGCCGCTCGCGGCATCGGCCGAGCCGCCGCCGAGCTGTTGCATGCGAGAGGCGCGCGCGTCGTGGCCAGCGACCTTTCCGACGCCGTCCATGCGCTGGACGGCGACGGCTACGCCACCTTGACCGGCGACGTCGCCGACGAGGAGGTCGCGCGTCGGACCGTCGCCCTGGCCCGCGAGCGGTTCGGCCGGCTGGACATCCTCGTCAACAACGCGGGCCGCACGCTCAACAGGCCGCTGCTGGAGACGAGCGTGAAGGAGTGGGACGCGGTGCTGGCGACCAACGCGCGCGGCAACTTCGTCCATTCGCGCGAGGCGGTGCGGGCGATGGTGGAGACCGGCGGCGGGGCGATCGTGTCGGTGGTGTCGGTGGTCGCCCAGGTCGCGATGAAGCAGCTGGCCGCCTACGCCGCCTCCAAGGGCGCGATCGCCCAGCTGGTCAAGGTCATCGCCGTCGAATACGGCGCACGAGGCATCCGCGCCAACGCGGTCGCGCCCGGCGTCGTGGAGACCGACATCCTGCAGAGCACCGGCGTCGAGGACAGCCGGGCGACCCTCGCCGGCTACGGCGATGCGCACCCGATCGGCCGGATCGGCCAACCCGGCGAGATTGCCGAAGTGATCGCATTCCTGGCCTCGCCCGCCTCGAGTTTCATGACCGGCGCGCTGGTCATGGCCGATGGCGGCTACACCGCGCTGTGAAAGGACCCGCGCGATGAACCACTCGATCCTGATCGTCGCGGCCGAGCGCGGCCTCGGGCTCGGCCTGTCCCGGGAGTTCTTTCGCCGCGGCTGGCGCGTCACCGGCACCGCGCGTCCCGGCGCGGACACCGAGGAACTCGAAGCCGTCGGCCGCGAGGACCCGAGCCGCCTGTCGCTGGCGGCCATCGACGTGACCGATGCCGGGCAGATCGAGCCGTTCCTGGCTTCGCTGTCCGACCATCGCTTCGACGTGATCTTCTTCAACGCCGGCATCTACGGGCCGCTGCACCAGAGCGTGGCGCAGGCGACCGACGCGGAGTTCGCCGAGATCATGCTCACCAACACCTTCGGCCCGATCCGCCTCGCCCACCGGCTGCTGCACCGGCTCGCCGAAGTCGGCGGCACCTACGCCTTCATGTCGTCGCACCGCGGCAGCACCGCGATCAACCTGGAGGGCGGGCTCGAGCTCTATCGGGCCAGCAAGGCGGCGCTGAACATGCTGGCGCGCGGCCTGTGGGCCACGAACCGGGACCGCGGCCCGGCGGGCCTCACCGTCCTGTCCATCCACCCCGGCTGGGTGCGCACCGCCATGGGCACCCTCGACGGAACGGTCGAGCCGGAGATGGAGCTCGAGCCGAGCGTGCAGGGCGTCGCCGACGTGGTCGAGCGGCACCGGGGCTCCGGCGAAAACCGCTATCTCGACTGGCGGGACCAGCCGCTGGGCTGGTGACGACCGCGGCGGCACCGTTCGGCAAAACGGAGCACGGAACGACGAACCGGCCGGTCCGGTTGGCCGCCGCGCGTGCGCATGCGGTCGTCGGACAGGCGTGACCCGCTGTCTGCTCCCCGGCGGTCGATTCCCGCCGGCCGCCCGATCGGCCGCTTCGTCGGTACCGGCGCGAACGGCCGGCGACGGATCATCGGAAATCAAGAGAATCGTGCAAGAGTGCAGGAAGGCCGTGCTAGTGCATGGACGGGGCGCGTGGCCATGATGGAGGCCTCACTTCGAAGGGTCACCCATGCTTCAGAACCACGGCAAGATCGTCCTCGTCACGGGGGCCAGTAGCGGCATCGGCGAGGCGACCGCGCGCACCTTGGCCGGCGCGGGCGCGACCGTCGTCCTCGGCGCCCGCCGCACGGATCGACTCGAGCGCCTCGCAGGCGAGATCGCCGAGGCGGGCGGCGTCGCGCGCGTCAGCGCGCTCGATGTCACGCGCCGCGAGGACGTCAAGGCCTTTGCCGATCGCGCGCTGGACGAGTTCGGCCGCATCGACGTGATCGTCAACAACGCCGGCGTCATGCCGCTCTCGCCGATGGCCTCGCTGAAAGTCGACGAGTGGGACCGGATGGTCGACGTCAACATCAAGGGCGTGCTGTACGGCATCGCTGCCGTGCTGCCGGCGATGAACGCACAGGGCTTCGGCCACATCGTCAACATCGCCTCCATCGGCGGGCTGCAGGTCACGCCGACGGCGGCCGTCTATTGCGCCACCAAGTTCGCCGTGCGCGCGATCTCCGATGGACTGCGTCAGGAAAACGACCGGATCCGAGTCACCTGCGTATGTCCCGGTGTCGTCGAGTCCGAACTGGCCGACGGCATCTCCGACGAGAGGGCGCGCGACGAGATGCGGGGCTTCCGCGCGATCGCGCTCCAGCCCGAGGCCATCGCCGCCGCGATCCTCCACGCGATGGTGCAGCCCCCCGAAGTCGACACGACCGAGATTGTCGTGCGCCCCGTCGCGAGTCCGAACTGAGGCTTGGATGCGCACGAAGCCGGTCCGACGAAGGCATCGCTCAACGCGGTTCGAGCTTCGCTCGAGCGTGTCCAACCAACGAGGAGATTCTGATGCCTGACAACATCCTGACAACCGACGCCGGATATCGGCAACCAGCAAGCACCGGCGTCGGCGAGCCGTCGAGCGCCATCGAGCTCGATCGCACGCTGCTGGCCTGGGTCGAGGACGGCGTCCACTGTCTCCAGGCGATCGGCGGGCGCGACTACGACGGGCCGCTCAAGAAGGTCGCGGAGGTGTCGCCGGACATGGCGGACCTGCTGCTCCTGTTCCCGTACGGCGGCGTGATGTCGCGCCCGGGTCTGTCATTGCGTGAACGGCAGATCTGCACGATCGCCATGCTGCTCGCGCACCGGTCGGCGCAGTCGCAACTTCGCTTTCATATGCGCGGCCTGCTCAACGTCGGTGGCTCGATCGACGATCTCGTCGAGTTGCTGGTGATCGCGTCGGGTCTGCTCGGCTTTCCGCCGCCATCGCAGGCGTTCCGATCGTTCGCGACCTGATCGCGGACACCGGCTCGGCGTATGTGCCCGCCCAGCGGCCGCCGGCTGGCGCCGACGAGCGGTTCGAGCGTGGTGCGCAGGCGATCCGCACGCTGCTGCACATCGAGCCTGAAGCCTATACCGCCGCCTTTACCGAGATCTCGCCGTCGCTCGCGCAATGGACCGTGGCCTTCGAGTTCGGCGACGTCTTGGCCCGGTCCGGGCTGGACACGGTCTCGAAGCACCTCGCGTCGCTGATGATGCTGGCGATGCGCGGCAACAGCGACGATCGGCTCGCGTTGCACCTCACCGGCGCGGTCGCCGACCACGTTCCACGGGCGGCGATCGTCGAGGCGCTCATCCAGCTCTCGGTGTACGGCGGCTTCCCGACGGCGCTCAACGCGTTCGCCGTCGCGCGCAAGGTGTTCGGCGAGGTTGCGGCTGCGGTGCCCGATGCTCCGGCTGCCCCGGCCATCGGGCGCGACGACGCGTTCGATCGCACCGCACGAGGCCTGGCCACGCTCGAAGCGACCTCGGGCGGCTCCGGAGACGCCGTCGTCCGGAGCTTCGCCGGTGTCGCGCCGGACGTCGGTTCGATGATCGTCGATCACGCGTACGGCGACATCTTCGCGCGACCCGGGCTCGATCCGAAGACCCGTGAACTCACCGCGTGTGCGGCGCTCGCGGCGATGGGCTCCATCGACGAAGGGCCGCTCGGCGTCCACGTCCGGGCCGCTCGAACGCTCGGCGCGAGCAAGGCGGAGGTCCTCGAGACCCTCCTGAACCTAACCCCCTACGCCGGCTACCCGGCGATTCAGCGGGCGATCGTCGTGGCGAATGCGGCGATGGGTTCCCCTGATGAACGATGAAAGGAATTCGACCATGTCGAACGAACCTGTGATGCAGGAAGTGAGCGGCAAGGTCGCGATCGTCACCGGTGCGGCCAGCGGCATCGGCCGCGCCACGGCCAAGCTGTTGCACGCGCGCGGCGCGAAGGTCGTCGCCGAGGACATCGATCCGGCCGTCGAGGCGCTCGCCCAGGATGGGCTGGCGGCCCTTGTCGCGGACGTCACCAAGGACGGCAGCGCCGAGGCCGCGGTGGAGATGGCGAAGAACCGCTTCGGGAAGCTCGATCTGCTCGTCAACAACGCGGGATATATCAACTATCAGCCGCTGATCGAGACGACGCGCGAGGAATGGGAGAAGGTGATCAACGTCAATCTCACCGGGTACTTCCTCCATTCCCGCGAGGCGATGAAAGCGATGCTGCCGAACAGGAGCGGAGCGATCGTCAACATCGCGTCCTACGCCTCCTACTTCGCGTTTCCCGACATCGCGCCTTACGCCGCGTCGAAGGGCGGCGTCGCACAGCTGACACGGGCCTTGGCACTCGAAGCGGCGCCGCATGGCATCCGGGTGAATGCGATCGGGTCGGGCGACGTGGTGACCAACCTGCTCGACACGTTTCGCGACGACGGCCGCGAGTTCCTCGAAGAGCACGGGAAAGCCGCGCCGATCGGACGCTCGGCCCGTCCGGAAGAGATCGCGGAGATCGTGGCGTTCCTCGCCTCCGATCGGGCCAGCTTCATCGTCGGCTCGGTGGTCATGGCCGACGGTGGCTTCAGCGTTCAGATCAAGTGACGCGCGGTTCGAACGAGACCGTCGTCGCTGGGCTACCACGACGTCTCGTCGCCGATCGCTTCGGAACGACCGCGGGCCGAGACCGCGTCACGGACCCCGGAGGCGCCATTCGAACGGCTGCATCGTCGACGCTTCTTCGAGCATCTACTTTCGCGTTGCCAGCCGTCGCTCGCGCCACGCGACATATTCGCCGACGATGCCGCGCCGGAACAGCAGCACGCAGACGACGAAGATCGCGCCGATGATGACCGTCACCCAGGACCCGACCCGGTCGGCGAGCGTGTCCTGCAGCGCGATCACGACGCCGGCGCCGACCAGCGGGCCGAGGAACGTGCCGAGGCCGCCGAGCAGCGTCATCAGGATCACCTCGCCCGAGGTCTGCCAGTGCACGTCGGACAGGCTCGCGAAGCCGAGCACCAGCGTCTTCAGCGATCCGGCCAGGCCCGCCAGCGCCGCCGACAGCACGAACGCCAGCAGCTTGTAGCGATCGACCGTGTAGCCGAGCGAGATCGCGCGCGGCTCGTTCTCGCGGATCGCCTTCAGGATCTGGCCGAACGGCGAGTGCACCACGCGGCGGATGAAGACGAACACCAGCACGAACACCGCGAGCACGAAGTAATACATCGCGAGGTCGTTGTCGAGCGGCAGCAAACCGAACAGGCGACCGCGCGGCACGCCCTGCAGCCCGTCCTCGCCGTGCGTGACCGGCGCCTGCAGGCAGACGAAATAGATCATCTGCGCCAGCGCGAGCGTGATCATCGCGAAGTAGATGCCCTGTCGGCGGATGGCGACGAGCCCGACGCCGAGTCCGAGCAGCGCGCCGAACGCGACGCCGCAGACGATGCCGACTTCCGGCGTCACGCCGAGCGCGCGGACCGCCCAGCCGGTCGCGTACGCGGCGCTGCCGAAGAACGCCGCGTGCCCGAACGACAGCAGGCCGGTGAAGCCGAACAGCAGATTGAACGCGCAGGCGAAGATCGCGAGGCACAGGATCTTCATGACGAGCACCGGGTACAGCCCGAGGAACGGCGCGGCGAGCCCGAGGACGATCAGGGCCGCGTAACCGTAGCCGGCGAAGGACGATCGGGTCGACGGCACGTCAGGCGCTCTTGCCGAACAGTCCGGCCGGCCGGAACAGCAGCACGACGATCATGATCGCGAAGACGACGACGTTCGACGCCTCCGGGTACACGACGCGCGTCAGGCCCTCGACGAGCCCGAGCAGCAGCCCGGTGACGATCGATCCGATGATCGATCCCATGCCGCCGATCACGACGACCGCGAAGACGACGATGATCAGGTTCGAGCCCATCAGCGGGTTGACCTGGATCACCGGCGCGGCGAGCACGCCGGCCAGCGCTGCGAGCGCCGCGCCGACGCCGTACGTCAGCGTGACCATGACCGGGACGTTGACGCCGAACGCCTGGACCAGCGCGGCGTTCTCGGTCGCCGCGCGCAGCGTCGAGCCGAGCCGCGTCTTCTCGATCAGGAACCACGTCGCGAAGCACACGACGAGCGACGCGACGACGACCCACGCACGATAGTTCGGCAGCACCATGAAGCCGATGTCGGTCGCGCCCGACAGCGCGTCCGGCGCGTCGTACGACTGGCCGGACACGCCGTAGATCTCGCGGAAGACGCCCTCGGCGATCAGCGCGAGGCCGAACGTCAGCAGCAGGCCGTAGACCGGATCGAGCTTGTAGAGGCGCTTCAGGAGCAGTCGCTCGATGACGACGCCGAGCGCGCCGATCACGAGCGGTGCCAGGACGAGGGCGAACCAGTAGTTGAGCCCGAAGCGGTCGAGGATGATCCACGCGACGAACGCGCCCATCATGTAGAGCGCGCCGTGCGCGAAGTTGACGATGCCGAGCAGGCCGAAGATGACCGCGAGGCCGAGCGACAGCAGCGCGTAGAACGAGCCGTTGACGAGGCCGATCAGCAGCTGGCTCAGCAGCGCCTGCAGCGGGATGCCGAAGACTTCGGTCATGGACTGGGCGACGAAGACGGGTGCGTGGCCGGCGGTTGTCGGGCGACCCGCGATTGCGCGCCGCGGTCGATCGCGGCGCGCATCGAGCGACGCGTCAGGACTTCTTCAGCATCGGGCACTGCGACTTCGACAGCGGCAGGAAGGCCTGGTCGCCGGGCACCGTGGCCATCAGCCGGTAGTAGTCCCAGGGGTACTTCGACTCGCTCTGCGACTTCACCTCGTAGAGGTACATGTCGTGGATCATCCGACCGTCCGCGCGAAGGGTGCCGTTCTTCATGAAGAAGTCGTTGACCTTGGTATTGCGCAGATGCGCCATGACCTTGTCCGCGTCGTCGGTGCCCGTCGCCTTGACCGCGTTCGAGGTACGCGGTCGCCGCCGAATAGTCGGCCGCATGCAGGCTCGACGGTTCCTTCTTTTCCTTCTCGAAGAAGCGCTTCGACCAGGCGCGCGTCTGGTCGTTGGTGTCCCAGTACCAGCTGTCGGTGACGAGCAGGCCCTGCGCGGTCGGCAGCCCGAGCGCGTGGACGTCGGTGATGAAGACCAGCAGCGCCGGCGATCTTCATCGTCTTGTTGATGCCGAACTCCTTCGCCGCCTTGATCGAGTTGACCGTGTCGCCGCCGGCATTCGCGAGTCCGAGGATCTGCGCCTTCGACGACTGCGCCTGCAGCAGGAACGACGAGAAGTCCGATGCGCCGAGCGGGTGCCGCACCGACCCGAGCACCGTGCCGCCGTTGGCCTTGATGACCTCGGTCGCGTCGTGCTCGAGCGACGCGCCGAACGCGTAGTCGGCCGTCAGGAAGAACCACGTCTTGCCGCCGTTCTTGACGATCTGCGAGCCCGTCACGTTCGCGAGCGCGACCGTGTCGTAGGCGTAGTGGACCGTCCACGGCGTGCAGTCCTCGTTCGTCAGGCGGTTCGTGCCGCCGCCGACCGCGATCATCGGCTTGTGCTTCTCGGCGGCGACCTTCGCCATCGCGAGGTTCGTGCCCGAGTTCGTGCCGGCGATCAGCACGTCGAGGCCCTGCGTGTCGAACCATTCGCGCGCCTTGCTGGCGGCGATGTCCGGCTTGTTCTGGTGATCCGCGACCAGCAACTCGATCTTCTTGCCGGCGATCGCGCCGCCCATGTCGGCGATCGCCATCCGGATCGCGTCGGCGCCGGCCGGTCCGTCGATGTCCGCGTAGACGCCCGACATGTCGGTGATGAAGCCGATGCGGATGACGTCGCCCGAATACTGCGCGGAAGCGCCGCCGGCGAGGAAGGCGCCCGCGCTCGCGAACGCCGCTGCGATGGTCCTGAGTTTCATGGAATCTCCTGGTTGGACTTCGTGCAGGTCGTCTGCCTGCCGTTCGTTGCTGCGCCCGATGCGATCGGCCCGCTCAGACGCCGAGGAACTCGTGCAGCATGGTCATGTTCGTCTGCAGCTCGGCCTGGCCGAACGCATGGACGATGCGTCCGTGCTCCATCACGCAGAAGCGGTCGGCGAGCGGCGCGGCGAAGCGGAAGTTCTGCTCGACGAGGACGACGGTGTAGCCCTTCTGCTTCAGCAGCCGGATGACCTCGCCGAGCTTCTGCACGATGACCGGCGCGAGGCCTTCCGAGATCTCGTCGAGCAGCAGCAGCCGCGCGCCGGTGCGCAGGATGCGCGCGACCGCGAGCATCTGCTGCTCGCCGCCCGACAGCCGCGTGCCCGGACTCGCGGCACGCTCCTTCAGGTTGGGGAACAGCGCGTGGATCTCGGCGACCGGCATCGGCTCGCCGATCATCGCGCCGCTCGCCTGCGCGTTCGACTTCAGCGTCGGCGGCAGCTTCAGGTTCTCGTCGGCGGACAGCGACGCGAAGATGCCGCGCTCCTCGGGGCAGTAGCCGACGCCGAGCCGCGCGATGCGATGCGACGCGAGCCGGATCGTCTCGGCCGCGCCGAGGCGGATCGAGCCGACGCGCCGGCCGACGAGGCCCATGATCGCGCGCAGCGTCGTCGTGCGGCCGGAGCCGTTGCGACCCAGGAGCGTCACGACCTCGCCCGGCTCGACCGAGAAGTCGACGCCGTGCAGGATGTGCGATTCGCCGTACCACGCGTTCAGGCCGGCGACGGCGAGCGCGGCCATCAGTGCACGCCGGCCAACGCCGCATCGGCGGTGCCCATGTACGCCTCGACGACCTTCGGATGCTTCGACACGACGGCGTACGGCCCTTCGGCGAGCACCGCGCCGCGCGCGAGCACGGTGATGGTGTTCGCGATCGACGACACGACGTTCATGTTGTGCTCGACCATCAGGATCGTGCGGTTGGCCGACACCTTGCGGATCAACTCGGTCACGCGACCGACGTCCTCGTGACCCATGCCCTGCGTCGGCTCGTCGAGCAGCATCAGTTCGGGCTCGAGCGCGAGCGTCGTCGCGATCTCGAGCGCGCGCTTGCGACCGTACGGCAACTCGACGGTCGACGTGTCGGCGAACGATTCGAGGCCGACCTCGGCGAGCAGCTGCAGCGCGCGGTCGTTCAACAGCGACAGCGAGGTCTCGGGTTTCCAGAAATGGAACGACGTGCCGAGATTGCGTTGCAACGCGACGCGCACGTTCTCGAGCACCGTCATGTGCGGGAACACCGCCGAGATCTGGAACGACCGGACGATGCCGCGACGCGCCGTCTGCGCCGGCTTCTCGGCCGTGATGTCCTCGCCGTTGTAGACGATCTGGCCCGCCGTCGGCGGCAGGAACTTCGTCAACAGGTTGAAGAACGTCGTCTTGCCGGCGCCGTTCGGACCGATCAGCGCGTGGATCTCGCCGCGCCGGACCGACATCGAGACGTCGTTGACCGCGACGAATCCCTTGAACTCCTTGCGCAGCCCGCGCGTCTCGAGGATCGCGTCGCCGCGCGCGGACGATCGCGCGACGTTCGTCGTCGCCGTCATCTGCGGACCCCGACGCGATCACCGCCGACGGACCCGGCCGGGACACGGCGAACGCCGCCGTCGAGGTCCAGTGGGAAAGGCATCGGCATCGATCACCGCGCGAACGCGGGACTGAAAATGAAAATTGCGCCAAGGCGCAAGAGAAACCGGGACGCGGCGTGCGGGACGCGGCGATGACGCGGCGCAGGTCCCGCCGCATTCGTGAAGTCAGCGTAGCAGCTTTCGCAGCGCGTCTGGATGCGCGCAAACCCTGAGGAACGGGCGCGCGATCTTCGCGTGACGAAGCGACGGTGACGCGGTAAGTTCGCGGGCGCGGGACCGTCGCGGCCTCGCCTTCCCCTCGATCGTTTTCGGAGACATCCGCATGAAGCGGCTGACGATGCTCGCCATCGCTTCCGGTCTCGCGCTGGTCGCGCTCGACGTCGTCGACGCGTCGGCGCAGCAGCCGGGGCCGGCGACGACGCCGACGACGAACCCGCTCGTGCCCGGCGTGCCGGTGCTGCCGGTCCCGTCGTCGGCGCGGCGAGTCGTCGGGTCGCACCCTGCACGTCGGCCGTGGCGCCGACTACGCGTCGCCGAGTGCCGCGGCGGCGGCTGCCCGCGACGGCGACACGATCGAGATCGCGAGCGGCGACTACCACGGCGACGTCGCGGTCTGGAACGCGAACCGGCTGCGCGTCGTCGGCGCCGATCCCGCGGCCGCACATCCATGCCGACGGTCGCGACGTGCAGGGCAAGGGCATCTGGCTCGTCCGCGGCGACGACGTCACGATCGAGAACGTCGAGCTGTCGGGCGCGAAGGTCCCCGATCGCAACGGCGCCGCGATCCGCCTCGAAGGTCGCAACTTCACGCTGCGCAACAGCTTCCTGCACGACAACGAGAACGGCCTCCTCGCGGGCGCGAACCCGACCAGCGAGATCACGATCGACCATTGCGAACTCGCGCGCAACGGCGCGGGCGACGGCCTCTCGCACAACCTCTACGTCGGCGCGGTCGCGCGCCTCGTCGTGACGAAGAGCTGGCTGCATCACGCGGTCAGCGGCCACAACCTGAAGAGCCGCGCGGCGACGTCGGTGCTCAGCGACAACCGCCTCGCCGACGAGGCCGACGGACACGCGAGCTACGAAGCCGACTTCCCGAACGGCGGACGCGTCACGCTCGCCTTCAACATCCTGCAGAAGTCGCCGGGCGGCGAGAACGCGACGCTGGTGTCGTACGGCGCCGAGGGCCTGACGAAGGACGCGGCCAACACGCTGGTCGCGAAGGGCAACACGTTCATCAGCCAGCGGCCGGCCGGCGCGCGCTTCCTGTTCATCGCGCCGGGCACGCAGTCGGTGACCCTCACCGGCAACATCTTCGCCGGGCCCGGCACGCTGCCCGACGTGCCGAACGTGAAAGCCAACAACGCGGTACAGAAGGAACTGCCGGGCAATGTCGACCTGAAGCCGGAGGGCTTCCGCTGAGGGAGAAGCCGGCGACGTTCGGAAGACGTGCCGGTGCTTCGACCGTCGTTCCCGCGAAGGCGGGAACCCAGCGGCGTACGCGATGTTCGATCACGCCGCGCAACGACACGGGGTTCCGCCTTCGCGATGCCGTCAGCGCACCAGGCAACGACCCTGGATTCCCGCCTTCGCGGGAACGACGGTCGGAGTGCCGAGCGCGCGCTGCTGATCCGTCATCCCGGCGAAGGCCGGGATCCAATCACTCGCGCCCGAGCTTGGGCCCCGGCCTTCGCCGGGGCGACCGGAAGAGGATCGATGGATTGCCGCGTCAGGCCGCGAGCCGCTCCGCGAGCGCGTCGCGGACCTGCAGCAGCGACGCCGGCAGGTGATGCCGCAGCCGCTGGAACAGCTCGGCGTGCGACTCGATCTCCTTCTTCCACGCGGCTTCGTCGATCGACGTGATCGTGTCGAAGTCCGAACGCGTGAACTCGGTGCCTTGCCACATCAGGTCGTCGTAGCGCGGCGTCACGCCGAACACGTGCTCGACGCCCGACGCGCGGCCGTCGATGCGGTCGAGCATCCACTTCAGCACGCGCATGTTCTCGCCGAAGCCCGGCCACACGAAGCGACCGTCGGCGTCGGTGCGGAACCAGTTGACCGTGAAGATCGCCGGAAGCCGCGCGCCGGACGCCTCGAGCTTCTCGCCGAGGGCGAGCCAGTGGCCGAAGTAGTCGGCCATGTTGTAGCCGCAGAACGGCAGCATCGCGAACGGGTCGCGACGCACGACGCCCTGCTGCCCGCCGCCGCTCGCGGCCGCGGTCGTCTCCGAGCCCATCGTCGCGGCCATGTAGACGCCTTCGACCCAGTTGCGCGCCTCGGTCACGAGCGGCACCGTCGTCGAGCGTCGACCGCCGAAGATGAACGCGGAGATCGGGACGCCGGCCGGATTGTCCCAGTCGGCGTCGATCACGGGGTTCTGCGTCGCGGCTACCGTGAAGCGGGCGTTCGGATGCGCCGCCTTGCGTCCCGAGTCCGGCGTCCAGTCGCGGCCCTGCCAGTCGATCAGGTGCGCCGGCGGCGTCTTCGTGAGGCCTTCCCACCACACGTCGCCGTCGTCGGTCAGCGCGACGTTCGTGAAGATCGTGTTCGCTTCCATCGACGCCATGCAGTTGGCGTTCGTCTGCTCGTTCGTCCCGGGCGCGACGCCGAAGTAGCCGGCCTCGGGATTGATCGCGTACAGCCGCCCGTCGGCGCCCGGCTTGATCCACGCGATGTCGTCGCCGATCGTCGTGACCTTCCAGCCCTCGAAGCCGGCCGGCGGGATCAGCATCGCGAAGTTGGTCTTGCCGCACGCCGACGGGAACGCGGCCGCGACGTAGTGCTTGTCGCCGTCGGGATTCTCGACGCCGAGGATCAGCATGTGCTCGGCGAGCCAGCCCTCGTCGCGGCCCATGATCGACGCGATGCGGAGCGCGAAGCACTTCTTGCCGAGCAGCGCGTTGCCGCCGTAGCCCGAGCCGAAGCTCCAGATCTCGCGCGTCTCGGGGAAGTGGACGATGTACTTCGTCGGATTGCACGGCCACGGCACGTCCTTCTCGCCGGCCGCGAGCGGCTTGCCGACGCTGTGCACGCACGGCACGAAGTAGCCGTCGGCGCCGAGCACGTCGTAGACGGCGCGACCCATCCGCGTCATCAGCTTCATGTTCACCGCGACGTACGGGGAGTCGGACAGCTCGACGCCGATGTGCGCGATCGGCGACCCGAGCGGACCCATCGAGAACGCGACGACGTACATCGTGCGGCCGCGCATCGAACCGGCGAACAGGCCGTCGAGCGTCGCGCGCATCTCGGCCGGCGCGATCCAGTGGTTCGTCGGACCCGCGTCTTCCTTGTTCTCGGCGCAGATGAACGTGCGGTCCTCGACGCGCGCGACATCGTCGGGGTCCGACAGCGCGAGGTACGAGTTCGGCCGCTTCGCCGGATCGAGCCGCCGCATCGTGCCGCCGGCGACCATCAGCGTGCAGAGGCGGTCGTATTCGGCGTCGGACCCGTCGCACCAGACGACCGCGTCGGGCTGCGTGAGCCGGGCGACGTCCTCGACCCAGCGGATCAGCTTCTCGTTGTGGACCCAGGCGGGCGCAGCGACCTCGACCGACGGCGACAAAACGGCGTTCATGTTCGTCCTCCAGACGCCGCGGCCGACGGTGCCACGACGGAAAAGTAACCGCCACCCGTTCGGCGCGACGGCCGACGATTCGCGGTAGCGAACCGGAAAGGCCAGCAAGAAACGCGCCGCCCGTTCGGGGCCCTGTCGCGACGACCGGCCGGCACTGCGGCAGGGCCGCAGGATCCGGCGACGCGGGACGACCGCGGGGGTGCTGGCGGCAGGGGGCGGCCAATGTACCATGGGCCCGAGTGCCCTTCGTTCATGCGGCGATGAAGATCTCGATCCTCGACGACTACCAGGATGCGGTTCGCAAACTGGCCTGTTTCAGCCTGCTGGCCGAGCACGAGGTCAAGGTCTTCAACAACACGGTCAAGGGTGCCGGTCAGCTCGGTGTCAGGCTTTCCGACTCCGAGGCGCTGGTCCTGATCCGCGAGCGCACCCGGATCAACCGCGACCTGCTCGCGAAGCTGCCGAAGCTGCGCGTGATCGCGCAGACCGGCAAGTCCGGCCCGCACATCGACCTCGACGCCTGCACCGAGCGCGGCGTGATCGTCGTCGACGGCAGCGGCGCGCCGCACGCGGCCGCGGAACTGACCTGGGCGCTGGTGCTCGCGTCGATGCGGCGGCTGCCGCAGTACATCGCGAACCTCAAGCACGGCGTGTGGCAGCAGAGCGGGCTGAAGAGCGCGAGCGATCCGCCGAACCACGGCGTCGGCGACCTGCTCGCCGGCAAGACGCTCGGCATCTGGGGCTTCGGCAAGATCGGCCGCATGGTCGCGGGCTACGGCGCGGCGTTCGGCATGAACGTGCTCGTCTGGGGACGCGACGAGTCGCGGGCCGCCGCCCGCGCGGCGCTGTACGACGTCGCGGACGACCGCAAGACGTTCTTCGCGACGGCGGACGTCGTGTCGCTGCATCTTCGGCTCAACGATGCGACGCGCGGCATCGTCACGCTGGACGACCTGCAGTCGATGAAGCGCACCGCGCTGCTCGTCAACACGAGCAGGGCCGAGCTGATCGCGCCCGGCGCGCTGATCCAGGCGCTCAACAACGCGCGGCCCGGCCTGGCCGCGGTCGACGTCTTCGAGAGCGAGCCGCCGCTGGCCGGGCAGCCGCTGTTGCGGATGGAGAACGTGGTCTGCACGCCGCACATCGGCTACGTCGAGAAGACGAGCTACGAGAAGATGTTCGGGCAGGCGTTCCAGAACATCCTCGCGTACGCCGCCGGCGAGCCGACGAACGTCGTCAACCGGGACGTGCTGAAGCAGAAGCACTGATCCGTCGGCCCGTTCCGGATCGTCCCGGGGCCGAACCCCTTCGGCCGCTGCAGTGCCGCCACGTCGTCGAAGCGTGCCGACGATCGACGGATCCCGCGTTCGACCGACCGACGCGCCGACCGGTGCTCGGGCACGGGCGTTGCACCCTTGACTTCGCGCGCGATCCGCTTCCAGAGTCGACTCACAACAACACGAGGAGACATCGATGACCGGATTCGACACGGCCGGCCCGCGGGCCCGGGCCGCCTGCAGGGCGGCCGCGACGCTCGCCGCCCTGACGCTCGCCGCGTGCGGCGGGGACGATGGCAGTTCACCGAGCCCGGCACCGGCGCCGGTCGCTCAGCAGATGACCTGCGCGCAGATCGCGACGATGACGATCCCCGCGTCGTCGATCGGCCTGCCGACGACCGGCGCCACCGTCACGTCCGCGACGACGGTCGCCGCGTCCGGCAGCGGCGCGAGCGCGATCCCCGAGTACTGCAAGGTCAGCGCGTCGATCTCGCCGCTCGACGCGACCGCGCCGAAGATCATGATGCAGGTCGCGCTACCGACCGTCTGGAACAACAAGGTGATGATGTTCGGTGGCGGCGGCTACGACGGCACGATCCCGGCCGTGACGAGCAACGTCCCGGCCGGACCGATCGACCAGCCGGTCCCGCTCGGCCGCGGCTACGCGACGTTCGCGAGCGACTCCGGCCACCAGGCGAACGCGCTCGGCAGCCAGGACGGCTCGTTCGGCCTCAACGACGAGGCGCTCAACAACTTTTCCGGCGACGCGCTGAAGAAGACGCGCGACGTGGCGATCGCCATCGTCGATGCGCGCTATGCGGTCAGCGGACCGACGAAGGCCTACTTCGCCGGCGGCTCGTCGGGCGGCCGCGAGGCGCTCGAGGTCGTCCAGAAGTGGCCGCAGGACTGGGACGGCGCGATCGTGCTGTATCCGGCCGGCGCGGCCGCGAGCCTCGACCTGCAGTTCGGCCGCATCACCCGTGCGCTCGCGCAGCCCGATGCGTATCCCGACCCGGCGAAGCGCAAGCTGCTGTACGACGCGTCGATCCAGGCCTGCGACACGCTCGACGGCGTCGCCGACGGACTGATCAGCGACATCAAGGCGTGCAACGCCATCTTCAATCCGTCGACGGCGACGGTGAACAGCCAGCCGCTGCGCTGCCCGGGCGGCATCGACACCGGCGACACGTGCCTGTCGGACGCGCAGATCGCGGCATTCAACGTCATCGACACGCCGATCACGTTCAACTACGCGCTCGCGAGCGGCGAGACGCAGTACCCGGGCTTCAACACCTGGGGCACGGACTTCGGCATCCCGAACGCGAGCGCGCTCCAGCCGACGGTCTCGTTCCTCGCGCTCAGCACGGCGCAGCCGGCGAATCCGATGCCGACCGGCGCGCCGTACGGCAGCATCTTCTGGGACCAGTGGGTGCGCTTCTTCGTGACGCGCAATCCGAACTTCAACTCGCTGACGCTCGATCCGCAGAACCCGGGTCCGTATCAGGCGCGGATCAGCGCGCTGACCGGCATCCAGGACGTCAACAAGACCGACCTGTCGGCGTTCCAGTCGAAGGGCGGCAAGATCCTGATGGCGCACGGCATGAGCGACGCGCTCGTCAGCACGCGCGCGACCGAGCAGTACTTCGATCGGGTCAGGACGACGATGGGCGACGCGCGCGTCGACAGCTTCATGCGCTTCTACGAGATCCCCGGCTACGGTCACGCGATCAGCACGGTCTTCAACGCGGCCTGGGATTCGCTGACGACGCTCGAGAACTGGGTCGAGAAGGGCACGCTGCCGCCGAACCAGATCGTGACCGACTCGGTCGGGGTGCCGGGCCGCACGCGGCCGCTCTGCGACTACCCGTCCTATCCGCGCTACAACGGCAGCGGCGACGTCAACGCGTCGACCAGCTTCACCTGCTCGACGAGCTGACGGCCCGGCAGCGAAGTCGCACGCGGCGAGACGCGCGCACGGCGCGTTAGACTCCGTGCACGCCCGGCCGACGACGTCCGTCGCTCGGCCGGCGCGTCCCCTCGTTCGCCGCCATGAGAGTCCTCGCCGTCAGCACCGGCCCCGTCGCGCCGCTGTTCGTCCCGGCCCCCGATGACGCGCGCGAGACCGTCGCGAGCGGGATCCGCAAGACGCCGCGATCGACGCTCGAATCGCCGACGCGGCTCGCGGTCGGACCGCTCGGCATCGAAGGCGACGAGCAGGCCGACCACACGGTGCACGGCGGTCGCGACAAGGCGGTCTACGCGTTTCCGATCGAGCACTATCCGGTCTGGCAGACGATGCGCATGCAGGGCGCGAAGATCGACGAGCCGCTGCCGCCGGGCTTCCTCGGCGAGAACCTGACGATCGAAGGCCTCGTCGAGACGCGCGTGTGGATCGGCGACGTGCTCGTGTTCGATCCGGTCGGCGACGCGCCGCCGCTGCGTCTGCGCGTCGACTCGCCGCGCTTCCCGTGCTTCAAGTTCAACGCACGGATGGGCTTCAGGCACGCGTCGAAGATGATGATCCAGTCGGGCTTCACCGGCTTCTATCTCGAGGTGCTCGAGACCGGCACGGTCGCGGCCGGCGACCGCTTCCGCGTCGTGCCCGGTGCGCGCGAGGTCACGGTCGAGCAGGTCCACCGGCTGCGGTCGCGCGGCGCGCAGAGAAGTCTGTTCTGAGGTCGCCCTGCTTCGAGGCCGCCTGCCTTGACGCCGCGACGCTGAGGCAGCGACGCTGACGCAGCGACGCTGACGCAGCGGCGATGACGCAGCAGCGATGACGGTCGGGCGGGCGAACGGCGCGGCACCGACCGGCCGACGCTCGTCGTCTCAGCCTTCGGTCTCGCTCGCGCGGTCGCTCGCCCGTCGCAGCGCGCGGATGTAGCCGTGATGCGCCCAGCCGTCGGACCATCCCGGCGGCCACGGCAGCGGCGCGCCGCCGTAGCGGCCGACGCCGCGTCGTACCGCCATCACCGGCAGATGGATCGGCATCCCGCGCGGACCGCTCGCCTGCAGTCGCAGGTTGCGCGTCGCCGCTTCCCAGCCGAGGCTGTACGCGTAGTCGGGCAGCAGCGCGTCGCAGACGTCGGCGAACCACGCGGTGTGGTCGTCGTCGCGACCGAGCGCGTGCGCGAGACCTTCGGGATCGTGCGTCGCGAGCGCGTGGATCAGCTGGTCGGTCGATGCGCCCGGCGCGTCGCCCCAGCCCATCACCGGATTGAAGTTGTAGTCGGAGCCCGAGCCGTACCAGCCCGGTCGCAACGGCCGCTGCACCCAGAAGCCGTGACGATCGCGACGGCCGGTGAACAGGTGCCAGCGCCAGTGCAGCCCCGAGGGCTTCGGCCACGTGTACAGGTAGAGGCGCTCGTAGCCGGCGTCGTGCAGCGCGCGGACCATCGCCATCAGCCGCGCGTGCGGCATGTAGTCGGGCGCCGTGCGACGAAACAGGATCGGCGCGCCGTCGCTGTGCGACAGCCCGTCGTCGGACAGCGACAGGTCCAGCGTGTTGATCTCGTTGCCGAAGCGCGCGCTGACCCAGCCGGTCAGCAGATTGACGGCGGTCAGCACGCCGTAGCCACGCGCCGGATGGAAGACGATCGTTCCGGGGGCGAGGGGTTTGTGTTCGCTCATGCACGCGATCCTATCAGGCGATCCGGCGCGCTTCGGGCCGTCACCGGCGATCCGCGCGCGACCGTTACCATTGCCGCATGTCCGCCCCGACCGTCGTGCTGATCTACGCCCATCCGTACGCGGAACGGTCGCTCGCGAACCGCGAGTTGCTGGCGGCGATCGAGGACCTCGCGTTCGTCGACCGTCGTCCGCTGTACGACCTCTATCCCGACTTCGACATCGACGGGGACGCGGAGCGCGAGCGTCTCGCGAAGGCCGACCTCGTCGTGCTGCAGCATCCGGTCTACTGGTACAGCATGCCGGCGCTGCTGAAGCTCTGGATCGACGACGTGCTGTCGCTCGGCTGGGCCTACGGCGACGGCGGCGACGCGCTCGTCGGCAAGCGCATGCAGTGGGTGGTGACGACCGGCGCGGACTTCAAGGCCTACGCGCCCGAAGGCCCGCACGGCCATCCGTTCGAGGTCTTCGTCGCGCCGGTCCGGCAGACCGCGCGCTTCTGCCGCATGGAATGGCTGGACCCGATCGTGGTCCACGACGCGCATGCCGATCGCGCGAAGGTCGCGGCCGCCGGCGCGCACTATCGCGACCGGCTGCTGCGCTTCGCGCCGCACGGCGCGGCCGACACCATCGACGCGACGCGGCGCAAATCGCTCGTCGCGGCGGCCGAGTGACCGTCGGCGCGATCGTCCGCATTGCGGCGGCCGGATGACGGCCGGCGCGATCGTCCGGTTTGCGGCGGTCGAGTGACGACCCGACCGGTCCCGCGATGACCGTCGACCTGATCGTCTATCTCGCCGCGGCGGTGATCGCGGTGCCTGTCGCGAAGCGGCTCGGGCTCGGCTCGGTCCTCGGCTACCTGATCGCCGGCTGCGTGATCGGCCCGTGGGGACTCGGGCTCGTCTCGGACGTCGAGAGCATCGGCCAGGTCTCGGAGTTCGGCGTCGTGCTGATGCTGTTCCTGATCGGCCTCGAGCTCGACCTCGACGAGCTGTGGAAGCTGCGCGGCGCGGTGTTCGTCGGCGGCAGCGCGCAGCTCGGGCTGACCGGCGGCCTGCTGACGATCGCGCTGATGACCGCCGGGCTCGCGTGGCCGGCCGCGGCGATCGCCGGCTTCGCGCTCGCGATGTCGTCGACGGCGATCGGCACGCAGGTCATGGCCGAACGCAACATGACGGCGACGCCGGCCGGTCGCACCGGCTTCGCGATCCTCCTGTTCCAGGACATCGCCGCGATCCCGCTGATCGCCGTCGTGCCGCTCGTGGCGCAGATGCTCGGCCTCGGTCGGCACGCGAGCGCGGTCCCGGTCTGGCAGAAGGCGCTGATCGCGATCGCGGCCGTGGCGTCGGTGATCGTCGCCGGGCGCTACCTCGTCAAGCCGGTGCTGCGGATCGTCGCGAAGGCCGACGTGCGCGAGGTGTTCACCGCGTTCGCGCTGCTGCTCGTCGTCGGCATCGCCGAGCTGATGAGCTTCGCCGGTCTGTCGATGGCGCTCGGCGCGTTCATCGCCGGCGTGCTGCTCGCGAGTTCCGAATACCGTCGCGCGCTCGAGACGGACATCGAGCCGTTCAAGGGACTGCTGCTCGGGCTGTTCTTCATCAGCGTCGGGATGGGCATCGACTTCGGCGAGGTGCTGGCGAGACCGGGACTGCTCGCGCTGCTCGTCGTCGGTCTGATCGCGATCAAGTTCGCGGTGCTGGTCGGACTCGCGAAGCCGCTCGGCGTGCCGCGGCGGCAGCGGCTCGCGTTCGGCGCGCTGCTCGGGCAGGGCGGCGAGTTCGCGTTCGTCGTGTTCACCGTCGCGGCGCAGGCCCGCGTGCTCGACGGTCCGTGGGTGCCGCTGCTGACGGCGGCGGTCGCGATCTCGATGGGCGCGACGCCGATCGTGCTGATCGTGGCGGACCGGCTGGTGGCCCGCGTCGCGCGGCAGCAGCGCGACGACGACGTCATCGACGAGCGCGCGCCGGTGATCATCGCGGGCTTCGGGCGCTACGGCCAGATCGTCTCGCGGATGCTCGCGGGCTCCGGCTATCCGATGATCGTCCTCGACCACGACCCGGACCAGATCGAGCTGCTGCGCCGCTTCGGCACGAAGGTGTTCTACGGCGACGCGACGCGGCTCGACCTGCTGCAGGCCGCCGGCGCGCGCGACGCGGCGCTGCTGGTGATCGCGATCGACGACGTCGACGACAGCATGCAGCTCGCGCGCGCGGCGACCGAGGCGTTCCCGAAGCTGACGATTCTCGCGCGTGCCCGCAACGTCCGTCACTGGCTCGAGTTGCGCGAGGTCGGCATCGAACACGTCGAGCGCGAGACGTTCGAGTCGGCGCTGCGCACGGCGCGCTCGGCGCTCGAGGCGCTCGGCACGCGGCCGTTCGAGGCGCGGCGCATCGCCGACCGCTTCCGGCGTTCGACGGTCCGCACATTGGAAGAGATGCTGCCCGACTTCCGCGACGAGCAGAAGCTCGTGGCCCGCGCGCGCAGCGGCCGCGACGAGCTCGAGAAGATGCTGACCGACGACCGTCAGCGACGCGACGCCGACTACGGCGCGAGCTGGGGTCCGCGGCCGGCCGACGACGCGCCGCCGAAGTCCTGACCGTCAGGGCCGCGGCGTGTCGCCCGGCTGCAGCGGCGGGTCGGCTTCGCGGATCACGCGGCCCGAGACGGCGGCACCGGCGCTCGCGGACAGGCGCCGGATGACGAGGTACGACGACGCGGACACGAGTCCGACGACCAGGAACGCGATGCGGAAGTCGGGTGCCGCGACGTCGACCCGGCCGGCGGCGTGCGTGACGGCCTCGAGCGCGCCGGCACCGAGCGTGACGCCGGTCGACAGCGAGAACTGCTGCGCGACGCTCGCGAGGCCCGACGCGCCGCCCATCTCGCGCCGGTCGATGTCGGCGTACGACAGCGCGTTCAGCGACGTGAACTGCAGCGAGCGGAAGAAGCCGCCGATCAGCAGCACGCCGAGCATCCCCGCGATCGGCGTCGTGTTCGTGAACGCGCCGTAGCCGATGATCGTGGCCGATGCGATCAGCGCGTTGACCGACAGCACGGTCCGGAAACCGAAGCGCTTCAGGATCCGCGTCGCGAGCGTCTTCATGAACATCGCCGCCGCGGCGGACGAACACGTCAGCAGGCCCGATTGCAGCGCCGTGAAGCCGAAGCCGAGCTGCAGCATCAGCGGCAGCAGGAACGGCGTCGCGCCGACGCCGATGCGGAACAACGACCCGCCGACGACGCCCGCGAAGTAGGTCCTCACCTTCAGGAAGCGGAAGTCGAGCACCGGCACGCGTCCTTCGCGCGTCCAGCGGCGCGCGTGCGCGACATAGAGGGCGACACCGGCGACGCCGGCGACGAGGCACAGCCACGACGCGAGCGGCGCGAGCAGATGCTGGCCGATCGTCGCGGCGCCGAGCGTCAGCGCCGACAGGCCGACGCCCGACAGCACGAAGCCGACGCGGTCGAGCGGCGCCTTCGCGTCCTCGACGATCTCCGGCACGAAACGGCCCGCCAACGTCCAGCCGATGAGCCCGATCGGCACGTTGACGAAGAAGATCCAGCGCCAGTTCAGGTAGGTGCTGATGAAGCCGCCGAGCGGCGGACCCATGATCGGTCCGAACAGCGCCGGCATCGTGAGGTACGACAGGACCTTCACGAGCTCGTGCTTCTCGACGCTCTTCAGCAGCACGAGGCGTCCGACCGGGACCATCATCGCGCCGCCCATGCCCTGCACGAAGCGCGCGACGACGAAGCCGGCGAGCGAGTTCGAGAAGCCGCACGCGAGCGAGCCGAAGACGAAGACGACGATCGCCGAACGGAACACGGTCCGCGAGCCGTAGCGGTCGGCCATCCAGCCGCTGATCGGGATGAAGACGGCGAGGCTGACGAGATACGACGTCAGCGCCAGCTTCAGGGCGAGCGGATTCTCGGCGAGGTCGCTTCGCGATCACCGGCAGCGACGTCGCGATGATCGTGCCGTCGAGGTTCTCCATGAACAGCGCGCACGCGATGATCAGCGGGAGCGTGAGAGCCTTGAGACGGGACGGGACGCGCATGAGGCCGTGGACGAGGGTCGCGACACGACCGTCGGCCGCGGCGCGAACCCGTATTGTCGCCTCTCCGCGGCCGCCGGCAGGCGCGACGGCGTCCGAATGCGAACCGGCGCCCGCGTATCCTTGCCGGTCACCATGGCCGAGCCTTCGCGCATCATCGCCCACCTCGACATGGACGCGTTCTTCGCGTCGGTCGAGTTGCTGCGATATCCGGAGTTGCGCGGCCGCGCGGTCGTCGTCGGCGGCGGCCGGCGGCATCGGCCGGAGGAGGTCGTCGATCCGGCGACCGGCGCCGTGACGCGGCGCTTCGCGACGCTCGCCGACTACGCGGGCCGCGGCGTCGCGACGACCGCGAGCTACGAGGCGCGCGTGTTCGGCGTGCACTCGGCGATGGGCCTGATGAAGGCCGCGAAGCTCGCGCCGCACGCGGTCCTGCTGCCGAGCGACTTCGACGCGTATCGCGAGCAGTCGCAGCGCTTCAAGGCCGCGGCGCGTGCGATCGCGCCCGACGTCGAGGACCGCGGCATCGACGAGATCTACATCGACCTGACCGACGTCGTCGGCACCGAACCGGGCGCGTCGGGCTTCGACCGCGACGCGATCGCGCGCGTCGCCGGCCGCATCAAGGCGCGCGGTGCGCGACGCGACCGGGCTGTCGTGCTCGATCGGCGTCGCGCCGAACAAGCTGCTCGCGAAGATCGCGTCCGACCTCGAGAAGCCGGACGGGCTCGTCGTCGTCGATGCCGACGACGTGCCGACGCGCATCTGGCCGCTCGCCGCGAAGAAGATCAACGGCATCGGGCCGAAGGCGACGGCGCGGCTGACGTCGATGGGCATCGAGACGATCGGCGACCTCGCGGCGGCCGACGTCGGCACGCTCGGCGACCGCTTCGGGCCGAACACGGCGCGCTGGATGCACGAGGTCGCGCACGGCCGCGACCGCCGCGTCGTCGCGACGTCGAGCGAGACCAAGTCGATCAGCCGCGAGACGACGTTCGAGCGCGACCTGCATGCGGTGCGCGACCGCGACACGCTGTCCGACATCTTCACGTCGCTGTGCGAGAAGCTCGCCGGCGACCTGGCGCGCAAGGGCTACCTCGCCCGCAACATCGGCGTGAAGCTGCGCTACGACGACTTCCGCATCGCGACGCGCGCCGTCACGCTGTCGCATCCGGTCGACGACGCGCGAACGATCCGTCGCATCGCCGGCCGCTGCGCCGGCCGCGCGCCGCTCGATCGTCGCATCCGGCTGCTCGGCGTGCGCGCCGGCACGCTGGTCCGCGTCGAGGACGCCGCGGCATCGACGCTCGACGAGGTGCGGCGACGCACGCCGGACCTGTTCGACGAGACGGCCGCCCATGACTGATCCGGACGCCGTCGACGAGACGCTGCGTCTCGCGACGCGCGCCGACGTGCCGGCGCTCGCGGCGCTGATCGCCGCGTCCGGCGTCGCGCTGTCGCGCGGCTTCTACGACGACGCGCAGGCCGCCGCCATCACGGCGCAGGTGTTCGGCGTCGACACGCAGCTGATCGACGACGGCACGTACGTCGTCGTCGTCGAAGCCGCCGGCGCGATCGTCGCGTGCGGCGGATGGAGCCGGCGCGGCACGCTGTTCGGCGCCGATCACGCGAAGGGCGACGGTCCCGACCCGCTGCTCGACCCGGCCCGCGACGCGGCGCGCATCCGCGCGTTCTTCGTCGCGCCGTCGCACGCCCGCCGCGGATTCGGCTCGCGGCTGCTGCGCCACTGCGCCGACGCCGCATGGCAGGCGGGCTTCCGCCGGCTCACGCTGGTCGCGACGATGCCCGGGGTGCCGCTCTACCGCGCGTTCGGCTTCGCGGTCGACGAGGAGTTCGCGCTGCCGCTCGACGGCGGCTTGTCGGTCGCACTGGCGCGGATGTCGCGCCCGCTCGCGACGCCGTCGCTCGACGACGCAAGTTCGGCGTTCGACTGACGCCGCCGACGGTCGCGCGCCCGCAGCGGCGCGGCGCGGCTCCGGCACGATACGGCGTTCGTCCGCCCCCGACCCGCATGCGCCTCGACCAGACCCCGCCCCCCGATCCCGCGACGCTCGCGTCGGTCGCCGAGGCGATCGAGCTGACCGCGTCGGTCGGCCTCGTCTACGTGTCCGACCGCGAGCCGGGCATCCGCCGCATCCGCCGCGGCGCGCGCTTCGCGTACCTCGGCACCGACGACCGGCCGCTGCGCGATTCGAAGGTCATCAAGCGCATCGACGGGCTCGCGATCCCGCCGGCGTATCGACGCGTGTGGATCTGCGCGAAGGACCGCGGCCACCTGCAGGCGACCGGCTACGACGACCGCGGCCGCAAGCAGTATCGCTATCACCCCGACTGGCGCGCGGCGCGCGACGGCGCGAAGTTCGAGCGGATGATCGCGTTCGGCGAGGCGCTGCCGCGGCTGCGTCGGCGCCTGTCGCGCGACATGGCACAGACGGGACTGCCGCGCGACAAGGTCCTCGCGGTCGTCGTCAGCCTGCTCGATGCGACGCGGATCCGCATCGGCAACGCCGAGTACGCGCGCGACAACGCGAGCTTCGGGCTGACGACGCTGAAGGACAAGCACGTGCGCTTCGTGAAGGACGGCCGCGCGCGCTTCACGTTCCGCGGCAAGGGCGGCCTCGAGCACGACGTGACGGTCGACGACAAGCGGCTGTCGCGGATCGTGCGGAGCATCCAGCACCTGCCGGGCCAGCAACTGTTCCAGTATCTCGACGAGGACGGCGAGCGGCATCCGATCACGTCCGACCTCGTCAACGCGTACCTGAAGGACGCGATGGGCGAGGACTTCACCGCGAAGGACTTCCGCACCTGGAGTGCGACGCTGTCGGCGATCGGCCTGATGGCGGCGACGCCGCTGCCCGAGGCGCTGCCGGGCAAGACGCCGAGCGAACGCGCGTTCAAGGCGGCGATCGTCGCCGCGATCAAGGCCGTCGCCGAGGAGCTGCGCAACACGCCGACCGTCGCGAAGAAGTCGTACATCAACCCGATCGTCTTCACCGCCTGGCGCAGCGGCTCGCTGCACAAGGCGATCACCGGCGACCTGAAGAGCGCGCCGCGAAAGGCGGAGCAGGCGGCGCTCGCGTTCCTGAAATCCGAAGCCCGGCTCGCCGCCCGCGCCGCGAAGCAGGCCGCGCGTCCGGACGCGCTCGAACGATCGCTGAAGAAGAGCCTGACGGCGGCGCGCAAGGCGACCGGGCGGCGGACGGTCGAGAGCCGTGAAACCGCGTGACAACGATCGGCGGCGCGTGACGACCGGCGCGGTCGGCGGGGCGATGCGGCGCCTCGCCGTCGCTTAGGCTTCCGCCTTTTGTTCACGGGTCCCCGATGATCGGAAGGATGAAGTTGCCGACCGCCCGGCGGGCATGGCGCGGGCTCGCGGCGGGCGCCGTCGGCTCGCTGCTGACGCTGGTCGGTTGCTCGAGCCTCGCGGAGAAGGAACGGGAGCTCGTCTTCCGGATCGAGCCCGGCGTCGCGAGCTGGTACGCGGGGCTGCCGCCGGCGATCAGGGAGATGGACCTGCCGGTGCCGGCGTCGATGCTCGTCGCGAAGCCGACGACGAAGCAGACGGTCCACGCGTGGTGGTGGCCGTCGGACGAGAAGGACGCGCCGGCGGTGCTGTACCTGCACGGCTCGCGCTGGAACCTGACCGGCCAGCTGTTCCGCATCCGCGAGCTGCACGACCTCGGCTTCTCGGTGTTCGCGATCGACTACCGCGGCTTCGGCCAGAGCGTCGGCGACCTGCCGTCCGAGAAGGCCGTCTATCAGGACGCGCGCGTCGGCTGGGACGCGATGGCCAGGCTCGAGCCCGATCCGAAGCGTCGCTACATCTACGGCCACTCGCTCGGCGGCGCGATCGCCGTCGACCTCGCCGCGTCGCTGTCGAAGGAGGCGGCGAAGCACGACGCGCCGGTGCCGGCCGCGGGCCTCGTCGTCGAGTCGTCGTTCACGAACCTCGGCGACATCGCGCGCGCGCTGTCGTATCGCTGGCTGCCGATCGAGCTGCTGCTGACGCAGAAGTTCGACGCGGTCGACAAGATCGCCGACGTGCGGATGCCGGTCGTCGTGCTGCACGGCGATCACGACCGCTACGTGCCGCTCGCGCTCGGCCGCAAGCTCTACGACGCCGCGCCCGAACCGAAGCGACTCGTCGTCGTCGAGGACGGCACGCACAACAACAGCCTCGCGCTCGGCGAGGACGACGTCGAGCAGGCGTTCGCCGACCTGTTCAGGTTGCCGAAGTCGGCGAGCTGACGCGCAGCCGCGCGCTCGTCCCGTTTCAGGCGCCCGCGTCGACCTGCAGCAGGTCCGCGCAGCGCGCGCGGGCATCGGGCACGCGGCGGCACAACGCGCGCGACGCGTCGGCGATCCGTGTCGCCTCGGTCGCGTGCGCGCCGTTCGCCTCCCACGCGCGAAGTTTCGACGTCATGCCGGCGAGCCGGCGGCGGTTGCGGCCGTCGAAGCTGGCCGGGTCGGGCGCGACCTCGCGCAGCACCTGCGTCGCCGAGTCCGCGATCCGTGGCGCGTCGTCGGGCGCGAGGTCGACCAGCGCGTTCACGTAGATGGTGCCCCACTGCACGCGCGTCGCCGGTCCCTCGGCGGCCGCGTACGCCTTCGCATACCAGCCGAGCGCGCCGGACGTGTCGCCGCGCTTCTTCGCGTTCGCCGCGAGGTCGAGCATGAAGTAATACGGCGCGTGCGATTTCGCGAGCTCGGCCTTCAGCAGCGCATCGGAATCGTCGAGCAGCCCGGCCGTCGACAGCAGCGACGCGGCCGCGTCGATCACCGTCTGCCGCTCGTACGGATTCGTGCTCTCGCGATCGACGCGCGCGACCTCGTCGGCGATCGTGCGGCGCATCGCGTCGGACAACGTCGGCGCGGCACCGTCGGCATCGAGCCCCGCCATCTGCACCCGCGCCTCGAGCGCGGCGATGCGATCGGTGTTCGACAGCGTCGCGTCGGACGCGAGCCGCGCCAGCGCGCGATCGGCGTCGGCCACCAGCGTCGCGCGCGCCGGCGTACCGCGATCGGTCGTGGCCTTCGCGATCGCCGGCAGCGCGCTCGTCAGCACGTCGAAGTTCTCGCGCGACGCGGTCGGCGACGCCAGCACGCGTTCGACGTCGGCGAGCGCCGCGGCGCGGTCGAAGCCGGCCGGCGCGGGTGACTTGCCGTCGGGCGAAGCCGCCGCCGCGGCCTTCAGTGCGAGCCGCGCACGGACGTCGGCCAGCGCGGCCGGGCAGCGCTGCGCGAGACGGTCGAGCGTCGCCGCGACGCGGTCGGCCGGCACGAGCTGCTGCTCGTCGGTGTCGAACGAATACCACGCGAGCATCCGCCAGTCGTTCGCGTCGAGGCCGCGGCCGTCGCCGAGCGCCGATGCGAGCGTCGCCTTCACCGGACGGGCCGAGTTCATGCCGAGCGTCAGGACCTGCAGGTAGTGCTCGGGATCGGCTTCGCCCGGCAACCGCGTGATCTCGGTGCCGTCCGGTGCGAACAGGACCATCGTCGGATAGCCGCCGACCGAAAAGCGGGTGCCGAGCTTCTGCGCGGCGGGCGAGTCGCCGTCGACGTAGACCGGCACGAACTGCGCCGTCCGCGCGACGAAGTCGCGACGATTGAACAGCGTCGCCTTGATCTGGTTGCACGGCGGGCACCAGGTGGCGCCCCAGTAGAGGAACAGCGGCTTGTTCGCGGCCCGCGCCTCGGCGAACGCGGCGTCGACGTCGCCGGTCCGCCACGCGATCCCGTCGTCGGGCGGCGCGACGGCCGACGCGGTCTTCGGGGCCGGCGGCGACGCGTCGGCGTCGGCTTGCGATCGTCGCAGGCCGCCAGCGACAGCGACAGCGAGACCGACAGCGCGACCGACACCGACGACGAGCGGCATCCGGCGGGCGTTCATGGCGGCAGCGTAACGCAGCGGCACGCGCCGCTCATCCGGCCGCCGGCACGCGCGCGCCGCCGCGCACGAACGCCCAGGCGACGATCGCGCTCGCGGCGACGACCGCCGCGCCGGCCGCGAACGCCGCGTGATAGCCGTCGTTCAGCGCCGCGACGTCCGGCACCGCGCGCACCGCGAGCGCGCCGGTCCGCGCCGCGGCGACCGCCGCGAGGACCGCGAGCCCGAGCGCGCCGCCCATCATGAACGACGTGTTGACGATGCCGGACGCGACGCCCGACTCCGACGCGTCGACGTCGCTCATCGCGGCGAGGATCAGCGGATTGAGCGCCATTCCCGCGCCGACGCCGAACAGCAGCATCGCCGGCAGCACGTCGGCGACGAAGCGGCCGGCGAGCGGCGCACGCGCGAACAGCGCGAGGCCGAGCGCCGCGCAGGCGAGGCCCGCGACGAGCGGCGCGCGGAAGCCGAAGCGATCGACGAGTCGCGCCGAGATGCCGACCGAGAACGCCGCCATGACGACGTTCGATGGCAGGAACGCGAGCCCGACCTCGCGCGCGTCGTAGCCGAGCACGCGCTGCAGGTAGAGCGCCGCGATGAAGAACCACGCGAACATGCCGGCCGCCCACAGCACGCCGATCGCGTTCGCCGCGACGACCTGGCGCAGACGGAACAGCCGCAACGGCATCAGCGGGATCGGCGCCTTCGCCTCGACGACGACGAACGCGACCAGCAGCACGAGCGGCGGCGGCCGCGAGGCCGATCGTGCGCGCCGACGTCCAGCCGGCCTGCTCGCCGTCGACGACCGCATAGACCGCGAGCATCAGCGCGCAGGTCACCGTCACGGCGCCGGCGACGTCGAGCCCGCGACCGCCGTCCGACGGTCGCATCGTCGGGACGAGCCGCGACGCGAGCAGCGCGACGACGACGCCGATCGGCACGTTGACGAGGAAGATCCAGTGCCAGCTCAGCGCCTGCGTCAGCAACCCGCCGAGCAGCACGCCGATGCTGCCGCCGGCGGCGCAGACGAAGCCGTAGACGCCCATCGCCTTCGCACGGCCGGCCGGCGACTCGAACAGGTTGACGACGAGCGACAGCGAGATCGCGTCGACGACCGCGCCGCCGAGTCCCTGCACCGCGCGCGCGGCGATCAGCAGCGGCCGGTTCGTCGCGAGGCCGCACGCGAGCGACGCGATCGTGAACACGACGAGTCCCGCGATGAACAGCCGTCGGTGGCCGTAGAGGTCGCCGAGGCGCCCGCCGAGCAGCAGGAAGCCGCCGAACGTCAGCAGGTACGCGTTGACGACCCAGACCAGCGACGTCTCGGAGAAGCCGAGGTCGGCGCGGATCGACGGCAGCGCGACGTTCACGATCGTCGTGTCGAGCACGATCATCAACGTGCCCGCGCAGACGACCCAGAACGCGCGCCAGCGGGTTCGGTCGTCGAGGGCCGGCGTCATCGCGCGAGCTTAACGCGCGACGGCCCGCGACGAGGCGCCGGCGCCCCGGCGAGCGGTCAGGCCATCGCGGCGCCCAGCGCTCCCGTCGCGCCGTCGCGCTGCGCGATCGCCTCGTCGAGCAGCTTCTGCTCCGACGACTTGGTCGCGGCCGAGAAGCGGATCGCGAGCGCGCCGAGGCCGGTCACGAGCACGATCAGCCCGAGCGTCCACAACGTCTGCGACGTCGATGGCGACGCCTTGTTGATGAAGCCGGCGATGACGGCACCGACATTGCCGCCGGCCCCGATGATGCCGGCCACGCCGCCGAGCGCCCGGCGGTCGACGAACGGCATCAGCGCATACGTCGCGCCGCACGCCATGTGCGTGAACAGGCCGAAGAACGACATCGCGGCGATCGCGAGGCCCACCGACGGCGACCGGCTGAACATCAGCAGCCCGACGCCTTCGCCGATCAGGCAGGCGAACAGCAGCATCGTGCGGCCGTCGAGGCCGTGACGGCGCGCGACGCGATCGCTGAAGATGCCGCCGAGCGCCCGCGCGAACAACGCGAGCGCGCCGAAGATGCCGGCCGCGAAGCCGGCGCTCTGCAGCGACAGCCCGAAGCTGTCGACGTAGTAGCTCGCCGCGATGTTGTGGATGAAGATCTCGACGCCGAACGACGCGCCGTAGATCGCGGCGAGCACCCACACGCGATAGTTCGCGGCCGCCTGCGCGAAGGTCGCGAGGCCGCCCTTCTTGCCCGACTCGAGCGCGATGCCCTGCGCGCGCAGGTCCTTCAGGTCGCCCTGCGGCGCGTCCTGCGTGAAGCGCGCGTAGACGAAGCCCATCACGATCATCGCGATGCCCGGCACCAGCATCGCGACGCGCCAGCCGTACGCCTGCTCGACGCCGAGCGAGACCACGGCCGCGACGATCAGCGGCATGACCGACTGCGTGACGCCGCCGCCGGCGTTGCCCCAGCCGCCGACGGCCGCGTTCGCGGTGCCGACGACGTTCGGCGCGAACATCACGCTCGTGTGGTACTGCGTGATGACGAAGGACGCGCCGATCGCGCCGATCAGCAGCCGGAGGAACAGGAACACCTCGTAGCTCCTCGCGAGCGCCAGTCCGAGTACCGGAATCGCGCCGATGAACAGCAGCCACGTGTACGTGCGGCGCGGGCCGAACCGGTCGCACAGCGGCCCGACGATCAGGCGGAAGAGGATCGTGACGGCGACCGCGGCGATGTTGATGTTCGCGATCTGGTCCTTCGAGAGGCCGAACTCGTTCTTGATCAGCGGCATCAGCGGCGCCGCCGCGAACCACGCGAAGAAGCACACGAAGAACGCGAGCCACGTCACGTGGAACGCCTTCATCTGCGGCGTCGCGAGGCTGAAGAGGTCGATGCGGGTGGCCTTCTGCGCGGACGGCCGGACCGGCGGGGGATCGAACAACATGGAGCACTCCTCGAACGAAGGACCGGCGGCGTCGCGGGCCGCGCGGGGAAACCATGGGTCGGGCGCCGACGTCGTGTCGGCGAGCACGTCGAGCGTCGTCCGGCGGCGCGGCACGAAGCCGTCGACGCGGACGCGGCCGGGCGGCCGTGGCGCGCGCCTCGATGCGCGCAGCGGCGCGGTTCATCGCGCCCGGCCGTCGCAGCGTTGGAACGGCCCTGAAGCGACAAGAGCAAAGCCCATGCCGGGCCGCACGGAATTTGCTTTGCGAGGAGACGGCGACCGGCCGGGCGACGACGCTCGGCGGATCGCACCGCTCGCGCGCGCGGCCGCGCCTCGATCGAGGCGCGTCGTGCACCACCACGCGACCGCGAACCGGATGCATCGATGTACCTGGCCTTGCTCGCGGCGGAAGCGCCGCTGACGACCGACGAACTGCGCGAGGACCTCGGCGAGGCCGGCATCGACGTCGTCGCCGACAGCGACGCCGCGAACCTCGCGCAGTCGGCCGTGCGGCACGGCGCCGACCTCGTCGTCGCCGCGTCGCAGACGCCGTCGCCGGCGATGTTCGAGGCGGCCCGGCTGCTGAACGTGCTCGCGCCGTGCCCGTTCGTCCTGTTCACCGCCGATCGCGACCTCGAGAAGATGGATCGCGCCAGCGCGTCGGGCATCCACGCCTACGTCGTCGACGGCTACGCGAAGGACCGGCTACGGTCGGTGATCGAGGTCGCTCGCGCGCGCTTTCGCCACGAGCGGCTGCTGAAGGACGAGCTCGCCGGCCTCGCGCGGCGCTTCGAGGAGCGCAAGACCGTCGACCGCGCGAAGGGACTGCTGATGCGCTCGCGCGGCATCGGCGAGGCCGAGGCGTTCGAGATGCTGCGCGGGCTCGCGATGCGGTCGCGGCAGCGGATCGGCGTCGTCGCGCAGAGCGTGACCGAGATGGCGCGCGCCGGCGAGGCCGTCAACCGGGCCGGGCAGTTGCGGATGCTGTCGCAGCGCCTCGTGCTCGGCTATGCGCAGGCGCTCGCCGGACGCGACGCGAAGCAGGCGGCGCGGCTGATCGACGCGTGCAGCGAGCGGGTCGAGGCGAACCTCGTGGCGCTGCACGCCGCGATCGACGCGCGCGGCTACGCCGAACTCGTCGGTCGCGTCGAGGCGAGCTGGCAACCGGTGCGCTCGATCTGCGCGTCGCCGCCGGCGCTCGACCGGCTCGACGCGCTCGACGCGGCGAGCGACGCGATGCTCGCCGACGCCGAGTCGCTGACCGGCTTCCTCGATGCGTCCGGCCTCGTGCCGAGCCTGCACATCGTCAATGTGGCGGGACGACAGCGGATGCTCGGCCAGCGGATCGCGAAGCTGTGCTTCCTGCTCGCGGTCGAGCCGACGGCCGGGCGGCTCGCCGACCTGCGCGAGCGCGCGGCGACCTTCGAGCAGGCGCTCGAGACGCTGCGCGGGCTGCCGCTGACGTCGGAGTCGATCCGCGCGTGCCTGCAGGACCTGCTGTCCGACTGGCGGCGCTGTCGTCGACTGCTCGATGCGCTGCAGGATCCGCTCACGCTCGACGCGGTCGCCGACGTCAGCGAGCGCTTGCTCGTCGGCTGCGAGCGGCTGACCGACCACTACGAGCAGGCGATGCAGATCCTGATCGGCGACCGCATCGGCCGGCTGCGTTGACCGCGGCTACGCCTTCGGCCGCGTGTCGACCGGCAGGCACAGCAGCGCGGTCAGGATCGCGAGCGCGACGTGCGTCGCGTAGACCGGCGTGAAGTCCGCGCGCACCAGCGTGCCGTGCCCGAGCAGCACGACGGTCAGGGCGACGCCGATCACCGCGCCGATCTGGCGCGTCGCCTGGTTCACGGCGCTGCCGACGGCGTACTCGTGCAGCGGCAGCCGGTTGACCGCGGCGGCCGACAGCGACGGCAGCGTCATGCCGGTGCCGACGCCGGCGAGCAGCAGGCCCGGCAGCCAGTGCGTGAGATACGCGGGCTCGACGCCCGGCACCAGCAGGTACCAGAGACCGCTCGAACCGTAGACCAGCGCGCCGCCGACGAGCAGCGGCCGATGCCCGAAGCGCGCGGCGACGCGCCCCGACAGCACGGCGACCGGCGCGACCAGCAGCGGCCCCGGCGCGATCGCGACGCCGGCGCGCGGCAGGCTGTAGTGCCAGATGCCGCGCATGTAGAAGAAGAACGCGAAGAACATCATCGCGAACGCGCAGCCGTAGGTCAGCGTCGCGAGGTTCGCGTAGCGATAGGTCCGATGGGCGAACAGGCCGAGGTCGATCAGCGGCGCCTTCGCGACCTTCGCCCACGCGATGAACAGCGCGACGCACGCGACGCCGATCGCCGCGACGAGCGCATGGTCGAGCGCGGTCCAGCGCGGCGACTCTGCCTCGACGATCGACAGCGTGATCGCGCCGACGCCGCCGATCATCAGCGCCATGCCGACGAGGTCGACGCGGCGTTGCGCCTGCGGGATGCGCGCCTCGCGCAGCAGCGTCGCGCCGCGCCACAGCGAGATCGCGCCGAGCGGCAGGTTGACGTAGAACGCCCACGGCCAGCCGAAGCGGTCGGCCATCAGCGAGCCGAGGCTCGGACCGATCGCCGCCGCCACCGCGCCGACCGCGCCCCACGACGCGACGACGACGGCGCGACGATCGTGCGGGAAGGCGGCCAGCACCATCGACAGCGACGCCGGCGTCAGCAGCGCGGCGCCGATCGCCTGCAGCACGCGCGCGCCGATCAGCATTCCGATGTTCGGCGCGAGCCCGCAACCGGCCGACGCGACGAGGAACAGCGCGACGCCGAACAGGAAGACCTTCTTGCGGCCGTGCGTGTCGGCGAGCCCGCCCGCCGGGATCAGCAGCGCTGCGTAGACGACCGTGTACGCGTTCAGCACCCACGACAGGTCGGCCGCGGTCGCGCCGCGGAAGCCGGCGCGCAGCGAATCGAACACCGCGTACAGCATCGTCGTGTCGAGCGACACGAGGAACACGGCGATGCTCGAGATCCAGAAGATGGACCAGGCGCCGGCGGGCGCGCGACCGCGGGCCTCGCTCGGGAGTTCCGCGCGCGGCGGCGCCTCCGCGGCCGCACCGTCGATCGTGCGCATCGCGGCCTTCACGGCGCGGCGAGGTAGATCGGCGACGCGGCCGACAGCGCCCCGTGGACCATGACGGTCCGCTCGTCGCCGAGCACTTCGTCGCGACCGGCCTCGAGGCCGTCGAAGGCACGCGCGACGATGTCGTCCGGCGACGCCTTCGGTGCATCGATGCCGCGCGTGAGATCGGTGTCGACGAAGCCCATGTGCAGGCCGAGCACCTGCGTGCGCTGTTCGCGGAGCTCGTTGCGCAGGCCGTTCGTCAGGCCCCAGGCCGCCGACTTCGACGCGCCGTACACCGCGAGCTGCGGCCGGTTGACCCAGCTCGCGATCGACAGCACGTTGACGATCGCGCCGCCGCCGTTCGCCGCGAGCACCGGCGCGAACGCGCGGGTCGCGTGGAGGATGCCGAAGAAGTTGACCTCGAGATGGTCGCGCGCCGACGCGACGCCGTCGTCGGCGAGGAAGCCGCCGAACCGCGCGATGCCCGCGTTGTTGACGAGCAGCGTGACGTCGCCGCAGCGCGCCGCGGCGCCGGCGGCGTCGGCTTCGCGGGTCACGTCGAGCCGCACCGGTTCCACGCCGGGCAGCGTCACCGCCGACGGATCGCGCGCGGCCGCGTAGACCTTCCGCGCGCCGCGGGCCAGCGCGGCCCGCGCGAACGCGAGGCCGATGCCGCGATTCGCGCCCGTCACGAACACCACCGCGTCGCGGACGTTCACGAGATCGCCCCGTCGACGGCGCGGCACAACCGGAACACCGCCCATGCTGCCGCGAGCGACGCGAAGCCGATCGATATGATGGCGATCATATTTCCTCCTGAAAAAATCATTCGGGTTCGTAGCGCGCGACGAGGCTGCGGCGCGTCGCCGAGAGCAGCGCGCGACCGTCGGCGTTGTCGCCGAGCGTGCGCGCGAGCTGCAGCGATCCGACCAGCGTCGCCGCGACGACGCCGGCTTCGGCGCGCGCGGCATCGGCCGGCAGCGAACGTTCGACCAGCCGCACCAGCGCGCGCACGCGATCGGTCGACGCGCGACGGACCTCGCCGTCCTGGCGCGGCATCTCGGAGCACAGCGCCGCGACCGGACAGCCGGCGTCCTGCGACGCGAGCAGGTTCGGATGCAGGTAGCTCTCGACGAGCACGCGGAACGGGCTCAGCCCGCGCGCCTGCAGTTTCGCGGCGGTCTCGCGGATCGACTCGGCGCTGCCGCGGCCGGCGCGCTCGAGCGCCGCGACGAGCAGCGCGTCGCGCGACGGGAAGTGCGCATAGAAGCCGCCGTGCGTGAGGCCGGCGTCCTTCATCACGTCGGCGACGCCGACGCCCGCGAGGCCACGCCGCCGGATCGCGCGCGCCGCGGCGTCGACGATGCGCTCGTGCGAGCGCGTCTTGCGGTCGGTCGGTTCGGCGGATGCGGCGACGGTCCGGAGATTCGATGGCATGCGCGCACCGTACCACGAAATATGACGCGCATCATATTTCGATGCGGCCGAACGCGCCGGTGCCCCCATCGCACCGGTCGCTTCGGCGCGCGGACGTCTACTCCGAGGCCGCGTCGGTCGCGCTCTCCTCGCCCGCTTCCCCGCCGAGCGGCGCCTCGGTGGCGCCGCCCGCCGCGCCGGACCCGCGCCGCGAGCCGCCGGCGCCGCGGCCGGTCTGCTGCTGCAATTCGTCGATCCGCTTCGACGCCTCGGCCTTCGACAGCGTGTCGTCGAACGGCGCCTTGGCTTCCTCGCTGAGCGTCTTCAAATAGGATCGTTGCGCGCCGGTCATCGGCTCGTCGCCGGTCGTCCAGTCGCCCGGATCCTTGATCGTGTTGCTCTCGTCCGCATGCTGTTGCGTCGCCTTGTCGGTCATGCCGCGCTCCGTTGTCGTTCGAAGCGGTAAGGACCGTCGTCGCGCCCGAAGTTTCTGATGAACCCGCCGAATCAGCGTCCGTCCCAGCCGCCGCCGCTCCTGTCGTTCGGGCGGGTCGTCGCGGCGCTCGCGCTGTACGTCGCGATCGCCCTCGTCCCGCCGGCGCCGTTCGAACGCCCGCTCTATCTGATGCGGCTGCTGCGGATGCCCGCGCCGACGCACGTCGCGGTGCCGGTCGCCGGCCTCGCGGCGCGCGACGTCCGCGACAGCTGGGGCAACGCGCGGAGCGGCGGACGCCGCCACGAAGGGATCGACCTGTTCGCGCCGCGCGGCACGGCGGTCGTCGCCGCCACCGAAGGCGTCGTGTGGCGCGTCGGCACCGATCCGCTCGGCGGCCGCGTCGTCTGGGTGCTCGGACCCGGCGGCCTGATGCACTACTACGCGCATCTCGACCGCTACGCGAACGAGCGCGTGGGCGACCGGGTCGCGGTCGGCGATCGTCTCGGGGAGGTCGGCACCACCGGCAACGCGCGCGGCGGACCGCCGCACCTGCACTACGGCGTCTACGCGAGCGGCGGCGCGATCAATCCGTATCCGATGCTCGCGACGCCGGTCGAGCCGACGCGCAGGCGCGACACAGGCACGCCCGATCGCGCGCTTCGACCGCAATCGCCGCGATCACGTCCGGGCTGATCGACACGTCCTCGCACCAGCAGCGCGCGTCGTAGCGCCCCGACGACGCGGGCGTGCAGTCGTTCGCGGCGCCGCAGACCGGACAGCGCGGTGCGTCGAGCGGTGTCGTGATCGCGATGCGCGTCACGACGCGGGCACGGCGCCGGTCCGCAGCGCGAACGCCCATTCCGGCCGATGGCGCGCCTCGGCCAGCCGCGCCATCGACTCGTGGTCGTACGGCACGGCGACGAGGTCGACGACCCACCCGGCGTCGACGCGCTCGGCGATCGCGTAGCGCGCGTCGGGCGAATGATTCTCGACCGTGTGCGGAAACGGCCGGTCGTCGTCGAACGCCGGCATGCCGACGCTGCCCGGATTCACGATCAGCGGACCGTCGCTCGCCCGCACGACGCGCGGCACGTGCGTGTGGCCGCAGACGACGAGCTCCGCCCGCACGTCGCCGAGCCGCTCCGACACCTCGGCCGGCGTCGCCGCGCGACGCCCGCGCTCGTCGACGGTCTCGAGGAAGTACTCGAGGTCGCTGCGCGGCGACCCGTGGCAGACGAACACCGCGTCGTCGAGACGCGCCGCCGGCTTCTGCGACGCGATCCAGCCGAGCTGGTCCGCGGTGAGCTGTTCGTGCGCGTATGCGTCGGACGGCGCGCGCGGGCCGTGACGCAGGATCTGGCGCTCGTGGTTGCCGGCGAGGTGGAACCAATCCTGCTTCATCAGGAACGCGGCCGTCTCGCGCGGCAGCAGCGGCCCCGACAGGCTGTCGCCGAGATTCACGATGCGATCGACGCCGCGCCGCGCGAGGTCGGCGACGCAGGCCTCGAGCGCCGCGAGGTTGCCGTGGATGTCGGTGACGAACGCGATGCGCATGGTTGTGCACCCAGTGTGCCATCGATGCGTTGCAGGAAGACATCAAGTCCTTCGTCGTCGCGTCGATCACGAGGGTGGGACGGCACGCTGCGACGGCGGCCGTGGGATCATTCGATCGAACGAACCTGGAGCGGCGCGCGCGGCGCGCCCGCCGACTGTCGTGGACCGCATCCCGCTGGACGCACTCGAAGCCGAGACCTGCCGACCGCTGTCGCGCGAGGATCTGCTGACCGGCGGCCGCCGCGACCGGTACATCCGCCGGATGCTCGCGGGCGTCGCGTGGACCGAGGCGCAGCTCGCCGATTCACTGCAGCAAACGCTCGCCCACGCGCCGAAGGGCGACCTGTGGATCTTCGGCTACGGGTCGCTGATCTGGAACCCGCTGTTCCCGGTCGCCGAGGAACGCGTCGCGCAGGTCCACGGCCTGCATCGCTCGTTCTGCATCTGGTCGCGGATCGGCCGCGGCTCGCCGGACAAGCCGGGCCTCGTGCTCGGTCTCACGCGCGGCGGCAACTGCCGCGGCGTCGTGCTCCGGCTCGAGCGTCATCATGCCGGCGAGGAGCTGGCGCTGCTGTGGCGGCGCGAGATGGTGACCGGCGCCTACAAGCCGACGTGGGTCAAGGCGCGCACCGACGAGGGCACCGTGCACGCGATCGCGTTCGTCGCCGACCGGTTGCGCGACAGCTACGCGGCCGGCCTGTCCGAAGAGGACGTCGTGCGCATCCTCGGTTCCGGCGCCGGCTTCCTCGGCACCTGCAGCGACTACCTCGCGCAGACGCGGGCCGGCCTCGCCGCGCGCGGCATCCGCGACACCGGCCTCGAACGCCTCGCCGGTCGCTGCGGCTGCGACGGCTGAGCGCCGGCCGTCAGGCCGCCTTCTTCTTCGCGGTCGTCTTGCGCGCCGGCGGTCGTCCGAACAGCGCGCGCAGTTCGTCCTTCGCCTGCTCGAGCCGCTTGTGCTGCGTCGCCGACAGGTTGTGCCCGGCCCGGTTGATGTAGAACGTCAGCATCGACATCGACGAGCGGTACGGGTCCGACTTGCGCCGGTCGCTGTGCTCGGCCGACGCCTTCAGCGACGTCGCGATCGCCTTCGGATCGCGGCCCTTGAACACGTCGGGCTTCAGGTCCATCGCGTCGCTCGTCTCGGTGACGTGCTGCGACCAGCGGTCCGGCTGCTTCGCGGCCGACTTCCTGGCGGCCGACTTCTTCGTCGCCGACTTCTTCGCGCCGCTTCTCCGGCCGTTCTTCGCGGCCGGTTTCTTCGCGGCCGGCTTCTTCGGCGACTTCGCGGGCTTCGACTTCTTCTGGGCGGTGGCCACGGCGGCTCCCGGTTCTGACGATGCGCGACTAGACCGCGCGGCGTCGCGACTCTTGGTGGCGCGCCGCCCGATCGTCGCGTCGGTTGCGAACCGAATCCGACGGCCGGCCGGTCAGGACTCCGACTCGATCGCCTCGATCTCTTCCAGCATCTTGTGGCGACCCGCGACGGTGAGGCCGATCTCCTGCATCCACGGTGCCTCCTCGTCGTCGTCGTCGACGTCGTCCATGTGGTACGACAGCGCGTTCGCCTGCCAAACCGCGGCCGCGAGCGGGTCGTCGGGCGCCTGCGCGTCGCCGTGCTGATGCGCGGCGCGCACGATGCCGTCCGGCAGTCCCCACATCTCGAGCAATGCGCCGCCGACCTGCGCGTGCGTGAAGCCGAACAGCGCGAGCTCCTGCGCCGCGTTGCCGTCGTCGTCGGGGACTTCCTCGACGACGTCCGCGTGGCGCAGCAGCAGGTCGACGTGATCGGGGTACTCGATCAGCATGACGAGCCGGCCGACGTCGTGCAGCAGCCCGGCCATGTACGCGAGCTCGCCGTCGATGCCGTGGCGCCGGGCGAGGTGCCGCGCGAGCGCGGCGCACAGCAGCTCGTGGCGCCAGAACGCGCGCGCGGCGGCCGTGTCGTGGAGATAGGCGAACAGCGGCCGCTGCAACACCGCGGCCATCACGAGCCGTCGCACGAAGTCGAGGCCGAGGACCGCGAGCGCCTCGGTGATCGTGCCGATCTTCCGGGGCAGGCCGTAGAACGACGAGTTGACGAGCCGCAGCAGTTGCGCGACGAGCGCCGCGTCCGTGGAGATCAGCCGGCCGAGGTCGGACATCGTCGAGTCGTCGCGATCGACGCTGCGCACGAGTTGCGTGGCCATGCCGGTGAACAGCGGCAGGTGCTGCACCGACGCGACGAACGCGCCGAGCGTCACGTTGCCGTCGTCGTCGGCGGGTGTCGGATCGGTTTGGGTCATGGTCTCGAACAAAGGTCCCCGACGCGTCGCCGCGGTCGGGCGCTACCTTCACCGGAACGCCAGCCGCTGTCAATTCGTGCGCGGCCGGCCGCCGACGCCGTCCGTCGGCGAAGCGTCGCGCGCGGCGGGGCGACGGCTCTCGCAGACAGCGTCGCCCGGGCCGCCGCCCTCGCGTCCATACCCGTTCCTGCGGCGGCGGCGCACGAAGCGATATGGCACACTCGACGGGCGGTCGCGTGCGGCCGGTCCGACGAACATGGTTGCCGATCCGAGCGTCACCGAAGCCGATCACACGATGCGTCACTGGGCGCATCCGGCGACCGGTCGCGTGCGGATCGGATCGCCCGAACATCGCGAGCTGTTCTGCGCGATGCTCGTCGAGACCCACAACCCGTACAAGCCGGCCGTCATCGACTGGCCGCCGCTCGCGCCCGATACGCTGCGGCGCGTGACGTCGCTGCCGATCTGGGACATCGCGGTGCAGACCGAAGGGCGCGCGTCGATCCGCGTCGCGAGCTTCGCCGCGACGCTCGACGACCCGCTGCTGCGCGCCGCGGTCACGATGAACGCCGACGAGGAGGCGCGCCACAAGGTCGTGCTCGGCAAGCTCGTCGAGGCGTACGGCATCGCGCTCGCGCCGGAGCCGGCGTACCGGCCGCCGGCCGACCCGCTGCGGGCTTTCCTGCAGACCGGCTACAGCGAGTGCATCGACAGCTTCTTCTCGTTCGGCCTGTTCGAGGCCGCGCGGCAGACCGGCTACTTCCCGCCCGAACTGGTCGACACGTTCGAGCCGGTGATCCAGGAAGAGGCGCGGCACATCCTGTTCTTCGCGAACTGGGTCGCGTGGTATCGACGCAGCCTGCCGGTCTGGCGACGGCCCGGATTCTGGCTGAAGACCGCGAGCGTCTGGACGACGCTGATCCGCGACCGCATCTCGATCGCGCGCGGCATCGACGCCGACGGCTCCGCGCAGGACCTGAACTTCCCCGCGAACGTCGGCGATTCGGTCGCCGGCGGCGTGTCGATCCGCGCGCTGATCGACCTTTGCCTGGTCGAGAACGATCGCCGGATGGCCGGCTACGACGCGCGGCTGCTGCGGCCGACGACCGTGCCGCGGCTCGCGCGGCTCGTGCGGCAGTTCCTGCCCGGCGTCGCGCTGCCGGAGCCGTCGCGGCCGGGCGCGGCGACGGTACGGCCGTCGGGCGCACGCTGATGCGCGTGCCGATCTATCAGCTCGACGCGTTCGCGGATCGCCGCTTCGCGGGCAACCCGGCCGCGGTGATGCCGCTCGAGCGCTTCCCGGACGACGCGCTGCTGCAGGCCATCGCGGCCGAGAACAACCTCGCCGAAACGGCGTTCCTGGTGCGCGACGGCGACGACTATCGGCTGCGCTGGTTCACGCCGGCCGCCGAGGTGCCGCTGTGCGGCCACGCGACGCTCGCGAGCGCGGCCGTCGTGATGGAGCGCCTCGAGCCTTCGCGCACGCGGGTCACGTTCCACACCGCGAGCGGCGCGCTCGTCGTCGAACGGCGCGGCGCGCGCTACGCGATGGACTTCCCGGCGCGGCCGTCGCGGACCATCGACGCGCCGGACGGGCTCGCCGAGGCGCTCGGCGCCGTGCCGAACGAAGTCCTCGACAGCGGACCGAACCTCGTCGCGGTGTTCGACGACGCGGCGACGGTGCGCAGGCTCGCGCCGGACATGGCCGGCATCCTGCGCATCGATCGCGCGGGCGTCGTCGTGACGGCGGCCGGCGACGACGGCCACGACTTCGTCAGCCGCTACTTCGCGCCGGCGCTCGGCATCCCGGAAGACCCGGTCACCGGCAGCGCGCACTGCTCGCTCGCGCCGTGGTGGGCCGCGCGACTCGGCCGCACGACGCTGCGCGCGTGGCAGGCATCGGCGCGTGGCGGCGAGGTCGTCTGCACGGTTCGAGGCGACCGGGTCGAGCTCGAAGGTTCCTGCGTGTTCTTCCTCGAGGGAATGGCCGAGGTCTGACGCGCGTCGGTCGACGCGCGAGGCGTCGCGTCAGCGGTCGAGCCAGTCGCGCAGCGCGTCGGCCGCGAGCGGCCGGCCGAAGCGATAGCCCTGCGCCTTGTCGCAGCCGAGCGCGCGGACGATGTCCGCCTGGCCCTCGGTCTCGATGCCTTCGGCGACCGTGCCCATGCCGAGGCTGCGCGCGACCTTGATCGTCGCCTCGATCAGCACGCGATGATGCGGGCTGCTCTCGGCCAGCGTGACGAACGAGCGGTCGATCTTGACGGTGTCGATCGGCAGCAGGTGGAGGCTCGACAGCGACGAGTAGCCGGTGCCGAAGTCGTCGAGCGCGAGCGTGACGCCGAGCGCACGCAAGCGCTCGAGCTGCGTGCGCACCGCGTCGTCCTGCGCGGCGAGGCTTTCCGTGATCTCGAGTTGCAGACATCCGGGCGCGACGTCGGCGGCGGCGAGCGTCGTGCGGACGATGTCGACGAACGCGGGGTCGGCGAGCTGCGCGCGCGACAGGTTGACCGCGACCAGCGCCGGCGCGCGGTCCCCGAGCTCGGCGCGCCAAGCGGCGAAGCGGTGGCACGCGGTCTCGAGCACGAAGCGGCCGAGCGCGCCGATCATGCCGCTCTCCTCGGCGATCCCGATGAACTCGCCGGGCGCGACGATGCCGCGCTCGGGATGACGCCAGCGCACCAGCGCCTCGACGGCGACCGTGCGGGTCGGACCGCCGCCTTGCAGCGCGACGACCGGCTGATAGACGACGAACAGCTCGTCGGACGCGAGCGCTCGGCGCAGCTCGGCCTCGAGGCTGCCGCGCCGGACCGCGCGCTCGCGCATCGTCGGCTCGAACGCGACCCAGCGCGATCCGCCGATGCGCTTCGCGTCGTGCATCGCGAGCGCGGCATCGCGCAGCAGCTCGTCGGGCTCGCCACCGTCGCGCGGTCCGTGGACGATGCCGACGCTGATCGTGCAATGGAGCGGCGCCGGACCGACCGCGTAGGGATCGCCGAGCGCGTCGAGCACGCGCTGCGCGATCCGCGTCGCGTCGGCCGGGTCGTCGAGGTCGCGCAGGAACACGACGAACTCGTCGCCGCCGATGCGGGCCGCGACGCGGTCCTCGTCGACGCTCGTCAGGTCGTCGTTCGGGCGCAGCACCGAGCGCAGCCGGCGCGCCATCGACTCGAGCACCTGGTCGCGGACCTCGTCGCCGAAGCTCTCCGCGATCTCCACCAGGCGCTCGCAGCCGATCATCAGCAGCGCGACCGGACCGCGCGCGGACGCGGGCGCCTGCAACGCCGAGCGCATCAGCTCGGCGATGGCGACCCGGTTCGGCATCCGCGTCAGGGCGTCGACGCGCGCGGCGCGGTCGAGGCGTCGTTCGATCTCGGCCGCCTCGCGCCGCGTGTCGTCGGTCGCATCGACCAGCGCGACGAGCAGTCGGGCGCCGTCGATCTTCATCACGCTGACGGCGACGACGCGCCGCGTGTTGCGGGCACCGACCTCGAAGCGCAGCCCGTCGCAGACGACGCCGCCGTCGCCGTCGTGCGCGTCGACCTGCGCCCGCAGCTGCGGCGCGACGCGCCCGAGGATGTCGAAGAGATTGTCGAGTCGGCCGTCCGGCGTGACCGGCATCAGGTAGCGCGCCGACATCGGGTTCATCATCTCGACGCTGCCGTCGAGCGCCGCCTGGATCAGGCCCACCGGCGCGCGATAGAGCAGCTGCAGCAGCGCCTCGCTGCCGTCGACGGCGGTCGTCACGATCGTCCGATCAGCTCGCGGCGCGACGCACGAGGACGTAGCGCCGGCCGCCGGGCGTCGCGAGCAGCCGTAGCGCGACGCGGACCGGACGCATCCGCAACGTGAGCACGTAGTCGATCGTCGCGTCGAGCGGCAGCCCGGCGTCGGCCGCGTCCACGAAGCGTTGCGCGACCATGAAGTTGTTCATGCACGGCGCCACCTCGTCGAACAGCAGACGACCGACGACGGTCGCCCGCGCGAGGCCGGCGGCCTCGGACTCGAAGCGGTTGTACGCGTCGACCCGTTCGTCCGCATCGAAGCCGATGACGCCGAAGTCGAGCTCGTCCAGCTGTTCGGGGGGCATCGCATCGAGCGCGGCCGCGAGACGCGGCTGCTCGAACGTCGTGGCGACGGCGGCGATCATGATCGGCTCCAGGGTGCGGTCGACAGTACTTCGGCAGCCGGACGCCGGGCTTGAGTGCGCGCAAGTTCCGGCCACGCCTGGGAATTTTCGAGCGTTGCCGGCGAGCGCAAGAACCGGATCGGTCTACGTCGTTTCCCGAGCGCTCCCGCGAGCCGTCGCGGTCGCCGTCTCCCGCGCCGTCGGCGCGCCCGATGCCTGGACCGTCGCGAGCGCCGCTCTGTCGGCTTTCGTCTGATTCCGGCGTTCGGCCGTCGCGGCGGGGCGTCACGGCGACGACGAGGTCAACCGGCCGCGACGGCTCGCGTTCTTGTCATCGTTCTCGCGGCGCCGGATCCCCCGGACGCGCGGCGAACGCAATGGAGAACCGAATGAACAAGTTGATCGCCGCCGTCGCGGCATTCGTGCTGTGCGGCGCGGCGTTCGCGCAAGCCGGAACCGCCGTCAAGGAAGGTGCCCGCGCGACCAGCGAGACGGCCAAGGAAGCGAAGGAAAACGTCCAGAGCGCGGCGTCGAGCCAGCCGGAGAAGACGATCCACAAGGCGAAGGCGAAGGTCCACAAGGCGAAGGCGCACCGGGACGCGACCGAGTCGAAGGACGCGGCGAAGGCGACGGTCCAGTAACGACCGGTCAACCGCCCGGACGTCCCCGCGTTGTTGCTGATGTCGCACGCAGCGTCGGGTTCGTCCGCGCCGCGATCCCACCGATCATGGAGATTCGAATGAACAAGCTCATCGTCGCCGTCGCGGCCCTCGTGCTGTCGGGCGCCGCGTTCGCGCAGGCCGGCACCGCCATCAAGGAAGGTGCCAAGGCCACGGCCGACACCGCCAAGGAAGCCACGCAGAACACCGAGGCGGCCTTCACGAAGGAACCGAAGAAGTCGATCCACAAGGCGAAGGCGAAGGTCGACAAGGCGAAGGCGCACGAAGAGGCGACCGTCGCGAAGGACGCCGCGAAGGAAACGGTCAAGTAGGGTCGCGACCCGCCTGACGAGACGCCGCCTTCGGGCGGCGTTTTCGTTTCCGGACGCCTCTCGCGCTCAGCCCGGCACGCGTCCGGCGATCGCGTTGGCCGCGCCGTCGACGACGACGCGACCCTGCGCATCGACGGCGACCCGCTCGCGCAATCGTTCGCGGAAGACGGCGACCGCGTCCGGCGACATCGACGCGATCGCCGGCGCGATCCGCGGACCCGTCTTCGCGATCGCGAAGTACTGGTCGAAGTCGTCGAACGTGCGCTGCACCCGGACGACGTCGGTGCGCACGTCCACGAGCCCCGCGCCGGCCCACAGCGCGCGCAGCGCGTCGAGCCTCGCGGCGTCGACGCTCGGCGGGTACAGCGGCGTCAGGCCGATCGCCCGCAGCGCGTCCTGCAACGCGGCGAACGGAAAGCCGCCGCCCGCGATGTCCCACGCGTACGCCGAGACGCTGCCGCCGGGCCGCACCACGCGCGCCATCTCGGCGACGCCCTGCGCCGGCTCGGGCACGAAGAAGATGACGAGCGCCATCACGGCCGCGTCGAACGCGCCGTCGGCGTACGGCAGCGCGCCCGCCTCGCCGCGCCGGAAACGCGCCGATCGTCCGGCGAGACGCGTGCGCGCGTACGCGAGCTGGCCGTCGGACGGGTCGATGCCGTCGACCTCGCGCGCGCCGCAGCGGTCGAACAGCATCTCGGTGAACGCGCCGTTGCCGCAGCCGACGTCGACCCAGCGCCAGCCGTCGTCGGGGGCGAGCCAGCGGACGAACACGTCGCCGGCGAGCCGGCTCCACGTGCCCATGTAGGCCTCGTACGACGCGCCGTCGTCGAAGCGGAACTGCGTGGGGTCCATCCGGTTCCTTCGCCGTGGCTCGATCGTGGCGCCGATTCTCACACGGTCGTTCGCGCGCCCGGCGTCGAACAGATCGGCAGTCCGCGTCGGATCTCGCACGTCAGCAGTGCAGCCGCGCCTGCTCGTCCCGCGCGAGCTTTCGCCGGGCCCGCAGCCCGTCCTGTTCGGCGGCCGACCGCGGCTGCCGCGCGGCCCGGTCGATCGTCTCGATCTCGCCCGCGAGCGACGCACACGCGCCGCTCGACGCGCCCGCGCCGGTCGCGACCCCGCCGACCATCGTGACGCTCGATGCGCCCGCCGTCGTCGAGCGGCCCTCGTGCGACGAGCCGGGACAGCTGCTCGCTCGGTCGCGAGTCGAAACCCGACGCGGCCGGCTCGGCGACCACGCGGCCGCCGGCGCACGGAACGGTGCCGTACGTCCTGCCGCAGCGATAGATCGGCGGGGACTTCGCCGGTGCGGGTGTCGCGACCGCCGCGGGCGGCAAGCCGGGCGCGGGCGCCGCGCCGCTCGTCGCGTCGGCCCGCGCACGGTCGGACGGCGGCGGCGTGCGGGGCGGCGGCGCGACGGCGGCGTCCTCGCGGCGCTCGGACCACCAGTAGACGGCGGCGAACAACGCGGTCAGCAACGCGATCCAGAACAGCGCCATCCAGGCCGACTCGCCGCGCCGCCCGGACCGTCGCGTGCGTTCGAGATCGCTCAGCCGGTCCCGGCGCTCGCCGCGATCGGGCGTCCGCATCGTCGGCACCCGACGTCCTTCGCCGACGCGCTACATCACCTTGTCGAGCGTGATCGGCAGGTCGCGCACGCGCTTGCCGCACGCGTTGAAGACGGCGTTCGCGACCGCGGCGCCGACGCCGGTGATGCCGATCTCGCCGATGCCGTGCGCGCCCATCGGCGCGTGCGGATCGGGGATGTCGGTCCACATCACGTCGATGTCGGGCACGTCCATGTGGACCGGCACGTGGTACTCGGCGAGGCTCGGGTTCATCACGCGACCGTGGCGCTCGTCGAACTGCGTCTCTTCCATCAGCGCGAGGCCGAGGCCCATCACGATGCCGCCGCGCAGCTGGCTCGCGGCGGTCTTCGCATTGAGGATGCGTCCGCAGTCGAACGAACCGAGGAAGCGGTCGACGCGGACCTCGCCGGTCACGGTGTTGACGCGGACCTCGCAGAACAGCGCGCCGTGCGAATGCATCGACCAGTGCTGCAGCTCCAGCGGCGGCGGCGCGTTCGCTTCGACCGTCAGCACGTCGCCGTCGTGACGCGCCGAGCAGCGACGCGTAGGTCTCGTGCCGGTCCGGCTCGTCGATCTTGCAGAGGCCGCCGTCGCGACCTTCGACGTCGTCGGGCTTCAGACCCTTCAGCGGCGAGTCGTCGGACGGCGAGCGCCAGCAGCGCCGCGATCAGCTCGGCTTGCGCCGCCATCACCGCGCTGCCGATCGACGCCGTCTGCTGCGATCCGCCGGCGAGCACGACGCCGGGGAAGCGCGAGTCGCCGTAGCAGACCTCGACGCAGTCCATCGACAGCCCGAGCCGGTCCGCGGTGACCTGCGTCTGCGCGGTCGCCGTGCCCATCCCCATCTCGTGCGCGGCGACCTCGACCTTCACCGACACGCCGCCGTCGACGGTCGGATCCTTCGACAGCAGGATGCGCGCCGCGCCGCCCGGCATCCGGTAGTACGGATAGGTCGCCTCGGCGCAGCCGACGCCGATCAGCCATTCGCCGTCGCGTCGCGAGCCCGGCGTCGTCGGCCGATCCTTCCAGCCGAAGCGCTCGGCGCCCGCGCGCCACGCGTCGACGATGTGCCGCGACGAGAACGGCGCGCCGCTGTGCGGATCGCATGTCGGGCTCGTTCGCGATGCGCAGCTCGACCGGGTCCATGCCGAGCGCGATCGCGAGTTCGTCGATGCCGCACTCGAGCCCGAACGTTCCGACCGACTCGCCCGGCGCGCGCATGAACGTGTTGGCCAGCATGTCCATCGCCGTCGTCTCGACGTCGAGCTTCATCGCGTCGGCCGCGTACGCGTGACGCGACGGCAGCATGAACGGCTCGGGCATGTCGTTGTACGGCGACATCGCGACGGTGCCGGTGTGGATCAGCGCCGTGATATGGCCGTCGGCGCGCGCGCCGATCGCGACGCGCTGCTCGGTCAGCGTGCGGCCGCCGACGATGCGATAGACCCCTTCGCGCGACAGCATCAGCCGCACCGGTCGGCCCGCGAGCTTCGATGCGGCGGCGGCCAGCACGTGGTGCCACCACAGCGTCTTGCTGCCGAAGCCGCCGCCGACGTACGGCGACGTCACGTGCACCTGCGATTCGTCGAGCCCGAACACCTGCGCCAGCGACCACGCGGTGTGCGCGACCGCCTGCGTCGCATCGTGCATCGTCAGTTCGAGATCGTCGCCGTCGCCCTTCCACGCGACCGTCACCGCGTGCAGCTCGATCGGGTTGTGCGTTGTGGCGCGGCGTCGTGTACGTGACGTCGATCCGGCGCGGCGCCGCGGCGAGCGCGGCCTCGGCGTCGTTCTTCTCGAACAGCAGCGGCTCGCCCTGGAACACGCCGGGCTTCGTGCCCTTCGCCTTCGCCTTCGTCGAACGACGTCGTCGACGCGTCCTCGTGATACGTCGCCGTGATCAGCGACTTCGCGTGGTCCGCCTGCTCCTGCGTCTCGGCGAGCACGACTGCGATCGGCTGGCCGTTCCAGTGGATGCGCCGGTCCTGCATGATCGGCAGCTCGATGCCGCCGGCCGCCTTCGGCGCCGACATGAACAGAGGCACCTCCGCTCATCTTCGGCGCGTTGCGATACGTCATCACGAGCACGACGCCGGGCGACGCCTCGGCCGCGGCCGTGTCGAGCTTCAGGATGCCGCCCTTCGGGATCGTCGAGAACGCGACCGCCGCGTACAGCATCCCGTCCATCGGAAACTCGGCCGCGAAGCGCGCGCGGCCCTGCACCTTCACCGGCCCGTCGAGCCGGGACACCGGCTGGCCGATGTAGCCGTGCTTGCGTGCGATCAGCGGATCGGGCCTGCCGAACGGCAGCAGCGACTCGGGCGCGTGTTCGACCGCCTTCTTCATGACCGTCTTGACGGCCGCCTGGACGATGCTGCTCATGCCGTGTTCCCCTTCGATCCTTCGGTCAGCGCGCCGAGCACGGCGACGATGGTCCGCTTCGCGAGCTCGACCTTGAACCCGTTCTGCGACAGCGGCCGCGCGTCGGCGAGCTCCGCGTCCGCCGCGGCGGCGAAGCGCTCGGCCGTCGCCGGCCTGCCCTTCAGATGCGCCTCGAGCTTCGACGCGCGCCACGGCTTGTGCGCGACGCCGCCGAGCGCGACGCGCACGTCCTTCACGGTGTCGCCGTCGAGGTCGATCGCGGCCGCGACGGACACCAGCGCGAACGCGTAGCTCGCCCGGTCGCGGACCTTGCGATACATCGACTGCGTCGCGAACGACAGCGGCGGCAGCTCGACCGCGGTGATCAGCTCGCCGGCCGCGAGCAGCGTCTCCATCTCCGGATGATCGAACGGCAGCCGATGCAGGTTCGTCAGCGGCAGCGTGCGCGCGCCGTTCGGGCCCTGCACGTGGACGATCGCGTCGAGCGCGGCCAGCGCGACGCAGAAGTCGGACGGGTGCGTCGCGACGCAGGCCGCGCTCGATCCCGTGTACGCGCCGAGGATCGCGTGGTTCCGGTTGAAGCCGTCGATGGCGTCGCAGCCCTGGCCCGGCGACCGCTTGTTGCAGCGGGAGCCGTCGTCGTCGTAGAAGTAGGTGCAGCGCGTGCGCTGCAGCAGGTTGCCGCCGACCGTCGCCATGTTGCGGATCTGCGCCGACGCGCCGGCGACGATCGCGCGCGAGACGAGCGGATAGCGCGTGCGCACGGCGCGATGCTCGGCGACCGCCGTGTTCCGCGCGGCGGCGCCGATCATCAGCCCGCCGCCGGCGGTGTCGTCGATCGACGTCGACAGTCCGGTGACGTCGACGAGCGCGGTCGGCCGCTCGATCGTCTCGCGCATCAGGTCGACGAGGTTCGTGCCGCCGCCGAGGTATTTCGCTTGTGGCCCGTTTGCGTGCGTCCCGTCCGCGTGTCCCTGCGCGACGAGGCGGATCGCGTCGGCCGCGTCCTTCGCGCGCGCGTAGGTGAACGGCGTCATGCCGGCACCGCCTCGGCCGACGTCGCCGGATATTGTTCGACGATCGCCGCGACGATGCCGTTGTAGGCGCCGCAGCGGCACAGGTTGCCGCTCATCCGTTCGCGCAGTTCGGCCGGCGTCGGGGCGATCGCGTCGGCGCCGAGGTCGTCGGTGACGTGGCTCGGCACGCCGCGCGCGATCTCGGCCGCCATGCCGACGGCCGAGCAGATCTGCCCGGGCGTGCAATAGCCGCACTGGAAGCCGTCGTGTTCGATGAACGCGCGCTGCAGCGGATGGAGCCCGCCTTCGGGGGCGAGTCCCTCGATCGACGTGATCGAGCGGCCGTCGTACTGCACGGCGAGCGCGAGGCACGACAGGATGCGCTCGTGGCCGTCGACGAGCACGGTGCAGGCGCCGCATGCGCCCTGGTTGCAGCCCTTCTTCGCGCCGGTCAGATGCAGCCGTTCGCGCAGCAGGTCGAGCAGGGAGACGCGGGGATCGTCGGGCAGCGGCGCGGACGCGCCGTTGATGGTGAGGGACATGACACTCCTCGGGTGGCGTGGGCCGAAGGACGGACGATCGCCCGAATCCGCAAGCGCGGGAGTCAGCGAAGAACGCATCCTTCGACGATGCGATCCGTGTTCGTCCGTTCTTGCGATGGCCCCGTCTCGTGCCGCCCGGGGGCGACCGTTCCCGACCGCCGCCGACGCCGCGACGTCACGCGGCCGGGGCGTCCTTCGCGGCGTCGTACGTGCCGAGCCGCGCCGCGCGGTTGCAGGCCGCGCGATGGACGAGCGCCTGCTGCGCCTCGGGCACGTTCGCCGCGCGACCCTTCCAGCGCTCGAGCGCCGGTTGCTGGATGGCGCGCGAATACGAGAACGTGATCGGCCACGGCAGGCGATCGCCGTGCCGTGCGTTGATCGCGTTCAGCCGCGCCGACGCGAGCCCGGCCGACTGGCCGCCCGACAGGAACGCGATGCCGGTCACCGCGTGCGGCACGGTCCGCAGGAAGCACGCGACCGTCGCATCGGCGACCGCGTCGACGTCGTCCTGCACCGCGCAGCCGAGCCCCGGCACCACCATGTTCGGCTTCAGCAGCATGCCGTCGAGCGCGACGCCCTGCGCGTCGAGCGCCTCGAACACGGCGACCAGCGTCTCGCTGGTGACCTCGTCGCAGCGCGCGAGCGAATGGTCGCCGTCCATCAGTACTTCGGGCTCGACGATCGGCACGATGCCCGCCTCCTGGCAGAGCGCGGCGTAGCGGGCGAGCGCATGCGCGTTGACCTCGATGCAGGTCGCGGTCGGGATGCCGTCGCCGATCGTGATCACCGCGCGCCACTTCGCGAAGCGCGCACCGAACGACGCGTATTCCGCGAGCCGCTCGCGCAGGCCGTCGAGGCCTTCGGTGACCTTCTCGTCGGGATGGAACGCGAGCGGCTTCGCGCCGGCGTCGACCTTGATGCCGGGAACGATGCCGAGGTCGCGCAGCGCGTCCGCGAACGGCACGCCGGCGAGCGTCCGCTGACGGATCGTCTCGTCGAACAGGATCGCGCCGCTGATCGATTCGGCCAGACCCGGCGCGGTGACGATCAGGTCGCGCCACTGCCGGCGCATCTCCTCGGTCGTCGGGATGCCCTGCTCGACGAAGCGCTTGTCGCAGGTCGCGGTGCTCTCGTCCATCGCGATCAGGCCCTTGTGGTCCGCCACGAGGGCTCGGGCGGTCTCGTGCAGCGACGGCTGGTCCATCGGCGACTCCTCGAAGTGGTGGGCGACGGCGATCGCTCGCGCGACCGGCATCATGCGCTGAAGCGTCCGGAGCGCGAAGAAGACGGACCGATGCCGGTCTGTTCGGGCGTTCGACGCGGATGCGACGCGGCACACTCGTCCTGCGCCGTCCCGCGCCCGCCGCGCCGTCGCGTCGACCTTCCGGAGATTCGCGTTGAAAACCGCGTCGCAGCCCGCCGCATCGCCATGCTGATCCATCGAATCGGTCTCGTGTCCCGCACGAACAGCGTCGACTTCGCCGCGGTCGTGCGCGTCGCGAACGCGCTGAACCTGCAGGTCGCGCGCGACCTCGCGCCGCTGTGGCGCGTCGCCGCCGTCGTCGAGGCGATCCCCGCCGCCGACCGGCTCGACCCGGGCGTGTCGCCGGTCTACATCGTCGACGAATCCGAGTCCGACCTCGGCTTTCACGTCGGCCTGCACAACCAGCCGTACGCGCGCGTGCGCGCCGGCAGCACGTGGTCGCTGAGCGCGAGCCACGAGGTGCTCGAGATGATCGTCGATCCGGGCGGCAACCGGCTCGTCGCCGGGCCCGGCACCCGCGTCGTCGGCACCGAGACGATCGACAGCGCGGCGGTCGTCGAATACCTCGTCGAGGTCTGCGGCCCGTCGATGGACCCCGGCGGCGCATACCTGATCGACGGCGTGCTCGTCGCCGACTTCTGCACCCCGCAGTACTTCGACCCGAGCGGCGCCGGCGGCGCGCGCTACAGCTTCTCCGGACGCATCGCGCGTCCGCGCGAGGTGCTGTCGAACGGACGCCTGACGTGGTTCGACCCGGTGACGGCGAAGCTCCATCGGCTGCAGAACATCGGCTCGTACCAGGTCGTCGACCTCGGCGCCGCCGCGCCACCGGCCGCGTTGACCGGCGGCGTCGCGCTGCGCACGTTCGCCGATCGGCTGCTGAAGTTCCAGACCGCGCTGAACGCGCTGGTGCCGGGCGACCCGGCCGTGCAACGCCGCGACGCGCGCCAGGAGTTCCTCGCGAAGGCCGCGGCCGCCGGCCACGCGCTGTTCGTGCCGCCGGCGGCGACACCCGGCGCGAAGACGGGCGACGCGCGGTCGACGACCGACGCCACCGCCGCCGCATCGGGCGACGACCTGTCCCGCCGCTCGACGGACCTGCCGAAGGGGCCGCTCGATCCCGCGCGTCCGCGCGGCGGCGACCGTCGCCGCAACAACTCGTACGAGATGGTCCGCCACGCGATCCTCGTGAACGCGGCGTCGCTGACGTTGCCGGGCATCCTGTCGGTCCGTCCGGGGCTGCACTTCGGCGCGGACGGCTTCACGAACGAACGCGTGATCGTCGTCAAGGCGCATCCGGACCAGGTCGCCGCACTCAACGAGCAGATCCCGCGATCGTACGGATCGATCCCGGTCGACGTGCGCGCGGCCGACCCGCTCGAACGGCTGCGCGCGAAGAACGGCACGACGTACCTGCAGGTCGCCGCCGCGCGACACGAGCTGCGTGCGCCGGTATTCGACGACGCGCTCTATCTCGACGGCTCCGGCACGACGGTCGACGACGCGACGATCGCGGCCGCGACGCTGACCGGCCAGGCCGTCAAGCGCCGCGTCCCGTACGCGCCGCCGCCGAACGCTTCGCTCGACGCCGTCACCGAACCGGTCACGCTCGTGCTGCACGTCGGCCCCGACGCCGGCTGGTCCGAGCTGTCCAAGTTCCTCGCGACGAACACCGGCGACCTCGTCGTTGGTCTGCACGACTTCGGCGCCGCGCACGTGCTGCAGGCGTTGCGCGCCGCGACGAAGGGACGCCGTCTCACGATGACCCTCGATCGACCCGCGCCGCTCGCCGGTGCGGACCAGTCGTGCGACGAGGTGCTGCAGGTGCTGTCGCGCGACCTCGGCCCGAATTTCAAGGGCGCATGGGCGCTGACGAATGCGAGCGCGAAGGCGCCGGCATGGGTCCATCCGAACGCGTACCACGTCAAGGTCGCGGTCCGCGACGACGACCGCTTCTGGCTGTCGTCGGGCGACTGGACCAACAGCGCGCTGCCGAAGATCGACGTCGCCGACGCGGTCGCGGCCGGCCGCATCGCCGCGGTCAGCGACCGCGACTGGCACGTCGTCGTCGGCAACCGCAAGCTCGCCGACACGTTCCGCGCCTTTCTCGCGCACGACCACGCCGTCGCCGCGGCCGAGGCCGTCCGGACCGGCGCCGCGCCGGCGAGCGCGGCGCCGCCGCCGCCGGGCGCGCTGCGTCAGGTGCAGACGAAGGCGTTCACGACCGGACGTCCGCCGAAGACGTTCTTCCAGCCGAAGACCGTGACGATCGCCGCGCGCGTGCAGCCGGTCCTGTCGCCGGACAACTACCAGCCGGCGATGCTCGCGCTGATCGACTCGGCGACGACGTCGTTCTATCTGCAGACGCCGTACATCCATCCGAGCGGCAAGCCGGGTGACGAGGACCACGACGCGCTGATCGCCGCGATCGGCCGCCGCATCGCGGCCGGCATCGACGTGCGGATCATCCTGTCCGCGTACCAGACCGACGACTGGATGGAGAAGCTCGCGATGTCCGGCGTCCCGTCGACGGTGGTCCGCCGCCAGCCGGGCGTGCACAACAACGGCGTCGTCGTCGACCACGCCCGCGTGCTGATCAGCAGTCACCACTGGTCGGCCGACGGGTCGCTCCGCAACCGCGACGCGGGTCTCATCATCGACGACGCGACGGCCGCGACGTATTTCGAAGGCGTGTTCCTGCACGACTGGGCGCATCTGGCCGATGCGGTCACGGCCGGCTGATCGTCGGCCTATGATGCGGCGATGAACCTCGTGTCCCGATCCTGCTTGCGCCACGGGCCGCGGCTCGATCGTGCTTCGTCCTCACCGCGATCCGTCCGAGGCGCCGCATGGCCGTGCTGATCCTCGCCGTCCTCATCGCCGCCGTGCTGATCAGCGGCCTCCGCGTCGCGCAGGAATACGAGCGCGGCGTCGTGTTCCGGCTCGGCCGCTTCGCGGGGCTGCGCGGGCCGGGGCTCTACTGGATCGTGCCGCTCGGCATCGAGCGCGCGCTCACCGTCGACGTCCGCACGCGCACCGTCCGGGCCGAGCAGCAGGAGACGATCACGCGCGACAGCGTCACGGTGAAGCTGAACGCGGTGCTCTGGTATCGCGTCACCGACGCCGCGAAGTCGGTCATCGCGGTCGCCGACGCGCCCGACGCGGTCTATCAGCTCGCGATGACGAGCCTGCGCAACTCGATCGGCCGCCACGACCTCGACGAGGTGCTGCAGGAGCGCGACAAGATCAACGAGCTGCTGCGCAAGAACATCGAGGGACTGACGGGCCAGTGGGGCATCGAGGTCGAGCGCTTCGAGATGAAGGACGTCGAGCTGCCCGGTGCGATGCAGGAAGTCATGGCGATGCAGGCGCAGGCCGTCCGCGAGAAGCGCGCGCGGATCATCAAGGCCGAGGCGGAGCTCGAGGCGTCGCGCAAGCTCGCCGACGCCGCCCAGCAGATGGCGAACAACCCGGTCGCGATCGAGCTGCGCCGGATGCAGATGGTCTCGGAGGTCGGCGCCGAGAACAACAGCACGACGATCCTGATGATCCCGTCCGACTTCGTCACGATGGCGCGCAGCCTCGGCGACTACCTGCGCGACCGCCCGCCGGCCGACGCGCCGTCGAAGGCGACCGACGCGACCTGACGCGTCGAGCGCGACGGACCGGCCGGTTGGAAGCTCGACCGCGACCCGGCTGCGGTCGGCCCGGCGCGCCGCGCTACTGCAACGCCCCCCAGCGCGCGACCGCCGGCTCGGCCGCGGCCCAGCGCCACTGCCCGTCGGCCTCGCGGCAGGTCTGCGTGACGAACCATTGCCGCGTCGGCGCCTTCTTCGAACCGCCGGCGACCGAGAACAGGACTTCCTTGCAGGTCGCGAGCGCGTTGTCGATCGCGCCGACGACGCGCAGCTCGCCGCGCTCGTCGTTGAACGGGATCTTGTGATGGATGTCCCACGACCGTTCCTCGCCGACGCGCATGTCGCCGGCGATCGCGGCGATGCGGTCCTGCTCGTCGGACTGCATGTCGCGGAGGACCCGGCGCAGCGCGGCGTCGGTCGCGGCGCGCACCGCGATGCCGACGCCGATGCCGATCGCCGGATTGCTCGTCGCCGTGCCGGTGGCCGCGGCCGCGATCGCGCCGGTGAAGCCGCCGACCGAGCTGCAGCCGGCGAGCGCGCCGGCGAGCACGAGGCCCGCGAGCGGCGCGACCGCCTTCATTGCAGCGAACCCCAGCGCGAAGTCGCCGGCTCGGCCGTGGCCCAGCGCCAGGTCGCCGCGTCCTTGCAGATCGTCGCGACGTAGAACGCGCTGACGATGCGCTGGTGCTGGTCCTTCTTGTCGACCGCGTCGACGGTGAACACGATCTCCTTGCAGCGCAGGTCGGCGCCGCCGATCAGGCGGCTGACGGTCACGCGTCCGGACTGGTCGGGGTCGATCTCGATGCGGTGGTGGCTTTCCCAATGCGCGACCTGCCCGACGTCGAGCGCCCCGGCGACCGCCGCGATCCGGTCCTGCTCGTCGCCGTGATAGTCGCGCTCGAGCGCCTGCACCCCGGCCTGTCCCGCGGCGAGCACGCCGAGGCCGATGCCGGACGCGACCGTCGGGTTGTGCGTGATCTTGCCGGCGATGGCGGTCCCGCTGATGCCGGCGGTCGTGGATGCGGATTCGCTCAGCAGCGACGTGCAGCCGGCGAGGCCGAAGGTGCACGCGGCGGCGAAGGCCACCAGCGCGCCGGCGGTGTGGGCGTCGCGGAAAGGTCGGGGCATGGGGCGAGGTCGCAACGACACCGGCGGACCACGCGCGGTGCGTGCGACGTCGAGACGTTACCGAGCCACCCTCCCGCCCGTCTGCCAGCGCGTCCGATTGCGGGGTAGGCACGAGCCCCGACGAACGTTCGCGCCGACGGCGGCGATGCACGCGCCGCGGGATCGCACCGGTCCGCGATTCGCAGTGGGACGAGCAGCAACGGGTATCCGCGACGAGCCGATCAGCCGAACGTCTCGCGGATCAGCGCCGCCACCTCGACGGCGCGTTCCTCGAGCGCGAAGTGCCCCGCGTCGAGCAGTTCGACGGTGACGTCGGTCAGGTCGCGTCGATACGCTTCCGCACCCGCGACGCCGAAGAACGGATCGCCCTTGCCCCAGGCGACCAGCGTCTTCGGCTGGTGCGCGCGGAAGTACGCATGCCACGCGTCGTAGAGCGCGACGTTGTTGCGATAGTCGCGGAACAGCGCCATCTGGCGGTCGACGCTGCCGGGGCGGTCCAGCAGCGCCTGGTCGTGGGTCCACGCGTCGGGGTTCAGCGCGCTCGCGTCGTGCGCACCGGCGGTGTATTGATGGACCGTGGTCTCGGCACGTAGCATGTCGCGCGCGCCGGTCTCGTCGCCCCGTTCCCAGAGCGGCATGAAGATCGAGGCGACCGCGGGCGTGATGCCTTCGACGTAGGCGTTCGCGTTCTGGATCACGAGTCCCTTCACGCGCGCCGGATGCGCGGTCGCGAGCCGCATGCCGATCGGGCCGCCGTAGTCGTGCAGGTAGTAGATCGCGTCGGTGACGCCGAGCCGGTCGAGCAGCCCCTGCACGTGCGCCGCGAGGTGGTCGAAGGTGTAGTCGAAGTCCGCGGCGTCCGGCGCGTCCGAGTAGCCGAAGCCGATGTAGTCGGGCGCGATCACGCGGAAGCGGTCGGCCAGCAGCGGGATCAGATCGCGGAACATGTGCGACGACGACGGAAAGCCGTGCAGCAGCACGAGGACGGGCGCCGTCGCGGCGCCGGCTTCGCGATGGAAGACCGAGCGTCCGAGGACCTCCGTGCGGTGATAGGTGGTCGCGGTGTCGCGCGACGGCGTGGCATTCGACATGGGGGCTCCGGTGGTCTGCTCGATGTGAACGACGTTGACGTGGACGGATGGTCCGCCGTCCGCCCGCGCCCGATAAGCCGTCCCGCACGGTGATCGCCTTCCCGTTTTTCGAGACGCCATGGACAAGCTCGAGTCGCTGCAGGTCTTCGTCGCCGTCGCGCGTGCCGGCGGGTTCTCGGCCGCCTCGCGCACGCTCGGTCTGCCGCTCGCGACCGTGAGCCGCAAGGTCGCCGAGCTCGAGCAGTCGCTCGGTGTCCGGCTGTTCGAACGGTCGACGCGACAGGTCGTGCTGACCGACATCGCGCAGGGTTACTTCGACGCGTCGGTGCGGATGCTCGACGACCTGCGCGACGCCGACGAGACGGTCACCGGCGAGCACCGGTCGCCGAAGGGCGAGCTGACCGTCACCGCGCCGATCGGCTTCGGCCGCAAGCACCTGCAGCCGGTCGTGCTCGAGTTCCTGCGCGACTATCCCGAGATCGACCTGCGGCTGCTGCTGGTCGACCGCATGGTCAACCTCGTCGACGACCACGTCGACGTCGCGGTGCGCATCAGCGAGCTGCCCGACAGCAGCCTCGTCGCACGGTCGCTCGGCCACGTGCGGATGGTCGTCGTCGCGTCGCCGGGCTACCTCGCGAGCGCCGGCGAGCCGGAGCATCCGTCCGACCTGACGCGTCACCACTGCATCCACTGGACCGGCCTCGGGCCGCGCAACGCGTGGGCGTTCGACGTCGACGGGCAGGAGACGATGTTCCCGATCGACGTGCGCCTGACGACGACGCTGCCCGACTCCGCCGCGGAGGCGGCGCAGGCCGGCCTCGGCCTCGCGCGGGTGACGTCGTACCAGGCGGCCGACGCGGTCGATGCCGGGACGCTGGTGCCGGTCCTGCGCCCGTTCGAGCCGGCGCCGACGCCGGTGAACCTCGTGCACCCGAGCAATCGGCGCGTGCCGCTGAAGCTGCGCGTGTTCCTCGACTACGTCGGCACGCGGCTGTCGGACCGGCTGCGCGGCGTCGAGAAGGTGTTGTGAGCCGCGCGACGTTCGACCTCCGCGCCGTTCAGCGCGCCGCGACCAGCGCCTCCAGTTCCGCGATGCGCGCGTCGCGCTTCGCGAGCGCCGCCCGCACGTCGGCCGCGTCGATCCGTTGCGGGATGTGCTGCGAGCAGTTCTCGTCCCACGCGTCGACGGTGAACACGACGACCTGCTCGCCGCGCGCGCGGTAGCCCGCGGGCATCAGGTCGCGCAGCAGCGCGTCGTCGTCCTCGATCACGCGCGCGTGACCCAGATCTTGATGCGCCGTTGCTCGGCGTAGTCGATCAGGAAGAGGAACGCGCGGTCGTTGTCGAACAGGTTGCCTTGCGTGATGAACTGCCGGTTGCCCGAGAAGTCGGCGAACGCGATCGTGCGGTCGTCGACGACGCGCAGGAACCCCGGCGGGCCGCCGCGATGCTGGATGTACGGCTGCCCGTCGGCGTCGGCCGTGCCGAGGAAGACGCTGGTCTGCGCCTCGATGAACGCACGCAGGTCGTCGGCGATCGCCTGCCGCCAGCCGCCGCGTTCCTCCATCCGCGCATAGGCCTGCCGCGAGCCCTTGCGCGACTGCACGGCCTTCGTGGTCGCGCTGAAGCCGGGGCGCGGCGCCGCGAGACGACGACGATGACGATGACAACGAAGACGACGCCAACAGGACGACGGACGGATCGATGACGGTGTTCATGGCGCACTCCTCGAATCGGCGTTCCGACGGGCGACACGCGTCGCCCGCCGGAGCCGGCACGGCATTCAGGCGGCGAGACGTTCGGCTTGCGGGAAGTCGATCTCGGTGCCGGCCACTTCGTTGATGTAGTTCGTCCACGTGTTCAACGCGACGTGCAGGACGATCTCGACGATCTGCGCGTCGTCGTAACCGGCCGCACGCACCGCGTCGACGGCGCTCGTGTCGACGTGACCGCGCGATTCGACGACCGACGCGGCGAAGCGGACGGCAGCATCGGCCTTCGCATCGGTCGAACGGCCATGGCGGTTCGCGGCGATCTCGGCATCGGACAGCTTGGCGACGTTGCGACCGAGGTAGGTGTGCGCGGCGAGGCAGTAGTCGCAGCCGTTGATCTCGGCGACCGCGAGCGCGACGCGTTCGCGGGTCGCGGCCGGCAGCGAGCCCTTGGCCAGCGCGCCGGACAGGCCGACGTAGCCTTCGAGCGCGGCGGGGCTGTTCGACACGACGCGAAACAGGTTCGGGGCCACGCCGAGCTGCCGCTTGACGGCTTCGAGCAGCGGTTGCGACTTGATCGGCGCGGCCTCGATCGTGGCGGGGGTGTTGATGCGGGTCATCTCGTTCTCCTGGGTTGGCCGGGGGGATTCCGGTGTGGTCAATTTAGGGAGGAACGCGGGGTGGGACTAGATGGGGGAAGGGGGAATGACCTTTTCAAAAAGCGAGAGGGGTCGCTGCCTTAATGAGCCGCTCGTCGTCAGCAAGGTGACGCGATGCGAGCTTCTTCTGTGACGCGGACGATGCGAAGGCGATCGGTCGAAGGACCGGTTTTGGCCAGGAGCAGACGGTGCGAAGCGGGAAAGTCTTGCCGTCTACATTCCGTACAGGCGGACGTTCCAAGACAACGTGACCGTATGACTCTATGCGGAAGTTGATGGACGTTCGTCGTTGCCCGGCTCGACTGGAGATGCCGATGGACTCACTGGCGCGGCGAGGCTAAGAGCACCCCATTCGTGTCCTAAGACTGTCAGCGTGAGCGGCGCTCGATCATATGACGCGCGTGCCAGCACTTACTGCGCTTCCGCCGGGTGCGGCGTCAACTGGGGCTTTCCCGTTTGATAGCTTCAATCAGACTTGTTAGCCTTCATCAGGCCAGGTCGACGCACCTGCTTCCATCAGTACAGATTAGGGAGTGTTGCAGCATGAAAAGGCTTTGTTCGGTCGCAGCAGGTATTGTTGGGTTATTAGTCGTCCTGCTGTCGGGATGTGCATCCGTTCCAATGGCATCGAAGGATCTGGATAAGAGCGCCAAGGCTTTCACTGAGCCCCCACACGATCGCTCTGGCCTGTACGTATACCGCGATAGTTTGGCGGGCAGGCACTCAAGAAGATGGTGTCAATCGACGGTAAAGCTATTGGGCAGACCGCAAACAAAGTGTACTTCTACCGGGAGATCATGCCCGGCGCACATACCCTGTCGACCGAGTCGGAGTTCGGCGACAACCGCTCGATATCACGGCGGAGGCTGGAAAGAACCTTTTCGTGCGGCAGTACATCAAGATCGGCGTTTTTATCGGAGGGTCTGCGCTGGAGTTAGTCTCTGAAGAAGATGGCAAGAAGGCCGTGCTTGAGTGCCAGCGGGCTGAACCGCTCAGCGTGAGCGAGAGTTCCGTCCTAGCCGACGTTGCGTTTAAGGAAGGGACGGTGAGCTGCACCGGGTTACCCGTCCATTAAGGTGCTGAACGTCACGGAGGCCCCGCGTCTGCACTTCTGCCGTGCTTTAACTTTTCACGTCACCCTGTCCGGCGCGAAAACGCCGTGTCGTCTTGCAATCGAGCTGAGCGGGATAGATAGCACGGCTACGAGGGGGCGCGGCGTGGCTAGACCAGCGGGGTCCGGGTGATCGTCGCGGGTTGAAAAGCAGGCCAGCAACGTCTGCCGCATAATTTCTGGATGAAGCGCCGGCACAGGAATTATTGCTTCCGATGGAACCGCGAGCTTGAGGGACTATTTTCCACCCGCTGACGATGAGCATCCCGTCCGACGGCTTTGGCGGCTGCACATCCCGCCAAGCGGCTATCCGGCGGGGGTTGCGGACATTCCGAGACCAATCGAGGGAACCGCTTTTTTCCCGGGCGGCTACGGCCTCTGGGGTGTCCAGCGAGGTGAAGCATTGCCCTCGCTTCCTATGCGCGGGGTCATGATCCTCGGGCATAACTTCGATGATGAAGAGAATTTTCGATTATCGCTGGCTCGTGGCAAGGAAAATCTGTCGTCTCCGACGTGGCGTTCGCTGCTGTGCTTGTTGGACAGCGTGCATCTATGGCCGCAGCAGTGCTTTTTTACCAACTTCTTCGTCGGATGCATCGCTGGCGGCAAGTCGACAGGCGTATTCCCCGGTATCAAAGACATCTCGTTCCGCGACCATTGCCGCCAGTTCTTCCTTGAACAAATCCGAGTTCAGCGACCTGCTTTGATTGTGACCCTTGGTCTGGAAGTGCCTTTTCAGCTTGCCGCTCTTTCTGAAGACCTGTGCGATTGGAGCCAGGCGGCGAGTATTCGAGATCTGGATGCGCTGGGCGCGATCCGACCGTGCGTGGGCTTCAGGGGATGCGAAGCGCTCACAACGACGGTCGTCGCCCTGGTGCACCCGAGCTTTAGTCGTCTGAATGTCCGGCACCGCCAATATGCCGGCCTTAAGGGCGGGGATGCCGAGCAGCGACTGCTGCGTGATGCGCTTACTGAAGCACAGATCGATCGCCCGTTGGAAGCGCTAGAACCGGAGCCAGAGTCTGCTTATTCCGCGCTTGCGACTTCGGCCGCAGCGCCAGCATTTCCGGCTACAGCGTGACGCGGTTGGCGGCTACCTACTTTTCGTTGAAAAAATCCATTGGGAGACGAGCCATCTGCCCATCGCATCTTGGGCGCCGCTCGCCCGTATTGCTGCCGGCGTTCGATCCGGCGCGATCCGGCATCGCCTCAAGCAAGCCCTCTCGTCCCCAACGTTCTTTCGTCGATGCGTCCGGTGCGGTCTCGAAAGCCTGGCAGGCCACTTCGGGACCGACGTTTGTCACGAGTGCATGGAGCGGGAGGGTGCTGTCTTCTGATAATCAACCAGTCAGCGATGACGCGGCGCGACCCATGGATCTCGAAGGTGTGCATCCTCATAACGGACGGAAATGCCATCCAAACGCCGGCAGTGACGGAGCGTTGCTAGTTGCTAGTTATAAGCAACCGCCGAGCAGCAGCGATTGGAGCGATTCGTCGCGCCGCATCGTTCGGCACCTCGTAAATATCGATCGAGTCGCGGTGCTCCGTTCTGCGAGTCGGTGGGTGCTGACATTCAACGTAGTCCATACCACGACAGGATTTTTGTCGTGCTCGATGCTGTACACAGCGCCAGCATGCCTCAACACCTCGTTGAAATGGGGCTTCCAGCCGAGAACATCATCAAGTGGCCAAAGAATGGGATTGAGTACTATTACCCACCAACCTTGCTAGATCGCGTTTTTGGCGCTGGATCAGAGATCGTTATTGAAGGCGATCGCATTTCCCGAAATGGCATGGAGTACACAAAAGTTGAATTGGTGGAGAAGATCGTAAGCATGCTGGAAGCGACAACGCCGATGAATACCGTTCTAGATACACTTCTTCTTGCAAGGTTGGAGCGAAAGTGACCTAATTCCTCGCTCAAGTGAAGGTGTCACCGGCCAAGTCGCCGAGTGCTCTTTCGACTAGGTCCGCTTAGGGTCGAAAGCAGACGTCGCTGAACGCATATCCCCAAACAAAAAAGGGCCGCGCAAGCGGCCCTTTTTGTTAACGGCGATCTCAAACGTCAATATTCCCCGCATAAATCGCATTCCCCTCGATGAACGCCCTCCGCGGCTCCACGTCATCCCCCATCAACGTGGAGAACACCTGATCCGCCGCGATCGCGTCCTCGATCTGCACCCGCAGCAGCCGTCGCGCCGTCATGTCCATCGTCGTCTCCCACAGCTGCGTGGGATTCATCTCGCCGAGGCCCTTGTAGCGCTGCTTCGTCAGGTGGCGTTCCGCGTCCTCGATCAGCCACTGCACCGCGGCCTTGAAGTCGCCGACCGCCTGGCTGCGCTGCTTGTCGCCTTCGCCGCGCTTGATGCGGCCGCCGGGGCCGATCAGGCCGCGGAACGTCTCGGCCGCTTCGTGCAGCGTGCCGTAGTCGGCGCCGGCGACGAACTCGGCGTCGATCACCGTCGAGCGCGTGTTGCCGTGGACGATCCGCTCGACGACGAGCCGGTGCTTGTCGGTCGCCTCGTCGAACTCGGCGTGCACGTGGACCGTGCCGTTGCCGAGCACGCGCGACAGCGCGCGCGCCGATTCGTCGGCCTTCGCGGCGTCGGCGAGGTCGAGGCTCGTGCCGTTCATGATCGCGATCAGCGTCGCGACGTCGTAGTGCCGTGACAGCCGCTGCACGACGCCGTCGGCCACGAGGTACTTGCGGACCAGCTCGGCGAGCGCGTCGCCGGTGATCGCGTTCGCGGGCCGCGCGGTGCCGTCCACCATCTCCTCGTGCGTGACGAGCTCGGCGTTCTGCAGCGCGAGCTTCATCGTGTACTGCGTGAGCTCGGCGTCGTCCTTCATGATACCGCTCGTCCTTGCCGACCTTGACCTTGTACAGCGGCGGCTGCGCGATGTAGATGTAGCCGCGCTCGACCAGCTCCGGCATCTGCCGATAGAAGAACGTCAGCAGCAGCGTGCGGATGTGGCTGCCGTCGACGTCCGCGTCGGTCATGATGATGATGCGGTGGTAACGCAGCTTCGCGACGTCGAATTCCTCGGGGCCGATGCCGGTGCCGAGCGTGCTGATCAGGAACACGACTTCCTGGCTCGACAGCATCCGGTCGAAGCGCGCGCGCTCGACGTTGAGGATCTTGCCCTTCAGCGGCAGGATCGCCTGGAACTTCCGGTCGCGGCCCTGCTTCGCGCTGCCGCCGGCCGAGTCGCCCTCGACCAGGAACAGCTCGCAGAGCGCCGGGTCCTTCTCCTGGCAGTCGGCGAGCTTCGCCGCGAGGCCGTGGCTGTCCATCACGCCCTTGCGACGCGTGAGGTCGCGCGCCTTGCGGGCCGCTTCGCGGGCGCGCGCGGCCTCGACGATCTTGCCGCAGATGATCTTCGCGTCGTTCGGACGCTCGAGCAGGTAGTCGGTCAGCGCCTTCGCGACGATCTCCTCGACCGGCAGGCGCACTTCGCTCGACACGAGCTTGTCCTTGGTCTGGCTGCTGAACTTCGGCTCGGGCACCTTGACCGACAGCACGCAGGTCAGCCCCTCGCGCATGTCGTCGCCGGCCGTCTCGACCTTCGCCTTCTTCGCGAACTCGTGCTCGTCGATGTACTTGTTGATGACGCGCGTCATCGCGGCGCGCAGACCGGTCAGGTGCGTGCCGCCGTCGCGCTGCGGGATGTTGTTCGTGAAGCACAGCACCTGTTCCTGGTAGCTGTCGTTCCACTGCATCGCGACCTCGACCGCGACCTTGACGCCGCCGCCGTAGCCGTTCGCGTTGAACTCGCTGTCCTTCTCGCCGAGCGCGTAGAACACGGTCGGATGCAGCGTCGTCTTCGTGCGGTTGATGTACTCGACGAAGCCCTTGACGCCGCCGGCGAACGCGAAGTCCTCTTCCTTGCCCTGCCGCTGGTCGACGAGCTTGATGCGCACGCCGTTGTTCAGGAACGAGAGCTCGCGCAGGCGCTTCGACAGGATCTCGTAGTGGAAGTCGATGTTCGAGAAGATCGTCTCGTCGGGCAGGAAGTGCACCTCGGTGCCGCGCTTCTCGGTGTCGCCGGTGACGTGCATCGGCGAGATGTCGAACGTGTTGCCGGCGTCGTCGGTGAACGACTCGACGAGCCGGTTCTGCACGAAGCCCTTCGCGAACTCGATGAAGTGCATCTTCCCGTCGCGGCGCACGGTCAGCCGCAGCCACTTGCTGAGCGCGTTGACGCAGCTCACGCCGACGCCGTGCAGGCCGCCCGACACCTTGTAGCTGTTCTGGTTGAACTTGCCGCCGGCGTGCAGCTCGGTCAGCGCGATCTCGGACGCCGAGCGCTTCGGCTCGTGCTTGTCGTCGAACTTGACGCCGGTCGGGATGCCGCGGCCGTTGTCGATCACCGAGATCGAGTTGTCGGTGTGGATCGTGACGGTGATCTCGTCGCAGTAGCCGGCGAGCGCCTCGTCGATCGAGTTGTCGACGACCTCGAAGACGAGGTGGTGCAGGCCGGTGCCGTCGGACGTGTCGCCGATGTACATGCCGGGCCGCTTGCGGACCGCTTCGAGCCCCTCGAGGATCTGGATCGACCCCGCGCCGTAGTCGGCGTTGTTCGCGTCGCGCCGGTCCTGCGCGTCCTGCAGCACCTCGGCCGACGCCGTGCTCGACGACGCGGACCCGGACGAGGCGTCGGACGACGAACGCGACGCCGCACCCGACGATGCAGCCGACGACGCAGCCGACGACGCAGCCGACGCCGCGGCGGCCAGCGCGGCCGCCTGCGCGGCCTCGTCGGCGCCGGTCTCGGTGTCCTCGCCGACCGGCACGGTCGGGATCGCGACGCTGTTCTGGTCGAACGCGCGCCGCTCGGCCGGCGGGGTGGCGGGCGCTTCGTCGGACGGCTCGGTCCGCGCCTTCGGATTGGGTACGTTGCTCATCGAATCGCCTTCGTTACGGGAACCTCGAATGTGCGGGCGAAGTCGTCGATTGCGACGCCTGCGAACCCGTCATTCCCGCGTCGCGCGGGGTCGCGCGACGCGTGTGATGTGCTGCGAACATGCTGCGAGAGGCCGCCTTTCGGTCGGCGCGTTCGCGGTCGTTGCGGTACGCGTCTGGTCGTTGCGGTACTCGTCTTTTCGGTGCTGTGGTGCTCGTCTTCGGTGCTGTGGTGCTCGTCTTCGGTGCTGTGGTGCTCGTCGTTCGGTGCCGCGGTGCTCGTCGTTCGGTGCCGCGGTGCTCGTCGTTCGGTGCCGCGTCGAACGCCACTGGGTTCCCGCCTTCGCGGGAACGACGGAACCCTTCGTCGTCGTCCCGGCGAAGGCCGGGACCCCATTCAGCGATCGAGCCGCTGGCACGACATGGGGTCCCGGCCTTCGCCGGGACGACACAATCAAAACTGCTCGCGCTCCACCTGCTCCACCAGGCTCCGCGGTCAGATCCGCATCGGCATCACCACGTACTTGAACGCGTCTTCGCCCGGCAACGTGATCAGCGCGCTCGAGTTCGAGTCGCCGACCGACACCGTCACCTGCTCGCTCTTCAGGTTGTTCAGCACGTCGAGGAGGTAGGAGACGTTGAAGCCGATGTCGAGCGTGCCGTGCGGGTACGTGATCTCGATCTCGTCCTGCGCGTCTTCCTGGTCCGCGTTCGTCGAGCTGATCTTCACCGCGTCTTCGGACAGCACGAAGCGCACGCCCTTGAACTTGTCGCTCGTCAGGATCGCGACCCGCTGCAGCGCGCGCAGCCAGTCGTCGCGCGCGATGTCGAAGCTCTTGCTGTAGCCGCTCGGGATGACGCGCTGGTAGTCGGGGAACTTGCCTTCGACGAGCTTGCTGACCAGCTCGACGTTGTCGAACGTGAAGCGCACCTGGTTCGGCGCGAGGTCGATCGTGACCGGCTCGTCGCCGTCGCCGAGCAGGCGCTGCAGTTCGAGGATGCTTTTCCGCGGCACGATCACTTCGTGACGCTCGCTCGCGCCGTTGCCGCCGTTCGCGTCGGTCTGGACCGCGCAGTACGCGAGCCGGTGACCGTCCGTCGCAACCGCAATGACTTGCCCGCCGTCGACGACGAGGAGCAAACCATTGAGGTAGTAACGGATGTCCTGCTGGGCCATCGAGAAATGGACCATCGCGATCAGGTGCTTCAGCGTCTTCTGCGGCAGCGCGAAGCTCGCGAGATAGCTCTCGGGCTGCGACACCGTCGGGAAGTCGTCGGCCGGCAGCGTCTGCAGGTTGAAGCGGCTCTTGCCCGACTGCACGGTCATCTTCTTCGCGGTCGTCGACAGCGTCACCTCACCGCTCTCGGGCAGCGCGCGAAGGATGTCGAGCAGCTTGCGCGCCGCGACCGTCGTCGCGCCGTTCTCCGCATCCTTTCCGTCGACGACGCCGATGTCGGCATGCGTGCGGATCTGGACCTCGATGTCGGTCGACACGAACGAGATCCGCTTGCCTTCCTTGCGAATCAGGATGTTCGCGAGGATCGGCAAGGTATGTCGTCGTTCGACGATGCCGCTGACCGTGGCGAGCGGCTTGAGGAGCGCGTCGCGGGGCGCTTTGATGAGTTGCATTTGTTCTAAACCTCACAGACGTTGATTGATAGAGAGGTCGCAACCTTGTGGACAACGCGGTTCTGGCGAGACGGATCAGCGGGTTGGCGTGACGGGAACCCTGTGTGCGACCGCGGTATCCGGCACGGTCGGGTTTGTGGGCCGATCGGCGGGTGCGGCCGATCGGGACGGTCTTGCACATTCGGTGCGCGACGGGTTCAGGTTTGTCCACAGGTCGAACGACGACGGGCGATGCTCGCGAACCGGTCCCTCTTCGTCGTTCCCGCGAAGGCGGGAACCCAGTGTCGTTGCTTGGTCTCTTGGCCCGCCGCACACCGACGCCGCTGGGTTCCCGCCTTCGCGGGAACGACGAAGAAAGGAGCGCAAACGCTCCGCACCCGTCGTCCCGGCGAAGGCCGGGACCCAAGAGCTTCGATCGACGCCTGCCCACCGACTTGGGCCCCGGCCTTCGCCGGGGCGACGGCGGATCGAAGGGCGCTGGCGTGCACGCAGAGTCGACCCACCGTCATCCCTTCAGCGTCTGCAGCAGCACGTGCAGTTCGCGGTTGAGCTCGGGATGCTTGCCGCGCAGCTCGTTGATCTTGCGGACCGCGTGCAGCACCGTCGTGTGGTCGCGGCCGCCGAACAGTTCGCCGATCTCGGGCAGGCTCTTCTGCGTCAGTTCCTTCGCGAAGTACATCGCGATCTGCCGCGGCCGCGCGATGTTGGTCGGGCGGCGCGGCGAGAACATGTCGGCGACCTTGATCTTGTAGAAGTCGGCGACCGTCTTCTGGATGCTCTCGACCGAGATCTGCGCGCGCTGGACGCTCAGCATGTCCTTCAGCGCGTCGCGCGCCATGTCGATCGTGATTTCCTTGCCGTGGAACTCGGCGTGCACGAACAGCTTGCGCAGCGCGCCTTCGAGCTCGCGGACGTTCGAGCGTGAATGCTTCGCGACGAAGAACGCGACGTCGTCGGAGATCGGCTTGCCTTCCTGCTCGGCCTTCTTCAGCAGGATGGCGACGCGCATCTCGAGCTCCGGCGGCTCGACGGCGACCGTGAGGCCGCTCGCCGAAGCGCGACACGAGCCGCTCGTCGATGCCTTCCATCTCGGCCGGATAGGTGTCGCTCGTGATGATGATCTGCTTCTTGTCCGCGGTGAGCGCCTCGAACGTGTAGAAGAACTGCTCCTGCGTGCCGTCCTTGCGGCTGAAGAACTGGATGTCGTCGATCAGCAGCAGGTCGAGCGAGTGATAGATCTGCTTGAAGTTGTCGAACGCCTTGCGCTGGTACGCGCGGACGACGTCGGCCACGAACTGGTCGGCGTGGATGTAGCGGATCCGCGCCGACGGGTTGCGCGACACGATCTGGTTGCCGACCGCCTGGATCAGGTGCGTCTTGCCGAGGCCGACGCCGCCGTGCAGGAACAGCGGGTTGTACGACTTGCCGGGGTTGTCGGCGACCTGGTTCGCGGCGGCGCGGGCGAGCTGGTTCGCCTTGCCGGTCACGAACGTGTCGAACGTCAGCGACGGATTGAGCCGCGAGCGCTCGGACGAGCCGGCCTTCGCGTAGTCGATGTGCACGCTGCCGACCTCGCCCGGCGACAGCCCGCGCGGCAGCGCGTCGCCGTTGGCTGACGCGGCGGCCGACGGGCGCGGCGCCTGCGCGCCGTTCGCGGCCGGTACCGGATCGGGCTCCGGGCGCGACGCCTCGACCGGCTTGATCTCGAGATAGAGCTCGACCTGGACCGTCTCGTCGAACCAGCGCTGCGCGATCGCCTCGATGCGGCTCGCGAACTGCGCCTTGACCCAGTCGAGCTTGAAGCGGTTCGGCGCGCCGATCCGCACGCGCCGCTGCTGCGCGTCGAACGTCGCCGGCGTCAGCGGCTTGATCCAGGCGGAGAACTGCTGCGGCGGCAACTCGGCGCGCAGCTGGTCGATGCAGGCATGCCAGAACGCGGCGCCGTCGTCCGCGGCGGGGTCTGAATCGGGGCGTTCGGCGAGCATCTGCGGCGTCTCTTCGATCATCATGTCGCGGCTTGTGCGCTCCGGTCGTCCGTCCAGCGTCGAAGTCGGCGGCGCGGATCGTCGATCCGGCACGCCGGTCCTGGCGCCGCGCGCGGCGGACGCCTGCGCCTCGTTCCAACGCGATCGGCCGCGCGAGCACGCCCCGACCGTCGCGCAGGCTCGCCTGCGGCGGTCGACCGGCTCGCCGTCGTGTCGCCCCTTTCCTGCGCCGCTCGTCTCGTGGCCCGCGTCCGCCGGGGGCGGTCGCACGACGCCGCGATCACGGTCGCGGTCGTCGACAACGGGCTATTCTTGGTCGTCGATGCGGGTGCTGCGTGGTGGTCGCCGGACCGCCGTTCCGCGGCAACGCGGAGCACGACGGCGGGACGCCCGGACGGCTGCCGTCGCCGTCCTGCGGCGCGCTTCGCCTCACCGCGCCGCGCGTCGCGGCGTCGGCCGCCGAGGTCGAATTTTAAGCGAAGCGGTCGCGCAACGCAAAGTTATCCACAGTCCGCGGTCGGCATTTCGCCACGCCCGCGGGCACGCGCCCCGGCGTCGGCCGAACGGCCGGCATTTGACAAACGGTGCCTTTTTTGTATTTAATTTCAGGTTTTTAGCCGAACCGGCCCACCGATCATGAAACGCACCTACCAGCCCTCCGTCGTTCGACGCAAGCGAACCCACGGCTTCCTCGTTCGCATGAAGACCCGCGGGGGCCGCGCCGTGATCCGGGCGCGCCGTGCCAAGGGCCGTCATCGCCTCGCCGTCTGACGCGACGAGCGCGCCCGGCGTCGCGCCGCGCGCGGCGGTCTCGCTCGTCGGCGCTGCCGAATTCGATCGCTGCCTGGCCTGCCGTCCGCTGTGGCGCGACGGCGCGTTCGCGCTGCACCTGCTGCGTCACCGGTCGGTCGAGCCCGTCGCCGGCGCGGGCCCCGACGCCGCGCCTTCCGTCGCGGCGCCCGTGTGGCGGCTCGGACTCGTGATCCCGAAGCGCTACGAGGCGTCGGCCGTCGCCCGCAACACGATCAAGCGGCGCTGGCGGGCGGCGTTTCGCGCCGGTCGCGACGCCTGGGCCGGCGAGTTCGGCAGCGCGGACCTCGTCGTGCGGATGCAGGCGCCGCTGGTGCCGAAGGCCGAACGTCCGGCGATGCCGGCGAAGCTGCGTGCGCGGCGGCGCTTCGATCCGCAGGCGGCGCTCGCGTCGCTGATCGAGCGGCTGCGTCGCGGCGGCGCCGCGGTCCGGGCGTCGGCGTGACGAACGTCGGCGCGAAGCCCGTCGCTTCGAAGCACGGCATGAGACCGAACCGTCGGCACGGCGTCGTCGCATCGGACGGCGCGACGCGCCGGCCGGTCGCGCGCGCCGCGTCGCCGCCGCGTCAGCAACGTTGCTCGGCGCGATCGCCGGCTACCGGCTCGTCGTCTCGCCGTGGCTGCCGTCGCGCTGCCGCTTCGCGCCGAGTTGCTCGGCGTACGCGGCCGAGGCGATCCGGCGGCACGGCCCGCTGGTCGGCGTCGCGCCTCGCCGCCGCGCGGATCGCGCGCTGTCATCCGTGGCATCCGGGCGGCCACGATCCGGTGCCGGACACCCGCGAGCGCGGCTGACCGCGCCGGCCGCACCGCTTCCGCACCTCCGCTCCCGTCCTCATTCCCCGCGCGCGCCGCCGGCGCCGCGACAACCGTTCAGTGAACGTCTCGATGGAAACGCGCCGCATCATCCTCTGGGTCATCTTCTCCGTGTCGCTGTTCATGCTGTACGAGAACTGGCAGCGCGCGAACGGCCGTCCGACGATGTTCGGACCGCAGGCGGCGTCGCAGCAGAGCGGCCCGCCGACGGCGGTCGGCAGCGCGCCGCACGGCGCGAGCGACGACGTTCCCGTCGCCGGAACCGCGCCGGCCGCGGTGCCGGCGTCCGGCGCCGCGGCGCCGACGACCAACAACGCCGGTCCGACCGCGAGCGCGGGCGCGACGGCGCCCGCGAAGGGCGAGCGCATCGCCGTCACGACCGACCTGTTCGCGATCGACCTGAACACGCTCGGCGCGACGATCGACCGCGTCGAGCTGCTGCGCTATCGCGACGCCGACGACGCGAAGCGCGACTTCGTGCTGCTCGACGACACGCCCGGCTACTACTACGTCGCGCAGAGCGGGCTCGTCGGTCGACGGCCGGCGGCCCGCCGCTGCCGAACCACCGCATCGCGTTCCGTGCGCTGCCCGGGCCGCGCGCGCTCGGTCGACGGCCAGGACACGCTCGACGTCGCGTTCGAGGCGGAGGCGGGCGGCGTCACGCCTGACGAAGACCTACACGTTCCATCGCGGCAGCTACGCGATCGGCGTGCGCCATGCGGTCACGAACGTCGGCGACGTCGGCCATCGCGCCGCAGCTCTACCTGCAGCTCGTGCGCGACGACAAGGCGCCGGCCGGCACGTCGCGCTTCTACAGCACGTACTTCGGCCCCGCGGTCTACAGCGACGCCGAACGCTTCCAGAAGGTCAGCTTCTCGGACATCGAGAAGGGCAAGGGTCCGGACAAGCATGTCGCGCGCGCCGACGACGGCTGGGTCGCGATGCTGCAGCACTACTTCGTCGACGGCGTGGATCCCGCCGACCGGCGACACGCGACTACTACACCGACCGGCTCGACGCGAACCTGTTCCGCGTCGGCCTGCGCGAGCCGCTCGGCACGATCGCGGCCGGCGCGACGAAGACGAGCGACGCGCGGCTCTACATCGGCCCGACCGAGGAGCGCACGCTCGAGAAGGTCGCGCCCGGCATGGACCTCGTGCGCGACTACGGCTGGACGACGATCCTCGCGAAGCCGATGTTCTGGGTGCTCGAGAAGATCCACTCGGTACGTCGGCAACTGGGGCTGGTCGATCATCCTGCTGACGATCCTGATCAAGGCGGTGTTCTTCCCGCTGTCGGCCGCGAGCTACAAGTCGATGGCGCGGATGAAGAACCTGTCGCCGCGGATGAAGGAGCTGCAGGAGCGGCACAAGGACGATCGCGCGAAGCTGAACCAGGCGACGATGGAGCTGTATCGCGCCGAGAAGGTGAACCCGATGGGCGGCTGCCTGCCGATCCTGGTCCAGATCCCGTTCTTCATCGCGCTGTATTCGACGCTGTCGGCGTCGGTCGAGATGCGCGGCGCGCCGTGGCTCGGCTGGGTGCACGACCTCGCGGCGCCGGACCCGTTCTTCATCCTGCCGCTGATCATGATGGCGTCGATGTTCATCCAGTACAAACTGAACCCGGCGCCGCCCGACCCGACGCAGGCGAAGATGATGCTGATCATGCCGCTCGTGTTCGGCTTCACGTTCTTCTTCTTCCCGGCCGGCCTCGTGCTGTACTGGGTCGTCAACAACCTGCTGTCGATCGCGCAGCAGTGGCAGATCACGCGGATGATCGGCGGCCGCAAGCCGAAGCCGAAGCCCGCCTGACGCGCGCCGAACGCGCGACGCGTGACGAGCGCGTGACGACGAACGCGGCGCGACGCGGCCGCGATGACCGTGCATCGCGACGATCCGATCCTCGCGATCGCGACGCCGGCCGGTCGCGGCGGCATCGGCGTCGTCCGGCTGTCGTTCGGCCGCTGGACCGGCGCGCCCGATCGTCGCGGCGTTCGTCGCGGCGCTGTGCGGCGAAGCCCGGCGCGCTTCCGGCTCGTGCCGCGCCACGCGACGCTGGTCGCGCGTGCACGCGGCCGACGGCGCGGCGATCGATCGCGGCATCGCGCTGCTGTTCGCGGCGCCGCAGTCGTACACCGGCGAGGACGTCGTCGAGCTGCAGCTGCACGGCGGCCCGGTCGTGCTGCAGATGGTCGTCGCGCGCTGCCTCGCGGTCGCCGAGGCGGTCGCGCGACGACGACGATGCGCGGCTGCGCCTCGCCGAGCCCGGCGAGTTCACCGAGCGCGCGTTCCTCAACGACAAGCTCGACCTCGCGCAGGCCGAGGCGGTCGCCGACCTGATCGAGGCGTCGAGCGAGGCGGCCGTGCTCGGCGCGCAGGCGTCGCTGTCGGGCGCGTTCTCGACCGCGGTCCGCGCGCTCGTCGACGCGACGATCGACCTGCGCGCGCTGGTCGAGGCGACGCTCGACTTCCCCGACGAGGAGATCGACTTCCTCGAGAGCTCCGACGCGCGCGGCCGGCTCGCCGCGATCCGCGCGTCGCTCGACGACCTGACCGCCCGCGCGAGGCAGGGCGCGCTGCTGCGCGAAGGGTTGACCGTCGTGCTGGTCGGCCGGCCGAACGTCGGCAAGTCGAGCCTGCTGAACGCGCTCGCCGGCGCCGACGTCGCGATCGTCACGCCGGTCGCCGGCACGACGCGCGACCGCATCGAGCGGACCATCCGCGTCGACGGCGTCGCGCTGCACGTCGTCGACACGGCCGGCATCCGCGCGCTCGAAGCGACGACCGACGTCGACGCGGTCGAGCGCATCGGCATCGAGCGGACCTGGGACGCGTCGAGCACGCGCAGGTCGTGCTGCACGTCGTCGACGACGAGGCGACGGCCGCCGAACGGCGACGACGAGCGACGACGCGATCGCGGCGCCGGCTGCCGGCCCGCGCGGCACGTCGCACCGTCGTCAACAAGATCGACCTGCGCGGCGCGACGTCCGCGCGTCGATGGCGATCGCATCCGCGTGTCGGCGAAGACCGGCGCCGGCATCGACGCGCTGCGCCGCGAACTGCTCGCGATCGCCGGCTGGCAGCCGAGCGGCGAGACCGGCTTCTCGGCCCGCGAGCGGCACCTGGTCGCGCTGCGCGACGCGGCGGGACACCTCGACCGCGCGACCGCGCACGCGAACGCCGGCGACCGCGCGCTCGACCTGCTCGCCGAAGAGCTGCGCCTCGCGCAAGCGCGCGCTCGACCGCATCACCGGCGCGTTCAGCGCGGACGACCTGCTGGGCGAGATCTTCGGGCGGTTCTGCATCGGGAAGTGAGAAGGGGTAGCGGCCGAGAAGGAAGACCTAGCGTGCGCGTCCTCGATGCCGGATCGCATGCCGACCGGAAGGCGGCGCACGAGTCGCTCGCTGGATGATTCGTGATCGATCGCGAAGCACGCCTCGACGTCGAGAACCTTTACAGGCAACGGTACGCGCCCTGACCGACCGACTCCGAAGGTCCTGAAAGCAAAGGCGTTCGCATCGCTGGCACCGTCCTTGCACGGCCGCTCCATCCACTCGGGAGGGACGCCATGCGCAACACGACGAAATCGAGAATCGTTCGGGCGCTGATGCTGGCCGCGCTCGGATCGGCCGCGGTCTGCGGCGCGGCGCACGCCAACCTGATCGCCGATGGCGGCTTCGAGACGCCGGTCGTGCCGAACGCCAGCTACGACCTTTACCAGACCGGCGACAGTTTCGGCGCCTGGTCCGTCGACTGCCCGAACTGCACGACCAACGGCAACGTCGCGGTCGTCAGCACGAACTTCACGCAGAACGGCTTCGACTTCGTCTCGCACTCGGGTTCGCAGTGGCTCGACCTGACGGGGAACGCGAACCAGCGCTCGCGCATCTATCAGACGCTGGCGACGACCAACGGGGCCACGTACTCGGTCACCTTCTGGATCGGCAACGTCGTCGACAAGGCCGGTGTCTTCGGCACGTCGAGCGACGTCGGCTTCAGCCGGACGATCCCGAACGCCATCCCGCTGATCGAGACGTTCACGAACGCCAACAGCGACGGCGCCACGCAGCAGTGGACCGAGTACACGGCGACGTTCAAGGCGCTCGCGGACACCACGACGATCTTCTTCTACAACTTCGATTCGAGCACCGACAACAGCAACGGGCTCGACGACGTCGACGTCGAGCTCGTCAGCGCCGCGACGCCGGTGCCGGAGCCCGCCTCGCTCGCGCTGCTCGGCATCGGGGTCGTCGCCGTTTTCGTGTCGCGCCGCTCGAAGCGCTGATCGACCCACGGCGCCCGCGCCGCGGGCGGGCGGACCCTCTCGCCGACGCCACGGCGATTCGAAGCTCTCGGCTTCGACGATCGACCGCCGCGGACGCGTCGATCGAACGCGTCGCGCCGCGCGATCCGCCCTGAAGCGGCGTACGCTCGCTGTCGTGCAACGGCGATGAACGACTCTCTCGACCTCCAGCGCTTCGTCGACGCGCAAGCGCCCGTCATCGAGCGCGTGCGGGCCGAGCTCACCGCCGGCCGCAAGCGCAGCCACTGGATGTGGTTCGTCTTCCCGCAGGTCGCCGGGCTCGGCTTCAGTTCGATGGCCGCGCGCTATGCGATCGCGTCGCGGGCCGAGGCCATCGCCTATCTCGCGCATCGGCTGCTCGGGCCGCGCCTCGTCGAGTGCACCAGCCTCGTCGTCGCGGTCGAGGGCCGGTCGCTCAACGCGATCCTCGGCAGTCCGGACGACCTGAAGTTCCGCTCGTCGATGACGCTGTTCGCCGCGGTAGCCGACGACCCGTCGCCGTTCGACGCCGCGCTCGCGAAATACTGCGGCGGCGAGCGCGACGCGCGGACGCTGGCCCTGCTCGACGCGCCGCGCTGACGACGCGCCGACCTCAGCGGTCGTGCGCGCGCAGCCGCATCACGACCGCCTGCAGCAGCCGCGCGTCGGCGCTCGCGCGATGGCGTTCGCGCGCGTGGCCGTCGAACACCGCGGCCTTCTCGTCGTCCCAGCGGTCGAGCTCGTCGGCCGTCAACAGCTTCTGCAGGCTGTCGAGCCGGAAGCCGGGCTGGCGATCGGCTGCGTCGTACAGCGTCGACAGCCAGCTGTAGTCGTTGCCCCAGCCGTCGCTGTAGACGATGCGCCCGTGCAGCTGCGACTCGAGCCGGTCGACGACGTCGGTCACCGGACGGCCGAAGCGCGCGAGGGCCTCCCGGCTGATGTGATGCAGCGCCTCGGCGGCCGGGTCCCAATGCTGCCAGTCGGCCGCCGGCCGGATCAGCATGCAGTCGCCGCGCCCGTCGGGCATCACGAAGCCGACCTCGATCGGGTAGCTGCCGCGGCCGAAGCCGGAGGCCTCGAAGTCGATGACGATCGGGGCGGGGCTGGCGGTGTCGGCGGCGACGTCGGACGCGATCGTCATGCCGCAGTCTAAAGCCGCTCGTGCGTCGCGGCCACCGGGTCAGCGACGATGCCGGCGCACCGGATCGGCGAGCCACGCGAGCCCGTCGAATGCGACCTGCACGACGAGCGCGAGGACCGCCGCGGGGACCGCGCCGGCCAGCATCGTCGCGCCGTCGTTGAGCGCGAGACCCGCGGTGATCCGCTCGCCGAAGCCGCCGGCGCCGACGAACGCGGCCATCGTCGCGGTGCCGACGTTGATGACGGCCGCGGTGCGGATGCCGACGACGATCGTCGGCGCCGCGAGCGGCAGCTCGACGTGCGCGAGCCGCTGCGGCGCGGTCAGCCCGAGCGCGGCCGCGGCCTGCACGACGCCGCGCGGCACGCCGGCGAGCCCGGCGTGCGTGTTCGCGACGATCGGCAGCAGCGCGTAGAGGAACAGCGCGATCAGCGCGGGCACGGTGCCGATCGTGCCGAGCAGCGCGATCAGCAGCGCGAGCAGCGCGAGCGACGGGATCGTCTGCAGCAGCCCGACCGCCGCGAGGATGACGCGGCCGACGCCTTCGCGGCGGATCGCGACGATGCCGAGCGGCACGCCGACGACGATCGCGGCGGCCACCGACACCGCGACGAGCACGACGTGCTCGATCAGCAGCCGCCCGAAGTCCGGCGCGAACAGGATCGACACGAAGCGCGCGAGCCGTGAGGACGCCGCCGGCGCGGCGACGGCCGCGTGCCCGTCGCGCTTCGCGACGAAGTCGCGCGCGATGTCGGCGAACGATCGGTGGTCGAGCTCGGCCTCGGCGTTGAGCGCGATCATCGTGCGCTGGTCGATCGCGCCGGCGAGCGAGGCGAGCGGCGCCTCGTCGACGTCGCGGCGCATCAGCAGCACGGCGTCGTACGCCGGGAAGAAGCCGCGATCGTCGACCAGCACGCGGACGCGCGTGTCGCCGAGCGCGCGGCCGATCCGCGCGTCGGTCGAATAGATGTCGATGACGTCGACGCGGCGGTCCGCGAGCGCGTCGTACGCGAGGCCGTGATCGAGGCCCGACGGCGTCGCGAGCGCGAGGCCGTACGCGGCCTTCAGCGCCGGCCAGCCGTCGGCGCGCGCCAGGAACTCGTTCGACAGGCCGAGCTTCAGCCCGCGCGTCCGGTCGGGGTCGCGCAGGTCGGAGATGCGGACGATGCCGCGGCGCGCGGCCTCGTCGTCGCGCATCGCGAGCGCGTACGTGTTCGAGAAGCCGAGCGGCACGCCGACCTTCAGCCCGCGCGCCGGCGAGCGCGGCGTTCAGCTCGGCCTGCGACGGGTTGTCGGTCCGCTTCAGGATCTCGCGGGCGATCGTGCCGCTGTACTCGGGATAGACGTCGATCGTGCCGGCCTCGAGCGCGGCGACGAGGATGCCGGTGTTGCCGAGGCCGCCTTGTACGTCGCCGTGACGCCGTGGTCGACGAGCGTCTGCCGGACGATCTCGCCGAGCACGTACGACTCGGTGAAGCGCTTCGAGCCGACGACGACGTCGCGCGGCCGCGGCGTCGGCGCGCGGACCGGCGGCGATGACGACGACGACCAGGAGCACGGCCGCGGTGACGGCCGCGAAGGAACTCCGGACGATGCGACGCGTCGACATCGCGCCACCATAACCGAAGCGCCGGGGCCCGATCGCGCGCATCCGCACCACGCCCGCCGCTTCGTCGGCCGTGCGCGCATCATCGCGCCTGCCGCACCGGACCCCCGTCGCCCCGTCGCCAGAAAGGATCGTCGATGATCAGAAGTCCCCGTCCCCCACGCCGCCGTCCCGCGCTCCACGCCGCCACCGTCGCCGCGCTGTCGGCCACGCTGTGGCTCGCCGGCTGCGCCGAACAGGCGCCGATGCCGGACGGCGGCGCGCCGAAGGCCGCGATCGGTCCGCGTCCGCAGGACGACATCTATCGCGCGGTCAACGGCGCGTGGCTCGCGACGACCGAGATCCCGCCGGACCGCGCGTCGTGGGGCGCGTTCCTCGAACTGCGCGACCAGTCGGTCATGCAGTCGAAGGTCGTGATCGACGAGGCCGCCGCGGCCGGCGCCGAACGGCACGCCGGACCAGCAGAAGATCGTCGCTGCTGTACCAGAGCTTCATGGACGAGGCCGCGGCTCGAGGCGCTCGGCGCGAAGCCGATCGCGCCGCAGATGCGGGCCATCGACGGCATCCGTTCGAAGCGCGACATCCCGGCCGTCATCGCGCAGTTCAACGAGGTCGGCATCGCGGCGCCGTACGCCGTCTACATCGGCCAGGACGCGAAGGACCCGACGCACTACATCCCGACGATCGCGCAGTGCGGCCTCGGCATGCCGGACCGCGACTACTACCTCACCGACGACGACGAGAAGCTGAAGGAGGTCCGCACGAAGTACGTCGCGCACGTCGCGCGGATGCTGGCGCTTGCGAACGTGCCGAACGCCGACGCGCGCGCGCGCGGAGGTGCTCGACCTCGAGACGCGTCTCGCCCGCGTGCAGTGGACGCGCGTCGAGAACCGCGATCCGGTCAGGACCTACAACAAGGTGCCGGTCGGCGACGCTCGACGCGCTGACGCCGGGCTACGACTGGAAGGCGTGGCTCGACGACGGCGCACGTCGCCGGCAAGACCGACAGCGTGATCGTCGCGCAGCCGACCTACCTGAAGGGCTTCGCCGAGAGTCGTCGAGGCGACGCCGCTCGACGCGTGGAAGGCCTACTTCAAGTACCACGTCATCTCGTCGGCCGCGCCGTACCTGTCGAAGCCGTTCGTCGACGAGGACTTCGCGTTCGACGGCCGCGTCGCTGTCCGGCACGCCCGAGGACCTGCCGCGCTGGAAGCGCGGCGTCGGCGCCGTCGAGGCGGCGATGGGCGCAGGGCCTCGGCAAGCTGTACGTCGCGCAGCTACTTCCCGCCCGAGAACAAGGCGCGGATGGACGAGCTGGTCCGCAACATCCTCGCCGCGTACCGGCAGAGCATCGACACGCTCGACTGGATGGGGCCCGAGACGAAGCGCGAGGCGCAGGCGAAGCTCGCGAAGTTCGACCCGAAGATCGCGTATCCGACGAAGTGGCGCGACTACACGGCGCTGACGATCAAGCCGGACGACCTGCTCGGCAACGTGATGCGCGCGCGGCGCTTCGAGTACGACCGCAACATCGCCAAGCTCGGGCAAGCCGATCGACCGCACCGAGTGGGGCATGACGCCGCAGACCGTCAACGCGTACTACAACCGCGCGCCGCAACGAGATCGTGTTCCCGGCCGCGATCCTGCAGCCGCCGTTCTTCGATCCGAAGGCCGACGACGCGACGAACTACGGCGCGATCGGCGCGGTCATCGGCCACGAGATCAGCCACGGCTTCGACGACGCGGGCAGCCAGTCCGACGGCGACGGCGCCTGCGCAACTGGTGGACCGACGAGGACCGCCAGCGCTTCGAGGCGAAGACGAAGGCGCTCGTCGCGCAGTACGACGCGTTCGAGCCGGTGCCCGGCTACCACGTCAACGGCGCGCTGACGCTCGGCGAGAACATCGCCGACAACTCGGGCCTCGCGATCGCGTACAAGGCGTACCAGATCTCGCTGCACGGCAAGCCGGCGCCGGTGATCGACGGCATGACCGGCGACCAGCGCTTCTACATCGGCTTCGCGACGATCTGGCGCAACAAGGTCCGCGAGGCCGCAGGCGATCCGGCTCGTCAAGATCGATCCGCACTCGCCGGGCGAATTCCGCGCGAACGGCACGCTGCGCAACCAGCCGCCGTTCTACGAGGCGTTCGGCGTCAAGCCGGGCGACGGGATGTACCTGCCGCCGGACCAGCGCGTGACGATCTGGTGATCGGACCGGACCGGCCGCATCGGCGGCCGGCGAGCGATCACGCGATCGTGTCGACGACGCCGCCGTCGACGCGCAACGCGGCGCCGGTCGTCGCCGATGCCTGCGTCGAGCAGACGTAGACGACCAGGTTCGCGACCTCCTCGGTCGTCGCCGCGCGCTGGATGATCGAGCTCGGCCGCTTCGCCATCACGAATGCCTTCGCCGCGTCCTCGATCGACGAGCCGGCCTCGGCGGCACGCTTCTCGAGCATCGTGCGCACGCCTTCGGACAGCGTCGGGCCGGGCAGGACGGCGTTGACGGTCACGCCGGTGCCGGCCATCCGCTTCGCGAGGCCGCGCGAGACCGACAGGTTCGCGGTCTTCGTGAAGCCGTAGTGGATCATCTCGGTCGGGATGTTGAGACCCGACTCCGACGAGACGAACACGATGCGGCCCCAGCCGCGCGTCGCCATCGCCGGCGCGTACGCGCGCGACAGCCGGACGCCCGACATCACGTTGATGTCGAAGAAGCGCGTCCACGTCGCGTCGTCGAGTTCGAAGAAGTCGCCGGCTTCGAAGATGCCGACGTTGTTGACGAGGATGTCGACGTCGGGCTCGGCGTCGACCAGCGCCGCGCAGCCGGCCGCGTCGGCGAGGTCGGCGGCGACGCCGCGCAGCAGCGCGCCCGGCACCGACGATCCGATCGTCGCGATCGCACGGTCGACCGCGGCCTGCGTGCGACCGTTGACGACGACCGTCGCGCCGCAGCCGGCGAGGCCGGTCGCGATCGCGAGCCCGATGCCGGCGGTCGAGCCGGTGACGACGGCGGTCCTGCCGGCGAGATCGATCTTCATCCGCGATGCCTCATGACGGTTGCTTCAATGCTTCGAACACGCCGGCCTCGCGGTCCTTGCGGACGTCGTCGAAGCGATGGACGCGGCCGTTCATCGCGACCCACACGCCGGCCGGCAGCAGCTGCGCGGCCGCGCACGCGAAGCCGAGGTTGAACAGCGCGTCGGAATCGGCGATCGCGTACGGCACCATCGCGCCGGTCAGCACGACGGCCTTCTCGCCGTCGGGTCCGAAGCGCGCGCCGAGCACGGCCGCCGTCGCGGCCATCGTGTCGGTGCCGTGCACGACGACGATCGCGGTCTCGGACGACGCCTCGCACGCCGCGGCGATGCGTTCGCGATCGGCCGGGCCCATGTCGAGGCTGTCGATCTGCATCAGCGCGTCGACGGCGGGCGGAATCGCGAGCCGCGCCCGCGCCACGATGCCGGGCAGCTGCGTCGCGCCGAAGACGAGTTCGCCCCGCAGCGCGTCGTAGCGCTTGTCGAACGTGCCGCCGCAGGCAATCAATCGCAACGCCCGCCTCGTCGATGTCATCGCGCGCCCCCGACCGTAGAATGCCGACTCGATTCTAGCGGCCGCACGCCGCGCACCTTCGCGGCGACGACCTCGTGTTCGATCAAGTGGTGTTCTCCGGCGGCGGCAACCGCTGCTGGTGGCAGGCCGGTTTCTGGGACGTCGTCGCGCCGGCGATCGCGCTGAAGCCGCGCGTCGTCGCCGGCGTGTCGGCCGGCGCGGCGACCGCCTGCATGCTGTTCGCGAACGACTCGGCCACGGTCCTCGCGTACTACCGCGACGCGCTGAAGCACAACCGCCGCAACGCGTACTGGGGCAACCTGTTCCGGCGCGCGAACGATCCCGACAATCCGCATGCGATGCGCGTGTTCCCGCACGCGGCGATCTATCGGCGGGCGCTCGTCGACGTGCTCGGCGGCGGCGGCTTCGAGAAGCTCAAGCGCGACGCGCCGGAGATCCGCGTCGTGTTCGCGCGGCTGCCGCGCGGGCTCGGGCCGCACGCGGCGCTCGCGGTCGGCATCGTCGCGTACAACCTCGAGAAGCACTGGCGGCGCTCGCTGCATCCGACGTTCGGCCGCCGGCTCGGGTTCAAGTCCGAGGTCGCGCGCGTGCAGGACTGCGCGCACGTCGACGACCTCGTCTCGCTCGTCATCGCGTCGTCGTGCACGCCGCCGTTCACGCCGATCGAGCATCGCGGCGGCCGCGCGACGCTCGACGGCGGGATGGTCGACAACGTGCCGGTCGACGCGGTCGACGACGGACCGTCGACGCTCGTGCTGCTGACGCGCCGCTATCCCGGACGCGCCGACCGCTTCATGCACCAGGGTCGCGTCTACGTGCAGCCGTCGACGAAGGTGCCGGTCAGCGCGTGGGACTACACCGATCCGTCCGGCGATGCAGGCGACCTACGACCAGGGACGGCGCGACGGCGACCGCTTCGTCGCGGCCACGCCGGCTTCCTAGCGCGTCCGCGAGCCGGTCGACCCACGCCGCGAAGGCGTCGATGAAGGTCTGGAAGACCTTGCGCGTGTCGTCGCTCGCGATCCCGCCCGCGTCGTCGAACAGCTTCGCGGCGCCGCCGATGTAGGCCTCGGGCTGCTGCAGCATCCAGACGTCGAGGAACACCATCGACTGCCGCAGCGCGTGGTTCGCGCCGAAGCCGCCGATGCCGCCCGGCGAGACGCTGATCACGGCGCCGGGCTTCCTGGCCCAGACGCTCTTGCCGTACGGCCGCGAGCCGACGTCGATCGCGTTCTTCAGCGCGCCCGGCACGCTGCGGTTGTATTCGGGCGTGAAGAACAGCACGCCGTCGGCGTCGCGCACCGCGTCGCGAAAGCGCGTCCAGGCCGGCGGCACCGTGCCGTCGCGGTCGAGGTCTTCGTTGTAGTGCGGCAGGTCGCCGATCTCGACGATCCCGAGCGAGAGCGACGGCGGCGCGAGGCCGGCGATGGCGAGCGCGGCCTTGCGGTTGAACGACGCCTGGCGCAGGCTGCCGACGACGACGGCGATTCGATACGGGTTCGTTGCGGGGTCGGTCGCCAAGGCGTCCTCCGGTGGGTCGATGGATCGGGCGCCGCGTACCGCGCGGCCCGAGACGACATCCTAGTCGTGCGGCGCGCCGGCGCCACGGTCGAGCGGCCGAGTGATGCGCCGCCATACGGCCGGACGTATGGCTGGCCGAAAGTCGTACGCATTTGCAACGACTGCCTATGCAGCGTATATTGCTGCCTATGCAGTCAATCCGCCCGAAAGTTGCCGTGCCGGTCGTCGATCGCGACCCGGCGCCCGCGCGTCCCGCGCCGCTGTATCGCGTCGCCGACTTCTGCGCCGACGACAGCATCGGCTACCTGATCAAGCGTGTCCGCTCGATGCTGAGCAACGCCGTCGAGCGCGAGATCGCCGACAGCGCCGACGCCGACGTCACGTACGAGCAGTGGGGCGTGCTGGTCGCGATCCTGCGCGAGCGCGGCGACACGGCTGCCGACCTCGCGCGGGTGCTCGACTGCGACACCGGCTCGATGACGCGGATGCTGGACCGGCTCGAAGCGAAGGGCCTGATCCTGCGCACGCGCAGCACCGACGATCGCCGTCGCGTCAGGCTCGAACTGACCGCGTCCGGCAAGAAGAAGGCCGAGCGTCTCGTCAAGGCGATCGTTCAGGTGCTGAACCGTCACCTCGACGGCTTCGACGTGGCGGAGCTCGAGCTGTTCAAGGGCTTCCTGCGCCGCATGCTCGCGAATCGGGAGCCGGGATGCTGATGCCGCTCCTGCACGCGCTCTGCGACCGGCTCGCGAACAGCCGCGCGTTCGACGTCGTCGCGCATCCGCGCGATGCGATGAAGGCGGGCGCGCGCCGCATCGCGGGCGGCATGGAGCCGCTGCTGCGCCGCGAGGTCGCGATCTGGGCCCTGCTGCAGACGGTGGCCGTGTGGCTCGCGATCGCGACGGCGATGCTGCTCGCCGGCTGCGCGAGCTTCGACGGCGCCCACACGCAGGCGAAGGCGATGGACCCCGCCACGCTGTCGATCGCGAAGACCGTCGGCGACAACCCGCGGTCCGACGTCGCGTGGCCGACCGACGACTGGTGGAAGTCGTTCGGCGATCCGGCGCTCGACGCGCTGGTCGCCGAAGGCCTCGCCGACGGCAACTCGATCGACCTGCGTCGCGCCGAGGCGCGGTTGCGCGCGGCCGAGTCGGTCGTGCGCGGCGCGCAGGCGGGCACCTACCCGACGCTCGACGCGAACGCGAGCGCGGTCCGCGAACACTTCCCCGAGAACTACATCTACCCGCCGCCGTTCGGCGGATCGACGTTCAACATCGGCACGGCCGCCGTCGACTTCAGCTACGACCTCGACTTCTGGGGCCGCAACCGCGCGGCGATCGAGTCGGCGCGGTCGCAGCAGCGCGCCGCCGAGGCCGACCGGCAGGCCGCGCGACTCGCGATCTCGACGTCGATCGCGCGCGCATGGTTCCAGCTGCAGCGGCTCGCGAGCCTGCGCGACGTGACCGAGCGCGCGATCACGCAGCGGACCGACGTCGTGCAGATCGCGCAGCAGCGCTTCGACGCCGGCATCGACACGAACGCCGAGCTGCGGCAGGCCGAGGCGCTGCTGCCGTCGGCGCGCGTCGACCTCGCGCAGATCGACGAGTCGATGGGCCTCGTGCGCAACCAGATCGCCGCGCTGCTCGGCAAGGGCCCGGACCGCGGCCGCGACATCGGCGTGCCGAAGGGCGTCGCGAACTCGGTGGTGCCGCTGCCGGCGTCGCTGCCGGCCGAGCTGATCGGCCGTCGTCCGGACATCGTCGCGGCGCGCTGGCGCGTCGAGGCGGCGCGCAGCAACATCGCCTCGGCGCGCGCCGAGTTCTATCCGAACATCGACATCGCCGCGTCGGCCGGGCTGCTCGCGCTCGGCGCGTCGAAGTTCGTCAACATCGGCAGCCGCACGTGGTCGGCCGGTCCGGCGCTGACGCTGCCGATCTTCGAGGGCGGACGCCTGCGCGCGAACCTCGCCGGCCGCAACGCCGACTACGACGCGGCCGTCGAGCAGTACAACGCGACGCTCGTCGACGCGGTCAAGGACGTCGCCGACCAGGTCGTGTCGCTGCGGTCGGTCAACGCGCAGCTCGGCGACCAGGCGCTCGCGCGCACGAAGACCGAGGAGGCGTACGACGTCGCGGTCGTCCGCTATCGCGCCGGTCTGTCGACCTATCTCACGGTGCTGAACGCACAGACCAGCGTGCTGCAGCAGGAGCGCGCCGACGCCGAGCTGCGCGCCCGCATCCTCGACCTCAACGTCGCGCTGGTCCGCGCGCTCGGCGGCGGCTATCGCGCCGCGCCGGACGAGGCGACCGCGCCGCTGGCGGCGCGCTAGCCCGCCGCGCCGACACCACACGCATTCCGTACCGGCCGCCGCGATCCGGCGACCGGTCGACAACAGGGAACAGCCATGAGCGATCTCGTCACCGAACGACCGAAGGGCGCGACGTCCGCCCCCGCGCCCCAGTCGCGGCTCGCGTCGACGGCTTCCGCGATGCCGGAGACCGGCGCCACGCCGTCGATCAACACCGCGGCCGCGCCGGCCGCCGCGCCGACCGCGCCGCCGGCCGTCGCCGTGCCGTCGCCCGCGAACGCGAACAAGCGGCGCCGCCTGCTGTGGCTGATCGCGCTGGTCGTGATCGTCGCGGGCGTCGCGTACGGCGCGTGGTACCTGCTCGTCGGCGCGCACTACGAGTCGACCGACGACGCGTACGTCGCCGGCAACGTCGTGCAGGTCACGCCGCAGGTGTCGGGCACCGTGATCTCGATCCGCGCGGACGACACCGACATCGTCAAGCAGGGCCAGGAGCTCGTGGTCCTCGATCCGAGCGACGCGCGGGTCGCGCTCGACCAGGCCGAGGCGCAGCTCGCGCAGACGGTCCGCGAAGTGCGCGGCGTGTTCGCGAACAACGGCACGCTGAGCGCGAACGTCGCGACGCGCCAGGCCGACACGATCCGCGCGCGCGCCGAGCTGGTCCGCGCGCAGGACGACTACCAGCGTCGCGCCGCGCTCGTCGCGTCGGGCGCCGTGTCGAAGGAAGAGCTGCAGCACGTCCAGGCCGAACTCGACGCCGCGAAGAGCCAGCTCGCCGCGGCCGATGCGGGCGTCTCGGCGGCACGCGAGCAGCTGCTGTCGAACCAGACGCTGACCGAGGGTACGACCGTCGCGCAGCATCCGAACGTGCAGCGCGCCGCGGCGCGCGTGCGCGAGGCGTATCTCGCGCTCGAGCGCACCGCGCTGCCGTCGCCGGTGTCGGGGCAGGTCGCGAAGCGCGGCGTGCAGCTCGGCCAGCGCGTCGCGCCGGGCACGCCGCTGATGGCGATCGTCCCGCTCGAGGATCTCTGGGTCGACGCGAACTTCAAGGAAGTGCAGCTGCGCCAGATGCGCGTCGGGCAGCCGGTCACGCTCGAGGCCGACCTCTACGGCGGCAAGGTCGAGTACCGGGGCAAGGTCGTCGGGCTGTCGGCCGGCACCGGCAGCGCGTTCTCGCTGCTGCCGGCGCAGAACGCGACCGGCAACTGGATCAAGGTCGTGCAGCGCGTGCCGGTGCGCATCGAGCTCGACCGCAAGCAGCTCGAGGATCATCCGCTGCGGATCGGGCTGTCGGTCGTCGCGAAGGTCGACACGTCGGACCAGAGCGGCCAGCAACTCGCGAGCGCGCGTCGCGTCGACCCCGGCTACCAGACGCAGGCGTTCGCGCCCGACACGCACGCCGCCGACGCGCTGATCGACCGGATCATCGCCGCGAATCTCGGCGGCACGCCGAACGCCGCAGCGACCGGCAGCGCCGCGAAGCCGGCCGTCGCGCGCGCCGGCTGACGCACCACGCCGCATGACGACGATCGCCGACGACGCCGGTCCGGCGCCCCGCGCGCCGCGGCCGCCGGCGCAGGCGAGCTATCCGCCGCTCGCGGGGACGGCGAAGCTCGTCGGCACGATCTCGCTCGCGCTCGCGACGTTCATGAACGTGCTCGACACGTCGATCGCGAACGTGTCGCTGTCGACGATCGCCGGCGACCTCGGCGTGTCGAGCTCGCAGGCGACCTGGGTCATCACGTCGTTCGCGGTGGCCAACGCGATCGCGCTGCCGTTGACCGGCTGGCTCACGCAGCGCTTCGGCGCCGTCCGGCTGTTCACGCTGTCGGTGCTGATGTTCGTCGTCTCGTCGTGGCTGTGCGGCCTCGCGGTGTCGCTGCCGATGCTGATCCTGTTCCGCGTCGTGCAGGGCTTCGTCGCGGGTCCGATGATCCCGCTGTCGCAGACGCTGCTGCTGTCGAGCTATCCGAAGGCGAAGGCCGGCACCGCGCTCGGCATCTGGTCGGTGACGACGCTGGTCGCGCCGGTGATGGGTCCGATCGTCGGCGGCTGGATCACCGACAACATCGCGTGGCCGTGGATCTTCTACATCAACATCCCGGTGGGCATCTTGTCCGCGTGGGCGACGTGGACCGTGTTCAAGACGCGCGAGACGCCGACGCGCAAGCTGCCGATCGACGGCGTCGGCCTCGGCCTGCTCGTGCTGTGGGTCGGCGCGCTGCAGATCATGCTCGACAAGGGCAAGGAGCTCGACTGGTTCCACTCGAGCGTCATCGTCGGGCTCGCCGTGACGTCGGCGATCGCGTTCGCCGTGTTCCTCGTCTGGGAGCTCGTCGACAACGATCATCCGGTCGTCGACCTGCGGCTGTTCAAGCTGCGGAACTTCTGGACCGGGTCGGTGACGCTCGCGCTCGGCTACGGCCTGTACTTCGGCAACGTCGTTCTGATGCCGCTGTGGCTGCAGCAGTACATGGGCTACACCGCGACCGACGCCGGCCTGCTGACGGCGCCGGTCGGATTGCTCGCCATCATCCTGTCGCCGATCGTCGGCAAGTACATCTCGAAGGTCGACCCGCGCATCTTCGCGACGATGTCGTTCCTGATCTTCGGGCTCGCGCTGTTCCTGCGCACCTACTACAGCACCGAAGCGAACTTCGGCTATCTCGTGCGGCCGGTCATCATCCAGGGCGCCGCGGTCGCGTTCTTCTTCATCCCGCTCGTGACGCTGACGCTGTCGGGCCTGCCGCCCGACCGCATCCCGGCGGCGTCCGGCCTGTCGAACTTCGCGCGGATCACGGCGGGCGCGTTCGGCACGTCGATCGCGACGACGTTGTGGGAGGACCGCTCGATCCTGCATCACGCGCGCCTCGCCGAGTCGGTCGACAACACCAGCATCGCGACGTCGCAGTTCATCCAGGGGCTGCAGTCGCGCGGCTATTCGCACGACCAGGCGCTCGCCGCGATCAACCGGTCGATCGACGTGCAGGCGTACATGCTCGGCGCGAACGACATCTTCTACGCGTCGGCGCTGCTGTTCGTCGCGCTGATCTTCGTCGTGTGGCTGGCGCGGCCGGTCAAGGGCGGCGCGGGCGGCGGCGAGGCGGCGGCCGGCGCGCATTGACGACGGCGTCGATGTCGATCCGGGTCCACCCGGATGCACAGCTTCGCGGCGCTTCGCGCACCATGCCGGCACGCCGGCGGCGTTCGGTGCACCGGCAGGCATCGAACCGGCGCGATTGCCGTGGCACAGACCTTGCGAATCGTGACTGCCGCGATTCGCCGCCTTGACCGAGCGACGCCTGGACCCGAGGACTGCATGAAACTGATCTCCGCGATCATCAAGCCCTTCAAGCTGGACGAAGTCCGCGAGGCGTTGTCGGGGATCGGCGTGCAGGGCATCACGGTCACCGAGGTCAAGGGCTTCGGACGCCAGAAGGGTCACACCGAGCTGTATCGCGGCGCCGAGTACGTCGTCGACTTCCTGCCGAAGGTCAAGATCGAGGCGGCGGTGACCGAGGAGCTCGTCGAGCGCGCGATCGAGGCGATCGAGATGTCCGCCCGCACCGGCAAGATCGGCGACGGCAAGGTGTTCGTCTACGATCTCGAACAGGTCGTCCGCATCCGGACCGGCGAGACGGGCAAGGACGCGCTGTAGAACGCGCTTCGGGGGAAGGTCCAATGAGAACCATCGTGCTGGCGCTCGTCGCCTGGCTCGCGCTCGCCTGCTTCGGTCCCGCGGTCGCGGCGACCGACGCCGCGTCGGCTCCGGCCGCGCCCATCGCATCGGCTGCCGCGGCCGCATCCGCCGCGTCGACGCGCTCGACGATCCTGCTCGCGCAGGCCTCGCCCGAACCGGGCGGCGCCGCGACGCCGGCGCCCGCTGCCGCGGCCGCCGCGCCGGTGCCGAACAAGGGCGACACCGCGTGGATGATCGTCGCGACGGCGTTCGTCATCCTGATGACGGTCCCGGGCCTCGCGCTGTTCTACGGCGGCCTCGTGCGCTCGAAGAACATGCTGTCGATCCTGATGCAGGTCTTCGTGATCTTCTCGCTGATCGTCGTGCTGTGGATGATCTACGGCTACAGCTTCGCGTTCACCGAGGGCAACGCGTTCGTCGGCGGCACCGACCGGCTGTTCCTGAAGGGCATCTTCGACTTCTCGAAGGGCTCGTTCGCGACCGCGGCGACGTTCAGCAAGGGCGTCGTGCTGCCCGAATACATCTACGTCGCGTTCGAGGCGACGTTCGCCGCGATCACCGTCGGCCTCGTCGTCGGCGCGTTCGCCGAGCGGATGAAGTTCTCGGCGGTGCTGCTGTTCTCGGTGCTGTGGTTCACGTTCGCGTACATCCCGATCGCGCACATGGTCTGGTACTGGCCGGGCCCGGACGGCATCACGAACGCGGCGACGCTCGCGTCGGAGACCGCGAAGGGCGGCTACCTGTGGCAGACGCGGCGCGCTCGATTTCGCCGGCGGCACCGTCGTCCACATCAACGCCGGCATCGCGGGCCTCGTCGGCGCGTACTTCGTCGGCAAGCGGATCGGCCTCGGCCGCGAGTCGATGGCGCCGCACAGCCTGACGATGACGATGATCGGCGCGTCGCTGCTGTGGGTCGGCTGGTTCGGCTTCAACGCGGGCTCGGCGCTCGAGGCGGGCGACATCGCGGCGCTCGCGTTCGTCAACACGCTGGTCGCGACGGCCGGCGCCGTGCTGTCGTGGACCTGCGCCGAGTGGCTGCTGAAGGGCAAGCCGTCGATGCTCGGCGCCGCCTCGGGCGCGGTCGCCGGCCTCGTCGCCGATCACGCCGGCGTGCGGCTACGTCGGACCGGTCGGCGCGCTCGTGCTCGGGCTGCTCGCCGGCGTCGTCTGCCTGTGGGGCGTGTCGGGGCTGAAGCGGCTGCTCGGCGCCGACGACGCGCTCGACGTGTTCGGCGTGCACGGCACCGGCGGCATCCTCGGCGCGCTGCTGACCGGCGTGTTCGCGGCGCCCGGCCTCGGCGGCCAGGGCATCTTCGACTACGTGACGAACCGCGCGGCGCCGACCTACTCGATCGGCGAGCAGTTCGTCGTGCAGGCGACCGGCGTCGGCGTGACGCTCGTCTGGTCGTCGATCGTCGCGGCGATCTCGTACGCGATCGTCAATGCGCTGATCGGCCTGCGCGTGACCGAGGAGGAAGAGCGCGAGGGCCTCGACATCACGTCGCACGGCGAGTCGGCCTACCACCCGTAGCGCGGCGGGGCGCGGCCCGCCCGGGCCGCGCGCGGGACGGCGGGACCGGCTCCGGACGGCGGTCCGGGCCCTTGAAATCCCATTACAATTCGCGACCTGCCGGAGACGGCGTCTTCGCCGTCCCCACCGCCTCCGCCATGGTTCCTCACCTCGTCACCGCGCTGTCCGGTCCGCTCGCCGACCTCGAACACCGCATGCTCGACGCCACGCCGGCGATCGAGCGCTGGTTCCGGCTCGAGTGGCAGGAACACACGCCGCCGTTCTACTGTTCGGTCGACCTGCGCAACGCCGGCTTCAAGATCGCGCCGGTCGACACGAACCTGTATCCGGGCGGCTTCAACAACCTCGCGCCCGAGGTGCTGCCGCTCGCCGTCCAGGCCGCGATGGCCGCGATCGAGAAGATCTGTCCCGACGCGCGCGGGCTGCTGCTGATTCCCGAGAACCACACGCGCAACCGCTTCTACCTGCAGAACGTCGCGCGCCTCGCCGCGATCCTCCGGCAGACCGGACTCGACGTGCGGCTCGGCTCGCTGAACCCCGAGATCACCGGCCCGACGACGATCGAACTCGACGCCGAACACACGATGCCGATCGAGCCGCTGCGGCGCATCGGTCCGAACGGGCGTCGCGTCGGCCTCGCGAACTTCGATCCGTGCGCGGTGCTGCTGAACAACGACCTGTCGGCCGGCATCCCCGACGTGCTGCGCGACGTCCACGAGCAGTTCGTGCTGCCGCCGCTGCACGCCGGCTGGGCCGTGCGCCGCAAGACGCGCCACTTCGCGGCCTACGACGACGTCGCGAAGCGCTTCGCGAAGCTGCTCGACATCGACCCGTGGATGATCAATCCGTACTTCGAGGCCGCGAGCGACGTCGTGTTCGGCGATCCCGCGAGCGAAGAAGACCTCGCGCATCGCGTCGACGTGCTGCTGACGAAGGTCCGCCGCAAGTACAAGGAATACGGCATCGGCGAGACGCCGTACGCGATCGTCAAGGCCGACGCCGGCACGTACGGGATGGGCGTGATGAGCGTCAAGGACCCGTCCGAGGTCCGCAACATGAACCGCAAGACGCGCAACAAGATGAGCGTCGTCAAGGACGGCCTCGAGGTCTCGGAACTGATCATCCAGGAAGGCGTGCACACGCACGAGCGCGTGCCGGTCGGCGAGCGGTCGAGCGACAAGCTCGCCGACGGCGTGGCCGGCTCGATCGAGTCGGGCACGGCCGAGCCGGTCGTCTACATGATCGACCGCTACGTGATCGGCGGCTTCTACCGCGTCAACTCGAGCCGCGCGAACGACGAGAACCTGAACGCGCCGGGCGCGCAGTTCGTGCCGCTGCCGTTCGCGTCGAGCTGCAACTTCCCCGATCCCGGGCAGCGCCCGCAGGCGGCGCCGAACCGCTTCTACGCGTACGGCGTCGTCGCGCGGCTCGCGCTGCTCGCCGCGTCGCTCGAACTCGAGCGCACCGACCCCGCGGCCGAAGCGGCCTGATCGGACCGGCGTCGGCCCGTCGCGGGCGGCGCATCGACATGCACATCGCCTTCATCGCCGATCCGCTGGCGACGTTCAAGATCTACAAGGACTCGACCTACGCGATGATGGTCGAGGCGGACCGTCGCGGCCACACGCTCGCGTACATCGACCAGCGCGACCTCGCGCGCGCCGCGAACGGCGTCGTCGAGGCGAAGGCGTGGCCGCTCGCGCTGACAGGACGATGCCGACATCTGGCACGCGCTCGGCGAGCCCGAGACCGTCGCGCTGAAGCGACTTCGACGCGGTGGTCATGCGCAAGGACCCGCCGTTCGACATGGAGTACGTCTACTCGACGTACCTGCTGCAGCACGCCGAAGCCGCAGGGCGCGAAGGTCTTCAACGGCGGCCGCGCGATCCGCGACCACAACGAGAAGTTCGCGATCGCCGAGTTTCCCGAGCTGATCGCGCCGACGCTCGTCACGCGCGACGGCGAACGCATCCGCGAATTCCACCGCGAGCATCGCGACATCATCCTGAAGCCGCTCGACGGGATGGGCGGCATGGGCATCTTCCGCGTCACGGCCGACGGCATGAACCTCGGCTCGATGATCGAGATGCTCGGCGGCGACGGCGAGCGGACGATCATGGCGCAGAAGTACATCCCGGCGATCGTCGACGGCGACAAGCGCATCCTCGTCATCGACGGCGAGCCGGTGCCGTACGCGCTCGCGCGCATCCCGCAGGGCGGCGAGGTGCGCGGCAACCTCGCGGCCGGCGGGCGCGGTCGCGCGCAGCCGCTGTCGGCGCGCGATCGCGAGATCGGCGAGATCGTCGGCGCGAAGCTCGCGAAGCGCGGGCTGCTGCTGATCGGCGTCGACTCGATCGGCGACTACCTCACCGAGGTCAACGTCACGAGCCCGACCTGCTTCGCCGAGATCTTCCAGGGCGTCGGCTTCGACGTCGCGGCCGTGTTCGTCGACGCGCTCGAACGCGCGGTCGCCGCGGCGCCGCGGGTCGGCTGACGTGGCGATCGTCGGACTCGTCGTCGTCGCGCACGCGCCGTTCGGGCAGTCGCTGCTCGATTGCGCGCGGCACGTCTACGCCTGTCCGCCGGACCGCTGCGCGATCGTCGACGTGCTGCCCGACGCCGACGTGACGAGCGAGATCGAGCGCGCGCGGCGGGCGGTCGCGAGCGTCGACGACGGGGTCGGCGTGCTCGTGCTGTGCGACCTGTTCGGCGCGACGCCGGGCAACGTCGCGGCGGCGCTCGCCGACCGCGGCCATGTCGAGGTCGTGGCCGGCGTCAACCTGCCGATGCTGCTGCGCGTGCTGTGCTATCGCCACGGCGCGTCGCTGTCGGACCTGCCCGAAAAGGCGGTCAGCGGAGGCGCGTCGGGTATCATCAAAATCGCCCCGACCGCGTCGACGGATCCGCAGCCGACGCCGGGGTCGACCCCGACGTCGACGCCGCGATCGACCGCGCAATCGACCGCACAATCGACCGCGCAATCGACGCCGCCGGTCGACGGGTTCGACACCCCCGATTCGTGACGGCCCGACCATGGCGCAGCGCGATTGCAAGATCAGCAACAAGCTCGGCCTGCACGCGCGGGCGTCCGCGAAGCTGACGCAACTCGCGTCGCAGTACGCGAGCGAGGTCTGGATGAGCCGCGCGGGTCGGCGCGTCAACGCGAAGAGCATCATGGGCGTGATGATGCTGGCGGCCGGCCGGGCTCGACCGTGACGATCGAGACGATCGGACCCGACGACGCCGAGGCGCTCGACGCGATCACGTCGCTGATCGACGACAAGTTCGGCGAAGCCGAGTGACATGGCGTTCACGCTGCACGGGATCCCCGTCTCGCGCGGAATCGTCATCGGGCGGGTGCACCTGCTCGCGTCGGCCGCGCTCGACGTGCCGCACTACCTCGTGGTGCTCGGCGAGATCGAGCGCGAGGTCACGCGGCTCGACGAGGCGATCGCCACCGTCGTCAACGAGCTCTATCAGTTGCAGGCCGAACTGCCGAGCAACGCGCCGGCGGAGTTCGCGGCGCTCGTCGACCTGCACCGGCTGATCCTGCAGGACCCGCTGCTGTCCGAGGCGCCGGCGCGGCTGATCCGCGAGCGCCGCTACAACGCGGAGTGGGCGCTGACGACGCAGCTGCAGGCCGTGGTCGAGCAGTTCGGCGAGATGGACGACGACTACATCGCGTCCCGCCGCGCCGACGTCGAGCAGGTCGTCGAGCGCGTGCTGAAGGTGCTGACCGGCAGCGCGAACGTGCTGTCGATCGTCGCGGCCGAGGCCCACGCGGCGCGAAAGAACAGCGACCGCGACGGCAAGGACGACTTCGAGCCGATGGTCGTCATCGCGCACGACATCGCGCCGGCCGACATGCTGCAGTTCAAGAAGCAGGTGTTCGCCGGCTTCGCGACGGACCTCGGCAGCCAGACCGCGCACACGGCGATCCTCGCGAAGAGCCTCGACATCCCGGCCGTCGTCGGCCTCGGCCAGGCGTCGCGGCTGCTGCGGCAGGACGAGTGCGTGATCATCGACGGCGAGACCGGCATCCTCGTCGTCGACCCGAGCCCGATCGTCCTCGACGAATACCGGCTGCGCAAGCGCGACCTCGAGCTCGCGCACGAGAAGCTGAAGCGCCTCGCGCGGATGCCGACGCGCACGATCGACGACCAGCCGATCGAGCTGCACGCGAACATCGAGCTGCCCGACGACTGCGCGTTCGCGAACGAGGTCGGCGCGACCGGCATCGGCCTGTTCCGCACCGAGTTCCTGTTCATGACGCGCGACTCGATGCCCGACGAGGACGAGCAGTTCGAGGCGTACCGGCGCGTCGTCGTCGCGATGAACGGGCGGCCGGTGACGATCCGCACGCTCGACATCGGCGCCGACAAGACGCCGTACGCGGCGCGCGCGACGTTCGGCGACGCGGTCTTCAACACGACGAACCCGGCGCTCGGCCTGCGCGCGATCCGCTTCTGCCTCGCCGAGCCGCAGATGTTCCTCGTCGCAGCTGCGCGCGATCCTGCGCGCGTCCGCGCTCGGTCCGGTCAAGTTGCTGATCCCGATGATCGCGCATGCGCAGGAGGTCGACGCGGCGCTCGTGCTGATCGCGGCGGCGAAGGGCCAGCTCGAGGCGCGCGGCGCCGCGTACGACCGCGAGCTGCCGATCGGCGGGATGATCGAGATCCCGGCCGCGGCGCTCAGCCTGCCGGCCTTCGCGAAGCGCCTCGACTTCTTCTCGATCGGCACGAACGACCTGATCCAGTACATGCTCGCGATCGATCGCACCGACAGCGCGGTCGCGCACCTCTACGACCCGCTGCATCCGGCCGTGCTGCGATGGTCGGGCAGATCATCGCGACGTCGAACCGGCTCGGCGTGCCGGTGTCGGTGTGCGGCGAGATGGCCGGCGATCCGATGCTCGCGCGGCTGCTGCTCGGCCTCGGCCTGCGGCAGTTCTCGATGCATCCGGCGCAGCTGCTCGCGGTCAAGTACGAGATCCTGCGGTCGGACGTCGTCGCCTGCGAGTCGCTCGCGAAGAAGATCCTCGGCGCCGGCGAGCCGGACCGGGTCCGCGCGCTCGTCGACCGCATGCGCGCGGCCTGAGAACCATCGGTCCGTCGCGAGGTCCCGTCGTTCGCATGAACTCAACGCAACCGGATCGTCCGCCGGACGCGGCGGCGGACGACGCCGACGCGGCCGTGCCGGGCTGGCTCGCGGCCGCGCTCGACGAGGCGATCGTCCGCTGCGACCACGCCGGTCGCGTCGTCGAGACGTGCGGGCCGGCCGAGCTGCTGCCGGCGCCGGCCGCGACGCTGATCGGACGGCGCGTCGCCGACGTCGACGGCCTGCCCGCGCCGCTCCGCCAGGCGTGGCAGACGGCGCTCGACCGCTGCCTCGACACGCAGCGCGCGCAGATCGCGGCGTACGCGCAGGACCGCGGCGACGGCGTCCGATCGGTCGAGGCGCGGATGCTGCCGACGGCGGGCGCCGCGGTCGTCGCGATCCGCGACGTCGGCGAGCGGGACGGCCTTCGCCAGCGCATCGAATGGCTCGCGCTGCACGACGCGATCACCGGCCTCGCGAACGTCCGCGTGCTGCGCGAACGGCTGACGGGCTGGATGCGCACCGGCGCGGCGCCGCCGACGCCGGTCGCGCTGCTCGTCGTCGACCTCGATCGCTTCAAGCAGTCGAACGACCTGTTCGGTCGATCGATCGGCGACAGCCTGCTGCGCCTCGCGGCGCAGCGGATCCTGCGCGAGGCGGCCGCCGAGGACGAGGGGCGACCGTCCGATCGCGACGACGGCGTCGCGTCGCTCCGCCACGACGACGCGGAGCGCCTGCCGAACCTGATCGTCGCCCGACTCGGCGGCGACCAGTTCGCGGTCGGCTGGCGCATCGGCGCGCGCGACGACGCAGCCGCGGCGCGCCGGCGACCTCGCGACGCGGCTGATCGGGGCGCTCGGCGCGCCGACGCGCATCGTCGGCCAGACGCTGTTCGTGCGCGCGAGCATCGGCGTGGCGCTGTATCCGTCCGACGCGCTCGACCCGTCGACGCTGCTGTCGCACGCCGAGGAGGCGCTGAAGCGGGCGAAGCGCGCCGGCCGCAACCAGTTCCGCCGCCACGGCGACACGGGCCTGCGCGACGTCGCGCAGCCGCCGACCGACCACGGCGCGCTGCGTGCCGCGCTCGCCGCCGACCAGTTCCTGCTCGTCTACCAGCCGAAGTTCGAGCTCGCGTCGTCGCTGTCGGCGCAGGTCCTCGGCGACACGGCGGGACGACGGGCGGCACCGGCGGCCGGCGCGATGATCGCCGTCGAGGCGCTCGTTCGCTGGCGCACGACGACCGGCGCGTTGCTCGCGCCGCGCGACTTCCTGCCGATGGCCGAGACGTCGGGGATGATCCGGCCGCTCGGCGACTGGGTCCTGCGCGCGGCGCTCGCCGAGGCGAGCCGCTTCGCCGAGACCGGCGGCGCGCGCGTCGGCGTCGCGGTCAACGTGTCGCTGCTGCAGCTGCACGACCGCGCGTTCATCGACACGGTGGCCGACGCGCTCGCGGAATTCGGCTTCGCGCCCGACGAACTGACGCTCGAGCTCGCCGAGACCGCGTTCGTCGACGACGTGCGCCTGGTCGGCGACGTCGTGGCCGAGCTGTCGGCGCTCGGCGTGCGCCTCGCGATCGACCACTTCGGCGTCGGCACGGCGGGCTTCGTCGCACTGAAGGCGCTGCCGATCGACGAGATCAAGATCGACCGCAGCTTCATCGCCGGCGCGGCCATCGACGCGTTCGACGCGACGATCGTCGCGGGGCTGATCGAGATGGCGCACAACCTCGGCATGACCGTCACGGCCGACGGCGTCGAGCGCGTCGACCAGATCGCGGCGCTGAACCAGATGCGCTGCGACGCGATCCAGGGCTTCTTCGTCGGCGAGCCGATGACCGCGGCGGAGCTCGTCGCGGCGCGCTCGCTGTGGCGCCACGCGCGCGGCGACCGGCGCGGCGACGCGCCGGGCTGAGCGACCGATGCGCGTGCTGCTCGTCGAGGACGACGCGATGATCGGCGCGTCGGTCCGCGCGGGGTTGCGGCAGGACGGCTTCGCGATCGACTGGGTCAGCGACGGACGCGCGGCCGAGACCGCGCTCGCGGTCGGCGGCGGCCAGGTTCCGTACGACGTCGTGCTGCTCGACCTCGGCCTGCCGAAGAAGGACGGCCTCGACGTGCTGCGCGGGCTCCGCGCGAAGGGCCGCGACGTGCCGGTGCTGATCATGACGGCGCGCGACGCCGTGGCCGATCGCGTCGCGGGCCTCGACGCCGGCGCCGACGACTATCTCGTCAAGCCGTTCGACCTCGACGAGCTCGCGGCCCGCGTGCGCGCGCTCGTGCGTCGACGCAGCGGCCGCGCCGACGCACTCGTGCGACATGCGTACGGCGAGCACGTCGTGACGCTCGACCCGGCGCGCCGCGAGGTGCGGCGCGACGACGCGCCGGTCACGCTGTCGGCGCGCGAGTTCGCGGTGCTCGAGGCGCTGCTCGAGCGTCCCGGCGCGGTCCTGTCGCGTGCGCAGCTCGAGGACAAGGTCTACGGCTGGGACGAGGAGCCGGGCAGCAACACGATCGAGGTCTACGTGCACGGCCTGCGTCGCAAGCTCGGCGCCGACCTGATCCGCAACGTCCGCGGCGTCGGCTACGCGGTCGCCGGCCGATGAGTCGGCGATGACGCCGCCATGAATTCGCGACCGTCGATCCAGCGGCGACTGCTCGCGTCGATGCTCGGCGTGCTCGTCGCCGGCATCGTCGTCACCGGCGGCATCGTCTACCGGCAGGCGCGCGACGAGGCGAACGACCTGTTCGACCTGCAGCTGCGGCAGATCGCGCAGTCGATCCCGGTGCGGCTGTACGGCGCGCTCGCGCCGCGGGCGCTCGACGACCTCGGCTCCGGCCAGAACGTCGTCGTGCGGCATCTGGAACCGCTTCGGCGGCCTCGTCTACGGCTCGCATGCGGACGTCGAGCTGCCGCGGCCGGTGCAGCTCGGGCTGACGACGGTCGCGACGCCGGTCGGCAACTGGCGCGTGTTCGCGTCGGTCGTCGACGACAACCTCGTGCTCGAGGTCGCGCAGCCGATCAGCGTGCGCAGCAAGCTCGCGGCCGAAGTCGCGCTGCGGACGGTGCTGCCGCTGCTGATCCTGCTGCCGGTGATGGGCGGCCTGCTGTGGTGGGTCGTCGGCCGCGGGCTGCTGCCGCTGCGACGCGTGGCCGGCGACGTCGCCGCGCGTCGTCCCGAGGTGCTCGAGCGGCTGTCCGAGGACGCGTTGCCGCTCGAGGTCGCGCCGCTCGTCGTCGCGCTGAATCGCCTGCTCGACGACCTCGCCGCCGCGCGCGACGCGCAGCGCGCGTTCATCGCCGACGCCGCGCACGAGCTGCGCACGCCGTTGACGGCCGTGCAGCTGCAGCTCCAGATACTGGAGCGCGCCGAAGGACGCGCAGGCGCCGACGGGGCACGCGCGGTCGCGATCGATGCGCTGCGCGCCGGCCTCGCGCGCGCCAGCCGTCTCGTCGAGCAGCTGCTCGCGCTGGCGCGCGCCGAGCCCGGAACTGGTCGCGCCGTCGAACGGCCGCGTCGACCTCGGCGAACTCGCACGCGATGCCGTGAAGTTGTACGCCGGCCTCGCCGACGAGCGCGGGATCGACCTCGGCGTCGCCCTCGAACCCGCGTCGACCGACGAGACGGCGGCGGTCGACGGCGACCGCGACGCGCTGTTCACGCTGCTCGGCAACCTGATCGACAACGCGCTGCGCTACACGCCGGCGGGCGGTCGCGTCGACGTCGCGGTCGAGCGCGCGGGCGACGACGCGTCGTCTGTCGGTGACCGACGACGGGCCCGGCATCGCGCCGCACGAGCGCGGCCGCATCTTCGACCGCTTCCATCGCGGCGACGCGGCGCGCGCGGCCGGCGACACGCGCGGCAGCGGGCTCGGCCTCGCGATCGTCAGGCGCATCGCCGACCGCCACGGCGCGACGGTCGACGTCGGCACGCCGCCGGGCGGCCACGGCACCCGCGTCGCGGTGCGCTTCCCCGCGCGCATCCCGACAGCGGCCGCGCCCTTAAGGCTCGCTTAAGACTCGCGGCCTACGATCCGCTCCAACTTGTCAGAGGAGCGTCTCCATGCAACTGAATCGCCTCACCCGGAATCTCGTGCTCGCCGGCGTCCTCGGCGGCGCCGGCTTCGCGCTCGCGCGCTATCGAGTCCCCCATCGTCGAACACGCGAACGCGGCCGTCGAGCAGCCGGCCGCCCAGCCGGTCGTGCCGACCGCGTCCGCCGCGCAGCAGATCGCGACGCCGCAGGTCGCGCTGCCGAACTTCACCGGCCTCGTGCAGCGCTACGGCCCGGCGGTCGTCAACATCACCGTCACGCAGCGCGCGAGCAACGCGTCGATGAACCTGCTGCGTCGCCAGCAACAGCAACAGCAGCAGCAGGGCGACGACGACGACGACAACGATCCGTTCAGCCAGTTCTTCCGCGGGCTGCCGTTCGGCCCGAACGGCCCGCAGATTCCAGCAGATCCCGCGCAACGGCATCATCCAGCGCGGCCTCGGCTCGGGCTTCATCGTGTCGCCCGACGGCTACATCCTGACCAACGCCCACGTCGTCGACGGCGCGACCGAGGTCAGCGTCAAGCTCACCGACCGTCGCGAGTACAAGGCGAAGGTGATCGGCAGCGACAAGAAGAGCGACATCGCGGTCATCAAGATCGACGCGAAGAACCTGCCGGTCGTCTCGTTCGGCAATTCGGATCGCCTCAACGTCGGCGAATGGGTCGTCGCGATCGGCTCGCCGTTCGGCTTCGAGAACACCGTCACCGCGGGCATCGTCTCCGCGAAGGCGCGCTCGCTGCCGACCGACGCGATCACGCCGTTCATCCAGACCGACGTGCCGGTCAATCCGGGCAACTCGGGCGGCCCGCTGTTCAACCTGAACGGCGAAGTGGTCGGCATCAACTCGCAGATCTTCTCGGAGTCCGGCGGCTTCCAGGGCATCTCGTTCGCGATCCCGATCGACATCGCGCTGAACGTCAAGGACCAGCTGATCGCGCACGGCAAGGTGACGCGCGCGCGGCTCGGCGTGACGATCCAGGACGTCAACCAGCAACTCGCGAACTCGTTCAAGCTGCCGCGGCCGATGGGCGCGCTGGTCTCCGACGTCGAGTCCGACGGTCCGGCCGCGAAGGCGGGCCTGAAGTCGCGGCGACGTGATCACGAAGCTCGACGGCCGCGACATCGACCGCTCGTCCGACCTGCCGGCGCGCGTCGCGGCGCTGAAGCCGGGCGCGCACGGCGCACGTCGAGGTGTGGCGCGACGGCAAGCCGCAGGACATCACGGTCGCGCTCGGCGAGCTGAAGGACACGACGACGGTCGCGAAGGCCGACAGCGGCGACGAACGGCGGCCGGCTCGGCGTCGCGGTCCGACCGCTGCGCCCCGACGAGGCGAAGCAGCTCGGCGGCGATCACGAACGGCAACGGGCTCGTCGTCGAGCAGTCGACCGGCGCGGCGGCGGACGCCGGCATCCAGGCGCGGCGACGTGATCCTGTCGTTCAACGGGCAGCCGGTGCAGTCGGCCGACCAGCTGAAGGGCCTGATCGCGAAGTCGGGCGGCAACGCGGCGCTGCTCGTGCAGCGCGGCCGCAACCGCATCTTCGTGCCGGTCGACCTCGGCTGACCGCCCGCAGGAAACACGATCTGGAACGATCGCCCGGCGCCCGGCCGGGCGTTCGGCTTTTCGGAGGGCGTCTACACTCGCGCTCCATTGCTTTCGAGGAGTCCCGCATGAACAAGCCCATCGGCCGGCGGGTCGCGACCGGCATCGTCTCCTTCTCGCTGGCCGTCGCCGCGGCCGGCGCGGCGTCCTTCGCGTCGGCGCAGGCGCCGATGCCGCAGCCGCACACGCAGGGCGGCGTGACGTACCTGAACGGCGGCGCCGGCGACGAGGAAGTCAGCTACATCAAGGCGCAGATGAAGGACTACTCGCTCGCGCTGCTGTTCTCGCGCAAGCGGCGGCGACTACGCGGCGAACGTCGCGGTGTCGGTCAAGGACGGCCGCGGCGAGACGGTGTTCGAAGCGCCGTCGGCCGGACCGTACCTGCTGCTCAAGCTGCCGGCCGGCCAGCTACACGGTCGTCGCGACCTACCAGAACAACGCGAAGACGCAGCATCGGTCAGCGCGCAGCAGCCGCCGCGGGCGCCGGTCGACATCACCTGGTCGCTGAGCCGGCCGCGGCGCCGTTTGACGCTCGGGCGCGCATCCGCTACTGTCGGCGCGTTGCAACGAGCGCCGATTTGATCCCGCCGACCGTCCTGGTCGAACCGGCTTCAGCTTGCGGGCGCTCGGGACGGACGCAGGTCCGCCCCGAATAAATCCGGCTAAAGCGAGCGATTCCCCGACCCGCCCGACTTAGTCCGTCTTCCCCGGTCGGAAAGGTCCATCCCGTTGGATTCGACGCCGCGCACCGCGCGCCCGGATCGTCCGCTCGTCACCGCGCAGCGCCGCGCGTTCGACGCGCCGCTGCCGCTCGCGTCCGGCGCGACGCTCGCCGAACTACGAGCTCGCGTACGAGACGTACGGCACGCTCGAACGCGGCGCGCGCGAACGCCGTGCTCGTCTGCCACGCGCTGAACGCGTCGCACCACGTCGCCGGCGTCACGCTGCGCGCCGACGGCGCCGCAGACGTCGGCTGGTGGGACAACATGGTCGGTCCCGGCAAGCCGGTCGACACCGACCGCTTCTTCGTCATCGGCGTCAACAACCCCGGCTCGTGCTTCGGCTCGACCGGCCCGGCGTCGATCGATCCCGCCGACCGGCCGGCCGTACGGCGCGCGTTCCCGGTCGTCACCGTCGAGGACTGGGTCGACGCGCAGGCGCGGCTCGCCGACGCGCTCGGCATCGAGCGCTTCGCCGCCGTGATGGGCGGCAGCGCTCGGCGGCATGCAGGCGCTCGCGTGGACGCTCGCGCTACCCGGAGCGCGTCGCGCACTGCGTCGCGATCGCGTCGACCGCGCCAAGCTGTCGGCGCAGAACATCGCGTTCAACGACGTCGCGCGGCAGGCGATCCTGACCGACCCCGACTTCCACGGCGGCGACTACTACGCGCACGGCGTCGTGCCGAAGCGCGGCCTGCGCGTCGCGCGGATGATCGGCCACATCACGTACCTGTCCGACGACGACATGGCCGAGAAATTCGGCCGCGCGCTGAAGGCCGACGACCTCGCGTTCGGCTTCGGCGCCGAGTTCCAGATCGAGAGCTACCTGCGCTACCAGGGCGACGAAGTTCTCCGAGTACTTCGACGCGAACACGTACCTGCTGATCACGAAGGCGCTCGACTACTTCGACCCGGCGCGCGCGCTTCGACGGCGACCTGACGCAGGCGTTCGCCGAGGCGCGCGCGCCGCTTCCTGGTCGTCTCCTTCACGACCGACTGGCGCTTCGCGCCGGAGCGCAGCGCGAGATCGTCAAGGCGCTGGTCGACAACCGGCGCCGGTGTCACGTACGCCGAGATCGACGCGCCGCACGGCCACGACGCGTTCCTGCTCGACGACCCGCGCTACCACGCGCTGGTGCGCGCCTACTTCGAGCGCATCGCCGCGGAAGTCGCGGCATGAGCGCCGTGGCGTCGGCCTGCCACGAGGTCGCGCGACCGCGACCGCGTCTGCGCCCCGACCTCGCGGCCGTCGCCGACTGGATCGCGCCCGGCTCGTCGCGTGCTCGACCTCGGCTGCGGCGACGGCTCGCTGCTCGCGTGGCTGCAGCGCGAGAAGGGCTGCCGCGGCGTCGGCGTCGAGATCGACGACGCGAAGCGTGCTCGCCTGCGCGCGGAACGGCGTCAACGTCATCCAGCAGAACCTCGAGGACGGGCTCGCGCTGTTCGGCGACGCGTCGTTCGACACGGTCCTGCAGCTCGAGACGCTGCAGATGGTCGTCGCACACCGAGGCGATGCTGCGCGAGCTCGGCGCGCGTCGGCCGCGAGAGCATCGTCAGCTTCCCGAACTTCGCGTTCTGGTCGAACCGCGTGCTCGATCGCGCTCGGGCCGCATGCCGGTCACGCGCGCGCTGCCGTACCAGTGGTACGACACGCCGAACCTGCGCTTCTCGACGTTCAGCGATTTCCGCGACCTCGCGCATGCGAGCGGCTTCGTGCTGCAGCGACCGCTTCGCGCTGCGCGGCGGCCGCGTCGTGCGCGTGCTGCCGAACCTGTTCGGCCGCGTCGCGGTGTTCCGCCTGGCCGGCCGACGCGGCTGAGATGGCGCGGCCGGACTGGTCGGTCGCGATCTTCACGTCGCGCGAGACGCCGGCCGTCCTCGAGCGTACGGTCGCGGCCGTCGCCGCGGCGTGCGTCGGACGGACGGCGACGATCGACGTGCTGGTCGACGGCAACGACGCGACGGCGCGACGCGATCGCCGCAGGCGCCGCCGCCGCTGCCGGACACCGTCGCCGCTGCGGCTCTGGCAGGTGGCCTGGCGCGACAAGGCGTGCACGTGGAACCGCTACGTCCACGAGCTCGCGCCCGACGCGACGACCCACTTCTTCGTCGACGGCTACGTGCGCCCGGCGCGCGACGCGCTGGCGGCGCTCGACGCGGCGCTCGACGCCGATCCGCGCGCGTGGGCGGCGACCGGCGTGCCGACCGTCGGGCCGTCGGCGGCGCGACAGCGTCGCACGCTGCTGGCCGAGGGCGGCCTGCACGGCAACCTCTATGCGCTGCGCGACGCGTCGTTCGCGCGGCTGCGCGCAGGACGGCTTCCGCCTCCCGCTCGGCCTCTACCGCAACGACTCGCTGATCGGCGCCGTCATGGCGTTCGGCGGCCGACCCGGCGAACGAGGACTGGGACCCGACCGCGCATCGCGGTCGTCGCCGGCGCGACCTGGGACAACGACGCCGCGCCGCTGGTCGGGCTCGAGCGGGCCCGCGGCTGCGTGGCGGCGTCGGCTGCGGCAGGCGCAGGGCGACGCTCGAGAACGCCGCGGTCCGCGAGCACCTCGCGATCCGCCGGCAGCCGCCGCATGCGCTGGCGCGGACGGTCGCGGCGCTCGTCGCGGCCGGCCCGGCCGACACCGTCGAGCGCGCCGGCTGGACGGCGCGTCCGTGGCTGCGCGCCGCGACCGCGCCGCCTGGCGGTGCCGGTCGACTGGACGCGTTGCGACGCCCCGCCGCAACTGTTGCGAACCTGGGGTGCGCTGTAACGTTCGTTCGTCGAGCGCATCCGGCGCGCGTTGCTTCGCTACACTTGGCTTCGCTGCGCCCGCCGAAGCGCGTCCCGACCGCCGAAGTCCGATGCCCGTCCGCCATTTCTCCGAAAGCTATGCCGAGGCGCGCACGCGCTTCATCGAGGCGGCGACGCGCGCCGGGGCGCCGCTGCAGCATTTCGAGAACCCGGCCGGGCCCGGTCCGACCGGCGAGACGCTCGCGACCGACGTCGCGCTGTTCGGCCCCGAGGACGCGACGAAGCTGCTGGTCCTGCTGTCGGGCACGCACGGCGTCGAGGGCTTCGCCGGGTCCGGCGCGCAGGTCTCGATGATCGAGAGCCTGCGGTTCGGCGCGTTGCCGGCGCGCACCGCGGTGCTCGTCGTCCACGCGATCAATCCGTACGGCTTCGCGTGGCTGCGTCGCACGAACGAGGACAACGTCGACCTGAACCGCAACGCGCTCGACTTCGACGACCTGCCCGAGCCGTCGCCGGACTTCGTCGCGCTCGAGCCGCACCTCGTGCCGCGTGACTGGACCGACCTGGTGCCGGCCGAGGTCGCGATCAAGTCGTTCATCGCCGAGCACGGTTTCCGCCGCTTCCAGGAGGTCGTCACCGGCGGGCAGTACACGGCGCCCGACGGCCTGTTCTACGGCGGCAGCGCGCCGGTCTGGTCGACGCGGACGTTCCGCGAGATCGTGACGCGCTACGGCCACGGCAAGCAGCGGCTCGCGCTGATCGACATCCATACCGGCCTCGGTCCGTGCGGCTACGGCGAGCCGATCTACACCGGCCACGACGACGACGAGGCGGCCCGCGTGCGCGACTGGTACGGTCCCGACGTCACGGCGATCCACGCCGGCAACTCGGCGTCGGTGGTCGTGCAGGGCCCGCTGCTGAACGCGGTGCGTTCGTTCTTCGACGACCACGACGACGAAGCCCGAGATCACGACGCTCGCGCTCGAGTTCGGCACGGTGCCCGAGGAGATCGTGCTCGACGTGCTGCGCGCCGAGGGCTGGATGCACGCGCACGGCGCGATCAACTTCGACACCGCGGTCGGCCGCGCGCTGAAGCGGCGCTTCCGCGACGCGTTCTTCGTCGACACCGACTTCTGGAAGCGGTCGGTCGTCGAGCGCACGGTCGAGATGACCGGCAACGCGCTCGCGGGGCTGGCCGGCTGAAGCCGCCGCACGTCCCGCAGGCGGTCGAGCCGACCGCCGCGCCGGCGCCCGCGTGGCGCGCCTGGTTCAACCGGCGGATGCTGATCTGCGTCTTCCTCGGCTTCACGTCCGGGTTGCCGCTGTACATCCAGCTGTACCTGCTGCAGGCGTGGCTGAAGACCGAGGGCGTCTCGCTGCGCGACATCGGCCTGTTCGCGCTGATCCAGTTCCCGTACACCTGGAAGTTCGTCTGGGCGCCGCTCGTCGACCGCTATCGCGTGCCCGGCCTCGCGCGACTCGGGCGGCGCCGCGGCTGGATGCTCGCCACGCAGGTCGTCGTCGCGGCGCTCGTCGCGTCGATCGGCCTGCTGCAGCCGAAGGCGGACCTCGCGACGATCGCCGTGCTGTGCGGCGTGCTCGCGTTCTTCGCGGCGAGCCTCGACATCGTCGTCGACGCGTTCCGTCGCGAGATCCTGCCCGACGCGGAGCTCGCGCTCGGCACGGCGGTGCACGTCAACGCGTACAAGCTCGCGGGGCTGATCCCCGGGTCGCTGTCGCTGATCCTCGCGGACCACCTGCCGTGGGACGTCGTGTTCGCCGTCACGGCGGCGTTCATGCTGCCCGGCATCGCGATGGTGTTCTTCGTCGCCGAGCCGACCGTGCGCGGCGCGCCGCCGCGATCGTTGCGCGACGCCGTCGTGCTGCCGTTCGTCGAGTTCGTCGCGCGCGACGGCTGGCGAGCAGGCGCTCGCCGTGCTCGCGTTCATCTTCCTGTACAAGATCGGCGATTCGATGGCGACCGCGCTGTCGACCGCGTTCTATCTCGACCTCGGCTTCACGAAGACGCAGATCGGCCTGATCGCGAAGAACGTCGGCCTGTGGGCGAGCGTCGCCGGCGGCCTGATCGGCGGCGCGTGGCTCGTGCGCCTCGGCATCAATCGCGGCCTGTGGATCTTCGGCGTGCTGCAGCTCGTGTCGATCTTCGGCTTCGCGTGGCTCGCGTCGGCGGGACGCGACCGTCGTCGTGCTCGCGTTCGCGATCGGCTTCGAGGCGTTCGCGAGCGTCGGGCTCGGGACGGCCGCGCTCGCGGCGTTCATCGCGCGCAACACCGACCGCGCTTCACGGCGACGCAGTTCGCGCTGTTCACGAGCCTCGCCGTCGTGCCGCGGACGTTCGCGAACGCCGGCGCCGGCTTCCTCGTCGAGGACGTCGGCTGGTTCGGCTTCTTCGTCGTCTGCGGCGTGCTCGGCATTCCGGGCCTGCTGCTGTTGCCGAAGGTCGCGCCGTGGCGGCAAGATGACCGGCCGCGGATCGACGCGAGGAGACGGTCCGGTGACACGACGCATGCGAACGTGCTCGGCGGCGCAGCCGTCGCGATGGCGCTCGCGTGCGGCTCGGTGCCTTCGCCGGCGCCGGCGCAGGCATCTCGAGGCGCAGCTCGAGCAGCAGTCGGCGCAGCAGTATCGTCAGCTGATCGACCAGGCGCGCGCGAAGAACGCGCTCGCGACCGATCGCAACGCCGACCTGCAGCGCCTGCAAGCGCATCCAGGAACGCATCCTGCCGTACACGTACGCGGTCAATCCGCTCGCGCAGCAATGGAGCTGGGAGGTCAACCTGCTGCGCAGCGACACAGGTCAACGCGTTCTGCATGCCGGGCGGCAAGATCGTGTTCTTCAACGGCATCATCCAGAAGCTCGCGCTGACGGACGACGAGATCGCGATCGTGATGGGCCACGAGATGACGCACGCGCTGAAGGAGCACGGCGTCGAGCAGATGAAGAAGCAGCTGTACGGCGCGGTCGCGGCCGGCGCCGGCGGCGCGCTGCTGTCGGCGTGGCTCGGCATCGACCCGAACCTGACGAACCTCGCGGCGCGCGGCGGCGAACAGCCTGTTCCAGCTGCGCTTCTCGCGCGGCGACGAAGCCGAGGCCGACGCGGTCGGGCTCGAGCTCGCGGCGCGCGCCGGCTTCGACCCGCGCGCCGGCGTGGTGTTGTGGCAGAAGATGAGCCGCCTGTCGAAGGGCGCGCCGCCGCAGTTCCTGTCGGATCATCCGGCCGACGCGAACCGCGTCGCGGAGATCGAGCGTCGCCTGCCGGCGGTGATGCCGCTGTACGCGAAAGCGGTCGGCAAGCCGGTCGCCGAGCTGCCGCCGTATCGCACGAACGAGATCGCCGCGGCCGCGGCGCCGAACCGATGAAAGCACCGCCATGATCTTCGACCACCTGAGCTTCACCGTCGGCGACTTCGCGAAGAGCCGCGCGTTCTTCGTCGAGGCGCTCGCGCCGCTCGACATCCACGTGCTGATGGACCGCGACGGACTCGTCGGCTTCGGCCGCGACGGCAAGCCGCAGCTGTTCCTGTCGGCCGGCGAGCCGCAGAAGCCGCTGCACCTCGCGTTCTCGACGCTGACGCGCGAGTCGGTGCGGCAGTTCCATCGCGCGGCGCTCGCGGCCGGCGGCCGCGACAACGGCGCGCCGGGCATCCGTCCGCAGTACCACGCCGCCTACTACGCGGCGTTCGTGATCGGCCCCGACGGCCACAACCTCGAAGCGGTCAGCCACGCGCCGACCGACTGACGGCGAGCTCGGTCGCGAACCTCGGCGTCGTCCCGGCGAAGGCCGGGACCCGAGCGATCGGGACCGCGGCTCACGCGAAGGATGCTTCGCCCGCATGACCGTCACGCCGGCGTCGATCAATCCATCAGCCCCGCCGCGAACAGCCCGCCGTCGACGTTCAACACGTGGCCGGTGACGAAGCTCGACGTCGCGTCGTCGAGCAGGAACGCGATCGCTTCGGCGATCTCGCGCGGCTCGCGCGTAGCGCCGCTGCGGCACCAGCGCCGTCCAGCGCGCGCGCATCGCCGGCGTGTGCATCGCGTCGACGAGCGGCGTCGCGACCGGTCCGGGCGACACCGCGTTGACGCGGATGCCGTCGGCCGCGAGCTCGAGCGCCATCACCTGCGTCAGCACGATCACGCCGCCCTTCGCCGCGCCGTACGCGCTGCGTTCGACGTTGCCGCGCTGGCCGGCCGTCGACGCGACGTTGACGATCGAGCCGCGGCGGCCGGTCCGTCGCAGCACGCCGACGACCGCCTGCGCGACGACGAACGTGCCGACGACGTGGAGTTCGTGCATCCGTCGCAGGTCGTCGGCGGTCGTGTCGACGAAGCGCTTCGCGATCCCGACGCCGGCCGCGTTGACGAGCCCGTCGACCGCGCCGTGCAGCTGCGCGAGCTCGGCGACCTTCGCGCCGACGGCGCCTTCGTCGGTGATGTCGACGCGATGCCAGCTGAGGTTGACGCCGGCGACGGCTTCGGCGGCGGTTGCGAGCGCCGCCGCGTCGCGATCGAACACGGCGACCCGCCAGCCGCGCGCGACGAGCAGGCGCACGGTCGCGAGACCGATGCCCGACGCACCGCCGGTGACGATGCAGGTCTTCACGCGACGCCGTCCGGGCGATTCGTCGCATCGTTGCCGCGACGACGATCCTCGATCGATCGTCGCGTCGCGGCCGTCGCGGCCATCGCAGGACCGCCGATCGCGCTTCGCATCGCCGCTGCTGGTTTTCATCGGTACGCCACGCGACGCCGCTTCGGTAGACTCGTCGGCCCGCCAGAGGAGGAGACGACGATGAAGAACCGGATCATGAGCCATGCGACGCGCCGCGACGTGCTGAAGGTCGGCGCCGCCGCTGGCGCGGCCGCGCTCGCGCCGTTCGCGGCGCCGGCGCGCGCAGCCGAGTTCAGCTACAAGTACGCGAACAACCTGCCCGCGACGCATCCGATGAACCTGCGCGCGAAGGAGTTCGCGGACCGCATCGAGAAGGAATCGAACGGCCGCGTCGTGTTCCAGATCTTCCCGTCGAACCAGCTCGGCAGCGACACCGACATGCTGAGCCAGGTGCGTTCCGGCGCGATCGAGTTCTTCACGCTGTCGGGGCTGATCCTGTCGACGCTCGTGCCGGTCGCGTCGATCAACGGCATCGGCTTCGCGTTCCCCGACTACGACGCGGTGTGGAAGGCGATGGACGGCGACCTCGGCGCGCACGTGCGCACCGAGATCGGCAAGTCGGGCCTCGTCGCGATGGAGAAGATCTGGGACAACGGCTTCCGCCAGATCACGTCGAGCACGAAGCCGATCGCGTCGCCGGCGGACCTGAAGGGCTTCAAGATCCGCGTGCCGGTCAGTCCGCTGTGGACGTCGATGTTCAAGGCGTTCGACGCGTCGCCGGCGTCGATCAACTTCGCCGAGGTCTATTCGGCGCTGCAGACGAAGATCGTCGAGGGCCAGGAGAACCCGCTCGCGGTGATCTCGACCGCGAAGCTGTACGAGGTGCAGAAGTACTGCTCGCTGACGAACCACATGTGGGACGGTTTCTGGATGCTCGCGAACAAGCGCGCGTGGGACCGGCTGCCGCCGGACCTGCAGGCGATCGTCGCGCGCAACTGGAACGCGGCGGCGATGGCGGAGCGCACCGATACGGCGAAGCTCAATGCGAGCCTGCAGGCGGACCTCGCGAAGCAGGGCCTCGCATTCAACCAGCCGAAGCCCGACGAGTTCCGCGACACGCTGCGCAAGGCGGGGTTCTATGCGGAGTGGAAGGCGAAGTACGGGCCGGACGCGTGGGCGCTGCTGGAGAAGGTGTCGGGGACGCTGGCCTGAACGTTCCGTTCGTCGCCCCGGCGAAGGCCGGGGCGCCAAGTCGTCGCCGGATCGGCACTCGGGTCCCGGCCTGCGCCGGGACGACGGCGTCCGACTCCCCGACAGCGTGTTTCAGGTGACGATCCTTCCGTGCGACCGCCTTCGATGAACGTCCCCGGTCCGACCGTCGCCGATGACGTCGTCCGCATCGCCCGATGGATCGGCGACCGCCGCCGATCGCGCCGGTCCGGCCTCCGGGATCGCCGCGCACGCCCATCGCGTCCTCGCGACCGTCGTCGAGGTCCCCGCCGCGATCCTCGTCGCCGTCGAGATCGTCGTGCTGTTCGCCGGTGTCGTCTCGCGCTACGGCTTCCGGCGACCGCTGGTCTGGTCCGACGAGCTCGCGTCGATCCTGTTCCTGTGGCTCGCGATGCTCGGCGCCGTCGTCGCGTTCGAGAAGAGCGCGCACATGCGGATGACGGCGCTCGTCGCGCGCTTCGCGCCTGCGCGGCAGGCGTGGGCCGAGGCGGCCGCGCTGGTCGTGCCGGTCGTGTTCCTCGTGCTCGTGCTGCCGCCCGCGTTCGATTACGCGAAGGGCGAACTCGACATCACGACGCCGGCGCTCGAGATCGCGAACGCATGGCGCGCCGCGGCGCTGCCGGTCGGCATCGTGCTGATGATCGCGTTCGCGCTGCTGCAGCTCGCCGGCCGCGCGTCGTGGCGCACGACCGTGGCGGCGGCGCTCGTCGCGGCGGCGGTCGTCGGCGCGTTGATGGCGGTCGGCGTCGTCGCGCCGACGGCCTGGGCCGCGCTCGGCCGCTGGAACCTCGTGCTGTTCTTCGTCGTCGGCGTCGGTGCGATGGTGCTGTCCGGCATCCCGATCGCGTTCTCGTTCGGACTCGCGGCGTTCGGCTTCGTCGTGCTGACGACCGGCGCGCCGGCGTCCGTCGTCGTCGGCCGCATGGACGAAGGCATGTCGCACCTGATCCTGCTCGCGGTCCCGCTGTTCATCTTCCTCGGCGGGCTGATCGAGGTGACCGGCATGGCGCGCACGATGGTCGACTTCCTCGCGGCGCTCGTCGGCCACGTGAAGGGCGGCCTGTCGTACGTGCTGCTCGGCGCGATGATCCTCGTGTCCGGCATCTCGGGCGCGAAGGCCGCCGACATGGCCGCCGTCGCGCCGGTCCTGTTCCCCGAGATGAAGCGGCGCGGCGCGGCGCCGGGCGAGCTGGTCGCGCTGTTGTCGGCGTCCGGCGCGATGTCCGAGACGATCCCGCCGAGCCTCGTGCTGATCACGATCGGCTCGGTGACCGGCGTGTCGATCGCCGCGCTGTTCACCGGCGGCCTCGTGCCGGCGCTCGTGCTCGCGCTCGCGCTCGCGGCCGTCGCGCGCCTGCGGGCGACGGCCGATGCCGGGACGACGCGCCGCACGCCGTGGCCGACGGTCGCGAAGCTGTTCGCGGTCGCGCTGCCGGGCCTCGCGCTGCCGTTCGTCATCCGCACCGCCGTCATCGAAGGCATCGCGACGGCGACCGAGGTGTCGACGATCGGCGTCGTCTACGCGCTCGTCGTCGGCGCTGATCGTGCGGCGCTGTCCGCCGCGCGCGCTCGCGAGACTGCTCGTCGACACCGCGAGCCTGTCGGGCGCGATCCTGCTGATCATCGGCACCGCGACGGCGATGGCGTGGGCGCTGACGCAGTCGGGCTTCTCCAACGCGTTCGCGCAGGCGATGGGCGGCGTTGCCGGGCGGCCGCGCGAGCTTCGTCGCGATCTCGATCGTCGCGTTCGTGATCCTCGGCAGCGTGCTCGAAGGCATCCCGGCGATCGTGCTGTTCGGCCCGCTGCTGTTCCCGATCGCGCGGATCGTCGGCGTGCACGAGGTCCACTACGCGATGGTCGTCGTGCTCGCGATGGGCATCGGCCTGTTCGCGCCGCCGTTCGGCGTCGGCTACTACGCGGCCTGCGCGATCGGTCGCGTCGATCCGGCGGCCGGCATGAAGCCGATCGTCGGCTATCTCGTCGCGCTGCTGATCGGACTCGTCGCGGTCGCCGCGGTGCCGTGGCTGTCGATCGGGTTCCTGTGACGACACGGCGGCGCGTCCTGCTGCTCGGCGCGACCGGCACGATCGGTCGCGCGACCGCGCGGGCGCTGGTGGCGCGCGGCCACGACGTCGTGTGCGTCGTCCGCCCGCGTGCCGACGTCGACCGGCTGCGCGAACTCGACGGCGCGACGGTGCGCGTCGGCGACGTCGGCGACGGGCGTTCATTCGCCGACGACGGCGTGCGCGGCGAACGCTTCGACGCGCTCGTGTCGTGCCTCGCGTCGCGCACCGGCGAGCCGGCGGACGCGTGGGCGATCGATCATCGCGCGCACGTCATGGCGCTCGACGCGGCGCGGGCCGCCGGCGTCGAGCGGGTCGTCCACCTGTCGGCGATCTGCGTGCAGAAGCCGCGGCTCGCGTTCCAGCACGCGAAGCTCGCGTACGAGCGCGTCGCTGGTCGAGTCCGGCGTCGACCACGCGATCGTGCGACCGACCGCGTTCTTCAAATCGCTGTCGGGCCAGGTCGAGCGCGTGCGACGCGGCAAGCCGTACCTCGTCTTCGGTGACGGCACGCTGACGGCGTGCAAGCCGATCGCCGACGACGACCTCGCCGGACTACCTCGCCGATCGCCTCGACGACGCGACGATGGCGAATCGCATCCTGCCGATCGGCGGTCCGGGCGCCGCCGAGACGCCGCGCGAGCAGGGGAAGCGGCTGTTCGCGCTGCTCGGCCGATCGCCCGCGCTTCCGCCAGGTGCCGGTCGCGCTGCTCGACACGATCGTCGGCGCGCTGGCCACGGCATCGCGCCTGGCGCCGCGTCTCGCCGTCAAGGCCGAACTCGCGCGCATCGGGCGCTACTACGCGACCGAGTCGATGCTGGTGTGGGACGCGGCGGCCGGTCGCTACGACGCCGACGCGACGCCGTCGACCGGCACCCGCACGCTGATCGACTACCAGGCCGCGCTGCTCGACGGGCGAGCGACGCTCGAGCGCGCCGACCACGCGGTGTTCTGACGACCGAGCGCTTCGTTTGCGCGGAAGCGCGCGTCGCGGTCACACGGACGGATCGAGGTTCGCCTTCACGCGCCGCAGCAACGCGCTCAACGTCCGCCGCTCGGTCTCGCTGAGGCCCGTCACCGCCTTCTCGCCGAGCCGCCGCGCCTGCTGCTGCAACACGCGCTGGACCGCGCGGCCCTCGGCGCTGATCGAGAGCCGCACGCTGCGACGATCCTGTTCGTCCGCTTCGGCCTCGAGCAGGCCCTTCTCGCGCAGCCCCTTGATCAGCCGTGCGAGCTGTGCCTTGTCGCGACCGCTGTGCTGCGCGAGGTCGCTCTGCGTCGAGCCCGGATGACGGCTGAAGAAGCCGAGCACCTTGCCGTCCATGTGCGTGATGTCGTGCGGACCGTCCTTCAGGAAGCGGTACTGCGCCGATCGGTAGTCGTGCATCACCGCGTGCACGAGTTCGAGCACGTCGTCACCCTCGACGCCTTCGGAGCGGTGGTTGACAGTATCAACGACTTTGCGCATCATGGATGACATTATCATCGAATCCGGATCCGCCGTCATGAGCACCGAGTCCACCGCGAGCCGCGTGCAGCGCGTTCGCCATGAAATCAAGCGCCGGGTCGTCGAGGTCGCGCACGTCGAGGCGATCACGCCCAACTTCCGGCGCGTGACCTTCCGCGGCGACTCGCTCGTCGACTTCGTCACCGCCTCGTTCGACGATCACGTCAAGTTCATCGTCGACGCCGACACGGCCTCGCCGATCTCGCGCGACTACACGCCGCGCCGTTTCGACCCGCAGGCACGCGAGCTCGCGATCGAGTTCGCACTGCACGGCGACGGCCCGGTCGCGGACTGGGCGTCGCGCGCCGAAGCGGGCCAGCGGGTGACGGTCGCGGGACCGCGCGGTTCGTTCGTCGTCCCCGTCGACTTCGACTGGCACCTCTTCGTCGGCGACGAGACGGCATTGCCGGCGATCGCGCGTCGACTCGAGGAGTTGCCCGCCGGAACCCGCGCGACCGTGATCGCGCAGGTCGACGACACGTCCGACCGACGCGTCTTCGCCACGACGGCCGACGTCGACGTGCGCTGGGCCGGCGCGGGCGAGTCGCTGGTCGACGCCGTCCGTTCGCTGACGTTGTCGAGCGGCGACGGCTACGCATGGTGTGCCGGCGAGGCCGCGACGATGGCGGGCGTGCGGCGCGTGCTGGTCGACGAGAAGGGGCACGATCGTCACGCGATCCGCGCGGCGGCCTACTGGAAGCGCGGCGTGTCGGCGCATCACGAAAATCTCGGCGACTGATCGGCCACTACACCAGCCGCACGATCTTCCGCTTCTTCCAGACCAGCTGGTAATACGCCGTCTGCAGCACCAGCATCGCGACGAACGCGATCGGGTAGGCCATCCACACGCCTTCGATGCCGTAGCGGCCGGCGAGCGCGTACGCCGATCGTCGGCTACCTCCTCGCGTTGCTGATCGGCCTGGCTGCCGTGGCGCTGGTGCCGTGGCTGTCGACCGGCTTCCTCTGAGCTGCCCGTAACGCCGTTGCTCGGTGACGGGTCCCGATCGATCGATCGGGACCCGGCGCGCGCATCGTTTTCAACGCTTCAAACGTCTTGTCGATGAGACTCCCGAACCGCGGAGTCGACGACGTGGGGGCGCGATGATCCTGGTGACCGGTGCAGCAGGCGTGTGTGGATCGGCCACGCTCGAACAATTCAGTCGGCGCGAGCAGCCGGTGCGCGCGCTCGTCCGACGAGACGGTGCTCGCGCGAACGGACCGACGGTCTCGGTCGTCATCGGCGACATGAACCGCCTGGAGACGCTCGGTCCGGCTCTCGACGGCGTGACGACCGCGCTCCTGATCTCGACGGCCGACGAACGGATGGCCGAGACGCAGTGCCGCTTCATCGACGCGGCCAAGGCTCACGGCGTCGGGCGGATCGTCAAGCTGTCGGGAGCCGAGTCCGGCATCGGCTTCGACGCGTCGAAGTTCCGGTTCACGCGAATGCACGAGGACGTCGAGCGCTATCTCGAAAGCTCGGGCCTGCGATGGACACACCTGCGGCCGTCACAGTTCATGCAGGTCTATCTGCGCGAAGCGCCGAGCGTCGGCTCGACCGGTCTGCTGCGGCTGCCGCTCGGCGACATCGAGCTGTCGCCGATCGACGTGTGCGACGTCGCCCGTGTCGCGCATGCGCTGCTGCTGAACGAAGGACACGACGGTAAACGCTACGACATCACCGGACCGGAGGCGCTGACGATGACCGCGATCGCAAGGAAGATCGCGGATGCGACCGGTCGCCCGGTTCGATACGTCGCTGTCACGCCGGAGGAGCGCCGCGCCGCGCTGCTTGCGAACGGCGCTCCCGCGAGCTTCGCTGACGCCCTGCACGAGCAGACCGTCGAACGTCTCAGGCATCCGACGTCACAGGTGCGCATCGAGGTCCACGCGATGTGCGGGATCGTGCCGACCCCGTTCAGCGACTTCGTCGTCCGGCACAGGAGCGCCTTCCTGGGTCATCACTAAAGGAGGTTTCCGTGCATCAAGTCCAATACGCTGTCGAGCCGGATCGCGTCGAAGAGAACGAGCGTCTCGTGCGCGCCGTTTTCGACGAGTTGCGAGCGTCGAGGCCGCCCGGCCTGCGCTACGCTTGTCTGCGTCAGGCGGATGGATCGACCTTCATCCACCTCGTCGCGAACGAGAGTCGCGGGTCGCGCATGACCGACTTCCCGGCTTTCCGACTGTTCTCGTCCACGCTGGCAGAGCGCTGCCGACAGCCGCCCCGGCGAGTCGACCTCCAACTGATCGGCGCTTATGACCTCTTCGACCGGGAATGACGTGGACGACACGCAGGCGCGGGCGATCGCGATTCGAGTCGCGGTCGACCGCGGGCGTCGCGAATTCCTCGACCTCGTCGACCACATCCGTCCGGATCTCCATCGCTACTGCGCGCGGATGACGGGGTCGGTGGCCGATGGCGAGGATGTCGTCCAGGACACGCTCGCGCGTGCGTACTATCAGTTGCCCGAGCTCGCGCAGATCCCGCCGTTGCGCCCCTGGCTCTTTCGCATCGCGCACAACTGCGCGATCGACTTCCATCGTCGCGCGGCCTATCGTGCCGCGGAACCGCTCGACGAAGCGGACGAGGCGGTCGAGGCGTTCGAAGCGGATCCGGAAGAACGGATGCTTCAGGGACAGGCGGTCCGCGCCGCCGTGTCGGTCTTCATGGGGCTCCGACCGTCGCAGCGCGCCTGCGTCATCCTCGCCGACGTCCTCGAGTGCACGCTCGACGAGACCGCGGACCATCTCGGCATGACGGTCGCCGCCGCGAAGGCGGCGTTGCATCGGGGCCGGCTGGCGTTGCGCGAGCGGTTGAACGCCATGGATGCGAAGCAGCCGCCCACGACTCCTTCGCCGGCTCTGCTTCGTTATGTCGAGCTGTTCAATGCGCACGACTGGGACGGCATCCGCGGCCTGCTGGCCGACGATGTCCGACTCGACCTCGTCTCGCGTCGACGAGCCGCGGGCGCCGCGGACGTCGGCCAGTACTTCTCGAACTACGAGCGGGCCGCCGACTGGCGGCTCGAACCGGCATGGATCGACGACGACGAGGTCATCGCATTCTTCAGGCCGCGCGACGCCGAGAAGCCGAGCTACTTCGCGCGGATCGAGTGGACCGCGAACCGCGTGACGTCGATCCGCGACTACCGACACGTCCCGTACATCGGTCGTGATCTGGATCTGACGCGGATGGCAGGCTTCGATCGCGGGAGCGCCGTCGCCGTCGATCGGCCTTGAAGCCGTCGGCCATCGAGCTCGGGCATTGTCACGCGCCAGACGTCTGGCGCCGTCGGCCCGTGCGAACCGGGGATCGCCGCTACACCAGCCGCACGATCTTCCGCTTCTTCCAGACCAGCCGGTAATACGCCGTCTGCAGCACCAGCATCGCGACGAACGCGATCGGGTAGGCCATCCACACGCCTTCGATGCCGTAGCGGCCGGCGAGCGCGTACGCCGACGGTACCTCGATCGCGGCGATGCAGACGATCGAGATGCCGGTCGGCACGAGCACCGCGCCCGAGGCCCGCATCACGCCGCTCAGTACCGCCGCGCCGCCGTAGACGACGCTGCTCCACAGCATGATGTGCAGCAGCGTCTGCGCGAGCTCGACGACCGGCGCGCTCGTGATGAACACGCCGATCAGCAGTCGCGAGCCGAGATAGCCGACGACGACCAGCGTGCCGGTGAGCACGACGCTCATCCGCAGCGCGGTCGCGGTGATCGCGCCGAGCCGGTCCGCGCGGCCGGCGCCGATCGCCTGCGCGCCGAGGATCGACGCGGTGATCGCGATCGACAGCGCCGGGAACTGCACGTAGTTGACGACCTGGTTCACGGCGCCGTACGCGGCAGTCGCGTCGGCGCCGAAGCGGTTGACGAGCGCGAGCAGCGCGATCTCGGCGAGCGACATCACGATGACCTGCATGCCGGTCGGCAGGCCGATCCGCACGACGAGCCGCATCAGCGCCGGATCGATCCTGCAGCGACGCGAACAGCTCGCGGTCCGGCGCGAGCGGATGGCGCCCGCGGCGCATCGTCCACGCGAGGAACGCGAGCGCGATGACGAACGCGCAGATCGTCGCCGCCGCGGCCGACGTGACGCCCATCGGCGGAATGCCGAACCAGCCGCGGATGAAAGCCGGCGTCAGCAGCGCCGACGACCCCGTCGACAGCACGAGCGCCTTCAGCGGGGTCACGGTGTCGCCGACGCCGCGCATCAATTGCGTCGACAGCAGGAACACGAGCAGGCCGGGCATCGCGAACATCATCACGCGGGCGTAGCGCGTGGCCTCCGGCAGCACCGACGGCGGCGTCCGCAGCAGGCGCAGCAACGGCTCGGTGAAGAAGCCGCCGACGATCGCGACGACGCAGCCGATCGACAGGCCGAGCGCGAGCGCCGTACCGGCGATCGCCTTGACCTTGTGGACTTCGCGCGCGCCCCACGCCTGTCCGATCAGCACCGACGCGCCGGCGCCGACGCCGATCACGAGCGAGATCAGGAAGAACACGATCGGGAACACGGCCGCAATCGCTGCCAGCGCGTGCGTGCCGAGCATCTGGCCGACGAACACGCTGTTGAACGTGCCCGACAGCGACTGCAGCACGTTCGCGAACAGCATCGGTCCGAGGAAGCGCACGAACGAGCGCCACAGCGGTCGCGCATCGTTGAACGGGGACGGGCCGCGCGCCGAGCGGGGCGACGCGCCGGTCGCGCGTCGCCGGTCGATGCGCCGGTCGATGAACCGGTCGACAGCGCCGTCGTAGCGGTCGACGCGCCGGCCGCGCCGGCGTCGGGTCGCGGTCGGCCACGCCGGTCAACCGGCGACCGCGCCGACGAGGCAGGCGAGCGTCGCGACGATCGTCAGTCGCAGGCGCAGCGGCAGCCATCCGCCGACGCCGTTCGCGGGATAGGCCGCGCGGTCGAACGCGTAGCACGCGACGAGCAGCGCGGCGAGGATCGCGAGTCCGAAGCCAGGACGCAGCAGCACGGCGATCCATGCGGCGATCGACGGGACGACGCCCCAGACGAACAGCCGCGCCCGCGCCTCGGGCGCCGGGAACGCCAGTCCCCAGTGGATGCCGCCGATGAACGACACGACGACGGCCGCGTAGACGGCGAGCGCCCGCGCGGCCAGCGCGTGCAGGTCGGGGTCGCGCGACCAGGCGAGGATCGCGCCGACGACGAACGGGATCAGCGCGAGATGGCCGAGGCCGGCGGCGATGCGGGCGCCGGGACGCGCAGAGAAATCGGGCAAGGCGGTGCTCCGGACGGCGGGACGTCGCAATTGTCGTCGAAGCGGCCGCCGAGGCGCCGTCCGACGGTCGTCTGACGCGAGGCACGGCCCGCGGACGGGACGCGGCGGCCATCGCCATCGCCGTGGCGATGTGCGTTGTCCCCGTTTCGACCATCGCGGTGCCGACGTGCGTCGTGCGCCATCAGCCGTCGCGCTGCCGACACGCGACGGCCCGCGGCCCGCCCCGTCGTCGTCACGCGACGAAGCGATAATCGATCGTCAGCGGCGCGTGGTCCGAGAAACGGGCTTCCTTGTAGATCGACGCCCGCGCCGCCCGCGTCGCGATGCCCGGCGTCGCGATCTGGTAGTCGATCCGCCAGCCGACGTTCTTCGCCCACGCCTGGCCGCGATTGCTCCACCACGTGTAGCTGTCGCCGGTCGCCTCGGGATGCAGCCGCCGATAGACGTCGACCCAGCCGAGCTCGTCGAAGACGCGCGACAGCCACGCCCGCTCTTCCGGCAGGAAGCCCGAGTTCTTGCGGTTGCCGCGCCAGTTCTTCAGGTCGATCTCGCGATGGGCGATGTTCCAGTCGCCGCAGATCACGAACTCGCGACCGGTCGCCTCGCTCTCGCGCTTCAGGGCGGCCAGGTGCGGCAGGAACTCGTCCAGGAAGCGGAACTTCGCCTGCTGGCGTTCGGGCGAACTCGACCCCGACGGCGCGTAGAGGCTGATCACCGCGAGCTTGCCGAGTCCATCGACCGGGTCGTGGTCGAAATCGGCGCGCACGTAGCGGCCCTCGGCGTCGAATTCCTGCGACCGGAAGCCGACGTGCGTCGTCGCCGGCGGGTGTCGCGCGTAGACGCCAGCGCCGCTATAACCCCGCTTTTCGGCGAAATGGAACCAGCCGGTGTGCGTAGCATGCGCGAGCAGGTCGGCGGTCAGGTCGTCGCGCTGCGCCTTCAGCTCCTGCACGCAGACGACATCCGCGTGTTGCGCCGCGAGCCACTCGAACGCGCCCTTGCGGGCCGCCGAGCGGATGCCGTTGAGGTTCAGCGAGATAATGCGAAACGTTGCGCGAGCCGGCGGGATCGGCGACGGTGCCATGGCCGACGATGCCGTCGGCGTCTCCGCAACGGCCGCCGGTCGCCGCGGCTTGCGGGACGTGCGAGGCTTCGGGATCATCGCGGGCCGAGCGGTCCTGCCACGAATGGAAATGCGTCGATGCGACGGACGCTGATGAACGAGAGAACGACTTGAGGGATCACCGCCGCGAATTCATCGAATTCGCGCTCGCACGACGCGCGCTCGCGTTCGGCGACTTCACGACGAAGGCGGGCCGCCGCTCGCCGTACTTCTTCAACACCGGCCGCTTCGACAGCGGCGGGTCGGTCGGCGAGCTGGGGCGATTCTATGCGAGGACCCTGGTGCGAGCCGAGCGCGAACACGGACTCGCCTTCGACATGCTGTTCGGACCGGCCTACAAGGGCATCACGCTCGCGGCCGCGACCGCGATGGCGCTGGCCGCGCTGCCGGCCGACGAAGGCGGCCGCGACGTCGGCTTCGCGTACAACCGCAAGGAAGCGAAAGCGCATGGCGACGCCGGGCTGCTCGTCGGCGCGAAGCTCGCCGGTCGCGTCGTCATCGTCGACGACGTGCTCACCGACGGCGCGTCGAAGCGCGAGTCGGTCGAGATCATCCGCGCCGCGGGCGCCGAGCCGGTCGCGGTGCTGATCGCGATGGACCGGATGGAGCGCAAGGACGACGCCGGTTCGAGCGCGTCGGCGGTCCAGACGTTCGAGGCCGAGTACGGCATCCCGGTCCACGCGATCGCGACGCTCGACGACCTGATGGACTGGCTCGCCGTCGACGACGCGAGCCCGCTCGCCGTCCATGCGCCGGCGATCGCGGCGTACCGTGCGCGCTACGGCGCCGCCGCCGGCGCGGCCGCCGCGCCCACGACCGATCGGAGGATCGCGACATGACGCGACGCGTCCGTATCGCGGGTCTGCTGCTCGCCGTCGCGACGACCGGATCGCTCGCGCCGGCCCGCGCCGTGCAGTTCCTGTACACCTGTCGCGACGCCAGCGGCCGCATGCTGACCGGCGACCGCCCGCCGTCCGACTGCGTCGGCGTGGTCCGCGAGCTCGCGCCGAGCGGCGTCGTGCGCCGCGAGATCGCGCCGCCGCTGACGCCCGAGCAGCAGCGCCAGAAGGAAGCGAACGACCGCGCGCGCCGCGCCGCCGAGGAAGCGGTCCGCGAGCAGCATCGTCGCGACACGGCGCTGCTGACCGCGTACCAGAACGAAGACCAGATCGAGGACGCGCGCCGTCGCGCGCTGGCCGACGCGAACGCGAACATCCGCGCGTCGCAGCAGCGCCTCGCCGAGCTCGAAAGCGAGAAGAAGGCGCTCGCGCAGGAAACGGAAGGGCTGCGCGGCAAGGCGGCGTCGCCGCTGTTCAAGCGCAAGATCGACGACAACCAGGCGCTGATCGACGACGAGCTGACGGCGGTCCGCCAGCGCCAGGCCGACGTCGAGCGCATCAACCAGCGCTACGACGACGAGAAGCAGCGCTTCCGGGAGTTGAGCGCGGCGAAGCGTTGAGGGGTTCGAACGCTGACGCAGATCGCGGCTTCCGCGGACGGATCTCTGCCAACCCCGGCGAAGGCCGGGCCCGAAGGCTGCGAGCGCGTGATGGGGTGCCGGCCTTCGCCGGGACGACCGAGGGGTTGTGCAGGGGCCGACGCGAGGCCGCGACGCTCGGCTCGACCTGCAACCTCTTTTGCCGTCGTTCCCGCGAAGGCGGGAACCCGGTGTCGTCGGGCTCACCGCGCGTCGCGATCGAACGCCGCTGGGTTCCCGCCTTCGCGGGAACGACGGCGAACGTAAGGCAACGACCTCTGTTCCTGTCGCCCCGGCGAAGGCCGGGGCCCAAGGTTGCGAGCGCGTGATCGGGTCCCGGCCTTCGCGGAGATGACAAACCGGTTGCGCAGGGTTCGCCGTGACCGCAACGCTCGGCTCGACCTGCAACCTCTCTTACCGTCGTTCCCGCGAAGGCGGGAACCCATTGTCGTCGCCGGGACTTCAGGCGAGTCGAAGACCTCGAACCGGCGTCACGCCGTCTCCGCGAGCTTGCGACGCAGCACCTCGTTCAGCTGCTGCGGGTTCGCCTTGCCGCCGGTCGCCTTCATCGCCTGCCCGACGAAGTAGCCGAACAGCTTCTCCTTCCCGGCGCGATAGTCGGCCAGCTGCGACGGGCTCTTCGCGAGGATGTCGTCGATCGTCGCTTCGAGCGCGCCGCTGTCGCTGATCTGGCGCAGCTGCTTCGCGGCGATGATCGCGTCGACGTCGTGTCGCGGCGGCGCGTCCGCAGCCGATGGCGCGCCGTCCGCATCGCGCGACGCGTCCCACAGCGCCTCGAAGACGATCTTCGCGCCGGCGTTCGAGATCGTGCCGTCGACGATCCGGCCGACCAGTGCGCCGAGCGTCGCGGCGTCGATCGGCGAGGCATCGATCGATCGCCCGTCGGCGTTCAGCCGCGGCCGACGAGTTCGCCGTTGATCCAGTTGGCCGCCGGCTTCGCATGCGGCGGCCCGAGCCGCGCGACGACCGCTTCGAAATAGGCCGCGACGGCCTACGACGCGGTCAGCAGTTGCGCGTCGTACGGCGACAGCCCGAACGCCGTCTCGAAGCGTTCGCGCATCGCGCCCGGCAGCTCCGGCATCGACGGCCTTGACGCGCTCGACCCACTCGGGCGCGATCACGAGCGGCGGCAGGTCGGGGTCGGGAAAGTAGCGATAGTCGTGCGCGTCTTCCTTGCTGCGCATCGTCGCGCGTCTCGCCGCGGTCCGGATCGAACAGCCGCGTCTCCTGGACCACCGTGCCGCCGTCCTCGATCAGCGCGATCTGCCGCGCGACCTCGTAGTCGATCGCCTGCTGCATGAAGCGGAACGAGTTCAGGTTCTTGATCTCGCAGCGCGTGCCGAACGCGGCCTGGCCCATCGGTCGCACCGACACGTTCGCGTCGCAGCGGAACGAGCCCTCCTGCATGTTGCCGTCGCAGATGCCGAGCCAGACGACGAGCGCGTGCAGCGCCTTCGCGTACGCGACCGCCTCGGCCGACGAGCGCATCTCGGGCTCGCTGACGATCTCGAGCAGCGGCGTGCCCGCGCGGTTGAGGTCGATGCCGCTCGACTTCTCGCCGTGCAGGCCGGCGAAGTCCTCGTGCAGCGACTTGCCGGCGTCCTCCTCGAGGTGCGCGCGGGTCAGCCGCACCGTCTTCACGACGGCCGGGCCGCCGGACGACCCGCCGTCGACGACGAACGTCACGCGTGCCGCCCTCGACGACCGGCCGCTCGTACTGGCTGATCTGGTAGCCCTTCGGAAGGTCCGGATAGAAGTAGTTCTTCCGCGCGAAGACCGACACCGGCGCGATCGTCGCGCCGATCGCGAGTCCGAAGCGGATCGCGCGCTCGACGGCGCCGCGATTGAGGACCGGCAGCGTGCCCGGCAGCGCGAGGTCGACCGGCGCCGTCTGCGCGTTCGGCGCGGCGCCGAACGCCGTCGACGCGCCGCTGAAGATCTTGGAGGCGGTCGAGAGCTGCGTGTGCGTCTCGAGGCCGATGACGGTTTCCCAGTTCATGATGCTCTGCAATCCTGATTCATCGCTTCATTGTCACCCCGGCGAAGGCCGGGGCCCGATCATTCGATCGCGAGCGGTTCGGGGCCCGGCCTCGCCGCGGTGACCGCTCCGCATGAAGGGCTCATCGATCGGCGGCGGTCATTCCCCCGCCCGTTCGAACGTCGCCAACAGCGCGGCCACGCCGACGAACAGGCTGCCGAACGCGCGGTTCAGCCAGCGCAGGTGATGCGGTTCGCGCAGCGTCGCGAACACGCGCGCGGCGAGCAGCGTGTAGCCGCTCATCACGACCGCGTCGGTGACGAACAGCGTCGCCGCGCAGATCGCGTACTGCGGCCCCTGCGGCGCGTGCGGGTCGATGAACTGCGGCAGCACCGCGAGCATGAAGACGATGCCCTTCGGGTTGCTGAAGTTGATCAGCAGCGCGCGCGAGAACATCCGGCACGCGCGACAGCGGCGGCGCGTCGTCGAGCTCGCAGCGGCTCGCGCCTCGGCGCGCCATTGCGCGACGCCGAGCCACAACAGGTACGCGACGCCGAACCACTTGATCGCGACGAACGCCGCGGCGCTGGTCGCGAGCACCGCGCCGAGCCCGAGCGCGACGATCGCGACGAGGCCGGTCACGCCGAGCTGCACGCCGAGGATCGTCGGGATCGACCGCACGATAGCCGTAGCGCATCCCGCTGCTCATGCACGCGATCGCGCCGGCGCCCGGCGACAGGCTGATCAGCCACGACGCGACGAAGAAGGCGAGCCAGGTCGAGAGCGTCATCGGCGAGCGACGGACGATCGCCGAACGGCGCCGCGCGCCGACGAGCTGCACGTCGTGGCGGCCGCGGCGCGGTGCCGGATCGGCGTCATCGCGAAGCGCCGATCAATCGACGGTCGCGCAGCGGCCCGACGACGGGTCGAACAGCACCGGCCACGCCTCGTCGTAGATGCCGGCCGTGCAGCGCGCCTCGCAGCCGGCGTGCGCGAGCGTGACGCGGCCCGGCTCCTGCCAGACGAACAGCCGGCAGCCGCTGCCGTCGCTGCGCGACGAGCTCGATCTGCGGCTTCTCGCGCGTCTGGCGGAAGTCGTCGAGCGCGAAGCGGCACGTGCCGCGCCGCCCGACCCACAGCGACCAGTCGATCGCGCGCACGCGGTTGTCGTCGACGAGCAGGCGCGCGTCCTCGCGAAAGCCGTCCTCCTCGCTGCTGCAGCGCAATGCGCGTCGATCGTGATCGGGTGGTACGCGATCGGCGTCGGTCGCGACGCGCATGCGGCCAGCATCGCGACGGTCGCAACGAGCGCGATCCGCACGAGGCCGCGCATCGGTCACGCGAACGCCGGCCGGCACGCGCGCATGCCAGTCGGTCGCCTGCTGGAAGCGATGCGCGATCGCGAGCATCCGCGCCTCGTCGAAGTAGTTGCCGATGATCTGCAGCCCGACCGGCCGGCCGCGGTCGCCGAAGCCGCACGGGATCGACATCCCCGGCAGCCCCGCGAGGCTGACCGACAGCGTGAAGATGTCGGCGAGGTATTCGGCGACCGGGTCGTCGGACTTCGTCGCCGATGTCCCACGCGACGGTCGGCGCGACCGGCGCCATCAGCACGTCGCAGCGCGGCCCGTCGACGCCGCGCGAACGCGTGGCGGAAGTCGTCGGCGATCAGGCGCCGGAGCTTCTGCGCCTTCAGGTAGTACGCGTCGTAGTAGCCGTGCGACAGCACGTAGGTGCCGACGAGGATGCGGCGCTTGACCTCCCAGCCGAAGCCTTCGGCGCGCGTCTTCGCGTACATCGACTCGAGGCCGTCGTAGTCGGCCGCGCGATGGCCGTAGCGCACGCCGTCGAAGCGCGACAGGTTCGACGACGCCTCGGCCGGCGCGATCACGTAGTACGCGGGGATCGACAGCGCGCGTGCGCGGCAGCGACACGTCGACGAGCGTCGCGCCGAGCGCTTCGTATTCGGCGAGCGCGGCGCGCACCGCGGCCTCGACGTCGGGCGACGTGCCGCCGCCGAAGTACTCGCGCGGCAGGCCGATGCGTCAGGCCCGCGAGCGGCAGCGTCGTCGAGCATGGCGCGTGAAGTCCTCGGCCGGCCGCTCGACCGACGTCGAGTCGCGCGGGTCGAAGCCCGCCATGTGGTTCAGCAGCAGCGCGCAGTCGTCGGCCGTCTGCGCGATCGGGCCGCCCTGGTCGAGGCTCGACGCGAACGCGATCATCCCCCAGCGCGACACGCGGCCGTAGGTCGGCTTCAGGCCCGTCACGCCGCACATCGCGGCCGGCTGGCGGATCGAGCCGCCGGTGTCGGTGCCGGTCGCGGCCGGCGCGAGCCGCGCGGCGACGATCGCGGCCGAGCCGCCCGACGTGCCGCCGGGGATCGCGGCCGGGTCCCACGGGTTGCTGCGCCGGCCCGAAGTACGAGTGCTCGTTCGACGAGCCCATCGCGAACTCGTCGCAGTTCGCCTTGCCGAGCGTGACCACGCCGGCCGCGGCGAGCCGCTCGACGACGGTCGCGTCGAACGGGCTGCGTGTAGTGCTCGAGCATCCGCGAGCCGGCGGTCGAGCGGAAGTCGCGCGTCGCGAAGATGTCCTTGTGCGCGATCGGCATGCCGGTCAGCGGCGTCGCGTCGCCGGCGGCGATGCGGCGCGTCGGCGGCACGCGCCTGCGCGAGCGTCGCCGCCGGATCGACGTCGACGAACGCGTTCAGGTCGCGCGTGGCGCGGCGATGCGGTCGAGATAGCGCCTGCGCGAGCTCGACGGCCGACAGCTCGCGCGCGCGCGAGCGCCGTCGCCGAGCGCGCGCACCGTGCGGCGCTCGATCGTCATTCGATCACCTTCGGCACGAGGTAGAGGCCGTCCTCGACCGACGGCGCCGGCGCCTGGAACGCCGCGCGACGATCGGTCTCGGTCACGACGTCGTCGCGCAGCCGCAGCGCGACGGTCTCGATGGCGGCGAGCGGCGTCGTCAGCGGCTCGACGCCGTCGCGTGTCGACGGCCAGCATCGTCTCGATCAGCGTGAAGATCGCCGCGAGCTGCGCGGCGGTCGCGGTCGTCTCGTCGCGTCGGTCAGCGCGATGCGGGCGAGACGGGCGATGCGCGTGACGTCGGCGTCGGAGAAGGTGGCCATGCGGGCAGGATCGGTCGGCGGGCGCCGGACGCGGACCGCGACCGGCGACGGCGCCGATGCGGCGACGGGCGGACGGCGCCGCGACGCCGGCGTCCGGAAGCGGACGAAGACCGAAAACACGGCGTCGTCGGGCGCCGAGAAGGCACGCGATTATAAGGTATGATCCTCGGCCAATCCGGGCGCGTCGTTCCGGCCTTCCGGCGCCGTACCCCGCACAAGAACAACCTCTTCGAGGAAGCCGCTCGCGACCCGGGCGGCGCAGACGCCAGCCGACGTCGCGCGCGTGTCCCGGCGCCCCGGACCCGTCTCCGGATCATCCCGCACGGCCTGCGGGCGCTCGGGTCGCCGGATCGTTCCGGTCGCGCGACCGTCGCCGCGCCGCCGGGTCGACGGCACGAGCTGTCAGCAGGACAACAGCCATGTTCGGATTTCTTCGCAGCTACCTGTCGACCGATCTCGCGATCGACCTCGGCACGGCCAACACCCTCATCTACGTCCGCGGCAAGGGCATCGTCCTCGACGAGCCGTCCGTCGTCGCGATCCGCCAGGAAGGCGGCCCGAACGGCAAGAAGGCGATCCAGGCCGTCGGCAAGGAAGCCAAGGCGATGCTCGGCAAGGTGCCGGGCAACATCGAGGCGATCCGCCCGATGAAGGACGGCGTCATCGCCGACTTCGTCGTGACCGAGCAGATGATCAAGCAGTTCATCAAGATGGTCCACGAGTCGCGGCTGTTCAGCCCGAGCCCGCGGATCATCATCTGCGTGCCGTGCGGCTCGACGCAGGTCGAGAAGCGCGCGATCCGCGACGCGGCGCTCGGCGCCGGCGCGTCGAACGTCTACCTGATCGAGGAGCCGATGGCGGCCGCGATCGGCGCCGGCCTGCCGGTGTCGGAAGCGACCGGCTCGATGGTCGTCGACATCGGCGGCGGCACGACCGAGGTCGGCGTGATCTCGCTCGGCGGCATGGTCTACAAGGGCAGCGTGCGCGTCGGCGGCGACAAGTTCGACGAGGCGATCATCAACTACATCCGTCGCAACTACGGCATGTTGATCGGCGAGCAGACCGCCGAGAGCGATCAAGAAGTCAGATCGGCTCGCGCGTTCCCCGGCTCCGAGGTCAAGGAGATGGAGGTCAAGGGCCGCAACCTGTCCGAAGGCGTGCCGCGCTCGTTCACGATCTCGTCCAACGAGATCCTCGAGGCGCTGACCGACCCGATCAACAACATCGTGTCGGCCGTCAAGAGCGCGCTCGAGCAGACGCCGCCGGAGCTCGGCGCCGACATCGCCGACAAGGGGATGATGCTGACCGGCGGCGGCGCGCTGCTGCGCGACCTCGACCGGCTGCTGATGGAAGAGACCGGCCTGCCGGTCGTCGTCGCCGAGGATCCGCTGACCTGCGTCGTGCGCGGCTGCGGGATGGCGCTCGAGCGGATGGACAAGCTCGGCAGCATCTTCACGAACGAATAGAGGACGCGGCGCCATGAGTGAGGTTGTCGTCCCGGCGAGGCCGGGACCCAATCATGCGAACGGTGCGCGTGCGAACTCAGGCCCCGGCCTTCGCCGGGTGACGGCCTCGACGCGTGCCGGTCGCGGTCCCGGTCGTCCTGCCGCATCGTTGACCTGAGATGGATCAGGTCGCGCCGCCGCTCTTCAAGCAAGGCCCGTCGGCGCTCGCGCGGCTGTTCTTCTTCGCGGTCGCTCGCGCTCGACGCTGCTCGTCGCCGACACCCGCTTCGACGCTGCTGCGCTACGTCGCGGCTCGGGCTCGGCACCGCGCTCTATCCGGTGCAGCGCGGCGTCGCTCGCGCCGACGCAGTGGGCATCGCAGCTTCTTCGGCTACTTCCAGGCGCTCGACCAGGTCGAGGCGGACAACGCGCGGCTCGTCGCGCGAGAAGAACGAGCTCGCGCAGACGGCGCTGCGCGCGCAGAGCCTCGAGGCCGAGAACGCGCACCTGCGCAAGCTCGCCGGCGCTGCGCGAAGGGCTGCAAGCCGAAGTCGGTCGCGGCCGAGATCCTCTACGACGCGCGCGACCCGTTCTCGCGGAAGGTGATCGTCGACCGCGGCATCGAGGACGGCGTCGACCGCGGCCAGCCGGTGATCGACGAATCGGGCGTCGTCGGCCAGGTCACGCGCGTGTTCCCGATGTCGTCCGAGGTGACGCTGCTGACCGACCGCGAGCAGGCGATCGCCGTGCAGAACGTGCGGACCGGCGTGCGCGGCGTCGCGTACGGCAACGCGGCCGGCGGCGCCGCCGGGCAGATCGACCTGCGCTTCATGCCGCCGAACGCCGACGTCAAGAGCGACGACCTGCTCGTCACGTCCGGTCTCGACGGCATCTTCCCCGACGGCCTGCCGGTCGCGAAGGTGCTGTCGCGTCGAGCGCAACGCGGCCTACCAGTTCGCGCAGATCCTCTGCACGCCGATGGGCGGGACCGAGCGCAACCGCCACGTGCTGATCCTGCTTGATCGGCAAGCCGACGCCGCGACCCGCCGACGAGCCGCCGACGGCCGCCGCGACGAAGCGCGGCCCGACGCGCGAGGCACGCCGTGAGGACGCGCGTCCCGATGCCGCCGCCGGCGGCCGCCGGTCCGTCGCGGATCGCGAACAAGCAGTACCTGCTGCGGCCGGTCAACCCGGCGTTCATCGCGGGCTCGCTGCTCGCGCGCGTTCGTGCTCGACCTGCTGCCGTGGGGCCGGATGCTCGCGGTGCCGGACTTCGTCGCGCTCGTGCTCGTGTTCTGGAACATCCATCAGCCGCGTCGCGTCGGCATCGGCGTCGCGTTCACTGATGGGCATCCTGATGGACGTCCACGCGGCGCGCGGCTCGGCGAGAACGCGCTCGCGTACACGCTGCTGTCGTACGGCGCGATCATGTTGCATCGTCGCGTCGTCGCGTTCCCGATCCTGTTGCAGGCGCTGCAGGTGCTGCCGCTGTTCCTCGTCGCGCAGATCGTCGTGCTCGCGGTCCGGCTCGTGATCGGCGCGCCGTTCCCCGGCTGGCCGTACGTTCCTCGAGTCGGTGACGACCGCGCTGCTGTGGCCGCTCGCGACGTGGCTGCTGCTCGCGCCGCAGCGGCGTCCGCTCGAGCGCGACGAGACGCGGCCGATCTGATGCGCATGCCCACCGCCGACTTCACGACGACTGCGCACCGACCGGGGACGTCGACGTGACCGAGTTCAAGGACACGCAGCGCGAGCTGTACCTGTTCCGGCTGCGGCTCGTCGCCGGCATGCTGTTCGTGCTGATCTGCTTCGGCTGCTCGTCGTGCGCTTCCTGACGCTGCAGATCGTGCGGCACGACAACTACGCGGCGCGGGCCGACGAGAACCGCATCTCGCTGGTCCCGATCGCGCCGAACCGCGGCATCGTCACCGACCGCAACGGCGTCGTGCTCGCGAAGAACTACTCGGCGTACACGCTCGAGATCACGCCGTCGAAGGTCGCGAACCTCGACGCAGACGATCGACGACGCTCGCCGAGGTCGTGACGATCGAGCCGCGCGACCGGCGTCGCTTCAAGAAGCTGCTCGAGGAGACGAAGACGTTCGAGGGCATCCCGATCCGCACGCGGCTGTCCGACGAGGAGATCGCGCGCTTCGTCGCGCAGCGCTACCGCTTCCCCGGCGTCGAGGTGCAGGCGCGGCTGTTCCGCCAGTACCCGCTCGGCGAGTCGGCGGCGCACGTGATCGGCTACATCGGCCGCGTCAGCGAGAAGGACCTCGACCGGCTCGAGGAGCGCGAGGAGCAGGAAGGCGTCGACCTGCTGTCGAACTACCAGGGCACCGACTACATCGGCAAGGACGGCCTCGAGAAGTACTACGAGCAGTCAGCTGCACGGCACGACCGGCGCCGAGGAGGTCGAAGTCACGGCGTCGGGCCGCGCGGTGCGCACGCTGTCGCGGACGCCGGCGCTGTCCGGCGACAACCTGGTGCTGTCGATCGACATCAAGCTGCAGCAGCTCGTCGAGGAGGCGTTCGGCGACCGGCGCGGCGCGCTCGTCGCGATCGAGCCTTCGACCGGCGACATCCTCGCGTTCGTGTCGCGGCCGAGCTTCGACCCGAACCTGTTCGTCGAAGGCATCGACGCCGACAACTACAAGACGCTCAACGACTCGATCGACAAGCCGCTGATCAACCGGCCGCTCGCCGGGCACGTATCCGCCCGGCTCGACGTTCAAGCCGTACCTCGCGCTGGCCGCGCTCGAGAACGGCAAGCGCACGCCGACGCAGACGATCTTCGACCCCGGCTACTTCAACTTCGGCAACCACCGCTTCCGCGACGACAAGGAAGGCGGCCACGGCACCGTCGACATGTACAAGTCGATCGTCGCGTCGTGCGACACCTACTACTACATGCTCGCGGCGGACATGCCGATCGACATGATCGCGAACTTCATGAAGCCGTTCGGCTTCGGGCAGATCACCGGCATCGACCTCGACGGCGAGCACCGCGGCGTGCTGCCGTCGACGGAGTGGAAGCGCAACGCGTTCAAGAAACCCGAGATGAAGCGCTGGTTCCCCGGCGACACGATCTCGATCGGCATCGGCCAGGGCTACAACGCGTACACGCCGCTGCAGCTCGCGCACGCGGTCGCGACGCTCGCGAACGACGGCGTCGTGATGAAGCCGCACCTCGTCAAGGAGATCGAGAACTCGCGGACCGGCGAGCGCACGCTGACCGTGCCGAGCGAGAGCTTCCGCATCAAGCTGCAGCAGAAGAACATCGACTTCGTCAAGAACGCGATGGTCGGCGTCAACACCAGCGGCACCGGCGCGATCCCGTTCCGTGGCGCCGGCTACGTGTCCGGCGGCAAGACCGGGACCGCGCAGCTGTTCCAGATCAAGCAGAACGAGAAGTACAAGGACTCGCGGGTCGCCGAGCGGCTGAAGGACCACGCGTGGTTCATCGCGTTCGCGCCGGCCGACCATCCGACGATCGCACTCGCGGTGCTGGTCGAGAACGGCGGCTTCGGCGCGCAGGCCGCGGCGCCGATCGCCCGTCGCGCGCTCGACTACTACATCCTCGGCAAGCTGCCCGACGATCCGAAGAAGCCGGTGCCCGACGACCCGGCCCCGTCGGACGAGGACGAATGATGGCGACCACCGCCGCCGCGCTGCGTCCCGACGCGCCGCTGATGCGCGCGTGGCGCCGCGCGAAGCCGTACGTGAACGTGTTCGACCCGACGCTGCTGCTGATCCTGTGCGGCCTCGCGGTCGTTCTCGCTGATCACGCTGTACAGCGCCGGCTACGACTTCCCGGGCCGCTTCGAGGGCCAGGTGCGCAACTGGATCGCGGCGTTCGCCGTCGATGTGGCTCGTCGCGAACCTCTCGCCGCAGCAGCTGATGCGCTTCGCGATCCCGATCTACACGATCGGCGTGCTGCTGCTCGTCGCCGTGTTCGTCGCCGGCACGGTCAAGAACGGCGCGCGGCGCTGGCTGACCGTCGGCCCGGCGCAGGTCCAGCCGTCGGAGCTGCTGAAGATCGGCGTGCCGTTGATGCTCGCGTGGTACTTCCATCGACACGAGACGATCAAGCGCTGGTGGGACTTCGTCGCCGCCGGCGTGCTGCTCGTGATCCCGGTCGGGCTGATCGCGAAGCAGCCGGACCTCGGCACCGCGCTGCTCGTGCTCGCGGCCGGCGTCGTACGTCATCTACTTCGCCGGGCTGTCGTGGAAGCTGATCCTGCCGGTGCTGGTCGCGGCGCGTCGTCGCGGCGACCGCGCTGATCTTCGTCGGCGACCGCATCTGCCAGCCCGACGTCAAGTGGCCCGGCATGCACGACTACCAGAAGCAGCGCATCTGCACGCTGCTCGACCCGACGACCGATCCGCTCGGCCGCGGCTTCCACACCATCCAGTCGGCGATCGCCGTCGGCTCCGGCGGCGTGACCGGCAAGGGCTACATGCAGGGCACGCAGACGCACCTCGACTTCATCCCGGAGCGCACGACCGACTTCATCCTCGCGGTCTACGCCGAGGAGTTCGGCTTCGTCGGGCGTCGTGCTGCTGCTGCTGCTGTATTGCGCGCTGATCTTCCGCGGGCTCATCATCGCGGCCAACGCGCCGTCGTACTTCTCGCGGCTGCTCGCGGGGTCGATCACGCTGATGTTCTTCACGTACGCGTTCGTCAACATGGGCATGGTGTCCGGCATCCTGCCGGTGGTCGGCGTGCCGCTGCCGTTCATGAGCTACGGCGGCACCGCGCTCGCGACGCTCGGCATCTGCGCCGGCATCCTGATGAGCGTTCAGCGTCACCAGAAGCTCGTGCAGACGTGATGGCGCGCGCCCGGCCGGCATGATCCTCGTGTTGGGCAGCGTCCGCGTCCGCGCCGACGTCGTCGACGAAGCGCTGGTGCTCGCCCGCGAGCACGTGGCGCGGTCGCGCGCCGAGCCGGGGTGCCTCGCGCACGCCGTCCATCGCGACGAGGACGATCTCGCCCGGCTCGTCTTCGTCGAGCGCTGGGCCGACCTCGAGGCGCTCGAGACGCACTTCGCCGTCCCCGCGTCGCGCGACTTCGGCCGGCGGCTGCAGGCGTTCGCGATCGAGCCACCCACGCTCGAGATCTTCGACGCGGCGCCGATCGTGCCGCCGTCGCCGCGGCGTCCGCCGCGATGAGCGCGCGGCGCCGCCGTCCGTTCGCCTGGGCGGCGCTCGCGATCGTCGTATCGGCGTGTTCGACGACGCCGGGCCGCCACGCGACCGGCGAACCGTCGGCGCGCGGGCCGACGCCGTCGAGCGGCGACGTCGCGTCGCCGACGGCGAGGAAGGGCGGCGGCTACTACCTCGACGACGGACCGGGCGACCATCCGCCGGCCGACCTCGACCTGTTGCCCGACGCGGTGCCCCGGGTCGAGAAGTACGCGAGCGGCGCGAACCGGCCGTACAACGTGTTCGGCGTCGACTACGTGCCCGACCTGTCCGGCGCGCCGTACCGCCAGCGCGGCGTCGGGTCGTGGTACGGCCGCAAGTTCCACGGCCAGCGGACGTCGTCGGGCGAGATCTACGACATGTACGCGATGACCGCGGCGCATCCGACGCTGCCGATCCCGTGCTACGCGCTGGTCACGAACCTCTCGAACGGCAAGTCGGTGATCGTCCGCGTCAACGACCGCGGCCCGTTCCTGCACAACCGCATCATGGATCTGTCGTACGCGGCCGCGCTGAAGGTCGGCTACCTGTCGTCGGGCAGCGGCCTGATCGAGGTCGAGATGCTGACGCCGGCGGACATCGCGGCCGGCCGCATTCCCGTCACGACGAACAGCCTGTTCATCGCCGCCGCGACGGCGAACGGCCAGCGCCGGGCGCCGACCGTCGACGCGCCGCCGCGACCGATCGGCGAGCCGGCGGTCGTCGTCGCGTCGCGGGCGCCGATCGCTGCGGATCGCGAGGTCGGTTCCGCTCGCCGCGTCGCCGGCCGACGCGCCACTGCCGAGCGCCGCTCGCGCCCCGCCGTCGAACGCCGAAGCGCCGCTGCCGGCGAGCTACGCGGCCCGCGGCATCCCGGCCGACCTGATCCCCGATCCGTCGCCGGCGCCGAAGCTGCCCGAGGTCGCGACGAGCGCCGGCTACTACCTGCAGCTCGGCGCGTTCCGGGCCCGCGCCGGCGCCGACAGCTTCGCCGCGCACGTCACCCGCGAGATCGATCCGGCCATCGCGTCGAAGGTGCACGTCGCGGACGCGAACGGCCTGTACCGCGTGCGGATCGGGCCCGTACCCGTTGCGCGCCGACGCCGACAGCGTCGCCGTCGATCTGCGGGCCGCCATCGCGCAGCCGGTCGTCGTGATGCCCGAGGTCGCTGCCGCGCTGAAGCGGCCGCATGGCCGGGAAATCCCGGCTACGAAAGCGCGCCGGTTGCCGCCACAGTAGCGGTGAGCCCGCAACGCGCGTTCCGGCGACCCGCTTTCGCATCGCGGACCTGTGCGACGATCCGGCTTCCTCGGGACACGCGCCAGCGACGGACCGCGCGGCGCTCGGGGCGTGGTGGAGACCATCAAACCAAAAAGGAAGAGCGACATGGCGACAAACGAGTTCGACGAGGCAGTGGGCGGCCGTTCGCGCCGTGCGTTCATCCAGGCGGGCGCCGCACTCGCCGGCGGCGCGCTGCTGCCGACGGCCCTGATCCGGCCCGCCGCGGCCGCCGACGCGGCGCTCGGCACCTATCCGGCCGGCACGACCGGGTCGTCGGTGTTCGTCGGCATCTGCACGCCGCGCACCGGCACCTACGCGGCGCAGGGCGAGGACGAGATCAAGGGCTACGAGCTCGCGATCGAGCACCTGAACGCCGGCAACGAGCTGATCCGGCAAGATCTCGCCGAACATCAAGAAGGGCGTGCTCGGCAAGGAAGTGAAGTACGGCGTCGCCGACAGCGAGGCGAAGCCGAACACCGCCGTGCAGGCGGCGTCGCGCTTCATCAACGAGAACAAGGCGATCATGTTCACGGGCTCGGTGTCGAGCGCCGTGGCCGTCGCGCTACAACAAGCTCGCCGATCGCGAGAAGGTCATCTACCTGCCGTGCATCAGCGGCTCGAACGACACGACCGGCAAGGACTGCGTGCGCTACTCGTTCCGCGAGTGCTTCTACGCGGCAGACCGCGGCCAAGGCGATCGCGCCGGTGCTGATCAAGAACATCGGCAAGAGACAAGAAGATCGCCTATCCTCACGCCCGACTACACCTACGGCCACACCGTCCGGCAGTCGATGGAGGACGCGCTGAAGGAGCGGCGGCTGGACGGTCGCGACCGAACCAGGTCTCGCCGCTCGGCACGACCGACTTCTCGCTCGTACCTGCTGAACGTCGCCAACAGCGGCGCCGACGTCGTCATCAACATCAACTTCGGTCGCGACGCGGTGCTGTCGATCAAGCAGGCCAAGCAGTTCGGCATCCTCGACAAGATGACGCTCGTCGCTGCCCTACAACACGCCGTTCCTCGCCAAGGAAGTCGGCGCGCAGACCGATGCAGGGCGTCTACGCCGGCACCGACTACTGGTGGACGCTCGAGGACAAGTTCCCGCTCGCGAAGATGTTCAACGACGCGTTCCGGCGAAGTACAGCTACAACCCCGAGTGGGGCGCGAACGCCGCGTACCTGCAGATCGCGATGTGGGCCGACGCCGTCGAGCGCGCGAAGACGTTCTATCCGCCCGACGTCATCAAGGCCTACGAGGCCGGCGCAAGGTCGTCAGTCGACCGTCGGCGACGTCTACTTCCGCGGCGAGGACCACCAGCTCGTGCGGCCGGTCATCATCCTGCGCGGCAAGAAGACGTCGGCGACATGAAGAGCCCCGACGACTTCTACGACGTCGTCGAGGTCGTCGCCGGCGAGGCCGCTGATGCAGGCGCCCGACGCGTTCGGCTGCAAGCTGGGCGAGCTACACCTGATCGCTTCGTCGACGCGGCCCGGCCGCGGCACGGCTTGTCGAGGGTCGGACATGCTTAGCTGGGCCAATCTGCTCTCGCAGATGTTCAACGGGCTGGTGCTCGGGCGCGCTGCTCGCCCTGATCAGCTCCGGCCTGACGATCATCTACGGCACGCTCGGCGTCCTCAACCTCGCGCATGGCGCGATGTTCATGGTCGGCGGCTACGCCGGCTATCGTCGCCTACAAGTACACCGGCTCGTACGTCGTCGCGGTGCTCGGCGGGGTCGTTCTTCGTCCTCGTGCTCGGCGTCGTGATGGAGCGGGTCGTCATCCGGCACTTCTACAGCCGGCCGGACGAGGACCAGATCCTCGTCACGTTCGGCTTGGGCATCGTCTTCGTCGAGGTCATCCGCTACTTCTTCGGCAGCCTGTCGCAGTCGATGCCGCCGCCGTCGTGGGCGAGCGGCATCACGTCGCTCGGCTTCATGATCTATCCGACCTACCGGCTCGCGCTGGTCGGCATCGTCGCGGTCGCGCTGATCGCGCTCTACGTGCGTGCTCTATCGCACGCGCCTCGGCATGATCGTGCGCGCCGGCATCGAGGATTCGGTGATGGTCGATTCGCTCGGCATCGACGTCTATCGCATCTTCATGGTCGTGTTCGGCATCGGCGCGATGGCGGCCGGGTTCGCCGGCATCGTCAACGTGCCGATCGCGCCGATCACGCCCGACATCGGCGACGACATCCTGGTCGAGACGTTCGTGGTCGTCGTCATCGGCGGCGTCGGCTCGTTCCCCGGCGCCGTGCTCGGCGGCCTGATCGCGGGCGAGATCCTCAGCATCACGTCGATGATCAATCCCGGCTATTCGCAGGTGATGCTGTTCGCTCGCGATGACCGCTGGTGCTGGTGTTCCGGCCGCACGGCCTGCTCGGCGCGCAGGGGCGCAACTGATGGCGCGCACGCCGCGCACGGGCGCGTACGGGATCGCCGAGATCGTCACGGCAATCGGCGCTGATCGTCGCGCCGTTCGTGCTGCCGTCCCTCGGGTTCTCGCCCGACACGATGAACCGCATCCTGATGTTCGGCCTGTTCGGCATCGGCTTCGACCTGCTGTTCGGCTACACCGGCCTGCTGTCGTTCGGGCAGTCGGCGTTCTTCGGCACCGGCGGCTTCGTCGCGGCGTACCTGCTGACGCAGGTCGGCTTCCCGAGCGTGCTGCTGGCGCTGCTGATCGGCACGGTGGTCGCCGCCGCGGTCGGCTACGTCGTCGGGATGATCGCGCTGCGACGCACCGGCATCTACTTCGCGATGATCACCGTCGCGATCGCGGAGGTCTTCTTCTTCGTCGAGAACTCGCCGCTCGCGGCCTATACCGGCGGCGAGAACGGGCTGCCCGGCGTGCCGGCGCCGGTGTTCGAGCTCGGCTTCACGACGATCCGCGTCGGCAGCGGCTGGACGATGTACGGCTTCCTCGCGGTCTGCTACTTCATCGGGCATCGTCATCGCCCGGCGCATCGTGCGCGTCGCCGGTCGGCCGCATCCTGGTCGCGATCCGCGACAATCCGCTGCGCGCCGCGGCGGTCGGCCACAACGTGCACGGCTACAAGCTGCTCGTGTTCGTCATCGCGGCGGCGTACGGCGGCCTCGCCGGCGGGCTGCTCGGCGTGCTGCAGGGCTACATGCCGCCCGACGCGTTCACGTTCGACACGTCCGGCCAGCTCGTCATGCAGACGGTCATCGGCGGCCTCGGCACGCTGTACGGACCGCTCGTCGGCGCGGCGATCTGGCTCTACCTGCGCGACTTCCTGCAGGGCGCGCTGGGGCTCGGCGCGACGTGGAAGCTCGTGCTCGGCGTCGTGTTCGTGCTGCTCGTGTTCTTCCTGCGGCGCGGCGTCGTCGGCGGGCTCGTCGCGCTGGTCGACCGCGCGACGCACCGGCGGCCGGTCGACGCGGAGGTCGAGACGGCGGCGGACGGTTCCGCGGTCGTGCCGGCTTCTTCGGCCGCCGCGAGCGCCACGTCGATGCCGCCGCGCCACCGCGACATCGACCGGACCACGGGCCCGATCCTGCAGGCGCGCGGGCTGACGAAGCGCTACGGCGGCCTGCTCGCGAACAGCGACATCGACTTCACCGTCGATCACGGCGAGCTGCGCGGCATCATCGGTCCGAACGGCGCCGGCAAGTCGACGTTCTTCAAGATGCTGACCTGCGAGGTGCCCCCGACGTCGGGCACGATCGTCTTCGAGGGCAACGACATCACCGGTCGCAGCGTGACCGACGTCTGCCAGCTCGGCCTGACGAAGAGCTACCAGGTCAACCAGCTGTTCACGCACCTGACGACGCGCGAGAACGTGACGATCGCGGCGCTCGCCGACCTGCGCGGCAAGTTCCGCATCGACCTGCTGCGGTCGTCGGCGACGGTGCCGGGCCTCGCCGAGCAGGTCGAGCACACGCTCGCGCTCGTCGACCTCGTCCATCGCGCCGACACGCCGGTCTCGGCGCTGGCCTACGGCGAAAAGCGCCGCCTCGAGATCGGCCTCGCGCTCGCGACGTCGCCGAGCCTGCTGCTGCTCGACGAGCCGCTGGCCGGCATGAGTCCGCAGGAGCGCGTCGCGACGGTGAAGCTGCTGAAGTCGATCAGCGTCGGTCGCACGATGATCATCATCGACCACGACATGGACGCGCTGTTCGAGCTCGCGCAGAAGGTCACCGTGCTGCAGGAAGGCCGCGTGCTCGTCGAGGGCACGCCGGACGAGATCAAGGGCAATCCGAAGGTGCAGGAGGCCTATCTCGGCGGAGTGCTCGACATGAGCCTGCTCGAGGTCGTCCGGCCTGAACAGCTACTACGGCGACTCGCACATCCTGTTCGACGTCGCGCTGCGGGTCGAGGCGAACGAGGTCGTCGCGCTGCTCGGCCGCAACGGCGCCGGCAAGAGCACGACGCTGAAGAGCCTGATGGGCGTCGTCCAGCCGCGCTCGCGGCAAGGTCGTGTTCGACGGACAGCGACCTCGCGGGCCAGAAGAGCCATCGCATCGCGCGCGCCGGCATGCAGCTCGTCCACGAGGACCGGCGCATCTTCGGCAGCCTGAACGTCGAGGAGAACCTCGTGCTGGCCGGGCTCACCGCGCCGAAGCGCTGGCCGCTCGAGCGCATCTACGAGATGTTCCCGCGGCTGAAGGAGCGTCGCGGCAGCCGCGGGACCGACCTGTCCGGCGGCGAGCAGCAGATGCTGGCGATCGCGCGCGCGCTGGTCCGCGACCCGAAGCTCGATCCTGCTCGACGAGCCGTTCGAGGGACTCGCGCCGGTGATCGTGCAGGACCTGATGAAGGCGTGCCGGACGCTCGCCGCGGCCGGGCAGACGATCGTGCTCGTCGAGCAGAACCTCGCCGCGACGCTCGCGCTCGCGACGCGCGTCTACATCGTCAACAACGGGCACATCGTGCACGAGGGATCGGCGCGCGACCTGAAGGCCGAGCCCGCGATCCTGCAGCGACACCTCGGGGTCTGACCGGGCGCGCGGCGCGTCGCGACGCGGCAGGCGCGGCGTCGTCAGGCCAGCCCGGGCCGGCGACCGCGCCGCAGCGGACGATCAGCGCGTTTCCAGCTTGTTCTGCAGCAGCCGGCCCGCGACGTAGCCGAGCGCCATGATGACGACGGCCGATGTCAGGATGCGTCCCATCGCGTTCTCCTCGAGTCGAAAGAACGCGAGTGTCGCGCCGCGCGGGCCCGCGCCGCGTCAGCGTTCCTGTGAATCGGGGCTCCGCAACGCGAGGCGCGTTGTCGGCGCAGCGCGGTGGCGCGAAACGCTCCATGTGCCCGCCGCGATGTCAGTCGCGCGCGAGGGTCACGGACGCGTCGCCATCGCCTCGCCGAAGCGGATCGCGCGTCCGGGCTCCCACGCCGGCTCGAACGCGAGCGGCCCCTTCGGGAACAGCAGCACGACCGTCGAGCCGAGCAGGAAGCGACCCATCTCGTCGCCCTTGCGCAGCACGATGCGCTCGCGGTCGTAGAGCCATTCGCGGACGCGCCGCGCGCGCGGCGCGTTGATGACGCCGTGCCATACCGTCGCCATGCTGCCGACGATCGTCGCGCCGACGAGCACGATCACGAACGGTTCCGGCGCCGCGCCGTCGTCGCCCGGTCGCTCGAACACGCAGACCGTGCGCTCGTTGCGCGCGAACAGGCCGGGCACGCCCTGCGCCGTCGTCGGGTTGACGGAGAACAGGTCGCCCGGCACGTGGATCATCCGCAGCAGCCGCCCGTCGCACGGCATGTGGATGCGGTGGTAGTCGCGCGGGCTGAGATAGAGCGTCGCGAACCAGCCGTCGTGGAAGCGCGCGCGCGAGCTTCGCGTCGGCGACGAGCGCGGCCGTCGCGTAGCGATGCCCCTTCGCCTGCAGGATGCGATCGTGGTCGATCGGCCCCAGCTGGCTGATCGTGCCGTCGACCGGGCTGATCAGGTCGGCATCGGCGAGCGGGCGCGCGCCGGGCTTCAGCGCGCGCGTGAAGAACGCGTTGAAGCTCGCGTAGCGCGTCGGGTCGGGCTCGAGCGCCTCGCTCAGGTCGACGCCGTACTTGCGGACGAACCAGCGGATCGTCGAGCGCGGCGTGCGGCCGCCTTCCTTCGACGCGACGCGCCCGGCGAACGCGGTCAGCCGGCGCTTCGGGAGCATGTATTGCGGCACGACGCGGCGACGATCGGCGCGCGTCCCGATCGGTTCGCGCTCGATCTTCGGCGCGCGTCGCAGCTTGATGCGCATCGTCAGGCGGCGGCCGCGACGCGCGCCAGCGCCGCCCGGTATTCGGCCTCGAGGCGATCGACGACGTCGCCGACGGCCGGCACGTCGTGCATCAGCCCGACGCCCTGGCCCGCGCCCCAGATGTCGCGCCACGCCTTCGCCTTCGCGCCGCCGCCGGAGCCGAAGTTCATCGTCGTCGGGTCGGATTGCGGCAGGTCGTCGGGGTCGAGGCCGGCGGCGACGATGCTCTTCCTGAGATAGTTGCCGTGCACGCCGGTGAACAGGTTCGTGTAGATCACGTCGGCGGCGCTCGACCCGACGATCGCGTCGCGATAGCCGGCCGACGTGTTGGCTTCCTCGGTCGCGAGCCAGCGCGTGCCGATGTACGCGAAGTCGGCGCCCATCGCCTGCGCGGCGAGGATCGCGCCACCCGATGCGATCGACCCCGACAGCGCGAGCGGACCGTCGAAGAAGCGGCGCACCTCGCCGACCAGCGCGAACGGCGACAGCATGCCGGCGTGGCCGCCGGCGCCGGCCGCGACGAGGATCAGCCCGTCGACGCCGGCGTCGAGCGCCTTCTTCGCGTGGCGGATGCTGATGACGTCGTGCAGCACGATGCCGCCGTACGAATGGACCGCGTCGAGCATCGCGCGATCGGGCGCGCGCAGGCTCGAGATCATGATCGGTACGCGATGCTCGACGCAGGCCTCGACGTCGCGCATCAGGCGATCGTTCGACGTGTGGACGATCTGGTTGACGGCGTACGGCGCGACCGGCCGGTCGGGATGCGCGGCGCGGAACGCGGCGAGCTCGTCCTCGATGCGCGTCAGCCAGCGCGGCAGCTCGTCGGCGGGTCGCGCGTTCAGCGCGGGGAACGCGCCGACGATGCCGGCCCGCATTGCGCGATGACGAGCTCGGGGCCGCTCGCGATGAACATCGGCGCGCCGATGACCGGCAAGCGGAGGTGGCGCAGGGACTCGGGAACGGACATGGGGCCTCGGACGGCATCGCCCGCGCGGCGATGCCGGTTCGGACGGGGCCGTCATTATGCAAGGCCCGTCGGACCGGCGCCGGCGCCGTGGCGGGACGGTCCGGATGACAGATGTCATGCACGACGCGTGACGCGCGACCCTGGGCAGGGCGCGGGCGCGGCCCCACGCTGCGGCCTTCGCATCCCCGGAGACCGTCATGTCGCATCCGCTTTCGATCCACCTCGCGCGCGTCGCCGCGCACGTCGCCGCGATCGCCGTCCTCTGCGCGCCTTCGCTGGTCGCCTCGGCGGCCGACGATGCGACGATGCCGTCCGGCAGCTTCGTGATCCGCGACGCTCGCGTCTTCGACGGCGTTCGCGTGATCGATGCGACCGACGTCGTGGTCCGCGACGGCCGCATCGCGCAGGTCGGGCGCGGCCTCGCGCCGGCGGGCATCCCGGTCGTCGACGGGCACGGCCGCACGCTGCTGCCCGGTCTGATCGACGCGCACGTGCACGTCTACGGCAGCGCGCGACGGGACGCGATCCGCTTCGGCGTCACGACCGAGCTCGACATGTTCAGCGACTGGCACCAGATCGCGGACGCCAAGGTCGCGCGGGCGAGCCTCGCGCCGACGCCGGTCGCGGACCTGTGGTCGTCGGGCACGCTCGCGACCGTGCCGCACGGCCACGGCACCGAGTACGGCTTCCCGATCCCGACGCTGACGCGGCCCGACGAGGCGCCGGCGTTCGTCGCGGCGCGGATCGCCGAGGGCTCCGACTACATCAAGATCATCATGGAGGACGGCTCGGCGTACGACCATCCGCTGCCGACGCTCGATCAGCCGACGGTCGTCGCGCTCGTCGCGGCCGCGCACGCGGCGCACGAGATGGCGATCGCGCACGTCGCGACCGAGGCCGAGGCCCGCGATGCGGTCGAGGCGCATGTCGACGGGCTCGCGCACGTGTTCATCGACCGGCCGGCGTCGCCCGAGGTCGTCGACCTCGTGAAGCGCTCGGGCACGTTCGTCGTCGCGACGCTGTCGGTCGCCGCCGGCGTGTCCGGGGCCGACGAGGCGACGAAGCTCGCGGCCGATCCGCGGATCGCGCCGTGGCTCGGCGTCGGCCAGAAGGACAGCCTGCGCGCGGTGTTTCCGTCGGCCTGGCAGAAGCGCGCGTTCCTCGCGAACGCCGAGGAGAGCGTGCGCCGGCTGCATGCGGCCGGCGTGCCGATCCTCGCGGGCACCGACGCCGGCAACCCGGGCACGACGCACGGCGCGTCGCTGCACGAGGAGCTCGCGCTGCTCGTCGCGTCGGGACTGTCGCCGGTCGAGGCGCTCGCCGCGGCGACGAGCCTGCCCGCGGACAGGTTCTCGCTCGGCGATCGCGGCCGCATCGCGCCGGGAGAGCGGGCCGACCTGCTGCTCGTCGACGGCGATCCGACGACCGACATCACCGCGACCCGGGCGATCGTCGGCATCTGGAAGAACGGCGCGCCGGTCGACCGCACGCTGCTCGCGTCCGAGAAGCCGCAGGCGTCCGAGACCGTGTCCAACGCGCGGATCTCGGACTTCGAGGCGGGCGCCATCGCGGTACGATTCGGCCAGAACTGGGACGTCACGACCGATCGCATCGTCGGCGGCGCGTCGACCGCGGTGCAGGCCTGGCAATCGGGCGGCGCCGGCGGATCGAACGGCGCGATGCGGGTCAGCGGCGAAGTCGCGGGCGGCCTGCCGTTCGCATGGGCTGGGACGCTGTTCATGCCGGGTTCGCAACCGTTCGAGGCGGTCGACTTCTCGAAGCGCAAGGCGCTCGTGTTCGCCGTGCGCGGCCCCGAGCGCGACCTGACGGCGATGGTGTTCACCGGCGCCGCGACGCAGCGGATTCCGGCGACGCAGCGCTTCCACGTCACGCCCGAGTGGCACGAAGTGCGGCTGCCGCTCGACGCGTTCCCCGGCGCGGACCCGACGCGCATCCGCGCGCTGGCCATCACCGCCGGGCAGCCCGCCGGCCCGTTCGAGTTCGAGATCGACGACGTCCGCATCGAATGACGACGACCGCGACGCGCGAGGGCGGCGGCCGTCGATGTCGATGCGACCCGCGCCGGCGAACGCCGACGTACTTCCGATGAACGCGCGACGCTGGCTGCGCGGCGACGCCGACTCGCTCGTCGCGCTGCTGAACCACGGCCGTCCGAACGCGACGACGCCGTGGTTCCCGATCGTCAACCTGGTCTGGCTGATCTGGATGGCGGCGGCGCCGTGGATGCTGGGGCCGGTTCGACCGTCGGTCGTCGTGCTGACGTACGCGAGCATGGCGCTGTTCCTCGTGCTCTACCAGCGCGCGTGGTTCGGGCCGCGCGCACGACTGCCGCTGCACATCGCGGGCATCGCCGTGCTCGGCCTCGCGATCCTGTTCGTCAACAGCTCGTGGTCGTACGTGATCTATGCGGGCTCGCTGATCCCGTTCGCGGTCCGCGGCTGGCGGGCGGCCGCGTGGGTCGCGCTGCTGCTCGTCGCGTTCTACGTCGCCGCGATCGCGAGCGGCTTCTACACGCCGCTGCTGACCGCGAGCTGCATCGTCACGACCGCGGTCATCGTCGTGCTGAACGCCGTGTTCCGCGTCAACGGCGAGCGCGACGCGGCGCTGCGCCTCACGCAGGACGAGGTCCGGCGCCTCGCGACGACGGCCGAGCGCGAACGGATCGGACGCGACCTGCACGACCTGCTCGGCCACACGCTGTCGCTCGTCGCGATCAAGTCGGAGCTCGCGCGTCGCCTCGTTCATCGCGACCCGGCCGCCGCGGAGCGCGAGCTCGTCGACATCGAAGGCGTCGCGCGCCAGGCGCTCGCGGACGTCCGCGAGGCCGTCACCGGCATGCGCGCCGCGGCGCTCGCGGCCGAACTCGCGTCGGCGCGCGCGATGCTCGACGCCGGCGACGTCCGGCTCGACGTCGCCGGCGTCGAGGCGCCGCTGCAACCGGCCGTCGAGGCCGCGTTCGCGCTCGGCCTGCGCGAGGCGATCACGAACGTCCATCGCCATGCCGGCGCGACGCGCGTCGAGGTCCGGCTCGTCGCCGGCGATCGCACCGCCGAGCTGCGCGTGCGCGACGACGGCCGCGGCGGCGCGGCGACGCGCGGCAACGGCCTCGCCGGCATGGAGGAACGGCTGGTGGCGCTCGGCGGGCGGCTGTCGCTGACGTCGGAGCGCGGACGCGGCACCGAGGTCGTGATGGAAGCCCCGAACGCGCCGCGGGCCGCGGCATGATCCGCGTGCTGCTCGCCGAAGACCAGGCGATGATGCGCGGCGCGCTCGCGGCGCTGCTGTCGCTCGAGGACGACATCGACGTGCTCGGCACCGTCGGCGACGGCGAGGCCGCGGTGCGCGAGGCCCATCGGCTGAAGCCGGACATCCTCGTGTCCGACATCGAGATGCCGGGACTGACCGGCATCGAGGTCGCGCAGCGCGTCGCGCGCTTCGACACGCCGTGCCGCGTCGTGATCCTGACGACGTTCGCGCGGCCCGGCTACCTGCGTCGCGCGCTCGACGCCGGCGTCGCCGGCTATCTCATCAAGGACGCGCCGTCGGACCGGCTCGCCGCGGCGCTGCGCACGGTCCATCGCGGCGGCCGCGTCGTCGATCCGGAACTCGCCGTCGACGCGTGGTCCGATCCCGACCCGCTGAACGACCGCGAGCGCCAGATTCTCCGGCTCGCCGGCGACGGGATGGCGACGGCCGACATCGGCGCGTCGCTCGGCCTGTCGCAGGGGACGGTGCGCAACTACCTGTCGGACGCGATCGGCAAGCTCGGCGCGGCGAACCGCATCGAGGCGACGCGGATCGCGCGGCAGAAGGGCTGGCTCTAGTCGTCGCCGTCGTTGCGGTCGCGGTCGCGGTCACCGCGTCCGTCGTCGACGCGGTCGCGTGCGTCGTCCTCGCCATCGTCGCCGTCCGCGTCGCGCGTTCGATCGTCTTGCGTGTCTTCCCGGCCGTCGTCGTCCCCGTCGTCGCGACGGTTCGCGAGCGCGTGCGCGTAGAGCGCCTTCCGCGGCACGCCGGTGAGTTCGGACGCGAGCGACGCGGCCTCGGACAGCGACAGCGACGCGCCGAGGCGCGCGAGGATCGGCAGCGCGGACTCGAGCGCGCGTGCGTCGCGCCGGTCGTCGGGCAGTCGCTCGACGACGACGACGAACTCGCCGCGCCGGCGGTCCGCGTCGGCCGCGATCCAGGCCGGCGCGTCGTCGACGAGGCCGCGATGGATCGTCTCGAAGCGCTTCGTCAGCTCCCGCGCGACGACGCACTGTCGGCCCGCGCACGCGGTCGCGACGAGCGTCAGCGTGTCGACGATCCGGTGCGGCGCCTCGTAGAACACGAGGTGCGCGGGCATGTCGGCGAACGCGCGCAGCGCCGTGGCCGCCTGCGCGGCCTTCGACGGCAGGAAGCCGACGAACAGCACCGGCCCGTCGTCGAGGCCCGCGGCCGACAGCGTCGTCGTCAGCGCGGACGCGCCCGGCAGCGGCATCACGCGATGGCCCGCGTCGCGCACGGCCGCGACGAGGCGCGAACCGGGGTCGGACACGCCGGGCGTCCCGGCATCGGAGACGTAGGCGATGCGCTCGCCGGCCGCGATCCGCGCGACGATCGTCGACGCGACGGCGTTCTCGTTGTGGCGATGCGCGGCGATCATCGGCTTGTCGATGCCGTAATGGCGCAGCAGCGCGAGCGCGGTGCGCGTGTCCTCCGCGGCGACGGCGTCGACGCGCGCGAGGCAGGCCAGCGCCCGCACGCCGATGTCGGCGCGATTGCCGATCGGCGTCGCGACGACGTACAGCGTCGAGGCCGGATAGTCCTGCCCGGCCGCATCCGCGGCGGCGACCGTCAGCGCGTGCAGCACGGCCGCGTCGACGGTCGGCGGGCCCGGACGTTCGGAGGACATCGATCGATTGTGCCGCATCGGGCTAATCGATTCGCGGGTTGAGCGCCGCGCGCGTCGCGACGACGATCGGCGCATGGAAACGATGCAGACGATCAAGGCGATCTTCGCGCGGCTCGCCCGCGCGCCGCTCGCCGTGCGCGACGCCGAGGCGCATCCGTCGCCGCGCCGCGTGCCGAAGGCGTCCCTGTATGCGCCGGAGGCGGCGTCGCGCGGGCCGAGCGACGCACCGGTCGCACAGTCGGCGTCGCGCACGTCGCGGCAACGCACCGGCGACGACGGCGAACTCGCCGCGCGGCGGCATCTCGAACGGGCCGGCCTGACCTTCGTCGCGGCGAACGTGCGTTATCGCGACGGCGAGATCGACCTCGTGATGCGCGAGCGGCCGACGCCGGCGCTCGCCCAGCCGTCGCTCGTCTTCGTCGAGGTGCGTCGCCGCGCGCGTGCGGACCACGGCGGCGCCGCCGGCAGCGTCACGCACGCGAAGCGACGGCGCCTCGTCGCGGCGGCGGCGCACTATCTCGTCGGGCTGCAGATGCGCACGCTGCCACCGAGCCGCTTCGACGTGGTCACGATCGACGGCGGCGCGTCGCAGCCCTTGCGGATCGAATGGCACCGCGACGCGTTCCGCGACGAGGGGCGGTAGCAGCGGGGTCGAAGGGCCGCGACGTCAACGGATCTCGTCGTTTTCGCGCAGGCGGGAAACCAGTGTCTCTCCCCCGGTACGGCATCTTCATCGCCGGGCGAACGTCGCGGGTTCGCGCTTTCGCGCGAACGACCGAAAAGACGGCCTTCAGTGCCGGCATCACATACGGCGTTCGGCGTTCGGCGTTCGGCATCGGCATCGGCATCCGGCATCGGCATCCGGCTCGGCGCTTGACAGCGCGGTCACACATCTCGCACACATCGCCGTCATCCCGGCGAAGGCCGGGACCCAATCATGCATCCCGCCGAACGCCGGGACCCAATCACGACCGACCGGCACGCACGAAAGTTCACCCGTCGTTCCCGCGAAGGCGGGAACCCAGCGTCGTCGACCGTTCCCCACCGCGCGAACGGCCGACGCCATCGGGTTCCGCCTTCCCGTGACCGACGATGGGCTCGGTCGATCACGCTTGGCGGTCGGCGCCCACGGTGCGGCGTACCGCCCCTGCGACGCGTCATCCTGCCGAAGCCGCAACGCGGTCCGGCCGAACCGGCACGCCGACGAGCATCAGCCTCCCCGGTCGCGCGAAGCCGCGTTGCTATACTTTTCCCGATGGACCTGACCGATCGTATCGTTCGTCACTTCGAAGACAGCGCCCGCGCCATCCAGAAATCGTCCGACGCGCTGCTCGACTCGATCGCGCGCGGCGTCGACGTGATGTTCGATGCGCTGTCGAACGATCACAAGATCCTCGCCTGCGGCAACGGCGGGTCCGCGGCCGATGCGCAGCACTTCTCGGCCGAGCTGATCGGCCGCTTCGAGCGCGAGCGGCTGCCGCTGCCGGCGATCGCGCTGTCGACCGACACGTCGCTGATCACCGCGGTCGCGAACGACTACGCGTTCGAGCAGATCTTCGCGAAGCAGGTCGCCGGTCTCGGCCGCGCCGGCGACGTGCTGTTCGCGATCTCGACGTCGGGGAACTCGGCGAACGTCATCGCGGCGATCGAGGCCGCGTTCGTGCGCGATCTGTCGATCGTCGCGCTGACCGGCAAGGGCGGCGGCACCATCGGCGAACTGCTGCGCGACAGCGATGTCCACATCTGCGTGCCGCACGACCGCACGGCGCGCATCCAGGAAGTCCATCTGCTGGTCCTGCACTGTCTTTGCGACGGGATCGACTGGCACCTGCTCGGAGACGATTGAATGATCGATCCACGCGCGTTGCGCGCCGCCGTCCTGCTCGCCGCCGTCGCGACGCTGGGTTCCCAGCTGTCCGCCTGCGTGCCGGTGGTGATCGGCGCGGTCGGGGCCGGCGCCTACGCGACGACCGACCGGCGTTCGCTCGGCGCGCAGACCGACGACAAGGTCATCGCGGTCCGCGTCGACAGCCGCATCTCGAACGCGCTGTCCGACCGCGCGCACGTCAACGTCAACAGCTTCAACCGCAAGGTGCTGCTGACCGGCGAGGTGCCCGACGCCGCGTCGAAGGCGAAGGCCGAGGAGATCGCGCGATCGACCGAGAACGTCGCGTCGGTCGTGTCCGACCTCGAGATCGGCGGCATGACGCCGTCGACGGCGCGCAACAACGACGCGTACCTCACCGCGAAGGTCAAGGCGCAGCTCGTCAGCCGCAAGGACATCTTCGCGAACGCGTACGACGTCATCACCGAGAAGAGCATCGTGTACCTGATGGGTCGCGTGACCCGGCAGGAAGGCGACCGCGCCGCCGAGATCGCGCAGGGCGTCTCCGGCGTGCAGAAGGTCGTCAAGGTGTTCGACTACATCAGCGACGACGAGCTCGCGCGGCTGCAGAAGAGCGGCTCGCAATAGCGGCGGTCGCCGACGCGACTTCCGTCGGCGGAACGCGATCCGCTCGGACGACGGCCTTCACCGCCGACCCGATGCGGCGATCGCTTCGTCGTACGACGAAGCGTCTCACGGCCGCGGGTCCGTACCGTTCGGTCTCCCTTCCGCGGAGACCGCGCATGCCGATCACCTGCTTCATCCGCTACCGGCTCGACCCGTTCCAGCGCGACGCGTTTCGCGCGTACGCCGAACGCTGGGCCGCGATCATCCCGCGCTGCGGTGGCCATCTCGTCGGCTACTTCCTGCCGCACGAAGGCACGAACGACGTCGGCTGGGGCCTGATCGCGTTCGACTCGCTGGCCGACTACGAGCGCTACCGCGCGCGGCTGCGGAGCGATCCCGACGCGCGTGCGAACTTCGCGTTCGCGCAGGAGCGACGCTTCATCGTCGGCGAGGAACGCAGCTTCGTCGAGGTCGTCGACGGCACGTTCGGCGTCGCGGCTGAGCCGACGATGGGCTGACCGACGCTCGTCGACGTCACGTGATGTCGAGCGTCAGGCACTTCGCCGCGCCGCCGGCCTTCAGGAACTCCGACAGCGGCGAGCGCTCCACCGCGAAGCCGTGCGCCGCGAGCGCGGCGACGAACGCGTCGCTCGCAGCGTGGACGATCACCGTGCGGCCGATGTTGACGGCATTGCAGGCGAACGCCTCGGCGTCGGCGTCGTCGCAGACGATGCGGCGCGACGCCGGCACGCGCGCCTCGATGGACGCGAGCGACGCGTCGCTGAACGCCTTCGGGTAGTACAGCAACGCGCCGCCGTCGAGCGGGCAGAAGCACGTGTCGAGGTGATAGAAGCGTTCGTCGACGAGTTCGAGCGGCACGATCTCGATGTTCGCGAGCGCGGTGATGTTGGCCGCGATGAACGACTGCGCGTCCATCATCGAGCGATGGCCGTGCGCGAGCCACAGCACCGGCAGGCCGCGATCGAACAGCGCGTCGCCGGCGCCTTCGAACGGCACGTCGGGCGGTCCGGCGAAGACCTGGTAGCCGCGGTCGACGAACCACTCGGTGAAGTACGGCTCCTCGCTCTGCCGCTCGAGATGCCGGAAGCGCGACACGAGGAAGTTGCGACCGAGCACCAGCCCGGCGTTCGCGGTGAAGACCATGTCGGGCGAGCTCGGCTCGGGGTGCATCAGGCGCACGCGCGCATGTCGGGCGACGTGGTCGTAGAGGCCGCGCCACTGCGCCTTCGCGAGTCGGTTGTCGATGTTGCGGACGTTGCCGTGCATCCACGGATTGATCACGTACGCCACGTCGAAGTATTCGGGCGGGCACATCAGGAACGTCCGGCTCATGAGGGCGGTCGGGAGCGACGCGAGGCCGCAGTGAAGTCGCGGGATTGCGGCGGGCGCCGCGCGCGAAGCGTAGCCCGAGCCCGGCGCCGCTTCAATGGCGACGCGCACGGAGCTCGCCGAAATGCCGCCGCCGGCCCGTTCGACCGCGCCCGCTTCCATTAACATCGTCCGGATGAAGCCTCGTCGCCCGCCGATCGCCGCGCTGCTTGGGCTCCTCGCCACCGCGCTGTTCGCGATGGCGGGTGCGCCGGCCGCATCCGCCGCCGACGCGTCGGCCGCACCGCGCGTCGACGCTGCCGAGCGCGACCGCGTGACCGCGCAGATCGCTTCGGTCGGACGTCGCGGCTTCCTGTACGACGTCACGCGCGATGCCGACGCATCGTCCGGCAAGCGATTGTTCCTCTACGGCACGATCCACGTCGGCCGCCCGGACGGCGAGCCGTTCAACCGGGCCGTCGTCGACGCGCTGCGCGCATCGCGACGCGTCGCACTCGAGGCCGATCCCAGCGACGACGCGACGACGCGCCGGCTCGCGATGCGCTTCGGCCGGTACGCGGCCGACGACGGGCTCGATCGCCACGTGCCGCCGGCGCTGCTCGCGCGCGTCGCCGCGTTCGGCGCGCGCCACGGGCTGTCCGCCGATCGCGTCGAGCGCTTCAAGCCGTGGCTGCTCGCGAACATGGTGACCGCCCGGCAATTCGATGCGGCGGGTCTCGACGCGGATCTCGGCACCGAGCTGTACCTGGTCGGCTTCGCGCGCGCGGCCGGGTTGCCGATCGTCGAGATCGAGGGACTCGAGGCGCAGCTGCGCCTGCTCGCCGCGCAGTCCGGAGGCCGTGCAGGCCGCGCAGCTCGACGAGGCCCTCGACGACCCTTCCGACGCGGACGCGGTCGACGACGGCCGGGCGCTCTACGCGCTGTGGCTGTCCGGCGACGCGGCCGCGGCCGAGCGGCTCGTCGACACGATGCATCGCGACGCCGGGCACAAGGTGTTCGAGCGCTACTTCGTCGAGACGCTGATCGACGCGCGCGACACTCGCATGGCGGACGCGGCCGAACGCGCGTACGCCGAAAGCGGCAACACGTTCTTCGCGGTCGGCGCGCTGCATCTGTTCGGCGAGCGCGGGCTGATCCGCGAGCTCGAGCGCCGCGGCTATCGCGTCGCCGACCTGCAGCAGTCGCAGGCCGCGACGCCCTGACGACACCGGGCGCAGAGCCCCCGACGACATCGACCGGAACGCCGTGACGGCACCGGCCGGGAACACACGACGAAAGGACTTCGATGAACGACCGCCTCCACCCCGATGCCGCGCAGCCGGCGCCGCATGCGAGCTTCACGCGGATGCAGGACAGCACCGTCGACGACTGGCGCGTCATCGGCGCCGACTTCGCGAGCTTCTCGTCGCGTCTGCCCGATCGCGTGCTCGCGCACCTGCGGCTGCTCGACGGCGACTACGGCGGCTTCCCGATCGATCGCCTGACGCATTCGCTGCAGACCGCCACGCTCGCCGCGAAGGCCGGCCGCGACGACGAGTACGTCGTCTGCGCGCTGCTGCACGACATCGGCGACACGCTCGGCAGCTTCAACCATCCGGACATCGCGGCGGCGATCGTCAAGCCGTTCGTGTCGGAACGGAACCACTGGATCGTCGCGCAGCACGGCATCTTCCAGGGCTACTACTTCTTCCATCACATCGGACTCGATCGCGACCTGCGCGACCAGTTCCGCGACCATCCGTGGTTCGACGCGGCGGCCGAGTTCTGCGCCGAATACGACGCGCCGGCATTCGATCCGTCGGCCGAGACGTACGCGCTCGCCGAGTTCGAGCCGCTCGTGCGACGCGTTCTCGCGACGCCGAAACGGTCGATCTACCAGCGCGAGCAGGTCGACTGACGGAACGGGCTCGGCGCGGGAGCGCCGGACCGAACGCCGCGCCGACGCTTCGCGCATCGCGCGAACCGCGTCGCCCGTCCGCGGGATAGCCGGCGACGACCGGCGCCGTCAGTCTGGTTGCCGGTCCGCGTCCGCGGGCCCGACCGGCCGCGCGGATGCCAGACGACGCATCGCTGTTTCGACCCGAGGCGCTCGGCGCGCGTCGGGCGCATCCGCTCGGCACGATCCGCCTCGCGCAGCCGATCGGCCATCGGGTCGCCGCGCTGCTCGCGATCGGGGTCGTCGCCGCCATCGCGACGTTCGCCATCGTCGGCACGTACACGCGTCGCGCGACGGTCGCCGGGCTGCTCGAACCGGTCGGCGGCTCGCTCCGGCTGACGGCGCCGGCGCCCGGCATCGTCGCGACGTCGCGGGTCGTCGAAGGCCAGCGCGTCGCGGCCGGCGAGCCGCTGTTCGTGCTGTCGGGCGAGCGCCGATCGGCGGCCGGCGCGACCGGCGCGTCGATCGCGGCGCAACTCGACGGTCGCGCCGCGGCGCTCGATCGCGACGTCCGGCTCGTCGATGAACGCCACGCGCTGCGACTGCGCACGAGCGACGCGCGGCTGCGCGCGATCGACGCCGAGATGACGCAGCTCGACCACGAACGCGCGATCCAGACGGCGCGTCGCGGCATCGCGGCGCGCAACGTCGAACGCTTCGAGGCGCTCGCGCGGACCGGCTTCGTCGCGCCGGCGCAGGCGCAGGCGAAGCAGGACGAGGTCCTCGTCCTCGAGGCCGCGGCCGACGCGTCGGGCCGGCAGAAGACCGCGTTGTCGCGCGAACGCGCCGAGCTCGAGAGCCAGCGATCGGAAAGCCGGCTGCAGGCCGATGCCGAACGCGCCGACGTCGAGCGGCAGCGGGCCGCGCTCGCGCAGGAGCGCGCCGAGAACGACGCGCGTCGCACGACGGTCGTCGTCGCGCCGCACGACGGCCGCGTCACGGCAATCGCGGCGCGGCCCGGTCAGGTCGTCGCGGCCGGCACGCTGCTCGCGACGCTGATGCCGGCCGACGCCGCGCTCGAGGCCGAGCTGTTCGCGTCGACGCGGCAGAGCGGCTTCGTCGCGCCCGGGCAGTCGGTGCGGCTGCGCTACGCGGCCTATCCGTACCAGAAGTTCGGCATCGGCGACGGTGTCGTCGCGTCGATCGAAAGCAGTCCGTACGCGCCGCAGGAACTGCCGCCGCAGGTCGCGGCCACGCTCGGCGTCGCCGCGCTGCAGGGTGCCGAGCCGGTCTACCGCATCGTCGTCCGCCTCGATCGCCAGACGATCCGCGTCTACGGCCGCGACCAGCCGCTGCGGCCGGGACTCGTGATCGAGGCCGACATCCTCGAGGACCGGCGCCGGCTGTTCGAATGGCTGCTCGAGCCGATCTACGGTCTCGCCGGTCGCTGAGCGCGGCCCCGCGCGGGCGCGGGCGATCGGGACGTCGCGAGCGGTCGACGATGCATCGCCGCCGATGCCCGCACTGGTTCGAACGTCGATCTGCCGACGCGCTGGTCCGACCCGCGTCCCGAGCCGCTCGTGCGGCCACCGTCCCCCGACACGCTCATCCGAATCGACGTTGGCCGCGCGGCGCGCGCGTCGCATCGTGACGACACACCGATCGCGGTGTCCCGTCCGATCCACCAACCGGAGATTCGCATGACCCTTCTCGAACCCCGCCAATGCCACGAGGTCGCCGGCGGCCTCGCACTGACGCCGTGGACGCTGTCCGCGCTGATGGCCGGTCTGCCGCCGGCCATGCAGCCGCGTCTGCTGCCGTCGCCACAGGACCCGTGACGGTCGCGCCGCGGCGGCACGTCGCGTCGGGTCGCTGACCGATGCCTGCGTCCCCCGACGCCGCGGTCCCGACGCTGCGGCGCGCGTCGTCGCGGCGTCGCCCGCTTTCGTGGCCTCGCCGGACGACCTCGTTCGTCGACGTCGCCCGGCCGCTCGCGGGACGTCGATCGGTCGCGCGCTCGCGGCGGCGTTCGCGATGATGCGGATCCATCGCCAGTCCGAGGCGACCGAATGCGGGCTCGCGTGCCTCGCGACCGTTGCCGCGCATCACGGGCTGCGCACCGACCTTCGGGCGCTGCGGCAGCGCTTCCCCGTCTCGCTGAAGGGCGCGACGCTCGCCCAGCTGATGCGGCACGCGGCGCAGCTGCGGTTCGCGCCGCGCGCGCTGCGCTGCGAGCCGGCCGACTTCGCGCGGCTGCGGCTGCCGGCCATCCTGCACTGGAACCTCGACCACTTCGTCGTGCTCGAGCGGGTCGTGCGCGACGGCATCGTCATCGTCGACCCGGCGCGCGGCCGGGTGCGCGTACCCGCGGCCGACGCGTCGAAATCGTTCACCGGCGTCGCGCTCGAGCTCGCGCCGACGGCGGCGTTCGTCGCGGCCGACACACGGCCGCGGCTGCGACTGTCCGACCTCGCCGGTCGCGTCTCCGGCCTCGGCCGCGCGCTCGCCAACGTGCTCGCCGTCGCCGCCGCGATCGAGGTCGTCGCACTCGTCAACCCGTTCGTCACGCAGTTCGTCGTCGACGGCGCGCTCGTCAGCGGCGATCGCGACCTGCTGACGCTCGCGGTGATCGGCGGCGCCGTGCTGATCGCGATCGACTTCGCGCTGCGGATGACGCGCGGCTGGATCAGCCTGCGGATCGACCAGGAGCTGGCGGTGCAGTGGACCGCGAATCTCTTCGGGCACCTGCTGCGATTGCCGATGCGGTTCTTCGAGCAGCGGCACCTCGGCGACATCACGTCGCGCTTCGGCTCGCTGACGTCGATCCGCAACACGCTGACCAACGGCGCCATCACCGCGGCGCTCGACGGCGCGATGTCGGTCGCGACGCTCGCGATGATGCTGGCCTACAGCCCGCGGTTGACGCTCGTCGCGGTCGGCGCGCTGCTCGCGTACGCGACGATCCGCGTCGCCGCGTACCGGCCGCTGCGCACGGCGTCCGAGGAACGCATCGCGCTGTCCGCGAAGGAGAACAGCTTCTTCCTCGAATCGATCCGCGCGGCGCTGCCGCTGAAGCTGTACGGCCGCGTCGCCGAGCGCGTGTCGTGCTGGCAGAACCTGATGATCGACGTCCAGAACCGCGACGTCGCGACGCGCCGGCTGACGCTGTGGTTCGCGTCGTCGGCGACGTTGATCGCGGGTGCCGAGGGCATGGTGCTGCTGTACCTCGGCGGCGTCGCGGTGCTCGACCGCGCGCTGTCGCTCGGCATGCTGCTCGCGTTCCTCGCGTATCGCACGCAATTCGGCGACCGCGCGACGAAGCTGATCGACCTCGCGATCGACGTCCGCATGCTCGGTCTGCACGCCGAGCGCCTCGCCGACATCGCGCTCGAACCGGCCGAGGACGACGGCGTCGGCGAGTCCGACGTCGAACGCATCGTCCCGCGCATCGAGTTCCGCGACGTGTCGTTCCGCTACGCCGACGGGGAGCCGTGGGTGCTGCGCCATGTCGATCTCGTCGTCGAGGCCGGCGAAGCGCTGGCGATCGTCGGCACGTCCGGCTGCGGCAAGACGACGCTGTTGAAGCTGCTGCTCGGGCTGCGCGAGCCGAGCGAGGGCGAGATCCGCATCGGCGCGGCCGGCGCCGCGCTGCCGATCCGCCAGCTCGGCGGCGCGACGTACCGGTCGCTGGTCGGCACGGTGCTGCAGGACGACGCGCTGCTGTCGGGCTCGATCGCCGATAACGTCGCCTGCTTCGATCCGCAGCCGGATCGCGTCGCGATCGAGGCGGCCGCGCGGCTTGCCGCCGTCCACGACGACATCGTCGCGATGCCGATGGGCTACCACACGCTGATCGGCGAGATGGGCTCGTCGCTGTCGGGCGGCCAGCGGCAGCGCGTGCTGCTCGCGCGGGCGCTCTACAAGCAGCCGCGCATCCTCGCGCTCGACGAGGCGACGAGCCATCTCGACGTCGACGGCGAGCGGCGCGTGAACGCGGCGATCCAGGGGCTGGCGCTGACGCGGATCACGATCGCGCATCGGCCCGAGACGATCGCGTCGGCGCAGCGCGTGGTGGTGCTCGCCGGCGGCCGCATCGTCCGCGACGTGCGGCTGGCGCCGCAGCCGGTGGCGGCTTGAGCGGCGGTGCGGTCGGTCATCCCCGTGGCGGCGGGCGCCCGGCCCGTCGTTCCGGTGAAGCACCCGACCATCGTTCGAAGCACTCGCCCGTGGTCTCGGCGAAGCACTCGCGTGGTCTCGGCGAAGCATTCGCCCGTGTTCCCGGCGAAGCACTCGCGTGGTCTCGGCGAAGCATTCGCCCGTGGTCCCGGCGAAGCACTCGCGTGGTCTCGGCGAAGCACTCGCCCGTCGTCGCGGCGAAGCATGTGCCGTCGGGTTCGCGAAGGCGGGAACCCGGTGTCGTTGCCTGGGGCGCTCACACGCATCACGGACGCCACCCGGTTCCCGCCTCCGCGCGAACGACGGATGGAGCGGGTCGACCCGCGGCCGTCCTCCTCGTGTCACCTCGGCGCAGGCGGGGGTTCGCTAACGCTGAACCAGCGCAGCCCTCGGAACTTGGGTCCCGGCCTGCGCCGGGATGACGGCTCTGCGACGCCGCGCAAGGCTGCAACGCTCGTCCGACCGATGCAAAGCTCAACTCCCTCGTCGTTCCGGGAGTGCATCGCACGCACGGTTGCGGCGAAGGCGTCGCCGTCGTTCCCGCGAAGGCGGGAACCCAGTGTCGTTGCCCGGTCCGGCCCACTCGGTGAACGCCGCTGGATTCCCGCCTTCCCGGCAACGGCGGACGAAGCGACCGGGCCTGATCCTGGTATCACCAACGCCGCTGGATTCCCCGCTTTGCGGGAACGACGGACGAAGCGACCGGGGCCGATCCTGGTACCACGAACGCCGCTGGATTCCCGCCTGCGCGGGAACGGCGGACAAAGCGACCCGGCTAGATCCTGGTATCACCAACGCCGCTCGATTCCCGCCTGCTCGGGAACGACGGACGAAGCGACGCGGCCCGATCCCGGCGCCCCAACGCCGCTCGATTCCCGCCTTCGCGGGAACGACGAACGAAGCGACTCGCCGCGAGTGTTCGTCGCTGAATTCTTTTTCCGGTCACCCCGGCGAAGGCCGGGGCCCAAGGTTGCGAGCGCGTGATCGACTCGCCGCTCTTGCCGGAACGACCAGAACCGAGACCGTCCTCGACCGGCCGCCGGCGGCGCGCCTCAATCGTCCCGCGGCGCGCGGACCTCGTGCGGAATGCCGGCCGTCCCGCCGCCGACCCGCCCACCGCGCCGGCGCTCGCGGTCACGCTGTCGTTCCGCCTCGCGCGCTTCGCGGGCCTCGCGCCGCGCGGCGCCGCCGGCGAACCAGGCCCGCGCCGCGCGTTCCCAGCGGTCGAGGTACGAATAGATCACCGGGACCACGACCAGCGTGAGCAGCGTCGACGTCAGCACGCCGCCGATGATCGCGCGGCCCATCGGCGCCTGCTGCTCGCTGCCTTCGCCGAGTCCGATCGCGAGCGGCAGCATGCCGAATACCATCGCCGCCGTCGTCATCAGGATCGGCCGCAGCCGCACCTGGCCGGCTTCGAGCAGCGCATCGGTGCGCGACAGGCCCTCGCGCTGTCGCTGGTTCGCGAAGTCGACGAGCAGGATCGCGTTCTTCGTGACGAGGCCCATCAACATGATGAAGCCGATGATCGAGAACAAATTCAGCGTGGTCCGCGTGATCATCAGCGCGAGCAGCACGCCGATCAGCGAGAACGGCAGCGCGGCCATGATCGCGACCGGCTGCAGCAGGCTCGCGAACTGCGACGCGAGGATCAGGTAGATGAAGACGATCGCGAGCAGCAGCGCGCCGCCGGCCGCGGCCGCCGACTCGTCCTGGTCCTGCTGCTGGCCGCCGACGTCGAAGCGATAGCCGGGCGGCAACGACGACTCGCGCGCCTTCAGCAGCTTCGCGACGTCCTTGCCGATGTCGCCGGCCGGCCGGCCCTGCGCGTTCGCGTAGATCGCCTGGCGCCGCTGCAGGTCCTGTCGCTTGATGACCTGCGGACTCTCCGACTGCGAGATCGTCGCGACCTGTCGCAGCGGCACCAGCTGCGGGATGATGTTGCCGCTCGGATCGGCCATGGTCTTGCCGGTCGTCAGCAGCAGGTCGCCGATGTCCGAGACCAGCGTGCGGCCGGACTTCGGCAGCTGCGCGACGACCTCGTAGTTCTGGCCGTCCGACGCGAGCCAGTAGCCGACCGTCTCGCCGGCGACGAGCGGCCGCAGCGCGTTGCCGATCTTCTGCACGGTCAGCCCGAGGTCGCTCGCGACGTCGCCGTTCGGACGGATCGACAGCGCCGGCGTGCCCGGCTTCATGCTCGTCTCGAGATCGACGACGCCCGGGATGCGGCCGATCGCGCCCGCGAGCTCGGTCGTGATCTCGTTCAGCTTGCGCGACGTCCGGTCCGAGCACCGCGATGAAGATCGCCTGGTTGAAGCCGATCGACAGCGTGACGCCGGGGATCGCCGCGACGCGATCGCGGATCACCTTCTCGATGTCCTTCTGCGAGCGGCGGCGCTCGTTGCGCGGCTTCAGCTTCAGCTGGATGCGCACCGACGTCCGGTCCTCGCCGAACACGCTGACGTCGGTCGCGATCACTTCGGGCAGGTCGGCGACGGCGGCCTCGACCTGTCGCGACTTCGCGTCGGCGTAGTCGAGGCTGACGCCGGGCGGCGTGGTCAATCGCAGGCTGATCCAGCTCTGGTCGACGTCGGGGATGAACTCGCTGCCGATGCCGCCGGACGCGAGCAGCGCGAACGCGGCGACGAACGATCCGAACGCGGTCCACAGCACGATGCCGCGCGGCGTGATCGTCGCGCGACGGAACAGCGTCGCGCGGCCGGCGCAGCGCGGGCAGCCCCGGCAGCCACAGCCGATAGACGCGCGCCGACAGCGCCCAGCCGAGCAGCCGTCCGTAGACGCGATGCATCCACTGGATGAAGCGCTCGAACGCGTCGAGCAGGATGCGCAGCGGCGCGAATCGCAGGATGCGCGACTTCTCGGCCGGGTCGTGCCAGATCGACGACAGCATCGGATCGAGCGTGAACGACACGAACAGCGAGACGAGCACGGCGGCCGTGACCGTGATGCCGAACGAGAAGAAGAACTTGCCGACGATGCCGCTCATGAACGCGACCGGCACGAACACCGCGACGATCGCGAACGTCGTCGCCATCACCGCGAGTCCGATCTCGTTGGTGCCGTCCTCGGCCGCCTGCCGATGGCTCTTGCCCATGTGCAGGTGACGCACGATGTTCTCGCGGACCACGATCGCGTCGTCGATCAGCAGGCCGATGCACAGGCTCAGCGCCATCATCGTCATGAAGTTCAGCGTGAAGTGGAACATGTTCAGCACGATGAACGTCGACATCACGGCGATCGGCAGCGTGAGGCCGGTGATGATCGTCGAGCGCCAGCTGCGCAGGAACAGGAACACGATCAGCACCGTCAGCAGGCCGCCTTCGACCAGCGTGTGCTTGACGCCGTCGAGCGAGCGCTTCACCCAGTCGGAGTTCGCGTACATCTTGCGGATCTCGACGCCGGGCGGCAGGCGCTTCGACAGGTCGGCGATCGCCTTCGCGACGGCCTCGCCGGTCTCGACGATGTTCGCGTCCTGGATCTTGTAGACGCCGACCGTCAGCGCCGGCGCGCCGTCGTTGCGGCCGATCGACTGCGCTTCCTGCTCGCCGTCGACGACCGTCGCGACCTGGCCGAGATAGACCGGCGAATCGCCGACGCCGGAAGACCCGAGCGAGCTGATGCCGACGTTGCCGCCGCGACGCGCGACGATGATCCGCGAGAAATCGTCGACGCTCTTCAGCTTGCCCTCGACGCGCACCAGCGTCTCGTTGCGCGCGTTGCTGATGAGGCCCGCCGGCGACGTCCTGGTTCGCCTGCCGGATCGCGTCCATCACCTGGTCGATGCCGACGCCGTACGACGCCATCCGCTGCGGATCGACGAGGATGCGGATCTGCCGCGCGGTACCGCCGGCGTACTCGACCCGGCCGACGCCCTGCGCCTTCTGCAGCTCCTTGACGATGACCTGGTCGGTCAGCGTCGTCAGCTCGCGCAGGCTGCGACCGGTCGGACCGGGCAGCGAGCGCACCGACAGCGAGACGACCGGCTGCTCGTTCTCCTGGTCCTGCCGGTTGATCAGCGGATCCTTCGCGTCCTTCGGGAACGTCGCGCGGATCTGGCGCGATGCGGTCGCGCAGGTCCTGCGTCGCCTTCGGGACGTCCGCGTCGAGCTTGAACTCGATGTACGACTGCGAACGGCCTTCCCACGAGTTCGAGCGGATGCGCTTGATGCCCGAGATCGTGTTGACGGCGTTCTCGATCGGCTTCGTGATGTCGTTCTCGATCGCCTCCGGCGACGCGCCCGGATAGTCGACCGTGACCGTGAACGTCGGGTTCGAGATGTCGGGCAGCTGTTCGACGCCGAGCCGGTTGTACGACGCGATGCCGAGCACGACGAGCGCGATCATCACCATCGCGGCGAAGACCGGGTTGTTGATCGAGACCTTCGTGATCCACATGGCGCGTTCCTTCTTCTTCTGCGTCGTGCGCGGTGCGCCGGCGATCGGGCGAGCCGCGGAGGGTCGACGCGGGCGGCGCGAACCGCGTCAGGTCGACGCGGGGGTGGCGCGAGCGGCCTGCGCGGGCGCCGGCGTCGCGAGCTTCGCGACGGCCGGGCTGCCTTCCTTGACGTTGTCGAACTTGCTGGCGAGCACCGGCGTGTCGGGCGGCACGCCGGACCTGATTTCGACGTAGCCGTTGCCGTCGTCGCGGTCGCCGAGGACGACGACGCGGCGCGTCAGGCTGGCCGTTCTCGATCGTCCAGACGACCGGCACGCCGGCCTCGCTCTGGATCGCGATCGTCGGCAGCGTCGGCTTCGGCGCGCTGGCGGCGAGTCGCACGAAGCCGTCGCGCGAACATGCCGCTCTTGAGCACGTGGTCGGGATTCGGGACGGTGAAGAAGACGACGATCGACCGCGTGCCGGGCTCGGTCGCCGGATTGACGCGGCTGATCGTCGCGTCGAACGTCCGGTTCGGCATGCCGTCGACCTTCAGCGTCGCCCGCATGCCCTTCGAGAGGCCGGCGACCTCGCCGGCCGGCACGATCGCCTGCAGCTCGATCGAGTCGAGGTCGACGATCGAGAACAGCGGCGCGTCGATCGACGTCTTCTCGCCGACCTGCGCGTTCTTCCGCGACACGATGCCGGTGATCGGCGCGACGACCGTCGCGTCGCGCAGCGCCTTCTGCGCCATCCGCACCTGCGCGTCGGCCGCGTCGAGCGTCGCGTGGTTCGCCGCCGACAGGCTCGCGACGTTGTCGAACGCGTTCTGCGAGATGAAGCGCTTCTCGAGCAGCGACTGGTTCGTCGCGCGGTTCTTCTCGGCGATCTCGGCCTGCGCGCGCGCCGCGTCGCGCGAGCCGGTCATCTGGTCGAGGCGCGCGGCGAGGTCGACCGTGTCGAGGCGTGGCGATCACCTGGCCGGCCGTGACGTGCTCGCCTTCGCGGACCAGCACCTGGCGCACCTCGACCGCGACCTTCGCCTTGACGACGGCCTGATTGACGGCGACGAGGCTGCCGGAGATCGCGAGCGAGCGCTCGATCGGGCGGATCGACACCTTCGTCAGGTCGCTCGGCCCGAACTCCAGCGTGACGACCGGCTTGTCGTTCGCGCTGGCGGCCTTCGTCGATCCGCCGCAGCCCGACACGGCGAGCGCGACGGCCAGCGTCGCGCAGGCGGCGAGTCGCGGCAGGCGGGCGCGCGGGACGCGGGACGACGGGGCGTTCGACATGGACGGGACGGTGGTGGGCCGGGGCGGCACGCCCGCGAATCGGCGGTCGCCCGATTCGACGGTGGCGCATTGTACGAACGCCGGGCGCCTTGGGCTACCGCGGCCCGACGGAATGCGCGCGAGCGCGACGAACCGCGGGCCGCCGCCGACGAGCCGTCATTGCGCGCGGGCGAGGCGCGCAGCGGGTGGCCGGCGACGCCGGCGCGACGACCGTCGCGAGGCGGACTGACGCCGACGGCTAGGCCGGCAGCGGCACGGCGGTCGTGTCCTTGATGCGCTCGAGCATGAAGCTCGAGCGGACGTCGAGCACCGACGGATGGCGCAGCAGCTTGTCCATCACGAACCGCGAGTAATGATCGAGGTCTACGGTCTGCACCCGCAGCAGATAGTCCATCTCGCCGGTCATCGCATAGCAGGCGACGACTTCCTTCCAGTCCTGCACGACGTCGCGGAAGGTCTTCATCGCCGAACGCTTCGGAGAATCGCTGTGCTTGTCCATCCGCACCGTCGCGTAGGCCGTCAGCCCGAGCCCGAGCTTCGTCGCGTCGAGCAGCGCGACGTACTGGCGGATCAGCCCCGTTTCTTCCAGCCGCTTGACGCGGCGCAGGCACGGCGACGGCGACAGCCCGACCTTCGCGGCGAGATCCTGGTTCGACAGCGTCGCGTCGTGCTGCAGCAGGTCGAGGATGCGGCGGTCGATGCGATCGAGGTCGAGCGTTGGCATGGGATTGCGGAGATACGGCGGATGTCGCAACGAGGTTGCGCAGTTTCGCATCGAGCCGGCAATTTTCGCAATCATCGTTCGCGGCCCGCGCCGTAGAATTTCCGACCGAACCCAACGAACCCAACGAACCCGACGAACGCAGCGAACGCGCGAACGCAGCGAACGCGACGCGACCAGCGAGGAGACCACCGCATGGCACCAACCGTGACCCCGACCGAAACGTGGGACAACCCGATGGGCACCGACGGCTTCGAGTTCATCGAATACGCCGCGCCGGATCCGGCCGCGATGGGCGCGCTGTTCAAGCGCATGGGCTTCGCCGCCATCGCGAAGCACCGCCACAAGGACGTGACGCTGTACCGGCAGGGCGAGATCAACTTCCTGCTGAACGCCGAGCCCGACTCGTTCGCGCAGCGCTTCGCGCGGCTGCACGGCCCGTCGATCTGCGCGATCGCGTTCCGCGTCCAGGACGCGAAGGCGGCCTACAAGCGCGCGCTCGACCTCGGCGCGTGGGGCTTCGAGGGCACGACCGGCGCCGGGTGAACTGAACATCCCCGGCATCAAGGGCATCGGCGACTCGCTGATCTACTTCGTCGACCGCTGGCGCGGCAAGAACGGCGCGAAGGAAGGCGACATCGGCAACATCGGCTTCTACGACGTCGACTTCGAGCCGCTGCGACGGCGCGAGCCTGATGCCGGTCGGCAACGGCCTGACCTACATCGACCACCTGACGAACAACGTGCACCGCGGCCGCATGGACGAGTGGACCGACTTCTACGGTCGGTTCTTCAACTTCCGCGAGATCCGCTACTTCGACATCGAAGGCCAGGTCACCGGCGTCAAGTCGCGCGCGCTGACGTCGCCGTGCGGCAAGATCCGCATCCCGATCAACGAGGAAGGCAACGACACGGCCGGCCAGATCCAGGAATACCTCGACGCGTATCACGGCGAAGGCATCCAGCACATCGCGCTCGGCTCGTCGGACCTCTACGGCACCGTCGACCGGATGCGCGCGAACGGCGTCCGTCTGCTCGACACGATCGACACGTACTACGAGCTGATCGACCAGCGCATCCCCGGCCACGGCGAGCCGATCGACGAATTGCATCGGCGCAAGATCCTGGTCGACGGCAAGCCGAACGCGCTGCTGCTGCAGATCTTCACCGAGAACCAGCTCGGGCCGATCTTCTTCGAATTCATCCAGCGCAAGGGCGACCAGGGCTTCGGCGAAGGCAACTTCAAGGCGCTGTTCGAATCGATCGAGCTCGACCAGATGCGCCGCGGCGTGCTGAAGGGCGCCGACGACCCGAGTCCTGCGGCGGCCGAGACGAAGGACGAGATCGCCGCGCTGGCGCGATGAGCGCGACGGACACGCCGGTCGCCGGTGCGCTCGCCGGCGAAAGCGCCCTCGCGGGGGCGCACGCGTCGTCGGCCGCGACGACGGTCTCGCGCGCCGAACCCGAGGGCGCGGCGGTGCCGACGACCTACGGCGCGTCGGAACGTCCGCCCCGAGGCGACTATTCGACGGCGGGCCCCGACTACGTGTGCGACCAGAACTGGGCGTCGTACACGCCGGCCGAGCACGATCGCTATCGCCGGCTGTACGCCGACCGCATCGCGCGGCTGCCGGGCCTCGCGTGCGACGAGTTCCTCGATGCGTTGAAGGCGATGGAGGCGGCCGAGGCGATCCCGAACCTCGCCGACCTGTCCGTCTCGCTGAAGGCCGCGACCGGCTGGACGCTGGTCGCGGTGCCGGGCCTGATCCCGGAGGACGCGTTCTTCGCGCTGCTCGCGGCGCGTCGCTTCCCGGTCACGGTGTGGCTGCGCGAGGAGCACGAGTTCGACTACATCGTCGAGCCGGACATCTTCCACGACTTCTTCGGGCACGTGCCGCTGCTGTTCGACCCGACGTTCGCCGACTACATGCAGGCGTTCGGCCAGGGCGGCCTGAAGGCGAAGGCGCTCGGCGGCCTCGAATACCTGGCGCGGCTGTACTGGTACACGGTCGAGTTCGGGCTGATCGCGACGCCGGGCGGCCTGCGCATCTACGGCGCGGGCATCGTGTCGTCGGGCTCCGAGCCCGAGCACGCGCTGCATTCGCCGGACCCGGCGCGGGTCGCGTTCGACCTCGAGCGACTGATGCGCAGCGAATACAAGATCGACACGTTCCAGGCGACGTACTTCGTGATCGACTCGTTCGCGCAGCTGTTCGCGGCGACGGCGCCCGACTTCGGACCGATCTATCGCCGGCTGAGCGACCTGCCGTCGCATCCGGCCGGTGTCGTGCTGCCGGGCGAGCGGATCTTCGCGATCTGACGGATCGCTGCGGCGCGCGGGTGCAACGTTCGACGGCGACGACCGACGCACCCGTCTGCTCTCTCTGAAGATCGGCTTTTACACCGGAACATCCCCGCCGACACATCACCCGTCGTTCCCGCGAAGGCGGGAGCCCGGTGTCGTCGCTTCGTGATGTGACCGGAGCCAGCGAACGACGCTGGGTTCCCGCCTTCGCGGGAACGACGGACAGCCGTTGGCCAAACGTTCAGTGGACGAACGGCGCACCGCATCGGCCGTCACCCCGGCGAAGGCCGGGGCCCAAGCCTCGGAAGCGCCTCGGATCCAAACGTTCAGTGGACGAACGGCGCACCGCTCGGCCGTCACCCCGGCGAAGGCCGGGGCCCAAGCGCTCCCCGGTCGCACGCAATGACGACTGGATCCCGGCCTCCGCCGGGACGACCCGATTCGACCCCGCGACGCCACCATCCGTCGTCCGCTAACGGCCCCCTCACCCCGGATCGGCGGACAGGCTCCGGAAATCGTCGATCCAGTCCTGCAGCCGCGCGACGGCCCGCTGACGCTGCTGCGGCGTCGTCAGGTCGTGGATCGAGGCGTCCATCTCTTCGCTTGCATGCCGCAGCGACTCGAGGAACGCACGGCGCGTCGGGTCGGGGTTCTGCTCGAAGCGGTCCGCGTAGTCCTTCAGCATCGCGATCACCGCGTCGCGCGGCGGCTTGTCGTGCTCGACCTTCGTCAGCAGCGCGACCATCTCGTTCTGCCGCCGCCGACGTTCGCCGAGCACGACGTCGTTGTCGAACGGCCGCGCGTCCGACAGCTGGCGGATGCGGTCGCGCTGGTCACTGTCGAAGCGGCCGTACCACTCCTCGAGCCGGTCCAGCGTCTTCTCGTAGCGCGCCTTCTGCTGATGGTCGACATCGCCGTTCATGAATTCCTTGCGCCACTTCTCGTCGTCGGCGGCGAACTTCTTCTGCAGCGCGGCGAGATTGTCGGGCGTGAGCCGCAACGCGAGGTCGGCCAGGTCGGGCAGCGCGTGATAGACCGTCGTCATCGCGCGCTGGCGCGCCTGCTCGCCGAGCGCTTCGATCTGCGCCGTCGTGATCGGCTGCAGCGCGCGACGCTGCAGTTCCTGCGCGAACGCGGCGTAGTCCGGCAGTTGCGTCGTGCGATGCCAGACGAGCAGCCGGTGCAGCCGCGGCTTCACGAAGTCGCGCTGGTCGCTCGCGAGGTCGAAGTAGCGGTCGATCATGAACAGGCCGACCGTGTCGCCGTTGCGGTAACCGACCTTGACCAGCGCGCAGCCGTCGAGACAGGCCGCGATCAATAGCGCGACCGCGATCGTCGCGAGGCGCCGCGCCGTGGCGGCCGAAAGCTGCGTGCTAGACTTTTTTCGCATTCGAAGCATGGTCTCCATCGGGTTCGACCGGCCCCTCGTGCGGCGCCGGCTCGTTGCTTCCACGTCCGCGCGTCGCCGGTCCGCTTCGACCGCGCGGCGTCGCCATCGAGGATCCTTCACATGAACGTCGTCGTGCTGGCGGCCGGCATGGGCAAGCGCATGCATTCGCGATTGCCCAAGGTCCTGCATCCGGTCGCCGGGCAGCCGATGCTGGGCCGCGTCGTCGATGCGGCGCGCGCGCTGCCCGATCCGCACCTCGTCGTCGTCGTCGGTCATCAGGGCGACGAGGTCCGCGCAGCCTTCGCATCCGACGACCTGCGGTGGGCCGAGCAGTCGCCCGCGCTCGGCACCGGGCACGCGGTGCTGCAGGCCGTGCCGCAACTCGCGGACGACGACCGCACGATGGTGCTGTACGGCGACGTCCCGTTGACCCGCCCCGAAACACTGCTGACTCTGAGCGATCTTGCGCCGGAAGGTTCGGGGCGCGTCGCGGTGCTGACGGTCACGCTGGACGACCCGACCGGCTACGGCCGCATCGTGCGCCATCCCGACGGTCGTACGATCGCGGCGATCGTCGAGGAGAAGGACGCGACCGACGAGCAGCGCGCGATCCGCGAGGTCAACACCGGCATCGTCGTCGCGCCCACCGCCGCGCTGAAGGGCTGGCTCGCGCGGCTGACGAACGACAACGCGCAGCGCGAGTACTACCTGACCGACATCGTCGCGCTCGCGAACGCGGACGGCGTCGAGGTCGTCGCCGCGCAGCCGCGCGACGCGTGGGAGACCGCCGGCGTCAACGATCCGGTCCAGCTCGCCGCCGCCGAGCGGCAGTTCCAGCGCAACGAGGCCGGGCGGCTGATGGCCGGCGGCGTCCGGCTCGCCGACCCCGCGCGGCTCGACGTCCGCGGCACGCTCGACTGCGGCCGCGACGTGCGGATCGACGTCGGCTGCGTGTTCGAAGGCGACGTCCGACTCGACGACGGCGTCGCGGTCGGTCCCTACGTGGTCGTCCGCAACGCGCACGTCGGTGCCGGCGCGCGCATCGAGGCCTTCTGCCATATCGACGGCGGCCCGGACGGGTCGGCGCCGATCGCGATCGGGCGCGACGCGGTCGTCGGACCGTACGCGCGGCTGCGGCCCGGCACCGCGCTCGCCGACGACGTCCACATCGGCAACTTCGTCGAGGTGAAGAACGCGCAGCTCGGTCGCGGCTCGAAGGCGAACCACCTGAGCTACCTCGGCGACTCGACGGTCGGCGCGAACGTCAACGTCGGCGCCGGCACGATCACCTGCAACTACGACGGCGCGAACAAGCATCGCACGACGATCGAGGACGACGTGCACATCGGCAGCGACGTGCAGCTCGTCGCGCCGGTGACGGTCGGGCGCGGCGCGACGGTCGGCGCCGGCACGACGGTCTGGAAGGACGTGCCGCCCGGCACGCTCGCGGTCAACCCGAAGTCGCAGGTCGTGCGCGCCGACTGGGTTCGCCCGACGAAGAAGCGCTAGCGCGACGCGTCACGCGCCGGTCGTTCGCACGAACGGCCGCAGCGTCATTCGGCATACGCCGCGATCGCCGGCAGCACGCGCACGATGCCGCCCGTCGACGGCTCGCGATCGGCGCCGCGCAGCTGTCGGTACGCCGCGAGACGATCGGCCGGCAACGGTCCGGCGATACGCGCGAGCTCGGTGAAGCGCACGCCCTGCCGCACCAGGAACGCGAGGAACGTGTGCCGCAGGCCATCGGGCGTCACGGACCCGGCGTCGTCGAGCCCCGCGTCGTGCGCCGCGTACAGCAGCGCGGTCGCGATCGTGTCCTCGGCCAGCGGACGGCCGCCGGGCGCGGCGAACAGCGGGGCGTCGTCCGGGCCGGGCGGCGGAAGCCACGCGGCGACGTTCGCCGGCAGCGCGACGATCCGCGCGTCATGCGCCGGCGACGCTCAGCGCGCCCGTCGTGCGATCGACATCGCCGTGGCGCAGCGCGACGATCTCGCGCGGCACGAGTCCGGACAGCATCAGCGCCGCGATCGCGCGGAACTCGGGGTCCGCCGCGTGCAGCAGCGCCGCCTGTTCGCTCTCGCCGAGTTCACGCGGCAGTGCCGGTGCGGCCGACGCGAGCCGCGGCCGCTCGGCGGACGCGGCGTCGACGTCCGGAAGCGCGCGCGTCGAGGCGGCTGACGCGAGCGCCGTCGGCATCGCGTGCGTCATCCCCTGCGTCATCCCGACCGGCACGAACGCCTGCGGCACGACGACCGTCGACGGCTGGCGCGGCGGACGGTTGAAGAATTCGACGATGCCCATCGTCGCGAGCGCGGCGAGCAGCGCGGCGAAGACGACGAGCGCCGCGTCGCGCGCGTACAGCGGACTCGACGGCGACTGCGGCACCGACGGCGCCTCGACGACCTCGACCTTCGGCTTGCGGCCGCGTTCGCCGGCGTCGAGGATCGAGAGCCGGTCGGCGGCCTTCTGCCGCAGCTGCTCGAGATGCGCGAGCTGGTCCTGCAGCGCGCGGTATTCGTTGAAATGCGACGTGAAGCTCTGCACCGACTGCTGGTTCGACGCGAGCTGCTGGCGCAGCGCCGCGGCGGCGTTCCTCGCGCCGGCCAGTTCCTCCAGCGCGTCCTGCAACGCGCCTTGCGCGCTGTCGCGACGCACGGCGTTCATCTGCTCCTCGAGGTCGGCGAGGCGCGCGCGCTGCTCTCGCACGCGCGGGTCGATGTCCATGTACTGCTGCGTGAACTGGCGCGCGGTCGCGCGGAGGTCGGCGCGGATGCCGACGGCCTGCTGCTCGAGCGACGCGAGCGTCGGGTTGTCGCGCGCGCGCACGACGGTCTTGCCGGTCGCCTGCGCCGCCTTCAGCGCGTCGAGCTTCGCCTGCGCGGTGACGACCTTCTCGTTCGCGGTGTTGAGCGCGGTACCGGCGCCCTTGACCTCGGACAGCACCTGGTTCTCGTCGCGTTCGAGCGAGACGATGTTGTTCTTCGCGCGGAACGCGTCGACCTCGAGCCGCTTCGCCGGCGACCGCGGCGTCGAGCTTCGCGGCCTCGTCGGCGGCGTCGGCGAGCGCCTGCGTCGACCCGCCCTTGAAGCGCTCGTCGAGGCTCGCACGATAGTCGGCGAGCAACCGGTCGACGAAGGTCGGCAGGAACGCCGGGTCGCCGCCGCGCGCGGTGATCGACACGATGTTCGTGCCCGCGACCTGCGTCGCGGTGAGCATCGACTGCAGCGTCGCGGGCGCGTCGCCGGACCGGAGCGCGACGGGCGTCGCCTTCGCGTTCTCGAGGTCGGCCCACACGCGCGACAGGAGCGTACGGCTCGTCAGGTACTGGATCTCGTCGCGCAGCGCGTACGGGGTCGCGCCGGCGCCGGTCGCGTCCGCGGTGCGGGCATCGGTCGGGACGAAGTCGAGGCGCGCCGACGCCTCGTAGATCGCCGGCCGCGAGAACACCCAGACGAGGCCGACGAACGCGAGCGCGGCGAACGTCGAGCCGAAGACGAGCAGCCGTCGCCGGTTCGCGCGTCGGCTGCGCGTCTCGGCGTCGAAGTCGCCGCGCGCGTCGTCGAAGCCGCGGAACAGGTCGCCGGAAATGCGGCTCATCAGGGACGGGGTCTGGGTGGGCGGGACAGCTTAACCGCTTCGCGCGCCGCCGGTCAGGGCACCGCGCCGGCGCCGGTCCCGGCCGTGGCGCCGCCGTCGACGAGCGGCACCGACGGCTCGAACTTGCCGCGCCGGACGGAGAAGTAGGTCTTCACATTGCGCACGTTCGCGCGCCCGTCAGCAGGCGGCCGGCCAGCGCCTGGTAGCCGTCGACGCCGAACACGTAAGCGATCAAGACGAAATCCGGGCCGGGTGTCACGCGATAACACTGTTGTACGTCGGGATCGGCGACCGCCCGTTCCTCGAAGGCGGCCTGCCACTCGACCGCCTGCTGCTGAAGCGTCACCTCGATGACGGCCGTCAGGCCGGCCGCGACCTCGGTCCCGAATCGCTCTGGCGCGAGGATTGCAATCCTTCGCTCGATGACGCCGAGGTCGACGAGTCGCTTGACGCGGCGCAGGCAGGTGGCCGCCGACGTGCGGACGCGGACCGCGAGGTCCTGGTTGGAGATCGCGCAGTCGACCTGAAGTAAGTCGAGGATGCGGCGGTCGATCGCGTCGAGCGAAACCGGCGCCATATGAAATCGGAGATCATGGAATGGACAATTACGGAAGTTTATCGCAACGCCGGCAGATTACGAAGAAAACCACCAAAGACGGCGTCACGACGATCACCTATTGCAAGGACAAGTCGGTAGGCTCGACGCGTCAACATCATCAGGGGGAAGCAGGATGTGCGGAATCGTCGGCGCGGTCAGCACGCGGAACATCGTCCCGGTCCTCGTCGAAGGGCTGAAGCGCCTCGAATACCGCGGCTACGACTCCTGCGGCGTGGCAGTTTATGACGCGCTCGGGCCGAAACGTGCACGCAGCGTCTCCCGCGTCGCCGAGCTCGACGCGCAGGTCCGCGAGACCGCGCTGACCGGCTTCACCGGCATCGCGCACACGCGCTGGGCGACGCACGGCGCGCCGGCGACGCACAACGCGCATCCGCATTTCTCGCCGTCGAACGAGTCGGCGCGGATCGCGCTCGTGCACAACGGCATCATCGAGAACTACGAGGCGCTGCGGATCGAACTGATCGCGAAGGGCTACGTGTTCGTCAGCCAGACCGACACCGAAGTGATCGCGCACCTGATCGATTCGCTCTACGACGGCGACCTGTTCGACGCGACGCGCGGCGGCCGTCAAGCGGCTGCGCGGCGCGTATGCGATCGCGGTGTTCTGCAGCGAGGAGCCGCATCGCATCGTCGGCGCGCGCGACGGTTCGCCGCTCGTGCTCGGCTGCGGCGACGACGAGCGCGGCGGCACGGCAGCGCGCTGAAGGGCGAGTGCTTCCTCGCCTCCGACGCGATGGCGCTCGCCGGCGTCACCGACCGCATCGTCTACCTCGAGGACGGCGACGTCGTCGACATCCAGCTCGGGCACTGCGTGGATCACCGACCGCGAGGACCGCCCCGTCGACGCGCGAGGTGCGCATCGTCGACGCGGCCAGCGGCGGCGCCGAACTCGGCCCGTACCGCCACTTACATGCAGAAGGAGATCTTCGAGCAGCCGCGCGCGATCGCCGACACGCTCGAAGGCCTCGTCGACGTCGACGGCCGCGACGGCGCGATCGGCCCATGGCTGTTCGACGCCGCCGGCGACGGGCGTCGCGCCGCAGCCGCGTTCGCCGCGATCGACTCGGTGCTGATCCTCGCGTGCGGCACGAGCTACTACTCCGGCCTGACCGCGAAGTACTGGCTCGAATCGATCGCGAGGATCCCGACGCAGGTCGAGATCGCGAGCGAATACCGCTATCGCGACAGCGTGCCGAATCCGAAGGCGCTGGTCGTCGTCATCAGCGCAGTCCGGCGAGACGGCCGACACGCTCGCCGCGCTGAAGCACGCGAAGTCGCTCGGCCACGCGCACACGCTCGCGATCTGCAACGTCGGCACGACGCGCGATCGTGCGGCAGACCGAACTCGCGTACCTGACGCGCGCGGGCGCCGAGATCGGCGTCGCGTCGACGAAGGCGTTCACGACGCAACTCGTCGCGCTGTTCCTGCTGAGCCTGACGCTCGCGAAGCTGCGCGGCGACCTGTCGCCCGAGCGCGAGGCGACCGAATCTGCGCGACCTGCGCCACCTGCCGGCCGCGCTGCAGAGCGTGCTCGCGCTGGAGCCGCAGATCATCGCGTGGGCCGAGGCGTTCGCGCGCAAGGAACACGCGCTGTTCCTCGGCCGCGGCCTGCACTATCCGATCGCGCTCGAAGGCGCGCTGAAGCTGAAGGAGATCTCGTACATCCACGCCGAGGCGTATCCGGCCGGCGAGCTGAAGCACGGTCCGCTCGCGCTCGTGACCGAGGCGATGCCGGTGGTCACCGTCGCGCCGAACGACGCGCTGCTCGAGAAGCTGAAGTCGAACATGCAGGAAGTGCGCGCGCGCGGCGGCCAGCTGTACGTGTTCGCCGACGCGGACACGCACATCGCAGCCGACCGACGGGCTGCACGTGATCCGGATGCCGGAGCACTACGGGCCGACTGTCGCCGATCCTGCACGCGCTGCCGCTGCAGCTGCTCGCGTATCACACGGCGTCGCGCGCGGCACCGACGTCGACAAGCCGCGCAACCTCGCGAAGTGCGTGACGGTGGAGTGAGTCGCGGCGTCGCCCGGGTCGAGTCGTGACGCCGACCGTCTCCATCATCATCCCGACGACCGCGCTGAAGGCGCGAGAGCACGAGATCGCGCGCGCGATCGCGTCGGTGCTCGACCAGTCGGGCGTCGACGTCCAGCCGATCCTGGTGGTCAACGGCGCGCGCTTCGACCCCGCGCTCGTCGCGTCGCTGAAGGCCGACGACCGCGTGGTGGTCGTGCAGATCGACGAGGGCAACGTCTCGCGCGCGCGACACGCGGGCGTGCGCCGGTGCGACCGTCCGTTCTTCGGATTCCTGGACGACGACGACGAGATGCTGCCAGGCGCCGTCGCCGCGCGGCTGAAGTGCTTCGACGACGCGGTCGACGTCGTCGTGTCGAACGGCTGGTACCGGTCGGCGCAAGGTGACGAGACGGTGATCGTCCCGGACGACATCATGCGGCGCATCGAGCACGACCCGCTCGACGCGCTGCTGGACTTCAACTGGTTTTCGGCCGCGTGTGGCCTGTTCCGCGCGGCCACCATGCCGCCGGCGCTGTTCGACATCGACCTGAAGTTCTACGAGTGCACGTGGATCGCGCTGTCGCTGATCGATCAGCGAAAGACGATCCGCCGCTGCGAAATCGACGGTTTCCGCATGCATCAGGGCACGCCGGCGTCGGCCTCGAAAACGAAGGACTATTGCCGTGCGAACCCGGAGTTCATCCGCCGGATGCGGCGCTTCGAACGTTTCGGCGACGCCTTCGACCGGACCTGTCGGCGACGGCTGCCCATCGCGCTGAACCTGCTGTCGCAACTCGAGATGGAATGGGGTCACTACGGGCGCGCGTGGGTCGCCCACCTGCGTTGCCTCGCGTCGGGCGGCCTCGGCTACCTTCCGTACACGCGACGCCTGCTGCGGCCACCGCGGCGGTGAGCGCGGCCGTCAGTTCTGCGCCGTGCAGTCCCATCGCAGCGTAAGGGGCGGCGCGGTTCCCGTCACGGGATCGCTGTCCGGGAACGGCAGCGTCGCGATGCGCTCCAGCATCGCGGGCGTCGGCGCGTCGCGGCAGACGTCCCAGCGCTGCCCGCGCGGATAGGCGCCGACGACGAGGAACTCGTCGCTCGCCGAAACGCAGCAGTGCCCGGTGCCGACCGGCAGCAGCACGACGTCGCCGGCGGCGACCGCCACCTCGCGGCCGTCGGGGCCACCGAGCATCAGTCGCGCGTCGCCCGCCGCGATGCCGAGCACCTCGTGCGCGGTGGAGTGATAGTGGTGGTACGGATAGATGCCGTCGCGCCAGTCGGGCTTCCAGCCGTGGCCGTCGAACAGCGCCTCGAACGCGGCCGCGCGGTCGTCGCCGCTGTCGAGGGCACGCACGACGGCGCGATAGTGGAGCACCGGCAGCAGCGGGTTGTTCGGCACCCAGTCGTCGCGCGGGAGGAGCAGCGCGGCGGGCTCCGGGGTCGCCGCGTCGGCAGGCCGGCCCATCGACCGACCCGTGCGCGACGTCATTCCTCGAGGAACGGCTGGCCTTCGTGCGCGACCAGCAGGTCGTGCATGTCGGTCGCGTGATCCTCCTCGTCGGCCAGGATCGCCTCGAGCATGATCCGCGTCGTCGGGTCGTTCTCGCCGAAGTAGCGGATCAGCTCGCGGTAGTGCTCGATCACGACGCGCTCGGCGACCAGGTTCTGGCGGACCATGTCGACGAGGTTGCCGCCGTTGCCGTATTCGGTCGCGGAGCGTTGCGCGAGGCCCTGCGGATCGAAGTTCGGCACGCCGCCGAGCTGGTCGATCCGCTCGGCAGCCATCAACGCGTGCTTGTGCTCGGCCTCGGCGTGCTCGGCGAATTCGTCGCTGACGCTCTCGCTGTTGATGCCTTGCACGGCGATCGCGTGCATCCGGTAGCGCAGCACGCAGACCAGCTCGGTCGCGAGCACGCTCTGCATCAGCTCGATCGCCTTCGCGACGTCGCCCTGGTAGTTCGGCGTGACGGCGCCTTCGCGCAGCGACTGCTGCGCACGGTCGCGCAGCGTCTGGACGTCGGTCAGGAACGTGCTGCTGCTCGCTTCGGCGGAATCCGGCATGGAAGCTCCTTCGGAATGGTTCGGGCGGCGGCGCATCGACGGTCGACGCGCGGCGCGGGGAGATCACACAGCATGCGAAGCGATCGGCGACGACGGGTTCGGCAGCGGGACCAAGCGATCGTCGGCGCGCGACTGAGCGCCGGGTGGGCGATCCTCGCCGGCTTCGGTACCGCGTCAGTCGCCGTCTCGGCCGTCCGGCTCGTCGTCCGTCGCGGGCGCCACGAGCGCGGCCCATAGGCCGCTCGCCCATCGTCCCGCCGGACCGTTCGCGCGCATCGTCGCGTGATCGCGTGCGACGCGGTCGGCCGGCATCGTCACGACGCTGGTTCGCGGGTCCGCGCGCGACGCATCGGGGTCGGCGTCATGGATGGCCGGCAAGCTCGCCGCCACCACTCGCGATGTCATGCGAGCCGAGCGACGCAAGCGCTGGCTATTCGGGTCGACTTCGGCGACAGTCGCGGCGGGGCGCCGCATCGTGCCGCGCGACGCGCGAGCGGCGTCCCGGCCACTCACCCACGAGGCTTCGTATGGACCCGATCCTGCTGACCACCCAGGCCGCCGGCATCCTGCTGCTGCTCGGCACGATGATCCTGCTGTTCTTCCGTCGCGTCGTCCTCGACGCCGAGACGAAGACGCCGACGAAGTTCAAGCTGCCGCTGTTCGGCGAGATCACGACGCAGACGCCGGTGCTGGCGCTCGTGCTCGTCGCGGCCGTGATGGTCCTGTATCCGCTGACGAAGGTCGAGGCGACGACGGTGACGGTGACCGGCATGGTCGACCCGGGCGCGACGTCGGTCGGCGTGATCGTGATCGCCGATCCCGACTACACGCACAACTACGACGCAGCCGGCAACTTCACGTTCAAGTTCCCGCTGCTCGCGACGAAGGCGACCTATCGCGTCAAGTTCATCGCGAACAAGCAGATCATCGACGACCAGCAGGTCGACGTGCAGCACGGCCACGTCGTGCTGCGTCAGGTCGCCTACGCGCCGAAGATCGCCGACGAGTCGGCGCCGATCACCCCCCGCAAGGACATCTCGGATGAAGACCTCAAGAAGCTGGGCATCGGCGGCGGCAACTAGCGCGCTCGCGCTCGCGGGCTTCTGCGCGCCGGCTTCGGCGGCGACGCTGACGGGGACCGTCACGGCGAACGGGCGTCCGGTCGATTCGGCGGTCGTCAGCATCTACGTGACGACGCCGGGCGGCCGCAAGTTCGTCACGATCACGAACGCGTCCGGCGCCTATCGCTTCACGAGCGTCCTCAACAGCCGGCACGTCGTCATCGTCGAGAAGGACGGTCGGCGGATCTACCAGGGCGTCACCGACGTCGCGGGCGACGCGGTGCGCTTCGACGTCGCGCTCTGAGCCGCCGGTGCGCCCGCGCGGCGCGACCGGCTACCACGCGCCCGCCGCGCGTCGCGATCCGGTCGTGACGCTGCTCGACGACGCGCCGGAAAGCACGCCGCGCGTCGTCTGGTACGGCCGCGTCGCGGCGCTCGTCGGGATGTCGGTCTGGTGCGCGAGCGTGTCGCTCGGCCGGCTGACGGAGATCCCGACGATCCTGCACCTGACCGTCATCCTGTTCCACGAGGCCGGGCACGTGCTGTTCGCGCCGTTCGGCGAGGTGATCCGGATCGCCGGCGGCACGATCGGGCAGCTGCTGATGCCGGCGATCTGCGCGGTCTCGCTGTTCCGCCGGGGGACCGCTTCGGCGCCGCGGTCTGCATCGCGTGGGCCGGCATGAGCCTCGTCGATGCCGCCGTCTACGCGTACGACGCGGCCGATCCGGTCCTGCCGCTGATCGGCGGCGGCACCGGTGCGGACAGCTTCCACGACTTCGTCTTCCTGTTCGATCGCTACGGCCAGCTCGACCACGCGCGCGGCTGGGCGCGGGCGATGAAGGGCGTCGGCGTGGTCGTGTCGTTCGGCGCCCTCGGGTGGGCGGCCGTCACGTTGCGACGGCAGCGCGACGACCTCGTCGAGTGACGGCGGTTCAGCCGGCCGGTGACGCCTGTCCGTCGGCCGTCGGCGGGCGCTGCACCAGTCCGCGATGGACGAGCAGCGGCTCGATGTCGGGGGCGCGGCCGTAGAAGTGCCGGAACGACGTCAGCACGTCGGCCGTGCGGCCCTTCGACAGCACCGTCGCGCGCAGGAAGTCGCCGTTCGCGCGGCGCAGGCCGCCGTGGTCCTTCATCCACTGCTCGGTGTCGCGGGCCAGCACTTCGCTCCACAGGTACGCGTAGTAGCCGGCCGCGTAACCGCCCGCGAAGACGTGCGAGAAGTACGCGGCGTGATAACGCGGCCCGATCGACGGGACGTCGAAGCCGGCCTCGCGCAGCGTGTCGGTCTCGAACGCGACGACCTCGGCCGCGGCCGGCGTGTGGCCGGCTTCGAGCTGATGCAGCCGCTGGTCGAGCACCGCCGACGCCACGTACTCGGTCGTGTCGAAGCCCTGGTCGAACGTCGTCGCGGCGAGCACCTTGTCGAGCAGCGCCTTCGGCAGCGGCTCGCCGGTCCGGTAGTGCCGCGCGTAGTGCGCCATCACCTGCGGGTCGCGGGCCCACATCTCGTTGTACTGCGACGGATACTCGACGAAATCGCGCGGCACGCGCGTGCCGGCGAGGCTGCGATACGTCGCGTCCGAGAACATGCTGTGCAGCGCATGGCCGAACTCGTGGAACATCGTCGTCACCTCGTCGAACGTCAGCAGCGTCGGCTGGCCGTCGGACGGTTTCGGGATGTTCAGGTGATTGGCGACGACCGGCCGGTCGCCGAACAGCCGCGACTGCGTGACGTAGTCGCTCATCCACGCGCCGCCCTTCTTGCTGTCGCGTGCGTAGTAGTCCGCGATGAAGATCGCGAGCGGCGAGCCGTCGCGGTCCGTGACGTCGAACACGCGGACGTCCGGCTCGTAGACCGGGAGGTCGTGGCGCTCGCTGAAGCCGATGCCGTACAGCGCGTGCGCGGCGTAGAACACGCCGTCCTCGAGCACGCGGTCGAGCTCGAAGTACGGGCGGACCTGCGCGTCGTCGAACGCATAGTCCCGCGCGCGCACCTGCTCCGCGTAGAACGCCCAGTCCCACGGCTCGAGCCGGAACGGCGTCGTCTTCGACGCGGCCGCCTGCCGATCGATCAGCTGCTGGATCGCGGCCGCCTCGCGTTTCGCGTTCGAGACCGCCGGCGCGGCGACGCGGCGCAGCAGCTCGTTGACGGCCGCGGTCGTGCCGGCCGTTTCGTCCTCGAGCGTATACGCGGCGTGGTTCGGATAGCCGAGCAGCTTCGCGCGCTCGGCCCGCACGCGAACGATGTCCGCGACGACGGCCGTGTTGTCGAACGGACCGCCGACGTTGCGCCCGGCCGATGCCTCGTAGACGCGGCGGCGCAGGGCGCGGTCCTTGAGTTGCGCGAGCACCGGCTGCGTCGTCGTGTTCTGCAGCGCGATCAGCCAGCGGCCCGGATGTCCGCGCCGCTCGGCGGCGTTCGCAGCGGCCGCGATCTGCGGTTCCGACAGGCCGTCGAGCTGCCGCACGTCGTCGATCTCGACCGCGCCGGCCTGCGTCGCGCCGAGCACGTTGTGCCCGAACTGCGTCGTCAGCGACGACAGCGTCGCGTTCAGCGAACGCAGCGTCGCCTTGTCGCCGTCCGACAGCGCCGCGCCGGCGCGCGTGAACTGCAGGTACGTCCGCGTCAGCAGCTGCATCGACTCGTCGTCGAGTCCGAGCGATGCCTGCGCGTCGTGGACCGTCTTCACGCGCGCGAACAGCGCCGGGTCGAGGTAGATCGCGTCGGCGTGCGCGGCGAGCTTCGGCGCGATCTCGGTCTGGATGCGCCGACGCTCGGGATCGGAGTCTGCCGACGACAGGTTGAAGAACGCGGTCCGCACGCGATTGAGCAGTTGCCCGGACCGTTCCATCGCGACGATCGTGTTGTCGAAGGTCGGGGCGGCCGGCGACTGCGCGATCGCGTCGATCTCGGCGCGCTGGACGGCCATGCCGGCGTCGAACGCGGGACGGAAGTCGGCGTCGTGGATGCGGTCGAAGGCCGGGTATTCGAACGGCAGCGGGCTCGTCGCCGCGAACGGATTGTCGGCGGCGAGCGCGGCGTGATCGGCGGGCGGCGGTTCGGCGGCGAGCGGCTGGGCGAAGGTCGTCAACATCGGGAGCAGGGCGAGCGCGAGGCGAAGGGACGTCACTCGGAATTCGGCGGTGGCGGCGACGCGTCGGTCGCCGGATCGCGAACGATACGACAAGCGCGGCGGGACGGCCGCATCACCAGCGCGTCGGCTTCGGGTTGCGTTGCTCGAAGCCCATCTGGTGCCAGTACGGATAGATCGGCACCTCGTGGCTCGCGGCATCGAGCGATGCGATCTCGTCGGCCGTGAGCGTCCAGCCGACCGCGCCGAGATTCTGCAGGAGCTGCGTCTCGTCGCGCGCACCGATGACGACGTTGCAGACCGTCGGCCGCGACAGCACCCACGCGAGCGCGACCTGCGCGATCGTCTTGCCGCGCGACGTCGCGATCGCGTCGAGCGCGTCGACGACGTCGTACAGCCTCGCGTCGTCGACCGGCGGTCCGCCGACGTCGCCGCCCGACGCGATGCGGCCCTCGGTCGCCGGTCGTCCGCGGCGGATCCTGCCGGTCAGGCGTCCCCAGCCGAGCGGGCTCCAGACCATCGTGCCGATGCCCTGGTCGATCGCGAGCGGCATCAGCTCCCACTCGTAGTGGCGGCCGACCAGCGAGTAGTAGCCCTGGTACGCGACGTAGCGGCCGAGCCCGTGGCGCTCGCTCGTCGCGAGGCTCTTCATCAGCTGCCAGCCGGAGAAGTTCGACGCGCCGATGTAGCCGATCTTGCCGGCGGTCACGAGGTCGTCGAGCGCGCGCAGCGTCTCGTCGACCGGCGTCAGCGCGTCGAAGCCGTGCATGAAATAGACGTCGATGTGGTCGGTGCCGAGGCGTTTCAGGCTCGCGTCGCAGGCCCGCATCAGGTGGAAGCGCGACGAGCCCAGGTCGTTCGGCTCCGGACCCGGCCGGGAACGTCGCCTTCGTCGAGATCAGCGCGCGGTCGCGCCTGCCCTTCAGCGCCTGGCCGAGCACGCGCTCCGACTCGCCGTCGGAATAGATGTCGGCCGTGTCGAAGAAGTCGAGGCCGTGGTCGAGGCAGACGTCCACGAGCCGCGTCGCCTCGTCGGCCTGCGTGCGGCCCCACTTCTCGAAGAACGCGTTGCTGCCGCCGAACGTGCCGGTCCCGAGGCTCAGCACCGGCACCTGCAGGCCGGAGCGGCCGAACGAACGATGTTCCATGGCAGGGAAACGGGCCGATTCGAGGGAGCGTGCAGCGTACGCGATCGGCGCAGCGGACGGCGCGCCGTCGCTCGGTCAGCAACGGCGATGCCCGGCGAGCGACGGTGCGCCTAGCGCATCGTCTCGCCCATCTGCTGCAGCGCGAACGCCCACATGTCGGCCAGTTCCTGCTCGCGCTGCGACCGGTTCGAGCCGATGCCGTGGCCGGCGTCGTAGTCGATCCGCAGCAGCACCGGCTTGCCCGACGTCGTCGCCGCCTGCACGCGCGCGGTCATCTTCAGCATGTGCCACGGCGCGACGCGCGGATCGTTCGCGCCGGTGAAGAACATCACCGACGGATACGGCGTGCCGTCGACGATGTGCTCGTACGGGCTCATCGCGTAAAGGCCGTGGAAGCCCTGCTCGGTCTTCGTCGAGCCGAACTCCGACACGTTCGGCGGACCGTTCGGTTCCGTCTCGGCGCGCAACGTGTCGCTCATGCCGACCTGGTCGAGGACGACGCCGAACAGGTCCGGACGCCACGCCATCGCGCCGCCGACCGTGATGCCGCCGGCGCTGGCGCCGTTCGCGGCGAGCTTGCGCGACGTCGTGTACTTCTGGTCGACGAGGTACTGCCCGCACGCGATGAAGTCGAAGACCGTGTTCAGCTTCGTGCCCATCATGCCGGCGCGATGCCAGTCCTCGCCGAACTCGCCGCCGCCGCGCACGTGGCACGTCGCGTAGATGCCGCCGCGCTCGATCCATGCGACCGACGACGACCAGAACGCCGACTCGAGCACGACGCCGTACGAGCCGTAGCCTTCGAGGAACGTCGGATGGCTGCCGTCCTGCGCCATCCCGCTGCGATAGACGATCGACAGCGGCACCTGCGTGCCGTCGTAGCTCGTGACGAGCACTTCCTTCGACTCGATCTGCGACGTGTCGATCTTCGACGGCGGGATCAGGCCGGTGTCGCTCGCGCGATCGGACGCCGGGTCGTACGCGAACAGCCGCGGCGGCCGCGACCAGCTCTGCATGTTGAACAGCGCGCCGGGCCGGGTGGGATCGGTCGACGGTCCGAACAGGTTGCCGTCGAACGGCAGCGGCACCGGGTGCGCGTTGCCGCCGTCGAACGCGACGCGCACCAGCTTCGACAGCACGCCGTCGCGCTCGCGGTAGTAGAGGCCGTCGGCGGCCAGCGCGAAGTTCGTGACGATGCCTCGCGCCTTCGGGCACGACGACGCGCGCGTGCCGCACGTCCGGGTGCGACGAGCGGCGTCGACGAGGATGCGAAAGCGCGACGCGTCCTTGCGCGACAGGAAGTACAGCACGTCGCCGCGCAATGCGATGTCGCTGATGCCGTCGTCGACGTCGGCGATCTTCTTCCACGGCGTCGCGGCGCCGGTGGCCGACGCGAGCGGCGCGACGTAGAGCGTCGACGGATTGTTGTCCTGGTTGTGGTTCGCGACCGCGATCACCCACGGCGACTTCTCGGCGGCGACGACGAACGTCGCCTGGCCCTCCGGCACGTCGAGGCCGTTGCGCACGCCGCGCCCGAACACCGCCGGGTCCGCCTCGCCGTCGGTATCGCGACCGAGCGTGTGGAGGTAGGTGCGCGCGTTCCACTCGGTCTCGTTCGCCGGCGTGGTCGGCGTCGGCTTCAGGTACTTGAGATAGAAGAACGAGCGGTTGTCGGGGCGCCAGCTGACGATCGAGTCGTGCGCGCGCTCGATCCGTTCCGCGAGGTCGCGACCCGATGCGACGTCGAGCACCTGCAACGTGCTCTGCTCCGAGCCGCCGGTCGACAGGCCGTACACGACGTAGCGCCCGTCCCACGACGGCTCGTAATAGTCGAGCGCGTAGTGCGTCGACGTGCCGCGGCCGAGCGCGGCCGGGTCGACCAGCAGGTGTTCGTCGCCGCCGATCCCGTCGCGATAGACGAGCTTCGGCTGCTCGGTGCCCGGCTCGCTGACTTCGTAGAAGTAGCGCTGGCCGCGGCGCACGAGGCCGCCGCGCCGCGTGTCGGCGTTCGACAGCGCGTGGATGCGCGCGAGCAGCGCGTCGCGTCCCGGGATCGCGTCGAGCACGCCGCGCGTGTAGTCGGCCTGCGCCTTCATCCAGCCCTGGACCGCGGGGTCCTTCAGGTTCTCGAAGTCGCGATACGGATCGACGACCGGCGTGCCGAAATAGGTGTCGGTGACCGGATGGACCGGCGCGACCGGCGGCGCGTCGGCGGCGAACGCGACGGTGAACGTCGACACGGCGAAGACGGCCGCGACGAAGTGGCGGCCGAAAGAGGATTTCATGCGTCGCGTCCTTGCGGAGTCGATGGAGCGGCGAAGTCTAGCCGTTGCCGCGCCGGCGCGGCACGGCGGCGACGCGGTCGGCACGCGACCGGCGTTCGGGCCGCGAGACGATCGCGACGGTGGTCAGCCCGCCCAGGCCGCGCGACGCTTCTCGATGAACGCCTGCACGCCTTCGAGCGCCGTCTCGTCCATCAGGTTGCACGCCATGGTGTGCGCGGCGTCGTCGTACGCGGCCGCGACGCCGGTCTCGAGCTGGCGGTAGAACAGCGCCTTGCCCATCGCGATCGCGACGCGCGGCTTCGCGACGATCGTCGCGACCAGCGACTCGATCTCCGCGTCGAGCGCGTCGAGCGGCACGACGCGGTTGACGAGCCCTCGCGACTTCGCCTGTGCCGCATCGATGAACGCGCCGGTGACGAGCATCTCGAACGCAGCCTTGCGCGGCACGTTGCGCGACAGCGCGACCGACGGCGTCGAACAGAACAGCCCGAGGTTGACGCCGCTGACCGCGAAGCGCGCGCGATCGGCGGCGACGGCGAGGTCGCAGGTCGCGACGAGCTGGCAGCCGGCCGCGGTGGCGAGCCCGTTCACGCGCGCGATCACCGGCACCGGCAGCCGCTGGATGGCCAGCATCATCCGCGCGCAGCGCGCGAACAGGTCGTCGTAGCGGTCGAGCGCGGGATCGGCCCGCATCTCCTTCAGGTCGTGCCCCGCGCAGAAGACGTCGCCGGCGGCGGCGAGCACGACGACGCGGACCGACTCGTCGACAGCGATCGCATCCAGTTCGCCTTGCAGCGCGGCGAGCAGCGCGTCGGACAGCGCGTTGTACGCGGACGGCCGGTTCAGCGTCAGCGTGACGACGCCGCGGTCGTCGCGGGTCGCGAGGAGAGGAGCGGCGGCGTCGGACATGCGGGCGATCCTGCGAGCGGACGATGGGTCGCGAGTATGCGGGAAGCGGCCGGTCGGAGTCGTCGTCGGCGCGCGCGGTCGACCGACGCGGTCGTCAGCCCGATCGACCCGCAGCGCCGGCGATCCGTCATCCGGGCGAAGGCCGGGACCTCATCGGATCCGTGGCATCGAGCCCGGTCTTCGCCGCGGGTGACACGCGGCATCGCGCATCGGAGCCATCACCCCGTCGTTCCCGCGAACGCCTGAACCCCTCGGGAGCCTCGATCACGAGCCGCGGCTCGCCACCCACCTCACGGCACATCGATCACCAGTCGCTGGCTGCCCGCGCGCAGCGGCACGCGCACCGCGCCGTCCTCGACCGCGACGACCCCGTCGTCGAGCCGCGCCCGCAGCGCGCCGCGCCCGGTGCGCGCGACGACGATCTCGACCGTCGCGTCATCGTGCGTGACCGTCGCTTCGAAGCCGTTCCAGTCGCGCGGCAGCCGCGGCGCGACGCACAGCCGCTCGCCTTCGCGCGTGATGCCGAGCAGCGCCTCGACGCCGGCGCGATAGAGCCACGCCGCGGAACCGGTGTACCAGGTCCAGCCGCCGCGTCCTTCGTGCGGCGCGACCGAGTAGACATCGGCCGCGACGACGTACGGCTCGACCTTGTAGCGCCGCACGTCGGCCGGCGTGCGCGCGTGGTTGATCGGGTTCAGCAGGTCGAACAGCGCATGCGCGCCGTCGACGTCGCCGAGTTCCGCGAGCGCGAAGACGAGCCAGGTCGCCGCGTGCGTGTACTGGCCGCCGTTCTCGCGCAGCCCCGGCGGATAGCCCTTGATGTAGCCGGGGTCGTGCGCCGTGCGATCGAACGGCGGCGTGAACAGCAGCGCGATGCCGGGCTTCTCGCGGATCAGGTGCTCGCGGACCGACGCCATCGCCGTCCGCGCACGTTCGGGCTCGGCGGCGCCGGACAGCACCGCCCACGACTGCGCGATGGAGTCGATGCGGCATTCGTCGCCGTCCTTCGAGCCGAGCCAGGTGCCGTCGTCGAACGTCGCCCGCCGATACCAGTCGCCGTCCCACGCGTCGCGCTCGATCGACGCGCGGACCGACTCCGCATGCGCGCGCCACTTCGCCGCGCGTCCCGGGTCGCGGGCGTCGGCGTGCGGCGCGAACAGCGCGATCGTGCGGATGAACAGCCACGCGAGCCACACGCTCTCGCCGCGGCCGTCCTGTCCGACGCGGTTCATCCCGTCGTTCCAGTCGCCGGTGCCCATCAGCGGCAGGCCGTGCGCGCCGGTCAGCGCGACGCACTGGTCGAGGCCGCGCGCGCAATGCTCGAACAGCGAGGCGGTCTGATCGCTGACCTGCGGCGTGTCGAAGCGGTCGTGCACGCCGGGGGCGAGCGGCGGCCCTTCGAGGAACGCGATCGACTCGTCGAGCACGGCCGCGTCGCCGGACACGCCGACGTAGGTCGCGACCGCGTAGGCGAGCCACACGCGGTCGTCCGAGATGTGCGTCCGGACGCCCTGACCCGAATGCGGCAGCCACCAGTGCTGCACGTCGCCTTCGACGAACTGCCGCGACGCCGCGCGCAGCAGGTGGGCGCGGGTCTCGGCCGGTTGCGTGAACGTCAGCGCCATGCCGTCCTGCAGCTGGTCGCGAAAGCCGTAAGCGCCGCTCGCCTGGTAGAACGCCGATCGCGCGTTGATGCGGCATGCCTTGACCTGGTACAGCAGCCAGCCGTTCAGCATCAGGTCGAGCGCCCGGTCGGGCGTGCGCACGCGGACGGCGCCGAGCAACGTGCGCCAGTAGCGCTGCACGGCCGCGAACGCGTCGTCGAGGCCGGTCTTGCGCCAGCGTTCGACGAGCGCGGCGGCGTCGTCGCGATGGGCCGCCTGTCCGAGGAACGCGACGACCTCGACCGACCGGCCGGGCGCGACCTCGATGGCGACCTGCAGCGCGCCGCACGGGTCGAGGCCCGCGCCGACGCTGCCCGACAGCCGCATGCCGTCCTCGAGCGCGGCCGGCGCGGCCATCGAGCCGCGACGCCCGAGGAACTCGGTGCGGTCGCCGGTCCACGCGCGCTGGCGACCGTCCAGGTCGAAGAACGCGACGCGGTCGGGGAATGCGGTGGTCCACGGATTGCGCGCGAACATCGCCCCGGTGCGCGGATCGATCTCGGTCTGCAGGTACGGCGCGGCGGACCGTTGCGGCGCGAGCGACCACTCGACGTAGGCGGTGACCGTCAGCCGGCGCTTGCGCGTCGAGCGATTCGTGATCGTCAGCCGCGAGATCTTGACCGGGTCGTCGACCGGCACGAACTGCAGGAGCTCGAGCGCGATGCCGTGCGCCTCGTGCTCGAAGCGGACGTAGCCGAAGCCGTGGCGCGCGATGTACGTCCCGTCGTCGCGGATCGGCTGCGCCGTCGGGGTCCACGTGCGACCGAGCGTCTCGTCGCGCACGTAGAACGCCTCGAACGACGGGTCGCGGACGCCGTCGTTCGACCACGGCGTGATCGGGTTCTCGCGGCTGTTCTCGGCCCACGTGAAGCCGCTGCCGTCGGCCGACGCCTGGAAGCCGAAGCGCGCGTTCGCCACGACGTCGATCCACGGCATCGGCGTGACGCGGCCCGGCTCGAGCAGCACGACGTATTCGCGACCGTCGTCGCCGAAGCCGCCGATGCCGTTGAAGAACTCGAGGTCGCGGCGCGCCGCGGCGGCCGGCGTGTGCGCATCGACGACCGGCATCGGCGTCCGCATGCCGGCGGGTTGCGGCTTCGCCGGTGCGACGTGCGCGAGCTGCGTCGCGAGCGGCCCGCGGCGCGCCACGAACACCGCGCGTGCCGCGGCGAGCAGCGCCATCCGCGCCTCGGGCTGCAGCAGGTCGGCGCGCAGCGCGAAGACGGCGCCGCGCGTCGAGTCGTCGGTCAGCTTCGGCCGCGACTGGCTGCTGCGCACGGCCGCCTCGATCGCCTGCTGCAGGTCCTGCGTGTACGACGCCGAACGTTCGTTGACGATGACGAGGTCGACCGCGAGCTGCCGCGCGCGCCAGTACTCGTGCGCGCGCAGCAGCTGGCGGATCAGCGGCAGGTCGATCGCGTCGTCGATCCGCGCGACGACGATCGGGAGGTCGCCCGAGATGGCCTGCGGCCACAGTCGCGACTGCGGGCCGGCGCCGGCGAGCATCACGGCCGGCGCGCTGCGGAAGCGCGCGTCGGCGTACAGGATCGGCGCCGTCGCCTGCTGGAACGTCGCGGCCTCGTCGGGCTTGATGTCGAGGTGGCGGAGCTGGATCTGCGCCTGCGTCCACGCGAGCGTCATCGCGCGATCGAACGCGCTCGGATGACGATGCCGGTCGATCAGGTCGACGAGCTCGTCGCGCGACGACGCGACCATCGTCCACCACGCGACCTGCACGGCGCCGCCGGGCGGCACGCGCACGCGGTGGCGCAACGCGAAGATCGGGTCGAGCACCGTGCCGACGCTGCACGACAGCGCCGCGTCGGACGACAGCGCGGCCGGGTTCGCGAGGTCGTTGCCGCGACCGATGAAGCGCATGCGATCGGTCTCGTACTGCGTCGACGCCGAGCACCTCGCCCTGCACGACGGCGAAGTGGGCCGCCCAGACCGGCGCCTCGTCGTCGGAGCGCGGCCGACGCGTCGCGATCAGCGCGTCGAGCGCGACGGCGTATTCGGTCTCGACGAACATCTTCGCGAACGCCGGATGCGCGGCATCGGCCGCGACCGTCGTCAGCACGAGCTCGACATACGTCGTCACCTCGATGTCGCGCGGACGACGACCGCGGTTGACGAGCGTCAGGCGGCGCACCTCGCCGTCGTCCTCGCCCGACACGAGCACCTCGAGCGTCGTCGTCAGCCGGCCGTCGCGACGTTCGTAGACGACGCGATCCTCGCCGAGGACGACCGACTCCTCCTGCGCCGGCACGTTGCACGGTTGCGCCGCGGCCGACCACACCTGCTGCGACTGCAGGTCGCGCAGATAGAGGAACGAGCCGTCGGCGTCGCGCGTCGGATCCTCGCGCCAGCGCGTGATCGCGATGTCGCGCCAGCGGCTGTAGCCACCGCCGGCGCTCGTCGCCATCACGCTGTAGCGGCCGTTCGACAGCAGGTGCGTCGCCGGCGGACCGTCGGCGTCGCCGGACACGCGACGCACCGCGAGCGCCGTGTCGGACGCCGTCGCGTCGGGCCGATGCGGCTCGGCGATGGCCGGCTGCTCGACGATGTCGCGCGGCGCGCGTTCCTGCAGCAGCAGCTCGCTCGCGACGATCATCGGCTCGGCGTGGAAGTAGTCGCGCATCGCACCGCCGGTGACGGCGTTGCCGATCGCGACGATCGTCATGCCCTGGTGGTGCGCCATGAAGTTGCGTACCAGCGCGAACGTGGCGTCCTGCGGCAGCCGCGACCGCGTGTAGTCGATCGATTCGTGGAAGCCGTAGCGGCCGAGCGCGCCGAGCGCCGCGAGCGCGCGGTAGTTCTCGCGCCGCCGCCGCCGGATCGACCATCGTCGCGAGGCCGGTCGCGTACGGCGCGACGACGAGGTCCTCGTCGAGCCCGCGCTTCAGGCCGAGGCCGGGCACGCCGAAGTTCGAGTACTGGTACGTGAACTCGAAGTCGCGCGCGTTGAACGCCGACTCGGAGATGCCCCACGGCACGCCGCGCGACGCCGCGTAGTCGCGCTGTCGTGCGACGGCCATCCGGTTGCTCTGCGCGAGCAGGCTGTCGACCGGCTCGCGCAGCACGAGCGACGGCATCAGGTACTCGAACATCGAGCCCGACCACGACAGCAGTGCGAGGCCGTGCCGCACCGGCGTCGTCGCGCGTCCGAGGCGGAACCAGTGCTTCGCCGGCACGTCGCCCTTCGCGATCGCGACGAGGCTCGCGAGCCGGGCTTCCGACGCCAGCAGGTCGTAGCAGCCGGCGTCGAGCCGGTTGTCCGCGAGCGAGTAGCCGATCGACAGCAGCTTGCGTTCGTCGTCGAACAGGAACCGGAAGTCCATCGCGACGGCGATCGCGCGGGCTTCCGACGCGAGCGCGGCGAGCCGCGCGTCGAGGTCCGGCTGCGGCTCGAGATCGGCGCGGTGCTGCAGGCTCGCGTCGCGCAGGGCGCGCAGCCACGCGAGCAGGTCGTCCGACGGATCGGACTCGGCGAGCGTCGCGCCTTCGAGCAGCCGGTCGGCGGTCGCGGCGACCGCCGTCATGCGCCGGTCGATCAGGCCCTCGTCGGCCGCCAGCAGGCGCGTCATCTCGGCGAAGCCGTGCCGCGACGCCGGCGTCGGCGACGTCGACGTCGCCGCCTCCTTCGCGAGCTCGAGCGTGTCGGCGAGTCCGTTCCGCGCGAGCGGCGAGACCGGCGCGCGGCGCCAGGCGTCGCAGGCGTTCGCGAGCGCGATCAGGTGGCCGGCCAGGTTGCCGCTGTCGACCGACGACACGTAAGCCGGTTCGAGCGGTCGCAGGTCGCGCGTGTCGTACCAGTTGTAGAAGTGGCCGTTGAAGCGCACCAGTCGACGCAGCGTCGCGAACGTCGCCTCCATCCGCTCGACGGCCGCGACCGTCCCGATCCAGCCGAGGTCGCGCGCGACGACGCACGACAGCAGGTACAGGCCGATGTTGGTCGGCGACGTGCGGCGGGCGACGACCGGCTTCGGGTCCTCCTGGAAGTTGTCGGGCGGCAGCGCGTTCTCGTCGGCCGTGACGAACGTCTCGAAATAACGCCACGTGCGGCGCGCCACGAGCCGCAGCGCGCGCGCGTCGTCGGGCGACGGCAGCCGCGTCGCCGGCGACTCCGATGGCGCGCCGCTCCAGCGCGCGAGCAGCGGCGCGACGAGCCACAGCGCCGCGAGCGGCAGCAGCGTCGCGAACGTGACGGCCGACGGCCGCGGCGCGACGGCGATCGCGACGGCGGCCATCGCGACGACGAACGCGCAGCCGCCGGCCATCGTGCGATACAGCGTCGCGACCGACTGCCGCGTGCCGCGTGCCGCCTGCGCGGCGGTCGTCCATTCGAGCAGGCGACGACGACTGACGAGCATCCGCCACAGCGTCCGCACGATGCCGTCGCCGAGCCGCCAGCCGCGGTCGGCGAGGAAGCCGGTCGACAGCACGATCTGCGTCGCGGCGAGCCTGAGGTCCGCGCCGAGCGCGCGCAGGTGATGCGACCAGCGCACGCCGCGTCGCGGCGCGATCGCGAAGCTGGCCGGGATCAGCGACGGCAGCGCGAGCGCGCCGACGACGACCGCCTGCCCGGTCCACGCGGATCGGGGCTGCAGCAGCCAGCACAGGCCGATCGCGATCACCGTGCACGCCGGCGAGACCGAGCGGCGCAGGTTGTCGAGCATCTTCCAGCGACCCTCGGCCGGCAGCCCGCCCGGGCCGCGCCGCAGACCGACGATCCACGGCAGCAGCTGCCAGTCGCCGCGCGTCCAGCGATGCAGCCGCTGGATCGCGATCTCGTAGCGCGTCGGGAAGTCCTCGATGACCTCGACGTCGGACGCGAGGCCGGCGCGCGCATAGACGCCCTCGAACAGGTCGTGGCTGAGCATCGTGTCGTCGGGGACGCGTCCGGCGAGCGCCGCCTCGAACGCGTCGACGTCGTAGATGCCCTTGCCGACGTACGACCCTTCGCCGGCGAGGTCCTGGTAGACGTCCGACACCGCACCCGCGTACGGGTCGATGCCGCCCGGCCCCGAGAACGCGGTCTGGAACATCGAGCCGGCGTCGGCGCCGACCAGCGACGGCGCGACGCGCGGCTGCAGGATCCCGTAGCCGCTCGTCACGCGCTGCAGGACGGCGTCGAGGAACGGCCGGTTCAGCGGGTGGCGCATCTTGCCGACGAGCCGCAGCGCCGCGTCGCGCGGCAGCCGCGTGTCGGCATCGAGCGTGACGACGTAGCGCACGCCGTCGGGCACGCGATCGTGCGACGGGACGAACGTCGTGTCGGTCGCGCCGCGCAGCAGGCGGTTCAGGTCGTGCAGCTTGCCGCGCTTGCGCTCGCGGCCGATCCAGCGATCCTCGGACGCGTCGAACACGCGGCGCCGGTGCAGCGAGGTGAAGCGTGGCCCGGCGGGGCCGGCCGGATAGCGTGCATTCAGCCGCGCGATCGCCTCGTCGACGACCGCGAGCAGCGGCAGGTCGTCGTCGCGGTGCTCGCGGTCGCTGTCGGTCCAGTCCGACACGATCGCGAAGTAGAACTCGCCGGGCGTGCCCGACAGGTGATGGACCTCGAGCGCCGCGACCTGCTCGCGCACGTCGTCGGCGTTCGTCAGCAGCGTCGGCATCGCGATCAGCGTGCGAGCGTCGGCGTCCGGCCCTCCGGCGAGGTCGAGCGCCGGAAGCGTGACCGGCGCGATGCTGCGGGTCACCGCGACGCCGACGATCGCCGTCGCCGCCTCGCTGATCGGGATGAACGCGAACAGCGAGAACACGGTGAGCCAGCCGCGCGGGATCGACGGGTCCGCGACGAGCGACAGCGCGGCGACCAGCAACGCGCCGGTCAGCGCGAGGATCGCGATCGCGTAGCCGTCGATGCCGAGCCGCACGTTGAAGCGTGCGAGTCGTTCGCGCAGCGGCGGCACGAACGCGAGCGCGTTCTCGAACGCCGGCCGGCCTTCGGCGATCAGGTGATAGCCGGGGTCCCCGACGCGCTCGCGCTGCACCGCGTCGCCGGCCGTCGTGCGGGCCGCGGCCGCGATGCGCAACACGCGCTTCGCGACCTCGACTTCCGAATGCGGCGACCCGCGCGACAGCGCCTCGATCGCGTTGCGATAGAGGTTGCGCGTGGCGAAGTCGTTCGCCCCGAACGCGCTGCCGGCGCGCAGCGTCGCGTCGACCGCGCTGACCGACTCGAAGAACGCGGCCCAGTCGAGGCTCGAGATCGCGCGCAGCGACGTGATGATGTTGCGCGTCGTGACGTTCGCCGCGCCCTGTCGTTGCTGCGCGCGCTGCACGATGTCGTCGATCGACAGCCCTTCCTTCGCGAGCCGCTGATCGAGCCAGGCGAGCGCCGGCGTCGTCGTCGGGTCCTGGTCGCGCAGCCGCTTCGCGAGCTGCGCGCCGAAGACGTCGAGGAACGGCCCGCGTGCCGCTTCCCAGGCGGCGTCGAGCGACGCCGGATCGTCGAAGCCGGGCGCGAGCGCCCGGTCGGCGAGCGCCTCGGCCGCCTCGACGGTGCGCCGCGCGGCCGCCAGCTCGTCGGTGATCCGGCGCAGGTTCTCGATCAGGACGATCCGCAGCGTGATCGCCACCGCCCACAGCTCGCCGATCGTCAGCACGTCGACGCTCTGGTAAGCGTCGAGGAAGACCTTGAGCACCCGCGGATCGAAGTGGCTGTCCGAGTGCGCGACGAACGCCCAGGCGATGCCGATGACGCGCGGATAGCCGGCGAACGGCCCGTGCTCGAGCTTCGGCAGCTCGCGGTAGAAGCCGCGCGGCAGCAGCGACCGCACCTGCCGGATCTGCTCGTCGACGAGGTGGTAGTTGTCGAGCAGCCACTGCGCGGCGGGCGCGTCGCTCTGGCCGCGCTCGGCGGCGAGCGCGCTGACGCGGTACGCCGCCAGCAGCGCATCGGCGTTGTCGCGCAGGCGGCGATGCAGCGACGGCACGCGCGGCGGGCGGCGCGTGATCGTCTGCGCGGCCGCGAGGCTGCGGCCGTGCTGCTCGAGGCGGTCGGTGCCGAACAGCTCCTCGCGGATCGGCGCCTTCGCGTCCCACACCGGGGCGGCGGACGTCGGACGCACGTCGAGGCGGAGGAACGCGATCATCGCGAGGGGGAAGGGCGCCGGGCGACGCGCAAGGACGGACTCCCGCAGCATATCGCTGCGGCGCGCGCAACGATGCGTTCTTGCGCCCGACCGTCCGTCGGCCGGACGCTGACGGTCGTCCGCCGCGGCCGCTGCGCTGCATCCGCGGCGGCCCGTCCTGCGTTCAACTGGGGCAGGCCCCGAATCCTGCGGCGATCACGGCCTGCGGTGCCGGCTTCAGGAAGCGGCCGCGGCTGTCGATGAGCGGGGGGTCAGCCTCGCGCCAGTCCTTTCCCACGTCCCTCGAGTCTTCCGCGGCCATGTCCTCCGTCCAGCGTCTCGTCGTCCAGTCGTTCGCCCGCGTGCGCAAGCATCTGCGGATCGTGATCGCCGCCGTCTGCGGCGTCGTCCTCGTGGCCGGCTACGCGATGCTGTCCGAGCGGGCGGCGATCGAGGCGAACGCCCGCAAGGCGCCCGAGCAGATCGCCGTCGAGGCCGATCCCGACGCGTGGTTGTCGAACCCGACGAGCGCGTCGACGTTCCGCGCGGCGCTCGACGGCGGCCGCGTCGCGGCGGTCGCCGTCGCGGACGCGTCGCCGGGTCTCGTCCTGTACACGCTCGCCGACGGCCGGCGGCAGAGCACGACGGTTCCCGGCTGCTCGCGGCTGTCGTGCGCCGGCACGCTGCTCGACAAGCTCGGCGACCGCAGCGCGGCCGCCGGCTTCTCGCTGGTCAACGTCGACGTCGATCCGCGTCCGGCGGCACGGCGCCTGTTCGAGGCCGTCGCGTCGGTCGGCTCGACGCTGATGCTCGTCGTGCTGCTCGCCGGCGGGTTCTTCGCGATCATGAAGATGCAGATGCGGATGGGCGGCGGGCTCGCCGCCAAGCTCGCCCGGCATCCGGACGCCGGCTTCGCCGACGTCGTCGGCAACGCCGAGGCGAAGCGCGCGCTGCTGCGCGTGAAGGCATTCATGAAGGATCCGTCGTCGTACGCGCCGCCTCGGTGCGCGCGCGCCGCGCGGCGTGCTGCTCGTCGGCCCGCCCGGCGTCGGCAAGACGCTGATCGCGAAGGCGCTCGCCGGCGAGAGCGGCGCCAACTTCATCGCGGTCGACGGCTCGTACTTCACCGCGATGTTCTACGGCCAGGGCGTCAACAAGGTCCGCGAGCTGTTCGCGTACGCGCGCAAGCACGCGCCGTGCGTGCTGTTCATCGACGAGATCGACGGCATCGGCAAGCGGTCGACCGGCGAGATGCGCGGCGCCGAGGCCGAGTCGAACCGCATCATCAACCGTGTGCTGACCGAGATGGACGGCTTCTCGGCGCTCGACAACGTCACCGTCGTCGCCGCGACGAACCACGAGAGCAACGTCGACGAGGCGCTGCGTCGCCCGGGTCGCTTCGACATGCTCGTGCAGCTCGGCATGCCGACGCTGCCGGAACGCGCCGAGCTGTTCCGGCTGTACATCGATCGCGTCGAAGCACGACGGCGCGGCCGACACGACATCGCTCGCCCGGATGACGCAGGGCATGTCGCCGGCCGACATCGCGAACGTCGTCAACAAGGCGGCGTCGAGCGCGGCCGAGGCGGGCGATGCGACGCTGACGTACACGCACGTGACGCGCGCGATCGAGACGCATCAGATGGGCGGCGAGATCTCGCCGATCAAGGACCTGCTGACCGAAGGCACGCGGCACCGCCTCGCGATCCACGAGGCCGGCCATGCGCTGATGGGCCACTGGCTCGCGACCGGCCTCGTCGAGCGCATCACGATCGAGCCGCGCGGCCAGGCGCTCGGCGTGACCTACATCACGCGCGAGAGCGAGGATCCGATCTATCGGCAGGGCGAGCTCGCGAGCCGCATCGCGATGCTGCTCGGCGGCCGCGAGGCGGAACTGCTCGTGTTCGACAACGTGTCGACCGGCGCGTCCGACGACCTGAAGCGCGCGTCCGAGCTCGCGATCGACATGGTCGGTTCGCTCGGCTTCTCGAAGCGCTTCGGCCTGCTGTCGGTCGCCGGCGTGCCGAAGGAACTGCTCGGACCGGACGTGCAGCGCGGCGTGCTCGACGAGGCGCGCGCGCTGCTCGAGCAGGCGCAGTCGACCTGCGTCCGGCTGCTGACGACGCATCGTGCGCGGCTCGAGGCGCTCGCCGAACGGCTGCTCGCGGTCGAGTTCCTCGCCGGCGACGAACTCGTCGCGCTGCTCGGCGACCGGCCGTCGCTCGAAGCGTCGCTCGAGGTCAGCGTCGACGCGATGCAGGACGAGGCGGCGCTCGCCGCCTGAGCGGTTGCGCGATCCGGGTCGGCCGTCGCGACGGGCTCGCGGCAAAAAAAGCGCGCCGCGTCCCGCGGCGCGCAGCTCGCTCGGCTCAGGGCACCGACATCCGGTTCGTCGCCATCGCCGGTGACGTCGTCGCGGCGGACATCGACGTGCTCGCCGTTCCCATGTAGCGCTGGAACTCTTCCTGGAAGCGGGCGGTGAGGTGGGCCTGCAGCGCCGCGGTACCGGTGCGACCGAGCTCCGGGAACCACTTGCTTTCCTCTTCGTAGATGTGATGCGCGACGGCCGCCCGCAGGTGCTCGAGCTTGTCGCGATAGTCGTCGGTGAGCGGCTCGAGCTGCTCCAGCGCGGCGACCTGGACTTTCGCCGCGCTCTGCTCGGTGTACGCGGACGTCGCATGACCCTTCTGGTCGTCGAGCGCCATCGCCGGATACAGCACCGCTTCCTCGGCCAGCGAATGGCCCGTCAGCAGCGTCGCGAGCGTCTTCTGCGCACTGCGCTGTTCCGCGGCGGTCGACGCGCTGCGGGCCGCGTCGAACGCCTGCTCGATCTGCATGTGGTGGTCGAGGATCATGCCGAGCCACGGCGCGTCCGCGGCGATCGCGCGCGCATTGCTGCGCGCTTCCTGCCGCTCGTCCTGGCTCGGTTCCGGCGTCACCGCCGAGACCATCTTGTCGAGAATGCTCATCAGGGTTCTCCTCGGTTCAGGCGTCTTGCGACGCGAGCGTGCGTTGCGACGCGCCGTCGGTCGCGCCGCCCATCGATCGGCTGGCGCCGTCGGGCTTCGTGCCGTCGCTCATCGTGCCGGCGCCGGGCCCGGCGCCGAGGTCCGCGCCGGTCGTCGGGTTGGCCGACGGATCGGAACGGGTGCGGGTCATCATCTGCTGCGTGACCGACAGTTCGGCGTCGGTCAGCATCGTCGTGGCCGTGCCTTCGCCGTCGAGCGGTTCGCGTGCGGCTTCGCCGGTGACGAATTCCCACTGCGCGCCCTCGTTCCACGGGCCGCGGGCGTTGCCCTCGCCCTGCGACAGGTCGACGTACTTGTCGGTGAACTCCGGCTTGCCGGGCAACTTGCCGGGCGGGAAGTTCGGCTGGATCGCGTACAGCGCCTTCTCGAACGACTTCTGGTGCGCGATCTCGCGCGTCATCAGGAAACCGAGCGCGTCCTTCACGCCGGGGTCGTCGGTCAGCGCGATCAGCCGCTCGTAGACGATCTTCGCGCGCGACTCGGCCGCGATGTTCGACCGCAGGTCCGCGGTCGGCTCGCCGATCGTGTCGATGTACGCCGCGGTCCACGGCACGCCGGCCGAATTCGTCAGCGGCGCGCCGGCGCCGTACAGCACCTGGGTGATGTGGCTGTCGTTGCCCGCGCCGGTGATCGTGCGATAGATCTCGGCCTCGCTCTCGACCGCTTCGGCGAGGCGTCCCTTCGAGCCCTTGTTGAGCAGCGCGACGATGTTGCCGATCACTTCGAGGTGACTGAGCTCCTCGGTCGCGATGTCGAACAGCATGTCCTTGCGGCCCGGGTCGTCTTCGGCGACCGCCTGGGTGAAGTAGCGCATCGCGGCGGCGAGTTCGCCTTGCGGCCCGCCGAACTGCTCGAGCATCAGGTTCGCGAGACCGGGGTTGGTCCCGCCGACGCGCACGGTGTACTGCAGGCGCTTGTTGTGAGCGAACATGGGTCGCGTTCTCCGGAGTGGGTTGAGGCAGAAGGCACATTCTTGGGGGCGCCCTCGCGCGAGTCGCCTCGCGTTGCCTCATGTCCTTGTCGGTCGGCGGATGAATGGACCATGGCCGTCGTTGAGGCAATGGATCGGCCAACGGATCGCGGCCGGAAAGGACGGCACGCGATCGGTAAGATGCACTCGCGACGTCGGCGGCGCACCCGCGCTGCGACCGCGCCTTCGCAGGAGATCGCCATGTCCGCCGTCGTCGAGAAGCGCCTGTCGGGCACGCTGCAACCCACCATCGGCGGCTCGACGTACGTCGACCCGGCGTCGATGGAATGGCAGCCGAGCCAGTTCGAGAAGATCGCGATGAAGGTCCTGTATCGCGACGAGGCGAAGGGCGAGATGACGGTGCTGCTGAAGTGGGAGCCGGGCGCGACGCTGCCGTTCCACCGGCATCCGGAGATCGAGCAGAGCTACGTCATCGAAGGCTCGTTCTCGGACCACGACGGCATCTGCCGCGCGGGCCAGTTCGTGTGGCGCAAGGCCGGATCGCTGCACGAGACGCGCTCGGACGAGGGCTGCACGATCCTCGCCATCTATCGCAAGCCGAACATCTTCCGCAACACGGAAGGATTCCGCGCGCCGGAATAAGGCGGCGGTCGCGGCGCGCGCATCGGCATCGGGCGCGCGGGTTGCTGCTGGTTCCGGACGCCGGCACGTCGCCGGCGACGCTGCCCAGGAGTCCGCCCATGCTGGCCATGAACTTCCGCGGTCCGTACCGCGTGCGCGCCGATCAGAAGCCCGATCCGGTCATCGAACATCCGAACGACGCGATCGTGCGCGTGACGCGCGCCTGCATCTGCGGCTCCGACCTGCATCTCTATCACGGCATGGTGCCCGACACGCGCGTCGGCACGACGTTCGGCCACGAATTCACCGGCATCGTCGAGGACGTCGGACCGTCGGTGCGCAATCTGAAGGTCGGCGACTCGGTGCTCGTGCCGTTCAACGTCTTCTGCGGCTCCTGCTTCTTCTGCCGCAAGGAGCTCTACGGCAACTGCCACAACACGAATCCCGAGGCCACGGCGGTCGGCGGCATCTACGGCTACTCGCACACGGCCGGCGGCTACGACGGCGGCCAGGCCGAGTACGTCCGCGTGCCGATGGCCGACGTCGGACCGACGGTGATTCCGAGCGACCTCGACCTCGACGACGCGGTGCTGCTGACCGACGCGCTGCCGACCGGCTACCAGGCCGCGGAGATGGGCGACATCTCGCAAGGCGACACCGTCGTCGTGTTCGGCGCGGGACCGGTCGGCCTGTTCGCCGCGAAGTCCGCGTGGCTGTTCGGCGCCGGCCGCGTCATCGTCGTCGACAAGGTCGACTACCGGCTCGAGTTCGCGCGCCGCTTCGCGCAGTGCGAGACCGTCGACTTCCGCAGCGTCAAGGACATGGCGTTGCACATCAAGAAGATGACCGACTGGCTCGGCGCCGACGTCTGCATCGACGCGGTCGGCTGCGAGGCGACCGGCAGCCTCGCGCACCAGATCACCGGCCGCTACCTGAAGATGCAGGCCGGCTCCGCGATCGTGCTGCACTGGGCGATCAACTCGGTGCGCAAGGGCGGCAACGTGTCGATCGTCGGCGTCTACGGACCGACGTTCAACGCGGTGCCGATCGGCAATGCGCTGAACAAGGGCCTGACGCTGCGGATGAACCAGGCGAGCGTGAAGCGTCACCTGCCGCGGCTGATCGAGCACATCCAGGCCGGCCGCATCAGCCCGCGCGACGTGATCACGCATCGCGTGCCGCTCGAGGAAGTGGCCGACGCGTACCACCTGTTCTCGTCGAAACTCGACGGCTGCATCAAGACCGTTCTCGTTCCGCCGCGCGCGGCCGAAGGGCTGGCGCTCGGCACGTTGCACTGAGACGCGCAAGCGCGCGCAGGAGTCATCCGATGGACACGATCGAACCCACCACCGCCCTCGTCCCGACCACGTCCGCCGGGTCGGCCGACGGCGTCGCTCTGCAGAACGGCGCGACCGACCCGCGCTACGCGCACATCGCCGGTTGGGGCGCCGACCTCGACCGCGCGAACCGGCCCGGCGTGCCGATGGAGCGCACGCCGCCGCGTCTCGAACATCCGCCCGAGCACGATCCGGAGCCGCAGTCCTCGAGCGTCCGCGTCCTGCACTCGACCGAGCGGCCGGGCCTGACGCCGATCTACGGCACGCCGTGTCCGCCGAGCGGACTGAGCGGCGTGTTGCGCGAGATGGCGTTCAAGCAGAGCGAGAACGACATCCGGCACTGGATGATGCTGTTCGCGGCCGACCGCATCAACGTCGTCGAGGGCATCGCGTCCGACCTCGCGAAGGGCCACGTGCCGAACGTGCTCGGCGAGATGGGCATCCGCGCGGCGTGGAAGCACGACCGCAACGGCGTCATCCGCAAGGGCATCATCGCGACGGTCGTGCTGGGCTTCGTGATGGCGCGGATGCGGCGCCGCGTCCGCGCGTAGTCCCGCGTCGGCGCGCGTCGGCGCGTATCGGCGCGCGTCGTCGTCACGGGCTCGGCGGCGGTCACGCGCCACCGAAGTCCGCGATGCGCAACACGACGAACTCGGCGGCGACCAGCGGCGCGAAGCCGACGAGCACGACGAGGTTGCCGCTCGCGACGTCGGCTGACGTCATCGTCGTCGCGTCGCACTGGACGAACCACGCCTGCTCGTCCCGCGCGCCCTGGAACGCGCCGCGCCGGAACAGTCCGCCGAGGTAGTCGCCGACCATCGCGCGGACGTCGGCCCACAGCGGCGCCGCGAACGGCCGGGTCGCGGTCCATCGCAGGCCGGCCCGGATGCTGCGCTCGAGGTGCAGCGCCATGCGCCGGACCGGCACGTAGCGCCACTGCGCGTCCGACGGCCCGGCGAGCGTCCGGGCGCCCCACGGCACGACGCCGACGGGCAGCCGGCGGACCGTGTTCACGCCCACCGCCGCGAGCGTCGCCAGGTCGGCCGTCGACAGGGCGACGGCCGGTCCGGTGACGCCGACGAGCGCCGTCGTGATCGCCGGGGCGGTCCAGATGCCGCGCGCGGCGTCGTTGCTCGCGAACCGCCCGGCGAGCGCACCGGCCGGCGGCGCGAGCGTCGACGGCGCGGTCGTCGATGCACTCGACGCCGCCACCGACAGCCACGGGAAGTACAGCGCGGCGTCCGGCGACGCCGGGATCGCGCCGGACCGGACGCGCTGCGCGAGATCGGCAGGCGACTGCGCGTCGGCCGGCGGGTCGATCAGCAGGAGCGCGTCGCGCGCCGCCGCATACGCGACCGCGCCGGCCAGCGTCGCCGCGTCGGCGATGCCGGGCACGACGAGCAGTCCGAACGCGACCGCGTCGAGCGCGTGCAGGCCGGTGCCGCTCGCCCCGTCGCCGACGACGGCCGTCGCGTCGGCGACCCGCACGACGATCGCCGCGGTCCCGCCGTTCGCGAAGTAGAGCGCGACGGCGATGGCGGTCGCGCTGGCCGGATCGATCGGCCCGAACGTCGCGACGTAGTCGGCCACGCTGCGGACGGGCGTGGCGCCGTCGAGCGGCCCGGCGCCGGTCGGTCCGACGAATGCCGCGATCGACGACGCGGGATCGTCGACGATCGGCGGCGGCCGGCGGCGCAGCGTCGGCGGCGCGAAAGCGATCGAACGGTCTGGCATGCGGGCTCCGCGGCGTCACGAACGCGCATTGTGCGGGCGCCGTGGCGGATTCGTCGCGCTCGCGGCCGAGCCCGGATTCGGTAAGCTGACGGGCCCGACGAGAGCCCGCCATGCCGGACGACCCGACTCCCCACGTGATCCCCGTGCGCGCCGCGAACGCGCCGAAGCCGTTCGACCTGCGACGGCTCGGCGCCGACCCCGACCAGTGGTACGCGCTCGCGTGGTCCGACGAGCTGGTGCGCGGCAAGACGCTCGGCCGGCGCTTCGCCGGCCAGCCGATCGTGCTGTATCGCGGCGAGAGCGGCCGCGTGTTCGCGCTCGAGGATCGCTGCGCGCATCGCCAGGTGCCGCTGCATCTCGGCGTCGTGTCCGGCGACGAGCTGAAGTGCCATTACCACGGCTGGACCTACGACTGCGCCGGCAAGTGCATCGAGATCCCGTATCTCGGCCGCGAGAAGCTGCCGAACGGCGTGCGGCCGTATCCGGCGCGCGAGGTCGACGGCCTGATCTTCGTGTATCCCGGCGACCCGGCGTTCGCCGAGGCGCGGGTCCCGAAGGGTCTCGGCCTGTCGCAGCGGCGCGACTACAAGACGCGGCGGCTGAACCGCGAGGTCGCGTGCCACTACACGTTCATGCACGAGAACCTGTTCGACATGAACCACCAGTTCATGCATCGCAAGAACATGGGCTCGATCCGCGCCCGCTGCATCGGCCGCTCGCACGGCGACGACTGGGCCGAGGTCGAGTACACGTTCAGCCGCACGGCCGGCAAGCCGTCGATGGGCGAGAAGGTGATCGTCGACCTGGTCCGCAAGCGCGGCGAGGCGAAGAAGGACTTCTCGGACCACATGCGCATCCGCACCGACTATCCGACGCAGAGCCTCCGGGTCTGGGTCGGCCGCGACGTCGATCGCAGCGTCGACGGCGGCGAGGACCCGGTGCTCGACGTGTGGCTCAACTACACGCCGCTCGACGCCGAGCAGAAGACGAATCGCACGTTCGGCTACCTGTCCGTCAAGAAGCCGCCGATCCCGGGCCTGATCCACGCGGTGTGGCCGTTCGTGACCTGGTTCACCGAACGGATCTTCGCCGAGGACAAGGACATCGTCGAGCACGAGCAGCGCGCGTACGACGCGCAGGGCGCCGACTGGAACAACGAAGTCTTCCCCGCGATTCGCGACTTGCGGACGGTGCTCGCGCGCTGCGGCCGTCCGCTCGGATGAGGCTGACGGGACCGCAGCCGAATGGCGAACGTCGCGACGAGCCGGCGAGCCACCGGGTTCGTCGTCGCGCGTCACCGCTTCGGCGCGGGCACCGTCAGCCGATCTCGCGCAGCAGCGCCTTCAGCCGCTTGCGACCGTCGGCGTTCGTCGAGCGCCAGGCCTTCAGCGCCAACGCGAGGAACTGCTGCTCGCCGGCGGTCAGTCCCTGGCTCGGCCGCTCGGTGTCGAGCCAGCCGTGATCGAGCCGGCACGCGGCCTCGATCTGCCGCGCGAGCTTGTCGCCGATCGCACGACTGCTCTTGATCTGACTCCACATGCTGGGGCTGACCTGCAGCGTCCGCGCGAACGCCTGCTCGAGCCCCTTCGGCGCGATGCCGGCGCGCATCTGCGCCTCGGCGAACTGCTGGAACAGCGTGACGACGTTGTTGCGGCGGATGACGGCGAGATCGGACACGGCGCGTTGTTCGGACGGGATTCGGTGAAAAAGATTGTCGCACCCGCTTGACGCGGTTGTGAAGAATCTTTACTCTTCGTCCTTCCGGTATCGGGTCGATGGCGACGTCGATCCGTGCCGCGAGGAACGACGCAACATCGAATCACGAAGCAGCGAACGAAGTAACGAACGACGAAGCACCGCACGACGAAGCACCGCACGACGAAGCACCGCACGACGAAGCACCGCACGACGAAGCACCGCACGACGAAGTACCGAACGATCCGCTCGACCGCCCCGACCACCAGACCGCCGAACGCAACGTGAAATCCCTCGACCGACGTCTCGACCACCCGCTGCTGCCTCAGGGCCGGGTCGCGCGCATGCGCGCGTCGTGGACGTCGTTCGGCACGCGTGCGCAGGACGGCGTCGAGTCGAACGTCGCGCAGGAACCGGGAGAAGGTAGCGCGTAGCGCCCCTTCCGCACTCGAGTCATCGAGGCCCGGATTCCTGCGAAGGAATCCGGGCTTTTTCGTTTCGGGCCGGTCGTCGTGGAGATGCAGGACGCTCGTCCGATGGCGAGTGTGTTCGAACAGCGCGATCGATCCACCCCGTCAGCGCGGGGCGATCGCGGACGTGCGCGGCGGTCCGGCGACGGACGGCCTCGTGCGGCGACGGCGCTGGGCAATCCGTTGCTTCGCGTTCGAAGACACCCTCGATCGGATGACGACGACACGGAAAGGAGGCGGGATGGAACGACCACTGCAGCAGCGCGACCCGCACTCGACGGCGTCGCGCGATCCACGCGACGGCCCGCGGGCCGGGCGCACGAAGGGAATGACCATGAGAACGATCGACAACCTGCTTCACAACCTCGGCCGCTTCGTCTTCGGCATGGGGCTCGGCGTCGCGCTGACGTCGACGTACGTGATCGTCACCGGCGCGCCGGACCTGCTGGCGCCGATGCCGGCCGTCGAGGTCGTGCGCCTCGACCCGATCACGGTGACGATCTCGCGCGAGCGCTTCGACGCGATCTACGCGGCGTCGGAGCCCGCGACCGAAGCGGTCCACGTCTACGGGCGCGGGCCGCAACGCGTCGGGTGATGCAGACGATGCGCGCGGTGCTCGAAACGCCGACCGGAAGGTCGGCGTTTCCTTTTGGTGACCGGCAAAAACCGTTCGGCGAAACGACGCTGGGTTCCCGCCTTCGCGGGAACGACGAGGTCGGGGCCTCGCCGACCAATGCCGCGGCTTCCAGCTCCGTCGCCCCGGCGAAGGCCGGGGCCCGATCATCCCGTCACCGCCGCTTCGCCTAACGACGACCTGACGGATTCCCCGTCGTTCCCGCGAGGGCGCGAACCCGGCGACGTTCACGGTTCGCGCCGCGGCGTTCGCTCCTCGCTGCTTTGCAGTCGAGCAGCAACCCGTCAGGCCGTCGTCGACACCACGTTGCCGGTCGCCGGGGCGCCGTCGAGGCCCGCCGCGAGCTGGTCGAGGAACGCGGTGAGCTGCGCGTGGCCGCCGGTCGATGCGACGCCGTTCTGCGCGAGCAGCGCGTCGAAGCTCTTCTCGAGCGTGTCGAGCGCCGTCGTGCCGGTCGTGGTCGCGGTCGGCGGCGACGTCGATGCGAGCGACGCGACCGTGCCCGGCGTGGTCGTCGACGTCGTCGCGCTCGTCGTGGCGCTGTCGTCGTCCGACGACTGCAGCTGCGCGATCAGGCTCTGCAGGTCGCCTTCGATCCGATGACCGCCGCCGTGCCCGTGGTGATGATGGGCGGACGGCGTGCCGGTCGTGCTCGACGTCGCATCGGCGTCCGACGACGACGTCGGTGCGGTCGTCGCGATGGCGACGGCCGTCGTCGTGCCGCTGGCCGCGGCCGCCGCGGTCGTCCCGTCGACGGCAGTGGTCGAGCCGTCGGCCGCCGGCGGTGGCGGGCCGTTCGTCGCCGACTGTCCGTGCAACGCGGCGAGCAGGCTCTGCAGGAACGACGCGACCGCATCGCTCGCGGCGGACGCGTCGCTGCCGGTGGTCGACGTCGACGTCGACGCCGTGGCGCCCGATGTCGACGCCGTCCCGCCGAGCGAGATGCCGAGACTCTCGAATGCGCTCTTGATCGCGGAGACGAAGCGACTGTCGCCGCCGCTGGCCGCGGCGGTGCCGGGCGTCGTCGTGTCGCTGCCCTGCGGGTCGAAGGGGTTCCGGGTGATCGCCTGCAATTGGGAGGCGAGCGTCGTCGGGTTGGTGCCGATCGCGGTGATGGACATCGGAGGATCCTTCGCGGTGGTCGATGGGGGCGGCAAGCCGTCGTGACGGCGCACGGGTCCGTTTTAGGAGCCCGCGTACGCCCCCCATCGTCGAAACAGCGACGCTTTTCATCGCCATTCGTGCGCCGGAGACATCGCGTGACACCGGGACCCGGATTCGCGACGAATCGTGCGCAGGCGACGGTGCGCAACGCCGCGAAAAAGACGCATCCGCGCAACGGGGTTCGACGCCGTCGTCGTGCGCATCAGCGCCATCCGCCGATGCGCGGCTCGGCCGCGTTCCCACGCGGTCGCCATTGCATCGCGCGCGTCGCCACGCCGACAATCGACGCGTCCGTGCTTCGGGAAACGATCGTGCGACTGCTGCTGGCGATACCGTTCATCGGCCTGTTGTGGCTGCCGTTCTACAACCGCGAGCTGCCGTCGCTGTTCGGCTTCCCGTTCTTCTACTGGTACCAGCTGCTGTGGGTGCCGATCACCGCGTTCCTGATCTGGCTGGTGTTCCGCAGCGAACAGAAGGGCGAGCGGACGGGCGAGCAGAAGCGCGGAGTGACGTGATGGCCGCGACGCTCGACTGGACCGCGCTCGCGGTCTTCGTGTTCTTCTTCCTGCTCGTCACCGTGATGGGCTTCTGGGCGTCGCGCTGGCAGCGGCCGGCGTCGAAGGAAGCGCATCTCGACGAATGGGGACTCGGCGGCCGCAACTTCGGCACGTGGATCACGTGGTTCCTCGTCGGCGGCGACTTCTACACCGCGTACACGGTGATCGCCGTGCCGGCGCTCGTCTACGCCGTCGGCGCGTACGGCTTCTTCGCGCTGCCGTACACGATCCTGGTCTATCCGATCGTGTTCCTGATCATGCCGCGGCTGTGGCACGCCGCGCACCGCGAAGGCCACGTGACGGCGGCCGACGTCGTCTACGGACGCTACGGCTCGCGCGCGCTCGAGCTCGCGGTCGCGATCACCGGCGTCGTCGCGACGATGCCGTACATCGCGCTGCAGCTGGTCGGCATGGAGGTCGTGATCAAGGCGCTCGGGCTGACCGGCGAACTGCCGCTCGCCGCGGCGTTCGTGATCCTCGCGCTGTACACGTACTCCGCCGGCCTGCGCGCGCCGGCGCTGATCGCGTTCGTGAAGGACCTGATGATCTACATCGTGGTCCTCGTCGCGGTCGTGCTCGTGCCGATCAGGCTCGGCGGCTACCCGGCCGTGTTCGCCGCCGCGAACGACGCGTTCGCCGCGAAGGGCGGCGCGACGGGGCTCACGCTGAAGCCCGCGCAGTACCTGCCGTACGCGACGCTCGCGCTCGGCTCGGCGATGGCCGCGTTCATGTACCCGCACACGCTGACCGGCATCTTCGCCGCGAAGAGCGCCGACACGATCCGCAAGAACGCCGTCTTCCTGCCGGCCTACACGGTGCTGCTCGGGCTGATCGCGCTGCTCGGCTACATGGCGTACGCCGCGAAGCTGACGGTGACGTCGAACAACGACGTCGTCCCGGCGCTGTTCCACGCGCTGTTCCCGTCGTGGTTCGCGGGCTTCGCGTTCGCGGCCATCGCGATCGGGGCGCTGGTGCCGGCGGCCGTCATGTCGATCGGCGCCGCGAACCTGTTCACGCGGAACTTCTGGAAAGCCTACGTGAACCCGGCCGTGACACCGGCCGGCGAGGCGGCCGTCGCGAAGATCGTGTCGCTCGTGGTGAAGGTCGGCGCGCTCGTCTTCATCCTGTTCCTGCCGACGCAGTTCGCGCTCGACCTGCAGCTGCTCGGCGGTCTGTGGATCATGCAGACGTTCCCCGCGGTCGTGTTCGGGCTGTTCTTCAACTGGTTCCGCGCGCCGGCGCTGCTGACCGGCTGGGCCGTCGGCATCGTGGCCGGCTCGGCGATCGCGTTCTCGGATGGCGTGAAGCCGGTCCACACGCTGACGATCGGCGGCGACCGCTACACCGTCTACACCGGGCTGCTCGCGCTCGTCGTCAACATCGTCGTCGCGGCGATCGCCCAGGCGGCGCTCGGCGCGGCGAAACCGAAGACGGTGGCGGCCACGGCGCGCTGACGGCGCGATCGAGCGGGGCGCGACCGTCCACGCGCGACGTCGTGCGCGAAACACGGTCGCGACGGCCGCTACACTGCGGCTCGTCCACCCCGCACGGAAGCAGATGCCGCCCGCTCCGCCTCAGACACCCGAGACACCCCCGGTCGACGTCGCCCGTCGCCACCGGTCATGGGAGGCCTATTCGGTCATCGTCGCGACGGTCATCGGCCTGCTGTCGCTGGCGGTCTCGGCGTACACGGCGTACACGCTGTACGTGCAGACGCGCGCGCAGGTCTTCCCTTACCTGCAGGTCGTCGTCGTCGGCGACCAGCACCGCGTCGGCGTCCACAACAAGGGCGTCGGACCGGCGTTCGTCCGCAGCGTCCGCCTGACCGTCGACGGCAAGCCGACGACGAACTGGACCGCGTTCTTCGGCGCGCTCGGCATCAAGCTCGTCGGATCGATGGCGTTCTCGAACGTGAACCACGTCGCGATCGCGGCGAACGAGACGCTGCCGGCGCTGATCTTCGCGGACCCGGCCGACTTCAAGTCGTTCGTCTCGATCGATCCCGCTCGCTATCGCGTCGACCTCTGCTACTGCTCGGTGCTCGACGAGTGCTGGGCCTTCGCGCAGGCCGTCGACGCGGATCCGGAGCCGCATCGCGTCGGCCGCTGCGACATCGACCGGACGCGCGACTTCACGCAATAGCCGCGAAGGTCGACGCGCGCCGACCGCGCGTCATCGATCGGGCCGATCGAGGAACTCGCGGATCGCGAGGTCCGTCAGCGCCGGTCGGTCGCCGAACGTGTCGTGCCCGACGCCGGGCTCGATCAGCAGTTCGCCCTTCGGCAGCCCGCGGAACATTTCCGTCGTCTCCTCGAGGCTCGCGAAGTCGTGGTCGCCGGCGATCACGAGCACCGGCGCCGCGATCGACTTCAGCCCGGCTGCGTCGATGACGACCGGCGTGAGCCACAGCCGGTACGACTTCTCGAGGAACGGCCGCCAGTGCGCCGCACCGTCGGGCGACACCGCTTCGTAATCGGTCCTGATGCGCGGCGGCAGGAATCGCTCGACCGCGTCGAGGCGCTCGGCGAGCTGCGCCGCCGAAAGACCGGTGCGGCGCTCGAGCTCGGCCGACGGGAGACCGGCGCGCAGGTTCGCGCCGCTGACGACGACGCGCCGGACGAGCGCCGGATGGTCGCGGGCGAGCAGCAACGCGATGTCGCCGCCGTCGCTGTGCCCGACGACGTCCACGCGACCGACGCCGAGCGCCGCGATCACGATCGCCGTCTCGTCGGCCATCCGCTGGTACGTGAACGGCTGGCCGTCGTCCGGACTGTGGCCGTGGCCGATGCGGTCGATCCCGATCACGGTCCGTGTCGCGGCGAACGACGCGCGCTGCGCGGCGAACGTGTTGTCGTAGAAGACGAGGCCGCCGTGCAGGAAGACGAGCGGCGGACCGTGGCCTTCGATCTCGACCCACGACCTCGCGCCGTGCACGTCGACGAAGCGGCCGGCGGTCGGCGTGGCGTCGGGTCGTGCGGCGCAGCCCGCGAGCAAGGCCGCGGCCAGGAGGACGACGATCGGCGCGCGCGACATGGCGACTCCGCAGGAGGACGATGCGCGATCTGAACACCGATCGCCCAACGACTCAACCGCGGATCGCCGATCAGCCGGAAGCGCCGAGCGGCGCGGCCACGTCCTCGAGCCCGCGTCGCTCCGATGCGACGCCGAAGATCGCCTGCACGATGGCGGCGCCGATCATCAGCGCCGCGCCGAGCAGGTAGCCGTCGAACACCGCGGCGCGCGAGCCGGTGTCGATCAGCCGGCCGAACACGAGCGGGCCGGCGATGCCGCCGAGCGCGGTGCCGATCGCGTAGAACACCGCGATCGCGAGCGCGCGGATCTCGAGCGGGAACGTCTCGCTGACCGTCAGGTACGCCGAGCTCGCGGCCGCCGACGCGAAGAAGAAGATGACGCTCCACGCGATCGTCTGCGTCGTCGCGTCGAACACGTTGCGCTCGAACAGCCAGCCGCTCGCGACGAGCAGCACGCCGGAGATGCCGTAGGTCGCCGAGATCATCACGCGCCGCCCGATCGTGTCGAACAGCGGGCCGAGCAGCAAGGGCCCGAGGACGTTGCCGACCGCGAACGGCAGCACGTACCAGCCGACGTGGTCGACCGGCACGCGATAGAAGTCGGTCAGCACCAGCGCGTACGTGAAGAAGATCGCGTTGTAGAAGAACGCCTGCGCCGCCATCAGCGCGAGGCCGACCAGCGAGCGTCGCCGGAACGTGCGGAACAGCGCGTCGACGACGGCTGCGAGCGGCGTGTGGTCGTGCGGATGCAGCGTCAGCGTCTTCAGCACGTGGTCCGGATGCGGCTGCTTCGCGCGACTCTCGATGTCGGTCACGATCGCGTTCGCCTCGTCGAGCCGCCCGCGCAGCATCAGCCAGCGGGGGCTCTCGGGAATCCAGGCGCGCAGGCCGATGATCGACAGTCCGAGCGCCGCGCCGATGCCGAAGCAGACGCGCCAGCCGACGTCGGGCGCGAGCACGGCCGGGTCGAGCAGCACGATCGAGCCGGCGGCGCCGGCCGCGGCGCCGATCCAGAAGCTGCCGTTGATCGCGAGGTCGGTGCGACCGCGCAGCCGTGCGGGCGTCAGTTCCTGGATCGTCGAGTTGATCGCGGTGTACTCGCCGCCGATGCCGGCGCCGGTCAGGAAGCGGAAGAACGCGAAGCTCGCGAGGTCCCACGACAGCGCCGTCGCGGCCGTCGCGGCGATGTACAGGAACAGCGTGACGAAGAACAGGCGGCGTCGACCGATGCGGTCGGTCGCCCAGCCGAAGCCGAGCGCGCCGACGACGGCGCCGGCGAGGTAGGCGCTCGCGGCGAGTCCGACGTCGGCGTTGTCGAGACGCAGCGTCGGACTCGCCTTCAGCGCGCCGGCGACGGCGCCCGCGAGCGTGACCTCGATGCCGTCGAGCACCCACGTGATGCCGAGCGCGACGACGACGAGCGTGTGGAAGCGCGACCACGCGAGGCGGTCGAGGCGCGCAGGGATGTCGGTGCGGATCGGTTCGGTCACGACGGATGGACGCCGCCGGCGGCCGGCGGTTCAGCGATGACGATCGAATGGCCGGTCGTCGCCGGCGGTTCGGCGCTGCGCGTCGACCAGCGCGTCGCTCCGGCGATCCTGCCCGGCCGGGTCAGCTCGCTCGTCGTTCCCGCGAAGGCCGGAGCGCAGCGGCGTTCGGCGCCGCGACGAGGCGGGCCGACCCCGCCCGCGCGGGCACGACCGCTCTCGCTAGCGCACCGGGACCGCGGGCGCCGCCGGCGCGAACGCATCGGCCGCGGCGCCGGACGTGAACCGGCTCTCCGGCTGCATGCGGAACGCGAGCAGCACGCCGACCGCCATCAGGATCATGCTGCCGACGAACGGCACCTCCCAGTTGCCGGTGCGGTCGATCAGGAGGCCGCCGATCACCGGGCTGATGATCGCGGCGAGCGCCGAGCCGGTGTTCATCATGCCGCTCGCGGTGCCCGAGAACTGCGGCGCGATGTCCATCGGGATCGCCCACATCGGGCCGATCGTCATCTCGGCGAAGAAGAAGCCGGCCGACAGGCACGCGAGCGACACGTACAGCTCGTGCGTGAACATCATCGGGATCAGCACGATCAGCGTCAGGCCCATGCAGACGGCGACCATCCAGGCTGCGCGCGCGTCTTGAGGCTGCCGGTCTTCACGAGGATGCGGTCGGTGACGATGCCGCCGAGCGTGTCGCCGATCACGCCGGCGAAGAACACGCTCGACGCGAAGATCGCCGACTTCTTCAGGTCGAGGTTGTAGCTGTGCAGGAAGTACTGCGGGATCCACGACAGGAACAGCCACAGCGTCCAGCCGTAGCAGAAGTAGACGATCGTCACCGGCGCCATCCGCTTGAACAGCGGGCCCCACGGCACCTTCGGCTTCGTCGTCACCGGCACCGGCAGGATCGCGGTCTCCGCGGCCGTGATGCGCGGATGGTCGGCCGGCTTCTCGGTGAACGTGACCGCCCACAGGATCACCCACAGGAAGCTCAACCCGGCGCAGGCATAGAACGACTCGCGCCAGCCCCACGTCGCCATGATCGCGACGACCGCGGCGGGCGCGACGGCGTTGCCGATCCGCGCCGCCGCGTGCGTGATGCCTTGCGCGAAGCCGCGCTTCTCCTTCGCGACCCAGCGCGACATCGCCGACGTCGCCGCCGGGAACGTCGCGCCTTCGCCGAAGCCGAGCAGCACGCGCGCGGCGAGCAGCGACGCGAGGCCGCCGGCCAGGCCGGTCAGCACCGTCGCGCCGGCCCAGATCAGCGCCGCACCAGATCAGCGTGCGCTTCGCGCCGAAGCGGTCGCTGACCCAGCCGCCGATGATCTGGAAGATCAGGTACGGATACGCGAACGCCGAGAAGACGAGGCCGATCTCGCGTCTTGTCGAGGTCGAATTCCTTCGCGAAGCCGGCGGCCGCGGTGCTGACGTTGACGCGGTCGAGATACGTGATGAAGTACATCAGGCACAGCAGCATCAGCACGACGTTCGTCGCGCGAAACATCTTCTTCATCACGGTCTCCGTCTTTTCTTGTTTGTCACCCCGGCGAAGCCTGCCCCGGCCTCCGCCGAGACGACGATGCGCGCGTCGTCCCGGCGGCCCGTCAGGCCGCCTTCTGCAATTGCGTCTGCGCCGCGTGGCTGCGCGAACCAGTCCATCGCCGCCTGCACGCCGCTGCCGGCGAGCTTGACGCCGGCGAGCTTCAGGCCCATCTCGCAGCCGGCCATCGTGCCGAGCAGCGTCAGGTCGTTGCTGTCGCCGAGGTGGCCGATGCGGAACATGCGGCCCTTGAGCTTGCCGAGGCCGGTGCCGAGCGACAGGTCGAAGCGCTCGTAGATCAGCCGGCGCACCGCGTCGGCGTCGACGCCCGCGCGGCATCGATCACGCCGGTCAGCACCGGCGAATACACGGCCGGGTCGGCGCACTGGATCGGCAGGCCCCACGCGCGCGACCGCCGGCGCGCACGCCGGCGGCCCAGCGCTGATGGCGCGCGAACACGTTGTCGAGCCCCTCGCCTCAGCATCATGTCGAGCGCCTCGGACAGGCCGTACAGCAGGTTCGTGTTCGGCGTGTACGGCCAGTAGCCGGTCTTGTTCATCTCGACGATCTCGTCCCACGCCCAGAACGAGCGCGGCAGCTTCGCGGTCTTGCTCGCCTCGAGCGCGCGCGGCGACAGCGCGTTGAAGCTGATGCCCGGGCGGCAGCATCAGGCCCTTCTGCGAGCCGCGACGACCGACACGTCGATGCCCCATTCGTCGTGGCGGTAGTCGGCCGCAGGCGAGGCCGGAGATCGTGTCGACCATCAGCAGCGCCGGATGCTCCGCGGCGTCGATCGCGCGGCGCACGGCGGCGATGTCGGACGTGACGCCGGTCGACGTCTCGTTGTGGACGACGCAGACCGCCTTGATCGCGATGCTCGCGCGTCCTGCGTCAGCCGCTCCTCGATCAGGTCGGCCTGCACGCCGCGCCGCCAGCTCGGCGCGTTCGGCAGCACGTCGTCGCGGCCCTGCCACGCGAGGAACTCGGTCGACAGCCCGAGCCGCGTGGCCATCTTCTGCCACAGCGACGCGAAGTGGCCGGTCTCGAACATCAGCACGTGGTCGCCCGGGCTCAGCGTGTTCGACGAGCGCCGCCTCCCACGCGCCGGTGCCCGACGCCGGATAGATCACGACCGGATGGCTGCGTCTTGAAGATCCGCTGGATGCCCGTCGAGCACCTTCAGGCCGAGCGCGCCGAATTCGGGGCCGCGATGGTCGATCGTCGGCAGGCTCATCGCCCGCAGGATGCGGTCGGGCACCGGGCTCGGACCGGGGATCTGCAGGAAGTGGCGGCCGGTCGGGTGGAAGTCGAGGTTCAGCATGGGGCCTCCGGAAGTCGACGCAGTTTCGCATTCAAAAAGCCCGATCGGCAACCGGACGTCTTCCTAGAGCGCGCTTGGCCGGCCGGCCTTTTGCATGCAAAATACGGCAACGAAAGGTCGGACATGAGCCGAAGTCGTCCACGTCTTGCACATGTCGCTGCACGACCAGGTCGCGGCGCGGCTGCGCACGTTGCTGATCGAAGGCGTCGCTCGCGCCGGGCGCGAAGCTCAACGAGCGGGAGCTGTGCGAGCGGCTGCACGTCTCGCGCACGCCGCTGCGCGAGGCGATCAAGCTGCTCGCGGCCGAAGGCCTGGTCGACCTGCTGCCGAATCGCGGCGCGGTCGCGGTGCGCCTCGACGAGGACGACGTCCTGCACACGTTCGAGCTGCTCGCGACGCTCGAAGGCCTGTCCGGCGAACTGGCCGCGGCGCGCATCACCGATGCCGAGCGCGCGGAGATGCGCGCGCTGCACTACGAGATGCTCGCGTGCCACGCGCGTCGCGACCTGTCGGCCTACTACCGGCTCAACGCGCGGATCCATCGCGCGCATCAACGACGCCGCGAAGAACCCGGTGCTGTCGTCGACCTACGCGTCGGTCAACGCGCGCGTGCAGGCGCTGCGCTTCCGCACGAACCAGGACGAAGCGAAGTGGGCGCGCGCCGTCCGCGAGCACGAGCGCGATGATCGACGCGCTCGACGCCCGCGACGCGAGCGGCTGCGCGACTGCTGATCGAGCACCTGCATCACAAGCGCGACAGCGTGCTCGAGGCTGCTGCGCGCCGGCGAGATCTATCCCGCGGTCGCGACCGGCCTGATGCGGATCGATCCGACCGAGGCGCTGCTGCCGCCGGGCAGCGGCGCGAAGCCGAACGACGTGTCGCTCGCGCTCGAGCGCCGGCTGCGCGCCGAGACCGAGGGCGAGGTGCTGTTCGACGCCGACGCCGCGCGGCCGCTACGCGACCGACGCGTCGATCTACCAGGTGATGCCGGTCGGCGTGCTCGTGCCGAAGAACGAGCGCGACGTCGCGGCGGCGCTCGACGATCGCGCGCGACCTGAAGGTGCCGGTGCTGCCGCGCGGCGGCGGCACCAGCCAGTGCGGGCAGACGGTCGGCGCCGCGCTCGTCGTCGACTGCTCGAAGCACCTGCGACGCGTGCTCGACGTCGACGTCGCGAACCGCACGGCCGTCGTCGAGCCGGGCCTCGTGCTCGACCACCTGAACGCGCAGCTGAAGCCGCACGGCCTCTGGTATCCCGGTCGACGTGTCGACGAGCGCGCAGGCGACGCTCGGCGGCATGGCCGGCAACAACTCGTGCGGCTCGCGCTCGATCGCGTACGGCAACATGGTCCACAACGTCGCCGGCCTGTCGGCGCTGGCTGTCCGACGGCTCGACGCGTCGATCTCGGGCCGCTCGCGACGCTCGGCGCGAAGGAGCGGGCGATCGCCGACTTCGTCCGCGACCTCGCGCATTCGCTGCACGACGAGATCGTCGCGCGCTGGCCGAAGGTGCTGCGCCGCGTCGCCGGCTACAACCTCGACATCTTCGAGCCGCAGAGCGAGAAGCCGTACACGCGCGACGGCAGCGTCAACCTCGCGCACCTGCTGGTCGGCGCCGAAGGCACGCTCGCGTTCACGCGGTCGCTGACGCTGCAAGCTATCGCGAGCTGCCGCGCGCGAAGGTGCTCGGCGTCGTCAACTTCCCGACCTTCCACGCGGCGATGGACGCCGCGCAGCACATCGTCAAGCTCGGCCCGACGGCGGTCGAGCTCGTCGATCGCACGATGATCGACCTCGCGCTGTCGAATCCGGCGTTCGCGCCCGCGATGAGGTCGGCGCTGACGATCGTGAAGGGCGTCGAGCCGGCGGCGATCCTGCTCGTCGAGTTCGCCGGCGACGACAAGTCGGCGCTGCTGCCGAAGCTGCCGGACCTCGTCGCGACTGATGGGCGACCTCGGGCTGCCGGGCAGCGTCGTCGAGATGCCCGACGACGCGACGCAGAAGAACCTGTGGGAGGTGCGCAAGGCCGGCCTCAACATCATGATGAGCCTGAAGGGCGACGGCAAGCCGGTCAGCTTCATCGAGGACTGCGCGGTGCCGCTCGAGCACCTCGCCGACTACACCGACGCGCTGACCGAGGTCTTCGCGCGGCACGGCACGCGCGGCACGTGGTACGCGCACGCGTCGGTCGGCACGCTGCACGTGCGGCCGATCCTCGACATGCGGCGCGGCGGCGCGGACGGCGGCGCCGCGAAGATGCGCGCGATCGCCGACGAGGCGTCCGCGCTGGTCCGCAAGTTCAAGGGCGCGTACAGCGGCGAGCACGGCGACGGCCTGTGCCGCGGCGAATGGATCCGCTGGCAGTTCGGCCCCGCGATCGACGACGCGTTCCGCGCGATCAAGCGGAGGCTCGATCCGATCGGCCTGTTCAGCCCGGACCGCATCGTCGACCCGCCGAAGATGGACGACGGCGCGCTGTTCCGCTTTCCGCCGCCGACGGCGACGAACGCGTATCGCACGATCGCGCTGAAGCCGGTGCTCGACTGGTCGGCGTGGAACGTGCAGAACGACGCGCGGACCGAGACGGTGACGCGCGCCCGGCACCGGCGGCGACCCGACCGGCGGCTTCGCGAAGGCCGTCGAGATGTGCAACAACAACGGCCACTGCCGCAAGTTCGACGCCGGCACGATGTGCCCGAGCTACCGCGTCACGCGCGACGAGCAGCACCTGACGCGCGGCCGCGCGAACACGCTGCGGCTCGCGCTGTCCGGCCAGCTCGGCGCCCGACGCGCTGACGAGCGACGCGCTGTACGACACGCTCGACCTGTGCGTCTCGTGCAAGGGCTGCAAGCGCGACTGCCCGACCGGCGTCGACATGGCGCGGATGAAGATCGAGTTCCTCGCGCACTACAAGGCGAAGCACGGCTTCACGCTGAAGGACCGGCTGATCGCGCGGCTGCCCGACTACGCGGCGACCGCGAGCCGCTTTCCGTGGGCGATGAACCTGCGCAACCGCGTGCCGGCGCTCGCCGCGCTCGGCGAGCGGATGCTCGGCCTGTCGGCGAAGCGCTCGCTGCCGACGCTGGCGCCGCGACACGTTCTGGCGAACGAAGGGCGACGTGCCGTTCGCTGTCGGCCGACGAGACGCTCGCGCACGCGGCGCGCGGCGGCCGTGCGGCGGTGCTGTTCGTCGACACGTTCAACGGCACCTTCGAGGCCGAGAACGCGCGGGCCGCCGCGCGCGTGCTGCATGCGGCCGGCTACGCGCTGCACACCGTCGGGAAGGCGAACGACGCACGCGCGGGCGGCCACCTCTGCTGCGGCCGCACCTACCTCGCGTGCGGCATGGTCGACGAAGCGAAGGCGAAGGTCGGCGCGCTCGTCGACGCGCTGCATCCGTTCGCGATGCGCCGGCATCGCGATCGTCGGCCTCGAGCCGTCGTGCCTGCTGACGCTGCGCGACGAGGCGCTGGTGATGGGTCTCGGCGAACGCGCGCCGACGGTCGCGCGTCAGGCGCTGCTGTTCGAGGAGTTCGTCGCGCGCGAGGCGAAGGCCGGCCGCTTCGCACTGACGCTGAAGCCCTGCGACGCGCCGATCCTGCTGCACGGCCACTGCCACCAGAAGGCGTTCGACGCGGTGTCGCCGATCCTCGACGTGCTGAAGCTGATCCCCGGCGCGCAGCCGTCGCTGATCGAGAGCTCGTGCTGCGGGATGGCCGGCGCGTTCGGCTACGAGGCGCGTCATCACGACGTGTCGATGGCGATGGCCGAGGCGAGCCTGCTGCCGGCGATCCGCAGGCAGCCCGATGCGATCGTCGTGGCCGACGGCACGAGCTGCCGGCACCAGATCGCCGACGGCGCGGAGCGCGAGGCGGTGCACGTCGCGCTGCTGCTCGACCGGTTGCGCGCGTAGCCGACGTCAGCGGTACAGCGCCGTCACGCGCGCCGCGAGCGCGGCGACGCGCCGGCGCAGCGCCTGCGGCTTCAGCACCTCGATGCGGTCCGCGAACGACAGCAGCCGCGGCGCGGCGTGGTCGACGCTCTCGATCGGCACGACCGCGACGCGGTCGCCGTGTGCATCGGGCGGCGCCGCGCGGACCGCCTCGGCGATGTCGGCGCCGAGTTCGTCCAGCCGCGACAGCGCGCCCGCGGTCACGCGCAGCGTCGCTTGCGCGACCCGCAGGCTCGCCTCGAAGCGGATCACCTCCGCTTGCCAGTACGCGGCCAGGTCGAAGCGATGCGGCCGCGCGAATGGTTCGTCGAGCGTCCGTGCGGCGCGGATCTGATCGACGCGATAGATGCGGATCCGCGACGCCCGACGCCCGACGAGGTACCAGACCGCGGCCTTCAACACGAGGCCGAGCGGGTCGACGAGGCGCGGCCCGCGCGCGTCCCAGCTCTCGTAGTCGATCGACAGCCGCGCGCCGCGCCAGACCGCGCCCGACACGACCCCGAGCAGCGGCGGAGGGGGCACGCGGCGGTACCAGTCCACCGGATCGAGATGGAAGCGTTCGCCGACGCGCAACGCGGCGTCGGTCGCGCCGGGCGGCAGCGCGGCGAGCAGCTTCAGCCTCGCCGACGCGGCGTGTTCGGCGAGGCCGAGGTCCGCGGCCGGTCCGGCGAGGCCGACGAGCAGCAGCGATTCGATCTCGGGCTGCGAGAGGCCGGTCAGCCGCGTGCGATAGCCGTCGACGAGCCGGATCCCGCCGCCCGGTCCGCGCTCCGCGACGACCGGCACGCCGGTCGTGCCCAGCGCGTCGATGTCGCGATAGACGGTGCGCCGCGACACGCCGAAGCGGCGCGCGAGCTCGTCGGCCGTGACGAGTCCGTGGATCTGGAGCTCCATCAACATCGCGAGGAGACGATCGGCACGCATCGATCGCATGATGCACCGAGAAGCTGACAGCAGATGTCATCTATCGCTGCGATGCTCGTCGCTCGACCGAACGAGGAGAATTGCATGGACGATGCCCGGACCGCAGCGGATGGCATCCGCGCCTTCGACTTCCTGCACGGCTCGTGGCACGTCCGCCACCGCCGGCTGGACCGTCGTCTCGTCGGCGAGACGGCGTGGACCGACTTCGACGGCACGTCGCGGGCCCGGCCGCTGCTCGACGGGCGCGGCAACCTCGACGAGAACGTGCTCGACCTGCCGAGCGGGCGTTACGAGGCCGTCACGGTCCGGCTGTTCGACGCGGACACCGGCACGTGGCGCATCTGGTGGATCGACGGCCGGCGACCGGACATCGACACGCCGATGCGAGGCCGTTTCGCGGACGGCGTCGGCACGTTCTTCGGCGACGACGTGCACGACGGCACCGCGGTCCTCGTCCGTTTCCTGTGGACCGACATCACGCCGGTCGGGGCGCGATGGGCGCAGGCGTTCTCGACCGACGGCGGCTCGACGTGGGAGACGAACTGGACGATGCGGTTCGAGCGCAAGGCATGAGCCGCCTCCGCGTCTTCGAACTGCGGCAGTACACGCTGCGACCGGGTCGTCGCGACGCGCTGGTCGCGTTGTTCGACACGACGTTCGTCGCGCCGCAGGACGCGGTCGGCGCGCACGTCGTCGGCCAGTTCCGCGACCTCGACGATCCCGACCGCTTCGTGTGGTTGCGCGGATTCGAGTCGATGGCGTCGCGCGTCGAGGCGCTGACGACGTTCTACGACGGGCCGGTCTGGCGCGCCCATCGCGAAGCGGCGAACGCCACGATGCGCGACTCGGACAACGTGTTGCTGCTGCGGCCGTTCGGCGACGACGCGTTCGCCGACGCGGCGCGAACCGGGACCGGCGTCTACGCCGCGCTGATCCACGACGTCCGAGGGGTCGATCCCGTCCGCTTCGCCGAGCACGCGGCGTCGTCGACGCTGCCCGAAGCCACGCGCGTCGCGACGCTCGTCACCGAGTCCGCGACGAACACGTTCCCGCGGCTGCCGGTCCGCGCCGACGAGTCGGTCGTCGTGTCGTTGCTGCGCTTCGACGACCGCGATGCGATGGACCGTGGGCTGCGACGGACGGCGTCGTGGCGCGACGAGGCGCCCGACGCGCTGCTGCCGGCCTTCATGCGAGCCGCCGAAGTGATCCGCCTCGCGCCGACCGACGCGTCGGCGCTGCGTTGAGACGAACGGCAACCGGCGCCGCGCGCCCGCGTCGCCGCGGCAGACGAACCGCGACGGCTCGTGGGTCGGCGAACGTCGACTCTTCCCTTATCATCGTCTCGCCCGACGAACGTCCGGAGACGACATGACGACAACGCTTGCCCCGCGTGCGACGCCCGAACGCGCCGGCCGCGGCGTCGACGCGCGGCTGCGCGCGGTCCGCAACGGGGCTGGTCTCGCGGTCGCCATCGCCGCGTGCGGCGCGGCGTTCGTCGCGCCGTCCGCCGTCGCGGCCGACAAGCCGTTCGACGGCCGCTGGAACGTCGCGCTGGTCTGCGCGGACACGACCGACCGCACCGGCCTCGTCAAGGGTTACGACTACACGTTCGTCGTGTCGATCGAGGACGGCGAACTGCGCGGCCGGTACGGCACGCCCGGCGCACCGGCGTCGGTCGTCTACACCGGCCACGTCGGCGACGACGGCACGCTGGAGATCGCGGCCACCGGCAACACCGGCCGGTCCGACTATTCGGTCGGCAAGGTCCCGCGGGGCAGCGCCTACGGCTACACGATGCACGGCCGGCTCGAAGGCGTGCGCGGCGAGGCGACGCGGCGCGAGACGCGGCCGTGCACGGCGACGTTCGCGAAGTTCTGAAGCGTCGCCGGGTCGCCGCCGCGGTGTGCGGTCCGAGCGTCGATTGATCGGCGCGACTACGACACCGTCGGACGCACGCGCGGGCCGGCGACCGGCCGGCCGGTTACCGTCGAGGTCGCCGCCGTTCGCGGCACGTCGTCGACGGGCTTTCACCCGCGTCGACGACCAACCATCAGGAGATCGCATGCTTCGAGCCCTGTCGATCGGCGTCGTCGCCGGCATGCGCGCGTTCACGCCGCTGGCCGTGATCGGCCAGGCGGCCCGGCGTGGCGCGCGCCCGACGGACGCGCCGGCCGCCGGCGCATCGGCGATCGTCGGCCGTCCACGCGTCGCCGACGTCGCGCTCGCGCTCGCGGCCGGCGAACTGCTCGGCGACAAGCTGCCGTTCGCGCCCGATCGCACCATCGCACCGGGCCTCGCGGTGCGCGTCGCGACCGGCGCGGTCGCCGGCGCCGCGCTCGCGCCGCGCGGACGTCGTCGCGACGCGGCGATCGTGGCCGGCGTCGCCGCGGCCGCCGGCTCGTTCGTGACGCTCGCCGCGCGCGTCGCGGCGCTGCGGCGCATCGGGCGGGTGCGGAGCGGACTGCTCGAGGACGCGATCGCCATCGCGGCCGCGGTGGCGCTGGTGCGCGGCGCGACCGCGGATCGCCGCGGCTGACGGCGCCGGACGACGACCGCGTCGGCGCGGTCGCAGCGCATGGCGCGGGCGCGCGGGCGCTATGATCGGCGGTCCCCCTCGCCGACCGACGCATGAAGCCCCTCCACGCCGAACGCCTGACCGCGCAGCTCGACGGCGATTTCGTCGTGTTCCTGATCGGCATGCGGATCAACCGGCCGTGGCGCCTCGACAAGTGGTGGTCGGTCTCGACCGCGATGCCGCGGATGATCGGCGAGCTGCGGCGGCGTCCGGAACTCGGGCTGCTGCATCACGAGCTGTGGGTCGGCCGGACGTTCCTCGTGCTGCAGTACTGGCGCTCGCTCGAACAGCTGCTCGACTACGCGACGAATCGCGACGCGGCGCACCTGCCGGCCTGGCGCGCGTTCAACCGGGCGGTCGGCACCGACGGCTCGGTCGGCATCTGGCACGAGACGTACTGCGTCGTCCGCCGGCCGCTACGAGACCGTCTACGTCAACATGCCCGACTTCGGTCTCGGCCGCGCCGGCACGCTGCAGCGCGCGACCGGCGGCCTCCAATCCGCCGGCGGCCGGCTCGGGCGTCGCGCGCCGGCGGCCGACCCGGTGTCGACGACGCCGGACGTCGCATCGACGGCCTGACCCGATCGGCCCGGGGCCCGCGATGCTGCAGCTGAGACCGACCTGCGAGTGCTGCGATCGCGCGCTGCCGCCGGCGGCGCCGGGCGCGCGCATCTGTTCGTTCGAATGCACGTTCTGCGAATCGTGTGCGACCGGCCGGCTCGGCGGTCGCTGCCCGAACTGCGGCGGCGAGCTGGTCGCGCGGCCGACGCGCGCGGGCGCGATGCTGGCCCGCTTTCCGGCGTCGACCGAGCGGGTGTTCGCACCCGACCGCTGCGCGGCCGCGGCGGTCGCCGATCGCGGCGACCCGTGACGCGTCGCTGAGGCCACGACGGACCGACGCGACCCTCGTCGGCCGGAACCCGATCTCCCGCCGACGAGGTGGTTGGCGTCGCGATGCGGCGTTATCCTTCCCGGCCCGAACCGGAGCCCGCCATGTTCGATCGTCCGTCGGCATCCGCGGAACGCCAGGCGTTCTACGACCGCATCGACCCGCAGCACCTGACGCCGCTCTGGGAGGTGCTGTCGAGCCTCGTCATCCCCGAGCCGAAGTCGCCGTGCGTGCCGGCGCACTGGTCGTACGACGCGATCCGCGACCATCTGCTCGAGGCCGGACGGCTGATCACCGCGAAGGAAGCCGAGCGTCGCGTGCTGATCCTCGAGAACCCGGCGCTGCGCGGCCGCTCGTCGATCACGCAGACGATGTATTGCGGGCTGCAGGTCATCCTGCCCGGCGAGGTCGCGCCGAGCCATCGGCACGCGCAGTCGGCGCTGCGCTTCGTCATCGAAGGCGACGGCGCGTACACGGCCGTCGACGGCGAGCGCGTCGTCATGCGGCGCGGCGACTTCATCATCACGCCGTCGTGGACGTGGCACGACCACGGCAACGCCGGCACCGAGCCGGTCGTCTGGATGGACGGCCTCGACATCCCGCTCGTGCGGACGCTCGACGCGAGCTTCGCGGAGCGGTTCGGACGCAGACGAACGGCGCCAACCGGTGACGATGCCCGAAGGCGACGCGCTCGCAGCGCTACGGCCAGAACATGCTGCCGGTCGACTGGGAACCGCAGACGAAGACGAGTCCGGTCTTCCACTATCCGTACGACCGCAGCCGCGAGACGCTCGACCGGCTCGCGCGAAGCGGGCCGATCCATCCGGCGCGCGGCGTCAAGATGCAGTTCACGAACCCGGCCACCGGCGGCTACGCGATGCCGACGATCGGCGCGTTCATCCAGTTGTTGCCGAAGGGCTTTCGCGGCACGGCCGAGCGCGTCACCGACGGCACGATCTACCACGTCGTCGAAGGCGCGGGCCGCACGACGATCGGCGACCACGTGTTCGACTGGCGCGCGCGCGACGTCTTCGTCGCGCCGTCGTGGCTGCCGGTCGTCGCACGAGGCCGACGACGACGCGGTGCTGTTCAGCTACTCGGACCGGCCGGTACAGAAGGCGCTCGGGCTGTGGCGGTCGGCGCCGGGCTGACCTGCCCGTTCCTGCCGTAGCGCCGGATCGCATCGTCGACGACACTGTCGTCGTCCCGCAATCGGTCGCACCAGAGCACCCATGAAGCATCGACTCGCCCACGCAGCGTGCGCCGGTTGCGCGCTGCTCGTCGGCGCCGGCGCGCACGCGCAGAGCACCGTCACGCTGTACGGCATCGCGGACGCCGACGTCCGCGCCGACCACACCGGCCTCGGCACGCTGAAGTCGGTCGGCAGCGGCGGCGAGCAGCAGTCGCGCTGGGGACTGCGCGGGGCCGAGGACCTCGGCGGCGGGCTGAAGGCGATCTTCAACTTCGAGCAGGGCTTCGACCTCGGCGACAACAGCGATCCGCAGGGCAACGTGACGCGCACGACGCCGAGCTCGCCGGTGTCGTCGACCGGCTCGCGGACGTTCGGTCGCCGCGCGATCGTCGGACTGTCCGACGCGACGTGGGGCGAGGTCCGCTTCGGTCGCGACACGACCCCCTACTGGCGCGCGTGGACCGCGGCGGATCCGTGGAACGCCGGCACCGTATCGTCCGGCTACAACTACGCGATCGGCAACGTCTCGCGCTTCGACAACGCGATCGGCTACGACAGTCCGACGATCGCCGGCTTCAAGGCCGCGCTGATGCTGCGCACCGGCGAGGCGACCGCGACGACGGCCGAAGCCGGCGGTCCGCTCGACGGCGGGCGATGCGTTGAGCGCGTCGCTGACGTACGCGAGCGGCCCGCTGTTCGCGGCCGCGAGCTATCTGACGACGCGGCCGAGCGCGTCGTCGAACCTCGTGCTGACGCGCTCCGGCAACCTCGTCGCGACCTACGACTTCGGCGTCGTGAAGCTGCACGCGCTCGGCTTCTACACGAACCGCTTCAACGCCGATCGCTACTTCACGTACGCGCTCGGCGCGACGGTGCCGATCGGCGCGTTCAAGCTGATCGCGGTCGCGGCGCGCATCGACGACCGCGCCGGCAAGGGCGTGCTCGACGAAGGCCAGCCGGTGCACTTCAACGACGGCAACGTGTTCGGCATCGGCGGCCGCTACACGCTGTCGCCGCGCACCGATCTCTACGCGGCCGGCGCGCGCATCGTCAACACCGGCAACGCCGCGTTCGTGCTGATGGACAACAGCAACACCGGCCTCTACACGTCGTCGAACACGGCGCCGGGCTCGAATCCCTGGTCGCTGCAGCTCGGGATCCAGCACAAGTTCTGACTGGGCGGGGGCTTCGCGAGCCCATCTGCGCGGACGGGCCGGCCGGTCGCGCTAGCGTCGTATACCGCGGTATATTGCGCTTCCGTCGACCGGTTCCGACCCATGCGCGCCGTCCGCACCTGCCTTCTCGCGTCACTGCTCGCGACGGTCCCGATGTTCGCCGCCGCCGCCGACCTGACCGTGTCCGCGGCGGCGAGCCTGACGAACGCGTTCCCCGAAATCGCGCGCGGCTTCGAGGCGCAGCATCGCGGGGTGCACGTGCTGCTGAACTTCGCGGCGTCCGGCGCGCTGCTGCAGCAGATCGCGAAGGGCGCGCCGGTCGACGTGTTCGCGAGCGCGGACGAACAGACGATGGACGACGCGCAGCGGCACGATCTCGTCGATGCATCGACGCGCATCGACTTCGTCCGCAACGCGCTCGTCGTCGTGGTGCCGTCGGACGCGACGTCTGCGCCGGCGTCGCTCGCCGACGTCGCGAAGCTGCCGCGCGTCGCGATCGGCCTGCCGGCGAGCGTGCCGGTCGGCCGCTACACGAAAGCCGTGCTCGAGCAGGCGAACGCATGGGCGGCGGTCGAGCCGCACATGATCGGCGCGGTGTCGGTCCGGCAGGCGCTCGACTACGTCGCGCGCGGCGAGGTCGATGCCGGCTTCGTCTACGCGACCGACGCGGCCGTGATGCCGGACCGCGTGCGCGTCGCGTTCGCGGTGCCGACGTCGACGCCGATCCGGTACCCGATCGCCGTCACGAAGGCGGCGACGGACCCGGCGACGGCCGCGCGCTTCGTCCGCTACGTCGCATCGCCGCCCGCGCAGGCGGTGCTCGCGCGCTTCGGGTTCGCGAGGCCCTGACGTGCGACGACCGGGCGCGGCATCGCCGCGATCGCGCCGTGCGCTTCGGTCGCGCCGAACGTGATGGCGCCGGCCTGGGTCGCGCTCGCGCTGTCGCTGAAGGTCGCCTCGTGGGCGACGGCGATCGACCTCGTGCTCGGCATCGCGGCCGGCTATGCGCTCGCGCGCCATCGCTTCGTCGGTCGCGAACTGCTCGACTCGCTGCTGCTGCTGCCGATGGTGCTGCCGCCGACGGTGCTCGGCTACTACCTGCTCGTGCTGATCGGCCGCCGCGGGCCGATCGGCGTCGTGGCTGCAGTCGACGTTCGGCGTCGACCTGATCTTCACGTGGCAAGGCGCCGTGATCGCGGCCGCGGTGGTGTCGTTCCCGTTCGTGTGCAAGTCGGCGCGTGCGGCGTTCGAGGAAGTGCATCCGCATCACCAGCAGGCTGCGCGCGTGCTCGGCGCGACCGAGGCCGCCGTGTTCTTCCGCGTGACGCTGCCGCTCGCCTGGCGCGGCATCCTCGCCGGCGTCGCTGCTCGCATTCGCGCGCGCGATGGGCGAGTTCGGCGCGACGCTGATGGTCGCCGGCAGCATCCCCGGCCGCACGCAGACGCTGTCGATCGCCGTCTACGAGGCGGTGCAGGCCGGCCAGGACGACGTCGCGAACCGCCTCGTGCTCGCGATCTCGGTCGTCGCGGTGATCGTGCTGGTCGCGGCCGGCCGGCTCGCGCCGACCCGCATCGGCGCGCGCTGACGATGCGCTGGGACGTCGCGATCGATCTGACCGTCGGCGGAACGGACCGGGCCGGCGTCGACCGACGCTTCCACCTCGACGTCGCGTTCGCGAGCGACGCACCGCGGCTCGTGCTGTTCGGCGCGTCGGGCGCCGGCAAGAGCCTGACGCTGATGGCGATCGCGGGTCTCGCGCGACCGGACCGCGGCCGCGTGCGCATCGACGGCGACGCGCTGTTCGACGGCGAGGCCGGCGTCTTCGTGCCGTCGCGCGATCGCGGACTCGGCTACGTGTTCCAGGACTACGCGCTGTTCCCGCATCTGACGGTGCGCCAGAACGTCGCGTTCGGACTCGCGCGCGGCTGGCGCAATCCGTCGAAGGACGTCCGCGACCCGCGCGTCGACACCTGGCTGGGCACGCTCGGCCTCGACCGGCTCGGCGATCGCTATCCGGAGCAGTTGTCGGGCGGCCAGCGACAGCGGACCGCGCTCGCGCGTGCGCTCGTCGGCGAGCCGCGCGCGCTGCTGCTCGACGAGCCGTTCTCCGCGCTCGACGGGCCGCTGCGCGAGCGGCTGCGAGGCGAGCTGTCGACGCTGCAGCGGCGGCTGTCGCTGCCGATGATCGTCGTCACGCACGACGCGTCGGACGTCGCCGCGTTCGCCGATGCCGTCGTCACCATCGACGACGGACGCGTCGTCGAGGCGGCGAGATGAACGCGGCGACGCGCGCGCGAAAGGCGACGGCGCCGCTCGCGCTGGACGGCACCGTCTGGCTCACGATCGGCGGCCAGTTGCTCGGCGGTCGCCATCGCATCGAGCTGCTGCGAGCCGTGCACGAGACCGGCTCGATCACGCAGGCGGCGCGCGCGCTCGGCATCAGCTACAAGTCGGCGTGGGACGCGGTCGACGCGATGAACAACCTCGCCGGCAGCGCGCTCGTCGAACGCGCGGCCGGCGGCCGCGGCGGCGGCCGCACGTCGCTGACGCCGCGCGGGCTAGCGCTCGTCGGCCGCTACGACGCGATCGAGGCGCTGCATCGACGCTTCGTCGCGCAGCTCGGCGCCGGCGCGACCGATCTCGCCCGCGACATCGACCTCCTGAGGATCATCGACATGCAGACCAGCGCACGCAATCAGTTCGCCGGGACCGTCGTCGCGATCCGCAGCGGCGCCGTCAACGACGAGATCGAGCTCGAGATCGGAAGCGGGCATCGCATCGTCGCGGTCGTCACGCGCGAGAGCGCCGAGACGCTCGGCCTCGCGGTCGGCGTCACGGCGTTCGCGCTGATCAAGGCGTCGTCGATCATCGTCGCGACCGACGTCGCGCCGGGCACGCTGTCGGCGCGCAACCAGCTGACCGGCACCGTGTCGCGCGTCGCGCGCGGCGCGGTCAACGACGAGGTCGTGATCGAACTCGGCGACGGCCGCGACGACGGTCTTGCGAACCGCGCGGCGACGATCGCCGCGATCGTCACCAGCGAGAGCGCGAGGTCCCTCGGTCTCGCGCCGGGCGTCGTCGCGACCGCGCTGTTCAAGGCGTCGAGCGTGATCGTCGGCGTGCCGCGATGACGCGCCGTCAGCGCCCGCCGCCGACGACGAAGCGCGCCAGCGCGAGCAGCGGGAACGCGCTGCCGACGACGCAGATCGCGGTCCAGCCGGCCGCCGCGTACAGCGGGCTCGCGACGAGCGAGCCGGCCGCGCCGCCGATGAAGATGCTCGTCATGTACAGCGCGTTCAGGCGTCCGCGGCTCGCCGGGTCGAGCGCGTAGATCTCGCGCTGGCCGAGCACCATGTTCATCTGCACGCAGAAGTCGAGCAGTACGCCGGTCAGCACGAGACCCGGCACGCCGAGCGACGGCAGCAGCGCGACCGGCCAGTAGCCGGCGGCGCCGGCCGCCATCGCCGCGAACGAGCCGATGCGCGTGTGCCCGGCGTCGGCGAGGCGTCCGCCGATCGGTGCCGCGACGGCGCCGAGCGCGCCGATCAGCGCGAACACCGCGATCTGCGATCTGCGAATAGCCGTGATGCCGCGCGAGCTCGAGCGGCGCGGCCGTCCAGAACAGGCTGAACGACGCGAACATGCAGCCCTGGTAGAACGCGCGACGCCGCAGCACCGGCATCCGCATCACGAGCGTGCCGAGCGAGCGCAGCAGCTGCCCGTAGTTCGCCGAATGGTCGGGCACGCGCGTCGGCACGAGCCGCGCGAGGACGATCGTGATCACGACGGTCGCGACCGTCGCGATCGCGAACACCGCGTGCCAGCCGAGATGATCGGCGACGAGGCTCGCGAACGGGCGCGACAGCAGGATGCCGAGCATCAGGCCGCTCATCACGTTGCCGACGATGCGTCCGCGCGACTCGTCGGGCGCGAAGTGCGCCGCGAGCGGCACGAGGATCTGCACCGAGACCGACGTGAAGCCGATCACGAGCGAGACCGCGAGGAACGCACCGGGATCGCGGACGACCGTCGCCGCGGCGAGCCCCGCGATCGAGATCGCCGACGTCGCGACGAGCAGCCGCCGGTTCTCGACGAGGTCGGCGAGCGGGACGATGAAGAACAGGCCGAGCGCGTAACCGACCTGCGTCACCGAGACGGTCAGGCTCGCCGCGCGCGGCGACAGTCCGATGTCGGGCGCGATCAGGTCGATGATCGGCTGCGCGTAATACAGGTTCGCGACGATCACGCCGCAGCAAGCGGCGAACAGCACGACCATCGCGCGGGTCATGCGGAACGGGGCGTGGCCCGACGGCTCGGCGTGCATCGATCGGGTCATGGGCGCCCCGATGATCGCATGCGAGCAGGACGCGCGATGCCGCGCGCCGGCCGTCGCGGCGCGCGTGACGACTATGATGGCGCGCCGCAATCCTCGACCGCCCGTCATGCCGAATCCGCTGAAGCGCTTCCGACTCGTCGACGACCACAAGGTCGACCTCGCGTCGTTCGATCCCGCCGCGACGGTGCTCGACGTCGGCGATCGCGACGCGGCGAAAAAGCGGCTGAAGGACCTGCAGGGCGAGATCGCGTCGTGGCAGAACCGCCTGTTCGCCGAGCATCGCCGCAGCCTGCTCGTCGTGCTGCAGGGCATGGACACGTCGGGCAAGGACGGCACGACGATCGCGGTGTTCGACGAGACGCATCCGCAGGGCCTGCACGTGACGCCGTTCAAGGCGCCGAGCGTCGACGAGGCCGATCACGACTTCCTGTGGCGCGTCCATCCGCACGCGCCGGGCAAGGGGATGATCGCCGTCTTCAACCGCAGCCATTACGAAGCCGTGATCGCCGAGCGCGTGCTCGGGCTCGCCGACGCCGCCGAATGCCGGCGCCGCTATGCGCAGATCGTCGACTTCGAGCGGCTGCTGGTCGAGCACGGCACGACGGTCGTCAAGCTGTTCCTGCACATCTCGCCCGAGGAACAGAAGCTGCGACTGCAGTCGCGGCTCGACGAGCCCGACAAGCACTGGAAGTTCAACCGCAACGACCTCGTCGAGCGTCGTCGCTGGGACGCGAACCGCGACGGCGTACGAGGACGCGATCCGGCGTACGGCGACGAAGGACGCGCCGTGGTGGATCGTGCCGGCGGATTCGAAGACGCATCGCAACCTGATGGCGGCGACGATCGTGCGCGACGCGCTCGCGAAGCTCGATCCGCAGTACCCGCCGCTCGCCGACGAGGATCGCGGGACCGTCGTCGTCTGAGCCCGGCGCGCGCCGATCCGACCCGACGCGGGGTCGCCACGAAGGCGCTGTCCGCGCGTCGCGGCCGCGTCCGGTTGACGCCCCGTCGTCGCTTCGACTAAGGTCGGCGACCGACCCGGAGACCGCCATGAACGACCTGTCCATCCCGAAGAAGATCGCCGAGCGCGATGCGGCGTGGCGACCCGTCAACAAGGTCCGCTTCGTGACCGCGGCGTCGCTGTTCGACGGGCACGACGCGTCGATCAACATCATGCGACGCATCCTGCAGTCGCAGGGCTGCGAGGTCATCCATCTCGGCCACAACCGCTCGGTCGACGAGATCGTCACCTGCGCGTTGCAGGAAGACGTGCAGGGCATCGCGGTGTCGAGCTACCAGGGCGGCCACGTCGAGTACTTCAAGTACATGGTCGACCTGCTGCGCGAACGCGGCGGCGCGCACGTCAAGGTGTTCGCGCGGCGGCGGCGGCGTGATCGTCGCGTCCGAGATCGCCGAGCTGCAGGCGTACGGCGTCGAGCGCATCTACAGCCCCGAGGACGGCCAGCGGATGGGTCTCGCGGGGATGATCCGCGACATGATCGAGCGCTGCGACGTCGACCTGTCGACGTTCGCGCCGACGTCGCTCGACGGCGTCGTCGCCGGCGATCGTCGCCAGCTCGCGCAGCTGATCACCGCGCTCGAGAACCGGCGTGGCCGGCCCGAGTCGCCGGCCCCGGTCGACGACGCGTTCGCCGCGCTGCGCGACCAGGTCTATCGCGCGGCCGACCGCACGACGGTCCCGACGCTCGGCATCACCGGCACCGGCGGCGCCGGCAAGTCGTCGCTGACCGACGAGCTGATCCGCCGCATCCGCCTCGACCAGGACGACGCGCTCGACATCGCGGTGATCTCGATCGATCCGTCGCGCCGCAAGTCGGGCGGCGCTCTGCTCGGCGACCGCATCCGGATGAACGCGATCGGTCCGTGGAAGCGGCCCGACGCGTCATCGTCCACCCCGCCGAAGGCCTCGGTTTCATGCGCTCGCTCGCGACGCGCGAGGCCGGCCAGGAGATCAGCGACGCGCTGCCGGACGTGATCGCGGCGTGCAAGGTCGCGGGCTTCGATCTGATCGTCGTCGAGACGTCGGGCATCGGCCAGGGCGACGCGGCGATCGTGCCGCTGGTCGACGCGAGCCTGTATGTGATGACGCCGGAGTTCGGCGCCGCGAGCCAGCTCGAGAAGATCGACATGCTCGACTTCGCCGACTTCGTCGCGATCAACAAGTTCGACCGCAAGGGCGCCGCCGACGCGCTGCGCGACGTCGCGAAGCAGGTGCAGCGCAACCGCGAGGCGTGGACGACGAAGCCGGAAGACCTGCCGGTCTACGGCACGCAGGCGTCGAAGTTCAACGACGACGGCGTGACGGCGCTGTACCAGGGGCTGCTGCCGAAGCTCGCGTCGCTCGGCCTGAAGGTCGGTCCGGGTCGTCTGCCGCAGGTCGCGACGCACCAGTCGACGGCGACGAACGTGATCGTGCCGTCGTCGCGGGCGCGCTACCTCGCGGAGATCGCGGACACGGTGCGCGGGTACCTGCGGCGGTCGATCGAGCAGAGCCGCGTCGCGCGGGAGGTGCAACAGGTGCGGAGCGTGGCGGCGATGCTGGTCGCGGCCGGCGACGCGTCCTCCGCCAGCGTCGCCCCGGCGAAGGCCGGGGCCCAATCATTCGTGCACGAGCCCTTGGGCCCCGGCCTTCGCCGGGGCGACACGGATCTCGGTACGCTGCTCACCTCCCGCGAAGCGCAGCTCGACGCCGCGAGCAGGAAGCTCCTCGCGATGTGGCCGCAGATGCAGGCGGCGTACGCCGGCGACGAATACGTCGTGCGAGATCCGCGACAAGGAGATCCGCACCGCCCTGACGACGACCACGCTGTCCGGCACCAAGATCCGCAAGGTCGCGCTGCCGAAGTACGAGGACGACGGCGAGGTCCTGAAATGGCTGATGCGCGAGAACGTGCCGGGCTCGTTCCCGTTCACCGCCGGCGTCTTCGCGTTCAAGCGCAGCTTCAGCTGAAGGCAGCGAGGACCCGACGCGGATGTTCGCCGGCGAAGGCGACCCGTTCCGCACCAACCGCCGCTTCCAGCTGCTGAGCGAAGGGATGCCCGCGAAGCGCCTGTCGACCGCGTTCGACAGCGTCACGCTGTACGGCCACGAGCCCGACCTGCGGCCCGACATCTACGGCAAGGTCGGCAACTCCGGCGTGTCGATCGCGACGCTCGACGACATGAAGGTGCTGTACTCGGGCTTCGACCTGACGAGCCCGTCGACGTCGGTGTCGATGACGATCAACGGCCCGGCGCCGTCGATCCTCGCGATGTTCATGAACACGGCGATCGACCAGCACCTCGACAAGTTCCGGGCGACAACGGCCGCGACCCGACCGACGACGAGACGCAGAAGATCCGCGCGTGGGTGCTCGCGAACGTGCGCGGCACCGTGCAGGCCGACATCCTGAAAGAAGACCAGGGCCAGAACACCTGCATCTTCTCGACCGAGTTCAGCCTGAAGGTGATGGGCGACATCGCCGAGTAGTTCGTGCGGCACGACGTCCGCAACTTCTACTCGGTGTCGATCAGCGGCTATCACATCGCCGAGGCCGGCGCGAACCCGATCAGCCAGCTCGCGTTCACGCTCAGCAACGGCTTCACGTTCGTCGAGGCCTATCTCGCGCGCGGCATGCACGTCGACGACTTCGCGCCGAACCTGTCGTTCTTCTTCTCGAACGGCATGGACCCGGAGTACACGGTGATGGGCCGCGTCGCGCGCCGCATCTGGGCCGTCGCGATGCGCGACAAGTACGGCGCGAACGAGCGCAGCCAGAAGCTCAAGTACCACATCCAGACGTCGGGCCGCTCGCTGCACGCGCAGGAGATCCAGTTCAACGACATCCGCACGACGCTGCAGGCGCTGATCGCGATCTACGACAACTGCAACAGCCTGCACACGAACGCGTTCGACGAGGCGATCACGACGCCGACCGAGGACAGCGTGCGCCGCGCGATGGCGATCCAGCTGATCATCAACCGCGAGTGGGGTCTCGCGAAGAACGAGAACCCGAACCAGGGCGCGTTCATCGTCGACGAGCTGACCGACCTCGTCGAGGAAGCGGTGCTGGTGGAGTTCGAGAAGATCGCCGAGCGCGGCGGCGTGCTCGGCGCGATGGAGACCGGCTACCAGCGCGGGAAGATCCAGGAAGAGTCGATGCACTACGAGATGCTGAAGCACACCGGCGAGCTGCCGATCATCGGCGTCAACACGTTCCGCAACCCGCACGGCGACCCGCACCTCGACCAGGTGGAGTTGATGCGGTCGACGGAAGAGGAGAAGCGCTCGCAGCTGAAGCGCCTGCGCGGACTTCCACGCGGCGCACGCGGCCGAGGCGCCCGGCGATGCTGCAGACGCTGCAGCAGGCGGTGATCGACAACCGCAACGTGTTCGAGGTGCTGATGGACGCGGTGCGGGTGTGCTCGCTCGGGCAGATCACCGAGGCGCTGTTCGAGGTGGGCGGGCAGTATCGGCGGAGCATGTGAGGCCGAGGTCGTCGGCGCTGACCGTGCCGCCGGTGCGCGCGATCGTCGTGCTGGCACTCAGGTGAAACGGAAGGTCGTGCTCGCGTTGCGGCGGTCGAGACCGATCGAGGGATCTTCCTTCGCTCACCTTCCGCAACGCGTCGACCGCCGCTCATCGGTGGCCGCCACCGCCATGCCCACCGCCGCCACCGCCGTGCCAACCGCCGAGGCCGTGTCCCGCCGAAGGAATCGACGGTACGCCCCGTCCCGCCCCCGGCGACCGCCACGGATGCGATCCCCCGCGTCCGCCGCCATGGAAGCCGCGATCCCCGCCGCGCCACGGACCGCTGTGGTATCCCGGTCCCCAGCCGCCGTAGTCGAAGCCGCCGTACGGCGCGTAGTAGTCGGCGCCGAACCCGACCGAGACGTCGGGACCGCCGTCGTAACCATAGCCGCCGCCGTAGCCACCGGGTCCGACCGCACAGGCCGACAGCATCAGCGCGAGCGGGGCGATCCGCGCCAGACGCAGCCATCGGGCGCCGGCGACGCGGTGATGGGCGACGGTGTTCATGGCAATCCCTTCGTGGTGCGGTCTTCGGGCCATTCGAGCAGGCCGACCGCTGCGCCTTGCGGGTCCGCGATGACCGCAAGCTTGCCGCCGTGGCGGTCGTCGCGTGGCGAGAGCAGCACCTTGCCGCCGAGCGACACGGCCTTCTGCGCGGTGGCGCCGGCGTCGTCGACCCGGACGAACTGGAGCCAGTGCGGCCGCGCAATGGCCGACGGCAGCGGGTTCGCCGCCGCGCGTGAATAGCCGCCCGAGGCCAGGATCAGGTGGTCGGCGCGCCCCGGTTCGGGATCGTCGAAGACGTCGTAGCCGAACAGCGTCTGGTAGAACGCGGCGGCGGTGTCCGGGTCTGTCGTGAACAGCGCGGACCAGATCCATTCGCCGGGATCCGCCAGCTCCTCCGGCGGATCGCCGCTGGCCGACGCGACGATGCCGAACACCGCGCCCTGCGGGTCGGCCAGGACCGCCATCCGTCCGCGGCCGGGGAAGTCGTGCGGCGCCATCAGCGAACGCGCGCCGGCCGCGACGGCGGCCTTCTGCGCCGCGTCGGCGTCGGTCACGGCGATGAACCCGAGCCAGGCCGGCTGGCGCCGGTCGGACGGCCGCGCGGGGCGATGGACCATCTCGGCCACGAGCTGTCCGCCGAGCGAGGCCTCGGCATATTGCAGGCCGCCGAGCGTGACGTCGCCGAACGTCCAGCCGAACAGGCCGCCATAGAACGCCTTGGCCGCGTCGAGGTCCGGCGTGACCAGCTCGGCGAGCACGAACTTGCCGACAAAATGGTCGTGGGTCGGCGGGGCGACCAGCGGCAACAAGCTCGCGGGCCCGGCGGCCGGCGCGCAGGCCGCGGCGCAGAGCAGCAGCATGCCGAGCGCGATCCGCAACGGTGTTCGCGGACGACCGCCGCGGGGGTCTGCTGCATCGCATCTGCTCATCGGGATTCCTCGGTCGCCGGGGAGACCGCGCATCTTCGTCGCGGGTTCGCCGCCACGCGTCCACACGCCGGTCCGCCGACGATTGAACAACGACGACGGACGCCGCGAGGTCTTCGAAGCACCCGGACTTCGGTCAGCGAAATCCGCATTGGTCGTGTCTCCCGGCGGCGTTCGCTCCGGACTCGCGCGCTGTGCGATCCGACGGATGCGTGTCGAGGCCCGCGTCGGTTCCCCGTGCCCCCTCGCCGAGCGCTCGGACCGGGGCCGCCTCGCCGACCCTTGCGCGCCGCCCGACCGCGTGCAATACTGAACCGAATGGCTCACTATTCTTCCGCCCGTTTCGACGTCTCGTTCGCCGCGCTGTCGGACCCCGTCCGGCGCGGCGTGCTGGAGCAGTTGATGCGGGCCGACACGTCGGTCACGTCGCTCGCCGAGCGGTTCGACATGACGCTGACCGGCATGGGCAAGCACATCGGCGTGCTGGAGCGGGCGCAGCTCGTCACCACCGAGAAGGTCGGGCGCGTCCGCCACTGCCGGCTCGGCCCGCGCCGGCTCGACGAGGAGGCGGCCTGGATCGAGCACTACCGTCGGTTGTGGGCCGCGCGCTTCGACGCGCTGGACGCCGTCCTCGAGCAGCTCAAACGCAAGGAGAAGCCGCATGGTCGAAAACGCAGCGCGTGAAGCCGCCGACGGCCGCAATGCCACGACGTCCGAACGCGTGTCCGACCGCGAGACGCTCGTCACGCGGATGTTCGACGCCCCGCCGCGCCTCGTCTTCGAGGCGTGGACCACGCCGGAACTGTTCCGGCAGTGGTGGGTGCCGAAGTCGAGCGGCGCGACGCTGCTGTCGTGCGAACAGGACGTCCGGGTCGGCGGCGGCTACCGCCTGACGTTCGCGCATCCCGCGTCGGAGACGCCGATGGCGTTCTTCGGCCGCTATCTCGAGGTCGTGCCGAACGCCCGGCTCGTATGGACCAACGAAGAGAGCGACGACGGCGCCGTCACGACGGTGACCTTCGAGGAGCGCGATGGCCGGACGCTGCTGACGATGCGCGAGCTGTTCCCGTCGAAGGCGGCGCTCGAACGGGCCGTCGAAGGCATGGAGGACGCGCTGCCGGAGACGTTCGGACAGCTCGACGCGTTCCTCGCCGCACGGGCGGCTCGACGGCGCTGAATCGGCTCGTCGAGCGAACGGCCCACCAGCGGCCGGGACGCGGCGAACGCCGCGCCGGCCCGGTCCGCGCCCGATGGCGCGAACCGTTCAGCGCATCGCGGTGTTCGCCCCCGTCGACGACACGCGCCACACGGTGTTGCCGACGTCGTCCGCGACCAGCAGCGCGCCGGTCTTGTCGATCGCGACGCCGACCGGACGGCCGTGCGTGTGCTTCAGGTCGGGCTCGAGGAAGCCGGTCACGACGTCCTGCGGCAGTCCGGACGGCTTGCCGTCGGCGAACGGCACGAACACCACCTTGTAGCCGGACGGCGGCGAGCGGTCCCAGCTGCCGTGCTCGCCGACGAACATCCCGTTGCGATAGGCGGCCGGCAGGCCGGTCGCGCCGGACCACGTGACGCCGAGCGGCGCGACGTGCGAGCTCAGCGCGTAGTCGGGCAGGATCGCCTTCGCGACGAGGTCCGGTCGCTGCGGCTTCACGCGCGGGTCGAGATGCTGGCCGTAGTAGCTGTACGGCCAGCCGTAGAACGCGCCGTCCTTCACGCTCGTCAGGTAGTCGGGCACGAGGTCGGGGCCGAGCTCGTCGCGCTCGTTGACGACCGCCCACAGCTTGCCGGTCGTCGGTTCCCACGTCAGGTTCGTCGGGTTGCGCGTGCCGCTCGCGAAGATGCGCGACGCGCCGGTCTGGCGATCGATCTCGTAGATCGCCGCGCGGCCGAGCTCGGCCGGCATCCCGTTCTCCGTGATGTTGCTGTTCGAGCCGACGCCGACGTACAGCTTGCTGCCGTCGGCGCTCGCCACCATCGCCTTCGTCCAGTGGTGGTCGATCGATCCGGCCGGCAGGTCGACGAGCTTGACGCCCGCCGCGGTGATCGTCGTGTCGCCGGTGTGGTACGGGAAGCGGATGACCGCGTCGGTGTTCGCGACGTAGAGGTCGTCGCCGACGAGCGCGACGCCGTACGGCGAATGCAGGTTCGACAGGAAGGTGCTGCGCAACACCGGCTTGCCATCGGCGCCGTAACGCACGAGCGTGATGCGATTGCCGCCCTTGCCGGTCGTGCCGCCGGCGGCCTTGACCTTGCCGGCGATGATGTCCTTCGGCCGGTAGGTCGGGCTGCCGCCGGGGCTGTTCGCCTCGACGATCAGCACGTCGCCGTTCGGCAGCACGTACAGCCCGCGCGGATGGAGCAGGTCCGTCGCGATCGCCTCGACCTGCAGGCCGGCCGGGACCTTCGGCGTCTCGCCCTGCTTCCAGCCGGTGACGGCCGGGACGTCCATCGGCGGCACCAGGTAGGCCTGCGGTTCGGGCAGTGTCGGGTTCGCGCCGATCTGCAGCTTGGGGTCGATCGTCTTGCCGTTGCCGCAGGCGGCGAGCGAGACGGCGATCGCCGTCGCGACGGCGAGCTTGGGTAGAGGGGTGGTGCGCATCAGAGCGCCTTTCGAGGACGGTTGTTGGCGACGGCGCGTCCGACGATCGGCGTCAGGATCAGCAGCACGACGGCGATGGCGGACAGCGCGATGCCGTCCGGATAGACGGATTCGTACGCGTCGCGGCTGTGGACGAACGCGTTGAAGATCTCGACGACGCACGCGGCGACGATGCCGATGAGATAGCCCCAGCGCGAGCCGAGCGTCCCGAGCCGACGATGCGCGATCCGCAGGACGAGTCCGACGATCGCCGCGACGGCGGCGACCAGCAGGCCGATCGTGATCAGCCAGATCGAGAACGTGGTCCAGACGAAGTCCGGCGCGCGCAGGTAGACGATGTCCGTCACCAGCGCGCCGACGAAGCAGCACGCGGCAGCGCTGAAGATCATGCGGAACGGCCGATCGGTGTCGCGCAGGGCAGCGTCGACGCGACCCTGATTCGCGTACGGATCGACGCGGGCAGTGCGCGAATCCGCATCGACGCGCGGATCGCCGAGCGACTCGGCGCGTGCGTCGACGCGGGCGGCGCCCGCGGGCCGCCGTTCGTTGACGGGGATGGTGTAGTTGTTCGCCATGGAAGCTCCTCGACGGTCGATGCGGTGCCGGCGCGGTTCGCGACGGCGGACGTCGGCTTCGCAGCAGTGCGCGCGCCCGGCAGTTCGTTTCGCACGCGATGGACGAATCCTGAGCGGCGCCGGGGCAGCGCCGGCTCAGCGGACGACCGAAGCGCGCGCGGGTATCGCCGCGACCGCTTGTCCGCCGGAACCTCAACCGGTCGCGCCCGGGGCCGCGAGGATCGCCGTCGCGGAGACCGACCTCGCCGCCGCGCGGACGGCGGGACGATCAGGGCTGCGCAGGACGCGGCTCGCGAACCGCCGGCGTCGTCAGCGCGGCGAACACGGCGAAGCCCGCGATCGCGACGGCCGGCATCGCCAGTTCGCCGAGCAGCATCGCATCGGTGCCGTGGCGGTCGTGCATCCAGCCGTCGAAGCTCGTCATCACGGCGAGCGGGACGTTCGACAGCGACGCCATCAGGTTGAAGTTCGTCGCCGCCGAGCGGCGCCCGATCGCTTCGAGCACGATCGCCGCGTACGCGGCGAAGCCGCAGCCGATCGTCGCGTTGTACGCGAGGACGCTGACCACGAACGCGGTCGGGGAGCGCGGCGCGACCGCCATGGCGACCGTGACGACGCCTGCGAGCAGTCCGAACGCGGCATATGCGCGCATCGGCTTCGTGCGGTCGCAGACGTAGCCACCGACGAGCGCGCCCGCGGCCGACGCGAGGCCGCCGACGACGCCGTTGACGAGTGCCACGAGGTCGGCACCGGCGCCCCACTCGCCGGCGATCGCGGACCACGGCGCCGCGCCCGACGCGATCGGCAGCACCATCAGGATCAGCGCGAGATAGCCGGTTCGCGAACGCGCCACGTCCCAGACGTCGCGGACGACGCCCTTCAGCTCGGCGACGTACGAATGCGTCCGGCGCTCGCCCACGACCCGCGGCACGAACCGCACGAAGCCCCAGCACGCGAAGCAGATCGCCGCGAGCGCGGCGCCCGAGACCCACGGCTGCGCGACGTGCTGCGCGAGCAGCAGGCCGATGCCGCCGCCGACGCCGCTGCCACCGAGGTTGCCGGCCTGCGACCAGCCGCTGACGCGGCCGCGCATCGACGCCGGCACGCACTGGGCCATGAACATCTCGGTCGACATGCTGACGAGCGTCGACGCGAACGACGACACCATCGCGAGCGTGGTCAGCAGCGGCACGCTGCCTGCCGTCGCCGGCAGCACGCTCATCGCGAGGATCGTCGCGCCGACGCCCGTCGCGCCGATGCCGTACCACGCCTTCGGGTTGCCGACGGTGTCGACGACCGGCGCCCACGCGACCTTCCACGTCTGCACCCAGAGCGTGGCCGCGATGATCGTCGTGATCGCGACGGCCGACAGCCCCGCGCGCCCGAGCAGGAACGCCAGCGTCACGGACACATAGCCGCTGCTGACGCCGAACGGCAGGAACAGCGGCAGGAAGACGGCGGGATGGCGCACGACCGCGGGCGGGTCGGACGGATCGGCGGCGGACGCGGGGTCGGGGTGCGCGGTCATCGGGTCTCGCACGCATGGTAGGCGATGCCGGCGGGGCGACGGAACGTCGTCGTTCGACAAGGACGCGCGCCGCCGACCTGCCCTGCCTCGAACGGGTGGACGAACGCGCTGGCCTCCGGCAGCCGCCGGCGGCCTGCGATGCCCGGCCGGGTCGCGAAACGTCATGATGCCGACCTCGCGCGCGACGAGCATGCGGCGATCGGCATGCAGCCGCATGTGCTGCGCGCATCCCCGTCGGACCGCCCGGTCCGACGTTCCCTCTCGACCCGGAAGACCACCATGACCCAGCCAGCCGAGCACGACCGCAGCGGTTCGACCGTCACGACGACCGACGGCACGCGGATCTTCTACAAGGACTGGGGCAGCGGTCGCCCGCTGTTCTTCCATCACGGCTGGCCGCTGTCGGCCGACGACTGGGACGCGCAGATGATGTTCTTCCTCGCGCGCGGCTATCGCGTCGTCGCGCACGACCGACGCGGCCATGGCCGCTCGACGCAGACCGCGACCGGCCACGACATGGACACCTACGCGGCCGACGCCGCGGCGGTCGTCGAGGCCCTCGACCTGCGCGACACGGTCCACATCGGGCATTCGACCGGCGGCGGCGAGGCGGCGCGCTACGTCGCGAAGCACGGCCGCGGACGCGTGTCGAAGGCCGTGCTGATCAGCGCGATCCCGCCGCTGTTCATCCAGACGGAACGCAATCCCGACGGCGTGCCGCGCGCGGTGCTCGACGGCCTGCGCGACGGCACGGCGAACCATCGGTCGCAGTTCTACAAGGACATCACGATCCCGTTCTACGGCTTCAACCGGCCGGGCGCGGTCGTGTCGGAAGGCATCCGCGAGAACTGGTGGCGCCAGGGGATGATGGGCAGCATCCAGGCGCAGTACGAATGCATCCGCGTGCTGTCCGAGACCGAGTTCTACGACGACCTCGCGGCGATCGACGTACCGGTCCTCGTGATGCACGGCGAGGACGACCAGATCTGCCCGTTCGCGACCACCGGCGCACGCTCCGTCAAGCTGCTGAAGCACGGCACGCTGAAGTCGTATCCGGGCCTGCCGCACGGCATGCCGACGACGCACGCCGAGATCATCAACGCGGACCTGCTCGCGTTCATCGAGGGCTGACGAGGCGAACGCGACGTCGCACCGGCGCCGCGCCAACGCCGATGCCGACGCCCGCGTCAGCGCGTCGCCGGCGTCCCGGGCGGCCGCAGCCCGTGGCGCGACAACAGCGCGACGAACGGCGGATCGTCGTGGCAGGCCGCGAAGATCGGATCGGCCGCGACGCTGCAGAACGTCGGGTCGCCGTCGATCGCGGCCTGTTCGAGCGCGTCGTAGCAGCCGCCGACGTCGCCGACGCCGAGCCGCGCGATCGCGAGCCCGTAGCGCGGGACGTGGCGGCCGTCCGACTCGTCGAGCAACGCTGCGAGCTCGGCGGACGCGCCCGCGCGGTCGCCGCCAAAGCCGCGCGCGGCCGACCCGCACGAAGCGCGCGAACGCGTGGTCCGGATGGCGCGCGATCACCGCGTCGAAGCGCGCGCTGCGCCGCGTCGAACCGCTGCTTGGTACAGATGAATCAATCCGAGCCCGATGTTCATGAACGGGTGATGCGGCTCGAGGTTGAGCACGGACCTCGCGTCCTGCTCGGCCCGGGTGAAGTCGCCGGTCAGTGCGAGCAGGAGCGCCGCGCTCGCGCGAAGACCGAGGTTCAGCGGGTCGAGATCGACGGCGACGCCGAGGTGCTGCAGGCCCTGCTCGAAGCGGCGATTGAGGATCAGGCAGAACGCGTAGCGATAGTTGATCGTGCTCGCGTGCGGCGACACGCGGAACGCTTCGCGGAACAGCTGTTCGGACCGCTTCCAGTCGTACGAGAAGCGGAACGCGATCATCGCGTTCAACGCCAGCGCCTCGCTGTCGGCCGGGTCGAGCACGAGCGCGCGTTCGAGCGCGAACGCGATCCGCGGCCGCACGGCCGACGTCGGCACGACGTTCAGGATGGTCTGCTGGAAGTACGCGATCGCGAGCAGCACGTGCGCGGCGGCGCTGTCCGGATCGAGTTCGCGAGCCTCGTCGGCCAGCTCGACGATCTTGCCGCAGTTCGCGGCGTCGAGGCGGCGCGACAGGTACGTCGCCTGGTCGAGCAGGCGACGCGCCGCGTGCTCGCGCGACATCGACACCGGCTCGGACCGATGCGGCTCGACGGCACGCGCACGGGCGACCGAACGACCGAGCTGCGGCACGGCCGCCGACACGATCGACTCGGCGATCGCATCCTGGAACGAGAACGGGTCCATCGGCCGGCCGTCGTTGGACAGCAGCAGCGAATCGAACGACTGCGACCAGACGAGCGTGCCGTCGGCGACGGCCTCGATGCGCGCGAAGCAGCGCAGCCGCTCGCCCTGGCGCTGGATGCTGCCGTCGACGATGCGCGTCGCCTTCAGCAGCCGCGCGGCCTCCTGCGGCGCGACCGGCCGGTCGCGGGCCGCGAGCGACGAGCTGCGGGCGACGACGCGCAAGTCGCCGACGCGGCCGAGCAGGTTGATCAGCTGGTCGGCGAGGCCGGTGGAGAAGCCGAGGTCGCCGTCGTCCTGCACGGTGAAGCGCAGGACGGCGTACGTGTCGACGGCGGCGCCGGCCTTGGCGGCGCGACGCGGCGCGAACACCGGCACGTAGGCGCCGGTCGGGATGTCGAAGCCGAACGCGTCGCCGGCGCCTTCGCTCAGGTAGTAGCGCGCGAGCTTCGCGCGGATGCGGCCGGCCTCGACGCGCACGATCGGATCGCTGCGCGGGTCGTAGCGGTCGAGACGCCGGTCGAACAGCTCGACGCCGATCAGCACCTCCTTGATCGTGTCCTCGCGTCCGTCGAGCGCGGCCTGCACGACGTGACGCAGGAAGCGCCGATGCCGGTCGGAGCGGCGGAAGACGGCGCTGCCGAGCACGCGCTCCAGCGACGACTCGACGAGCGCGCGCGGTTGGCTTCGGATCTGCACTCGGCTCGGGTCCCGTCGACGGTCGAAAAGCGGAGTCTAGCGGCGCGGTACGGCACGCCGGGAGGACGACGCCGCGCGGCGTCGAGGTATCCTCGCCGCGGCCCTCCCGAACCCGACCGAGCCATGCGAATCCGCGACCGCAACTGGATGCAGATCGAAGCGCTGCTCGAGGCCGGCGAGGATCGCGCGGTCCTGCCGCTCGGCAGCGTCGAGCAGCACGCGTACCTGTCGCTCGCCGTCGACGCGCTGCTCGCCGAGCAGGTGTCGGTCGACGCGGCCGAGCCGCTCGGCGTGCCGGTCTTCCCGGCGCAGCCGTACGGCTACACGCCGACGTACATGGCGTATCCCGGCACGCTGACGCTGCGGTTCTCGACGCTGCTCGCGGTGCTCGAGGACCTCGTCGGGTCGCTGCATCACCACGGCTTCCGGCGCGTTCTGATCGTCAACGGCCACGGCGGCAACAACGGCGCGGCGAGCCTCGCGCAGGAACTGATCGCGCGCCACGACGGGCTGCGGCTGCGCTGGCACAACTGGTGGGCCGCGCCGCGGACGATGGCGTTCGTGCGGGCGCGCGATCCCGACGCGTCGCACGCGTCGTGGATGGAGCGCTTCGCGATCACGCGCGTCGACCACGCCGACGCGCCGCCCGGCGCGAAGACGCCGGTCGACCCGCGGGCGATGGCGACGATGGGACCGGTGGCGAAGCGCGCGTATCTCGGTGACGGCTGCTACGGCGGCCGCTATGCGATGCCCGACGACGTGACCGACGCGCTGTGGGCGATCGGCGTCGAGGAGACGCGCGAGGCGATCACGGCGCTGTAGCGAGCGAGTCGCACGTCAGCGGAAGCGGGTGATCGGCAGCAGCGCCGCAGTCTGAGCGACCGTGCTTCGATGCAGCGCGATCGCCAGCGCGGCCGCGCTGCAGCGTTCGCGAGCGGCCAGCCATTGCTCGAGCAGTCCGAGTTGCCCGTGCGCGAGATGCGCGGCGACGAGCGGCCGCGCGATCAGCGGTTCGCAGCCGTGCGTCTTCAGTGCATCGTCGATCAGCGACGAGAGACGCGCGTGGACGACGACGCGCGGGCGGCCGGCGAGCAGCACGCGGGCGATCGACCGCTGCTGCCAGAAGTGCTCGACGGTCGCGATCAGCGAAGCGTCGGGCTCCTTCGACCGCACCGACCGCGCGAGCGGCTCGAGAACTGGCGTCACCGCCTCGCGCAGCAGCGTCGCCTTGCCGTCGAAGTGCTCGTAGAACGTCGACCGCGCCACGCCGGCGGCGGTCGCGATCGCGCCCGGCCGCACCGCGTCGTAGCCGCGCGACAGCAGCGCCCGGTTGAACGCGCCGATCAACGCGGCCCGGGTGCGCACGGTGCGCCCATCCTTTGCGTTCGTCTTCGCGTTCGCCGGCATCGCTCCTCCGCGGCCTCGTATCGGACAACGGACGCGACTCGTCCGGCAACGCGCCGTCGATCGTCGCTAACGTGGCGCATTCGCATCGAGCTCGGAGCACGCCGTTGAAAGTCGCACTCGACCCCGCCCGCGATCCCGCACCCGACGCGCGGCAGACGGTGCCGGGCGGCCTCCTGCCCGACCGTCGCGCAGCGCTGCTCGCCATCGTTCCCGCGCTGCTCGCGATCGCGATCATCGCGCATCATCCGGTCGTTCGCGTCGCGCATCCCGGCGCGATCGACGAGATCGTGCACGGCGTCGGCGAGCTCGCCGGCCGCAACGCCGCGTTCCACGCGCTCGTCCTCGTGTTGTGGGCCGTGCAGGCGCTCGGCCTGTTCGCGTTCGCGGAACGCCTCGGGGCGGACCGCGCGATCGTCCGGGCCGGTATCCTGTTCGAGGCACTGTCGCTCGCGCTCGTCTTCGTCGCCGGCACGGTCGACGGTTTCGTGACGCCGCTGATCGCGGCACATTGCGCCGCCCGACCCGAGACCTGCCTGGCGCAGCTCGGCTTCGGGTTCGCCACGATCCAGGGTGCGACGCGCGTCGGCCTCGGCGCGCAGGCGATCGCGCTCGCGTGCTGGTCGATCGCGCTCGCGACGCGCGCGAGGCTGCGCGGCGTCGCCTTCGCCGGCCTGCTGCTGTCGATCGGTGCGCTCGTCGAGCTCGCGCCGACGATCACGATCGACCCGTCGCGGTTGCGCACGATCGCGGCTTTCGAGGTTGCCTGGACCGTCGGCGCCGCCGTGTTGCTGTGGACGGGGCGAATGGCGCGCTTCCGCGTGTCACACGACGATGCCGCGACGAGGACGTGACGGCGGTATCGTGACGTCTTCGTGCGCCACGATCGTCCGCCGTCCATGCCCTTCGACCGACCCCGCAACGCGACGCGCATCGGCGACGCAGTGGCCGACATCGACACGCCGGCGCTCGTCGTCGACCTCGATGCGATGGAACGCAACATCGCGTCGATGGCGGCGTTCGCGCGCGCGCACGGCATGCGGTTGCGGCCGCACGCGAAGACGCACAAGAGCGCGGTGATCGCGGCGCTGCAGGTCGCGGCAGGCGCGGTCGGCGTCTGCGTGCAGAAGACGTCCGAGGCCGAGGCGCTCGCCGACGCCGGCGTCGCGGACCTCTACATCAGCAACGAGGTGATCGATCCGCGCAAGCTCGCGCGCGTCGCGGCGCTGGCGGGACGCGTGAAGCTCGCGATCGCGGTCGATTCGATGCTCGGCATCGACCGGCTCGCGGCCGCGTTGCCGCGCGGCGCGGATGTCGACGTGTTCGTCGAGGTCGACGCCGGTCAGGGACGCTGCGGCGCGGCGCCGTCGCTCGCCGGCCCGCTCGCCGCGCGCGTCGCGTCGCACGGCCTGCGCTTCGCCGGACTGCAGGCCTATCACGGCCGCGCGCAGCACCTGCGCGGCGCCGACGACCGGCGCGCGGCGATCGCGCACGCGGTCTCGGTCGTGCGGGCCGCGCAGGCGAGCCTCGCCGCGGCCGGCCTCGACTGTCCGCTCGTCACCGGCGCGGGCACCGGCACGTTCGCGCTCGAGACCGCGAGCGGCGTCTACGGCGAGCTGCAATGCGGCAGCTACGTCTTCCTCGACCGCGACTACGGCGCCGTCGAGCCGCTGCCCGGCGCGCCGCGCTTCGAGCACGCGCTGTTCGTGAAGTCGCAGGTGATCAGTCGCGACGACGCGCACGCGGTCGTCGACGCCGGGCACAAGAGCCACGCGATCGACTCCGGGCTGCCGACGGTCTGGCAGCGCGATGTCGTCTTCGAGAACGGCGGCGACGAGCACGGCATCCTGAAGCCCGGCCGCGACCCGCTGCCCGCGCTCGGCGACGCGGTGTGGCTCGTGCCCGGCCACTGCGACCCGACGGTCAACCTGCACGACGTCTACGTCGGCGTGCGCGGCGGGTTGCGGACGGGGACGGTCGAGGCGATCTGGCCGGTCGACGCGCGGGGTTGCGTCGCGTGACGCCGGCCAGCACGCCGGTCGGTCGCCGGAACGGCGCGCTCGCGGCATCGATGCATCGGGCCCCGGCCTCGCGTCGTCGCTAGACGATGCCGACGATCACCGTCGACCCCGACGAGGTGACGTTCACGGCGATCCGGGCGCAAGGCGCCGGCGGCCAGAACGTCAACAAGGTCTCGAACGCGGTCCATCTGCGCTTCGACGTCGGCGCGTCGTCGCTGCCGAGCGACGTCAAGGAGCGGCTGCTCGCGCTCGGCGACCAGCGCATCACGGAGGCCGGCGTCGTCGTGATCAAGGCGCAGACGTCGCGCAGCCTCGCTGCGAACCGGGTCGATGCGCTGGCGCGGTTGCAGCAGCTCGTCGACAGCGTCGCGACGGTGCCGCCGACGCGGCGACGAACGAAGCCGACCCGCGCGTCGCAGGCGCGGCGTCTCGACGGCAAGACCATCCGGTCGCGCGTGAAGGCGGGTCGCAAGTCGGTCGTGGACTGAACGGTTCGCAACGCGGCGCGGCCCCTGGGCGGACGGTGGGGACATGACGAGAAGTCGCGTGCCGTCATGGCGCGCGCTCCTGGGCCAACCCGTCGTTCCCGCGCAGGCGGGAACCCAGCGTCGTTGCTTGGACCGTCGCCGGCATCGACGACACTGGGTTCCCGCCTTCGCGGGAACGACGGTTCTTGGGCGGGGCCGCGCAGCTCGGATCTCACAGCGCCGCCACCGCCTTCGCGCAGCGCTCGACCAGCTTCGGCGCGCCCGCGCGCTCGGCCCAGGCCGCGAAGTCCTTCGTCGGCCCCGTCCATCGCAGCGGCCCGACCCGACGGGACACCTTCGCGTCGGTCCGCAGCGTCGCGAGCGTCTTGAACAGCAGCGCCGCCTCGCGATCGTCGCCGAGCGTCTCGGCCGGAAAGTCCTCGATCGGGCCGTAGCGGTTCAACAGCCGCGCCGCGCCGACGGCGCCGATGCCGGCGATACCCGGATAGCCGTCGGCCGCGTCGCCGACCAGCGCGAGCCAGTCGGGGATCAGCCGCGGCTCGACGCCGAATTTCGCCTTCACGGCGGCCGCGTCGCGGATGCCGCCGCCGCGTCCCTTCGCGCGTCGGTCGACCTGCACGACGCGGTCGCCGCGCACGCATTGCCCGAGGTCCTTGTCGGGGGTCCAGATGCAGACCTTGTCGACGGTCGCGTCGGCGTCGGCGACGGTCCGCCGCGGACGCGAGCGCGTCGTCGGCCTCGAGGTCCGTCATCGGCCAGACGACGACGCCCATCGCCGCGATCGCGTCCTCGAGCGGATGGAACTGCGCGAGCAGCGCCGGCTCGATGCCGGCCGACGTCTTGTAGCCCGGCCACAGGTCGTTGCGGAACGACTCGACGACGTGGTCGGTCGCGACGCCGAGATGCGTGCCGCCCTGCTCGATCAGCTCGAGCAGCGACTGCAGGACGCCGACGACCGCGCCGAGCGGCTTGTCGCGGCCTTCGTTGAAGCGCCGCTGTCCGTAGAAGTGACGGAACAGTTCGTAGGTGCCGTCGACGAGATGGACGATCATCGGCGGCGCCGGTCCGGCGAACGGCCGCCGCGTTCCCCCGTCTTCGCGTGGCATAGTGGTCGGCAGGCCGGAGGACGACGACGATGACGAAGCGGGCGAGGGTGCGTGGCTGGATGCGGGCAGTGGTCGTCGCGACGGCGATGCTGGCCGCGGCGGACGGATGGGCGCAGGCCGAGTCGCCCGAAGCGCTGGTCACGCGCGTGTCGACCGACGTGCTCGACGCCGTCCGCGCCGACCCGTCGATCCAGGCCGGCGACGTCGACAAGGTCGTCGCGCTGGCCGAGGTCAAGGTGCTGCCGTACCTCGACTTCGAGCGGATGACCGCGACGGCCGTCGGACCGCGCTGGCGCGACGCGACGCCCGAGCAGAAGCAGAAGCTCCAGGCGGAGTTCGAGAAGCTGCTGGTCCGCGTGTATTCCGGTGCGCTCGCGCGGGCGCGCGACGAGACGATCGCGCTGAAGCCGAGCCGGGAGCCGGCGACCGGCAACGAGGTCGTCGTGCGAACCGAGGTGCGCGGTCGCGGCGAGCCGGTCGAGCTGGATTTCCGCGTCGAGAACGCCGGCGACCGCTGGCGCATCTACGACCTCAACGTCGGCGGCGTGTGGCTCGTCGAGAACTATCGCGGCAGCTTCGCGCAGGCGATGTCGTCGGGCGGCATCGACGGGCTGATCGACGCGATGCACGCGAAGAACCAGGGCGCCTCGCGCGGCTGAACCGGCGGTCGCGCGGCGCGCCCGCTGCGCGCCGGCCGGGCCCTCGCGCCGCTGCGGTTTCGCCGCCGCGACGGTCGGGCGTCGACGGCGCTGCGCGGCCACGCCCGCCCGCCCGGCCGCTCGCTAGCCCATCTGCCGCATCGCGGCCTGCATCTCGTCGGGCGTCACGTCGCGCGTGTGCGTCGCGAGCGCCCAGCGATGGCCGTACGGATCCACCACCTGGCCGTAGCGGTCGCCCCAGAACATGTCGGTGGCCGGCATCGTCTGCGTCGCACCGGCCGCGACGGCCTGAGCGAGCGACGCGTCGACGTCGGGCAGGTAGAGATGGATCACGACGGGCGAGCCCTTCAGCGCGATCGGCGAGAACGAGCCGTGCTCCGGCCATTCGTCGGCGAGCATGATCGTCGAGTCGCCGATGCGGAACGCGCCGTGCATCAGCTTGCCGTTCGGTCCGGGCATCCGGGCGAGCTCGACGGCGCCGAACGCTCGCTGGTACCAGTCGAGGGCGCCGTTCGCGTCGGCGCAGACGAGATGCGGCGTGACGGTGTGCATGCCGGGCGGGATCGGCAGGACGTTCGTGTCGGTCATCGGTTCTCCGGAGTTCGAGCCGTTCGTTCGGTCGGCCGCGCATCGCCCGCGGTCGCGCGGCGCCACGCTACCGGCGCCGCGCGCGGCTGGCAAGCCCGCGCGCCACCATTCACGCGACCGTTGGCGCATGGCATGCTCCGCGCTCCGATGCCATGACGCGGCGCCCGATGCTGTCACGAGAAGACCTGCATGGCCGCTGACATGGACCCCGGTCGCGTCGACGCGGTCGACGACGCTGCGGAGCCGATGGACGACGCGCGACGCAAGGCCGCCGAGCTCGACCGGACGCTCGACGCGCTGGGGCTCGCCGGACGCCACGCCGACGTCGTCACGGCCGCGACGCGCGCGCTCGACGAGGCCGGCCTCGACGCGCCGACGCGGATGGCACTGCTCGACCGACGGGCCGAGAGCCTGTTGGCACAGGCCGAAATGGACGCGTTCGACGCCGACGTGGCGGCGATGCGCGCGCTGGCGCGCGCCGCCGGCGCGGAGCATCCGGCGCTGCAGGCGCGCGCCGATCTGCGCAGCGCCAACGAACGTCTGCATCGCGGCGACCTCGCCAAGTCCCTGCGTTACGCACGCGCGGCGCATCGGGCGGCGTTGCGCGCCGCCGCCCCGAAGCTCGAGGTCGAGGCGCTATGCGCGATTGCGGACGCCGGCGTCTTGCAGCCGGCGCGGCTCGAGGCGGCCATCGCCTGGGCTCGCGAAGCGGCGGCGCGCAGCCGCGGCGACGGCGACGCGAGGCGCGAAGCGAAGGCCGAGCAAGTGCTGTCTCGCGGGCTCCTCGTTGCCGGCGACCGGGAAGCCGGCCTCGACGCGGCGCGTCGCGCGGTCGATCTCGCCCGTCGCTGCGGCGACCGGCTGACGATGGGGAACGCCCTCAACCTGCTGATGCAGGGAACGAACGACGTCAAGCGGCAGGAAGCGATCACGCGCGAGTCGCTCATGGCGTTCGAGGCGGCCGGCTACGTCGTTCGACAAGCGAACGCCTGGGGCAACCTCGGCATGATCGCTTTCGAGTACGGCCTGTTTCGGCGCGCGCGCCGCTCGTTCGTGCGATCGGTCGACGTCTGGCGTCGGGCCGGCGCGCGACGCGGCGTGCAGCATCCGCTGACCGGCCTCGCGCGGATCGCGATCGAGACCGGGCGGCTCGACGAGGCACGGACCGCCGCTTCGGAGGTCGAGGCGCTCAGCGCCGCGATCGCCGATCCGACCCACGCGTCGATCTCGGCTGGCCAGTTGGCGTGGATCGCGAGCGTCGAAGGACGCGGCGACGAGGCCATCGCGATGGCCGAGCGCGGACTACGCGCCGCGCAGCCGGCCGGCGACGGCCCGGTCATCCGGGCGCTGTCCGTCCTGGGCGGCGTGCTGCTCGCGGCCGGCCGGGTGCCGCAAGCGCTCGACGCGACGCGACGCGCGACGGCCATCCATGCCGCACACGGCTTCATCGACATGAACTGGATCGAGCGCGACGAGACCTGGTACCGGCACGCCCGCGCGCTCGAGGCGAACGGGCTGGTCGACGAGGCGAGGTCCGCCATGCGCCGCGGCTACGACCTCCTCGTCGAGAGCCTCTCGCAGACGACGGACCCCGGGCTGCGTCGCAACTACGTCGGGAAGATCGGCTGGCGGCGCGCGCTCATCCGCGCGCGCATCGCCGAGGCCGCGTCCGCCGACGAGGCGCTGCCGCATCTGGCCGCGACCGCCGATCCGGGCGCGCAGTTCGAACGGCTCGTCGAGATCGGCGTGCGCCTGAACGCCGAGCGCGACGTCGACGCGCTGCACGAGTTCGTGATCGACGAGGCGACCGAGCTGCTCGGCGCCGAGCGCCTGCTGCTCGCGCTGCCCGGCCACGGCGGCTGGACGATCGCCGGATCGCTGCTCCCGCTCGACGAGGACGCGGCGCCGCTGCTCGCCGCGATCGAACCGTGGCTCGACGAGGCGCGCACGACGCGCGAGACGTCGCTGCGTCACGGACCCGACGGGGCGCCACCGATCGAGCAGCGCTCCTGCCTCGTCGCGCCGCTGATCGCACAGAACACGGTGTTCGCGTGCCTCTACGCCGACATCGACGGCGCGTTCGGGCGCTTCGGCGAGACCGATCGCGACCTCGTCGGCGTGCTCGCGAACCAGGCGGCGGTCGCGCTCGCGAACGCGCAGCTGAACCAGGGCCTCGAAGCGAAGGTCGAGGCACGTACGGCCGAGGCGCGTCGCGCGCAGGCGGAGGCCGAACGCCGGGCCGACGAGCTCGCGCTGATCGAAGGCATCCAGCGCGGCATGGCGGAGAAGCTCGACTTCATGGCGATCGTCGAGCTCGTCGGCGACACGCTCACCCGGGTGCTGCAGCTGAACGACCTGGGCATCCGCTGGTTCGACCACGACGCGCGCCTGTCGCATGGGTTGTACTCGGTCGAGCACGGTGTGCGTCTGCCGCTTCACTCGAGCCCGATCGCGCCCGGCAGTGGCATCGCGCGACTGATCGAACGGCGGGGTCCGATCGTGACGCACACCGCCGCGGAGGAGCAGGCGACCTACGCGGTCGTTCCGGGGACGGACGCAGCGCAGTGCAGCGCCGCGATCCCGATCATGGCGAACGACCGCGTGCTCGGCGCGCTGCTCGTCGACAACCACGAACGCGAGCACGCGTTCGGCGACGCCGACGTGCGGTTGCTGACGACGGTCGCGGCGAGCATGGCCACCGCGCTCGAGAACGCCCGGCTGTTCGACGAGACGCGACGGCTGCTCGGGCAGACCGAGCAGCGCGCGGCCGAACTCGCGGTCATCAACAGCATCCAGCAGGGCCTCGCGTCGAAGCTCGAGCTACAGGCGGTGATCGACCTCGTCGGCGCGAAGCTGCTCGAGGTGCTGGGCGCGGACGTCGTCGGCATCCAGCTGGTCGATGCGGAGCGCGACGAGCTGATCTTTCCGTTCCTGTTCGATCACGGCGAACGGATTCACCCGGCGCCGGTGCCGCGCCATGCGACTCGCGGCTATGCCACGCATGCGATGTCGACGGGAAGCGTACTGGCGTTCGACACGTTAGACGAGATGCGGGCGTTCGGAGCGAAACGGGAAATCGCCTTCACCAACGCGGGTGGCGACGTGATGGACGAGTCGTTCGTCTGGGCGCCGATGATGATCGACGGCGATGCGATCGGCGTCGTCGCGATCGGCAAGCAGCCGGCGCACGCGTTCGCCGCGACCGACGTCTCGCTGATCACCACGATCGCGGCGAGCCTCAGCGTCGCGCTGCAGAACGCGCGCAACTTCGAGGCCGAGCGCCGCCGCGTCGCCGAGCTCGCGGTGATCAGCCGCATCCAGCACGGGATGTCGGCGTCGCTCGACTTCCGCGCGATCATCGATCTCGTCGGCGACCAGTTGCGCGACGTGTTCCCGTCCGGCGACCTCGCGATCCACTGGTGGGACGGGGGCGAGACGTACACGATGCTGTACGGCTCCGAGCACGGCAGGCGGCTGGCCGAACGGACGTTCCCGCTGAGACCGGGCGGCGCGGCGACGCGCATCCTGCGCGGCCGCGAGGTCCTCGTCGCGCGCAACCGCGCTGAGTCGCCATCGCTCGGATTCCGCGTCGTCCCCGGAACGGACCAGAGCCGCTCGGTGGTCGGCGTGCCGATCGTCGGCAGCGACCGCGTGATCGGCGCGATCATCGTCGAGGACCACGCGCGCGACGACGCGTTCGACGAGGCGGCCGTGCGGCTCGTGACGACGGTCGCGTCGTCGATGGGCGTCGCGCTCGAGAACGCACGACTCTTCGACGAGACGCAGCGGCTGCTGAAGGAGACGGAACAGCGCAACGCCGAGCTCGCGGTCATCAGCAGCATCCAGCAGGGCATGTCGGCGAAGCTCGACTTCGGCGCGATCGTCCAGCTGGTCGGCGACAAGCTGTGCGAGGTGCTCGTCACCGGCGACCTCGCGATCTCGATCTGGGACGGCGCCGATCACGTCTTCGAGGCGTACTCCATCGAACACGGCCGGCCTCTCGAGGGCCGCCGGATGGTCGTCGAGCCGGGACGGCCGTCGCATCGCGTGCTCCACGACGGCGAGGTGCTCGTGTCGGCGACGCCCGAAGAGTCGCTGGCGCTCGGCTTCGTCCTGCAGCCGGGGACCGACCTGTCGCAGTCGCTGCTCGCGGTGCCGATCCACGGCATCGAACGGACGCAGGGGTTGATCCTCGTCGAGAACCACCAGCGACAGCACGCGTTCGGCGACTCCGACGTGCGACTGATCCGCACGATCGCGTCGTCGATGGGCGTCGCGCTCGAGAACGCGCGGCTGTTCGACGAGACGCAACGGCTGCTGAAGGAGACCGAGCAGCGCAACGCGGAGCTCGCGGTCATCAACAGCATCCAGCAGGGCATTTCCGGGTCGCTCGACTTCCAGGGCATCGTCGATCTGGTCGGCGACACGCTGCGCGAGGTCCTGCACGTGCGGGACATCGGCATCCTGTGGTTCGACGAAGCGAGCGATCGGCTGCAGTTCCTGTACGCGTACGAGCACGGCGAGCGCCTCGTGGTGGAACCCCGTTCGCTCTCGCAATCGTTCGCGCCGCGGATTCGTGAGACGCGACAACCGGAGCTCTACCGAACGGCGGCCGAGCAGATCGCCGCGGGCATCGGCGCCGTGCCCGGGACCGACCAGAGCCTGTCGAACATCACCGTGCCGATCATCGGCAGCGATCGGGTCCTCGGGACGCTGACGCTCGAGGACTACGAACGCGAGTCGGCGTACGGCGACGCCGAACTGCGGCTGCTGCAGACCGTCGCGTCGTCGGTCGGCGTGGCGCTCGAGAACGCGCGGCTGTTCGACGAGACGCAGCGGCTGCTGAAGGAGACCGAGCAGCGCAACGCCGAACTCGCCGTCATCAACAGCGTGCAGCAGGGCATGGCCGGATCGCTCGATTTCCAGGCGATCATCGAAGTGGTCGGCGATCGCCTGCGCGACGTGCTGCAGAGCGACGACATCGGCATCCACTGGTACGACTGGGAAAACGGCCTCGATCACTTCAACTACGTGACCGAGCACGGCGAGCGCCTGACGATCCCGCCGCGTCCGCTGCGGACGTCGAAGACGGTCCAGCAGTTGATCGACACGCGCCGACCGGTCGTCTATCGCGACTCGGCCGAGGCGCTGGCGCGGGGACTGCTGACGCACATCCCCGGAACGGACGTCAGCCGGTCGCTCGCATTCGTGCCGATCGTGTCGTCGCAACGCGTGCTCGGGCATATCGGCATCGAGAACTACGAACGGATCGTCGACGACAGCGACGTCCGGCTGCTCGAGACGGTCGCGGCCGGCATGGGCGTCGCGCTCGAGAACGCGCGGCTGTTCGACGAGACGCAGCGGCTGCTGAAGGAGACCGAACGGCGCAATGCCGAGCTCGCGGTCATCAACAGCATCCAGCAGGGCATCTCGGGCTCGCTCGACTTCCAGGGCATCGTGGAACTCGTCGGAACCAAGCTGTGCGAGGTGCTCGACACGCAGGACATCGGGATTCGCTGGTTGAACCATGCCACCCGCAGCGCGGAGTACCTGTTCGAGATCGAGCACGGCAAGCGTCTGACCGTCGAGCCGCAGCGGTACACCGACGCGCAATGGGAAAAGCGGCTGGCCGACCGGACGCCGCGGGTCGTGAACACCGCCGTCGAGATGGCCGCGCTGGGGGTCGTGCCGGGCAGCGACGCCGCGCTGTCGAGCGTCACCGTCTCGATCATCGCGGGCGATCGCATGCTCGGCCAGATCATCCTGGAGAGCTTCGCCCGCGAATACGCGTTCGACGAATCCGACGTACGGCTGCTGCAGACCGTGGCGTCGTCGATGGGCGCGGCGCTCGAGAACGCGCGGCTGTTCGACGAGACGCAGCGGCTGCTGAAGCAGACCGAGGAGCGCAATGCGGAGCTCGCGGTCATCAACAGCATCCAGCAAGGTCTCGTGGCGCAGCTCGACCTGCAGGCGATCGTCGATCTCGTCGGCGACGAACTGCGCGCCGTGTTCGACAGCGGCGACGTGGTCATCGCCTGGTTCGACCAGGACTCGTACGTCGCGACGCCGGTGTACTGCTACGAACAGGGGCGGCGCCTGGCGAGCGTCGAGCCGTTCGAGCTGAAGCGATCGCCGCGCAACCTCGCGGTCGTCGACGAGCGTCGGGCCGTGGCCGACAACGCGCAGGATGGCGAATTCCCGGTGCCGGGGACCGCATTGCCGCTCTCGGACCTCCGCGCCCCGGTGGTCGCCGGCGATCGCGTGATCGGACTCGTCAACATCGACAGCTTCGAACGCAGCGACGCGTTCGGGGACGACGAAGCCCGCCTGCTGACGACGATCTGCAACTCGATGGGCCTCGCGCTGAAGAGCGCGCAGCTGTTCGACGAGACGCAGCGGCTGCTGAAGGAGACCGAGCAGCGCGCCGCCGAGCTGGCGATCATCAACAGCGTCCAGCAGGGGCTCGCCGCGAAGCTCGACATGCGGGCGATCTACGACCTCGTCGGCGACCGCATCCGCGACATCTTCGATTCGCAGGTCGTGCTGATCGGGACGTTCGACCACGCGCGCGACGTCGAGATCTTCGACTACGCGTTCGAGAAGGGTCGTCGCCTGCCGGTATCCGAGCGGCCGATCAATCGAGCGCGCCGACAGCTCATCGAGACCCGACAGGCGGTCCGCTACGATCGCCTCACGCCGGACGCGATCGCGGCGCGCGGCAGCGCGCCGATCCACGGCACCGAGCCGCCGAAGTCGGCGATGTTCGCGCCGATGGTCAGCGGCACCGACGTGCGCGGCTACCTCAGCCTGCAGAACATCGACCGCTTCGACGCGTTCACCGACGCCGACCTGCGGCTGCTGCAGACGCTCGCGTCGAGCATGAGCGTCGCGCTCGAGAGCGCCCGCCTTTTCGCGGAGACGCAGCGGCTGTTCAAGCAGAGCGAGCAGCGTGCGGCCGAACTGGCCGTCATCAACGCGGTGCAGACGGCGCTCGCCGGCAAGCTCGACATGCAGGCGATCTACGACGTCGTCGGCGACCAGATCCGCGAGATCTTCGGCGACCGCGGCGTCGGCATCCGCACGTACGACCCGGTCACCGACCTGTTCGCCTTCCCGTACGCGTTCGAGTCGGGCGCGCGTGTCGCGATCCCGCCGATGCCGGTCGGCGACCTCGGCTTCGGGGCGCACGTGATCCGTACCGGCGAGACGGTGGTCGTCAACGAGGACATGCCGGGACGCGCGAGGCAGGTGGGCAGCTACGCGCTGCCCGGCAGCGAAAGGTCCGAGGCGTCGGCACTGCTGGTACCGCTCGTCGTCGGCGGCACGGTGCGCGGCCTGATCCACCTGTCGGACGAGAGGGAACACTCGTTCACCGAGGCCGACGTGCGCCTGCTGCAGACGCTCGCGGCCAGCATGGCCGTCGCGCTGGAGAACGCACGGCTGTTCGACGAGACGCAGCGGCTGCTGCGCCAGACCGAGCAGCGCGCGGCCGAGCTGCAGACCGTCAACACGGTGTCGCAGCGGTTGTCGGGCAAGCTCGACCTCTCGGGCCTCATCGCGCTGGTCGGCGAACAGGTGCGCACGGTCTTCCGCGCCGACATGGCCTACGTCGCGCTGCTCGACCGCGCGACCGGCATGGTCGACTTCCCGTACCGGCACGGCGAGGAGAACACGTCGATCGTCTACGGCGAGGGCTTGACGAGCAAGATCATCGAGACCGGCCGCGCGTTGATCCTGAACTCCGACATCGACCGGCGCACGCGCGAGGTCGGCGCGACGATCATGGGTCGGCAGGCGCGCTCGTATCTCGGCGTGCCGATCGTCGTCGAAGGCACGAGCCAGGGCGTGATCAGCGTGCAGAACGCCGAGCGCGAGGGCGCGTACGACGAGAACGACCAGCGACTCCTCGAGACGATCGCGGCGAACGTCGGCGTCGCGCTGCAGAACGCGCGGCTGTTCGACGAGGCGCAGGCATCGCGCGCCGCGGCCGAGGCGGCGAACGAGGCGAAGAGCGCGTTCCTCGCGACGATGAGCCACGAGATCCGCACGCCGATGAACGCGGTCATCGGCATGAGCGGCCTGCTGCTCGACACGCCGCTGACGGACGAGCAGCGCGACTACGCGTCGACGATCCGCGACAGCGGCGACGCGCTGCTGACGATCATCAACGACATCCTCGACTTCTCGAAGATCGAGGCCGGACGGATGGACATCGAGCAGCATCCGTTCGACCTGCGCGACTGCGTCGAGTCCGCGCTCGACCTCGTCGCCGCGCGCGCGGCCGAGAAGCAGCTCGACGCGGCGTACGTCTTCGAGGGCGACGTGCCCGAGGCGGTGTCCGGCGACGTCACGCGGCTGCGGCAGATCCTGCTCAACCTGCTGTCGAACGCGGTCAAGTTCACCGAGACCGGCGAGGTCGTGCTGACCGTCACGTCGGCGGCGACGACGTCGGCGTCGACGCGCGCCGCGCTGACGTTCGCCGTTCGCGACACCGGCATCGGCCTGACCGACGAAGGCCGGTCGCGGCTGTTCCAGTCGTTCTCGCAGGCCGACTCGTCGACGACGCGCCGCTACGGCGGCACCGGCCTCGGCCTCGCGATCAGCCGCCGGCTGACCGAGCTGATGGGCGGCCGGATGTGGGCCGACAGCGACGGCCCGGGCCGCGGTTCGACGTTCTCGTTCACCGTCGAACTGCCGCTCGCGACGCTGACGACCGCGCCGGAGCGCGACTACGTCGGCCTGCAACCCGAGATCGCCGGCAAGCGCCTGCTCGTCGTCGACGACAACGCGACGAACCGGCGCATCCTGCGCCTGCAGTCGGCGAAGTGGGGCATGGCCGTGCGCGACAGCGGCTCGCCGACGGAAGCGATCGGCTGGCTCGAAGGCGGCGAGCGCTTCGACCTCGCGATCGCTCGACATGCACATGCCGGAGACTCGACGGCACGCAGCTCGCGCGCCGGCTGCGCGCGATGCGACGCGACGCTGCCGATCGTCCTGTTCAGTTCGCTCGGCCGCCGCGAGGTCGACGATCGCGACGGGCTGTTCGTGCGGCTACCTGTCGAAGCCGCTGCATCAGTCGCACCTGTTCGACACGCTCGCGGCGCTGTTCGCGAAGTCGCGCGCCGGCGCGCCGATCGCGAAGAACGGCGGCGCATCGATCGACCGCGGGCTCGCGGCGCGCCACCCGCTGCGCATCCTGCTGGCCGAGGACAACGTCGTGAACCAGAAGCTCGCGCTGCGCCTCCTGCAGCAGATGGGCTATCGCGCCGACCTCGCGTCGAACGGCATCGAGGCCGTCGAGTCGGTCGAGCGCCAGACCTACGACGTCGTGCTGATGGACGTGCAGATGCCGGAGATGGACGGACTCGAGGCGACGCGTCGCATCGTCCAGCGCTTCGCCGAACGACGGCCGCGCATCGTCGCGATGACGGCGAACGCGATGCAGGGCGATCGCGAGGAATGCCTCGCGGCCGGCATGGACGACTACCTGACGAAGCCGATCCGTGTCGACGTGCTGGTGCAGGCGTTGATGAACGTCGGGTTGCGAAGCTGACGCCGATGCGCGGCGTCCGCCTCGCGCTCGCTCGAGCACTGCTGGTGCTGGCCGTTTGCACGCCCGCGCTCGCGGCGCATGCCGATCCGCTGCCCGTCGACTACCGCTGCGGCGACGCGGCCTCGTCGACGACGCCGCCGGCGGACGGCTGGACGCGCAGCGCCGACGGACGACTGCCGGGCACGCTCGGCAATCCCTGCTGGCTGCGCATCGACCTCGCGGGGTCGCAGGGTCGCGTACCGGCGCTGCTCGGGGCCGGCGGGCACAAGTCCGTCACCGTCGTCGACGCGAACGGGCGGACGCTCGCCGACGGGCGCGACATCGGCGATCGTCACGATGTCGTCGTCGGCTCGGCCGAAGGCGCCGGTCGCATGCTGTTCCCGTCGCTCGCCGGGCGCACGGAACCCGTGTTCGTCCGCCTGGACCGCGGCCAGCGGCGGGTGCGCGTCGAATTCGAGAACGTCGCGCGCGCGATCGAGGCCGACCGGGCCTACGACTTCCTGCATCTCGGCCTCGCCGTCGTCTTCGCGTGCATCGCGTTGCTGACCGCGCTGCTCGCGGTCGTCGTCCGCGATCCGGGGCAGTTGCTGTTCGCGCTCTATTTCGTGCTGCTCGTCGTCAGCGAGGTCGCGCACAACGGCATCGCGATCGACGTCGCGCCGCACGTCGGTGCGAGCGTGTGGCTCGAACAGATCTTCCCGAGCCTCGCCGGCGCGTTGCGCACCGTCGTGATCGCCGAGATGATCGGCTTGCGCAGGCGCTCCGCCGTGCTGTGGCGCTGGATGCTCGTCGCGGCGCTGATGAACCTCGTGACGGCCCCGTTCTTCGTCGGCGACGGACCGTACGTCGTGCAGGCGGAGTTCGCGATCGACGTCGCGATCGTCGTGGCCTGGATCGTGACGATGCTCGCCTGCTGGCGCGCCTGGCGCGACGGCGAAGTCATGGGCCTTCTGCTCGGGCTCAACACGCTGTTCGGCATCGCGATCCTCGCGCCGCTCGTGCTGACCGACATCGCGAGCGCGTTCGTGCCCGTCGATCCGGCCCGCTTCGATCCGCCGAACTGGCTGTTCAGCACGCTGACGGCCGTGCTGCCGCTGATCTTCCTGTACGGGATCGCGGTGCGGACGCGCAGGCATCTCGGTCAGGCGCAGCGACTGCGCGACGACGCGATCCGGCTGTCGCAGCAGCGCGACCGCATCCGCGTCGAGGCGGAGCTGCAGGCGGCGCTCGCGAAGGCGGAGGCCGAGGCTCGCGCCGCCGCCGATGCCGCGAACGAAGCGAAGAGCGCGTTCCTCGCGACGATGAGCCACGAGATCCGCACGCCGATGAACGGCGTGATCGGCATGAGCGGCATCCTGCTCGACTCGCCGTTGAACGACGACCAGCGCGACGTGGCCACGACGATCCGCGACAGCGGCGAGGCGCTGCTGACGATCATCGACGACATCCTCGACTTCTCGAAGATCGAGGCGGGGCGGATGGACGTCGAGTCGCATCCGTTCGACGCTGCGCCGGTGCATCGACTCGGCGCTCGACCTGGTACGGCATCGCGCGATCGAGAAGGGCGTCGAGCTGGTCGCGACGATCGGCGACGACGTGCCGGCGGCGGTCTCCGGCGATCCGACGCGGCTGCGACAGGTGCTGCTGAACCTGCTGTCGAACGCGGTCAAGTTCACGGCGAAGGGCGGCGTGACGCTGACGGCGACTCGCGGCGACGGCGACGTGCTGCGCTTCGCGGTACGCGACAGCGGCATCGGCCTGTCGCCCGACGGGCATCGCGAAGCTGTTCCGGCGCTTCGGCCAGGCGGAGTCGAGCACCACGCGGCAGTACGGCGGCACCGGCCTCGGCCTCGTCGATCAGCAGGAGCTCGCGGAGCTGATGGGCGGCACGATGACGGTCGACAGCGACGGCATCGGCTACGGCAGCACGTTCCGTTTCGAGATCCGCGCGCCGGCGGCGACGCTCGCAGCCGATCGGGCGTCGGCCGAAGACGGTCGCCGACCCGGCGATGGCATCGCGGCATCCGCTGCGGATCCTGCTGGCCGAGGACAACGTCGTGAACCAGAAGCTCGCGATGCGACTGCTTCAGCAGATGGGCTATCGCGCGGACCTCGCGGTCGACGGGTCGGACGCGATCGCGCAGGTCGAGCGCGAGGAATACGACGTCGTGTTGATGGACGTGCAGATGCCGCAGATGGACGGTCTCGAGGCGACGCGTCGCATCGTCGCAGCGCCGGCCGGATCGGCGTCCGCGGATCGTCGCGATGACCGCGAACGCGATGCAGGGCGACCGCGAAGCGTGTCTCGCGGCCGGCATGGACGACTACCTGACGAAGCCGATCCGCGTCGAGCGGCTCGTCGAGACGCTGCTCGGCGTCGCACCGCGCGGCTGACCGATGATGCGGACCTCGAACCGCCGCTGGCAGTTGCTGTTCTTCGGCCTCGTCGTCGTGTCGGCGATGATGCAGGTCTGGACGATCCCGCGCATCTCGCTCGGCTACGACGCGGCGGCGCGGGGGACGCTCGACATCTCGGCCGCGGCGAGTCCCGACGTCGCGGTGATGGAAAGCGGCGCGAGCGTCGTCCTGCGGCGCGTCCGGACCTTCACGCGCATCGGAGAACGCTCGCCGTTGACCGCGTTCGGCGTGCGGGTCGGGGACCGTTTCCAGTACGACCACCCGAGCGACGGCTGGCGCTTCCGGCGGATCGACGAGACGATCGGGCTGACGTTGATCGATGGCTCGACGGCCCGCCACGTCGAAGTCCCGCTCGCCGCCGACACGAAGCATGCGCGCGCGTCGGACGAGATCGTCGCGCTGACCTATTTCGCGGCGCGCGCCGTCGCGCTCGTGGTCGCGGCGCTGATCGCATGGCGTCAGTGGCCGAGTGCGCCGATGCGGGCGCTCGCCGCCGTGTTTCTGGCGGTCAGCGTGCTCGTCTGCTACTCGTGGTGGCCGCGCGGCTTCTTGAACGACGTGATCTCGCCGTTCCTCAACGCGATCGACTGGTTCGCGCTGTCGATCGGCTTCGTGTATTTCTGCCTGGCCTATCCGCGCGACGGCATCGGATGGCGCGCCGCGTGGGTCCGCGGCGTCTTCGCAACGTTCGTCGTCGCCAGCGCGCTGTACTGGATCCTCTTTCCGCTGTCCGTCTTCGGCCTGACGCCGGCCGCCGTGCGCCGCTTCGTGCTGCTCCCGATCGACGACCTGCTGAGCGTGATGACGGTGATGATCGCGGTGCCCGCGCTGTGGACGTCGTGGCGACGCGCAACGGGCGTCGCCCGCCAGCGCCTCGCCTGGTTCGCGTCGTGCCTCGGCGCGGTCGCGGTCGTCAACGTCGCGCCGGGCGTCTCCAGTTCGTGGCTCGAGACTCGCGGTTGGCAAGGCGACTGGGACGCATTCGCCGGCACCGTCACGTTCGCCGGGCTGGCGCTGATGGGCTGGGCACTGCTGCGCCATCGCTTGATCGACTTCGGCTTCGCGTTGAATCGCCTCGCGGTCCATCTCGTGCTCGGGATCGGACTGATCGCCGCGGCGGTCGCCGCGCAGGCCGGATGGTCCACCGTGTTCGATCCGGGCCGTCATGCGATCGTCGACGGGCTGCTCACGGGCGCGGTGCTGCTCGCGCTGTTCGTCCCGCTGCGGACGCTGGCCGAGCGCCTCGTGCAACGCGTGCTCTATCCGCGCTGGCGGGCGACGGACGCGACGCTGCGTCGCGCCGTCGACGCGGCGGCCGATCTCGTCGGGCGCGACGCGCTGCTGGCCCACTATCGACAGGCGCTCGGCGCCTACGCGAACGGCGCGGCCACCGTCTTCTACGAATGCCGCGACGGCGAGGCGACGCGACGAACAGGCGATCTCGAAGCCGCGCCGGCCGTCGTCGCGTTCGATGCGACCGACCACGACCGCCTCGTGCGCGGTCGCATGCCGCGCGAGTGGCGCGCCTGGGCCGGCGAATACGCCATCGTCGCCCCCGTCGTCCATCGCGACCGTCTCTCGGCGTGGCTCGTGTTGGGTAGTCGACCGGACGGCCGGCAGTACCGGCCCGACGAGGTCCGCCGCATCGCCGCGGCCGTCGCCGCGCTCGACGAGGACCTGCGTGCGGACGAGCAGCGCGTCAACCGTGCATTGCTCGAGGACAAGATGGCCGCCGAGCAGCGCGCGCGCGAAGCGGCCGAGAGCGCGAACGAGGCGAAGAGTTCGTTCCTCGCGACGATGAGCCACGAGATCCGCACGCCGATGAACGGGGTGATCGGCATGAGCGGCGTGCTGCTCGACTCGCTGCTGTCCGACGACCAGCGCGACGTGGCGACGACGATCCGCGACAGCGGCGAGGCGCTGCTGTCGATCATCGACGACATCCTCGACTTCTCGAAGATCGAGGCCGGGCGCATGGACGTGGAGTCGCATCCGTTCGACGTGCGGCAGTGCGTCGAGGCGGTGCTCGATCTCGTGCGGCCGCGGGCGATCGAGAAGGGCATCGATCTCGTCTCGACGATCGACGCGGGCGTCCCCGTCGGCGATCGGCGGCGACGCGACGCGCCTGCGCCAGGTGCTGCTGAACCTGCTGTCGAACGCCGTGAAGTTCACCGAAGCCGGCGCGGTCGCGCTGACGGTGCGTCGCCCCGACGCGGACGCGGACGCGCTCGCGTTCGTCGTGCGCGACAGCGGCATCGGGCTCACCGAAGCCGGGATCGCCAAGCTGTTCCAGCGTTACGGCCAGGCCGAGTCGAGCACGACGCGTCGTTACGGCGGGACCGGCCTCGGACTCGTCATCAGCCGCAAGCTCGTCGAACTGATGGGCGGCACGATGACGGTCGAGAGCGACGGGCCGGGCCGCGGCTCGACGTTCCGCTTTACCGTCCGTGCACCCGCCGTCGAGCCGCCGGCGTCGCGCGACGCGCCGTCGCGCTCGGCGGTCGATCCGGCGATGGCCGCGCGGCATCCGCTGCGCATCCTGCTGGCCGAGGACAACGTCGTGAACCAGAAGCTCGCGATGCGGCTGCTGCAGCAGATGGGTTATCGCGCGGATCTCGCCGCGAACGGGATCGAGGCGATCGCCGCGATCGAGCGCGAGCGCTACGACGTGCTGCTGATGGACGTGCAGATGCCGGAGCTGGACGGCCTCGAGGCGTCGCGGCGCATCGGCGAGCGCTGGCCGCACGACCGTCCACACATCGTCGCGATGACGGCCAACGCGATGCAGGGCGACCGCGAGGAATGTCTTGCCGCGGGGATGGACGATTACGTGACGAAGCCGATCCGCGTGGACGCGCTCGTACAGGCGCTGCTGGCCGCGCAACCGAGGCACGTCGTGTGACGCGCCGCGCGCTCGCGGCCGTCTGGTTCTGCACGGTCTTCGCGGCATGCGCCGCGGCGTCGATGGCATGGGCCGACGCCGTGCCGTTCGACTATCGCTGCGGCGCGGACATCGTGCCGGGTGCCAGCGCACCGGTCGATGGCTGGACACCGTCCGTCGACGGTCGGCTGGCGGGGTCGGCCGAGGCGGGAGCCGGTCCGTGCTGGCTCCGCATCGACGCGTCGCGCCTCGGATCGCGCGCGCTGGCGATCCTGGGCGCCGCGGGCTACAAGACGGTGGCGTTGTACGACGCGGCGGGCGGCCTGTCGCCGACGCGCACGACCTCGGGCCGCGGCACCGGGTCATCGTCACCGGCGGCGATGGCGAGGGCCGGATGCTCTTCGTCGACCGTCTTGCCGGCCAGGTCTTCCTGCGGATCGAGCGGACCCGCTATAGCGTCCAGCTCGAGGCTACCGATCTGGTCGACACGCTCGAGACGGATCGCGAGCACGACTTCGTGCAGGTGGCGCTCGCCGTGGTCTACGGCACGCTGACGCTGTTGATCGCCGTCATCGCGGTGCAGAACCGCGACCGCCGGCAATGGCTGTTCGCCGCGTACTTCGGCTGCCTCGCGTTGCTGTCGGTGACGTCCGACCCGGCCGGCCTCGCGATGACGGACCGCTTCCCCGGCTTCATCTGGATGAGCCGGACGCTCGACACCTGCTGGAGCAACGCATTCGCGACGGTCGCCATGGCGTTCCTGCTGCAACTCGACGTGCATTGGCCGCGGATGTATCGAGCCTTCCTCGCGTTGGCGGCGCTCTTCGTGCTGACGATTCCCTTGTGGTTCCTGCACCTCCCGGACTTGCGGGTGGCTCTTCCGGTCAATGCGACGTTGAATCTCGCGCTGTTCGCGATGACGATCGCGGCCGCCTGGCGCGTCTCGCGCCTCGGCAACCGGATGGGTCTCGCCGTGCAGGTGGTGAACCTCGTCATCGTCCTGATCTGGAGCCCGATCGAGGTCGCCGTGCTGGTCCGGCTGTTCGTCGCTTTCGATCCCTTCCGCTACGGACCGAACCCGACGTTGCAGGCGGTCGCGAACCTGCTGCTGCCCATCGTCTTCCTCGTCGGCGTCGGGCTGCGCGCACGGGATCGCATCGTGGAACGGCAGCGACTGCTCGAGGAAGCGGCGGCACAGCGCGAGCTGGCGGCCGCCGAGCAGAACGCGCGCCTCGTCGCCGAGGCGGCCAACGAGGCGAAGAGTGCGTTCCTGGCGACGATGAGCCACGAGATCCGCACGCCGATGAACGCGGTGATCGGCATGAGCGGCCTGTTGCTGGACACGAAGCTGGACGAGGACCAGCGCGACTTCGCATCGACGATCCGCGACAGCGGCGACGCGCTGCTGACGATCATCAACGACATCCTCGACTTCTCGAAGATCGAAGCGGGGCGGATGGACATCGAGTCGCATCCGTTCGACCTGCGCGAGTGCGTGGAGTCGGCGCTCGACCTGGTTGCGGCGCGCGCGGCCGAGAAGCGCCTCGACCTCGCCTGCGTGTTCGACGACGACGTGCCGCCGGCGATCGAAGGCGACGTCACGCGCCTGCGGCAGATCCTGCTCAACCTGCTGTCCAACGCCGTCAAGTTCACCGAGCGCGGCGAGGTCGTGCTCGGCGTCGCGATGCGCGGCGATCTCCTGCACGTCACGGTTCGCGACACCGGTATCGGCCTGTCGCCGGAAGGCCGCGGCCGCCTGTTCCAGAAGTTCAGCCAGGCCGACAGCTCGACGACGCGCAAGTACGGCGGCACCGGGCTCGGCCTCGCGATCAGCAAGCTGCTGGCCGAACTGATGGGCGGCACGATGTGGGTCGAGAGCCTCGGTCCGGGGATGGGCAGCACGTTCCACTTCACGATGCGCGCACCGCCGGCCGTTCTGCCGCACAGCGCGCGCCGCGACTTCACCGGCGAGCAGCCGGCGCTGCACGGCAAGCGCGTGCTCGTGGTCGACGACAACGAGACGAACCGTCGCATCCTCGTCCTGCAGATGGCGAAGTGGGGCATGACCGCGTCGGACACCGGGTCGCCCGAAGAGGCGCTGAAGATCCTCGGGCGCGAGACGTTCGACCTCGCGATCGTCGACATGCACATGCCCGGGATGGACGGCGCGACGCTGGCGCGACGCGTCCGGGTCGCGGGACACGCGCTTCCGCTGGTGCTGTTCACCTCGCTCGGGCGCCGCGAGGGCAGCGACGAGCTGTTCGCCGCGAGGCTCGCGAAGCCGCTGCGCCAGAGCCAGCTGTTCGACACGCTCGCGACGCTGCTGTCCACCGACGGCGCGCCGGCGCCGTCCGCGCGGGCGACCGGGAAGCCGACGTTCGACGCGTCGATGGCCGCCCGGCATCCGCTGCGCATCCTGCTGGCCGAAGACAACGTCGTGAACCAGAAGCTGGCCGTGCGGCTGCTGCAGCAGATGGGCTATCGCGCAGATCTCGCGTCCAACGGCATCGAGGCCGTCGAATGCATCGAACGGCAGACCTACGACGTCGTGCTGATGGACGTGCAGATGCCGGAGATGGACGGCCTCGAGGCGACGCGCCGCATCGTCGCTCGCGCATCCGCGCGTCCGCACATCGTCGCGATGACGGCGAACGCGATGCAGGGCGATCGCCAGGCCTGCCTCGCGGCGGGCATGGACGACTACGTGGTCAAGCCGATTCGCGTCGACGCACTGGTGCAGGCGCTGCTCGACACGCCCCGACGGGACCACGACTGATGCCCGCTTGCCGATCCCCGGTCGTGCCTGCGGTCGGCCGGGCCCCCACGCCGATCCGCATCGGCATCCTCGAAAGCCCAGCGCCATGAGTGCCATCCTGCCGTCGCGTCGCTCGTTCGAAGAACGGATGTCGTTGCCGGACAACCGCTGGCGCGCGGTGATGCTGACCGTCGCGCTGGTCTCGCTGATCCTGAACCTCTGGGCCGTCGTGAACACCGACCGGACGAGTCGCGTCGGGGTCGCGGCCAACTGGGGCTTCCGCATCGGGGTGTCCGACGCGCACGCGCTGCGCCCGATCCGTAGCATCGAGCCAGGCTCCGGCATCGAGGCTGTGGGCGGGCGCGTCGGCGACCGGGTCCGATTCGATCATGCGATCGACAAGTACCGTTCGCCGGCGATGGGTGAGACGGTCGGCCTGACGCTCTATCCGGCCGGCTCGGACGAGGGACGCCACGTGGAATTCGCGGCGATTCCGGATACGGCCGTTGCCGCGCACCCGGTCGCCGCGCGGCTGGGCGACGCGTTGGCGCTGATGAACAGCGCGCTCTGGCTGCTGAGCGGAACGCTGCTGGCCTGGCGGCTGCCGCAGCGCGGGCCGACCCGCCTCCTCGCCTACGAATTCCTCGCTGGCAGCCTCATTCAGGTCGACAGCTACTTCCCGCCGGGCCTCCTGCCCAACTTCTTCCTGGGGTTCACCGGTGCGTTGATCTTCGTCATCGTCGCCGCGACGGTCCGGTTCTATCTCGTCTATCCGGACGGGCTGCCGTGGCGTCGGCGTTCCGTTCGCATCGCCTACTTCGCCTATGTGCTGTTCGCGTTCGCCGTCATGCTCGTCTGGTTCCCCGCCGCGCGGATCGCCGACGTCCCGGCGAAATTCGGCTTCATCGACTTGCCCGGTCTCCGGACCGTCCTGACGATCGTCCAGCTGTCCGCGGCGGTGGTCATGCCGGTCCTCGCCTGGCGTCGCACCAGCGGCGTGCTCCGGCAGCGCGTCGCGTGGATCGGCATCTGCCTCGGACTGGTTCTGTTCGGAGCCAACTCGTACCAGATCGTCGCGTTGTTCGGGTACGAGCTCACGCCGCTTTGGGACGGCGCGCTGACCGCGGTCCTGCAGGCGTTCGGCAGCGTCGGCCTGCTGTATGCCTTGCTGCGTCAGCGCATCTTCGACGTCGGCTTCGCATTCAACCGCCTGAGCGTTTACGTGATCGTCGCCGCGGCCGTGGTCGCCATCGCCGTGAGCCTGCAGGCGATCGGCGAGCGGCTGCTCGTCGGGCCGTCGTTCGCCGGCCATGTCGCGATCGACGTTCTGATCGGCGTGGTCCTGCTCACGACCTATCCCGTGCTGCGGTCAGCGGCCGAACGCATCGTGCTCGCGGTGCTGTACCCGCACTGGCGCGCGACCGACGACGCGCTCGACCGCGCGATCGCGGATGCGGCGACCGTCGAAGGACGCGACGCGTTGTTCGCGCATTATCTCGACGCGCTGCGGGCCTACACGGACGGGGCCGCGGTCGCCGTCTACCGCTGGTCCGAAGGCTCGTGCCTGCGGCTGGCCGGCGAGTTCCCCGGCGCCCCCGAACGCTTCGCGCCGACGCCGTCCGACAACGCGCGATTGTCGCAGGCGCGCATGCCGCGCGTGCTGCAGTCGACCGGCGGCGACCAGGCGATCGTCGCGCCGGTCCTGCACCGCAACGTGCTGACCGGCTTCGTGCTCTGCGGCGCGAAGCCCGGCCAGCACCAGTACCGGCCCGACGAGATCCGCACGATCCGCCGCGTCGCGCTGCAGCTCAACGACGACCTGCAGGCCGACGCCCAACGCGTCAATCGACGGCTGCTCGAGGAGAAGATGGCCGCCGAGCAGCGCGCGCGCGAAGTGGCCGAGGCGGCCAACGAGGCGAAGAGTGCGTTCCTGGCGACGATGAGCCACGAGATCCGCACGCCGATGAACGCGGTGATCGGCATGAGCGGCCTGTTGCTGGACACGAAGCTGGACGACGACCAGCGCGACTTCGCATCGACGATCCGCGACAGCGGCGACGCGCTGCTGACGATCATCAACGACATCCTCGACTTCTCGAAGATCGAAGCGGGGCGGATGGACATCGAGTCGCATCCGTTCGACCTGCGCGAGTGCGTGGAGTCGGCGCTCGACCTGGTTGCGGCGCGCGCGGCCGAGAAGCACCTCGACCTCGCCTACGTGTTCGAGGGCGACGTGCCGGCGGCGGTGTCCGGCGACGTGACGCGCTTGCGCCAGGTGCTGCTGAACCTCGTCGGGAACGCGGTCAAGTTCACCGAGGCCGGCGAGGTCGTGCTGACGGTCGCCGCGTCGGCCGACGGGCTGCTGCACTTCACGGTGCGGGACACCGGCATCGGACTGACGCCCGATGGTCTGTCGAAGCTGTTCCAGAGCTTCAGCCAGGCCGACAGCGGAACCACGCGCAAGTACGGCGGAACCGGTCTCGGGCTTGCGATCAGCCGCAAGCTCGCCGAGCTGATGGGCGGCACGACGAGCGCGGCAAGCGATGGTCCGGGGCGCGGCTCGACCTTCCGCTTCACGATCCGCGCCCCGGCGACGGACCTGCCGACCGCCGCACGACGCAGCTTCGTCGGTGAGCAGCCGGCACTCGTCGGCAAGCGCATCCTCGTCGTCGACGACAACGCGACGAACCGCAAGGTGCTGTCGCTGCAGACCTCGCGCTGGGGCATGACCGAGCGGGGCACGGCGAGCCCGTTCGAGGCGCTGCGCTGGATGCGCGACGGTGCGCGCTTCGATCTCGCGATCCTCGACATGCACATGCCGGAACTGGATGGCGTGGCGCTCGCGAAGGCGTTGCGGGCGATCGATCCCTTGATGCCGATGGTGCTGTTCTCGTCGCTCGGGCGGCGCGAGGTCGAGGCGGAGAGCGCCGGCCTGTTCGTGATGGCCCTCGCGAAACCGTTGCGGCAGAGCGCGCTGTTCGATGCGTTGATGTCGCTGCTCGCGCCCGACGCGGACCGGCCGCCGCAGCGCTCCGTGGCGCAGGCGTCGCTGCTCGACCGCGCGATGGCCGCGCGCCATCCGCTGCGCATCCTGCTGGCCGAGGACAACGTCGTGAACCAGAAGCTCGCGCTGCGGCTGCTGCAGCAGATGGGCTACCGCGCGGACCTCGCGTCGAACGGCATCGAGGCGATCGAGTCGCATCGAGCGCCAGACCTACGACGTGGTGCTGATGGACGTGCAGATGCCGGACATGGACGGGCTCGAGGCGACGCGTCGCATCGTGGCGCGCGGCGCGGACCGGCCGCGCATCGTCGCGATGACGGCGAATGCGATGCAGGGCGATCGCGAGGCGTGCCTCGCGGCCGGGATGGACGACTACGTGGTCAAGCCGATCCGCGTCGACGCGCTGGTCGAGGCGCTGCAGGCGGTGCGCGGGCCACGCGCGGCGCCGGCGTGATCGCGACGCCGGCGCGTGCGACGATGCGCGACGGCGCGACCTTCCATCGTGCGCCGCCGGCATGCTCATCCCGCGACGAAGGAGAACACTTGCCCGACCCCACGATCGACCCCGCCATCTTCACCGCCCTCGGCGAGATGGCCGGCGTCGAGTTCGTCGGCGAACTCGTCGACACCTTCCTGCAGGAGGCGCCGCGGATGCTGGCCGAGCTGCGCGAGTCGTTCGTCGCGCGCGACGCCGAGCGATTCCGGCGCACGGCCCATTCGCTGAAGTCGAACAGCAACACGTTCGGCGCGACGCGGCTCGGGCTCGCCGCGCGCGCGCTCGAACTCGGCGGGCTCGACGCCGCGACGCCGGGGACGCTCGATGCGCTCGAACACGAGTACGCGTCCGCCGCCAGCGCGCTGAAGGCGCTCGTCGATGCCTGAGCGCGGACATCGCCTGCTCGTCGTCGACGACAACAAGGTCAATCGCCTGCTGCTGTCGCGCAGCCTCGAGACGATGGGGCATCGCGTCGCGAGCGCCGAGAACGGTGTCGTCGCGCTCGCGAAGCTGCGCGAGGAGCCGTTCGACCTGATGCTGCTCGACATGGAGATGCCGGAGATGGACGGCTTCGCGGTGCTCGAGCACCTGTCGCGCGACCTGAAGCTGCGGGACGTGCCGGTCATCGTGACGTCGTCGCTCGAAGGCGTCGCGCACGTCGCCCGCTGCATCGAGCTCGGCGCCGACGACTATCTGTACAAGCCCGTCAACGCGGTGCTGCTGAAGGCGCGCGTCGGCAGCAGCCTCGAGAAGAAGCGCCTGCGCGACCAGCAGAAGGCGCTGATCGCGCGCTTCGCGACGTCGGAGGTCGCGCAGGACCTGAGCAGTCCGGCTTCGCGCTCGGCGGGCGCCACGTCGAGGCGTCGGTCATGTTCAGCGACATTCGCGGCTTCACGACGCTCGCGGAGTCGCAGCCGCCCGACGAGACGATCGAGCTGCTGAACACCTGGTACACGCTGATGTTCGACGCGATCAACGGCGCGGGCGGCGTCGTCAACCAGATCATCGGCGACGGGCTGATGGCGATCTTCGGCGCGCCGCTGCCGCTCGCGGACCATCGTCGCAGCGCGCTCGCGGCGGCGCTCGAGATGATCGAGATGATCGGGCTGCTGAACCACGACCGCGCCGCGAGCGGCCGGTCGCCGATCGCGATCGGCATCGGCATCGCGTCCGGCGAGGTGATCGCCGGCTACACCGGCACGCAGCAGCGCGCGACGTACACGTGCGTCGGTCGAACCGTCAATCTCGCGGCGCGGCTCGAGGCGTACACGAAGGTCGCGAAGCGCCACCTGCTGGTCGACGCCGCGACGCGCGCCGGGGCACCGCCGGACGCGGCGATCGAGCCGCTCGGCGCCGTCGTGCTGAGCGGCATGTCGCAGCCGATCGACGCGTTCTCGGTCGTCGCGGGTCGCTGACCGACCTCGCCGCTCAGCGGACCTGCGACGCGTCGAAGCGCGGGTTCTCGATGAACGCGAGGCGGTTGCCGAACGGATCGGTCACGGCGGCGACGCGGATGCCGTCGCCGACGTCGGTCACCGGCTCGAGCGGCGTCGCGCCGAGGGCGAGCAGCCGCGCGAGCGTGGCTTCGACGTCGGCGATGCCCCACAGCGGCCGCGCGCCGTCGATGCCCGGCGTCGCGTCCGGTATGAGGCCGAGCTCGAAGCCGCCGACCGCGAAGCCGACGTAGAACGGCTCGTCGAAGTACGGCGCGACGCCGAGCACGTCGGCGTACCACGCCTTCGCGCGGGCGAGGTCGGGGGCGGGATAGATCGCGGTGCGCAGGCCGAGCAGCATCGGGTTTCCTTTCGAATCGAAGAGGTTCGTCGGCGGTCGTCGCCGGGACGCGGCACGCCGGTGTCGGCTCGGCGGGCAACGGCGACGTTCGAGCGTGCGGACGCCGCGTGCGGCGCATCGGCACGACGGCGACCACACGGCGGCGGTCCGCAAGCCGGTCTCAGTGTCCGGCCTTCGCGCGCGGCTTCGCGCCGTCGCCCTTCGACCGATCGCCCTTCGACGCGTCGCCGTCCTTCCCCCGGTCACCGCTCTTGCCGCCCTTCAGCTCCTCGCGGATCTGGCCGTACGACAGCAGCGTGAAGATGACCGTGCCGCCGATCATGTTGCCGCACAGCGTCGGCACGAAGAACGCCGTCAGCGCGTGGCCCACCGTCTGCGTGCCGTCGAACACGAGATACATCGCGTCGACGGTGCCCGCGACGATGTGGTCGAAGTCGCCGAGCGCGATCAGGTACGTGACGAGCACGATGATGACGACCTTCGATCCCTGGATGCCGGCGAGGATCCAGACCAGCGACGCGATCAGGAAGCCGGACACCATGCCGCGCGCCATCGTCTCGAGGAACGCGTCGTGCGGGATCTGCGCGGCCGCGTCGTGCACCGCTCGCGCGAGCTCCGGGCCGACGGCGCCGCTGTAGCGCAGGAACAGCGCGAAGCACGCGGCGCCGACGACGTTCGAGACCAGCACGACGGCCCACAGCCGCAGCATCAGCAGCAGGTTGCGGCCGTGGGTGTTCGCCATCACCGGCACGACGGCCGCGATGACGTTCTCCGTGAACAGCTGCTGGCGGCTCAGGATGACGAGCAGGAACCCGACGCTGTAGCCGAGCTGCGAGACGATCGGCGTCCACTCGGCATGCGGCAGGTAGCGCCGCAGCATCGCCGGCGCGAGCAGCGAGAAGCCCATCGACAGTCCGGCGACGAGGCCCGACCACCACAGCGACGTGATCGGCCGTTCGATCTCCTCCTGTCCGTCGCGGCGGATGATCTCGAACAGCACCGGCGAGCGATGCGGCAGCTGCTCGCGGACCGCGGCTTCTTCCTCTTCGGACAACTCCACGGCCGATTCGGCCGGCGCTTCGGCTTTCGCCATCGTCCTCTCCCGTCGTCGGTGCGAGCCGCGGATCGATCGTCGTCGACCGCTCGACGAGCCGCGCGTCGCCGTCGGACCGGATCATGCCTCGCCGCGGCGATTCTCCCCGCACGACCGCCGTCCGCGCTTTCGCGCGTCGTCGGTCCGGCCGGCCCGAAGCGGCACGACCGGACCGCGTCGCCGCGGCCATTCGCCGTCGCGATCCTAACCGGTGGTCGTGCGCCGTCGGAGGCGGTGGTGGACCGGCGCGCCGCGACGAAGCGTCGGCCTCGACCGGCGCTTCGCGATGTCGCGCTCGACCCGCGTGCTATCCGTCGCTCTGGTCGGTCGCGTGCAACTCGGCCAGCGCGCGGCTGACGACCTTCGCGTCGGTCGGACGCACGACACGCGCCATCTCGACGCCGTTCGACAGGAAGATCAGCGTCGGCCAGAGCTTCACGCCGAACGACCGGCCGGCGGGCCGGCCCTTGCCGTCCTCGATCCGGATGTGCGCGACGCCGGGAAAGTCGGCGAGCGCGTCGGCGATCGGCTTCGCGGCGGCCTGGCAATGGCCGCACCACGACGTGCCGAACTCGACGACGACCGAGCCCGCCATCCGGTCGATCTCCGCGCGGCTCGGGCCGTCCGTTCGATATCCGTTGTCCATTCCATCCCCCTGTCGGCCGACCATCCGCGGGCCGTGACCGGTGAGAGGCGCGCGCGCGTCGACGGTTCCCCGCGTCGACGGGTCGACGCCAGGTGCAGCTGGAAACGGCGCGCCGGAGGCGACCGGCGGACGCGACGGCGGGACGCGGGTCCGGCGGTCAGTCGGTCGTCAGCCCGCCGCGCTCGGCGGCTTCGTGGCGCTGCTGCTCGGCCGTCACGAGTTCCCCGATCTCGCGCTTGAGCGCGTTGAACTCCGCGGCCGACGGATCGCGCGGTCGCGGCATCGTGACGCGGATGTCGCGCTTGACGGTGCCCGGGCGGTACGTCATCACGACGATGCGGTCCGCGAGATAGATCGATTCCTCGATGCTGTGCGTGACGAACACGATCGTCTTGCGAAAGCGCGACCAGATCTTCGTCAGCTCGTCCTGCAGCGAGCGCCGCGTCAGCGCGTCGAGCGCCCCGAACGGCTCGTCCATCAGCAGGATCGGCGAATCGATCGCGAGCACGCGGGCGATCGCGACGCGCTGGCGCATGCCGCCCGACAGGTCCTTCGGGAAGCGGTCGGCGAAGTCGGCGAGGCCGAGCATCGCGAGCAGCGCCGCGACGCGCGCGTGGCGCTCGGGCTTCGGCATGCCCTTGATCTCGAGCCCGAAGCCGACGTTCGCCTCGACCGTCATCCACGGGAACAGCGCGTATTCCTGGAACACCATGCCGCGGTCCGGCCCCGGGCCGGTCACCGGGCGGCCGTCGACGGTGATCGTGCCGGCGGTCGGCGGCGAGAAACCGGCGATCGCGTTCAGCAGCGTCGACTTGCCGCAGCCCGACGGGCCGAGCAGGCAGACGAACTCGCCGGCCTCGATGTCGAGGTCGATGTCCTTCAGCGCGACGACCTCGCGGCCCGGCGTCTCGAAGCGCTTCTGCAGCCCGGCGATGCGGATCGCGCTGCCGGCGGTCGACGGTGCGTTCGACGGAAGGGTCGGCGGGGCCGACGAGCGCACGCTCGCTGGACGGCTCGCTCGTCGGCTCGACCCATGGCTCGCGCGATCGCGGGTCGGACGGGACGGCCGTCGACGACGTCGCGGCGGCGGACGGCGACGGGTTCACTGGTCGAGCCCGCGGTGCCAGCGCAGCAGGTGGTTGTTCGTCTTGTTCATCGCGATGTCGATCGCGAGTCCGATCAGGCCGATCGTCAGCATGCCGGCGATGATCTTGTCCGACCAGAAGTATTCGCGCGCCTCGAGGATGCGGAAGCCGAGCCCGTTGTTGACGGCGATCATCTCGGACACGATGACGACGATGAACGACGTGCCGATGGCGATCCGCATGCCGGCGAGGATGTACGGCGTCGCGGCCGGCAGGATGACGCGACGGAAGATCGTCATCCGCGACGCGCCGAGGTTGCGCGCGGCGCGCAGGTAGATGCCGTCGACGGCGACGACGCCGGCGATCGTGTTCATCAGCACCGGGAAGAACGCGCCGATGACGATCAGGAACACGGCGGGCGGATTGCCGAGGCCGAACCACAGGATCGCGAGCGGGATGTACGCGATCGGCGGGATCGGTCGCAGCACCTGCATCAGCGGGCTCATCAGCCGCAGCACGCGCGGCATCGCGCCCATCGCGAGGCCGAGCGGCAGCGCGAGCACGGTGCCGAGCACGAAGCCGACGACGACGCGATAGAGGCTCCCGGCCGCGTCGCCGAGCAGTTCGCCGGAGAACAGCCATCCGACGCGCGACATCGTCGCCGGGTCGTAGGCCTCCTGCGGCGCGAGGTACTGCCACCAGCGGACGACGACCGCGACCGGCGACGGCAGCACCTTCGGATTGACCCAGCCGAGCATGACGATCGCCTGCCACGCGGCGATCAGCACGACGGGCACGATCGCGCCTTCGAGCCAGGTCTTCCAGGCGGGGCGGGCGGGAGTCATGGCGCAGCGGTCATCGGACGATTGTCGCCGGCAACGCACTCATCGATCGTCACCCCGGCGAAGGCCGGGGCCCAATGTTGATGTTCGTGCTGCCGCTGCGGACATGAGGTCCCGGCCTTCGCCGGCATGACCGTGCCACGCCGCCGCGTCGCACGCTTCCTCACTTCACCCCGTTCGCCGCCTTCGCCTTCTCGAGCAGGTCCACCTTCACGTATTCCGTCGCGACCGGCGCGACCTTGAACTTGCCGACGCCGTACTTCGCCATCGTGTCGGCCGTGACCTGCAGGTGCTCGGGCGTGATGTCGTAGCTGTACGGCGCGTTGCCGATCGCCGCGTCGAAGTCGGCTTCGCTGACCTGGCCCTTGAACAGCGTCTCGCGGACGTACTTCGACGCGAGCTTCGGGTCGTCGATGAAGGCCTTCGTGGACATCACGAAGCAGTTCATGAACTTCTGCGCGAGCGCCGGCTTTTCCTTGTAGAACTTCTCGGTCATCACGAGCGTGCGGACCGGGCTGCCGATCGCCGTGTCGTACGGCTTCATCACCTCGACGCCGAAGCCGTTGTTGATCGCCTGCGACGACTGCGGCTCGGTCTGCATGATCACGTCGAGGTTCTTCGACTGCAGCGCGATGTTGAGGTCCGGATAGTTCAGGTACGTGATCGTGACGTCCTTGCCCGGCTGGTCCGAGAACGTCAGGTTGTGCTTGCCGAGTTCGGCCGCGAGCAGGATCTCCTGGATGCCGCCGCGCGTGACGCCGACGCGCTTGCCCTTCAGGTCCTCGATCGTCTTCATGTTCGCGCCCGGCGCCGCGACGAGCCGCGCGCCGCCCTTCGCGAAGCCTGCGACGACATAGATCGGGATGCCGGCCGCGCGTGCGGAAATCGCCGCCTCGGACGCGGACGCGCCGACGTCGAGCTCGCCGGCGACGATCGCCTGCATCACGTCCGGGCCCTTCGCGAACAGCTTCTCGTCGACCTTGATGCCGCACTTGCTCGTCAGCTGCGTCATGTACGACACGGCGCCGAAGTGCGCGAGCTTGAGGTTGCCGAGACGCACGACCTCCTGCGCGGCGGCGGTCGAACAGAACGCGGCGATCGCGACGACGGCGGCGATCGAGGGGAATTTCGAAATTCGGATCATGGTCGGGGGTCTCGCGCGGACGTTGAGCGGGCACCGATCGGTCCGCGTCGCGGACGGTCGACCGGCGTGGCGCGCGAGTGTCGCACGGCAGGTCGCGGCCGGTCGATGCGGATCGACCCGAGGCGGTGCGGACGGTCTCGTTCGACGCGACATCGGCTCGGCCGTCGTCGCGCCGGCCGACCCGAGTCGGCTTGACGCCCGCCGGACGGTCGACGACCATCGGTCGATGACCGACCTCGTCGTGCGCCGCCTCCTCGTCGACCTCGAAGCGCCGTTCCCCGTCGCGTGGTGCGGCGGCGACCGCTTCCGCAGCGCGTTCTTCGACGCGCTGTCGATGAGCTTCCCGGTCGGCGAGCAGTTCTTCATCGACGCGGTGCGCGCCGGCGTCGACGCGCTGCCGGACGCCGAGCGCGAGCGACTCGCGCCGACGGTCCGCGGCGTTCGTCGGCCAGGAGGCCACGCATCGCCGCCTGCACGGCCTGTTCAACGGCCACCTCGAGTCGCAGGGACTCGTCAACCGCTGGGGGCCGCGCGCATTGAAGCGCCTCGCGCGGCTCGACGGCCAGGACCCGCGGCACGCGGTCGCGATCACCGCGGCGTACGAGCACCTGACGGCGATCATGGCCGAGTGGATGCTGCGACGTCCCGAGACGCTCGACGGCGCGGAAGACCGGCTGCGCACGATGTGGCAGTGGCACGCGGCCGAGGAGTGCGAGCACCGCAGCGTCGTGTTCGACGTCTATCGCGCGCTCGGCGGCGACGACGCGTGGCGCCTGCGCTGGTTCCGGCGCATCACGAAGATCTTCGTGATCGACGCGACGCGGCAGACGATCGGCAACCTCGCCCGAAGCGGCGGCCTGTGGCGGCTGCGCACGATCGGCGAGGCGTGGCGCTTCCTGTTCGGGCCGCGCGGCGCGCTGCGCGAACTGGTCGGCCCGTGGCGCGCCTATGCGCGCGCCGACTTCCATCCGTCGCAGGGCGACGCCGCGGACGCGCGGCGCTGGCTCGCGGATCACGTCGAGCGGTACGTGCCGGTGCGAGCCTGACGGCAACGGCCGGCGTCGGCCGTCGGTCATCCCGGCGAAGGCCGCTACCCGATCGTTCCCGATTTCGTCATCCCGGCGAAGGCCGGGACCCGATCATTCGACAATCCCCTGAACGTCGCTGGATTGCCGCCGGCGCGGGAACGCCAAGCCCTCACCCGTCGTTCCCGCGAAGGCGGGAACCCAGCGGCGTTGCGCGCGAAGCGCGCATCACGCCCCGTCGCCGCGGACCAGCGACCCGTCAGACCATCGCGAGCGGCGCCTTGCGGTCCGGCGGCGGAAACCGCGCGTCGATCGCCGCCAGCGCCGCGTCGTCGAGCACCACGTCGAGGCTCGCGAAGTTGTCCGCGAGGTGCGCCGGATCGACGGCCTTCGGGATCGCGATCACGTCGCCCGCGCGCATCGTCCACGCGAGCGCGACCTGCGCTGCCGTCGCACCGCGCGCGCGCCGCGATCGTCGCCAGCGTCGGGTCGTCGGCGAGGCTGCCGCGGCCGAGCGGGCAGTACGCCATCGTCGGCAGGTGCTGCGATGCGCTGGTACGGCATCAGGCTGAACTCCGCGCCGCGCTCGTCGAGCGCGTAATACACCTGGTTCGTCGCGCAGTGCGATCGGCCGGTCTTCGCGGTCAGCGTCGGATGCAGTCCTTCGAGCTCGACGCAGGTCGTCGACGTCGAAGTTGCTGACGCCCCAGGCGCGGATCGCGCCGCCGGCCTTCAGCGCCTCGAACGCGTCGACGGTCTCGGCGAGCGGGACCGCGCCGCGCCAGTGCAGCAGGTAGACGTCGATCACGTCGAGCCCGAGCCGCTTGCGGCTGCGATCGCACGCCTGCGGCACGCCGCGCCGGCTCGCGTTGTGCGGATAGACCTTGCTGACGACGACGATCTCGTCGCGACCGACGACGTTCGCGCGCATCGCGTCGGCGAGCGCGCGGCCGAGCACCGTCTCGGCGCCGCCGTCGCCGTACATCTCGGCCGTGTCGAAGAGCCGATAGCCGAGGTCGACCGCGTGCCGCACCGCCGCGATCTCGGCGTCGCGCGCGCGGGCCGACTCGCCCATCTTCCAGGTGCCGAGGCCGAGCGCCGGGACCCGTTCGCCGGTCGGCAGGGGGACGGTGTGCTTCGAGGTCATCGTGATGGCGGGTGAGTCGTCGGTGGGGTGATTCGTCAGCGTGTCGATGCGGTCGGCGTGGCGACGCGATCGGCGTCGTGATGCGTTCGGCGGATTCGTCGGCGGCACCGACGGCTCCGCTTCGATCGGCGATTCAGCGTGCCCGGCGGGCGAGCAGGACCGTCGCGCTCGCGACCAGTCCGACCGTCGCGACGAGCCCCGGCAGCTGCATCGCCGTCGCGGCCGACGCGCCGGCGTGGCTCAGCAGCGGCCCGATCAGTTGCCCGAGCGCGAACGACGCCGTCAGCGCCGCCACGCCGCGCGCCGGCGCGACTGCAGCAGCCGACGCACCTCCTGCAGCCCCGCGAGCGTCACGAGGATGAACGTGCCGCCGACGCAGATCGCCGATACGACCAGCGCCGCGAGCGACAGTTGCACGAGCGGCGCCGCGGTGCCGACCGCCATCACGAGCATGCCGATCGCGCAGACCTTGCGCGGCGCGGCGTTCGGCAGCAGCGTCGAGACGCCGATCGTGCCGATCGCGGCCGCGACGCCGAACGCGGGCCAGACCCAGCCGAAGATCGCCGGATCGGCGACGAGCGCGCGCGCGACGGCCGGCAGGAACGTCGCCGGCACGATGTAGCCGAAGCCGGCGACGCCGTAGCAGACGATCAGCAGCCACGCCTCGAAGTCGAGCGGCGGCGCGACCAGCACGGCGGCCGACGCGCGCGGCGGCTCGATGGACAGCGCGGACCACGTGACGACGCTGACGACGGCGGCCGCGAGACCGAGGATCGCCCACGCGACGCGCGGATCGCCGACCGTCGTCGCGACGGCCACGACGATGCCGCCCGCGATCGCGATCGAGATGCCGACGCTGCCGAACACCCAGCCGCCGAGGTCGCCGCGCTTCAGCGCCGCGAGCCGTACCAGCGCCCAGCCGGCGACGCCGATCATCACGAACGCGCTCGCGATGCCGGCGACGAAGCGCAGCGCGAGCCACGCCGCCATCCCCGACGCGACCGCCATCGCGAGCGTCGACGCGGCCACGAGCGCGACGCCGAGGCGCGCCGCGAAGCCGGCCTTCGGCGGTCGCACGAAGCCGTAGATCGCGCCGAACAGGTAGCCGAGATAGTTGATCGTCGCGAGCCACGCGCCGTCGGCGAGCCGCAGGCCCTGGTGCTGCTGCATCAGCGGCAGCAGCGGCGTGAACGCGAAGCGGCCGATGCCCATCGCGGCGGCCAGGCAGAGGCCGCCGACGACGGCGACCGCGCGCGGCCGACGGCGCTTGCGGTGGGCAGCGCCTCCGCGGTCGTCGTCACGGCGTCACGGCACGCCGTTCGCGATCAGCTTGCGGTACGCCGGGACGCGTCGCGAGCCGCGCCATCCACGCGTCGACGGCCGCGAGCGCCGGCCGCTCGATCGGCGTCATCGTCCAGCGATACGCGGCCACGCCGATGACGACGTCGGCGAGCGTGAACGCCGGTCGCCGGCGACGTAGGCGCCGGTCGTCGCGAGCCGCGCGTCGAGCATCCGCATCGTGTCGTTCCACGCGTCGACGCTGCGCGGCGACCTCGGCGGCGTCGGTGTAGGCCGGATGACGGCGCACCAGCGCGAGGAACGCGTAGCGCCAGGCGACGTTGAGTTCGGTCGCCTGCCAGTCCATCCACTGCGTCGACGACCGCGCGCGCGGTCGGCGCGGTCGGCAGCAGGTCGTCGCGGCGCTCGCGTCCGGCGAGGTAGCGGCAGATCGCGTTCGACTCCGCACAGCACGAAGTCGCCGTCGCGGATCACCGGCACGAGGCCGTTCGGGTTCAGCGCGCGGAACGCGGGGCTCTTCAGGTCGAGCCCGGGCGCACCCCGATTCCTCGTGTTCGAGCGGCAGGTCGAGCTCGGCGCAGATCCACAGCACCTTGCGCACGTTGATCGACGTCGACCGGCCCAGCAGTTGCAGCATCGCGTCTCTCCTCGCGCGGCGAAGCCGCCATTCTGCGGGATGGCGGCGGGTCGCCGATCCGGCGTTCGCTATCATCGGCCTCCCCCGAACGACGAACTTTCGAATCGCGTGACCCGAACGATGTCGCCCATCGCGCCATGAAGACGGCGGTCGCGATCGTGACCGGCGCCGGCAGCGGCATCGGCCGTGCCGTCGCTCTCGCACTGCACGGGGCGGGCTGGGCGGTCGCGCTCGCGGGGCGCAACCGCGACAAGCTCGACGCGACGATCGCGCTCGCCGACGCGTCGGGACGCGAACGGCTGCTCGCGCATCCGACCGACGTCGCCGATCCGGCGTCGGTCCGGGCGCTGTTCGACGCCGTCGTCGCGCGCTTCGGCCGCGTCGACCTGCTGTTCAACAACGCCGGCAGCGGCGCGCCGGCGGTGCCGCTCGAGACGCTGACGATCGAGCAGTGGCGCGCGGTCGTCGACGCGAATCTCACCGGCACGTTCCTCTGCATGCAGCAGGCGTTTCGCGTGATGAAGGCGCAGGTCGCCGCGCGGCGGCCGCATCGTCAACAACGGATCGATCTCCGCGGACGCGCCGCGGCCGATGTCGGCGCCGTACACGTCGACGAAGCACGCGGTCACCGGCCTCACGAAGTCCGGCGGCGCTCGATGGCCGCGGGTTCGACATCGCGGTCGGCCAGATCGACATCGGCAACGCGGCGACCGAGATGACCGCGCGGATGCGGTCCGGCATCGTGCAGGCGCACGGCGCGGTCGCGGTCGAGCCGACGATGGACGTGCGCCACGTCGCCGACGCGGTGCTGTACATGGCCGGCCTGCCGCTCGACGCGAACGTGCTGTTCATGACGGTGATGGCGACCGACATGCCGTACGTCGGGCGCGGGCTGACGCGGCACCCGGGCGACCGGCCGTCGGTCCTCGCCGCCGCGCGTCTTCACGACGCCGGTGATCGTCGCGCTCGCGACGGTCTACCTGGTCTGGGGCTCGACGTACTTCGGGATCCGGCTCGCGCTCGCGTCGTATCCGCCGTTCCTGCAGAGCGGCCTGCGCTTCACGATCGCCGGCGCGCTGCTGTTCGGCGTGCTGCTCGCGCGCGGCGCGCCGCGGCCGACCGCGCGGCAGTGGCGCGACGGCGCCGTCGTCGGCGTCCTGCTGCTGACCTGCGGCAACGGCGGCGTCGTGTTCGCCGAGCAGTTCGTCTCGTCGTCGGTCGCCGCGATCTTCATCGGCGCCGCGCCGCTCGCGGCGGCGCTGTGGTCCGGCCTGTTCGGCTGCTGGCCGCAACGCGCTGCAATGGGTCGGCATCCTGCTCGGCTTCGGCGGCATCCTGATGCTGGCCGGCGGCGCCGAACTCGCCGGCCAGCCCGTCGGCCTCGCCGCGCTCGTCACGTCGGTCACCTGCTGGACGCTCGGCTCGGTGCTCGCGCAGCGGCGGCTGTCGCTCGCGCCGGGCGCGATGGGCTTCGCGACCGAGATGCTGGTCGGCGGCGGCGCGATGCTCGCGATCGGGCTCGCGCGCGGCGAGGGCGAGCGCTTGCTCGCGTCGTGGCCACCGACGCCGCTCGCGACGACGGCGCTCGTCTACCTCGTGCTCGCCGGATCGCTCGCGCGCGTTCTCGGCCTACATGTACCTGCTGTCGAAGGTCTCGCCGGCGATCGCGATCAGCTACGCGTACGTCAACCCGATGATCGCGGTGCTGCTCGGCGTCGCGTTCGGCGGCGAACGGCTGTCGCCGCGCGAGGCGGTCGCGACGGCGGTGATCGTCGGCAGCGTGGTCCTGCTGACGCGCGAGCGCCGCGGCCGCCGCTGAGGCGCCGCCCGTCTCAAGTTTCACCGCCGACTGTCGATCTGACGGGCTCGCCCCGTCTCGACCGTCGCGCCGCCACGCGTCGGGCCGCGCGACCGTTTCCGCGCCCCGCATGTCCGCTCCCACCGCCGCATCCGACCCGTCGTTCACGCACAGCGGCGAGTTCGAGTCGTCGCTGTCGTGGTCCGGCATCACGGACCAGCCCGCCGGGGCGGCCGGCGTCGTCGGGCCTCTACGACGCGCTCGCGCCGCTCGTGACCGACGCGTCGGGGCGCCGGCACGACGTCGACGCGCCCGCCGTCGAGATCGACGACGACGATCCGTTCCAGGCGCTCGTCGCCGACATCGCGATCGAGCGTTCGCGCGACGGCACGACGGCCGCGCGGCGATCCGCGCCGCGCGCTGCTGCGCGCCGTCGCCGAGCTCGCCGAGACCCACGCCGTCGCCGCCGACCTCGCGTGCGAGACCGCGGCCATCGACCTGCCGCTCGACGTCCCCGACCCGACGTCGATCGACGAGGCGCGCGCCGCTGCTGATCGTGCCCGACGTGATCCGCACCTGCCGCGACCGCCTCGCGGCACACGCGTCGCCCGAGGATCGCGGCCGCATCGACGCCGTCGCGACGCTGTTCGACCACGTGCTGTCCGACGACCGCATCGCGACCGGCTTGCGCAACACGCTCGCGCGGCTGCAGCTGCCGGTGCTGCGGATGGCGCTCGCGGACGACGCGTTCTTCGCGTCGCGCTCGCATCCGACGCGACGGCTGCTCGACCGGCTCGCCGCCGCCGCGGCCGGCTGGCAGGACGACACGCCGAACGCGCACGCCGGCCGGGTCGCGCTCGAGCGCGTCGTCCACACGGCGATCCGCGGATCGTTCGAGGACGCCGGCCGAGCACGCGCGGCTGCTCGAGCCAGTTCGAGCGGGCGATCGCCGACATCGCGACGTCGCGCGCCGGCGCCGGCGCCGGTGCCCGACGCCGAGGATCGCGACGTCCTCGTGATCCGCACGACGATCCAGATCAGCCAGCTGCTCGCGGGCATCGACGTCGACCGCGCGATCCGCTTCTTCCTGCTCGACGTCTGGAGTCGCGTGCTGGTCGAGATCGCGTGCCGCGCGCCCGACGCGGGACGCGACGCGCTGCTCGCGCGCGCGAAGCGGCTGTGCTTCGACCTCGCATGGACGGCCGCGCCGAAGACCACGTCCGGCGAGCGCGCGCGCCTCGCCGGGCTGCTGCCGACGATGGTCGCCGCGATCCGCGACGGCCTTCGCGATGATCGACTATCCCGCGGCCGACGAGCGCGCGTTCTTCGCGGACTGGGTCCGCGTGCTGCTCGCAGGCCGTCCGCGGCGCGCCCGGCGCGCCGTTCCGCTCGGGCGACTCGGGCCTCGACGCGGCTGACGATCGACACGTTCGCGCAGCGGCTGCGCAACGGCAGCTTCGGACCCGAGTCGATGCTGAACCTGCTGCCGCCGGCGACGGGCTTCGGCCCGGCCGCGAAGACGGCCGTCGACGCTGCTCGATCGCGCGACGAGTGCCGCGGCGCCGGCGACACCGACGCCGCCGCCGATCGTCGTCGAGGACCTGAAGAAGGGCGAGTGGTTCGAGCTGCGCATCCCCGAGCAGAACGACGCGTTCGTGCGGATGCGGCTGTCGTGGATCAGCCCGCTGCGGTCGTTCTACCTGTTCATCGGCGGCGACAGCGCGCTGACGCGGTCGCTCGACCCGCCGACGATCCGCAAGCTCGTCGGCCCGTGGCGACCTGCGGCGCGCGGCCGGTCGCCAGGACGACTGACGCGCCGCCCGGCGTCGCTCACGCCATCCGCTTCGCGACCTCTTCCAGCATCACCTCGGTCGCGCCGCCGCCGATCGACTGCACGCGCGCGTCGCGCGACATCCGCTCGACCGCGGTCTCGCGCATGTAGCCCATGCCGCCGTGGAACTGGACGCAGTCGTACAGCACCTCGTTGACGAGCGTGCCGCAGAGCGCCTTGATCATCGACACTTCCTTCGCGACCTGCTGGCCCTGCGCGTCGCGCCACGCGGTGCGTAGACGAGCGCCTTCGCGGCCTCGACCTGCGACGCGCGCCATCGCGAGCCGCTGGCGGATCGCCTGCTTGTCCCACATCGTCGAGCCGAACGCGCGGCGCTGCGTGACCCAGTCCATCGTCAGCTCGATCGCACGCGACGCCTCGCCCATCGCCTGTGCGCCGAGCACGATGCGCTCGTTCTGCAGGTTCTTCATCAGCGCGTAGAAGCCCTTGTGCTCCTCGCCGAGCAGGTTCGCGGCCGGGACGCGGCAGTGGTCGAAGACGAGCTCGGCCGTGTCGCTACGACAGCCAGCCGGTCTTCTTCAGCGGCCGCGCGACCGTGAAGCCGGGCGTGCCCTTCTCGACGACGAACATCGACATCATCCGGTTGCGCGACGCGAGCCCCGGGTCGCCGGTCTTCGCCGCGACGAAGTAGACGTCGCCGTGCACGCCGTTCGTGATGAACATCTTCGCGCCGTCGATCACCCAGTCGGCGCCGTCGCGCCGCGCCGTCGTCCGCATGCCGGCGAGGTCGGAGCCGGCGTCGGCCTCGGTCATCGCGACCGCGGCGACCTTGCGGCCGGCCACGAGGTCGGGCATCCAGCGATCGAGCTGCTCGGGCGTGCCGCCGTGGAACAGGTGCGGGCTCGCCATGTCGGTGTGGACCAGGATCGTGATCGCGAAGCCGCCGTAGGTCGAGCGGCCGAGCTCCTCGGCGAGGACGACGGTCGCGAGCGTGTCGAGCTCGCTGCCGCCGTGGCGCGCGTCGTAGCGGATGCCGAGCAGGCCGAGGTCGCCCATCTCGCGGACGATCTCGCGCGGCGTGAACCCGGCGTCTTCCCACGCGTCGGCGTGCGGCAGCACGCGCTCGGCGACGAAGCGCCGGATCGTGTCGCGCAGGGCTTCGTGCTCGGGGGTGAACCAGGGAGTGGGCGAAAGCACGCCGGTCGTGGAGAGATCGTTCATCTTTGGCGTGCGCGCGGGCGAGGTAGCATCGGGGGATCGGACCCCGTAGTATCCGTCGACTTCTTGGCCGCGCCGAATCCTCATTCGATGACGATCGCTTGCTTCCACGAGATGGCGCCGTCCGCGCCGGCGAAGGTCGCGGCGCACGTCGCGGCGCCGCATCCCAGCAATCCAGGATCTCCGTGATGCCCGGCAACGTCGCGATCTTCGTTCCCGTCGTCGTCCTCGCGTTCTGGACGTTCGCCGTGCTGCTGCTGGTGCCGTTCTCGCGCGCCCACGGAGCGACGCGGCCCGATGCCGTCGGCGCGCAGCCGGCGCCGGTCAACGTGCCGAACCGCAACTTCATGAACCTGCTCGAAGTGCCGGTGCTGTTCTACGTCGGCTGCATCGTGCTGTTCCTGACCGGCGGCGCGTCGTACCTGACGATCGCGATCGCGTGGATCTTCGTCGCGCTGCGGATCGTGCACAGCGCGATCCACCTGACCTACAACCGCATCCCGCATCGCGGCGCGGCGTTCGCGGCGAGCAACATCGCGGCGGTCGCGCTGTGGGTCGTCCTCGCCATCCATCTCGCGGCCGTCCTGTCGACGCCGCGATGACCCGTCGCTCGTTCCGCGTGCTTCGTCCCTCGTCCCTCGCCTCGACATGAACGCCGTCCGCCTGATCGCCATCCTCCTCGTCGTCGCCGGCATCCTCGCCTGCGTGTTCGGCGGCTTCTCGTACACGAAGGACAGCACCGTCGCGAAGGTCGGGCCGATCGAGCTGTCCGCGAAGAAGAAGGAAGACGTCGACATCCCGCTGTGGGTCGGCATCGGCGCGATCGTCGTCGGCGGCGTGCTGCTCGTCGTCGGCCGCAAGGGCTGATCGTGGCCGGCCTCTACTTCGAGGAGCTGACGCCCGGCCTCGAGTTCGTCCATCCGTGGACGCGCACCGTCACCGAGATGGACAACGTGCTGTTCTCGACGCTGACGATGAACGTGCAGCCGCTGCACCTCGACGAGCATTTCGCGAAGACGACCGAGTGGGGCACGCGGATCGTCAACAGCCTGTTCACGCTCGGCCTGATGATCGGCATCAGCGTCAACGACACGACGCTCGGCACGACGCTCGCGAACCTCGGCATGACCGACGTGAAGTTCCCGAACCCGGTCTTCCACGGCGACACGCTGAAGGTCGCGACGCGCGTCGTGTCGAGCCGCGAGAGCAGGTCGCGACCCGGCGCCGGCATCGTCGAGTTCGAGCACGTCGCGACCAATCAGGACGGCAAGATCGTCGCGTCGTGCACCCGACAGGCGTTGATGCGCAAGCGGCCGGCCGACGCGGCGGGCTGAGCGCGCCCGGGACGGATCACGGTCGCCCTGCGAGCCGATCGAGCACCCGCTCGGTCGTCTCCGTTTCCCCGATGCGCGGGAACGTCACGGTGACGCAGTGGCCATGCACGTCGGCGTTGCGGTCCGTCATCGCGTCCGTCACCAGCACCACGTCGTAGCCGAGGTCCTGCGCGCTGCGCGCCGTCGACTCGACCCCGCGGCTGGTGGCGATGCCGACGACGAAGACCTGCGTGACGCCGCGCTGCCGCAGCAGGTCGTCGAGCATCGTCCGGTGGAACGCGCCGGTGGCCTGCTTGCTGACGCGCAGGTCGTCGGCCGACTCGGCGATCTCCGGCAGCAGTTCGGTCGAGTCGGGCGGCAACACGGAGCCACCGCCGCCGACATCGGTCCGGCCGCGGGGCATCGCCGTCACGTTGACGAGCACCACCGGCGAGCCGTGCGCGCGGAACGCACGGGCGAGCCGTGCGCAACGGGCGACGATCTCGTGCGCCGGCTCGGCCCACGGCTGCGCGACGATGCCCTTCTGCAGATCGACGACGATCAGGGCGGCATGGGGATCGAGTCGGGTCAGCGGCATGGTGTCGGCCTGCGGTCGGGGGTTGCGAGCGACGCATCGGCGAGGACGCGCACCGCGCCCTGCGATGGCGTCGCGGCCGCGCTGCGATCGGTTCTCGGCTTTGAGGCAGACTTTGCCATGACGCGAGCGCCGGCGAGGCGTGCGGTCGCGACCCGAGCGAAGGAGAGAAGGCATGCGCCGCAGCTGGCTGTTCGTTCCCGGCGACGACGAGAAGAAGATCGGCAAGGCCTTCGCGAGCACGGCCGACGTCGTGATCGTCGACCTCGAGGACGCCGTCGGTCCCACGCCCGAACGCAAGGCCGCGGCCCGCGCCGCGACGCGCGACTGGCTCGCGGGGCACGCCGGACATCGCGAGCGCTGCTTCGTCCGCATCAACGGGCTCGCGCCCGACCTCGCGACGCTCGACGTCCCGATCGCCGTCGACGGCGGCGCGGCCGGCGTCGTGCTGCCGAAGTGCGAGGGGCCGCTCGACGTCGCGGCGCTCGCGTCGCTGCTCGACGCGCACGAGGCGCGCGCGGGCGGCGCCGCGGGCCGCACCGCGATCGTCGCGATCGTCACCGAGACCGCGCGCGGGCTGCAGTGCCTGCCCGACTTCCGCGATCCGCTGCCGCGTCTCGCCGGACTGATGTGGGGCGCCGAGGACCTGTCGGCGGACCTCGGCGGCACGACGAATCGCGACCCGGCGAGCGGCGACTACCTCGGCCCGTACCGGCATGCGCGCGACGGCTGCCTGATCGCGGCGCGCGCGGTCGGCGTGTCGGCGATCGACGCGGTCTATCCCGACTTCCGCGACGGCGGCGGCCTCGCGCGCGAGACGGCGGCGCATCGTGCGCTCGGCTTCGACGCGAAGGCCGCGATCCATCCGGCGCAGCTCGCGGTGATCGACGCGGCGTTCGCGCCGACCGACGCCGACCGCGCATGGGCCGAGCGCGTGATCGCGGCGTTCGGGCAGGACGCGGGCGTCGTGCAGCTCGACGGCGTGATGCTCGACGTGCCGCACCTGCGCCGGGCGCGGCAGATCCTCGGTTGACGTCGCCTCGACCGCCGGGCGGCGCGGCGCGTCGGCGATGAGCGGCACCGCCGCCGTTGCGCCGGGCAGCGCCTGAACGACACCGGGCGCCGACCGCACATGACCGACGCCGCCGACGCAGCCGCCGACGCCGACCCGGACGCCGGCGCCGCACCCCCGGACGGTCGCGACGCGTCGCCGTGGCGGCAGCCCGGCTTCGCGCGCTACTGGTCCGCCGGCGTCGCGGCCAACTTCGGCTTCCAGATGCTGTCGGTCGCCGTCGGCTGGCAGGTCTACGCGCTGACGCATCGCGCGTTCGACCTCGGGCTCGTCGGGCTGGTGCAGTTCGTCCCGTCGGTGCTGCTCGCGCTGCCGGCCGGGCACGTCGCCGACCGCGCGGCGCGGCGACGCATCGTCGTGCTGGCGCAGCTCGCGGTGCTCGCGGCGATCGTCGTGCTCGCCGTCGCGACGGCGGCCGGACGCGTCGACGAGACCGGCATCTTCGCGATCCTGTTCGCGATCGGCGTCGCGATGGCGTTCGAGTGGCCGGCGCAGCGCGCGCTGCTGCCGTCGCTCGTACCGGCGCACACGCTGCCGCGCGCGATGGCGCTGAACTCGGCCGGCGACCAGGCGTCGACGATCGTCGGGCCGGCGCTCGGCGGCGCGCTGTACGTCGCGGGGCCGGCGACCGTCTACGCGACGACGGCCGTGCTGTACGTCGTCTCGATCGTGCTGATGGCGCGGCTGCGCCTCGTCGCGACGCCGCCGCCGCGCGAGCCGGCGACGTGGCGATCGGTGTTCGCCGGCGTGCGCTTCATCCGCGACAACCCCGACCTGCTCGGCGTGATCTCGCTCGACCTGTTCGCGGTGCTGCTCGGCGGCGCGACCGCGCTGTTGCCGGTCTTCGCGCGCGACGTGCTGCACACCGGCCCGGTCGGGCTCGGACTGCTGCGCGGGGCGCCGGCGGTCGGCGCACTCGCGATGTCGCTGTGGCTCGCGCGGCGATCGCTCGACGGCGGCCGCTTCGGCGTCGGCGCGACGATGTTCGCGGCCGTCGCCGGCTTCGGCTTCGCGACGATCGTCTTCGCGCTGTCGACGTCGCTCGCGCTGTCGCTGGTCGCGCTCGCGGCGCTGGGCGCGTTCGACATGGTCAGCGTCGTGATCCGCACGTCGCTCGTGCAGCTCGACACGCCGGACGCGATGCGCGGCCGCGTCAACAGCGTGAACGCGGTGTTCATCAACACGTCGAACCAGCTCGGCGAGTTCGAGTCGGGTGTGCTCGCCGCATGGGTCGGCGCGGTCCCGGCGACGCTGATCGGCGGCGTCGGCACGCTCGTCGTCGTCGGGCTGTGGGTCGCGCTGTTCCCGACCTTGCGGCGCCGGCAGCGGCTGTCGGCCGAAGGCGAGCGCGCAACGGATCGACCGCACGCATGAGCGGGTGGTCATGAGGGCCGCCCGCCGTCGATGCGACGCAGCCGCGGCAGGGTTAGCCCCTAACGCGCCGGGGCGGACCCGATGCGAAACTTGCGGGCCGCGCGCGGCCTTCGGTCGCGCGGCGCAACCGCAACGGCATGGAGCTTCGGGCACGATGACGGATGGGGCGCGCGCGAGCGCGGTCGACGACGGCACGACGATGCCGCGCCTCCTCGTCGAGAACGCGCGGGTGCGCGGCGGTCGCGCGGCGATCCGCGAGAAGGATCTCGGCATCTGGCAGACGTGGACCTGGTCCGACGTGCTGACCGAGGTCGAGGCGCTCGCCGCCGGGCTGTCGCTGCTCGGGCTCGAACGCGGCGGCCACCTCGCGATCGTCGGCGACAACCGGCCGCGACTGTACTGGTCGATGCTGGCCGCGCAGGCGCTCGGCGCGGTCCCGGTCCCGCTGTACCAGGACGCGATCGCGAGCGAGATGCAGTTCGTGCTCGAGGACGCCGAGGTCGCGGTCGCGATCGCCGAGGACCAGGAGCAGGTCGACAAGCTGCTCGAGATGGCACCGCGGCTGCCGCACCTGAAGCACATCGTCTACGACGACCCGCGCGGGATGCGCCATTACGCGGCGCCGGAGCTCGTCTCGTTCGCGGACGTCGCGCGCGACGGTCGCGAGCTGACGCGTCTCGATTCGACGTTCTTCGCGCGCCAGGTCGCGGACGGATCGCCCGACGACGTGTCGGTGATGCTCTACACGTCGGGCACGACGAGCCGGCCGAAGGGCGTGCGACAGACGCATCGCGCGTTCATCGATGCGGCGCGCGGCGACGTCGCGTTCGACGGCTTCGACGACCACGACGAGGTGCTGAGCTATCTGCCGATGGCGTGGACCGGCGACCACCTGTTCTCGTATCGCGCAGGCGCTGGTCGCGGGCTACTGCGTCAACTGCCCCGAGTCGGCCGAGACCGTCATGACCGACCTGCGCGAGATCGGCCCGACCTACTACTTCGCGCCGCCCCGCGTGTTCGAGAACCTGCTGACGCAGGTCACGATCCGCATGGACGACGCCGGCCGCGTCAAGCGCGCGCTGTACCGCAGGTTCATGACCGTCGCGAAGCGCTGCGGCGCGGACCTGCTCGACGGCCGGCCCGTCCGGTTCGTCGACCGGCTGCTGTACGCGATCGGCGACGTCGTCGTCTACGGTCCGCTGAAGAACGTGCTCGGGCATGAGCCGGCTGCGCGTCGCGTACACCGGCGGCGCCGCGATCGGCCCCGACCTGTTCGGCTTCTTCCGCTCGCTCGGCATCAACCTCAAGCAGCTGTACGGCCAGACCGAGACGTGCGTCTACGTCTGCAAGCAGAAGGACGGCGAGGTGCGACTCGACACGGTCGGCCGCCCGATGCCCGGCGTCGCGCTGCGGATCGCCGCCGACGGCGAGGTGCAGATCCGCTCGCCGGGCCTGCTGCGCGAATATCACAAGCGGCCCGACGCGACGGCCGAGGCGCTCGTCCGGCGACGGCTGGTTCCTGACCGGCGACGCGGGCTTCGTCGACGAGCGCGGCGAGCTCAAGATCATCGACCGCGCGAAGGACGTCGGCCGACTCGCCGGCGGCGCGCACGACGGCGCGCTGTTCGCGCCGCAATACGTCGAGAACAAGCTGAAGTTCTTCCCGTACATCAAGGAAGCGGTCGCGTTCGGCAACGACCGCGACGATGTGCTGCGCATTCGTCAACATCGACGCGACGGCCGTCGGCAACTGGGCCGAGCGGCGCAACCTCGCGTACGCCGGCTACACCGATCTCGCCGGCCGCGACGAGGTCTACCGGCTGATCCGCGAGTGCGTCGAGCAGGCCAACCTCGAGCTGTCGCGGGACCGCGAGCTCGCCGGCTCGCAGGTGCGGCGCTTCCTGATCCTGCACAAGGAGCTCGACCCCGACGACGACGAGCTGACGCGCACGCGCAAGGTCCGCCGCGGCTTCATCGCCGAGAAGTACGCGGTGCTCGTCGACGCGCTGTACGCCGGCCGCGCGTCGCAGTTCATCGCGACCGAGGTCCGCTTCGAGGACGGCCGTCGCGGCACGATCGAGGCCGACCTCGCGATCGAGGACGCGAAGACGTTCGGCGCGCTGGCCGATGCGGCCTGACGATCCCGCGATCCGGCTGCAGCGCGAGACCGGCGTCGGCGACGGACCGGGCGGCGATGGTCGTCGCCGCGTCGGCGACGTGATCCTCGCGCTCGAAGGCATCTCGCTCGCGTTCGGCGGCGTGAAGGCGCTGACCGACATCTCGTTCGACGTCCGCGAGCACGAGATCCGCGCGATCATCGGGCCGAACGGCGCCGGCAAGAGCTCGATGCTGAACGTCATCAACGGCGTCTACCATCCGCAGCAGCGGGCGCATCGTGTTCCGCGGCACCGAGCGTCGCGACATCAAGCCGCATCGCGCCGCGCGCGAAGGGATCGCGCGGACGTTCCAGAACATCGCGCTGTTCAAGGGCATGAGCGTGCTCGACAACATCATGACCGGCCGCAACACGCGGATGCGCGGCAACTTCCTGCTCGAGGCGATCCACGTCGGCCGCGTCGCGTCGCGAGGAGCTCGCGCATCGCGCGCCGCGTCGAGGAGGTGATCGACTTCCTCGAGATCCAGCACATCCGCAAGACGTCGGTCGGCCGCCTGCCGTACGGACTGCAGAAGCGCGTCGAGCTCGCGCGCGCGCTCGCGGCCGAGCCGACGCTGCTGCTGCTCGACGAGCCGATGGCCGGCATGAACGTCGAGGAGAAGCAGGACATGTGCCGCTTCATCCTCGACGTCAACGACCAGTTCGGCACGACGATCGTGCTGATCGAGCACGACATGAGCGTCGTGATGGACATCTCCGACCGGGTGGTCGTGCTCGACTACGGCCGCAAGATCGGCGACGGCACGCCGGACGAGGTGCGCGCGAAGCCAGGCGGTGATCGACGCGTATCTGGGGGTCGTGCATTGATGCGCGATCGGCGGTGCATCGCGTCGATGCGAACCCCGGCGCCACTGACGATGCAGTTCTTCCTCGAGGTCCTGATCGGCGGCCTGCTCGCGGGCGTGATGTACTCGCTCGTCGCGCTCGGCTTCGTGCTGATCTACAAGGCGTCGGGCGTCTTCAACTTCGCGCAGGGCGCGATGGTGTACTTCGCGGCGCTGTCGTTCGTCGGCATCCTCGCGAAGGGTGCGCCGTTCGGCGTCGCGCTGGTGCTCGCGCTCGTCGATCATGATCGTGTTCGGCATGGTCACGGAGCGCTTCGTGCTGCGGCCGCTCGTCAACCAGCCGCCGATCTCGCTGTTCATGGCGACGATCGGGCTCGCGTTCTTCCTCGAGGGTCTCGGTCCGTTCCTGTGGGGCAACGAGACGCACGAGATCAGGCTCGGCATCCCGGACGAGCCGCTGCCGTACTTCCTCGACACGTACGACATCGCGATCTCGACGTTCGACCTCGCCGCCGCGGCCATCGCCGGCGTGCTGGTCGCCGCGCTCGCGCTGTTCTTCCAGAAGACGAAGATCGGCCGCGCGCTGCGCGCGGTCGCCGACGACCACCAGGCCGCGCTGTCGATCGGCATTCCGCTGCAGCAGATCTGGCGCGATCGTGTGGGGCGTCGCGGGCTTCGTCGCGCTCGTCGCGGGGCTGCTGTGGGGCGCGCGCAACGGCGTGCAGTTCGCGCTGACGTTCGTCGCGCTGAAGGCGCTGCCGGTGCTGATCCTCGGCGGCTTCACGTCGGTGCCGGGCGCGATCGTCGGCGGGCTGATCATCGGCAGCACCGAGAAGCTGGCCGAGGTCTACATCGGCCCGTACGTCGGCGGCGGCATCGAAGGCTGGTTCCCGTACGTGCTCGCGCTGGTGTTCCTGCTGGTGCGGCCGGAAGGGCTGTTCGGCGAACAGCACATCGATCGGGTTTGAAGATGACGACGTCCGCAATCCGCACGACGACAAGCCACGCCTCCCTCTTCGTCGTTCCCGCGAAGGCGGGAACCCAGGGTCGTTGAAGTGGCGCTCGATCGATGCACGATCGACGCCGCCGGGTTCCCGCCTTCGCGGGAACGACGAAGAGGAGAGTCGTTGTGCTTCCCCGATTCGTGTCGTCCCGGCGAAGGCCGGGACCCAAGTTCGTTCGTCGCGACGAACAAGCGACTCGGGCCCCGGCCTTCGCCGGGGCGACGGCGGTCGTCGTTCCGGTTGCGCGACGCTTCGACCGCGAGCCACGCGCGGGCAAGGCCGCCTGACCAATGCTCTATCGCGAAGCCGGCCAGTTCAAGACGTCGTACGCCGCCGATCAGCAGCTGCTGCCGATCCGGCAGGACCGCTATCGCGTTCTTCGCGCTGCTCGCCATCGTGTTCGTCGTCGTGCCGCTGACGGTGTCCGACTACTGGTTCACCGCGCTGCTGATCCCGTCGCTGATCTTCTCGCTCGCCGCGATCGGCCTCAACATCCTGACCGGCTACGCGGGCCAGCTGTCGCTCGGCTCGGCGGCGTTCATGGCGGTCGGTGCGTTCGCGGCGTACAACTTCGTGCTGCGCGTGCCGGGCTGCCGCAGATCGTGTCGTTCCTCGCGGCCGGCGTCTGCGCGGCGCTGGTCGGCATCGCGTTCGGGCTGCCGTCGGTCGCGCATCAGGGGCTTCTATCTCGCGGTCGCGACGCTCGCCGCGCAGTTCTTCGTCGTGTGGGCGCTGCAGAAGTTCTCCTGGTTCACGAACGACAGCGCGTCGGGCGTGATCAGCGCGCAGCCGGTCACGTTCTTCGGCCTCGCGATCGACTCGCCGGTCGCGCAACTACCTGTTCGTGCTCGGCATCGTCGCCGTGCTCGCGCTCGCGGCGAAGAACATGGCGCGCTCGAACACCGGGCGCCGCTGGATGGCGGTGCGCGACATGGACGTCGCGGCCGAGGTGATCGGCATCCCGCTGATGCGCACGAAGCTGCTCGCGTTCGCGATCAGCTCGTTCTACTGCGGCGTCGCCGGCGCGCTGTACGCGTTCTGCTACATCGGCACGGTCGAGCCCGAGGCGTTCAGCCTCGAGATGTCGTTCCGCATCCTGTTCATGATCATCGTCGGCGGCATGGGCACGATCATGGGCGCGTTCATCGGCTCGCGCGTTCTTCACGCTGCTGCCGATCCTGCTGTCGATCGTCGTGCCGGGCTTCGCGTCGCTGCTGCACGTCAACTTCGACAAGGCGTCGCTGACGTATATCGAGTTCATGATCTTCGGCGCGCTGATCATCTTCTTCCTGATCGTCGAGCCGCACGGACTCGCGCGGCTGTGGCAGATCGGCAAGGAGAAGCTGCGCATCTGGCCGTTCCCGCATTGAGGACGTCGACATGACACCCGTTTCGTTCGACATCGAGGGCCCGGTCTGCATCGTGACGATCGACCGGCCGCACCAGCGCAACGCCGTCGACGGCGCCGTCGCGGCCGGGCTGCGTCGCGCGTTCGAGCGCTTCGAGGCGGACGCGGACTTGCGGGTCGCGATCCTGACCGGCGCCGGCGGCCACTTCTGCGGTGGCGCCGATCTCGCCGCGATCGGCGATCCCGCGCGCCGCAACGAATTCGACGTCACCGGCGGCGGCAGCGGGCCGATGGGACCGACGCGGATGGCGCTGTCGAAGCCGCTGATCGCGGCGGTCAACGGTTACGCGGTCGCCGGCGGCCTCGAACTCGCGCTGCTCGCCGACCTGCGCGTCGCCGACGAGGACGCGGTGTTCGGCGTCTTCTGTCGACGCTGGGGCGTGCCGCTGATCGACGGCGGCACCGTGCGGCTGCCGCGGATCGTCGGCATGGGCCGCGCGCTCGACCTGATCCTCACCGGTCGGCCGGTCGGCGCGCGCGAGGCCGAGGCGATGGGGCTCGTCAACCGCGTCGTGCCCAATGGCACGGCGCTCGATGTCGCGAAGCGCCTCGCGCGCGAGATCGCGGCGTTCCCGCAGCGATGCATGCGCGCGGACCGGCGCTCGGCCTACGCGCAGTGGAACCTGCCGCTCGCCGACGCGTTGCGTCAGGAAGGCGCGTGGGGCACGCCGATGGTCCTGGCCGAAGGGGAGGCCGGCGCGGCGCGCTTCGCGGCGGGCGCGGGTCGACACGGCGCGTTCGCGGACGACACCGGGTCGTCCCCGGATTCCGGATGAGGCACGACTTGATCGAGAATGGCACACCGAAGCGAACGAAGCGCGGCGACCGCGCGAATCGACACCAGGAGACGGCAATGTGGGATCGGAAGAGCATCAAGGCGTTCTGCGCAGCGGCGCTGAGCGTCGCGGCACTGACCGCGAGCGCCCCGTCGTACACGCAGGCGAACGACCAGTTCGTGATGGTGCTGTCGTTCCGCGTCGGGCCGTACGGTCCGGCCGGCGTCGGCATCTTCGGCGGCTTCATCGACTACATGAACTACATCAACGTCAAGGAGGGCGGCGTCAACGGCGTCAAGCTGTCGTGGGACGAATGCGAGACCGAGTACCAGGCCGCGAAGGGCGTCGAGTGCTACGAGCGGCTGAAGACGAAGAGCCCGACGAAGGGCACCGCGATCAACCCGGTGTCGACGCCGATCTCGTACGCGCTGCTCGACAAGACGGCGGCCGACCACGTGCCGCTCGTGCATGACCGGCTACGGCCGCACCGACACGATCGACGGCCGCTACTTCCCGTGGGCGTTCCCGCTGATCACGACGTATCCGATGCAGGCGACGGCGATCGTCAAGTACATCCGCGGCAAGGAGAAGGACAACCTGCGCGGCAAGAAGATCGCGTATCTGTATCTCGACAGCGCGTACGGGAAGGAACCGATCACCTATCTGCAGGCCGAGGCGAAGGTCAACGGCTTCGAGCTGACGACGATCCCGATCACGTCGCCGGGCACCGAGCAGGGCGCGCAGTGGCAGCAGATCCGTCAGAACCAGGCCGACTACGTGATCTTCTGGGGCTTCGGCGTGATGAACGCGGCGGCGATGAAGGCGGCGCAGAAGATCGGCTTTCCGCGCGACCGGATCATCGGCAGCTGGTGGGCGGGCTCCGAAGAGGACACCGTGCCGGCCGGCGACGCCGCGAAGGGCTACATGAGCGCGGCGATGAACGTGTCCGGCAAGACGCCGCTGATCCAGGACATCGAGAAGACGCTGTACGGGAGCAATCCGACCGGCAACATGCAGGACCGCTCGAAGATCGGCGGCATCAACTACAACCGCGGCGTCGTGATCGGCATCCTGACCGTCGAGGCGATTCGCGTCGCGCAGGCGAAGTACGGCAAGAAGGTGATGGACGGCGACCAGATCCGCTGGGCGCTCGAACATCTCGACCTGTCGGACGCGCGGCTGAAGCAGCTCAACGCGACGGGCCTGATGCCGACGCTGAAGACGAGCTGCATGGACCACGAAGGCTCCGGGAAGATCAAGATCCAGCAGTGGGACGGCACGAAGTGGGTGCTCGTCTCGGACTGGATCGAAGGCAACCGCGCGCTGGTGCGGCCGCTGCTCGAACAGTCGGCGATCGAGTACGGCAAGTCGAAGGGCATCACGCCGCGGGACTGCGCGAAGGAAGGGTGACCGTCGTGATGGCAACGTCGTCCCGGCGAAGGCCGGGACCCGATGACGGCGAGTCCCCTATCGCCGTCGACCTCGGGCCCCGGCCTTCGCCGGGGCGACGACGTTCGGAACGCCGGGGCGACGACGCGTTGGACGCCGCTCTCGGCGGCGGAACCGGATCGCACGCCGGTTGCCGTCGACAGGACCGCTGACGGGACCACGATGGCCGCACTGCCGATCGAATCCGCCCCGACACCGGCGCCTCTCCTCGCCGTCAACAACATCGAGGTGATCTACGACCACGTCATCCTCGTGCTGAAGGGCGTGTCGCTCGCGGTGCCGAAGGGACGCATCGTCGCGCTGCTCGGCGCGAACGGCGCCGGCAAGACGACGACGCTGAAGGCGATCTCCAACCTGCTGCGCGCCGAGCGCGGCGACGTCACGAAGGGTTCCATCGAGTTCGACGGCACGCGCGTCGACCGACTGACGCCGAACGACCTCGTCAGGCGCGGCGTGATCCAGGTGATGGAGGGCCGGCACTGCTTCGCGCACCTGACGATCGAGGAGAACCTGCTGACCGGGGCGTACACGCGGCGGCTCGGCCGCGCGGCGCTCGCCGGAGAGCTCGAGCGCGTCTACGCGTACTTCCCGCGGCTCAAGGAGCGACGCGCGAGCCAGGCGGGCTACACGTCGGGCGGCGAGCAGCAGATGACGGCGATCGGGCGCGCGCTGATGGCCAAGCCGACGATGATCCTGCTCGACGAGCCGTCGATGGGCCTCGCGCCGCAGATCGTCGACGAGATCTTCACGATCGTGCGCGACCTGAACCGCCAGGAAGGCGTGTCGTTCCTGCTCGCCGAGCAGAACACGACGGTCGCGCTGTCGAACGCCGACTACGGCTACATCCTCGAGAACGGTCGCGTCGTGATGGACGGCGACGCGGCGTCGCTCGTCGCGAACGAGGACGTCAAGGAGTTCTACCTCGGCGTATCGTCGCGGCGAGCGCAAGAGCTTCCGCGACACGAAGTTCTATCGCCGGCGCAAGCGCTGGCTGTCGTGACCCGCAGACGGAGACATCGATGGCGCGTGCCGGTCCCGAAGCCCTCGCGAAGCTGCAGGAAACGCTGCGCCAGCTGCGCGCGATCCCGCAACTGCGCGAGAAGCAGCCGGGCGTGTTCTCCCTGACGGGCCAGCCGTTCGTGCATTTCCACGACGAGGACGGCCTGCTGCACGCCGACCTGAGGAAGCTGTCGGGCACGGGCTTCGACGCGTTCGCGGTCGCGACCGCGCCGGAGCAACGCCGCTTCGTCGACGAGGCGAAGCGGCGCGCGGCGAAGCTCGGCGATGACTGACGTCGACGACGATCGTCGTCGGGCTGCCGGTCGCGGTCGCATCGCGGACGCCGCTGGGTTCCCGCCTTCGCGGGCACGACGGCCCGAGCGCCATCCGGTCCGGTCGCGTGCGAGGCCCGCACGATGAGCGCGCTCGGCGCCGGTCCCGGCGGTGCGTTCCTCGACGACCGCGAGGCGCGCGATCCGGCCGAGCGCGAGGACGACCTGATGCGCCGGCTGCCCGCGCACATCGCGCGGGCGAAGGAGGGCGAGGGCTTCGCGCGGATCCTCGACCGCGTCGACCCGGCCGAGATCGATTCGCGGGCCGCGCTCGCGACGCTGCCGGTGACGCGCAAGTCGGACCTGCATGCGTTGCAGCAGGCGAATCCGCCGTGGGGCGGCCTCGCCGCGACGCCCACGCGCGGGCTGTCGCGCCTGTTCATGTCGCCCGGACCGATCTTCGATCCCGAAGGCCGCGGCGACGACTGGTGGCGCTTCGCACGGCCGCTATGGTCGGTCGGCGCGCGGCCGGGCGACGTCGTGCACAACGCGTTCTCGTATCACTTCACGCCGGCGGCGTTCATGGTCGAGGGCGCCGCGCGCCGCATCGGTTGTCCGGTGATCCCGGCCGGCACCGGCAACACCGAGATGCAGCTGCAGGCGATCGCCGCGTTGCGGCCGTCGCTGTACGCCGGCACGCCGTCGTTCCTCAAACTGATCGTCGAGAAGGCGCTCGAGCTCGGCGCGGACGTGTCGAGCCTGCGTCGTGCGCTCGTCAGCGCCGAGCCGCTGCCGCCGTCGCTGCGCGCGTGGCTCGTCGAGCACGGCGTGCCGGTCGTGCTGCAGCTGTACGGCACCGCCGACCTCGGCTGCGTCGCCTACGAGACGCACACCGACGGCGCCGTCCACCCGGGATTCGTCGTCGACGAGGACGTGCTGGTCGAGATCGTCGTTCCCGGCACCGGCACGCCGGTCCCGGACGGCGACGTCGGCGAGATCGTCGTGACGACGTTCAATGCCGACTATCCGCTGGTGCGCTTCGCGACCGGCGACCTGTCGGCCATCCTCGACGGGCCGTCGCCGTGCGGCCGCACGAACCGGCGCATCAAGGGCTGGATGGGCCGCGCCGACCAGACGACGAAGGTGCGCGGCCTGTTCGTCCAGCCGTCGCAGGTCGCCGACGTCGTGCGGCGCCACCCGGAGGTGGTCCGTGCGCGGCTCGTCGTGTCCGGCACGACCGGCGACGATCGCATGACGCTGCGCTGCGAAGTGCGCGGCGAGCCGACCGACGCGTTGCGGGTCGCGCTCGAGGAATCGGTCCGCGCGCTGACGCGGCTGCGCGCCGACATCGCGTTCGCGGCGCCGGGCAGCCTGCCGAACGACGGACGCGTCATCGAGGACGCGCGCCGTCACGAATGACGCGGCGGCGTCGACGATGCCGGACGACGACGATCTGGACGCGCGGCTGCGTCGCGTCGTCGTGCGGATCCGGTTGCCGGTCGCCGACGACTGCGCCCGGCTGTTCGACCGGCTGATCGCCGTCGCCGTCGAGCGCGTCGCGGAGACGGACGCGCGGCGAGCCGACGACGCGGCGACCGCGATGCGCCCCGACGACGCGGTCCACGCGACGCGTCGCGACGAAGCCGTCGATGCGTTCCGCCGCATCGTCGACGACGTGACGCAGCAGGCGCGCATCCTGCGCTTGGACGCGCTGCCGGCCCCGGCCGTCGTGCAGGCACTCGCGCGGCTGTGTCCGCTGTGGCCGTTCTGCTGACGGCGTCTTCGCGGCCGCTGCCGCGGACGACGATCCGCGCGACAATCGGCGTTTCGTCCCGATCGTCATCGCCATGCCCCACCGTCGCCGCCCGTCGTCCCCGTTCGTCACCACGCTGAAGGCCGCCGAGCTGGCATGGGCCGCGCCGCAGGTCGTCGCGCATCGCGTCGGCCGCATGGCGCGCAGCGGGCCGTTCCCGTCGGCGCGCGATCGCGACGAGTTCCAGCGGATGTGGTCGGAAAAGACGGCCGCGTTCGGCGCGTCGTGGCTCGCGATGACGACGGAGGCGGTCGCCGCGCAGCAGGCGTTCTGGTGGACGTTCGCCGGCCGCCTCTCGAACCCGTGGTCGGCGACGTCGCCGTTCGATGCGACATCGATCGGCGCCGCCGCGTGGGACACGCTGGCCGCCGGGCTGCATCCGATCCATCGCACGGCCGTCGCGAACCGGCGACGGCTGTCGAAAGGGCGCTGACGTCGGTCGCGTCGTCGCCCGTGTGCAGAGCACCGGGCGCGTGGTCCGACGAGCCGGCGGCGCCGGGTGTAAGGAGTCGTCCCGCCGTGCGACGATCGCAAGCCCGCCGCGCCGTCGCGGCCGATCGCGTTTCCTTCCGCCACCTGGAGATCGCATGAAGCTCGCCCGCCTGCTCGTCGCATCCTTTCTCGCCGCGTTCGCCGCGCTCGCGTCGGCCGGCACCATCCGGCCGTACGACGCGTCCGCGTTCGACCGGCTCGCGGCCGAAGGCAAGCCGATCGTTCTGTCCGTGCGTGCGCCGTGGTGTCCGAACTGCAAGAAGCAGGACCCGATCCAGGCGAACCTGATGCAGACGGCGCCGTATCGCGACTACACGCTGTTCACGATCGACTTCGACAGCCAGAAGGACCTGCTGGCGAAGTACCACGTCGCGATGCAGAGCACGATCATCGCGTTCCACGGGAAGTCGGAAGTGGGCCGCTCGGTCGGCGACACGAACGCCGCGAGCATCGACGCGCTGATGCGGAAGGCCGGCGGCTGACCGCGTGTCGTTCGGGGCCGCGGCGTACGGGCTCGCGTTCGTCGCCGGGCTGCTGTCGATCCTGTCGCCGTGCGTGCTGCCGATCGTGCCGATCGTGCTGACGTCCGCGGCGCAGGCGCACCGGCGCGGGCCGCTCGCGCTCGCGGCCGGTCTCGCGGCGTCGTTCGCGGTCGTCGGGACCGGCATCGCCTGGGCCGCCGGGCGCGCCGGTTTCGATGCGACGGTGCTGCGCGACGCCGGCGCGGTCGTGCTGGCGACGATCGGCGTGTGGCTGACGTCGTCGTCGTTGCAGCAGCGCTTCGCGACCGCGACGGCCGGCGTCGCCGGTGCCGGCGAGGGGCTGCTCGCGAGGCTGACGCTGGACGACCTGCGCGGGCAATTCGTCGTCGGCGCGCTGCTCGGCCTCGTCTGGAGTCCGTGCGTCGGACCGACGCTCGGGGCCGCGATCGTCGTCGCGAGCCAGGGACGCGACCTCGCGCGCATCGCGTTGCTGATGGGCGTCTTCGGGCTCGGCGCCGGCTTGCCGCTGATCGCGCTCGGGATGCTGACGCGACAGGCCATGAGCCGCGTCCGCGGCACGCTGCTCGCCACCGGGCGCGTCGGCAAGCGCCTGCTCGGCGCGGGCCTGATCCTCGTCGCGCTGCTGATCCTGAGCGGTTCGGACCGGGCCGTCGAGACCTGGCTCGTCGATCATTCGCCCGGCTGGCTGTCCGACCTGACGACCCGCTACTGACGACCCGCTACTGACGACCCGCTACTGACGACCCGCTACTGACGACCGGCTACCGACCGGCGGCGACCGCAGCGGCCACGCGGCCCTCGCCAGCGCCGCCCGCTTTCGCTACATTGCGAGCGACCGCACCGAACGAGCGACGCCCATGCCGACCCGGGATTACACGAACTTCATCGACTGGCAGGACGACGGCGAGGGCAAGTCGCCGGATCCGCCCGACGAGACGATCGACGCGCCGCCGATCACGTTCGACTACCGCTCCGAGCCGCCGAAGTCCGATCCGACCGATCCGGTGACGGCCGCGCCGGACGTCGCGATGTTCCGCGGCGGCCTGATGACCGGCAAGCGCATCCTCGTCACCGGCGGCGGGACCGGCCTCGGCCGCGCGATGACCGAACGCTTCCTCGCGCTCGGCGCCACCTGCTACATCTGCGGGCGACGGCAGGGCGTCGTCGAGGACACGGCCGACCGGCTGATGGATCTGCACGGCGGCCGCGTCCGCGCGTTCGGCATCGACATCCGCGACGCGACCGCGGTCGATTCGATGGTCGCGGCGATCTTCGAGGACGGCCCGCTGACCGGTCTCGTCAACAACGCAGCCGGCAACTTCATCTCGCCGACGGCGATGCTGACGCCGCGCGGCTTCGACGCGGTCGCGAACATCGTGATGCACGGCACGTTCTACGTGACGCACGCGGTCGGCCGGCGCTGGGTCGCGATGGCGAAGGAAGGACGGTGGACGCCGGCGGAACCCTATCGCAGCGTCATGTCGATCGTCGTCACGTGGGTCCGCAACGGCGGTCCGTACGTCGTGCCGAGCGCGATGAGCAAGTCGGCCATCGACGCGATGACGAAGTCGCTCGCGACCGAATGGGCGCCGTACGGGATCCGGCTGAACGCGGTCGGGCCCGGCGAGATCCCGACCGAAGGCATGTCGAAGCGGCTCAATCCGGGCGAGGCAGCCGGGCGTGCGCAGCTCGAAGACGAATCCGATGGGACGCGTCGGCGGCTTCGGCGAACTGCAGAACCTCGCGACGTTCCTGATGAGCGACGGCTGCCAGTGGCTCAACGGCGAGACGATGATGATGGACGGCGCGAACGCGCTCGCGACCGGCGGCAACTTCTTCGCGCTGCGCGAATGGTCCGACGAACGCTGGACCGAGGCCCGCGAGCGGATCGAGGCGCAGAACCGCAAGGACCGCGCGGCGCGGGGATGAGCACGGCATCGGCGAGCCGCGCGTCGGGGCCCGCGTCGGCCTCCGCCGCCACGACGGACGACGCGGCGATGCGCGTCGTCCTGCGCATCGTCCCGTACGCCGACGACGCGCATCGGACGGCCGTCGTCGAGCTGTGGCGCGCGGCGTTCGGCTACGACACGCCGCACAACGAGCCGAGCCTCGCGATCGATCGCAAGCTCGCCGTCGACGACGACCTGTTCTTCGTCGCGCTCGTCGACGGTCGGGTCGTCGGCACGGCGATGGCGGGCTACGACGGCCACCGCGGCTGGCTCTACTCGATCGCGGTCGACGCCGTGCATCGCGGCCGCGGCATCGGGTCGCGCCTCGTGCGTCACGCCGAGGCGGCGCTCGTCCGGCGCGGCTGCGTGAAGATCAACCTGCAGCTCGCCGACGGCAACGGGTCGGTCGCCGCGTTCTACGCGACGCTCGGTTACGCCGTCGAGCCGCGCGTCGCGATGGGCAAGCGGATCGTCGTCGACGCGTCCGCGTCCCGCTGATGGACGCGCCGCTTCCGGTTTCCGGAACACGATGCGGGCCTCCGTCCCGTCCGCATCCGGTGCCCCGATGCTGATCCGCGTCGACGACCTGCGCGGCCCCGAGATCGCGGCGCTGCTCGAGGAGCACCTGGCCGAGATGCGGGCGATCTCGCCGCCGGGCAGCGTCCACGCGCTCGACCTCGAGCGGCTGCGCCGGCCGGAGATCACGTTCTGGACCGCGTGGGACGGCGACCGGCTGCTCGGCTCCGGCGCGCTGAAGCAGCTCGACGACGCGACCGGCGAACTGAAGTCGATGCGCACGGCGAAGGACCAGCTGCGGCGCGGCATCGCACGCGCGATGCTCGCCCACATCGTCGACGAGGCGCGGCGTCGGTCGCTGCGGCGGCTCTACCTCGAGACCGGGTCGAGCGCGCCGTTCGAGCCGGCGCACCGGATGTACGAGGCCGCGGGCTTCGTGCGCTGCGGACCGTTCGGCGACTATGCCGACGACCCGTTCTCGGTCTTCATGACGATGACGCTGTAGCCGGCGGGCGGCCCGGTCGGCCGCGTCGAGCTGCGCGACGCATCGGCTACCATCGCCGACTCCTCAAGACCGCGAGCCGTGCTCGCCCTGGCCCCATGCCGCTGGTCCGCAAGCCGTTCGCCGCACCGATGCTTCCGGTGGTTCTCGTCGTCATCGCGGCGACCTTCGCGACCGGCGCCGCCGCACAGTCCGCGTCGTATCCGCCGGCGCCGAAGCGGCCGGTGACCGACACGTACATCGGCACGCACGGACCGCAGAAGGTCGTCGACGACTACCGCTGGCTCGAGAACCTCGACGACCCGGCGGTGCGCGACTGGATCACGGCCGAGAACGCGGCGACGCGACGCGTGCTCGACGCGCTGCCGTCGCGCGCCGCGATCCGCGACGAGTTGCGGCGGCTGTACGGCACCGCACCGGTCGCGCGCTACGCGTTCCGCTTCGAGGGCGGCCGCCTGTTCGCGTTGAAACGCCAGCCGCCGAAGAACCAGCCGATGCTCGTCGTGCTCGACGGCGACCCGTCGACCGCCGACGTGCTCGACGGCGAGCGCGTCGTCGTCGATCCGAACCAGCTGAACGACAAGGGCACGACGGCGATCGACTGGTTCGTGCCGTCGCACGACGGCCGCTTCGTCGCGGTGTCGATGTCGGACAACGGCAGCGAGAAGGGATCGCTGCACCTCTACGACGCCCGCAGCGGCGAGGCGCTGCCCGACGTCGTGCCTCGCGTGCAGAGTCCGACCGGCGCCGGCAGCGTCGCGTGGAACGGCGACGGGACCGGGATCTGGTACACGCGCTACCCCGCGCCGATGGAGCGGGCCGCCGAGGACGCGGGCTTCTACCAGCAGGTCTGGTTCCACCGCATCGGCACGCCGGTCGCGTCGGACCGACTCGCGTTCGGCGGCGACCTGCCGCGGATCGCGGAGATCGCGCTCGAATCGACGGTCGACGGCCGCCACGTGCTCGCGTCGGTCCGCAACGGCGACGGCGGACAGGTCGGGTTCTGGCTGCGGGGCCCCGACGACCACTGGCGCCGCCTCGCCGGCTTCGACGACGGCGTCCGCGACGCGACGTTCGGCCGCGACGGCCGCATCTACGCGACGACGATCGCCGGGGCGCCGCGCGGTCGCGTCGTCGCGATCCGGCTCGATGCGCCGACGTTCGCGAATGCCGCGACGATCGTGCCGCAGTCCGACGCGACGATCGAGTCGATCGCGCCGACCCGCACGCGGCTGTACGTCGGCGCGATGGTCGGCGGACCGTCCGAGATCCGCGTCTACACGCTGGCCGGCAAGTCGCTGCCGGCGCCGCCGGTCGAACCGGTGTCGAGCGCGACGCTCGGCGTGCGGCTCGGCGGCGACGCGATCCTGTTCGGCGACCAGAGCTATGTCACGCCGTTCGCGTGGTACCTGCTCGACCCCGCGCACCGGGAGCCGCTGAAGACCGCGCTGTCCGCGCCGCCGGACGACCTCGCGATGGGCCCGCTGTCGGTCGTGCGCGTGATGGCGACGTCGAAGGACGGCACCGCGGTGCCGGTCAACATCGTCTCGGCGAAGGACGCGAAGCTCGACGGCCGCAATCCGGTGCTGCTGACGGCGTACGGCGGCTACGGCGCGTCGACGCGGCCGCGCTATTCGCGACGCACGATGTTCTGGCTGCGGCACGGTGGCGTGTTCGCGGTCGCGAACGTCCGCGGCGGCAACGAGTTCGGCGACGACTGGCACACGGCCGGCAACCTCCTCAACAAGCAGAACGTCTTCGACGACTTCGCGGCGTCGGCGCGGATGCTGATCGAGCGCGGCACCACGACGCCGAAGCGCCTCGTCATCGAAGGCGGCAGCAACGGCGGCCTGCTGATGGGCGCCGAGCTCGTCCAGCATCCCGAGCTGTTCGGCGCGGTCGTCAGCCACGTCGGCATCTACGACATGCTGCGCGTCGAGCTGACCTCGAACGGCGCGTTCAACGTGACCGAGTTCGGCAGCGTCAAGGTGCCGGCGCAGTTCGACGCGCTGTACGCGTACTCGCCGCTGCAGCACGTCGTCGACGGCGTCGACTATCCGCCGATGCTGATGACGACCGGCATCAACGACGGCCGCGTCGATCCGTGGCAGAGCCTGAAGATGACCGCGCGACTGCAGGCCGCGAACCCGCACGGCCGCCCGGTGCTGCTGCGCGTCGCCGGCGATGCCGGGCACGGTCAGGGCATGTCGCTGTCGTCGGCGATCGAACTCGACGCCGACACGTTCGCGTTCGTGTTCGACAGCCTCGGGCTGCCGTTCGACGCGGCCGCGACGGTCCGGCCCGGCAACGCCGGGACGCCGTGAGGCTCGTCCCGCGATGCGCCATCCGTTTCGTACGCTGATCCTGCTCATGACCGCCGCAACCGTTTCCACCGCCGCGCCGCCGGCCGCCGCCGACCCCGGCGCGGCGCCGCTCGTCCATGCGCCGATCGCGGCGAAGAAGCCGCACGTCGTGACGTCGCCGAACGGCGACCGCGAGGATCCGTACTACTGGCTGCGCGACGACGCGCGGCGGGACCCGGAGATGCTCGCGTACCTGAACGCGGAGAACGCGTGGTTCGCGCAGTACGCCGCGCGTTACGCGGGCCTGCAGGCGCGGCTGTTCGACGAGATCAAGGGGCGCATCAAGCAGGACGACTCGACGGTGCCGGCGCGCAAGGGCGACTGGTGGTACTACACGCGCTACGTCGAGGGTCGCGAGTACCCGGTCTACGCGCGCCGTCGCGCCGTATCGAACCACGGCGCGAACGACGGCGCGAACGGCGGCGCGACGGCGGCCGACGCGACGTGCGCATCGCCGCCTATCGCGACGACGTGCCCGAGGTCGTGCTGCTCGACGTCAACGCGATGGCCGAAGGCCACGACTTCTTCCAGGTCGGCGGGATGGACGTCAGCCCGAGCCAGCGGATGCTCGCGTACGCCGAGGACACGGTCGGCCGGCGCCAGTACGAGATCCGCATCCGCGACCTCGAGACCGGCGAGACGTATCCCGACGCGATCCCGAACGCGAGCGGCGCGCTGGCGTGGGCGTCGGACGATCGCACGCTGTTCTACGTGCTGAACGATCCGACGACGCTGCGCAGCGATCGCGTGATGCGGCACGTCGTCGGCACCGACCCGAAGGACGACGTGCTGATGTACGAGGAGAAGGACGACGCGTACTACACGTCGGTCCACCGCACGACGTCCGACGCGTACGTCGTCATCGACCTCGAGTCGACCGAGTCCGACGAGCAGCGCGTGCTCGCGGCCGACGACCCCGGCGGCGCGTTCCGGGTCTTCGCGCGCCGGCGCGCGAAGTTCCACTATCAGGCGACGCACATCGCGACCGGTCGCGACGGCCCGCGCTGGATCGTCCGCACCGACTGGGACGCGCCGAACTATCGGCTGATGCAGGTGGCCGACGCCGCGATCGGAGACCGCACCGCCTGGCGGCCGCTCGTGCCGCACGACCCCAGGGTCTTCATCAACGACGTCGACCTGTTCCGCGACCATTACGTGATCGACGAGCGCAGCGACGGCCTGCGCCGCCTGCGCGTCGTGCCGTGGTCGGGCGGCAAGCCGTTCTACATCGACTCGACCGAGCCGGCGTACACGGCGTCGCTCGGCGAGAACGACGAACAGGCGACCGACGTGCTGCGCTATCAGTACACGTCGATGACGACGCCGAACTCGGTGTTCGAGGTCGACCTGCGGACCGGCGAGAAGAAGCTGCTGAAGCAGACGCCGGTGCTCGGCGGCTTCGACGCGGCGAACTACGCGACGGAGCGCCTGTGGGTCGTCGCGAAGGACGGCGCGCGCGTGCCGGTCTCGCTCGTCTATCGCAAGGGCTTCCGCCGCGACGGCACGGCGCCGCTGCTGCAGTACGGCTACGGGTCGTACGGCGCGTCGATGGACCCGGCGTTCCGCTCGTCGGTGCTGTCGCTGCTCGATCGCGGCTTCGTCTACGCGATCGCGCACGTCCGCGGCGGCGAGGAGATGGGCCGCGCGTGGTACGAGGACGGCAAGAAGCTGAAGAAGAAGAACACGTTCACCGACTTCATCGCGGTCACCGAGGCGCTGGTCGCGCGTGGCTACGGCGCGAAGGACCGGATCATCGTCGAGGGCGGCAGCGCCGGCGGCCTGCTGATGGGCGCGGTCGCGAACATGAGGCCGGACCTCTATCGCGGCGTCGTCGCGCAGGTGCCGTTCGTCGACGTCGTCACGACGATGCTCGACGAGAGCATTCCGCTGACGACGAACGAGTTCGACGAATGGGGCGACCCGAAGCGCAGGACGTACTACCGCTACATGCTGTCGTACTCGCCGTACGACCACGTGAAGCGGCAGGCCTATCCGGCGATGTTCGTGTCGACCGGCCTCTACGACTCGCAGGTCCAGTACTTCGAGCCGGCGAAGTGGGTCGCGAAGCTGCGCGAACTGAAGACGGACGATCGGCCGCTGATCTTCAAGATCAACATGGAGGCCGGCCACGGCGGCAAGTCGGGGCGCTTCCAGCAGATCCAGGAAGTGGCCGAGGAGTACGCGTTCATGCTCGACCTGGTCGGCATCGACCACTAGACGACGCCGGCGGTCGACCACGGCGCCGGGGCGAACCTGGTCGGACTAGCCGGGTCCCTGCGCCATCGCGACGATCTGCGCGGCCGGCACGACGCCGGACTGCCGGGCCGTCTCGACGCCGCGCGCGAGCCGGACGAGCGTCGGGATGCTGCGGATCGCGAAGCGCTGCGACAGCCGCGGGTTCGCGTCGCTGTCGACCTTCGCGAGCACGGCCCGGCCCTTCAGCTCGCGGGCGGCGCGCTCGAACTGCGGCGCCATCGCGCGACACGGTCCGCACCACGACGCCCAGAAATCGACGAGCAGCGGCAGGTCGGTCTTCGTCGCGATCGCGTCGAACGTGTCGTCGGTCAGCGCGATCGGCTCGCCCGACAGCAGCGCCTCGCCGCAGACGCCGCAGACCGGATCCTCGACGAGCCGCGCGGCCGGAACGCGGTTCGTGCGGCGGCAATGCGGGCAGGCGACGTGCAGCGCGGCGGTGGGGTCGGGAGCGTCCATCCGCCCTATCTGGGCATCGACCGCCGCGCCTTCAAGAGCACGACGCCGTTACGAGGCGATTCGCGCCGCGTCGCCTCGCGTCGCGCGTCGGGCCGCGACCGCCGGTCGCCTCGCGATCCGCATTACGATCCGGGCTTTCCGGCCGAGGAGCCTGCGATGCACGACCGGCCGGACCCCGACTCGACGTCCCGTCGTCGCTTCGTCGCGACCGCCGGCGCGGCGCTCGGCCTCGCGGCCTGCGCGCGCGTCCCGTCGACGCCGACGCCGACCGACGCCGCGATCACGATCGACCTGCACAGCCACGCCGGTCGCGTGATCCCGTCGCGCGACGGCGACTTCGCGCGGCCGTTCGTGCCGATGCGCGACGCGATGACGGCGGGCGGCATGGACGTCGTCTGCCTCGCGATCGTCGCCGACACGCCGGTCACGCGCATCGACGCGGGCCAGGTGCATGCGGTCCGCGAGCCGGCGGAAGGCGAGTTGTATGCGTGGTCGACCCGCGCGTTCGAGCGCGCGCACGAACTGATCGCGCGCGAAGGCCTCGCGGTCGTGACCGATCGCGCCGGGCTGCGCGCCGCGCGCGGCCGGCCGTCGGTCGTCGTCGCGTCGGAAGGCGCGGACTTCCTCGAAGGACGGCTCGATCGCGTCGACGAGGTGTTCGAGCGCCAAGCGCTCAGGCACCTGCAGCTCGTCCACTACCGCGTCAACGAACTCGGCGACATCCAGACCGCCCCGCGCGTCCACGGCGGGCTGACGGCGTTCGGGCGCGACGTCGTGCGCCGCTGCGGCGAACGCGGCATCGTCGTCGATGTCGCGCACGCGCCGTTCGAGACGGTGCAGGGCGTCGTCGCGGCGACCGATCGCCCGCTCGTGCTGTCGCATACGTCGCTGGCCGCGAAGCCCGGGCCGCGCAGCCGCCTGATCTCGCCGGAACACGCGAAGCTGGTCGCGTCGACCGGCGGCGTCGTCGGCGTGTGGCCGCCGGCGTCGAGGTTCCCGACGATGGCCGCGCTCGCCGGCGGCTTCCGCGACATGGTCGACGCGGCCGGCGTCGATCACGTCGGCCTCGGCACCGACCTGCTCGGGCTCACGGGTCCGGCCGTGTTCGACAGCTACCGTGATCTGCCGGCGCTGCGGGTCGCGCTGCGCGACGCCGGCTTCGTCGACGACGAGGTCGCGCGACTGCTCGGCGGCAACTATGCGCGCGTGTTCGACGCGTGCATGCGCGGCTGACGGCTCACGCGTTCGACGCGACGCCGGCCGCGGCCTCGTCGAGCATCCACACGAGTCCGCCCGACGGGCGAACGCGCGCGGCCGGCAGCGTCGTGTCGCCGTCGAGCACGCGGCGGACCATCGCGCGCTTGCCGGCGCCGGACGCGAGGAACAGCACCGCGTGCGCCGACTGCAGCAGCGGATAGGTCATCGTGATCCGCACCGGCGCCGTCGCGTTGTCCGTCCGCACGGCCGCGGTCCACGCGTCGTGCTCGTCGAGCGCCGGCGTGCCGGGGAACAGCGACGCGGTGTGCCCGTCCTCGCCGAGGCCGAGCATCACGACGTCGAAGAACGGTCGGTCGTCGACGAGGCGGGCGCCGCCGTGGAACGCGTGCAGCGTCGTCGCGTACAGCGTCGCGGCGACGCGCGCGCGTTCGAACACCGCGTCGACGTCGCCCGGCGGCCCGTCGTCGGCGGGCATCGGGTAGACGTGCGCCGACGGGATGTCCACGTGGTCGAGCAGCGCGAGGCGCGCCATCCGCGCGTTGCTCGCGTCGTCGCCGGCGGCGACGAAGCGCTCGTCGCCCCAGAACACGTGGACCTTCGTCCAGTCGACGCGGTCGCGGAACGGCACGTCGGCGAGCCGCTCGAACACGGCCTTCGGCGTCGTGCCGCCGGACAGGCACAGCACCGCGCGGTCGCGGCGCCCGATCGCGTGCACGACCTGCTCGACGATCCACTCGGCCGCGCGCGTCGCGAGCGACGCGGCGTCGGGAACGACGTCGACGGCGCGACGCAGCGGCGGCGCCGCGCCGTCGGTCATCGAACGTCCTTCGCCGCGCGCGGCAGCACGAGTTCCATCACGGCCTTCGCGAAGCCGTCCTCGCGGTTGCTCGCGGTCACCGCGTCGACGCTGTTCTTCATCGAGTCGGGTGCGTTGCCCATCGCGATCGAGAAGCCGGCGATGTCGAGCATCGCGATGTCGTTCGTCATGTCGCCGATCGCGGCGATCTCGTCGAGCGCGATGCCGGCCTCGGCCGCGATCGCCCGCAGCGCGGTGCCCTTGTTGGCCTTCGCGTTCGTGACGTCGAGGTAATAGGTCTGCGACAGCGCCGCACGCGCGTCGGGCGTCAGCCGCAACGACAAGGCGACGGCCGCACGCTGCAGCAGCGCGGGCTCGGGATGGCTGCCGACGATCTTGCCGATACCCGTCACGCCGTCGAAGCTGTCCACGACGCGCGCGTCGAAGCCGACCGTGTGCCGCTCGTGCGCGACGTAGTGACCGGCCGGGTTCGTGACGAGCCACTCGTCGACGGTGAACACCCATGCGTCGATGCCGAGCGAGACGAAGACGTCGAGCGTGATCGCCGCGTCGGCGCTCGGCAGCGGCTCGAACGAGATCGTCTGCATGGCGTCGTCGAGCAGCAGCCCGCCGTTGAACGCGGCGGCGGCCGGACGACGGTTCGCGGTCGCGACGCCGGACGGCGCGTGCGGACCGAGCGCCTCGACGATCGACGTCAGGCCGCCCGGCGGCCGGCTGCTGACGAACGCGAAGCCGACGCCCGCGTCGCGGAGCGCGCGCACCGCGTCGCGCGCGGCCGGCGTGACCGTCTTGTCGGGCGTGACGAGCGTGCCGTCGACATCCGACACGAGGAAGCGGATCGGTCCGGCCGGCGACGGCGGCCGCGGGTTGTCGACCGGGCCCTTCGATGCATCGATCGGCGACGTCATGCGAGGTCCCTCCAGCGGCGCCCGTCGCGGGCGAGCAGGTCGTCGGCGGCGGACGGGCCGTCGCCGCCGGCCTTGTAGTCGGTCAGCGGTCCGTAGCCGCGCTGCCACGCGTCGAGGATCGGCTGCACCGCGGCCCAGCCGCTCTCGATGTTGTCGGCGCGCTGGAACAGCGTCGCGTCGCCGGTCATGCAGTCGTAGATCAGCGTCTCGTAGCCGGTGTTCGGCTCGGCCTGGAAGTAGTCGGCGTAGCGGAAGTTCATCTTGACGCCGGAGATCGCGAGCTGCTGGCCCGGCACCTTCGCCTGGAAGTTGATCGACAGTCCTTCTTCGGGCTGGACGTGCAGCACCAGCTCGTTCGACGGCAGCGTCGCCTGCGGCAGGTCGCGGAACATCGCGTACGGCACCTGCTTGAACTTGATCGCGATCTCGGTGCGCCGCGTGGCCAGCGCCTTGCCGGTCCGCACGTAGAACGGCACGCCGGCCCAGCGCCAGTTGTCGATCATCAGCTTCATCGCGACGTACGTCTCGGTCTGCGAGTCGCGCGCGACGTCCGGCTCGTCGCGATAGTTCTTCACGTGCTTGCCGTTGACCGTGCCCGCCGCGTAGCGCGCGCGGACCGCGTTGTCGGCCGCCTCGCGCAGCGGCAGCGTGCGGATCGCCTCGATGACCTTCGCCTTCTCGCTGCGGACGGCGTCGGCCTCGAACGCGTTCGGCGCCTCCATCGCGCACATCGCGAGCAGCTGGAACATGTGGTTCGGGACCATGTCGCGCAGCGCGCCGGTCGCGTCGTAGAACGAGCCGCGACCTTCGACGCCGACGGTCTCGCTCGCCGTGATCTGGACATGGTCGATGTGCTGGCGGTTCCACAGCGGCTCGAAGATGCCGTTCGCGAACCGCAGCACCATGATGTTCTGCACCGTCTCCTTGCCGAGGAAGTGGTCGATGCGGAACACCTGGTCCTCGCGCAGGACCTTGAGGATCGTCCGGTCGAGCGCCTTCGCCGACGCGAGGTCGTGGCCGAACGGCTTCTCGATGATCAGCCGCCGCCAGCCGTTCTTCGACTGCCGCAGCAGCTGCGACGCCGCGAGCTGCTGGATCGTCGGCTCGAACAGCGACGACGCGACCGCGAGATAGAAGATGACGTTGCCGATCGCCGCGTTGCCGTTGCCGTTCGGCGTGACGGCCTTGCCCGGCTTCGTGTCGTGCAGCGACGCGATCAGGTTGCCGAGGTCGACGTACGACGCGGGGTCGCCGAGGTCGGCCGCGAGATAGTGGATGCGTTCGCGCAGGAACGACCACTTGCCGCTGTCCATCGACGTCGCGCCGCCGGCGTCGAACTCGCCGCCCGACTCCTCGAAGCGCTTCTTCATCGACGCGGTGAGGTCCTCGCGGAACTGCTCGTCGGTCATCGCGCTGCGCGATACGCCGACGACGCGAAAGCCCGCATCGAGCGAGCCGGCGCGCGCGAGGTTGTACAGCGCCGGCACGAGCAGGCGGTGCGTGAGGTCGCCCGACGCGCCGAAGATGACGAGCGTGCACGGCGGCGCCGGCGGCGCGTCGATCTGGTCGATCAGCGGCGCCGGTGGGTCGTCGCGCCGTCGTCGATGCTCGGCCGGCTTCTTCGTCGCCTTCACGGCTTCTTGCCTTCGAGGTGGCCGCCGAACTGGTTGCGCATCGCGGACAGCAGCTTGTCGGCGACGGTGTGGTCGCGCCGCGAGCGGAAGCGCGCGTACAGCGACGCCGACAGCACGTTGACCGGCACTTCCTCCTCGATCGCGGCGTCGAGCGTCCAGCGGCCCTCGCCCGAGTCGGCGACCTCGCCGGTGAAGCCGGACAGTTGCGCGTCGTCCGCGAGCGCGATCGACGTCAGGTCGAGCAGCCACGACGCGACGACGCTGCCGCGCCGCCAGACCTCGGCGATGTCGGCGAGGTTGAGGTCGTAGCGCTCGGCCTCCGGCAGCTTCGTCGACGACTTGTTCGCGAGGACGTCGAAGCCTTCGGCGTAGGCCTGCATCAGCCCGTACTCGATGCCGTTGTGGATCATCTTCACGAAGTGGCCGGAGCCGACCGGGCCGCAATGCAGGTAGCCCTGCTCGGCGCGCGCGTCGAGGTCGGTGCGGCCTTCGCGCTTCGGCGTGCCGGTCGCTGTCGCCGAGGCCCGGCGCGAGCGCCGCGAGGATCGGATCGATGCGATCGACGGCGTCCTTCGGGCCGCCGATCATCATGCAATAGCCGCGCTCGAAGCCCCACACGCCGCCCGACGTGCCGACGTCGACGTAGTGGATGCCCGCCGACGCGAGGTCGCCGGCGCGGCGGATGTCGTCCTTGTAGAACGTGTTGCCGCCGTCGATGACGATGTCGTCGGACGCGAGCATCGGCTTCAGCGCCGCGATCGTGTCCTCGGTGATCTTGCCCGCGGGCAGCATCAGCCAGATCACGCGCGGCGTCTCGAGCTTGCCGACGAAGTCCTGCAGGTCCGCGCTGCCGGTCATGCCCTGCGCGGCGAGCTTGTCGACCGCCGCCGTGTCGCGATCGTAGACGACGCAACGATGACCCTTCGCCGTCAGCCGTCGCGCGATGTTGCCGCCCATGCGGCCGAGTCCCACCATGCCCAATTGCATCGATGCTCCCTGGTTGTCGCCGATCGGATCGACGGCGTGGTCCGGATCAGACCACGGGTTCGGTGGCGGGTGCGGGACCCGCCGCCGCTTCGTCCGCGCGCGCCTCGAGCGCTTCGACGGCCGTGCCGTTGCCGACGGCCCCGGTGCGCGTCAGCCCGAGCGCCGCGTTGATCATCGCCACGTGCGAGAACGCCTGCGGGAAGTTGCCGAGCTGTCGCTTGTTCACCGGATCGTATTCCTCGGACAGCAGGCCGACGTCGTTCGCGATCGACAGCAGGCGCTCGAACAGCGCGACCGCCTCGTCGCGCCGTCCCTGCAGCCGCAGGTTCTCGACGAGCCAGAAGCTGCACGCGAGGAACACGCCTTCGCCGGGCGGCAGGCCGTCCTTCGACTCGGCGGTCTGGTAGCGCAGCACGAAGCCGTCGACGACGAGGTCGCGCTCGATGGCCGCGACGGTGCCGCGCACGCGCGGGTCGGACGGCGGCAGGAAGCCGATGACGGAAATCAGCAGCAGGCTCGCATCGAGCGCGTCCGATCCGTACGACTGCACGAACGCGTTCTTCCCGACATGGAAGGCCTTCGCGCAGACTTCGTCGTGGATCGTCTGCCGCAGTTCGCGCCAGCGGTCGAGCGGCGCGTCGAGGCCGTAGCGTTCGGCCGAGCGGATCGCGCGGTCGAAGGCCGCCCACACGGAGATCTTCGAGAACGTGTAGTGCCGCGGCGCGTCGCGCGGCTCCCAGATGCTCTGGTCCGGCTCGCGCCAGATCGTCTCGAGGTATTCGAGCATCCGCACCTGGAACGGCCAGATCGCGTCGTCGTCCTCGAGGCCGCCGAGCCGCGCGTAGTGCAGCGCCGACGTGACCTGCCCGTAGACGTCGAGCTGCAGCTGCTTGACCGCCGCGTTGCCGATGCGCACCGGCGCCGAGCCTTCGTAGCCGGGCAGTTCGTCGACGAGCCATTCCTCGAGCCGTGGCTCGCCGGCGAGGCCGTACATGATCTGCATCTGCGCGCGGATCGCCGGCCACCGCGCGTTCGAGCCACATCCGCCACGCGCGCGCCTCGTCGTAGAAGCCGGCGTTCATCAGCGAGAACAGGGTCAGCGCCGCGTCGCGCAGCCAGCAGTAGCGATAGTCCCAGTTGCGCACGCCGCCGATCCGTTCGGGCAGCGACGTCGTCGGCCGCCGCGACGATGCCGCCGGTCGGCAGGTAGGTCAGTGCCTTCAGGACCATCAGCGAGCGCTGCACGGCGTCGCTGTAGACGCCGGCGTCGACGCGCCGCTCGCCCCACTTCTCCCAGAACGCGATCGTCTCGGCGAGCAGCCGCTCGGCGTCGATCGGCGCCGGCAGCGGCAGGTGCGACATGCCGTGCGCGAGCACGAACACGAAGCGACTTCCGGCCGCGACGTCGAAGTCGGCGACGGTCTGCATGCCTTCGCCCCTCAGCTCGACGTCGGGCGGCGCCCGCAGCGTGACGAGGTCGGGACCGGCGATCGCGCGGACGCCGTTCGTGCCATCGGGCAGCTGCACCACCCACGGGATCGTGCGGCCGTAGTTGAAGCGGAACGTCGCCTCGCTGCGCATGGCGACCGTTCCCTCGCGACCCTCGACGATGCGGACGACGTAGCCGATCCGGTCGTCGCGCGGCGGCATGAAGTCGGTGATCGCGACGGTCCCGGTCGCGGTCGTGAACACGGTCTCGAGGATCAGCGTGTGGTCGAGGTACGCGCGCGTCGCGGGCGGCGCGGGCGCGCCGTCGCCGGCCTGCGGCGCGATCTTCCAGCGGCCGTTGTCGGCGCTGCCGAGCAACGCGGCGAAGCAGGCTGCCGAGTCGAAGCGCGGCAGGCACAGCCAGTCGATGCTGCCGTCGCGGGCGACGAGCGCCGACGTGTGGCAGTCGCCGATCAGCGCGTAGTCTTCGATCGGGAGCGACATCGCGGGAGAGGACGGTTCCGGTGCCCGACCGCGGCGACGCCCGGAGAGGTGGCGCGCGTGGCGGCGCGATCAGAACTGACCGGCGATCGGTCGGCAAGTTCGCACGACGCCATCAGTCGTGTCCGGCGGGGTCGGGCCCGGCCGGCGTCGTCAGCGCGTCGTTCAGCACGCGGGCGAGCCGGACGCCGGCCTTGCGCAGCTGCGACGCGACGATGACCTCCGCGTCGTGATCGTAGCGCGCGTCGATCGGGACGACCGCCTTTTCCGGCCGGTCGCAGACGAGCTCGATCGGCAGCGCGCCGTAGACGAACTCGGTCGCGAGCACGTGGCTCTCGGCGGCCCATTCGTCCATGTCGCCGACCGCCCAGTCGGCGCGCGTCTCGGCCGACGGCAGGTCGGCGAGGAAGCGCTCGTAGCCGATCGTGTCGAACATCCGGTAGGGGATCAGCCGGTCCCAGGCGGTGTGCAGGTTGTACGGATAGCTGGTGCGACCGGCGACCGGGTCGTCCGCGCGCTTGCCGAGGAACGTGATCGGCACGTCGTTGCCGCCGCGGTCGGCGTTGTCCGAGACGTGCAGCGGCTGATGCAGGTCGCCGGCGAGGTGCACGATCCACTTCAGCGCCTCGTTGCGCGCACGCGCCGGCTGCGCGCGGTCCTTCAGGATCGCGACCTCGTGCGCGAACCAGGCTGTGCCGCATCGTCCGTCGGGGCAGTACTTCGTCTTGTCCGGCGCGCCGCAGACCGGCACGTCGTCGAAATGATAGGCACCCGTGTCCCGTTCGCCCGGCTGCGCGCGCAGCTCGTCGGCCCACGTCGACACCTGGCCGAGCGTCGAGCGGCCCGACGGCTTGCCGTCGGCGTTCAGGTCGTCGCGCAGCAGCTCCGACACCGCGACGGTCGCGGCCGGCGTCAGCAGCCGCGTCGCGATGTCGCCGACCATCATGTGCGCCCGCGCGCTCCACGCGTGCGCCGCGCCGGGACCGGCCGCGAGAACGACGAAAGCGGCGACGAGGATGGGAAAGACGCGGTGCGCGGGCGGGCGGGTTCGGGGACGAGGCGGCATGGCGAACGAAGAGGGCGATGGGCCGGACGGTGGACGCCGGTCGTGACATCCCGATGGCGCGTCGGGGTTTTCCCGCGCACGACCCTCCGGGTGCTTTGCATTATCCTCGTCGTCCGCCAACGAGGCGGCGCCGACCCGCGTTCGCGACCGGCCGCCGCCCGAGCCATTCGATCCGAGGAGACTTCGTGAGGACATTCATCGAGCGCATCCGCGCGGCCCTGCTGACGACCGCCGCGGTGGTCGCGATCGCGGCGCCCGTCGCCGCGTCGGCGCAGGTCAAGGTCGGCGTCACCCTGTCGGCGACCGGTCCCGCCGCGTCGCTCGGCATCCCGCAGAAGAACTCGGTCGCGCTGCTGCCGAAGACGATCGGCGGCAAGAAGGTCGAGTACATCGTCCTCGACGACGCGTCCGACACGACGACGGCCGTCAAGAACACGCGCAAGCTGATCAGCGAGGACAACGTCGACGTCGATCCTCGGCTCGTCGATCACGCCGAACTCGCTCGCGATGGTCGACGTCGGCGTCCGAGCTGCAGACGCCGATGATCTCGCATGGCGGCGTCAGCGCGCAAGATCGTCGAGCCGGTCGACGCGAAGCACGCAGTGGGTCTTCAAGACGCCGCAGAACGACGCGCTGATGGCGATCGGCGATCGCCGACCACATGGACGCGAACGGCGTCAAGACGGTCGGCTTCATCGGCTTCTCCGACGGCTACGGCGACGGCTGGCTCGCCGAGTTCATCGAAGCGCTCGCCGAGGCGACGGGCATCAAGATCGTCGCGCGACGAGAAGCTACAGCCGCAACGACACCAGCGTCACCGGCCAGGTGCTCAAGCTCGTCGCGGCGAACCCCGACGCGGTGCTGATCGCCGGCTCCGGCACGCCGGCCGCGCTGCCGCAGAAGGCGCTGCAGGAGCGCGGCTACAAGGGCAAGTTCTACCAGACGCACGGCGTCGCGAACGCCGACTTCCTGCGCGTCTGCGGCGCCGACTGCAACGGCACGATCCTGCCGTCGGGCCCGATCCTCGTCGCGGCGCAGCTGCCCGACAGCAACGCGTCGAAGGCGCCGGCGCTGAAGTACGTGCACGACGTACGAGGCGGCGTACGGCGCGGGCTCGCGTCGCGACGTTCGGCGCGCACGCTCTACGACGCCGGCCTGCTGCTCGAGCAGGCGATCCCGGTCGCGCTGAAGACGGCGCAAGCCCGGCACGCCGGAGTTCCGCGCGGCGCTGCGCGACGCGCTCGAGGGCCTGAGCAACGTGCCGGCGACGCACGGCGTCTTCACGATGTCGCCGACCGACCACGCCGGCCTCGACCAGCGCGGCCGCGTGATGGTGACGATCGAGAACGGCAACTGGGTGCTGTGAAGTAGCGTCCGTCCGGGTCTTGTCACGCCGGTGAAGGCCGGGGCCCGATTCTGCCGGGCCGTCGCGTCGACCTTGGGCCCCGGCCTCCGCCGGGGCGACAACTGCGAGCATGGACCTCTCGATCGCGCTGATCCTGATCCAGGACGGCATCACCAACGGCGCGATCTACGCGTTGCTGGCGCTGGCGCTGGTGCTCGTGTTCGCGGTCACGCGCGTCGATCTTCATCCCGCAGGGCGAGTTCGTCGCCTACGGCGCGCTGACGCTCGCGCGGCTTGCAGCCGGCAAGACGCCGGGCACCGTCGGCGCTGCTGGTCGCTGGCCGGCGTCGTCGCGTGCGCTGATGGACGTCGCCGTCGCGGTGCGCGCGCGCGACTGCCGGCCGCTGCTGCGCTCGGCGCTCGTCGTTGCCTCGTCGTTGCCGATCGCGGTCGCCGCGTCGCGCGCTGCGCGGCCGGCCACGCCTGGCCGCTCGCGCGTCAGAGTCGCTGCTGACGCTGGCGCTCGTCACGCCGCTCGGGCCGCTCGCTCTATCGCCTCGCCTACCAGCCGCTGGCCGACGCGTCGGTGCTGGTGCTGCTGATCGTGTCGGTCGGCGTGCACTTCGCGCTGACCGGCCTCGGCCTCGTGTTCTTCGGCGCCGAGGGCTCGCGCACGCCGGCGTTCTCGGACGCGATCGATCGACGCTCGGCGCGATCGACGATCTCGCGGCCAGAGCCTCGTCGTCGTCGCGCGTCAGCGTCGTGCTGATCGTCGCGCTGTACGCTGTTCTTCGGCGCACGCTGGACGGCAAGGCGCTGCGCGCGACGGCGGTCAACCGGCGTCGGCGCGCGGCTGATGGGCATCAGCACCGCGCTGCGCCGGCGCGCATCACGTTCGCGCTCGCCGCGCTGCATCGGCGCGTTCTCCGGCATGCTGATCGGCGCCGATCACGACGATCTACTACGACTCCGGCTTCCTGATCGGCCTGAAGGGCTTCGTCGCCGCGATCATCGGCGGCCTCGCGAGCTATCCGCTCGCGGCGGCCGGCGCGCTGCTGCGTCGGCCTGCTCGAGATCGTTCTCGTCGTTCTGGGCCAGCGCGTTCAAGGAAGTGATCGTCTTCACGCTGATCATCCCGGTGCTGCTCGTGGCGCTCGTCATGACGAGCCACCACGACGAGGACGAGGAATGACGCCGGCCGACGCCGTGACGCCCGGCGCATCGCGCTCGCGATCGCGCTCGTCGTGCTCGTCGCGCTGCCGCTCGTGCCGGCGACGCCCGAGTTCTGGATCACGCTGCTGAACTACATCGGCCTCGTACACGCTCGTCGTGCTCGGCCTCGTGCTGCTGACCGGCGTCGGCGGGCTGACGTCGTTCGGCCAGGCGGCGTTCGTCGGCATCGGCGCCTACACCAGCGGCTACCTGACGACCGCGCTACGGCACTGTCGCCGTGGCTCGACGCTGCCGGTCGGCCTGCGTCGCTGACCGGCCGTCGATCGCGCTGCGTGCTCGGCGTCGTCACGCTGCGCATGTCGGGCCACTACCTGCCGCTCGGCACGATCGCCTGGGGCATCAGCCTCTACTTCCTGTTCGGCAACCTCGAGTTCCTCGGCAAGTACGACGGCCTGAACGGCATCCCGCCGATCGCGTTCTTCGGCATCGCGCTCGAACGCGGCCGCGACATCTACTTCCTGATCTGGGTCGTCGTCGCTCGCTGGCGCGCTCGCGGTGCACGCAACCTGCTCGACTCGCGGCCGGGCCGCGCGATGCGCGCGCTGCAAGGGCGGCGCGACGATGGCCGAGGCGATCGGCGTCGACACGGTCGCGCGTCAAGATCGTCGTCGTTCGTCTACGCGGCGCTGCTCGCGTCGCGTCTCGGGCTGGCTGTTCGCGCACTTGCAGCGCTCCGTCAACCCGACGCCGTTCGGCCTCAACATGGGCATCGAGTACCTGTTCATGGCGGTGCGTCGGCGGCGCCGGCGCACGTCTGGGGCGCGCTGCGTCGGCGCCGGCGTCGTCACGATCGCGCAAGGACCAGCTGCAGGACTGGCTGCCGCGGCTGCTCGGCACGAGCGGCAACTTCGAGATCATCGTGTTCGGCGTCCTGCTGGTGCTGCTGCTGCAGTACGCGCGCGACGGCCTCTGGGCCGTTCGTCGACGCGCGCTGCTGCCGCGCGCGGCGCCGCGCAGCGTCGACTGGGCCGACGCGCCGCGCGCGCTGCCGCGCGCAGCGCCGCGGCCGCCGCACGGCGAGGTCGTGCTCGACGTGCGCGCGGTGCGCAAGGAGTTCGGCGGCCTGGTCGCCGTCAACGACGTCAGCTTCGACGGTCAAGGCCGGCGAGATCCTCGGCCTGATCGGCCCGAACGGCGCCGGCAAGAGCACGACGTTCAACCTCGTCACCGGCGTGCTGCCGCTCACGCGCGGCGAGGTCGCTGTTCCGCGGCACGCGCATCGACGGCTCGCGCGCGCGCCGGATCGCCGCGCTGGGCGTCGCCGCACGTTCCAGCACGTGCAGCTGCTCGCCGGCATGACGGTGCTCGAGAACGTCGCGCTCGGCGCGCACCTGCGCGGTCGCGCGTCGGCGTGCTGCGCGCGTGCTGCGCCTCGACCGCGCCGAGGAGGCGCGGCTGCGGCCGAGGCCGCGCGTGCAGCTGCGAGCGCGTCGGCCTCGGCGACGCATCTGTACGAGCAGGCCGGCAACCTCGCGCTCGGCCAGCAGCGCATCGATGGAGATCGCGCGCGCGCTCGCCGCCGACCCGGTGCTGCTGCTGCTCGACGAGCCGGCCGCCGGCCTGCGCTATAGGAGAAGGTCGGCGCTCGCCGACGTGCTGCGCCAGCTGCGCGCCGAAGGCATGACGCATCCTGCTCGTCGAGCACGACATGGAGTTCGTGATGGGCCTGACCGACCGCCTCGTGGTGATGGAGTTCGGCAGCAAGCTCGCCGAAGGCCTGCCGGCGGACATCCAGCGCGACCCGAAGGTGCTCGAGGCCTACCTCGGCGGCATCGACGACGACTAGACGACGCAGCGGCGACGACGTGCCGGCGGGCAGCCGGCATGAGCGCGGCGACGATGGAGTGCCGACGGGCGAGACGCCGATCCTGTCGGTGCGCGGCCTGTCCGCGCGCTACGGCAAGGTCGACGGCGCTGCACGCCGACCGACCTCGACGTCGCGCCGGGCCGCATCGTCACGGTGATCGGCCCGAACGGCGCCGGCAAGACGACGCTGCTGAACGCGCTGATGGGCTCGCTGCCGACGAACGGCCACAGCGACGGCGCGATCGCGTACGACGGCCAGCGCGTCGAGCGCGCTCGCGTGCGAGGAGCGCGTGTCGCGCGGCATGGCGCTCGTGCCCGAGAAGCGCGAGCTGTTCGCGAGCATGACGGTCGAGGACAACCTGCTGCTCGGCGGCTTCCGCCGTTACCGGCAGCGACGCGACGAGGGACACAAGCGCTGGAACGACGAGCTCGACCGACGTCTTCACGCTGTTCCCGCGGCTGAACGAGCGGCGCGCGCCAGCTGGCCGGCACGCTGTCCGGCGGCGAGCGGCAGATGCTCGCGGTCGGCCGCGCGCTGATGGGCAAGCCGCGCCTCCTGATGCTCGACGAGCCCAGCCTCGGCCTCGCGCCGCTGATCGTCCGCGAGATCTTCCACATCATCGCGGCGCTGCGCGCGACCGGCGTCGCGATCCTGCTCGTCGAGCAGAACGCGCGCGCCGCGCTGCAGGTCGCCGACTACGGCTACGTGCTCGAGACCGGCGCGGTCACGCTGCAGGGTCCGGCGAAGGAGCTGGCGCGCGACCCGAAGGTGATCGAGAGCTATCTCGGGCTCGGCGATGCGAGTCGCCATGGCTGACGGCGACCCGCTGCATCTCCAGGTCGTCCTCGGCAGCGTCCGCGAGGGTCGACGGTCCGGGCCGGTCGCGCAGTGGGCCGTCGACCGCGCGTCGCGGCGCGACGGCGTCACCGTCGAGCTCGTCGACCTGAAGGACTGGAACCTGCCGCTGTTCGACCTCGCGAAGTTTCCGTCCGAAGGACATTACGAGGATCCGCTGCAGCAGCGCTGGGCCGCGACGGTGCAGCGCGCCGACGGCTACCTGTTCGTCGTGTCCGAATACAACCACGGCTACACGGCGGCGCTGAAGAACGCGCTGGACTATCTCTATGCCGAATGGAACCGCAAGCCGGCGTCGTTCGTCGCGTTCGGCAACGCCGAGGGCGCGCGCGCCGTGCAGCAGCTGAAGCTCGTGCTGAACGAGCTCGAGGTCGCGCCGCTGCCGACGGCCGTCCATCTGCGCGGCGTCGCGAAGAAGATCGCCGACGGGACGTTCGCCGCCGAGGACGCCGAGGACAAGCGCTTCGGCACGATGCTCGACGAATGGGTGTGGTGGGCGAAGGCGCTGCGACACGCGCGGGAGACGCTCGGGTATCCGTGGAAGTGACGGTCGTGGGCGCGGGAGATGTCGCGGCGGAGGGCCGCTGTTCGGCGCGATTCGCGCGGATCGACGTCTCGTGCCCGCTGCGAGCGCAGCGACGTGCAGCGCGAACGCCGCTGGGTTCCCGCCTTCGCGGGAACGACGGTTTCATGGGTGCGTCTCGACGCTGACGACGGCGCGCGACGCCGACGACGCCGACGCGGCGAACGCCGGGCCCACGGTTCGTCACCCCGGCGAAGGCCGGGGCCCGATTCCGCGCAGTGCTTCGACCAGGACCGATCGATCACCTTGTGTCGTCGTTCCCGCGAAGGCGGGAACCCAGCGTCGTTCGTCGGACGCAACGGTGCGCACCGCTCACCGGGTCGACCGCGCCGCCGTCACCCCATCCGCTGCTGCAGCAGGACCGTCGTCGCGCGCAGCCGGTCGATCAGCTGCAGCGCGAGCGCGCGCAGCAGCTTCGCGTGCAGCGCCGGATCTTCGGCCGCGAGCGCGTCCAGACGGGCGCGCGTCAGCATCGCGAGTTCGGTGTCCTCCTCGGCGAGCGCGTGCGTGCTGCGCGGCTTGCCGTCGAGCAGCGCCATCTCGCCGAACATCCCGGCGCGGCCGAACGTCAGCAGGCGGATGCGCGCGCCGCCGTCGCCGTCGACCCACAGCTTGATGCGGCCGGCGCGGACGAGATAGAGCGCGTCGCCCGGGTCGCCGACGCGAAACAGCGTGCCGCCGGCGGCGAGCCGGCACGGCTCGAACCAGCGTTCGAGCCGCGCGGCGTCGGCCGCGTCGAGGTTCGGCATGGCCGCGGCCGCGTTCGTCGCGGCGGCGGCGTCGGCGCCGATCAGGTCCTGCTCGGCGCGCTCCAGCGCCTCGTCGATGTCGGCCGCGATCTCGAGACCGCCGCGGCCGGCGAGCGGCAGCGCCTCGATCGCGCGCGCGCCGCGGGTCGTCGGCCGCCATGCCGGCGAGCACGAGCCGAGCGCCGCGCGCCGTCGCGCGCTGCGCGGTGTGCGCGAGCGCGCGCGCCGCGGTGAGGTCGATGCCGGCGACGCGGTGTGCGTCGAGCAGCAGCCAGCGCGCGTCGGTCTGCCGGTCCAGCAGCCGCGCGAGGTCGTCGGCCGTGCCGAAGTAGAGCCAGTGCGCGAGTTCGACGACGACGATGCCGCTGCCCGCCGCGTCGAGTCGCGCGCGCTCGTCCGGCGTCCAGATGCGGCGCGAGCGGCGCTGGCGGCCGTCGCGGACCGCGAGCACGACCGATCGGCGCAGCTCGAGCGCGAGCAGGCAGGCGGCCGCCAGCGCGCCGACGAACAGCGCCGCCGCGAGGCTGCGCACGACCGCGATCGCGACGACGAGCAGCGAGATCGCGAGCGGTCCGATCGCCGCGCGCCGGGCGGGTCCGGGCCGCAGCGCCTGCGCGACCAGCGGGCCCGTCGACAGATCGAACTGTGCGCGCGCGATCACGAAGACCGAGCTCGCGACGGCCGCGACCGGGATCGCGGCGAACAGCCGGCCGCCGAGCCAGAAGATGGCGGTCGTCGCGACGAGGTACGCGACGATCGCCGGCGTCGGCCGTGCGCGCGGATGGCGGATCGCCTTCGTCGCGGACGCGATGATCGCGAGCGGCAGGCCGCAGGCGAGCGCCGACGCGATGGTCGCGCCGCCGAGCTTCGCGAGGAGGCGGTTGCCGTCGATCGCCGCGTCCTGCGGACGGGTCAGCGCGGCTCCGGCCATCATCGTGAAGACCGCGTTCAGGATGCCGAGCGTCAACGCGGACTGCAGCACGTCGGACCAGCCCGCCGTGCCGAACGCGCGCCACGCCGAAATCGGCGGCAGGAAGTCGGCGACCGGCCCGCCGCGGCCGAACGCGAGCAGCGGGCCGAGCGCGCAGTCGGGACACGCAGCCGCGATGCCGTGATGGGCGAGCGTCGCCGACGCGAGCGCCACGAACGCCGCCGGGACGTGCGGCAACCAGCGGACCGTCGCGTAGCCGGCGAACGTGCCGATCGCCGTGACGGCGAGGGCGGCCGGCCGCCAGTCGTCGAACCACGTGCTCGCGGCCGTGACGCGACCGAGGTAGTCGTGGCCGAGCGCGTACGGCACGACGCTGATGACGAACGAGACGCCGATCGAGTTGACGAAGCCCATCAACACCGGATACGGGACGAACTTCAGAGCCGACGCGGCCCGCGCGCCGATCAGCGCGAGCGGCACGAGGCCGGCGGCGAACGAGACGCACGCCGTCGCGAGCAACACGACGTCGAAGCGCCCGTCGCGGACGATGCCGGCCGCGCCGAGTTCGGCCGTCAGCGCGGCGACGATGAGCGCGCCGGTCGCGGTCGGCGCGAACACCATCTCGATCTCGCGGCCGAGCAACAGCGCGGCGGCGCCGCCGACGACGAGGCCGACCGCGACGACCTGCAGGCCGAGCGGCGCGGCCGCCGGGCCGAGTGGCGCGAACACGATCAGCGCGTAGACGATGCCGAGCGCCGTCACGATCAGCGCGGCGTCGATCCCGCTCAACAGCGACTGCGGCAGGCGATCGAGCAAGGCGCGGGCGGGCATGCGCAAGCATGCGGGGCGGGTGACGGGCCGAGGGTAGCATCGCGGCCCCGCGGCGGCCTGCGAGGGCGCGCCGCGCCTACAATCCGACGATTCGCCGGGCGTCCTCGATGGCCGCGACGCGACCGGAACGGAGACCCCCATGGATTCGATCACCGCCGACGCGCCGCCGACCCGTCGCGCGCACCCGACCGCGACGGGACGGCCCGCGCATTTCGACGACGCCGAATGGGCCGCGCGGCTGCAGCTCGCCGCCTGCTACCGGATCGTCGCGCTGATGGGCTGGACCGAGCTGATCTACAACCACATCACGCTGCGGCTGCCGTCGTCGGACGATGCCGCGGGCAGCCCGTCGCACTTCCTGATCAACCCGTTCGGCCTGCACTACAGCGAGGTCACCGCGTCGAGCCTCGTGCGAATCGACGTCGACGGGCGCGTCGTCGAGAACGCGGCCGCGCCGTCGCGCTGGCCGGTCAACCCGGCCGGCTTCACGGTCCACGCGGCGATCCATCGCGGCATCCCCGACGCGCACTGCGTGATGCACGTCCACACGACGGCCGGCATGGCGGTCGCCTGCTCCGCAGGGCGGCCTGTCGATGAGCAACTTCTACGCCGCACAGCTGCACGGCAAGCTCGCGTACCACGATTTCGAGGGCATCACCGTCCATGCCGACGAAGGGCCGCGACTCGTCGCGAACGTCGGCGACCGGCCGGCCGTGATCCTGCGCAACCACGGCCTGCTCGCGTGGGGCGACACCGTGCCGCGGACGTTCGCCGTGCTGTGGCTCCTGAATCGCGCGTGCGAGATCCAGGTCGCGTCGTGCGCGATGGGGCCGGTGATCCCCATCCCCGAGGCCGTGCAGGTCGCCTGCACCCGCGACGCGCTGCAGTTCGACCCGCGCTTCGGCGCCGGCCAGGACGTGTTCGACGCGCTGACGCGGCAGGTCGACCGCATCGATCCGGGCTGGCGCACGTGACGTCCGTCCGGCGATGAGCGACATCGTCTGGCGACCGTCCGCCGCGCGCCTCGACGAGGCGCAGCTGACGGCGTATCGCGCGTGGCTCGCCGAGACGCGCGGCTTGCGTTTCGACGGCTACGAGTCGTTGTGGCAGTGGTCCGTCGATTCGCTCGAGGACTTCTGGCAATCGATCTGGGACTGGTTCGGCTTCTCGTCGCCGACGCCGTACGCGCAGGTGCTCGACCGGCGCACGATGCCGGGCGCGAAGTGGTTCGACGGCGCGACGCTGAACTACGCCGACGAGGTGTTCCGCGTCGGCGGCACCGATCCCGACGTGCCCGCCATCCTGTTCCGCGACGAGCGGGGCGACCATCCGGACGTGTCGTGGGCCGAGCTCGAGCGGCGCGTCGCGGCGCTCGCGGCGACGCTGACGGCGTCGGGGATCGGGCGCGGCGACCGCGTCGTCGCGTACCTGCCGAACGTGCCCGAGACGATCGTCGCGTTCCTCGCCGTCGCGTCGATCGGCGCGGTGTGGTCGGTCTGCGCGCCGGACATGGGGCCGGTCGGCGTCCTCGACCGCTTCCGGCAGATCGAGCCGGTGGCGCTGATCGCGTGCGACGGCTATCGCTACGGCGGCAAGGTATGGGACCGCCGCGACACGGTGGCGGGCTTGCTGGCCGAGCTGCCGACGGTCGCGACGGTGATCGTCGTGCCGATCGTCGACCGCGACGCGCGACCCGCGGCTGAACTCGCGTCGCGACTGCCGCCGCACGTCGCGACGACGATCGACTGGGCCGATGCACTCGCCGTCCACGCGCCGCAGCTGCGCTGCGCGTCGCTGCCGTTCGACCATCCGCTGTGGATCGTCTATTCGAGCGGCACGACCGGCACGCCGAAGGCGATCGTCCATGGCCACGGCGGCGCCGCGCTCGTCGGCCTGAAGGACACGCGGCTGCAGCTCGACGTCGCGCCCGGCGACCGCTTCCACTGGTACTCGTCGTCGGGCTGGATCATGTGGAACTCGCAGGTGTCCGCGCTGCTCGCCGGCGCGACCGTCTGCATCTACGACGGCAACGCGGGCTTCCCCGACTGGACCCCGCTGTGGCGATTCGCGGCCGACCGCGAGATCTCGTTCTTCGGCGCCGGCGCCGCGTTCTACGCGTCGTGCCTGAAGGCCGGCGTCGAGCCCGGCCGCGACGTCGACCTGTCGGCGCTGCGCTCGCTCGGCTCGACCGGGTCGCCGCTGTCCGACGACGCGTATCGCTGGATCTACGGCCACGTGAAGCAGGACGTCTGGCTCGCGCCGATCTCCGGCGGCACCGATCTCGCGGCCGCGTTCACCTGCGGCTCGGTGACGCTGCCGGTCCGCACCGGCGAGATGCAGTGCCGCGGGCTCGGCGCCGCGGTCCACGCGTTCGACGAGGCGGGTCACGCGCTCGTCGACCAGGTCGGCGAACTGGTGTGCACCGAGCCGATCCCGTCGATGCCGCTGTACTTCTGGAACGATCCGGGCGACCGCCGCCTGATCGAGAGCTACTTCGACATGTACCCCGGCGTGTGGCGGCACGGCGACTGGATCCGCTTCATCCCGCACGACGAGGACGACGGCACGCGGTCGCTCGGCGCGATCATCTACGGCCGCTCGGACGCGACGATCAACCGGCACGGCATCCGCATGGGAACCGCCGAGCTGTACCGCGCCGTCGAGGCGCTGCCCGAGGTCCTCGACAGCCTCGTCGTCGACCTCGAGTACCTCGGGCGCGAGTCGTGGATGGGCCTGTTCGTCGTGCTGCGCGACGGGCACGCGCTCGACGACGCCCTGACGCTGCGGATCAACGGCGAGATCCGCCGCGCGCTGTCGGCGCGTCACGTGCCGAACGCGGTCTATGCGATCGAGTCGGTGCCGCGCACGCTGTCCGGCAAGAAGCTCGAGCTGCCGGTCAAGAAGCTGCTGATGGGCCAGCCGCTGACGCGCGTCGTGAACCGCGACGCGATGGCGAACCCCGACAGTCTCGACTGGTTCGTCGCGCTGGCCGCGGAGCGCAACGCCGCCTGACCAGGACGGGTCGGGAGCATCGGCTGCGGTCCCGAGTGCCGAGCGGTCGCCGGTGGCCGCCTGAAGGCGCCCGATCGCGGCACGCTCTTGCGACACTGACGCCCGGGCCGCGTCGTCCGTGCGATTCCGACGAACGACGGATCGCCCGGCTCAACTTCGCGCGCCGCGGGCCGATACGGTGTCACCGACGATCGCGCCGGACCGCCGCCGCGCCGAGCGACGCGACGCGGCTCGACGCCAGTCGCCCGGCGGCCACGTCCGTCCTCCATTCGCTGCGTATGCCATCAGGAATCCGTTCCGACACGACGCACAGCGGCTCGTCCGGCGAGACGGGGGGCGTCGGCGGACGGGTCCGGCAAGCGCTCCAACGCGGCGTCCGCGACGCCGGCATCGCGCAGCTCCCGCTGCGCTGGCGGTTCCGCATCGTCGTCATCGCGTTCGCGGTGCCGTTCCTCGGCTACATCGTCTGGTCGGCCACGCAGCAGGCCGCGCTCGAGAAGCAGCACATCCGCGAGGCCGCGCGCGCCGACGCCACGCTGTTCGCGGCCCGCTTCGAGGACCACATCGAACAGGTCGACCACCTGCTGGCGACCGCGGCGCAGGCGATCGGCGCGACGGTCGACGATCGGGCGGCGGTCGACGCGATGCTGGAGAGCATGCGCGGCACGATGCCGCGACCGGTCGACAACATCGCGCTGTGGGGTCTCGACGGCAGCAGCCTCGTGTCGCTCGATCGCCGTGCCGCGACCCGCGGCGTCAACGTATCGGACCGTCGCTACTTCAAGGAGGCGATCGCGAAGCGCGACTTCGTCGTCGACGGACCGCTGCAGTCCCGCACGACCGGCGCGTATTTCATGCAGTTCGCGCGGCCCGTGTTCGACCCGAAGAACCGGCTCGTCGGCGTGCTGACGATGGGCATGCGGCCGCAGGAACTGATCGGCATGCTCGACCGCAACGGCGTGCTGAGCGCGACGAAGCTCGTCACGATCCTCGATTCGAAGGGCGCGATCATCGCGCGAATCCGACGATCCGGCGACGTGGATCGGCAAGTCGGTCCCGAAGACCGATCAGCTCGACGCGATGTTCGCCGGGCGCAGCGGCACCGAGGAAGGCGTCGGGATCGATGGCCAGCGCCGCCTCGCGGGCTACGCCGTGGTCGGCGACGGACGGTGGGTCGTCCGCGTCAGCGAGCCGGTCGAGAACGTCATCGGGCCGACGAGTGAACGCTTGCTGCGCAACCTCGGCGTCGGACTGTTCATCTTCGCGCTCGCGTTCGTCGTCGCCGGGCGGATCGCGGCGTGGACGAGCCGGCCCCTGATGCAGCTCGCGGCCGACACCGAGCGGCTGCACGGCGGCGATCTCTCGTATCGCAGCAGCGTCGCGAGCGGCGGCGAGATCGCGGTCCTCGCGGGCAACTTCAACGACATGGCCGCGGCGCTCGAAGCCCGCGAGCGCGAGCTGGCGGCGAGTCGCCAGCAGCTGCGCGCGATCACCGACAACGTGCCGGCCGAGATCTCCTACATCGATCTCGAGCAGCGCTACCGTTTCGTCAACGCTTATCGCTCGCCGGGAACCGTGGGCCCTTCGCCGGCCGAGATGATCGGTCGCACGATCCTCGAGGTCCGGGGCGACGCGCTCCACGGGATCGTCGCGCCGTACGTGCGCCGCGCGCTCGACGGCGAGGGCTGCAGCTTCGAGTCGACGCGCGACGCCGACGGCGACGTGCGACACGTGCACCACACGTTCTTCCCCGACCGCGACGACGACGGTGCGGTGCGCGGCGTCTACTGCTTCGCGCAGGACATCACGGAGCGCAAGGTCGCGGACCTGCTGCGTGCGGAGTCGGAGAAGCGCCTCGTCACGATCGCGAACAACCTGCCGGCGATGATCTGCTACGTCGACGAGAACCGCCGGTTCCGCTTCGCGAACCGCGTGTTCGAGAAGTGGTTCAAGCGGCCGCTCGACGAGATCGTCGGCCAGCCGTTCGACCGGCTGATGCCGCCGGAGATCGCGGCGCGCTACGACTACTACTTCCTGCGCGGCATCCAGGGCGAGGCGATCGACTACGAGCTCGAGATCCCGAACGAGACGCACGGGACGCAATGGCTGCAGTGCTGCTTCATCCCCGACTCGGACGCGGCGACCGGCGCGACGCGCGGCGTCTACGGGATGATCCACAACGTCACGAAGGCGAAGGAAGCCGAGCAGCGGCTGACACGCCTCGCGCGCTTCGACACGCTGACCGGGATCGCGAACCGGCACCAGTTCAACGAGATGCTGACGGACGCGCTCGAGCAGCATCGCGACGACGGCCGGCCGCTCGCGCTGATGTTCCTCGACATCGACCACTTCAAGCAGGTCAACGATCGCTACGGCCACGCGTGCGGCGACATCCTGCTGAAGGAGTTCGCGCAGCGGCTCGTCGACAGCACGCGGCAGACCGACGCGGTGGCGCGACTGTCCGGCGACGAGTTCGTCGTGCTGCTCGACGACCTGAACAGCGACGAGGAGCCGCAGTTCGTCGCGCGCAAGATCATCGCGGCCGTCGAGAAGCCGTTCATGCTCGACGAGCACGTCGCCTGCGTGACGACGAGCATCGGCATCGCGGTGCGCGCGGCGTCGCACGAGGTGGCGTCGACGCTGATGAGGCGCGCCGACGAAGCGCTCTACGAAGCGAAGCGGTCGGGCCGCAACACGTTCCGCCTGGCGAGCTGACGGGCGCGGGCGTCGCCGCGGCGCCCGGACCCGGCGCATCGCAGGCGACGACGCCGCCCGATTGCGTCAGAATCGCGCACGGCCGCGATTCGAAAACGGGCACCAGACCGACGCGGCGATTCGAGGAGACCTCATGAATCGTATGTCGCGTCACGCGCGCAGCCTCGTCGCGGGCTTCGCGGTCCTCGTCGCCGCCGCCGGCGCGCAGGCGCAGATCCGCATCGGCGTCACCATCTCGTCGACCGGCCCGGCGGCCGCGCTCGGCATCCCCGAGAAGAACGCCGTCGAGCTGCTGCCGCGCGAGATCGCCGGGAAGAAGGTCGACTACATCGTCCTGGACGACGCGTCCGACACGACGACCACGGTCACGAACGTCCGCAAGCTCGTCACCGAGGAGAAGGTCGACGCGATCATCGGCTCGACGACGACGCCGAATTCGCTCGCGATGCTGCCGGTGCTGGGCGAGCTGAAGGTGCCGGCGATCACGCTCGCGTCGTCGTCGCGGATCATCGAGCCGATGGACGCGAACCGCGCGTGGATGTTCAAGACGCCGCAGTCCGACACGATGATGGCGACCGCCATCGCCGAGAACATGAGCAACGCGGGCGTCAAGACGATGGCGTTCATCGGCTTCGACAACGCGCTCGGCGACGCGTTCTACGCCGAGGTCGAGAAATACGCGGAGCTGAAGGGCATCCGGGTCGTCGCGAACGAGCGCTTCGCGCCGACCGACACGAGCGTGACGGGGCAGATCCTCAAGATCGTCGCGGCGCATCCGGACGCCGTCGTGATCGGCGCGTCGGGATCGCCGGCCGCGACGCCGGTCCGCGCGCTGCGCGAACGCAACTACCAGGGCCGCATCTATCACAACCACGGCGTCGCGAGCCGCGAGTTCCTGAAGGTCTGCGGCAAGGACTGCGACGGCACGTACCTGCCGACCGGGCCGGTGATGGTGGCGTCGCAGCTGCCCGACTCGAACCCGGTGAAGAAGCCGGCGCAGGCGTTCCAGCAGCGCTACGAACAGAAGTTCGGCGCCGGCAGCGTCGCCGCGTTCGCGTCGTACACGTGGGACGCGGGGCTGCTGCTCGAGCACGCGATCCCGGTCGCGCTGAAGAAGGCGCAGCCCGGCACGCCCGAGTTCCGCGCCGCGCTGCGCGATGCGCTCGAAGGCATCCGCAACGAGCCGTCGACGAACGGCATCGTCAACATGAGCCCGACCGACCACCTCGGGCTCGACCAGCGCGCGCGCGTGATGGTCGAGATCGTCGGCGGCAACTGGAAGTACCTGCCGTGACGCGCCGCGCGCGCCGCGTGCTCGTCGCGGCGGCCGCGCTCGCCGCGCTCCTGTCATCGCACGCGGCGGCCGCGGCCGAGATCCACGTGATGATCTCCGGCGGGTTCGGTGCGGCATTCGACGAGCTGGTTCCGATCTACGAGCAGCGCAGCGGCAACCACGTCGTCACCGCGCGCGGTCCGTCGATGGGCGAGACGCCGCAGGCGATCCCGAACCGGCTCGCGCGCGGCGAGGACGCCGACCTCGTGATCCTCGTCGACGCCGGACTCGACAGCCTGATCGCGAAGCACCTCGCCGTCGCCGGCAGCCGCGTCGATCTCGCGAACGCGACGATCTGGATGGCCGTGAAGGCCGGCTCGCCGCGGCCCGACATCTCGACCGTCGGCGCGTTCACGCAGGCGCTCAGGAACGCGAAGTCGATCGCGTACTCGGACAGCGCGAGCGGCGTCTACCTGCAGGACACGCTGCTGCCGAAGCTCGACCCCGACGGCAGCATCCGCGCGAAGAGCCGCATGATCCCGGCCGAGCCGGTCGGTCGCGTCGTCGCGCGCGGCGAGGCCGAGATCGGCTTCCAGCAGAAGAGCGAGCTGCAGCCGGTGCCGGGCATCACGATCGTCGGGCCGATCCCGGACGAGGTTCAGAAGTCGACGACGTTCGTCGCCGGCATCACGACGAATGCGAAGAACGCCGACGCGGCGCGCGACCTCGTGCGTTTCCTGAACTCGAAGGACGCGCAGCCGGCGATCATCAAGAGCGGCATGGAGCCGGTCAGCGCGACGATGACGAAGGCGCCGCCGGCGAGCGAGGCGCATCCGCCGGACGGCGCCGCGATGACGAAGGAGCCGACGCCGGCGTCGCGGTGAAGGCGCGGGGTCCGTTCGCCGGGCGACACGCGTCGTCCCGCGCATCGTGCATTCGATCGATGCGTGCGGCCGCCGGACGCGTGACCCTCGCGTCTTTGCCCGGACCGCCCGATGAGCCTGCCGGTTGACGCGCCGCGACCCCGTTCGGACAATGCGACGATGGAAGAGCGCATCGCCCGCATCGAGACGCACGTCGAGCACATCGTCGCCGACGTCGCGGACCTGCGCGGTTCGGTGACGCGGCTCGACGCGAAGATCGACGCGCTCGCTTCCCGGCTCGATACGAAGATCGATGACCTCGGTCGCCGGCTCGACGCCAAGATCGACGACCTCGGTCGCCGGCTCGACGCCCGCATCGACGCACTGGATGCGAAGCTCGATCGCCACTTCCTCGTGCTCGGCGGCATGATCGTCTCGCTCGCCGTCGGGATGGCCGGCCTGATGGCGAAGGGCTTCCACTGGCTCTGAAGGTGGGCGAGCGGGCGTCGACCGCCGGGCGCGTGACGATCATCGGATGCGTCATGGCGGCGGCCGGGCGCGACGACCACGAATGGGCGTCGGCGCGTGGCCGTCCGTCGGGCGCGCCGTGGTGACGAAGCATCCGGCGCGCGCGACGCGGTGAACGGATCGGCCCGGCGAAGGGCGCCGCCGGTGCGGCGAAGAGGGCGTGCGCTTCAGCGCTTCGGAGCGCGGCGTCTGCGGCGTCCGAGCACGACGGCCGCCAGTCCCGCACCGAGCAACGCCACCGCCGGTGGCTCCGGGACGGCGGCCGGCAGCGCGATGCCGACGACCGCGAAGGGGTCGGTCACGATCCGAAAGTCCTCGTAGACCGTCGGCGACAGGATCGTCTCGAGTCCCGCGCCATCGGCGAAGACGCCCGCGGCGAGGGCCCACCGCGCGCTCGAGAACGGGTCCGGGGGTCCGACGAAGACATCGTCGAACCCCTGGTGGAACGGGTCGTCGAACGCGAAGGTCAGTGCGTCTTCGCTCCCGACCAGCGCGGAGCCGACGGCACTGAAGGTGCCGGTCGCGCTCGACAGGACGGCGGTCCGCATCGGGTCGACGAGGACGAAGGACCACGCGAGAATGTTGGCGGCCGCCAGCGGGCCGATCGTTCCGTCGGTGGTGATCGTTCCGGTGAGCTGGACCGGTTGCCCCGCAATGCGGGGACCGATCTCGTACACGATGGGCGCCGCACCCGCGTTGAATGCGACGATCGCCACCGCGAGCGCAGCAAGACTCGTCCGCATCGCAATCTCCGGTCACGGGTCGGCGAGTCCGACCCGAGCGCGTCCCAGTGTGCGGGACGCCAGCTGCCGCGACAAGCGAAAGCGTCGCTCTGCGGACAACCTTCGGCGACGAACCGCTATCCGTTCAGCCGGCTGTGCTTCGGCAGCATCGCCGTCAGGTAGTCCATCTGGTCGGCGAGGATGTGGCGGCCCGACAGGATGAAGTGCTCGTAGCGGCACGGCGCGTACGGCAGGTAGCGCAGCGGCATGTGCGCTTCTTCCGGCGTCTTCGCACCCTTGCGGTGATTGCAGAAGCGGCATGCGGCGACGACGTTCATCCACGCGTCGCGGCCGCCGCGCGAGCGCGGGACGATGTGGTCGCGCGTCAGCTTGTCGCGGCCGAACGTCTCGCCGCAGAACGCGCAGGTGTGCCGGTCGCGCTTGAACAGCAGGTCGTTGCGGTCACCGAGCGGCGGATAGGCCAGCGCCTTCGACGCCATGATGTCGGACCGCGCGATCGCGATGATCGGCGCCGACTCGACGACCGACTGCACGCCGTGTCGATTGATGCCGCCGCGGAAGATGACGGCCGGTGCGCCGATCGACCAGGCGACCTTGCCGGTCGCGTTGTAGCTGACCGCTTCTTCGGGCGAGAGCCAGCGGAACGGTTGTCCGGCGATGTCGAGCCCGAGGATCAGCAACATGCGACGCACTGTAATCCAAATCGCATGACGGTTCCACGAAAGCCGCGCGCAGCGCGGCTCTTCACAGGTCCGTCGGCCGTCGGCGCGATGCGCGGATTCGACTTGCGATTGACGAGCGCGATGCCGATCGCGATGAACACCATCGCGACGACGAGCCGGACGCCGATCGCCTCGCCGAGCATGATCGCCGCGAACAGCAGACCGAAGACCGGCGTCAGGAACGAGAACGCCGACAGCCGCGTCGCCGGGATAACGCCGCAGCAGCCAGAACCAGGTGAGATAGCTCGCGAACGCGACGACGAGCGACTGGAACGCGAGCGAGGCCCAGGCCCACGCCGGCAGGCCGTTCGACGGCCAGCCGCTCGCCGGCCACGAGCGATGCCGTCTCCAGCACGACCGCGGACACCGCGAGCTGATAGAACAGCGTCTTCTCGGGCGCCGCATGCGACAGCGTCGTCGCGCGGACGACGAGCGTCGTCGCGCCCCACACGAACGCCGCGAGGACCGCGAGCGCGTCGCCGGTCCATTGCGCGGGCCGCCCGGCCGTGAAGCCTTCCTGGAACGCGTACGCGAGCGCGGCGAAGGCGGCGACGAGGCCGGCCATCTGCGCCGGCGCGAGCTTCTCGGTCGGCTCGAACAGCGGCAGGCACAGCGCGACGACGAACGGCGCGAGATAGAGGAACACCGACACGCGCGACGCGTCGGTCCGCGGCAGCGCCGCGTAGATGCAGAGGAACTCGAAGCCGAACAGCACGCCCGCGGCGAGACCCGGCCGGACCGGTGCCGTCGCGCGCGAACAGCGGGATGCCGCGCGACGCCGACCACGCCCACAGTGCGACCGCCGCGACGGCGGAGCGCACCGACGCCTGCAGGAACGGCGGCACGACCGGCAGCGTCGCCTTGACGACGACCTGCTGCGCGCCCCACAGCACGCAGCAGACCAGCATCAGCCCGATCGCCAGCGCGTCGAGCCGCTGGTGGCGTGGCGTCGACGACGCGTCGACGGATCGATCGGTCATCGGTCAGCGCTTCGCGAGGCCGGCGTCGTCCATCGCGGCCTGCACCGCGGGGCGCGCGGCGATGCGGTCGCGATACGCGACGAGGTTCGGCCACGGCGCGAGGTCGACCTTCAGGAAGCGCGCCCAGCGCAGCATCGTGAACAGGTAGCCGTCGGCGACGGTGAAGCGATCGCCCATCAGGTACGGCTGTTCGCCGAGGCGGCCCGCGACGAACGCGAGACGGCGATCGAGGTCCGCCCGCAGCGCGGCCTTCGCGTCGTCGCCGAAGTCGGGGAAGCGGAACAGCGGATAGAAGCGCTGATGCACTTCGGACGTCAGGTAGTTCAGCCACTCGAGCGCGCGATAGCGCTCCATCGTGCCGACCGGCGGCAGCAGCGTGCTCGTCGGTGCGCGGTCGACGAGGTACTGAACGATCACCGGTCCCTCGGTCAGCACCGTGCCGTCGTCGAGTTCGAGCACCGGCACCTGGCCGCGCGGACTGATCGCGCGGAAGTCGCGGCCGTCGTCGAGCGTCTTCGTGTCGCCGTCGACGCGCACCTTCGTGTACGGCTGTTCGAGCTCGCGCAGCGCGATCTGGACCGACAGCGAGCACGCCGCCGGCATGTAATACAGTTTCATCGGGTCTCCGTCCGCGCGCCCGGTCGATGCGGGATCGCTGCGATGATGCGGTCGGCGATTGTAGGGCAGGCCCGCCCGCGATCCCGACTCGACCCATCCCTTGACGCCCGTCGCCGACGAAATGCCGCTCGCGATCGATCCCGCCGCTCGCCCGCGGCCGCTCGCGCTGGTCGGCGCGCTCGTCGCGCTCGTCGTCGTCGTGGCGCTGCTCGCGCTCGGCGTCGGCGCGATCGACATTCCGCTGCGACAGGTCGTCGCGAGCGTCGCGTCGCTGTTCGGGATACCGCTGCCGGCCGACGTGCCGACCGCGAACGCGACGGTCGTCGTGGCGATCCGGCTGCCGCGCATCGCGCTCGCGATCGCGGCCGGCGCGGGTCTGTGCGCGTCGGGCGCCGCGCTGCAGGCGATGTTCCGCAATCCGCTCGCCGACCCGATGCTGATCGGCGTGTCGAGCGGCGCCGCGCTCGCGGTGACGGCCACGATCGTCGTCGGCGCGCGCTTCGCCGCCGGCTGGACGACGGCGCTCGGCCCGTTCGCGCTGCCCGTCGCAGGCTTCGTCGGCGGACTCGCGGCGACGTCGCTGCTCTATCGGCTCGCGACGTTCGAAGGCGCGACGTCGCTCGCGACGATGCTGCTCGCCGGCATCGCGCTGAACGCGCTCGCGTTCGCCGGCACCGGCCTGCTGACGACGATCGCGACGAACGAGCAGTTGCGCAGCATCGCGTTCTGGAACTTCGGCAGCCTCGCCGGCGCGCGCTGGGACGCGGTCGGCGTCGTCGCGCTCGCCGTCGCGATCTCGATCGGGCGACTGATGCGGCTCGCGCCGGGCCTGAACGCGTTCGCGCTCGGCGAGGTCGAGGCGCGGCATCTCGGCTTCGCGACCGGGCGACTGAAGCGCGAGACGATCGCGTACGCGGCGCTGATGGCCGGCTTCGTCGTGGCGGTGTGCGGCGTGATCGGGTTCGTCGCACTCGTCGCGCCGCAGATCGCGCGCGCGCTCGGCGGCCCGGACCATCGCGTCGTGATCCCGGCGTCCGCGGCGATCGGCGCGCTGCTGCTGATCGGCGGCGACGTCGCGGGCCGGCTCGTCGTCGCGCCGGCGGAGCTGCCGATCGGCATCGTGACCGCGCTCGTCGGCGCGCCGTTCTTCCTCGCGCTGCTGCTGCGACGTCGCGGCATCGTCGAGTGATCGCGCCGGTCGTCGAGCTCGACGCGGTGACCGTCGTGCGCGGCGGTCGCGCGATCGTCGACGGGGTGTCGCTCGCGGCGCACGCCGGCGAGGTGCTCGCGATCCTCGGCGAGAACGGCGCCGGCAAGTCGACGCTCGTCCGGCTGATGGCCGGCGACTTCGCGCCGGATCGCGGCGTCGTGCGGCTGCATGGCCGTCCGCTCGGCGACTGGTCCGCGCTCGAGCAGGCGCGTCGGCGCGCGGTGCTGCCGCAGCATCCGTCGGTCGCGTTCGGCTTCACGGCGCTCGACCTCGTGCTGCTCGGTCGCTCGCCGTTCGACGGCGGCCGGCCCGGCGCCCGCGACCACGCGATCGCGCGCGACGCGATGCGGCGGACCGACGCGCTCGCGTTCGCGTCGCGTCGTCATGCGACGCTGTCGGGCGGCGAGCGCGCGCGCGTGATGCTCGCCCGCGCGTTCGCGCAGGTCCTCGACGACGACGCGGAGCCGGACGCGCCCACCGTCGAGCGACCGCGCGCGTTGCTGCTCGACGAGCCGTCGGCCGCGCTCGACGTCGCGCATCAGCATGCGGCGTTCGACGCGATCCGCGCGCTCGCGGCCGACGCGGGCGTCGCGGTGGTCGCGATCCTGCACGACCTGAACCTCGCGGCGGCGTACGCCGACCGCGTCGCGCTGCTGAAGGACGGCCGGCTGCTCGCGGTCGGCGGCGTCGACGAGACGCTGACCGAGGCGACGCTCGGCGAGGCGTTCTCGATGCCGATGACGCGGTTGCCGCATCCGGCGCGCGACATCCCGCTGCTCGTCGCGACGCCGAGAACCGGCGCGCCGAGCGACGGTCTATCGACGTCCATCGATCGATCGCGGCCAGACCCTTGAACCTCCACGACCCGAATCACCGCGCGCAGCTCGCGTCGCTGGCGCGCCAGACCGGCTTCTCCGAGGACGCGGTCGCGACGATGCGGGACGCGATCGTCGCCGGCGGCGGGCGAATGGCGCAATTCGATCATGCCGAGTTCGGCGGGTCCGGCCAGTGGATGCGGGGCGGCCTGCTGATGGTCGGGACGTTCGACGACGAGGCGCTGCGCGCGCGCGTCGGTCAGCTGTGCGACGCGCTCTCGACGGCGCTCGCGGGGACGCCGGCGGTCGAACGACCGGTGCCGGACGTCGGGTTCCAGCGGCAGAGCCAGACGTCGGGCGGCGTGACGCGCGTGCAGGATTCGCGCGAACCGTCCGCAGCGGGATGGCCGGCGTCGTTCGGCGCGCCGGACACGACCGGCGCGCAGGACGGCTCGCGCTACGCGTGGTTCGCCGGCGCGCGACGACTCGTCGTCGACCACGACGGCCGACGGACGATCTACGACACCGCCGATCACCGCATCGCCGGCGCGTCGCAGCAGCAGGGCACGTCGTCCGGCGGGAGCGGGCCGGTCTTCACGACCGAGTCGGGACCGCTCGCGCTCGATCGTCTGCGGGTGGTCGACGACGCAGACGGCGACGGCGTCGGCCGCGGGCTCGACGACGGCGGCGATGGCGCCGCCGACGACCGGCTCGATGACGCGGCCGACGACGGGCTCGACGACGCGGCCGACGACGGGCTCGACGACGCGACGCGAGACCGCGCACGTCCGGCGCCCGGCGAACCGCCCACCGCGCCGTCGCCTCGATCCGTCGGCACGCCCCCGGGCGCCGCGGCCCCCGATCCGTTCGCCGCGCTCGAGCGGCTCGCGGACCTCCACGCGCGCGGCATCGTCGATGCGCAGGAGTTCGCGGCCAAGAAGGCCGAGCTGCTCGCGCGCATCTGACCGCGGCGCGGGCGCGCCGACGCCCGGACGCCGCCGGGTTCCCTTGCTTCGCGGGAACGACGGCGAATGACGGCGACCCATTCGTTCGCCGGGATGACACCTCGACCTGTCACCCCGGCGGACGCTGGGGCCCGAGTTCGAAATCGGCAAATGGGGTCCCGGACTTCACCGGGATGACACCTCGACCGTCACCCCGGCGAAGGCCGGGGCCCAAGTTCGGAACGCCAAATGGCGTCGCGCCTTCGCCGGGATCAACCGTTCCCCGGGCGCGCACGATCGCGACCGACGCCACCGTCCGCGCGCGCCGAATTGGCCTGCGATTCCGCGCGTTGTTCCGCGTCTGCGCCGCGCCGTCCCCGTCGCAGACTGACGTCCGGTCAGGAGGGCCGTCGGCCCGTTGCTCGCGCGTGGAATGAAGACACTGAGTCTCAAGGGTCGGTTGGCGATCGCCATGTCGAGCGGCGTGCTCGCGCTCGTCGTCGGCCTCGGCGCGATCTCGATGAACTTCGCCGAGCGAGACCTCCGCCGGACGCTTTCCGGTGCGCAGCTCGACATGGTGACGCGCGTCGCCGACGGCCTCGACGAGGACCTGCGCGGCGCCGTCGACGCGTTGGCGGCGTCGGCGGTCGTCACGCCGGTGGACGTCGCCGCCGACGCCGACCGCTTCGCCACGGCCTACGCGCAGCAACCGGCGCTGCTGCAGCTGTTCGAGGAAGTGTTCGTGGTCGACACGAACGGCGTCGTCACCGGCGCCTATCCGCAGAAGCGCATCCACCTCGTCGGCGTCGAGCTCGGCGACCGCGCGTACTTCAAGTCGGTCATGGCGACCGGCAAGCCGGTCGTGTCGGAGGCGCTTCGCGCGAAGCTCGTCGGCACGCCGATCATCGACGTCGCCGCGCCGATCCGCGACGGCGACGGTCGCATCCGCGCGGTGCTCGTCGGCGTGCTGCCGCTGACGAAGCCGAACTTCCTCGGCGCATTCTCGACGACGCGCAACGGCCGCACCGGCTACTTCGCCGTCACGACGACCGGCCCCGACGCGATCTATCTCGCGCACCCCGACCCGGCGCGGCTGATGAAGCCCGTGCTCGGCGGACGCGGCCTCGCCGACGCGCGGACGATCGCGGCGCACCAACCCGGCTCGACGGTGACGACGGTCGACGGCGGTCGCGAGGCGCTCGTCTCGTTCAAGCCGCTCGCGACGGTCGGCTGGGTCGTGGCCGCGGTCCTGCCGGAGGACGAGGCGTTCGAGACGATCACCCGCGCGCGCGAGCGCACGATCGCGACGGCGGTCGTCGCCGCGCTGATCGTGCTGCCGCTGGTCTGGCTGATCGCGTGGTTCCTGTTGCGGCCGCTGACCGCGCTGCGCGACGAGGTCGAGGCGATCGCGACGAATCCGAAGAGCGACGCGTTCGCGACGGTCCGCCTGCGCGACGAGGTCGGCGAGGTCGCGGCCGCCTTCAACGCGATGCTCGCGGGCCAGCGGACGGCCGAGGCGGCGCGCGTCGCGAGCGACCAGGACCGGCGACGGCTCGTCGCGATCCTCGAGAGCAGCCGCGACTTCGTCGCGATGACGAACGTCGACGGTCGCGTCACGTACCTCAACGCGTCCGCGCGCGCGGTGCTCGGCCTGCCGCTCGACGCCGACGTCTCGGCGACGACGATCGACGATCACTTCGCGCCGTGGGCCGCCGCCAAGCTGCAGAACGAAGGCATCCCGGCCGCGCTCGCGCACGGCATCTGGCTCGGCGAGACCGCGGTCGTCGACCGCAACGGTCGCGAGGTGCCGGTCGACCAGACCGTGATCGCGCATCGCAACCTCGACGGGCGCCTCGAGTTCTTCTCGAGCCTGATGCACGACACCACCGCGTCGCAGGCCGCCGCCACGGCGATGCGGTCGAGCGAGGCGCGGATGCTGTCGATCGCCGACGCGCTGCCGGTCCACGTGTCGTTCCTCGACCGCGAGTATCGCTATCGCTTCGTGAACTCGATCTACGAGTCGCACTTCGGCATCGACCGCTCGCGGATCGTCGGCCGCACCGTCTGCGAGCTGATCGGGCCCGAGGCCTATCGCAGCTACGAGCCGTTCCTGCGGCGCGCGGCGACCGGCCAGACGCAGGTCTTCGAGGTCGACAGCCGTTCGGGCGTGCGGCCGGTCCACCTGCTCGTCAAGATCATCCCGGAGATCGACGACCACGGTCGCGTCGACGGCTATCACTTCATCCATCAGGACGTGACCGACCACAAGGTCGAGAACCAGCGGCTGTCGCGGCTGATCCGCGCGGACGCGTTGACCGGCCTGCTGAACCGCGCCGGCTTCGAATCGGCGATCACCGATGCGATGGAGCGCAGTCGGCATCACCTCGCGTCGATGGCGCTGTTCTATCTCGACGTCGATCGCTTCAAGGCCGTCAACGACGCGCACGGCCACCAGATCGGCGACAAGCTGCTGCGCGGCTTCGCGAGCCGGCTCGTGCGCGCGGTGCGCGGCGCCGACGTCGTCGCCGCGGCTCGGCGGCGACGAGTTCGTCGTCATCGCCGAAGGCGTGCGCAACAGCGACGACGTGCGTGCGATCGCCGCGAAGATCGTCCGCGCGATGCGGCCCGCGTTCGAGTTCGGCGAGACGACGCTGTCGATCACGACGAGCATCGGCGTCGCGGTCTACGCCGGCGAGCCGGTCAGCGTCGAGAGCCTGATCGAACGCGCCGACGCCGCGCTCTACCGCGCGAAGAACGACGGTCGCAACTGCTTCGCGGTCGACGAGGAGCTGCAGACGTTCGGCGCGACGAGCCTGATCGCGGACAACACGACGATCCTGTGACGCGTCGCGGCGCGTCGTCGTCTCATCGTCGCGCGTCGTCGTCCCTGTCGTCACCGTCCCTGTCGTCATCGTCCCTTGTCGTCGTCCCTTTCGTCGTCGTGCGCGGCGTCGCCGGTTGGCCAGCCGGCGCGGCGACGGGCATCATGCGGTCCCGGGCACTCGCCCGCTGACCGGACGACGCCATGCGCCTGCCCCTGCCTGCCCTCTCGCGACGCGCGTCGTGGTCGATCGTCGTGCTGATCGCCGCCTGCGCGACCGCGCCCGCCACGCCGCCCGCGCTGACCACCGAACGGATCGCCGCCATCGTCGCGAGTCCGGACCGCACGGCCGGCGACCGCCAGAACGACGTTCGCCGCAAGCCGGTCGAGATGCTCGCGTTCATCGGCGTGCGACCCGGCATGCGGGTGCTCGACGTCAGCGCCGGCGGGGGCTACACGACCGAATTGCTCGCGCGCGCCGTCGGACCCGACGGGCACGTCTGGGGCCAGAGCCCGCCGCCGAACGTCGACCGTCGGCCGCCGGCCATGCCGGAAGGCGGCGCGATGGCCGCGCCGGCGACGTCGGCGCCGCGGACGAGCGCGATGCGCGTCGCCGATCGCGCGCAGGCCGCGCATCTCGCGGACATGACGCCGCTCGTCGCGCCATTCGAGCGACCGACCGGCGACGCGATCGCGCCCGGCTCGCTCGACCTCGCGACGCTGATGTTCAACTATCACGACATGGGGCATCTCGGCGTCGATCGCGCCGCGATGAACGCGTCGATCTTCCGCGCGCTGAAGCCGGGCGGCCTCTACGTGATCGCCGACCACGCCGGGCGCGCCGGGACCGGCATCTCCGAATCCGGCACGCTGCATCGCGTCGAGGAGGACTTCGTCGTCCGCGAGGTCGAGGCCGCGGGCTTCCGGCTGGTCGGGCGCGGCACGTTCCTGCGCAACCCGGACGACCCGCGCGACCGCAACGAGCCGGACCCGCCGATGCCGAAGGACGAGTTCGTGCTGAAGTTCGTGAAGCCGGCGGCCTGACGCGCGACAGCGGCGACCGCGTCAGCCGGCGTCGTCGGCGAACGCGATCTCGTGGACGTCGACGACCGTGACGCCCTTGCGCTTCAGTCCGTCGCCCCACGCCTCGACGGCGGCGTCCGTCGCGAACCAGTCGGCGAGTTCGGCGTTCGCCTTCGGGTCGACGCGCAGCTGCGTGCCGTCGTCGAGGACCGCGCCGCAGACCTCGCCCTTCGGCGCGTACAGCGTCCGGCGCACGCGGCCGGCGACGTGCATCGGTCGACGGGCCGGCGGCGCGCGCTTCGCCGGCGGACGGCCGGCGTGCGGTCCGGCGTCGACGACGGTTCGACCGTTCGCGTCGGCGACGCTGACCGCCGCCAGCACGTCGGCGTCGCGCGGCTTCACGAAGCGCACCTCGACGACCTCGCCGATGCCGACCAGCTTCGCGAGCGCCGCGCCCATGTGCGGCGGAACGTGGACCTGCCGTCCGTCGTCGAGGATGCAGCCGTCGACGTCGCCGTGGCGATTGATCGTGTAGTGCGCGACACGGCCGGACGCGCGGGGCAGGACTTCGGGATCGAGCCAGTGCATGTTGCGTTCCTTCGGGACGATGCCGTTCGGTCCGTCGCGTGGCGGCGGCATTCTTCGTTGCGGGTTGGGGAGCCGGAACATCGCGATGCGGACGCGAGCGCACCGGGAAAGACGTCCGACCTGCGCGACGCACGCGATGTTCCCGAGCTCGCGCGCCGCCGGCTGCGGACCGCCGTCGCCGATCGTCGGACGGTCGCGCCGTCCGCTACGTCGACGTCTCGCGCGCGAGCTTCGCCGCGACGATCTCCCGCAGCTCGCGCTTCATGATCTTGCCGACCGGGCTGACCGGGAACGCGTCCATCACCTCGAGGCGTTCGGGCAGCTTGAACGACGCGATGCGGCGCTCGCGGAGGAACGCGATCAGCGCGTCGAACGTGAGCGTCGCGCCCGTCTTCACGATCACGCAGGCGCAGGCCTTCTCGCCGAACACCGGGTCGGGCATCGCGACGAGCACCACGCTCTTCACCGCCGGGTGCGCGAAGATCAGATTCTCGATCTCCTCGCAGCTGATCTTCTCGCCGCCGCGATTGACGAGATCCTTGCGACGACCTTCGGTCCACACGTGACGGCCGCGCTTCCTGACGAGGTCGCCCATGCGGTAGAAGCCGTCGGCCGTGAACGCCTCGCGGTTCTTCGCGGCCACGCCGCTCGCGGCGTCGCCCCAGTAGCCGCGGATCGTGTACGGACCGCGCGTCAGCAGTTCGCCCGATTCGCCGTCCGGCACGTCGCGGTCCCGGTCGTCGACGACGCGGATCTCGTCGTGCTCGCTGACCGGCGCGCCGGAGCTCTCGAGCAGCAGGTCGTCGGGATCGTCGAGCCGCGTCATGTTGATCAGGCCCTCGGCCGTGCCGTAGATCTCCTGCGGCGTCACGCGCATCCGTTCGCGCAGCCGCGCGCGCAGCTCGGGCGGCAGCCGCGCGCCGCCGTTCTGCACGACGCGCAACGACGAGAGGTCGTGCCGATCGATCGCGTCGCCCGTGAGCCAGCCGGCGATCAGCGGCACGGCCGCCGCGACGACCGTGACGCGCTCGCGCGCGACGAGGCCGAACACGGTGTCGGGGTCGGTCGACGGCGCGACGACGACGGTGCCGCCGTGATAGAGCGCGCCGAGGAGGCCCGGCGACGCGAGGTTGTAGTTGTGGCCGAGCGGCAGCATCGCGCAGTAGACCGTGCGCTCGTCGAAGCCCGCGACGGCGCCGCACAGCCGCGCGTTCAGCACGTAGTCGTCGTGCGTGCGCGGGATCAGCTTCGACATCGCCGTCGTGCCGCCGGACAGCAGCATCGTGCTGATCGACGACGGGTCGGGCCGGAACGCCGCGAGCCGCGCCGTCGCGTCGCGCGACGACGGTTGCAGCAGCGACGCGAACGCGACCTGCTCGGGGCCCGGCTCGCCGACGACGATCACGTGCGCGAGCGCCGGGAATTCGCCCGTCATCTCGCGACGCCATCGCGCGGAAGTCGAACCCGCCGACGACGTCGGCGATCGACGTAGCCGACGGCGCCCGACGCGCGCAGGAAGTGGCGGACCTCGGCGTGGCGATGCGCACGCAGCGCCATCACCGGGATCGCGCCGATGCGGTTCAGCGCGAGATAGACGAACACGAACTCGGCGACGTTCGGCAATTGCACGACGACGCGGTCGCCGTCGCGCAGGCCTCGGTCGAGCAGTCCGGCGGCGACGGCGTCGACGGTATCGACGAGCGCGCGATACGTGACGCGTCGTTCGCCGGCGACGAGGGCGACCTTGTCAGGCAGGCGCGCCGCCGTGCGCGCGACCATCGCCGCGACGTCGATGCCTTCCCACAGCCCGGCCTCGCGATAGCGTCGCGCGACGTCGTCGGGCCAGCGCGGCGTCGTCGAACGTTCACGACGCGAACGCCTCGGGATGCAGCCGCTCGTACGCGCGCGCCGAGCGCGGGATCGCGACGCACGACCTCGGCATGGTCGACGCGACCGCTGCGCGTCACGTAGTCGTACGCGAACGAGACCGGGTCGAGCGCGAGCTTCGGCCCGAGATCCTCGTACCACTCGGTGCTCTTCAACGCGGCCCGCCGCAGGTTCTCCGAGCCCGGCTCGCGCGTGCGGCACGAACGTCGCGAGCATCGCCGGCACGTCGCAGCGGCCGTCGTCCGTCGCGTGCGCGCGATACGCATCGAACAGCGCGATCGCGTCCTGCATCGCGAGCCGCGTGCCGGACCCGACCGACGGATGCCCGGTCCGCAGCGCGTCGCCGATCAGCACGACGTTGTCGTGGAACCAGCGCTCGTTGCGGACCATCGTGTAGCGGAACCACTTCGACGCGTTCGACAGCAGCCGATGGCCGTCGAGGTCGTCGGCGAACGTGCGCTCGCAATACGCGAGGCTGTCGGCGTCGCTCATCGCCGCGAGGCCGGCACGCTCGAACGTCGCCGGGTCGCACTCGACGAGGAACGTGCTGAGCGCCGGTGCGTAGCGATAGGCGTGTGCGATGACGAGGCCGTCGTCGTTCTGCCGGAAGATCAGCGACAGCGCGTCGAACGGCTTCGTCGTGCCGTACCACGCGAGCCAGTTCGGACGCTCGTCGAGCTGCGGACGGAAGTGCGACGCGAGGCGTCGGCGAATGGCGCTGTTCGCGCCGTCGGCCGCGACGACGAGGTCGCAGTCGCCGAGCGCGCCCGGATCGTCGACACGCGCGCCGAAGCGCAGCGCGACGCCGACTTCGCGGCACTTCGCGTGCAGCGCTTCCAGCAGGTCGATGCGCGCCATTCGATGGAACGTGTTGTGCGCGAGCGTGACGCGCACACCGCGATGCACGACGGCCATCTCGTCGAACACTTCCTGCTTCGCCGTCAGTCGCGTCGTAGACCTCGGGCGCGACGTCGCGGACGAACGCGAGCGCGACGTCGGAGAACACGACGCCCCAGCCGTACGTCGCGTCCTCGGGGTCGCGCTCGACGACGACGAGGTCGTGCGGCGGCCGTCCGTTCGCGACCCGCTCGCGCTGCATCAGGTACGCGAACAGCAGCCCCGCGGGGCCGCCGCCGACGACGCGGATCCTCATGCCTTCGCCTCCGCGGCGGCAGCGATGCGAGCGCAGGTGCCGCAGGTCCTGCAGCAGCAGGTGCGCCGACGCCGCGACCCAGCCGCTCGGCGTGTGCGCGTGCGACGCCCAGCGGCCGAGCGCGACGTCGGCGCGCGGCGGACGCTCGCAGCCGCCGACCGCGTCCGCCGTCGATCGCAGCGCCGCGGCGACCGCGTCGGCGAGCGCGCGTCGAGCGTCGGCGTCGAGCGGCGACGGCGCGCAATCGGCCGCGCGCAGGACCGACCCGACGTCGCTCGCGATGCGCGTCATCAGCCGCGCCGAGGCCGCATGGTCGATCGTCGGGATCGCGGCTCGTCTCACGCCCGCGAGCCAGCGTGCTTCGCGGTCCGCGCCGACGGCGAGCACGGCGATCTCGCGCAGCGCGGCGCGGTCGCGGTCGCGTCGCGCGTCGCGGGTCGCGACGTCGACGGGGCCGCCGGTCAGGTCGTCGATCGCGCGATCGGCCGTCTCGCGCAACCACGCGCCGGCGGCGTCCGCGAAGCCTTCGCGGGCATGCGTCGCGAACGCGAACAGCGAGACCGCGACGCCGGCGACGACGCCGATCGCGATCTCGATCGCGCGCAGTCCGGCGACGTCGAGCGCGGAGTGGCCCGGAATGCCGCCGCTGTCGAGGATGATCAGCGCGGAGATCGGCGCGCTGCGCAGCGCCGGCACGACCGCCGATGCGAACGCGACGAGCGCGACCATCGCGAGCGTGACGACGCGGCGTCGCGACGCCGCTGCGATGCAGCCAGACGCCGCCGAGCCCGAGCAGCGTGCCGCTCGCGACGCCGCGCACGCGGTCCCAGCCGGCGCCGAGCGTCGAGCCCGCGGTCGGCCGCGCGACGATCAGCGCGCTCATCACGGCCCAGAAGCTCTCGGGCAGTCCGCAGGCGGCGGATGCGCCGTACGCGACGACGACCGCGATCGCGAGCCGTGCGCCGTGGCGCCAGTCGGCGTCGCGCAGGGTCGGCAGGTGACGCGTGATCGCGAGCGCCGTCACGCCGCGTCCTCGGCGAGCGGGACGTCGGCGAGCGCGTCGCCGAGACGATCGAGCAGCCGGCAGGCATCGACGAGCCGCGCCCGCTCGCCGGCGTCGAGGCGCTCCTCGATCGCGGCGGCGAGCGACGCCTCGCGACGATGGATGTCGGCCGTCAGCACGCGCACGCCGGCCGGCGAGATCGACAGCACCGTCTGTCGCGCGTCCGTCGGATGCGGCTTGCGGCGGATCAGCCGGTCGGCCTCGAGTTCCGCGAGCAGGCGCGTCAGCGTCTGCAGCCGCACGCGCTCGAGCCGCGCGAGGCCGGTCGGCGTCGACGGTCCGAGCCGGTACAGTTGGCCCAGCACGCCGAGCTTCGCGGCGCCGGGTCCTTCGGGCGCGGAGGCCGCGCGCAGTCCGCGCGTCAGGTGCGAGATCGACGCGCGCAGCCGGATGGCGGCGTGGATGCCGTCGGTCGAGGCGTTCGGAGGAGCCATGGGCGATTATAAGACGAGTCTTACCAATTCGCGTGTTGCGCGCGTCGCGCCGATGACGCCGGTCCATCGCGCCGCCGCGACGGGCTTCCAGGACGCGGCCGCGACCTATGCGCGCGGCCGGCCCGACTATCCGGCGGCGCTCGACGACTGGCTGCGCCGCGACGTCGGCCTCGCGCCGGGCCGGCTCGTCGTCGACCTCGGCGCCGGTACCGGCAAGTTCGTGCCGCGGCTCGCGTCGACCGGCGCGACCGTCGTCGCGGTCGAGCCGGTCGACGCGATGCGGGCGGAGCTCGACCGCCCGCCATCCGTCGGTCGACGTGCGCGCCGGCACCGCCGAGGCGATCCCGCTGGCCGACGCGGCGGCGCACGCGGTCGTCTGCGCGCAGGCGTTCCACTGGTTCGCGAACGCGTCCGCGACGGCCGAGATCGCCCGCGTCGTCGCGCCCGGCGGCTGCCTCGCGCTGGTCTGGAACGTCCGCGACGCGTCGGTGCCGTGGGTCGCGCGACTGACCGACCTGATCCGGCCGTACGAAGGCGACGCGCCGCGCTTCCACAGCGGCGACTGGCGCGGCGCGTTCCCGGCGCCGGGCTTCGGACCGCTCGAGGAGACGCGCTTGCCGCACGCGCACGTCGGCCCGCCCGAGGTCGTGATCGTCGAGCGCTTCCTGTCGATCAGCTTCATCGCGGCGCTGCCGCTCGACGCGCGCGCGACCGTCGAACGCGGCCTGCGCGACCTCGTCGCCGCGGAGCCGGCGCTCGCCGGACGCGACGTCGTGGAGTTCCCGTACACGACGGTCGCCTATCGAGCGCGCCGCACGGCCGCCTGACGGACCCGTTGCGGCGATCGTCTCGTCGCAATACAATAAGCGATGCTTATGAGTTCGGCATCGCGCGGTGGCGCCCCGCAACGAGACCGATAGCCTCGGCTTCCTGGTCGCGGACGTCTCGCGCGCGATGCGTCGCGCGTTCGAGCGACGCCTCGAAGGCAGCTCGCTGACGCTCGCGCAGGCCCGCGCGCTGGTCTACGTCGCGCGCAACGAAGGCATCCGGCAGGTCGACCTCGCCGAGCTGCTCGAGGTGCGGCCGATGACGCTCGCGCGGCTCGTCGACCAGCTCGCGAACGCCCGGCTCGTCGAGCGCCGGGACGACGCGGCCGACCGGCGCGCGTACCGCATCCACCTCACGCCGCACGCGAAGCCGCACCTGGCCGCGATCGACCAGGTCGTCGCGACGATCCGGCGCGAGGCGACGCGCGGCCTCGATCGCGACGCGCTCGCGACAGTGCTCGCGGCGCTGCGCACGATGCGCGACAACCTGTCCGACCGATGAGCGCGAACGCCGCCGAGCTGCCGCGCGGGTCGTTGCCGTTGCCGGCGGATGCCGCCGCGGACGAGCGCCGCCGGCGACGCTTCGTCACGGTGTCGATCATGCTCGCGACGATCATGCAGACGCTCGACAGCACGATCGCGAACGTCGCGCTGCCGCACATGGCCGGCAGCCTGTCGGCGTCGCAGGACCAGATCGCGTGGGTGCTGACGTCGTACATCGTCGCGGCGGCGATCGCGACGCCGCTGAGCGGCTGGCTGTCGACCCGCTTCGGCCGCAAGCGCGTGTTCCTCGTCTCGATCGTCGGCTTCACCGCCGCGTCGGTCGCCTGCGGGCTGTCCGATTCGCTGCTGCAGATCGTCGTCGCCCGATTGCTGCAGGGCCTGTTCGGCGCGGCGCTCGTGCCGTTGTCGCAGGCGGTCATGATCGACAGCAGCACGCCGGAGAAGCGCGGTCAGGCGATGGCGATCTGGGGCATGGGCGTGATGATCGGCCCGATCCTCGGTCCGACGCTCGGCGGCTGGCTGACGGACAACCTGACGTGGCGCTGGGTCTTCTTCATCAACCTGCCGATCGGCGTGCTGTCGTACTACGGGATCAAGCGCTACATCCGCGAGACGGTGTCGCTGAAGCAGACGAGGTTCGACTTCTACGGCTTCGTGACGCTCAGCCTCGCGCTCGGCCTGCTGCAGCTGTTCCTCGATCGCGGCGAGCTGCTCGACTGGTTCGGCTCCGTCGAGATCGTCGTCGAGGCGGTCGGCGCGGCGATCGCGTTCCTGTTCTTCGTCGCGCTGACGGCGACGGCCGGGCCGGTGTCGTTCTTCAACCGCAACCTGCTGAAGGACCGGAACTTCGCGATCGGGCTCGGCCTGTACTTCATGGTCGGCCTGCTGCTGTACGCCGTGCGCGCGCTGCTGCCGCCGATGCTGCAGACGCTGATGGGCTATCCGGCCGTGACGATCGGCCTCGTCACGGCGCCGTCCGGCCTCGGCACGATGCTGACGATGCTGGTCGCGGGCCGGCTCGTGAACAAGGTCGATCCACGCGCGCTGATCGGCGTCGGCTTCGGCCTGACGGCGCTGTCGCTGTGGCAGATGTCGGGCTTCGACCTCGGCGTCGACGCGTCGCACGTCGTGGTGTCGCAATTCGTCAACGGGATGGGACTCGGCTTCGTGTCGGTGCCGCTGACGACGGTGACGTTCTCGACGCTCGACGCACGGCTGCGGCCCGACGGCACGGCGATCTTCAGCCTGTTTCGCAACATGGGCTCGTCGATCGGCATCTCGCTGATGGAGACGCTGACGACGCGGCACACCGCGCTGTTCCACAGCGAGCTGGTCGAGAACGTCAACATCGCCAACCCGGCGCTCGTCGCGGGCCTGCCGTCGCCCTACGACCTGTCGAGCACCGCCGGCGCGGCGGCGCTGAACGCCGAAGTGACGCGGCAGGCGAGCTTCCTCGCGTACGTCAACGACTTCCACCTGCTGATGATCGCGACGCTCGTCGCGCTGCCGTTCCTCGCGCTGATGCGGCGCCGTCAGCGATCGTGACGGTTCAGGCCTCGGGATGCAGCTGCAGCACCGCGCCGTTCTCGGTGAACAGCTGTTCGGCCATCGTCATCTCGTCGGCGCTGCTGACGTTGACCGAGACGGCGTAGTCGCCGCGGTGCAGCGCCTGACGGACCGAATGGGTCGGCGACGTCTCGTCCATCTCGCCGCTGCTGTCGAACAGCGAATGGAACAGCCCCGACAGCACGCCCGACTCGTCCCGCGGACGCGGGCGGCCGGGCTTCTCCTCGCGGGCGCCGGCGATCGGCACGTCCTGGTGATGCAGGATCGCGGCGTCGGCCGGCACGCCGCGCGCGAGCAGCGCCGCGTGGACGCGCTCGGCGGTCTCGAGGTCCTTGAAAAGCCCGAACAGCACACCTTGCATCGTTTCATCCCGTCCGTCGGTCGTGGCGCCGCATTGTGTCCGTTCGGCGACGGTCCGACAAGCGAGCCGCCGACGCGTTACGCTAGCGGCCCGCATCGTCATCGGAACGCCATGCCCGATTCGTCCTCATCGCCTCGCGCGGGCGGCGAAGAACCCGCGACCGTCGCCGCCTCCGAACGCATCCGCCGCCGCATCGCGCAGAGCGGTGCGCGCTTCCACGCGAACGACAACATCGCCGCCTTCGTCGAGGACGGCGAGCTCGACGAGTTGCGTCGCGAGGTCGAGATCAAGATGCAGGAAGTGCTGCATGCGCTCGTCATCGACACCGACAGCGACCACAACACGAACGAGACCGCGCGCCGCGTCGCGAAGATGTTCGTCACCGAGGTGTTCCGCGGCCGCTACGTGCCGATCCCGCCGCTGACCGAGTTCCCGAACGCGTCGCGGCTGAACGAACTGATGATCGTCGGACCGGTCAAGGTGCGCAGCGCCTGCTCGCATCACCTGTGTCCGATCCTCGGCCGCGTGTGGATCGGCATCCTGCCGAACGAGCACTCGAACCTGATCGGGCTGTCGAAGTACGCGCGCGTCTGCGAATGGATCATGAGCCGCCCGCAGATCCAGGAGGAGGCCGTCACGATGCTCGCGAACGAGCTGTCCGACCGCGTCAAGCCCGACGGCCTGGCGATCGTGATGGAGGCCGACCACTTCTGCATGCACTGGCGCGGCGTGAAGGACGACGAATCGATGATGACGAACAGCGTGATGCGCGGGCAGTTCCTGAAGAACGAGGCGTTGCGGCGCGAGTTCCTGTCGTTGCTGAGCAAGAAAGGCTGAGGGGCATCCATGCTGGTCCGACTGCTGTACGTGAGCCGCTCCACGTCGCCGCTGCGGCAGGAAACCCTCGCCGCGATCCTCCGCAAGTCGACGCAGAACAACGCCGCCGTCGGCATCACCGGCCTGCTGTGCCACACCGACTCGACGTTCCTCCAGGTGCTCGAGGGCGGCCGCGACGAGGTGTCGGCGCTGTATCGCCGCATCGTCGCGGATGCGCAGCACGAGGCGGTCACGCTGCTCACCTATGAAGACATCGACGAACGCGACTTCGCCGGATGGTCGATGGGCCGCGTCGACGTCCAGCGCCTCAACCCGTCGCTGATCCTGAAGTACTCGACGAAGGCGTCGCTCGATCCGTACGCGATGCCGGGCAAGGTCGCGCTCGCCCTGCTGAAGGAGCTGGTCCAGACGGCTTCCGTCGCCTGCCTGTCCTGACGACGCGATGGCAAGGGAAGCGACCGCGGCGCGCGCGCCGAAGATCGACGGGCACCGACGTTCGGTGCTGCCGGCGACGACGATCGTGGGCCTCGTGCTCGCGATCGTCACGGTGCTGATCTTCGGCGCCGTCTCGTATCGATCGCTGCGCGAGAGCGCGCAGACCGCCGACCGGCTGCACCGGACGCAGGGCGCCATCGACACGCTGCAGGCGCTGCTGTCGGACCTGAAGGACGCCGAGACGGGGCAGCGCGGCTACCTGCTGACCGGCCGCGACGACTATCTCGATCCGTTCAACGCGGCGCGCGCGAGCACGCCGAAGGCGCTCGACGCGGTCCGTCGCGCGGTCGGGGACGACCCGGTCCAGCGGCAGCGCGTGGAGCAGCTGGAGCAGGTCACGCAGGCGAAGCTCGGCGAGCTCGCCGAGACGATCGACCTGCGACGGGCGAACCAGCTGCCCGCGGCGCTCGCGATCGTGCAGTCCGATCGCGGCAAGGCCGCGATGGACCGGCTGCGGACGCTGATCGGGCAGATGCAGGGAACCGAGAGTCGCCACCTCGCCGATCGCGAGCGCGACTGGCAGGCGGCCGTCGACGAGGCGTTCCGGATCACGATCTTCGGGGCGGCGCTGCTGATCGCGCTGATCGCCGGCGCCGGCGTCCTGCTCGCGCGGGCGCATCGCGAGCGCGCGACGGAGACGTGGCTCAGGACCGGCTCGGCAGGCCTGGCGGCTGCGATGCTCGGCCGCCAGCCGTTGCCCGGGCTCGGCGCCAAGGTCATCGGCTTCCTGTCGCGCCACCTCGACGCGGCGGTCGCGACGATCTATCTCGACGACGGCGAGGAGGGGTTCCACTACCTCGCCGGGTTCGCCGACGAACCCCCGGCCGCCGGCGCGCGTCACGCCGCCGTCGGGCTGCTCGCGCAGGCTGCGCGCGACGATCGCCTGCTGCACGTCGGCGACGTCCCGGACGACTACCTGCCCGTCCGCTCGAGCCTCGGCCGCGCCCGACCGCGCGAGCTGATCGTCGTCCCGGCGAGCGCCGACGGCATCGTCATGGCCGTGATGGAGTTCGGCTTCCTGCATCCGATCGGGCCCCCGGAACGCGAGCTGCTGATCCGGGCGGCGTCGCCGATCGCCGTCGCGATCCGGTCGGCGCGCGAGGCGACGCGCATCGACGACCTGCTCATCGAGACGCAGCGGCAGACCGAGGAGCTGCAGACGCAGCAGGAGGAGCTGCGGGTCAGCAACGAGGAGCTCGAGGAACAGGGGCGTGCGCTGAAGGCGTCGCAGGCACAGCTCGAGGGCCAGCAGGCCGAACTCGAGCAGACCAACTCGCAGCTCGAGGAGCAGGCGCAGATCCTCGAGTCGCAGAAGGACGCGCTCGCCGGCTCGCAGAAGGTGCTCGAGGAGAAGGCCGAGGAGCTCGAGCGCTCGAACCAGTACAAGAGCGAGTTCCTGGCGAACATGAGCCACGAGCTGCGCACGCCGCTCAACTCGACGCTGATCCTCGCGAAGCTGCTCGCCGACAACAAGACCGGCAACCTGACGCCGGAGCAGGTGCGCTACGCGGAGACGATTTCGTCTGCCGGCAACGACCTGCTGACGCTGATCAACGACATCCTCGACCTGTCGAAGATCGAAGCGGGCAAGGTCGAGATGACGATCGAGCAGGTCACCGTCGGCCGCGTCGTCGACGGGCTGGTGCGCACCTTCGAGGCGATCGCGAAGGACAAGGGGCTCGCGTTCGAGACGACGATCGAGCCGGGCGCGGCCGAGCACGTCGAGACCGATGCGCAGCGGCTCGCGCAGATCCTGCGAAACCTGTTGTCGAACGCGCTCAAGTTCACGTCGCAGGGGCGCGTCTCGCTGCGCGTGTCGTCGCCGTCGAGCGGCACGATCGCGTTCGCCGTCGCCGACTCCGGCATCGGCATCGCGCCGCATCAGCACGAGATCATCTTCGAGGCGTTCCGCCAGGCCGACGGCAGCACGCACCGGCGCTACGGCGGCACCGGACTCGGCCTGTCGATCTCGCGCGACCTCGCGCGGCTGCTCGGCGGCGACATCGCGGTCGCGAGCCGCCCCGGCGACGGCAGCACGTTCACGCTGACGCTGCCGACGACGGGCGCCGGTGCGGCGGCGGCCGCACGCGACGCGTCGACGACCACGGCCACGAAGGCCCCGGCGGCGCCGCCGGCGCGTCCGGCGACGTCGGTCGTCGCGCCGGCCGAATCGGTCCCCGGGCCGAACGACGCGCCCGGCCTCGCACCGGCCGCCGGCGACGATCGCGGACATCTCGAGCCCGGCGCGCGGCTGATCCTCGTCATCGAGGACGACCTGCGCTTCGCCGCGATCCTGCAGACGCTCGCGCACGAGATGGGCTTCCAGTGCATCGTGACGCACAGCGCGGCCGAAGGGCTCGCGGCGGCGCTGCGCTACGCGCCGAGCGCGATCCTGCTCGACATGCACCTGCCCGACCATTCGGGACTCGGCGTGCTCGACCAGCTGAAGCAGAACCCGCGGACGCGCCACATCCCGGTCCACATCGCGTCGGTCGCCGACCACGAGCAGGAGGCGCGCGCACTCGGCGCGGTCGGGTACGCGCTGAAGCCGGTCAAGCGCGAAGACCTCGTCGACGCGCTGGAAGGCCTGCGCGCGCGGCTCGCGCAACAGCTGCGGCGCGTGCTGGTGGTCGAGGACGACCAGCGGCAGCTCGACAGCATCCGCGAACTGCTCGACAGCGAGGACGTCGAGATCGTCGGCGTGTCGAGCGCCGCGGACGCACTCGCGAAGCTGCGCGACACGACGTTCGACTGCATGGTCCTCGACCTGAACCTGCCCGACCTGTCGGGCTACGAGTTGCTCGAGCGGATGTCGCAACAGGACGACGTGCCGTTTCCGCCGGTGATCGTCTACACCGGTCGCGTGCTCGACCGCGACGAGGAGCAGCGGCTGCGGCGCTATTCGAAGTCGATCATCATCAAGGACGCGCGTTCGCCGGAGCGGCTGCTCGACGAGGTCACGCTGTTCCTGCATCAGGTCGAGTCGAAGCTGCCGGCGGAGCGGCAGCGGATGCTGCGCGAGGTCCGCAACCGCGACGCGACGCTCGAGTCCCGGCGCATCCTCATCGTGGAGGACGACGTGCGCAACGTGTTCGCGCTGTCGAGCGTGCTGGAGCCGAAGGGCGCGAAGGTCGAGATCGCGCGCAACGGCATCGAGGCGCTGAAGATCCTCGACGACACCGCGAGCGATCCCGCGCGCGCCGTCGACCTCGTGCTGATGGACATCATGATGCCGGAGATGGACGGCTACACCGCGATGCGCGAGATCCGCAGGCAGTCGCGGTTCAAGAAGCTGCCGATCATCGCGCTGACCGCGAAGGCGATGCGCGACGACCAGGAGAAGTGCCTCGCGGCGGGCGCCAACGACTACGTCGCGAAGCCGCTCGACGTCGAGAAGCTGATGTCGCTGATCCGCGTGTGGATGCCGAAGGCGTCGTGACCGTGAACGTGCCGCGCGACGTCGACTTGCGCGACTTCGACATCGAGCTGCAGCTCTTCGTCGATGCGATCTTCCTCAAGTACCACTACGACTTCCGCGCCTATGCCGGCGCGTCGCTGAAACGGCGGGTCGTCGCCGCGATGACGCACTTCGGTTGCGCGACGCTGTCGCAGCTGCAGGATCGGTTGATCCACGACGTCTCGACGTTCCCGGCGCTGCTCGACTACCTCACCGTGCAGGTCAGCGAGATGTTTCGCGATCCGCCGTATTTCCAGGCGCTGCGCATCAAGGTCGTGCCGCTGCTGCGGACCTATCCGTCGCTGAAGGTGTGGTGCGCCGGCTGCAGCACCGGCGAGGAGGCGTACTCGCTCGCGATCCTGCTGCGCGAGGAGGGCCTGCTCGAGCGCACGCTGATCTACGCGACCGACATCAACCTGCGCGCGCTGGAGCAGGCCGAGGCCGGCGTCTACGACATCGAGCGGGTCGCCGGCTTCACCGAGAACCATCGACGCAGCGGCGCGACGACGTCGCTGTCCGACTACTACACGGCCGCCTACGGCCGCGCCGTGCTCGACAAGTCGCTGCGCGCGCAGATCGTGTTCTCGGACCACAGCCTCGCGACCGACAGCGTGTTCGCCGAGATGCACCTGATCTCGTGCCGCAACGTGCTGATCTACTTCACGCGCGAACTGCAGGAACGCGCGATCGGCCTCTTCCGCGAGGCGCTGCCTCGGCAGGGCTTTCTCGGCATCGGCTCCAAGGAGACGCTGCGCTTCTCGGAGCACGCGCCGGCGTTCGCGGAGTTCGCGTATCCCGAGCGCATCTATCGCAAGAAGGCGGCGACGTGAGCGGCCGCGCGGGCGGCGACGTGGGCGCGACGTGGGCGGCGACGTGACTCCGGCGGTCGACGGCCGGGCGCTCGCGCGGGTGGAGGCGCTGGTCGTCGGTGCGTCGGCCGGCGGCGTCGAGGCGTTGCTGAAGCTGCTGCCGGCGTTCGACGCGGGCGCGACGGTGTCCGTCATCGTCGTGCTGCACCTGCCGCGCGGCCAGCCGAGCGCGCTCGTCGACATCTTCGCGCCGAAGTGCGCGCTGCCGGTCCGCGAGGTCGAGGACAAGGCGCCCATCGCGCGTGGCACCGTGTATGTCGCGCCGCCGGACTACCACGTGCTCGTCGACGCCGATGCGGACGGCTCCGCGATCCTCGCGCTGTCGGCCGATGACCTCGTGAACTATTCGCGGCCGTCGATCGACGTGCTGTTCGAGTCGGCGGCCGACTACTACGGCCCGAAGCTGTGCGGGCTCGTGCTGACCGGCGCGAACCCGGACGGCGCCGCCGGCCTCGCGGCCGTGAAGCGCGCGGGCGGCGCGACGATCGTCCAGGCGCCCGGGTCGGCGCTCGCGCCGGCGATGCCGATCGCCGCGCTCGCGCGCGTCGCGCCGGACCACACGGCGGATCTCGCCGGCATCGCGGCGCTGCTGCGCGCGTTGCCGTCGACGGCGCCGTCGCGCTGACCGACGGCCGTCAGCGCGGCCGCAGCGCCTCGCGGCGTCCGGCGTGCGTCGTCGGCAGGTGCGGCCCGCGACCGAACAACTGATGGCGCAGCGTGCCGTCGTCGTACGCCGCGCGATAGACGCCGCGACGGCGCAGCTCGGGCACGACCAGCTCGACGACGTCCTCGAACGACTCCGGCATCACGGCGAACGACAGGTTGAACCCGTCGACGCCGGTCGCGTCCTGCCAGCGGATCAGCGCGTCGGCGACATCGGACGGCGAGCCGACCAGCACCGGGCTGCGGCCGCCGAGCCCGACGAACTGCGCGGCCTCCCGGACCGTCCATCGGCGCGTCGGGTCGGACGTCGAGAACGAGGCGAGGGCTGTGCGGCCGGCGTCGTTCTCGAGGTACTCGATCACGGCGTCGGGGTCGACGCGCGAGAAGTCGATGCCGGTCCAGCCGGACAGCAGCGCGAGCGCGCCTTCGACGTCGACATGGCGCCGGTAGTCGTCGAGCTTCGCCTCGGCCTCGGCGCGCGTCTTCGCGACGACGATCAGCGCCTGTCCGTAGACGACGACGTCGTCGGCGCGACGGCCCTCGGCCACGACCGCGGCCCGGATGCCGTCGACGGCCTTCTTCAGCACGACCTCGGTCGGCCCGGCGATGAACACGCATTCGGCGTGGCGGCCCGCGAACACGAGGCCGCGCGCCGACGCCCCGGCCTGGAACAGCACCGGCGTGCGCTGCGGCGACGGCTCGCACAGATGGATGCCGGGCACGCGGAAGTGTTCGCCCTCGTGCGCGATGCCGTGGACCTTCGACGGGTCGGCGTAGACGCCGCTCGCGCGATCGGCGACCACCGCGTCCGCGTCCCAGCTGTGTTCCCACAGCCGGTAGACGACATCGAGGTATTCGTCGGCCATGTCGTAGCGCGCGTCGTGCGCGAGCTGTTTCTCGAGGCCGAGGTTGCGCGCGGCGCTGTCGAGGTAGCCGGTGACGATGTTCCAGCCGACGCGGCCTTCGGTCAGGTGGTCGAGCGTCGACATGCGGCGGGCGAACGGCACCGGATGTTCGTACGTCAGCGAGAACGTCAGTCCGAAGCCGAGGTGCGTCGTCACCGCGGCCATCGCCGGCACGACGAGCAGCGGATCGTTCGTCGGCACCTGCACCGCGTGCCGCAGCGCGGCGTCCGCGCTGCCGCCGTACACGTCGTAGACGCCCATCACGTCGGCGATGAACAGGCTGTCGAAGCCGCCGCGCTCGAGCAGCCGCGCGAGGTCGGTCCAGAAGCCGAGCTTGCGGTAGTCGGTCGAGCGATCGCGCGGATGCGTCCACAGGCCCGGCGACTGATGGCCGACGGTATTCATGGCGAAGGCGTTGAAGCGGATCATCGATCGGTGGACGTCGTGGGTTCGGAAAAGGGCGCGGCGACGAGCGGCCGCATCGCGAGCAGGCCGAGGACGGGGCCGGGCAGCAGCAGCCACGACACGCGCGCGTCGAGCGTGCCGAACGCGGCCGACGCGAGCGCGATCGAGACCGTCGTGATCGCGAAGCCGATGCCGTTCTGCGCCGCGAGCGCGCTGCCGACCAGCGACGGCGGGCACGCGCGCACCGACAGCGCCGAGAACTGCGGCGAGTCGGCGACGACGGCGAGTCCCCACACCAGCATCAGCGCGAGTCGCGCGGACGTCGGCCAGCCGCCGGCGAACGGGAACGCGAGGCAGACGACGCCCGACGTCGCGAGCGCGATCCACGCGACGCGCGCGGAACCGACGCGACGCGCGACGACGCCGCCCGCGACGCAGCCGACGGCGCCGATTGCGATCACCGCGAACGTCCACGACGACACGACGCGCGACGGCGCGTCGCCGTCGAACGCCGCGGCGACGAACAGCGGCACGAGCGTCCAGAACGCGTAGAGCTCCCACATGTGCCCGAAGTAGCCGCAGGCGGCGGCGCGGAACGCCGGCACGCGGAACGCCGCGGCGAGGTCGCGCGCGGCCGGCTTCGACGGGTCCGTGCGTCGCGCGAGATGCGGTCCGTCGCCGAGCGTCGCGACGATCGCCGCGCCGACCAGCGCGAGCGCCGACGACGCGAGGATCACGGCCTGCCACGGCAACGCCGCGTCCGCGGTCGCGCCGGCGGCCCGGATGCCGTGCGGCAGCGCGGTGCCGAGCACCAGCATGCCGACGAGCCAGCCGAGGCTGCGACTCGCGCGGTCCGGATCCCAGCCGACGACGAGCTTCATGCCGAGCGGATAGATGCCGGCGAGCGAGACGCCGACGGCGAAGCGGAACGCGAGCGCCGACGCGAGCCCGCCGCTCGCGAGCGCGAACGCGGCGTTGAAGGCGGCGCCGGCGACGCTCGCGATGGCGAACAGTCGGCTCGCCGGATAGCGGTCGGCGATCCCGCCGAGCGCGAACGTCAGCGTGCCGACGATGAAGCCGGCCTGCACCGCGTTCGTCAGCCAGCCGACGTCCGCGGTCGACAGCGACCACAACCGGCGCAGGTCGTCGGCCGCGCTGTTCGCGCTGAACCACAGCGAGGTGCCGCAGAGCTCCGCGAGGACGATGAAGGGGATCGGCGTCGATCGCACGCCGCGACGATACGCGAACGGTCGGCGGCAGGGCGGTCGCGCGACGCGCGGCGTGCCGCGGGGCGCTGCGCGACGCGCGATCGCTAGCCGAGCAGCCGCGTCGTCGTGCAGACGATCGCCGTCATCGCGATCGCGAGTCCGACGCCGCCGACGAACGCGGTGCGTCCGATCAGCCGCCGGAAGCGCGCCATCGACGCCCGCCGCGCGAGCGGCGACACGCGGGTGCGCAGGGGGGGCCAGTCGGTGTCGTCCATCGTCGCGCTCCTCGTCGTGCGCCCGCCGCGTCGTGCGTGCGAACGTGCCGCCACTGTGGCCATAGTTCGTCGCAGCCGGGTAGAGGCGAATGCGGAAAGCGCGCATCGGCGCGACACCGGGGGTCGGCAGCGTCGCGGCGGCGCGACGGACGGACGTCGGGCAGCCGACGCCGCGACGCGCGGTACGCTCGCGAACCGCCTTCGAACCCGACCACGGAGATCGCCATGCCGGAAACCCGCCCGCCGCTGCCGCCGTTCACGCGCGAGACCGCGACCCAGAAGGTGCGCGCCGCCGAGGACGGCTGGAACCGCCGCGATCCGGCGCGCGTCGCGCTGGCCTACACCGCCGACAGCCGTTGGCGCAATCGCAGCGAATTCCTGACGGGCCGCGATGCGATCGCCGCGTTCCTCGCGCGGAAGTGGGCGCGCGAGCTCGACTACCGGCTGATCAAGGAACTGTGGGCGCACGACGGCGACCGCATCGCCGTGCGCTTCGCGTACGAATGGCACGACGACAGCGGCCAGTGGTACCGCTCGTACGGCAACGAGAACTGGCAGTTCGACGCGAGCGGCCTGATGGCCGAGCGACACGCGTCGATCAACGACCTGCCGATCGCCGACGACGCGCGCAAGTTCCACTGGGACCGCGCGGCGCCGCGGCCGCTCGACCATCCGGGCCTGACCGACCTCGGGCTGTAGCGCAGCGAAAGTTCGTCAGTCCTGGAAGATCAGCAGCAGGTAGGCCATGAACAGGATCAGGTGGATCAGCCCCTGCATCACGTTCGTCCGGCCGCTCGAGAACGTGACGATGCTGACGACGAGCGTCAGCAGCAGCAGCACGAGGTCCCCGTGCTGCACGCCGAGCACGATGGTCTGGCCGAACAGCTCGCTCAGCAGGATCATCGCCGGGATCGTGATGCCGATCGTCGACAGGATCGAACCGAGGAAGATGTTGACCGACCGCTGCAGCTGGTTCGCGAACGCCGCGCGCATCGCGCCGAGCGCTTCCGGCGCGGCGACCAGCGCGGCGAGGATGACGCCGCCGAGCGACGCCGGCGCGTGCAGCGTCTCGATCAGGTAGTCGATCGGGAACGCCATCTGCCGCGCCAGGAGCAGCGCGGGCACGAGGTGCGCGAGCAGCAGCGCCGCCGACCGCATCGCGGTTCCGTCGAGGCGTCGCGCGCGTTCGAGGGCGACCTCCGGCCGGGCGCCGAAGTAGTCGCGCAGGCGACCGGTCTGCAGCAGCAGGAACGCGCCGTAGAGGCCGACCGAGACGACGACCAGGAAGATCTGCTGCACGAACGACAGCGTCGGCCCCTGCGTGGTCTGCGTGAAGTCGGGCAGCACGAGGCCGAGCACGGCCAGCGGGATCACCGCGCCGAGATAGGCGTTCGCGCCCTGCAGGTTGTGGAACTGCTCGCGATGACGCCAGCCGCCGATCAGCAGCGACGCGCCGACCATCCCGTTGAGGATGATCATGACGACGGCGAACAGCGTGTCGCGCGCGAGCGTCGGGTTCTCCTCGCCGTGCAGCATCATGGCCGAGATGCTCGTCACCTCGATCGCGGTGACGGCGAGGGTCAGGACGAGCGTGCCGTACGGATCGCCGAGGCGTTCGGCCAGCGCCTCCGCGTGCCGGACGACCGCGAGCGACGCGACGAGGATCGCCGCGAACAACCACGCGAGCGTCGCCGCGAGCACCAGCGGGTTCGCGAGCGCGTTCCACAGCCGGTCGCCGGCGGCGTACGACGCGATGCACGACGCGACGGTGAACGCGAGGACGCGTTCACGACGCAACGTGTCGCGCCATCCGGGATTCGATCGATCGGCAACGGCTGGCGGCATGCGGTGCGATCAGGCCGCGACGGGCCGTCGCGGCACGACCGGATCCGGTCGACGCGGGCGATGGCGCCCGCACGGGCCGCAGATTACGCCGCTGCGAGACTCGACCGCGGCGCGACGCAGGGCCCGATCGTCGCGCGACCGCCGCGCGACACGACCCGCCGGCCGGTCAATGCGGGCCGCGCGCCGCGTCGATCGCCAGGTTCAGGCCGAGCACGTCGACCCGCGGCATGCCGAGAAAGCCGAGGTCCGGGCCCTCGGTGTGTTCGGCGATCAGCGCGTCGACGCGCGACGGCGCGAGGCCCGAAGCCTTCGCGACCCGCGCCGCCTGCCAGCGCGCCGCTGCGGGGCTGATGTGCGGATCGAGTCCGCTCGCCGACGCCGTCACGAGGTCGACCGGCACGGGCCCGTCGTCGGCGACGCCGGCGTCCGCGTTCGCCTTGCGCAGCGCGTCGACGCGGGCCTTCGACGGCGTCGACGAGCGCGGGATTCAGCGGGCCGAGGTTCGAGCCGCCGGACGCCGTCGCCGTTGTCGGGCTGCGGGCGTCGTCGCCGACGGCCGGCCCCAGAAGTGCGTCGGGTCGCGTGAAGTTCTGGCCGATCAGCGACGAGCCGACGAGCTTGCCGTCGCGCTCGACGAGGCTGCCGTTCGCCGTGGCCGGCAGCGCGACGCTGGCCGATCGCCGGTGACGACGAGCGGATACGCGACGCCGGTGACGAGCGTCAGCGCGACGAGGACCACGATCGCGGGACGGACGGTGCGTTCGATGTTCATGCGCTTCCTTCGAAGGTCAGACGAGGTGCAGGACGACCATCGCGACGTCGATCACCTTGATGCCGACGAACGGCACGATCGAGTCCGCCGACGCCGTAGATCCAGCACGTTGCGGCGCAGCAGCGCGGCCGCGCCGAGCGGCGCGGTACCTGCACGCCCTTGCAGCGCGAGCGGGATCAGCACGACGATGATCAGCGCGTTGAAGATCACGGCCGACAGGATCGCGCTGTCGGGCGTGGCCAGGCGCATCACGTCGAGCGCGTTCAGCTGCGGATAGGTGACGGCGAACGCGGCCGGGATGATCGCGAAGTACTTCGCGACGTCGTTGGCGATCGAGAACGTCGTCAGCGAGCCGCGCGTCATCAGCATCTGCTTGCCGATCTCGACGACCTCGATCAGCTTGGTCGGGTTGCGAGTCGAGGTCGACCATGTTGCCGGCCTCCTTCGCGGCCTGCGTGCCGGTGTTCATCGCCACCGCGACGTCGGCCTGCGCGAGCGCCGGCGCGTCGTTGGTGCCGTCGCCGGTCATCGCGACGAGCCGGCCCTCGGCCTGGTACTCGCGGATCAGCTTCGAGCTTCGCCTCGGGCGTCGCCTCGGCGAGGAAGTCGTCGACGCCGGCCTCGGCCGCGATCGCCGCGGCCGTGAGCCGGTTGTCGCCGGTGATCATCACGGTCTGATGCCCATGCGGCGCAGCTCGGCGAAGCGCTCCTTGATGCCGCCCTTGACGATGTCCTTCAGCTCGATCGACGCCGAGCACGCGGACGTCGCCGTCGCCGCTCGAGCGACGACGAGCGGCGTGCTGCCGCGGCGCGCGACGTCGTCGACGGTCGTCGGCGACGCCGCCGGGAAGCGCGCCGCCGAGCGACTCGACGTAGCTCGCGGATCGCGTCGACCGCGCCCTTGCGGATCTGGCGCGCCGGTCGCCGGCGCGAGGTCGACGCCGCTCATCCGCGTCTGCGCGGTGAACGGCACGAACGTGCGCGCCGAGCGCGGCATGTCGCGCTCGCGCAGGTTGAAGCGTCTGCTTCGCGAGCACGACGATGCTGCGGCCCTCGGGCGTCTCGTCGGCGAGCGACGCGAGCTGCGCGGCGTCGGCGAGCTCGTTCCTCGCGCGACGCCGGGCGCGGCGAGGAAGCGCCGACGCCTGGCGGTTGCCGAGCGTGATCGTGCCGGTCTTGTCGAGCAGCAGCACGTCGACGTCGCCGGCCGCCTCGACCGCGCGGCCCGACGTCGCGATCACGTTCGCCTGCATCATGCGGCCCATGCCGGCGACGCCGATCGCCGACAGCAGGCCGCCGATCGTCGTCGGGATCAGGCAGACGAGCAGCGCGACCAGCACGGTGATCGTGACCGGCGCGTGCCGCGCCTTGCGCGGCGTCGACGCTGAAGATCGAGAACGGCAGCAGCGTCGACGGTCGCGAGCAGGAACACGATGCGTCAGCGCGACGAGCAGGATCGTCAGCGCGATCTCGTTCGGCGTCTTCTGCCGCTTCGCGCCCTCGACCATCGCGATCATCCGGTCGAGGAAGCTCTCGCCCGGATTGGCGCGTGACGCGCACGACGAGCCAGTCGGACAGCACGCGCGTGCCGCCGGTGACCGACGAGAAGTCGCCGCCGGCCTCGCGGATCACCGGCGCCGATTCGCCGGTGATCGCGCTCTCGTCGACCGACGCGACGCCTTCGATCGACCTCGCCGTCGGCCGGCACGATCGTCGCCGGCCTCGACGAGGTACGACGTCGCCCTTGCGCAGCTCGCGTTCGCCGGCACGACGCTGCACCGGCGCGTCGCGCCGCGGCTGCGCGCAGCTTCTTCGCGACGACGTCTCTGCTTCACGCCGCGCAGCGACGCGGCCTGCGCCTTGCTGCGGCCTTCGGCGAGCGCCTCGGCGAAGTTCGCGAACAGCACGCGTGAACCACAGCCAGATGCGCGATCGCGAGGATGAACGCCGGCCGGCGCCTCGCCCTGGCCGGCGAGCGCCTGGACCCACAGCAGCGTCGTCAGGATGCTGCCGACGTACACGACGAACATCACCGGGTTGCGCCACTGCACGCGCGGGTCGAGCTTGCGGAACGACGTCGAGCGATCGCCGGGCCGACCAGCGCCGGGTCGAACAGCGTGAACGTAGTGCGAGTCATGCTCATGGAGCTCACTTCCGGAGCAGCTGCAGGTGCTCGATCGACGGGCCCGAGCGCGAGCGCCGGCACGTAGGTCAGCACGCCGACGAGGACGACGGTGCCGATCAGCAGCGAGACGAACAGCGGCGCCGTGCGTCGGCAACGTGCCGCCGGTCGACCGCGAGGCGCTTCTTCGCGGCCAGCGAGCCGGCGATGGCGAGCACCGGCACGATCACGCCGAAGCGGCCGAACCACATCGCGATGCCGAGCAGCGACGTTGTAGAACGGCGTGTTCGCCGACAGGCCGGCGAACGCGCTGCCGTTGTTGTTCGCCGCCGAGATGAACGCGTACAGGATCTCGGAGAAGCCGTGCGCGCCGGGGTTGGCGATGCCGGCCCGGCCGGCGTCGACGCATCACCGCGACGGCGGTGCCCGACGCAGCACGAGCATCGGCGTCACGAGGATCGCGATCGACACCATCTTCATCTCGTACGCCTCGATCTTCTTGCCGAGGTATTCGGGCGTGCGGCCGATCATCAGGCCGGCGATGAACACCGCGAGGATCGCGAACATCGAGCATGCCGTAGAGGCCCGAGCCGACGCCGCCGAAGACGACCTCGCCGAGCTGGATCAGCCACATCGGCACGAGGCCGCCGAGCGGCATGAACGAGTCGTGCATCGCGTTGACCGCGCCGCACGACGCGGCGGTCGTGATCGCGGCGAACAGCGCCGACGCGGCGATGCCGAAGCGCGTCTCCTTGCCTTCCATGTTGCCGCCGGGCTGCAGCGCGCTCGCCGTCTGGTCGACGCCGAGCGACGCGAGCAGCGGATTGCCGTGCCTGCTCGGCGCGCGATCGCGACGACGCGCCATGACGACGAAGATCAGCGTCATCGCGGCGAGCACCGCCCAGCCCTGGCGCATGTCGCCGACCATCCGGCCGAACGCGAAGCACGAGCGCCGGCCGGGATCAGGAAGATCGCGAGCATCTGCACGAAGTTCGTCAGCGGCGTCGGGTTCTCGTACGGATGCGCGGAGTTGGCGTTGAAGAAGCCGCCGCCGTTGGTGCCGAGCATCTTGATCGCCTCCTGCGACGCGACCGGGCCCATCGGCGAGCGTCTGCGTCGTCGGCCGTCGCGTCCTCCGTGACCGGGTTGCCCTTGGCGTCCTTCAGCGGCTGGCCGTCGGCGCCGAGCTTCGGGCTGTCTGTACGCGTTGACCTCGAGCGTCGTCGCGTCGCTGGTAGGCGTCGAAGTTCTGGATCGACGCCCTGGCTGCACGCAGGAACGACGCGCGAGCACGAGCGACAGCGGCAGCAGCACGTAGAGCGTCGACGCGCGTCAGGTCGACCCAGAAGTTGCCGATCGACGCCGACGACGTGCGCGCGAAGCCGCGGATCAGCGCGATCAGCGACGGCGATGCCGGTCGCGGCCGACAAGAAGTTCTGCACGGTCAGCGCCGAGCATCTGCGTGAGATAGCTCATCGTCGATTCGCCGCGCGTAGCCCTGCCAGTTCGTGTTGGTCACGAAGCTGACCGCCGTGTTGAACGACGAGTCGGGCGTGACGGCGGCCATGCGCCTGCGGGTTCAGCGGCAGCACGGCCTGCAGGCGCTGCAGCGCATAGACCGCGAGCGCGCCGAGCGCGTTGAACGCGATCAACGCGACCGCGTAGTCGAGCCAGGTCATGCCCTTCGCGGCGTCGACGCCCGCGAGCCGATACAGGGCGCGCTCGGGCGCGGTGAACCAGCGGCCGCGGCCGCTGGCCGGCGCCGCGAGGCGCGCCATGTACAGGCCGAGCGGGTAGGCGATCGCGAGCAGCACGATCGGGTAGGCCACGAGCTGGCCGATGTCGGTCGTGCGCATCAGAAGTCCTCGGCGCGCAACAGCGCGTAGACCAGATAGACGAACAGGCCGAGCGCGGCGATGCCGCCGACGATGTAAAGGATGTTCACGGCCGCTTCTCGATGCGCACGCAGAGCGCCGCGAATCCGATCGTGGCCGCCGCGAACAGCAGCACCAGACCGCAATAGACGAAATCCATGCCCGACTCCAGATCGAAGGAGCCGCGAGCTTAGGAGGCGGTCGGTCAAGGGCTGGAAGAAGTTGCGCGACCGGTTCTCAAGATCGCGTCAAGATCGCGCATCGTGCCGAGCATCCGTCGAGGTGGCGCGTAAAGGGCCGTATGCTCGGGCCAATGCGGCGGCGCCGACGCGACGATGCTCGCGTCCACGCCCCGACCGGCCGGCCTTCGGGCGGCACAGGCGGTTCCCTCCGATCGAAAGGAAGAACGATGCAGCGATCCCGCATGGACGAGCACTGGGCCGCGTTCTTCGCCCACGTCGACAAGTTCCGCGCGTCGCTCACGAACGGCCCTCGCGACGAGGTCGACGTCCGCCACGAGATCGCGAACGCGTTGCAGCTCGCGACGAGCCTGTTCGAGCTCGAGCTGCGCGTCATGCTCGCGCCGCTGGTCGGCGGCTGACTGCCGCCGCAACACCCGCAGCGGCGGACTGCCGCCGCAACACCACGGCGGCTGACCGCCGCCTCGACACCCACGGCGGCTGACCGCCGCCGCAACGCCTTCGGCGGCGGGCGCCGCCGCAACGCGGTCGCGACGCTCGCCACGAGCCGCTCGCGGGCGCCGCCCGGGACCGTTCGATCGTCGCGGCCCGTCGAAATCGGCCCGCGGAGCGGCCGAAGCCGCTATGCTCGTTCCCCGGACTCCTTCCGGCCCTTCAGGACCATGGACGCCCGGGAACGCGATCACCTCGCCGACTTGCTCCGACTCGACTTCGGCGAGATGCCGGACGACGCGCGCTACGACGACCTCGTGCGCCTCGCGGCCGACCATTGCGCCGCGTCGGTCGCCGGCATCTCGTTCGTCGACGAGCGCCGGCAATGGTTCGCCGCCAGCGTCGGCGTCACGGTCCGCGAGACCGACCGCGCGTCGTCGTTCTGCGCGGCCGCGCTCGCGTCGGGCGACGATCCGTTCATCGTCGACGACGCGGCGCTCGACACGCGCTTCGCGGCCAGCCCGCTCGTCGCCGGCGTGGACGGCGTGCGCTTCTACGCCGGCACGCCGATCGTCACGTCGTCGGTCGGCATCCCCGGCCTCGTCTGCATCCTCGACGCGAAGCCGCGCGGTCTGACCGATCGCGAGCATGCGTCGTTGCGCCTCGTCGCGCGCCTCGTCGCCGCGCTGCTCGACCATCGCGAGCGCACCCGCGTCGCGGCCGAATCGGCCGCCGAGCGCGAGGCGTGGGCGAGCGTCTACCGGAAGGACGCCGCGCGCGCCCGCGAACAACTCGCGCTCGTGCTGCGGGCCGGCGACCTCGGCCTCTGGGAGCTCGACTTGCGATCCGGCACGTGGACGATCGACGACCGCGAGGCGACGATGCTCGGCTACGCGCCCGATGCGGCGCGTGGCGCGATCGCGGACTGGCCGTCGCTCGTGCATCCCGACGATCGCGCCGGACGCGACGCGGCGCTGCAGCGGCACCTGCGCGGCGAGACGCCGTTCGCCGAATGCACGTTCCGCATGCGACATCGCGACGGCAGCGATCGCTGGATCCACGAGCACGCGGTCGCCGCGCGGCCCGACGGCGAGGCGCTCGCGTCGCGCATCGTCGGCACGCACCGCGACGTCACGGACCGCGAGCGGACGGCGCGGGAAGCCGCCGCCAGTCGCACGAACGCGTCGGCGGTCACCGAGGAGCAGCGCCGGCTCAGGCTGATCGCCGACAACATCCCGGCGATCGTCATGTACGTCGATCGCGACGAGCGCTACACGTTCGTCAACGCGCACTTCGACCGCGTGTTCGGCATCGACGGCGCCTCGTTGATCGGGCGCTCCGTGCGATCGGTGTGGGGCGACGCCGTCCACGGCGTCCTCGCGCCGCACATGCGGCTCGCGCTCGGCGGGCAGGTCAGCACGTTCGAGGCGGCGCGTCCGGCGCGTGGCGGCCTGCGCGAGTTCGAGACGAACTACGTCCCCGACATCGACGACGACGGCCACGTGATCGGCTTCTTCGCGATGACGCGCGACATCAGCGACCACAAGCGCAACCAGCAGGCGCTGATCGAGAAGCAGACGCAGCTCGACGCGCTCGCCCGGGTCGACGTCCTGACCGGGCTGCCGAACCGGCGCTCGATCGAGGAGCACGCCGTCGACGCGGTCGCGCGGACGCAGCGCACGAAGATCCCGATGTCGTTGATGTATCTCGACGTCGACGGGTTCAAGGCGATCAACGACCGACACGGCCACGCCGGCGGCGACGCCGTGCTGCGCGAGTTCGGCGAGCGGCTGCGCGGCGCGATCCGCGCGACCGATCGTGCAGCGCGCTATGCCGGCGACGAGTTCCTGATCTGCCTCGAGGGCGTGCTCGCCGTCGAGGATGTCGAGGCGGTCGCGTCGAAGATCATCGCGGCGATGCGACGGCCGATCGAGATCGACGGCGCGTCGGTCCCCGTGACGACGAGCATCGGGATGGCGATCCACGGTGGCGGCGCGGAGACGTTCCAGCAGCTCGCCCGCCGCGCCGACGCCGCCCTGTATGCCGCGAAGTCGCAGGGCCGCGACCGGGCCTGCCTCGCGCCGGACGCGGTGGCCGACTAACCGAGCGCGTCGAGCACGCGCGCCGCGTCCGACACCCAGCCGAAGATGCCGCCCTGCGCGTGGATCATGCGCAGCGCGCAGTCGTGGAACTCGGCGAAGTACGACGCGCAGCAGTCGCCGGGGACGATGCAGCGGTAGCCGCGATCGTTCGCCTCGCGCACCGTCGTGTGCACGCAGACCTCGGTCGTCACGCCGCAGACGATCAGCGCGTCGATGCCGCGGTTCTGCAGGATCGTCTGCAGGTCCGTCGCGTAGAACGCGCCCTTGCCCGGCTTGTCGACGACCGGCTCGCCGTCGCGCGGCGCGAGGGCCTCCACGATGCCGTGCCCCGGCTCGCCGCGGACCAGGATGCGACCCATCGGCCCGGGGCTGCCGATGCGCTGCCCCGGCGCGCCGCGTTCGACCTTCGCGGCCGGTGCGTCGCTGAGGTCGGGCCGATGGCCTTCGCGCGTGTGGATCACCGTCATGCGAAGACGTCGCGCCGCGTCGAGCACGCGCCGGCACGGCTCGACCGCGGCCTGCAGCAACCGCACGTCGTTGCCGAGCGCTTCGCCGAAGCCGCCCGGCTCGAGGAAGTCACGCTGCATGTCGATCACGACCAGCGCCGTGCGGTCGACGTCGATCGTGATCGCCTGCGGTTCGGCTTCGATGGTGATCGGTCGCATGGCGTGGGACGCGCAGTCGGGTCGCGCGACGTGGCGCAAGAAGCGGACCATCGGGCGGCCGGGGCCCCGCGCTGTCCAGTGCGCGTCGTCCCGCGCGTCGTGGCGCGGGTCGCCACGCGGGTCGTCGCAGGCGGTCGTCGACGGGCTGCGGTGGTGCTCGCCGGTCCATCGCGGGTCGTCCGCACGTTCGTCGCGCGCCACGCGATGTCTCTTCCGACGCGTCCGCGCCGACAGCGGAACGTGTGCCGCACGGCGCAGGCGCGGCCCTGCGACGCGGTTGGCACAGCGATTGCTAAAGCGCAAGAAACAAAAATGACATGACGCGCCGCTTTCTTTTTCGATCAGGGGGAACGATGTCTTCGCACGCCGCAATGCCCGCCCGCGCGATCCGCTCGGCCTTCGCCATCGCGCTGTCGATCGCCGCGACGGCGAGCACGACCGCGGCGACGGCCGCCGACTTCAGCGACACGTCGATCAGCTATCGCTACGGGACGCAGTTCCGCGAGCCGTACAACGACCAGGACATCATCAAGAACATCTTCGCGCTGACGCATGCGAGCGGCTTCGCGTACGGCCAGAACTTCGTCAACATCGACTTCCTGATCTCGAACAACAAGGACCCGAGCACGCCGGGCGGGTCGGGCGCGCAGGAAGCCTACGGCGTGTATCGCAACACGCTCGACATCGGCAAGATCCTCGGGAAGGACCTCAACAACGGCATCATCCGCGGCTACGGCCTGACGACCGGCTTCGACCTCAACACGAAGAACGACTACGGCTACGGCTCGAAGAAGCGGATGTTCGTCATCGGGCCGCAGATCTCGATGGACACGCCGGGCTTCTGGAACATCGGCGTGCTCGAGCTGCGCGAGAGCAATGCGCCGGTCGGCCATCCGCAGCGCTACTACTACAAGTGGCATCCGATGCTGACGTCGGCGTGGCTGTACCCGTTCCCGTTCATGGAAGGGCGCTTCCAGTTCGAGGGCTTCGTCAACTACATCGCGTCGAAGGGACGCGACGAGTTCGGCGGCGCGACGAAGCCCGAGACCGACTTCGACGGCCAGGTGATGTTCGACGTCAGCGGCTTCGCCGGCGGCCGCAAGGGCCTGTTCCGCATCGGCGCCGAGTACCAGTACTGGAAGAACAAGTTCGGCAACGACCACAACGGGCCCGCGGGATCCGGCGCGTACGCGCGCACGCCGATGGTCCGCGTCGACTACCACTTCTGACCCGCGCGGCCGGCGCCGGACTGCGGGTTCGCGCCGGCCGCGATTCTTCCGAAAGCCTTCATGACCGTCCGTTCCCGGCCCCTTCGTTCCCGATGTGCCGCGCTGGCGTTCGTCGCCGGCGTCGCCTGCCCGCTGGTCGCGATCGCGCCCGCCGACGCGGCCGATCCGCTGAAGATCGCATTCGTCTATCTCGGTCCGATCTCCGACGGCGGCTGGACCTACCAGCACGAGCAGGGCCGCCTCGCGGTCGAGAAAGCGCTCGGGGCGCAGGTCAAGACGACCTACGTCGAGAACGTGCCGGAGACGGCCGACGCCGAGCGCGTCATCCGCCAGCTCGCGGTCGACGGCAACAAGCTGATCTTCACGACGTCGTTCGGCTACATGGACCCGACGCTGAAGGTCGCGAAGGCGTTTCCGAACACCGACTTCGAGCATGCGACCGGCTACAAGACGGCGCCGAACCTCGCGACCTACCAGACGCGCTTCTACGAGGGCGCGTACCTGCTCGGCATCATCGCCGGCCGGATGACGAAGACGAACACGCTCGGCTTCGTCGGGTCGTTCCCGATCCCCGAGGTGATCCGCAACATCGACGCGTACACGATGGGCGCGCGCAGCGTGAACCCGAAGGTCCGCACGAAGGTGATCTGGGTCAGCACGTGGTACGACCCGGGCAAGGAACGCCAGGCCGCCGAGACGCTCGTCGCGCAGGGCGCCGACATGCTCGCGCAGAACACCGACTCGCCGGCCGTCGTGCAGGTGGCGGAGGAGAAGAAGGTCCATGCGTTCGGGTGGGACACCGACATGGCGAAGTACGGCCCGCACGCGCACCTGACCGCGAACACCGAGAACTGGGGCGTCTACTACGTGCAGGAAGCGAGGCGCGTGCTCGACGGCACGTGGAAGGCCGGCGAGACGCACTGGGGCATCAAGGAGGGCATCGTCGTGCTGAGCCCGCTGAACCCGGCCGTGCCGCCCGACGTCGCGAAGCTGTTCGACGACCGGAAGAAGGCGATCGTCGACGGCTCGCTCGTGCCGTTCGCCGGCCCGCTGAAGGACAACGACGGAAAGGAGCGCGTCGCGGCCGGCACGTCGATGCCGCTCGCGGACCTGCTCGCGATCAACTGGTACGTCGAAGGCGTCGACGGTTCGATCCCGAAGTAGCGACACGTCGTCGCGGGCCGCGCGCGTGCGACGATGACGCGATGATCGAACGCTCGCTGCTCGTCCGACGCGCCGACGTCGTCGTGACGATGGACGACGCGCACACGGAGTTCGTCGACGCGAGCGTGTTCGTGCGCGACGGCGTCGTCGAGCACGTCGGGCCCGACGCGGACGTCGCCGCCGCGATCGCCGCGCGCTTCGCGGGCCGCACGCCGGCGAAGACGATCGACGCGCGCGGCTGCGTCGTGCTGCCGGGGCTCGTCAACGGCCATCACCACCTGTTCCAGTCGCTGACGCGCGCGATCGGCACCGGCGGCGGCCTCGTGCTGTTCGACTGGCTGAAGCACCTCTATCCGCTCTGGGCGACGCTCGATCCCGACGCGGTCCGGGTCAGCGCGAAGGTCGCGCTCGCGGAGCTGATGCTGTCGGGCGCGACGACGGTCGCCGACCATCTCTACCTGTTCCCGAACGGCGTGCGGCTCGACGACACGATCGCGGCCGCCCACGAGCTCGGCGTGCGCTTCCATCCGACGCGCGGCTCGATGAGCGTCGGCGAGTTGATGGGCGGGCTGCCGCCCGACGCGCTGGTCCAGGACGAGCGCGCGATCCTCGCGGACGGGCTGCGCGTCGTCGAGACGTTCCACGATCCGTCGCCGCGCTCGATGCTCCGGATCGGCCTCGCGCCGTGCTCCCCGTTCAGCGTGTCGGCGGACCTGATGCGCGAGACGGCGTCGATGGCGCGCGCGCATGCGGCCGTCGGGCTGCACACGCACCTGGCCGAGACGCTCGACGAGGTCCGCTGGTGCGCGCATGCGTTCGGCATGCGACCGGTCGACTATGCGGAGTCGCTCGGCTGGCTCGGACCCGACGTCTGGTTCGCGCACATGGTGCATCCGTCGACGGCCGACGTCGCGACGCTCGGCCGCAGCCGCAGCGGCGTCTGCCATTGCCCGACCAGCAACATGATCCTCGCGTCGGGCATCGCGCCGGTCCGCGCGATGGTCGACTGCGGGCGTCCGCGTCGGGCTCGGCGTCGACGGCTCGGCCAGCAACGACGGCAACCACCTGCTCGCCGAGGCGCGCCAGGCGATGCTGCTGCAGCGCGTCGGATGGCCGGGCTTCGAGTCGCGCGCGGACCGGATGTCGGCCCGTGAGGCGCTGCGGCTCGCGACGCGCGGCGGTGCGGAGATGCTCGGCCGCGACGACATCGGCCGCCTGGAGCCGGGCTTCGCGGCGGACCTCGTCGCGTTCCGCGTCGACGACCTCGCGCACGCCGGCGCGCGGTCCGATCCGGTCGCCGCGCTGCTGACCTGCGGTCCGGGCCGGGCGTGGCTGTCGGCGATCGACGGGCGGGTCGTCGTCGAGGACGGCGAACTCGTCGGCGTCGAACTCGGACCGCTCGTCGAGCGGCACGACGCGATCGCGCGCGCGATGCTCGTGAAGGCCGGGTTCGCATGAGCGGGCGCGATGCTCGGGAGCCGGACGCACGGGTTGGAACCGACGCGGCGGAGCCGCCGCACGGGACCGACGCGACGGCGCGCGACCTGCGCTGGCTGCGGCACGTGATCGCACGATCGATCGACGCGCGCGCGGGAGGCGACCATCCGTTCGCGGCCGCGGTCGTCGATGCCGACGACGTCGTGCTGGCCGAAGGGTCGAACGCGCATCGCGTCGATCGCACGAGCCACGCGGAGATGGTCGCGTTGCGCCGCGCATCGGCCGACTGGCCGGTCGAGCGGCTGCGTGCCGCGACGCTGTACACGAGCGCCGAGCCGTGCGCGATGTGCGCGGGCGCGGCGTACTGGGCGGGCGTCGGTCGCGTGGCCTACGCGCTGTCCGAGCCGCGGCTGCTCGCGCTCACGGGTGCGCATCCCGACAATCCGACGCTCGCGTTGCCGTGTCGCACGGTCTTCGCGGCGGGGCAGCGGACGGTCGTGGTCGTCGGGCCGCTGCTGGAGGACGAGGCGGCGGCTGCGCATCGAGGGTTCTGGGGATCGACGGCGTCATGACGTCGTCGATTGGATCCCGGCCTTCGCCGGGATGACAGGGAGCTGTCCTTTTGTCGAGGCCGGGATCACCGACGCCCGTCGTTTCCGCGAACGTGGGAACCCGACCGCATCCGTCGTTCGCGCGAAGGCGGGAGGCAATCGCATCCGTCGTTCGCGCGAAGGCCGGAGGCAATCACATCCGTCGTTCCCGCGAAGGCGGGAACCCAGTGTCGTTGCCTCGCACGAGAATCGAGCAACGCCGCTGGGTTCCCGCCTTCGCGGGAACGACGAAGAGATGAGTCGTCGGACAACGCCGCTGGGTTCCCGCCTTCGCGGGAACGACGAGAAGAGATGAATCGTCGGGGCACGCCGCCGGCCTCCCGCCTCCGCGGGAACGACGCGATGAAGATCAGTCGGCTGCGCCCCTTTCGTCATCGCCGGCTGCCATCCTCGAAGCGCATCGTCACGCTTGGCATGGCGCTTGCACTTCCAACGCCCACGCCGCCGATGGTCCGCAGGCGCGCCGCCAACCCCGACCTCCGCGCATGCATGCTCCGGCCGTGCCCCGACTCGTCCTGACCGGCATCTCGAAGCGCTATCCCGGCGTCGTCGCGAACGACGGCATCGACCTCGCGGTGCAGCCCGGCGAGATCCACGCGCTGCTCGGCGAGAACGGCGCCGGCAAGAGCACGCTGATGAAGATCGTCTACGGCGTCGACGAAGCCGGACGCCGGCACGATCGCGTGGGAAGGCGCGCACGGCGCACATCGACGAGTCCCGCCGAGGCGCGACGGCTCGGCATCGGCATGGTGTTCCAGCACTTCTCGCTGTTCGAGACGCTGACGGTCGCCGAGAACATCGCGCTCGCGCTCGACGATCGCGTCGAGCCGGCGGTGCTCGCCACGCGCATCCGCGACGTGTCGGAGCGCTACGGGCTGCCGGTCGACCCGGGCCGGCTGGTGCACAGCATGTCGGTCGGCGAGCGTCAGCGCGTCGAAATCGTGCGCTGCCTGCTGCAGCAGCCGAAGCTGCTGATCATGGACGAGCCGACGTCGGTGCTGACGCCGCAGGCCGTGCTGACGCTGTTCGAGACGCTGCGTCGGCTCTCGGCCGATGGCTGCAGCATCCTCTACATCAGCCACAAGCTCGACGAGATCCGCGCGCTGTGCGACATCGCGACGGTGCTGCGCGGCGGGCGCGTCAGCGGCACCGCCGATGCCGTCGCGCGAGACCAACGCGAGCCTCGCGCAGCATGATGATCGGCGGCGACCTGCCCGAATGCAGCCTCGCGCCGCAGCAGCCCGGCGAGCCGCGCCTCGAGGTCCGCGGCCTGTCGCTCGCGACCGCCGATCCGTTCGGCACGACGCTCGACGACATCCGCATCGAGGTCCGCAGCGGCGAGATCCTCGGCATCGCCGGCGTGTCGGGCAACGGCCAGAAGGAACTGCTCGCCGCGCTGTCCGGCGAGACGACGGTCCGCGACGCCGACGCCGTCCGCCTCTGCGGCGCGGCGGCGGGCGCGCTCGGGCCGGCGCAGCGGCGTCGACTCGGCCTGAGCTTCGTGCCGGAAGAACGCCTCGGCCGCGGCGCGGTCCCGCCGATGAGCCTCGCGTACAACGCGCTGCTGACCGGCGCGCGGCAGGGCATGGTGCGCTTCGGGCTTGTTCCGCACGCCGCGGATGCGCGCGTTCTCGCGCGACGTGATCGAGCGCTTCAAGGTCAAGTGCAGCGGCGACGACGCGGCCGCGTCGAGCCTGTCCGGCGGCAACCTGCAGAAGTTCATCGTCGGACGCGAGACGCTGCTCGCGCCGCGCGTGATGGTCGTCGCGCAGCCGACCTGGGGCGTCGACGTCGGCGCCGCGATGCTGATCCGCCAGTCGCTGATCGACCTGCGCGACGCGCGGCGTCGCGCTGCTCGTCGTCTCCGAGGAGCTCGAGGAGCTGTTCATGATCTGCGACCGCATCGCGGTGATCGCGCAGGGTCGGCTGTCGCCGCGCGGTGCCGCTCGCGGAGACGAACGTCGCGCAGATCGGGCAGTGGATGAGCGGCCGCTTCGACGCGACGGTCTCGCACGAAGCGGCGGTGCCGATCGACGCGCTGGTGCCGGCCTGACATGTTCCGTCTCGAGAAGCGGCCCGAGCCGTCGAAGGTCATGCGCATCGCGTCGCCGCTGATCGCGGCCGCGGCGATGCTCGTCGACGGGCCTCGTCGTCTTCTCGCTGCTCGGCCGCGATCCGCTGCAGGCGTTCCACGTCTTCTTCATCAAGCCGGTGGACAGCGTCTACGGCGTCGGCGAGTTGCTGCTGAAGGCGTCGCCGCTGATCCTCTGCGGCCTCGGCCTCGCGCTCGGCTATCGCGCGAACGTGTGGAACATCGGCGCCGAAGGGCAGCTCACGCTCGGCGCGATCGCCGGGCGGCGGCGTCGCGCTGTGGTTCGGCGACAGCACGAGCGTGTTCGCGTTGCCGGCTGATGCTCGTCGCCGGCGCGCTGGCCGGCATGGCGTGGGCCGCGATCCCGGCGTTCCTGCGCAACCGCTTCCACACCAACGAGATCCTCGTCAGCCTGATGCTGGTGTACGTCGCGCAGCTGCTGCTGTCGTACCTCGTGCACGGGCCGTGGCGCGATCCGGCCGGCTACAACTTCCCGCAGTCGAAGGCGTTCGGCGACGCCGAGCTGTTGCCGATCCTGATCGAAGGCACGCGCGTCAACGTGTCGTTCGTGATCGCGCTCGTGCTCGCGGTCGCGATCTGGATCTTCTCGCAGAAGACGTTCGCCGGCTTCCGGCATGCAGGTCGCGGGTCTCGCGCCCGCCGCGGCGGCGTACGCGGGCTTCAGCGAGAAGCGGAACATCTGGCTCGCCTGATGCTGATCGGCGGCGGATGCGCCGGACTCGCCGGGATCAGCGAGGTCGCCGGACCGATCGGCCAGCTGCAGTCGACGATCTCGCCCGGCTACGGCTTCGCGGCGATCATCGTCGCGTGGGTCGGACGGCTGCATCCGCTCGGTGTCGTGCTCGGCGGCCTCCTGATGTCGCTGCTGTATCTCGGCGGCGAGGCGGCGCAGATGCAGCTGTCGCTGCCGTCGGCCGTGACCGGCCTGTTCCAGGGCGTGCTGCTGTTCTACCTGCTCGCGGCCGACCTGTTCATCGGCTTCCGGCTGCGGTGGATCCCGTGCGACGCCGGCGGCCGCTCCGCGCGCGGCGGTCGTCGAGCGCGCCGCGTGAACACGCTCCTCGCGATCCTCGCGAGCACCGTCGTCGCCGCCGATGCCGCTGATCTTCGCGGCGCTCGGCGAGACGGTCGCCGAGAAGGCGGGCGTGCTGAACCTCGGCGTCGAAGGGATGATGCTGGTCGGCGCGGTCGCCGGCTTCGCGATCGGCACGACACCGGCAGCCTCGCGATCGCGTTCGCGGCCGCGGCCGTCGCCGGCATGGGCGCCGCGCTGATCTTCGCGGTTGCTGACGCTGACGCTGCAGACGAACCAGGTCGCGACCGGCCTCGCGCTGACGCTGTTCGGCGTCGGCTTCTCGGCGTTCGCCGGCCACAGCTACGTCGGCATGCCGATCGCCGCGCTGGGACCGGTGTCGATCCCGGTCCTGAGCGACCTGCCGGTCGTCGGCCCGCTGCTGTTCCGCTACGACGTGATGGTCTACGCGTCGCTCGCGCTGCTCGTCGCGCGTGCAGTGGTTCCTCGGGTCGAGCCACGCGGGGCTGAAGCTGCGCGCGATCGGCGAGTCGCCGTCGGTCGCGCATTCGATCGGCTATCCGGTCAATCGCATCCGCTATCTCGCGGTGCTGTTCGGCGGCGCGACGAGCGGTATCGCCGGCGCGTACCTGTCGCTCGCGCAGACGCCGATGTGGGTCGAAGGCATGACGGCCGGCAAGGGCTGGATCGCGCTCGCGCTGGTCGTGTTCGGGACGTGGAAGCCGATGCGTGTCGTGCTCGGCGCGTTCCTGTTCGGCGGCGTCACGGTGCTGCAATTGCACGCGCAGGGACTTCGGCTTCCCGATCCCGTCGGAGTTCCTGTCGATGCTGCCGTACGTCGCGACGATCGTCGTGCTCGTGCTGATCTGCCGCAACCCGAAGACGATCCTGCTGAACCAGCCGGCATCGCTCGGGCGCAGCTTTCATCCGAGCGCGTGAGCGGACGGCTCGCGATCCTGTCGCCCCGGCGAAGGTCGGGGCCCAAGGATCGTGATGCAACGCTGCGGACAGGAATCGGGTCCCGGCCTACGCCGGGACGACGGGAGCCGCGTCGTTCCCGCGCAGGCGGGAACCCAGCGTCGTCGATGTGTCGTGGCCGCCGTCGGATGACGACACGGGGTTCCCGCCTTCGCGGGAACGACGGGTCGCGATTCGCCTATCGCCGCAACCGCGCCGCCTCGCGTCCGGCATCCGGATTCAACGCGAGACCCCGCGACCCCGCCAGCTTCGCCGCGATGTGGTCGTCGATGCGGATCGGCGGGTACAGCACGTCGGCCGGCGTCGCGGCGCAGCCCGGCAGGCACGTCACGATCGCGTCCGCGTTGCCGTCGTGGAAGAACGCGGCCGAGCGGCGGCGCACGACGCGGCCGTCGCGGTCGATCGGCGGCAGCACGCGATGCATCGTCGAGATCCAGCGATCGTTGGTCCAGCGCGCGAGCAGGTCGCCGAGATTGACGAGCAGCGCGCCCGGCGCCGGCACGACGTCGTGCCACGCGCCGTCGCGATCGAGGATCTGCAGCCCCGGCGACACGCGGTCGGCCCACAGCACGGTCACGATGCCGTAGTCGGTGTGCGCGCCCATCCCGAGCTGCTCCGCTTCGAGCCGCACCGGCCCGTCGGGCAGCGCGTAGTGGTTCAGCCGCAGGACGTCGATCGAATGGTCCTCGTAGCCGGCGAAGAAGTGGTCCGGCAGGCCGAGCGCGACCGCGAAGATCGACGTCAGTCGGCGCGCGAGCGACGCGGCTTCGTCGAACCAGCCCTCGACCGCGCGACGGAAGCCGTCGTCCGGCCACACGTTCTCGGCGTACGGGCCCGCCGGTAGCGCGAGGTGCGGGAAGCGCGATGCCGGCGTGCCGACGTTGAACGCCTCGAACAGGTCGGCCGCGGACGTCACGCCGAGGCTGTAGCTCAGTCGCTCCGCCCGCGGCGGCGAATAGCCGCGGTTCGCGTCGACCGACGCCGGCCGGAAGCGCAGCTTCGCGTCGAGCGGCTGGCCGAAGAACGCGTCGATCGCCGTCGCCAGCGCGTCGATCGCCGCGTCGGGCACGCCGTGGCCGACGACCTGCAGGAAGCCGACGTCGGTCGCCGCGCGGTCGACCGCATCGGCCACCGCCCGGCGCTCGTCCGGCGAGCCGGACGCGAACGACGCGATGTCGATCACCGGCACGTCGAACGCGCCGGCGCACGGGCGGTCGCTCACGACCCGATCATCGCGCCGCGTTCATTTCGGCAGCGTGCCGTCGATCCCGTCGACGTACCAGTTGATCGACATGTAGTCCGGCGTCGACATCTTCGCGTTCGCGGCGACGCGCACGGCGCCGGTGTTGTCCTTCAGCGGCCCGGTGAACGGGTCGAACGTACCGGCGACGATCTGCTGCTTCTTCGCCTCGACCTCCTTGACGACCGCGGGCGGCACGGCCTGGTTGAACGGCGCGAGCACGACCATGCCTTCCTTCAGGCCCCAGCGCGTCTGTCGGTTGCCGGTCCACGTGCCGTCGAGCTGCTTGTTCGCTTCCTGGATGAAGTAGCCGCCCCAGTCCTCGGTGCTCGCGGTGAGGTGGGCCTTCGGGCCGTACTTCGACATGTCGGAGTCGAGCGCGAACGCGTAGACGCCCTTCGCCTCGGCCGCCTGGATCGGCGCCGGCGAGTCGGTGTTCTCGGACAGCACGTCCGCGCCGAGCGCCATCAGCGCCTCGGCCGCCTGGCGTTCCTTGCCCGGGTCGTACCACGTGTTGACCCAGATCACCTTCGTCTTGACCTTCGGGTTGACGCTCTGCGCGCCGAGCGTGAACGCGTCGACGTCGCGCACGACGTCGGGGATCGGGAACGAGCCGATGAACCCGAGCGTGTTGCTCTTCGTCATGCGCCCCGCGACGATGCCGAGCAGGTAGAAGCCTTCCTCGAAGCGCGGCTGGTAGTCGACGACGTTCGGCTGCGGTCTTGAATCCGTTGACGTGCTCGAAATGCACGTTCGGGAACATCTTCGCGACCTTCAGGACCGACTCGCCGTAGCCGAACGAGCACGCGAAGATCAGCTTGTTGCCGTCCATCGCGAGCTGGCGCAGCACGCGCTCGGCGTCGGCGCTCTCGGGCACGTTCTCGACGTACGTCGTCTTGATCTTCGCGCCGAGCGCCTTCTCGAGCGCGAGTCGACCCTGGTTGGTCTGGTAGGTCCAGCCGCCGTCGCCGATCGGTCCGAGGAAGACGAACGCGATCTTCAGCGGTTCGTCGGCGTGGGCGGTCGCGGTGACCGCGACGGCGAGGCCGAGCCCGATCAGGCAGCGCCTGAGCGTCGAGAAGGATCCACGCATACGGTTTCCTCGAAGAAGGGAAGGGGCGCGGTCGCACGGTTCGGCCGCGTCGTTGCGAAAGAGCAAGTTCCGGACCATCGGACGACGGCGAGCGGCGCAGCGGGGCATTTGGCATCGCCGGGCGAAATCGTCGACACTGCGTCGCCTCTCCATCCGCTTCGCTTCCCATGGCATCCGCTCCCGGCAACACCCGCGCGACGCTGCGCCGCCTCGTCGAGGCGCGGCGCGCCGTCGTCGTCCCCGGCGCGTTCAACGCGCTGTCGGCCCGCGTCGTCGAGGACCTCGGCTTCGAGGCGATCTACGTGACCGGCGCCGGCGTCACGAACATGTGGTTCGGGATGCCGGACCAGGGCTTCATGGGCCTGCACGAGATCGCCGAGCACACGGCGCGGATCCGCGACGCGGTGTCGCTGCCGCTGATCGTCGACGCGGACACCGGCTTCGGCAACGCGCTCAACGTGCGCCACACGGTGCGCGTGCTCGAACGCGCCGGTGCGGACTGCATCCAGCTCGAGGACCAGGTCGCACCGAAGCGTTGCGGCCACTTCACCGGCAAGGAGGTGATCTCGACCGCCGAGGCCGTCTCGAAGATCGAGGCGGCCGTCGACGCGCGGACCGACCCCGACTTCCTGATCCTCGCGCGGACCGACGCGGCGGCCGTCGACGGCTTCGACGCGGCGATCGAACGGGCGCAGCGCTTCGCCGAGGCGGGCGCCGACATCCTGTTCGTCGAGGCCGTCGAGGAGGCCGGGCAGATCGAACGGCTGCCGACGCTGCTCGACCGCCCGCAGGTGATGAACCTCGTCATCGGCGGCCGCACGCCGATCGGCGACGCCGCGCGGCTCGCCGAGCTCGGCTTCGGGATCGTGCTGTACGCGAACGCCGCGCTGCAGGGCGCGGTCGCCGGCATGCAGAAGGCGCTCGGCGCGCTGAAGAGCACGGGGCGCGTCGACGAGGATCCGGACCTCGTCGTGCCGTTCAGGGAGCGGCAGCGGCTCGTCGGCAAGCCCGAGTGGGACGCGCTCGAGAAGCGCTACGCGTTCGATGCCTGACGGCGCCGGTCGCCGGCGTCACTGCCGTTTCGTCTGCGTGTAGAGGAACGCCGCGAGGTCGCGGGCGTCGCGCTCGCCGACGTGCTGGTCCGGCATGCCGTTGCCGGGCAGCACCGCCTGCGGCTGCCGCAACCAGCGGATCAGGTGGTCGGGCGTGTTGCTGAGGACGCCGGCGATCTCGGTGCGGGTCGCGAATCCGTCGAGCGTCGGGCCGACCATGCCGTCGGCGTCCGGCGTCCCGGTGATCCGGTGACAGCCGCCGCAGCCGATCGTCCGGAACGCCTTGCGCCCCGCGTCGACGCGGCCGCCGGTGAGCGCCTCGGCGGTCGTCTGTTTCGCCTGCCGGTCCTCGAACCCGAGCGTCGCCAGCGAGCCGATCGCGAGCAGCGCCGCGGCGGCGAGCAACCACGCGACGAAGCGCAGGCTAGACGGCATCGCGCACCTCCGATGCGACGCCGCCGCGCGGGCGTGGCGCGAGCAGCGTCCGCGCGAGCACGAGCGCGGCGACCGCGTGGACGAGGCCGCCGGGGATCCACATGATCAGCCCGGCGAGCTGCTGGTCCTCGGCCGGATCGAGCCCGCCGATCGACAGCCCGAGCTCGGCGTAGCCGCGATACCAGGGGCTCTGCGAGAACGCCATCAACGCGCCGAGCAGACCCGAGACGATCGACATCGCGAACAGGCACAGCGCCGCGAGCCCGCGGCCGCCGGCCGCCTGCGACCGGCGGCCGGCGCGACCGAGGATGGCCGTCCAGAACAGCAGCGCGGTGACGAGGAAGCACAGATGCTGGACGACGTGCCAGCCTTCGTTCGCGAGCGCGAGGTCGAACAGCGCCGGCGCGTGCCACAGCCACAGCGCGAGCGCCTGCGCGACGGTCGCGGCGATCGGCGACGTGGCCCGGCGCCATCCCGACGCGAACGTCCGCGCGCGCGTCAGCCGTCCGAGCCATCGGCGCGCGCCGGCCGGGAACGCCCACAGCAGGACGACCGCCGGCCGCGCGATCACCATCAGCGGCGCGGCGGCCAGCATGATGATCTCGTGCTCGAGCATGTGCGCGGAGAACGCGCGTTCGCCGAGCGCGTGCAGCGGCGACACGAGCGCGACCGCGAGCAGCGTCCAGCCGCCGACGAACGCGCCGGCGCGGCGGCGCAGCGCGCGCGTGCCGCGCGTCGAGCGGCGCGCGAGCCGAATCCATCCGATCGCGAACAGCGCGAGCGCGACGGCGAGCGGCACGACGACGCCGGCGTCGAACGTCCAGCCGGGGATCGCGGTCGGCGCGGCGTCGAGTCCGTGCGCGACGGCGACGTTCGCGACGACGGCGGCGACAACGACGATCGCGCCGGTGATGGCGCTCAGCGTCCGCATGACGGAACGATGGCGGAGGCCGCGGTCTGGAACGCGATCGCGAGCGCGAAGATGCCGGCGCCGGTCCGTGCGATCGCGGCGAGCCACGGCCGCGACGGCGTGCGGTCGCCGTCGTCCCGCGCGATCGGCCGGGCGACGATCACGGCCGCGCCGCACAGCGCGACGCCGACGACGCCCCACGCGACGCCGAGCCACGCGCCGACCGCCGTGCAGTCGAGCCGCAGCGCGGTCGCGAGACCGATCTCGAACGTGTACCAGGCGAGCGGCGGCAGCAGCAGCGCGACCCACGCGCGCACGCGCGCTTCGAGCGGCGGGTCCTGGTTCGTCACGACAGCCACCTCGGCAGCCCGTAGAGCAAGCCGTAGATCGGCAGCCAGGCGAGCACGACGAACGTCCAGTAGTTGCAGTTGTCCTCGACGTCGGCGAACTGGTCGTCGCCGACCTCGTGCGTGAACAGCCACAGCGTGATGACCGCCGGTCTCGCCGAGGTCGGTCAGCGACGTGCGTGGTGTGCAGCACCATCAGCAGCCAGACGACCGAGCCGTAGCGCGTCGTGACGCCCAGCGGACGTTGAGATGCGCCGAGCTCGAACGCGCGCAGCGACCAGCAGCAGCACGCCGAGCGATCGTCATGAGCAGCGCGCCGAGCCGGACGCCCGCTCGTTCTTCTGGCGCGCGCCTTCGTCGAGAGCCACAGGTTCGGCAGCGCGCTGGCGACCAGCCCGACCGTGAAGATCGCGCTCCACAACAGCCCCGGCGGATGGTCGCCCGCCGGCGGCCACGCGCTGCTCTGGCTCTGCAGGTAGAGATAGGCCGCGGCGGCGAGCGCGAACGCCGTCCCCTCGATCAGCATGAAGCCGACGTTGCCCCACCAGACCAGGCTGCGCCGGACCGGCGGCGCTGCGCGGCAGGCCGCGACAGGTCGCCGACGATGCGCGTCTCGCGCGGCGCGGTCAGCTCATCGACGCGCTCCGCAGCGGCCCGGTCTTCGCGCGCGGCCGCTGTCGGCCAGAACCAGCCGGTCAGCGACGAGGCCGACCGGGATCGCGCCCCAGACCAGCGCCCAGGGCGTGAAGATGCTGCCGACGAACAGGACCGTGACCGCGAGCGCGGCGACCAGCGGCCAGAGCGACGGCGCGGCGCTCTTCTGCCGGTACTGCGGCACGGCGTCGACGACCGACGTGACCAGCACCTCGCGCCGGTCGAGCGGCGAGGCCGTCCATCACCGGCAGGACCGTCGCGCTGCGCCCACAGCGGCGTGAGGCTGTCGACGACCGGCGTGTGATCGAAGTTGTGCGGCGGCGGCGGCGACGTCGTCGCCCATTCGAGCGTCGCGCCGCCCCAGGGATTCGGCGCCCGACGCGCGCGCCGCGGTAGAGGCTCGACGAGCGCGTTGGCAGACGAAGAGCAGCCCGCCGACGATCGCGATGCGCCGAGCCGATCGTCGCGACGAGGTTGAGCGGGCCCCAGCCCATCTCGGGACCGTAGGTGTAGATGCGGCGCGGCATGCCCTCGAGGCCGAGGATGTGCATCGGGAAGAAGCCGACGTTGAAGCCGCCGACGATCAGCGCGAAGCGCCGACTTGCCCCAGCGCTCCGACATCATCCGGCCGGTCGCCTTCGGGATACCAGTAGCAGAACGCGCCGAACAGCGGGAACATCGCGCCGCCGATCAGCACGTAGTGCAGGTGCGCGACGACGAAATAGGTGTCGGTGAGCTGCAGGTCGAGCGGCGCGGAGGCGGTCATCACGCCCGACAGGCCGCCGATCACGAAGGTCGCGATGAAGCCGACGACCCACAGCAGCGGCGTCGCGAACCGCGGCCGCCCGCTCCACATCGTCGCGATCCAGCAGAAGATCTGGATGCCGGCCGGCAGCGCGATCGCCATGCTGGCGGCGGTGTAGAACGCGTTGCCGAGCCGCGGCAGGCCGACCGCGAACATGTGGTGGACCCACAGGCCGAAGGCGAGCACGGCGATCGCGACCATCGACAGCACCATCGGCACGTGGCCGAACAGCGGCGCGCCGCGAGAACGTCTCGACGATCGCCGAGACGAAGCCGAGCGCCGGGACGAAGATGATGTAGACCTCGGGATGGCCGAAGAACCAGAACAGGTGCTGGAACAGCAGCACGTCGCCGCCGGCCGCCGGCGTGAAGAACTGCGTCGACACCAGCCGGTCGCGCGATCAGCATGCTGGTGACGAGCATCACCGACGGCAGCGCGAAGATCGTCATCAGCGACGCGATCAGCATCGCCCACAGGAAGAGCGGCATGCGCGCCAGCGTCATGCCGGGCGGCCGCATCTTGAGGATGGTCGCGACGATGTTGACCGACGCGGCACAGCGCGGCGACCTCGGTGAAGGTGATCATCTGCGCCCAGATGTCGGCGCGGTGGCCCGGGCGAGTAGGCCGGGCCCGACAGCGGCGGGTATTCGAACCAGCCGAGGTCCGGCGTGATGTCGAGCGCGTGCGGGATCCACAGCATCAGCACGCCGCCGAGATACAGCCAGTAGCTGAAGGCGCCGAGCCGCGGGAAGGCCATGTTGCGCTGCCCGAGCATCAGCGGCACCAGCCACATCGCCATCGCCTCCATCACCGGCACGGAGACCAGGAACAGCATCGTCGAGCCGTGCAGCGCGAAGGCCTCGTCGTACAGCCTGCGGCGCCATGCGGCCCATGTCCGGCTGCGCGAGCTGCAGCCGCATGTCGACCGCCAGCATGCCGGCGAGGAACAGCAGCGCGACGGCCGTCACGACGTAGCGGGCGGCGATCCGCTTGTGGTCGACGGTGGTGAGGAAGCCCCACAGCCCGGGCGCGTCGCCGCCAGGTCGTCGCGCAGCTCGCGCTGCGGCGTCGGCGTCGGCGGCGCGTGTCGACGCGACCGTCATCGCAGCGACTCCAGATAGCGCGACACGGCGTCGGCGTCGGCCGGCTCGAGCGTCACCGGCGGCATCATCGTGCCGGGCTTCAGCGCCTGCGGCTGCGCGATCCAGCCCTGCAGCGCGCCGCGCGTCATCGGCAGCGTGCCGGCCGCGATCGATCGGCGCGAGCCGACGTGGGTCAGGTCCGGGCCCGGCGCGCCCGGCGGCCGCGGTGCCGCGCACGGCGTGGCAGCTCGCGCACGCGCCGGTCGTCGACGACCTGCATGCCGCGCGCGAGCGCCGCGTCGGCCGGCGCGCGGCCGCGGCGCGCCTGCGCCGCCAGCCACGTCGCGAACGCGGCCGGGCTCTCGACCTTCACGTCGAGCGCCATGTGCGCGTGCTGGATGCCGCAGAACTCGGCGCACTGGCCGCGCAACCAGCCGACGACGCGCGGCGTGACGTCGACGACGTTGCGTGCGGCCCGGCATCGACGTCCATCTTGCCGGCGACGTTCGGGCACCCAGAAGCTGTGGATGACGTCGGCCGAGCCGAGCGCGATCCGCGCGGTGCGTCCGGCGCGGCAGGTGCAGCTCGTTCGCCGTCTCGATCCACGCGCCCGTCGCCGGATCGCGATATTCGATGCGCCACCACCATTGCTGCCCGGTGACGCGGACGTCGAGCGCCGGCTCGCGTCCGAGCGTCCACAGCCGGCGATCGGCCAGGAAGCTGCCGATGCACAGGATCGTCAGCCCGACGACGATGACGGCCGCCCATGCGCCGAGGCCGCGGCCGAGCGCCGCGTCGCCGCGACCGTCGAGCGTCGGCTCCTCGGGACCGTTCGAGCGATTCACGCGCGCGGCGCGCCGGCGCCACAGGCTCGCGCCGAGGAACACGAGCACCGCGAGATACATCGCGCCGCACACCCAGGTCATCAGGCCGAGCAGCGTCGCGAGATGCGACGCCTGGTCGGCGACCGGATGGAGCGGCGACTGGACGTCGCTGCAGCCGGCGACGACGGCAGCGACGACGAGCGGACGAAGCGATGCGCCGGGTGCACGTGCATCACGACGGCGGCGGCGCCGCGCCCGGTCGCGGCTCGCGCGCGAGATCGTTCGCCTGCCGGAAGCGCGCTTCCGGATCGACGCTCGGCAGGTGGTCGATGTACGCGGTGATCTCCCACAGCTGCTCGTCCGGGATCCGCGGGCCTTCGGACGGCGGTGGATGGTCGTGCGCGACGTAACGGAAGACTTCGGCGACGCTGCGGCCGTGCCGCCAGGGCCCGACGGCGAGATCGATCGCGTGACCGGGACGGCCGTCGTGGCAGCCGGCGCAGCCGTACCACACGAAGTAGCGGCCGCCCTGCGACACCTCGTAGCTGTTCTTCAGGTAGCGGTCCATCCGCGGGTCGGGCGCCGAGGCGCTCGGCGGCGTCGACGGCTGCTCGACGTCGACGGTGCGGCGCTCGCGACTGCAGCCGGCGAGCAGCAGCGCAACGATGGCCCAGGCGAGCCGCCGGTGGCACGGAACGGTCGTCATGTCGGTCCTTGGCGAGACCTGTCGTCGCTCGACGCGCCGCGATGCTCCCAGTTCGCGCGGCCGGCGGGTCACGCCGGCACCGTCGCGGCGCGTCGCAACGGCGAACGACCAGCCGCAAGCGCCGTGCCCGGTGTTGCGGCCGACGTGCGGCGACGACGCTGCGCCGCGCCCGTTCCCGGCGCGACGGATGGCGGCCGTGCCGCCCCGCTTCAGCCCTTGCGGATACGCACCGGCACGCCCTTCGCGGCCGGCGTCTTCGAGAGCTTGTCGTGATACCAGAGCGGCACCAGCGCGTTCAGCTCGGGGTAGTAGCCGGCGACGCAACCGTCCGGCAGCGAGAACGGCGTCACCGTCAGGCCGGCGACCTCGCGATGTTCGCCGTCCTCCGCATCGCCGACCAGCGACACGACGTCGCCTGCCGCGATGCCCGCGCGTTCGATGTCGCGCGGATTGATCAGCAGGATGTCGCGCGAGCCTTCGAGCCCGCGCAGGCGGTCGTGGTGACCGTAGATCGTCGTGTTGAACTGGTCGTTGGACCGCAGCGTGATCAGGTGGAAGCGTCCCGGCGCCTCGCCGATGCCGGTCGCGGACATCACGTCGGGCATCGTGAATTCGGCGAGGCCGCTGTCGGTCTTCCAGATCCGTTCGCGCGCCTTGTTGCCGCGATAGAAGCCGCCGGGATGGAACATCCGCTCGGTCATGTCGTGGAACTCGTCGGGATAGGTCTGCGCGATCAGGTCGCGGATCAGGCCGAAGTCGCCGGTCCAGTCGTCCCAGCGCCACTTCGGATGCGGCGGCAGCGTGGCCTTCGCGAGACCGCAGACGATCGCGACCTCGGTCTTCAGGTGCGGGCTCGCCGGCTTGCGCTTGCCGATCGAGCCGTGGACGTGGCTCAGGCTGTCCTCCATCGAGACCGCCTGCGGGCCGGTCGCCTCGATGTGTTCCTCGGCGCGCACGACGCACGGCAGCAGCCACGCCGACTTGCCGTGGAGGAGGTGGCTGCGGTTGAGCTTCGTCGCGATCTGCACCGTCAGCTCCAGCGACGACCAGGTCGGCTGCGTGCGGTCGCGATCGGGGATCGCGCGAGCGAAGTTGCCGCCGAGCCCGACGAAGCCCTTCACGGAACCGTCGAGCAGGCCCTCGGCGACCTCGACCGTCGTGCGGCCCTTGTCGCGCGGCGGATCGAAGTCGAACAGTTCGGCGAGGCGGTCGAGCGGCACGAGCTCCGGCTTCTCGGAGATGCCGACCGTGCGCTGGCCCTGCACGTTGGAGTGACCGCGCACCGGGCACATCCCCGTGCCGTCGCGGCCGATGTTGCCCTTGAGCAGGAGCAGGTTCACGAACATGCCGAGGGACTGGCTGCCGTGCACGTGCTGCGTCAGCCCCATGCCGTAGACGCCGATCGTCTTGTCCGCCGCGACGTAGATGTCGGCCGCGGCCTCGAGGTCGGCGCGCGCGAGACCGGCATGCCGCTCGATGTCCTCCCAGCTCGTCGCCTCGACCTGTTCGCGGAACGCTTCGAAGCCCTGCGTGTGCGCCTGCACGAACGGCTGGTCGATCACCGGTCGGCCCCCATCGAGCTTGCGCTGGCTGTCGACCGCGAAGACGTGCTTGCACAGGCCCATCAGCGCCGCGATGTCGCCGCCCGGCTTGACCTGCAGGTACATGCACGACAGCTCGGTCGGCTTGTCGGTCAGCATCTGCAGCGGGTTCTGCGGATTGACGAATTCGATCAGCCCCTTCTCGCGGACCGGGTTGAACGTGACGATCTTGCAGCCGCGTTGCACCGCCTCCTGCAGCCAGTGGAGGAAGCGCGGGCTGTTCGAGCCCGGGTTCTGGCCCATGTAGAAGATCGCGTCGCACGCCTGGAAATCCTCGAGCACGACGGTCCCGACCGGCGAGCCGATCACCTTCTTCAGCCCGACCGACGTCGTCTCGTGACACATGTTCGAGCTGTCCGGGCAGGTTGTTGTGGCCGTACATGCGACCGAACAGCGCGTACAGGTAGCTCGACTCGAGGCTCGCCTTGCCGGACGAGTAGAAGATGACGGACTTCGGGTCGAGCGTGCGCAGCTTCTCGCCGATCTCGCGGAACGCGTCGTCCCATGCGACCGCGACGTACTTGTCGGTGGCCGGGTCGTAGCGCAGCGGGTGCGTGAGCCGGCCCTGCAGCTCGAGTTCGTAGTCGGACCACTGGTTCAGCTCGCTCACCGTGTGCGCGTCGAAGAACTCGGGCGTGCAGCGGTCGCTGGTCAGGTCCCAGATCGTCGCCTTCGCGCCGTTCTCGCAGAACTCGAACGGATGCGGATCCTTCGGCTTGCCCCACGCGCACGACGTGCACATGTGCCCGCGCGGCTTGTTCTGGCGCATCAGCGTCTCGAAGACGGCGACCGTCGGCTTCTCGCGCAGCATCACCTTGCCGATGCCTTCGAGCGAACCCCACCCGCCGGTCGGGCTGTCGGAGTGAACGGTCTGCTGCTCGTCGGGCGTCGCGTTTTCTTGCATGGTCGTTCCTTCGATCTTGCTGGTCTCGCGAGGCGCAAGGGCGCCCCGACCGGGCAAAGCGATAGAGCGTCGCGATGGTCGGTGGTTCACATTCGGCAGGGGAGAACGTTTCGTCGCACGAATCGGTCGGCGTCCTGCTCGCCGCGCGCCGTGCTTCGCGCAACATGCCAAACTTTCCATCCCGAGACGAAGGCGCGCCCGCCGCGCGCCGATGACCCGCGCCCGTGACGATCGACCGAAGACCGACGGCGGGATTGCCCGGCGACGACGCGTCGCCGATGCGACGCGCGTGCGCTGCGCGGCGAACGGGCGCGTCCGCATCCGGACGAGGACCGCGCTGATGGACGCCTCGTCCGCGCGCGTCCGCATTCCCGACATCGGCCGCGTCGCGCGCGGCTCGCCGGAAGAACGAGCGCTCGAACAGACCTGGGAGACCAAGCCGGGGCTGATCGGGTGGCTCGGCTCGGTCGACCACAAGGACGATCGGCAAGCGCTACCTCGTCACCGCGTTCGTCTTCCTGCTGATCGGCGGCGTCGAGGCGCTGATGCATGCGCGTGCAGCTCGCGCGACCGAACGCAGACGGTGCTGACGCCGGAACAGTACAACCAGCTGTTCACGATGCACGGCATGACGATGATCTTCCTGTACGCGCTGCCGGTGCTGTCGGGCTTCAGCAACTACCTGTGGCCGCTGCTGCTCGGCTCGCGCGACATGGCGTTCCCGCGGCTGAACGCGCTGTCGTACTGGATCTTCCTGTTCTCCGGGCTGTTCCTCTACGCGAGCTTCCCGCTCGGCCAGGCGCCGAACGCCGGCTGGTTCAACTACGTGCCGTACGCGTCGCTGACGTACAACCCCGGCCCGAACATCGACGTCTATGCGCTCGGCATGGTGTTCCTCGGGCTGTCGACGACGGTCGGGTCGATCAACTTCGTCGTGACGCTGTTCCGCACGCGCGCGCCCGGCATGTCGATCAACCGCGTGCCGATCCTCGTGTGGGGCACGCTGACCGCGTCGGTCGGCAACCTGCTCGCGGTGCCGGCGGTGTGCGCTCGCGTTCTTCCTGCTGTGGCTCGACCGCCAGTTCGGCACGCACTTCTTCGACTTCACCGACGGCGGCAAGCCGCTGCTGTGGCAGCACCTGTTCTGGATGTTCGGGCATCCGTGGGTCTACGCGATCGTGCTGCCCGCGATGGGCATCGTGTCCGACGCGCTGCCGACGTTCTGCCGGCGCCCGCTGGTCGGCTACACGCCGGTCGCGCTGTCGACGGTCGCGACGATGATCCTCGGCTTCGGCGTCTGGGTGCACCACATGTTCGCGACCGGCCTGCCGCCGCTGTCGCTGTCGTTCTTCGGCGCGGCGAGCTTCGTCATCGCCGATCCCGAGCGCGGTCGCGGTGTTCGCCTGGATCGCGACGATCTGGTACGGACGGCCGGTCGTTCAAGACGCCGTTCCTGTTCTTCGTCGGCTTCGTGTTCCTGTTCGTCGATCGGCGGCGTGTCCGGCGTGATGACGGCCGCGGTCCCGCTCGACTGGCAGCTGACCGACACGTACTTCGTCGTCGCGCACCTGCACTACGTGCTGCTCGGCATCAACGTGTTCCCGGTGGTCGGCGGCATCTACTACTGGTTCCCGAAGATGACCGGCCGCATGCTGAGCGAGCGCCTCGGCCGCTGGGCTTCTGGACGATGTTCATCGGCTTCAACCTCGGCTTCTTCCCGATGCACATCGTCCGGGCTGCTCGGCATGCCGCGACGCATCTACACGTATCCGGCCGACATGGGCTGGAACATCGCCAACCTGATCACGTCGATCGGGTCGTTCGTGTTCGCGATCGGCGTGCTGATCTTCGTGGTCGACGTCGTGCGCGGCCTGCGCGCGGGCCGCCGGCCGGCGACAATCCGTGGGACGCGCCGACGCTCGAATGGTCGGTGCCGTCGCCGCCGCCGCCGTACAACTTCGCCGTCATCCCGATCATCGCGAGCCGCCATCCGCTGTGGGAGGACCGGCTCGAGGACACGAAGCATCGCTCGTCGCTCGATCGCGGGCTGCTGCTGCATCGACGGCAAGGAGACGGTCGGCTCGACGATGCTCGACGCGGTGCCCGAACGTCGTGCTGCACATGCCGCAGGACTCGCTCGCGCCGCTGTTCACGGCGATCACGCTGGCGGTCCTGCTCGGCGGCCTGCTGCTGCATTCGTGGACCGTCGCCGCGATCGGCACGCTGGCGCTCGGCGTCACGCTCGCCGCCTGGCTGTGGCCGACGAGCCGGCCGACGCACACGCGAAGTCCATGGATAGCGCAGCGCGGCTCGAACGCCCGCTGCCGGTCCGCGGCGAGCACTGGGCGTCGACCGCGTGGTGGGGGATGGCGTTCCTGATCCTGACCGAAGGGTCGCTGTTCGCCTACCTGTTCTTCAGCTACTTCTACGTCGCGTCGCAGAGCACGGGGCCGTGGCCGCCGCACGGACCGCCCGACCTCGGCGCGGCGTCGATCAACACCGTCCTGCTGCTGTCGAGCAGCGGCGTCGCATGGTGGGGCGAGCGCGGCATCAAGAGCGGACACCCGCGTCGACTGACGATCGCGCTGATCGGGACCTTCGTTCTCGGCGCGATCTTCTTCGGCATCCAGGTGCACGAATGGAGCGACCAGCCGTTCTCGCTCGCGTCGAGCCCGTACAGTTCGCTGTACTACGTCATCACCGGCTTCCACGGCGCGCACGTCCTCGTCGGCCTGCTGATCCTCGTCGCGCTGCTGGTCTGGAACCTGCTCGGCCGCTTCGATCGCGACTGGAACCTCGAGGTGTCGGTCGGCATCGTGTACTGGCACTTCGTCGACCTCGTGTGGCTCGCGGTGTTCTCGTCGCTGTACCTCAGCCCGCGGCTGCTCTGACCCCGCCGGACGACGATGCCGCACGACGCGCCGATGGACCGTCCCGCCGAGCACAAGGGCGTGCCCGGCATCGTGCGGCTGTACGTCGGCATGACGGTCGCGCCGTTCGCGTGGGCGATCCACGTGCTGATCGGCTACTCGCTCGCCGCGTACGCCTGCTACCCGAAGACGCTCGCGCTCGACCGCCCGCTGTGGCCGGGCATGCGGACGACGCTCGTCGTCGTGACCGTCGTGTGCTGGACGGTGCTCGCCGTCGGCTGCTTCGTCGCATGGCGCAACTGGCGCGCGACGAGCGGGCAGTCGGAGGCGTCCGGGCACCGGATGCTGCAGTCGGGCGACGGCCGGGCGCGCTTCATGGCGCTCGCCGGGCTGCTCGTCAGCGGCGGCTTCGCGATCGCGCTGCTGTTCACGAGCCTCGGTGTCGGGTGGGTGCCGGGCTGCGGGCCGTGACCGGCCGACCGTCGTGACGACGACGCCGTGGACCTGGACCGTCGAGCCCGGCGTCGTCGTGCCGCTCGCGCTCGCGTCTGCGATCTACGCGGCCGGCGTCGCGCGACTCGCGATCGAAGGGCGCCTGCCGCGTGCGGGCGCGTCGCGCGCCGGCGCGTTCGCGGCCGGCGTCGCGCTGCTGGTCGTCGCGCTCCTGTCGCCGCTCGACGCGTGGGCCGACGGGCTGTTCTCGGCGCACATGGCGCAGCACCTGATCCTGATGATGATCGCGCCGCCGCTGCTCGTCGCCGGTCGGCCGGCGGTGACGGCGCTGTGGGCGCTGCCGCGCGCCGCGCGCCATCGGGTCGGCGCGTGGTGGCGCGGCGACAGCGCGGGCGCACGTGTCACCGACGTCGTCCGGCGGCCGCTCGTCGCGTGGCTCGCGGCGAGCGCGGCGCTCTGGTTCTGGCACCTGCCGAAACCGTTCGACGCGGCGTTCGACGCGCCGTGGCTGCACGCGGCCGAGCACCTGACGTTCCTCGCCAGCGGCATCCTGTTCTGGCGCGTCGTGCTCGACGACCCGCAGTCGCGTCGCCTGCCGCTCGGCGCGACGATGCTGTTCGTGCTGACGTTCGCGATGGAGAACGGGATGCTGGCCGCGATCCTCGTGTTCGCGCCGCGCGTGCTGTACGCGCCTTATGTCGCCGCGCCCGCGTGGAGTCCGTTGTCGCCGCTGGAGGACCAGCAGCTCGCCGGCATCGCGATGTGGCTCGTGACCGGCGTGATCGACCTCGGCGTGCTCGCGGTCCTGTTCGTCGCGTGGCTGCGCAGCGGCGAGCGGCGGGCGGCGCTCGCATGACCGCCGAAGGCCGCGTCGCGATGCGCTCAGCTCGGCGGGACCTGGCCGATCCTCTTCAGGTCCTCGACGTCTTCGTCGGCGACCGACTTGCGCAGCCGCCGCACCATCCGCGCGTCGACCGGCGGCGCGTCGTTGCCCCAGGAGCGCCGCACGTAGCTCGCGACGTCGGCGACCTCGGCGTCGTCGAACTCGCGGTCGAACGGCGGCATCGCGTCGACCGTCGGGACGCCCGGCGCGTCGTGCGGCCTGCCGCCGGCCAGCACGATGTGGATCACCGAATCGGCAGCGATCGAACGCACGATCGCGCTGCCGGCGAGCGCCGGCGCCTTCGCAGGATCGCCGCGGCCGTCGCGGCCGTGGCATTTCGCGCAGAAGTTGCGGTACAGCCCGTCGCCCGGTCGCCGCACGTCGCCGGTCTCGGCCCACGAGACGGTCAGCGCCTGCGTCGTGTCGGTCGTCAGGTCGCGATGACGCGGCGTGCTCGACGGCAGCGACTTCAGGTAGGTCGCGATGGCATCGAGATCGTCGTCGGTCATGTATTGCGCGCTGTCCTCGACGACCTGCTTCATCGGCCCGAACGCCATCTGATGGGCGTTGTGGCCGGTCTTCAGGAAGCGGACGAGCTGGTCCTTGCTCCAGCGGCCGAGCCCGACGACGCCGTCGCCGGTCAGGTTCGGCGCGCTCCAGTGGTCGTTGACGCCGCCGGCGAGGTAGTGGCTCGACCCTTCGTCGTAGCCGCGCTCCTCGTAGGCCAGTCCGCGCGGCGTGTGGCACGAGCCGCAGTGGCCGAGGCTCTGGACGAGATAGGCGCCGCGGTTCCACGCCGCGTCGTGCTTCGGGTCGGGCTGGTACGTCGTCGACGGCCGGAACGCGACGTTCCACGCGGCGAGGCCCCAGCGCTGGTCGAACGGGAACGTCAGGTTCGTCCGCGGCGGCACGCGGCGGACCGGCTTCACGCCGTGCATGAAGTACGCGTACAGCGCCGCGATGTCGTCGTCGGACACCTTCGCAAGCGACGGGTACGGCATCGCCGGATAGAGATGGTGGCGCGGCGAGACGCCCTTCCGCAGCGTCCGCGTGAAATCGCGCAGCGAGTAGCGGCCGATGCCGGTCTCCGGATCCGGCGTGATGTTCGTCGAGAAGATCGTGCCGATCGGCGCGTGCATCGGCAGTCCGCCGCTGAAGTCGGGCGTGCCGGGCACCGAGTGGCAGGCCGCGCAGTCGGCCAGCTTCGCGACGTACGCGCCGCGGGCGACGAGCGCGGGATCGACCGTCGCGGTCGTCGTGGACGGTGCGTCGGGGCCGGCGTCCGATCCCCAGAGCGCGAGCGCGGCGCCGCCCGCGACGATCGCGAAAGCGCCGGCGAGGAGCGACCGATGGAGGATGCGCATGGGTGGAACGGAGGCGGTTCGATGGCGGCGTCGGCCGATGACGGCGACCGTCATTCTGTCCGACGATCGCCCTGCGCGTCACGGCCGTCGCGCACAAACGCCGTCGCTGCGCGGATGAGAATCGGATGACCATGGCGCCTACCCCGCTCGCGTACCTGCACACGGCCGGCCCCGCGGCGGATCCGGTGACGCAGCTCGGCTGGGCGCTGGCCGCCGTCTCGATCGGCGTCGTCGTCGTGATCGGCGCGCTGCTGTGGGCCGCGGTCTTCCGCCGACGGGGCGACGAGGCCGCGTCCGACGACCCGAGGAAGCTCGAGCCGACGCGTCCGCGCGAGGGGCTGCGCTGGATCGCGGTCGGCACGACGATCTCGACCGTCGTGCTGCTCGCGTGCGCGGCGCTGACGCTGTCGACGCTCGCGGCCGTCGCGACGCCGCCGTCGGCGCCGCGCGTGACGGTCGAGGTCCGCGGCTACCAGTTCTGGTGGCGCGTGCGCTATCTCGACGCGAACGGCCACGTGCTGCTGACGACGGCGAACGAGATCCATATCCCGGTCGGCGAGCCGGTCCGGTTCCAGCTGACGGGCGCCGACGTGATCCATTCGTTCTGGGTACCCGCGCTCGGCGGCAAGGTCGACGCGATCCCCGGCCAGACCAACGTCACGTGGCTCGAGGCCGCCCATCCGGGTCGCTACCGCGGGCAGTGCGGCGAATTCTGCGGGCAGCAGCATGCGCACATGGCGCTGTTCGTCGACGCCGAGTCGCCCGACGACTTCGCGCGATGGATGGCGGCGCAGCGTGCGCAAGCGTCGACGCCGACGGTGCCCGGCGCCGTCGTCTTCGAGAATCGTTGTGGCGGCTGCCACGCGGTCCGTGGCACGCCGGCCGACGGCGCGCTCGCGCCCGACCTCACGCACCTGATGAGCCGGCAGACGATCGCGGCGGGCACGCTGCCGAACGACGCGGCCGACCTGCGCCGCTGGATCGCGCAGACGCAGCAGGTCAAGCCGGGCAGCGCGATGCCGAACGTCACGCTGCGCGACGGCGAGCTCGACGCGGTCGTCGCGTACCTGACGACGCTGAAATAGCGCCGAAGGCTTCGGCGTCGCGACGAAGGTCGTGTTCCGGCGGCCGGGGGAACCGCACCGCCGAACTGGACGCGGAAAGCGCGCCTGCTCGATGCTTCGACGCGGCACCGGGTGCCTACGATGCCGGTCAGGGCCGCGTCCCGCGTGAGGATCGACGGCCGCCCGCGTCGCGACGAACACCCTCGGCGCCGATTCACCCGACCTTCGTGACGATGATCGACGACGCATCGCAGTGCAGCGGCACGCAACTGATCGGCATGGCCACGCTCGCCCGCATGGCCTACGCGGGCGACGACTTCACCGACCTGTCGCGTTCGCTGATCGAGCGCTCGACGAAGGACGCGACCGACGCGAACGCACTGCTCGACCTGTCGATCGTCCTGCAGCTGGCCGGTCATCGCGACCTCGGCCTCGCGGTGCAGAAGCAGGCGCTCGCGCTGTCGCGCGTGTTCCGGCTGCCGCCGAAAAGCGGCGACAGCACGCTGTCGGTGCTCGTCGTGCTGAACGAAGGCGACCTGTCGGAGAACAACGTCGTCGAGCTGCTGCTCGAAGCGGCCGATGTCACGCTCGACCTCTGCTACTTCGCATCCGGGGACGCGTTGCGCGCCGTCTGCGACGACGGCCGTCACGACGTCGTCTTCGTCGCGATGTCGCAGTACGAACGCAATCGCGAGGTGCTCGCCCGCGTCGGCCGCGCGCTCGACGACGTCGCGATCCCGGTCCTGAACGACCCGCGCCGCATCGACGGCCTGTCGCGCGATCGCATCGAGGCCGTGCTCGGTCGAAGCGATCGCTTCGTCGTGCCGGCGACGACGCGCGCGACGCGCGACGACCTGCGACGCGCCGCGTCGGGCCGCGACGACGCGACGCTGCTCGGCTTCGCGCTTCCGGTCCTCGTGCGTCCGATCGACTCGCACAAGGGCATCGGACTCGCGAAGCTCGACGACGCGGCGGCGCTCGCGGCCTATCTCGACGAACGCGGCGAGACCGCGTTCTACGTCTGCCCGTTCATCGACTACCGCAGCGCGGACGGCGCATTCCGCAAGTATCGCGTCGTGCTGATCGACGGCGTTCCGTTCCTCTGCCACCTCGCGATCTCGTCGCACTGGATGGTCCACTACCTCAGCGCGGGCATGGTCGACAGCGACGACAAGCGGCGCGAGGAGGCCGCGTGCATGGCGTCGTTCGCGTCGACGTTCGCCGTGCGGCACGCCGAGGCGTTCACGCACATCGCGACGGCGCTCGGCCTCGACTACGTCGGCCTCGACTGCGGCGAGCTGCCGGACGGCCGGCTGATCGTGTTCGAAGCGGACAGCAGCATGACGGTCCACGCGATGGATCCGGTCGCGGCGTTCGGCTACAAGCAGCCGAACATGCGGCGGCTGTTCGACGCGTTCGAGGCGCTGCTGCACAGCCGATGCGTCGGGTCGTTCACGCCGGCGCCGACGATGCGACTGGAGACGTTCGCGCGGCCGTGATCGGCGGAGTCGCCGACGCCGTGTCGCGTTCAGCGGCGCGTCGAACGCGACGAGCAGACGAGCTGCAGCAGCTCCTCGAGCGTCGGCCGGTCGCCGAGCGCGAGCACGCGCCACCACGGCGACGTCGCGAGCAGCAGCGCGAGCGACAGCGCGACGCGCGGCAGCCAGCGCGCCGCGAGCGCGCGTCCGCGCTCGATCGGCAACGTCTCGCGGCTCATCGGACGTCCACCGACGACGCCTTCGCCGAAGCCGCCTGATCCCGCCGGCCCGAACGCAGCACGAGCCATCCGACGACCAGCATCGCCGCGCCCCAGGCCAGGAACGCGACGTCCCAGGCCGCGCGCCGGTCCGGGGCGACCAGTTCGTTGACGTGGTGGACGCCGAGGATCTGATGGTCGACGAGACCTTCGACGACGTTGAACCATCCCCAGCCGAGCAGCAGCGAGCCCCACAGCAGCTTCGTCGACCAGTACAGGTGCCGACGCCGTGCGGCGTGCCAGAACAGGTACAGCCCGAGCACGATGAACACGTACGTCGTGCTGTGGAACACGCCGTCCCACAGCGTGTTCAGGCGCAGGTTCTCGAGCGTGGTCGGCGGATACCAGCTGCTGACCATGTGATGCCACTGCAGCAGCTGATGCAGGACGATGCCGTCGAAGAAGCCGCCGAGGCCGAGGCCGAACAGGATGCCGGACGCGGTCGGGAAGGCGCCGTGCGGAGTCGATTGCAGCATGGTTCCGGTCCCGGTTCGCGCGCGGGGCGACGCCGGACTCCGGCAGCAAGCGGCGCTCCCGGGGCGCGACCGCCGGCTCCTCGGCCGCGCCGCTTACGCGGCCTCCGCCACGCGCGCCCGCCGTGCGGCATCCGCTTCGAGCGACGCCGCCAGCGCGAGCGCGTCGGCGCCGGCGACGATGCGCAGCGGAGACGTCGGATCGGTCGCCGCCCGCCACACCGCATCGGCCACGTCGACCGGCCGCGTGACCGCGGTGGACCGTTGAAAGTTCGCGAACAGGTCCTGCGCCAGTGCCGCGTACGGCTCCGGCATGCCCGCCGCCATCCGCGGCCGCGCGTTCTCGCCGAAGCGCGTCTCGGGCGATCGTCCCGGCACCACGAGGTTCACGCGAACGTCGAAAGCCCGCAGCTCGAGCGCGAGCGATTCGGTGAACGCGTTGACCGCCGCCTTGCTCGCCGTGTAGACCGACAGCAGCGGGAGCGGAGCCAGCGTGACGCTGGACGTCACGTTCACGACGACGCCGCGCCGGCGTTCGCGGAACTGCGGCAGGACGGCGCGCGTCATCGCGATGGTGCCCAGCACGTTCGTCTCGAAGAGGTCGCGCACGACGTCGTCCGACGTCCCTTCGAGCGGGCCGATGAAGCCGATGCCGGCGTTGTTGACGAGCACGTCGATCGGCCCGGCGGCCTCGATCGCGGCGGCGACGGCGGCCGGATCCTTGACGTCGAGCGCGACGATCCGCAGCCGATCCGACGACGGCAGCACATCGGCGCGCGGCGTGCGCATCGTCGCGACGACGGACCAGCCGCGATCGAGGAAGCGGCGGGCGGTTTCGAGTCCGAACCCGGACGAGCATCCGGTGACGAGAACGGTGTTCATGGCGATCCTTCGTTGCGTTGGAAGGCCGCAACGATAGGCCCGGCGGTCCGGACTCCCTACAATGCGCAGTCCTGAAGTCGTTCGCAGGAGTCCGGAAATGGTCGATCCAGTCGCAGAAGTCGTCGCGATGCTCCAGCCGCAGGCGCCGTATTCGAAGCTCGTCACCGGATCGGGTCGCTGGCGCGTCCGCCGCGCCGCGGCCGGCGACCCGTTCTACTGCGCGATCCTCGAAGGGTCGTGCCGCCTCGTCGTCGGCGGACGCGAGCCGGTCGCCCTGCGCGAAGGCGACTTCCTGCTGATCCCGGCCGCGCACGGCTTCGCGATGACGAGCGTCGAGCCGCCTGCGGCCGACGTCGAGACGTCGCCGGTCGCGTTGCCGCACGGCGAGTTCCGGCTCGGCCCGCGCAATCGATCGGTCGAGGTGCGGCTGCTGATCGGCCACTGCGTGTTCGGGTCACCGGACGCGGCCTTGCTCGTCTCGCTGCTTCCGGACCTGCTGCACGTCCGAGGCCTGGCGCGGCTCGCGACGATCGTCCAGCTGATCGGCGACGAGGCGCGCGCCCGGAGGCCGGCGCGCGACGTGGTCCTCGAGCGACTGCTCGAAGTGCTGCTGATCGAGGCGCTGCGGTCGGCGACGGAAACAACGGCGTCGCTCGGGCTGCTGCGCGGACTCGCCGACGCGCGTCTCGCGGTCGCGCTGCGGCGGATGCACGAGAGTCCGACGCGGCCGTGGACGGTCGCCGGCCTGGCGAAGGAGGCGGCGCTGTCGCGATCGGTGTTCTTCGAGCGCTTCGTCCGCGCGCTCGGCATCACGCCGATGCGCTACCTGCTCGCGTGGCGGATGGCGCTCGCGAAGAACCTGCTGCGGCGCGACGAACTGCGCGTGTCCGACGTCGCGGATCGCGTCGGCTACAGCTCCGCGAGCACGTTCAGCGTCGCGTTCTCGCGCTACGTCGGCGTTCCGCCGGTCCGCTACGCGCGGGCGGGCGCAGAAGCCTGACGCGCGCGAGCGGAGGTCGCGATGGTCGCTCCCTCGCTCGGCGACCGGGGCGTGCGGTCAGGCGGGCGTGACGGCGGCGCTGCCGGGATCGATCAGGATCTTCGCGTGGCGCTCCGGATCGGCGAGCGCGTCGAAGGCCGCGTCGACGCCCGCGAGGCCGACCGTGCCGGTGACCATCGCCGCACAGTCGATGCGACCGTCGGCGATCGCGTGGAGCGTGTCCCGGAATTCGAGCGGCGAGTAGCCGATCACGTAGCGCAGGTCGACCGACTTGTTGATCGCGATCGCATGCTCGATGCGATCGGTCTGCATGCAGACGCCGACGACGACGATCCGCGAGAAGTGCGGCGTCGCGTCGACGATGCCCTGCAGGACGCCGGGCGCGCCGACGCACTCGAACACGATCGGGCCCTTCGGCTGGCCGGCGACCTTCTCGATCAGGCGCCAGGCGTGCCACCACGGCAGCGGCAGGCGGCGGATCTTCTCGCTCGTGCCGACGGCCAGCTCGAGCACCTGCGGCGCGTCGACGAGATAGCCGGCCTCGCGCAGTCCGGCGTACGGCGACGCCTCGGCCGGATCGACGACGACGTGCGCGCCGCAGGCCGTCGCGAGCGCTCGTCGTGCCGGCGAGAAGTCGCTCGCGACGATCGTCGCGACGCCGCGGCTCTTCAGGATCGCGACGATCGACAGGCCGACGGGGCCGCAGCCGATCACGATGGCGGTGTCGCGCCGGCCGACCTCGCCGCGCCGGACCGCGTGCCAGCCGACGGCCATCGGCTCGGTCAGCGCCGCGAGGTCCGGCGACAGCCCGTTCGGCACCGGCATCATCCCGTCTTCCTGGACGACGAGCCGTTCGGCGTAGGCGCCGTCGATGCGGGTCGACAGGCCGATCAGGTCGATGTCGCCGCCGACCCGCAGCGTCGGCACCGCGACGACCGGCGTGCCCGGCTTCAACTTGCGCCGCGTGCCCGGCCCGTAGTCGAGGATCTCGGCGCTGAACTCGTGGCCGAACACGACCGGCTGATCGGCCCGCGTCAGCGCGCGATAGTTGCTGCGGATCATCAGCGCGCCCCACTGGTCGCAGTGACGACGCACATGCAGGTCCGACCCGCAGATGCCGCAGCGCAGGACCTTGACCAGAACCTGACCGTCGCGCGGCGTCGGCTCCGGTCGTTCGACGAGCGACAGCCGCGCGTCCTGGCAGACGACGGCCTTCATGCGCCGGCCGGTGCGACGGCCGCCGTGTCGCGATCGACGTGGCGCGCCGCGATCCACCACGTCCAGCCCGCCGCGACGCCGAAGACGCCGGTGACCGCGAGACCGATCGCGAGGCCGACGGCGCCGCCGGCGTAGCGGTCGGAGATCGCGCCGACCAGCAACGGCCCCCACGCGCCGCCGAGCAGGTACAACGCGACGACCGCGACGCCCCACGACAGGCCGCGAAGCCGGATCGGCACGACGTCCTGCGTCGTCGCCGCGACGGCCGGCAGCGCCATGCCGACCGAGACGCTGTGCAGCGGCATCATCGCGGCGCAGAACCACATCAGCGGGCGGTTCGCCGTGTCGAACCCCGCGAGCAGCACCAGCCAGACGAACACCGACGCGACGGCGATGCTGATCGCGGCGAGCCGCATGCGACCGCCGGGATAACGGTGGCGCATCCGGTCCGCGATCAGGCCGCCCGCGATGGGGCCGATCAGTCCGACGATCGTGACGACGCCCATCACGAGGCCGGCCTGGTCCTCGCCGATGCCGTACGCCCGGATCAGCAGCGACGGGAACCACGTGCCGACGGAGATCTGCAGCACCGCGTACAGACCGAGGCCGAGGTAGCTCCAGCGCAGCGTCGGGATCGCGAGCAGCTGCTTCAGATTCGCGACGAGCGACTCGTCGGCGGTCGCGGCCGGCGTCCGATAGTCCTGCAGGAAGAACGCGACGATGCCGAGCACGATGCCCGGGACCGCGAAGACGTAGAACGGCGTGCGCCAGCCGCCGTGCTTCGCGGACAGCACGCCGCCGCCGACGACGCCGACGATCACACCGACCGTGATGAAGAGGTTGAAGACGCCGAGCATCCGCGCGCGCTTCGAGTCCGGATACGACGCCGAGACGAGCGCCGTCCCGCCCGGTGCGAAGCCCGCCTCGCCGACGCCGACGCCGAAGCGCGTCGCGACGAGCGCGCCGATGCCGCCGGCGAGGCCGGTGCCGAGCGTGCACAGGCTCCAGGCGATCGCGACGAGCGCGATCACCTTCGTGCGGCTCCAGCGATCGACGAGATGCGCGATCGGGATCGTGAACACGATGACGCCGACGAAGAACGCGCTGTTCGCGACGCCGATCGCGACGTCGCTGAGCCCGAGGTCGACCTTCATCGGCTGCAGGACGACGGACATCACCTGCCAGTCGGCGTAGCGCACCGCGCTCAGCAGCGAGCACACGACGAGGACGAGCAGCGCACGGGGGCCGCCGACCGTGAACGTCTTCGACGCGTCGGCGCTCATGTCGTCTCCATCAGCGCGAGAACACGAGACGGCGATCCGCGACGCCGCGGATCCGCATCGTCACGAGGTCGCGGTAGTAGTTCTGCGCCATCCGCCACGGCGACTCGGCGCCTTGCTTCGGGAACGCGGCCACCGAACGCAGCACGTAGCCCGAGCGCAGTCCGATCAGCGGTTCGGGCTTCATCGTCGACTCGTCGGCGTTCGGCACGACGAAGCGATAGCGCCGGCGGTGCAGGTAGTTGACGAGCCGCGTGACGTAGCGCGACGCGAGGTCGGCCCGCAGCGTCCACGACGCGTTCGAGTAGCCGACGCAGAACGCGAGGTTCGGCACGCCGGACAGCATCAGCCCGCGGTACGCATAGGTTCGGCCGATGTCGACCGGACGGCCGTCCACCTCGAAGCGCAGCCCGCCGCACGCGGTCAGCTTCAGCCCGGTCGCCGTCACGACGATGTCGGCCTTCAGCGACGCGCCGGACGCGAGCCGGATGCCGTCGGGCGTGAAGCGCTCGACGGTGTCGGTGACGATCGACGCGCGGCCCTCGCCGATCGCCCGGAAGAAATCGGCGTCGCGCGAGAAGCAGACGCGCTCGTCCCACGGCTCGTAGCGCGGGTTGAAGTGCGTGTCGACGTCGAACGCGCGCGGCAGCGACTTGCGGATGCCGCCGACGATCAGCTTGCGAGCGAATGCCGGCCTGCGGCGGCACAGCTGGAAGAACAGCGACGCGAACGCGACGCTCTTCATCCGCGCGAGGCGGTGCGCGACCGTCGACGGCAGCCAGCGATGCAGGCGATTGGCGAGCGTGTCGGCGCTCGGCAGCGACACGACGTAGCTCGGCGACCGCTGCAGCATCGTGACGTGCCCGGCCTGCTCGCTCATCGCCGGCACCAGCGTGATGGCCGTCGCGCCGCTGCCGATGATCACGACCTCCTTGCCGGCATAGTCGAGGTCCTGCGGCCAGAACTGCGGATGCACGATGCGGCCGAGAAACGCGTCGCGACCCGCGAAGTCCGGCGTGAAGCCTTCGGCGTAGTCGTAGTAGCCGCTGCACAGGTACAGGAACCCGCAGGTCAGCATGACGCGGCCGCCGTCGGCGCGTTCGACGTCGAGCGTCCAGCGCGCGGTCTCGCTCGACCACGACGCGCTCTTCGCGCGATGGCCGAAGCGGACGTGGCGATCGATGCCGTGCGTGTGCGCCGTCTCGCGGACGTAGTCGAGGATCTGCCCGCCCTCGGCCATCGAATGCGGGTGCGTCCACGGCTGGAACGAATAGCCGAGCGTGTACATGTCGGTGTCGGACCGCACGCCCGGATAGCGGAACAGGTCCCAGGTCCCGCCGATCGCATCGCGCGCCTCGAGGATCGCGTACGTGCGGCCCTTCGCGTGCGTCTGCATCGCGTGTCCGGCGCCGATGCCCGACAGCCCGGCGCCGATGATCAGGACATCGAAGTGCTCGACCGTCATGTCGTGTGCCGACTTCAGATGCGCCCCCGCAGCGTGATGCCGTACGTGCGCGGCTGGTTCGGGAAGCCGCTGTAGCTGCCGGTCTGCGCGACGGTCGGGAACGCGCCGACGATCGTGTGGTAATCGAACAGGTTGCGCACGAACAGCATGACCTCCCAGTGCTGCGGCTTGTTCGACAGCCCGAGGCTCGCGTTGACGCTGCGGTTGCCGAACGTCGCGACGTCGGCCGGCACCGTCTCGATCAGCTGCACGCTGGCTCGAATAGTCGTACTCGCCGCGCAGGTAACCGGCGAACCGCTCGTCGAAGTCGTGGGTCACCGTGGCGGAGACGGACAGCGACAGCTTCGGAATGCCGGCCGGACGCGTGCCGGACAGGTCGCGGAACGCCGGCGTGATGCCCGTCGCCGGATCGATCGGGCAGTTCGTGGTGTCGAACGTCACGCACGGCGCATGCGTGAACGAGTCGTACTTCGCCTTCAGGTAGGTCGCCGAGCCGGTCAGCGCGAGCCACTCGAGCGGCGCGTACGCGCGTGTCGAGCTCGACGCCGCGCGTCGACTCCTTGCCGGCGTTGACGAGCGCGTAGCCGGTGCCGGTGTACGCGTTCGACTGGAAGCCCTTGATGGCCTGGTCGAAGACGGCGAGCGTCGCGAAGCCGCGCCGGAACTGCGACTTGATCCCGACCTCGTACAGCGTCACGTCCTCCGGCCCCGCCGTGCGGCCGATGCCGTTGGCGTCCGGCGGCCGGCTGTCCGACGACAGGTTGAACGCGCCCGCCTTCCAGCCGGTCGACCAGCTCGCGTAGACGGTCGCGGGGCCGAAGTCGTACGCCGCGCGAAACGCCTTCGTCAGCTTGCTGCCTTCGAGGATCGCCGGACTCGTTCGCGTTCGGGAAGTTGACCGGCGCGTGGTTCGTCGTGTCGGGGTAGTAGAACTGCAGGCCGCCGAGCGCGCCGTAGAGGTTCGGCGGAAGGCCGAGCAGCCCGAACTGCGGGACGTTCTGCAGGTTCAGCGCCGAGAAGCGGTCCGTCAGCACGACGTTCGAGACGGCCTTCTTGCGATCGTGCAGGTAACCGAGCCCGCCGGTCAGCGTCAGCCGGTCGGTGACGTCGAGGTCGGCGTTGCCGAAGATCGAATACGACGTCTGCTGCAGCCGGTAGTTGTCGGCGATCCCCTGGCCGCTCTGGAAGTAGGTCGAGCCGGGAACGATCGACGGCGTCACGAGGCCCTGCAGCAGCTCGAGCGCGTAGATGTTCGAGTGACCCGCGAGCGCGGCGGCCAGCGGCGGCGGCAGCGCGGCGAGCAGCGCCGACGGCACCTGGCCGCTCAGGCCGTCGGCGTACGGGCGCATGCTGGTTGCCGTACGTGATGTCCGACTCCGGTCGTCAGGCTCTCGTTCTGGAAGAAGCCGCCGAGCTGATAGCGGAACGGCCGCGCCCTTCGACGTGAAGCGCAGCTCCTCGGTGAACGTCGAGATGTCGTTCGCCTGGTTCTTGTTCGCGAGGTTCGGCGCCGGTGAAGTCGACGTCCTGCGTCGACTCGTCGGTCTGCTTGCGTTGCGCGGTGATCGACGTGACGGTGCCGTACGCGGTGTTCCAGTCGACCTGGCCCGAGACGCCCTTGCCGTACAGCTTGTTCGTCGGGTCGGTGTTCATCACGGTGCGGTCGTCGAAGCGGTACGACGTGCTGCCGATCGGGCTGCCGAGCCCGAACGGCGGCGCCGCGCCGATGAACTGCGTCGCCGGACCGTTCGCGAGCGGCACGACGCCGCAGCAGGTCTCGTGGATGCGGTTGTAGTCGGCGATGACGCGGACGGTGACGTCGCCGGTCGGTTTCCACAGGAAGTCGGCCCGCAGCGACTGCCGGTTGCGATCGTTGACGTCGTGGCCCGTCGTGTCGTTCGTCAGGAAGCCGTCGCGCGTCTCGTCGCTGCCGTAGACGCGGAACGCGAGCGTGTCGGTGATCGGGCCCGTCACCGAGAAGCGCTCGCGTCGTCCGTCGAAGTTGCTGAATTCGACCGAGCCGTTCGCCGCCGTACGTGAACTGCGGCTTGACCGTGAAGATGTTGATGGCGCCGGCCGACACGTTCTTGCCGAACAGCGTCGACTGCGGGCCGCGCAGGACCTCGATGCGGTCGATGTCGGGCAGGTCGTCCAGCGCCGACGACGTCCGCGATCGATAGACGCCGTCGACGAAGACGCCGACCGAGCTCTCGATGCCTTCGTTGCCGGCGCCGTTACCGAAGCCGCGGATCGTGAAGTTGGTCTGCCCGACCGAGTTGAACTGCTGGACCTTCAGCGACGGCACGACCGACTGCAGGTCGATCAGGTCGACGATGCGCGCCTTCTCGATCGTGTCGGCGGTGGTCACGGACACCGACACCGGCACGTCCTGCAGCGACGCCTCGCGCTTCGTCGCGGTGACGGTGATGCGGTCGAGGCTGTCGGTCGGATCGACCGGCGCGGCCGCGGCCGGCGCGGCGACCGGCGCCGTCGGCCCGGTCGACGATGCGGGCGGGGATCCCGTGCCGACCGCCGGCGGCTGATCGCCGTCGGCCGCGGCCGACAGGCCGGGCGCGGCCAGGGCCGCGGATAGCACGCCCGTCACCAGGGACTTGCGCATGTCTGTCTCCTTCGCGTTTTGGACTCATGGACCAAAATCTAGTCGTCGCAAGGTATTTTTAATCCAGACAAGTATTTCTGGTCAAGGCAAGGTTTACCCTCGGTTGTCGTCGAACGGGTCGACCGGGGGCGCCGTCGCCAGAACCGAAGCACGCCGCGCGGCATCGTTTACCCTTCCGGCTGGCCGGCCGGCCGACGCGACGGTCGTGGCCCAGACCGTCGATCCGAGCCGATGCCCGAGACTCCCGCGAAGCGCGCGAAGAAGAAGGTTTCCCAGAGCCGCAAGTCGGCCGGCATGCGCCAGGCGATCGTCCGCGTGGCCATCGAGACCATCAACGCGAAGAGCTATGCGCTCGCGACGCTGACCGAGATCGCGGCCGCGCTCGGGCTGCGCGACGCCGCGCTGTACCACTATTTCCCGAGCAAGCAGGCGCTCGCCTACGCGTGCCATCGCCATTCGCTCGAGCGCTTCGAGCACCTGCTGCAGGCCGCCGAGGAGCACGGCGGCAGCGGCCGCGAGAAGCTGCGCTACCTGATCCGCGGGATGCTGATCGACTCGGCGCAGAACGGTCCGCAGCTCTATTTCGGCGACTACTCGTACCTCGACGCTTCGCAGCGCAAGGCGATCTCCGCCTGGGCCGCACGGCTGAAGGACCTCGTCGTCCGCTGCATCGACGAGGGGATCGCCGACGGCTCCATCGTCGACTGCGAATCGGAGCTCGTCGTGCAGCTGCTGCTCGGCATGCTGATCTGGCTCGCGAAGTGGGTGCCGGCGGTCGAGGACGTGACGGTCGACCGGCTGATGAGCGCGATCGACGCGCTCGCGTTCCGCGGGCTCGCCGGCGACGGTCGGCCTGCGTCGCGAAAGGCGTCGCCCGCGCGGCGGGGCGGCGCCTGACGGTCCGCGGATACGCGCCGGCGGCGTTCGCAGGCGTTACGACGCGAAGAAAAAGCCGTGCTGGACGCGATCGTGCGGGCGAAGCTGCCCGGCGACTAATTGGCGCGCTCGTCGCTCGTCACCGACGAGCGACGAGCGCGTCCACGTCGTTCACAGCGACTCGACGGCCCGCGCGAAGCGGTCGAGGTCGTCGTCGTCGTTGTAGACCTGCGCGGACACGCGCGCGTAGAACGCACCGTCGAACGCGAACACCGGCAACTCGACGCGATGATCGAACAGCAGGGCGTCGCGCAGTCGCTGCGCACGCGCCGCATCCGCCGCGCCGAGCGACGCGGGCAACGCGACGTCGCCATGCAGCCGATCATCGACTCGGGCGTCGTCCACGATCGGTTCCAGCGCCGCGCGAGGCCGGTCGCGCCGTCCCACGCGAGGCGATGGTTGTGCGCGCGCATCGCGTCGAGCCCGAGCGTGTCGCGCGCGAACGCGATGCCGGCCGGCGCCGCCAGCCACGGGGTCGGATCGCGCGTCCCGGTCCAGTCGAATTCGGCGAGCCAGTCGTCGCCGGTGACGCCCCACGAGATCACCGGCGGATGCAGTCCGACGCGGCGATGCGGCGCGGCCCACAGGACGCCGCACGAGCGCGGCGCGAAGGCCCACTTGTGCAGGTTGGCCGCGTACCAGTCGACGCCGAGCGAGCCGATATCGAGCTCGATCGCGCCGGGGGCGTGCGCGCCATCGACCAGCACCGCGACGCCACGATCGCGGCACGCGTCGACCATCGCGGCCAGCGGCATCACGAGCGCCGTCTCGGAGACGACGTGATCGGCGATCACGAGTCGCGTCCTCGGGGTGATCGCGGCGGCGAGCGCATCGACGATCCGCGCCGCGTCGTCGACCGGGAACGGCGTCGGGTAGGTGGCGACCGACGCGCCGCGCTCCGCCGCGATGAACGTCGCCGCGCGCGCGACGCCGCCGTAGGCGTGCTCGGCGACCAGCACCTCGTCGCCCGGCGCGAGCGGGATCGAGCGCAGCACCGCGCAGACGCCGGCCGTCGCGTTGTCGACGAACACCAGTCCGTCGCCATCGCAACCGAGGAAGCCGGCGACCTCGGTCGCCGCGTCCCGCAGGCGCAACCGCCCGGCCGGTGTCGCGCCGGTCGACGCCTCGAGGCGCATCAGCTCGCGCAGCAGGAAGCGCGCCGGCTGGCGCTCGATCTCGTCGAGCAGGGCGGCGCGCGCCCGCATCACGGCGATCGGCGTGACGCCGACGGTGCCGTGGTTGAGGTAGACGCGTCTCGTCGTCGAGCGGAAAGAGCCGGCGCATCGGCCGGCCGAAAGCCGGTATCACGGTGGTGGTCCTGTGGGCTCGATCTGCGAGCGAGCCGAAGCATAGAACGAGCGGAGGTCGCTGCGGCCGCATCGGCATCGGCTTCGCGCGTTAGGGTCGTCGGCACGCCCGTTCCCGGCGGTCGGGCGGCAGACCATCTGTTTCGTCTCCGTGGTTGCGCGCGGGAGCGCCGACGCGCGAAGCATCCAAGCGAGCGACCGTCACTTGTGAAACGATTTCGGAAGGAAAGCAAAGCCCACTATCATGACGGTTCCGCCCCATGCGGTGTTTCGTGCCGTGCCGTTCTGACCCGCGGTTGACCGACACATGCCCGCTGCCACTCGACGAGATCCGCGCCTTCCCCTTCTGGAAACATGAGCACAATCGAAGCACTTCCCGGCCCCACCATCGGAATCGAGGATCTGGACCACTGGCTTCCATACCAGTGTTCGATCATCACCAACCGCGTGAGCGCCATGCTCAGGCGGATGTATGCGGAAGAGCTCGGGATCGGGGTCACCGAGTGGCGCTTGCTCGCGAACCTGGCCGCGCATGCGCCGCTCTCGGCCAAGGAGCTCGCTGCGCACACGGCGATGGATCAGGTCGCCATCACGCGCGCCGTGTCGGGCTTGGTCAAGAAGAAGCTAGTGACCCGACGCGAGGACGCGATCGATCGGCGCAAGGTGGTTCTGCGCTTGAGCAAGTCGGGCGCCGCGGCGCATGCCGCCGTCGTGCCGCTGGCGCGGGCCATCGAGTCGGAGCTGACGACTCGCATACCGGCGGCGGACCTCGCGCGGTTGCGCGAAACGCTCGGCAAGCTGGTCGACGCAGCGAACGAGACGCTCGACGAGCGCGCGACTGGCGCGACCTCGTCGGACGTCGCCCGCGCCGTACCAAGCCCTAGCAACACCTCCTCGAAGGCCGGTTCGAACAACGAGTTCGTGCCAACGCTCCTTGTTTCACAAAATACTTTCCGGCAGAAATGATTTCGCGGTACACTGAAACGCCTCGGCGCGGCCTGACCGAGGAAAGACGAGAGGGCAACGAGCATGCGGACAGACAGCGGTACCGCGGGCGCCGCGATTCAGGTTCGGGGCACGGCGTTCGTGGAGTGGGCGGGCCCTTCGGCCGAGCTCGTGCAGACCCTCGAAGCCGTCGGCTTCCGCCTCGCGGCACGACACCGACGAAGGACATCGCCTTGATGACGCAAGGCGAGATCCGGTTCCTGGTTAACGCCGAGCCCGGCAGCCACGCGAGCCGTTTCGCGCGGGAACACGGACCTTCCTGCGCGGGCATGGCCTTTCTCGTCGACGACAGTGCGGACGCGATGCGGTGTGCCGGCGAACGCGATGCGTCCCGCCTGCACGAGTCGGAGCAGTCTCTCCTGCCGGCAGCCGCGTTGAGCGGCATCGGTGGCAGCGCGCTGTATCTGGCCGACCGCTCTTCGCTGGAGGCGCTGTGGGCGCAGTTCGACTTCCTTGCCGCGGGCGCAAGCGACGCACGCGAACCGTCGCAGCTGTGCCGCGTGGATCACCTGACCCACTGCGTCCGCCCGGGCGCGATGGGGCAGTGGGTCGACTTCTACAAGCGCCTGTTCGGCTTCGAGGAGGTCTTCAAGTTCGTCGCCGGAGACGAGACGAACGGCTTCGACACGATCGCCGTTCGCGATCCCCTGAACAACGCCTGCGTGACGGTGCTCGAACCGATGGGCGCGACGTCGCAGATCCAGGAGTTCATCGACGAATATCGCGGCGAAGGCATCCAGCATCTGGCGTTGCTGAGCGAAGACCTCTACGCCGCTGTCGAGGCGATGCGCGAGCGCGGCGTGGCGTTCCTGCCGACTCCGAAGGCCTACTACGATGCGATCGACGAGCGAATGCCCGGACACGGCGAAGATGTCGAGCGGCTCGAAGCACTCGGCATGTTGATCGACGGCGCGTCGACGGGCGAGAATCCCGACGACAGTACTCGCCTGCTGCTGCAGATCTTCACCCGCAAGATGATCGGCCCGATCTTCTTCGAAGCCATTCAACGCAAGGGCAATCGCGGATTCGGCGAAGGCAACGCCAAGGCGCTGTTCGAAGCGATCAGGCGCGAACAGGTCCTGCCCGCCGAATCGATGGTTTCCTGACGAAGAAATGCCTTATCTCGTTCGCTGCCTCTATCGCGATGGAGGCGATTCCGATCGGCTCTCGATTCGTGCCGAGCACATCAGGCACATGCTGCGATGGCTGCCGCGGACGATCTTCGGTTCGGCGATGTTCGATGAGGCATCGGGTCGACCCATCGGCATGGTGGTCGCCATCGACACCGACGCGCGCGTCGATGCCGAAGCATTCATCTCTTCGGAGCCGTACAACCGCGCCGGTCTGTTCCGGTCGGTCGAACTGACCCCGCTGAAGTTGATGACGCCGCCGTACACACCCGATCTGCTCGAACGCGAACTCGCACGCGAAGAGTCGGCCGCCGCGACCCCACGAGAGGCATGACGATGTCGAACGGTTCGAATCTTCCGCAGCGCGCCGGGGTGGCCTCTCGGCAGGCTCACGCGGACCTGCCTCCAGGCACGTTCGAGCGCGAAGTGGGTCGTGAAGGATTTTCCGGGCAGGCGACGCACGTCTACCACCGCCATCCCCCCACCTCGTGGAGCGGCTGGGACGGACCCCACCGACCGCGAGCCTTCGATCTCGTGCGCGTCTCGACGTCGAGCGACTGCCCGTCGAACGCCATTTCGATGGCATCGAACGCGTTCTTGAAGTTCCGCTTGTGGACGACGGACGGCGCCATGCGGCATCTGTTTCGCAATGCCGATGGGGACGACCTGTTGTTCGTCCACGAGGGCACCGGCGAGTTCTACTGCGACTATGGACATCTGCGCCTGGTGAGCGGCGACTACGTCGTCGTGCCGCGCGGGACGGCCTGGCGCTTCGATGCCAAGGAGCCGACCGTCATGCTGTTGCTCGAGGCGACCGGCAGCAGCTACCGCTTGCCCGATCTTGGCCTGCTCGGGGATCACGCGCTGTTCGACCCAGCCGTTCTCGACGTCCCCGCACTCGACGACGCGTTCCTCGGGCAGCAGGACGAGGAGCCATGGACCATCCGGATCGAGCGCGCGGGCGAATTTCGGAGGGGGATATCAGTCACCCGCTCGACGCGATCGGTTGGAAGGGCACGTTGTTGCCGATGCGGCTGAACTGGCGCGACATCCGGCCGATCAACAGCCATCGCTACCACCTGCCGCCTTCCGCGCACACGAGCTTTCTCGCCGACCGCTTCGCGGTCTGCAGTTCTGCCCGTACCTCGCCGAACCGATCCCGGGGCCTTGAAGGTGCCCTTCTTCCATTCGAACGACGACTTCGACGAGATCCTGTTCCTGCACTCGGGCCAGTTCTTCAGTCGCGATGGCATGGGACCGGGATCGATGACGTTCCATCCGGGCGGCGTCCCGCACGGGCCGCATCCGGGTGCTTACCAGGCGAGTCTCGAGAATCCGCGCCAGTACCTGCAGGAGGTCGCCATCAACATCGATGCGCGCGACCCGCTCGACATCGCGGCCGGCATGGTCGAGGTGAACGCCTCGGGCCGTCGACTCCTGGCGTCCGCGCGATCTATGGCGTGAACGACGACATGCGGCTCGCGACGTTCGACACGGTATGCGCGACGGGTATCTGGTGGTCGTCAGCCGAGACGCTGCAGTTCGTGCCGGCTTCTCTCGCGACGCTGCAGGCGGCACTCCACGACTGGGATCGCGTCGTCCCGCGTTGCGCTCGTCGACAGAGGCGCTCGATACGGCGCTCTAGGCGAGTCGCTGTTCGACAGGAAACTGCTGGCACCGCTACCCGTGCATACCAGTCGACCGATGCAAGCAGCTATCTCTCGCCAGGAGCGAATGCAAGGTGCGCGGCGTCCCGATGCCGCCGGATGCGACGACGGAGCCCGTCATCTACCAGGGCCTTTCGCATCGCAACCTCGCGTGGAACGTCGACCTGCCGTCGGAAGCGGGCTGGGGGACCGATCTCGAAGCCGAAGTCGCGGTCATCACCGGCGATGTGCCCGCGATGCCGTCTCGCCAGGTCGCTCTCGACAGCATCCGCCTGATCGTACTGGTCAACGACGTGTCGCTGCGGACCCTGATCCCTCCGGAACTTGCGAAGGGCTTCGGATTCTTCCACGGCAAGCCGGCCAGCGCGTTCGGATGCTTCGCGACGACGCCGGACGAGTTCGGCGAAGCCTGGGCCGAGGGGCGCGTCCACGGCCACCTCGAGATCAAGGTCAATCATGAGCCTCTGGGCCGGCTGCGAACCGGCGTCGACCAGGACTTCGATTTCGCCGACATCATCCAGTATGCGACCCGCACCCGTTCGCTCGCAGCGGGCACGATCGTCGGTGCAGGGACCGTCTCCAATCGCGACGAGTCGTGCGGCGTTGCCTGCATCGCAGAACGACGAGTCCTCCAGCAGCTTCAGGGCGAAGCGCGCCTGAGCCCGTTCCTCGCGATCGGGGACGAGATCGAGATCGGATTCGCTTGCCCGGACGGCAGGGAACTGCTCGGGTCGATCCATCAGCGCGTCGTCGCGGCCGGCCCATGAACGAGGTCGATCCTCCGCGTTACGGCGACGTCGAGCGTTGCGTCGCTCGACTTCGGGCCTCGATGGGCAAGCGGGTCGTCACGTCGACCGCCGTTCGCGAGCATCACGGGCGCGATACGACCTTCCATCCGGTCAAGCCGCCGGACGCCGTCGCCTTTCCCGCATCCGTCGAGGAGGTGCAGCATCTATGCGGACCTGTTTGATGCGCATGTCCGGTCATTCCGTTCGGGTCGGAACGTCCTGAAGGACACATCGCGGCACTCCACGGCGGCATCTGCCTCGACACCGCCGGACTGGATCGAATCGTGCGGATCTCGGAAGCGGTCATGGACGCCACCGTCGAGGCGGGGGTGACGCGCAAGACGCTGAACAAGCACCTGCACGGCTCCGGGCTGCATTTTCCGATCGACCCGGGTGCCGACGCGACCATCGGCGGCATGGTTTCCACGCGGGCGAGTGGGACCAACGCCGTACGCTACGGAACGATGCGCGAGAACGTCATGGCGCTCGAGGTCGTGCTGGCGAACGGGAAGTTGATCCGCACCGGGACACGAGCGAGAAAATCGTCCGCGGGCTATGACCTGACGCGGCTCTTCGTCGGGTCGGAAGGGACGCTGGGCGTCGTGGTCACCGCGACGGTCAAGCTGCACCCGCTACCGGAGCATCTGATCGCGGCGACCTGCGTCTTTCCGACGCTTCGCGACGCGGCCCAGTGCGTCATCGAGACGCTACAGGCGGGTATCCAGATCGGCCGCGTCGAACTGCTCGATGCGCTGCAGGTCACGGCCGTGAACCGGTATTCGAAGTTGGGCATGGCCGAGGCGCCGACGCTGATCTTCGAGTTCCACGGGAGCGAGGCCGAAGTCGCGCATCAGATCGACGTGACGCGGGAGATCGCCGCGTCCTATCATGCCGCCGGCTTCGAGTGGGCGAGCCTTCCCGAAGAGCGCAGCCGCATCTGGCAGGCCCGTCACGACATCTGGTGGGCCAATCTGCAGCTGCGACCCGGTTCGCAAGGTTTGCCGACGGACGTGTGCGTCCCGATCTCGGCGCTCGCCGACGCGATCGAGGCGGCCCGGGCGGATGTCGAGGAGCACGGTCTGATCGCGCCCATCTGCGGGCATGTCGGCGACGGCAATTTCCACCTGTGTTTCGTCGTCGACCCGTCGAATGCCGAAGAGATGCGCCGCGTGGAAATCGTGAACGATCGAATGGTCAGGCGGGCGCTCGACGTGGGTGGCACCTGCACCGGGGAACACGGGATCGGCTACGGGAAGATCGATTGGCTGAAGCAGGAATCAGGCGCCGCTTTCGACGTCATGCAATCCGTCAAGCGGGCGATAGATCCGACCGGGATCATGAATCCCGGCAAGGTCGTGGGCTGACGACCGTTCGCATCGCTGTCAGGGCTGTCGATCGGCCGGCATCAGATAATAGCGATGCACCGTGGCAGCCGCATCCCGATACGCGATCGCTTCCCGATACTCGGGCGAATCGTAGAACGCCAGGGCGCGGTCGAAATCCGGAAATTCGATCAGGACGATTCGCTTCCCGGCCAGCTCGCCCGTCTTGGCGACAGCGTCCTTCCCCGAATGCAGGAAGCGGCCCCCGAAACAACCGACTGCGGCCACGGCACGCGGGACGTAATCGGCCTTGAAGGCCGCCGCGTCGAAAATCTCGATCTCGACGAACGCGTAGCCCTTGCGTCCCGCAGTTTCGTTCGACCCGGCCATGACGCTCTGTTCGAAGCGCGCGCTCAGGTCGCCACTCGGTCGATCAACTCGACGTTGTCGAGGTTCTTCGGCGCACGAGTCGGGGATGCGGCGGGAGCCGCCAGGATCTTTCCGCCGAAGCGGCCGAAGACCAGCCCGCCCGCGACGCCGATCAGTGCGGCGAAGCCCAAGAACAGCGACGGAGAGACGGTCGACCCGGTCGCTTCGATGAGCAGGGTCGCGGCCAGCGGTGCGAGTCCCTGGAAGAAGGCATTGCAGACGTTGTAGCTGAAGGCGATCCCGGTGAACCGAACCGGCGTTCGATAGAGATCGGCCAGAAGCGCGCCGACCGTTCCGTTGACCAGCCCGCTCGCGAGGCCCACGGCGACGAAGATCGAGACCAGGCCGAACTGATGATCGACGACGGCCGTATAGAAAGGCCATGCGCCCAGCAACAGCAACGCCGAGCCCAGACGATGCAGTCTGATCCGCGTGATCGAGTCGGACAGCCATCCGTAGACGACGACGAAGATCGATTGCGAAACGATCCCGCTCAGGATCGCCGGCGCAACCGCCTTCGGGCTGTAGTGCAGCACGGTGATGAGGTAGCCGGGCATGTGGGCGAACAGGAGCCCGTTCATCGCCGCGAGCAGCGCGGTCAACGCCATGCCGATCAACGTCGCGCGTCCGTAGTTCTGCAGAACGACGGCGATCGGTGCCCGCGGAATCCGAGCCTTGAGTTCGAGGAACGCCGGCGATTCCGCGAGCGAGCCGCGAATCCAGAAAGCGACCAGCCCGAACAGACCCCCGATGCCGAAGGCGATTCGCCAACCGTAGTCGGTCATCGCGGCAGGCGAAAGGTGGGACTGCAGTCCCGTGTTCACCAGGCTAGCCATGACGACGCCCAGGCCCGCCAGCGCGAAGATGAGGCTGCAGGACAGGCCGGCCCGCCGCGGCAGGACTTCCACGACGTAGGTCATCGCGCCGGCGATCTCGCCGCCGAAGCAGAGTCCTTGCAGGACACGAAGCAGGACGAAGATGACCGACGCGGCGACCCCCCAGGTCGCATACGTGGGCATCACGGCCATCCCGATCGTCGAGAACGACACGGCGAGCAGGGAAAACAGGAAGACGCCGCGGCGTCCGAAGCGGTCTCCGAAGTGTGCGAGGACGACACCGCCGAGCGGGCGCGCTAGGTAGCCGATCGCGAACACGGCGAACGTCTTCAGCAACGACGAAAGCGCGCTGTCGGACGGAAAGAACTGCGTGGAGATGTAGGACGCGAAGACGCCGTAGATGATGAAGTCGTAGAACTCGAGGGCCGTCCCGAACGTCGACAGGACGATCACCTTCCAGGGTGCGGAGGAAGAACGACCTGCCCCCGCTGCTGTCGCGAACACTTCTCGTCTCATGCGGGTCTCCCAGGTTTCGTCAACTCGGTCCTGTCGGCGAACCGTTTCGACACGCAAAATACTTGCGTTAAGAAATTAAGTCAAGAAGAAAGTATTTTGCGGCGCGATGTGGGTCTGACGTCGCGTGACGATCGGTTTGCGGCGAACCGACGGCCTCGTTCGGCTCGCCCCCCGGATCGAGCAGTCGAGCGCCGACTCGAAGTGGCCCATCCCGCCGATCGGGTGACGGACGACATCGAACGAAGGCGGCGCCTTCGTCCTTGATCGCTTCGTGGCGAACGACCAGACGGCCCGTTGACGAACCACCCGGAGGCCGGATCAGATCGCCGGGATCATCGATTCCTTGACGACCTTCGCCCCGGCCTCCGCATAACGCCGCGGCGAGCAGCCGACGACGCGCCGGAATTCCGTGTTGAACGCGTTCTCGGAGTCGTACCCGAGCGCATGCGCGATCGTCTGGACCGTGTCGCGACCCTCGGCGAGTCGGTCCTTGGCGAGCGTCATCCGCCATCGGGCGAGATAGGCGATCGGCGTGTCGCCATCGCGTTCGCGGAAACGTTGCGCGAAGATCGACCGCGACAGCGCGGCCCGGGCCGCGAGCGCTGCGAGCGTCCAGCGGTGCGCCGGATCGCCGTGCATCGATTCGATCGCCCTGCACAGGTGGGGATCGGCGAGCGCGTAGAGCAGGCCGATCCGGTGACCGGCCTGTCGCGACAGGTGGATCCGGAACGCCTGCAGGAGCATCAGGTGCGCGAGATGCCGCGCGGCCAGCGTGCCGCCGGGCCGGCCGTCGCGCATCTCCGTGATCAACTGGGCGATGCACCAGCGCATCGCGGCCCGATCGTCCCCGTCGCGCAGGTGGATCAACGGCGGCAATTCGCCCAGCAACGTGCCCGCCTTGCGCTCGTCCACCTCGAAGCGCGTTCCGGCCATCGCGAAACCGCCACCACCGTTGTGACGATGACGTCGCCCGGTCTCGCCCGGCCGAGCACGTCGCGGGCGTCGACCGGGACCAGCGTCGGGTCGCTCGCGAGCACGAACGGCCTGCCACTCGGCAGGATGATGCAATCGCCGGCCTCGAGCCGCACGGCGGCATCGACGCCGTCGACCGCCAGCCAGCAGCCGCCGGCCGTCACCGCGTGGCACTTGACGGTGCCGGCGCCGGTTGCGAAAGCGGATCGCCCAGTCGCCGCCGGCGTCGAGACCCGCGGTGAGGTAGCTCTCGGGTCGCAGGATGGCGAGGATCTCGGACAACGGGTCCATGGCGCTCCGGACGATGGCGAAGGAAATACGCACGATCGCGTACCAGGCCTTGCGCTACGCTGACCATCTCCTGCTTTCACGCAATCGAAGCGCGCCCATGATCGTCGTCACGACCCCGACCGGCAATATCGGCCGCCACGTCGTCCGCCATCTGCTCGATGCCGGCGAGGCGCTGCGCTTGATCGTGCGCGACGCCGCCAGGCTGCCGCAGGACGTCCGCGATCGCGTCGAGGTCATCGAAGGGTCGCACGGCGATCCGCCGGTCGTCGATCGGGCGTTCCGCGAAGCGGACGCGGTGTTCTGGCTGTGCCCGCCGACACCGTCGGCGACACCGGCGGCCGCGACGGTCGATTTCGCCCGCCCGGCTGCGGAGGCCATCCGCCGCCACGCGGTGTCCCACGTCGTCGCGGTCACGACGCTCGGCCGCGACACCCCGTGGCAGGAGCGCGCCGGCAACGCGACCGGTTCCATCCACATGGTCGACCTGATGAACAGGACCGGCGCCGCGGTCCGCGGGATCGCGCTGCCGGCGTTCATGGACAACGCGTTGCGGCAGGTCGACACGATCCGGCTCGGCCGCATGGCCGGTCCGATCGCCCCCGACAAGAAGCTGCCGCATACGGCCACGCGCGACACCGGCGCCGCCGCCGCGGCACTGCTGACGGACCGGGGCTGGTCCGGGCAGCGGGACGTGCCGGTGCTCGGCCCCGAGGAACTGTCGTATGCCGACCTCGCGACGATCGTCTCGGAGGTGATCGGGCGAGAAGTCCGTTACGAGCATCAGAGCTACGCCGCCTACAAGGAGGCCGCGATGGCGCGGGGGCTGACCGACGCGTTCGCGCAGGGCTACGTCGACTTGCTCGTGCGAAGGAGGAAGGCATGGACAACGTGGCCTCGCGTGCGACCGCCATCATCGGCCCGACCGGCTTTCGTCGCTGGGCCGAAGAGACGTTGAAGCCGGCCGTGACCTCCTGACGGGCGTCGGTGGATCCGGTGACGGGCGAGCGCATGCCGATGCGCGCGCCGGGCATCCGGTTCGATCGCGAGCAGTAGTTCTTTCGATGCGAACCCCGATCGATGGCGGCCGAGGCGCTGGTCGATCCGCATCCGCCAACCCGGCCGGAGCCCCGGCGCTCCAAGCCTATGCCGCGCGAAGACGCTCCACCAGGAAGTCGATGAAGAGACGAATGCGCGATGGAACATGGCGCTGCCCGTAGTAGGTGACGTAGAGGTTGATCTCGTCGCAGGACGACTCGGGCAGGAGCTCGACCAGCCGGCCTTCCTTCAGATCGTCTTCGATGTCCCAAAGCGCCTTGACCGCGATTCCGGCGCCGGCGAGCGCCCATGCGTGAACGATTTCCGTGCTGTCGCAGACGAACGTGTGCGGCACGGTCAGCTCGCGCACGCCTTCCGCGGTCCGGACGGTCCATCGGTCGTAGATGCGCGCCTGTCGGCGCATCAGGATGCAGTCGTGGGCCGCGAGATCCGCGCACGTCGTCGGTACGCCGCGGCGTTCGAGGTAACTCGGTGCGGCGCAGATGACTCGTCGGCTGCCGAGCAGCTTGCGCTGGACGATCTCGCCGCCGGTGGGCCGCTTCGTCTGGATCGACAGATCGAGCCGGTTCTCGATGAGATCGGGTCGCGCGTCGCTGAGCGACAGGTCGATCGTCACCGCAGCATGGCGCCGCGCGAATTCCGCGCAGATGCGTGCGATCTGGCGTCGACCGATCTCGATCGGTGCGCTGATTCGCAGGTTGCCCTTGACGTCCTTGCGGAAGGTGCGGATTTCCGACAGCGCATCGTCGGCCGCGCCGATCACCGCGGTCGCGCGTTCGAGCAGCAGGGTGCCTTCTTCGGTGAGCTTGAATCGACGCGAGCCTCGGTCGATCAATTGTGCGTCGAGCCGGTTCTCCAGCGCGGACAGGCGACGACTGATCGACGTCAGCGACTTGCGCGTCTTGCGCGCCGCTTCGGAAAGGCTGCCGGCGCGCACGACATCCACGAACAACCTGAGATCGGCGAGTTCGTCGGGCACCGTCAGCTCCGATGGCGATCTGCGTTCACGAACGGGGACGATTCGCGCGGTCGTCGGCGCGGCGCCGGTCACGCGCGCGAATCGAAGGATCCATGCGGGAAGCAGGCGAGCGAACGGCTCACGGACGAAGCACGAATCGACTGGCGCTTCCGGCGCACTGAGCTTGCCATGCCTCGTCGAATCTTTCCAACGGCAACGTGACCACCGGGATGGTGACGTCGCCGGCGACGGCGGCGAGGCAGACGCTCGTGTAGGCGTCCTGCTGCGCGTCGAGCGGCGCGTGATAGTAGGCGAAGCCGAGCACATCGAGACACGCGCGTCGTGCGGTCTGCGCGTGCAGGGCCATGGCGGGCGCGAGAGCCGAGCCGATCTGCACCATCCGCGCGCCGGTGGCCATGGCCGGCAACGCGGCTTCCGCCGGCGGGCCGTTGAGATAGTCCAGCACGACATGCACGTCGCCGCGCGCGGCCTCGCGATACGCGGCGGTCAGGTCGTGCGTGTCATCGAGGCGTACGACGGCGTCGGCCCCGCTCGACAACAACCGATCCAACGAAGCCGGGTCCCGTCCCGCGGCGACGACGCGACCGGCGCCCAACCGACGTGCGGCGGCCACCGCGATACGGCCCGTGATGCCCGTCGCGCCGATCACCAGGACGGTTTCACCGCGCTCGAGCCGCGCGCGCCACGACAGCGGGAGCCACGCGGCCAGGCCGGCATTCCCGAGCGCGGCAGCCCGTTCGTCATCCAGTTCGTCGACCACGCGGAGCCCGCGCCCGACCTCCGCGCTGACGCGTTCCGCCATCGAACCATACGGGACCGGGATCGCGCCGACGCCCAGGAACAGCCGCTCGCCACCCGGCAGCCGGACGACGCCCTCCCGGCCGACGACGGCGGTCCCGTGCGGCGGACTGAGATAGTGGCGGCCCGTCGCGATGCCGACGTCGAGATTGGTCAGGGCCGCGGCGACGACCTCGACGTCCCGATGCGCCGGTCCTTCGATCGGATCGGGGAAGACGCCGTAATGCGGCAACACGCCAGGGCCGAAGATCACTGCTTTCATGGAGGCTCTCGCTGAACGGATCGGTCGCGCGAGTCTCGCGCGACAGGACGTCTTCTAACCCCGTCTCCGTGTCGTTTTTCGCAAGGGTCCTTCCGCTTCCGGCAGCGAAAATCGACGCGACCCGCTGCTAGCATCGATCCACCCTTCGGTCGCTTCGAACCGAAGGCCATGGACGAGGAAAACGGGTGGATCAGGACGGGTTCGATGATGGCTACCTCGTCGCGACAGGCGGCGTCCGCATCGCCGCGCGCCACGCGGGCCCCGCATCGGGTCCGGCCGTCGTCCTCGTCGCCGGCTGGCCCCAGACGCTTCACGCGTGGCGCCACGTGCAGCGCAAGCTGGCCGCGCTCGGAGTGAGATCCGTCGCGCTCGACCCGCCGGGTCTCGGCGCGTCCGACCTGCTCGACGACGCTGCCGCCTACGCGACGCCTGCCGTCGCGCGCCTGATGTGCAGCGCGGTGCAGAACGAGGGATTGGGACCCGTCGCGCTGGTGGGTCACGACGTCGGCGCCTGGATCGCGTTCGCATGGGCCGCGACGCGGGGCGAGTCGTTGTCGAGACTGATGTTGCTCGACGCCGCGATTCCCGGTGCTTTCCCCGAAGGTCTGTTCGACGTCACTCGCGCCGCGGGCCTGTTCCAGTTCTTCTTCAATGCCGTCCCGCAGCTGCCCGAACGTCTGACGCACGGACGCGAGCGTGTGTATCTCGATTGGCTGTTCGAGACGAAGGTTCGCGTCCACGGCGCCGTCACGTCGTCGGACATCGACGTCTACATGGCGTGCTACGGGCAGCCCGAACGGATGGCCGCCGGGTTCGACTATTACCGCGCCGTCCCACGGAGCATCACGCAGCTCGAGGGAACGGGACGCCTTCGGATGCCGGTGGTCGCGCTCGGCGCCGAATACGGCGTGGGCGAAGCCCTCGCGAACGCGCTGAGCGATCGGTGCGATGACCTTGTCGGCGGCGTCGTCGCGGGCAGCGGACACTTCCTGCCCGAGGAAGCGCCCGATGCCCTGGTCGGCAGGATCGGCGATCTTCTTCGTCGTGCGACCGCGCCATGAACTACGTCTTCTCGTTGATCGTCGGTTTCGGCGTCGGCCTTCTGTACGCCCTGCTCAAGGTGAAGTCGCCCGCGCCACCGATCGTCGCGCTGGTCGGCTTGCTCGGCATGGTCGCCGGAGAGGCGGCACTGCCCTGGTTGCGCGGGCACCTGTCATCGATCTGGCCGCGTTGAGTCGTCCGCGATGAACTTTCTCGTCAACACCTTCCTGTGGACCAACGCCTTCGGTGAACGGCATCTGCCGCTGCTCGAGAAGATCAAGGGCTGGGACGCCGATGGCGTGGAGTTCGCGGCGTCGCGGCTCGCCGACTTCCCGCACGCCGTGGTCCGGCGGGAGCTGGAACGGCTGGGTCTCGCGTGCACGCTGTGCGTTTCGCCGCCCGCTGCGGAGCAGAGCCTCATCCACCACGATCCCGCCGCGCGAAAGGCGGCCGTGCGCTATCTGCTCGACGCCGTCGAGCTCGCGGCCCGGCTGGGGGCGCGCATCCTCGCGGGCCCCGTCTATGCGCACGTCGCCTGGTTCACGGGCGCACGCCCGACCGACGAGCAGTTCACCTGGGCGGTCGAGGGGCTGCAGACGCTGGTCCCCGACCTCGAGGCCGCCGGGATCGATCTCGCGATCGAACCGATGAACCGGTTCGAGGCCTTCTTTCTTCCGACGGCAGCCGACGGCGTTCGATTGTGCGAAGCGATCGGACATCGGCGGATCGGGCTGATGCTGGACACCGCGCACATGGTCATCGAGGAGAAGGATCCGCTCGAGGCGTTGCGGACGGCCGGACATTGGCTCAAGCACATGCAGACGCCCGAAAGCGATCGAGGCACGCCGGGTTCCGGACGACTGATCGACTGGCCGGCGTTGTTCCGCGTGCTGGCGAGCATCGGCTATCGCGGCGGCTGCTCGATCGAGAGCTTCGCGTTCCAGGAGCCGGAGGTCGCAGCGAAGACCTGGTGCTGGCGCGACCTCGCCTCGTCGCCCGATGCGCTCGCTCGAGACGGGGTGGCTTTCCTGCGGTCGACACACGCGGCGGCGATGTCGTGACCTCGGTGGCGTCGGTGGGCCGCCGCGCACCGCGCCGACGACGGCGAGGCCGGCAGACGATCGAATTCGAAACGGATCGGGAGGTTCGGCAATGATGCATCGTCGTGCGTTTCTGGGTTGGCTCGCCGGCGGCGGCCTGTCGCTCGCGGTCGGCGAGGTTGCGAGAGCACAGATGCAACCGGGACCGCCGACGCCCGGCGTCGTCCAGGCGACCATCGCCGACCCCGCGCCGGCGCCCGATGTCGCGAGCCTGATCAGCCCGACCGCGCGCGGCAAGAGTCTGATGGTCGTCAACAAGCTGGGCCTGACCGTCGGGTTCTACGACGCGGCGACCGGCGCGCATCAAGGGCTCTTCGCCCTGCCGTCGCGCCCGCACGAGCTGTTGATCGCACGCGACGGCAAGCGCGCGTACGTGTCGATCTACGGCGACGGCATCTACGGCCGGAACCCCCATCCCGGAAACCAGATCGCGATCATCGACCTCGAGCGGCGCGAGCCGATCGGATTCCTGTCGACCCTCGACGTGTGGGCCCCGCACGGCTTGACGGAGGGACCGGACGGAACGATCTGGGCGAGCTGCGACATCGGTGCCGCCGTCGTCGGGTTCGATCCCGTGTCGAGGCAGCGCGTCTCGGTGATCGAGACGGGCACGAAGGGCGGGCACTGGATCGTTGCCGGGTCCGACGGCCTCGCGTTCCTCAGCAATCGGGCCGGTCCCGGCATCGCGATGGTCGATCTGGTCGCGCGCCGTCGCGTCGGGACGCTCGAGACGCCGCACGCCATCACCGGGCTCGATCTGTCACCCGACGGGCGACGCCTGTTCGCGGCCGACGACCAGGAGCCTGCGCTTCTGACGATCGACACGCGCGCGCGACGAATCCTCTCGACGACGACTTTGGCCGGCCTTCCGCGCCCGGTGGCGAAAGGAGGCGACCGCGAACGACGGGTCAAGGTCGCGCCCGGTGGTCGCGACGTCCTCGTCAGCGACTTCCCGTCCGCCGCCCTGGTACGCGTCGACGTCGCCGACCCCACGCGTCAGCGGCTCCTGCTCGTTCAGCACGGCCCGATGAGCCTGGCGTTCTCGCCGGACGGCCGGACGGCCTGGGTCTGCGACCACGATGCCGGCGCGATCACGATCGTCGACCTCGATTCGATGGCGGCGCTGCTGGACTTCAAGGTCGGCGAGGGATGCGAGACGGCCGCCTTGCTGCCGTGAGTCCGGCACCCCGACGAAGGATCGATTCGCGATGACATCGGCTCGAGACGTCACGAGCGATCGGGGGCGCAGCCCGACGCCGCTCGCGCTCAATCACATCGGGATCACCGTGCCCGACATCTTCGCGGCGATCGACTGGTACGGCGAGCTGTTCGGTTGCACGCACATCATGGGACCGCGTCTGTTGGCCGCCGGCACGAAGGCGAGCGCCGAGACGGGGCAGGTGTTCGGGGCGACGTTCCGGTCGATGTTGCAGGCGCATCTGCTGACCGGAAACGGCGTCGGTATCGAATTGTTCGAGCCGCTGGATCCGCCCGCCCGCGCGCCCGACGAGACGATCGCCTATCGGGCACCGGGCCCGTGGCATTTCGCCCTGCAACATCCGGACGTGGACGGGCTCGTCGAGCGCATCGCCGCTCGCGGAGGTCGCCGGCACAGCGACACGCATGTGCTCGCGCCCGGTCGTCCGTGGCGCCTCGCGTACGCACGGGATCCGTGGTGGACCACCATCGAGATCGTCTCGCACAGCTATGCCGAGATGTTCTCGAACTGGCCGCAGCCGGGCGCCGAGACGAAGCCGGCGTTCGTGGACCGCGCCGAGGCCGTGCGGTTGCGCGCGACGGGTCGGTCGACCGGCGACGATGCAACGTCGAGGAGCAGGTCGTGAGGGTGCGGACGCGGACTGCGCGACTCGCGACGCACGTCATGGCGGGCTGCGCGATGCTGTTCCTCGGAACGCAGGCATCCGCGCAATCCGTTCCGCCTCCGCCCCTGCCGCCCGTCGATCTCGGCCAGACCAACATCCTCGACGGGGAAGGCAAGCCCGGCGGCCTGTTCGAGGCGATCGGCTTCGGCTCGCTCGCGAGCCGGATGACCGATGCCTCGGGCAACGACGTCTCCGGTTCGAACCGACAGAAGATCGGCTCGTTGGTGGCCCATCCGATCTGGGTCGCCAACGCGACGGTCGTCGGCGCGCATCCCGGCGTCGAATTCCTCGTTCCGGTGACGCGGATCGAGAACGACTTCGCGGCGGGCGGATCGGGTCACGCGTCCGGGCTCGGCGACGTCACCATCGCGCCGTTCCTGCAATGGTCCGCGCCGCCGGCCGCCGGTTCGCTCTCGGTGCGACTCGCGCTGCAGGTCGTCGCGCCGGTCGGCCAGCGGCATGCGAGCGACGCGGTCAACGTCGGCCAGGGGAGCGCGCAGGTCTCGCCGTACCTGGCGGCGACGTGGCGGCTGTCGGACCGGTGGGAAGTCAGTGCGCGGGCGATCTACGACTGGAGCGCAGCGACCAGCCAGCGCACGCCGGACGGCAACCGCCTCGACGTGCGGCCCGGCGCGCTGGCCGCGATGAACGTCTCGGCATCGTGGCTGTGGACGCCGTCGTTGCGGATCGGTGCCGGCGGCTACGCGCTGCGCCAGCTCACGGCATCCAGCGTCGGCAACATGAACGACGTCGGCGGCCGGCAGCAGGTCTACGCCGCCGGTCCCGTCCTTCGCTGGGAGCAGCGAGGCTTCGTGCTGCTGTTGGCGGCCTTCGACGAGTTCGGCGCGCACGACCGTCCCGAAGGCGTCACGTTCAACGCGCGATTGCAGAAGGCTTTCTGACGGCGACGGGGGAGGGTAGGGACGGTCGACCGTCGACGTGCTCAGGTCGCGCAATGCCTCGCGTCGCTATGACGAGCCTGGCCGGATGCGATGCGCGACTTTGGCAGACCGGCGCCAGACGGCGCGTGGCCGTCGCCGAGCGCATCTGCTTCGCGGGCTTCGCCAATCAGTGACCGGGAGCAGGACGGCCTGGCGGAGAGAGGGGGATTCGAACCCCCGGTAGGCTATGAACCTACACACGCTTTCCAGGCGTGCGACTTAAACCACTCATCCATCTCTCCGGGGCGCGGGAGTATAGCAAGCGACCCTCGCGAATCGGGCTCCGAAACGCAGCGGGCCGGCATGTGCCGGCCCGTGCGCAACGACTTCACGAGGCCGGCGATGCGCGGCCCCGATCGGTCGTCACTTCATGCCGTTCTCGTCGTTCTCTGCCATCTTCAGATGCTCCTGCAGCGTCGGCAGCGTCGTGCCGGCGAACTGCTTCAGCTCGCTGTCCTTGCCCGACTTCGCTTCCTTCTCGAACAGCGAGACCGTCGTCTTGTGGTCCGAGACCATCTGCTTCATGTAGGCCTTGTCGAAGTCGGCGCCGGACTCCTTGGACAGCTTGTCGACTTCGCGCTTGTGCGTGCTGTCGAGCTCGCCGGGGGGCGTCACGCCCTTGCTCGATGCGATCTGCGTCAGCTGTTCGTTGGCCTTCGTGTGGTCGGTGATCATCCGCTGCGCGAACTGCTTGACGGCCGGGCTCTGACCCTTCTGCTCCGCGAGCTGGCTCGCCTGCACCTCGGTCATGCCGCCGATCGCCGCCTTCTCGATGAAGGTCCGGTCCGCGCTCGCGACGTTGCCGCCGGTCGCGTTCGTCATCGGGTCGGCCGCGTACGAAACGGTCGCGACCGCGGTGCTCAGGCCCAGCGCCGCGACGCCGAAGATCGCGCGACGGCCGAGATTCTTGTTCATGTTCATGATTTCTCCTGAAGGATGGTTATCGCGCGCATCGAGACGACGCGGCGCGCCGCAGCGATGGCCATTCTTGAGCCCCCGACGCGACGGTCGTTTCGGACGAACGCTGATCGAGGGGTCGCTCGCGTCCATCGGCGATCGTCGGACGATGAGTCGCGCGTCGTGCGCGATCGCGACGCGTTCGTGCGCCGCAGGAAGCGACATCGGCGCGACGGCTTTGCCTCGACGCGATCTATCCGCCGCCGACGCCGGTCGTGACCTTGCCGGTTCCGCCGCAGTCGGGACACGGCTCGCCGTCGACCTCGCCGCTGCCGTTGCAGCGCCGGCAGAGGTTCTCGCCGGTGCCGGGGCTGCCGGGTGGCGCTTCGTCGCCGGGTTCGTCGGGCGTGGCCGACGCGTTCGTCGATTCGTGCATCGCGGTCTCCTCGTTGGATGACGTTCGTGCTGTGACCGCACGGTTCATTCGTCGTTCGTGAAGCGCTGCAGCAGCGCGACGAGTCGTCGCCGCTCCGCGGGCGTGAGGCGTTCGAGCAACGCGTCCTCGGCGGCGTCGAGCCGCGGGCCGAGCGTTCGCAGCCGCCGGCGTCCTTCCGTCGTCAGCTGCACCGCATACGCGCGACGGTCGCCGCGATGCGGCGTGCGCCGCACCCAGCCGCCCGCTTCGAGCGCGTCGACGAGCAACACCATCGACGACTTCTCGATGCCGGTGATGTCGCCGAGCTCCGCCTGCGACAGGCCGTCCGCGGCCGCGGCGGCGCCGAGGATCGCGACGTGTCCCGGGTTCAGCCCGGAGCCGTCGAGCGCGTCCACGATCGACTGCCGGAATCGGCGGTGCGCCCGGTTGAGCAGGAAGCCGATGTGCGTCTCGACATCGCGACGCGCCGTCGCCGCGGTCCGCTCGGCCGCTTTCGCTTCGCTTTCCTTCGTCATTCGTCCTCCGCGACGCTTGCATTCGTTCGGTCGTCGGATTATCGTCTATTCTTAGACAATCCGGAATCGAACGATGCGCCTCGGAGCCGCCATGATCGTCGCCGCGTCGCTGTGGCCCGCGGCCGGTGCGTCGTCCGCCGAGCTGTCGATGGGCGCGCCGCTCGGCGCGGCGTGGGGCGCGACATACGGCTTCCGGCCGGCCTACGCTGCGCCGTTCGTCGAGCCGGCGCGTGCGCTCGGTGCCCGCTTCACCCGCGTGACGCTCTACTGGAGCCAGCTCGAGCCGCATCCGGGAGTCATGCGCTGGGACGACCTCGATGCGTGGCTCGCGCAGCTGCGCGGCCCCGACGACGGCATCCTGACGATCGCGTCGGCGTCGCCGTGGGCGACGCGGACCCCGACCTGGGTCTTCCCGTCGTCGCCGCCGAGGGATGCCGACGCGTACCGCGCGTTCGTCGCCGCGGTCGTGCGCCATACGGCCGGCCGCGTCCGCTACTTCCAGGATGACCCGGAACCGAACAATCCGTTCTTCTGGTCCGGCACGGTCGACGAGTTCGTCGCGCAGCAGAAGGACTTCCATCGTGCGGTCAAGGAAGCGGACCCCGACGCGATCGTGCTGCTCGCCGGATGCGACGGCGACTTCGATCCGTCGGGCGCGCCGCAGATGCCGCATCGCGCGGCGAGCCTCGCGTTCTTCACGAAGCTCGTCGCCGAGGCGCGCGACGCCTACGACGTGTTCGACCTGCGGCTCTACGGCGACCCGTACACGATCCCCGCGCGCGTCGCCGCGATCCGCGGCCTGATCGACCGCGCCGGCGGTGCGCAACCGATCGTCGCGACCGAATACGCCGGGCCGACGTTCTTCGAGTTCCCGGCGAACCGCCGGTGGTTCGCCGCGCTGCAGGGACCCGAGGCCGCGGCGACGATGCGCGCGCTGCACGCGCCCGAGCTGCCGATCGAGACGCGGATGTTCCTGCCCGACGCACCCGCCGACGCGGCGGTGCGTTTGCTGGTGCTCGAGCGTCGCGACCTCGTCGTCCGCAACCTGATCGCGCTCGCCAGCGGCGTGCAGAAGACGGCGTTCTGGGACCTGTGGCACGACGCGTCGGATGCCGCGTCGCCGAACACGATGCAGTACGCCGCGTTGCGACTGCTCGCGCGCGACGCCGACGGCGCACTGTCGCCGACGCCGCTCGGCGTCGCGTTCCGCGAGATGACCGCCCGGCTCGGCGACGCGACGGCGGTCACGCGGCTCGCCGGCGACGACGACGTCTTCGCATTCGTCGTCACGCGCTCCGGCCGCGCGCCGCTGGTCGTCGCGTGGCGGCGTGCCGCGCGTCCGGCCGACGACGCGCCGGTCGGTCCCGCGCGGCTGCCGTGGACCGGCGCGGCGTCATACGCCGCCACGCTGTCCGGTGACGCGGTCCCGCTGCGACGCGGGGACGGCTATGTCGAGTTCCCGCTCGGCTCGGAGCCGGTCTTCGTCGAGTGACGCGTCGACGCGCGGAGGCCGCGGAAGACCGCGGCGTCACTCGTCGGCGACGTCCTTGTGTTCGGGCCGGATCTTCTTCGGATCGGTGACCGGCGCGCCGGCGATCTCGCGGGCGATCACGGCCGGCGTCTTGTCGTGCATCAGCCCGATCGCGAGTCGCGTCTCGTCGGCGGTCAGCCGGCGGCCGAGCTCGGCCTCGATGTCGTGGACGAACGGTCCGCGCTCGTCGTCGATGGGTGCGGTCGCCATGCGGTCTCCTCGATCGTTCGCGCGCCGGACATCCGTCGCGCCGGGTGTCGACCGGCCGGCCACCGCGGGGTTCCGCGAGGCCGACCGTCGCGCGGGTCAGGACCGTCGCAGCGGGCGGCCGAGGTAGACGGTGACGTCGCCCGACACGCGCGTCTCCTGGACCGGCGCTTCGCGGCGCGCACGCGCACGGCCGTGCGCCTGGAATTCGACGTAGGCCGCGAGGTCGAAGCCCGACGCCGAGACGATCTTGTCGATCGGGATGACGATCTCGTAGCTGCGCAGCCGCGCCCGGTCGTCGCGGAAGCGTTCGAGGATGTCGTCGTAGAACGTCGTCAGCTGCACCTCGCCGTCGTCCTTCGACCGGTAGCCGCTCATCGACGGCTGGATGCGGAAGTACTTCTCCTGCCCGTGCGGATTCGGCGAGCGCGTGACCCAGCCGATGTAGACCTTCTGGTTCGACAGCGTGACCTGGATCTGCCGCGACGCGCGCAGCGCCTCGGCGAGCAGGCGCTCGAACTGGTCGGTGATCGACGCATCGTTGATCGCGGAGATCAGCGATCGCCCGCGCGGCCGGTACGCGACCCGGTCGACGAGCGCGACGAGCCCGTTCAACGCCGGCGTCGCGACACCGAGCGCGAGCGCCCACGCGCAGGCGAACGCGACGTCGATGCGGACGGCGAGACCCTGGTTCGCGACGACCGGGTCCGGCGCGCCGGACAAGCCGGGCGGGCGTTCGAGCAGCGGCCCGAGGACCGCGCGGCCGAGCTGGTCGGCGAGGTCGCGATAGGCCGCGACGTGGCGCAACGCGTGATGGAGGACGAGGCCGACGATCGACAGCGCGACGCCCCAGAACGCGGCCTTGTAGTACAGCCGCTGCGTCTCCTCGCGGGCGGCGCGAAAGCGCGTGCCGTAGAAGCGTTCGACGAACAGGAAGCCGCCGATCAGCGGCAGGAAGAACAGCAGCGCAACGTCCAACGACGGCGCCGCGCGGGGATCAGGACTTGACGCTGGCCGCGATGGTCTTGATGGCCTCGAGGTCGCGCTGGTATTGCGACGTCTGCATCACGTCGGCGAAGTCGACGCTGAGCTGTCCGGACGACGAGATGGTCACCTTCGTGGCATCGCGATCCGGCCCGATCAGGAAGTCGAGGATCGTCATGAGGCACTCCTTGCAAGGTCAACCGGCATGTCGGCACGATACCCGAAAAGTGCAAGGGATCGCGTGGGCCGACGCAGCGGTTGCCGACGGCCGGCTTCGCCGCGGGCTCGATGCCCGCGGTGAAGCCAGTTGCCACCGCACGGTCCCGCCGACCGGAAGCGCCGCGCGCGGCTGCGCCCGGCCAATTTCTTGACCGCCCCTCGCCGCTCTATTTCACTTGCTTCAGCTGCTCCAGAATCTGCGGGTTCTCCAGCGTCGAGACGTCCTGCGTGATCTCCTCGCCCTTCGCGAGCGAGCGCAGCAGCCGGCGCATGATCTTGCCGCGAGCGCGTCTTCGGCAGGTTGTCGCCGAAGCGGATGTCCTTCGGCTTCGCGATCGGGCCGATCTCGCGGCCGACCCAGTCGCGCAGCTCCTTCGCGATCCGCTCGGCCTCGTCGCCTTCGGGACGCGCGCCCTTCAGCACGACGAACGCGCAGACCGCCTCGCCGGTCGTCGCGTCGGGCCGGCCGACGACGGCGGCTTCGGCGACGAGCTTGTTGCCGACCAGCGCCGACTCGATCTCCATCGTGCCGAGCCGGTGTCCCGACACGTTCAGCACGTCGTCGATGCGGCCCATGATCCAGAAGTAGCCGTCGAGGTCGCGGTTCGCGCCGTCGCCGGCGAGGTAGTAGCGGCCGCCGAGGTCGTCGGGGTAGTAGCTCTTGCTGGAAGCGCTCGTCGTCGCCCCAGATCGTGCGGATCATCGACGGCCACGGCTTCTTGATGACGAGGATGCCGCCCTTGCCGTTCTCGACGTCGTGGCCGGTCTCGTCGACGATCGCGGCCGCGATGCCGGGCAGCGGCGTCGTGCAGCTGCCGGGCTTCAGCGGCGTCACGCCGGGCAGCGGCGTGATCATGTGGCCGCCGGTCTCGGTCTGCCACCACGTGTCGACGATCGGGCAGCGGCCGCCGCCGACCGTCTCGTAGTACCACATCCAGGCTTCCGGATTGATCGGCTCGCCGACCGAGCCGAGGATGCGCAGGCTCGACAGGTCGTACTGCTTCGGCAGGTCGCCGCCGGCCTTGATCAGCGAGCGGATCGCGGTCGGCGCGGTGTAGAAGATCGAGACGCTTGTGGTCCTGGATCATCTTCCAGAAGCGGCCGGCGTCCGGATAGGTCGGCACGCCTTCGAAGATGATCTCGGTGCCGCCGGCCGCGAGCGGGCCGTAGCAGACGTAGCTGTGGCCGGTGACCCAGCCGACGTCGGCGGTGCACCAGAAGACGTCGTCCGGCTTCAGGTCGAACGTCCACTTCATCGTCAGCATCGCCCACAGCAGGTAGCCGCCGCTCGAATGCTGCACGCCCTTCGGCTTGCCGGTCGAGCCCGACGTGTAGAGGATGAACAGCGGATGCTCGGCGCTCGACCGGCACCGGCTCGCACCGGTCGGACTCGTCCTCGACGAGGTCGTGCATCCAGCGGTCGCGGCCCTCGGTCCACGCGACGTCGGCGCCGGTGCGGCGATAGACGATGACGTTGCGGACGGCGTCGCAGCCGCCCATCGCGAACGCCTCGTCGACGGCCGGCTTCAACGGGATCGCGCGTGCCGCCGCGATACTGGCCGTCGGCGGCGATGACGAGCGACGCGCCGACGTCGACGATGCGTTCCTGCAGGCTCTTCGCCGAGAAGCCGCCGAACACGACCGAGTGGATCACGCCGAGCCGCGCGCACGCCTGCATCGCGACGACGGCCTCGATCGACATCGGCATGTAGACGATCGCGCGGTCGCCCTTCCGGTAGCCGAGCTTCTTCAGCGCGTTCGCGAAGCGGTTCACGCGGGCGAGCAGCTCGCGATAGGTGACCCGCGTGACGGCGCCGTCGTCGGCCTCGAAGACGATCGCCGCCTTGTCCGCGTTGCCGTTGTCGATGTTGCGTTCGAGGCAGTTCGCACGAGACGTTCAGCTCGCCGTCGTCGAACCACTTGAAGAGCGGCGCGTTCGACGCGTCGAGCGTCCGCGTGAACGGCTTCGTCCACACCAGGTGCTCGCGCGCGAGCCGCGCCCAGAACGCTTCGTGGTCGCGCTCGGCCTCGGCGACCAGCGCGTCGTAGGCCGCCCGACCGGAGATCGTTGCCTTCGCGACCGTCTCGGCGCTGGGCGGAAAGGATCGGCTCTCGTGCATCACCGATTCGATGGCGGACATCACGGTCTCCTCGTTGTCGTTCGTGCGACGGCGCCCGGGGATTCTAGCGCCGGCCTTCGAGCGGGTCTGCGTGGGTGCGGGTCGTGCATGGTCGGCGAGACGCGCGAGACGGTGGATGCGGTGATTCGCAGGGGTCGTCGTCGTGCCGAGGCGGCGCAGCGCTTGGTTCGAGCCGCGGCGCGCACTTGGGCCCCGGCCTTCGCCGGGGTGACCGGAATGATGGTGAGCGACTCTCGAGCCGTCGTTCCCGCGCAGGCGGGAACCCGGCCGCGTCGCTTTCGACGGTCGGCGAACGGCCACGACGCCGGGTTCCCGCCTGCGCGGGAACGACGGCTCGAACGGATTGCTTCACCGCCATCCGCACCGCACCACGGTCGTCGACGAGGTCGCCGCCCGCACCGCTGCAACGGTCGGCGACGAGGTCGCCGCCCGTGCCGCCGCCACCATCGCGAACCAGGTCCCGCACCGCCGCCACGATCGAGGACCAGGTCGCCGCCCGCGCCGCCGCCACGATCGCGGAGCAAGCCCGCAGCGGCCGCCGCCCCGACCCGTCTGTTCGCCGGGCGCAATCTCGCGTAACGTCCGGCTCCACGTCCCGGCGCGACCCCCTCCGGTGGTCCGCGGCCGACGAGCCCGACGCGAGAGCGGGCGGACGCGTCCAGGGAGACTCCGATGCAACGCGACCCCGCGCACGTCCGGCCGGCCGATCGCCGCCGCTTCCTTCGCGCCGCCGGTTCGTTCGCGCTCGCCGCGTCGCCGCTGGCCGGCGCTCGCCGCCGCGCTCGACACCGGCGAAGGCGTGACGTTCGCGAACGGCCCGCGGCCGCTCGTGACCTATCCGCAGAAGCGGCCGATGATCCGCGTGCACACGCGGCCGCCGCATCTCGAGACGCCGTTCGCCTACTTCGACGAAGGTCCGATCACGGCGAACGACGCGTTCTTCGTCCGCTACCACCTCGCCAACATTCCGCTCTCGGTCGATCTCGCGACCTATCGGCTGGCGGTCGGCGGCGTCGTGTCGACACCGCTGTCGCTGTCGCTCGACGAGCTGAAGGCCGTCGCGCCGCGCCGGTCGAGGTCGTCGCCGTCAACCAGTGCTCGGGCAACAGCCGCGGCTTCTCGTCGCCGCGCGTCTTCGGCGCGCAGCTCGCCAACGGCTCGATGGGCAATGCGCGCTGGACCGGCGTGCCGCTGTCGGCCGTGCTCGCGAAGGCCGGCGTCGCCGCGTCGGCGCGAGCAGGTCGCGTTCGACGGTCTCGACCGGCCGGTGCTGCCGAGCACGCCCGACTTCCGCAAGACGCTCGAGATCGATCACGCGACGAGCGGCGAGCCGCTGCTCGCGTGGGGGATGAACGGCGCAGGACCTGCCGATGCTGAACGGCTATCCGCTGCGGCTCGTCGTGCCCGGCTAGTTCGGCACGTACTGGGTCAAGCACGTGTCGACGATCGAGGTCATCGACCATCCGTTCGAGGGCCACGACGCGGCGTTCATGACGACGGCGTATCGCGTGCCCGACGACGACTGCCAGTGCGTCGCGCCGGGCACCGCGCCGGCGAAGACGCGGCCGATCTCGACGCTGGCCGTGCGCAGCTTCGTGACCAGCGTCGTCGACGGCGCGACCGTGCCGGCCGGGCGGGCGACCGAGCTGCGCGGGCTCGCGTTCGACGGCGGCAGCGGCATCCGTCGCGTCGAGGTGTCGACCGACGGCGGCGCGACGTGGCGCGACGCCGCGCTCGGCCGCGACCTCGGCCGCTATTCGTTTCGCGAGTGGCGGATGCCGGCGACGTTCGCCACGCGCGGTCCCGCGACGCTGATGGTCCGCGCGACGAGCGTCGCCGGCGAGATGCAACCGACGGCGGCGACGTGGAATCCGTCCGGCTACCGACGCAACGTCGTCGAAGCCACGCACGTCACGGTCGTCTGAGGAGCCGCCCATGCCTTCGCCTCGTCGCATCGCTCTCTCGCGCGCCGTCTTCGTCGCCGTCGCGGCCGGCGCGTCGTTCGCCGCCGCCGCGCCGGCGCCGATCGTGCTGCCGCCCGACACGTCCGCGCTGAAGCCGTCGTCGCTGCCCGGCTACGCGATCGCGCAGCAGAAGTGCGGCATCTGCCACTCGGCCGACTACGTCGACTACCAGCCGCCCGGCATGACGCTCGCGCAGTGGACCGCCGAGATGAAGAAGATGAAGGGGCTGTACGGCGCGCCGCTCGACGACCGCGAGATCGGGCCGCTGGCGGCGTACCTGACCGTCGTCTACGGCGACGGCGTGGTCCCGCCCGCGACGGAGTCGACGGCCGCGGCGTCGGCGCCCGCGGCCCAGGCCGCGGGCGCGCCCGCGGCGGTCGACGTGTCGAAGCTGCTCGCCGACGGCGGGTGCCTCGCCTGCCACGCGAACGACAAGGCCGTGTTCGGGCCGGCGTATCGCGACGTCGCGGCGCGCTATCGCGGCGACGCGAATGCGCTCGCGACCGTCGGCGCGCACATCCGTGACGGCGGCCAGGGTCGCTGGGGCTCGTCGGCGATGCCGGCGAATCCGACGCTGACGCCGGAGCAGACGACGGCGCTCGCCAGCTACGTGCTGAAGCAATAGGCGGAGCCGGCGTCCCCGTCGCGGCCCGACGCGACGCCGCCGGCGTGGGTCCCCGAGCCGCTGCCGCACCGGGTTAAGATCGATCGTTTGTCCCGCCGCCCGCGCGCCGTGCCATCGCCCCTCGATCCGCCGTCGTCATCGCCGCTGTCCCGTTCGCGCAGACCCGCGCTGCGCCGCGGCTTCTCGCGCGCGATCTTCTTCTCGCGCTGGCTGCAGCTGCCGCTGTACCTCGGGCTGATCGTCGCGCAGGCGCTGTACGCGTGGCAGTTCTGGGTCGAGCTCGTGCACCTGCTGTCGGCCGCCTTCGGCGACGCGCATGCGGTGCAGGCGGTGACCTGCGCGGCGCAGTCGACCGGCTTCGACTGCAGCAGGCTGGCGCCGGCCGACAACCTGTCCGAAGTCGACGATCATGCTGGTCGTGCTCGGCCTCGTCGACGTCGTGATGATCTCGAACCTGCTGATCATGGTGATCATCGGCGGCTACGAGACGTTCGTGTCCCGGCTCGACCTCGACGACCATCCCGACCAGCCCGAGTGGCTGTCGCACGTCAACGCGTCGGTGCTGAAGGTGAAGCTCGGCACCGCGATCATCGGCATCTCGTCGATCCACCTGCTGCGCACGTTCATCAACGCGTCGCAGTACGACGCGAAGACGCTGATCGCGCAGACCGGCATCCACCTGGCGTTCCTGTTGTCGGCGCTCGCGATCGCCTACGCGGAGCGCACCGTCTATCTCGACCACGGCAACGCGAACGACGCGACCGCCCATTGAAGCCGCTGCCATCATGACCGTCATCCAGCAGCAGGACCTGATCGATTCCGTCGCGGGCGCGCTGCAGTTCATCAGCTACTACCACCCGGTCGACTTCATCCGCCACCTGTCGCGCGCGTACGAACGCGAGCGCAACCCGGCGGCGAAGGACGCGATCGCGCAGATCCTGACGAACAGCCGGATGTGCGCCGAAGGCAAACGGCCGCTGTGCCAGGACACCGGCATCGTCAACGTCTTCCTGAAGATCGGCATGGACGTGCGCTGGGACGGCTTTCAGAACGACGGACGCAGCGTCAGCGTCGCCGACGCGGTCAACGAAGGCGTGCGTCGCGGCTACGCCGATCCCGACAACCCGCTGCGCGCGTCGATCGTGGCCGACCCGCAGTTCGAGCGGAAGAACACCGGCGACAACACGCCGGCCGTGGTCAGCGTCGAGCTCGTGCCCGGCGACACCGTCGACGTGACGATCGCCGCGAAGGGCGGCGGCTCCGAGAACAAGTCGAAGTTCGTGATGCTGAACCCGTCCGACTCGCTGATCGACTGGGTGCTGAAGACGGTGCCGACGATGGGCGCCGGCTGGTGTCCGCCCGGCATGCTCGGCATCGGCATCGGCGGCACGGCCGAGAAGGCGATGGCGATGGCGAAGGAGTCGCTGATGGGCGACATCGACATGCACGAGCTGCTCGAGAAGAAGGAGCGCGGCGACCCGCTGTCGAAGACCGAAGCGCTGCGGATCGAGCTGTTCGAGAAGGTCAATGCGCTCGGCATCGGCGCGCAGGGGCTCGGCGGCCTGACGACGGTGCTCGACGTCAAGATCGCGATGCATCCGACGCACGCCGCGTCGAAGCCGGTCGCGATGATCCCGAACTGCGCGGCGACGCGCCACGCGCACTTCGTGCTCGACGGCTCGGGTCCGGCCTATCTCGATCCGCCGTCGCTGTCCGAATGGCCCGACGTGCACTGGGCGCCCGACACGAAGGCGTCGAAGCGCGTCGACCTGAACGCGCTGACGCCGGCCGAGGTCGCGAGCTGGAAGCCGGGCGACACGCTGCTGCTGAACGGGAAGATGCTGACCGGCCGCGACGCCGCGCACAAGCGCATCGCCGACCTGCTCGCGAACGGCGAGCCGCTGCCGGTCGACTTCACGAATCGCGTGATCTATTACGTCGGCCCGGTCGACCCGGTTCGCGACGAGGCGGTCGGCCCCGCGGGACCGACGACGTCGACGCGGATGGACAAGTTCACCGAGACGATGCTCGCGAAGACCGGGCTGATCGCGATGGTCGGCAAGGCCGAGCGCGGACCGGCGGCGATCGAGTCGATCCGCAAGCACCGCAGCGCCTACCTGATGGCGGTCGGCGGCGCGGCGTATCTCGTGTCGAAGGCGATCCGCCACGCGAAGGTCGTCGGCTTCGCGGACCTCGGCATGGAAGCGATCTACGAGTTCGACGTCGTCGACATGCCGGTCACGGTCGCGGTCGACGCGAACGGCACGTCCGTCCACGAGACCGGCCCGAAGCAGTGGCAGTCGCGGATCTCGATCGAGCGGATCGACATGGCGGTGGCCTGAGCGCGGACGGGCCGACCCGCCGGGTCGCGGATGGAAACGGACGGCGCCGCGCCGCGAAACGAGGCCGCGAAGGCCGGCGCGGTGCCGCAGACGCGCGTCGAACGCATCACGGCCCGGCTGCGCGAGAACCCGGTCGTCGCCGTCGCGATCGTCGTCGCGGCGATCGTCGCCGGCGTCGCGTCGTTCACCGACTCCGCGACGAAGCTCGTCGCGCTGTTCACGAAGCAGTCGCCGGCCGCCGCGCGCACCGCGCTCGGCCAGCTGCGCGCTGCCGTTCGACGGCGGACGCGTTCGTCGCGAGCGCGCGGGCCGGCGACCTGACCGCCGTCAAGCTGTTCCTCGCGGCCGGCATGGACCTCGAACGCGCGCGCCGCGGACGGCAGCACCGCGCTCGCGTCGGCCGCCTTCGACGGCCGCCTGCCGGTCGCGACCGCGCTGCTCGACGCCGGCGCGCGCATCGCCGATGACGACGGCGAACGGTCGGCGCTGTACAGCGCGGTCGCGGGCGGCCACGACGATGCCGTGCACCTGCTGCTCGCGCGAAAGCCCGACCGCGCGACGATCGATTCGGCGTTCGTGGTCGCGGTGCGGCGCCGGCCCGGCGCGCCGACGCGCAACCTGCAGGCGATGCGCGCGCTCGCCGCGGCCGGCGCGAACGTGCGTGGCGTCGCGTCGGCGGCGTTCGCGAACGTCTGGGCCGAATGCCGACGACGACGACGCGGTCGAGGCGGTGCGCACGCTGCTCGACCTCGGCGTGGTCCTCGCCGACCTCGACGGGACGACCGGCGAGACGACGACGAAGACGCCGCTGATGGAGGCCGCGTCGCAGGCGTTTCCGCGGACGGCGGACCTGCTGCTGTCGCAGGGTGCTGCGGTCGACACGCGCCTTCGACATCCCGACCGCGACGACGACGGCGCGACGGCGTTGATGATGGCCTGCGACAGCGGTGCGACGCCGATCGTCCGCGCGTTGCTGGCGCACGGTGCGAACGTCGACGCACGGGACCGGCGCGGCCTGCGAGCGATCGATCACGCGAAGGCCGGCGGCGACCCGGCGACGAGGGCTGCCGTCGTGCGGTCGTTGCGGCATTCGTCCGGCACGCATTGAGCGATTCGCCGCGCGCGACGCGCCTCGAAGCGCCGCCCGCGAGAGACTCGCGCCGACCGGCCGCTTGCGTCGCGCCCGGCGGGCGCTGACCGGCCGGGCGGCGCCGGCGCGCCCGGCGACGCCGAGCGGCCAGGCAGCGGCGGCGCGTCGGCGGCGCCGAGCGGCCCGGCAGCGAGGGCGCGTCCGGCCTGAGATAATGCGCGGTCGCGACGCCTGCGGATCACGGCGGCGCGCCCGCATCACGAGGAACGCGGATGACGTTGTCGACCTGGATCGTCGTCAAGTGGCTGCTGGTGATCGGCGTCGCGGCCAGCATGCTGCACGTCCATCTGCGCGGCCGCGTGCGCCACGGCGTGCTGCGGCAGATCTCGGACCACTCGAACTTCCTCGCGCCGATGAACAGCTTCATGCTGCTGTTCTCGCGCGTGCCGCGCACGCCGTACCTGTCGCCGGCGCTGTTCCCGGACCTGAAGCCGCTCGCCGACCACTGGCAGACGATCCGCGACGAGGCGATCGCGCTGTCGGCGTCGGGCGACATCAAGGCGTCGGCGCAGCTCGACGACGTCGGCTTCAACTCGTTCTTCAAGACCGGCTGGAAGCGCTTCTACCTGAAGTGGTACGACGACGCGCATCCGTCGGCGACGACGCTGTGTCCGAAGACGACCGCGCTGCTGCGGCAGATCCCGTCGGTCAAGGCCGCGATGTTCGCGGCGCTGCCGCCGGGCGGCCGGCTCGTGCGGCATCGCGACCCGTACGCGGCTCGATCCGCTACCACCTCGGGCTCGTCACGCCGGCCGATCCGGCGTGCTACATCGACGTCGACGGCGAGCGCTACTTCTGGAAGGACGGCGAGGCGGTCCTGTTCGACGAGACGTTCATCCACTTCGCCGAAAACAAGACCGACTGCAACCGCATCATCCTGTTCTGCGACATCGAGCGGCCGATGCGCTTTCGCTGGGCGCAGGCGGTGAACCACTTCTTCGCGAAGCACCTCGTCGCGGCGGCCGCTGCGCCGAACACGGCCGGCGACCGCACCGGCGGCCTGAACCGCGTGTTCGCGCACGTGATGAAGGTCCGCGTGTTCTTCAAGCGGCTGAAGGCGTGGAACCGGCGCGTGTACTACGGCGGGAAGTGGGCGCTGTTCATCGGCATCGCGGTGGCGGTGGGGTTCTGGCTGAAGCCGTGATCAACGCCGCCGGGTCCCCGCGTTCGCGGGAACGACGAGGATGAAGTGACCCGCTACGCGACGAGGACGGGTCGCGTGGGCGCGGAGTCGAGCGTTGCAACTCAGCACGGCCCACCGTCATCCCGGCGAAGGCCGGGACCCAAGTCCGATCAGGCCGCGAGCGAAGCTGATCGGGCCCCGGCCTTCGCCGGGTGACGGCGTTGTTCGTCGTCGTTCCCGCGAAAGCGGGAACCCGGTGTCGTTCGATCGTGCCGACGTCGCGCAACGCCGCTGGGTTCCCGCCTGCGCGGGAACGACGAAGATGGGGTGACCCGCTCACGCGATGAGAACGGTGACGGCGTTGTCCGTCGTCGTTCCCGCGACAGCGGGAACCCGGTGTCGTCCGATCGAGCCGACGTCGCGCAACGCCGCTGGGTTCCCGCCTGCGCGGGAACGACGAAGATGGGGTGACCCGCTCACGCGATGAGAACGGTGACGGCGTTTTCCGCCGTCGTTCCCGCGAAGGCGGGAACCCAGTGTCGTTCGGCCGACAACGGGACAGCCCACTTCATGCCTCGTCCGGCCCGCGACGCCGACCGCTCACTTCACGTCGAGCAGCTCCACGTCGAACAGCAGCGTCGCGTTCGGCGGGATCACGCCGCCGGCGCCGCGCGCGCCGTAGCCGAGCTCCGGCGGGATGATCAGCGTCCGCTGGCCGCCGACCTTCATGCCGGCCACGCCCTGGTCCCAGCCCTTGATGACGTGCCCCGCGCCGAGCGGGAAGTCGAACGGCTCGTTGCGGTCGCGCGAGCTGTCGAACTTCGTGCCCTTGTGGTCCGGCTTCGATTCGTCGTAGAGCCAGCCGGTGTAGTGCACGACCACGGTCTTGCCGGCGACGGCTTCGGCGCCGGTTCCCTGCTTCACATCGGTCATCTGGAGTCCTTGGGTCTGGGAAGGGGCGGCGGCCGCGTCGGGCGTCGCGCCGCCTTCGCGCCGATAGAGGCCGACGACCACGAGCAGCACGATCAGCGCGATCAGGCCGACCAGCAACACGGGGGATGGCTTGCGGGTCGGTTCGGTCATCGTGGCGTTCGGTCGTTCACATCGCGCGCGGCGGGCGGGGCGTGCATTCTAGCGGCAGCGGGTCGAAGCGGCACGCGGCGCGTCGGCCGCCGGCTCCCCCGCCGGGTCAGCGGCCGTCGGGCGGGATGCGTCGGTCGCGATTCGCACGTGCGACGGCGATCGCCATCGCGCGCTCGACGTCACTCGCCATCGGACGAGGGCCGCGCCGCGATCAGGTCGACGTACGCGCGCCGCACCAGCCGCTCGGGCGCGATCGCGAGCCGCGCCATCAGCGCCGCCGCGATCGCCTCGCCGTCGGCCACCGACTGCTCGGGCGCCAGCACGACCTCGAGCTCGACGAAATGGCCGAGGTCCTCGACGTCGTCGAGGTGGACGCGCGTCTGGCCGACGAGGCACAGCGTGCGCGTCTTGCGCACGCGGCCGACGACGCCGTACGCGAGCGTCAGCACGCCGCGCAGCGCGTCGGGCTCCGCGGTGGCGGTGATCACGTACTCGGACAGCTTCGGCCCGGCGTCGTCGGCCCGGCGATAGAAGATCAGCTGTCCTTCGTTCGCGGAGAACGTGCGCAGCTTGAGCCGGCCCGCGGCGCAGGCGAAGAACGTGTCGTCCTGCGCGAAGATCGTCGGCCCGCGATCGGCGATCTCGAGGACGTCGTCGAGCAGCCGGCTCGGGTCGGGCACGCGGGCCTTGATCTCGACGTTGCGCGGCATGGCGATGGGTTCCGTCCGGCCCGCTCGATTCCGACGAAGCGACCGCTCGCGAAGGACCGCGGTGCTTCGGCTGTCGTCCCGGCGAAGGCCGGGACCCGAGTCGGCCCGCGACCACCGCGACGAGGACCTCGACCCGGCGGCCTTCTCGTCGCCGAGCCGAGATCGACCGCGACGACACCGACTCGAAGTCGACCGCGGCGATGCCGCCGCGTTCCCCACCGACGACGCGGCGTGCGAGCGGGGCCGCGCGCCGCGAAAACAAAGAGCGAAGCGAACCGATAAGCCGGATTCTGTGTCGACGCGTTCGCCGGTGAAGGCGCCCGCATCCAGACAGTCATTCCTCTGGGCCGTGCCTCGCGGCACGGCTCGAGCCGTCTACCCGCACGCTCGCCGAGCCGGGTCGTCGCGTGCCTATTTGACGTTGCTCCGCGTAGAGATTGCCCGTTTCACCCGAACTGAATCGGCTCGTCTCTGTTGCTCTGATCCGCGCCTCACGGCGGGCAGGCGTTACCTGCTACGCTGCTCTGTGGAGTCCGGACTTTCCTCTGCCGATCGAACGGCAGCGACTGTCTGGTTCGCTTCGCGCCGCCATTCTAGAGCAGCGATCGACTCGGCGCGTCGCCCGGCTCGATGCGCGTCGCGAGGCCGTCACGCCGGAGACCCGATGAACGACATCCAGCCCGCCGCGACGCTCGAAGCGCGGCACCGATCGAGCGACGCCGCGCCGCTCGCGACCCGCACCGGCGCCCGCATCCTCGTCGACCAGCTGCTCGTCCACGGCGTCGAACGCATCTTCTGCGTGCCGGGCGAGAGCTATCTCGCGGTGCTCGACGCGCTCGTCGACGTCGGCGACCGCATCCGCCTCGTCGTCAACCGCCACGAGTCCGGCAGCGCGTTCATGGCCGCCGCCGAAGGCACGGCTCACCGGCCGGCCCGGCGTCGCGTTCGTCACGCGCGGACCCGGCGCCTGCAACGCGTCGATCGGCCTGCACGCGGCGTTCCAGGACTCGACGCCGCTGATCCTGTTCATCGGCCAGGTCGGCAACGACTTCGTCGAGCGCGAGGCGTTCCAGGAGGTCGACTATCGCCGCATGTTCGGCCAGATCGCGAAGTGGGTCGCGCAGATCGACCGCGCGGACCGCGTGCCCGAGTACGTCGCCCGCGCGTTCGCGACCGCGACCAGCGGCCGGCAGGGGCCGGTCGTGCTCGCGTTGCCGGAGGACATGCTGGTCGCCGAAGCCGCCGTCGCGGACGCGCGGCCGTACCGCGCGGTGCAGCCGTCGCCGGCACCGGACGATCTGCGCACGGCTCGCGTCGCTGCTCGACGCGGCGACGCGGCCGATCGTGATCGCCGGCGGCTCCGGATGGACCGCCGCGGCCGTCGCCGACCTGCACGACGCTTCTCCGAGCGGCATGCGGTGCCGGTCGCCTGCGCGTTCCGCTTCCAGGACGTGTTCGACAACCGTCATCCGCACTACGTCGGCGACGTCGGCATCGGCATCAACCCGGCGCTCGCGAAGACGATCCGCGAGTCGGACCTCGTCATCGCGCTCGGCGTCGCGGCTCGGCGAGGCGACGACGTCCGGCTACACGCTGCTCGAGGCGCCGGTGCCGAAGCAGCCGCTCGTGCACGTCCATCCCGACCCCGAGGAGCTCGGTCGCGTCTATCAGGCGACGCTGCCGATCGCGTCCGGCGTCGTCGCGATGGCGGCCGCGCTCGCGCGATCGCCGGTCGGCGGCATCGACCGACGACGCGCGACGCGCGAGCGTCGATCGTCGCCGCGGCCCGCGCGAGCTACGAGCGCTGGCAGGACGAGCCGCCGGTGTTCCGCGAGCGGCCGCAGTCGCTGAACCTGTGGCGCGTCGTCCGCGAGCTCGAGGCGACGGCTGCCGGTCGACTTCGTCCTCGCGAACGGCGCCGGCAACTTCGCGACCTGGGCGCATCGCTTCCATCGCTATCCGGGCTTCGGCACGCAGCTCGCGTCGAGCTCGGGATCGATGGGCTACGGCGTGCCGGCCGGCGTCGCCGCGAAGCTGATCGACCCGTCGCGCGCGGTCGTCGTGCTCGCCGGCGACGGCGACTTCCTGATGACCGGGCAGGAGCTCGCGACCGCGACGCAGGAAGGCGCGGCGCTGCTGTTCGTCGTCGTCGACAACGGCATGTACGGCACGATCCGCATGCATCAGCAGCGCGACTATCCGGGCCGCGTGTCCGGCACCGCGGCTCGTGAACCCCGACTTCGCGGCGCTCGCCGAAGAGCTACGGCGCGCTCGGCATCGTCGTCGAGACGAACGGACGCGTTCGCGCCGGCGCTCGACCGCGCGCTCGCGCTGGATCGACGACCGAACGCCGGCCGCGCGCTGATCGCGCTGAAGGCCGACCCGCGGATCATCACGCCGTCGATGCTGCTGCCGGATTGACGCGCGTGCCGACGCGCTCGACGTGAATCGCGCACGCCGCGGCTGCGCATCCGATCACCGATCGCCGCTCGCGAATTCCGTACCTTGGCATCGAACGCCACCGCGTTCACGCCACGGACGGAATCCGTGATCAGGAGGTCATCATGAACACCCTTCGCCATCGCATCACCGTCGGCATCCTGCAAGGCTGCCTCGTCGCGGCGCCGCTGTTCGTCCTGTCGGTCGAACCGGCCGCCGCCAAGCAACCCGCCGTCTGCAAGGCCGCGCGTTCAGGCATCGCTCGACGCGCGTCTCGCCGCGAAGGCCGATGCCGGCAGCGCGTCGCTGCGCCGCTTCGTCGCGCGGACCGGCACGATCTACGGGCTCGACATGCCGACGGCCCGCGCCCGTGCGGCCCGGTTCCATCGCGCGCGCGAAGCGTGCGACGCGGTCGAGCTCGTGAATGGACGACGTTCGCGCGGACGCGACCGGTCAGTCGACGGTCCGCCACGCGCAGCGTCGCAGCCCGCGTCGAGCGGCACGAGCTCGTCGTCGCCGAACGGCACGCTGCTCCGGGAATCGTCCACGACGAGCGCTCGAGCATGATGCGATCGTCGTTGCGCGGCAGCCCGTAGAAGTCCGGCCCGAAGAAGCTCGCGAACGCCTCGAGCCGGTCGAGCGCGCCCGCGCGATCGAACGCCTCGGCGTACAGCTCGATCGCGTGCAGCGCCGTGAACGCGCCGGCGCCGCAGCACGCGCTCTCCTTCGCGCGTCGCGCATGCGGCGCGCTGTCGGTGCCGAGGAAGAAGCACGGCAGACCCGACGTCGCCGCGTCGACCAGCGCCTGCCGATGGATCTCGCGCTTCAGCACCGGCAGGCAGTACCAGTGCGGCCGCAGGCCGCCGGCGAACAGCGCGTTGCGGCTGAACAGCAGGTGATGCGCGGTGATCGTCGCGGCGAGCGTGCCGTCGGCGACCGCTGCGCGGTCACGTAGTCGGCCGCTTCCTTCGTCGTCACGTGCTCGAACACGACGCGCAGCGCGGGGAACGCGGCGCGCAGCGGGATCAGCTGCTCGTCGATGAACACGCGCTCGCGATCGAACAGGTCGACCGACGGGTCGGTGACCTCGCCGTGCACGAGCAGCGGCATGCCGAGCGCCTGCATCGCCTCGAGCGCGGGCCAGCAATGGCGCAGGTTCGTCACGCCGGCCGCCGAGTTCGTCGTCGCGCCGGCCGGGTACAGCTTCACGCCGTGGACGAAGCCGGCGTCCTTCGCGCGACGGATCTCGTCGGGCGACGTCTCGTCGGTCAGGTACAGCGTCATCAGCGGCGTGAACGTCGCGCCGTCGGGCAGCGCGGCGACGATGCGGTCGCGATACGCGGCCGCCGCGGCGACCGTCGTCACCGGCGGCTTCAGGTTCGGCATCACGATCGCGCGCGCGAAACGGCGCGCCGTGTACGGCAGCACGGCCGCGAGCGCCGCGCCGTCGCGCAGGTGCAGGTGCCAGTCGTCCGGCCGGACGAGCGTGAGCCGGTCCATCGCGCTACAGGACGAGCAGGACGCGGAAGTCGTTGACGTTCGTGCGCGTCGGTCCGGTCACGACGAGGTCGTCGATCGCGTCGAAGAAGCCCTACGCGTCGTGCACGTCGAGCTTCTGCCGCGCGTCGACGCCGCTCGACCGACCGCGCGCGAGCGTGTCCGGCGTGACGATCGCGCCCGCGTTGTCCTCGGAGCCGTCGATGCCGTCGGTGTCGCAGGCGATCGCGTAGGTCTGCTCGAGCCCGTCGAGCTCGATCGCGAGCGACAGCAGGAACTCGGTGCAGCGCCCGCCGCGCGGCGGTCCTCGTCGCGGCGATGCTTCGTCGCCGCGGATCGACCGGCGGCAGCGTGACCTCGCACTCGCCGCCGGAGATCACCGCGACCGGCGCCTTCCACGGCTGGCAGTGCTCGCGGACCTCGCGCGCGAACGCCGCGAACACCTTCGCGACCTCGCGCGCCTCGCCGGTCACGCGGTCGCCGACGACCGACGGCGGTGACGCCGTTCGCGCGGAAGTACGCGGCCGCCGCGTCGAGGCTGCCGCGCGCCGTCGCGACGACGTGGTTCGTCGACGCGATCGAAGACCGGATCGCCGGGCTTCGGCGTCTCGGCGATCGCGCCGTCGCTGCCGCGCTCGAGATGGTTGCGGATCGCGTACGGCAGGTCCATGCGGTAGCGCTGCACGACGTCGAGCGCGTCGCGGTACGTGCTCGGGTCCGGCGCGCACGGCCCCGACGCGATCGCGGCCGGATCGTCGCCGGTGACGTCCGACACGATCAGCGCGACCACGCGCGCGCCGCGCCTCGACGCGGCCTCGGCGAGCCGGCCGCCGGACACCGACGAGCAGTGCTTGCGGACGATGTTCATCGACGTGATCGGCGCGCCGGACGCGAGCAACGCGCGGTTGAGCGCCTTCAGGTTGTCCATCGTCAATCCGGGCGCCGGCGACGACAGCAGGCTCGACCCGCCGCCGGAGATCAGCGCGAGCAGCAGGTCGTCGGGGCCGAGCGCCCGCGACGAGCTCGAGCATCCGCGTCGCCGCGGTCTCGCCCGACTCGTCGGGCACCGGGTGGCCCGCCTCGACGACCTCGATGCGATCGGTCGCGAGTCCGTGCGCGTAGCGCGTGACGACGATGCCGGTCATCGGCGACGTCGGGCCACGCGAGCTCGACCGCGCGCGCCATGCTGGCCGCGGCCTTGCCGGCGCCGACGACGACGACGCGTCCGGCCGGCTTCGCACGGCAGATGCGCCGCGACGAACGCGACCGCGGCCGAGCGGATCGGCCGCCGCGAGCGCCGCGTCGAAGCTCGCGCGAACGAGGGTCGGGCCGTCGTGATCCGTCATGGCGAAGGTCTCGGGAGGGGAGCCGATTATGACGCGATCGAACGCCGCGCCCCGCCGCGCGTCGCGAATCTGCTTATGATCTGCGGCGTTCCGCTGCGCGGCGACGCGCGCCGTGCCGAGCCGGACCGCATCGCGTGACCGGCGTGGACCGGCACGGACCCGCACCGGCTCGCGTCTCGAGCGATCGATCGAAAGGCATCACCATGGCGCTCTTCCTCGTCGGACTCGTCGTCTTCTTCGGCATCCACTCGGTGTCGATCGCGGCGCCGCACTGGCGCACGCGACAGCTCGCGCTGCGCGGCGAGGGCGCGTGGAAGGGACTGTATTCGGTCGTCTCGCTCGTCGGCCTCGTGCTGCTGATCGTCGGCTACGGCCAGGCGCGGCGGGCCGGCGTGATCCTGTACCAGCCGCCGGTCTACCTGCGTCACGTCGCGCTGCTGCTGATGCTGCCGGTGTTCCCGCTGCTGTTCGCCGCGTACTTCCCCGGCCGCATCAAGGCGGCGACGAAGCATCCGATGCTGGTCGCGATCAAGCTCTGGGCGTTCGCGCACCTGCTCGCGAACGGCTCGCTCGCGGACGTGCTGCTGTTCGGCGTGTTCCTCGCGTGGGCGGTCGCCGACCGCATTTCGGTCAAGCGTCGCGCCACGGCCGACGCGCACGCGATCCCCGGGGCGCCGCCGCGAGCGATCAACGACGTCATCGCGATCGTCCTCGGGCTCGTCGTCTACGCGGCGTTCCTCGGTGGCGTGCACCGCTGGCTGATCGGCGTGTCCCCGCTCGGCTGAGCGGGCTTACGGATCGTCTCGGCGCAGTACGGCAGTCGACTTGCCGAGCGCCGACCGATCGGGATGGGCGGGAGTCGCGGCTCCCCGTCGGCGCGACCCTCGCTTCTGCCGCCTCCCTCGAATCAACGCGTCATCGAACGGTCTTCCTGCAGAGCAGGGCCGGATTGGCGCGTCACGCGTTGCGCAGCCAACGATTGCCAGCGTCGGACATTTTTACGCCCTTTGATCGCTGAAGGCGAATCAGGCGAACGTCGGATGGAACAAGTCGTCGCTAAAACAATACGTTAATCGCTTCGGTGCGTTCCTTGCTCGTCGCCTCGATCGGCTTGATCATCGGTTCAACACTTCGACTGGCGCACGATGAAGGACACCCAGATGAAATCGGAGCGCCACCTCGCATACCTGGACGGATGGCGCGGCATCGCAATCCTGCTCGTGCTGATGTGTCACTTTGCGCTCGGCGGCGAAGGTCCTCTGGGAACCATGGGCGTGGCATTGTTCTTCGTGCTGTCGGGACGCTTGATGGGCGACCTTCTATTTGTCAGACGGGTTCCACTGCTGCAATTCTTTGCACGGCGAGTTAGCCGGATTTTACCCGTCTTCTGGCTATACATTATCGTGCTGTACTCGGCCGTAAATTTGCTGAACCTCGTGGAGGGTGGCATACCACTGCGCGAACCGATTTATGGCGCGCTATTTCTTAGGACCTACTTCCCGAGCGATGTCGAATTATTCGCAGCACATTGGGGCATCGGACATTTTTGGTCCCTCAATGTCGAAGAACACAGTTACCTTTTCCTGGCAGCAGCGGCCCTCTTGATCCGACGAATCGTTGGTGACCGTAATCAGGTCTGGCTACTACTGCTTTGTACAATTGCCGTTCTTTGCACGGCGGTCTACTACCAGTTCTTTGCGCCTCCCGGCCTGCCGAGGTGGAGGCTTCGTTCCGAGGTTGCAAGTCTTGGGCTGGTCGCCTCGGCTACTCTCGTCGTGGCGAGACACAAATGGCCAGGTAAGTGTCCTTCAATCTTGCCCGTTTCAAGCTTTATCGCAGCGCTCGCGTGCATTTTCTACATCACAAACCTAGCCGATACTTTCGCGCCGATTCTTTTCGCGTTGACCTGCGCATACGCTGACTGCCTGCCCGCGACGATTCGGAACGCCCTCTCGTCGAGAGCCTTGCGATGGCTGGGAAAATGTTCCTTTTCTCTCTATATCTGGCAACAGCCCTTCTTTAGTTTTTCGACCCATTCGAAATCGTCACCAACCGTGCTTCTCATGATGGCCATCGCAATCGGCACCGCCTCCTTCTACCTGATCGAGAATCCGGCAAGACGGTGGCTGAACGCACGCACTGCAAGATTGAATGAAGCGAGCGAGACGGCGCTTTCGAGCGAAACGTTGTCTTCACCACAAGCGGCAGCCGGTTAAAGAGTCGAACGACGAACCGCCGTCTTGCTGGTCGACGCCAAAGCAACGCCTAGCGGTTTAACGCGTCAGTGGCTCAGGATCTTCGACAGGAACGACCTGCGCGCGCTCGCTCCGCGGCTTGCCGAAGAACGTCGTCCTTCGTGCAGTCCTCGACGATCGCGCCCTTGTCCATGAAGATCACGCGGTTCGCGACCTTCCGCGCGAAGCCCATCTCGTGCGTGACGACCATCATCGTCATGCCGTCCTTCGCGAGCCCGACCATCACGTCGAGCACCTCGTTGATCATCTCGGGGTCGAGCGCCGACGTCGGCTCGTCGAACAGCATCGCGATCGGGTCCATCGACAGCGCGCGGGCGATCGCGACGCGCTGCTGCTGACCGCCGGACAGCTGACCCGGATACTTGTCCTTCTGCGCGATCAGGCCGACGCGGTCGAGGAAGCTCGAGCCCCTTCTTCGTTCGCCTCGTCGGGCTTGCGGCCGAGCACCTTCATCTGGCCGATCGTCAGGTTGTCGGTGATCGACAGGTGCGGGAACAGCTCGAAGTTCTGGAACACCATGCCGATCCGCGAGCGCAGCTTCGACAGGTTCGTCTTGCGGTCGCCGACCGACGCGCCGTCGACGGTGATGTCGCCCTTCTGGAACGGCTCGAGCCCGTTGACCGTCTTGATCAGCGTCGACTTGCCGGAGCCCGACGGCCCGCAGACGACGACGACCTCGCCCTTGTCGACCTTGGTCGTGCAGTCCGTCAGCACCTGGAACGTGCCGTACCACTTGCTGACGTCGTTGATCTCGATCATCGCCATGCGCAACCTCTCTCGCTGCGGCATTCGCCGCGGCCTGACCCTGTCATCCCGGCGAGTGCCGGGACCTCGTGTTCACGCTCCCGGCCAAGGCCGGGACCTCGTTCTGCGGATCGCAGCCTTCGCGCCGCACGCCGCGCGATCCGCTCACCGAACGATCGCGACCCGCTTGTTGCAGGTACTTCACCAGGTACGACAGCGACAGGCAGATCGACGAAGTAGACGACCGCGACGAACGTGTACATCTCGACCAGGCGGCCGTCGCGCTGGGCGATCTTGCTGGCCGCGCCGACGAAGTCGGTGATCGACAGCACGTAGACGAGCGACACGTCCTGGAACAGCACGATGGTCTGCGTCAGCAGCACCGGGATCATGTTGCGGAACGCCTGCGGCAGCACGATGTTGCCCATCGTCTGCCAGTAGTTCATGCCGAGCGCGTAGCCGGACCAGACCTGCCCGCGCGCCACCGACTGGATGCCGGCGCGCATGATCTCGCAGTAGTACGCGGCCTCGAACAGGATGAACGTGATCAGCGACGACGTGAACGCGCCGACCGTGATCGGCGTGTCGGCGCCGATCGACCCACGCGCCGATGTACGGCACGAGGAAGTAGAACCAGAAGATCACCAGCACCAGCGGGATCGAGCGGATCAGGTTGACGTAGCCGCCGGCGAGGACGTTGACCGCCCGGATCTTCGACAGCCGCACCATCGCGAGCAGCGTGCCGAAGACGATGCCGCCGAGCATCGCGAGCACCGTCAGCTGCAGCGTGAACGTCATCCCCGTGAAGAACAGGTACTTCCACGAGCGCTGGATGACGTCGAAGTCGAACTGCTATCCATCAGTGGCCTCCGCCCGTGCCGCATCGCGATCAGCCCGGGCACGCGCACGCGGTGCTCGATGAAGCGCATCAGGTTCACGACGACGACGTTGACGAGGATGTAGATGACCGTCGCGGCGGAGAACGCCTCGAAGACGTGGAACGAGAACTCCTGCATCGACCGCGCGCGCGGCCGTCAGCTCGAGCAGCCCGATCGTCAGCGCGACGGCGCTGTTCTTGATGATGTTCAGGAACTCGGACGTGAGCGGCGGGATGATGATGCGGAACGCCTGCGGCAGGATCACGTAGCGGTACGCCTGCGGCAGCGTCAGGCCGAGCGCCGTGCCGGCCATCCGCTGGCCGCGCGGCAGCGAGCCGATGCCGGCCTTGCACCTGCTCGGCGACGCGCGCCGACGTGAAGAACCCGAGGCACACGACCGCCGTGACGAACGGCGCGTTCGGCATCTGCTTGATCCACGTCGCCGATCGCACTCGGGCACGACCTCGGGCATCACGAAGTACCAGAGGAACATCTGCACGAGCAGCGGGATGTTGCGGAACAGCTCGACGTAGCCGTTGCCGAGCCGCGACCCAGAACGGCGACGGCATCGTGCGCAGCGTGCCGACGACCGCACCGAGAAGGAGCGCGATGACCCACGCGACGAGCGCGGTCGCGAGCGTCCAGCCGAGGCCGTACAGCAGCGTGTCGCAAGTACGTGCCCTGGCCGTCCGGCGACAGCTGCCAGAAGATCTTCCAGTCCCAGTGGTAGTTCATCGCGGGTCGTCCATCGTGTCGGGCCGTCGACGCGGCCGGTCGCGCGGCGCCGCTCAAACGAAACGGGGGGCTCTCGCCCCCCGTTCGATTCAGGTCACGCGCGGCTTGGCCGGTCGCATCACTTGTAGACCGCCGGATCGCCGGAGTCCGTCGGGTTCGCGATCACCTTCTTCAGCTGCGTCGCTCATCGGCACGTTCAGGTTGATGTTCTTCGGCGGGATCGGCGACAGGAACCACTTCGCGTAGATCTTGTTGATCTCGCCGCTCTTGAACACCGCGATGATCGCGTTGTCGGCGACCTTCTTGAACGCCGGATCGCCCTTGCGCAGCATGATGCCGTACGGCTGGATCGAGATCGCCTCGGGACTGATCACGTAACTCGGCCGGGGTTCTTCGAGTTCGCGACGAGGCCGTACAGCAGGATGTCGTCCATCGCGAACGCCTGCGCGCGGTCGGTCTCGACCATCGGGAACGCGGCCGGATGCTCGGCCGCGGGCACGATGTTGATGCCGAGGTTCTTCTGGCCGTTGATCTCGATGACCTCCTTCAGGTTCGACGTGCCGGACGTCGACACCAGCGTCTTGCCCTTCAGGTCCTCGAGCTTCGTCAGGCCGGCCGACTTCTTCGACACGAAGCGGTTCGCGGTGACGAACGTCGTGACGACGAACGAGACCTGCTGCTGGCGCTCGATGTTGTTCGTCGTGGAGCCGCATTCGAGGTCGATCGTGCCGTTCGCCATCAGCGGGATGCGCGTCGCCGACGTGACCGGCAGCATCTCGACCTCGAGGTTCGGCATCTTGAGGTCGGCCTTGACGGCGTCGACGATCTTCATGCACAGGTCGATCGAGTAGCCGACGACCTTCTGGTTGTCGTCGAGGAACGAGAACGGGATCGACGACTCGCGGACGCCGAGCGTGATCTTGCCGCTGTCCTTGATCTTCTTCAGCGTGCCGTCGAGCTGCTGCGCCTGAGCGGCCGCGCCGGCGGCGATGAAGCCCAGGCCCGCGACCAAGAGCGCGATGCGTGGAAAATTCATGGGTACTCCCTGGAGTTTGAGGCCCGTCGGATCGACGGCCGGAGTGTAGCGAAAAGGCTTGCGCGTTCCTGTGCGGGTTTGTACGCAGGAACTGCGCCAGTTTCCGCGGTGGCCCACCCGCCCGCTCAGTCGCTGAAGCTGTACGTGTGCCGCGTCGGACCGCCCGACACGCGGGTCTTCGGGCAGCTTTCCCACGACACGTCGGGGCGCGCGCCGACGCAGTACTGCGCATCGTTGCCGACGTCCGCCAGCGTCGCGGACGCGCCGACGTCGACGAGCAGGCGCCGCGGCGGGCCGTCGCCGCTCGAGATGACCAGCGCACAGGTCCCGGCGGACGCCGCGCGGCAGTCGAATGCCAGCGTGCGCGCGTCCGCGTGGTAGGTGACGAAGGCGTCGACGGTCGCGGCGAACGCGATCGGCGCGGCGAGCAGGACGGCGGCGCCGGCGAGGCGGCGGAGGACGGGCATCGGCGGGCGAAGGTGCATGGTCGTGGTTCGAAGTCGGCAAGGCGGCGAGCTTGCCACCGGCCGCGCGCGTCGTCGCGGCGCCGCGATGCGCGGCACGAAGCGCCGCGTCAGGCGTCGTCGGCGCCGACGGAGCGCGCTCAGGCCGCGTCGAGCTCGGCGCGGTGTTCGACGCCGACCCGCGCCGAGTGCACCGCGCGATCCTCCGCCGCGGCCCCGCGCTGGTCGCTCTGCTGGCGCGCCCACATCTTCGCGTAGACGCCGTCGGCCGCGACGAGCGCGCGATGCGTGCCGCGCTCGACGATGCGGCCCGCCTCGAGCACCAGGATCTGGTCCGCGTCGACGATCGTCGACAGCCGGTGCGCGATGACGAGCGCCGTGTGGTTCGCGGCGATCGCTCGCAGCTCGGCCTGGATCGCGAGCTCGGCCTTCGAGTCGAGCGCCGACGTCGCCTCGTCGAAGATCAGGATCGGCCGGGTTCTTCAGCAGCGTCCGCGCGATCGCGACGCGCTGCTTCTCGCCGCCGGACAGCTTCAGCCCGCGCTCGCCGACCGTCGTGTCGTAGCCGTCCGGCAGCGCTCGCGACGAAGTCGTGGATGTACGCGGCCTTCGCCGCCGCCTCGATCTCGGCCTGCGACGTCGCGTCGACGCCGCCGGCGCGGCCGTAGCCGATGTTGTAGCCGATCGAGTCGTTGAACAGCACCGTGTCCTGCGGCACGATGCCGATCGCCGCGCGCAGCGACGACTGCGTGACGCGGCGGATGTCCTGGCCGGCGATCGTGATCGCGCCCGACGTCACGTCGTAGAAGCGGAACAGCAGCCGCGCGAGCGTCGACTTGCCGGAGCCCGCTCGGCCCGACGACGGCGACCGTCTGGCCGGCGCCGATCTCGAAGTCGACGTCGAACAGGATCTGCCGCTTGTCGTCGTAGCCGAAGTCGACGTGCTCGAAGCGCACCGCCGGCGCGGCGTTCGCGGCCTTGCCGACGACGAGCGGCTGCGCGTCCGGATCGTCGGCCACCTCGCGCGCCTGGTCGAGCAGCGCGAACATCCGGTCCATGTCGGCCAGCGCTCTGCTTGATCTCGCGATAGATCACGCCGAGGAAGTTGAGCGGGATGTAGAGCTGGATCATGAACGCGTTGACCAGCACGAGGTCGCCGAGCGTCATCGTGCCGGCGATCACGCCGACCGTCGCGCGCCACATGATCAGCGACACGGCGATCGCGATCAGCGCCGCCTGGCCGATGTTGAGCATCGACAGCGACGTCTGCGACTTGACCGCCGCGTTCTCCCAGCGCTGCATGCTCTCGTCGTAGCGCCGCGTCTCGAACGCCTCGTTGTTGAAGTACTTGACCGTCTCGTAGTTGAGCAGCGAGTCGATCGCGCGCATGTTCGCCTTCGAGTCGAGCTCGTTCATCGTGCGGCGGAAGTGCGTGCGCCACTCGGTGACGGTGATCGTGAACGCGATGTAGAGCGACGAGCGCGACGACCGTGATGATCGTGAACCACTTGTCGTAGCGCGTCGCGAGGATGCCGAGCACCAGCGCCATCTCGACCAGCGTCGGCAGGATGCTGTACAGCGTGATAGCCGACGAGCGACGAGATGCCGCGGCTGCCGCGCTCGATGTCGCGCGTCATGCCGCCGGTCTGGCGTTCGAGGTGGAAGCGCAGCGACAGCGCGTGCAGGTGCGCGAAGACCTTCAGCGCGACGTTGCGCACGGCGCGCTGCGTGACCTTCGCGAACACGAGCTCGCGCAGCTCGGTGAACGTCGTCGTCGGCAGCCGCAGCAGCGCCGTACGCGACGAGCAGCGCGACCGGCAGCACCAGCACGGCGCCGGGCGCCGTCGGCTTGATCGACAGCGCGTCGACGATGCGCTTCAGCACCAGCGGCACGCCGACGTTGCCGAGCTTCGCGCCGACCAGGAACGCGAGCGCGAGCAGCACGCGCCACTTGAACGTCCACAGGTACGGGAGCGAGCGTGCGCGATCGACGCCCCATTCGGAGCGGGTGCGCCGCGTCGACGACGACGGCGGAGGCGAGTTCAGCGGGGGACGATGTTCCATGCAGGACGACGAGCGTAGCGCACCCGCGCGGCGACGCGGCGGCGGCGTTCGGATGCGACCGGGCGGCCGCGCGACGCGCGATCTTCCTACAATGGCGATGCGCGCCGTCGAATGCAACCCGCCTGCGGACCCCGATGACCCGACTCGCCGCCGTCCCCGAAACTCGCCTGCCGTCGACCATGCCGACGCTGCGCGTGATGCCGCATGCCGTCCGACGCGAACATCCACGGCGACGTGTTCGGCGGCTGGATCATGGCGCAGGTCGACATCGCGGGCTCGCTGCCGGCGGTCAAGCGCGCGAACGGCCGCGTCGCGACGGTCGCGGTCAACTCGTTCCTGTTCAAGAACCCGGTGCTGGTCGGCGACCTGCTGTCGTTCTACGCCGAGATCGTGAAGGTCGGCACGACGTCGATGACCGTGCGCGTCGAGGTCTTCGCCGAACGCAACCGGCTCGACGCCGAGGTCGTCAAGGTCACCGAGGCGACGCTGACCTACGTCGCGACCGACGACCAGCGGCGCCCGAGGCCGCTGCCGGCGTTGTGACGCGCCGGCGAGTCGCGGCCGCGACGTTCAGGTCGCGAGACCGATGCCGCCGAGCGGCGTCGTGACGACGCGCTCGCCGAAGCCGGCGATCATCGGGCGTCCTTTCGCGATCGCGGCCTGCACCGCCGGGATCCGCAGCGACGCCTCGTGGTCTTCCTTCGAGCGCCACGCCTCGGTGATCCACAACGCGTCCGGATCCGCGGCGTCGGCCGCGACGAGGTAGGCGAGGCAACCGGGCATCTCGCGCGTGCCGTCGAGCAGCACGGCCGCGAGCGCGTCGCGCAGGCCGGGCCTGGCCGTCATCTTGCCGATCATTCCGTACATGGCGGGGCGATCCTCCGTGGCGAATGCGGGTCCGGGGTCGAGCGACGGCGCGACGCCGGCCGCAATGGCGAGCGAGCCGAACATCAGGTCGCGTCGCGTGATGTTCATCGGTTCAAGCCGCGCCGTCGGCCGCGGCATCGTCGGTCGCGACGATCGCGTGGATGCGCTTGCCCGACGACGCGCTCGTCGCCTCGGCCGAGTGGCGGATCGTCATCCGGTCGAGCGCGCCGACGACGGCGTCCGCGTCGAGCGCCGAATACAGGCGGCCGCGGTCGTCGCGCTGCTCGCCGGTCGCGACGCGCCAGCTGAGATACAGCGCGCCGTGCGGCTTCAGGATGCGGCGCAGGCCACGGACCGCCGGCACGACGGCGTCGTGCGGCAGGTGCATCAGCACCGTCTCGCACAGCACGTTGTCGAACGCGCGGTCGGCGATGCCGTCGAGGGCCGGCAGTTCGGCGAACGCGAACGTCCGCGCCGGGAAGCGGCGACGCGCTTCGGCCAGCAGCGCGTCGCTCGCGTCGTAGCCGACGCACGGGAAGCCTTCGCGGTTCAGCCAGTCGACGTCGCGGCCGCTGCCGCAACCGATGTCGGCCGTCGCGCCGCCGCGCCGGAACCAGCGCCGCGCCGCGTCCTGCAGATCGAGCGGCGGGGGCTGCGACAGCCAGTCGTCCGCGTAGCCGGCCGCGTGCGCGGCATACGCGTCCAGCGTCCGCTGGTCGATCGTCGCCGCGCGAGCGGTCACGCGAACTGCCGGAAGTCCGGCTTGCGCTTCTCGAGGAACGCCGAGAACGCCTCGCGCGCCTCGGGCGACGACAGCATCTCGCGGAACGCCTGGCCTTCCTTCTTCATCCGCGCCGCGACGTCGTCGAGCTCGTCGCCTTTCATCAGCCACTTCGTCGTGCGGACCGACGACGCCGGCAGCGCCGCGAGCTTCGCGGCCTGCGCCTCGGCATGCGCGACGACCGCGTCGTCGTCGAGCACCTGGTTCACGAAGCCCATCGCGAAGCGCCTCGTCGGCGCCGAACGGCTCGCCGAGCAGCAGCTTCTCGGCCGCCCGATGATGGCCGACCATCCGCGGCAGCAGCAGGCTCGACGCCGCCTCGGGGCAGATGCCGAGCTGCACGAACGGCAGCGCGAAACGCGCGCCGCGGCCGGCGTAGACCAGGTCGCAATGCAGCAGCAGCGTCGTGCCGATGCCGATCGCCGCCCCGCGCACGGCCGCGACGACCGGCTTCTCGGCCGTGCGGATGCCGTGCAGGAAGCGGAACACCGGGCTGTCGTCGCCCGACGGCGGCGACTGCAGGAAGTCCTCGAGGTCGTTGCCGGCCGTGAAGATCGCCGGCAGCCCGACGACGAGGATCACGCGGACCGACGCGTCGTCCTGCGCGTCGCGGAACGCGTCGGCGAGCTGCCGGTACATCGCGGCCGTGATCGCGTTCTTCTTCGCGGGCCGGTTGAACGCGATGGTCTGGATGCCGTCCGCGACGCGGGTCTCGATGTCCATGCTGCTCCAGTCAGGATCGCGCGACGACGCGCGCGTCGCCGGTCGAGCGAGGACTCAGCCGCGACGCGCGGCCCAGTAGGTCGCGCCTGTCGGCGCCGTAGCGTTCCGCGTGCGGGACCTCGCGATCGAGCTCGAACGTGTCGCCGGGCCGCAGATGCCGCGTGTCGCCGTCGACCGTCAGCCACATCTCGCCGGCGACGACGAGCGCCTCGACCGCGAACGGATGCGTGTGCTCGTCGGCCTCGACGTGCGGGCCCCAGCCGCGCTCGACGACCTCGTCGAAGCCGCGGGCACGCGCCTGCGCCTGGTACTGGTCGAAGGTCATCGCGCGGTTCGCTCGCTCATCGGTCGTCGATTCATCGGTCGTTGATTCGTCATCGATCGTTGATTCGTCATCTACCTTGCGCTCGTCGGGCGTCGGGCGTTCGGCGACCGTGCGATCGTGCGATCGTGCTCGACGAACGCCGTTCCATCGGCGCGTCGCAGCACCGCAATCTGCCCGAATCGCGCGCGCTCCGCAATCGATCGCGTCGCCGCGCGCGCGATCCGCTCACAGCGCTTTCGGAAGCCGCGCCTGCCAGGTCTCGAGCGGCACGCGCGCGCCGTTGCAGACGAACGCGATCGCGTGATACCAGCCGACGAGCATCAGCAACTCGAGGCGCTGCGGCTCGTCGTAATGCGACGACAGCGTCGCCCACAGCGCGTCGTCGACGGTCGAGCCGTCGTGCAACTGGTCGACGAGCGCGATCAGCGCGGCGTCCCTGGCGGACCACGCGTCGGGGTCCGGCGGATGGCTGACCGTGTGGCGCACCTCGGCCTCCGACAGCGCGGCGACTTCGGCGAACGCCGCGACGTGCACGCCCCATTCGTATTCGGCGCGGCAGCGCGCGCAGGTCCGCAGGATGACGATCTCGCGATCGCGAAGCGGCAGCACGGCATCGCGGCCGAGGAACAGTCCGCCGGTCGCGGTCATCCGTTCGAACAGCCGCGGATGCTTCGCGAGCACGCGGAACAGCGCGAGGCCGTCGGGCGCACCGGGTCGCGCCAGCTTCGCGAGTCGTTCGGCGAGCGGCGCGTCGAACGGCGGCTCGAGCGGCGCGATGCGCGGGTCGCTCATCGCGCGGGTCCACGCGACCGTCGCGGCGCCACGGGCTCGGCTGCGGCAGGCTTGATCGACGGCGCGTCGAGCGCGCGCACGAGCCGCTCGCGGCTGTCCGCGAGCGCCGCCGAGAGCGTCGCGCGTTCGAACGCGTCGTGCGCCAGCGCCGCGACGCCACCGACGAGCGCGACGTCGTCCGCGGTCCAGCCCCGCGGCACGGTGCCGTGCACGACGACGACGGGCCCTACCGGCGACGACGATGCCGCCGCGACGGCCAGCAGCGACCGCGTGCCGCGAGCGCGCAGCGCGTCACGAAGCGGTCCCTCGTCGTCCGCCGCGACGGCATCGATGTCGTCGATGCGGAGCGCCGGGCCGCGCGTCGCCCGTTCGATGATCCAGCGGACGACCTCGCTCAGGGCATCGTCGGCGAGGCCCGCCGCGTCGCCGTCCGCCGCGACGACGTCGACGCGCGCGACGTCGAGCGCCGCCGCGAGCGTCGCCGCGACCGCCGACGCGATCGACGCCCGGTCGACCGGCGACCCGTCGCCCGGGTGCAGCGCGTCGCGCAGCCGCACGAGCAGCGCGGCGCGCGAGCGGGCGCCGTCGAGCAGCGCCTCCGCCGTCCGCCGGGGCGTGACGTCGGACGCCTCGCCGAACCACTCGACGACGGCGCCGTCGCCGTCCAGCACCGGCACCGCGCGCGACGACTGCCAGCGGACGGTGCCGGCCAGCGACCGCACGCGATGCTCGACATCGAACGCCTGGCGGGCGGCGATCGCGCGCCCGAGCGCCGCCTCGATCGCGGGCCGGTCGTCCGGATCGAGCGCGCCGAACAGCGCGTGCGTCGCGGCGGGGCGGCTGTCGTCCGCCTCGCCGGTCTCGAACCGGTGCGTCGTGGCCCAGTCCGCGCTCATCCGGTACACCGACGCCGACGACACGCGCAGCACGCCGTCGAACCCGCGCCGGCTGGTCGCGAGCCGTTCCTGCGCGCGCCGAAGCGCGGAGACGTCGGCGTACGTCACGATGGCGCCGGCGGCGCCGGGCCCGGCGTCGCGCGGCCGCACCCGCCGCAGGACGCGGCGGCCGGCCGACGTGGTCAGCTCGACGTCGGACGATTCGGCGTGCGCGATCGCGCGTCGCAGCGCCGGCACGAGGTCGGCGTCGACGTGGCGTGTCGCGAGGTCCGTGATCGGACGCCCGGCGTCGCCGTCGCGCAGCGGGATCAGGTCGCCGGGCGCCGGCGTGAACCAGCGCAGCCGCAGCGCTTCGTCGACGCAGATCGTCATCGCACCGCCGGGCGCCGGGCTGCCGTGGGTCGACAGCTCGTCGACCCGGTCGCGCAGCCGCGCGTCGACGTCGGCGAGCCGTCCGTTCGCGTTCGACAGCCGGGCGTTGACCGATGCGAGCTCGTGCCGCAGCGCCTGCAGTTCCTCGCCGCAAGCGGCCGCGTCCTGGTGGTCGGCGTCGGCGAGCGGGGTCGGCGGCGCGGCGGGCGCGTCGTGCGGGCGCAGCAGCGGCGCCAGCGCGGTGGCGCCGACCGCGGGCGATGTCGCGTCGTCGTGCGCCGTCGGCGCGACGCGGCCGCCCGACCGGGCGTCGACGCGGCGGTAGAGCCGCGCGCGCCGCGAGATGACCTCGAAGCCGCGCAGCCGCGGCCCGTCGACCTCCGCGACCGGCGACTCCGATGCGCCGAGGAACAGCACGCCGCCCGGCACGAGCGCGTCGTGCAGCGTGTCGACGACGCGCTGCCGCCCCTGCGCGTCGAGATAGATCAGCACGTTGCGGCACGTGATCAGGTCGCAGCCCGCGATCGGCGGGTCGTTCAGCAGGTCGTGCTGCGAGAAGACGAGCGTCCGCCGCAGCGCGTGGCGGACCTCGTCCGTCGCCGGCGATCCACCGTGCGGCTCGAAGAAGCGGGCGCGCCGCGCCGGTCCGAGCCCCGCGAGCGCGGTCGACGGATAGACGCCGCGGCTCGCGAACGCCACGATGTCGGCGACGGCATCGGTGCCGTGGACCCGGACGTCGCGACGGCCGGGCGTCGCCGCGTCCGCCTCGAGAAACGCCATCGCGACGCTGTACGCCTCCTCGCCCGATGCGCAGGCCGGCGTCCAGACGCGGATCGGGCGCGGGTCGGCCGACGCGACGAGCGGCGCGACGACGTCGTCGACGAGCACGTCCCACGCCGCACGATCGCGGAAGAACGACGTCACGTGGATCGGCAGGCCGTCGATCAGCAGGTGCACTTCGTGGGGATCGTGGCGGACGAACCGCAGGTAGGTCGCGACGTCGCGCAGCGCGAGCCGGGCGATGCGCTGGCCCACGCGCAGCGCGAGCGGCGACAACTGGTAGCCGCCGAGGTCGACGCCCGTCCGTTCCAGGATCGTCGACGCCACGTCCGCGATCGACGCGCCGGGGCGTGCTTGGGGGGCACGGGGCCGCGCGCCGGACGCGGCGGCCGGCAGCGCCCGGCCGATCGACGCCGGATCGAGGATTTCGCTCGACGCGTCGTCGACGATCGCGGCACGCGGCATGCTGTCGTGCAGCGCGGTCGCGGGATCCTGGACGAAGACGCGACCGCCGGCTTCGCGCACCCGCGCCGCGCCGACCGCGCCGTCCGCGCCGGCGCCCGACAGCACGACGGCAATGGCGCGCGGTCCGTGCGCGATCGCGAGGCTCGTCAGGAACGTGTCGATGCGCTGGCCGACCGGTGCGTCGTCGCGCACGCTGTGCAGGCGCGTCGCATCGACGGTCAGCGTCGCGCCCGCCGCGATGACGTGGATGCGACCGCCCTGCAACGGCATGCCGTCGACGGCCTCGACGACCGGCAGCGTCGCGTTGCGCGCGAGAATGTCGGCGAGGTGGCTGCGATGCTCGGCCGCGAGATGCTGGACGACGACGACGGCGCCGTCGAACGACGCGTCGAGCGCCCGGAACAACGCGATCAGCGCGTCGAGCCCGCCCGCGGACGCGCCGATGCCGACGACGGCGAGATCCGCAGCGTTCGGTCCGGGAGCCATCGGCCGATCATCCGCCGATCGCGGCGCCACGTCTCGTCGACGTGACCACGAGCCCCCGCATTGCGACGGACGCCGAGCCGCGAATCGGCATCAAATGCGTGAATGCGGTCGCAAACGCGCCGTGTCCCGATGCTACGCTGCGTAAAGCGCAGGATGGAGCGGATGAACGATCACAGATGAACGACCACAGCGGCGAGAGTGCGGCACCCGTCAAGTCGACGCTGGACTTTCCGGTCGTCGGGATCGGGGCGTCCGCCGGCGGGCCTCGCGGCGCTGAAGCGCTTCTTCGCCGAGGTGCCGCCGCAGCCCGGGATGGCGTTCGTCGTCGTCCTGCACCTGTCCCCGACGCACGACAGCAGCGTCGCCGAAATCCTGCAGCTGCAGACGTCGCTGACCGTGCAGCAGGTCGTCAAGCCGACGGCGATCGAGCAGGACCACGTCTACGTGATCCCGCCGGTCATGGACCTGCAGATGTACGACGGCCATCTGCGGCTGTCGCCGCCGCAGCGGCGCCGCGGCCCGCACGTGGCGATCGACGTCTTCTTCCGCACGCTCGCCGAGACGCATCGCGACCGCTCGTTCGCGATCGTGATGTCGGGCCTCGGCAGCGACGGCGCCATCGGCGTCACGCAGCATGAAGGCGCAAGGCGGCGTGTCGTTCGCGCAGAGCCCGGAGGATGCGGAATACGACAGCATGCCGCGCGCCGCGATCGCGACCGGCGCGATCGACTTCGTGATGCCGGTCGCGCGAGATGCCGGCGCGGCTCGTGCAACTCTGGGTCAACCAGCAACACATCCGCCTGCCGGCGGAGGCGATCGAGGGCGCCGATCGGAAGGGCCGAACGCGATCGACCAGACGACGCACGCGGACCCGATCGTGTCGCCGTCGGAGCGGCAGCTCGCCGAGCGCGCCGTCAAGCAGATCCTCGCGACGCTGCGGACGCGCACGCATCACGACTTCCGGCACTACAAGCGCGCGACGGTCCTGCGCCGCATCGAGCGGCGGATGCAGGTCAACGGCGTGCCCGACCTGCCGGCGTACCAGCGACTACCTGTCGAACCACGCCGAGGAGCCGGGCGCGCTGCTGCAGGACATGCTGATCAGCGTCACGCAACTTCTTCCGCGACCGACGAAGCGTTCGAGGCGCTCGGCGCGCTGGTCGTCCCGCAGCTGTTCGAGACGGCGCGGCGAAGGCGAACCGATCCGCGTCTGGGTGGCCGGCTGCGCGACCGGCGAGGAGGCGTACTCGATCGCGATGCTGTTGCGCGAGCACGCCGACGAGCGCGTCGAACCCGCCGGCGGTCCAGGTCTTCGCGACCGACATCGACGAGCGCGCGCTCGCGATCGGCCGCGCGGGCCACTACCCGCAGGGCATCGTCGCCGACGTCTCGCCGGCGCGGCTGCGACGCTTCTTCCGCAAGGACGGCGAGCAGTACCGCGGTCGACAAGCCGATCCGCGAGTCGGTGCTGTTCGCGTCGCACAACCTGCTGCGCGATCCGCCGTTCTCGCGGCTCGACCTCGTCTGCGTGCCGCAACCTGCTGATCTATCTCCAGGCCGACGCGCAGCGCAACGTGCTCGAGCTGTTCCGCTTCGCGCTCGGTCGCGAGCGGCTTCCTGTTCCTCGGCATCGTCCGAGTCGGCCGACGCCGACGAGCGGCGGCTTCCGCACGATCGACAAGCGCGCGCGGCTCTATCGCGTCAATCCGCTCGCGCCGCCGGCGCGCGGCATCGCGATCGGTGCCGCCGACGGTCGACGAGCGTTCGCCGACGATCGCGGCCGCGCCGGTCGAGCGCAAGGCGCCGTCGCACGCCGACTGGCACCGGCGCGCGCTCGAGCAGTTCGCGCCGCCGAGCGTCCTGATCGACGCGCAGCAGTTCATCCTGCACATGTCGCCGGGCGTGAGCCGGTTCCTCACGCACGGCAGCGGCGAGCCGTCGCTGAACCTGATCGCGAACGCGGTGCCCGAGCTGCGCGTCGAGCTGCGCGACGGCCGTGTTCCGCGCGCAGCAGACCGGCGAGATGGTCGACGGTGCGCAGCCATCGCGACCTGCGCCGACGGCACCCAGCGTCGCGTCCGCATCTCGGTGCAGCCGTTCCGCGAGCCCGACGGCGAGGGCGGCTACGCGCTCGTCACGTTCGACGAGGACGACGAGCCGCTGGCCGCGCCGCCGACGTCCGAGGCCGAGTCGCGCGAAGGGCTGATGCGCGAGCTCGAGGACGAGATCGCGCAGCTCAAGACGCACCTGCAGGACACGATCGAGCGGTCCGACACGTCGACCGAGGAACTGAAGGCGTCGAACGAGGAGCTGCAGGCGATCAACGAGGAACTGCGTTCCGCGTCCGAAGAGCTCGAGACCAGCAAGGAGGAGCTGCAGTCGATGAACGAGGAGCTCGTGCACGGTCAACTACGAGCTCAAGGTCAAGGTCGAGGAGACCGCGCAGATCAACGACGACCTGCAGAACCTGATCGCGTCGACCGACATCGCGGTCGTGTTCGTCGACGAGACGATGCGCGTCAAGCGCTTCACGCCGCGCGCGACCGACCTGTTCATGCTGATCCCGACCGACATCGGCCGCTCGTTGATGGACATCCGCCATCGGCTCGACACGCAGGCGCTCGCGGCCGACGCCGACGAGGCGTTCCGCAGCCTGCGGACCGATCGAGCGCGAGATCGTCGCCGAGCGACGGACGCATCTACCTGTCGCGCGTGCTGCCGTATCGCACGACCGAGAACAAGATCGAAGGCGCGGTGATGACGTTCGTCGACATCACCGGCTCGCGTCGACGCCGAGCAGAAGGCGCTCGCGCACGAGGGGCGGCTGCGCGCGGCGACCGCGACGCACGAATTCGCGATCCTGACGATGGACCAGCGCGGCGTGATCCAGAGCTGGAACGCGGGCGCCGTGAAGCGTGTTCGGCTTCGCCGAGGCGGAGATGGTCGGCAAGCATTACGACATGCTGTTCACGCCCGAGGATCGCGCGCAGGGCGTGCCGGGCCAGGAGCTCGAGCGCGCCCGCGCGACCGGCCGCGCCGACGACGACCGCTGGCACCTGCGCAAGGACGGCACGCGCGTCTGGTGCAGCGGCGTCACGACGCCGTATCGCGTCGGCGGCGACGGCGCGAGTCGGTCGGCTTCGCGAAGATCGCGCGCGACCTGACCGAGTTCAAGATGGCCGACGCGCGCCGCGAGGAGGCGCTCGACCACGAGGCGAACGAGCGGCGCGCTGCGGAGGCGCGCGAGCCGCGTGAAGGACGAGTTCCTCGCGGTCATGTCGCACGAGCTGAAGCACCCGCTGAACCTGATCCACGTGAACGCCGAGCTGCTGACGCGCATGCCGGAGCTCGCAGTCGTCGCAGCCGGTCGCTGCGCGCCGCCGAGGCGATCCGCGGCGCGGTGCGCGAGCCAGGCGCGGATCATCGACGACCTGCTCGACCTGTCGCGCGCGCGCACCGGCAAGATGGCGCTGACGCTCGTGCGCACTGCCGATCGATCCGATCGTGCGCGCGCATCGCCGAGGTCGCGAAGAAGGACGCCGACGCCCGAGGCGTCGCGCTGCGCTTCGAGATCGAGCCGGAGGTCGACTTCTCGATCATGTGCGACCCGGTGCGCATCGAGCAGATCGTCTGGAACCTCGTGTCGAACGCGATCAAGTTCACGCGCGCGGACGACCGCATCGACATCCGCCTGCAGCGCCAGGACGGCCACGCGCGGCTCGAAGTCGTCGGACACCGGCGCCGGCGTCGCGAAGTCGTTCCTGCCGAACGTGTTCTCGATGTTCCAGCAGGAGCGGCGCGACGGTGCGGCGGCCGGCATGGGCATCGGACTCGCGCTCGTCAAGGAGCTCGTCGAGGTGCAGGGCGGCTGGGTCGAGGCGCACTCCGAAGGCGTCGGCAAGGGCGCGACGTTCGTCGTGATGCTGCCGCTCGCGTCGAGCGCCGCGGAACGCGCGGCGGACGGCGCCGCGACGGCCGAGAACGCGCTGCGCGGCCTGAAGGTGCTCGCCGTCGACGACATGTCCGAGGTGCTGACGCCGTTCGGCGAGCTGCTCCGGCTCGAAGGCGCGACCGTGACCGAGGCGGACGAGCGGACGCGCGGCGCTGGAGCGCCTCGCCGCCGAGCCGTTCGATCTGCTGATCTCCGACGTCGGCATGCCCGGCATGGACGGCTACGAGCTGATCGACGCGGTGCGGCGACTCGACAGGCACGGCGATCTGGCCGCGATCGCGCTGACCGGTTTCGGGCGCACCAGCGACGCGCAGCGCGCGCTGCAGGTCGGCTTCGACGCGCACCTGCCGAAGCCGACGTCGATCGTCGAGCTGAAGGTGCTCGTCGCGAAGCTGCGTCGCGAGTCGTAGGCGACGTCGCCGCGACGACGTCGCGCATCGCTGTCCGAAAACGGCTAGTCGTGCGCGCGGTGCGCGCCTATCGTGGCGGCTCTTCCAGGAGTCCGCCATGAACCCCGCATCGACGTCGTTCCGCATCACCGGCCTGTCGCCGGAACCGTTCAACGCCCTGTTCGCGATGTCGGACGCCGAGCTCGCGGCGCACGGCGCGCGACGCGTCGTCGCCGATGCGAAGCCCGGCTACCCGGACCGGATCGGGCTCCGGGACGCCGACGTGGGCGATACGCTGATCCTCGTCAATCACGCGCACCTGCCGGAGCCCGGCCCGTATCGATCGAGCCACGCCGTGTTCGTCGCCGAGCGGGCCGAACGGTTCGACGCGATCGACGCGATCCCGCCGGCGCTGCGTCCGCGGATGCTGTCCGTCCGCGCGTTCGATGGCGCCGGCATGATGACCGAGGCGGACCTCGTCGACGGTCGCGACGTCGAGACGCTGATCGCGCGGCTCTTCGGCGATCCGGCGACCGCGTTCCTGCACGTGCACTACGCGAAGCGCGGCTGCTTCGCGTGCCGCGTCGATCGCGTCTAGAACAGCTCGGCCTCGAGTTCCATCAGCACCCCGGAACCGGCGCGCGCGGTGCGGAACGCGCTCGCCGTCTCCGGCAGCAGCTTCGCGAAGTAGAAGCGCGCGGTCGCGAGCTTCGCCTTGTAGAACGGATCGACGGCGGCGCCGCCGTCGGCGAGCTTCGCGAGCGCGACCTTCGCCATCCGCGCCCAGAAGTACGCGTAGATCAGGTGCCCGAGCACGCGCAGGTAGTCGACGGCCGCGGCGCCGACCTCGTCGGGACTCTGCATCGCCTTCATGCCGAGTTCCATCGTCAGCTTCGTGACCTTGTCGCCGAGGTCCGCGAGCGGCTCGACGAATTCCTTCATCGCCGGGTCGTCCTTGTTCGCGGCGACGAACGCGCCGATCAGCTTCGCGAACTTCCGCATCCGCGCGCCGTTGTCCGACAGCACCTTGCGGCCGAGCAGGTCGAGCGCCTGGATCGTGTTCGTGCCTTCGTAGATCATGTTGATCCGCGCGTCGCGGACCATCTGCTCGATGCCCCATTCGGCGATGTAGCCATGGCCGCCGAACACCTGCAGGCAGCCGGACGCGGCCGTGAAGCCGTTGTCGGTCATGAACGCCTTCACGACCGGCGTCATCAACGCCATCAGGTCGTCGGCGTCCTTCGCGACCGCCTCGTCCGGATGCTTCAGCAGGTCGCTCTGCAGCGCGACCCAGGTCGCGAACGCGCGGCCCCCCTCGGCATACGCGCGCGCCGTCAGCAGCAGGCGACGCACGTCGGGGTGCACGATGATCGGATCGGCCGGGCGGTCCGGCGCCTTCGGGCCCGACAGCGAGCGACCCTGCAGGCGGTCCTTCGCGTAGGCCGCGGCGTTCTGGTACGCGATCTCGGTCAGCCCGAGACCCTGCACGCCGACGCCGAGCCGGGCGCCGTTCATCATCACGAACATCGCGGCGAGGCCCTTGTTCGGCTCGCCGACCATCCAGCCGGTCGCGCCGTCGAGGTTCAGCTGGCAGGTCGCGTTGCCGTGGATGCCCATCTTGTGCTCGATCGCGCCGCAGAAGATCGGGTTGCGCTCGCCGACGGTCGCGTCGTCGCCTTCCCCGACCGGAAGGTACTTCGGCACGACGAACAGCGAGATGCCCTTCGACCCGGGCGGCGCGTCGGGCAGCCGCGCGAGCACGAGGTGCACGATGTTGTCGGCCATGTCGTGCTCGCCGGCCGAGATGAAGATCTTGTTGCCGGTGAGCGCGTAGCTGCCGTCGCCGTTCGGCTCGGCCTTCGTGCGCAGCATGCCGAGGTCGGTCCCGCAATGCGACTCGGTCAGGCACATCGTGCCGAGCCATTCGCCGGACGCGATCTTCGGCAGGTAGAGCCGCTTCTGCGCGTCGCTGCCGTGCGCGAGGATCGCGGTGTAGGCGCCGTGCGCGAGCGACGGATACATCGTCCATGCCTGGTTGACCGCGTACTTCATCTCCGAGAACGCGATCTCGACGAGATGCGGCAACCCCTGTCCGCCGAACTCGGGGCCGCTCGACAGCGACGGCCAGCCGCCGTCGCAGTACTGGCGGTACGCGTCCCGGAAGCCCTTCGGCACCGTCACCGCGTGCGTCGCCGGATCGAAGTGGCAGCCTTCCTGGTCGCCCGACAGGTTCAGCGGCAGCAGCACCTCGGCGCAGAACTTGCCGGCCTCGGCGAGCACCTGGTCGATCGTCTCGGCGTCGATGTCCGCGTGCGCCGGAATCTCGCGCAGCGACGTCGTGACGTCGAGCAGCTCGTGCATGACGAACTGCAGGTCGCGCAACGGTGGCTCGTAGATGGCAGGCATGCGGTGCTCCTCGGTACGACGACGGACGGGGTGAAGCGGACGGGATGGCGCGGACGGCGGTGCGACGCGCTCAGCCGGCGCGGCGCGCGGGCTCGCGGCGCACGAGGCGCAGCGGCGGCGCGACCTTCGACGACTTCGCGCGGTACCCGTCGATCAGCCGGACGTAGCCGCGCTCGATGCGCTCGACCGCGCGGTGGTCGCCGAGGAAGCGCGCGTCGTGGTGCAGCGCGAGGACCATCGCGCGCATCTCGAAGACGAGCTGCTCGCAATCGATGTCGCGGGCGAGATGACCTTCGGCGACGGCTTGCTGCGCGGCACGCAGCAGCGCCTTCTGCCAGTCGGTGACCATCGACAGCAGCTCGTCGCGGATCGGGCCGGGACGGTCGTCGTACTCGACGGCGCCGCTGATGTACATGCAGCCGCTGTCGATCTCGCGCGTGTGACGGGTGACCCAGCCCGCGTACATCGCGGACAGCCGCGGCAGCCCGCGTGGCTCGGCGAGGCTCGGCAGGAAGACCTCGTCCTCGAAGCGCCGGTGGTATTCCTGGATGACCGCGATCTGCAGGTCCTCGCGCGAGCCGAAGTGCGCGAACACGCCGCTCTTCGACATCGCCATGCGCTCGGCGATGAGCCCGATCGTGAGCCCTTCGAGCCCGTCGCGGCTCGCGAGCTCGAGGGCCGCGTCGAGGATCGCGGCGCGGGTCTGTTCGCCTTTGCGCATGGAGTCGGGAGAATGAAGCGGCCGGAAGGCCGAGCGGGTCGACGCGCAAATTAGCACGATCGTTCTTTTTTGTCCAAGCCGGCGATGACGCGACGTCGCGCCGGCCGATCGCGGAATCGGCCGGCGCGCGATCGCGCGCGACCTCGAACCGTGCAGAATCGGCGTCGCACGATGCGCCCGACGACGATGTCTCCGCTCCCATCAAGGCATAGACTCCGTGCCCGACCGCGCCGCGTCCGTCGTCGCGCGACGGCGCTCGCGTTCGCGGTGCTGGCGTCGATCGAGGTTCGCGTCGCCGGCGCCGGCGACGTCGATCCCGCGTCGCGGGTCGTCGATCGCGGCGCGACGGTCGCCACGCCGTCGACGCGGCGCGCACCGACACCGACGTCCGCAATCGCGACCGCGACCGCGGCGACGTCGAGCGGCGGCGGCACGACCACGACCCCCGCCGCGACGCGGACCGTCGACATCAGCGAACCGGTGATCCATCGGGCGATCGTCGACAGCGCGGACCCGATGGACGACATCGTCTCGGCGACGCCGAACGCGTTCGGCCGTGGTCCGATGACGCCGCAGCAGCGCATCGACGCGCGCTTTCGCGACGCCGACATCCCGTCCTGCCTGACGACCGACGCGTTCAAGTTCGTGCCGGCGAAGATCGGCCCGTTCGACACGGCCGGCACGCCGCTCGCGCTGCCGTTCCTCGTGCAGGCGATCGCGACGGGCAAATGCCGGCACTAGCGCCGCCCCACCGCGGCGAGGCACGGCGCCGGCCGCACGGCGACGCGCGCGAGGCCGGCCGCACGACGAAGCGCGCGGCGCGGTGACCACGACGTCGCTCGCGATCTGGACCATCGCCGCCTGCGCGACGGCCGGCGTCATCGCGCGGCCGTTCCATTGGCCGGAGGCGGTGTGGGCCGTCGCCGGCGCGCTCGTCGTCGTCGCGACCGGCCTGCTGCCGATCGACGCGGCCGCGCGGGCGGTCGGCAAGGGCGGCGACGTCTACCTGTTCCTCGCCGGCATGATGCTGCTGTCGGAATCGGCGCGGCAGGTCGGCCTGTTCGACCGCGTCGCCGTGCTCGCGGTCCGCGCGTCGCGCGGCTCGCCGCGACGGCTGTTCACGTCGATCTACATCGTCGGCGTCGTCGTGACGACGTTCCTGTCGAACGACGCGACCGCCGTCGTGCTGACGCCGGCCGTCTACGCGGCCGCGAAGCGCGCGCGCGTCGAGCCGCTGCCGTTCCTGTTCGTCTGCGCGTTCGTCGCGAACGCCGCGAGCTTCGTGCTGCCGATCTCGAATCCGGCGAACATCGTGCTGTACGGCGACCACACGCCGCCGCTCGGCCGCTGGCTCGCGTCGTTCGCGCTGCCGTCGCTCGCGTCGATCGTCGCGACCTACGTCGCGCTGCGCTGGACCGAAGGCCGCAGGCTCGAGCCGACCTGCGAGGCCGACGTCCCCGCCGAACGCACGACGCCCGGCGCCCGCATCGCGCTCGCCGGCATCGCGACGACCGCCGTCGCGCTGTCGATCGTCTCGGCGCTCGATCGACCGCTCGGCCTGCCGACGGCGATCCTCGGCGTGCTGACGTCGACCGCCGTCGTCGTGCGATCGCCGGGATCGGCGTCCGCGTCGGCGTGGCGCATCGTCCGCGGCGTGTCGTGGTCGGTGCTGCCGCTCGTCGCCGGACTGTTCGTGCTGGTCGAGGCATTGGCGAGCACGGGCCTGATCGCGACGCTCGGCGCGGTGCTCGACGCCGCCGTGCACGCGGACCCGGTCCGGGCCGCGGCGGTCGCCGGCGCGACGATCGCGTTCGGGTCGAACGCCGTCAACAACCTGCCGGCCGGCCTCGTCGCCAGCGCGGTGGTGTCGTCGACGCATCCGCCGCAGGCCGTCGTGGACGCGCTGCTGATCGGCGTCGACCTCGGGCCGAACCTGTCGGTCACCGGGTCGCTCGCGACGATCCTGTGGCTGACGGCGATCCGTCGCGAAGGCGAATCGGTCGGCTTCGGACGCTTCCTCGCGACCGGCGCGCTCGTGATGACGCCGGCACTCGTCGTCGCGCTGGCCGCGCGGCTCGCGTTCGGCTAGCGCGGGTGACGTACCGCGCCGGTCGGCGTGGTCCGCAGGCGAGCCGGATCGGTGTCGCCCTTCAGGTCGCGTCGAACGGGCCGAGCAGGCGGATCGCGTCGATCGGGTTCGAGCGATCGTTGACGATGCGTCGCAGCCGCTCGAGCGCGATCGCGTCGTCGAGACCGCTCGGATCGACGAGGACGTCGAGGACGAGCGGATGGTCGTCGGCGTCGGTGTCGTCGCGGACGTCGTTCGCGAGCGCGCGCATCGACAGGTTCGTCACGTTGAAGTCCTCGACGTCGTCGAGCGGGACCGGCGAGCGGGCGACCGCCTGCTCCATCACGCGGGCGTAGACGTGGACCGGCAGCTTCGCGCGCGCGTGATCGCCCTGCACGATGCCGACGACCGGCGGACGCGGCTCGCGCGAAGAGCCCGGCCCCGACGACGGACGGCCCGTCGTCTCGTCGGCGGGCGACGCGTCGTCGGCATCGGGCATTGCGGCGTTCGGGAAGAGGCTCATGGCGACGATGCAGGACGATCGGATGCTCGTGACATCGGCGCCGGCGCGACTTCCTTGAGCGCGTGGTTCGCGCGAGCCGCCGTGCGGAAGGCGGCGTCCCGACGCGTCGCGGGACGCCGCGTCGGAATCGTCGCCCGACGCGTCGTCGATCTCGTCGTCCGACCCGCCGTCAGAACCCGTCGTCGTCGCGCGGCGTGTCGACGAACGCGGCGAGATCGCGATAGTCGCGCTTCGTCGGGCGGCCCTTGCGCGAATGCGCGGGCTCGCGTTCGAGACGCCGGCGCGCCTCGGCCGCGGCGCGCGCCGCGAGGCTGACCTCGGTCTCGGCGTAGCGCGCCTGCGCGAGCGGCGCGGCGACCCGCGCGTCCGCGACGACGCGCACGCGCACCTCGCGTTCGAGGCCGCCGATCCGCATCGCGACGAGGTCGTCGACGCGCACGGCCTTCGCCGGCTTCACGCGCTGGCCGTTGACACGCACCTGCCCGACCTCGACCGCGTCGGCCGCGGCCGCGCGCGTGCGGAAGAAGCGGCACGCCCACAGCCACTTGTCGAGCCGGACGGCCGCGTCGGGCGCCTCGTCCGGACGGTCCGCCTTGCCGCGCGTCAAGGATCGGGCGTCGCCGCGTCGGCGCGGCGGATGGGATCGACGGCGCCGGAGCGGCGAACGGGATCGATCGTGCCGGCGCAGCGGACCGGATCGATCGCGCCGGCGCGGCGGACCGGGTGGACGGCGCCGGGCGCGACGACGTACACGCGATCGTCGGGCAGTGCGTCGACGATCCAGGTGCCGGTGAACGCGCCGAACGCCGGCAGCACGCCGACGCGCGAGCCCGACTCGTGGCCGAACCAGAAGCACGGCAGCCTGACGCCGTCGCCGCCGCGTCCGCCGAGCCGGAAGCCGGGATGCAGGTGCCCGGCGAGCACGTAGCCGCGAGCGCACGGCGTCGGGTGATGGCGCATCGAGAACGGCCCGACGACGTGCGACTCGTCGACGACGTCGATGGCGAGCGGCGCGGGCGGGTCGCCGGCGCGTGCGTCGTGATTGCCGCGCACGAGCGTCATCGCGACACCGGCATGACGCGCCCGCCAGCGGGCGATCGCGTCGACGGTGCCCTTCGCCTTCGACTCCTTCGCGTGCAGGAAGTCGCCGAGGAACACGATGCGCTCGACCGGCCAGCGCGCGAGCAGCGCGTCGAGGCGCGCGAGGTTGTCGGTCGTCGTGCCGTGCGGCACGGGGATGCCCTGCGCGCGGAACGCGGCCGCCTTGCCGAAATGGGCGTCGGCCACGAGCAGCGTCCGGCCCTCGGCCCAGTAGGCGGCGCGCTCGGGCGCGAGGTGCAGGGTCTGGTCGGCGATGCGCGTCTGATGCATCGACGCATTTTATCGGACGGGCGACCGCCGGGCGCGGGCGCGCGCGTCACGTCGGCGCGAACGCCGGCTCGTTTGGGTCGCGCGCCGAACGAATCGCGCGCGGCATCGCGCAAGCTGCTCGATTTTTCGAGGAGCAGGCGCTTGAGGCATCCCACCGTCGACGATCGACCGTCGCAACTGACCGCGGCCCGCAACGTCAAGATGGCGCGCTCGTCGCATGCGTACGTGCGCGGCAGCACCGTGAAGTTCTACGAGTGGCTCGCCTCGAGCGCCGCCGCGTTGCCCGACGGGCCGCCGGTCTGGATCTGCGGCGACTGCCACATGGGCAACATCGGCCCGCTCGCCGACATGAAGGGTCGCGTCGCGCTGCAGATCCGCGACCTCGACCAGACGGTGATCGGCAATCCCGGCCCACGACCTCGTGCGCCTCGCGCTGTCGCTCGCGTCGGCCGCGCGCGGCTCCGACCTGCCCGGACTCGTCACCGTCCGCATCCTCGAGAGCCTGATGGCCGGCTACGAGGACGCGCTCGACGGCTCGTTCGTCGACGGGGTCCCGGACCGCATCGCGTCGAAGACGGTGAGGCGCCTCGTCGAGCAATCGGTCCGACGACGCTGGCGCCATCTCGCGCAGGAGCGCCTCGAAAGCGTCCGTCCCGAACTGCCGCTCGGGCGCCGCTTCTGGTCGATCGACGACACCGAACGCGCCGCGATCGATGCGATGTTCGACGAGGCCGAACTGCATCGCCTGATCGGCACGCTGCAGGGTCGCGAGAACGCGGACGTCGAAGTCGTCGATGCCGCGTACTGGATGAAAGGCTGCAGCTCGCTCGGCCGGCTGCGTTACGCGGTGATGCTGCAGGTCGGCCGCGGCTCCGATGCATCGCTGTGCCTCGTCGACATCAAGGAGGCCGTCACGGCGGCGGCCCCGCGCAGCGAAAGCAGCACGATGCCGCGCGACAACGCCGAGCGCGTCGTCGCGGGCGCCCGCGCGCTGTCGCCGTATCTCGGCAAGCGGATGATGGCCTGCCGACTGCTCGACCGCGCGGTCGTGATGCGCGAGCTGATGCCGCAGGACCTCAAGCTCGACGTGGAGACGCTGACCGAACGCGAGTCGCTGCTGCTCGCCGGCTACCTCGGCAACGTCGTCGGTCGCGCGCACGGGCGGCAGCTCGACGCCGCGACGCGCGCGGCCTGGCGATCGACGCTCGTGCGGGCGCGACCCGCGTCGATCGACGCGCCGTCGTGGCTCTGGAAGGGCGTCGTCGAGCTGATCTCGATCCACGAGGCGGCCTACCTCGAGCATTGCCGGCGCCACGCGGCGCTGCAGGCCGCCTGACCGCCGCCGCCGTCAGAACAGGCCGACGATGCGGCCGTCGTCGTCGACGTCGATCGTGTTCGCGGCCGGCACCGCCGGCAGGCCCGGCATCGTCATGATGTCGCCGCAGACCAGCACGACGAAGCCGGCGCCGGCCGCGAGCCGCACCTCGCGGATGTGCAGCACGTGGCCGCTCGGCGCGCCGCGCAGCGCGGGATCGGTCGAGAACGAATACGGCGTCTTCGCGATGCAGACCGGGAAGCGCCCGTATCCCTGCGCCTCGAGTTCGGCGAGGCGCGCGCGCACGGCGCTGTCGGCGTCGATGCCGGACGCGCCGTAGATCTTCGTCGCGACGGCCTCGCACTTCGCCCACAGCGACGCGTCGTCGTCGTACACGAAGCGGAAGTCGCTCGGCGTCGTCTCGGTCAGTCGCACGACCTCGCGGGCGAGCGACTCCGCGCCGGCGCCGCCTTCGGCCCAGTGCCGCGCGAGCACGACCGGAACCTCGTGATGCGCGAGTTTCTTCGCGAGCAGCGACCACTCGGCGTCGGTGTCGCGATCGAAGTGGTTGACCGCGACGACGCACGGCAGGCCGTAGTGGTTGCGGATGTTGTTCAGGTGCCGCTCGAGGTTCGCGATGCCGGCCTCGAGCGCCGGAAGGTTCTCGCTCGACAGCGCCTTCGCGTCGACGCCGCCGTGGTACTTCAGCGCGCGGATGCTCGCGACCAGCACGACGACGTCGGGTCGCAGCCCGGAGCCGCGACACTTGATGTCGACGAACTTCTCGGCGCCGAGGTCCGCACCGAAGCCGGCCTCGGTCACCGCGAAGTCGGCGAGCTTCAGCGCGGCGCGCGTCGCGATCACCGAATTGCAGCCGTGCGCGATGTTCGCGAACGGGCCGCCGTGCAGGATCGCGGGATTGTTCTCGAGCGTCTGCACGAGGTTCGGCCTGATCGCGTCGCGCAGCAGCGCGGTCATCGCGCCGTGCGCCTGCAGGTCGCTCGCCGTCACCGGCCTGCGATCGCGCGTCGTGCCGACGACGATGCGCGCGAGGCGTGCCTTCAGGTCGCGCAGGTCGTCGGCGAGGCACAGGATCGCCATGACCTCCGACGCGACGACGATGTCGAAGCCGTCCTCGCGCGGGTAGCCGTTCGCGGGGCCGCCGAGGCCGACGGTCACGCGTCGCAGCGCGCGGTCGTTGAGGTCGACGACGCGCTTCCACGCGATGCGACGCACGTCGATGCCGAGCGCGTTGCCGTGATGGACGTGGTTGTCGAGGAGCGCACTCAGCAGGTTGTGCGCGAGCGAGATCGCGTTGAAGTCGCCGGTGAAGTGGAGGTTGATGTCCTCCATCGGCACGACCTGCGCATGACCGCCGCCGGCCGCGCCGCCCTTCAGGCCGAACACCGGGCCGAGCGACGGCTCGCGCAGGCAGCCGATCGCGTTCGCGCCGATGCGGTTCAGGCCGTCGACGAGCCCGACCGAGGTCGTCGTCTTGCCTTCGCCGGCCGGCGTCGGGCTGATGCCCGACACGAGGACGAGCTTGCCGTTCGGGCGCTCCAGGTCCGCGAGCCAGTCGAGGGCGATCTTCGCCTTGAAGCGACCGTACGGGTCCAGCGCTTCCTCGGGGATGCCGAGGCGTTCGCGGGCCAGCGCGACGATCGGTCGCAACGTGGCGCGCCGTGCGATCTCGATGTCGCTTTCCATGGTCGTTCTGGCGGTCTCCGGGGCGCGCGAAGCCTAGCAGATCGCGGCTCGCGAACGGTCGGTCACGGCGACGTCGCGGGACTCCCGAGCACCGCTGGCTGGCGTGCCGCGAACCAGCATCCGGCGACGATCAGCGTGGCGCCGAGCAGCGTGGCGGCCGTCAGCCGCTCGTCGAACACGACGAAGCCGAACAGCGCGGCCCACACGAACGACGTGTATTCGGACGTCGACAGGTAACTCGCCTCGGCGCGCGCGTAGGCCCACGCGAGCAGCATCAGCGACACGGTCGCGAACGCGGCCGCGACGACGAGCATCGCGACGTGGCCGATGTCGGGAACCCGTGCCGCGAACGGCGCGCCGATCGCGAGCAGCACCGCCACGACGACGCTCTGCGAGAACGCGACCTCGATCGGTCCGGCGACCAGTGCCTGCCGACGCATCAGCGCGATGTTGAACGCGTAGCAGAGCGCCGACACGAGGATCGCGACGGTCCCGAGCCCGACCTGCGACGCCGCACCGCCGCGCCGCTGCCCGACGACCACGACGAGCACGCCCGCGGCCGCGATGCACGACGCGACGACCATGCGCTTCGTGACGCGTTCGCCGAGCATCGCCACGGCGAGGAACAGCGAGAGCAGCGGCGCGACGAACGTCAGCGCGACCGCCTCGGCCATCGGCACGCGCGCGAGACCCCAGAAGAAGCACAGCGCCATCGCGGTCGAGATGGTGCCGCGGACGGCGTGGATGCGCAGCGTCGCGCGCGTCGGTCGGGCCGGCCGTTTCGCGAGCCACACGGCGCCGCTCAGCACGACGCCGGCGAGGCTGCGCCAGAACAGGGCCGTGTACGCGCCGAGCGCGATCGACAGGTCCTTCATCACCGCGTCCATCGCGGAGAAGATCGCGATGCCGAGCACCGCGACGGCGAACGCACGGCCGCGGGTCACGACGTCCGCACGCGCTTGACGTAGCCGCGCTCGCGGTTCGGGCGGCGCCTCCCCGGCCGATCCGAGTCGCCGGGAATCGGCACCGGCTCGTCGTGCGCGGCCGCTTCGAGTTCCGCGATCATCCGCGCGATGCGCTGGTTCAGCTGCTCGGTCGAGACCTCCTCGCGGAAGCGTTCGATCATCAGCGGAAACGAGAACGGTGTCGCGTGGCCGGGATGCGTGAAGCACAGCTCCCAGGTCGCGATGCGCTCGAGCGTCTCGCGCAGCCGTCCGATCTCGAGCTCCTGTTCGAGCGCCTCCTTCTCGGCCTGCGTCAGCAGCAGGTTGCCGGCGTCGTGCCGGCGGAACACCTCGTAGAACAGGCTCGAGCTCGCCTGCATCTGCCGCGAGGAGCGACGCTCGCCCGGATAGCCGGAGAACACGAGGCCCGAGACGCGCGCGATCTCGCGGAAGCGCCGCTGCGCGAGCTCGCTCGCGTTGAGCGACGCGATGACGTCCTCGAGCAGGCCGTCGGTCGAGAACAGGCCTTCGGCGACGAGGCGCGGCCAGTCGAACGGGTCGGCCGACAGCAGCTCGAAGCCGTAGTCGTTCATCGAGATCGAGAACGTGCCGGGCCGCTCGCGCGCCGCGCGCCAGGCGACGAGCGCGCCGAGGCCGATGTTCGCGAGCCGCCCCGCGAACGCGTAGCAGAAGAAGTGGTGGCCTTCGTTCGTCTGCAGCATCTCGCAGACGAGGCGGCCGGTCTCGGGCAGGGCCGACCAGCGCTGCTGCAGCTCGAGCAGCGGCCGGACCGCGCGCATCTCGGGTTCGTCGTCGAACCACGCGTCGTCGGCGTGCGCCGCGCGATGCAGCATGTCGAGCGACGCGTCGGCCATCTCGGACGTCAGCGCCATGCGGCTGCCCTGCCACGTCGGCACCATGCCGTGACGCCGCGTCGCCTTGCGCACGTAGGCGGTCATGTCGCGCACGCGGACGAGCTCGAGGATGCGGCCGCCGAACACGAACACGTCGCCGGGTTTCATCCGCGCGATGAAGCCTTCCTCGATCTGGCCGATCCGCGCATTCGTCGCGAGCCACGCGACGAACATCGACGTGTCGGCGGTGATCGTGCCGATGCTCATGCGGTGTCGTCGCGCGAGGTCGGTGCGCGGGACGCGGTAGACGTCGGGCTCGTCGGGGTCGCGCGCGATGCGCTGGTAGTCCGGATACGCCGCGAGCGACGCGCCGCCGCCTTCGTCGAACGCGAGCGCCCAGTCGAACTCGTCGCGCGTCAGCGAGCGGTACGACCACGCGGTGCGGACCTCGTCGAACAGTTCGTCCGCCACGAAGCCGGTGCCGACCGCGATCGTCACGAGATGCTGCACGAGGCAGTCGAACGGCTTGTCGGGCGCGTTGCGCGCCTCGACGCGGCGCGCGGCGACGGCGCGTTTCGCCGCCGCGGCCTCGACCAGTTCGAGCGCGTTCGTCGGCACGAGCGTCGCGCGCGACGGGCGGCCCGGCGCGTGGCCGGAGCGCCCCGCGCGCTGCAGCAGTCGCGCGACGCCGCGCGGCGAGCCGATCTGCAGCACGCGTTCGACCGGCAGGAAGTCGACGCCGAGGTCGAGCGACGACGTGCAGACGACCGCCTTCAGCGTGCCGGCCTTGAGCCCCGCCTCGACCCAGTCGCGCACCTCGCGATCGAGCGAGCCGTGATGGAGGGCGATGATGCCGGCCCACTCGGGCTTCGCCGCGAGCAGCGTCTGGTACCAGATCTCGGCCTGGCTGCGCACGTTCGTGAAGACGAGCGTCGTCGACGACTTCTCGAGCTCCGCGACGACCGCGTCGACGAGCTTGATGCCGAGGTGGCCGCCCCACGGGAAGCGTTCGATCGACGACGGGATCAGCGTGTCGATGACGATCTTCTTCGGCGTGTCGCCGCGGACCATCACGCCCGGCCGCGGTGTGCCCGCCGCGTCGAAGCCGAGCAGCACGCGCGCCGCGGTGTCGAGGTTGCCGAGCGTCGCGGACAGCCCCCACGCGATCAGCGCCGGGTTCCAGTGCCACAGCCGCGCCATCGCGAGCTGCGTCTGGACGCCGCGCTTGTTGCCCATCAGCTCGTGCCATTCGTCGACGACGATCGTCGTCAGCCCGTCGAACAGCGTGCGGGCGTCGGCGCGCGCGATCAGCAGCGTCAGGGACTCCGGCGTCGTCACGAGCGCCTCGGGCAATCGCTTCGACTGACGTGCGCGCGTCGCGGCGTCGGTGTCGCCGGTGCGCATCTCGACGTCCCAGTCGAGGCCGATGCCGGCCGCGGATTCGGCGAGCGCGCGCGTCGTGTCGGCGGCGAGCGCGCGCATCGGCGTGATCCACAGGACGCGCAGCTTGCGGACCTTCGGCGGGCCGTCGCGCGCGGCGGCGACGAGTTCGCGCTTCAGCGCGCCGATCCACGCCGCGTAGGTCTTGCCGGCGCCGGTCGTCGCGTGCAGCAGGCCCGAACGGCCGGCGACGACGTGGTCCCACGTCTCGCGCTGGAACGGGAACGGACGGATGCCGCGCGACGCGAGCCAGGCGTCGATCGCGTCGGGCTTCGGCAGCGGACCGGGCGTCTTGCGGTACTCGCGCGGCGCCGGCGCCGTCCCGTTCGCCGCGGTCTCGGCGGCCGCCGTCTTGCGCGCCGCGGCCGCCGCCTGACGGCGCTTGCGATCGAGCTGCCGCCCGACATGATCGGTGCCGGCGATCGTCGACGGCAGGCCCCAGCGACCGGCCACGTGCGGCTCGGGATCGCGACGACGACGGGTCATGCCGCGACCGCCGCGACCGGCGCCGGTCGCACGCCGACGATCCAGCCTTCGAGCGGGTCGACGTCGTCGGGCAGGCCGTAGCGCGGATGGCCGTCGGCACGGCGCTGCCATCCCCACGCGGCCGCGACGGCGCACAGCAGCGCGTCGAGCCGGTCGCCACTGCCGTCGTCGAGCATCGCGTTGCGGTCGTCGACGCCGATGCGCACGGCGATCGACAGCGGATGACGTCCGCGCACGACGGCGTCGACGATCGCGGCGCGCGCGAGCCGTCGCGCGTCGGTCTGCAGCGCGCGCGTGTCGGACTTGTACGACGCCTTCGTGATCGACCGCGCGAGATAGCCGGGATAGGCCTCGAGCGCGACGCGCGACGCGTCGACGCGCGCAGGATCGTCGTCGAGTCCCGGAATCGACACGCCGGCCGCGACGAGCCGTGGCACGCCCGCGTGCAGCATCCACGCGACCGGCGGGTTCACCCACTTCATCGACGTGCTCGACCCGGCCGGGCCGTCGGTCGCGCGATGCGCGAACTTCGAGCCGGCCGGCCGCGCATCGCAGTACGCGGCGAACACGTCGCGGATCGTCGCGCGGTCGAGCGCCGCGTAGTGCGCGATCGATTCGCGCCACGTGGTCGGCCAGCCGAGCACCTCGACGAGCGGGCGCGGCAGGCCGAACGGCAGGTCGAAGCCGCCGACCCACGGCCCCGGACGAAGCAGGAATCCTTCGAAGCCGGGCCAGTCGGCGAACGCCTCCGAGCCGACCAGCGCGAAGCGGTCGCGCCCGAGACGTTCGAGCGTCGCGACGACGATCGGCTTCGCGCGCCGCGGCGCGCTCGTGAAGTCGATGCCGTGGATGGCCGGCGCGACGAGCGCCGTCATGCGACGCGATGCGGCTCGACCGCGCCGGCGTCGTCGACCGTCGGCAGCGGCTCGGCGGCCGGCGCCGGTTCGCGCGCGTCGACGTCCATCAGCGCCTCGAGCGACGCGAGCGTGTCGGCCTCCTCGACCGGCTTGTCGGTGCGCCAGCGCAGCATCCGCGGGAAGCGCGTCGCGATGCCCGACTTGTGCCGCGTCGATCGCTGGATGCCTTCGAAGCCGAGTTCGAAGACCTGCGTCGGCTTGACGCTGCGGACCGGCCCGAACTTCTCGATCGTCGTCTTCTTGACGATCGCGTCGACCTTGATCATCTCCTCGTCGGTCAGACCCGAGTAGGCCTTCGCGAACGGGATCAGCATCCGCGGCGCGCCGTCGTCGCCCGGCGTGCGTTCGCGGTCCCACACCGCGAACGTGAAGTCGGTGTACAGCGACGCGCGGCGGCCGTGGCCGCGCTGCGCGTAGATCAGCACCGCGTCGACCGACAGCGGATCGATCTTCCACTTCCACCACACGCCGACGTCCTTCGTGCGGCCGGTGCCGTAGCGCGCGTCCCTCTTCTTCAGCATGAAGCCCTCGACGCGTCGCGCGCGGGCCTCGGCGCGCAGCGTCGCGAACGCCGCCCACGAATCGGCCGACAGCACCGGCGACAGCTTCAGCGACCGATGGTCGATGTCGGCGACGAGCGCCTCGAGCCGCGCGCGTCGTTCCGCCTGCGGCAGGCCGCGCAGGTCGACGTCGTCGGCTTCGAGCAGGTCGTACGCGACGAGCACGACCGGCGTGTCCGCGAGCAGCTTCTTCGACAGCGCCTTGCGACCGATGCGCGTCTGCAGGTCCGCGAACGGCGCCGGCGCGTCGGGGGCCGTGGCGTCGCGCCACACGAGGATCTCGCCGTCGATCACCGTGCCCGGCGGCACGACGTCGACGAGCGCCGCGAGCTCGGGGAAGCGCTCGGTCACGAGGTCCTCGCCGCGCGACCACACGAACACCTCGCCGCCGCGTGCGACGAGCTGGCCGCGGATGCCGTCGTACTTCCATTCGACGAGCCAGTCCGACGGCGGGCCGAGCAGTTCGTCGAAGCGGCCGACCGGCTCGTTCAGCGCGTGCGCGAGGAAGAACGGATACGGCTGCCCGCGCAGTTCGGCGGCGCGCGTCGCGGGGCCGTCGCCGTCGTCGGTCGACGGCCGGCGCGATCAGCGCGCGATACGCCTCGGCGCTCGGCCGCGACCGTCCGTCGGTGTAGCCCATCAGGCGATGCGCGACGATCTTCGGGTCGACGCCGGACACCGTCGCGAGCGCGCGCGTGACCGACAGCTTCGATACGCCGACGCGGAAGCTGCCGCCGATCAGCTTGACGAGCAGGAAGCGCTCGCCGGTGTCGAGCTCGTCCCACCAGTCGACGAGCCGCGACGCGACGACGTCGGGCGGCTCGCCCTTGAGTCCGAGCAGCCGGTCCTCGATCCACGTCGCGAGGCCGACATCCGACGATCGTGTCGGGGCCGGCAGCACGTGCGCGATCGTCTCGGCGAGGTCGCCGACGGCCTGGTAGCACTCCTCGAACAGCCAGTCCGGCAGCGCCGCGACGTCGCGCGCGGTGTCGCGCAGGATGCGCGTCGGCACCGTCTGGCGCGGCTTGCCGCCGGCGAGGAAATAGACCGCCCACGCCGCGTCGCGCTCAAGATTCGGATCGCCGCGGCCGATAGACCCGAAGTAACCCGCGAGCGCCGCCTGCTTCGCCCGCGTCGCGGTCGATCGGTCGAGTTCGGCGAACAGCCGGGCGAATGATTTCATCGGTCTTGCGCGGGGCGGCGGCGCGGTCGCCGTGGTGGCGGAGCGACGGGCGGCAGACACCCGGACTTCGGTGGCTGCGAGGCGGCCGGCCCCGCATGATAGCTTTCGACGATGCGCCATATTCCGCGACCGCTACGACACATCTTCCGGCCGATGCGGCCGCGGTCGAGCGTGATCGAGCAGGGCCTGGTGCTGACGAGCATCGTCGGCGCGATCGTGCTGGCCGTGACCGCGCTGATCGTCCATCGCATCAACAGCGACGCGGCGGACGCCGGCAAGCGCTCGATCCGCTCGATCGAGACGGCGGCGACGATCGACAAGCTGCAGCTCGCGCTGCGCGACGGCGACATGGCCGGTCGCGACCTCGCGGTGGGCGGCGGGCGCTCCGATCGCACGGACCTCGAACGCTTCGATGCCGCCCGCTTCCAGGCGCGGCTCAATCTCGCGGCGCTCGGTCCGCTGACCGGCGACGAGCCGACGCAATCCGAGAAGTTGTCGCGGCTGGGTCCGCTCGTCAGCCGCAAGTTCGCCGCGGGGCTGCGCAGCTACGACGCGCAGGGGCCGGGCAGCCGCGACGAGGTCGACGCGCTGATCGACGCGATGCGCGACGACGAGTCGCGGCGCCTCGACGGCTATCGCGCGACGCAGAACACCGCGAACGAGCGCTCGACGTGGATCATGGTCGGCTCGCTCGCGCTCGTCAGCCTGCTGTCGCTCGTGTTCTGGATCCTGCTGAAGATCGAGTTCACCGCGCGTCGCGCGCTCGAGGCGCGGCTGATCGAGTCCGCGACGACCGACGAGCTGACCGGCGTCGGCAATCGCAGCGACTTCGATCGCAAGCTCGTGCAGGAGTGGGCGTTCCGCATCCGCTACGGCACCGCGCTGTCGCTGCTGCTGGTCGACGTCGACCACCTGAAGGAACACAACGAGGAGTGGAGCCACATCGCCGGCGACGCGATCCTGCGCGAGGTGGCGCGCCGGCTCGCGTTGCGGCTCAAGCGCACCGAGGTGCTCGCGCGCTCGGGCGGCGACGAGTTCGCGATCATCGTCCCGCAGTACCGCAAGGAGGCCCTCGCGCTCGCCGACCAGTTGCGCGAGCTGATCGCCGAGGCGCCGTTCTTCCTGCAGACCCGCGACGAGCCGATCGCGCTCAACGTGACGGTCAGCATCGGCGTCGCGGAGGCGAGCGACGTCGAGACGCCGCGCGAACTGCTCGCGGCCGCGGACGACGCGGTGTACGCGGCGAAGGACCGCGGCCGCAACGTCGTCGAATGCTATCGCCCGAACACGACGTCGGGCAGCATGCGCCACTCGACGATCATGCGTTACGACATGAAGCGCGAACAGAAGCAGCCGGTCACGATCGCGTGATCGCGGTCGCGGCGCGGGTCGGCGGCATCACGCCGTCGGCGCGTCGATCGCGACCTCGGCCTCGAGCGCGGTGATCGCGTCCGGCCCGGTCTCGGCGTCGTCGCCGTATTCGGTCTCGAACGCCTCCGCGTCGAGGCCGTTCTCGCACAGCCATCGCACCATCACCGGCACCTGTCCGTGCGTGACGATGACGCGCTCGGCGCCGGTCGCCGCGATCGCCGCGTGCAGGCCGGGCCAGTCGGCGTGGTCCGACAGCACGAAGCCGCGATCGAGCGCGCGTCGCCGTCGCGCGCCGCGCAGCTGCATCCAGCCCGACGCGAACGCGTCGCCGTACTCGCCGAAGCGGCGCATCCACGGCGAACCGGCGGCCGACGGCGGCGCGAGCACGAGGCCGCGCCGGAACAGCGTCTTGTCGGTCACCTCCGAGACCAGCGTCGTCGGCGGCAACGCGACGCCGGCCTCGCGATACGCGCGATTGAGCGGCTCGACGGCGCCGTGGCAGAAGATCGGCCCGATCGACGCGTCGACGCCCGCCAGCACGCGCTGCGCCTTGCCGAACGCGTAGCAGAACAGCACCGACGCGCGACCCGCCGCCGCGTTCGCGGCCCACCAGGCGTCGACGTCCGCGAAAAGCGCGCGCTGCGGCTGCCAGCGATAGATCGGCAGCCCGAACGTCGACTCGGTGATGAAGACGTCGCAACGGACCGGCTCGAACGGCGGACAGGTCGGGTCGACGTCCGCATCGCCGCCGTCGGTGCGGCCCATGAACTTGTAGTCGCCCGACGCGACCCACACGCGCCCGCCGTGTTCGAGGCGGACCTGCGCGGAGCCGAGCACGTGACCGGCCGGATGCAGCGACACGCGCACGCCGTGATGGTCGATGGCTTCGCCGTAGCCGAGCGTCTGCAGGTCGATCGGACCGAGCCGCGTGCGCAGCACGCCGGCGCCGTCGGCGTTCGCGAGATAGTGCGCATGACCCATCCGCGCGTGGTCGCCGTGCGCGTGCGTGATGACGGCGCGTTCGACCGGCCGCCACGGGTCGATGAAGAAGTCGCCCGGCGGGCAGTACAGCCCTTCCGGCCGCAGGACGACGAGGTCGCCCGACGTCGTGCGCGGCATCAGTAGCGGCCCGTCACGCCGCTCAGCGACACGGCGAGCCGCATGACGGCGTACGAGACGGCGTTGATCGCGCGCACGAAGACGCCGCTCTGGCGACGCTTCTCGGCGTGGACCGCCACCGATGAGCGTGCGATCGCATCCTCGATGCGCTCGCGCAGCTCCTGCGCGACCGGCTCGTCGAGCACCACGAGGTTCGCCTCGCGCGCGAGCAGCAGGCTGAACGGATCGATGTTCGACGAGCCGACGGTCGCCCAGCGATCGTCGACGACGCCGACCTTCGCGTGCAGGAAGCTCGCGGTGTACTCGTAGATCTCGATGCCGGCCGCGAGCAGCTCGTCGTACAGCACCTGGCTCGCGAAGTGCTGCACCGGATACTCGGGACGGCCCTGCAGCAGCAAGCGCACGCGCACGCCGCGCTTCGACGGCGTCGATCAGTGCCTTGCGGAAGCGGCGTCCGGGGAAGTAGTAGGCGTTGCACAGCAGGACGTCGCGTTGCGCGAGCCGGATCGCGGCGAGATACGCGTATTCGATGCGACGCCGATGGCGCAGGTTGTCGCGCGGCACGAACGACACGCGCACGTTCGCGCCGCTCGGATGCGCCGAAGCCCATTCGCGCCGCGACCACCAGTCGTCGACCGCATGCTGCAGGCTCTCGCGGCGCCGCGCGATGCGCTCCCAGTTCAGCCGCAGCCACTGGTTCAGCATGTAGGCCGACACGTGCCCGACGATCGGTCCCTCGACCTGCGCCGCGAAGTCGAAGCGCGGCGCCTCGAGCGCGCCGTGGTTCGGGTCGTTCAGGTCGTCGAGCACGTTGATGCCGCCGCAGAACGCGATGCGACGATCGACCATGGCGAGCTTGCGATGCAGTCGTCGCAACCGCTCGCGCGAGAACCACTTGAGGCCGCTGCGCCACGAATAGTTCTCGGGACGGAAGACGACGTACGCGACGCCCGCCGCGTCGAAGCGCTCGCGGATCGCCGGCGCGAGGTTCGACGATCCGAAGCCGTCGACCGTCACGCGCACCTGCACGCCGCGCGTCGCCGCCGCGGCGAGCGCGTCGGTGATGCGGCGACCGGTGTCGTCGTCGTGATAGATGTAGGTCTCGAGATAGACCTCTTCCTTCGCGGATTCGATGGCCGCGATCAGCGCCGGAAAGTATTCCGAACCGCCGCACAGCAGGTCGACGCGATTGCCTTCTTCGAATCTCACTCGAGGACCAGTTCGGCGACGATCGGCGCGTGGTCCGACAGCTTCGCCCACGTCGGACCCGAGAGGACGCGCGCGGACGCGACGCGGAAGCCGCGCACGTAGACGCGATCGAGGCGCAGCAACGGGAACGCGCTCGGGAACGTGCGCGCCGGCGCAGGCGGCTTGCGGCGCGGCGTCGTCGGCGCGTCCGCGACCGGTGCTTCGGTGTCGGCCGGCTCCAGCGTGCGACGGATGTAGCCGGCGGCGCGCCGCGCGAGTGCCGCGCGACGCGTCTCGTGGTTCGCGAACACCTCGCGGACGCCGAGGTTCTCGACGAGGCGTCGCCCGAGCCGATGCCGCCAGTCGTTGAAGTCGCCGGCGATGATCACCGGCGCGTCGGCCGGCACGTGCGAGCGGATGCGCGCGATCAGCACGTCGGCCTGTCGCACGCGACTGTCCTCGAACAGTCCGAGGTGCGCGCACACGCAGTGGATCTCGGTGCCGTCGACGTCGAACGCGCAATGCAGCAGCCCGCGCGACTCGAAGCGGTGGTCGGAGATGTCGATGTTCTCGTGCGAGATGAGGCGATAGCGCGACAGCAACGCGTTGCCGTGGTCGCCGTCGGTGCGCACCGAGTTCTTCCCGTAGACGGCCTCGGCCCAGCGGTCGCCGGCGAGGAACGTGTGCTGCGACAGCTGCGGCCAGTTCGAGAAGCGCGTCGCATGGAGGTCGTTGCGACCCTGCACCTCCTGCAGGAACACGACGTCGGCGTCGAGCGCGTGCAGGCCGGCGCGCAGCTCGTGGATGCGGTTGTGCCGCGACATCGCCGACACGCCCTTGTGGATGTTGTACGTCGACATCCGCAGCCGCTTCGCGGTCGCCGGGATCGTCTCGTCGGTGATCGCCGACGCCGCGTCGCGCTCGCGCTCGAGCAGCGCCCGCGCGGCGTCGTCGTCGGACAGCGCGTCAGTCGCGGCCGTCATGGCGTCGCGCTTGGAAGGTCGTGGCCCGCGCCGATGCGCGACGGAAGTTGCAGGATCGCCTCGGCGTTGCTCGGGGAAAAGCAGCGCGACGCCGCGTCGCGGTACGGCAGCCATGCGAATCGCAGATGCTCGCGCGGGGCGACGCGAACGACGTCTCGCGACGGGAAGTCGGCGGGCAACTCGAGCCCGAACCAGTGTTCGACATTGTGTTCGATCTCCGGCGCGTAGCGATGCCGCCACTGCGGATAGATGGTGTACTCGATCGCGTGGTTCCAGTCGATCAGCGAACCGTCGATCGACGCGTCGATCGCGGTCTCCTCGCGCACCTCGCGGATCGCCGCCTCGCGCAGCGGCTCGTCGGGCGCGTCGAGGCTGCCGGTGACCGACTGCCAGAAGCCTTCGCGGTCGGCGCGCTCGATCAGTAGGACATCGAGCGCGGTCGTGTGGATGACGACGAGTACCGAGCGCGGGATCTTGAACGCCCGCGGCGCGAAGGGCGTCGTCATGGCGCGAGGCTCGACAGTCGCGCGCCCTGCGGCGCGTCGACGTCCCACGCGAGCAGGCCGCCGTCCGGCGTCGTCGCCTGCCGGCGCAGCGTCGTCGCCAGCGCGCGCAGCGCCTGCGTCGACGCCGCGTCCGGCCGCGCGAGCGCGAGCGTGCCGCGCACCGGGATCGCGGCGACGAGCCGGTGCGAGCCGATCGTGCCGGCGAAGCGCGTCATCCGCGCGTCGTCGATCAGCGATGCGGCCGGGTCGTCGGATGCGCGCACGCGATAGACGCCGCGCGACCCGTCGACCGCTTCGATGCCGACGTCGCGGTCCGCGTCGAGGTTCGCGAGCGCCGCGTCGCGCAGCGCGTTCGGCGACGACAGTCCGAGCCGCGCGGCGATGGCCGCGGTGACGAACGTCGACGCGGTCCGATGCACGAGCGCATAGCGCACTTCGTACGCACCGGCGAGCGGTTGCGCGACGAAGCCGTAGCGATAGCCGGCGCCCTCGGCGACGACGACCGGGCGCAGCGCGGGGCGCTCCGGCGATCGCGTCGCCGCGTCGGCCGCGTCGACGTCGTCGAGCGCATCGTCGATCGCGGCCGTGCAGCCGGATCGTTCGGCCGCACACGCCGCGATCACGCGCGACAGCGCGACGTCGACGCGCACGCCGGACGGCAGCCCGACGCGGACGAAGCCGCCGTCGAGCGCCGTGGCCGTGGCCCGCGGATGACGCGTCACGAGCCCGTCGACGAAGCGCGGACCGACGCGCTCCGGTCGCGTGCGCGCGTCGAGCCACCACGCGAGCGCGGCCGCGACGACGACGGTCAGCGTCGCGAGCGCCGCCGCGAACGCCGGCGCGCGGCGGATCATCGACCGCGTGTCACGCGACGTTCAGGCGGCACGCGGCTCGAGATTGCCGGGCGCGGCGAAGCCCCGCTCGCCGGGCGTGACCGCGCGTTCACTGGTGCGCAGCCGGATGTGCAGCTCGCGCAGCTGGCGCTCGTCGACGGCACTCGGCGCCTCGGTCAGCAGGTCCTGCGCGCGCTGCGTCTTCGGGAAGGCGATGACGTCGCGGATCGATTCGGCGCCGGTCATCATCGTGACGAGCCGGTCGAGGCCGAACGCGATGCCGCCGTGGGGCGGTGCGCCGTAGCGCAGCGCGTCGAGCAGGAACCCGAACTTCGCCTGTGCCTCGTCGGCGTCGATCTTCAGCGCGCGGAACACCTTGCTCTGGATCTCTTCGCGATGGATCCGCACCGAGCCGCCGCCGATCTCCCAGCCGTTCAGCACGAGGTCGTAGGCCTTCGCCGTGCAGCGCGCCGGATCCGTGGCGAGCAGGTCCTCGTCGCCGTCCTTCGGCGCGGTGAACGGGTGATGGGCCGCGGTGAAGCGCTGCTCCTCGTCGTCGTACTCGAACATCGGGAAGTCGACGACCCAAAGCGGTCGCCAGCCGTCCTCGAACAGGCCGCTGCGCTTGCCGAAGTCGGAGTGGCCGATCTTCACGCGCAGCGCGCCCATCGCGTCGTTGACGACCTTCGTCTTGTCGGCGCCGAAGAAGATCAGGTCGCCGGCGACGGCGCCGGTGCGTTCGACGATCGCCTTCAGCGCGTCGTCGTGCAGGTTCTTGATGATCGGCGACTGCAGCCCGGAGCGAAGGTCCTTCTGCGACAGGTCGTTGACCTTGATGTACGCGAGTCCCTTCGCGCCGTAGATCGCGACGAACTGCGTGTACGCGTCGATCTCCGAGCGCGCGAAGCCGCCGTCGCTCGCGCCGCCGCCCGGCACGCGCAGCGCGACGACGCGGCCGCCGTCGCTCTTCGCGGCCGACGAGAACACCTTGAACTCGACGTCCTTCATCACGTCGGTCAGCTCGGTGAACTCGAGCTTGCACGCGCAGGTCGGGCTTGTCGGAACCGAAGCGCGCCATCGCCTCCGCGTACGGCATGACCGGGAACGGCGGCAGCTCGACGCCGATCGCGGTCTGGAACACGTGCCGCGTCATCCGCTCGAAGATCGCGCGGATCTCGGTCTCGTCGAGGAACGACGTCTCGCAGTCGATCTGCGTGAACTCGGGCTGCCGGTCGGCGCGCAGGTCCTCGTCGCGGAAGCACTTGACGATCTGGTAGTAGCGGTCGAAGCCCGACACCATCAGCAGCTGCTTGAACAGCTGCGGCGACTGCGGCAGCGCGAAGAACTGGCCGGGGTTCACGCGGCTCGGCACGAGATAGTCGCGCGCGCCTTCCGGCGTGCTCTTCGTCAGCATCGGCGTCTCGATGTCGATGAAGCCTTCGGCGTCGAGATAGCGGCGCACCTCCATCGCGACGCGATAGCGCAGCATCAGGTTCTTCTGCATGACGGGGCGACGCAGGTCGAGCACGCGATGCGTGAGCCGCGTCGTCTCGGAGAGGTTGTCGTCGTCGAGCTGGAACGGCGGCGTGACCGACGGGTTCAGCACGCGGATCTCGTGCGCGAGGATCTCGATCTCGCCCGACTTCATCGTCGGGTTGACCGTGCCCTCGGGACGCTTGCGGACGACGCCGCGGACCTCGACGCAGTACTCGTTGCGCAGCGACTCGGCGGTCGCGAACGTCTCGGCGCGGTCCGGATCGCAGACGATCTGCGCCATGCCTTCGCGGTCGCGCAGGTCGATGAAGATGACGCCGCCGTGGTCGCGCCGGCGATGCACCCAGCCGTCGAGCACGACCGGTTGCGCGAGCTGCTCGGCGGTCACGAGGCCGCAGTATTGGGTACGCATGAAAGCTCCGAAGGTTGGGCGGCCACGCGGGTGGCCGGCGCTCGACGTTCGCGTCGGGCGACCCGACCGCGTCGGCGGTCGGCGAGGATCAGGGGTCGTGCGCGACGCGTGCCGGTGGTCGGCCGTCGCGAACGACCCTAGCGATTTCGGGCCGGGGCCTCGCTCGCGGCGGGTCGATGCGCGCGCGCCGGACCCGGCGCGCGGCGCGAGGCGACGCGCGGAATCGGGCGGATCGTGCGTCGCGTCGTTCGCATCGGGCGGAAATTACCATGCGCCGGCGACGCCGGGCAACGCGACGACCGGCGTCGCCGGCGTCAGGCGGCGGTCGCGACCGGCAGCGCGGTGGTCGTCGCGGGGCCGCGGAGGCCCGGCGCGACGACGCCCATCGACACGACGAACTTCAGCGCCTCGTCGACGGTGATGTCGAGGTCGAGGATCTGGTCGAGCGACACGATCAGCACGTAGCCGGACGTCGGGTTCGGCGCGGTCGGGACGTAGACGCTCGCATGCTCGCCGTCGAGCGGCGCCTGCAGTGCGTCGCCGGGCGTCCCGACGACGAAGCCGACGGTCCACACGCCGGGCCGCGGGAATTCCACCAGGACCGGCTTGCGGAACGCCTGGCCCGACGGCGACAGCAGCGTGTCCGACACCTGCTTGACGCTCGAGTAGATCGTCGAGACGACGGGAATGCGGCCGAGCAGCGCCTCCCACCACAGCACGAGCCGACGGCCGATGAAGTTGCGCGCGAGGATGCCGACGACGAGGATGATCGCGAGCGTGAGGATCGCGCCCATCCCCGGGATGTTGAACGGCGCCCGGTTGCGATAGTCGGGCGGCAGCAGCAGCAGGCTCTGGTCGAGCGTCGCGACGACCAGGTGCAGCACCCAGATCGTGATGCCCAGCGGGACCAGGATCACGAGCCCGGTGAAGAACGCCCGCTTCAGCATCGGAAGCTGCCGACTCAGGCCGACGTGCCGCCGCCGGTCGCCGGCGCGGGCTTCGCGTCGGTGGTCGGCGGCGCGGCAGCCGGTGCCGGCGCGGCCGGCGCGGCGGCGGGCGGGCCGTCGGTCTTGCCCGACTGGTCCGCGGCCGGCTTGTCGGCGGCCGGCGCGTCGCCGCCTTCGGGCTTCTTCTTCGCTTCCTTCGTCGCCGGGTTGCGGAAGTCGGTGACGTACCAGCCGGAGCCCTTCAACTGGAACCCGGCGGCCGTGACCTGCTTGCGGAACGCGGGCTCGCCGCACGACGGGCACGTGACGAGCAGCGGATCCGACATCTTCTGCAGGACGTCCTGCTGGAAGCCGCAGTGTTCGCAGCGGTAGGCGTAGATGGGCATCGGGTGGAAGACGTGGGTCGGATGCGCGAAGGACGACCGCGAGTCCGGCGACGGTGGAGCGGACGACGGCGAGTCGACGACAGTGAAACCGACGACGGCACCGGACGACGGCGAAACGACGAAGCGCGACCGATTATAGGTCGTCGCATGGCCCAAAAAAAAGCTCCGGCGAGCCGGAGCCTTTTCGCGTCGCGCGGCGACTACTTGCCGTACGTCGCCTTCGCGTTCTTCTGGCAATTGGACTTCGCGTCGCCGGCGAACCCGTCGCACTTCTCCATCGCGACCTTGTAGTCGGCATCCCGCTTGTCGTCGGCCGCGTCCTTGCGAGCCACGGTCGTCTTCTCGGACGCCTTCGCATCGGCCCGCGCGCGGGTCTGCGCCGCCTTCGCTTCCTTGACGCAGACATCCTTCTCGTTGCCGGTCACCGCGTCGCACTTCTGCTTCGCGACGTCGTAATCGGCGTCGGCGGCCGTCTCGGCGGCGTCCTCGCGCGCCTTCGGGGTCGCCTTGTAGTCGGCCTCGGCCATCGCATCCGACTTCTTCTGCGCGGCCTTGGCCTCGGCCTCGCAGACGTCCTTCGGGTTGCCGGCGAGCGACTTGCAGTGCGCGATCGCCGCCTTGTAGTCGGCTGAAGCGCGATCCTTCGCCGCGTTGTACTCGGCGCGCGTCGTCGCCGACGCATTCGAAGCGAATGCGACGCAAAGCGACCGCGGCGGCTGCAGCAAGTGGTGTGCGGATCGTTCTGATCATCCTGTCGTCTCCCTTGATTGTTATGAGGTTCGAGCGGCCGTCAGGTCGACAGCGACCGCTTGACCGGGATCGGCTCGCGACGCCACTGCAACGCGTCGGTATTCCATTGCACCTGATGCTTCAACATGCCGTACCGCATCTGCAGGCGACCGCCGTACTCCAGCGCTTCGCCCTTGAGAATCCAGTCGCGACGCGACCATCGCGCGCCGACCGCCTGCAACGCGCGCCCGGACAACTGCCTTGCGCGTCCCATCGAAATATCCCAGTTCATCGATGTCCTCGAAACGATTCGAAAGAAGTCCTGCCTGCCGGGAAAAGCGTCACATCCACTTGCTGACGTGCCGGAAAAAAACGAAGCGCACGTCCGGATCCCACGCATAGATCGCCGGCACCAGACGAACGTCGTCGGGGCCGAGCGCGTCGCCGTCGTCCGACGAGGCCGATGGCTCGAACGTCGCATCGACCACCGTCGGATCGGCCGATGCGACCACCGTTGCCGGCCTCGCGTCGCCTCGCGGCATCCGCGGGACCGTCAGGCCGTGCCCCGGCCGTGCCTGGACTTCGGAGGCCTGCAGCCGCAGGTTCCCGAGCAGCGTCACGGCGATCACGCCGGCGACCAACATCAACTTGCCCGCGATCATGCGACCCATGACTTGCCCCCTGACGTCGAGCGGACCGCTATCTGCGCATCAGGCCGACGATCAGCGACACGACGAACAGGATGACGAAAATGAAGAAAAGGATCTTGGCGATCTCCGCGGCGCCGGCGGCGATGCCCCCGAAGCCGAACAGCGCGGCGATCAATGCGATGACGAAGAAAACGACGGCGTAGTGCAGCATGTGAATCTCCTTCAGTGGATTCAGGTCCTCAACGACTGCGCCGAACGTTGCTCCTCGTCGCTCAAACCGATCAAGACGCGTGGCAGATCGGAAAACTGTGTCGACTTGTCGAGGAAGTAATCGGCTCCCAATTGCTTCGAATTCCTCAAGTACTCCTGCCGCGGGTAATTCGTGAAGACGACGATCTTCGGCTTCGAGTTTTCGCCTTCACCCCATTTCAACTGTGCGAGGACGTTCAGGCCATTGCCCTCGCGCAGCTTGATATCGACGACCAATGCTTCAGGCTTCAGCAGGCGGATCTTCGTCAGCGCATCCTTCTCGCAATCGGCGGTCCCGACCAGCGACAACGACGGCTGGTCGGCGATCGCTTCCGCGATCCTCTCCATCAGGATCGGAGAGTCCTCGATGACGAACACCCGCAACGGCGTTTTCATATGACGGAAGAGGTCGGTGGCGCTGGAGCGTCTCCGCCCTCGATTTCCGGTGTGATTCGGCGGCCACGGCGCGTCGCACCGCCGGCACGGACGCAGGGTAGGGCCTGCGAGCAGGCGCGCCCTATCGGTTCGGGGCTCTTTGGGCTGTCCGCATTTGTCTTAGAGGTTGCGAACGCTTGCGGGACAAAAAAAATCGCGCCGGCGGCGCGATTTTTCTGGCGGTGCCGCTCGACTTCCTACTGGATCAGTTCGTTCTTGATCGCGTAATAAGTCAGGTCCGCGTTCGTCTTGAGGTTCATCTTCTCGAGGATGCGCGCGCGATGCGTACTGACCGTCTTGACCGACAGGAACAACTCCTCGGCGATGTCGGACACGCTGTGGCCGGCCGCGAGCTTGCAGAACACTTCGAACTCGCGGGTCGACAGCTTCTCGTGCGGGGCGCCGTGAACGTCGCTCGTGAAGGCCGTCGCGAGTTGCTGCGCGAGCGCGGGGCTGACGTACTTCTTGCCGGTGAGGACCATCCGGACGGCCTTCAGGATCTCGGCCGGCGGGCTGCTTTTCGCGATGTAGCCGTTCGCGCCCGCCTTCAACACGTTCATCGCGTACTGCTCCTCCGCGTGCATCGAGAGGATCAGGATCGGCAGGTCGGACCGCTCGCCGCGCATCCGCCGCAGGACGTCGATGCCGCTCCGGTCGGGCATCGAAAGGTCGAGCAGCACGCCGTCGACGGGGCGGGCGCGCAGCAGCTCCAGGGCCTCGGTGCCACCCGACGCTTCGGCGTCGACCACGATGTCGGTGCACTCCGCGAAGATCTGCCTGAGACCGGCGCGCACGATCTGATGGTCGTCCACCAGCATGATTTTCTTGATCAACGTCTGATTCCCAAAGGGCGGCTAGCAGCGCCCGTCATTGTAGCGCCAACGTGGACGAGCACCGTCAACGCCGTTCGGGGGCGCGCACGAGCGGCACCGGATGGTACGAGCCGCGCCGCAACGTCGAGCCTCGGCCCGATGCCGGTTCCATTGTCCGGCGCTGTCCTACGCCTCGCCGCGGCGATGTCCTCAATCATCGTTCGATTACCGACGAGGTCCCCATGAGCGAACCAGAAGCCGCTGGATCCGACGCGACGCCCGCCCCCGACGGGCCGTTCCTGTCCGACATCAAGACGCTGCGCGAACGCGCACGGCGGCACATCGAGGACGGCGCGGTCACGGACGTCTATCGCGACGACCGACAGAGGGTTTGCGAGATCCTGAACGAGGCGCTCGCGACCGAACTCGTCTGCGTGCTGCGTTACCGGCGGCACCACTTCATGGCGAAGGGCGTCCTCGCGCAGCCGATCAAGGCCGAGTTCCTGGAGCACGCGGAGGAGGAGCAGCAGCACGCGGACGAGATCGCCGAGCGCATCGTCCAGCTCGGCGGCGCCCCGAACTTCTCGCCGGACGGCCTCGCCTCGCGCAGCCACGCCGAGTACGTCGAAGGCGAGACGCTCGTCGACATGATCAAGGAAGACCTCGTCGCCGAACGCATCGCGATCGAGAGCTATACCGAGATCGTCCAGTTCCTCGGCGCGAAGGATCCGACGACGCGCCGGTTGATGGAGTCGATCCTCGCGAAGGAGGAAGAGCACGCCGACGAGCTGAACGATCTCCTCGAAGGGCTGCCGACGCAGGACACGGAGAACTACAAGGTCCTCGGCGCATGACGACGCCGACGGCGTCGTCGCGCGCGGCCCGGACGACCGGTCAGGCGATCTGCATGGTCGACGGCCGCGCGCGGCGAGCGGCGTCCATCCGGCAGGGCATCGAGCCGCGCACGATGGTGCCGCCGCTCGCGCCGTTGAGGATCTCGAGCCGCCCGTCGTAGGCGAGGATCCGTTCGCGAATGCCGAGCAGCCCGTGGCCGCCGGTCTTCGCTCGATCGTCGGCGGTGATGCCGCGGCCGTCGTCGGCGATCTCGAACTCGATGCGGTCGTCCGTGCGATACGCGTAACCGGCGACGCGATTCGCGTGCGCGTGCTTCGCGACGTTGTTCAGCGCCTCCTGGAACACGCGGAAGATCGCGATGGTGCAGCCTTCCTCGGAGCTCGTCAGGTCGCCTTCGTGATCGAAGCTCGCGCGGATCCGCGTGCGCCGCGACCACTCCTCGATGTACTGCTCGAGCGCCGGTCCGAGCCCGAGGTTGTCGAGCATGCTCGGACGCAGCTCGCTGATCAGCTGTCGCTTCATCTCGATCGCGCTGTTGAGCAGCGTCAGCGTCCGGTCGAGCTTCGCGGCGAGTTCCGGCGAGGTCGGCGAGATCTTGTCGCGCACCCGCGAGACGTCCATGTTGATCGCGGTCAGGTAGCTGCCGAAGTCGTCGTGCAGGTCGCGCGCGATGATCTTCTTCTCCTGTTCGCGGACGTCGAGCAGGTGCCGCGACAGGTCGGACAGGTCGGTCGTGCGATCGACGACGCGCTGCTCGAGCGCGGCGTTCGTCGCCTCGATCGTGCGCAGGGCCGCGTCGCGCTGCCGCAGGTAGCGATGCATCATCAGATAGACCGCCGTCAGCGCCAGCGCCACGATCGCGTCGGCGCCGAGGCTCTTCGCGAGCCCGTTCGAATACGACCGCTCGACCGCCGAGTGCTGCTGGGCGAGGACGCGATTCTCTTCGGCGATGATCGGCTCCGCGGCGTTGCGGACGGTGCCGATCTCCTGCGCGCCGTCGGTTGCGAGCATCGCCGTCGCGGCGGCCTGTCCACGATCGCGATACGCTTCGAGCAGTGCGTCGGCCTGGTCGAAGCGACGGGTGCCGACGGCCCGCAGGCGATCGAGCGACGCGCGTTGCGCGGGGTCGTCGGCCAGCAGGCTTTCGAGCTCCGGCAGACGGGCGACGAAGCTCTGGCGCGCATCGCGATACGACGGCAGATAGCGTTCGTCGCCGGTCAGCAGGTAACCCCGCGCCGACGCCTGGCCGACGGACACCGTGTTGACGACCAGACGCAGCCGTTCGATCGCTTCCAGCGTCCGCGAGACGCGCGCGGCGCGTTCGTCGAGATCGCGCGACGTCCCGAAATCGATGAGCGAACTGGCGATCAGCAGCAACATCGCGATCGCGTAGGCCGCGAACAGCGCGAACGGTCCGCCGCGGGCGAGAATGCCGCGGCGTGGCGTCCCGGCGGTGACGTCGCTCGCCGGCGCCGCTTGCACGGCGGTGGAATCAGCCGTCACGCGCGACCCTCGGCAGCGAGACCGCCCGGCAGGCGGAACGCGGCGTTCGACATGACGCGGCCTCGGTCGACAAGAAAGGACTGCGACTCTAGCGCGCCGGAGACGAAGGCGACTTCGGACGACGCCTCAAATGCACGGCCTGTCGCGTCGGCGGCACGCGACGGCCGGACGGGGCGGCATCAGAACGGGATGTCGTCGTCCATGTCGTCGAATCCCGACGTCGCGGGCGCGCGCGACGCGGCCGGTGCGGCGCCGGCGCGGGCCGGCGCCGGGCGGCGCGACTCGGCCGGCGGCGCGTCGTCCATCGGGCCCGACGTCTCGCCGCGGCGGTCGAGCATCCGCATGACGTCGCCGCGGACCTCGGTCGTGTAGCGGTCCTGGCCTTCCTTGTCCTGCCACTTGCGGGTCTGCAGCCGGCCTTCGACGTAGATCTTCGAGCCCTTCTTGACGTATTGGCCGATGACCTCGGCGGTGCGTCCGAAGAAGACGACGCGATGCCACTCGGTCGCTTCCTTCTTGTCGCCGCTGGTCTTGTCGGTCCAGTTCTCGCTGGTCGCCACGCTGAAGTTGGCGATCGCTTCGCCGCTCGGCATGTAGCGCATCTCCGGGTCCTTGCCCAGGTTGCCGATCAGGATGACCTTGTTGACCGATGACATGACGAACTCCTTATCTGGCGGGCGGTTGGAACGGGCGCGAGGACCAGCGGCGCGAGCGGCGAAGGATGCCGGACGAAACGAGGGCGACGAAACGAGGGCGACAAAACGACGGCGACGAACCGACGGCGACGAAACGAGGGGCCGAACGCCGTGCGTCGGGGGCGGGCCGCGGCGGGCGAACGGGGCCGCGGGACGTTCCCGTCAGCGACATCTTGCCCGGAAGGATCGCGGCCCCATATCGAGACGACAAGCGCCCGAACGGGGTCAGCTATATTAACCGATCGATCCCGCGTTTCGCGTCCCGATTCCGCGTCGCGATCGGCCCCGCCGGACGGCGACCGGACGCGTCGCCGCCGTCTCCTCCGAACCGCGCGACCCGGCATTCGACCGGGCCGCGCAGCACCTGCCCAGACCCGCCCGACGATGGACGAGATTCGCATACGCGGCGCCCGCACGCACAACCTGAAGAACATCAATCTCGACCTGCCGCGCGAGAAGCTGGTCGTCATCACCGGCCTGTCGGGCTCCGGCAAGTCGTCGCTCGCGTTCGACACGCTGTACGCCGAAGGCCAGCGGCGCTACGTCGAGTCGCTGTCGGCGTACGCGCGGCAGTTCCTGCAGCTGATGGAGAAGCCCGACGTCGACCTGATCGAAGGTCTGTCGCCGGCGATCTCGATCGAGCAGAAGGCGACGAGCCACAACCCGCGCTCGACGGTCGGCACCGTCACCGAGATCCACGACTACCTGCGGCTGCTGTTCGCGCGGGTCGGCACGCCGTACTGCCCGGACCACCAGCTGCCGCTGCAGGCGCAGAGCGTCGCCGAGATGGTCGACGACGTGCTCGCGCATGCCGGAAGGCACGCGGCTGATGATCCTCGCGCCGGCCGTGCGCGAGAAGAAGGGCGAGCACGTCGACCTGTTCGCCGCGATGCAGGCGCAGGGCTTCGTGCGCTTTCGCGTCGACGGCGCGATCGTCGAGGCCGAGTCGCTGCCGAAGCTGAAGAAGAACGAGAAGCACAACATCGACGTCGTGATCGACCGGCTGAAGATCGGCAGCGACGCGTCGCAGATCAAGCAGCGCCTCGCCGAGTCGTTCGAGACCGCGCTGCGCAACGCCGACGGCCGCGCGATCGCGCTCGACATGGACTCCGGCGCGCGAGTCGCTGTTCTCGAGCCAGCTTCGCGTGCCCGATCTGCAACTACTCGCTCGCCGAGCTCGAGCCGCGGCTGTTCTCGTTCAACAACCCGATGGGCGCGTGTCCGAGCTGCGACGGGCTCGGCGTCATCCAGTTCTTCGACCCGAAGCGCGTCGTCGGCTTCCCGAACCTGTCGCTCGCGTCGGGCGCGATCAAGGGCTGGGACCGGCGCAACCAGTTCTACTTCCAGATGCTGCAGAGCCTCGCGGCGCACGGCGGCTTCGATCTCGACGCGGCGTTCGAGGCGCTGCCGGACGACGTCCGCGAGCTGATCCTGCAGGGCTCCGGCAAGGAGGCGATCCCGTTCACGTACATCAACGAGCGCGGCCGACCGGTCGTGCGCGAGCATCCGTTCGAGGGCATCATCCCGAACCTCGAGCGGCGCTACAAGGAGACCGACTCGATCGCGGTCAAGGAAGAGCTCGCGAAGTATCTCAACAGCAAGCCGTGCCCGACCTGCGACGGCACGCGGCTGCGGCGCGACGCGCGCTTCGTGCGCGTCGGGCCGATCGGCCACGGGGCACGACGACAGCAGGCGATCTACGAGATCAGCGCGATGCCGCTGTACGACACGCTCGACTGGTTCCAGAAGCTCGAGCTCGCGGGCTCGAAGCGCGAGATCGCCGAGCGGATCGTCAAGGAGATCATCGCGCGGCTCGCGTTCCTGAACAACGTCGGCCTCGACTACCTGTCGCTCGAGCGCAGCGCCGAGACGCTGTCGGGCGGCGAGGCGCAGCGCATCCGGCTCGCATCGCAGATCGGCTCGGGCCTGACCGGCGTCATGTACGTGCTCGACGAGCCGTCGATCGGCCTGCACCAGCGCGACAACGACCGGCTGATCGACACGCTGAAGCACCTGCGCGACCTCGGCAACTCGGTGCTCGTCGTCGAGCACGACGAGGACATGATCCGCGCGGCCGACTACGTCGTCGACATGGGACCCGGCGCCGGCGTGCACGGCGGCCACGTCATCGCGACAGGGAACGCTCAAGGACATCGAGGCGAACCCGCGCTCGCTGACCGGCCAGTACATGTCCGGCAAGATGCGCATCGCGACGCCGTCGCGGCGCGTCGCGCCGGGCTCGTCGCCGTCCGCGCCGATCGACCTCGCGCTGCCGCCGCCGAAGATCAAGAAGCCGAAGAAGGGTGCGGTCGTGCAGGCGCTGCCGTCGCGACGCGCGAAGGACGCCGGCTGGCTGCGCATCCGCGGCGCGTCGGGCAACAACCTGAAGCAGGTCGACCTCGAACTGCCGGTCGGACTGCTCGTCTGCGTCACCGGCGTGTCGGGCTCCGGCAAGTCGACGCTGATCAACGACACGCTGTATCACGCGGCCGCGCGGCACCTCTACGGCTCGTCGACCGAGCCGGCGCCGTACGCGTCGATCGAGGGCCTCGACTACTTCGACAAGGTGATCAACGTCGACCAGAGCCCGATCGGCCGCACGCCGCGCTCGAATCCGGCGACCTACACCGGCCTGTTCACGCCGATCCGCGAGATGTTCGCGCGAGGTCCCGACGGCGCGCGAGCGCGGCTACGGACCGGGCCGCTTCTCGTTCAACGTCAAGGGCGGCCGCTGCGAGGCCTGCCAGGGCGACGGCGTCATCAAGGTCGAGATGCACTTCCTGCCCGACGTCTACGTGCCGTGCGACGTCTGCCACGGCAAGCGCTACAACCGCGAGACGCTCGAGGTCCAGTACAAGGGCAAGAACATCACCGAAGTGCTCGACCTGACGGTCGAGGACGCGTTCGAGTACTTCAAGGCGGTGCCGGTGATCGCGCGCAAGCTGCAGACGCTGCTCGACGTCGGCCTCGGCTACATCAAGCTCGGCCAGAGCGCGACGACGCTGTCGGGCGGCGAGGCGCAGCGCGTCAAGCTGTCGCTCGAGCTGTCGAAGCGCGACACCGGGCGCACGCTGTACATCCTCGACGAGCCGACCACCGGCCTGCACTTCCACGACATCGCGATGCTGCTCAAGGTGCATCCACGCGCTGCGCGACCACGGCAACACGGTCGTCGTCATCGAGCACAACCTCGACGTGATCAAGACGGCCGACTGGATCGTCGACCTCGGTCCGGAAGGCGGCGCAGGCGGCGGGACGATCGTCGCGCAGGGCACGCCGGAAGACGTGGCGTCGACGCCGGCGAGCTATACCGGGCGGTATCTCGAGCCGATCCTGGCCCGCGCGGCTTAGGACGCGTCTCGCGGGTGGCGGCTCGACGCCGTCGTCCCGCCGATCGAACGACAGGGAGGCATCGCATGCAACGCGTCACCGGCATCGGCGGCATCTTCTTCACCGCGCAGGACCCCGGGAAGCTGCGGGCCTGGTATCAGGCGCACCTCGGCATCGACGTGCAGTCGTGGGGCGGCGCCGCATTCGACTGGGTCGACGCGGACGGCAAGGCGACCAAGGGCACGACCGCGTGGTCCATCGGGGCCGCCGGCGACGCGCCGTTCGCGCCGGGCAGGGCGGCGTTCATGGTCAACTACCGCGTCGCCGACCTGACCGCGCTGCTGCAGGCGCTTCGCGCGGAAGGCTGCGACGTGCTGGACAAGGTCGACGACTCGCCGTACGGCAAGTTCGGCTGGGTCGTCGATCCCGAAGGCAACAAGGTGGAGCTCTGGGAACCACCGGCGGGGCAATAGCGCCGCGTCGCGCGTCGAACCCGGACGTGCGCCCGATGCGACGGTCCGCGAACGCCGCCGCACGTCTGGTCGCCGACGCGCACGCGCGGTAGTCTTCGCGGCCACGCCGGTCTTCGACGCCGGCGTGCTGACCCAGGGAGGAATCGTGTTCAGTCACATCATGGTCGGGACCAACGACCTGGAGCGCTCGAAGCGCTTCTACGACGCGGTGCTCGGGACGCTCGGCGTCGGCGAGCCGCTGCGCAACACCACGAAGACCGGCCACACGCGGCTGTTCTATCGCCACGCCGGCGGAAGCTTCTGCGTCAGCGAGCCGATCGACGGCGAGGCGGCGACCGCTGCCAACGGCGGCACGATCGGCTTCAGCTGTCCGTCGCCGGACAAGGTGCGCGAGTTCCACGATGTCGCGATCGCGCACGGCGGCACGTCGATCGAGGACCCGCCCGGGCCGCGCGACAGCACCCTCGGCACGATGCATCTCGCCTACGTTCGCGATCCGGACGGCAACAAGCTCTGCGCGCTGCATCGCGGCTAGCCGACGGCCGCGTTCGAGAGGCCTCGCGCGGCGGCGCCGCGCATCGCGGTTTCGCGTCGGGCCTCGCGGAATCACGGTCAGTGCGCGAGCACCCAGTCGGTGAACTCGCGATCGACCGGCGCGAGGAAGCGCAGCGGCCACGCCATCGCGCCGACCAGCGTCATGTGGTTCACATGGTCGAGGATGTGCACCGTCACGTCGGCGCCGTCGCGCTTCAGTTTCGCGGCCATCGGCTCGGTGTTCTTGTCGGGGTAGACGAACGTGTCGGTGCGCGCGGCGATCAGCAGCGACGGGATCGATCGGCCGGACACGTGATCGATCGGTTGCGTGGACCGCGGCGTGTTCGGCCAGTCGAACACCTCCTTCACGCCGGCGTCGACGATCGGCAGGAAGTCGTACGGCCCGGCGAGTCCGACGAAGCCGCGGAACTGGTCGGGCCGCAGGCCGTACGGCGCGAGCCAGCGCGGGTCGAACGCGACCATCGCCGCGTTGTACGCGCCCGCGCTGTGGCCGGCGATGAAGATCCGCTGCGGGTCGCCGCCGTAGTCCGCGACATGGCGATAGCTCCACGCGACGGCCGCGGCCGTGTCCTCGACGAAGCCCGGATACGCGACCTCCGGGTAGAGCCGGTAGTCGGCGATCACCGTCACGATGCCCTTCGCGGTCAGCGCGTCGGCGACGAACGGATAGTCGGCCTTGCTGCCGTCACGCCAGCTGCCGCCGTAGATGAAGACGACCACCGGCGCCTTCGCCCCCACGGCGAGCGACGCCGGTCGATAGACATCGAGCCTGCGACGCGGCCCGTCGCCGTACGCGATGTCCTTCGTGACGACGTAGCCGCCGGTCGGCGACAGCGTGTTGATGATCTGCACGCCGGAGCAGCCGCCCAACACGGCCAGCAGCGCGGTCAGCGATGCGACGCGCGATGCGAGCCGGCCGAGGAACGGTCGATGCGGGATGGCGTCGGTCGGACGGACGTCGTCGAAGGGCATGCGGGTCGAGGAAGCCGGCGCACGTCGCGCCGACCACGGATACGCAGCAATCGCGCGATCGGTTGCAGGACTTGCTCGGTGCGCCGGTCGCCGGTCGACGGTCACGACCGCTGCCCGCGCCTGCGGACTCAGCCGTTGCCGTCGCGCAGCCAGCGCGCCACGTCGTGCGCGAAGTACGTCAGGATGCCGTCGGCGCCGGCGCGCTTGAACGCGAGCATCGACTCGAGCACGACCTTCTTCTCGTCGAGCCAGCCGTTCTGCGCGGCCGCCTTCAGCATCGCGTACTCGCCGGACACCTGATAGACGTAGGTCGGCATGCGGAACTCGTCCTTGATCCGCTGCAGGATGTCGAGGTACGGCATGCCGGGCTTGACCATCACCATGTCGGCGCCTTCGGCGATGTCGGCCGCCACCTCGCGCGACGCCTCGTGCGCGTTCGACGGGTCCATCTGGTACGTCATCTTGTCGCTGCGGCCGAGATTCGACGCCGAGCCGACCGCGTCGCGGAACGGTCCGTAGAACGCGCTCGCGTACTTGGCCGAGTACGCGAGGATGCGCGTGTGGATGTGGCGCGCCTCCTCGAGCGCGACGCGGACCGCGCCGATGCGGCCGTCCATCATGTCCGACGGCGCGACGATGTCGACGCCGGCCTCGGCCTGCACGATCGCCTGGCGCGTCAGCAACTCGACGGTCTCGTCGTTGATCACGTAGCCGAAATCGTCGATCACGCCGTCCTGGCCATGGCTCGTGTACGGATCGAGCGCGACGTCGGTCATCAGGCCGAGCTCGGGAAACGCCTTCTTGAGCGCGGCGACGACGTTCGGGATCAGGCCGGCCGGGTTCGTCGCCTCGCGGCCATCCGGCGTCTTCAGCGACGGCTCGATCACCGGGAACAGCGCGAGCACCGGGATGCCGAGCCGCAGCGTCTGCTCGGCGACCGGCATCAGCCGGTCGAGCGACAGCCGCTCGACGCCCGGCATCGACGGCACCGCGTAGCGCGCGTCCCTGCCTTCCTGCACGAAGACCGGATAGATCAGGTCGTCGGCGGTGACGCGGTGCTCGCGCATCAGGCGTCGCGAGAAGTCGTCGCGTCGCATGCGGCGCGGCCGATGCGTCATCGGTCGAGCGGTCGCGGCGTCGCGCGCGATCGCGTCCAGCGTGGGGTCGTCGTGCCGTTTCATCGTCGTTCCGTTTTGTTACAGATCGGGCGCGCGAAGTCCGCGAACTTTTGCGCGACGGGTCGCTCCTAACGAGTGGATGGCTCACACCATCCCCCGCTTCTCCTCCCTGAGCGGGTGCCTTTACGATAAGGCGTTATCACCCCGGTGTCATTCCCCTTGCGCCGGGGTTTTTTTTGTCCGCTCGACGCGTTGATCGCCGTCCGCCGGCACCTCGTCGTTCGCGGATCGTTCGAGCCCGAGCAGGTCGACGACGCGACGGTCGGCCTCGTCGACGCCGGTGCGATCGAGCGCCGAGAACAGCTGCACGGTGTGGAACGGGGACAGCGCGGCCAGGCGTTCCCGCGTCTTGCGCAACGCGGTCGTCTTGTCGCTGCGATTGAGCTTGTCGGATTTCGTCAGCAGCACGTGCATCGGCTTGCCGGTTTCGGCGAACCACGCGGCGAGGCCTTCGTCGAGGTCGGTGAACGGACGACGCGCGTCCATGATCAGCACGAGCCCGACGAGTTCGTTGCGCTTGCGGATGTAGGTGCCGAGCGTCTGCTCCCAATGCGCGCGCGCATCGCGGGCGACTTCGGCGTAGCCGTAGCCCGGCAGGTCGACGAGAAACGCGCCGGGCATCGACGGATCGTCCGGATGCTGGCCGACCGCGAAGAAGTTGATGTGCTGCGTGCGGCCCGGCGTCTTGCTCGCGAACGCGAGCCGCTTCTGGTTCGCCAGCGTGTTGATCGCGGTCGACTTGCCGGCGTTCGAGCGACCGGCGAACGCGAGTTCGGGCAGTCCGAGCAGCGGCAGCTGATGCAGTCGGTCGACGGTCGTGAAGAAGCGGGCCTGCTGCAGGGCGGACATGAGCGCTCGAGGCGGTGCGGACCCCGACGTCCGAGCCCGGACGCGGGCGATCGACGCGTGCACCGCTCTGTATAATACGGCGGTTTGTCGGCAGGTCCCGACGCGCATCGACGCGTCGCCGGGTCTGCACCGCGTGCGCCCCACGCCTCGTCGCACGCTTCGTCGTCCGGCGACGCCGAAGGGCATTCCTCCGTTCGTCCGCCCGCTTCACAGAGGTTGAAATGGCTCGTGCCTTCGCAATGTCCGTCGCCTGGATGCTGGCGCTCGCCGCCGCCTCGGGAGTCGCCGCGGCCGCCGACGAACCGGCGGCGAAGGCGGACGCGAAGACGCCCGACGCGCAGACCGCGGCCGCGAAGACGGTCGATGCGAAGCCCGACCTGACGAAGGGCGGCGCGATCGCGCAGGCGGTGTGCGCCGCGTGCCACGGACCGGACGGCAACGCGACGGGCAACGCCTATCCGAAGATCGCGGGGCAGAACGAGGTCTACCTCGCGAAGCAGCTGCACAACTTCAAGGCCGAAGGCGGCAGCACGGTGCCCACGAGGCAGAACCCGATCATGGCGCCGATCGCGGCCGCGCTGTCGGACACCGACATCCGCAACGTCACGGCGTACTACGCGACGCAGGCGTACAAGCCGGCGTCCGCGAAGAACGCGTCGACCGTCGAGCTCGGCCAGAAGATCTGGCGCGCGGGCATCGCGGATCACGGCGTGCCCGCCTGCGCCGCGTGTCACGGGCCGAACGGCGCCGGCATCCCGATCCAGTATCCGCGGCTCGCCGGCCAGTGGGGCGAGTACAACGAGGCGCAGCTGAACGCGTTCCGCAGCGGCACGCGCCACAACAACGTCGCGATGATGGCGATCGCGTCGCGCCTGTCCGAGGCCGACATCAAGGCCGTCGCCGACTACGCCGCCGGACTGCGCTGACGACGCGTCGGCGGTCGCCCGACGTTCGACCGAAGTCCGCCGCGCGACCCGCGGGCCACGCGCTTCAGGCGGCGTTCGCCGACCCCGGTTCGGCGACGCCGAACACCCGCGCGATGGTTCCGATGCGCGCCGACGCGTCGTCGGTCGTGAACGTCTTCAGCTCCGCCATCGCGCCGTGCAGCATCTTCTGCGTGAGGCCGCGCGACATCGACTGCAGCACGGCCTCGACGTCGTCGCCGCGCGCGAGCAGCCGCCGGGCGCGCTCGATCTCGCCCTGCCGCCACGCGTCGGCCTGGCCGTGCAGCGTGCGGATGAACGGCACCGCGTCGCGCAGCCGAAGCCACTGCAGGAAGTCGCTGACGCCGTGCTCGATGATCGCCTCGGCCTGCAGGACCGCCGACTGCCGGCGTTCGCCGTTGACGCGGACGATGCCGGCGAGGTCGTCGACCGTGTGCAGGTAGACGTCGGGCAGCGCGCGCACCTCGGGCTCGACGTCGCGCGGCACGGCGAGGTCGGCGATCAGCATCGGCTTGCGGCGACGCTGGCGGATCGAGCGCTCGATCGCGCCGAGTCCGATGATCGGTACCGAGCTCGCGGTGCACGTCACGACGATGTCGAACCGTGCGAGCTGCGCCGGCATGTCGGCGAGCTTCATCGTGTTCGCGTGGAAGCGATCGGCGAGCAGCTGCGCGCGCTCGGGCCGGCGATTCGCGAACGTCATCGTGCGCGGCTTCTGCGCCGCGAAGTGCGTCGCGACCAGCTCGATCATCTCGCCCGCGCCGACGAACAGCACGTCCGTCTCGTCGAGCCGGTCGAACAGCTGCGCGGCGAGCCTGACGCACGCGGCCGCCATGCTGATCGACTGCGCGCCGATGCACGTCGCGCTGCGCACTTCCTTCGCGACCGTGAACGAGCGCTGGAACATCTGGTGCAGCGGACCGCCGAGCGTGCCGGCCGTCTCGGCCTCGCGGATCGCCTTCTTGAACTGGCCGAGGATCTGCGGCTCGCCGAGCACCATCGAATCGAGCCCGCTCGCGACGCGGAACGCATGGCGCGCCGCATCGGCGCCTTCGTGGACGTAGGTGTGCGAGCCGAGGCGCCCGGCGTCGGTGCCGCCGGCCTCGGCGAGCCACGCCATCGCCGGCTCGACCGCGTCGGCATCGGCGCCGATGTAGAGCTCGGTGCGGTTGCAGGTCGACAGGATCGCTACTTCGGCGTCGCCGCGGACGCGCGCGGCGAGCGTACGCGCGGCGGGCGCCAGCGTCGGACCGGCGAACGCGAAGCGCTCCCGGAACGCGAGCGGCGCGGTCGTGTGATTGACGCCGAGCGCGAGGACGCTCATCGAACGTCTCCCGCGACGCGCGGTCGACGAACGGGCGCGGTCGGCGCCGCGAGCCCGTGATGCGTTATGGTTGAGGCAGGGTTGGAAACCCGATCCGGGCCGCGGCGAGACCGCGCGACCGGTCCGCGCCGAAGCGCGGTGCGTGAGCCGAGTCGCCGTCCGGGCTGGGATCGCATGGGTGTAATCTAGAGCTTACAGTTCAGCTTGTCAATGCAACCTGTCATCGGCGATATCCTTCGGCGATGAAAACGAATCAGAGGAGCCGTCATGCCGTCACGTCGTCACTTCATCCGTTCGATCTCCGTCACGAGCGCGGCGCTGTTGGCCGGCGTCGATGCGCGCGCCGACCTGCCGATGGTCGACGAGAAGGATCCGACGGCCGTCTCGCTCGGCTACGTCAGCGACACCACGAAGGCGAACCAGGCGAAGTATCCGAACCACACGCCGGCGCAGATGTGCAACAACTGCCAGCTCTACCAGGGCAAGCCGCTCGTGGCGACCGGGACCGGTCCGTGTCCGCTGTACGCCGGCAAGCAGGTCAACGCGAAGGGCTGGTGCAGCGCGTACGCGAAGCGCCCCTGAAGACCGGCGGCTTCGCACGGGTCGGGCGCGTCGCATGACGCCGGCCTTCCCGTTCTCCGCGATCGTCGGCCAGGCGGAGATGAAGCTGGCGATCCTCGCGTCCGCGGTCGACCCGCGGATCGGCGGGGTCCTCGTGTTCGGCGACCGCGGCACCGGCAAGTCGACGGCGGTGCGCGGGCTCGCCGCGCTGCTGCCGCGACTGCGCGTCACGGCCGGCTGTCCGTACGGCTGCGACCCGGTCGCGCCGTGCGACGCCTGCCTCGCGTCGCCGGAACGCACGAAGGACGGCCGGGCGCTGAAGACCGCGCAGGTGCCGGCGCCGGTCGTCGACCTGCCGCTCGGCGCGACCGAGGACCGCGTCGTCGGCGCGCTCGACCTCGAACGCGCGCTGTCGAGCGGCGTCAAGGCGTTCGAGCCGGGGCTGCTCGCGCGCGCGAACCGCGGCTTCCTCTACGTCGACGAAGTCAATCTGCTCGAGGACCATCTCGTCGACCTGCTGATCGACGTCGCGGCGTCGGGCGAGAACGTGGTCGAGCGCGAAGGCCTCAGCGTCCGGCATCCGGCGCGCTTCGTCCTCGTCGGCAGCGGCAATCCCGAAGAGGGCGAGCTGCGGCCGCAGCTGCTCGACCGCTTCGGGCTGTCGGTCGACGTCGCGACGCCGACCGACCTGCCGTCGCGCATCGAGGTCGTACGCCGTCGCGACGCCTTCGAGCGCGACCCGACGGCCTTCGTCGCGCGCTGGAAGAAGGAGGACGAACGGATCCGCCGGACCGTCGTCGCGGCGCGGGCGCGACTCGACGACATCGACGTCGACGACGCGGCGCTCGAGTCGGCCGCGCGGCTGTGCATGGCGCTCGGCACCGACGGCCTGCGCGGCGAGCTGACGCTGATCCGTGCCGCGCGCGCGGTCGCCGCGCTCGACGGCGCCGCGCGCGTCGACCGCACGCAACTGCGGCGCGTCGCCGCACCGGCGCTGCGGCACCGCCTGCGCCGCGATCCGCTCGACGACAGCGGCTCGAGCGTTCGCGTCGAGCGCGCCGTGGCCGAGACGTTCGACGCGTGACCGCGGACGCGGCGGCGGACGCGACGCCGTCGGATCGTGACCGCGCGTCCTCCGAAGCGATGCCGTCGGACCGTGACCTCGCCGCGTCCGCTGCGATGCCGTCGCGCGACGACCTCGCCTGGTCCGACGCGGCGCTCGCGGCGGCCTGCGTCGCGATCGACCCGGCGGGCCTCGGCGGCGTGCGTGTGCGCGCACCGGCCGGCGCGGTGCGCGACCGATGGCTCGCCGACTGGCGGTCGTCGCTCGGCGACGGCGTTCCCATCCGCCCGGTTCCGCTGCACGTCGACGACGAGCGCCTGCTCGGCGGCCTCGACCTCGTCGCGTCGCTGAAGGCGGGCCGACCGGTGCGCCAGGCCGGTGTCCTCGCCGAAGCGCGCGGCGGCTTCGTCGTGCTGTCGATGGCCGAGCGGATCGCGCCGTCGACCGCGGCGCGCATCGCGGCGGCGCTCGACGACGGCGGCTTCGGCGTCGTCGCGCTCGACGAAGGCGAGGACGACGAGGCGCCCGGCGCGGTGCTCGTCGAGCGTCTCGGCCTGTGCGTCGACCTGCGCGGCGTGGCGCCGCGGTCGGTCGCGCCGTCGACGACGAACCGGCTTCGTGCGACGACCGCGATCGATCCGCCTGCGCGCGTCGCGATCGACGCCGCGCGTCGCCGCCTGCCCGACGTCGCGGTCGACGACGCGATCGTCGCGGCGCTGTGCGAGGCGTCCGCGCGGCTCGGCATCGACTCGATGCGGCCCGCGCTGTTCGCGCTGCGTTGCGCGCGCGCCGTCGCCGCGCTCGCCGGACACGACGCGGTCGACGCGGACGATGCCGCGAGCGCCGCGCGTCTCGTCTTCGCGTCGCGCGCGCGCCGCCTGCCGCAGGCGGAAGCGGCGGACGAGCGGCCGGACGACGCGCGCGACGAACCACCGCCGCCCGATTCCGGCGAGCCGGCGGACGCGACGTCCGCGACGCCGGAGCGGCCCGAGGACGCGCCACCGCCCGATCCCGCGCCACCGGGCGCCGGGCGCGACGAGACGGCCGGCGCGAGCGAGGCGACGCCGGTCGGCCCGACGGCCGACGTCGTCGTCGCGGCCGCCGTCGCGGCCATTCCGGCCGGCCTGCTCGCGTCGCTCGCCGACGGCGCGGCCGCAGCGCGCGGGCGCGCGGCGCGCGGCGGCGCCGGCGCGCGCGGTCGCAGCCGGCTGCGCGGCGCGCCGGCCGGCGTGCGCCGCGCGCGTCCGCGCGGGTCCGAACGGCTCAGCCTCGTCGAGACGTTGCGCGCGGCCGCGCCGTGGCAGGCCGCGCGTCGCCGCGAAGCGCCGCTCGACGGGTCCACGCCGCGCGTCCACGTACGCGTCGAGGATCTGCACGTCGTCCGCTTCCACGCGCGGCATCCCGCGACGACGGTGTTCGTCGTCGACGCGTCGGGATCGTCGGCGCTGCACCGGCTCGCCGAGGCGAAAGGCGCGGTCGAACTGCTGCTCGCCGACTGCTACGTGCGGCGCGACCGGGTCGCGGTCGTCGCGTTCCGCGGCCGCGACGCGCAGCTGCTGTTGCCGCCGACGCGCTCGCTCGCGCGCGCGCGCCGCAGCCTCGCCGCGTTGCCCGGCGGCGGCGGCACGCCGCTCGCGACGGCGCTCGATGCGACGCGCGAGCTCGTCGTCGCGCTGCGCAAGAGCGGCGAGACCGTGTTCGCGGTGCTGCTGACCGACGGCCGCGCGAACGTCGCGCGCGACGGCAGCGGCGGCCGACCGAAGGCCGAGGCCGACGCGTCGTCGTCGGCGCGCGCGTTCCGGGCGATCGGCGTCGACGCGCTGCTGATCGACACGTCGCCGACGCCGCACGCACTGGCGGCGAAGCTCGCGGCGGAGATGGGCGCCGCGTATCGACCGCTGCCGCAGGCCGACGCCCGCGCGATGTCCCGCGTCGTCAACGCGGCCGCGCGCCGCGCGACGAACGACGCGGCTCGTGCTACGGCGTCGCGCTGATGCCGGCCGCGATCGTCGCGACTGCCGGCTGACGCGATGACGAGCGCGCTCGCGCCGCGGACGATCGACGCCGGTGGCGTCCGCTGGTCGGTGGCGACGACCGGCGCGGGTCCGGTCCTGCTCGCGCTGCACGGCACCGGCGCGTCGCTCGACTCGTTCGAAGGCCTCGCGCCGTTGCTGGCCGAGCGCTTCACGTTCGTCGCGCCGGACCTGCCCGGTCATGCGCGCAGCTCGACGCCCGACGGTCGCGGCATGACGGTCGACGGCATGGCGCGCTCGATCGCGGCCCTGCTGGCGGCGCTCGGCGCCCGGCCGGCCGTCGTCGTCGGTCATTCGGCCGGCGCGGCGATCCTCGCGCGGATGACGCTGGACGGCGCGCTCGCCCCTCGCGCGTTCGTCGGTCTCAATCCGGCGCTGAAGCCGCTGGCCGGCGCGCTGCGCGTGATGTCCCCGATCGCGAAGCTGATGGCGCTGGCGCCCGGCGTCCCGACGCTCGTCTCGACGTTCGCGCGCGACGATCGTGCCGTACAGCGGCTCGTCGACGGCACCGGCTCGACGCTCGACGCGCGCGCGACCGCGCGCTACGCCGCGCTGGTCCGCGATCGACGGCACGTCGCCGGCGCGATCGCGATGATGGCCGGGTGGGACCTCGACCGACTCGACGCCGAGCTGCCGAAGCTCGCGCCGCCACCGCTGTTCATCGTCGGCGACGACGACCGCACCGTGCCGCCTTCCCAGGCGGTCGACGTCGCGCGACGGATCGCCGGCGCGCGCGTCGAGCGATTGCCGCGGCTCGGGCATCTCGCGCACGAGGAAGCGCCCGCGACCGTCGCGGCGCTGATCGTCGGACACGCGGTCGAGCGCGGCGTGCTGTCGGCGACGCGGCCGGACGAACGCCCGACGTCCGGTCGCTGACAGCGGGTCCGACGCGACCGCGACCGACGATGCGGTCCGGTCGCGCCGCACCGTTGCCGCCGCGTCACGGCTCGGCCAGCACCGCGGCCGCGGCGCGCGCCATGCGGCTGTTCTGATGCGCGGCGTCCGGCACGACGCGCAGCCGCCAGCCGAGCGGTGTGCCGAGCGCGACCGCGCGGGCCTGCGCCTCGCGATAGAACGCCTGGCCGCGGTCGAAGCGGTCGTCGCCCTGGGCCATCGCGCCGGCCGAGCGGTTGAGATGCACGTGATGCGGGTCGACGTCGCGGTCGCCGAGCAGCACGACGAGCCCGCGCCCGAGGCTCCGGGCGAGCGCCGCGTCGTCGACCGGCGCACCGCCGAGACCGAACGGATACGCGACGCCGCGCGACGGCATCGTGTACCAGCCGGCGTTCGCGGCGATCGCGCGGCGATAGCGTGCATCGGGCAGCAGCAGCACGAGGCGGTGGACGAACTGCGCGCCTTCGGAGTGGCCGTAGAGGTCGTAGGTCGGCGTCGTGTCGTGCAACGCGTCGCGGACCGCGTCGAACAGGTGCTCGACGACGCTGTAGGACCAGAGCGCCCGGTCGCGCGGCGCGCCGTCGCGCTCGACCAGCGCCGGATGCGCGTAGTCGGCATCGCTCCATCGACCCGCATCGAACAGCGGCGCGACGACGACGAAGCGGCCGCGCTCGGCATGCTCGACCCAGACGTCGCGATAGCGGTCCGCGTCCTTGTCGACGCCATGCATCACGAACACGATCGGCGCGGTCGCCGGATCGAGTCCGGCCGGGCGGTACGTGTACACGGTCATGACGCGCGACGGATCGCCGCGCTCGTCGCGGAACGCGAACGACCCGCGGCCCTCGGGAATCTCGAACGCGGCGGCGCCGTGCGCGACGATCGACGCGAGCAGCAGCGCGACGGCCGGCCATCGGCACCAGGCGGGTCGCGGCCTCGGCGGCGCCATGCGCGACGCGTTCACTTCGCGCCGACGACGTCGCCGATCACGATCGACAGGTCGTGCGTCCCGGGCGCGATCGGCGCGCTCTCGCCGGCGAGGTCGCCCGGCTGCGACATCGCGTTGCCGCTCTTCGAGACCCGTGCCACGACGACGACGTCCTTCATGTCCGACAGCTTCATCGTCGGCGCCATCGCCATGCGGTCGTCGAGCCGGAACGCCAGCGGCAGGTCCGAGACCTTCGCGCGCATCGCGGCGACCGGCATGCGTCCGGAGACGGGCCGCGCGATGACGAACACGGTGTCGTCGGGCGCCGCCCGCGACGCGAGCGCCGGCGCGAGGCGCACGACGCCGCTCACGGCCTCGGCGCCGGTCGACGACGCGGTGGCGGTCGATGGCGCGGTCGAGGGCCGGGCCGCCGCGATCGGCGCGATCGGCGTCGCCGCTGCGAGTCCGCCGCGACGGCGCGCCTCGTCGATGTTCGCCATCACCTGCCGATGGAAGTCGCTGTCGGGCGGCAGCTGGTCCGCGATCCGCTGCCATTGCGCCGCGGCCTTCGCGAAGTCGCCGCGATCGAACGCGACGGTCCCGGACAGCGCGAGCGCCTTCGGCTGTTTCGGATCGATCGCGAGCGCGCGGTCGATCAACGCGAGCGACGCCTCGTCCTGCCGGCCGCCGTTCGCCGCGGCGATCGCGTCGGCGTCGTCGGCGAGCAGCCCCGCGTCCTTCGGATTCAGCGCGACGGCGCGTCGATAGGCCGGGATCGCGTCGGCGTAACGGCCGAGCACCGCGTACGACCGCGCGAGCATCGTCCAGCCTTCGGCGTCGTCGGGCCGCTGCGCGAGGCGCGCCGCGAGCTTGTCGACCATCTCCGCGATCTGCTTCAGGCTCGCCTCGCGATCGTCGCCGTCCGCGGCGGCGGCCGGTGCGACCGGCGCCGCCGCGGTGCGGGTCGCAAGCGACGGCGAGCCGGTGAACGCGTACCCGCCGATCGCGATCACGACGACGATCGTCGAGACGATCGCGATCAGCTTCGCGCCCGGTCGCGCGGTCGACGCCGCCGCGCGTGCGGGCGCGGGGACGGGCATCGACGCCGGCATCGCGAGCACCGCGTCGCTCAGCGCGCGGTCCGCGTCGCGGCGCGCCGCCTCGTACGCGTCCGCGTCGAGCTCGCCGCGGGCGCGTGCCTCGCCGAGCGCGACGAGACGCTCGCGCAGCGTCGCGATCCGCGCGTCGAGCGCGACGTCAGGCGTGGCGGACATCGCTGCGCAGGGCGTCGGGCAGGTCGTCCGCCGGATCGTCGACATCGGGCTCGAACGCGTCCGCGCCGAGCCGCGCACGACGACGCAGCACGACGACGAGCAGCGCGGCGCCGCCGCCGAGCATCAGCGCCGGACCGAGCCACAGCAGCACGGTCGTGGCCTTGAACGGCGGTCGATAGAGCACGAAGTCGCCGTAGCGCGCGGTCATGTAGTCGACGATCTCGGCGTCGCTGCGGCCGGCGCGCAACTGCTCGCGCACCTGGTTGCGCAGGTCGACCGCGAGGTCCGCGTGCGAGTCGGCGATCGTCTGGTTCTGGCAGACGAGGCAGCGCAGCTCGGACGTGATGCGGACCATCCGCGCCTCGAGCGCCGGATCGGCGGCCTCGGGCGCGGCTTCCTTCGCGACCGCGACGCCGGAGACGGCGACCGTGGTCACGACCCCCGCGACGAACAGCACGGCGACGGCCACGGACGCGACCCACGCCACCCACGCGACGACCGGCGCGCCGACGACGCGACGCGCGCGGTCAGCCATCGAGCTTGCGCACGAGCGGCAGGATCTCGCTCGCGATGACGTCCGGCGTCAGCGGGCCGATGTGCTTCATGCGGATCGTGCCGGTCTTGTCGATGATGAACGTCTCGGGCACGCCGTAGACGCCGAAGTCGATGCCGACGCGACCCTGGTCGTCGAACAGCGACGCGCGATACGGGTCGCCCATCCGCCCGAGCCAGCGGTCGGCGTCGTCGCGCGTGTCCTTGTAGTCGAGGCCGTAGATCGGCAGCACGCCCTGCTTCGCGAAGTCGACGAGCAGCGGATGCTCCTCGCGGCAGGCGACGCACCACGACGCCCAGACGTTCAGCATCCAGACGCGGCCCTTGAGGTCGTCGAGCGTGACGGTCTTCGCGGGATCGTCGAGACGCGCGAGGCTGAACGCCGGCGCCGGCTTGCCGATCAGCGGCGACGGCACTTCGCGCGGGTCGCGGTTCAGCCCGACGCCGAGCACGATCGCGAGCGCGATGAAGACCCCGAGCGGGACCAGGAAGCCGATGCGCTTCACGTCGCGACCGCCTCGCGCGTCCCGACCGGTCGCGGCGCCGGCGCCGGCGACGCCGACTTCCTCGAGCGATAGCGCCGGTCCGACGCGGCGAGCAGGCCGCCGAGCGCCATCACGCCGCAGCCGCCCCAGATCCAGTCGACGAACGGCTTGTAGTAGACGCGCACGATCCACGCGGTCGGGCGATGCGTCGTCTCGTCGACGATCGGCTCGCCGAGCGACAGGTAGAGGTCGCGGCGCAGGCCCGGGTCGATCGCGGCCTCGGTCATCACGGCCTGCGTCGCGGTGTAGAGCCGCTTCTCGGGATGCAGCGTCGCGACGGTGCGACCGCCTTCGGTCACCTCGATCGTCGCCTGCGCCGCGCGATAGTTCGGCCCGTCGACGTCGCGCGCACCGGCGAACCGGAAGACGTAGTCGCCGATCTCGGTCGTGTCGCCGACCGCCATCTTCACGTCGCGCTCGACCTCGCCGGTCCGCACCAGCGTCACGCCGACGATGAACACCGCGACGCCGAGATGCGCGACGAACATGCCGACCATCGCGCGCGGGATCAGCCGCGCGCGGGCGAGCAGGTCGACGCGTTCGCCGCCGACCGGCCGCAGCCGTTCGACGATGTCCGACGCGACCGACGCGACGATCCAGAACGCCATCAGCAACCCGAGCGCGCCGGCGAAGCCGATGCCGCCGTGGACGAACACCGCGACGATCGTCGCGACGACGGCCGTCCCCGCGGCCCAGCGCAGCCGCCGCGCGAGGTCGGGCAGCCGTGCTTCCTTCCAGCGCGCGAGCGGACCGACGCCCATCAGGAACACGAGCGGCGTCAGCAGCGGCACGAACACCGTGTCGAAATACGGCGGACCGACGGAGATCTTGCCGAGATGCATCGCGTCGAGCGCGAGCGGATACAGCGTGCCGAGCAGCACGGCGCCGCACGCGACGACGAGCAGCACGTTGTTCGCGAGCAGCAGCGTCTCGCGCGACAGCATCGCGAAGCGCGCGCCGAGTCCGACGTTCGCGCGCGCGCCACGCGTACAGCGCGAGCGACGAGCCGATCACGATCACGAGGAACGCGAGGATGAACAGCCCGCGGCGCGGGTCGGTCGCGAACGCGTGGACCGACGACAGCACGCCCGATCGGACGAGGAACGTGCCGAGCAGCGACAGCGAGAACGCGAGGATCGCGAGCAGCACGGTCCACGACTTGAAGCTGCCGCGCTTCTCGGTGACCGCGAGCGAGTGGATCAGCGCGGTCGCGACGAGCCACGGCATGAACGACGCGTTCTCGACCGGATCCCAGAACCACCAGCCGCCCCAGCCGAGCTCGTAGTAGGCCCAGCCGCTGCCGAGCGCGATGCCGATCGTGAGGAAGATCCAGGCGGCCGTCGTCCACGGCCGCGTCCAGCGCGCCCACGCGGCATCGAGGTTGCCGCCGATCAGTGCCGCGACGGCGAACGCGAACGCGACCGACAGCCCGACGTAGCCCATGTACAGCATCGGCGGATGGATCACCATGCCGGGGTCCTGCAGCAGCGGGTTCAGGTCGCGGCCTTCGGGCGCGGCCGGGAACAGGCGGTCGAACGGATTCGGACGTCGTCAGCAGGAACAGCAGGAAGCCGAACGACAGCCAGCCCATCACGGCGAGGATGCGGGCGACGAGGACGTCGGGCAGGTGCCGGCTGAACTGCGCGACCGCCGCGGCCCAGAACGTCAGCATCAGCAGCCACAGCAGGATCGACCCCTCGTGGCCGCCCCAGACCGCCGCGATGCGGTAGTGCAGCGGCAGCAGGCGGTTCGAGTTCGTCGCGACGTACAGCACCGAGAAGTCGTTCGTCGCGAACGACACGGCGAGGCAGACGAACGCGAACGCGACCAGCGCGAACACGATCCGCGCGGACGGCCGCGCGAGCGCCATCCAGTCGCCGCGGCCGCGCGCGGCGCCGGCCATCGGCAGCGTGCCGCCGACGAGCGACACGCCGAGCGCGAGCCAGAGGGCGAAGTGTCCGAGTTCGGGGGTCATCGCTCGGGGCTCATCGTTGGTTCTTCATTCGTCGAATGCACGGAAACGGGTGAGCCCGGTAAGGAAAATCGGGTCCCGGCCTTCGCCGGGATGACCGTGCCATTGCGGTGATCGTGCATCAGTTCACCCGCTTCGGCCGGATGTCCGGCGCGCTCGGCGACGGCACCAGCGACTCCGCGAGCTTCTGGTCGCGGCCCTGCTGCGCGCGCTTCATCGCGTCGGCCGCTTCCGGCGGCACGTAGTTCTCGTCGTGCTTCGCGAGGATCTCGCTGCGCGACGAACTCGCCGCCTTCGAGCCGGCCCTGCGCGACGACGCCCTTGCCTTCCTTGAACAGGTCCGGAAGGATGCCGACGTAGTGGACCGGCACGCTCTTCGCGGTGTCGGTCACGACGAAGCGGATGTCGGTGCCGTCGCGCTTCAGCGTGCCGGGCTCGACCATGCCGCCGATGCGGAACGCGCGGCCGGCCGGCGCCTCGTGCTGCGCGACCTGGCTCGGCGAATAGAAGAACACGAGGTTGCTCCGGAACGCGTTCAGGATCAGCCCGACGACGACCGCGACGGCGACGAGCACGCCGCCGGCGAGCGCGAACCGCTTGCGACGCGGCGTCATGTCGCATCCTCCCCGTCGGCGCCGGGATCGCGGTCCGCTTCGGCGAGCGCGCGGCGATGCCGGCGCGACGCGGAGACCCAGTCGATCGCGAGGCAGGCCGCCGTCATCGCGTACGCGCCCCACACGTAGACGCCGTAGCCGCCCATCGCGAAGAAGTCCGCCGGGCCCGACCAGTTCATCCGGCGACCTCCATCGCACGCACGCGCGCCGGCCGCGAGCGGCCCATCCACTGCGCGTGCCGTTCGCGCTCGGCGACGATCGCCTGCGCGCGGCGGAACACGACCGCGAACGCGTACGACCAGAACGCGAACGTCATCAGCAGCATCGCGATCAGCATCGTCTGCGCCATCGTCGGCGCGGACGTCATCGTGATCGTCGCGCCCTGGTGCAGCGTGTTCCACCACTTCACCGAGAAATAGATGATCGGCACGTTGACGCTGCCGACCAGCGCGACCAGCGCGCCGGCACGGTCCGCGCGCCGCGTGTCGTCGATCGCCTCGACCAGCGCGAGATAGCCGAGATAGAGGAACAGCAGGATCAGTTCCGACGTCAGCCGCGCGTCCCAGACCCACCACGCGCCCCAGGTCGGACGACCCCAGAACGCGCCGGTCCACAGCGCGAGGAACGTGAACAGCGCGCCGGTCGGCGCGATCGCGCGCGCGAGCATCGACGCGAGCCGTGCGTTCAGCGCCCAGCCGATCGTCGCCCACGCCGCCATGGCGACGTACATCACCATCGACATCCAGGCGGCCGGCACGTGGATGAAGATGATCCGGTAGGCGTCGCCCTGCGTCGCGTCGGTCGGCGCGACGAAGAAGCCGACCCACAACGCCGCCGCGGCGAGGCCGAGCGCGAGCACGAGCAGCGCGGGCACGACGCGCGTCGCGAGCCGATAGAAGCGGGCCGGCGACGCGAAGTGGAAGAGGCGGATCGAGCGTGACAAAACGGGTTACTCCGTCGCGATCCTGAGGGCCGCCGCGGTGGCGAGCGGGGCGAGGAGCGTCGTCGAGATCAGCAGCGCGCCGAGCAGCGAAAATTGCGCGCGCGCCGACAGGCCGGAGTCTATCGCGACGACGGCCCCGCTGCCGAGGATCAGGGTCGGGACCGACAGCGGCAGGACGATCAGGATCAGCAGCACCGCGCCGCTGCGCACGCCGAGCGTCAGCGCCGCGCCGAGCCCGCCGAGATGGCTCAGGATCGGCGTCCCGAGCAGCAACGACGCGACGAGCGCGGCGAGCGACGCGCCGTCGAGCCCGAACGCGAGCCCGAGCAGCGGCGCGACGATCGTCAGCGGCAGCCCCGTCAGCAGCCAGTGCGCGAGCGACTTCGCGAGCGCGACGGACAGGGCCGAACCGCCGGCGAGCAGCATCTGGTCGAGCGAGCCGTCCGCGTGATCGGTCGCGTACAGCGGCCCCAGCGACACCATCGCTGCGAGCAGCGCGCAGACCCAGACGACGCCGGGCGCGATCGTCCGCAGCGTCTGCGGTTCGGGGCCGATGCCGAGCGGGAACAGCGTCGCGGCCACGACGAAGAACGCGATCGGCAGCAGCGCGTCGGTGCGGCGGCGCGCGGCCAGCCGCAGGTCGCGGCGCACGATCGTGACGAAGACGGCGTTCACGCGACGGGCGTCGCCGCCGCGGCGTCGAGCCGGATGCTGCGGACGATCGCACCGATCGACGGATCGACCGGTGGCGGGACGTGGCTCGTCGAGCAGCACGCTGCCGCCGCGACGCGCGTGCTCGACCAGCATCCGCGCGACGGTCGCGCCGGCCTCCGCGTCGAGCGCGTCGAACGGTTCGTCGAGGAGCCACGCGGCGCGCGTCGCCGACAGGCACAGCCGGGCGAGCGCGACGCGGCGGCGCTGGCCGTGCGACAGCGTGCGGATCGGCGCATGGCGCCTGGACCGCAGGCCGACGCGGCCGATCGCGTCGCCGACCGCCGCCGGCGACGCGTCGAGGCCGTGCAGGCGCGCCTGGTCGCGGACGGACTCGTCGACCGTGAGGTCGTCCTTCAGCGCGTTCGCGTGGCCGAGGTAGACGACGCGCCGGTCCGACGGCGCGCCGCGCGCCGGATCGACGATGCCGGGCGACGCGTCGGTGTCGTCGATCCACGCGACCGATCCGGCGTCGGGTCGCCCGAGCCCGGCCAGCACGCGCAGCAGCGTCGTCTTGCCGAACCCGTTCGCCGCGCGCAGCCAGACGATCTCGCCGGGACCGACGTCGAGGTCGAGGTCGTCGAACAGCACGCGGTCGCCGCGGCGACACGACACGCCGCGCACGACGAGGCGCCGGCCGGTCGCGACGCGTTCGCCGACGTCGTTCACGGCGCGACGACGCGTCGGGTCGGACGCGGACCTGTCCGACGGTTGTCAATCTGGCCTGACACCCATATCATCCTCGCATGTTGACACGGAGCCTCGTTGGCGGCATCGCGTCCGTCGACGGCGCAGCCGCGACCGGCGACCCGCGCCCGCACGCGGTCGTCATCGGCAGCGGCTTCGGCGGCCTCGCGGCGGCGGTCCGGCTCGGCGCGCGCGGCTATCGCGTGACCGTCCTCGAGCAGCTGCGACACGCCCGGCGGCCGCGCGCGCGTGCATCGTCAGGACGGCTTCGTCGTTCGACGCCGGCCCGACCGTCATCACCGCGCCGTTCCTGTTCGAGGAGCTGTGGGCGCTCGCCGGCAAGCGGATGGGCGACGACGATCGACCTGCGCCCGGTGTCCCCGTTCTATCGCGTGCGGTTCGACGACGGCGAACACTTCGAATACAGCGGCGACGCCGACGCGATGAGCGCGGAAGTCGCGCGCCTCACGAAGGACTCGTATCCCGACGACGTCGACGGCTACGAGCGCTTCCTCGCGGCGAGCGAGGCGATCTACCGCGTCGGCTTCGAGGCGCTCGGCGACGAGCCGTTCGACGCGTGGACCGACATGGCGAAGGTGCTGCCCGACCTCGTGCGGCTCGAAGCTTACCGCACCGTCTGGTCGCTCGCGTGCAAGCACGTCCGCGACCCGCGGCTGCGCATCGTGCTGACGTTCCAGTCGCTGCTCGTCGGCGGCAATCCGTTCGCGACGACGTCGGTGTACTGCCTGATCGCGTTCCTCGAGCGGCGCTGGGGCGTGCACTTCCCGATCGGCGGCACCGGCCGCCTCGTGCAGCGGCCTCGTCGGCCTCGATCGACGGGCAGGGCGGGCGCGGTGCGCTGCGGCGCCGAGGTCGCGCAGATCACGCGTCGACCGGCGGCGCGCGCGACCGGCGTCCGCCTCGCGGACGGCGAGACGCTCGCGGCCGACGTCGTGGTCTCGAACTGCGACTCGGCGTGGACCTATCGCCACCTGCTCGCGCCCGAACATCGCCATCGCTGGACGAACCGCCGCATCGAGCGCTCGCGCTATTCGATGAGCCTGTTCGTCTGGTACTTCGGCACGAACCGCCGCTACGACGACGTCGCGCATCACACGATCGTGCTCGGCCCGCGCTATCGCGAGCTGCTCGGCGACATCTTCGACCGCCAGCATCTCGCCGAGGACTTCAGCCTCTACCTGCACCGGCCGACCGCGACCGATCCGTCGCTCGCGCCGGCCGGCTGCGACGCGTTCTACGTGCTGTCGCCGGTGCCGCACCTCGGCAGCGGCACCGACTGGCGCGCCGCCGCCGAGCCGTACCGCCGCGCGATCGAGGCGCGGCTCGAGGCGACGCTGCTGCCGGGCCTCGGCGACGTCGATCGTCACGTCGCGGATGACGACGCCGCAGGACTTCCAGGACGACCTGTCGTCGTTCCGCGGCGCCGCGTTCGGCCTCGAGCCGGTGCTGACGCAGAGCGCGTGGTTCCGGCCGCACAACCGCAGCGAGGAGGTCGACCGCCTCTACCTCGTCGGCGCCGGCACGCATCCGGGCGCCGGGCTTGCCGGGCGTGCTGTCGTCGGCCCGCATCCTCGACAAGGTCGTGCCGCACGCCGACGCGCTGCGGGCCGCCGCGATGACGCCGGACGACGACCTCGCCGCCTGTCGCGCGACGCTCGCGAACGGCTCGCGGACGTTCCTCGCGGCCTCGCTGCTGCTGCCGCGCGCGTGCGCGATCCGGCGTGCGCGCTGTACGCGTTCTGCCGCCTCGCCGACGACGCGATCGACGAGGCGCCCGCCGGCGCGACGACGGCGGCGGTCGCCGCGCTCGCGCGCGCGGCTCGACGCGATCTACGCCGGCCGGCCCGACGACCACGCCGCCGATCGCGCGCTCGCGGACGTCGTGCGCCGGCTCCGGCATCCCGCGGACGCTGCTCGACGCGCTGGTCGACGGCTTCGCCTGGGACGCCGCCGGCCGGCCGCATCGAGACGATCGACGACCTGCACGACTACGCGGCGCGCGTCGCCGGCTCGGTCGGCGCGATGATGGCGCATGCTGATGGGCACGCGCGACGCGGACGCGCTCGCGCGCGCCTGCGACCTCGGCGTCGCGATGCAGCTGTCGAACATCGCGCGCGACGTCGGCGAGGACGCGCGGCGACGGCCGGCTCTACCTGCCGCGCGCGTGGCTGCGCGACGCGGGGCTCGACCCCGACGCGTGGCTCGCCGCGGCCGTCGCACGACGCCGCGCTCGCATCGGTCGTCGCGCGGCTGCTCGACGAGGCCGACCGTCTCTATCGCCGCGTCGGCACCGGCGTCGCGCGGCTGCCGCTGGACGTGCCGGCCCGGCATCAACGCGGCCCGCCGGCTGTACGCCGAGATCGGCCGCGAGGTCGCGCGCCGCGACCACGACGCGATCGCGGGCCGCGCGGTCGTGCCGCCGTGGCGGAAGGCGTTCGTGCTCGCGACGGCCGTCGCCGCGGTGCCGCTGCTGCGCGGCCGTCCGCCGCGCCGGCGCGAACCGCCGCTGCATGCGACGGCGTTCCTCGTCGACGCGGCCGTCGACCGCGCGCCGCCGTCGCCGTCGGGCGTGGTCGGCGCGTGCCATCTGGACGATCGAGCTGTTCGAGCGCCTCGCGCGTCGCGACGCCGGCCTCGCGTCGTCGTCGCTGGTCGGCGAGGTCGCGCGTTGATCTGGCTCGAGGTCCTGCTCGGCTTCGTCATCCCGGTCGGCTTCGGCGCGTGGCAGTTGCTCGACCTCCGGCGCGAACGTCGGCTCGACGCGGCGAAGGCGGCCGCCGAGGCCGCGTCGACCGGCACCGACCGTCCGCGACCGGTCGCGGCGTCGCGATGATCGAGCGCGAACTCGATCTGCCGGGCGACGGCGGCGCGATGAACACGTTCGTCGTGCATCCCGACGAGGGCGGCCCGTTCCCGGTCGTGCTGTTCTACATGGACGCGCCCGGCAAGCGCGAGGAACTGCACGACATGGCGCGTCGCATCGCGTCCGTCGGCTATTTCGTCGTGCTGCCGAACCTCTACTACCGCCGCTCGCGCGACTTCGCGCTGCGCGAACGGACCGAGGCCGCGATGGCCGAGATGTTCGCGATGATGGCGACGCTCGACGCGACGACGACCGCGCACGACACCGCGACGATGCTGCGCTTCGTCGACGCGGACCCGGCCGCGGACGCCGCGCGCATCGGCGCGGTCGGCTACTGCATGAGCGGCCCGTTCGTGATCTGGGCGGCCGCGCAGCATCCGGATCGCTTCGCGTGCATCGCGTCGATCCACGGCGCGAACCTCGCGACCGAAGCGGACGACTCGCCGCATCGCGTCGCCGCGCGGCTGCGTTGCGAGACCTACGTCGCGTGCGCCGAACGCGATCGCTGGGCGCCGCCGGCGGACATCGACGCGCTGCGCGGCGGCCTCGACGCGTCCGGCGCGCCGTACCGGATCGAGTGGTACCCCGGCACGCAGCACGGCTTCGTGTTCCCGCAGCGCGCCGGCATCTACGACCGCGCGGCCGCGGAGCGGCACTGGGTACGGCTGTTCGCGCTGTTCGCGCGGCGCCTCGGTCGATCGCCGGCAGGCTGAGCCGGCGCCGGCTTCGTCGGTCGCCGACCGACGCCGACGTCGCGATGTCGATCGGGCCGCCGATCGACGTCGACCGGCGTGCCGCGTCAGAGATACGCCGCCGCCGCCTCGGACTCGAAGCGCGCCGGCGAGCCCTTCCCACACGATCCGCGCGTGGTCGAGCACGTAGACGCGGTCGGCGTGCGGCAGCGCGAACGTCACGTTCTGCTCGCCGAGCAGCACGCTGATCGTCGTCGTCGTGCGCAGCTGCTCGAGCGCCTTCGACAGCGTCTCGAGGATCACCGGCGCGAGGCCGAGCGTCGGCTCGTCGAGGATCAGCAGCTTCGGCTTCATCATCAGCGCGCGCGCGATCGCGAGCATCTGCTGCTCGCCGCCGCGACAGCGTCCGCGCGATCTGCGTCTGCCGCGCTCGACAGGATCGGAAACAGCTCGAACAGCCACTGCGATGCGCGCCTCGCGTTCGCCGCGCACGAGGTGCGTTGCCGCCGAGGTCGAGGTTCTCGCGCACGCTCATCTCGCCGAACAGTTCGCGCGTCTCGGGGCACTGCACGATGCCGCCGCGCGCGATCGCGGCCGGCGCTCGCGCCGCGCAGCGCGTCGCCGCACCAGCGCACGATGCCGGAATGCGGCACGAGCCCGGAGATCGCGTTGAACAGCGTCGTCTTGCCGGCGCCGTTCAGGCCGACGACCGACACGAACTCGGCCTCGCGCGACGTGCATCGACACGTCGATCGAGCGCGAGCGCCTTGCCGTACAGCACGCCGACGTCCTCGACCTGCAGCACCGGCGCGCCGGCCGGCCGCGGCGGTCGCCGGACGCTCGACGCGCGTCAGCGCGCCGCCGAGGTAGACGCGGCGCACCGTCTCGTCGCGCATCACCTCGGTCGCGCTGCCCTCGGCGATGCGTTCGCCGAGGTACATCGCGAGCACGCGGTCGACGAGCGCGGACACGCCCTTCACGTTGTGATCGACCAGCAGCACCGCGCGGCCCTCGGCGCGGAACTCGCGGATCAGCTCGGAGAACGCCGCGACCTCGGACGCCGTCAGGCCGGCGAACGGCTCGTCGACGAGCACGAGCTTGCGGATGGCGCGCGATCGCCTTCGCGAGCTCGAGCCGGCGCAGGTCGGCGAACGGCAGCGTCGGCGGCCGGCGATCGACCACCGCCGCGAGGCCGACGCGCTCGGCGATCGCGCGCGCCTGCGCGTCGACGTGCGGCGCCGGCGAAGAGCGTGCGTCAGCTTGTCGGGCAGCAGCGCGACCTCGATGTTCTCGAGCACCGTCTGGCGGTCGAGCGGCCGCGAATGCTGGAACACGAGCCCGACGCCGCGCCGCGCGACCTTGTGCGCCGGCAGCCCGGCGATCTCGGCGCCGTCGAGCGCGGATCGAGCCCGCGCGTCGGCCGCTCGACGCCCATCATCGCACTTCATCGCGGTCGACTTGCCGGAGCCGTTCGGACCGATCAGGCCGAGGATCTCGCCGGGCCGGATCGCGAAGCGACAGGTCCTTGACCGCGACGAGGCCGCCGAAGCGCTTCGTGAGGTTCGTGACCTCGAGCAGCGGCGCGGCCTCGCCCGATGCATTCGCCACGTCAGCCACGCCGCGTCGCTCCGCGCAGGATGCCGAGGAAGCCGTCCGGGAAGAACAGGATCACCGCGAGCGCGATGACCGAGACGATCAGCGTCGCGAGTTCGCCGAGCGGACGCAGCAGCTCGCCGATGCCGATCAGGAAGATCGCGCCGATCGCCGCGCCGATCACGGTGCGCCGTCCGCCGAGCACGGCCGCGATGATGATCTGCACGCCGACCGCGATGTCGACGAACGTGCCGACCGACGCGGTGCCGAGGTAGAACACCATCAGCGAGCCGGCGAGCCCCGAGAAGAACGCGCTGACGACGAACGCGGCGAGCTTGTGCTTCGCGACGTTGAAGCCGAGCGCGCCGGCCTGCACCGCGTCCTGGCCGCTCGCCTGCAGGATCAGCCCGACCGACGAGCGCGACAGGCCGTACAGGATCGCGCCGCTGATCGCCATGAAGCCGAGCGCGAGCCAGTAGTTCGTGCTCGCGCGTCGACCGAGATGACGTCGGGCACCGACAGCCCGATCTCGCCGCCGGTCAGGTCGGCGAACACGACGACGAAGTTCTGCAGCATCAGCACGGCGACCAGCGTCGTCAGGCCGAAGTAGGGCCCGCGCAACCGCAGCGCCGGCAACGCGAGCGCGACGCCGCCGACGACGGCCGCGCCGGCGCCGGCCGCGACGCACAGCCAGATCGACACGTTCGGCGACAGCCGCGCGTCGAGGATGCCGGCGGTGTAGGCGCCGAGGCCGATCAGGAACGTCGGCCCGAAGTTGACCTCGCCGGCGAAGCCGAACAGCAGGTCCCACGACATCGCGAACACGGCCGTGAAGTACGCGACGGTCAGCAGGCCGAGCACGTAGCCCGACGCGAACAGCGGCAGCGTCGCCGCGCCGGCGAGCACGGCGATCGTCGAGCCAGAACAGGCGCGAGGTCAGCGCGGATCGCATCGTCGATTCCGTCGGATCAGCGCCGGCCGAACAGCCCCTGCGGACGCACGTACATGACGACGACCAGCAGCAGCAGCGCCGGGATCGTGCGATAGGCCGGCGACACGAGGTAGGCGGTCAGCGTCTCGAGGTAGCCGACGACGTAGGCCGCGATCAGCGACCCGACACGCTGCCGAGGCCGCCGAGCACGACGATCGAGAACGCGCTCGCGGTCAGCGGGCCGACGCTGTACGAGCTGACGCCGAGGAACATGCCGAGCAGGATGCCGGCGATGCCGGCGAGCAGGCCGTAGACCGCCCACACCGTCAGGTAGATGCTCGACAGCTCGATGCCGAGCAGCGTGACGCCGCGCGGGTTCATCGACGCGGCGAGCACCGCCTTGCCGCGCCGCGTCCGGTTGACGAGCAGCCACAGCAGGCCGATCACGAGCCAGCAGACGATCGCGGTGAAGAACTCGTTGGCCGGCGTGCGCACGCCGAGAGCGTGACGACGCCCTCGACGATCGGCAGCACCGTCTTCGCGTTGTTCGTGAACAGGTAGGCGACGATCTCCTGGATGATGATGCCCCACAGCAGCGTCGCGGTGAGGATGAAGATCTCCTTCTCGGCGTCGGCGATCTTGCGCGAGCGCTGGATCGGCCGCACGGTGATCGCGTAGGTCGCGAATGCGAGCACGACGCCGACCGCGATGCCGATCAGCGCGGCCGCGTACGGCGCCGACGTGCAGGTACCCGGCGGCGGCCCACGCGGCGACGGCCGCGCCGACCATGATCGCGCCGTGCGACAGGTTGAGCACGCCGGACACGCCGAAGATCAGCGTGAAGCCGGTCGCGCCGAGCGCGTAGAGCGCGCTGATGGCGAAGCCGTCGATCAGGATCTGCCAGAACAGCATGCGTCCGCTATCGTCGCCGGACGCGTCGCGCGCGATCGGCGCGGGCGCTCGCCGCGACGCGCCCGCGTCAGCGCTCAGTTGCTCGACAGCTTGATGAACGCCGGGAACTTGCAGCTGGCCGTCGGCGAGCTCCTTCGGCCACAGGTTGACCTGCTTGCCGTCCTGCCACTGCAGCATCAGGCCGGTGATGTAGCCGGCGCCGGTGCGCAGGCCGTGGACGTGCGGGTCGCCCTTGCGGCAGGAACGCGACCCGGCCGATCGTGCCGACGTAGTCGGTCTTCTCCATCGCGTCGACGAGCTTGTCGCTGTCGGTCGAGCCGGCGCGATGCACCGCGTCGGCGATCATGTAGACCTCGTCGTAGGCGGTGTAGCCGGAGTACGACGGCACGTTGCCGTACTTCTTCTGGAACGCGTCGACGAACGGCAGCGTCTTCGGCGTGACCGCGACGCCCGGGCCGGAGACGGCGTTGAAGAGCACGCCTTCGGTGGCGCCGTTGGTGTCCTTCCAGAACGTCGAGTTGGTCGCCTGCGACGAGATGCCGAACATCGGGATCGGCACCTGCTGGCTCTTCCACTGCACCGTCGGCTGCGTGCCGACGTGCGAGATGCCGGTGATCATCACGTCGGGCTTCTGGCCTTCGATCTTGTTGAAGATCGGCGTGAAGTCGGTCGTGTCGGGCGAGAAGCGGATGTGGTCGAGCACCTTCAGGCCGATCTTCGGCAGGCACGCCTCGTAGCCGGCGTCGAGCGGCGTCGTCCAGGCGGCGTCCTCGCTGACGATGACGGCGGTCTTCATGCCTTGTGCGGCGCGACCAGCAGGTCCTTGCGCGGCGTCGCAGACCGAGCCCGGCGAGCGCGCGTCGACGTCAGGTAGCCGTGGAAGGTGTACTTGTTGTGCTCGTAGTCCTTCGCGATGTTCTGCGTGATGACGTCCGACGCGGCGCCGGGCGTGATCATCACCGTCTTCAGCCGCGCCGCCCACGGCTCGAGCGCGAGCACGACCTCGGAGATGTAGCTCGCGATGACGGCGTTGACCTTGTCCTCGCTGACCGCGCGCTGGAACGCGCGCACCGCCTCGGCCGACGACGAATGGTCGTCGTAGACGACGATCTCGATCTTGCGGCCGTCGACGCCGCCCTTCGCGTTGATCTCGTCGGCGGCGAGCTGCGCGGCCGGCGCGATCGACGAGCCGGCGACCGCCTGCGCCTCGGAGATCACGCCGATGCGGATCGGGTCCGCGGCGGACGCGGCCTGGAACGGCGCGAGCGACGCGACCGATGCGGTCACGGCGGCCGTCGCGAGGCCGTGGATCATTCTTCGATTCATGTCGTCTCCTGAGAGGAACCGGTCTGCGGCCGGCATCCGGCGATGGTGTTCTGCAAGTGCGGCGTTGGCAAGCGGCCCGACCCGCGGCCGCGTCGACATTTCACCGGATCGACACCGGCACGCGGACCTGTTAGGCGATGGTCCGCGGCATGCGGAACGGCAGCAGCAGGCGGACCGCCCGACGCCGGAAGCGATCGAGCGACAGGTGCTCGTGCACGCCGGTCGCGGAGGTCCCGTGCCACGTCGTCTCGATCACCGAACGCGCGTAGAACGGCCCGTCCTCGAGCGTGCGGACGACGCCCGGCGTCGCGCCGGGATCGCAGCGCGTCGACGGCGCGAGCCGCCAGCGCGTGCGCGGCAAGCGGCGCGTGCGGCGGCGGCTCGAACGGCATCGTCGCGCCCGCGGCGTCGAACGATCGCGCGGCCGAATACGCGCTGCCGTCGGTCCGCCGGACGTCGTATGCGATCGACGTGCCGCCGTCGGCGCGATGCAGCCGCGACCAGTTCCACGCGACGAAGTCGTCCTCGAGCGGCGCGGCGCCGCGATTGCGCGTCGACGTACGCGGTGCCGGACCAGGCGAGGTCGGGCACGCTGCAGCGCACGTCGATGCGCGCGCGCGGCGCGATCACGGTCCATGCGTGGCGGCCGGCCGCGTCGAGCACGTCGCGATGCGCGGGTCGCGCGCCGAAGCGCACGTCGATCGTCCCGCGGATGCGGCGCACGATCGGCACCGCGACCTCGTCGAGCGACAGTCGCCAGCCGTCGGCCGTCGCCTCGATCGCGCTCGGCCCGATCGCGAGGCGGTCGGCCGTCCGCCGGACCGCCCCGGCGGGACGCTCCGTCATCGACCAGCGCGCGCCGGGCCGGCCGTACAGCGCGACGTTGAGCGCGCAGTGCTGCAGCGGATCGGCGCCGCCCCGATCGCCGCGGCGCCGCAGCCGATGCGTCGCGTGCGCGTAGTACGGCGAGAACACGCTGCCGAGGAACGCGATGATCGTCAGTGCGTGCCGGCCGTCGTCGGACAGCGCATCGACGTACCACCACGCGTAGCCGTCGCGCGGCACGTCGACGTCGAAGCGGGCGGGATCGACGCCATCCCCGGCGACGCCGGCGTCGTCCGTCACGTCGCCTCCGCGAGGATGCGACGCGCGGCGAGCTCGCCCGACAGCGCGGCCATCGGCAGGCCGGGCCCGGGATGCACGCTGCCGCCGGCGAGGAACAGTCCGCGGACGCGGCTCGTCGACGACGGCCGCTCGAACGACGCGGCCCAGCCGTGCGTCGCACGACCGTACAGCGCGCCGCCGGTGCCCGGATAGCGCCGCGCGAAGTCGCTCGGCGTCGTGACCTTCGCCGGCGTCGCGTCGTCGAGCACGAGCCCGCAGACGGCGAGCCGCTCGCGCATGCGGCGCTCGACGCGCGCGACCGCCGCTTCGTCGAGCGGTCGCCGGTCGGCGTCGGCCGGCGCGTTCACGAGGCACATCAGTCGCTCGGCATCGTCGAGCGTCGCGCGGCGCGCGTTCGTCGGCGACGCCGCGGTCCTGCGCGCAGACGTAGACGGTCGGATCGTCGGGCAGCGCACGCGCGTCGAACAGCGTCGCGAACTCGCGCGGGCTGTCGGCGCCGAAGAAGACGTTGTGCCGCAGCAGCGCGACGCCGCCGGTGCGTGCGCGCAGGTGCCACGTGATCGCCGACAGCGAGCGCTGCGCCGGCGTCGTCGATCCGACGGCGCGACGCGCGTCGTCGCCGGCGAGGCCGTCGGCGAGCGCGGCGGCGTCGCCGTTGAACACGATCGCCGACGCGTCGATGCGCTCGCCGTTCGCGAGCATCACGGCACGCGCGCGCCCGCGCTCGACGACGATGCGCGCCACGTCGGCGTCGCAGCGCACGCGGCCGCCGAGCCGCTCGATCGATTCGCGGAGCGCGACCGCGATCCGGTGCATGCCGCCGTCGACGAGCCACACGCCTTCCTGCTCGACGTGCGCGACCAGCATCAGCGTGGCCGGCGCCGCGAACGGCGACGAGCCGCAGTAGGTCGCGTAGCGCCCGAACAGCTGGCGCAGCCGCGGGTCGTCGAAGTGCCGGCACAGCTCGGACCACATCGTGGCGAACGGCGAGATCCTCGTCAGGCCGTCGACCCCGCGCAGGCCGATCCGCGACGCGAGCGAGACCGGGTTCGGCCGCGGACTGCGCAGGAACGGCTGCTCGAGCGTGCGATAGATGCCGCGTGCGCGGTCGCAGAACGCGCGGTAGCGGCGTCCTTCGTCCGGCCCGGCGAACGCGCCGATCGCGTCGACGCTGCGCTCGACGTCGGCGAACAGGTCGAGCGTGCCGCCCGCGTCCCATGCGTGGCGCGCGAGGACCGACGCGCGCGTCAGGGACAGGCGCTCGTCGAGCCGCTCGCCGCACGCGTCGAACAGGTCGTCGAACACCCACCGCATCGTCAGCACGGTCGGGCCGGCGTCCATCGGCGCCGCGCCGCCGACGTCGATCTCGCGGAGCTTGCCGCCGACGGTCGCCGCGCGTTCGAGCACCTCGACCGCGATGCCGCGCGCGGCGAGCCGCGCCGCGCACGCGAGCCCGCCGATGCCGGCGCCGACGACGACGACCGGGTGCTTGTTCACGGTCGAACGGCCCCGCAAGGCATCGATTGACGCGACCCGGTCATTGTGTCTATTCTACCGGACACCAGCGACTGTCAATCGATCCTGACAGCGTCGCGCTGGTCGCAGATCGCTCGCCCGAGGAGGCCGGCCTTGAACGTCCACGAACGCATCCGTCAGGCCATGGAGCGTGCCGTCGCGCGCGGCGACGCGCCGGGTTCGCCGCCGAAGCTCGGTCGCGCGATCCGCCATGCGGTATTCCCCGGCGGCGCGCGCATCCGGCCGCAGCTGTGCATCGCCGTCGCGATGGCCTGCGGCGACGACGCGCCGGCGCTCAGCGACGCGGCCGCCGTGGCGATCGAACTGCTGCATTGCGCGTCGCTGGTCCACGACGACCTGCCGTGCTTCGACGACGCGGCGGTGCGCCGCGGCGTGCCGTCGGTCCATGCCGCGTTCGGCGAGCGGCTCGCCGTGCTGGCGGGCGACGCGCTGATCGTCGCGGCGTTCGAGTGTCTCGCGGTCGGCGGCATGACGCACGCGGCGCGACTGCCGGGCGTGCTCGCGACCGTCGCCTCCGGCGTCGGCCGGCCGTTCGGGATCGCGGCCGGGCAGGCCTGGGAATGCGAATCGCACTGCGTTCTCGCCGAATATCACCGCTCGAAGACCGGCGCGCTGTTCGCGGCCGCGACGATGGCCGGCGCGCAGGCGGCCGGCGCAGACGCGGCGCCGTGGCGCGCGCTCGGCGAAAGTCTCGGCGAAGCGTATCAGGCGGCCGACGACATCCGCGACGTCGTCGGCGACCCGGCGCTGCTCGGCAAGCCGGTCGGCCGCGACGTCGAGCTCGACCGACCGAGCATCGCCCGCGAGTTCGGCCTGCACGAGGCGGTACGCCGCTTCGATCGCATGGTGGCCGACGCGTCCGCCGCGATCCCCGACTGCCGCGGCGCGCCGTACCTGCGCGCGCTCGTCAAGAGCGAAGCGACGCGGCTCGTCCCGGCCTCGTGGTGCACGGACATGGATCGCGTCGCCGCCTGAGCGACGATCGCGCGTCGACGATTCGATGACGGCCGGTTCGCCCGCCGTGACCGGCGCTGCGCCGCGCGGCGGCGTCCGACGCCGACGCCGACGCGTCGCCCGCGTCCGGCCTCGACCGGCTGCTCGCGACCCGCGACCGCCTGCTCGCGAGCCCGCGCTTCCAGCGTCTCGCCGCGCGTTTTCCGCCGACCCGCTGGATCGCGCGACGCCGGTCGCGTGCGCTGTTCGACCTCGTCGCCGGCTTCGCGTATTCGCAGGTCCTGCATGCGTGCGTGCAGTTCGACCTGTTCGACGCGCTGCTCGCGCGGCCGCGGACCATCGCGGAACTCGCCGCGCGGAGCGGCCTCGACGCCGACACGACGGAGCGCCTGGTCGCCGCGGCGATCGCGCTGCGCCTGTTCGAACGTCGTCGCGGCGGCCGGGTCGGACTCGGCCCGCTCGGTGCGCCGCTCGCCGGCGATCGCGCGATCGCGTCGATGGTCGAGCATCACGCGGCGCTGTACGCCGATCTCGCCGATCCGGCCGCGCTGCTGCGGCGGGCGTCGCGGCGGTCGCGCGACGCGGACGGCGCCGCGCCGATCGCGGCACGTCGCGACGCCGACGCCGACGAGGGTCGCACCCGTCCGGTCGACACGCGCCTCGGCCGGCTGTGGGGTTATGCCGCGAACGATGATGCGCGCGCGCTCGACGAGGCGGCCGTCGCCGCCTATTCGCGGCTGATGACGCAGTCGCAGCCGCTGGTCGCCGCGCAGATCCTCGACGCGTGGCCGCTGCGGCGTCACCGTCGGATGCTCGACGTCGGCGGCGGCGAAGGGGCGTTCGCGATCGCGGCCGCGCGGCGCCATTCCGGTCTCGCGATCCAGGTGTTCGACCTGCCGGCGGTCGCGGCGCTCGCGCGGCGGCGGATCGCCGACGAAGGGCTCGGCGACCGGATCGAGGCCGTCGGCGGCGACTTCACCCACGACGCGCTGCCGGGCGGCGCGGACCTCGTGACGCTGGTGCGCGTCGTCCACGACCACGACGACGAGCGCGTCCGCCGGCTGCTGCGCGCGGCACTCGCGGCGCTCGCCGACGACGGCGTGCTGCTGATCGCCGAGCCGATGTCCGGCACGCCGGGCGCCGAGCCGGTCGGCGACGCGTACTTCGGCATGTACCTGCTCGCGATGGGCAGCGGCCGGCCGCGCACGCCGGACGCGCTGCGCGCGCTGCTGCGCGACGCCGGCTTCCGGCGCATCCGCCTGCTGCGGACGTCGATGCCGCTGCAGACCCGCGTGCTCGTCGCGCGCCGCTGACGCATCGGATCGGCGCGCACTGCAACATCGAAAGTCGGCGACAACCGTCAATCGAAGTTGACAACCCAGTGCGTAAGCATATGATGACAGCATGAGTGCAGAGTCCGCATCGCCTTCGTCGTCGCGTCGCGCAGCCCGCGATGCGTCCGCCGAAGGTCCTCCGCGTACCGTCGGCAAGACGATCGGCAACGCGGTCGTGTTCGAGCAGCCGGGTCGACTGCGACTGCAGCCGCTGCCGCTGGCCGAACCCGGCGACGGCGACATCGTCGTCGACATCGAACACAGCGGCATCAGCACCGGCACCGAGAAGCTGCTGTGGACCGGCCGCATGCCGGCGTTCCCCGGCATGGGCTATCCGCTGGTTCCCGGCTACGAATCCGTCGGCACCGTGGTCGCCGCCGGCGACACGAGCGGCCACGCGGTCGGCGATCACGTCTTCGTGCCGGGCGCCCGCTGCTACGGCGAGGTGCGCGGACTGTTCGGCGGCGCGTCGTCGACCGTCGTCGTGCCCGGCGAGAAGGCGCTCGCGATCCCGGCGTCGCTCGGCGATCGCGGCGTGCTGATGGCGCTCGCGGCGACGGCCTATCACGCGGTCGCGGGCCACGATGTCCGCGCGCGCAACGCGCCGCCGCCGGAACTGATCGTCGGTCACGGCGTGCTCGGACGGCTGCTGGCGCGCATCACGATCGCCGCCGGCTTCGCGGCGCCGACGGTCTGGGAGATCGACGACCGGCGGATGTCCGGCGCGACCGGCTATCCGGTCGTGCGGCCCGACGACGATCCGCGACGCGACTATCGCTCGATCGTCGACGTCAGCGGCGACGCGTCGTCGCTCGACCGCCTGATCGCGCGGCTCGCGCGCGGCGGCGAGGTCGTGCTCGCCGGCTTCTACGCCGACCGGCTCGCGTTCGACTTCGCGCCGGCGTTCATGCGCGAGGCCGCGATCCGCACGGCCGCCGAATGGCGTCCCGGCGACCTGCTCGCGGTCCGTCGCCTGGTCGAGTCGGGGGCGCTGTCGCTCGACGGCCTGATCACGCATCGCGAGCCGGCCGAACGCGCCGCCGCCGCCTATCCGGTCGCGTTCGAAGACGCGTCCTGCCTGAAGATGATCCTCGACTGGAGAGCTCGCGCATGAGCCTGGACACCGCCGTCGCGCCGTCGGCGACCCCGACCGCGCGTGCACCGGACGGCGCCGCCGCGTCCACGATCCGCTTCGTCGAGCGGCTTCGCCACGAGGCCGCCATCGAGCCCGACGCCGTCGAGGACAAGTCGCACTCGCCGGCCGCGAAGACGACGCAGATCATCGCGATCTACGGCAAGGGCGGCATCGGCAAGAGCTTCACGCTCGCGAACCTCAGCTACATGATGGCGCAGCAGGGCAAGAAGGTCCTGCTGATCGGCTGCGACCCGAAGAGCGACACGACGTCGCTGCTGTTCGGGGGTCGCGCGTGCCCGACGATCATCGAGACGAGCTCGAAGAAGAAGCTCGCCGGCGAGGCCGTCGCGATCGGCGACGTCTGCTTCAAGCGCGACGGCGTCTACGCGATGGAGCTCGGCGGTCCCGAGGTCGGTCGCGGCTGCGGCGGGCGCGGGATCATCCACGGCTTCGAACTGCTCGAGAAGCTCGGCTTCCACGAGTGGGGCTTCGACTACGTGCTGCTCGACTTCCTCGGCGACGTCGTCTGCGGCGGCTTCGGCCTGCCGATCGCCCGCGACATGTGCCAGAAGGTCATCGTCGTCGCGAGCAACGACCTGCAGTCGCTGTACGTCGCGAACAACGTCTGCTCGGCGGTCGAGTACTTCCGCAAGCTCGGCGGCAACGTCGGCGTCGCCGGCATGGTGATCAACCGCGACGACGGGACCGGCGAGGCGAAGGCGTTCGCCGAACAAGTGGGCATCCCGGTCCTGTCGACGATCCCGGCCAACGAGGACATCCGTCGCAAGAGCGCGAGCTACGAGATCATCGGCCGCCCCGGCACGACGTGGGGCCCGCTGTTCGCCGAGCTCGCCGAGAACGTCGGCACGTCGGAGCCGATGCGTCCGAAGCCGATGACGCAGGACGCGCTGCTCGGCCTGTTCTCGGCCGCGTCGGTCGGTCGCGACGTGGTGCTCGAGCCCGCGACGACGTTCGACATGTGCGGCAAGTCCGACGTCGCCAAGGCGACGCTCGAAGTGGTCTACGACGAGGTCTGAGCGGCCATGGACCCGGATCCGCGCCGCATCGTCCCGATCGTCCCGCTCGCCGTTCCGGCGGCGGTCGACGGCGACGGCGTCGGCTGCCACTCGGGCGGCGACGCGATGCGCGAGGCGGCCCGCCAGGCCGGCAAGTCGGACGTGCTCGACCAGTACGCGAAGGACTATCCGCTCGCGCCGGCCGCCGGTCCGCACGACCAGCCGCAGAGCATGTGCCCGGCGTTCGGCTCGCTGCGCGTCGGCCTGCGGATGCGCCGCACCGCGACGATCCTCTCGGGCTCCGCGTGCTGCGTCTACGGCCTGACGTTCACGTCGCATTTCTACGGCGCGAAGCGCAGCGTCGGCTACGTGCCGTTCAACTCCGAGTCGCTCGTCACCGGCAAGCTGTTCGAGGACATCCGCGACGCGGTCCACCAGCAGGCGGACCCCGCGCTGTACGACGCGATCGTCGTCATCAACCTGTGCGTGCCGACGGCGTCGGGCGTGCCGCTGCAGATCCTGCCGAAGGCGATCAACGGCGTGCGGATCATCGGCATCGACGTGCCCGGCTTCGGCGTGCCGACGCATGCCGAGGCGAAGGACGTGCTCGCCGGCGCCATGCTGCGTTATGCGCGTGGCGAGGCCGAGCAGGGTCCGGTCGCCGCGCCGCGCGCCGGACGTTCGTCGAAGCCGACGGTGACGCTGCTCGGCGAGATGTTCCCGGCCGATCCGATGGTGATCGGCATGATGCTCGAGCCGATGGGCCTCGCGGCGGGACCGGTCGTCCCGACCCGCGAATGGCGCGAGCTGTACGCGGCGCTCGACGGCGACGTCGTCGCGGCGATCCATCCGTTCTACACCGCGAGCGTCCGCGAATTCGAGGCGGCGGGCCGGCCCGTCGTCGGCTCCGCCCCGGTCGGCCATCGACGGCACCGAGGCGTGGCTGCAGGCGATCGGCACGGCCGCCGGCGTCGCGCAGGCGACGCATCGACGCCGCGAAGAACCGCGTGCTGCCGGCGATCCGCGGCGCGCTCGCGTAGTCGCCGATCCGCGGCCGCATCACGCTGTCGGGCTACGAAGGCTCGGAGCTGCTCGTCGGCCGCCTGCTCGTCGAGAGCGGCGCGGACCTGCGCTACGTCGGCACCGCCTGTCCGCGGACCGCCTGGAACGCCGAAGACTGCCGCGTGGCTCGAGGCGAACGGCGTGCGGGTGCAGTTCCGCGCGTCGCTGCAGCAGGACCTCGCGGCGATGGACGAGTGCAGGCCCGATCTCGCGATCGGCACGACGCCGGTCGTGCAGGCCGCGAAGGAAGCGTGCATTCCCGCGCTGTACTTCACGAACCTGATCTCGGCCCGTCCGCTGATGGGCCCGGCCGGCGCGGGCTCGCTCGCGCAGGTCGTCAATGCGGCGATCGCGAACAAGCCGCGCTTCGAGACGATGCGCGCGTTCTTCGAGGACGCGGGCCACGGCCACGCGGCCGGCGTGTGGGAAGGCGTGCCGCAGGACCGTCCCGAATGGAAGGCGTTCACGCGCCACCAGGTCGAGAAGCTCGCGAAGAAGCGCCGGCAGAGGAGATGATCTGATGCCGATCGCTCTTCGCGCGCGCGCGATCCCTGTCGCCCCGGCGAAGGCCGGGGCCCGAAGTCGCATCGTGCCCGTTCGACGCGATCCCGGCCTTCGCCGGGACGACAGCCTGATGCTCGTCCTCGACCACGATCGCGCCGGCGGCTACTGGGGCGCCGTCTACGTGTTCACCGCGATCAAGGGGCTGCAGGTCGTCATCGACGGCCCGGTCGGCTGCGAGAACCTGCCGGTCACGTCGGTGCTGCACTACACCGACGCGCTGCCGCCGCACGAACTGCCGATCGTCGTCACCGGCCTCGCCGAGGAGCAGCTCGGCCGCGAAGGCACCGAAGGCTCGATGCGCCGCGCGCACGCGACGCTCGATCCCGACCTGCCGTCGGTCGTCGTCACCGGTTCGATCGCCGAGATGATCGGCGGCGGCGTCACGCCGCAGGGCACGAACATCCAGCGCTTCCTGCCGCGGACGATCGACGAGGACCAGTGGCAGTGCGCGAACCGCGCGATCTACTGGCTGTGGTCCGAGTACGGGATGCGCAAGGTGCCGGCGCGCAAGCCGTTCGCCGAACGGCCCGCGGGCGAGAAGCCGCGCGTCAATCTGATCGGGCCGGCTTACGGCACGTTCAACATGCCGAGCGACCTGGCCGAGATCCGCCGGCTCGTCGAAGGCATCGGTGCCGAAGTGAACATGGTGTTCCCGCTCGGCAGCCATCTGATGGACGTCTCGCGGCTCGTCGAGGCCGACGTCAACGTCTGCCTGTATCGCGAGTTCGGGCGGATGCTGTGCGAGGCGCTGGACCGCCCCTACCTGCAGGCGCCGATCGGACTGCACAGCACGACGAAGTTCCTGCGCTCGCTCGGCGAGCTGCTGCACCTCGACCCCGAGCCGTTCATCGACGCGCGAGAAGCACACGACGGTCAAGCCGATCTGGGACCTGTGGCGCTCGGTGACGCAGGACTTCTTCGGGACCGCGAGCTTCGCGGTCGTCGCGAACGAGACCTACTCGCGCGGCATCCGGCACTTCCTCGAGGACGAGATGGGCCTGCCGTGCAACTTCGCGGTTGCCCGCAAGCCCGGCGAGAAGACCGACAACGCGGCGATCCGCGAACTGTGCCGTGACAAGCCGCCGCTCGTGATGTTCGGTTCAGTACAACGAGCGCATGTACCTCGCCGAGAACGCGGGCGCGTCGATGATGAAGCCGACGTTCATCCCCGCATCGTTCCCCGGCGCGGTCATCCGCCGCCACACCGGCACGCCGTTCATGGGCTACGCCGGCGCGACGTACCTGATCCAGGAGTGCTGCAACGCGCTGTTCGACGCGCTGTTCCACATCCTGCCGCTCGGCACCGACCTCGACCGCGTCGAGCCGACGCTCGCGCGGCCGGTCGACGAGCCGTCCCGGCCGTGGGACGACGAGGCGCTCGCGTTGCTGAGCGAGCTCGTCGAGCACGAGCCGGCGCTGGTGCAGATCTCGGCCGCGAAGCGGCTGCGCGACCGCGCCGAGCGCGACGCGCGCCGTGCCGGCGAAGCGCGCGTCACCGCCCGTCGCGTCGCCGACTCGCGCGAGCTGCTGCGCGTCGGAGAGCCCGCATGACATCCCGTCGCTCGTGCGCGAACGACCCCACCCCATTTGCCGCGGCGGTCCGCCGTCGCGGGAAGTCCCTGTCGCGCGGGCAATGCGCGGTCACGGCCGACAGGCCACCTTCAAGGAGTCATTCATATGCTTGCGAATAGAGAGGGCTCGCTGTCCGGCCTGACCGAACAGGAGGCGAAGGAGTTCCACGGCATCTTCATGACGAGCTTCATCGGCTTCACCGTCGTCGCGGTGATCGCCCACGTGCTCGTCTGGATGTGGCGGCCCTGGCTGTAACGGGCTCCCGAAACTTGTGAAGGGGAATGCGATGGACGACCTCGCGATCGTGGCGACGGAAGATCGGATGCGGGTGACCGGCAACGACCGGGCCAACTTCACCGGGATCTTCCTCGTCAGCTTCATCGTGTTTCTGGCGATCGCGCTCTGCGCGCAGATGTTGGCGTTGCCGTGGCGGAGCTGGTTGCCTGGCGCCGAAGGGCAGAAGTCGCTCGTCGGCGGCGCGAGGGCGTCGGTCTACACGTTCATGTCGTATCTCAATTAGGAGTACCGAACCATGTGGCGAGTCTGGTTGTTGTTCGATCCGCGGCGCGCGTTGATCGCGCTGTTCACCTTCCTGTTCGCGTTGGCCTTGCTGATCCATTTCATCCTGCTCAGCACCGACCGGTTCAACTGGCTCGACGGCCCGCACAAGAGCCGGACGGTGGCCGGTGCCACGTCGTCGCAGATGGCGCCGACACCGTCGACCGTCACGGAGAAGCAATAGCGGGCGTGCAAGGGACGGAAGCGGGCGCGGGCGGTCGACGCACTCGCTTCCGGACGAGAGGAATCCGTTCGCGACAGCGGACGGCCGGGTGGACGAGCGGTCGGGGAGTACGCGCATGGCGATGCTGAGTTACGAGCGGAAGTACCGGGTTCGCGGCGGGACGCTGATCGGCGGCGACCTCTTCGATTTCTGGGTCGGGCCCGTTCTTCGTCGGGTTCTTCGGCGTCACGACGGCGTTCTTCTCGGTGATCGGCACGCTGCTGATCATCTGGGGCGCGTCGCAGGGTCCGACCTGGAACATCTGGCAGATCAACATCGCGCCGCCGGACCTCAAGTACGGGCTCGGCATGGCGCCGCTGCTCCAAGGCGGTCTCTGGCAACTGATCACGATCTGCGCGATCGGCGCGTTCGTGTCGTGGATGCTGCGCGAGATCGAGATCTGCCGGAAGCTCGGCATCGGGTACCACGTGCCGTTCGCGTTCGGCGTCGCGATCTTCGCGTACGTGTCGCTCGAGGTCATCCGGCCCGTGCTGCTCGGCGCGTGGGGCGACGGGTTCCCGTACGGGATCATGGCCCACCTCGACTGGGTGTCGAACGTCGGCTACCAGTACCTGCACTTCCACTACAACCCGGCGCACATGCTGGCCGTCAGCTTCTTCTTCGCGACGACGTTCGCGCTGTCGCTGCACGGCGCGCTGATCCTGTCGGCGACGAACCCGAAGAAGGGCGAGACCGTCAAGACGGCCGAGCACGAGAACACGTTCTTCCGCGACACGATCGGCTACTCGATCGGCACGCTCGGCATCCATCGGCTCGGGCTGTTCCTCGCGGTATCGGCGGGATTCTGGAGCGCGGTCTGCATCATCATCAGCGGCCCGTTCTGGACGCGCGGCTGGCCGGAGTGGTGGACCTGGTGGCTCAACCTGCCGATCTGGCGATAACGGACGACGGTCGCGTGCAGTAAGTCAGGAGCGGACATGCCCTTCGAATACCAGAATCTCTTCACGACCGTCGTCGTCGCGTCCCCGTCGGAGCCCGGCGTCAGCCTGGGCCGCGACGACGTCGAGCGCACGATCAAGCCGCGCCACTCGAACTGGCTCGGCAAGATCGGCGATGCGCAGCTCGGTCCGATCTACCTCGGCTGGTTCGGCGTCGCGTCGCTGTTGTGCGGCTTCATCTGCATCGAGATCATCGGCCTCAACATGCTCGCGTCGGTCAACTGGAATCCGATCCAGTTCATCCGGCAGCTGCCGTGGCTCGCGCTCGAGCCGCCGCCTGCGAAGTACGGGCTGCACATCCCGCCGCTGAACGAAGGCGGCTGGTGGCGCATCGCCGGCTTCTTCCTGACCGCGAGCGTGCTGCTGTGGTGGGTGCGGATGTACCGCCGCGCGCGGGCGCTCGGGATCGGCACGCAGGTGCCGTGGGCGTTCGCGTCGGCGATCTGGCTGATGCTCGTGCTCGGCCTGATCCGGCCGGTGCTGATGGGCAGCTTCTCGGAAGCCGTGCCGTTCGGCATCTTCCCGCACCTCGACTGGACCGCGGCGTTCTCGATCCGCTACGGCAACCTGTTCTACAACCCGTTCCACATGCTGTCGATCGTGTTCCTGTACGGCTCCACGCTGCTGTTCGCGATGCACGGCGGCACGATCCTCGCGGTCAGCCGGTTCGGTGGCGAGCGCGAGATCGAGCAGATCGTCTTCCGCGGGACCGCGACGGAACGCGCCGCGCTGTTCTGGCGCTGGACGATGGGCTTCAACGCGACGATGGAATCGATCCACAAGTGGGCGTGGTGGTTCGCGGTGCTGTGTCCGCTGTGCGGGGGCATCGGCATCCTGCTGACCGGCACCGTCGTCGACAACTGGTACCTGTGGGCGGTCAAGCACCACATCGCCCCGATGTATCCGGCCGTGTTCCCGAACACGCCCGACCCCGAGCTGCTGCAGGGAGTGAAGCCATGACGGATGTCGGTTCGCAGCTTCGTTCGATCGGTTCGGCCCGCGCGGTCCTGCTGGCGGCCTGCGGTGCGCTGCTGCTGTCGGCCTGCGAGCCGCCGCCGGTGACGACGGTGCAGCGCGGCTATCGCGGCACCGGCATGGTCGAGCTCTATCACCCGGCGTCGGTCGAGCGCGAATTCGCGAACAACCAGCCGCCGCAGATCACGCCGACCGCGTCGCCGGACGGCCCGAAGGCCGGCGCGATCTACCAGAACGTCAAGGTGCTCGGCAACCTCAGCGTCGGGCAGTTCGCCGGCCTGATGGTCGACATGACGAACTGGGTCTCGCCGCAGCAGGGTTGCAGCTATTGCCACGTCAGCGCGAACTTCGCCGACGATTCGCTGTACACGAAGAAGGTCGCGCGCCGGATGCTGCAGATGACGCAGCACATCAACGCCGACTGGAAGCAGCATGTCCAGAACACCGGCGTGACCTGCTACACCTGTCACCGCGGCAACAACGTGCCGACGAACGTCTGGTACAAGTCGACGTACGTCGAGGACGCGCCCGGCATGCTCGGCAACAAGGCCGGCCAGAACGCGCCGGCGCCGCAGGTCGACTATTCGTCGCTGCCGAACGATCCGTTCACGACGTACCTGCAGGGCTCGACCCCGATCCGCGTCGTCAGCACGACGGCGCTGCCGGAGGCGCCGGGCCCGTCGATCAAGCAGGCGGAGTCGACGTACGGCCTGATGATCCACATGTCGAAGGCGCTCGGCGTCAACTGCACGTACTGCCACAACAGCCGGTCGTTCGCGTCGTGGGAGATGAGCACGCCGCAGCGCGCGACGGCCTACTACGGCATCCGCATGGCGCGCGAGCTCAACAACGACTACCTGATCTCGCTGGCCGGCGTCTTCCCGGCTTCGCGGCTCGGACCGACGGGCGACGTGCCGAAGCTCAACTGCGCGACGTGCCACCAGGGCGCGTACAAGCCGCTGTACGGCGCGAACATCCTGCACGGCTATCCGGGCCTCGCGGGTCCGGCCGGCCCGCCGCCGACAGTGCAGGAAGTGGTGCCCGGCACGCCGAACGCGACATCGACGTCGCCGGCCGCGACGTCGACCTCGGCGGTCCCCGCGACGCCGGCCGTGCCGGCGACGACGACGAGCGCGATCCAGCCGTCGTCACCGCCGATGCTCCAGGCGTCGTCGCAGCGCTGACCCTCGGCGCGCCGGTCGCGCCGGCGCGGCTCGAGCCTCGGGCGAGCGCCGGCCGCTTCGCGCGAGCCGCAGCCCCGCGTGACGCATGTGCCGTCGCGGGCCGGCGCGATGCCGGCGACGAGACGACGACACGGCGACGACGACGCAGCGACGGCGACGCAGCGACGGCGACGCAGCGACGGCGACGCAGCGACGACGACGACGCCCGACGACGACGCCCGACGACCACCCGCGAGCGACGACGCGCCGCGGGTCACCGTCGTGACCGTCGCGACGGTCGCGCTTTCGCGCCACCGACCGACGGTCCCCGCCGCTACTTCACGCCCGCGACCGCCTGCGCGACATAGCCGGTGAATGCGACGTAGCGCTTCTGCCGATCGGCGAGGCTGCCCTTGGCCGTCGCCATGACGTCGCGGCAGTACGCGCCGGAGATCGACGTCACGATCTCGGTCTTCGGCGCCTGCGGATGGCGCGCGCGATAACCGCTGACGAGCGCGTTCGTCGCGGCCTGCGGCGCGGCGTTGTTCGCCAGCGCCTTGACCTGTCCGAGCGTCGTCGCGTCGAGCTCGCTCTCCGGCGCGCTCGGGCAGACCAGCGCCGATTCGACGGTCGGATCGCCGAGGTCCGAGAAGCGGGCCAGTCGCGTCACCTGCGACGGCGACACGCGGCCCGCGCCGGCGTTGCCCCAGCTCGTGCGGACGTAGTTGACGACGTCCGAGACTTCCTGCGGCGTGAACACCTCGGCGAACGACGGCATCACGCCCCACGGACCGTTCGGCTGGAAGCCCTGCAGCACCGCGCGGATGGCGGTCTCGGGCTGCTTGCCGGCCACCGACGCCGCGCCGGCCAGCGCCGGCGCGACACCGGCGACGCCCTTGCCGTCGGCGCCGTGGCAGCTCGCGCAGTTGTTCGCATACACGTCCTTGCCGCCGGCCTGCTCGGTCTCGGTGATCGCGAGCGGCTTGCCGCGCTGATCCGCCTCCTCGGGCGGCTGGTTCTTCAGATAGACCGCGATCGCGTCGACGTCGGCGTCGGACAGGTGGCTGGTCCCGAGCTCGACGGTCTCCTGCATCGGACCGACGACCGCTTCGTTCTTGTCGTTGTGGCCCGTCTTCAGGTACGTGACGAGCTGCTGCTGGCTCCAGTCCTTGATGCCCGAGTAGCGGCCGCCGCTGATGTCGGGCGCGAACCAGTGGTCGATCACGTTGCCCTGCAGGCCGCGGCCCTTCTTCGGCGCCATCGCGACGTTCATCGGCGTGTGGCACGACGCGCAGTGCGTGAGCCCGTCGACGAGGTACGCGCCGCGGTTCCACTCGGCCGACTGCGTCGGATCCGGCGCGTAGCGCCCCTGCTTGAAGAACATCGCCTGCCAGCCGGCGATGCCGAGGCGGACGTTGAACGGGAAGTGCATGTCGTTCTTCTTCACGGCCTGCCGGACCGGCTTGACGGTGCGGAAGTAGGCGTACAGCGCGTGGACGTCGTCGTCGCTGATCTTCGTGAAGTCGATGTACGGCATCGCCGGATACAGGTACTCGCCGTTCTTGCCGACGCCGCGCCGCAGCGCGCCTTCGAACTCCTTCTCGGACCAGTTGCCGATGCCGGTCGTCGGGTCCGGCGTGATGTTCGACGTGTACAGCGTGCCGAACGGCGTCCCCATCGCGCGGTTGCCGGCGTACTTCGCGCCGTTGTCGGCGGTGTGGCAGGCCGTGCAGTGCGCGACGTCGGCGAGATAGGCGCCGCGCGACACGAGGTCGTTGCCCGGCGCCGTGGCGACTTTCGTCGGCGTGGTCGCGGCCGGCGCGACGGCGGGAAGCGCGGCGAGCATCGAGCCGACGGTCGCGCCGATCAGGAAGGGAGTCTTGTTCACGGGAAGCCGCCTCGGGTTCGTTTCGACGTCTGTGGCCGTCGCGAGCGGCGATGATTCGCAGGGCCGCGCCCCGCCCGCCATGCGCGTGGACCTGAGATCGTTGTCAGAAACCGGCGTGTTCGGCCGCCGCGGGCCGTTCGGCCGCATCTGTCGCGACGTGCGACTGAAGCCCCCATCGCCACAACGACTCGGTCGGCAACGGCAGCACCATCAGCAGGTGCTCGAGGATCGCGAGGCTGAGCAGCGAGCCGACGAGCGCGCAGGCGGTGCCTTCGAAGGCCGACGCGGCGGGCCGCGCGGCCGCCTGCCAGATCGGCACGACGATCGACGCGGCGGCGACCACCGAGACCGGCAGCAGCGGGTTCATCGGCTTGCGGACGAAGTAGCTCTTCAGGTAGTGCAGGTGCGCCGGCAGGAAGTTCTCGCCGAGGTTGCGCACGCCGAGGAACACGTTCAGCTTCGCGCTCTGCCGCATCGTCCACAGCACGGCGAACGTCCACCACGCGGTCTGGTTCGGCATGTTCCAGGTCAGCGCGAGCACGGCCGCCGCGAGCGCGAGCAGCGCGCATTCGTGATGCGCGATCGTCTGCAGCGCGGCGACGGCGCGGCGCCAGCCGACGGCCTGCGCGTCGCAGACGACGCGTCGCGGACCGGTGACGTAGCCGAGCAGGAACCCGACCTCCTGCCACGCCCAGACCAGCAGCGCGCAGGTGAACGAGCAATAGGCCGACGCGACCGACGTGTCGGCGGCGGACGCCGCGATCCCGCACAACCCGAGGACGCCGAGCACGCTCGCGCCGGCGAACGTCCACTTGAACGTCGCCGGCCGCAGCCCGTCGAGATACAGGATGACGCCCGTGCTGGCCCACCACACGAACACGGTGAACAGCAGCGGCATCACGAACGTCGTCATCGTGCGATCCGCGTCGCGCGCTACCAGGCCGGCTGCATGCGCACGCGCGCCGGCAGGTCGTGCCGTTGCACCGGCATCAGGAACAGGCGGACGAACGTCGCGGCACCCGCAGCCGCGAGCCCGGCCCGCTTGAGGTTGCCGACGAGGCCGCCGCGCGCCTTCGCGGCCGCCATCGCGGTGCTGATCTCGAACAGCCGGTCCAGGCCCTTCCGGAACGCCGGATGGTCGGTGTCGAGCGTGACCGGGAACACCTGCTTCGAGATCTCGGACGTGATGCGGAAGACCGTGTGGTCGTACGTCGTCGGATCGAGCCCCATCGCCTCGTACAGCGTCGGCCGCGTGTGGTCGCGCACGTACATCGTCGCGTAGACCGCGAGCTGGAAGAAGCGGATCCACCACAGGTTGCCGCCCGAGAGCAGCTTCGGGTTCGCGCGCATGATCAGCGCGAACGATTCGCCGTGGCGGAATTCGTCGTTGCACCAGCGCTCGAACCACCGGAAGATCGGATGGAAGCGACGCTCCGGATGCCGCTCGAGCTCGCGATAGATCGTGATGTAGCGCGCGTAGCCGATCTTCTCGGACAGGTAGGTCGCGTAGAAGATGTACTTCGGCTTGAAGTACGTGTACGCCTTCGTGCGCTTCAGGTTGCCGAGGTCGACGCCGAGGCCGAAGTCCTTCAGCGACTGGTTGATGAAGCCGGCGTGCCGCGACTCGTCGCGCGCCATGTACGTCATCAGCTGCTTGATGTCGGGGTTCGTGACGTTCTTGCGGATCTCGTTGTACAGCACGCAGCCGGAGAACTCGGACGTGATCGAGCTGATCAGGAAATCGAGGAACTCCTGGCGCAGTTCGTCGGGCAGCCGGGCGGCCTCGGCCGCGAACTCCGGCGTGCGCTGGAAGTGGTCGATGTTGTTGTCGCCTTCGTATTCCTTCAGCATCGCGTCCCACTCGGCGCGCACGGCGGCGACGTCGAGCCGGTCCATCGCCGCGTAGTCGGTGCTGTAGAACTTCGGGCTCAGCAGCGTGTTCGCGTGCGCGCGGCGGTCGACGTCGGCCGCGGTCTCGATCGTCGGTGCATCAGCCATGCAGGTTCTCCCGGGCGGTCGACGGCCGGGCCGCGAACAGCTGCGCGAACTCGGCGGTGTTGGTCGGTCCGAACGACTCGAGATCGACGCGACGATGCGTCGACGGGTCGATCAGCGTCAGCCGGCCGTCGGTATGCGCGACGAGCTCGAACGGCAGCGTCGCGCCGATCCCGGCGCGATGGCGTTCGCGCGCGAGGCCGCGCAGCGTGCCGCGCACGAAGCCTGCCTGCCCGACGATCGTCTCGATCACGCGCTGTTCGCGGGCGTCGATGACGTCGATCCCGCCGTCGGCGCGGTCCACGAACACGAGCGAGCGCGTCATCAGCACCGGTGCATCGGGCTGGCTGATGTCGACGCCCGACCAGCGGACGCCGGCGGTCACGGCGATGCTGACGGCGATCAGCGCGCCGGCCGCGATCAGCGGCGCGCGGAGGCTCGGGTCGTGCGGGGCGGATTCGGTCTTCATCGGTGCCTTCGTCGGTCGGTCAGGCGGCATGGGCCGCGTCGCGGCGGGGCTCGAGGCGGCTCGACGAGCGCTCGCGGCGGGGCGCCGGCCGCGCGGCGAGCGGCTGGACGGCAGTCGCGTCGAGCGCGTCGGGCGCGTCGGACTCGGCAGCCTCCGCCTCGGCGACGCGTGCTGCGACGCCGCGGCTCGCAGTCCAGGCCGTCGTCAGCACGCGCGAGACCTCGGCCGCATGCGCGATGCAGCGCAGGCTCGGTTCGGTACGCGCGACGTGCCAGGGCCGCAGATGCGGCCACAGATGCACGAAGGCGATGCGGTTCTTCGGATCGACCGACAGCGCGATGTCGCCGTGGTCGTCCGGCAGCGGATGCACGCCGGCCGATTCGATCCGCGAGAACGGCAGGTTGAACGTCACGCTGAGCACGATGCCGATGCGCATGACGACGCGGCGATCGGTGATCGTGTACAGCGTCGTGCGCGCCGACATCCACGCGAGCAGCGTCACGATGCCGAGCGCGAGCGCCGCGAGGCCGAGCGACGTCGCGGCCGACGCGGCCGTCTCGACGAGCCCGCCGCCGCCGGCGACGACCGTGCCGATGCGCCACGCGACGAGCGCCGCGAAATAGACGGTCAGCTTGCGCACGTGGAAGCACTCGCGCGCGAGGACCCGCCAGTCGGGTGCGCCCTGCCAGAGGATCGACTCGCCGCGCGGCAGCGGCTCCGGCATGCCGCGCTGCGGCTCGAATTCGTGCTCGTGCTCGTGCGACGTGTGGCGATGCTCGGCGCCGGTCGCCGACGCACGCTGCGTCGCGAGCGGGACGGCCCTCACAGCAACGGCTCCGCGCGTTCCGCGGTGGCGTACAGCGTGCCGCCGCCGTAGTAGCCCATGATGCGTTCCTCTTCGAGCATCGTGATCTGGTCCGGATGCTTCGTCGTCGGCACGGCGGCGAATTGCGCGCCGGTGATCGAGTCGACCTGCACCTTGCGCGGCCGGATGCGCGCGAAGCCCATCGGGAGCAGCACCGTGCGCGCGTCGGCCGCGCCCACCGGCCGGACCTCGAGGTAGCGGAACAGGTGCTCCGACTGGTCGACCCACAGCTCGACGACCGTGCCGCCGACGGTGCGATCGGTGCCGATCACCGGCAGGCCGCGCGGGTCCGTGTCGTCGAGGTCGACGCCGAGCGTCGTCGCGACGCGCAGCGGGACGATGCGGGGACGATCGTCGAGGGTCAGGTCGGGCGTGTCGGGGCGCATCGCGTACGAGCCCGGTCCGATGCCGGCGCCCATCGGGTTGCCGATCGGGACCAGCGGCGAGCCGAAGCGGGTCGGCGCGGCGCCTTCGATCGGGCGATGGTCGTCGCGCGACGGATCCGGCGTCCAGACCACCTCGCCGCTGCGCAGCAGGTAGCTCTTCGGACGCGGCACCGACGGGAAGCCCTGCGCGATCACGCGACCGCCGCTCTCGCTCTCGAGCGGATAGCCCTCGCGCTTGTTCTCGCGATGCAGGTAGTAGACGAGGCCCGCGAAGAACGCCCAGAACGCGTACAGGACCACCTGCGCGACGTCGATGTATTGCGTGATGGCACCGGTGTGCATGCGACTCTCCCGATCGATGAGGGGCTGTTCAGCGCGCGAACAGGCCCCGGGGCCGTTGGCTCGTGTTCATGTGGGTACCTGGGACGGCCGGCTGCCGACGCCCTGGACGGACGGGTCCGCTGGTCGTTGCGGCGTCGCGGGTAGCGAGCCGGAACGACGAACCAGCGGTCCCAGCGCGATCAGGGTCGCGAACATGAGGTACAGCTCGACGTGATAGACGAAGCTGTAGCCGGTCGCGGGATTGGTCAGCGCCTGCCCGAGCAGGCCGCGTTCGGCGAGCGCCGAGACGACGTCGCGGACGATGCCGCCGAAGCCGATCGCGAGGCCGGCGCAGGTCGCTTGCACCGCGCCCCACGCGCCGAGCGCGAGTCCGTTCAGCCCGGATGCTTCGAGATTCATCGCGGCCGTCAGCGTGCCGACCGAGAACAGGCCGCCGCCGAAGCCGATCAGCATCGCGCCGATGCGGAACAGCATCGGCGATGCGAGCGGCTCGGCGAAGATCACCGCGGAAAAGGCGACGAGCCCGCCCAACGCGCCGTACGCCGCGATGCGGTTCGGATCGCCGCCGCGCGTCAGCAGCCGGGACGACGTCGCGAACGCGACCAGCGCGCCGACCGCGATCAGCGCGGTCAGCGTCGTCGTCGCGCTGACGCCGAGATGCAGGATCTCGCCGCCGTAAGGCTCGAGGATGATGTCCTGCATGTTGAAGGCCATCGTGCCGAGGCCGACCGCGACGAGGTAGCGACGGGCGCGGCCATGGTTCGCGAAGCGCTGCCACGTCGCGCGGAACGGCGGACGCGGTGCGGCCTTCGTGAACGACGACGGCGCACGCGGCTCCTGCTTCCACATCGCGAAGATGTTGAAGACCATCGTCAGCAGCGCGGCGCCCTGCACGACCTGGATCAGTTTCTTCTCGCTGAAGTCGGTCAGCAGCAGCCCGAAGGCGATGCCGCACGCGACCATGCCGGCGAGCAGCGAGACGTACATCAGCGCGACCACGCGCGGTCGCGTCTCGGCCGGCGCGAGGTCGGTCGCGAGCGCGAGCCCGGCCGTCTGCGTGACCTGCAGGCCGGCGCCCGTCAGCAGGAATGCGAGCGCGGCGGCGGCGTCGCCGAACCACGCCGGCGCCCGGCTGTCGCCGGACATCAGGATCAGCGCGAACGGCATGATCGCGAGGCCGCCGAACTGCAGCATCGTGCCGAGCCAGATGTACGGCACGCGTCGCCAGCCGAGCAGCGAGCGGTGCGTGTCCGAGCGGAACCCGATCAGCGCGCGGAACGGCGCGAACACGAGCGGCAGGCCGACCATCGCGGACACGAGCCAGGCCGACATGCCGAGCTCGACGATCATCACGCGGTTCAGCGTGCCGATCAGCAGCACGGTCGCCATGCCGACGGTGACCTGGAACAGCGACAGCCGCAGCAGGCGCTTCAGCGGCAGCGTCTCGCTCGCCGCGTCGGCGAACGGCAGGAACGCCGGCCCGAGCCGGGTCCAGTGCCGCGACGCGCCGCGGACCGACAGCTTCACGCGACCCCCTCGACGCGCCGCAGCAGCATCGCCTGCGACGTGTAGAAACCGCTCGCGATCCGTTCGGTGCGCTCGACGGTCCACGCCGCGAGCGCCGGTGTCGTCGCGATTCGCCGACGCAGCTTCGGCTCGGCGACCGGCTCGATGAACGGCGCGCGGTCGCGCGCGCGGGAACAGCCGGCCGACCGTGATCATCGACGCGAGCAGCGGGTTGCTCGGCGCGAACGTGAACGCGATCGAGCGTGTCGTGCGATCGGCGAGGCGCACGAGCGCGCCGACGAGATCGTCGACGCGGTAGTGGATCAGCGAGTCCATCAGCACGACGTGATCGAAGCGGCCGAGCGACTCGTCGAGCATGTCGCCCGAGCGGAAGTCGATCGCCGCGGCGACGTCCGCCGGCAGCCGCTCGCGAGCGAGCCCGACCAGCGTCGGCGACAGGTCGATCGCGACGACCGACGCGCCGCGACGCGCGGCCTCGACGGCGAACGCGCCGGTGCCGCATCCCGCGTCGAGCACGCGCCGGCCCGACAGGTCGGCCGGCAGGCAGTCGAGCAGCGTCGCGCGCATCCGGTCGCGGCCGGCGCGCACCGTCGCGCGGATGCCGCTGACCGGCGCCGTCGACGTCAGCCGCGCCCACGTGTCGGCCGCGGTGCGGTCGAAATAGGTCTCGATCTTGTCGCGACGGGCGAGGTAGGGCGTGGTCATGTGCGGTCCGACCCGTTCGTCGTCCCTGCGCAGGCAGGCACCCGGCGTCGTGCAACGCTGGTCGAGGTCACTGGGTTCCCGCCTTCGCGGAAACGACGCGGAGCAATCATCAATCGAACCCCAGCAGATCGAAGATGTCGCGGTCCTTCATCGGCTGGCACAGCAGCGGCTCGGTGCCGAGCCACAGCGATGCGGCGAGCCGCATGTACTCGGCCTGCACCGCGTCGAGCTCGGGCGACTGCTCCATCTCGAACAGCGTCGACTTCTTCAGCCGGCTGCGACGGATGACGTCGAGGTCGGGGAAGTGCGCCATCGTCTTCAGGCCGATCTGCGTGTTGAACTTGTCGATCTGGTCGGTCGCGGCGCTGCGGTTCGCGATGACGCCGCCGAGCCGCACGTTGTAGTTCTTCGCCTTCGCGCCGATCGCCTGCACGATGCGGTTCATCGCGAAGATCGAGTCGAAGTCGTTCGCGGTGACGATCAGCGCGCGGTCGGCGTGCTGCAGCGGCGCAGCGAAGCCGCCGCAGACCACGTCGCCGAGCACGTCGAAGATCACGACGTCGGTCTCCTCGAGCAGGTGGTGTTCCTTCAGCAGCTTGACCGTCTGGCCGACGACGTAGCCGCCGCAGCCGGTGCCGGCCGGCGGCCCGCCCGCCTCGACGCACATCACGCCGTTGTAGCCGGTGAAGACGAAGTCCTCGACGCGCAGCTCCTCGGCGTGGAAGTCGACCGACTCGAGCACGTCGATGACCGTCGGCATCAGCTTCTTCGTCAGCGTGAACGTCGAGTCGTGCTTCGGGTCGCAGCCGATCTGCAGCACGCGCTTGCCGAGCTTCGAGAACGCGACCGAGAGGTTCGACGACGTCGTGCTCTTGCCGATGCCGCCCTTGCCGTAGACCGCGAACACTTTCGCGTTGCCGATCTTCGTCGACGGATCGAGCTGCACCTGCACGCTGCCCTCGCCGTCGAGGCGCGACTGGCGCGCGATGCTGCGGGACAACTCGGGAAACGCGATCGCCGTCTCGACGGTGGCCATGCTCATGCGGATGCTCCTTCGGTCGGCGTCACGTCCTGCGGCGTTTCGTCGAAAACGCCTTCGAGGCGGTCTTCCAGTTCGTCCCCCGCGCGACGCAATGCATCGAGCATCGCGGGGTCGGGGGTCCAGTAATGACGGTCCGACGCTTCGAGCAGCCGGTGCGCGACGCGCGCCGATGCGGTCGGGTTGAGCTTCGCGAGCCGCTCGCGCATCGTGGCGTCGAGCATGAACGTCTCGCTCAGCTTCTCGTACACCCACGGCTGCACCTGGCCGGTCGTCGCCGACCAGCCCATCGTGTTCGTGACGTGGACCTCGATCTGGCGCACGCCTTCGTAGCCGTGCTCGAGCATCCCTTCGTACCACTTCGGGTTCAGCATCCGCGTGCGCGTCTCGAGCGCGACCTGCTCGTCGAGCGTGCGGACGATGCCGCCGTCGCGACCGGCGCCGTCGCGCGTCTGGTCGCCGATGTAGACCGGCGCGACCGTCGCGTCCGGTCCCTTCGCGCGCTTGATCGCGCGGCTGATGCCGCCGAGCGTGTCGAAGTACGTGTCGACCGTCGTCACGCCGAGTTCGACCGAGTCGAGGTTCTGGTACGCGAGCTGCGACGCCGGCCAGCACGCTCTGCAGCAGCGCGGCCTGCTTCATCGGGCGTCCGGCGCGGCCGTACGCGAAGCCCTTGCGGCGCGAATAGGTCTCGGCGAGTTCGTCGGCGTCGTCCCAGCGGCTGTTGTCGATCAGGCTGTTGACGTTGGCGCCGTACGCGCCTTCCGCGTTGCCGAACACGCGCAGCGCGGCCGTCTCGAGGTCGCCGCCCTGCGCGGCCTGGAACGCGAGCGCGTGCTTGCGGATGAAGTTGCGCTCGACCGGCTCGTCGGCCGACGCGGCGAGGAACGCCGCCTCGGCGAGCAGCTTGATCTGCAGCGGCAGCAGGTCGCGGAAGATCCCGGACAGCGTGACGACGACGTCGATGCGCGGACGACCGAGGTCGGCGAGCGACACGAGCTCGGCGCCGGCGAGGCGGCCGTAGCCGTCGAAGCGCGGCTTCGCGCCCATCAGCGCCAGTGCCTGCGCGATCGGCGACGCCTTCGCTCTTCAGGTTGTCGGTGCCCCACAGCACGAGCGCGATCGACTCGGGGAACGCGTGGCCGTCGGCGAGATGGCGGTCGACGCAGTCGCTGCGCCTGACGCGAACCGTCCTTCATCGCGTACGCGCTCGGGATGCGGAACGGATCGAAGCCGTGCAGGTTGCGGCCGGTCGGCAGCACGGCCGGCGTGCGCAGCAGGTCGCCACCCGGCGCCGGACGCAGGAAGCGGCCGTCGAGCGCGCGCAGGATGCCGTCGAGCTCGTGGTCTTCCGCGAGCAGCCGGTCGAGCGCGCGCAGTCCGTCGAGCGACGCGAGGGCCGCGGCGTCGGCCGGTGCGCCGACCGTCGCGAGCGCGTCCTGCGACGAGGCGCCGGCGACGAGCGCGTCGAGCACGGCGGCCGCCGGCCGCGCGCCGGTCGACGCCTCGGCGCACGACGCGAGCAGCTCGGCGCGCTGCGCCGGCGACGGCACGCGGCCGACGACGTGCAGCCCGTGCGGGATCAGCGTGTACTCCAGTTCGAGCAGCTGCTCGTTCAACGTGTTCACCCGCGACTCGACGTCGTCGGTCCACGCGTCGTCGGACGTGAGCCGCAACGCGATCGCCTGCAGGCGGATCATCGTCGCGAGTTCGGCGCGTTCCGGCGGCGGCATCGGGCTCGAGCGAGCGGAACCGTTCGAGCGTCTCCTTCAGCGCGACGAGTTCCTTGTAGAGCCCCGCGTGCGCGACCGGCGGCGTCAGGTAGCTGATCAGCGTGGCGGCGGCGCGGCGCTTCGCGATCGTCCCTTCGGACGGGTTGTTCGACGCGTAGAGATAGAAGTTCGGCAGGTCGCCGATCAGGCGGTCGGGCCAGCAGGCCGCCGACATCCCGTTCTGCTTGCCCGGCATGAATTCGAGCGCGCCGTGCGTGCCGAAATGCAGCACCGCATCGGCCTTGAAGTCCTCGCGCAGCCAGCGGTAGAACGCCGAGAACGCGTGCGTCGGCGCGGACCCGTGCTCGAACAGCAGACGCATCGGGTCGCCTTCGTAGCCCATCGCCGGCTGGATGCCGACGAAGACGTTGCCGAAGCGTTCGCCGAGCACGAAGATGCCGCTGCCGTCGCTCTGCTGCTTGCCGGGCGACGGTCCCCACTGCGCCTCGATCTCCTTCAGGTGCTTCTCGCGGCGCACGTGGTCGTCGGCGCCGATCCGCGCATGGACGTTCGCCATCGCGCCGTGGCGCGCCGCGTTGCCGCCGATGATCCGCTCGCGCAGCGCGTCGACGCTCGCCGGCAGCTCGACGCGATAGCCCGCAGCCTGCATCGCGACGAGCGTGTTGAACAGCGACTCGAACACCGACAGGAACGCCGCCGTGCCGGTCGCGCCGGCATTCGGCGGGAAGTTGAAGATGACGGCCGCGACCTTGCGGTTCGCGCGTTCCGAGCGGCGCAGATCGACGAGCCGGCCGATGCGCGCGGCGAGCGCGTCGGCGCGCTCGATGCACGTGTGCATGTCGTGCTGGTCGACGATGTTCGTGAAGCGGCAGGCGTGCGCGCAGCCGGTGCACGCGATCTGCGTCGCGCTGCCGCGGCCACCGAACACCATCGAGCCGGTCGCGCCGTCGAGCTCGGGGATCGCGACCATCATCGTCGCCTCGACCGGCAGCAGGCCGCGCGTCGAGCCGCCCCACTGGTCGAGCGTCTGGAACTCGACCGGCGTCACCGCGAGATACGGGACGTCGAGCCGCGCGAGCATCTCCTCGGCGGCGGCCGAGTCGTTGTAGGCCGGGCCGCCGACCAGCGAGAAGCCGGTCAGCGAGACCAGCGCGTCGATCACCGGACGTCCGTCGTCGCAGAAGAACGCCTCGATCGCCGGGCGGCCGTCGAGCCCGGTGGCGTAAGCCGGGACGACGCGCAGCCCGCGCGCTTCCATCGCGGTGATGACGCCGTCGTAGTGGTCGGCGTTGCCGGCCAGCAGGTACGACCGCATCAGCAGCAGGCCGACCGTGCCGCGCCGGCCCGTCGTCGCGACCGACGGCAGCGCGTCGCGCGTCGCGGCGAGCCGCCCGACCGCGCGCGGGTCCTGCATCCGCGGGTGATAGACGCCGACTTCCGGATACTCGACCGGATCGTGGCTGCGGATCGTGCCGCGCAGCGACTGCCGCGGCCCGGCGGCGTAGCGGTCGACGAGGAAGCGGACCATGTTCGCGATGTTCGCCTCGGACCCGGCGAGCCAGTACTGCAGCGTCACGAAGTACGCGCGCACGTCCTGCGCGGTACCGGGGATGAAGCGCAGGATCTTCGGCAGCCGACGCAGCATCCGCATCTGCTTCTCGCCGGCCGTGGCGCGCGCGCCGGGCGCGTCGCCGGTCGCCTCGGGCTTGCTGCGCAGCCGCTTCAGGAACGCCATCGGACCGCCGGGTTCCGTGCTCATGTCGAAGCGGCCCATCCGCGTCAGCTTCGTCACCTCGGCGGCCGACATCGCGCAGACCATCGCGTCGCACGATTCACGCCGCGCGCGCAGCGCGTCGACGATCGGCGTGAAGTGCTCCTCGAGGAACAGCATCGCCGCGATGACGATGTCGCCGCGCGCGATGTCGGCGCGGCAACGCTCGACGGCCGCGGGGTTGTCGCCCCATTCGCAGGCCGCGTGGACCGTCAGCACGAGGCCCGGCATCTCGCGCGCGAGGCCGTGCTGCGCGCGCTCGGCGGCGCCGGCGAGATGGCTGTCCATCGTCACGATGACGACGCGCACGTCGACCGCCGGCCGGCGCGCGCGCGTCGGCTTCGCGACGACGGCGACTTCAGCGGCTGTAGTGCGCTTTGGCATCGTAGAGGGTGTCGATCGTGATCGACGTCAGTCGGTGGTCCGCCGCGAAGCGCTCGGTGTTGCGACGCGCCTTGCCGCGGACGAAGAACGGGATCTTCCGCAGCTCGTCCTCGGCGGCCGGCGACCAGGCGACGGCGGCGTCCGCGGTCGGCGCTTCGTGGGTCGCGCCGTCGAGCGATGCGTCGCTCGTCGCGACGTCGACCGATGCGTCGTGTCGCGCGCCGTCGACCGGACCATCGCGCGGCCCGGTCGCGTCGAGCCCGGCGGCCGGCACTGCGCCGCCGAGGTGCGACGGCGCGGCGTCCTCGTGGAACTCGAAGTCGCCGCGGAACATGCCGATCAGGTGTTCCTCGAGTCCCATCATCAGCGGATGGACCCACGTGTCGAACAGCACGTTGGCGCCTTCGAAGCCCATCTGCGGCGAGTAGCGCGCCGGAAAATCCTGCACGTGCATCGGCGCGGAGATCACCGCGCACGGCACGCCGAGGCGCTTCGCGATGTGCCGCTCCATCTGCGTGCCGAGGACCAACTCCGGCTGCAGCTCGCGGACCTTCGCCTCGACGTCGAGATAGTCGTCGGTGACGAGCGCCTCGACGCCGTACAGCTTCGCGGCCTCGCGGACGTCGCGCGCGAACTCGCGGCTGTACGTGCCGAGGCCGACGACGGTGAAGCCGAACTCGATCGACGCGACGCGGGCCGCGGCGATCGCATGCGTCGCGTCGCCGAACACGAACACGCGCTTGCCGGTGAGGTACGTCGAGTCGACGGAGCGCGCGTACCACGACGCGCGCGACCCGTCGTCGAGCACGTTCTGCGAGACGTCGATGCCGGCGAGCTCGGCGACCTCGCCGACGAACTCGCGCGTCGCCGTCACGCCGATCGGCACGATGCGGGTGAACGGCTGGCCGAAGTTGCGCGACAGCCATTGGGCGGCCTGTCCGGCGACCTCGGGATACAGCACGACGTTGAAGTCGGCGTCGCCGAGCCGGGCGAGGTCGGACGGCGACGCGCCGGCCGGCGCGACGATCGCGACGTCGACGCCGATCCGTTCGAGCAGCCCGGTGATCTCGCGGACGTCGTCGCGATGGCGGAAGCCGAGCGCCGTCGCGCCGAGCACGTTGCAGGTCGGGCGACGACCGGCGGCGCGCGGCGCGCGCGCGGTGCCGGGCGGCGGGACGTGCGGACCCGCCATCGCGCGGACCAGCTGGTAGAACGTCTCGGCCGCGCCCCAGTTCTCCTTCTTCTGGTAGGCCGGCAGCTCGAGCGCGACGACGGGGATCGGCAGGTCGAGCGCGCGTGCGAGGCCGCCCGGATCGTCCTGGATCAGCTCGGCCGTGCACGACGCGCCGACCATCAGCGCCTGGGGCTTGAACCGCGCGTAGGCCTCGCGCGCCGCGGTCTTGAACAGCTCCGCGGTGTCGGCGCCGAGGTCGCGCGCCTGGAACGTCGTGTAGGTGACCGGCGGCCGGCGCGGCAGCCGCTCGATCATCGTGAACAGCAGGTCGGCGTAGGTGTCGCCCTGCGGCGCGTGCAGCACGTAATGGACGTCGCGCATCGCGGTCGCGACGCGCATCGCGCCGACGTGCGGCGGTCCTTCGTAGGTCCAGAGCGTGAGCTGCATGTCCGGATCAGGCGACGAGGCGCTCGGCCGCCGCGCCGTCGGCCGCGAGTCTGGCGCGACGGTCGAGCGGCCGGCTGAACAGCGCCGCGAGATCGCCGGCCTGGTCGAAGCCCTGGATCGGCGTGAAGACGAGCTCGATCGCCCACTTCGTCGTGAGCCCTTCCGACTCGAGCGGATTGGCGAGGCCGAGGCCGCAGACGACGAGGTCGGGCCGCGCGGCGCGGCAGCGGTCGAGCTGCCGTTCGACGTCCTGGCCTTCGGACAGCATCGTGTCGGCCGGCAGCAGGGCGAGCTCGTCGGCGAGGTGCGCGCGGTGCAGGTACGGCGTGCCGACCTCGACGAGCGTCATGCCCGAGTTCACGCGCGAGGAAGCGCGCGAGCGGAATCTCGAGCTGAGAGTCGGGGAAGAAGAACACGCGCTTGCCGGCGAGCGCGGCGCGGTGACGCGCGAGCGCGGACGTCGCGCGCGCGGTCGGGATCTCGATCGCCTGCGCGAAGCGCGCCGCGTCGACGTCGAACGCGTCGGCCGCGGCGCCGAGCCACGCGGTGGTCCCTTCGACGCCGAGCGGGAACGGCGCCGGCAGCCGCGTCGCGCCGCGCGCCTCGAGCAGCCGCGCCGTCTCGGCGAGGAACGGTTGCGCGAGCAGCATCCGCGTCGCCGGGCCGACCGCCGGCAGCGTCGTCGAACGACGCGGCGGGAAGAAGTCGACGGCGATGCCGAGCGACGCGAAGAGTCGCGCGAACTGGTCCTCGACGACGTCCGCGAGCGTGCCGACGACGAGCAGCGACGGCGCGGCGTCCGCGGCCGCCGCCGGCAGGCCCGGCACCATCGCGGCGAGGCACGCGTCCTCGCCCTGCGTGAACGTCGTCTCGATGCCGCTGCCGGAGTAGCTGAGCATCCGCACGCGCGGCGCGAAGATCGTCGACAGCCGTTCGGCGGCGCGCGCGAGGTCGAGCTTGATGACCTCGGACGGGCACGAGCCGACGAGGAACAGCGTGCGGATGTCGGGGCGCCGCTCGAGCAGTCGCGCGACGACCCGGTCGAGTTCGTCGTGCACGTCGGCGAGGCCGGCGAGGTCGCGCTCGTCGATGATCGCGGTCGCGAAGCGCGGCTCGGCGAAGATCATCACGCCGGCCGCCGACTGGATCAGGTGCGCGCAGGTCCGCGAGCCGACGACGAGGAAGAACGCGTCCTGCATCTTGCGATGCAGCCAGATGATTCCGGTGAGTCCGCAGAACACTTCGCGCTGGCCGCGTTCGCGCAGCACCGGCAGGTCGTCGCAGCCCGACGCGGCGCGCGACGCGACGATCGGCGGAATCCGCGACGACCGCGCCGCGAGGCCGGCGACGGCGCTCACGCGGCGAACTCCACGGCGGTGCGATCGGACGTGGCGTCGGGCGCGTCGTCGCGAAAACCGCCGCGGCGCGCGGCACGCAGCTTGACGATGAACTGCGTCGCGTTGACGACGTATGCGGCGTACGCGGCGAGCGCGAGGAACAGCAGCGGCCGGTCGGCGAGGAGGCCGAACGCGAGCGATGCGAGATAGGCCGTGTGCAGCGCCAGCACGAGCATGCTGAACGCGTCTTCCCAGAAGAACATCGGCGCGAACAACCAGCGCCCGAACACGGCCTTCTCCCAGATGCAGCCGGTGACCATGATCGCGTACAGCGCGAGCGTCTTCGCGACGACCGACCCGACCGCGAGGTCCGCGCCGGCGCCGGTCGCGAGGTAGCGCACGATCAGGACGAGGCTGGTCGCGAAGACGACGAACTGCAGCGGCGCGAGCAGGCCCTGCACGAGCGTCCAGCGCGTCGCGTCGCGCCGCGCGCGCTCGGCGCGGGTGTAGAGCGGCTGCGGCGACCGCCGCGAACGTCCGCGCGAGCCCGAAGTTGCGGTCGATGCGGCGAACGGCTGGGAGTGCGGCATGGGATCAATCTATCGACCATGCCGGCGACTGTCAACAGAAATGGACGTCAAGAAAAATTGACGTTTACAAAAACGATCTTCCGGTGCTAAATGCGGCTGTCTGTCATCGCGGCACTGATATGCGGGGGCCTTCCCGCAGTGATCGGATCCGGAGCGCAGGTGGCCGAGGCGGGAGCTCCGGCCGGAGGAACGCACGTCGTGGCGCAGGCCGGGAACACGGCATCGCCGGACCGAATCGGTCGGACGTGCGGTCGACGCTTTCGGAGGAGACCGCGTATGAAAGAATCGATCGGGACAGCCGTTCTCGACGAGCCGGTTCGCGAGGCGCTCGGCGCGCCGCCATCGACCCCGGCGCTGTCGAGCCACGGCCCGTTCTGGGCCCGGCATGCGACCGTGGCCCGGCGGCATGCGGACGGACGCTGGCACAGCTCGCTGTGCGCGTCGGACCTGCAGTGTCTGCTCGGCGTGATCGAGTCCGAATTGATTCCGAGATTGTTGAACGGCTATTCACCGGCGCGCGGGTTGCCGCGCGGCCTGGGCGAATCGCCGAGCTAGCGGTTGTCCGGTCCCGGGGCCGGTGACGGCGCCGGATCCGGACGCCTTCGGTCGGTTCGGGCGTCCCGGCGGTCTGGTCCGGTCGTGACGGCGGCGGTCGAGGTTCGGCCCTGCACGCCGGCCCGTCGCGAGGTGGCGCGTCGTTCGCCCCGTTGATCGATCACCGTCAGGATTGCCAGGATGGCGAGAGAGAGCAAGGCAGCCTCGCGCAAGCGGATCACCGGCAATGCAGCCAACGGCACCGAGCTCGCCGCCGAGGCGCAGCGGCGGTTGTTCGACTTGCAGGCCTCCTTCGAGCGCGACAGCGGCCGGCTCCGCGAACTCGAGGCGCGCTACCGCTATCTTCTGTCGTCGTCGCCCGAGGCCGTCCTGCTCGTCGACGGAACCACCCGCCGGATCGTCGAGGCGAATCCCGCCGCGGCCGACCGGCTCGGCGTCGGCCTTCCGCATCTGCGCGGCGCGTCGGCGAAGGCGCTGTTCGGCGTCGACGGCGAAGCGGTCCTGACGCGGACCGTCGACGCGCTGCTCGAGGGCGGCGAGAACGATCGCATCGACCTGCCGCTCGCCGACGGCGGCATCGCGCACGGGACGGCCGCGCTGTTCCGCCAGGGGTCGGCGTTCCTGCTGATGCTGCGCTTCGGCGCGCAGCAGCACGCGAAGGCCGCGGCGCGCGACGGCGACGTGGACCGGCGCTTCAACGACTATTTCCTCGCGACGCCCGACGCGATCGTGATGACCGATCACGCCGGCCGCATCGTCCAGGCGAACGGCGCGTTCCTCGACCTCGTGCAGATCGCCACGAAGCATCAGGTGCGCGGGACGTCGCTCGGGCGGTGGCTCGGCCGGACCAGCGTCGACCTCGGCGTGCTGATCACGAACCTTCGCCAGCGCGGTTCGCTGAAGCTGTTCGCGACGCATCTGCGCGCGGAACACGGGGCGCTGACCGACGTCGAGATCTCGGCGGTCGCGCTCGGCGATCCGCAACGGGGACTGCTCGGCTTCTCGATCCGCGACGTCGGCCCTCGCGTCCCGGGCGCACAGGAGCGCTACGACCTGCCGAAATCCGTCGGGCAGCTCACCGAACTCGTCGGGCGGCTCCCGATGAAGACGATCGTCGGCAACACCGCGGACCTGATCGAGCAGATGTGCATCCGCGCCGCGCTCGAACTGACGCGCGACAACCGCGTCGCCGCAGCCGAGCTCCTCGGCCTGTCGCGCCAGAGCCTGTACGTCAAGCTGCGTCGCTACGACATGATGGACGGCGACGTCGGCGACGACCCCTGACCGGCGGCGCCGGGCCGCCCGGCGCTACGCGTCGACGGTGTTCGGCGTGAACGAGCCGCCGAGCTTGCTGAACGACGCGAGGATGTTCGGGACCTTGCCCGGATTGAGATGCAGGTCGTCGAGCAGCGACGCGTCCGCGACGACGAAACCGTCGACGATGCTCTCGTGCTGCCGGTCCCGGTGCGCGAGCTGCATCGTCCAGCCGGCGAACAGGCGCGTCGGGATGGGCTGGTCGGCCAGCACCTTCAGGTCGGCATGCCGCTGGTCGGCGCGAATGCGGTTCCAGGCATCGCCGAGCGGCTGGTTCGCACCCTCGATCCACTGGAAGAAGAACCCGCGGTCGTAGAGCAGCACGCCGCTCAGGCCGCGCGCCCGGTTGTTCTCCCGCGCGTGCGCGAGCAGGTAGTACAGGTCGATGTCCGTGATCGGGACGACGGCCCTGCTGCGGTACACGATGACGGACATCTCGGACATGACGGGGCGCGGCTCTTTCGAATACGACGAGCGACATGATAATGAGTTCCGGTCGCCGATGCTGCGCTGCGGAACGGTCCATCCCGCAACCCGTCGATGCGTCAATCTACATTGACAGTTCCATTTGTCAAGTGACAAACTGCCGGCATGGATCGCCCGCAGTTCTCCGCCGTGGCCGAATTGTTCAAGCCGGTCACCTGGTTTCCGCCGATGTGGGCGTTCGCTTGCGGCGTGGTGGCCTCCGGCCTGCCGCTCGAGCACCGCTGGCCGCTGATCCTGCTCGGCGTCGTGCTGGCGGGGCCGCTGGTGTGCGCGACCAGCCAGGCGGTCAACGACTGGTTCGATCGCGACGTCGACGCCATCAACGAGCCTCAGCGTCCGATTCCGTCCGGACGCATGCCCGGGCGTTGGGGCATCAACCTCGCGATCGGCTGGACCGCGCTGTCGCTGCTGGTCGCGACGGCGCTCGGCACCTGGGGCTTCGTCGCCGCGGCGCTCGGTCTCGCGCTCGCGTGGGGCTACAGCGCGCCGCCGGTGCGGCTCAAGCAGAACGGGTGGTGGGGCAACAGCGCCTGCGCGTTGTGCTACGAAGGGCTCGCGTGGATCACCGGCGCGGCCGTGATGTCGTCCGGCAGCTTCCCCGGCGGCCGCAGCATCGCGCTCGCGCTGCTGTACAGCTTCGGCGCCCACGGGATCATGACGCTGAACGACTTCAAGTCGGTCCGCGGCGATCGCGAGACCGGCATCGGGTCGCTGCCGGTCCGGCTCGGCGTCGCGAACGCCGCGCGCGCGGCGTGCGGGATCATGATCGCGCCGCAGCTGGTCGTCGTCGCGCTGCTGTTCGCGTGGGAGCGGCCGACGCATGCGCTGTCGGTCGCGGCGCTGGTCGTCGTGCAGGTGCTGATGATGCGACGCTTCCTGCAGAAGCCGAGCGAGCGCGCGCTCTGGTACAGCGGCTTCGGCGTGCCGCTGTTCGTCGCCGGCATGCTGGTCAGCGCGTTCGCGCTGCGCGGCCTCGGAGGCCCCGTTGGCTGACACGGGCCCCGCGCTGCGTGCGTTCGGCTGGCGCGACGTCGTGCGGCTCGGGCTCGTCCAGGCGTCGATCGGCGCGGTCGTCGTCCTGACGACGTCGACGTTCAACCGGATCATGGTCGTCGAGCTGGCGCTGCCCGCGCTGGTCCCCGGCCTGCTCGTCGCGTTCCACTATCTCGTGCAGATCGTGCGGCCGCGGATGGGGCACGGCTCCGACGTCGGCGGACGGCGCACGCCGTGGATCGTCGGCGGCATGGCGACGCTCGCGGCCGGCGGCTTGGTCGCGGCGCTCGCGGTCACGATCATGGGCACCGACCGGGATCTCGGCATCGCGCTGGCGGCGGTCGGCTTCGCGATGATCGGCCTCGGCGTCGGCGCGAGCGGCACCGCCGTCCTCGCGCTGCTCGCGAAGCGCGTCGCGGGTCCGCGGCACGCGTCGGCCGCGACGATCGTCTGGATGATGATGATCGTCGGCTTCGCCGTCACGGCCGGCGTCGCGGGTCGCTTCCTCGATCCGTATTCGCCGCAGCGGCTGGTGCTCGTGGCCGGCACCGTCTCGCTGATCGCACTGGTGGTGACGATCGTCGCGACGTTCCGCCTCGAGGAATCGGCGACGGCGACATCGTCGGGTGCGGCCCCTGCGACGCGCGATCCGACCGCGTTCCGCGACGCGCTCGCGCAGGTGTGGCGCGACCCCGCGGCGCGGCGCTTCACGCTGTTCGTCTTCGTCTCGATGCTGGCGTACAGCGCGCAGGACCTGATCCTCGAGCCGTTCGCCGGCGCGGTGCTCGGCTTCACGCCCGGCGCGTCGACGTCGCTCGCCGGCATCCAGCACGGCGGCGTGCTCGCCGGCATGCTCGTCGCCACGATCGCCGGCCGTCGCTGGCGCGGCCGCTCGACCGGCTCGCTGCGCGGCTGGACGATCGCCGGATGCCTGCTGTCCGCGTCGGCGCTCGCGTCGCTGGCCGCCGCGAGCGTGACCGGACCCGCGTGGCCGTTCCGCGCGACGGTCCTGCTGCTCGGCGCCGCCAACGGCGTCTTCTCGATCGCCGCGATCGGTTCGATGATGCGTCTCGCGACCGCGCCGGCGGACGGCAGAGAAGGCATGCGGATGGGCGTCTGGGGCGCGGCGCAGGCCGTCGCCTTCGGACTCGGCGGCATCGTCGGGACCGGCGCGAGCGACGCGTCGCGCGCGTTGCTCGGCGCGCCCGGGCCGGCCTACGCCGCCGTCTTCGTGTTCGAGGCCGCGCTGTTCCTCGCGGCCGCCGCGCTCGCCGCGGGGTTGAACCGGCGTGCGGAACCCGCCGCCGATCGCACGGCCGTCGAGCCGCGCATTTCCATCCTGTCCGGCGGGCCCGACCCGACCGGCGCCTGAACCGCAGGGAGTCCCCGATGGCCTCGAACGAATCGATCGCGCTCTACGACGTCGTCGTCGTCGGCGGCGGTCCGGCGGGCGCCACCGCCGCGAACGACCTCGCGCGCGCCGGACGCTCGGTGCTGCTGCTGGACCGCGCCGGCCGCATCAAGCCGTGCGGCGGCGCCATCCCGCCGCGGCTGATCCGCGATTTCGCGATCCCCGACCACCTGCTCGTCGCGCGCGCGCGTTCGGCGCGGATGGTCGCGCCGAGCGACCAGCGCGTCGACATCCCGATCGAAGGCGGCTTCGTCGGCATGGTCGATCGCGAGGCGTTCGACGCCTGGCTGCGCGCCCGCGCGGTCGAGAGCGGCGCCGTGCAGGTCGACGCGACGTTCGAGTCGATGCGACGCGAGGCCGACGGGTCGACCGTCGTGACCTATCGACCGGGCAAGGGACGCGCCGGCGACGGCGGCGCCGTGCGCCGCGTGCGCGCGCGGGCGGTCGTCGGCGCCGACGGTGCGCGTTCCGGCGTGGCGCGGGAGGCGGCGGTCCCGAAGGCCGATCGCACGCGCTGCGTCTTCGCATACCACGAGATCGTGCGACGTCCCGCGGTCGAGCCCGACGGCTACGACGGCACCCGCTGCGACGTCGTCTATCGCGGCACCGTGTCGCCGGACTTCTATGGCTGGGTGTTCCCGCACGGCGACACGCTCAGCATCGGCAGCGGCAGCGCCGACAAGGGGTTCTCGCTGCGGACCGCCGTCGGCGCGCTGCGCGCCGCGTCCGGACTCGCCGGCGCCGAGACCGTCCGCCGCGAAGGCGCGCCGATCCCGATGAAGCCGCTGCCGCGCTGGGACAACGGACGCGAGACCGTGCTCGCCGGCGACGCCGCGGGCGTCGTCGCGCCGGCGTCCGGCGAAGGCATCTACTACGCGATGGCGGGCGGCCGCTTCGCCGCGCAGGCCGCCGACGCGTTCCTCGAAAGCGGCGACGTCCGCGACCTCCGGCTCGCGCGGAAGCGCTTCATGAAGCTGCACGGCAAGGTGTTCTGGGTGCTCGGCATGATGCAGCGGTTCTGGTATTCGAGCGATCGCCGGCGCGAGCGCTTCGTGTCCATCTGCCGCGACCGCGACGTCCAGCAGCTCACGTTCGACGCATACATGAACAAGGAACTCGTCCGCGCGAAGCCGATGGCGCACGTCCGGATCTTCCTGAAGGACGTCGGGCACCTGCTCGGCATGGCGCGCGTTTGAACGACCGGACGCGCGCCGCGCCCGCGGCATGACGCCGGCCGGCGCGCTGTGGAAGCCGGTCGCCGTCGCCGTCGCGGCCGCGCTGTCGGTCGCGATCCTCGGCGGCCTCGCGACCGACATCGGTCCGTGGTACGCCGCGCTGCGCAAGCCGCCGTGGCAGCCGCCGGACTGGCTGTTCGGACCGGTCTGGACGACGATCTACGCGCTCGTCGTGATCGCCGGCGTGCGCGCGTGGCGTCGCTCGGCCGACAAGGCGTCGCGCGAATGGCTCCTCGCGCTGTTCGCGTGCAACGCGTTCGTCAACGTGCTGTGGAGCCTGCTGTTCTTCCGGCTGCATCGCCCCGACTGGGCGCTGCTCGAGACCGGCGTGCTGTGGTCGTCGGTCCTCGCGCTGTGCATCGCGGTCGGGCGCCGCGATCGGACGGGCGGTGCGCTGCTGCTGCCGTACCTCGCGTGGGTCAGCTTCGCGAGCGTCCTGAACGTCGTCATCGTCACGCTGAACGCCCCGTTCGCGGCCCGATGAGCGACCGGGCGCGGTCGCGGCGATGACGGCGACGACGACGGTCCGGCTGATCGCGGGCTTCGTCCTCGTCGTGCTCGCCGTGGAGACGGCATTGCTCTACGCGGCGACACGGCGCCTGTCGCGGCTGCCGCGCTTCGCCACGCTCGCGCCGAACCTCGCGGCCGGCGCGGCGCTCGTGGCGGCGCTCGGGGCGTCGACGCTGCCGGACCCCGCACTGCCGGTCGCCGGATTCGTCCTGCTCGGCGGCGCGATGCATGCGCTCGACCTCGCCCGCCGGGTGCGCGGGCGCTGACGATCGGCGCCGCCGGCGCGTCAGTCGTCGGCGTCGTTGCGCTTCGACGACGGCACGTCGCTCGGCGTGCCCTTGCGTTCCGTGTCCTGCTGACCCGACTCGACGTCCTTCAGCGCCTGGCGCATCGGCGCCCGGTTCTGCGCACGCTGCGCGTCGTCCTCCACGGGCGCGCTCGACTCGTCGCGGTCGCGCGGCAGCTGCCCATCGGTGTTGGTCGGGATGCCCGACTCGGGGGTGTTGCGGTTCATGAAAGCTCCTCGAAAAGGTCGTCGATCGATCCCGGCGGACGACGCGGGCGGCCGGTGCCGCGGAACAGCTGCGGATCGATGACGGTCGGTCGACGACGGCAGTCTTCGACGGCGGCCGGGGTCGAGCGGGCGACGCGGACGGCACCCGACGGTGGAGTCGCGAACCGCCGGAAGATTCCGCACCGCGCGCGATCGCCCGCCAGCCTGTGGACAAAATTGTGAGGAACCACCTGCGGAGCGCCCGGCAACGCCTTCATTTCGCTCGCTTTTCGGCTTGCCAAACGGTCGACGAACCGTCGTAAACATCTGTATTCGCTGACCTTTCCAACCTGTTTCACCGGCGCGACTGCCGGGGCAAAATCTCGAATAACAGGTGTGGAAAAGTGGGAAATGCTGGATAATCTGCCCACTCAAAAGGGAGGCGGAGCACCATCGTGTTCCAGGGGGCGTCGAAACTCAGTTTGGACGGTCGGGGCCGCATGGTCGTCCCGAGCCGGCACCGCGACGCGCTCCACGTCCAGTGCGAGGGGCGGCTGACGCTGACGCGGCACCCGGACGGCTGCCTGTTGATGGTGCCGCGGCCCGAATGGGAGTCGAAGCGCGCCGAGATCGCCAAGTGGCCGATGTCGCTGAAGCGCTGGCAACGGATGTTCCTCGGCAACGCGCTCGACGTGGAAATGGATAATGCGGGGCGGGTCCTGATTTCGCCCGAACTGCGCGACGCCGTCGGCATCCAGCCCGAATCGAAGGTCATGCTGCTCGGCATGGGCTCGCATTTCGAGATCTGGGAAGCCGCCGCCCACGAGCAGAACGAAGCGTCGACGGCGGCCGCAGGCCTGCCCGACGACCTGCGCCACTTCAGCTTCTGACGCGCATGCGAGCCCCGGTTCGTGCTCGCGCCGTCGTCGGCGCCCCCGTCCTCCGCCCGTCCGTCCTTCCGAGCCGCCCGTGGCCGACCGCCCTCTCGTTCATCGCTCCGTGCTGCTCGACGACGCGGTCGACGCGCTCGCGATCGTCGGTGATCGGCGCGACGGCCGCTACATCGACGGCACGTTCGGACGCGGCGGCCACGCGCGCGCGATCGTCGCGCGGCTGTCCGACGCCGGACGGCTGCTCGCGTTCGACCGCGACCCCGAGGCCGTGGCGGCGGCGGGCGATATCGACCCGCGCCGCTTCGCGATCGTCCACGCCACGTTCACGTCGATGCGCGACGCCGTGGCGGCCCGCGGCTGGGAGCGCGTCGACGGCGTGCTGCTCGACCTCGGCATCTCGTCGCCGCAGATCGACGATCCGGAGCGCGGCTTCTCGTTTCGCCACGACGGTCCGCTCGACATGCGGATGGACCCGTCGCGCGGGCCGTCGGCCGCCGAGTGGCTCAACACCGCGCCGTTGCACGAACTCGAAAGGGTGATCCGCGACCATGGGGAAGAACGGCTTGCTTTTCCGATTGCACAGGCGGTTGTGGCTCGCCGCGCAGAGCGACCTCTTTCGCGCACACGCGAGCTTGCCGAGCTCGTGGCAGCCGTCCCCGGCGCGCGCCGCAATCGGCGCGACGCGGCGCAGGATCCAGCGACGCGCACCTTTCAGGCTGTACGGATTCACGTCAATCAGGAGCTTGAAGAGCTCGCGGAAGGCTTGAACCAGGCCATGGACCTGCTCGCGCCTTCCGGACGTCTCGCGGTGATCGCGTTCCATTCGCTCGAGGATCGCGTCGTCAAGCGCTTCATCGCGCGGCAGGCCGACCCGTCGTCGTCGATCAGCGCGGCCGAGCGACGGCTGCCGCTGCGGGCCGCCGACCTGCCGCAGCCGGCGCTGCGCGCGATCGCCCGCATCCGTCCGGGCGCCGACGAGGTCGCCGGCAATCCGCGCGCGCGTTCGGCCGTGCTGCGCGTCGCCGAGCGGACGACGGCGCCGCGCATCGCGTCGCGGGCGATCCGATGACCCGCCTCGCGCTCCTGTTCACCGTGCTGCTCGTGCTGTCGGCGCTGTCGCTGGTGTCGGCGCAGTACCGCGCGCGCCAGCTGTTCATCGACCTCGACCGCGCGCGCGCCGTCAGCCGCAAGCTCGACGTCGAGTGGCGCACGCTGCAGCTCGACCAGACGAACTACTCGAAGAACAGCCTGATCGAGGCGGCCGCCGTTCGCGACCTGGGGATGCAGCGCGCCACGCCGGCGCGCACGCAGTTCATGACGCTGTCGGCCCATGCGACGCAGCACGACACGACGTCCCACGACGCGACGCCGCACGACGCGACGCCGCCGAAGGACGCGCCACGATGAAGAGCGTTCGGTTCCATGCGAGCCCGGTCCTCGCCGTTCGGCTGCCGGCCTGGCGGTCGCGCGCCGTGCTGTGCGTGCTGTTCCTCGCGTTCCTCGCGCTGCTGCTGCGCGCGATCTACCTGCAGGCGTTCTCGACCGGCTTCCTGCAGAGCCAGGGCGAGCAGCGCTACGCGGTGAACCTCGAGATGCCGGCGACGCGCGGCAAGATCACCGACCGCAACGGCGACGTGCTGGCCTCGTCGATCCCGGCGTATTCGATCGGCGTCGAGCTCGAGGACCTCGACGCGACGCCGGCGGAACTCGCGCAGGTCGCGCAGCTGCTCGGCATGCCGATGGTCGAGCTGAAGAAGAAGCTCGCCGATCCGGTCCACAAGTTCGTCTACCTGAAGCGGCAGGTGGCGGCGCCGGCCGCGCAGGCGATCGGCAAGCTCGGCATCCCGGGCATCCGGCAGAACAAGGAGTTCCATCGCGAGTATCCGCAGGGCGAGATGATGGCCCACGTCGTCGGCTACACGAACGTCGACGACAACGGGCAGGAAGGCATCGAGCTCGCGTGGCAGAAGTCGCTCGCCGGCCAGGACGGCAGCCGGCGCGTGATCCGCAACCGGCTCGGCCAGCCGATCGAGGACGTCGCGAGCATCCGCGTGGCGCACGACGGCACCGACCTCACGCTCGCAATCGACAGCCGGATCCAGTACCTCGCGTTCACCGAACTGAAGAAGGCCGTCGACGCGCAGCACGCGAAGGCCGGCGCGATCGTCGTCCTCGACGTGCGGACCGGCGAAGTGCTCGCGCTCGCGAACCTGCCGACCTACGACCCGAACGATCGTCGCAAGCTGACCGGCGAGCAGCTGCGCAACCGCGTGCTGACCGACACCTACGAGCCGGGCTCGACGCTGAAGCCGTTCACGATCGCGCTCGCCCTCGACCACGGCATCGTCAAGCCGGACACGATCATCCAGACCGGCGGCGGCAAGCTCGCGATCGGTCCGAACACGATCAGCGACACGCACGCGCACGGCAACATCACCGTCGAGGAAGTCATCAAGTACTCGTCGAACATCGGCGCCGCGAAGATCGCGCTGCGGATGCAGCCTCGCGAGATGTGGGAGATGTACACGGCCACCGGCCTCGGCCAGTCGCCGAAGTGGGGATTCCCCGGCGCCGCCGCGGGCCGCGTCCGGCCGTTCGCGAAGTGGGTCACGATCGACCAGGCGACGATGGGCTACGGCTACGGCCTGTCGGTGTCGCTGATCCAGATCGCGCGGGCGTACACGATGTTCGCGCGCGACGGCGAGATCGTCCCGCTCACGTTCTTCCGCAGCGACCCGGCGACGGCGGCGTCGCCGGTCAAGGGCACGCAGGTCATCTCGCCCGCGACCGCGCGCGAGGTGCGCCACATGCTCGAGATGGCCGCCGGGCCCGGCGGCACCGCGCCGCGGGCGCAGGTGATGGGCTACCGCGTCGCCGGCAAGACCGGCACCGCGCACAAGCTGACGAACCACGGCACCTACGATCCGAACCGCTACGTCGGCTCGTTCGTCGGCTTCGCGCCGGTCTCGAACCCGCGCATCGTGGTCGCCGTGATGATCGACGAGCCGTCGGCCGGGGTCTACTACGGCGGCGACGTCGCGGCGCCGGTGTTCTCGGCCGTCGTCGGCGGCGCGCTGCGCACGCTGAACGTCGAGCCCGACTCGCCGATCAAGTCGCTGATCATCCCGACCGATTCACCGAAGGAAGCCTTGTGATCCAACCGCCGCGCGGCCCGCGCCTCGCACGGAAGCGCCTCCGCACGCCGGTCCGCGCCGCGCATCCGGCCGCGCAGTGGCTCGCCCAGGTCGTGTCGCCGCAGGCGCACCTGACGTGCGACTCGCGGGCGGTCGAGCCGGGCGACGTCTTCGTCGCGCTGAAGGGCGCGCAGTTCGACGGTCGCCGGTTCATCCCCGACGCGATCGCGCGCGGCGCGGCGGCGGTGATCTACGACGCGACGGCGTTCGCGTGGCAGGACGCGTGGAACGTCCCGAACCGGCCCGAGCGCGAGCTGCGTCGGCACTGCGGCTCGATCGCGGCCGACTGGTATCGACGACCTGCCGACGACCTGCTGACGATCGGCGTGACCGGCACCAGCGGCAAGACGTCGACGGCGCTGTGGCTCGCGCAGGCGCTCGACTCGCTCGGCCATCGCACGGTGATGGTCGGCACGCTCGGCGTCGGCTTCGCGGACGAGTTCGTCGACACCGGCAACACGACGCCCGACGCGGTGATGCTGCATCGCCGGCTGCGCGCGCTGGTCGACGCCGGCGCCGATGCGCTGACGATCGAGGTCACGTCGATCGGCCTCGAGCAGGGCCGCGTCGACGACATGCGCTTCGACGCCGCCGTGTTCACGAACCTGACGCGCGACCACCTCGACTACCACGGCACGATGGCCGCGTACGAAGCCGCGAAGTCGAAGCTGTTCCGCTGGCCGGGCCTCGCGCACGCGATCGTCAACGTCGACGATCCGGCCGGCGCGCGGATGGCCGCGATCGCGGCGTCGAGCGGTGCGGAGCTCGTGCGGACGTCGGCGAGCGGCGCGTCGGACGCCGAGCTGCGCGCACGCAAGGTGTCGGTCCGCGCGGATGGCCTCGGCTTCGAGATCTTCGGCGCATTCGGCGTGCGCCAGGTGTACACCGAGTTCATCGGGACCTTCAACGTCGCGAACCTCCTCGGCGTGCTCGGTACGCTGCTCGCGCTCGGCGCGTCGATCGACGCGGCGCTGAACGCGCTGCAGGCGCTTCAGCCGGTCCCCGGACGGCTCGAGCGTGTCAACGTCGCGCCGGGCGAGCGGCCCGGCGGCATCGCGGCGCCGATGGTGCTCGTCGACTACGCGCACAAGCCGGACGCGCTCGAGAAGGCGCTCACGGCGTGCCGGCCGATCGTCGACGCGCGCGGCGGCGAGCTGATCGTCGTGTTCGGCTGCGGCGGCGATCGCGACGGCGGCAAGCGGCCGATCATGGGCGAGATCGCGGCGCGCATCGCCGATCGCGTCATCGTCACCAGCGACAACCCGCGTACCGAGGACGCGGCCGCGATCATCGAGCAGATCGTCGCGGGCATCGGCAACCTCGGCTTCAATCCGCTGTCGTCGGGCTACGTCGGGCTGTCGCTCGACGAGCGCGTGCGCGTCGAGGCGGACCGTCGCACCGCGATCTACGAAGCGATCGCGCATGCGCGGCCGGAAGACGTCGTCGTGATCGCCGGCAAGGGACACGAGGCGTACCAGGAGGTCGGCCGCGCCAAGCTGCCGTTCTCGGACGTGACGGTCGCGGTCGAGGCGCTGCGTCGCGAACGTCGCCGCAGCGAGCGCCTGACGGAGCCGCGCGCGTGCTGACGCTGCGCGAAGTGGCGACGATGACCGGCGGGCGGCTGGTCGCCGCGCGCGGCGCCGACGTCGACGCCGGCATGCATCGCATCGGCTCCGTGTCGACCGACAGCCGGACCGTCGCGAAGGACGCGCTGTTCGTCGCGCTGACCGGCGAGCGCTTCGACGGCCATGCGTTCGTCGACGACGTCGACGCGGCCGCGGTCGTCGTGCGCGACACGCACGGTCCGTGCGCGCTGCCGTCGATCGCGGTGCCCGATCCGCGTCGCGCGCTCGGCGATCTCGCGGCGCGGTGGCGCGCGCGCTTCGACGTGCCGGTCATCGCGGTCGTCGGCAGCAACGGCAAGACGACGACGAAGGAGATGATCGCGTCGATCCTCGCGGCGGCGTTCGGCGAGGCCGACCGCCTCGCGACCCGCGGCAACCTCAACAACGACATCGGCGTGCCGCTGACGCTGCTCGGGATGCGCACGCATCATCGCGCGGCGGTCGTCGAGCTCGGCATGAACCATCCGGGCGAGACGGCGCGGCTCGCGGAGATCGCGCAGCCGACGATCGCGCTCGTGGTCAACGCGCAGCGCGAGCACCAGGCGTTCATGGCGACCGTCGCCGCGGTCGCCGACGAGCACGCGCTCGCGATCCGGGCGCTGCCCGCCGACGGCGTCGCGGTCTATCCGGCCGACGACGCGCATGCCGACGCGTGGCGCCACGCCGCCGACGGGCGCCGCGATCCTGCCGTTCGCGTGTTCGACCGCGCGCGACGACGATCCGGTCGCGACCGGCGGCGCGAACGCGGTCACCGGGCGTGCTTACCTCGAACCCGAGGATGTCGTGCTGCACCTCGACACGCCCGACGACGCGCTGACGGCGCGGCTCGCGGTCGGCGGCCTGCACAACGCGCGCAACGCGACCGCGGCGACGGCGGCCTGCGTCGCGGCCGGCATCGAGCTCGGCGCGATTCGCGCCGGCCTGGAGGCGTTCCGGCCGGCCGGTGGACGTTCGCGACGCATCGTGCTCGACGACGGCACCGTCGTCATCGACGACAGCTACAACGCGAACCCCGACTCGATGCGCGCGGCGATCGACCTGCTCGCCGGCCATGCATCGCCGCGGTTGCTCGTCGTCGGCGACATGGGCGAGGTCGGCGTCGACGGGCCCGCGTTCCACGCCGAGATCGGCGCGCACGCGCGCGATCGCGGCATCGAATCGATGTACGCGATCGGCGACGCGAGCGGCGCAGCCGCGGCGGCGTTCGGCGACGCGGCGATCCACTTCGACGACATCGCGCCGCTGATCGACGCGGTACTCGCGTGGACGCGCGACCACCGGAACGGCGCGGTCGCCGTCAAGGGTTCGCGCTTCATGCGGATGGAGCGCGTCGTCGCGGCGCTGTCCGCCGGCCGTGCCGACAACGAGCGGCTCCACTGATGCTGTACGCCCTCGCGCAGTGGTTCACGCCGGACGTACCGGTTCCTCAACGTGTTCACGTACATCACGCTGCGCGCGGTGCTCGCGACGCTGACGTCGCTCGCGATCGGCCTGCTGTTCGGTCCGTTCGTCATCCGCCGCCTGACGTCGCTGAAGATCGGCCAGGCGGTCCGCGACGACGGCCCGCAGACGCACCTCGCGAAGACCGGCACGCCGACGATGGGCGGCGCGCTGATCCTGATCGCGATCGGCGTCGCGACGCTGCTGTGGTCCGATCTCAGCAACCGTTTCATGTGGGTCGTGCTGCTCGTCACGTTCGGCTTCGGCTGGATCGGCTGGGTCGACGACTACCGCAAGGTCGTGCGGCGCGACCCGAAGGGCATGAGCGCGAAGGAGAAGTATTTCTGGCAGTCGGTGATCGGCGTCCTCGCGGCGATGTACCTGGCGTTCGCCGTCTCCGCGCAGAGCAACGCCGACGTCGCGCATCTGTTCTTCGCGTGGATCCGCAGCGGCTTCGACATGGCGCTGCCGCCGAAGGCCGACTTCATCGTGCCGTTCTTCAAGAACGTCGCGTATCCGCTCGGCGCGCTCGGCTTCATGGTGATCACGTACTGCGTCATCGTCGGGACGAGCAACGCGGTCAACTTCACCGACGGCCTCGACGGCCTCGCGATCATGCCGACGATCCTCGTCGGCGCCGCGCTCGGCATCTTCGCGTACGTCATCGGTCGCGCCGACTACTCGCGCTACCTGCTGTTCCCGCACATCCCCGGCGCGTCGGAGCTGATGGTCTTCTGCGCGGCGATCGCCGGCTCCGGCCTCGCGTTCCTGTGGTTCAACACGTACCCGGCGCAGGTCTTCATGGGCGACGTCGGCGCGCTCGCGCTCGGCGGCGCCCTCGGCACGATCGCGGTCATCGTCCGGCAGGAGATCGTGCTGTTCATCATGGGCGGCGTGTTCGTCGCCGAGACGGTGTCCGTGATGATGCAGGTCGTGTACTTCAAGTACACGAAGCGCCGCTACGGCACCGGCCGCCGCATCTTCCGCATGGCGCCGCTGCACCACCACTTCGAAGAGGGCGGCTGGAAGGAGACGCAGGTCGTCGTGCGGTTCTGGATCGTGACGATGATGCTGGTGCTGGTGGGTCTGTCGACCCTGAAACTCAGGTGAACGACGCGATGAGCACGACGACGGGCGGCTGGGGGAGGCTCACCTGCGCAGCAGGTGAAGCGCGCAGCGCGGTGCCGACACCAATGCGGTCCGTCGTCGTGCGGTTCTGGATCGTGACGATGATGCTGGTGCTGGTGGTCTGTCGACGTTGAAGCTGCGGTGAACGACCTCACGAATCCGGCCCACGATCTGGACGGACGTTCGGTCCTCGTGCTCGGCCTCGGCGAGTCGGGGCTCGCGATGGTCCGCTGGTGCCGTCGCGCCGGCGCGCGCGTGCGCGTCGCCGACACGCGCGACGCGCCGCCGAAGCGCGCGTCGCTCGACGCCGACGTCGACCTGCGGCTCGGGCCGTTCGACGTCGCGCTGCTCGACGGCGTCGACCTCGTCGCGATCAGTCCGGGCCTCGATCCGCACGACCCGCCGGTCGCCGCGCTGCTCGCGGCCGCGACGTCGAACGACGTCGAGGTCACCGGCGAGATCGAGCTGTTCGCGCGCGCGCTGGCCGCGCTCGGCCGCGAGCGGACCTATGCGCCCGACGTCGTCGCCATCACCGGCACGAACGGCAAGACGACGGTCACGAAGCTCGTCGGCCGGCTGTGCGCCGCGTCCGGCCGTCGCGTCGCGGTCGCCGGCAACGTGTCGCCGTCCGCGCTCGACGCGCTCGCCGACGCGCTCGATCGCGACGCGCTGCCCGACGCGTGGGTGCTCGAGCTGTCGAGCTTCCAGCTCGAGACGACGAGGAGCGCTCGCGCCGCGCGCGGCGACGGTGCTGAACGTGACGCAGGACCATCTCGACCGCCACGGCGACCTCGAGACGTACGCGCGGGTCAAGGCGACGATCTTCGCGGCGGCGACCGTCCGCGTGCTGAACCGCGACGACCCGCGCGTGGTCGCGATGGACGCGAGCGAAGCGCCGTCGGTCCGCTTCGGCCTCGACGCGCCGACGCTGCCCGGCGACCTCGGCGTCGTCGCCGATCGCGACGACGACGCGAGTCGCGGCCTGCGCTGGCTGGCGGTCGCCGACGGCGAAGACCCCGACGCCGAGGCGCGCGGCTTCGGATCGAAGCGCGTGATCGCGAAACGTCGCGCCGCGAAGGTCGTGCCGCTCGAGTCGATCGCGCCGGTCCGCGTCAAGCGGCTGATGCCGGTCGACGCGTTGCGGCTGCGCGGCGACCACAACGTCGCGAACGTGCTCGCCGCGCTCGCGCTCGGTCGCGCGATCGGCCTGCCGATGGCGTCGATGCTGCGCGTCGCCGCCGCGTACGAGGGCGAGCCGCATCGCATGGCGTTCGTCCGCGCGCACGACGGCGTCGACTGGATCGAGGACAGCAAGGGCACGAACGTCGGCGCGACGGTCGCCGCGCTGCGCGGCCTCGGCCGCAAGGTCGTGCTGATCGCCGGCGGCCTCGGCAAGGGCCAGGACTTCTCGCCGCTCGCCGCGCCGGTCGCCGACCACGCGCGCGCCGTCGTGCTGATCGGCCGCGACCGCGACGCGATCGCCGCGGCGCTCGACGCGACCGGCGTCCCGCTCGTCGACTGCGCATCGCTCGACGACGCGGTCGACGCGGCGGCCGGCCTCGCGCGCGCCGGCGACGTCGTGCTGCTGTCGCCGGCCTGCGCGAGCCTCGACATGTTCCGCGACTACGCGCATCGCGCCGAGGTCTTCGTCGCGGCGGTCGAGCGGATCGCCGAGCGCGCCGCGCAGGTCGAGGAGGCGCCGTGCTGATCGGACGCCGCATCGTCCCGACGCGCGACCCGCGGACCGCGGAGGCATCGTGCTGAACGGCCTCTTCGGCGCCGCCGATCGCAGCCGCGCGTCGACACGCGCGCGGCACGCGGTCGACCCGCTGCGTCCGGTGCGCTCGACGATGGCCGAATGGGACCAGCCGCTGCTGGTCGTCTGCGGCGTGCTGCTGCTGCTCGGCCTCGTGATGATCTATTCGGCGTCGATCGCGCTGCCCGAGTCGCCGCGCTACAAGGCGATCAAGCCGACCCAGACCTACTTCCTCGTGCGGCAGGCGATCTTCATCGTGATCGGCGCGGTCGCCGGGCTCGTCGCGTTCCGTGTGCCGCTGTCGAAGTGGCAGCGCTGGTCGCCGTACCTGTTCGTCGCGACGATCGTGCTGCTCGTCGCGGTGCTCGTGCCGGGCCTCGGCCGCGGCGCGAACGGCGCGCGCCGCTGGATCTCGCTGTACATGCTGAACCTGCAGCCGTCCGAGGTCATGAAGCTGATGGTCGCGCTGTACGCGGCCGACTACACGGTCCGCAAGCAGGCGCTGATGCATCGCTTCAGCAAGGGCTTCCTGCCGATGGCGTCCGTCGTCGTGCTGGTCGGCGCGCTGTTGCAGCTCGAGCCCGACCTCGGCGCGTTCATGGTGATCGCGGCGGTCGCGTTCGGCATCCTGTTCCTCGGCGGCGTCAACGCGAAGATGTTCCTCGGACTGTCGGGCGCGATGGCCGCCGGCTTCGTCGCGCTCGTCATGCTGAACCCGTGGCGACGCGCGCGCTTCTTCGCGTATCTCGACCCGTTCGAGGAGGACAACGCGGCCGGCAAGGCGTACCAGCTGACGCATTCGCTGATCGCGTTCGGCCGCGGCGAATGGCTCGGCGTCGGCCTCGGCGGCAGCGTCGAGAAACTGCATTACCTGCCCGAGGCGCACACCGACTTCCTGCTCGCGGTGATCGGCGAGGAGCTCGGCCTCGTCGGCGTCGCGATCGTCGTCGGGCTGTTCTTCTGGCTCGTGCAGCGCTGCTTCGAGATCGGTCGCCAGGCGATCGCGCTCGAGCGGACCTACGCGGGTCTCGTCGCGAAGGGCATCGGCATCTGGATCGGCGTGCAGGCGTTCATCAACATGGGGGTCAACCTCGGCCTGCTGCCGACGAAGGGCCTGACGCTGCCGCTGATGAGCTACGGCGGCAGCGGCATCCTCGTCAACTGCGTCGCGTTCGCGCTGGTGATGCGGGTCGACTACGAGAACCGGGTGCTGATGCGCGGGGGGCGGGTATGAGCCACGCGCCCGCCCCCTTGTTCGTCGCGCCGGCGACGGCCGGGGCCCGAGCTCGCGCGTCGGGGCGATCGAGCGGCTCGGGTCCCGGCCTTCGGCGGGACGACAGCGAAGGTCGTCACGACCAGGCGAATCTCGCGGCGTCGTCTTCGCGCGCATCCGCGATCCGATCCGCCTCGCGCGAGGACCGCCGATGACCCGCACGCTCCTCATCATGGCGGGCGGCACCGGCGGGCACATCATGCCGGGGCTCGCGATCGCCGAGACGATGCGCGCGCGCGGCTGGGCGATCCGCTGGCTCGGCACCGCGCACGGGATGGAGAACCGGCTCGTGCCGGAAGCCGGCATCGCGCTCGACACGATCCCGTTCGCCGGGATGCGCGGCAAGGGCGTCGGTCATGCGCTCCGCGGCGCCGGCCAGTTCGTCGCCGGCATCTTCCGCAGCCTGCGCTTCTTCCGCGCGCTGAAGCCGCACGCGGTGCTCGGCATGGGCGGCTACGTGACGGTGCCGGGCGGCCTCGCGGCCGCGTGGCAGCGCGTGCCGCTGCTGCTGATGAACAGCGACTCGGCGCTGCTGCTGTCGAACCGCGCGCTGAAGCCGTTCGCCGAACGGCTGCTGTTCGGGCTGCCCGGCCCGAAGGACGGCGCCGACGGCAAGGCGGTCTGGACCGGCAGCCCGGTACGCGCGTCGATCGCTGCGCTGCCGCCGCCGTCCGAGCGCTACGTCGGCGCGATCGGGACCGCTGCGGCTGCTGGTGCTCGGCGGCAGCCTCGGCGCGGCCGTCGTCAATCGTCACGTGCCGCTGGCGCTGGCCGCGATGCCGCTCGAGACGCGACCGCACGTGATCCATCAGGCCGGCGCGCAGCATGCCGACGCGCTGGCGGCCGTCTATCGCGACCTCGGCGTGACCGCGACCGTCGCGCCGTTCATCGACGACATGGCCGCGCATTACCGCGAGGCCGACCTCGTGATCTGCCGCGCCGGCGCGATCACCGTCAGCGAGCTGACGGCGGCCGGCGTCGCGAGCGTGCTCGTGCCGCTGGTCGCGTCGACGACCTCGCACCAGCGCGACAACGCGATCTACCTCGCGGCGGCCGGCGCGGCGATCCATCTGCCGCAAGCCGAGCTGACGGCCGCGTCGCTCGCGTCGCTGCTCGGCTCGTTCGGCCGCGACCGGCTGCAGACGATGGCCGAATGCGCCCGGTCGCTCGGCAAGCCGCGCGCGACGGAGACGGTCGCCGACGAGATCGAGGCGCATGCCCGGAAGGACGAGGCATGAGGCGCGCGCACATCGTCCGCAAACCCGGCGCGCCGCGCCGGCATCGTCGCCCTGCGGCTCGGGCCGCAGCGTCGATGCCGATGCCGAGCCGACGTCGACGGACTTCGTCGAAGGCGAGGCCGGTCGATGAAGCACAAGATCAAAGCATCCACTTCGTGGCACCCGGCGCGCCGCGCGGCATCGTCACCCTGCGGCGCGCGACGCCGATGCCGACGTCGACGGACTTCGTCGAGGGCGAGGCCGGTCGATGAAGCACAAGATCAAATCCATTCACTTCGTCGGCATCGGCGGTTCCGGCATGAGCGGCATCGCCGAAGTCCTGCTGAACCTCGGCTACGCGGTGACCGGCTCCGATGTCGCGAGCAACGCGGCGACGCAACGGCTCGCGAACGCCGGCGCCGTCGTGCATCGCGGCCACGACCGCGCGCACGTCGCGAAGGCCGACGCGATCGTCGTGTCGAGCGCCGTGCAGGCGGACAACCCCGAGGTGATCGAGGCGCGCCGCCGCCGCATCCCGGTCGTGCCGCGCGCCGTGATGCTGTCCGAGCTGATGCGCCTCAAGCGCGGCATCGCGATCGCCGGCGCGCACGGCAAGACGACGACGACGAGCCTCGTCGCGTCGGTCCTCGCGGAGGGCGGCCTCGACCCGACGTTCGTCATCGGCGGGCGGCTCAACAGCGCCGGCGCGAACGCGAAGCTCGGCACCGGCGACTACATCGTCGTCGAGGCCGACGAGTCGGACGCGTCGTTCCTCAACCTGACGCCGGTGATGGCGGTGATCACGAACATCGACGCCGACCACATGGAGACGTACGGCCACGACTTCGCGAGGCTCAAGCAGGCGTTCATCGAATTCACGCAGCGGCTGCCGTTCTACGGCACCGCGGTCGTCTGCGTCGACGACGCGAACGTCCGCGAGATCATGCCGCTGATCTCGAAGCCGCTGACGACGTACGGCTTCTCGCCCGACGCGCAGGTCCGCGCGCACGACGTGCGTGCCGACGACGGTCGCATGCGCTTCACGGTGACGCGGCAGAACGGCGTGACGCTGCCGCCGCTCGACGTCGTGCTGAACCTGCCCGGCGAGCACAACGTGCTGAACGCGCTCGCGGCGATCGCGGTCGCGACCGAGCTCAACGTCGACGACCGCGCGATCCGCGACGCGCTCGCGACGTTCACCGGCGTCGGCCGCCGCTTCCAGCAGCTCGGCGACGTCGCGATCGCGCAGGCCGACGGCCGCGCCGGATCGTTCACGCTGATCGACGACTACGGCCATCACCCGGTCGAGATGACGGCGACGCTCGCCGCGTCGCGCGGCGCGTTCCCCGGGCCGTCGCGTCGTGCTCGCGTTCCAGCCGCATCGCTACACGCGCACGCGCGACCTGTTCGAGGACTTCGCGCGCGTGCTGTCGTCCGCGGACGCGGTCGTGCTCGGCGAGGTCTATCCGGCCGGCGAGCAGCCGATCGTCGCGGCCGACGGCCGCTCGCTCGCGCGCGCGGTGCGCGTCGCGGGCCGCGTCGAGCCGCTGTTCGTCGAGGACATCGACGCGATGCCGGACGCGATCCTGTCGGTCGCCCGCGACGGCGACGTCGTCATCACGATGGGCGCCGGCTCGATCGGTGGCGTGCCGGGCCGGCTGCTGGAGCGTGCGCGATGACGATCGATCCGCGCGGCTTCGGCAAGGTCGGCGTGCTGCTCGGCGGCGTGTCGGCCGAGCACGATATCTCGCTGATGTCGGGCAACGGCGTGCTCGCGGCGTTGCGCGCGAAGGGCGTCGATGCCCATCCGTTCGACCCGTCGCTGCGCCCGCTCGGCGAGCTCGCGACCGAAGGCTTCGATCGCGTGTTCATCGCGTTGCACGGCCGCTTCGGCGAGGACGGCGCGATCCAGGGCGCGCTCGAACTGCTCGGCATCCCGTACACCGGCAGCGGCGTGATGGCGTCGGCGATCGCGATGGACAAGATCTTCACGAAGCGCGTGTGGCTGAGCCAGCACCTGCCGACGCCGCGCCACGTCGTGCTCGACGCGACGACCGACCTGCGGCAGGTGCCGGACCTCCTCGGCCTGCCGCTGATCGTCAAGCCGCCGCACGAGGGCTCGACGATCGGCATCTCGAAGGTCGCGGGCTACTCCGACATCGGCGAGGCGTTCGAGCTCGCGGCGCGGTTCGACGACGTGGTGCTCGCCGAGGAGTTCGTCGCCGGCCGCGAGCTGACCGTCTCGATCGTCGAGCGCACGCCGGGGAAGCCGGAGGCGCTGCCGATCATCGAGATCGTCGCGCCCGGCGGCAACTACGACTACCAGAACAAGTACTTCACCGACGACACGCGCTACCTGTGTCCGGCGCCGATCGACGACGCGCTGTCGAAGCGCATCCGGCGCGCTCGCGCTCGAGGCGTTCGCGGCGATCGGCTGCGAGGGCTGGGGCCGCGTCGACTTCATGCTGCGCGACGCGGACCAGGAGCCGTTCCTGCTCGAGGTCAACACGTCGCCCGGCATGACGGGCCACTCGCTGGTGCCGATCGCGGCGCGCGCGGTCGGCATGGCCTACGAGGACCTGTGCGTCGCGGTGCTCGCGAGCGCGCGCCTGAAGACGCGCCGCGCCGCGCTGTCGGCCGCCACGCGCACGTCGGGCGAAGACGGGGGCGACGATGTGGGATAGCCCGCGCCTGCTGAACCTGCTCGCGCTCGCGATCGTCGTCGCCGCCGCGGCCGCGCTGATCGCCGGCGCCGCCGTGTGGGCGTCGCGTCGGCCGATGTTCTCGCTGCGCGCGATCCGCGTCGAGTCGCTGCCGATCGCCGGCGAGCCGGCCGTGCCGCTGCGCCACGTCAGCGCGGCGACGGTGCGCTCGGACGCGCTGCCGCTGATTCGATCGACGACGACGACGAACTTCTTCACCGTCGACCTCGAGGCCGTTCGTCGCGCGTTCGAGGCCGTGCCCTGGGTGCGTCGCGCCCAGGTCCGTCGCGAGTGGCCCGACCGGCTCGTCGTCGCGCTCGAGGAGCATCGCGTCCTCGGCAGCTGGGACGACGGCCGCTACGTCGACACGTACGGCGAGCTGTTCTCCGCGAACCCGGCCGAAGCCGAGGAGGACGCGAAGGAGATGCCCGAACTCGCCGGACCGGTCGGCACCGAACGCGACGTCGCGACGCGCTACCTCGACTTCCGGAGCTGGTTCGCGAAGCTGTCGCTCGTCCCCGACCAGGTCACGCTGTCGCCGCGCTATGCGTGGACCGTGCACTTCGACAACGGCACCGACAGCGGCCTCACGGTCGACCTCGGGCGCGAGAGCGACGGCAGCACGGTGCCGACGCGCGTGACGCGCCTGATCGACGCGTGGCCGACGCTCGTGTCGCGCTGGCCGAAGCCGACGCTGATCGACCTGCGCTACCCGAACGGCTTCGCGCTGCGCGCCGAGGGGCTGCGGCTCGCCGAGGACAAGTCGACGCCGAAGGCGGCGCCGCGGCCGGCGCAGAAGCCGACGTCGAAGCCGCCCGTCGCCGCGCACAAGCCGGCCGCGGCCGCGCGGCACCCGATTCCCGCCCACTGACCACGAAAGCCCGCGATGCCCGCATCCGCCGCCAAGGACTCGACGTGACGAAGGACACCAAGGACCTGATCGTCGGCCTCGACATCGGCACGTCGAAGGTCGTCGCCGTCGTGGCCGAACTGCAGGCCGACGGCCGCTTCGACGTGATCGGCATGGGCCAGCACGAGTCGAAGGGGCTGAAGAAGGGCGTCGTCGTCAACATCGAGACGACCGTCGCGTCGATCCAGCGCGCGCTCGAAGAAGCCGAGCTGATGGCCGACTGCAAGATCCGCGACGTGTACACCGGCATCGCCGGCAGCCACATCAAGAGCTTCAACTCGAGCGGGATGGTGGCGATCAAGGACAAGGAGGTCACGTCGACCGACGTCGCGCGCGTGATCGAGACCGCGAAGGCCGTCAGCATCCCCGGCGACCAGCAGATGCTGCACGTGCTGACGCAGGAGTTCATCGTCGACGGGCAGGAGGACGTGCGCGAGCCGCTCGGCATGAGCGGCATGCGGCTCGAGGTCAAGGTCCACATCGTGACCGGCGCCGTGAGCGCGGCGCAGAACATCGTCAAGTGCGTGCGTCGCTGCGGGCTCGAGGTGCAGGACCTGATCCTGCAGCCGCTCGCGTCGAGCCTCGCGGTCCTGACCGACGACGAGAAGGAACTCGGCGTCGTGCTCGTCGACATCGGCGGCGGCACGACCGACATCGCGATCTTCACCGGCGGCGCGATCCGCCACACGGCCGTGATCCCGATCGCCGGCGACCAGATCACGAACGACATCGCGATGGCGCTGCGCACGCCGACCGCGGACGCCGAGGACATCAAGGTCTCGCACGGCACCGCGAAGCAGGTGCTCGCGAACGCCGACGACCTGATCGAGGTGCCCGGCATCGGCGAGCGCGGCCCGCGGATGCTGAGCCGCCAGGCGCTCGCCGCCGTCATCGAGCCGCGCGTCGAGGAGCTGTTCTCGCTCGTGCAGCAGGTCGTCCGCGAGTCGGGCTACGAGGAGCTGCTGTCGTCGGGCGTCGTCATCACCGGCGGCACGGCGCTGATGGACGGCATCGTCGAGCTCGGCGAGGACATCTTCCTGAAGCCGGTGCGCCTCGGCGTGCCCGACTACGACGGGAACCTGTCGGACGTGGTCCGCAGCCCGCGCTTCTCGACGTCGATGGGGCTGTTGCAGGAAGCGCGCGTGCAGCGCCTGCGCGGCCGTCGCGTCGCGTCGTCGCGCGGCGGCTTCAAGGACATCTTCCAGCGGATGAAGGAATGGTTCGTGGGGAATTTCTGAGAGACGGTGTGAAGGAAGTCGAAGCGAAACCTGAAGAGGTGCACGAGAGATGTGTCGTCCCGGCGAAAACCGGGACCCGATTGAAGACACTGGATCCCCGCCTTCGCGGGGACGACGGAGAGGGGGTTGTCGTCTCCGAAGGCGGGGACCCGGCGTCGTGCGGACTTGGACCCGGCCTTCGCCGGGGTGACGACAGATTGAGCCCAGGCCTCCGCCGGGGCGACATGAAGTGAAGTGAAGCGAGCGATTGAAGCGAAGCGGTACGGCAAACGGAAAGGCACAAGGCCTTCGGATACGGCGAACCCGAATCCCAAGTCCTGGTTCCTGAATCGTGGAATGAAGTCTTGATCTTGAATCGGAGAAACATCATGACGTTCGAAATGCTGGACAACGAAACGATGGGCGCGGTCATCAAGGTGATCGGCGTCGGGGGCGCGGGCGGCAATGCCGTCCAGCACATGATCAACCGCGGCGTGCAGGGCGTGGACTTCATCTGCGCGAACACCGACGCGCAGGCGCTGGCGCGCTCGAAGGCACCGCACGTGGTCCAGCTCGGCAAGTCGGGCCTCGGCGCGGGCGCGAAGCCCGAGGCCGGACGCGCGGCCGCCGAGGAGGCGCGCGAGCGCATCGCCGACGAGCTGCGCGACGCGCACATGGTGTTCATCACCGCCGGCATGGGCGGCGGCACCGGCACCGGCGCGGCGCCGATCGTGGCCGCCGTCGCGAAGGAGCTCGGCATCCTGACCGTCGGCGTCGTCTCGAAGCCGTTCGGGTTCGAAGGCAGCCGCAAGATGCGCACGGCCGAGGACGGGCTCGACAACCTCGCGTCGCACGTCGATTCGCTGATCGTCGTGCTGAACGAGAAGCTCGAGGAGGTGATGGGCGAGGACGCCGAGATGGACGCGTGCTTCAAGTGCGCCGACGACGTGCTCCACAACGCGGTCGCCGGCATCGCCGAGATCATCAAGGTCGACGGTCTCATCAACGTCGACTTCGAGGACGTGAAGACGGTGATGAGCGAGCAGGGCAAGGCGATGATGGGCACCGCGATGGCGGCCGGCATCGACCGTGCGCGGCTCGCGGCGGAGCAGGCGGTCACGAGCCCGCTGCTCGAAGGCGTCGACCTGTCGGGCGCGCGCGGCGTGCTCGTCAACATCACGGCGAGCCGCACGCTCAAGCTGCGCGAGACGCGGACCGTGATGGAGACGATCAGCGCGTTCGCCGCCGAGGATGCGACCGTCATCATGGGCGCCGTCTACGACGACACGATGGGCGACAACCTGCGCGTGACGGTCGTGGCGACGGGCCTCGGCCGCCAGAAGCAGCGTCCGCAGCTCGTGCCGCAGCCGCAGTCGATGACGAAGGGCAGCGCGGTCGAGCACGGCTTCGCGGCGGCGATCGCGCAGCCGCTGGCGGCCACCGGCACGAACGGCTACGAGCAGTACGACCAGCCGGCCGTGTGGCGCACCCGCGAGCATGCGGCGGCGCGTGTCACGGCGCTCGAGGAGAGCGGCATGGATCGCCTGGAGATCCCGGCGTTCCTGCGCAAGCAGGCGGACTGATGCGCGGCGATGGGCGGCGGCCCTCGCGCGGGTCCGCCGCCCATCGATCGCGGTCGCCGCGTCCGTCGAGCGCGGCGTCGATCGTCGCGCGTCGGCCGCAGTCGTTCCTCATCGTTCATCGCACGAGGCCGCGCGCGCCGCGCGACGGTCGACGTCGTTTCCCGTCGCACGCGACGTCGACGCTTCGAACGTCCCGCATCGACGACGTCGACGCCCGGTCCTCGCGCCACGTCGACGCCCGCTCCTCGCGCGGGCGAATGTCTTACCCCGGGTAAAATCGCGGCCGTGCAACACCACCCGCTGTCCGGTCCGTCCCCGGACCTTCCTTCGTCGACCGTCCCGCCCGGCTTCACGCGACGTCGACCCGCGACCCGACCGATGCGTGCCTGCCGTGCCGCGGCGCTGATGCTGCTCGCGCTGTCGCTCGTCGCCACCGCGGTCGCACCGGCGACGGCGGCGCCGCGCCGCAAGGCCGCGCCGCCGCCGCCGACCCCGCCGACGATGCGGCTCGGCGACGCGGTGAAGCCGCTCGCGTACGAGGCCGAGCTGACGATCGTGCCGACCAAGGAGACGTTCGCGGGACGCGTGATCGTCCATGTCGACGTCGCGAAGCCGACCGAATTCTTCTGGATGAACGCGACGCGCCTCGACATCCGCAGCGCGAACGTGCAGGCCGGCGGCAAGACGTTCGTCGCGAAGACGGTTCCCGGCGGCCACGACTTCGTCGGTCTGCGCTTCGCGGCCCCGATCCCGGCCGGCCGCGCGGTGATCACGCTCGACTACGACGGCGTCGTCGATCGCGTCGAGACGGCGGGCATCTTCAAGGAGCAGGACGGCAACCAGTGGTACGCGTTCACGCAGTTCGAGGACACCGCCGCGCGCCGCGCCTTCCCGTGCTTCGACGAGCCGGGCTGGAAGACGCCGTGGCACCTGTCGCTGATCGTGCCGAGCGACGACGTCGCCGCGTCCAACATGCCGATCGCCGCGGAAGAGCCGTACGTCGCGCCGGTCGAGGCGAAAGCGTCGCACAAGGGCCCGCCCGCCGAGCCCGCGATCGCGATGAAGCGCGTGCGCTTCAATCCGACGCCGCCGCTGCCGAGCTATCTCGTCGCGTTCGCGGTCGGACCGTTCGACGTCGTCGACGGCGGCCGCGCCGGCAAGAAGGGCACAGCGCTGCGCTACCTCGTGCCGAAGGGTCACGCCGGTGAACTCGCGTGGGTCAGGGACTCGACGCCGAAGATCCTCGACGCGCTCGAGGACTACGTCGGCCAGCCGTATCCGTACGACAAGCTCGACTCGGTCGCGATCCCGGTCACCGTCGGCTTCGGCGCGATGGAGAACGCCGGGCTGATCACGTACCAGATGGACCTGATGGCGACGCGGCCGGAGCAGGATTCGGAGTCGTTCCGTCGTCGCTGGGCCGAGGTCGCGGCGCACGAGATGGCGCATCAGTGGTTCGGCGACCTCGTCACGATGCAGTGGTGGAACGACGCGTGGCTCAACGAGTCGTTCGCGACGTGGATGAGCGCGAAGGTCGTCCAGCGCGCGTTCCCCGTCTGGCAGACGCGGCTGTCGGACGACGAGCGCCGCGTGCAGGCGATCCGCATCGACCGCCTGGCTTCGACGCGTGCCGTGCGCCAGCCGGTCAACACGCCCGACGACCTGCGCAACGCGTTCGACACGATCACCTACGAGAAGGGCGCGTCGGTCCTCGCGATGTTCGAGGCGGCGATCGGCGACGAGCGCTTCCGCAACGGCGTCCGGCGCTACCTGTACGAGCATGCGAACGGCAGCGCGCGCGCCGAGGACTTCTTCGGCGCCGTGGCGGCGGAGGCAGGTCCCGACAACGCGACGGCGATCGGCGGGCTGAAGTCGTTCATCGAGCAACCCGGCGTGCCGCGGCTCGCGGTCTCGCTCGATTGCGGCGCCGACGGCAAGGGCGCGCCGCGGCTCATCCTGAACCAGTCGCGCTACGTGCCGTCGCGACCGATCGGCGATCCGGCGTTCGCGCAGCGCTGGACGTTCCCCGCCTGCTTCCAGTTCGGGCGCGGCGGCGACTTCAACGAACTCTGTACGGTCGTCACGGACGCGCGCACGCCGCTGCCGCTGCCGAGCGGCGAATCGTGCCCGGCGTGGGTGCTGCCGAATCGCGGCGGCGCCGGCTACTTCGTGTCGTCGCTGACGCCCGAGCTCAGCCTGCAGCTCGCCGGCACGCCGCTGCTGCCGTCCGAGGCGATCCCCGCGCTCGACGACGCGTCGATCCTCGCGAGCAGCGGCGAGTGGCCGATCGACATCGCGCTCGACTTCGCGGCGCGCTTCGCGAACCATCGGCAGCCGACCGTGATCGAGGCCGCCGTCCGCCTCGCGTCGCAGGTCCGTCCGTCGTGGCTCGAGGACGCGGTCGACCGCGACGGCTTCGCGCGCTACGTGCAGAAGACGTTCGGGCCGAAGGCGCGACAGCTCGGCTGGCTGCCGCGCACGGCCGATCGCGAAGGCGACTCGATGTTGCGCCAGTCGCTGCTGCCGTGGTTCGCCGACCTGGGCAACGACGCCGGCCTGCAGCGCGAGGCGACGCGTCTGGCGCGCGACTGGCTCGGCGCGAGGAACCCGCTGCCCGCTGGCGCGGAACCGGTCCTCGAGACCGCCGCGCGCGTCGCGCAGGGCGGCTCGGGCCGCGAGCTGGTCGACGCGATGCTCGACGCGCTGTCGCGCGCGAGCGGCGGCAGTCGCTCGATGCTGCTGCGCGCGCTCGGCTCGTTCCGCGATCCGGCGCTCGCCGACGCGAGCTACGACGCGCTGTTCGCCGAGCGCGCGGACGCCCGCGACGGACTCGCGGCGATGCAGCAGGGCGCCGGACGCGATGAACTCGCGGCCGCGCAGGCGGTCCGTTACCTGCGCGGCCACTACGACGTCGTCGTCCGCCGCCTGCCCGAGCACGCCGATGGCGGCTTGCCGCGACTCGGTGCGCGGCTCTGCGACACGGCCGCGAAGAACGACTTCGACACGACGTTCGCCGACCGTGCGCCACGCGCGCCCGGCGGCGCACGCAACTATGCCGAAGCGTCCGAGGCGATCGGCATCTGCCTCGCCGCGCGTCAATTACAACGCGCAACACTAAAAGCCTATGTTGCGAAGCAATGAATTCCTATAATCGCGCGATGCTGACAAGAACGAATCCCGTGCCGGCGACCGGCATGCTGCGGCAGCGAACCATCCAGGAAGTCACGAAGGCGACCGGCATCGGCCTGCACTCCGGAACGCGCGTGGTGCTGACGATGCGCCCGGCACCGATCGATACCGGCATCGTGTTCCGCCGCATCGATCTCGACCCGCCGGTCGATCTGCCCGCGAACGCGATGGCGATCGGCGACACGCGCCTCGCATCGACGCTGCAGGTCGGCGCTGCGAAGGTCTCGACGATCGAGCACCTGATGTCCGCCTGCGCGGGCCTCGGCATCGACAACCTGTACGTCGACGTCACGGCCGAAGAGATTCCGATCATGGACGGCAGCGCCGCGTCGTTCGTGTTCCTGCTGCAGTCGGCCGGCTTCGAGGAGCAGCCGGCCGCGAAGAAATTCATCCGCGTCAGGAAGCCGGTCGAGGTCCGCGTCAAGGCGCCGGCCGGGCAGGGCGACGACGCTTGGGTCCGGCTCGAGCCGTATGCCGGCTTCCGGCTCGACTTCTCGATCGACTTCCGGCATCCGGCGATCGACGCGACCGGTCAGCGCTACACGATCGACTTCGCCGACCGCTCGTACGTCCGCGAGATCGCACGCGCCCGCACGTTCGGCTTCATGCACGAGGCGGAGGCGTTGCGCCAGATGGGCCTCGCGCGCGGCGGCAGCTTCGACAACACCATCGTGATGGACGAGTACCGCGTGCTGAACGGCGACGGGCTGCGCGACGCGTCCGAGTTCGTCAAGCACAAGATCCTCGACGCCATCGGCGACCTGTACGTGATCGGCCATCCGCTGATCGCGTCGTATCGCGCGCACAAGTCGGGCCACGCGATGAACAACCAGCTGCTGCGCGCGTTGCTGGCCGACGCGTCGGCCTACGAGATCGTCACGTTCGACGACGAGTCGAAGGCGCCGCGCGCGTTCACGTTCGGCCTCGTCGACGAGGCCGTCCCGGCCTGATCAGCGACGCAGCGGCCGTCGGCGGCGCACCAGCCGCTCCACGGCCGCCCGCAGCGGCGTGTCCTCGAGTCCGTCGCCGAGCGCCTCGAACGCATCGAGCCCGGTGGTCGGAATCGCCGGCGACGCCGGTGCTTTCCAGCCGGCCGCGCGATCCTCGTGCGCCGGCCGCGGCCGGATCCTGAGCCGGATGCCGTCGACCTGCCAGCCGCGGGTGACGAGCGTCTCGCGCAGCCGCGGCAGCGTCTGGCGCAGCTTCGCGGCCACGCTCGCCGAGCCGACGCGCAGCGTGACGATCCGGTCGTCGAAGTCCGTCACCGAGCAGTCGGTCCGCAGCGTCGGCGGCATCGCGCCGAGCAGGTCGGCCTCGAGCCGCACGATCCGTTCGGCGGCCGGCATGAGTCCCGCGGCGCCCTCGTGGCGCTTCAGGAAGTCGATCACCGATGCGGCGCGCTGCGGCGGGAGGAATCGCATGCCGCGCATGGTCGCACGGGCGCCGGCCGGCGGGTCGTCGCTTGATTTCGGACCCGTGGACGCCATGTCCGCCCGACGGACGCTCGCCCCGGGCGCCCGGTCACGCCGGGGTCGCATGATAAAATCGCCCGTTTTCGCCCCCGCGCGCTTTCGCGCCGCGCCGGCCCGTCGCCGCGAAGGCGCGGCGGTCTCGGCCGGTCGCGCCGTGGGTCGCGCGGCGTCCTGCCGGCGCCCGGCGACGCCCTCGCGGGCGATCCACGTTCCCTTCCCATGCTGACAGGCGTTCTGAAGAAGGTCTTCGGCAGCCGCAACGAGCGGCTGCTCAAGCAGTACCGTCGGTCGGTCGTCGCGGTCAACGCGCTCGAGCCGTCCGTCGCGGCGCTGTCCGACGACGCGCTGCAGGCGAAGACCGCCGAGTTCAAGGCGCGCGTCGCCGGCGGCGAGGCGCTCGACGACCTGCTGCCCGAGGCGTTCGCGGTCGTCCGCGAGGCGTCGAAGCGCTCGCTCGGCATGCGGCACTTCGACGTGCAGCTGCTCGGCGGCATCGCGCTGCACGAAGGCAAGATCGCCGAGATGCGCACCGGCGAAGGCAAGACGCTGACGGCGACGCTGCCGGTCTACCTCAACGCGCTGACCGGCGAGGGCGTCCATCTCATCACGGTCAACGACTATCTCGCGCAGCGCGACGCCGAGTGGATGGGCCGGCTCTATTCGTTCCTCGGCCTGACCGTCGGCGTGAACCTGTCGCAGATGCCGCACGACCAGAAGCAGCAGGCGTACGCGGCCGACATCACGTACGGCACGAACAACGAGTTCGGCTTCGATTACCTGCGCGACAACATGGTGTACGACACCGGCGACCGGGTGCAGCGGGGCCTGGCGTACGCGATCGTCGACGAGGTCGACTCGATCCTGATCGACGAGGCGCGCACGCCGCTGATCATCAGCGGCCAGGCCGAGGACCACACCGAGCTGTACGTGCGGCTCAACACGGTCCCGCCGCTGCTCGATCGCATGAAGGACGAGCCGAAGCCGAACGAGCCCGAGCCCGAAGGCGACTTCTGGGTCGACGAGAAGGCGCACCAGATCCAGCTGTCCGAGGCCGGCCACGAGAAGGCCGAGAAGATCCTCGAGAACATGGGCCTGCTGCCCGAAGGCGCGTCGCTGTACGACCCGGCCAACATCCTGCTCGTCCATCACCTGATGGCCGCGCTGCGCGCGCACAACCTCTATCACCGCGACCAGCAGTACGTCGTGCAGCCCGGCGACGGGCAGGGCGAGGTCGTGATCGTCGACGAGTTCACCGGGCGCCTGATGGTCGGGCGTCGCTGGTCCGACGGCCTGCACCAGGCGGTCGAGGCGAAGGAAGGCGTCAAGATCCAGAACGAGAACCAGACGCTCGCGTCGATCACGTTCCAGAACTACTTCCGCATGTACGGCAAGCTCGCCGGCATGACCGGCACCGCCGACACCGAGGCGTACGAGTTCCAGGAGATCTACAACCTCGAGACCGTCGTCGTCCCGCCGAACAAGCCGTCGCGTCGCGAGGACAAGCTCGACCAGGTCTACAAGACCGCCGGCGAGAAGTACAACGCGATCATCATGGACATCGAGGACTGCCGCGCGCGCGGGCAGCCGGTGCTGGTGGGCACGACGTCGATCGAGAATTCGGAGCTGCTGTCGGGGCTGCTGAAGCGCAAGAAGTTTCCGCACGAGGTGCTGAACGCGAAGCAGCACGCGCGCGAGGCGGAGATCATCGTGCAGGCCGGCAAGCCGGGCGCCGTCACGATCGCGACGAACATGGCCGGCCGCGGGACCGACATCGTCCTCGGCGGCAACGTCGACAAGCAGGTCGACTTCATCCGCGCCGACGCGACGAAGTCCGAAGAGCAGAAGGACGCCGAGATCGAGGAGCTGCGCGGCGCCTGGCAGGGGCTGCACGACCGGGTCGTCGCGGCCGGCGGCCTGCACATCGTCGGCACCGAGCGGCACGAGTCGCGCCGCGTCGACAACCAGCTGCGCGGCCGGTCGGGACGCCAGGGCGACCCGGGCTCGTCGCGCTTCTACCTGTCGCTCGACGACCCGCTGCTGCGGATCTTCGCCGGCGACCGCGTGCGCGCGATCATGGACCGGCTGAAGATGCCCGAGGGCGAGCCGATCGAGGCCGGCATCGTGATGCGCTCGATCGAGACCGCGCAGCGCAAGGTCGAGGCCCGCAACTTCGACATCCGCAAGCAGCTGCTCGAATACGACGACGTCGCGAACGACCAGCGCAAGGTCATCTACCAGCAGCGCAACGAGCTGCTCGAGGCGAAGGACATCGCCGAGACGATCGCGTCGCTCAGGCAGGGCGTGTTCACGGCGGTCGTGCGCAACTCCGTGCCCGAAGGCGCGATCGAGGAGCAGTGGGACGTGCCGGGCCTCGAGCGCACGCTCGCGTCGGAGTGGCAGCTCGACGTGCCGCTCGTGCAGATGCTCGAAGGCGACGACTCGATCAGCGACGACGACATCCTCGACCGCGTGCTGAAGGCCGCCGAGGCGTCGTACGACGCGAAGATCGCGATCGCGGGCAGGGAGGCGTTCGGCGGCTTCGAGCGGTCGATCATGCTGCAGAGTCTCGACACGCACTGGCGCGAGCATCTCGCGGCGCTCGACCATCTGCGGCAGGGCATCCACCTGCGCGGCTACGCGCAGAAGAATCCGAAGCAGGAGTACAAGCGCGAGGCGTTCGAGCTGTTCAGCGCGCTGCTCGACGCGATCGGCAACGAGGTCACGCGCTACATCATGACCGTCCGCGTGCAGACGGCCGAGCAGGTCGAGGCGGCCGAGGCGCAGATGGCGAGCGCCGCGCCGGCGCTCGAGAACGTCCGCTACCAGCACGCCGACTTCGACGAGGCGCTCGCGACGGTCGCCGACGGCGCCGAGCTCGAAACCGAAACGGCGGCGGCTTCGGCGGCGCCGGCGGCCGCGGGCGCGTCGCGCGTCGCCCCGGCAGCGCAGTCCGCGCGCGTCCGCCAGGTGCAGCGCTTCGGCGAGAAGGTCGGCCGCAACGATCCGTGCCCGTGCGGCAGCGGCAAGAAATACAAGAACTGCCACGGCAAGCTCGCCTGACCGGACGTCGGCGCGCGCGACGCGCCGGCCTCGACCCTTCCGATGACCGACTCCCCGATCGACCTGCGCAGCGACACCGTCACGCGTCCGAGCGCCGGCATGCTCGCCGCGATGATCGCCGCCGACGTCGGCGACGACGTCTACGGCGACGACCCGACCGTCAATCGGCTGCAGGAGCGCCTCGCCGCGATGACCGGCATGGAGGCCGCGCTGTTCATGCCGTCCGGCACGCAGAGCAACCTCGCCGCGCTGATGACGCACTGCGCGCGCGGCGACGAATTCCTCGTCGGGCAGAAGGCGCACACCTATCGCTACGAAGGCGGCGGCGCGGCCGTGCTCGGCAGCATCCAGCCGCAGCCGATCGACAACGCGCCGGACGGCACGATCCCGCTCGACCAGTTGCGCGCCGCCGTCAAGCCGCACGACGACCACTTCGCGCGGACGAAGCTGGTCGCGCTCGAGAACACGATCGGCGGCAAGGTCGTGCCGCAGTCGTACGTCGAGGACGTCGCGGCGTTCGCGCGCGAGGCCGGGCTCGCGCTGCATCTCGACGGCGCGCGCGTGTTCAACGCCGTCGTCGCGACCGGCTCGTCGCTCGAGACGCTGTGCGCGCCGTTCGACTCGGTCTCGATCTGCCTGTCGAAGGGACTCGGCACGCCGGTCGGCTCGGTGCTGTGCGGGCCGCGCGGCTTCATCGACGACGCGCATCGCTGGCGCAAGATGCTCGGCGGCGGCCTGCGCCAGGCGGGCATCCTCGCGGCGGCGGGACTCTACGCGCTCGACCACCAGGTCGAGCGACTCGCCGACGACCACGCGAACGCCGCGCGGCTCGCCGACGGTCTGCGCGCGATCGAAGCGCTGAAGGTCGACGGGCCGTTCACGAACATGGTGTTCGTCGACCTGCCGACGTCGGACGTCGTCGCGCTCGACAAGCGTCTGCGCGACGCCGGCATCGTGGCCAGCGTCGGCGCGCATACGCGCTTCGTCACGCACCTCGACGTCGACGCGGCGATGGTCGATCGCGTCGTCGCGACGATCGCGTCGTTCTACGCGCGCTGACGTCGCGCGCACGCGACGCCGCGCCGCGCCGCGCGTGTCCGCGGGCGGTATCGCTCGCACAATCCCGGATCGATCGATCGACGGGAGAAAAAGATGCCGCATCCGATGTCGCGCGCGGGGTGGTGCGTCGCATGGACCTTCGCCTGCGTCGCCGCCGTCCTGCTCGCGGTCGCCGCGCCGGCAATCGCCGAACCGCCGAAGTCGCGCGGCGACTACCTGCTCGCGACCGGCGGCTGCAGCGACTGCCACACGCCGCTGAAGCCGGGTCCGGACGGACCCGAGCCCGATCGCGCGCGCGGCCTGTCCGGTCATCCCGAGGACGCGCGGCTGCCGCCGCCGCCGTCGGCGCAGGGCCCGTGGCTGTGGGGAGGCTCGGCGACGAACACGGCGTTCTGGGGACCGTGGGGCGTCAGCTATGCGATCAATCTGACGCCCGACGTCGGCACCGGCATCGGCGCCTGGAAGGCCGGGGACTTCGTGCGGGCGATGCGCACCGGCAAGCATCTCGGCACCGGCCGGCCGATCCTGCCGCCGATGCCCTGGCCGATGCTGTCGCAGATGACCGACGCCGATCTTCGCGCGATCTTCGCGGCGCTGATGGCCCGACCCGCGGTGCGCAACGCCGTGCCGGACGCGCAGCTCGCGACGGCCGCGAAGCCCTAGCGGCCCGCCACCGCGCCGGGCGGGGCATCGTCCGGCGCCGCGACTGCGCGAATCGACGGCATAATCGCCGTCCCTCGCGCCGGCCGGCGGCCGGCGCATGCCGCACCGGGCCGCGCCATGCTGCTGATGATCGACAACTACGACAGCTTCACCTACAACCTCGTCCAGTATTTCGGCGAGCTCGGCGAAGACGTCGTGCGTCGTCCGCAACGACGCGGCGTCGCTCGACGAGATCGAGGCGCTCGGCGCCGATCGCGATCTGCCTGTCGCCCGGACCGTCGACGCCCGCCGAGGCCGGCGTCTGCGTGCCGCTGATCGCAGCCGCTTCGCCGGCCGCATGCCGATCCTCGGCGTCTGCCTCGGCCACCAGGCGATCGGCGAGGCGTTCGGCGGCCGCGTCGTGCGCGCGGCCCGCGTGATGCACGGCAAGACCGACGCCGTGACGCACGTCGACGCCGGCGTCTTCGACGAGCTGCCGTCGCCGTTCACCGTCACGCGCTATCACTCGCTCGCGATCGAACGATCGTCGCTGCCCGACTGCCTCGAGGTCACGGCGTGGACCGACGACGGCGAGATCATGGGCGTGCGCCATCGCACGCTCGACGTCGAAGGCGTGCAGTTCCATCCCGAGTCGATCCTGACCGAGCACGGCCATCGCGCTGCTCGCGCAACTTCCTCGCGCGCTGACGCGGCGTCGCGCCCGATCCCATGCCCATCACCCCGACCGAGGCGCTGACCGCGCTGCATCGAGCACCGCGAGATCTTCCACGACGAGATGCTGTCGTTGATGCGGATGCTGATGCGCGGCGAGATGTCGCCGCCGATCGCGTCGGCGCTGCTGCTCGGCCTGCGCGTGAAGAAGGAGACGATCGGCGAGATCGCGGCCGCCGCGCAGGTCATGCGCGAGTTCGCGACGCCGGTCGACGTCGCCGGATCGCACGCATCTCGTCGACCTGTGCGGCACCGGCGGCGACGGCGCGCACACGTTCAACATCTCGACCGCGTCGATGTTCGTCGCGGCCGCCGGCGGCGCGCGCGTCGCGAAGCACGGCAACCGCGGCGTGTCGTCGAGCTCCGGCAGCGCCGACGTGCTCGAAGCGCTCGGCGCGAACGTGCTGCTGACGCCGGAGCAGGTCGCCGCGTGCATCGACGAGACCGGCATCGGCTTCATGTTCGCGCCGAACCATCACAGCGCGATGAAGAACGTCGCGCCGGTCCGCCGCGAGCTCGGCGTGCGGACGCATCTTCAACATCCTCGGCCCGCTGACGAATCCGGCCGGCGCGGTCCATCAGCTGATGGGCGTGTTCCATCCGGACCTCGTCGGCATCCAGGTGCGCGTGCTGCAGCGGCTCGGCGCGGTCCACGCGCTCGTCGTCTACGGCAAGGACGGCATGGACGAGGCGTCGCTCGGCGCCGCGACGCTGGTCGGCGAGCTGAAGGACGGCGCAGGTCCGCGAGTACGAGATCCATCCCGAGGACTACGGGCTCGCGATGAAGTCGAACCGCGGGCTGAAGGTCGCCGACGCCGGCGAATCGCGGACGATGATCGACGAGGCGCTCGCGAACGTCGACGGCACGCCGCGCGAGATCGTCGTGCTGAACGCCGGGCTCGCGCTGTACGCGGCCGACGTCTGCGACTCGATCGAGGCCGGCATCGCGAAGGCGCGCGAGGTCGTCGCGAGCGGCGCGGCACGCGCGAAGCTCGACGCGTTCGTCGCGGCGACGAAGCGGCTCGGATGAGCGCGATGCGGCGTTCGTCCACCCGAAGCGGCTTCGATGAGCGCGACGACCGACGTGCGCTCCACGACCGCGCCGTCGGCGCGCGACGCGGCGATGCCCGACGTGCTCCAGCGCATCCTCGCGACGAAGGCCGCGGAGGTCGACGCCGCGAAGCGCGCGCGACCGCTCGCCGAGCGTCGTGGCGGCGCGCGCGCGACGCCGACCCGCCGCGCGGTTTCGCCGCGCGCGTTGCGAGCGCGCATCGCGCGCGGCGCGCCGGCGGTGATCGCGGAAATCAAGAAGGCGTCGCCGTCGAAGGGCCTGCTGCGCGCCGACTTCGATCCGGCGGCGATCGCGCGCTCGTACGAGGCGGGCGGCGCCGCGTGCCTGTCGGTGCTGACCGACGGCGCGTGGTTCCAGGGATCGGTCGACGCACTCGTCGCCGCGCGCGTCGCGTGCGCGCCTGCCGGTGCTGCGCAAGGACTTCATCGATCGACGCGTACCAGGTGCCGGAGTCGCGCGCGATGGGCGCGGACTGCATCCTGCTGATCGTCGCCGCGCTCGACGACGCGCGGCTGCGCGCGTTCGCGGACGACGCCGTCGCGCTCGGCATGGACGTGCTGATCGAGGCGCACGACGCGCGCGAGCTCGACCGCGCGCTCGCGGTGACGGCCGACCCGGCGCACGTCGTCCTCGGCGTCAACAACCGCGACCTGCGGACGTTCGAGACGCGGCTCGAGACGACGCTCGACCTGCTCGATCGCGTGCCGCCCGGCCGCCTGTTCGTCACGGAGTCGGGCATCGCGACGCGGGACGACGTCGCGCGGTTGCGCGGCGCCGGCGTCGACGGCTTCCTGATCGGCGAGACGTTCATGCGCGCCGCCGATCCCGGCGCGGCGCTGTCGCGGCTGTTCGCCGTCGACGGCGACGAACGGTGACGGGCCCGCGATGATCGCGATCGTCCTCACCATCGTGGCGACGATCGTCGTCGTGCTGATCGTCCTCAATCTCGATACCGGCGAGCGGCTCGTCGAGCATCGCATCGAGCACCTGTTCGGCATCCGCGACCAACGCTTCCTGCACCGGATGGGCGTTCTGCTCGGCCCCCCGGTGCTCGACGGCAATCGTTGTCGCGTCCTCGTCAACGGCGATCGCATCTTCCCGGCGATGCTCGAGGCGATCCGGGGCGCGAAGAAGAGCGATCGACTTCGAGACCTACATCTACTGGTCCGGCGACATCGGGCGCACGTTCGCGGACGCGCTGTCGGATCGCGCGCGCGCCGGCATCCAGGTGCACGTGATGCTCGACTGGGTCGGCACGGTGAAGATGGACGAAGCGCATCGTCGACGAGATGAAGCGCGCCGGCGTCGAGGTCGAGCGCTACAACAAGCCGAGCTGGACCGGCCTCGGCCGGCTCAACAACCGCACGCACCGCAAGCTGCTGATCGTCGACGGCGCGATCGGCTTCACCGGCGGCGTCGGCATCGCGCCGGAGTGGACCGGCGACGCGCAGGACCCCGACCACTGGCGCGACTCGCACTTCCGCATCGAAGGACCGGTCGTCGCGCAGATGCAGGCCGTCTTCATGGACAACTGGATCAAGACGACCGGCGCCGTGCTGCACGACGACGGCTACTTCCCGGACCTCGAAGCGGTCGGCGACGAGCAAGGCGCAGGTCTTCATGAGCTCGTCGAGCGGCGGCATCGCGAGCATGGAGCTGATGTACCTGATGGCGATCACGTCGGCGAAGCAGACGATCCGCCTGTCGAGCTCGTACTTCGTGCCGAACCGCGTCACGATCGGCGCGTTCCTCGCGGCGATGCGCCGCGGCGTGAAGGTGCAGATCGTGACGCCCGGCCGCCACATCGACTCGAAGATCGTGCGCCTCGCGTCACGCGCGACCTGGGGCCCGCTGCTGAAGGCGGGCGCGGAGATCTACCAGTATCGAGCCGACGATGTACCACGGCAAGGTGCTGATCGTCGACGATTGCATGGTCTCGGTCGGCTCGACGAACTTCGACGACCGCTCGTTCCGGCTCAACGACGAGGCGAACCTCAACGTCTACGACGACGCGTTCGCGGCGGCACAGATCGCCGTGTTCGAAGGCGACATCGCGCGCTCGCGGCGCATCTCGTTCGAGGAATGGCAGGCGCGGTCGTGGCGCGAGAAGGCGATCGAGAAGGTCGTCGGGGTGCTCGACCCGCAGCTCTGAGCGGTCGCTCGGCGCGCGGCCGCGTGATCCGCCAACCCGCGCTCACATCCCCGGCATCATCCCGCGCATGCCGCGCATCAGCTTCTGCATGCCGCCCTTCTGCATCGTCTTCATCACGCCCTGCATCTGGTCGAACTGCTTCAGCAGGCGATTGACTTCCTGGACCGGCACGCCGGCGCCGGCCGCGATGCGGCGCTTGCGGCTCGCCTTGAGCAGCTCGGGCTTCGCGCGTTCGGCCGGCGTCATCGAGTTGATGATGCCTTCCATGCGCCGCACTTCGCGCTCGGCCTTGTCCATGTCGGTCTTGCCCGCCGCCGCCTGGAACTGCGCCGGCAGCTTGTCGAGCAGGCCGCCGAGGCCGCCCATCTTGTTCATCTGCTGCAGCTGGCTCTTGAAGTCCTCGAGGTCGAAGCGCGCGCCCGACTTGACCTTCTTCGCGAGCTTCTCGGCCTCGACCATGTCGACGCCGCGCTGCGCCTCCTCGACCAGCGCGACGATGTCGCCCATGCCGAGGATGCGGCTCGCCATGCGGTCCGGATGGAACACCTCGAGCGCCTGCAGCTTCTCGCCGACGCCGACGAACTTGATCGGCTTGCCGGTGATCTGGCGCACCGACAGCGCCGCGCCGCCGCGCGCGTCGCCGTCGAGCTTGGTCAGCACGACGCCGGTCAGCGGCAGCGCCTCGCCGAACGCCTTCGCGGTGTTGACGGCGTCCTGGCCGACCATCGCGTCGACGACGAACAGCGTCTCGACCGGATCGATCGCGGCGTGCAACGCCTTGATCTCGGCCATCATCGCCTCGTCGATCGCGAGGCGGCCCGCGGTGTCGACGATCAGCACGTCGTGGTAGTGCTTCTTCGCCCAGTCGACGGCGGCCGTCGCGATCGCGACCGGCTGGTCGCTCGACGACGACGGAAAGAAGTCGACGCCGACCTGGCCGGCGACCGTCTTCAGCTGCTCGATCGCGGCGGGCCGATAGACGTCGGCCGACACGACGAGCACCTTCTTCTTCTCGCCCTTCCAGCCGCCTCGCGCAGGTAGCGCGCGAGCTTGCCGACGGTCGTCGTCTTGCCGGCGCCCTGCAGGCCGGCCATCAGGATGACCGCCGGCGGCGCGACCGCGAGATCGAGCGCGCCGGCCTTCGGGCCGAGGTCGCCGCCGATGATCGACGTCAGTTCCCTCTGCACGACGCCGACCAGCGCCTGGCCCGGCGACAGGCTGCCGACGACTTCCTCGCCGAGCGCCTTCTCGCGCACGCGCGCGATGAAGTCGCGCACGACCGGCAGTGCGACGTCGGCCTCGAGCAGCGCGACGCGGACCTCGCGCAGCATCTCCTGCGTGTTGGCTTCGGTCAGGCGGGCCTCGCCGCGCATCGTCTTGACGACGCGCGCGAGACGTTGCGACAGGTTCTCGAGCATCGGGGCGGGCGTTGCGGAAAGGTCGCGGGTCGACGTCTTCCGGTGGGGAACCGGGTCGGCGCGCAGAGGGTGTTCGGCTAAACTGGATCGATGCCGATCTTACTCCATGGCCTCGTCGCGGCGGCTTACGCCGCGATCGCGGTGGTGATCTGGCGCGGCGCCGCGCGGGCGTCCGCGCACGGGCTCGCCAACCGCACGGCGGCGTACCGGCTGACGGTCCCGCTGCGGGTCGCGCTCGTCCTCGCCTGGCTGCTGCACGCGTGGCTGCTGCGCGACGCGGCGGTCGAGGACGGCGTCTGGCGCTTCGGCTTCGCGCTCGGCCTGTCGGCCACGATGTGGGCCGTCGTCGGCCTGTTCTGGGTCGAGAGCACGGTGGTCCCGATGACGACCGTCTGGCTCGTGCTGCTGCCGCTCGCCGCGGTCTGCGCGCTGCTGCCGCTGTTCTTTCCCGGAAGCGTCGCGCTCGGCCGCCTCAGCGGCGCCGACGGCGGCGGCTACAGCCCGTGGCTGCCGATCCACCTCGCCGTCGCACTGGCCGCGTACGGGCTGCTGACGATCGCGGCGATCCACGCGCTGTACATGGCGGCGCTCGACCGCTGGCTGCATCGGTCGCACGGCGACGCGCCGATCCGCGACGACGCGACGGGCAACAAGAGCGGCGACGGTCGCGGGCTCGTCGAGACGACGATGCTCGGCGGCCTGCCGCCGCTGCTGACGATGGAACGTATCCTGTTCCGCCTGATCGGCACCGGCTTCGTGCTGCTGACGCTGACGGTGCTGAGCGGCGTGGTCTTCTCGCAGTCGATCTTCGGCCGGCCGTTGAACCTCGATCACAAGACGGTGTTCACGCTGATCGCGTGGGTCACGTTCGGCGCGTTGCTCGTCGGCCGCTTCACGCGCGGCTGGCGCGGCCGGCTCGCGCTGTCGTGGACGCTCGGCGGTTTCGCGATGCTGTTCCTCGCGTACGCCGGCAGCCGCTTCGTGCTCGAAGTGATCCTGCACCGCGTCTGACGATGGGTCGCGTCCTCGTGTTCGTGGTCCTCGCGTTCGTCGCGTGGCTGTTCGTCCGTTTCGTCGTCGGCGGTCGCGGGCGCGGCGACGCGCCCGCCGAGGCGGCGACCGCGGTGGCCGACCGTCCGTCGACGGAGGCGATCGCGACCATCGCGCAGTGCGCCTGGTGCGGCGTGCACGTGCCGTCGCTCGATGCGCGCGCGTTGCCCGACGGCCGGCTCTACTGCGGCGACGCGCACCGCGAGGCCGCGCGTTCGAGCGCCGCATCCGACGAGCGACGTCCGTGATCCGCGCGTGAAGCCGCCCCGGGACCGCGGGTGCTGATCGCGCGACGCACGTTCGCCGATCCGGGCGCGTCGTTCTGGACGTCGCTGCGCTACTTCTGCGTCACGCGGCTCGTCATCGCCGCGGTCCTGCTCGGCGCGTCGCTGTACGGCGGCGAGCGGGTCGCCGTCGGCATGCAGGACCCGGCGCTGTTCGCCCGGACGGCCGTCACCTACGCGGTGCTCGCGGCGACGTTCGGCTATCTCGCCGCGACGCGCCAGCAGCACTTCTACCTGCAGCTCGGCGCGCAGCTGCTGATCGACGTCGCCGGCCTGACGCTGCTGATGAGCGCGTCCGGCGGCACGCGCAGCGGCCTCGCGCTGCTGATGCTGCTGCCGATCGCGGGCTCCGCGATCCTGAGCCCCGCGCTGCTCGCGATCGCGTTCGCCGCGCTGTGCTCGCTGGCGATCCTCGCCGAGACGGTGTGGCGCGAGCTGCGCTACGACGAGCCGTCGTCGAACCTGATCCTCGCCGGGCTGTTCGGCGCCGCGAGCTTCGCGATCGCGATCGTCATGAATCGGCTCGCCGCGCGGCTGATCGTGCAGGAGCGCATCGCGCGCCAGCGCGGCTACGACCTGCGCGCCCAGATCGAGATCAACCGGCTCGTCGTGGCCGACATGCAGGACGGCGTGCTGATCCTGGCGGCCGACGGCACGCCGCGCGCCGCGAACCCCGCCGCGCTGCGGATGCTCGGCCTCGACGACGCGCGCGCGCTCGTGCTCGACGGCTGGCGCGGCCACGTCGGCGGCACCGCGATCAGCCGCCAGTTCGTCGCGTGGCGCTCGTCGGCCGGCACGATCGGCGGCAGCTTCGAGCTGACGGCGCCGGCGTCCGGCGGGCGCGACGGCGGCGGTGATCCGGGCGACGCGGACGCCGAGGACGGCACCGGTCGCCGGCTGCGGGTGCGCTTCGTCGCGCCCGAAGGCGACGCGCTGGCGTCGGGCCGCTACGTCGTCTTCCTCGAGGACCTGCTGCGCGTCGAGCAGCGCGCGCAGCAGCTCAAGCTGGCCGCGATGGGCCGCCTGACGGCCAGCATCGCGCACGAGATCCGCAATCCGCTGGCCGCGATCGCGCATGCCGGCGCGCTGCTCGAGGAGGAGACCGGCGAGCAGCTCGGGCTGCCGTTCGGATCGCGGGACATGGCGGGCGCGCAGCGGATGGTGACGATCGTCCGCGAGAACGCGCAGCGGCTGAACCGCATCGTCGAGGAGATCCTGCAGCTGTCGCGGCGCGCGCCGGTCAACGTCGAGCCGATCCCGCTCGACCCGTGGCTGGCGCAGCTGGTCGACGAGTTCTGCCGCACGCAGGGCTGCGCGCGCAGTACCGTCGACCTCGTGATGAAGGCGCGACCGACGATCCTGTTCAACAGCGAGCACCTGCGCCAGGTGCTCGTCAACCTGCTGTCGAACGCGGTCCGTTATTCGAGCGGCCGCGAGGCGAGCGTCGCGGTCGTCGTCAACGTGCTCGCGAACGCGCGCGCGCTGAATGCGACGGCGCTGGCGCTCGACGTCGCGGGCCTCGAGCGCGGCGACGATGGGCAGCCCCTCATCGAACGGATAGAATTGGTCGTGCAGGACGACGGCCCCGGGATCGACAAGGCCACGAGAGGCAACCTCTTCGAGCCGTTCTTCACGACCCATCATCGCGGCACCGGACTCGGGTTGTACCTCGCCCGCGAACTCTGCCTCGCCAACGACGCGACGCTCGACTACTCGATCCATGCCGGCGGCACGCGCCGCGGCGGCTTCGTCATCCGGGCGGGCGGCACGAGCCGGTGACACGCGATCCGAACAACCCCGCGCGGCTCACGGAAGGCGCGACGATGCACACGACGACGGACGAATCGGGCGCGGCGCAGGGCCGGCCGGCCCAGCACAGCACGGCCAGCAGCGCGAACATCGCGCGCGTGCTCGTCGTCGACGACGAGCCCGACCTGCTCGAGCTGCTCGAGCTGACGCTGGTGCGGATGGGCCTCGACGTCGATCGCGCGACGACGGTCGCCGCGGCGCGCGAGCGGCTCGGGCAGCGCAGCTACGCGCTCTGCCTGACCGACATGCGACTGCCCGACGCGAGCGGCATGGAGCTCGTCGCGCTGATCTCGCGGGACCATCCGGCGACGCCGGTCGCGGTGATCACGGCGTTCGGCAGCACCGAGAACGCGGTCGCGGCGCTGAAGGCCGGCGCGTTCGACTACCTGAGCAAGCCGGTCGCGCTCGACCAGCTGCGCAGCCTCGTGCAGTCGGCGGTGCGCGCGTACGGCAAGGACGCGCCCGAGCGCGGGCGGGCGGCCGGCAAGTCCGCGGGCGGCGCCGGCGCACGGCCCGCGAACGGCGGCGACGACCCGCCGTATCTCGCGCGGCTGCTCGGCGACTCGTCGACGATGGCCGACGTCCGCGCGATGATCAAGCGCGTCGCGCGCTCGCAGGCGCCGGTCGCGATCACCGGCGAGTCGGGCAGCGGCAAGGAGCTCGCGGCGCGCGCGGTCCACGACTGCAGCGGCCGTCGCGACGGCCCGTTCGTCGCGGTCAACTGCGGCGCGATCCCCGAGCAGCTCGTCGAAGCCGAGTTCTTCGGCTATCGCAAGGGCGCGTTCACCGGCGCCGACGCGGATCGCGACGGCTTCTTCCAGACCGCGAAGGGCGGCACGCTGTTCCTCGACGAGGTCGCCGACCTGCCGCTCGCGATGCAGGTCAAGCTGCTGCGCGCGATCCAGGAGCGCTCGGTGCGTCGCGTCGGCGGCATGAACGAGGAGTCGGTCGACGTCCGGCTGATCAGCGCGACGCATCAGAACCTCGCGCAGTGCGTGATGCAGGGTCGCTTCCGGCAGGACCTGTTCTACCGGCTGAACGTCATCGACATCCGCATCCCGCCGCTGCGCGAGCGTCGCGAGGACATCCCGCTGCTCGCGCGGCACCTGCTGGCCGCGCTCGCGCCCGAGCTGAAGCTGTCGCAGGGTGCCGTCGACCGTCTCGCGGCCTACGACTTCCCCGGCAACGTCCGCGAGCTCGGCAACATCCTCGAGCGCTCGGCCGCGCTGGCGGAAGGCGAGGAGATCGGCGCGGAGGATCTCAACATCGTCGGCTCGGTCGGCGCGTTCGCGTCGAACGGCGCGCCGCCGGCGCCGGCGGCGCGAACGGACGAACGCGTCGACGCGCCGCAGGCGGCATCCGCGCCCGCGACGGTGGCCGCGGCACCCGCGAACGCGATCGGTCTCGTCGGCACGCTCGGCGACTTCCTCGACAACATCGAGCGCGACCTGATCGAGAAGGCGCTCGCGCAGACCCGCTACAACCGCACGGCCGCGGCCGACCTGCTCGGCATCACGTTCCGCCAGCTGCGCTACCGGATGCAGCGGCTGAACATCCAGTGACGGCGCCGGCCGCGTCGCGACCCCGCGCGTGAGCCCCGCCGGCGACGACGCGGCGATCGGCGACGACGGCTGGGTCGTGCCGGGGTCGCGCGCGGTCGAGCGCATCCCGTCGCCGAACCACGACCCGCGTCCGGACGGCGTCGCCGTATCGCTGATCGTGATCCACAACATCAGCCTGCCGCCGGGCGCGTTCGGCGGCCGTGCGATCGACGCGCTGTTCACGAACACGCTGGACGGCGACGCGCATCCGTACTTTCGCGGCATCGTCGACCTGCGGGTCTCGTCGCACTTCCTGATCCGCCGCGACGGCGCGCTCGCGCAGTTCGTCGGCTGCGACGCGCGCGCATGGCACGCCGGCGCATCGCGCTTTCGCGGACGCGAGCGCTGCAACGACTTCTCGATCGGCATCGAGCTCGAAGGCGACGACGACACCGCGTTCGACGACGCGCAATACGCGCGGCTGGCATCGCTCGTCGACGCGCTGCGCGAGCGCTATCCGATCGACGCGATCACCGGCCACAGCGACGTCGCCCCCGGCCGCAAGACCGATCCGGGCCCGCGGTTCGACTGGTCGCGGGCGCTGCCGGCGTCGCTCGTCGTGCGCGGCGACGACGCGCGCTGACGCGCTCCACGACGTCCCGAACGGCCGCGGTCGCGGTGCGCTGTGCACGGGCCTGTGGACAGCCTGTGCAAACCGTGTGCATCCGTTCTGCACAAGCACGCAGGCAACTGTCGTCGACGCAACGATCACGAAAATTCATCGCGCGCGGCGCTTGCGCGAACGCCTCCCGGAACCCTAGACTTAGTGGTCCCCGGCCCGATATACCACTACAGGTAGTGGTTTTGGCGCGCGAGGGCCGAACGGCGGCGAGGTCGTGAATTTGATAACCTGCGTTCGGCGGGATCCATCAGGAGGAAGCGCGATGCAGCGACGATTCGAGCGGATCCACCGCGGACGACCGCGCCGCCGGACGGGTTCCGCCGCGTCGCGCGCGGGACCGGACCGGCCCGCGACGGGGCCTTCGCGGTCGTCGCGCCGCTAGCGCCTCGCGGCCGTACGCGAGCCGCACCGCGAAGCGTCCAGCGAACCTTCGCGACCACGACACGACAGCACGCGGCCTCGCCGCGTTCGGGATCATTCGCCGGCGGGCGTCAGCGCGCCGCAACACGTTCTGGAGAGAAACACATGCAACGGGTCGAATCCGCGGTCAACCCTTCCTCGCCCGCGCCGAGGTTCCATTCGGCCCCGTCCGGCGGCGGCGCCGCGCCGCGGTCCGAGCTCGCCGACTACAAGATCATCCGTCGCAACGGCGCGGTGGTCGGCTTCGAGCCGTCGAAGATCTCGATCGCGATGACGAAGGCGTTCCTCGCCGTCAACGGCGGGCAGGGCGCGAACTCGGCGCGCGTTCGCGAGCTCGTCGAGACGCTGACCGGCATGGTCGTCACGTCGCTGATGCGCCGCATGCCGTCGGGCGGCATGTTCCATATCGAGGACATCCAGGATCAGGTCGAGCTCGCGCTGATGCGTTCCGGCGAGCATGAAGTCGCCCGCGCGTACGTGCTGTATCGCGAGAAGCGGGCGGCCGATCGCGCCGAGGCGCGGAAGAACCGGCCGTCGCCGGAGTCCGCGCTGCACGTGACCGAGAACGGCGTACGGATCCTGTTCGATCCGGGCCGCATCCGCGCGCTCGTCGAGGCCGCGTGCGACGGGTTCGGCGCGAAGGTCGTCGACGCCGACGTCATCGTCGCCGAGACGATCAAGAACCTCTACGACGGCGTGCCGATCGAGGAGGTCCACAAGTCGGCCATCCTCGCCGCGCGTTCGCAGCTCGAGCGCGATCCCGGCTACAGCATCGTCACCGCGCGTCTGCTGCTGCACACGATCCGCAAGGAGGTGCTCGGCGTGGAGGTCGATCCGGTCGCGATGGCCGAGCGCTACGTCGACTACTTCCCGCACTTCATCAAGCGCGGCATCGACGTGGAGCTGCTCGACGAGCGGCTCGCGCAATTCGACCTGAAGCGGCTCGGCGAGGCGATCGACGCGAAACGCGACCTGCAGTTCGGCTACCTCGGCCTGCAGACGCTGTACGACCGCTACTTCCTGATCGACCGCGCCGACGCGTATTCGCCGGAGGGCCGCCGCATCGAGCTGCCGCAGGCGTTCTTCATGCGCGTCGCGATGGGGCTCGCGCTGAACGAGATCGACCGCGAGTCGCGCGCGATCGAGTTCTACGACCTGCTGTCGAGCTTCGACTTCATGAGCTCGACGCCGACGCTGTTCAACGCCGGCACGCGCCACTCGCAGCTGTCGTCGTGCTACCTGTCGACGGTCGACGACGACCTGAACGGCATCTACGAGGCGATCAAGGAGAACGCGCTGCTCGCGAAGTACGCGGGCGGCCTCGGCAACGACTGGACGCCGGTCCGCGCGATGGGTTCGCACATCAAGGGCACGAACGGCGAGTCGCAGGGCGTCGTGCCGTTCCTGAAGGTCGTCAACGACACGGCGGTCGCGGTCAACCAGGGCGGCAAGCGCAAGGGCGCGGTCTGCACGTACCTCGAGACCTGGCACCTCGACATCGAGGAGTTCCTCGACCTGCGCAAGAACACCGGCGACGACCGCCGCCGCACGCACGACATGAACACGGCGAACTGGATTCCCGACCTGTTCATGAAGCGCGTGATGGAAGGCGGTGACTGGACGCTGTTCTCGCCGTCCGACGTCCCGGACCTGCACGACAAGGTCGGCCGCGCGTTCGAGGAGGCGTACGTCCGCTACGAGGAACGCACGAAACGCGGCGACCTGAAGCTGTTCAAGACGCTGCCGGCGACGTCGCTGTGGCGAAAGATGCTGTCGATGCTGTTCGAGACCGGGCATCCGTGGATCACGTTCAAGGACCCGTGCAACATCCGCTCGCCGCAGTCGCACACGGGCGTCGTGCACTCGTCGAACCTGTGCACCGAGATCACGCTCAACACCAGCGACAGCGAGATCGCCGTCTGCAACCTCGGGTCGGTCAATCTCGTCGCGCACATGACCGAAGGCGCGGACGGCGGCTGGACGCTCGACCTCGACAAGCTCAAGCGCACGACGCACACCGCGATGCGGATGCTCGACAACGTGATCGACATCAACTACTACGCGGTCAAGAAGGCGCGCGACTCGAACCTGCGGCACCGGCCGGTCGGCCTCGGCATCATGGGCTTCCAGGACTGCCTGCACCTGCAGCGCATCCCGTACGCGTCCGACGCGGCGGTCGGCTTCGCCGACCGCTCGATGGAAGCCGTCTGCTACCACGCGTACTGGGCATCGACGGAACTCGCCGAGGAACGCGGCCGCTACTCGAGCTACCGCGGCTCGCTGTGGGACCGCGGCATCCTGCCGCAGGACTCGGTCGCGCTGCTCGCGGCCGAGCGCGGCGGCTACCTCGAGGTCGACGATTCGGCGACGATGGACTGGGACGCGCTGCGCGCGCGCATCGCGCAGTTCGGCATGCGCAACTCCAACTGCGTCGCGATCGCGCCGACGGCGACGATCTCGAACATCATCGGCGTGTCGGCGTGCATCGAGCCGACGTTCCAGAACGTCTACGTGAAGTCGAACCTGTCGGGCGAGTTCACGATCGTCAACGACTACCTCGTCCGCGACCTGAAGAAGCTCAACCTGTGGGACGAGGTGATGGTCGCCGACCTCAAGTTCTTCGACGGCGGCGTCGCGAAGATCGACCGCATCCCGGGCGACCTGCGCGCGATCTACGCGACGGCGTTCGAGGTCGAGCCGTCGTGGCTCGTCGAGGCCGCGTCGCGGCGGCAGAAGTGGATCGACCAGGCGCAGTCGCTGAACATCTACATGGCCGGCGCGTCGGGCAAGAAGCTCGACGAGACCTACAAGCTCGCGTGGCTGCGCGGCCTCAAGACGACCTACTACCTGCGCACGATGTCCGCGTCGAGCGCCGAGAAGTCGACCGGTCGCGGCGGCGAGCTGAACGCCGTCGCGGTCGATGGCGGCCAGCGTGCGGCCGGTGCGTCGGCCGCGCCGTTCCTGCATGCGACGCCGGTGCTGCCGGAACCCGAGGTGCTCGGGACGGTCTGCCTGTTGAAGCCGGGCGACGCCGGCTTCGACGAATGCGAAGCCTGCCAATAGAACGACGCCGAGAACGACGCCGAGCAGCGCGCCGCACAGAACCACGCCGAGAACGATCGAGGACCGAACCGCATGTCGATGCTTTCATGGGATGACGAACCGAGGATGCCGGCCGCCGCGCGCGCCGGCGATCTCGCCGAACGGACCGCGGCACCGGAGGCCGTGCGGCCGGCCTCGCAGCCGAGCATGAAGCCGGCGCCGGCGAACGATCCGTCGCATGCGCCGGAAGGCCGCGTGCGCGCGTCCGACAAGCGGATCATCAACGGCGCGACCGACGTCAACCAGCTCGTGCCGTTCAAGTACAAGTGGGCGTGGGAGAAGTACCTTGCCGGCTGCGCGAACCACTGGATGCCGCAAGAGATCAACATGTCGCGCGACATCGCGTTGTGGAAGAACGCGAACGGGTTGACCGAGGACGAGCGGCGCGTCGTCAAGCGCAACCTCGGCTTCTTCGTGACGGCCGATTCGTTGGCGGCAAACAACATCGTGCTCGGCACCTACCGGCACATCACGGCGCCCGAATGCCGGCAGTACCTGCTGCGCCAGGCGTTCGAGGAAGCGATCCACACGCACGCGTACCAGTACATCGTCGAGTCGCTCGGACTCGAGGAAGGCGAGATCTTCAACGCGTACCACGAGGTGCCGTCGATCCGCGCGAAGGACGAGTTCCTGATCCCGTTCATCAACACGCTGACCGATCCCGCGTTCCGGACCGGCACGACCGAGAACGACCAGGCGCTGCTGAAGTCGCTGATCGTCTTCTCGTGCCTGATGGAAGGCCTGTTCTTCTATGTGGGCTTCACGCAGATCCTCGCGCTCGGTCGCCAGAACAAGATGACCGGCGCGGCCGAGCAGTACCAGTACATCCTGCGCGACGAGTCGATGCACTGCAGCTTCGGCATCGACCTCGTCAACACGATCAAGCTCGAGAATCCGCAACTGTGGACGCCGGCGTTCCGCGACGAGATCCGCGCGCTGTTCAAGCGCGGCGTGGATCTCGAATACGCGTACGCCGAGGACACGATGCCGCGCGGCGTGCTCGGATTGAACGCGCCGATGTTCAAGGGCTATTTGCGCTTCATCGCCAATCGTCGTTGTCAGCAAATAGGTATTGACCCGTTGTTCGCGCAAGAAGACAATCCGTTCCCGTGGATGGCCGAGATGATCGACTTGAAGAAGGAACGAAACTTTTTCGAAACGCGCGTCATCGAATACCAGACCGGCGGTGCGCTCAGTTGGGAATAACGGTCGGCATAAAAATCCAACGAACCGGCGCGGCGCGATCGAGACCCCGGATCGACGCTTCGACCGGCAGTCACCGAATCGGGAACATCAGCGGGTAATGGTCGCTTCGAACATCGTCCAATCGTCCCATGTCCATGTCGAATCGCCGGTGCACAGCCGGCGCTTCGCTGCCAAGTCTTCCGTTCCACCGATCAAAGCCGGCCTCGTCGCCGGCGTTTTTTTTGGCCGATTGACTCGTCGGTTTGGTGTCGTGCCGAGCCGTCGAATCAGCGGGCCAAGTGCCGAATTCATTAGCGTAAACAGGTTGACGGTGACGCATCAGTCACCTGCGACGCCGCTGTTTGCGCCGATGAATAATCCGTACCGTCGACTGCGCCGTGGCGCGACTTGCCGGACGGGTTTCTACAACCGGTCTTGACTCAGTGAAGGAGTTTCAAATGGCAACAGCGAAGAAGGCGGCCAAGAAAGCCCCGGCCAAGAAGATGGCGACCAAGAAGGTCGCCAAGAAGACGACGGCGAAGAAGGTCGCGAAGAAGTCGCCGGCGAAGAAGGTCGCCAAGAAGACGGCGTCGAAGAAGGTCGCCAAGAAGATGGCGACCAAGAAGGTCGCGAAGAAGGTCGCGAAGAAGTCGCCTGCGAAGAAGGTCGCCAAGAAGGCCGCCGCCAAGAAGGCGCCTGCGAAGAAGGCTGCCAAGAAGGCGGCGCCGAAGAAGGCCGCGCCGAAGAAGGCCGCTGCGAAGAAGGCCGCGCCGAGCACGACGACCACCGCGCCTGCGGTCAAGACGGCGCTGAATCCGGCCGCCGCCTGGCCGTTCCCGACCGGCAGCCGTCCGTAAGGTCTGCAAGCGGCTCGCGCGATCAGGCGAGCCGAAGATCCCGCGGGCTTCGGCCCGCGGGATTTTTTTTGCCGACGCGCGCCCGAACCCGTCGCGCCTCGTCCGTTCGGATCGCGTGCCGCACGCGGGCGGGCAGCGGCGGACGGCCCGCTAGAATGGCCGCCTCATCGACAGGACCGGCTCGTCCCGGCACGGCAACCGCATGCTCTACGACATCGTTCACCTGATCGTCGACTTCGTCGGCGGTCTGATCGTCGGCGCATGTCTGCTGCGGGCCTGGATGCAGTCGCGACGGATCGGCGGGGCGAATCCCGTCGGCGCGTTCGTGATGGGCCTGACCGACTGGATCGTGAAGCCGTTGCGGCGGATCGTGCCGGGCTACGCCGGCATCGACTGGGCGAGCGTCGTCGCGGCGTTCGTTCTCACGCTGCTCGCGGTCGTGCTCGACGTCGGCGTGCGCTTCGGTGCGCTGCCGCCCGACCTCGTGCTCGGCATGACGATCGTGTGGCTCATCAAGTGGACGCTGTACCTGATGCAGCTGATGATCCTGATCGCCGCCGTGCTGAGCTGGGTCAATCCGTTCTCGCCGCTGCTCCCGGTGTTCGACGCGCTGACCGCGCCGCTGCTGATGCCGTTGCGCCGCCTGTTGCCGCGCAGCGGGCGCCTCGACTTCTCGCCGCTGGTCGCGCTGCTGCTGATCCAGGTCGCGCTGATCGTCCTCGGTCGCATCGCGATCCAGTACGTCGGCGTGATGTAAGCGCGCAGACGAAAAAGGCCGCCGCCCTCGCGGGCGGCGGCCTTCGCGATCCGCGCGCCGCGGTCAGTGCGTGACGCGGCTCACGCCGTTGCGCGACAGGATGCGGACGCGGTCGCCGGGCGCGAACGGCTCGTCGGCGTCCTGCACGATCGCGCGCATCTCGCCGTTGTCGAGCCGGACCGTGAGCTCGTAGCCCGGGCGCCGATCCGCCGAGTTCTCGAGCGCGTTGCCGGCCACGCCGCCGGCGACCGCGCCGACGATGGCGCCGACCACGCTGCCGCGGCCGGCGCCGACCGCGCTACCGGCCACGCCCCCGAGCGCCGCGCCGCCGAGCGTGCCGACGCCGCTGTCGGGATGCTGGATCGTGACCTGCCGGACGCTCTCGACGATGCCGAAGCGGACGATCTGCTCGCGCTGGACCTGCCCCGGGCCGTACACCTCGCTCGACGTGCTCGGCGTCGCGCATCCGGCCAGCACCGCCAGCGCCGACGCGGCGACGAGCAGCGCCGACCGCTCCATGTTCCTGTTCATGCCTGCCTCCGTAAACGGTCGTGTACCGGTCGTGTAACGCCTTGTTACACAACGGGATTTACCAAGGATTGTAGCCGAACACCTCGACGAACACTTCGGCAATCCGGTCCCGCGAAGGTTCGTGATTCTGCGTGCCCTGGTGCGCGATCTTCAACGCGCCCATCGTGCTCGCGAGATGGCCGGTGGCTTCCCAGTTCATCCCGTTCGCGAGGCCGTACAGGAGTCCACCGCGATACGCGTCGCCGCAGCCGGTGGGGTCGGCGACGCGCTCGGGCCGCACGCTCGGGATGACGATCGTGCGGCCCTCGGCGTAGATCGTCGAGCCCATGCCGCCCTGCGTCACGACGAGCGCCTCGACCGATCGGGCGAGTTCGTCGAAGCTGCGCTGCGTGCGCTCGGCCAGCATCTGCGCCTCGTAGTCGTTGACGGTCACGTAGTCGGCGATGTCGATCAGCTCCATCAACTCGTCGCCGCCGAACATCGGCAATCCCTGGCCCGGATCGAACACGAACGGGATACCGGCGTCGGCGAACTCGCGCGCGTGCTGGATCATCCCGTCGCGGCTGTCCGGCGCGACGATGCCGAGCCCGACGCCGGGCGCGTCCTGCACGTGATTGACCGGCGAGCCGCTCATCGCGCCCGGATGGAACGCGGTGATCTGGTTGTCGTCGAGGTCGGTCGTGATGAAGCACTGCGCGGTGAACGCGTCCGGCAGCACGGCGACATGGCGCGCGTCGATGTCGAGCGCGCGGATGCGCTCGACGTACGGCGCCGCGTCGCCCCCGACGGTCGCCATCACGACCGGCTCGCCGCCGAGCAGCTTCAGGTTGTAGGCGATGTTGCCGGCGGTGCCGCCGAAGTCGCGTCGCATCGCGGGCACGAGGAACGAGACGTTGAGGATGTGGACCTGGTCGGGAAGGATCTGGTCCTTGAAGCGGCCCTCGAACACCATGATGGTGTCGTAGGCGAGCGAGCCGCAGATCAGCGTGCGCATCGGTCGGTGCGAAGGATCATGGATAGGCCTGGACGAGGCGGTAGCCGGCGAACGTGAGGTCGGTGAGCTCGAACGCGATGCGCACGGACAGCTCGCTCTGCGCGGGAAAGCCCGCGTCCGGCGAACGTCCGGCGACGCCGGCGAGATAGTCGGCCGGACGGAAGGCGCGGCGCAAGATAGGCCGATCCTGCAGGTCGGTCAAGACCAGCTCCAGCGTCGGATAGCGCAGATCGAACGACTCGCGATTGCGCAGCAGCGCCGTCATCACGTAGACGTTCGCGTTCGTCGGCACGGTCTGCACGCTCGCCGATTCGATCGTGATGCCGTCGGGATGCGCCGGATAACCGACCGCGCAGCGCAGCGGCCGGCACGCGGCCGCGAGCCACGGCCGCGCGGGCGGCCAGCGCACCGCGAGCTCGTCGCGCCAGACATACGCGAGCTGTGCGAGCAGCGCGAGCGCCGCGACGACCGACAGCATCGCGAGGACCCGGCGCCAGCCGCGACTCGTCTCGTCGACGGTCGCCGGTCGCAGGAGGACGGGGCTCGCACCGTCGATCTCGCGCGCGTCGGGCCGCGTGTCGTCGCGTCGACCGGCGGTCGACGGCGCGAGCGCGTCGATCGGCGCCTCGACGAGCCCGACGTCGAGCTCGGCGGGCGGCGGCGCCGGTTCCTCGACCGGCATCCACCATTCGCGGATGATCGCGGCCTCGTCGTCGACCGCCGGCGGCGGTGCGGGGGGCGTCGGCGCGGCCGTCGGCGCGCCGGTCGGCACGGCGGTCGACGCGGTCGGCGGCGCGGCGAGCGGCGCGACGATGGGCGACGCCGCTGGTGCCGCGACCGGCGCCGGCTCCGGCGGCGCGGCGATCGACGGGGGTGCGAACGACGCGTCGGGCGTCGTGCGCCGGTCGGCCGTCGAACGTCGTCGCCGACGGTGCCGCGGCCGTCCGATCCGCGTCGGGTGTGGGTCCGGCGTCGATCGGCACGAAAGCGGTCGTCGCGACCGGCTCCGGCTCGCGGGCCGGGACCGGCCCGGGCTCGCGGTCCGCGAGCGGCGCCGTTTCGACCGGCGCGGCCACCGCTTCGGGCGCGCGATCGAGCGCGTTCGCCGCGTCGGTCGTCGCGGTCGGGTGCGGCGCTTCGACCGGCTCGCCCGATGTCGCCGGCGCCGGTGCCGGCGTCGGCAGCACGACTTCCTCGACGACGGTCAGGTCCTCGACGCGAACCAGCGCGTCGAGCGAATTGAAGACGTTGTGGCAGACGCCGCAACGGACGACGCCGCCCTTCGCGGCGGCTTGCGTGGTGCCGATCCGGAACACCGTGCGGCAGGCCGGGCAACGGGTCGCGAGCGCCATCGTCAGTGCGCCGGCGCCGCGCGGCGGCCGACGAGACAGACCCAGCCGGCGTCGCTCGCCCAGCGCTCGAGCGCGATGCCGTCGTCGCCCAGCGACGCGTAGGCGGCCGCGACGTCCTGCCATTGACGCTCGAGGATGCCGGACAGCACGAGACGCCCGCCGGGCGCGACGAGCGACGTCAGCAGCGGCGCGAGGACCTTCAGCGGATTCGACAGGATATTGGCCACGACGAGATCCGCGGGCGGTGCGTCGAACGACCGCGACGACGTGAAGCGGACGTCGACGTCGTTCGCCGTCGCGTTCGCGCGCGACGCGTCGATCGCCTGGTCGTCGATGTCGGTGCCGACGACGTCGCCGGCGCCGAGCTTCCTCGCCGCGATGGCAAGGATGCCAGAGCCGCAACCGTAGTCGATCACGCGCTCGCCGCCTCGCACGTGCGCCGCGAGCCACGCGAGGCACAGCCGCGTCGTCGGATGGTCGCCGGTCCCGAACGCCATGCCGGGATCGAGCTTCAGCACGATCGCGTCCGACGCGAGCGCTTCGGGCGGCGTCGCGTGCCACGACGGCACGATCCAGAGCCGGTCGCCGATCGCGATCGGATCGAACTGCGACTGCGTGAGGCGGACCCAGTCGGCGTCGGCGACCTCGCGCCGGTCGACGTGCGTCGCGTCGTCGCCGGCGCCCGAGGCCCGCAGCGCGTCGTGCAGCGCGCGGTCGACGTCGGCGTCGCCGTCGAACAGCGCGATGACGCGGCTGCGTCGCCAGCCCGACGCGCGCGGCTCGCTGCCGGGCTCGCCGTAAAGCGCATCCTCGTCGACGCTGCCGGCGTCGGCGTCCTCGATCGACGCGGACAGCGCGCCGGCGTCGAGCAGCGCGTCGGACAGCGTCTCGGCGCGGCCGCGTTCCTCGGTGATGACGAGCTCGACGAACATCGCCGTCACGGGAAGCGCGGCGTCAGCCGCGCTTCTCGGCGAGCCGCTGCTCGAGGTAGTGGATGCTGGTGCCGCCCTTGATGAAGCGCGCGTCGGTCATCAGGTCGCGATGCAGCGGGATGTTCGTCTCGATGCCTTCGACGATCATCTCGGACAGCGCGACACGCATCCGCGCGATCGCCTGGTCGCGATCGGCGCCGTACGCGATCACCTTGCCGACCATCGAGTCGTAGTACGGCGGCACGAAGTAGCCGGCGTACGCGTGCGAATCGACGCGGATGCCGGGGCCGCCCGGCGGATGCCACGCGGTGATGCGACCCGGCGACGGCACGAACTTGACCGGATCCTCGGCGTTGATGCGGCACTCGATCGCATGGCCCTTCAGCACGACGTCCTTCTGCCGGATCCGCAGCCGCTCGCCGGCCGCGACGTGGATCTGCTCCTGCACGATGTCGATGCCGGTGATCGCCTCGGTGACCGGATGCTCGACCTGCACCCGCGTGTTCATCTCGATGAAGTAGAACTCGCCGTTCTCGTACAGGAACTCGAACGTGCCGGCGCCGCGGTAGCCGATCTTGCGGCAGGCTTCGGCGCAGCGGTCGCCGATGCGATCGACGAGTCGTCGCGGGATGCCGGGCGCGGGCGCCTCCTCGATGACCTTCTGGTGGCGGCGCTGCATCGAGCAGTCGCGCTCGCCGAGCCAGACCGCGTTGCGGTAGCTGTCGGCCAGCACCTGGATCTCGACGTGCCGCGGGTTCTCGAGGAACTTCTCCATGTAGACGACCGGGTTGCCGAACGCGGCCTGCGCCTCGCTCCGCGTCATCTGCACCGCGTTCAGCAGCGCGGCCTCGGTGTGCACGACGCGCATCCCGCGACCGCCGCCGCCGCCCGACGGCCTTGATGATGACCGGATAGCCGACCTGCCGGCCGATGCGGACGATCTCCTTCGGGTCGTCGGGCAGCGCGCCTTCGGAGCCCGGCACGCACGGCACGCCGGTCGCGATCATCGCGTTCTTCGCGCTGACCTTGTCGCCCATCAGCCGGATCGATTCGGGCGTCGGGCCGATGAACGCGAAGCCCGAGCGCTCGACGCGCTCCGCGAAGTCGGCGTTCTCGGACAGGAAGCCGTAGCCGGGATGGATCGCCTCGGCGTCGGTGACCTCGGCCGCGCTGATGATCGCCGGCATGTTCAGGTAGCTCAGCGCCGACGGCGCCGGACCGATGCAGACCGACTCGTCGGCGAGCCGCACGTACTTCGCGTCGCGGTCGGCCTCGGAGTGGACGACGACCGTGCAGATGCCCATCTCGCGACACGCGCGCTGGATGCGCAGCGCGATCTCGCCGCGATTGGCGATCAGGATTTTTCCGAACATGGCGAATGGGAATCCGTCGAAGGGGCGGCCGCGTCAGCGCCGCGCGGGCCGCATCAACCGACGATGAACAGCGGCTGGCCGTACTCGACCGGCTGGCCGTTCTCGACCAGGATCTCCTTGATGACGCCGTCGAAGCCGGCCTCGATCTCGTTGAGCAGCTTCATCGCCTCGATGATGCAGATCGGCTCGGATGCCTTGACGCTGCTGCCGACCTCGACGAACGCCGGCTTGTCCGGCCCCGGCGCGCGATAGAACGTGCCGACCATCGGCGACTTCACGACGTTGCCGCTCGGCTCGCTCGCGGCGGCAGCGGCTTCGGCGGTCGGCGCCGCGTTGGCCGCCGGCGCCGGCGCGGCGGCCATCGGCATCTGCGGCTGCATCATCGGCAGGTACTGCATCGACGGGGCCGATGGGGTCTTGACGATGCGCACCTTGCTGTCGCCCTCGGTCACCTCGAGCTCGGCGATCGTCGAGTCGGCGACGAGGTCGATCAGCGTCTTCAACTTGCGCAGGTCCATGACGTCTCCATCCACGACAACAACGGGGGCGCGGCAAGTTAAACGAACTTGCCGCGAGGATCAAGCGTGTTCGAGCGCGAACGCGACGGCCGAGCGGTAGCCGGCCCGCCCGAGCCCGCACACGACGCCGACCGCGAGGTCCGACAGATACGAGTGCCGGCGAAATTCCTCGCGACGATGGACGTTCGACAGGTGGACCTCGACGAACGGGATCGCGACCGCCGCCAGCGCGTCGCGCAACGCGACGCTGGTGTGCGTCAACGCGGCCGGATTGACGACGATGAAGTCCGTTCCGTCGTTCGCGGCGTCCTGCACCCGGTCGACGATCGCGCCTTCATGGTTGCTCTGGAACGATCGCAGCACCGCGCCGCGGCCGGTCGCCATCGCGATCAGCTCGGCGTCGATCTCCGCCAGCGTCGCCCGACCGTACGTCTCCGGCTCCCGTCGACCGAGCAGGTTCAGGTTCGGGCCGTGCAGCACCAGCAGCGATTTCGCCATGCGGTCTCGTCGATCGCGCGGCCGCGAACGGCACGCTGAACGGGCGGCGAGGGTACCACGCGGCGGCGATCGGGCGCGATCCGGCGCGTACTCGGCGCCATCCCGCACGATCTCACGGCGGCGACGCGTCGATCCACTGTCGCAGCGTGGCCTCGTCGACGCGGCCGAGATGCGACGCGACGACGCGACCGTCCGGGCCCAGCACGACCGTGAACGGCAACGCGCCGGCCTCGTCGCCGAATGCGCGCGCGAGGTCGGTGCCGACGGCGCCGGCCGCGAGCAACGGATAGCTCGGCTTGAAGCGGCGGTCGAAGCTCGCGATGTTGTCCGGGCTGTCGATGCCGAGTCCGACGAACGCGACGCGGCCGGCCTCGGCCGCGTGGACCTTCGAGAACGCGGGGATCTCCTCGACGCACGGCACGCACCAGGTCGCCCAGAAGTTGACGACGACGAGCCGGCCGCGCTCGTCGCCCATCGCATGGCTCGCGCCGGCGGCGTCGCGCAGCGTCTGCCGATAGAACAGCTCCGCGGCCGCGGCTTCGGCGCGATGCACGCGATCGCGCCGCGCCGAGACGACGACGCCGGCGGTCACGGCGATCGCGGCGACGACGACGAGCGCGACGATCGAACGGAGGCGCTTCATCGCGACGGCGCGTCGATCATCCGCTCGAGCGCGGCGAGGTCGGCGCGCTCGACGTTCGACGCGACACGCTGGTCGCGCGGATCGAGCACCGTGACGTGGACGGCTTCCGCGTCGTGGCCGCCGCCGCCGTCGCGATGCGCGCGCCGCTGCGGCCACAGGAAGCTCAGCGTCTCGCCGTGCCGACGGCCGACCGCTTCGACGACCTCGAAGTCGATGCCGGCGTTGAGCAGGAAGATCTCGATGTCCTTCGCGTTGTCGTTGAAGACCGTCAGGTGCACGTCGCTGTGCTCGCCGGCCGTGCCGTTGACGATCGCGCCGTTGACGAACGGTTCGAGGTCGAGGCCGGCGTCGACGAGGAAGCGCATCACGTCGCGCGCGACGACGCGCAGTCGCGCGAGCCGGGCGGGTTGCGTGTCGGACATGAACAGCGCCTGGTGCTCGCGGACCGCCGCCTCGACGCGCGCGTTGTCCGGCATGCAATCGGGATGGCGGCGCGGGTTGCGGTCGCCGACGACCTCGCGCAGCGCGCGTTCCTTCGCGCCCGCGTAGTCGAGGCCGTCCTCCGCGATGAAGCGCGCGGCGACGGCGGCGATCTCGTCGCGCAGGTCGGGGTCGCCGGACGCGTTCATCCGTTCATTGTGCACCGGCGGCCGCCGGCCGATCGGCGCGCAACATGGCCGCCGCGCGGCGGCTCGCGACCAGCATCAGCTTGTGCGTCGCGCGCGTCGCGCCGACGAACAGCTTGCGCACCGCGCGCTCGTCGAGCGCCTCGAAATCGATCTCCGTGAAGATCACGCACGGCGCCGACTGCCCCTTGAAGCGGTAGATCGTCTCGGCCAGCACCTCGCCGGCCGAATAGACCGGATTGCCGAACAGGTCGTACGTCCCGTCGAAGCGCCGCAGCGCGTGCGGGCCGAGCGCCGGGACGTCGTCGACGGCAGCCGCGAGCAGCGCCGAATGGTCGCGGCCGGCGAACGTCAGCAGCACGATGTCGCTGCGTCGGAAGCCGGCCGACAGCGCCTTCGTGATCGCGCGCATCGTCACGTCGAGCATCGCGCGCGGCGCGTCGTCGGCCTCGTCGTCCCACGTCGCGATCTCGACCTCCGACCCGGCGAGCGGACTCGCGGCCTCGATCGGCGAGCAGCGCCGACGCGTCGCGCCCGTCGCTGCCGCGCACGAGCATCGGCACGATCGCATCGACGATGTCGCGCGGGCTGCGATAGTTGACCGTCGCGTTCAGCGTGACCCAGCCGTCGAGCGCGACCGGTTCGCGGCCGTACAGGTTCTGCAGCGGATCCTCGAGCCAGTACGCGCGCCCGTCGTCCTTGACGAAGCGCAGCGCGGCGTCGCGCCACGCCGCCGTGAAGTCCTGGCCTTCGTCGACGATCAGCACGTCGAAGCGCGCGTCGTCGGTCGGACGCGCGTCGGCGACGGCGGCTTCGAGACGCGCGTAGAGATCGCGGCGCGCCGAAGTCGGGCTCCGCGCCGCGCGCGCGCAGCAGCCGGTCGCCGAAGCCGTGGAACGTCGCGACCGTCGTGCCGTCGGGCGCGATCGCGGCGATGTGGTCGGCGAGCGGGCGGTTGTAGCAGAGGTAGAGCGCCGACCTGCCGTGCTCGGCCGCGTCGGCGAGCACGCGCAATGCGAGCTGCGTCTTGCCGGAGCCGGCCGTGCCGCGCACGCGCAGCCGGAACGGCGCGAACTCGAGCTGCGTCGCCGCCTGCGCGAGGCCGCCCGACAGCCGCGTCACCCAGCGATCGGTGCGTCCGATCAGCGTCGCGACGTCGGCCACGAGCAGCAGCTCGTTCGAGAAGAAGCGCAGGACGGTGGCCGCGTCGGCGCTGTCGGCCGGCGGCGCCGGCGTCAGCAGGTCGACGACGATCGCGACCAGCTCCGACGCACGCGATGCGTCGACGACGCGCTCCTTCGCGATGCCGACACGGCTCGCGTCCTTGCACGCGATGGTCCGGGCAATACAGCAGGTAGTCGATCGACAGGCGCGGCGCCGCGGGGACGCCGACGCCGACGCCCGCGCGGACGAAGCGCGACTGCGCGAAGCGCGTCTCGAGCGTCTCGACCGACCGCAGGATCTGCGACGCGACGCGCTGCCGCGCGCTGCCCTGCGCCTTCACGAGACCGTCGGGCGTCTCCTCGAGGAAGCCGGAGCGCTGCTCGATCAGCGAGCACGCGGCCGTTCGACGCGACGACGACGAAGTCCACGTCGCCGTAGACCGAGCAGCCGTGCTCGATGCGGGTCCAGTGGACGCCGTGGATCACGGTGCAGTCGTCCGGCAGCGCGGCGAGCCGGCGCAGCGTCTCGATCTCGCGTTCGGCCGCGCCGTTGAAGTCGAGGGCTTCCCAACCGTCGGGAAGGATGCGCGCCATGAGTCGTCGTCGGCCGGAGGTCCGCGCGATTGTAGTCGGCCATGGTCGGCCGTCGTGGGCCGCAGACGATTCCAGCGGGTCGATCCGCGGGTCGACCCGCTACAATCGCGGCCCTTCGTCGGTCGCCGCTCCGCGCGCCATGCACATCCACATCCTCGGCATCTGCGGCACGTTCATGGGCGGCCTCGCCGTGCTCGCGCGCGCGGCCGGTCATCGCGTGACCGGCTGCGACGCCGGCGTCTATCCGCCGATGAGCACGCAGCTCGAGGCGCGGGCATCGACGCTCATCGAAGGCTGGGATCCGTCGCAGCTCGACGCTCGAAGCCCGACCTGTTCGTGATCGGCAACGTCGTGTCGCGCGGCAATCCGCTGATGGAGGCGATCCTCGACGCCGGCCTGCCGTACGTGTCGGGTCCGCAGTGGCTCGCCGACCACGTGCTCGCCGGCAAGCAGGTGCTCGCGGTCGCCGGCACGCACGGCAAGACGACGACCATCGTCGATGCTCGCGTGGATCCTCGAGCGGACCGGCCGCTCGCCGGGCTTCCTGATCGGCGGCGTGCCGCACGACTTCGGCATCTCGGCGCGGCTGACCGACGCGCCGTGGTTCGTGATCGAGGCCGACGAGTACGACACGGCGTTCTTCGACAAGCGCTCGAAGTTCGTCCACTACCGGCCGCGCATCGCGGTGCTGAACAACCTCGAGTTCGACCACGCCGACATCTTCCCCGACCTCGCGGCGATCGAGACGCAGTTCCATCACCTCGTGCGGACGGTGCCGTCGAGCGGGCTGCTCGTCGTCAACGGGCAGAGCGACGCGCTGGCCCGCGTGCTCGCGCGCGGCGCCTGGTCGCGCGGTCGAGCGCTTCGGCGACGGGGTCGACTGGAAGACGCGTCCGCACGACGATCCGGCGACGTTCGACGTGCTGCACGAAGGCGCCGCGGTCGGCGTCGTGCACTGGTCGCTGCAGGGCGACGCACAACCGGCTGAACGCGCTGGCCGCGATGCTGGCCGCGCGCCACGCCGGCGTGCCGATCGACGAGGCGTGCGTCGCGCTGGCGCGTTCGAAGGCGTCAAGCGGCGGATGGAAGTGCGCGGCACCGTCGACGGCGTGACGGTGTACGACGACTTCGCGCATCACCCGACCGCGATCGAGACGACGATCGCCGGCCTGCGGCAGCGACTCGCCGCGTCCGACGACGAGCGGGGCGCGCGCATCGTCGCGGTCGTCGAGCCGCGCTCGAACACGATGAAGCTCGGCACGATGAAGGCGCTGCTGGCCGACAGCCTCGCCGGCGCCGATCGCGTGTTCGGCTACGGGCGCGAAGTCGGGCCGCGACGCGCTCGGCTGGAACCTCGCCGAGGCGCTCGCGCCGCTGAACGACGCGCACGACGCGAAGCGAACGCGAGCGCGACGGCTCGAAGGCGGTCGTGTTCGACGACCTCGACCAGCTCGTCGCCGCGATCGTTCTCGCGGCGCAGCCGGGCGACCACGTCGTCGTGATGAGCAACGGCGGCTTCGGCGGCATCCACGACAAGCTGCTCGACGCGCTGCAGCTCGCGCGAGGCGCGCAAGGCGTCGTCCTGAGCCGCATGATCGTGTACCTGCACGGCTTCCGCTCGTCGCCGCGTTCGACGAAGGCGCGCCGCCTCGAGGCGCGGCTGCACGAGCGCGGCCTCGGCGCGCGCTATCGCTGTCCGCAGCTGCCGGTGTCGCCGCGCGACGCGGCGCGCGTGATCGAGGACGTCGTCGCGTCGAACGGCGACGAGCCGCTGGCCGTCGTCGGCTCGTCGCTCGGCGGCTACTACGCGACGTGGATCGGCGAGCGCGTCGACTGCCGCGTCGTGCTGATCAATCCGGCGACGCGTCCCGACCGCGACCTGGCGGCGCACCTCGGCGCGCAGCCGCGTCTATCACGCCGACGACACGGTCGAGGTCCGCCGCGAACATCTCGACGAGCTCGATCGCGCTGCGCACGAACGGCGATCACGCGGCCCGACCGCTACTGGCTGATCGCCGCGACCGGCGACGAGCTGCTCGACTGGCGCGAGATGGTCGCGGCGCTATCCGGGCGCGCGACAGCGCATCGTCGAAGGCGGCGACCACGGCGCTGTCGGACTTCGATCGCCACGTCGACGACGTCATCGACTTCGCGCTCGGCGCGGACGTCGCCGGCTGACATGCAGACGTCGTTCGCGTCGGCGACGATCCTGCTGCTGCTCGTCACCGATCCGCTCGGCAACATCCCGATCTTCGTCGCCGCGCTGCGCGCCGTGCCGCCGCGTCGCAAGGCGTACGTGATCCTGCGCGAGTGCCTGATCGCGTTCGCGATCCTGTTGCTGTTCATGTTCTTCGGCAAGGGCTTCATGGACGTGCTCGGGCTGTCGGACGTCTCGCTGACGATCGGCGGCGGCGTCATCCTGTTCCTGATCGCGCTGCGGATGGTGTTCCCGGTCCCCGAAGGCATCTTCGGGACCGCGCCGGGCGGCGAGCCGTTCATCGTGCCGCTCGCGATCCCGGCGATCGCCGGACCGTCGGCGCTCGCGACGGTGCTGCTGCTGGTGTCGCGCGAGCCCGAGCGGCTGTTCGAATGGATCGGCGCGCTGACCGTCGCGCTCGCGACGTCGGCCGTCGTGCTGGTGTTCGCGGACCGGCTGCAGCGTCGGCTCGGCGAGCGCGCGGTGATCGCGTTCGAGCGGCTGATGGGCCTCGTGCTGATCGCGATCGCCGTCGAGATGGTGCTCAAGGGCATCCGCGCGTTCGTCGTGCAGCTGCCGGGATGACGGACGATGGCGCCTTCGTCACCGCGAGGACCGACGACATGGACGTGACGGTGGTCGAACGTGCGCCGACGCGCATCGTGGTGCTCCGCTACGTCGGACCGTACGGGCCCCCGTTGGCGGCGTTCTGGCAGACGCGCGTGATGCCGTGGGTCGCGGCGCGCGGCCTTCGCGGGCGGCCGATGATCGCGATCCTGCCGGACGATCCGAAGGTCACCGCGCCCGACCAGTGCCGCTGCGACGTCGGCGTCGAGATCGACGACGGCTTCGTCGCGACCGGCGACGAGCACGTCATGACGGTGCCGGGCGGACGGTATGCGAAAACGCGTTTCTTCGACACGCCGGACCGCATCCAAGAGACCTGGACCGCGCTGCTGCGCGACTGGCTGCCCGCGAGCGGTCTGCGGCTCGACGCGCGGCCGATGTTCGAGCACTACCCGCCGGACGCGCGCTTCGACGCCGCGACGGGCCGGTTCGAGTGCGACGTGACGATCCCCGTCGCGCCGCTCTAGCCGGCGCCGCGCAGCCCGTCGACGATCATCGCGACGCCGGCGACCAGCATCACGCCGTCGAGCACGCGGCCGAAGACGTGCACGCTCAGCCGTCGCACGACCGCCTTGCCGGCGAACGTGCCGGCCATCAGCGAGGTGCCGACGACCACGCCGCGGGCGAATGTCGCGGCCGGCAGCGCGCCGAGCTCGCGGAACGTCGCGACCTTCGTCACGTAGAGGCACAGCGAGCTCGCGGCCTCGGTCGACAGGAACGCGCCGCCGACGAGGCCGTACGCCGCGAACACCGGCACGCTCAGCGGGCCCGTCGACAGCACGACGCCGGTGACGTAGCCGATGATCGCGCCGGCCACCGCGAGATGCCACGGCCGCAGCGTGCCGCGTCGATCGGCACGCCGACGACGCAGCGGGATCATCGCGAGGAAGAACGTGCCGAGCGCGACGTCGATCACCGACGACGGCAGCGCGAGCAGCGTGCGCGCGCCGAGCGCCGCGGCCGGCACGCCCGGGACGACGTACCACGCGACGGCGCGCCAGTCGACGTCGCGCCACCACGCGAGCACGCGGGCGAGGTTGCCCATCACCGACGCGACGGCCATGATCGGCACGGCTTCCTTCGGTCCGAACACGAACACGAGGACCGGCAGCAGGATGATCGACGAGCCGGTGCCGATGACGCCGCCGACGCAGCCGGCGGCGAGGCCGAGGCCGCAGATCGCGAGCCACGCGCCGCCGCCGCTCGCGAACGTGTCCGTCACGGCAGCGCGCGTCGTCCGGTCGCGGCGACGACGATCATCAGCAGCGCGAGCGCCGCGAACGCGGTCGGCAACGACGACGGCCCGCGCGATCGCCCCGATCCCGGCGGGACCCGCGAGCAGCCCCGCGTAGCCGATCGTCGTCATCGCGGGCACCGCGAGGCTCTCCGGCATCGCGGTCTGCCGGCCCGCGGCGGTGAACAGCACCGGGACGACGTTCGCGCTGCCGAGTCCGACGAGCGCGAAGCCCGCGAGCGCCGCGCCGGCCCCCGGCGCGAACGCGACGAGCGCGAGCCCGCCCGCGCTCGCGATCGCGCCCGCGACGAGCGCGTTGCGCCCGCCGACGCGCTGCACGAAGCGATCGCCGCCGAAGCGCCCGGCCGTCATCGCGAGCGAGAACGCGACGTAGCCCGCGCCGGCCCGCGCGACCGGCAGGCGTCGCGGACCGTCGTCAGCAGGATCGCGCTCCAGTCCAGCACCGCGCCCTCGACGAGGAACGCCGCGGCCGCGACGAGCCCGAGCACGAGCACGATCCCGTGCGGCCACGCGAAGCGCGCGGGTCGCGGCCGGTGCGTGAAGCGAGCAGCCCGTCGCGCGTCGCGAGCGCCGCGGCGACGAGCGACGACGGCGACCGCGGCGACGGCGGCGCGCGGACCGACGCCGGCCGACAGCGCGAGCGAGACGCCGCCCGCGCCGACGATCCCGCCGGCGCTGAACATCGCGTGGAAGCCCGACATCGCCGGGCGGCCCGCGGCGCGCTCGACCGCGATCGCCTGCAGGTTCATCGCGACGTCGAGCGCGCCGAGGCCCGCGCCGAACAGCGCCAGCGTCGCGGCGAGAACGGGCGGACGCGCGACGGTCGCGAGGAGCGGCAGCGCGCCGCACGCAACGACGACCGAGACGAGGATCACGGATCGCACGCCGACACGCGACGCGGCGAGCCCGGCCGCCGGCATCGCGACCAGCGAGCCGCCACCGAAGCACAGCAGCGCGAGGCCGAACGACCCGGCATCCAGGCCGCTGCGCGCCTGCGCGAGCGGCACGAGCGGCGCCCACGCCGACATCGCGACGCCGGCGATCAGGAACGCGACGCGCGTCGCCCGGTGCCGACGTCGTTCGTCGCGCGCGTCGGGCCGGGTCATCGGTCGCGACGCGAACGGCACCGATCGGCGCGCGTCATCGGACCGTGCGGCAGGTCACGACGCGTGCGACGCGACGCGGGATGCGACGCCGGATACGGCGCGGGCGAACGCGGCGTCCGGGGCGGCGCCGGAACGTCAGCTGCAGTCGAGCTGCAACGACTCGATGCGGCCGCCGACCCCGAGCTTCGTGAGCAGCCCGGCCTCCCGGCTGTTGGGACCGAAGGCGATCGAGCGATCCTTGAACATCGCGTGCTCGTAGACGCGCAGCGTCGCGTGCGGACCGGTGACGAGGCTGTCGATCTCGCGCTTCAGCGAACGCGCGGTGAACGCGTCCGCGGTCTGCAGCGAGGCCGGTCCGACGAGCGTCGCGGGATCGCCGACGAAGTTGCGCTCGGTGTACAGCTGCACCCAGCAACCCGACTCGAGTTCCGGCGATCGTGACGCGGACCGGCACCTGCACGACGACCGGCTGCGGCTTCGTGTCGCCGGTCGCGGTCTGCAGGTTGCTCGGCGGCGTGCTGCAGGCGGCGATCAGGGCGAGGGGGACGAGCGCGGCGAGTCGATTCACGGAGTACTCCTGTCGTTGGGATGTCGTCGGACGGTCGCCGAGAGCGGCACGAGCGTGCGCCGGTCCGCGATCATGCCCGTACGGCCATCGATGGAATCCGGTGCAGGACGCCGACCGACGATGCCGCGTCGCCCGGTGCTCGCTCGCCCACTCAACGGCCCGCGTCCATCAGGTGCCGGCGGAAGTAGGCGACGACGGCATCGTCGATCCGTCGCGTGCCGTCCACGCGATCGTAGCCGGGCGGATCGTCGAGCAGCGCGGCCTCGATCCCGACCAGCCCGCGCGGCGGCGGCGACAGGTAGGCGCCGTGTCCGCCGTCGGGTACGTCGACGAGGTGCTCGCAGCTTCGGCAGGCGGCCAGCACGCGCTCGGCGTGGAAGCGCGGGATCAGCCAGCGGTCCCGTCCGGCCGTCGCGATCGCGAGCGGCACGACCGGTCGCGCGAGCGACGCCTCGTCGAAGTCGGCCGCGAGCGGCACCGCGGCGACGATCGCGGCGATGCGCGGGTCGCGGGCGGCGCGATCGCGGTCGTCGCTGAACAGGTGACGGATGACCAGCAGCGCGATCCGGCGACGCAGGCCATCGAACCGGCCGCCGGTCTGCGACGTCGCCAGGCCGACGCAGGTCTGGAAGTCCTCGGCGATGTGCTGCTCGCAATGGTCGCGGAATCGTGCCGGCGACCAGCGTCCGCCGGCCAGCACCAGCGCGGTGTGGCCGCCGGCGGACATGCCGTACAGCCCGACGTGCGCGATGTCGAGCCGGCCGGCGAAGCGCGGGTCGCGCGACACCGCGTCGATCGCGCGCGAGATCTCGGCCGGTCGCAGCGTCCAGCTGTCCGGCCCGGGGCTGCTCGGGTCGCGCGAGTTGTCGCCGCGATGCTCGGGCAGCGCGACGACGAAGCCGGCGTCGACGAGCGCCGTCGCGAGATCGCCGAAGACCCACGGCGATCCGCCGGACCCGTGCGAGACGACGACCAGATGGCCGTTGCCGGTCGCGGGCGCCGCGTCCGGAGCGAGCGCCAGCGTGAACCGGCCGTGCACGACCGGACGCGGTGCGGCGTCGGTCGGATAGAACAGCGTGACCGGGCCGTCGGTGGCGTCGGCCGCGATCGTGCCGGTGCCGACGGCGGCGAACGCCGGCGCGAACGCGGACGCGAGCAGCAGGCACGCGAGCGCGGCCGGGCGGCGGAGGATGGAATGCATCGATGGACTCCTCGTCGCGGGGCGAAGGGCCCGCGGTGCGGAGACGATGGCTTGCCGTGCCGCGCCGGTCTCGCCGGATTCCGCGAATCGCGGGAATCGGCCAGCCGCTTTCAGGAATCGGCGTGATGTCGTCGCCGGAACTCGGTCGGCGTGACGCCGGTGGCGACCTTGAACGCGCGGTTGAACGGCCCGATCGACTGGAAGCCCGCGGTCAGGGCGATCGTCAGAACCGGCAGCGTCCGTCGCGCCGGATCGGCCAGCGCGACGCGCGCTTCGTCGAGTCGATACGCGTTGACGAACGCGTTGAAGTTGCGATGGCCGAGGTGCCGGTTGATCGCGCGCCGCAGCCGGTATTCGGGGACCGCGAGCCGCCGCGCGAGAACCGGCAGCGTCAGGCCTTCCAGCCGATAGGCCTGCTCGTCGCGCATCAGGCGCTCGAGCGTTTCGGCGAGGCGCACGTCGGCCGGATCGGGTTCGGGATCGTTGCCGTCGGCCGCCGGCGCCGGCTCGGCGGCGGCCGCGTCGTCGACGGCCGGCGCGAGCAGCCCGGACGACGCGGGCCGGAGCAGCCCGACTGCCGCTACCGCGACGAGGAAGCCCAGCATCGCGGCGTCGATCGTCGCGCCGACGCCGTCGAGGCGCCCGACCGGCGACGCGAAACGCAGCGCGAGCATGCCGATCGTGTAGCACGCGCCGATCACGACGATGAAGAGCCGCAGCCGACGGCGTCGCTCGACCAGGTCGGCGCGCCACGTCGACGCCGACGCGAACACGGCGAGCGCGGCGAACAGCAACGGCGCCGCGCGCTGCGCGTCGATCACGGCCTGGCCGACCGCCGAGTCGGCCTGCCAGCCGACGGCGCAGTCGCGCGCGCTGATCGCCGCGACCGCGAGCCACACCGCGCCGTGCCACGGGCGGAGCGCGAAGTCGTCGTCGAACAGCGCCATCGCGAACAGCCAGAACAGGACCGCGTTGCCGACGGACACGCCGACGAACGGGGCCTGCACCAGCCGCGGCACCGACGCCTCGAAGACCGGCGTCGACGACACGAGCTGCACGACGAGGCCGAGCGAGAAGACGATGCCGACGCGCGCGACGGTCGCGGCGCGGCGGTCGCGGGCGAAGATCGCGGCGAGCAGCAGCAGCAGCGCCGCCGTCGCGCCGCGCAGCGCGGCGTCGGCGACGATGGTCGGGACGCCGTTCATGCGGAGGGCGACGGCGGTCCGCCCGACGAAGCCGACCTCAACTCGCGAGCGCCTTCATCTCCGCGTACAGGTCGGCCTTGCCTTCGAAGCCGATGCCGGGCAGCTCGGGCAACGTGACGTAGCCGTCCTCGACCTTCACGCCGTCGGGGAAGCCGCCGTACGGCTGGAACAGGTCGGGATACGACTCGTTGCCGCCGAGCCCGAGACCGGCCGCGATCGCGAGCGACATCTGGTGGCCGCCGTGCGGGACGCAGCGCGACGGCGACCAGCCGTGTTCGCTGCAGCATGTCGAGCGTGCGCAGGTACTCGACGAGCCCGTAGCTGAGCGCGCAGTCGAACTGCAGCCAGTCGCGATCGGGCCGCATGCCGCCGTAGCGGATCAGGTTGCGCGCGTCCTGCATCGAGAACAGGTTCTCGCCGGTCGCCATCGGCTTCTCGTAGTGCTTCGCCATCTCGGCCTGCAGCGCGTAGTCGAGCGGGTCGCCGATCTCCTCGTACCAGAACAGGTCGTAGTCGGACAGCATCCTCGCGTAGGCGATTGCCGGTCGGCAGGTCGAAGCGGCCGTTCGCGTCGACCGCGAGCCGGCTGGTCGGGTCCGATCAGCTTCAGCACGGCCTCGATGCGCTTGCGATCCTCGTCGATCGACGCGCCGCCGATCTTCTTCTTGACGACCGGTGTAGCCGCGATCGAGATAGCCCTGCATCTCGCGCGTCAGGCCGTCGATGCCCTGGCCGGGCCAGTAGTAGCCGCCGGCCGCGTAGACGAAGACGCGGCGGTTCGGCGTGCCGTTGCCGTAGCGCTCGGCGAGCAGCTGGAACAGCGGCTGGCCGGCGATCTTCGCGACGCGCGTCCCAGATCGCCATGTCGATCGTGCCGACGGCGACCGAACGCTCGCCGTGGCCGCCCGGCTTCTCGTTCGTCATCATCGTCGCCCACAGCTTGTGCGGGTCGAGGTTGTCGTTCGCTTCGTCGATGACCGTCGATGGATCGGCCTCGAGCACGCGCGGGATGAAGCGTTCGCGCATCAGGCTGCCCTGGCCGTAGCGGCCGTTCGAGTTGAAGCCGTAGCCGATGACCGGGCGGCCGTCGCGGACGACGTCGGTGACGACCGCGACGAGCGACAGCGTCATCTTCGAGAAGTCGATGTACGCGTTGCGGATGTTCGACTTGATCGGCTTCGTGACTTCGCGGATTTCGACGATCTTCATGATGCGGGCCCTCGGGAAAATTCCGAGACGATTCTAGCAATCTGCCCTTGTCGCATCGACGTCGCGACACCGCGCGACGATGGCTCGTCGACACGGTCGTCCTCCTATAATCGGACGATGAACGTGTTCTACGAAGAGGACGGCGGATTCAAGGCCGGCCACGTGCTCGCCGACCAGGGCGCGTCGCTGCAGGTCGAGTCCGCGAGCGGCAAGCGGACGAAGGTCAAGGCGGCGAACGTGCTGTTCGATTTCGAGGCGCCGGACGCCGAGGCCCTGATGCGCGACGCGCACGCGCTGGCCGACTCGATCGAGCTCGAGTTCCTGTGGGAATGCGCGCCGCAGGCCGAGTTCTCGTTCAAGGAGCTCGCCACCGACTACTTCGGCCGCGCCGCGACGCCGGTCGAGTCGGGTGCGCTCGTCACGCGGCTCCATTCGGCGCCGATGTACTTCTATCGCAAGGGCCGCGGCCGCTATCGCCCGGCGCCGCCCGACGCGCTGAAGGCCGCGCTCGCCGGCATCGAACGCAAGCAGCGCGAGGCGGCGCAGCAGGCCGCGTGGCGCGACGAACTCGTCGCCGGCCGACTGCCCGACGCGATCCGCGCCGCGTCGCGCGACCTGCTGTTCAAGCCGGACCGCAACCGGGTCGAGACGAAGGCGCTGCTCGACGCCGCGAGCGCACGTCGCACGACGCCGGAGCGGCTGCTGCTCGACGTCGGCGCCGTCGCATCGCCGGCCGCGCTGCATCGCGACCGCTTCGCGTTCGCGCAGTTTCCGCGCGGCATCGGCTTCCCGGACGTCGACGTGCCGGCGATCGACGACGCGTTGCCGCAGGCGACCGTCGCCGCGTTCAGCATCGACGACTCGGCGACGACCGAGATCGACGACGCGCTGTCCGTCACGCCGCTCGACGCGGCGATGCCGTCGTGGCGGATCGGCATCCACATCGCGGCGCCCGGGCTCGCGATCGCACGCGACGACGCGGTCGACACGATCGCGCGCGAGCGGATGTCGACCGTGTACGCGCCGGGCGAGAAGATCACGATGCTGCCCGACGCCGTCGTCGAGGCCTTCACGCTCGACGCCGGCCGCGCGTGCGCCGCGCTGTCGCTGTACGTCGATGTCGTCGGCGACGACGGCGGCGACGACGCGTGGCGCGTCGTCGCATCGCAGTCGCGCATCGAGCGCGTGCCGATCGTCGACAACCTGCGCCACGACACGCTCGACGCCGTGGTGACCGAGGACAACCTCGCGAGCGGCGCCGGCGACTATCCGCGCAGGGCCGAGCTGCAGGTGCTGTGGCGCTTCGCGCGCGCGCTCCACGCGCGCCGCCAGCAGGCGCGCGTCGCGTCGGGTCTCAGGCCCGAAGGCCAGCAGCGGGCCGACTACGCGTTCCGCGTCGCGACCGTCGACGGCGTCGAGCGGATCGAGATCACCGAGCGCCGTCGCGGCGCGCCGCTCGACACGATCGTCGCCGAGCTGATGATCCTCGCGAACGCGACGTGGGGCCGGCTGCTCGCGGACCGCGGCGTCGCCGGCATCTATCGCGCGCAGAACGCGGCGTTCGGACCGGCCGGTCGCGTGCGGATGGTCACGCATCCGGCGCCGCACGCGGGGCTCGGCGTCGCGCAGTACGCGTGGAGCACGTCGCCGCTGCGCCGCTACGTCGACCTCGTCAACCAGCGGCAGATCGCCGCGTGCGTGCGCGCCGGCGAAGCGATTGCCCGTCGTGGCGCCGTACGCGCCGAAGGACGCCGAGCTGTTCGCGATCGTGTCGGGCTTCGACGCGGCGTACGCGGCCTATGCCGAGTACCAGTCGAAGATGGAACGCTACTGGTGCCTGCGCTGGCTCGCGCAGGAGCGCCGCACGCTCGTCGAGGCGCGCGCGACGGGTCGCGACGACCACGCGATGCTGCTCGAGATCCCGCTGCTGGTCCGCGTGCCGGGCCTCGTCGTCGGGCCGAATCCCGACGCCGACGCCGGCATCGTCGCGCGCGGCCAGCGCATCGAGGTCGAGATCCTCTCGACCGACCTCGTCGACCTGACCGTGCAGTGCCGGCTGTTCGCGATCATCGAGGAGGTCGACGCCGACGAGATCGACGACGTCGACGACGCGTCCGACGACGGGTCCGACGACGGGTCCGACGACGCCTCCGACGACGCGACCGACGCGTCCGTCGACGCAGCGATCGAACCGTCCGTCGCCGTGGCCGAGCCGCAGCCGACCGCGTTCCAGCCGGTCTCGTCGGGCTGACGCCGATGCGACGAATGCCGCTCGCGGTCCCGACGCTGATCCCGCTGCGCGGCCACACGCTGCCGGTCGACGACGGCCGGCCGATGCGGCCGGTCGCGCGCGGCGCGCACGCCCGTGCGGCGGCGCGCCGCGGCGGCACGCACGCGAGCGGCCTCGCGATCGCGATCGCGGTGTCGGTCGCGGCGCACGCGATCCTGCTCGCGCTGCGCTTCGTGCTGCCGCAGCCGTCGCTGTTCAAGCCGCCGGACAGCCCGCTCGAGATCATCCTCGTCAACGCGAAGTCGGCCGACAAACCGGTCAAGCCGACCGCGATCGCGCAGGCCGACCTGAACGGCGGCGGCGACAACGAGAGCGGGCGCGCGACGTCGTTCCTGCCGCGCTCGGCCGAGGTCGTCGACGGCGACGTCGTCAAGGAGACTCAGGCGGCGATGCAACAGCTCGAGGCGCAGCATCGCCGGCTGATGACGCAGGCCGACGCCGCGTCGGCCGCCGTCGCGCCCGAGTCGCCGAAGCAGCTCGATGCCAACGAGGCCGCGCCGACCGCCGACGCCACGACGTCGCTGAAGGCGATCGCGCGGCTCGAGGCGCAGATCGACAAGCAGACGCGCGACTACAACGAGCGGCCGCGTCGCGGCTTCATCGGACCGACGACGCGCGGCGCGAGCTATGCGATGTACTACGCGCAGTGGAAGGATCGCGTCGAGCGGATCGGCACGCTGAACTATCCGAGCGAGGCGCGCGGTCGGCTCTACGGCGAGCTGACGCTGCGCGTCACGCTGAACCCCGACGGCACCATCTACAACGACGAGGTCGAGGTCACGCGCTCGTCGGGCTCGCCGGTCCTCGACCGCGCCGCGCGTCGCATCGTGCTGCTCGGCGCGCCGTACGCGCGGTTCTCCGAGGAGCTGCGGCGCGAGTACGACATCTTCGAGATCTTCAGCACGTTCCGGTTCACCAAGGGCGACGCGCTGGAAATGCGCGCCGAGCATCGATGACGACGACCGCAAGACGCACCTTCGCCGTGGCCGCGCTCGCGCTCGCCGCGTTCACCGTTCGATTGCCGGCCGCGAACGTCGACGCCGCCCCGTCGAAGGAGACGCTGACCGAGGCGTCGAAGGACGACTGCGAGGCGATCTCGTCGGTCGTCCAGCGCTGCGCGCCGCGGGTCGGCGCGCCGACGACGCCGGTGACCGACGACGCGCTCGCGAAGTCGCGCGCGAAGACGAAGGCCGGCTTCGACCGCATCGACCAGCAGGGTCGCGACGACGCGCTGAAGGGACTGCCGCCGACGGTCAACACGCCGGTCGGCGACGCGCAGCAGCTCGGCGGCGTGACGGTCACCGGCAAGTCGAACGACGACAAGTCGATCGGCGACACGCTGCAGCGCGCGCTCGGCCAGCCGACCGGCGTGTCGAACGGCAACGGCACCGTGTCGAAGTACGCGCCGAACGGCACGCGCTACGACTGCATCGAGAAGTGCGTCGGACCGGCGTGCTGCGTCGAGGTCCGCGCGATCCCGAACCCGGCGCGCGAAGTGAACTCGATCGGCCGTTGATGCCGCACGGCCGGGCGTGAGCGCCGCCGCGTCGCGGCCCGCGGACGGCGCGCCGCGTTATGGCGTCGTCGGGCATCCGGTCGCGCACAGCCGGTCGCCGGAGATCCATGCGGCGTTCGCCCGCGAGACCGGCATCGCGCTCGACTATCGCCGCATCGAGGCGCCGCTCGACGGCTTCGTCGCGACGGCCGAGCGCTTCTTCGCCGACGGCGGTCGCGGGCTCAACGTGACCGTGCCGTTCAAGACCGATGCGTTCGACTGGTGCGGCGGCCGCGTCACCGCGCGCGCGGCGATCGCCGGCGCCGTGAACACGCTCGTTGCCGGCGGCGACGTCGACGGTCCGGTCGGGGACAACACCGACGGCGCCGGACTCGTCGCCGACCTCGCGCGGCTGCTGGCGACGCGGCACCGTTCCCTCGCCCACGCGGACGTCTGCCTGCTCGGCGCCGGCGGCTCGGCGCGCGGCGTCGTCGCGCCGCTGTTCGATGCCGGCGTCGAGCGGCTGACGATCGTCGCGCGCGATCCGGCGAAGGCCGCCGCGCTCGCGGCCGCGTTCGCGCCGCGGCGCATCGACGCCGCGTCGTTCGCGCAGGTCGACGGGCGACCGTTCGACGTGATCGTCAACGCGACGTCGGCGAGCCTCGACGGCACCGCGCTGCCGCTCGCGGCGCGCACGTTCGCGCGCACGCAGCTCGCGTACGACCTGATGTACGCGACGAAGCCGACGCGCTTCATGGCCGACGCCGGTGACGGCGGCGCCGCGCTCGTCGCGGACGGACTCGGCATGCTCGTCGAACAGGCCGCCGAATCGTTCCTGGCATGGCACGGCGTGCGGCCGTCGACCGGCGCAGTGCGCGACGCGCTGCGGGCGCGGCTCGACGCGGCATGAGCACGCCGCTGCGCTGGATGCTGCGCGTCGTCGCGATCCTCGTCGCGCTGGTCGTCGCGGTCGAGCTGTACTTCTTCGCGATGACCGGCTGGTACGCGCACGTCGACCCGTCGTCGACGTCGTTCATGCGCAGCCAGATGGCGCTCGCGCGCGAACACGACCCGAACGCGCGGATGCAGCACGCGTGGGTGCCCTACGCGCGCATCGCCGACGACCTGAAGCGGGCGGTCGTCACGTCCGAGGACGCGCGCTTCGCGGAGCACGAGGGCGTCGACTGGGACGCGATCTCGAAGGCCTACGAGAACAACGAGCGGGTCGCGGCCGGCAAGGACGGCAAGGGGCGCGCCCGCAATCGCGCGCGGATCAAGGGCGGCTCGACGATCACGCAGCAGCTCGCGAAGAACCTGTTCCTGTCCGGCGAGCGCAGCTATCTGCGCAAGGGCCAGGAACTGATCATCGCGTACATGCTCGAGTTCTGGATGACGAAGCAGCGCATCCTCGAGATCTATCTCAACGTCATCGAATGGGGCGACGGCGTGTTCGGCGCCGAGGCCGCTGCGCACCACTACTTCGGCGTGTCGGCCGCGCAGCTGACCGCGGCGCAGTCCGCGCAGCTCGCCGTCATGCTGCCGAACCCGCGCTACTACGACGCGCATCGCGGCTCGACGTATCTCGCGCGGCGCAGCGCGGTGATCCAGCGCTGGATGGGCGACGCGGAGCTGCCGTGACGCGCGCCGACGCGCGACCGGCGCGACCGCGCCGGCGACGCCGCCGCCGCTGTCCGCCTACCTGTTCCTGGTCGCCGGGATGTCGGTCGTCGGCGCGTACGTCGGCTTCTCGAAGGTCCTCGTCGCGACGGTGCCGGTCTTCCTGCTCGGCGACGATCCGCTTCGGCATCGCGGCCGTCGCGATGCTGCCGTGGACGTTCCCGCGCGGCGGCGCGACGCAGGTCCGTCGCCATGCGCCGACGCTGGTCGGCGAGTCGGTGTTCGGCAACTTCCTGTTCTCGATCTGCATGCTGTCGGGCGTCGCGCGGACTTCGGCGACCGCGGCCGGGCTGATCATGAGCATGCTGCCGGCGGCCGTCGCGGTGTTCTCGCTCGCGGCGCTGCGCGAGCGCGTCGACGGGCGGACGCTCGCGGCGGTCGCGCTCGCGGTCGTCGGCGTCGGCTCGCTGACGATCGGCCGCGGCCGGCCCGGGCGCGAGCGGCGACGGCGTTCGACGTCGCGCTCGCCGGCGACGCGCTGATGGTCGGCGCCGTCTGCTGCGAGGCGATCTACGTCGTGCTCGGCAAGCGGCTGACGAACGCGGCGATCGGCGCCGATGCAGATCTCGGCGTGGATCAACCTCGTCGGCTTCGTGCTGATGCTGCCGCTCGGCATCTGGCAGGGTCTCGCGCTTCGACTTCGCGCGGATCACGCCGGCGCTCTGGACGCTGATCGTCGTCTACGCGATCGCGCGCGAGCGTGCTGTCGACGTGGCTGTGGCTGTCGGGGCTGCGGCACGTGCCGGCCGGCAGGGCCGGCGTGTTCACGACCGCGCTGCCGGTCACGTCGGCGCTCGTCGGCATCGCGTTCCTCGGCGAGCGGCCGACGATCGCGCACGGCGTCGCGTTCGCCTGCGCGGTCGGCGGCATCTGGCTCGTCACGCGCGCGCCGCGCTGAGTCGTTCGGTCAGGTCGCGTGGGCGGCGACGAGCTTGCACGGCACCGGGCCGTCGGTCGTCTCGATCTGCGTCGTGACGTGGCCGATGCGGAAGCGCGTCTCGATCGTCTCGGCGACGTCGCACAGGAACGCCGTCGCCCGGATGGCCGGCCGGCATCACGAGATGCGCCGTCATCGCGTTCTCCGACGTGCTCATCGCCCAGATGTGCAGGTCGTGCACGGCGCGCGACGCCGGGCAGCGCCTCGAGGTAGCCGCGCACGGCGTCGGTGTCGATGTGCTCGGGCACCGCGCCGAGCGCGAGCCGCATCGAGTCGCGCATCAGCGACCACGTGCCGACGAGGATCACGAGCGCGACGACGAGGCCCATCGCCGGATCGATCCACGCGCAGGCCGGTGATAGCGGATGACGATCGCCGCGACGACGACCGCGCCGGAGACGGCGGCGTCGGCGACCATGTGCCAGTACGCGCCGCGCACGTTCAGGTCTTCCTTGCGGCGCGACAGGAACAGCAGCGCGGTCGCGGTGTTGACGACGATGCCGATCGCGGCGACCCAGACGACGACGACCTCGTCGATCGGCGTCGGCGCGAACAGCCGCTGCGACGGCCGCGAACACGATGCCGCCGACGGCGATCAGCAGCAGCATCGCGTTCGCGAGCGCGGCGAGGATCGTCGTGCCGCCGAGCCCGTACGTGAAGCGGTCCGACGCGCGGCGTCGCGCGAGCATCGCGGCGCCCCACGCGAGCGCGAGGCCGATCACGTCGCCGAAGTTGTGGCCCGCGTCGGCGAGCAGCGCGAGCGATCCGGCCCACCAGCCCGAGCCGGCCTCGACGACGACGAAGACGAGGTTGATCGCGATGCCGATCGCGAACATCCGCAGCGTCGCGGACGACGCGTCGGCCGGCAGCCGTGGCATGGTCGTGCGCGTGGTCGTGCCCGTGACCGTGACGATGGCCGCGGTCGTGCGTCGCGTCGTGCACGGGTGGGTCGTGCCGCTGCGCCGCGGGGTCGCGCGGACCGTGGTCGTGGTGCGGGTGATCAGGCATGCGAGACGGGTGCGACGGCTCGGCGTTCGACGCGCGCTGCCCGCGCAGCTGCCGCTCCCACGACGACCGACCCGCGCCGCAGCGCGGCGCCTACGGATCGATCGACGCCGCGCCGAATCGCGCGGCGCGCGCGCGCGCGTAGCGTGAGCCACGGATCGCGTTCGTTCGCGACCCGGGGGCCGTCCCGTTCCGGGACGGCCGATCGACAACGAGGAGCCACCATGACCACGATCTCCAACGATCCGGCGATCGATCGCACGGAGGACCAGGACGACGCACGCGGCGACTGGATGAGCCGGGACCGCTACGGCATGTATCGCGGCGGGTCGACAGCGACCGATGCTTCCGACGCCTCCGGCAGCCCGGGTCCAGGCCCGCGGCTGATGGGCGCCGACACGCTGCTCGGCAACGACGTCTACAACAGCCGCGACGAGGACCTCGGCGACATCAAGGAGATTATGCTCGACATGCAATCGGGGAAAGTCGCGTACGCCGTGCTGTCGTTCGGCGGCTTCCTCGGCATGGGCGACAAGCTGTTCGCGGTGCCGTGGAACGCGTTGAAGCTCGACACCGCGAACCATCGCTTCCTGCTCGACGTCGATCAAGCGACCGGCTGCGCGACGCGCCGGGCTTCGACCGTGATCACTGGCCGGACATGGCCGACCGGACGTGGGCGTCGAACGTCCATTCGTTCTACGGCACGCGCGACGAAACCGGATCGACGTCGACCGCGTCGTCGGGTTCTTCGGCGGGTTCGATGGAGGACCGCTTCAGCGCGGCGTCGAGCGGCCAGTCGAGCTACGGCGCGAACGGCGAGGGTCGCTTCGAAGGGACGTCGTCGATCGCCACGTCGGGCAGCAACTACGACACGTCGCAGCCGAACGATCGCATGCCGACGAACACGACGGGCCTCACGCCCGACTCGGTGCCGATCGACTGACCGCGCCCGCCGATCAGTCGATGCCGAGCGCGCCCCACATCGCGTCGACGCGCGCGACGACCGCCCGATCCATCGCGATCGGGCGGCCCCATTCGCGCGTCGTCTCGCCGGGCCACTTGTTGGTCGCGTCGAGCCCCATCTTCGAGCCGAGCCCCGACACCGGCGACGCGAAGTCGAGATAGTCGATCGGCGTGTGGTCCACGAGCGTCGTGTCGCGCGTCGGATCCATCGCGCGTCGTGATCGCCCAGATCACCTCCTTCCAGTCGCGCACGTTCGACGTCGTCGTCGACGACGACGATGAACTTCGTGTACATGAACTGCCGCAGGAAGCTCCAGATGCCGAACATCACGCGCTTCGCGTGGCCCGGATAGCTCTTGCGGATGCTGACGACGGCCATCCGGTAGCTGCAGCCTTCGGGCGGCAGGTAGAAGTCGACGATCTCCGGCGAACTGCTTCTGCAGGATCGGCACGAACACCTCGTTCAGCGCGACGCCGAGGATCGCCGGTTCGTCGGGCGGCTTGCCGGTGTACGTCGAGTGATAGATCGGGTCGTCGCGCATCGTGATGCGGTCGATCGTCGAACACCGGGAACCAGTCGCGCTCGTTGTAGTAGCCGGTGTGGTCGCCGAACGGCCCTTCGAGCGCATGCAGGTAGCCGCCGCGCTCCGCGAGCTCGACGCCGTGTTCGCTGCGGCCGGCGAAGCCCCGGTCGGCCGCGGCGGGATCGCGCCTTCGAGCACGATCTCGGCGCGCGCCGGCACCTGCAGCGTCGAGCCGATGCAGCTCGCGACCTCGGTCGGGCCGCCGCGCAGCAGCCCGGCGAACTGGTACTCGGACAGCGTGTCGGGCACCGGCGTCACCGCGCCGAGCATCGTCGCCGGATCGGCGCCGAGCGCGACGGCGATCGGGAACGGCTCGCCCGGCTGCGGCGCGCGCGTGCTCGCGGAAGTCGAGCGCGCCGCCGCGATGCGCGAGCCAGCGCATGATCACCTGGTCGCGCGCGATGACCTGCTGCCGATAGATGCCGAGGTTCTGCCGCGTGCGCGGACGCGGCACGTCCTGCGGGCCGCGCGTGACGACGAGGCCCCACGTGATCAGCGGGCCCGCGTCGTCGGGCCAGCAGGTCTGCACCGGCAGCGCGGCGAGGTCGACGTCGCGACCCTCGACGACGTGTCGCTGGCAAGGCGCGCGGCGCACGACGCGCGGCGCCATGTCGCGCAGCGCCTTCACCATCGCGACGCAGCCGGCCCGCGTCCTTGAAACCGCGCGGCGGCTCCGGTTCCTTCAGCGTCGACAGCAGCGTGCCGACGTCGCGCAGCGCATCGATCGAGTCCTGGCCCATGCCCGCGGCGACGCGCTCGACGGTGCCGAACAGGTTCGCGAGCAACGGCATCGTCGCGCCGGTCGGATGTTCGAACAGCAGTGCGGGGCCGTGTGCGCGCAGCGTGCGGTCGCAGATCTCGGTGACCTCGAGCCGCGGCGACACCGGCGCCGCGATGCGCCTGCACCAGCCGCGACGCTCGAGCTGGCCGACGAAGTCGCGCAGGTCCTCGTACTTCGCGTTCATCGGCTCGCGTTGATCGGCTCGTGTTCACCGGCGCGTCCATCGACGCCGCGTCGATCGGCTTCGACGATGCGGTGCGACGATGCGATTCGCAACGCGAAAGGCATCGTCGGCCCGCGATCGATGTCCGGATCGACCGTCCCGCTAGTTAACATTTCCCTGATTGACCGGTCGAGTGCGGCTGCGTACCTTGCGCGCTCCACAGGACGTGGCGGCCCCGAGAGGACCGCCGTCGCCGCGGCCACGCAGCATAGCCGAGGCGGATGTGCCCGAGGTTCCACGATCGCCGACGCCGATGCGCGGCGACGTCCGGAACGGCGGGCAGAAGCGGGCTCACCGGACGCCCACGTGTTCAACGAAGCGAGCTCGGCTCGTCCGGTTCGACCGGCGATGGATTGACCCCGGTGCGGCGAGCGTTCGCCGCCACCGGATCGGTCGAACGTCGCCGTGGTCGCGAGGGCGTCGCCTTCGCGAGCGGCGTGTCGACCCGCGGTCGGGTCGCATCGCGATTCGCCGGGCGACTCGACGGGCCGAACCGAACACCGTACCGAACACCCGCGCCATCGAGGCCGGGACAGGAGTGACGATGAACTTGAAGTTGTTGCGCGCCGAACTGCGCGCCGTGAGACGGGCGTCGCTGCGGCTCGCCCATCACAGCCTGTCGATGGTCGGGCTGCTCGCGCTCGGCGGCGCCGCCGTCGTCGCGACGCATCCCGAGTACGCGCATGCGGTCGGCCGCTGGATCGTTCCGCGCCACGACGCGGCGCCGACGCCGGCGCCGGTGTCGACCGATCCCGTCAGCGCCGCGATCGCGAAGCCGGGCGGCGAGGCGAGCCGCCTGCTCGGCCTCGACTCCGCGACGGCGCTGTCGAACGCGGCTGCCGGCGACGCGCCGGCCGCGGCCCACGCGCGGCCCACGACGCGGCGACTCGCGAGAAGCGCGTCGCGATCGCCTATCTGTCGAAGAAGTACCGCGTCAGCCCGGACGCCGTCTCGATGCTGGTCGACGCGGCGTTCACGACCGGTCGCGAGCTCGACCTCGATCCGCTGCTGCTGCTGTCGGTGATGGCCGTCGAGTCGGGCTTCAACCCGTTCGCCGAGAGCACGGCCGGCGCGTCGGGGCTGATGCAGCTGATGTCGAAGGTGCACGCCGACAAGCTCGCCGACTTCGGCGGCGCGCGCATCGCGCTGAACCCCGTCGTCAACCTGCGCGTCGGCGCGGTCGTGCTGAAGGACTGCATCCGTCGCGGCGGTTCGGTCACCGAAGGACTGCGGCTGTACGTCGGCGCCGGCAGCGGCGACGACGGCGGCTACGGCGCGCGGGTGCTGCAGGAGAAGGATCGCCTCGCGCAGGCGGTGCGCGGCGGGCGGCCGCTGATCGAGCCGATCCCTTCGAACGTCGTGAAGGCGCGCACGCCGCGTCAGCCCGACATCGATCACAGCATGGACACCGTCGACCCGTCCGACCCGAAGGTCGACGCCGCCGCGGGACGCGTCGCCGCGCTGTAGACGGGTCCGCCGCCTGCGCGCGTCCGCGTCCGCCGTTCAGTCGCGAGCGCGCGACCGATCCGCGCGATCGCCTCGCGCAGGTTCTCCATCGACGTCGCGTACGACACGCGCATCCAGCGGTCGGTGCCGTGGTGTCCGAAGTCCTTGCCGGGCACGAGCGCGACGCCGGCGTCGTCGAGCAGGACCTGCGCGAGCGCATCGCTGTCGGGCAGCGCGTCCGACAGGAAGCGACTGCAGTCCGCGTACACGTAGAACGCGCCGTCCGGCATCACCGGCACGCCGAAGCCGAGCTCGCGCAGCGCGGGCACGAGGTAGTCGCGACGTCGCCGGAACTCCGCCTTGCGTTCCTCGTAGATCGCGATCGACTCGGGCTCGAAGCAAGCGAGCGCCGCGTACTGCGCGGGCGTCGGCGCGCAGATGAACAGGTTCTGCGCGAGCTTCTCGAACGTCGCCGACGAGCGACGGCGGCACGACGACCCAGCCGAGCCGCCAGCCGGTCATGTGGAAGTACTTCGAGAAGCTGTTGATGACGATGACGTCGTCGCTGAGTCTCGAGCGCCGAGCGATGCGCGACCTCGCCCGGTCCGGTGTACGACAGCTCGAGGTAGATCTCGTCGACGATCGTGATGCCGCCGCGCGCGGCGACCGCGTCGACGATGCGGCGCAGCTCGGCCGGTTCGATCGAGGTGCCGGTCGGATTCGACGGCGACGCGACGAGCACGCCGCGCGTGCGCGGACCCCAGTGCTGCTCGACCATCGCGGCCGTCAGCTGGAAGCGATCCTCCGGACCCGCCGGGATCAGCTTCGCGACGCCGTCGAACGCGGCGACGAAGTGGCGATTGCACGGATACGACGGATCGGGCATCAGGATCTCGTCGCCCGCGTCGACGACCGCGGCCATCGTCAGCAGCAGCGCGCCCGACGCGCCGGCCGTGATCAGGATGCGCTCGCGGATCGACGTCGACGCCGTGACGCGTCGCGAGGAACGTCGCGATGCTCGAGCGCAGCGGCGCGATGCCGCTGCGCGGCGGTGTAGTGCGTGCCGACCGCGCGCCATCGCGTCGGCGAGCGCGTCGACGACGCGACGGCGGCGCGGTGAAGTCGGGCTCGCCGACGCTCATGTGCACGATCGAGCGCCCCGACTGCTCGAGCCGCTGTGCGCGCTTCATCAGCTCCATCGCGTAGAACGGCTGGATGCGCGCGATGCGCGCGGGAGCGCGCGCCGCTGCTTCGGATTGTCCTGCTGGTCCATGCGATGCTCTCCTGCGCAGAGGTCGCGATGATAGGGGCATCTCTCGCTTGGTCCGAGGCCGGTGCGGCGCGATAATCGCGACCCGACACGAAATCACGAAGGCCGCGATGAACGATCTTTCCGACCTGTCCGGCGCAGGACCCGCGGCGAGTGCGGCCGGCTCCGACGCCGCGGCCGAGGCGCAGGCCGAGAAGCAGGCCGAACTGCGCCGCGCGGCGCTCGAATACCACGAGTTCCCGACGCCCGGAAAGATCTCGATCGCGCCGACGAAGAACGCTCACGAACCAGCGCGACCTCGCGCTCGCGTACTCGCCCGGCGTCGCGGCGGCGTGCGAGGAGATCGTCGGCGGACCCGCGCGACCGCGTTCCGCTACACCGCGCGCGGCAACCTGGTCGGCGTCATCACGAACGGCACCGCGGTGCTCGGCCTCGGCGCGATCGGACCGCTCGCCGCGAAGCCGGTGATGGAAGGCAAGGCGGTGCTGTTCAAGAAGTTCGCCGGCATCGACGTGTTCGACATCGAGGTCGACGAGCGCGATCCGCACGAAGCTGATCGAGGTGATCGCGGCGCTCGAGCCGACGTTCGGCGGCATCAACCTCGAGGACATCAAGGCGCCCGAGTGCTTCGAGATCGAGCGCGCGCTGCGCAAGCGCATGAAGATCCCGGTCTTCCACGACGACCAGCACGGCACGGCGATCATCGTCGGCGCGGCGATGACGAACGCGCTGATCGTCGTCGGCAAGAAGATCGAGGACGTCAAGCTCGTCGTGTCGGGCGCGGGCGCGGCGGCGCTCGCGTGCCTCGACCTGCTCGTCGACCTCGGCCTGCCGATCGACGAACATCTGGCTGACCGACCTCGCCGGCGTCGTCTACAAGGGCCGCACCGAGCTGATGGACGCGGACAAGGAGCGCTTCGCGCACGAGACCGACGGCGCGCACGCTGGCCGAGGTGATCGACGGCGCCGACGTGTTCCTCGGGCTGTCCGCCGGCGGCGTGCTGAAGGCGGACATGGTCGCGCCGATGGTCGACAAGCCGCTCATCCTCGCGCTCGCGAATCCCGACGCCCGAGATCCTGCCGGAGCTCGCGAAGTCGGTGCGTCCGGACGCGCTGATCGCGACCGGCCGCACCGACTATCCGAACCAGGTCAACAACGTCCTGTGCTTCCCGTTCATCTTCCGCGGCGCGCTCGACGTCGGCGCGACGACGATCACGCGCGAGATGGAGATCGCGACCGTCAACGCGATCGCCGAGCTCGCGCGGCAGGAGCAGAGCGACATCGTCGCGACCGCGTACGGCATCGAGGAGCTGTCGTTCGGTCCCGAGTACCTGATCCCGAAGCCGTTCGACCCGCGGCTGATCGTGAAGATCGCGCCGGCCGTCGCGAAGGCCGCGATGGACTCCGGGCGTCGCGACGCGCCCGATCGAGGACATGGACGCGTATCGCGAGCGGCTCGTGCAGTTCGTCTACCACAGCGGCACGATGATGAAGCCGATCTTCACGGCGGCGCGCGCGCGTCGCGCCCGAGAAGAAGCGGCATCGTGTTCGCGGAAGGCGAGGAGGAGCGCGTGCTGCGCGCGGTGCAGGTCGTCGTCGACGAGAAGATCGCGACGCCGATCCTGATCGGCCGGCCGACGGTGATCGAGCAGCGCATCGAGCGCTACGGCCTGCGGCTGCGCGTCGGCGTCGACTATCACGGTCGTCAACACCGACCAGGACGAGCGCTATCGCGACTACTGGCAGACCTACCACGCGCTGATGATGCGGCAGCGGCGTCGACCAGCAGATGGCGCGAGCTCGAGATGCGCCGCCGCACGACGCTGATCGGCGCGATGATGATCAGGAAGGGCGAGGCCGACGGCATGATCTGCGGCACGATCAGCAACGTGCATCGGCACCTGCACGTACATCGACGCAGGTGCTCGGCCATGCGCCGAAGGCGCGAACGTCTACGCCGCGATGAACGGGCTGATGCTGCCGGGCCGGCAGGTGTTCCTCGTCGACACGCACGTCAACGACGACCCGACGCCGCAGCAGCTGTGCGAGATCACGATCATGGCCGCCGCCGACGATGCTGCGCGTCGGCATCGTGCCGAAGGTCGCGCTGCTGTCGCATTCGAACTTCGGCTCGTCGACGCTGCCGTCGGCGCTGAAGATGCGCGAGACGCTGGCGCTGCTGCGCGAGGCGCGCGCCCGACCTCGAGGTCGACGGCGAGATGCACGGCGACTGCGCGCTCGACGAGCACCTGCGGCGCGACGTCGTGCCCGACACGACGCTGAACGGCGAGGCGAACCTGCTGGTGCTGCCGAACATCGACGCGGCGAACATCTCGTACAACCTGCTGAAGACGGCCGCCGGCAAGAACGTCGCGATCGGGCCGATCCTGCTCGGCTGCGCGGCGCCGGTGCAACATCCTGACGCCGTCGGCGACCGTGCGGCGGATCGTCAACCTCGCGGCGCTGACCGTCGTCGAGGCGAACGCCGCGCGCTGACCCGCGCGGCCGACGGCGTCACGACGGCATCAGGACGTCGACGCGCTCGGATGCGACGGCGCCGCGGCGGCGCTGCGCGCGAACAGCCGCGCGATCTCGAACAGCGTCGTCGGCCGCAGCAGGTGCGCGGGCTTCGCGCGGCCGAACAGGCCGTCGACGACGAGCCGCTGCAGCGCCGGCGCGTGCGCCACCTGCGACAGCAGCGACGGCGTGCGCGCCGGCGCGAGCGCGTGCCGCTGCACCGCGCGATAGAGCCCGAAGCGCCGCGTGAAGCGCCGCGACAACCGGCTTCGATACGCCTCGGTGATGCGCGCGGCCGCCGCGACGTCGAGCACCGCGCCGGTCGCGCGCTTCTGCCAGTGCCGCGCGAACGCGGCCGCGAGGAACTCGGCCGACTCGAGCGCGTAGTCGATGCCTTCGCCGGTGATCGGATTGACGAGCCCCGCCGCCTCGCCGATGACGAGCAGCCGGTCGCGTCCGGCGAAGTCGCGATGGAAGTCGGTGCGCAGCGGATAGGCGCGCAGCGGTGCGCTGCGCGTCGCCCGGGCGAGCATCCGCGTCAGCATCGGATGCGTCGCGAGCAGCGTCTCGAGCCGCTGCGCCTGCGGCATCGCGCGGCCGCCGATGCCCGGCTCGTTCTGCGCGAACGCGCCGCAACCGATGTTGGCGGACGTCGGCCGACGTCGGGAAGATCCAGCCGTAGCCGGGCAGGTCGACGCCGTCGAAGAACAGCACGACGCGGTCGGTCAGGCCCTCGACGCCGTCGAAGTAGACGCGCGCGGCATGCTCGACCGGCGGCTTGTCCGTCAACAGGCCGCAGGCCCGCAGCAACTGCGACTCCGCGCCGGTCGCGAGCACGACCGCGGCCGCGTCGACGACGAGCGACGAGTCGGTCGTCACGCGCGCGTGCGTGTCGTGCGTCTCGATGCCGACGACCTTCGTCGCCTCGAAGTAGGTGGGTCCGGCGGTCAGCGCGTGCTCGAGCAGCAGCGCGTCGAGCGCGAGCCGCGGCAGCACGATCAGGTCCGACGGGCCGTTCGATCGATCGCGTCCGAAGCGCATCGTGAATTCGACGGCCTCGCCGTGGACGCCGACGCCGCGGATGTCGACGCCGCGGCACGCGAAGCCCGCGCCGGCCACGCGGTCGAGCACCCCGATCCGCGCGAGCACGCGTGCGCCGCGCGGCGTGATGCCGTCGCCGCACGTCTTGTCGCGCGGGAAGCGCGCGCGGTCGACGAGGGCCACCGACAGGCCGAGGCGCGCGAGCAGGAACGCGGCCGTCGACCCCGCCGGACCGGCGCCGACGATGCAGACGTCGAACGCGCGCGCGGCATCGGGCGGCGATGAGGACATCGCCCGATTCTAGCCGCGACCGCGCCGTCGGCCGGTCGCGCGATCGCGAGTGCGGTCAGTGCACGCGACCGATGCGGCCCGGATGCCCGAGGTTCAGCCAGACCCACGTCGCGCGACCGACGAGGTTCGCGGCCGGCACGAAGCCCCAGTAGCGGCTGTCGGCGCTGTCGTCGCGGTTGTCGCCCATGACGAAGTAGCGGTCGGCGGGCACCGTGCACGCGATGCCGCCGTCGAAGTATCGACAGGCGTCGATGAACGGAACGCGTGCGATCGGCCCGCTCGTCTCGCCGCGCCACGCATCGATCAGCACGTCGTGCACGACGGCGCCGCTCGCGCGCGGCAGCGTCTCGACCGCGTGCCGCGACGGCGCGAACGCGGCGTCGACGTCGTCGCTCGCGCGGATCGCGACGGGGACGCCGTCGATCGTCAGCCGCTTGTCGCGATAGACGACGGTGTCGCCCGGCAGGCCGATCACGCGCTTGACGTAATCGATCGACGGGTCGAGCGGATAGCGGAACACGGCCACGTCGCCGCGCTGCGGCGCGCCGGTCGCGATGAGCGCGCGGTCGACGAACGGCAGCCGCAGCCCGTACGCGAACTTGTCGACGACGATCAGGTCGCCGTCCTCGAGCGTCGGGCGCATCGAGCCCGACGGGATGCGGAACGGCTCGACGACGAACGAGCGGACGACGAAGACGGCGAGGACCACCCAGAAGAAGCTCGCCGGCAACGCGATCCAGCCGGGCGGTCGCGCCGTCGTCGCGACGTCGCCGGCGACGCGTCGCCGTGGCGCGCGGGCCGCGAGCCATGCGGCGCCGGTCACGAGGGTCAAGAGGAGGAGGATCGCGGGCGGGTCGAGTCGCATCGTCGGATGGCGCGGAGAATCGGAACGCCAGCGTAGGGTCGATGTCGCGGCGGTGCCATCGCGATGCGACGGAACGCGGCAAGTCCGCCGTGCGCGCGGCGTCCGGCGGCGCGACCGCGTCGGCCGGTCCGCGGACCGTCGGTAGAATGCGCCGCACCTCGCCGCTGCCCGCCGCCGACCCCGCCGAACGAACGTCGCATGTCTCCCGCTCGCGCACGCGCGGCCATCCTGTCGTTGCTCGCGCTCGCGGCGGTCGCGTCGGCGGCGTACTGGGTCGCGCTCGGCGTTCCGGTCGAGATGGCCGCGGCGCCCGGCGGGCGCATCGCGTGCGTGTCGTACGCGCCGTATCGCAAGCCGGGCGAGTCGCCGTTCACGCCCGGCTATCACGTCACGGCGGCGCGCATCGACGAGGACCTGAAGGCGCTGTCGCGGCGCTTCGACTGCGTGCGCACGTACTCGGTCGGCCAGGGCCTCGACCAGGTGCCGGCGATCGCGCGCCGCTACGGGATGAAGGTCCTGCTCGGCGCCTGGCTGTCGCGCAACGAAGTCGAGAACGCCGAGGAGCTGACGCTCGCGATCCAGGTCGCGAACCGCGAGCGCGACGTGATCCGCGCGATCGTCGTCGGCAACGAGGTGCTGCTGCGCGGCGAGTTGCCGCAGCGGACGATCGCCGAGCACGTGCGGCTCGTGAAGGCCGCGACCGGCCTGCCGGTCACGTATGCCGACGTGTGGGAGTTCTGGCTGAAGTACCGCGAGGTCGCGCCGGCCGTCGACTTCATCACGATCCACATCCTGCCGTACTGGGAGGACGAGCCGATCGCGATCGACCACGCGATCGAGCACGTCGACGCGATCTACAAGCGGATGCAGGCGGCGTTCCCGGGCCGCGACTTCCTGATCGGCGAGACCGGCTGGCCGAGCGAGGGCCGCCAGCGCTGGCGCGCGGTGCCGAGCCGCGTCAACGAGGCCCGCTTCTTCCGCGAGTTCATGACCTTCGTCGACCGCAGTCATCTGCCGTACAACGTGATCGAGGCGTTCGACCAGCCGTGGAAGCGCTGGCTCGAAGGCACCGTCGGCGGCTACTGGGGCCTCTACGACGACGACCTGCGCGACAAATTCGCGTTGACGGGCCCGGTCGTCGAGGAGCCGCGCTGGTGGATGGGAATCGTCGCCGGCGTCGCCGCCGCGCTCGCGTTCGCGGGCTACGGCGTCGTCGTCGGCCGCGGCCGTCCGGTCGCAGCGACGGCCGCGCGGGCGGCGATCGGCTTCGTCGTCGGCGCGCTCGGGGCCGCGCGAGCTGCGCCACCTCGTGTTCGCGAACCGCAGCGGCTTCGAATGGGCGCTGACCTCGGTCGCCGCCGCGATCGCCGTCGCGACGACGGTCGCGATCGGCGAGCGCGTCGCGCGCTGGCTCGCCGACGCGCGCGTCGCCGTCGGCTGCGCGCCGATGGCCGAGGCGCTGTCGCGGCGCGCGGTCGTCGGCGAGGTGGGGCGGCTCGGCGGCGTTCTGCAGGCGTTCTGGCTCGTCGCCGGAACGATCGTCGACCTGCTGCTGGTCTACGACTCGCGCTATCGCGACTTCCCGTCGCTGCTGTTCGCGCCGGTCGTCGTCGCGTTCGTCGCGCTGGCGCTCGCGCGGTCGTCGGTCGCGGCGCGCCGGCGAGGGGAGATCGAGGAACGGATGCTCGGCGGCGCGCTCGTCGTCGGCGCCGCGCTGATCGTCGCGATGGAACTGCCGATCAACGCCAGCGCGGACCTGTGGGGACTGCTCGGCGTCGCGCTCGCCGTCGCGACGCGGTTCAACGTGGCGCCCGGCCGTCCTGCTGGCGACGCGCCAGCACCAGCGCGCCGATCGTGATCGCGACGGCCCCGGCCTCGTAGGTGTACCAGACGATCGCGACGAGGCCGACGGTCAGCGTCGCGACGGCGAGCCAGCGGCGCCGCCAGGCGAGCGTGGCCAGCGACAGCAGCGGCGCTGCCCACAGCAGCCCGTTCCATGCGTAGGTCATGATGGCCGCGGCGCGCAGCGTGCACCACCACGGCCCGGGCGCGAACAGCGTCAGCGTCGCCGATGCGCAGCGCTGCGCGACGTCCGCCGGCTGGATCAGGAACTGGCGGATCAGGATCGCGACGACGCAAAACGTGGCCGCAGCGATCCACGGCGCCTGCCGCGACAGCGCGGTCCGCAAGTCGGTCGTCGCGGTATTCATCGCGCCAGTATCGCCGAACGCCGGTCGAACGAACGTCGAACGTCGCCCAACCCGTCGTAAAAACAGGTGGCCGACGCGTCGACACCGTGGTTTCCCGGCATGGCGGTATTGATCTTGCGACCCCGGGTCCGATACGATGGAACGTTATGGCTTGCGTCGTCCCGGCTCCGCCCGTGTCTCTCATCCGCATGGGCGCGATGCCCTGCGTCGCGTCCTCACGTCGCCGGCCGACCGTCGTCGCCTCGCCTCGGCGGGGCCTCGCCGGCGCGCTGCGGCGGGTCGGCGTCGTGCTTTCGGCCGGGCTGCTGCTGGCGTTCCTGCTGGTCGGCGGTGCTGCGGCGAAGGCGTCGCTCGGCACCGTTCCGGTCGACGCGTTGCCGCCGCAGGGACGTGCGGTGCTGGCCGAGATCCGCGCGGGCGGTCCGTTCGCGTTCCGGCGCGACGGCATCGTGTTCGGCAACCGGGAAGGGCGGTTGCCGAGCCGGCCGCGCGGCTACTACGCGGAATTCACCGTGCCGACGCCCGGCGACCGGACGCGCGGGCCGCGCCGCATCATCGCGGGCCGCGGAACGACGGGCGACGTCCGGACGTCCGACGAGTACTACTACACCGACGACCACTACCAGAGCTTCCGGCGCATCGTGCAATGAACGCAATGAACGACGTCCTGCATCCCTTCCAGCGCATCAAGCCGCAGAGCGTCCAGGCGGTCAAGAGCTTCACGGCCGAGCAGCTGCGCGACGCCGCCGATTCGCTCGGCGACCGCTTCGCGCACGTCCGTTTCGCCGAACGCGAGCCCGCGGTCGGCGGACGCCCGACGCTGAAGACGGAGGTGCTGCAGACGATCGGCCGCACGCTCGACTTCGCCGGCCACTACGGCGCGAATCTCGACGCGCTGTTCGACGCGCTCGTCGACATGGGGGATGCGCACGACGACGGCATCGTCATCCTGCTCGATCGCATCCCGGTCGGTCCGGGGTTCGATGCCGACGCCCGCGAATCGCTGCTCGAGACGTTCCGCGACGCCGCCGACACGCTGGCCGACAGCAACAAGCGCTTCCGCGTCTTCTACTCGTTCGCCTGAGCGCCCCCGCGGCGACGCGGCGCTCCCCAGGCATCGTGGCGAACCGCGCTGACCGGCCCGCGGCGACGACGCCGCGCGGACCGTCGGGTCAGGCCGGACGGTTCGTGAACAGGTGCGAGAACGACGCGATCGCGCCGGCGAGGTGATCCTCGGGCACCGGTCCGGTCGGCACCTGGCCGCCCGGCGTCAGGCGGTCGACGATCTGCGGCAGCAGGCTCGACAGGTGCGCCGCGGCCGCGTTCTCGTCGAGGCCGGCGTGCTCCGCCAGCGTCCGCAGCGGTCCGTCGCCGAGCGCGGCGCGGACCTGGTCGCCGGTGATCGACGCATTGGCGCCGTTGCCGATCCACGACGCGACCTCCTGGCCGAGGCCGGCCGACTGGAAGCGTTGCAGCAGGCCGCCGAGGCCGCCGAGCCCGCCCGAGCCGCCGAGGCCGCCCGGCTCGTTGCCGTGCACCAGCATGCCGAGCACCGATTGCACGAGCGCCGCCTTCGGGTCGGCGGTGCCGCCGGCCTGGCCGGCGGCGAGTCCTTCGATCTGGTCGAGCAGTCCCATCGTCATCCTCGTTCGTTGTCTCTCACGACGCTCGTTCGGCGTCCTCGACGTCCCACAGCGCCGCGAGCATCGCGAGCGCCGTCGCGGCCGCCGTCTCGGTCCGCAGGATACGCGGTCCGAGCGACACGGCGCGAAAGCCGGCGGCGTCCGCGGCCTCGAGCTCGTTGTCCGCGAAGCCGCCTTCGGGACCGGCGAGCAGCACGACGCGCCGGCCGGGCGGCGGCCGGCGCACGGTCCGCAGCGGCGCGCCGTCCGGCGACAGCACGAGCCGCAGCGTCGCCTCGGGCAGCGTGGCGAGCCAGTCGTCGAGCGGCAGCACCGGCTCGATCGCCGCGACGCGGTTGCGGCCGCACTGCTCGGACGCCGCGACCGCGAGCGCCTGCCAGTGCGCGCGGCGCGCGACCGCCCGCTCCGGTGACAGCCTGACGACGCTGCGCGCCATCGCGATCGGCGCGATCGACGCGGCGCCGAGCTCGACCGCCTTCTCGACCGTCCAGTCCATCAGGTCGCCCGACGACAGCCCCTGCGCGACGGTGAACGGCCACGCCGACTCGGCCTCGCGATCGTCGAAGCGGACGACCTGGACCTCCGCCTCGGGCTCGCGCGCGTCGACCAGCTGTGCGACGAACTCGCCGCCGCGCCCGTTGAACAGCGTCAGCAGGTCGCCCTGGCGCAGGCGCAGCGCGCGCAGCGCATGACGGGTGACCGCGCGCGGCAGCGTCGTCGGCTCGCCGATGGCGAGCGGTCGATCGAGGTGGAAGCGCGGCAGGGTCATCGGTTCGTCGTCCGCATCGGGGCGTCGCGCTGCAAGAGCCGGCAAGCGGCCGTCTGATAAAATCGCCGGCCCTCGATCCGCGCGGATCGCGTCGCGGGCGTCCGCGATTTGCCGGGCGCTCCCCGAACGATCGGCCAGCGTTCGCCGGATGCGTCGGCGAAGCGGGATTGTCCCACTCCGACGCCGTCACGCGAACCGCCCATGGCCTCCTCGACCTCCCCCGCGGCTGCGACCGCCGATCCGACCCGGATGGCCAACGCGATCCGTGCGCTGGCGATGGATGCCGTGCAGAAGGCCGAGTCGGGCCACCCCGGCATGCCGATGGGGATGGCCGACATCGCCGTCGCGCTGTGGAAGCACCACCTGCGGCACAACCCGGCGAACCCGCTGTGGCCCGATCGCGACCGCTTCATGCTGTCGAACGGCCACGGCTCGATGCTGCAGTACGCGCTGCTGCACCTGACCGGCTACGACCTGCCGATGAAGGAGCTCGAGAACTTCCGACAGCTCCATTCGAAGACGCCGGGCCATCCGGAACTCGGCATCACGCCGGGCATCGAGACGACGACCGGGCCGCTCGGCCAGGGCTTCGCGAACGCGGTCGGCATGGCGCTCGCCGAGCAGCTGCTCGCGACGCGAATTCAACAAGCCCGACGGCAAGATCATCGACCATCGCACGTACGTCTTCATGGGCGACGGCTGCATGATGGAAGGCATCTCGCACGAGGCCGCGTCGCTCGCCGGCATGCTGGAAGCTCGGCAAGCTGGTCGCGTTCTACGACGACAACGGCATCTCGATCGACGGCGACGTCCGCGGCTGGTTCCGCGACGACACGGCCGAGCGCTTCGAGGCGTACGGCTGGAACGTGATCGGCGGCGCGGACGGCATCGACGGCCACGACGTCGAGGCGGTCAACGCCGCGATCAACGAGGCGCTCGCGCAGGACACGGCCGAGGCGAAGCCGACGCTGATCGTCTGCCGCACGATCATCGGCCGCGGCTCGCCGCATCGCGGCGGGACCGCGAAGGCGCACGGCGAGGCGCTCGGCGACGACGAGGTCGCGGCGACGCGCGCCGAGATCGGCTGGACCGAGCCGCCGTTCACGATCCCGAAAGACGTCTACGCCGCGTGGGACGCGAAGCCGGCCGGCGCGAAGCTCGAGAAAGCCTGGAACGATCGCTTCGCCGCCTATCGCAAGGCGCATCCCGAGGCCGCGGCCGAGCTGCTGCGCCGGCTCGCCGGCGATCGTCCGCCGACCTGGCCGGCCGTCGTCGACAAGCTGCTCGCCGAATGCGCCCAGAAGAAGGAGTCGCTCGGCACGCGCAAGGCGTCGGCCGCGGCGATCGCGGCGTTCGTCAACGAGCTGCCCGAGATGTTCGGTGGCTCGGCCGACCTCACGCCGAGCAACAACACCGACTGGAAGGGCATGCAGACGGTCCGCGTCGCGGCCGACGGCGGGCGCTACATCCACTACGGCGTCCGCGAGTTCGGGATGGCCGCGATCATGAACGGCATCAACACTGCACGGCGGCTTCCTCGCCTTCGGCGGCACGTTCCTGACGTTCTCCGACTACATGCGCAACGCGATCCGCATGGCGGCGATCATGAAGCTGCAGACGGTCTTCGTGTTCACGCACGACTCGATCGGTCTCGGCGAGGACGGCCCGACGCACCAGGCCGTCGAGCATGCGTCGTCGCCTGCGGCTGATCCCCCATCTCGATGTCTGGCGTCCGTGCGATACGACCGAGACCGCCATGGCGTGGGCCTGCGCGATCAACCGCAACCACGAGGACAAGCGCGGTCCGATCGCGCTGCTGCTGAGCCGCCAGAACCTGCCGTACCAGGAGCGGACCGCGCAGCAGACGAAGGAGATCGCGCGCGGCGGCTACGTGCTGCGCGACGCGCCGGCACCCGCAGCGTCGTGCTGATCGCGACCGGCTCCGAGGTCGGGCTCGCGATGGACGGCGCGAAGGCGCTCGAAGCCGAAGGCATCGCCGCGCGCGTCGTGTCGATGCCGTCGACGACGGTGTTCGACCGCCAGGCGCCGGACTATCAAGGCGTCCGTGCTGCCGCCCGGCATCCCGCGCGTCGCGATCGAAGCGGGCGTCACCGATTTCTGGCGGAAGTACGTCGCGCGCCGAAGGCGCGGTGCTCGGCGTCGACACGTTCGGCGAGTCGGCGCCGGCGAAGGACGTGTTCGCGTTCTTCCACTTGACGGTCGACAACGTCGTCGCGACGGCGAAGCGGGTCGTCGCCGGGACGCCTGCGTGACCACGACGGCTCGTCGCGCCGCCTGCGTCGCATTCGCGATGACCGCGATGGCGACGCTGGGCGCTTGCGCCGGACCGTCGGCCGAACCCGTCGCCCCGATCGGCGTCGACATCGCGCCGACGGCGACCTGCGACGGTCGCGCGTCGTCGCCGCAGATCGTCGCGACGAGTCCGGCCGTCCTGCCGGCCGACGCGTGGACGCGCACCGGCGAATGGGAGTCGCGGCTGACGTTCCGGATCGATGCGAGCGGCACGCCGCTCGACGTCCGCACGACCGACGCGGCCGACGCGACGGATTCGTTCGCGGCCGCCAGCGTCGCGGCGCTGGCCGACTACCGCTTCTGCGCGCCGCAGGCGTTCTCGAGCGAGACGCGCTGGCGCGCCGTGATGCGCTTTCGTCGCGGCGCGGTCGGCCGCGCCGCCGGCGGCGGCGCGATGATCGTGCAGATGTTCGTGCCGGCGTATACGCGCGCCGACGTCGTCGAGAAGCGGACCGGCACCGTGCGCGTCACCGGCACGTTCGCGGCGGACGGTCGCGCGACCGCCGTTCGACTGGCGTCCAGCAGCGGCGATGCGGTGCTCGATCGCAAGAGTCTCGAAGCGATGGCGAGCTGGCAGCTCGTCTTCGCGCCGGGGACGACACCGACGCGCCCGATCGTCTACCAGCAGCCGTACACCTACGCGATCCGCTGATTCTTCCGCAGTCGACAACGACACCACGACCATGACCATCAAAGTCGCCATCAACGGCTACGGCCGCATCGGCCGCAACATCCTGCGCGCGCACTACGAAGGCGGCAAGCAGCACGACATCGAGATCGTCGCGATCAACGACCTCGGCGACTCGAAGACGAACGCGCACCTGACGCAGTACGACACCGCGCACGGCAACTTTCCCGGCACCGTCGTGGTCGACGGCGACGCGATCGGTCGTCAACGGCGACCGCATCAAGGTGCTCGCCGAGCGCGACCCGTCGAAGCTGCCGTGGGCGTCGACTGAACGTCGACGTCGTGCTCGAGTGCACCGGCTTCTTCACGACGAAGGAGAAGGCGTCGGCGCACCTCAAGGGCGGCGCGAAGAAGGTCATCATCTCGGCGCCGGGCGGCAAGGACGTCGACGCGACGATCGTCTACGGCGTGAACCACGACGTCGCTGAAGGCGAGCGACACCGTGATCTCGAACGCCTCGTGCACGACGAACTGCCTCGCGCCGCTCGTCAAGCCGCTGCAACGACAAGATCGGCATCGTCAACGGCCTGATGACGACGGTGCACGCGTACACGAACGACCAGGTGCTGACCGACGTCTATCACGAGGACCTGCGCCGCGCGCGCTCCGCGACGATGTCGCATGATCCCGACGAAGACCGGCGCCGCCGCGGCGGTCGGCCTCGTGCTGCCGGAGCTGAACGGCAAGCTCGACGGCTACGCGATCCGCGTGCCGACGATCAACGTGTCGATCGTCGACCTGTCGTTCGTCGCCGCGCGCGACACGACGGTCGACGAGGTCAACGCGATCATGAAGGCCGCGGCCGACGGCGAGCTGAAGGGCGTGCTCGACTACACCGAGGAGCCGCTGGTCTCGCATCGACTTCAACCACAACCCGGCGTCGTCGACGTTCGACGCGACGCTGACGAAGGTGTCGGGCCGCCTCGTCAAGGTCTCGAGCTGGTACGACAACGAGTGGGGCTTCAGCAATCGCATGCTCGACGCGACCATCGACCTGATGAACGCGAAGTGACGACCGACGATCGTCGTCGATCGCCGACACGACCCCGCATGCACGCGACCTGCACCGGTGCGACGACGCCGCTGATCGCGGCGCTGCTGGCGACGCTGGTCGCCGGATGCTCGTTCGCGCCGCTGACGCGGATCTCCGACGGCGGGTCCGGCGACCACGTCGTCACGGTGCGCAGCGGCTACTTCCCGCGCCGCTCGACCGAACTCGAGGTCGACGCCGACAAGGCGGCCCTCGCGTATTGCAAGACGCAGAACCGCGCGTTGGCGGTCGATGACCGGCGGTCGGTCGACCCCGATCCGCCGGCATACTCGACGACGACCGTGCGCTTTCGCTGCGTACCCATCTGACCCGACCGAAGCGCCGCCCATGCCGTCCCCGAACTTCCTCCGCATGTCCGACCTGGATCTCGACGGCAAGCGCGTCTTCATCCGCGCCGACCTCAACGTGCCGCTCGACGACCAGGGACGCATCACCGACGACACGCGCATCCGCGCGTCGGTGCCGGCGATCGACGCGGCGCTGAAGGCCGGGGCCGCGGTGATGGTCACGTCGCACCTCGGCCGTCCGACCGAAGGCACGTTGCGGCCCGAGGATTCGCTGAAGCCGGTCGCGGACCGGCTCGGCGAACTGCTCGGCCTCGACGTGCGCGCTGGTCGCGAACTGGGTCGACGACACGGCGTGGCAGTCGGGTCTCGACCGCGACGAACTCGTGCTGCTCGAGAACTGCCGCTGCAACAAGGGCGAGAAGAAGGACGACGACGCGCTCGCGCGGAAGATGGCGTCGTTCTGCGACGTCTACGTCAACGACGCGTTCGGCACCGCGCATCGGGCCGAGGCCACGACGCACGGCATCGCGAAGTACGCGCCGGTCGCCTGTGCCGGGCCACTGCTCGCGCAGGAGCTCGACGCGCTGGGCCGTGCGCTGCACGACCCGAAGCGGCCGCTGCTCGCGATCGTCGCCGGCTCCAAGGTGTCGACGAAGCTGACGATCCTCGAGTCGCTCGCCGACAAGGTCGATCAGCTGATCGTCGGCGGCGGCATCGCGAACACGTTCCTCGCGGCGACCGGCAAGCCGATCGGCAAGTCGCTGTCGGAGCCGGACCTCGTCGGCGATGCGAAGACGATCATCGACAAGATGAAGGCGCGCGGCGCGGACGTGCCGCTGCCGACCGACGTCATCGTCGGCAAGAAGTTCGACGCGAACACCGACGCGCGCACGATCGGCGTCGACGACGTGCAGGCCGACGACCTGATCCTCGACGTCGGTCCGAAGACGAGCGACGCCATCGCGGCGATCGTCGCGAAGGCCGGCACGATCGTCTGGAACGGCCCGCTCGGCGTGTTCGAGTTCGCGAAGTTCGCGGGCGGCACCGAGCGCCTCGCGAAGGCGATCGCCGCGAGCCCGGCGTTCTCGATCGCCGGCGGCGGCGACACGCTGGCCGCCATCGCGAAATTCGGCATCGAGAACGACGTCGACTACATCTCGACCGGCGGTGGCGCGTTCCTCGAGTTCCTCGAAGGCAAGTCGCTGCCGGCGGTCGAGATCCTGGAAGAGCGCGCCCGCCGCTGAGCGCGCCGATGCGCGCCGACCGCCGGCGTGGCGGACGGCAAGGCGTCCACACCGACTGATCCGCGTCCGCGTCCGCTTCCCGGCGCGACGCAGGCGCCTTCGTACGGCCCGCATCCGTGCCCGCGCGACGGGGAGGCCGGCCGGGCGAACTCTTTGCGGCACCCGCGATGCGCGCGAAGGCGAGCCTGCGACGGACCTCCCGTGCGCGGTCGCTTCCGAAAACGTCGTCGGTCGTTCGCCTCACGACGATTTGACGCGCGATTCACGTCGGATTCGCGAAGTGCTGATGGGCGGTCCCGATGATGGCGTCGGTCGGCGGTCACTGCGACGCCGACGAGAGAGCCATCCAAGGCCCCGGTTTGTGACGAAGCGCCCACGACGACACCGACGACCCTCGGTCGCGGCCGACTGCCGAATCTCATCTCGACGAAGGAAGAACCATGTTGCGCCTCGCCTCCCTCACGCTCGCCGCGCTGTTCGCCTGCGTGGCCGTTCCCGGCCACGCGGCGTCCACGACATTCGAATACACCGGCGTCGTCGGCAAGTTGTACGGCACGTCCGGCCCATCGGATCCGACGGACGTCACCGTCGGCACGCCGGTGACGTTCTCCGTCACCTATGATCCTTCCCAGGTGACGGCATTCGGGTCGCTGACCCTGCCGAACGGGATGACCGGCGCGCCGGAGAAGCTGGAGCCCGTCCTGGCGAGCCTCTACAACCAGCCGCAGGCGTCCTACACGATCACGGTCAGCCCGACGGATGGCAGCACGTACACCTTCACGTTGGCCGACGACGCCTACGACGGCTATTCGACGCCCAGCGGCATCGGGCCCTATCCGGCCCTGTCGTTCAACGGCACCCAGATCATCGGCCTGGAAAGCGACGCGTATGTCGGCGATCTCGAGTTCTACTCGGACCCGGCGGAATTGCTGCTGCAGAACGCCCGCCACGCCGCGTACGTCTACAGCACCGATCCGAACAGCGACTACGCGTTCGCCGTCGACACCTCGCTGGATGCAGAGATCGCCACGATTCGCGACCAGGCTCTCGCGGCGGCGCAGGTGCCGGAGCCCGCGACGATCGCCCTGCTGTTCGGCGGGCTGGCGGTCGCCACCCGGTCGCGGCACAAGCGCCGGCCGGATTCGGCACGGGTCGGCCAGCCGGCGTGACCGTGCCGGGTCGGCGATCGATCGCGCGTCAGTGCCGGGGGACCAGCGGTCGCGCGTCGCCGGACAGCGCCCGCTCGGCCTCGATGCGGCAATCGTACCGAACCGAGCGGTCGTTGCAGAAGTCCGGCCAGCGATCGGCGTCCTTCCAGACCTTGACGAGTCCGACGCGCGCGGCCAGCGTCATGAAGCGGGGATCGGCGCGTAGCGGCTGCGTCACGTTCTCGAACAGGACCTCGGTCCCGCCGTCGCTCGACAGTGGTTCGGCATAGGCATAGGCGTCGTCGACGCGATGCAGTTCGGCCAATGTCTCGAGCGCCGTGAAGGAGACCTCCGGATAGGCGCGCATGGCGGCTTCGAACGCGCGAAAGGCCGCAGCATCGTGCTCGGTCGACGGCGCGGCGCGTGACGCGAGCAGTGCCCGCCACATCGCGGCGCGTTCGGGCTGCACGTGGAACCCGCGGTCCGGATCGTCGAGCATCGCCTCGGCCCGTCGATGGTCGCCGACCAGCGCCTGGAACCGGAACTCCGCCAGCGCGACGGTGGGCTCGTTGTAGAAGCGGCGCGACGCATCCCGGAAGGCGGCAGTGGCGGACGGCCCGTCGTCGCTCATGCCCATCAGGGTGGCGTGAAGCGCGACCTTGCGCGGACTGAACGGGTCGGCCTGAACGGCTCGACTGCTCGCCGCGCGCGCTTCGGCGACGTAGCCGACGTCGCCCAGGTTCTCGGCCAGTGCGGCGGCGACATCGGCGTTGCCGGGATCCTTCGCCGCGCCCTCGCGAAGGACCGCCATCCGGTCGGCCCACGACGCGATGCCGGACCTGGCGACCGCGCGACCGACATAGGCGTCGCCTTCGTACGGGTCGAGCGCGATGGCCCGTTGCGCGTAGGTCTCCGTCCTCGCCGCGTCGTCCGGCCCGGTCGGCTCGTCGCCGGCGCTCGCCTCCGCCAGAAGGGCCCAGGCGTGCGCGGAGTCCGGAACCTGCGCGGTCAGGCGCACGAGCAGTCGCGTCGCCTCCAGCGGCGTCGGTGCGTCGCAGGTCGCACGCGCCGAGCAACAGCCGAAGCGCATCGGGGCCGGCCTCGTCGACCGGCGCGCTGCGGCGCCCCATCGCACAGGTCACGACGTCGGCCACCTTGGTCGCCATCTGCTCAGGCAACGCGTCGAGCTGGTCCAACGGTCGCGCGAAGGTCTTCGACCAAAGGATCGGACCGCCGTCCGGGGCGAACAGACGCAGGTCGACATGAACGCCGCGTGCGTTGGTCGCGGCATTCGCGGCGACCACGTAACCCTGTGTCGCGGCGCTGTCGCCGGTGCGTTCCGGGTCGTGGACGACGAAGCTCGCGTCCTCGCCGACGACGAGCCGGGCGACCTCCGCGGCGAACCCGACGCGCAACGCCGCCGCGGGATCATCCGCCGCGACGTGAATCGGTTCGACCGACAGGCGGCGCCGGTCGCTCGGGGCGATCTGCTGCCCGCGATGGAACGCGACGCCGGCGACGCCGACGAGTCCGAGCGACAGGGCCGCGATGACGCTCAGCGATCGCCGGGGACGTCGTGTCGCGGACGTCGCCTCGCCTCTCTGCGCCGCCGCCGGCGGGACCGGGCTCTCGGCGACCGCGACGCACGCGTCCGGCGCCGGCCGCTCGGCCACGGTCGCCGAATTCGACGCGGCGTCGTCCGCGGATGCGCGTTCGACGGGCGACGCCATCATGCGTCGATAGGCCGCCTCGCTCTCGCGCGAGACGTCGACGCCGATCTGGCGCCGCAACGCCGACTGCAAACCTGCGAACGTTCGGCGCACGCCATCGGGGTCGCCGCGTCGATGGCTCGCTTCCATCGCGACGCGCGCGGCTGCCTCGTCGGCGGCATCGCTCGCGATCAGGCGCTCCGCGAGCCGTTGGGCGACGTCGGGGTCGCCAGCCGCGAGCCGACGCTCCGCCATCGCGATCAGCTCGCGCCGACGCGCGTCGCGCCGGCGCGTTCGCTCGATCGACAGCCAGTCGTCGAAAGCGGGATCGATCCCGTCGAGGTCCGCCAGGAATTCAGCAGGTCGTTCGCCGACGAGTGCGACGACGGCGGCCGCATCGTCGGCCATCACGGCGGCATCGAGCCGCGCGACATCCGTCGTCACGCGCGAACGGTCGATCGACACGCGCGTCCGATCGGCCGCGATCAGCGCCGCGCCGCCCGCGGTGAGCGCCCGGATCTCGAGCAACGTCTGGCGCAGGCTCGCGCGTGCCTGGTCTTCGCCCCGCTCGCTCCACAGCAGTCCCGCGAGTCGCTCGCGCGGCGCACCGTCGTCGCCCGACGCGAGGAGGTAGGCCAACAATGCGCGCGCCTTGCGGCCGGACGGCGTGGCGTCGAGGCGGTCCGGCGCGCGCAGCCGGAACGCGTCGAAGAGTCGGGCCTCCCACCGGGGTGCGTCGACCGATTCATCCGGATGGGGCGTGGAAGGAACCAGGTCGGACGAAGGAGCCATCGATCGAGGAAGCCGCGGAACGCGGTGCGCGGCGGCATTGTATGTCGCGGCATCGGACGCGGCCGGACGCGTCGGGCGATGCGGCGACTCGCCGGCCGGGATCCGTGACGGCCGGTTCCGCGACGGCGAGGCAATGCCGGGGCAGGGCGCGCGGTCCTCGTCGACGCGCCGTTCGACGGACTCGGCGACGCGCGCACGTCGGCCCGGCGGACGAGGGATTGCTCCGCGCGCCCGTCTGCTGGTGCCCGATGAGCGATCGGGCGATCGAGCGTCCGCGCGTCCGCACGTCCGCGCGTGATCACGACCGGCGCGGTCGGCGCGGGCTTTCGAACGACAAGGGTCTCGCGATCGTCAGCACAACCGTCGCGCGGCGTCGCGCCGACGATGAAGGACGGGCCCGACCGCGACACTGCGATGGCGCCCGGCGTCGACGGCGCCGCGCGATCGTCCCGAAGGGGGTACGACACGGCGCCGCCGGGCGATCGGCCCGGGGATGGGCACGACACGGCGCCGCCGGTCATTCGATCCGGATGTGCGACGCCACGAGACGCCGGCGACGACGCGAACGGGGGATCGCGTCGTCGTCGAGCAACGACCCGGTCTACGCCGGCATGGCCGACCGACCGAAGAACTGTCGTCCATCGACCCGTCGTGCGGGGCGACGCCGGCGCGCAGCGACGATCAGCCCGACGCCGGCCGCCAGCAAGGCCCACGTCGACGGTTCCGGCACCGCAGTGACGACGAGATCGAGGTCGTACGTGGCGATGTGATCGCCGTCGAGCATCCAGAGCGTGTAGTCACCGGCGCCCAACGGGCCGCTGAACCCCGTCGCGCCGCCGATCGGCGGGAAGAACGGGGGCGCCGAGAGCCCGAGCGAGGGCAGCAGGTCGCTCCCGGTCTGCGATCCGAGGACGAGCGTCCAGCCGAGCAGGCCCTGCGCCGTCCAGGTGGCCGGATCGAAGATGTCCGTATCGGCCAGATCGATGCCGACGCCCTGGCCGATTGCGAAGAACATCCGATCGGCTTGCATCGTCGCCGGATCGATCACGATGTCGCTGCCCGGAGCGAGGACGATCTGCGAGAGCTGATAACCGGTCGGCACCTTGAAGCTCACGAGGTCGTTGTCGACGGGCTTCACGTCGGTCGGACCGGTCGATCCGACGATGGAGTTCGAGCCCGGGGTGAGCGGTTGCACGATCATCGTGTTCGGAACGAGCAACTGCGTAGGATGGGCGAAGTCACCCGACAGGTCGCCCATCGTCGTCTCGTCGTAAGCGGTGGCGTGCGCGGCCGACGCTGCGAAGATGGCGACGGCGGCGATGCCCGCTCCCCGGCGCGCCCGGCGGCTGCCCCTTTCGATTCCGATTGCCCGACTCATACTGCCTCCCGATGATCATTGAAAAACGAGCGATGACGCGATGGACGAGATCCGTCGGCCGTACGGCGCGTCGGTCCGAACGGAGTCGAATGCGCAGGCTGCACGCGGGCCGTCAACGGCACGCCAACGGCGCGTCAAAAACGCGTCAAATCGCCGTCGGATGCCTGCGCGCGCCGTAACCCGGGCAGCGAAAAGTGCGCCGGTCGGGGCGCGAGACGCCCCGGTCCGCGATCTGCGAGGCGTCGTTCGGTCGCAAACCGGCCGAAGCGCGGCGCGGGCGCAGCGCCGCGGGAACCGTTGCGCCGTCGTAGTCAAGGTCGAGCGAACGTCCGCGTGTCGGTCCGGGGTGGCGCCCGCCCGAGCGTCCGGTCAGCCCGTGAGCGACCCGCGTCGCGTCCGTCGCAGTCGACCTATCGACCGCCCACCAGCGGTCGTGCCGCCGGCGACATCGCCCGCGCCGCTTCGGCGCGACAGTCGTAGCGGACGGCCGGCCCGCTGCAGAAGTCCGGCCAGTGGTCCGTGGCGCGCCAGATCGAGACGAGCCCCGCCCGCGCCGCGACCGTCATGAAGCGCGGATCGTCGCGCAACGAACGCGTCAGCGAATTGAACAGCTCGGCGGTCGAAAGCCGTTCGCCCAGCTCGGATCCGAGGCCCTCGATGTATGCGTAGGCTTCGTCCACGCGATCGTGACGGCCGAGCGTCTGCAGTGCCAGGAACACTTCGAGTTGCGACGTCGGCGCGGTGGTCAGGAATCGTTCGATCTTCGCGTCGTTCTCGGGCGACGGCGCGGCGCGCGCGGTGGCCAGCGTGTTCCAGAGCGCGATGCGGTCGGGGCGCAACGGAAAACCCCGCGCGGGATCTTCGAGGATGGCGAGCGCGCGCCGCGGGTCGCCGACGAGCGCGTTGACTTCGAGATCGGTGAACGCGATCGCGCGATGGCTGCCGAACCGCTTCCGCGCGGCCCCGAGCGCTTCGACGGCCTCGGTCGTATCGACCAGGCTGCCGCCCAACGCGAGGAGCTGGATGCGATTGGCCTCGGCATAGGCGCTGAACGGGTCGGCATCGATCTCGCGCTGGTAGAAGACCGCGGCCTCGTGCCAGCGTCCGACTGCCTGCAGATCGTCGGCGATCGCGCCGTCGAGGTCGCCGTTCGCCGGGTCCAGCGCGTGGCCGCGCAACAGGATGTGCATCCGTTCCGCCCAATGGCCGATGCCGTCGAGGCCGATCGCGCGTGCGAGATACGCCTCGCCGTCGTGCGGATCCAGCGCGAGCGCGCGTTGCGCGTCCTGCTCCGCCTCCGCCTTGATCGCGGCCGCATCCGCCGGCAGGTCGGGGGCGATGTACTGTCGTTCGGCCGCGAGCCATCCCCAGCCCCGCGCGAAATCGGGCTCGAGCACGAGCAGCTGCTCGAGCAGCTTGACGTGTTCCGCGCTCGCCTTGAGGTGCGACTGTGCGCAGATCGCCAGCATCAGCCGCATCGCCTCGTCGCCGAACCGAGCGGCGCGCGGATTGTCGCGGCCGAGCGCGCAGACGGCGATGTCGTCGACCTTCGACGCGATCTCCTCGCGGAGCCCGTCGACGTCGCCGATGGGACGCGCGAACGTACCGGACCACAGGATGGGACCGTCGCGGTCGTGCGACAGGTGGACCGTCGCATGCAGCAAGCGCGCATCGCTGCGCGCCTCGCCGTCGATCGTGAACGTCGACGTCGACGCGACGCGCGGGGCCTGCGACGCGTCGACGACGCTCAGCGTGCCCGCATTGCCGACGAGCAGGCGGGCCAGGTCCGCCGACAGGCCGGCACGAAGGGCGAGCGCCGCCGGATCGTCGGGCGCGGCCGTGAACGGCCGGACCACCAGCGTGCGCGTTACCGGCGCCGGCGACGACGACCGCACGAACCAGATTGCGGCCGCCGCAACGGCGAGCGCGACGGCGAGCAGCGGCAAGACCAGGTGCGTACGGCGCGGGGTGGCCGGCCGACCCGCCTCCCGTCTCCCGTCGGGACGCGCGGCGGCCGGGCCGGGCGGCGACGGCGGCGGCGGCGCATCCGCCGTATCCCGCGGCGGGTCGTCGTTGGCCGCCTGCATCGCCGTCGAGGCCTGACCGGCGCGCGACGGCATGGCCGCGACCATCAGGCGCTCGTACAGCGCGACCGTCTCGTCGGCCGGATCGGCGCCGAGCTCGTCGCGCAAGGCCGTTCGGACGTCGCCGAACGTCCGTCGGACCGCGTCCCGGTCACCTTCGCGATGGCTCGCTTCCATCGCGAGGCGCGCCGCGGCCTCGTCGGTCGGGTCGCAGGCGAGCAGGCGGATCGCGAGCCGGTAGGCGCCGGACGCATCGCAAGCCACGAGTGCCCGGCCGCCGACCTCGAGCGCCTGGCGTCGCCGCGCGCCGCTCTGCCGCACGCGCTCCGCCGCCAGCCAGTCGTCGAACGCGGGATCGACGCCGTCGAGATCGACGAGCAGTTCCGCGGGTCGTTCTCCGAGCAGCGCGGCCAGCGACGTCGCGTCGGTCGCCGCGTTGATCCGCACGCGGTCCGACGTGACGCGTTCGGGCGCGATGCGCACGCCGGTTCGGTCCACGACGAGCGGCGGCGCCTCGCCGCCGGTCAGCGCGCGGATCTCGTAGAGCGTCTGCCTCAGGCTGGCGCGCGCCTGGTCTTCGCCGCGTTCGCTCCAGAGCAGCGCGCAGAGCCGCTCGCGCGGCGTGGCCGCCCCGTCGGCGAGGACAAGGAAGGCGAGCAGCGCGCGAGCCTTGCGCCCGCTCGGCGTCGCGTTGGCGCCGCCCGGTTGCAGCACCCGGAACGGTCCGAACAGCCGCACGTCCCAGAGCGCCTCGTCGCCGAGCGGCGCAGCCGGCGCGGAGGCTTCGGAAAAGCGGGACGGGACAGGGGTCATCCGGCGCCATGCGGTCGGGTGCGAGCGCGCCTTGGTCCGCGGCGCCGGATGCGGAGGCGGTCGCGAGGCGGCGAGGTCGGCACCGCCGCGCGCGGCGGTCCTTTACGCCGGGGCGAGTTTGCCACGCCGGTCCGACGGTCCGACGACGAATTGACGCGCTTCTGACGACGCCGTTGCGCCGCGCTGACGGCCGTTGCGGACGATGCGATCGCCGAGACGACCGGGCCGTCCGGAACGGCCGCGTGGCATCGGCATGACCTCATGGGAGAAGCAATGAAGCAAGTCAAGTACGCGTTGTATGCGGCCGCGCTCGGCGCGACCGTCTTCGGCCTCGCGTCGTGCGGGGGCAGCGACGACAACGGCAATTCGTCCACCCCGACGGCGACCGCGGCGGCGCCCCCGCTCGCGGTCGCGGCCGACTGGAACCGCATCTCGCTGCAGGCGTGGACGCAGCTCGAGGCGACCGCCGGCGGTCCGATCACGCCGCACTACGAGGCGCGCGGGATGGCGATGGCCAGCGGTGTCATCCACGACGTGCTGAACGCGATCGACCATCGCTATGCGGCCTACGCGTACATCGCCACGCAGCCCGGTGCGTCGCCCGACGCCGCGGTCGCGCAGGCCGCGCACGACGTGCTGATCGCCGATCCGCAACTCGTCACCGCGAACCCCAGCGGCTCGCAGAAGGCGTTCCTCGACGCCGCGCTCGCGACCGACCTCGCCAAGGTGCCCGACGGCGCAGCGAAGACGGCCGGGATCGCGCTCGGCCAGGCCGCCGCGCTGTACTACATCCAGTTGCGTTCGGCCGACGCGCCGCACATGGCGCCGTTCGGGCCGAACCCGCGCGGACCGGCGGTCAAGGCAGGCGATTACCAGTACACCGCGCCGTTCAATTCGTCCGGGCCGCCGTTCAACGGCGGCTCGATCGCCGTCCCCGACTGGCAGAACATCACGCCCTTCGTCGTGCGGTCGACGACGCAGTTCGTGCCGCCGGGCCCGAACGCCGTGACGAGCGCGGCGTTCACCGCCGACCTCGCGGACGTCAAGGCGCTCGGCGCGGCCACCGGCTCGACGCGCACCGCCGACCAGACGCAGCAGGCGCTGTTCTGGGCCGAGAATCCGCCGCTGCAGTGGAACCGCATCGCCCGCACGATGGCGACGGCGAAGAACCTGAACGGATGGGACGCCGCGCGGATGTATGCGCTGCTGAACTTCTCGATGGCGGACGGCTACATCGTGTACGCCGAAGTCGGCAACACGTTCAACTTCTGGCGGCCGGTGACGGCGATCCATTACTACGATCCGACGAGCACGTGGCAGGAGCTCGGGTTCCCGACGCCGCCGACGCGCGACTACGCGTCCGGACATTCGATGGTGGCGCAGGCGGCCGCGACCGTCCTGAAGAACGTCTTCGCGTCGGACGCGGCGTCGTTCGCGGCGACGAGCACCTCGTTGCCGACCGCGACCCGCAGCTACACGTCGTTCTCGTCGGCGGCGTCGGAATGCGCCGTGTCGCGCATCTACATCGGCTACCACTTCCGGAAGTCGACGACCGACGGGCTCGCGCTCGGCGACGCGATCGGCAACTACACGACCACGAGCGTGCTGGCCGCGGCGCACTGACGAGGTCCGTGTCGGACGCGGCGCGCGGCCCTCCGCGCCGCGCCGACCGGTGTTGCCGGCTCGACGACGGGGACCGGGAGGTCCTCGTCCGATCGGGCGTCGAAGCGCGCGCATAGAATGCGCAAATGCCCCGCGCCACGAAGATCGTCGCCACCCTCGGTCCCGCGACCACCGATCCCGACGTGCTGTCGAAGCTGATCCAGGCCGGCGTCGACGTCGTCCGCTTCAACTTCTCGCACGGCACCGCCGACGACCACCTGCTGCGGGCCGACCGCGTCCGCGCCGCCGCCCGCAACGCGGGTCGCGAGGTCGCGATCATGGCCGACCTGCAGGGGCCGAAGATCCGCGTCGGCAAGTTCGTCGACGGTCGCGCGATGCTGGTCAACGGGTCGACGTTCGTCCTCGACGCGACGTTCGACGGCCTCGGCGACGCCGAACACGTCGGCCTCGACTACAAGGAGCTGCCACGGGACGTGCGTCCGCGCGACCTGCTGCTGCTCGCCGACGGGCTGATCGAGCTCGTCGTCGAGCGCGTCGACGGTCCGCGCGTGATCACGACGGTCGCGGTCGGCGGCGAGCTGTCGAACAACAAGGGCATCAATCGGCAGGGCGGCGGCCTCACGGCGCCGGCGCTGACGATGAAGGACATGGACGACATCAAGACGGCGATGAAGCTCGGCGCCGACTACGTCGCGGTGTCGTTCCCGAAGAGCCGCACCGACATGGAGATGGCGCGGCTGCTCGCGAACGCGGCGGCCGACGAGGCGAAGGCGCCCCATCCGTACATGATCGCGAAGATCGAGCGGGCCGAGGCGATCCCGGCGCTGCAGGAGATCCTCGACGCGTCCGACGGCATCATGGTCGCGCGCGGAGACCTCGCGATCGAGGTCGGCAACGCCGCCGTGCCCGCGTTGCAGAAGCGGATGATCAAGATGGCGCGCGCGTCGAACAAGCTCGCCATCACCGCCACGCAGATGATGGAGTCGATGATCGTCAACTCGGTGCCGACGCGCGCCGAAGTGTCCGACGTCGCGAATGCGGTCCTCGACGGCACCGACGCGGTGATGACGTCGGCCGAGACGGCGTCCGGGCGCCATCCGGTGCTGGTCGTGCAGGCGATGGCGTCGATCTGCGCGGCCGCCGACGAGTCGGAATACGGCGGCATCGACAACGACTTCCTGAACCAGACGTTCGCGCGCGTCGACCAGTCGATCGCGTACGGCGCGCTGTTCACCGCCTACCACCTGCGCTGCAAGGCGATCGTCGCGCTGACCGATTCGGGCTCGACCGCGTTGTGGATGAGCCGGCACGACGTCGACATCCCGATCTACGCGCTGACGCCGCGGCTGCACACGCAGCGCAAGCTCGCGCTGTTCCGCAACGTGCGCACGTTCGAGCTCGCCGAGAGCTTCGACCGCGACGCGGCGCTCGGCGAGGCGGTGCAGCTGCTGCTGCGCAAGGGCGCGGTGTCGACCGGCGACCTGATCGTCATCACGATCGGCGAGCCGATGGGACAGGCCGGCGGCACGAACACGCTGAAGATCGTGCGCGTCGGCGAGCTGCTCGTGCGCACGCTCGAGGCGACGTTGCCGGCGGTCGAAACGTAGCGCGCCCGCGCTAAACTCGCCGCTTTCGGGCGCGTCGCGCGCGCGGCCCGACCTCACGCCTTTCCGGAGTTCGTCATGCCCCTCGTTTCGATGCGCCAGCTTCTCGACCATGCGGCCGAGCACGGCTACGGCCTGCCCGCGTTCAACGTCAACAACCTCGAGCAGGTGCAGGCCATCATGTCGGCGGCCGACGAGACGAACAGCCCGGTCATCATGCAGGCTTCGGCCGGCGCGCGGAAGTACGCCGGCGAGTTCTTCCTGCGCAACCTGATCGATGCGGCGATCGACTCGTATCCGCACATCCCGATCGTCATGCACCAGGACCACGGCCAGTCGCCGGCGATCTGCATCCAGGCGATGCGGCTCGGCTTCTCGTCGGTGATGATGGACGGCTCGCTCGAGGCCGACGGCAAGACGATCGCCGACTACGACTACAACGCGTCGGTGACCGCGCAAGGTCGTCGAGGTCGCGCACGCGATCGGCGTCACCGTCGAGGGCGAGCTCGGCGCGCTCGGCTCGCTCGAGACGATGAAGGGCGACAAGGAGGACGGTCACGGCGCCGAAGGCACGATGACGCGCGAGCAGCTGCTGACCGATCCCGACGAGGCCGCGCGACTTCGTCAAGGACACGCAGCTCGACGCGCTCGCGATCGCGATCGGCACGTCGCACGGCGCGTACAAGTTCACGCGCAAGCCGACCGGCGACATCCTCGCGATCGACCGCATCAAGGAGATCCACAAGCGCATCCCGAACACGCACCTCGTGATGCACGGCTCGTCGTCGGTGCCGCAGGACCTGCTCGCGATCATCCGCGCAGTACGGCGGCGACATGAAGGAGACCTACGGCGTGCCGGTCGAGGAGATCCAGGAAGGCATCCGGCACGGCGTCCGCAAGATCAACATCGACACCGACATCCGGCTCGCGATGACCGGCGCGATCCGCAAGTTCTTCGGCGACCATCCCGAGAAGTTCGATCCGCGCGAATACCTGAAGCCCGCGATGCTGGCCGCGAAGGAAATCTGCAAGCAGCGCTACCAGGAGTTCGGCTGCGGCGGGCATGGCGTCGAAGATCAAGCCGGTCGGCCTGACCGTGATCGCGGACCGCTACAAGAAGGGCGAGCTCGCGCAGGTCGTCCACTGACGCGCATCCGACCGCCGGGACGATGACGGTTTCGGTCGCCTCCGCGGACGACGAGTCGGTCGTCGCGTCGACCGCGGACGACGAGGCGGTCGTCGCCTCCGGCGCGCACGACGACGCGATCGTCGCCGTCGACGCGCACGACGACGCGGTCGTCGCCGGGCGGCGCTGCCGCGACTGCGGGGCGCTCGCCGAGCGGCGCTATTGCCCCGAGTGCGCGCAGGCCACCGCGCTGCATCCGCCGTCGGTCCGCGAGTTCGTCCACGAGTTCGTCGGTCATCACCTCGCGCTCGAGGGCTCGCTATGGCGCACGCTCGCGGCGCTGCTGGTCACGCCCGGCCGTTTGACGGTCGATTATTTCGCCGGCCGGCGACAGCGCTACATCCCGCCGCTGCGGCTCTATCTCACGTTCAGCGTGATCCTGTTCGCGGTCAGCAACCTGCAGGGCGGCGGTCTGAAGCTCGGCAACGAATCGATCGCGTTCCGACCGCTCGATGCGTCCGAGAAGCAGAAGGTCGCCGCGTTCGTCGAGCGGCCGCACGGCGTCCGCGGAAACGGGCTGCTCGACCGGATGACGTCGCGCCTCGAGTCGATGACGCCGGAGCAGCGGACCGAGCGCATCACTGCCGGCGTGCGCCAATACCTTCCGTATGCGTTGATCGTGCTCGTGCCGGTCCTGGCGTTGCTGCTGACGATGCTTTACTGGACGTCCGGGCTTCTGTACGGCGAGCACCTCGTCGTCGCGTTCCACGCGCAGACCGTGGCGTTCATCTTCGCGATCGTGTCGGCCGCGCCGATGGGCGACTGGATCGGCTCGCTTTGGGTCGTCGGGCTGTTCGCGCACGGCACCGTCGCGCTGCGTCGCGTGTACGGCGGCGGCTGGATCACCACCGTCCTCCGCGAACTCGTGCTGATGATCGTCTACAGCGTCGTCGTCGGCCTCACGCTCGCCGGCATCGCGATCGCGTCGCTGGCATTGTGACGTTGACGCCGGGACGTTGGCGGAAGGCATCGACGTCGACCGGGTCGACGGATCGATCCGACCTCGCCGCGACCGCGATGCGACCCGCGAACCGCGAGGCCCCGACCACCCGCGAGACGATCCGATGAACCGTGCCGAGATCCGCTGCGCCCCGAGACCATCCCGATGAACGAACCCGGACGCGCGGCCTCGCCCGCGATCTACGAGACGCACCTGCATTCGCTGCCGCTGCTCGGCCGCGGCAAGGTCCGCGAGAACTACGCGATCGGCGACGACCGGATGCTGATGGTGGCGAGCGATCGCATCTCGGCGTTCGACGTCGTGATGGCGCAGCCGATTCCCGGCAAGGGCGCGGTGCTGACGCGGATGGCGCTGTCCTGGTTCGAGCGGCTCGCGGACGTCGTGCCGAACCACCTGACGCACGTCGACCCGCTGTCGGTCGTCGAGGCCGACGAGGCGTCGCAGGTGCTCGGGCGTTCGATGGTCGTCGAGCGACTGACGCCGTTGCCGGTCGAGGCGGTCGTGCGCGGCTACCTCGCCGGCTCCGGCTGGAACGACTATCGCAAGACCGGCGCGGTCTGCGGCGTGCGGCTGCCGCCCGGCTTGCGCAACGCCGACAAGCTGCCCGCGCCGATCTTCACGCCGGCCACGAAGGCCGCCCGTGGCGAGCACGACGAGAACGTCGACTTCGACACGATCGCTTCGACGATCGGCGGCGACGTCGCGGAACGCGTGCGGGCCGCGAGCCTCGCGCTGTACGCGCGCGCCAGCGCGTTCGCCGCGACGCGCGGCATCCTGATCGCCGACACGAAGTTCGAGTTCGGCCTCGACCGCGACGGCACGCTGAAGCTGATGGACGAGGTGCTGACGGCCGACTCGTCGCGCTTCTGGCCGGCCGAGTCGTACGACGCCGCGCTGCGCGCCGGGACGAACCCGCCGAGCTTCGACAAGCAGTTCCTGCGCGACTACCTCGAGTCGGTTCCCGGCTGGGACAAGCGCGCGCCGGCGCCGCCGCTGCCCGACGAGATCGTCGAGAAGACCGCGGCGAAATACCGCGAGGCGCTGCGGCGACTGGCCGGCTGACGGGCGGGACCGACCGACCGTCACGGCGTGTCGCGTTTTTGTCGCGTCGACCGCGCCGAGCGGGACGGCACCGTTAGAATGCCCGGCAGTTTTCCGCAAGGAGACCCGCGCCCGCGCAGACGACGACCGGACGGCGGAACCTCCAGCAAGGGGTCGATGACCGTTCCAGCCGCTTACCGCAAGGGGTGCGCGTTCTCGCGACGCGCCTGCGGCATGGTCGCGTCGTCGGTCCCGTTCGGCGCGCTGGCCGAGCTGCGGCATGCGCCGCTGCCGCCGTCGCCGGTCGTGCCCGCGACGACGCCGCGCGCCGGCTTCCTGCAGGTCTTCGACCGGCTCGATTCGACCGGCGTCGCGCTCGTCGTCGGCGCCGCGATCATCCTGCTGCTGCTGCTGCTGCGCATCTGGGTGATGGTCCGTCGCGAGCGCCGCCCGGTGCGCGTGCCGGCCGCGCGCGCGAAACCTGGCGCGAAGCCCGGCGACGAGGCGACCATCGGCCGCGTCACGCTGCAGGGGCCGACCGACTGGGGCCACGACGAGAACAAGCGCGCCGCGCCGACGCGCGCGCCGGTGACGATCGCGCCGGCGGCGACCGGACTGCCGTCGCTCGACCAGGCCGTCACGCAGTGGACGATGTCGGAAGTCGAGCGCTCGGCCGCCGCCAGTCGTGCGCCGCTGCCGGCGATGGGCAAGCCGTCGGACCTGCCGCCGAGCCCGTACCGCACCGCGTTCAATCCGTACTTTCGCGGCGACCCGAGCACGTCGATCGAGGTCGTCGAGGTCGCCGACACGCTGCTGCAGGCCGAACTGCTCGTGCAGCTCGGCGATCCGAAGCAGGCGATGACGCTGCTGTCGAACCATATCCGCGAGACCGAGAAGCCCGGGCCGGCCGTCTGGCTGATGCTGCTGAACCTGTATCACGCGACCGGTCGCAAGTCGCAATACGAGGCGCTGGCGATCGGCTTCGGCACGCTGTTCAACGCGGCGGTGCCGCCGTGGCCCGCGAACGGCGACGAGGCGGCGCGCGACATCGAGCACTACCCGCAGGTCATGATGAAGCTGCACACGATCTGGGGCACGCCGGCCGCGCGCCCGCTGATCGAGGGCCTGCTGAACGACGACCGCGGCGGCAGCCGCCAGGGCTTCTCGCTGACGGCCTATCGCGACCTGCTGTTCCTCGCCGAGATCCTGGACGAGGTCGACGCGATGGCGCACGAAGCCGAAGAGCGCGACGGCATCCAGCGCGCGCTGGGGCGCGCGGTCTGACGACGATCGGCCGCACCAGCCGTCGTTCCCGCGAAGGCGGGAACCGCTGCGTCGTTCGCTCGGTGCGCGAATGACGACCGTCGCAGTCGTACCCCGCGCAGGCCGGGGCCCGAGTCGGCGATCGACGTCGTGCCGCGTCGCGCGAGCCATCGAATCGGACCGCGTCGGGAGCGTCGATCCCCGCGCTTCGGCGGGGGCCCTCGACGAGCCTCGGCGCCTGTTCGTGTGCCGCGGGAACGTGCTGCGTCGCGGGTCGGTGCGGGCGTCGAGCCCTCGACCGACCCGGACCCGCTGCGGGAGCGGCGATCCCCGCGCTGCGCGCGGGGCCCCTCGACGGGCCCTGCGCGGGTCACTTCGTCCCGAACAACCGATCGCCCGCGTCGCCGAGGCCGGGGACGATGTAGCCGTGGTCGTTCAGCTCGCGGTCGATCGCCGCCGTGTAGACCGGCACGTCCGGATGCGCTGCGCCGAACTGCTTCAGCCCTTCGGGCGCCGCGAGCAGGCAGACGAAGCGGATCGAGCGCGGGTTCGTCTCCTTCAGCCGGTCGACCGCCGCGATCGCCGAGTTGCCGGTCGCGAGCATCGGGTCGAGCACGATCGCGTCGCGCTCGTGCATGTCGGCCGGGATCTTGAAGTAGTACTCGATCGCGCCGAGCGTGCGCGGATCGCGATAGAGGCCGACGTGGCCGACGCGCGCGCCCGGCACGACCGACAGCATGCCGTCGAGGAAGCCGTTGCCGGCGCGCAGGATCGACACGAACACCGTCTTCTTGCCGTCGATGACCGGCGACTGCATCGGCTCGAGCGGCGTCTCGATCTCGATCAGCTGCGTCGGCATGTCGCGCGTGACCTCGTACGCGATCAGCATCGCGATCTCGTTCATCAGCGTGCGGAAGCTGTACGTGCTGCGTTCCTTCTCGCGCATCAGCGTCAGCTTGTGCTGGATCAGCGGATGCGAGAGGTGATGGACTTGCGCAGGGACGTTGGCCATCGGGCGGCGGGGTCGGGTCGGAAGGGACGGACGCTTCAGAACACCGTGCCGTCGGACTCGACGACGACCGGCGGCGCGCCGCCGCCTCGGCGTTCGGCCGCGATCGCGCGGCCCGCGGCCCACGTGCCGCCTTCGAGGATGCAGGCGAGCGGCAGCGCGTCCGGCGCCACGCCGAGCGCGTCGCGGACCAGCGGCGCGAGCTCGTCGAGCAGCGCGACCGTCAGCGCGCGCCACTCGACGATCCACGGATCGGCCGGCGTCATCGGCCGCATCGCGACACGCGGCGTGTTCGCGAGCAGCAGCCCCGAATCGAGCAGCAGGCCGCCGTTGCGGTACTCGGGCAGGCCGGTCAGCGCGTCGAGTCCCTCGACGGCGATGCCCGCCCACTCGAACGGCTCGAGCAGCGAATAGGTCGAGCCACTGCGACAGCTTGTGGAACGGCACGTAGCCGGCGCTCGCGAAGCGGTCCGACTCGTCGCCGCCGGCATCCGGATGCGGCCACACGTCGCCGACCGGCCGACCGCAGAACACCTGCCCGCTCGGCCAGATCGACGAGAACGCGTCGAGCAGAAGGCCGAGGATGTCGGCCGCCTGCAGCGTCGGCGTCGCGCCGTCGACGGCGCGTGCCTTGGCGGCCAGCGCGTCGAACAGCATGCCGGGCCGGCCGTCGAGGCCGAACAGCTGCGGCTGCTCGTGCAGCGCCTCGCCGAGCCGGCGCAGCAGCGCGACGCGGCCGTCGAGCCCGACGAGCGGATTGCCGGGGCCGGCCTGGAACGCCGCGGCCAGCGTCGCCGCGTCGATCGCCATCAGCGCCTTCGCGTCGACGCGGCACGGATCGTCGGCGTCGCGACGAGAAGCGGCCGAGCGTGAACGCACGGAAGCTCGCGACGCGCGAGACCCTCGGAGCGCGCGTAGCGCTGCGCGACCGTTCGGGTATTCGATGTAGCGCCACTGCGGCCCGGCGCCGGCGTCGAGCAGCACGCTGACCAGCGTCAGGTCGATGCGCGAGCGCGGCGACCTCGTCGGCGCCGCGATCGGCGAGCAGCGCGTCGAGCCGCTCGCGTGCGATCGACGCCGCCGGCCTCGAAGTGCCGCCAGCGGCTGTGATACGGGATGTCGAGGTCGGGGAAGCGCGAGCGCGTCAGCTTCGCGACGCGCTCGGCGACCGCCGGCGAGCTGCGAGCGATCGATCGTGAAATGCGGCGACCGGTTCGCGTCGACGGCCGCGGCGATCGCGCGGCAGCGACGACGGATGGTCGTCGGATCGCGCAGCACGCGCACCGCCGCGTCGATCTGCGCATCGTTCGCGACGACCGCGGGACCGCGACCCTTCGTCGGCGCGCCGGGACGACCGGTCTTCGCGGCCGGCTTCGCCTCGCCGCTGCGCGTCTCAGACAAGGCCGCGCCCCTTCGTGCGTTCGAGCGCGATCGGCGTCGGGGATCGCGCCGTCGGTGAAGTAGCCGGCCGCGATCTTCGCCTCGATCTCGACGCGCCGCGTCGGCCGGCACCAGCTCGTCGGGGATCTTGACGCGCTCGCCGACCTCGATGCCGCTGCCGGTGATCGCGTCGTACTTGTCGTTGCTCATCGACACGAGCCGATGGATCTTCCGGATGCCGAGCCAGTGCAGCACGTCGGGCATCAGCTCCTGGAAGCGCATGTCCTGCACGCCGGCGACGCATTCGGTGCGCAGGAAGTAGGTCGACGCGCTGTCGCCGCCGACCTGGCGCTTGCGCGCGTTGTAGACGAGGAACTTGGTCACCTCGCCGAGCGCGCGGCCTTCCTTGCGGCTAGTACGCGATCAGGCCGACGCCGCCGCGCTGTGCGCCGCGCGATGCATTCCTCGATCGCGTGCGTGAGGTAGGGCCGGCAGGTGCAGATGTCCGAGCCGAAGACGTCGGAGCCGTTGCATTCGTCGTGCACGCGCGCGGTCAGCGTGACGGTCGGGTCGGCGAGCGCGTGCGGGTCGCCGAAGATGTAGACGCGTCTGGCCGCCGATCGGCGGCAGGAACACCTCGAGGTCGCTGCGCGTGACGAGCTCGGGATACATGCCGCCCGTCTCCTCGAACAGCGCTGCGGCGCAGGTCGACCTCGTCGACGCCGAAGCGCGCGGCGACGCCGGGCAGCCACCACACCGGCTCGATCGCGGCCTTCGTGACGACGGCCGAGCCGTTCTCGAGCAGCACGCGGCCGTCGGGCACGAGCCGGCCGAACGTCATCGCGTGGCGGATCTCCGGCAGGTCGATGTGCGCCTTCGTGATCGCGATCGTCGGGCGGATGTCGTAGCCCTGCGCGATGTGCGTCGGCGAACGCGTCGGCCACCGACGCGCCCCACGGATCGATCGAGACGATCCTCGACGCGTCGCTCCACTGCGGGTACGGGCCGATGAGATCGGTCGGCGCGGTGTTCGTCAGGTCGGCCCGATGGCCGCGCGACGAGGCTGCCCGCGGCGACCGCGAGCGCGCGGTAGACGCCGTACGAGCCGCTGTGCGTGCCGATCACGTTGCGCTGGCCGCGGTTCGTCGGTCGAGCCGACGACCGGCCCGCGCTCGAGCGCGGTCGGCGGCGCCCCAGCGGATCGGCGGCGAGCCGCCGACCGCGCCGTGCTGCGTCGGGTGCGACGTCAGGCGGATGTGCCGCGGCGGGCCCTTCGAGGCGGTCGGATCGGAAGCCATGTTCGGGACGCGGCGTCCGGCGGACGACGCGCGATGCAAGGGCGTTGAGGCCGGATCGAACGAGGACGGCGCGTGGCGCGGGCCGCCTCGACGTGCGGCGGCGGCGTTGCCGCGGACGACCCCGCGATCGCGGGCCAGACGGGCAAGTCATTACAATACGCGATTCTTCTCGCGCCCCGCGCGAAACGACCCGTGCCCCGCAAATCTTCCGCATCCCGACCGGCGCCTTCGCGCGACGTGTTGCAGGAACGAAACGACCGGTCGAGCGCGACGCTCGCCGCCGACCTCGCGAGCGACGCGCGCGTCGGCATCGTGATGGGCAGTGCGAACGACTGGGAGACGATGCGCATCGCGGTCGAGACGCTGCGCGAGTTCGACATCGGCTGCGAGGCGCGCGTGGTCTCGGCGCACCGGATGCCCGACGCGATGTTCGCGTACGCCGAGGCCGCGACGCGCGCCGCGACCCGCGCGTCGAACCCGCTCGTCGCGGTGATCGCCGGCGCCGGCGGCGCCGCGCACCTGCCCGGCATGCTCGCCGCGAAGACGATCGTGCCGGTGCTCGGCGTGCCGATCCCGTCGCGTCACCTGCACGGGCTCGACTCGCTGTACTCGATCGTGCAGATGCCGCGCGGCATCCCGGTCGCGACGTTCGCGATCGGCGCGGCCGGCGCCGCGAACGCCGCGCTGTTCGCGGTCGCGATGCTCGCGTCGGGCGACCCGGCCATCGCATCGAAGCTCGCGGCGTGGCGCGACGCGCAGACCCGCGCGGCGGCGTCGACGACGCTCGACGCGTGACCGCATCGGGCCCGCGACGATGACGCGCGAGCGGCTCACGGTCGCGCCCGGCGGCTGGCTCGGACTCCTCGGCGGCGGCCAGCTCGGGCGGATGTTCGCGATGGCCGCGCAGAGCCTCGGCTATCGCGTCGCGGTGCTCGATCCCGACCGCGACGGTCCGGCCGCGTCGGTCTGCGACGAGCACTTCGAGGCCGGCTACCTCGACGCGCCGGCGCTCGAGAACCTCGCGCTGCAATGCGCGGCCGTGACGACCGAGTTCGAGAACGTGCCGGCGCAGAGCCTCGCGTTCCTCGCCGAGCACTGCTTCACGACGCCGTCGGCCGACAGCGTCGCCGTCGCGCAGGACCGCATCGCCGAGAAGCGCTTCATCGCGTCGTGCGGCATCGCCGTCGTGCCGCACGCCGTGATCGAGGAGCAGGCCGACTTCGACGCCGTCGGCGACGAGCTCTTCCCGGCGATCCTGAAGACGAGCCGCATGGGCTACGACGGCAAGGGCCAGGCCCGCGTCGCGACGAAGGCCGAGGCGGTCGAGGCGTTCGCGACGCTCGGCGGCCGGCCGGCGGTGCTCGAGCAGCGGCTCGACCTCGCGTTCGAGGTCGTCGGTGATCGTCGCGCGCGGCGCCGACGGCGCGACGGCGGTCTACGCGCCGGCCGAGAACGTCCATCGCGACGGCATCCTCGCCGTCACGACGGTGCCGTCGCCGCACGTCACGTCGACGCTCGAGACCGACCTCGTCGCCGCGACGCTGCGGATCGCGCACGCGCTCGACTACGTCGGCGTGCTGTGCGTCGAGTTCTTCGTCGTGCGCGACGGCGACGGGCTGCGCCTGCTCGTCAACGAGATCGCGCCGCGGCCGCACAACAGCGGCCACTACACGATCGACGCGTGCGTCACGAGCCAGTTCGCGCAGCAGGCGCGGATCGCCGCCGGCCTGCCGCTCGGCGAGACGCGCCGGCACAGCGCGGCGGTGATGCTGAACCTGCTCGGCGACCTGTGGTTCGCCGACGGACGACGACGAGCGGACGCGAGCCCGACTGGGTCGCGGTGCTGCCGTCATGCCGGCGCGAACCTGCACCTGTACGGGAAGCGCGAGGCCGCGTCGCGGTCGCAAGATGGGCCACGTGACCGTCGTCGCGGACGACCCGGCCGAGGCGACGCGCGTCGCGCACGAGATCGCCGACGCGCTCGGCATCGCACGGTGGTGAAGACACGCGTCGCGAGGTCGTCGTGACGGCGCCGATCGGCGTCCGGTCCGGCGCCGGACCCGACGCGGCGCTCGACGCGATCGCTCGACGCCGCGGCCGATCGCTTGCGCCGCGGGCGTCTCGTCGCCTTTCCGACCGAGACGGTCTACGGCCTCGGCGCCGACGCCGCGGACGCCGACGCGGTCGCTCGCATCTTCGCCGCGAAGGGCCGCCCGAGCGACCATCCGCTGATCGTCCACGTGCCGGCCGACGCCGACCTGTCGCGCTGGGCGCGCGACGTGCCGCCGCTCGCGCGACGGCTGATCGACCGTTTCTGGCCGGGACCGCTGACGCTGATCCTGCCGCGGCGCGCCGGCGTCGGCGAGGCGGCGGCCGGCGGCCAGGATTCGATCGGGCTGCGCTCGCCGTCGCATCCGGTCGCGCGGGCGCTGCTCGATCGTTATGCAGCAGAACAATCGGGACCCGTCGGCATCGCGGCGCCGTCGGCCAACCGCTTCGGCCGCGTCAGCCCGACGCGTGCGGCGCACGTGCTCGACGAGTTCGACGACGCGAGCACGACCGACATCGATGCCGCGATCTTCGTCGTCGACGGCGGCGACTGCCCGGTCGGCATCGAGTCGACGATCGTCGACTGCACGCGGCTCGCGACGGTCGGGCCGGTGGTCCTGCGGCCGGGCGCCGTCACGGTCGCGATGCTGGCCGAGGTCCTCGGCGTCGCGCCGCGCGAATCCGGCGCGGCCGCCGACGTCGATGCGCCGCGCGCATCGGGCACGCTCGAATCGCATTACGCGCCGTCGACGCCGGTGCGGCTCGTCGATGCGGCGGCACTGGCCGACGCGCCCGACGACGTCGAGGTCTACGCGTTCGCGGCGCCATCGCGTTCGCGAGCCGGCTGGACGCGCGCGCCGGCCGACGCGGCGGCCTACGCGCATGCGCTGTATGCCGCGCTGCGGACGCTCGATGCGCGCGGCGCCCGCGAACTGTGGGTCGAGCGTCCGCCGTCGGGCGACGAGTGGCGCGGCGTCGACGATCGGCTGCGACGCGCCGCGACGTCGCGCTGATCGACGGGTCGAGGTCGCTGCGGCTTCGCGAGGGACCGGCGTCGCGTCGCTCGCGCGCGATCGCTACGGCGACCTGCCGGCTCGAGGCGCCGCCTCCGGTTCGATGCCGCTGATCTTCCGAAGGTCGGCGACGGAGCCGCCGATGTCGTCCCACGTCACTGCGTCGGCGTAGCGCATGCCGACGGCGATGTCGACGCCGCGATAAGCGCGCGCCGCGTGGACCGACGCGCCGAGGCCCGGGTCGCGCGCCGTGATCGCGAGCATCATCCGCACGTCGTCGAGCGCGACGAGCGTCCCGTCGGCCGCGGCGAGGGGACTCGTCGCGTCGATGCGATGCATGACGGTCCAGGTCAGCGGGAAGAACGGCAGGTCGGGGCGGCCGAGCTGCAGGTCGAGCGCGCGTCGGAAGCGCTGGCCGTCCGGTCCGATCTCCGGACGCAGGATCGTGAGCCGCGCCGTCGCGTCCATCAGCGCGTCGAGCCGCGCGTTGCCGACGCGGATCATCAGCATCAGCCCTTCGTCGGTGTGCGTGACGACGGGCCGGTCGGCGAACGCCAGCTTCGCCTTCGGCTTCGAGAAGCGCACGAACAGCAGGCCGGTCATCGTCGCGCTGAACAGCATCCCGACGAAGATCTCGGCGGTCGCGACGAAGTGGCCGTAGCGGCTGGCCGGGACCATCGTCCCGTAGCCCACCGTCGCGAGCGTCTCGACGCTGAAGAAGAACGCGTCGAGCAGCGAATCGGCCGGCAGGTTCGCGATGCTGGCAGGCACGGCGAAGTACGCGAGCGCGAACAGCACGTTGATCGCGATGTACGCGACGACGAGGCCGACGAAGAACTCCGGCCACGTCAGCGTCAGCGCGAAATGGTACGGATCGCGCAGGTCGAAGCGCGCGACGCCGAGCTTCTCGAGGCGCATCGCGTCGGACGTCGCGGCGGCGACCGGCGCTCGCATCCGCCGCCGTGCGATCGCCGGATCGGGCCTCTTCATCGGCGGGCGCCGCGCGTCGTCAGGAACCGTCGGCACCCGACATCGCCGCGTCGGTCGCGGACGCGCGGCGGGCGCCGATCGGTGCGACCGCGTCCGACAGACCAATCAAGCGACCGCTCATACCCCCGATCGCGGTGCGCCTCATGCTGTGCGCATTCCACGATCGGCTGGCGATCGGATGGATCCACTGGGACTTTTCGGAAGGGGAACAGCATGTCGATCATCGCTTGGCTCGTGGTGGGACTGATCGCCGGATTCATCGGCAGCAAGATCGTGAACAAGTCCGGAGAGGGTGTCGTGCTCGACATCATCCTCGGCATCGTCGGCGCGGTGGTCGGCGGCTTCCTGTTCAACATGTTCGGGGCGCAGGGCGTCAACGGCATCAACCTCTACAGCATCCTGGTCGCCGTCGTCGGCGCGGTCGTCGTGCTGGTGATCTACCACGCCATCTTCCGCGGGCGTTCCGCGGTCTAGCAACCGCCGTTCGCGTCTCCGGTCGATCGGCCGCAAGCCGGTCGATCGGCGACGCCGCGTGGCGACGGGGCGGTCGCTCGTTCGGCCGTCCAGCGACCGACCGGATCGCCGACCGCCACGCCTTCGCGACGCGGGTCGGCGCCGCCCGCCCAGGCACCGCGTCCGCCGACCACGACACGCCGCAGCATCATCGTGCCGCTCGACTGCGGCACGACCGAGACGCGATGGCCCATCGCGCGCAGCGTCGTCACCAGCGGATCGTGCGCACCGCCGTCCGCCGCGTCCACGTCCGGATGCTCGCCGCCGACCAGCGTCGTCGGCGTGTTCATCGCGCCGAAGTCGATCAGCGAGACCGCCTGCTGCGCGTCGAGCGCCCAGTCGAGCGCGCCGACCAGCGTCTTGACGACGTAGTCGACGATCAGCGCGCCGCCGGCCGAGCCGGTCGCGAGTTCCAGTTCACCGCGACGTCCGTCCGCTCGCCGACGGAACACCAGCGTCGGCGCCATCGTGCTGCGCGGGCGCTTGCGGCCGGCGAGCCGGTTCGCGACCGGCGCGCCGTCGGCGTCGACCGGCGTCGCCGCGAAATCGGTCAGCTCGTTGTTCAGGACGAAGCCGCGGACGAAATGGAACGACCCGAATCCGGCCTCGACGGTCGTCGTCATCGTCACGACGTTCCCGTCGCGGTCGGCGACGATGACATGCGACGTGCCGTGCTCGGTCGTCGACCCGAGGCCGGGCGGGGGCGTGCCGAAGTCGCCCGGTGGCGCGCGGCCCATGCTGCGCGCGGGGTCGATCAGCCGCGCGCGCGACGCGAGATAGGCCGGGTCGAGCAGCATCCGCGCGGAGCCGCCCGGCAGCGGAACGAAGTCGGGATCCGCGACGTAGCGATCGCGATCGGCGTACGCGAGACGCTCGGCCTCTGCGATGAGGTGGACCGCGAGCGGATCCGGATGGCCGCCGTCGCGATCGACCGGGTCGGGCCGTGACGATGCGAGGTCGACGTTCGAGAGGATGCCGAGCGTCGCCGCGACGGCGATGCCGCCCGACGACGGCGGTCCCATGCCGCACACGACGTGGCGTCGATACGGCGCGCAGACCGGCGGGCGGCGCTTCGCGCGATAGGCGGCGAGGTCGTCGAGCGTCATGCGACCCGGCGTGATCGACGTCGCGTCGTTGCCATCGGCACGCGTCGACGTCTCGCGCACACCGCGATCCGCGACCTTCGCGACGATGTCCCGCGCGATGTCGCCGGAATAGAACGCCGACGGCCCGTCGTGCGCGATCGTCGCGAACGTCCGCGCGAGCGCGGGGTTCGCCAACAGCGCGCCGGCCGCCTTCGCATGGCCGTCCGCGTCGAGGAAGTACGCCGCCGCGTCGGCGTCGCGCGACAGCCCGATGCGGTCGTGCTCGATCGACGCGTGCATCCGCGGGCCGATGCGGAAGCCGTCCGTCGCGATCGCGATCGCCGGCTCGAACAGCCGCGGCCACGGCAGCCGGCCGTGATCGCGATGGGCCATCGCGAGCATCGCGAGCGTTCCGGGTACGCCGATCGAGCGACCGCTCGCGCGCGGGTCCGGCTTCGGCGGCGTGCGGTCGGCGTCGTCGATCCAGCGCAGGTCGTTCGCCAGCGCCGCGGCCGGCGCCGTCTCGCGGCCGTCGTACGCGTCGACCGTGCGTCGGCGCGCGTCGTAGTACAGCAGGAAGGCGCCGCCGCCGAGGCCCGACGACTGCGGCTCGACGAGGTTCAGCACCATCTGCGCCGCGACAGCTGCGTCCATCGCGTCGCCGCCGCGCGCGAGGACCTCGCACGCGACCTGCGACGCGAGCGGATGCGCGGTGATGGCCATGACGCTGCGCGTCGTGGCGACGGCCCTGCTCGTGAAACCGGTGGCGATCTCGCGGTTCTCGGCGATCGCGTCGCCGACGGCCGAGCCGCCTGTGGCGCCCGACCGCGCCGCCGTGCTCGCGACGTCGACGCAGCGCAACGGACCGGTCGGCGGCGCTGCGTGATTCGCGCGGGCCGCGCCGAACGGCCCGACGAGGACGACGGTCGCGACGAGGCCGAGCCCGATCGCCCGCGACGCGCGTCGCATCGACGTCGCCGCACGGCGACGCGGCTCAGGCCGTCGCATCGGTGCCGCCGGCCCGCGCCGCGAACGCGAGCACGTGCCGGCGCGTGAACGCGCGCGCCTCGCGCTCGTAGCGGTTGTCGCGATAGCCGTGCCGCAGCGACTCGCGCAGGTAGCGCCAGGTCGTCAGCGTGCCGACGTTCCATTGCCGCAGCACGTGGAAGTACTCGTGCAGCACGAGCTCCGGATCCGCGAAGAAGCGACGCGCGGAGCCGGCGACGTAGACGACGTCGCGACGCGTGGTCGCGGCGACGCGCCGGCCGTGGAGCCGCGCGAAGCGCGACTGCTCGACGACGCGGACGCGAGCGACGTCGTCGGGCGTCACGCCGAAGACGTCGGCGAGCGCGTCGCGCAGCGACGGGGGCAGGTGGACACGTTGCTTCAAAGCCGCTCGCCGCTCGCCTTTCGTTCGCGTGTCCGCCCGTCTTCCGGACGGAGGCCGGCACGCCGGTCGTCGTTCCCGCGAAGGCGGTACCCGGAGCCGCCGGGTCCGGGCGCGAGACACGGGTCGCCGCGTCCGCGCAACGACGACACGCGGTCCTTCACCCCGGCGAATGCCGCGACCCGATCGATCGGTCGTCGAAATCCCCGGGTGCCGACCGTCGCCGGGCGACCGCGCGATCGGCCTACTGGAACGCCTGGATGCCGGTGATCGCGCGGCCGAGGATCAGCGCGTGGATGTCGTGCGTGCCTTCGTACGTGTTGACGACCTCGAGGTTGACGAGATGCCGTGCGACGCCGAACTCGTCGGAGATGCCGTTGCCGCCCATCATGTCGCGCGCCATCCGCGCGATGTCGAGCGCCTTGCCGCACGAGTTGCGCTTCATGATCGACGTGATCTCGACCGACGCCGTGCCCTCGTCCTTCATGCGCCCGAGCCGCAGGCATCCCTGCAGCCCGAGCGCGATGTCGGTCTGCATGTCGGCGAGCTTCTTCTGGACCAGCTGGTTCGCCGCGAGCGGACGGCCGAACTGCTTGCGGTCGAGCACGTACTGCCGGGCGCGGAAGAAGCAGTCCTCGGCCGCGCCGAGCGCGCCCCACGCGATGCCGTAGCGCGCCGAGTTCAGGCACGTGAACGGCCCCTTCAGCCCGCGCACGTCGGGGAACGCGTTCTCCTCGGGACAGAACACCTCGTCCATCACGATCTCGCCGGTGATCGACGCGCGCAGGCCGACCTTGCCTTCGATCTTCGGCGCGGACAGGCCCTTCGCGCCCTTCTCGAGCACGAAGCCGCGGATCGCGCCGGCGTCGTCCTTCGCCCACACGACGAAGACGTCGGCGATCGGCGAGTTCGAGATCCACATCTTCGAGCCGGACAGCGAATAGCCGCCGTCGACCGTCCTCGCGCGGGTGATCATCGACGCCGGATCGGAGCCGTGGTTCGCCTCGGTCAGGCCGAAGCAGCCGATCCATTCGCCGGTCGCGAGCTTCGGCAGGAACTTCCGCTTCGTCGCCTCGTTGCCGAACTCGAAGATCGGCACCATCACGAGCGACGACTGCACGCTCATCATCGAGCGGTAGCCGGAGTCGATGCGCTCGACCTCGCGGGCGATCAGTCCGTACGCGACGTAGTCGAGGCCGGGTCCGCCGTATTCCTCGGGGATCGTCGGGCCGAGCAGGCCGAGCTCGCCCATCTCGCGGAAGATCGCGGGGTCGGTCGTCTCGTGGCGGAACGCGTCGAGCACCCGCGGCAGCAGCTTGTCGGTGCAGTAGCGTCGCGCGGCATCGCGGATCATCCGCTCGTCGTCCGTCAGCTGCGCGTCGAGCAGCAGCGGATCGTCCCAGTGGAAGCGGGCCTTCAGGCGTTGGACGGTGTCGGGCGCGTTCATCGTCGTCTCCTCGTTGCCGATGGCGCGATTCTAGTCTTCGCGACGGCGCGATCGGGCCGCGGGGAGCGGGTCGGCGCGGTACAGTCCGACCGGCCCGGTCGCCGCCCGAGCGCGGCACCCGGATCGGACAACGGAACAGGAGTTCTCGTGCGCAGCGAACGCGACGTCCGCGTCGACCTCGCGGCGGCCTACCGGCTGTCGGCCGAGCGCGGCTGGGACGACACCGTCTACACGCACGTCTCGGCGTCGGTGCCCGGCGAGCCGGGCGTCTACCTCATCAATCCGTTCGGCGCGCGCTTCGACGAGATCACGGCGTCGAGCCTCGTGAAGGTCGACACCGCCGGCCGCGTCGTCGACGGCACGGGGCGTCGCGTCAACCCGAGCGGCTTCGCGATCCACGGCGCGATCCACGCGGCGCGGCCCGACGTCGAATGCGTCGTCCACCTGCACACGCCGGCCGGCGTGGCGCTCGCGATGCGACCCGAGGGGCTGCTGCCGACGTCGCAGTGGGCCATGCGGCTGTTCGGCCGGCTCGGCCGTCATCCGTACGAAGGGCTCGCGCTCGATCGCGCCGAGCAGGCGCGGCTGGTCGCGAACCTCGGCACGCTCGACGGCCTGCTGCTCGACAATCACGGCCCGCTGACCGTCGGTCGCACGGTCGCCGAGGCCTGGATGCTGATGTACCTCCTCGATCGCGCGGCCGAGGCGCAGCTGACCGCGATGGCGGCCGGTGCCAGCGGCGCGCCGTTGCGCGTCGTGTCGGACGACCTCGCCGAGTTGACGTATCGACAATGGGTCGGTGACGGCAGCGAACGCGACGGCGACGTCGAGTGGCCGGCGCTGCTGCGCGGCCTCGACCGACGCGACGCGGGCTATCGCGACTGATGCAGGACCAGACGAACCACCGGAGACCGCCATGCCGACGATCCGCATCGAACTTTTCGAAGGCCGCACCGACGTGCAGAAGCGCGCGCTCGCGGACGAAGTCACGCAGGCCTGCGTCCGCGCGCTCGGCGTGTCGCCGTCGAGCGTCGACGTGCTGATCTTCGACGTGCCGAAGCGGCACTGGGCGACCGGCGGCGTGCTGTGGAGCGACGCGCCGCCCGATCCGCCGGCCGGCTGACGACGTCGCGTCGCGGACCGGCGCCGCCGACGCGCCGGCGCTCGCACTCGTCGCTCCTGCATGATGGCGTCATGACCGACTCCACCGCCGTCGTCGCCGCGACGTGCGAAGCCTACCGCGCCGCCGTGCTCGCGAAGGACGTCGACGCGTTCGTCGCGCTGTATGCGGACGGCGTCCGCGTGTTCGACCTCTGGGACGACTGGTCGCACGACGGCGTCGACGGCTGGCGGGACACCGTCGACGGCTGGTTCGGCTCGCTCGGCGCCGATCGCGTCGACGTCGCGTTCGAGTCGATCGTCGCGACCGGCGGCGATCCGTTGATCGTCGGCCATGCGTTCGTGGCGTACACGAACGTCGGCGCGGACGGCCGTCCGCAGCGCGCGATGCGCAACCGGATCACGTGGGTGCTGCGACGCGACGACGCGATGCCGGAAGGCGCGTGGAAGATCGTCCACGAACACACGTCGGCGCCGGTCGACGGCGCGACGTTCAAGGTCCGCTTCGAGCCGTGAGCGCGGGTCCCGCGCATCAGCGCGGGATCACCGCCGTCGCCTCGATCTCGACCTTCGCGCGATCCTCGATCAGCGCCGTGACCTGCACCGCGGTCATCGCGGGGAAGTGGCGGCCGATCAGCTCGCGATACGCGGCGCCGATCGCGCGATAGGCGCCGACGTATTCGCGCTTGTCGGTGACGTACCACGTCAGGCGCACGAGATGCTCGGGGCGGCCGCCGGCCTCGGCGAGCACCGCGACGACGTTCGCGAGCGCCTGCCGCGCCTGATCGGCGAAGTCGTCGCTCTCGAACGCGCACTGCGCGTTCCAGCCGATCTGGCCGGCGATCGAGACGATCGTCCCGTCGGCCGCGATGCCGTTCGAATAGCCGCGCGGCGGCGCCCAGCCTTCGGGCTGCAGGATGCGGATCGTCATGTCGTCGGGGGCTCGGTCAGAGGTCCGTGCGGACCTTCCACAGTTCGGGGAACAGCACGACGTCGAGCATCTTGCGGAGGTAGCTGACGCCGCCGGTGCCGCCGGTGCCCGGCTTGAAGCCGATGATCCGCTCGACCGTCGTGACGTGGCGGAAGCGCCATTGACGAAACGCGTCCTCGAGGTCGATCAGTTCCTCGGCGAGCTCGTACAGCCGCCAGTGCCGCTCGGGCTCGCGATAGACGACGAGCCACGCCGCCTCGACGGCCGTATCGAACGGCCGCACGCCGTCGACGCCGGTCACGGCCGGATCGACGTCGAAGCCGTTGCGCGCGAGCAGGCCGATCGCCTCGTCGTAGATGCTCGGCCGCCCGAGCAGCGCCTCGAGGTGCGCGCGCGTGTCGCCGTCGTGCGACCGCACGTGCGCGGCGCTCTTGTTGCCGAGCAGGAACTCGATCTCGCGGTACTGCGGCGACTGGAAGCCCGACGACGTGCCGAGATACGGCCGCACGTGGCTGTACTCGGTCGGCGTCAGCGTCGACAGCACGGTCCACGCGGACACGAGCTGCTCCATGATCCGCGTGACGCGCGCGAGCATCTTGAACGCCGGCGGCAGGTCGTCCTCGTGCAGACGGTCGATCGCCGCGCGCAGCTCGTGCAGCATCAGCTTCATCCACAGCTCGCTCGTCTGATGCTGGATGATGAACAGCATCTCGTTGTGGTCCGGCGAGCGCGGATGCTGCGCGGTCAGCAGCGTGTCGAGCGACAGGTAGTCGCCGTAGGTCAGCTTGCGGGGGGCGTCCTCGGCCATGCGACGTGCGCTCAGGTGACGGCGGCGCGCACGTCGAAGCGCGCGTCGCGGAAGGCGCCGGATCCGACGACGTCGGCGACGATCCGCGCGGCGTCGAACGCGTCGACGAAGCGCAGGTAGGCCGGCGTGAAGCCGAAGCGCAGGATGTCCTCGTCGTCGACGCGGCCCTTGCGGAAGTCGCCGACGACGCCGCGCGCGATCAGCGCCTGCATCGTCGCGTAGCCGCGGCCGGCGATCGGCCCGCGCGCGTGGAACGACACCTGGCTGCCGCGCTTCGCGGGATCGCGCGGCGTGACGAGCGCGAGCGCGTCGCCGCACAGCGCCTCGACGCTGCTCGATGAACAGGTCGGTCAGCGCGATCGACTTCGCGCGCAGCGCCGGCATCGGGTCGCGAACCGTCGTCCTGCATCAGCGACGCGACGCCGCATTCGAGCGCGGTCATCGACAGCATCGGCGGCGTGCCGCAGAGAAAGCGCGCGACGCCGTCGGCCGGCGCGTAGCGTTCGGTGAACGTGAACGGCGACGCGTGGCCCATCCAGCCCGACAGCGGCTGCCGGACGTCCGACGACGACAGTCGATCGACGTGTCGCGGATGCGCCCACACGAACGCCGGTGCACCGGGGCCGCCGTTCAGGTACTTGTAGCCGCAGCCGATCGCGAAGTCGGCGTCGGCCGCATGCAGGTCGACCGGCACGGCGCCGGCCGAATGCGCGAGGTCCCAGACGACGAGCGCGCCGGCGTCGTGCGCGGCCTTCGTCAACGCGGCCATGTCGTGCATCGCGCCGGTCCGGTAGTTGACGTGCGTCAGCATCAGCACCGCCGTCGTCGGGCCGAGCGCGGACACGATCGCGTCGAAGCGCGCGTCGCTCGACGTCGCCGGCACGAGCGCGAGCGACGCGTCGCGGTCCGCGACGACGCCCTCGGCGATGTACAGGTCCGTCGGGAAGTTGTCGGTCTCGCTGACGACCACCGCTCGCGCGGCGTCGCGGCCGCGCGCGACGGCGAGCGCGACGCGTCAGCACCTTGAACAGGTTGACCGACGTCGAGTCGGCGACGACGACCTCGCCGGGACGCGCGCCGATCAGCGGCGCGAGCGCGTCGCCGACGCGGCGCGGCGCGTCGATCCAGCCCGCGGTGTTCCAGCTCGCGATCAGGTCGCGGCCCCATTCGCGCGACACGACGTCGGCGATGCGCGCCGCGGTCGCGCGCGGCAGCGCGCCGAGCGAGTTGCCGTCGAGGTAGATCGTGTCGGGCGGCAGCTCGAAGCGGTCGCGCAGGTGCGCGATCGGATCGGCCGCGTCGCGCGCGACGCAGTCCGCGCGCGACGCGACGGGCGGCCGCGCGACGCTTCGCGTGCCGGTTCGCGGACTCGTTTGCGCGCTCATCGAATTATTTTAGACTTAAAGTATCTGCCGGCCAACGACGGCGCGCACCCCGGCGCGCATCGGCTCCGGTCGCAACGAAGATCGCGCATGAAGATCGACATCATCGGCGCCGGACCGGCCGGACTCTACTTCGCGATCCTCGCGAAGAAGTCGTACCCCGACGCGACGATCGAGGTCGTCGAGCGCAACGGCGCCCACGACACGTTCGGCTTCGGCATCGTGCTGTCCGACGAGACGCTGCGCAACCTCGAGCGCGCCGACGAGCCGACGTTCCGCGAGATCGCCGACGCGTTCGCGTACTGGGACGACATCCACACGCACTTCAAGGGCACCGTCAGCCGCTCGAGCGGGCACGGCTTCTCCGGCATCCGTCGCCTGACGCTGCTGCGCATCCTGCAGCGACGCGCCGAGGCGCTCGGCGTCCGCGTGCGCTACGGCGTCGCCGACGCCGGCCTCGACGCGCATGCCGACGCCGACCTGATCGTCGCGGCCGACGGCATCAACAGCGCGATCCGCGACGCGCTGAAGACCGACTTCGCGCCCGAGGTCGACCTGCGCAGCAATCGCTTCACGTGGCTCGGCGCACGGATGAAGCTGCCCGGCTTCACGTACGCGTTCCGCGAGGACCGCATCAGCCCGCGCGACGGCGCGCACGCGCCCGGCATCTGGAACCTGCACGCGTACGAGTTCACGCAGCCCGACGCGGCCGATCCCGAATGCACGATCGTCATCGAGACGACCGACGAGGCGTTCCGCGCGTCGGGCCTCGGCGAGACCGACGAGGCCGCGACCGCGCGCTTCGTCGAGCGGCTGTTCGCCGACCTGCTCGACGGCCACGAGGTGCTGACGAACCGCTCGCACTGGCGGCGCTTCCCGACGATCACCTGCAAGACCTGGCATCACGCGATCGCGCATGCGGACGGGCGGCAGTCGCTCGTCGTGCTGCTCGGCGATGCCGCGCACACGGCGCATTTCTCGATCGGATCGGGGACGAAGCTCGCGCTCGAGGACGCGATCGCGCTGCACGCCGCGCTCGGGACGGCGCTCGTCGACCTCGGCGCCGCGCGACCCGACGACCTGATGCGGGCGCTCGCGCGCTACGAGGCCGACCGCCGCGACGAGGTCGGCCGCATCCAGCATTCGGCGAACGTCAGCCTCGTGTGGTTCGAGAACGTGCGGCGCTTCTGGGACCTCGACCCGATCCAGTTCAACTACTCGCTGCTGTCGCGCTCGAAGCAGATCACGCACGAGAACCTGCGGATGCGCGACCCGGCGCTGGTCGACGAGATCGAGCGCTGGTGGAACCGCGAGGTCGCGGGCGAGCTCGGCGTCGCGCTGCCCGAGGGCTTCGCCGCGGCGCCGATGTTCGCGCCGTTCGCGCTGCGCGACTGCGCGCTCGCCAACCGCGTCGTCGTGTCGCCGATGGCGCAGTACTCGGCCGTCGACGGCATGCCGAACGACTGGCACTTCGCGCACTACACGACGCGCGCGCTCGGCGGCGCGGGGCTCGTCTTCATCGAGATGACGTGTCCGTCGCCGGACGCGCGCATCACGCCGGGCTGCACCGGCCTCTGGTCGCGCGCGCAGGCCGACGGCTGGCGACGCATCGTCGACTTCGCCCATCGGCACAGCGACGCGAAGCTGTGCATGCAGCTCGGCCACGCCGGCCGCAAGGGCTCGACGCAGGTCGGCTGGGAGAAGATGGACGACCCGCTCGACGAAGTGCTGCACGGTCCGAACTGGGATCTCGTCGCGCCGTCGGCGATCGCCTATCGCGAAGGCGTCAACGCGACGCCGCGCGTGATGACGCTCGCGGACATGGCCCGCATCCGCGAGCAGTTCGTCGCGTCGGCGCGGCTCGCGGACGACGCCGGCTTCGACATGCTCGAGCTGCACATGGCGCACGGCTACCTGCTCGCGAGCTTCGTCTCGCCGATCACGAACCGTCGCGACGACGCGTACGGCGGCAGCCTCGCGAACCGGCTGCGCTTTCCGCTCGAGGTCTGGGACGCGGTCCGCGCCGCGTGGCCGCGGCACAAGCCGATGAGCGTGCGCGTGTCGGCGACCGACTGGATCGCCGGCGGCACGACCGGCGCCGAGACGGTCGAGATCGCGAAGACGTTCAAGGCGCACGGCTGCGACCTGATCGACGTGTCGACCGGTCAGACCGACCCCGCGTCGAAGCCGGTCTACGGCCGCATGTACCAGGCGACGTTCGCCGAACAGGTGCGGCTCGAGGCGCGCATCGCGACGATGGCCGTCGGCGCCGTCACGACCGCGGATCAGGTCAACACGCTGCTCGCGTCGGGCCGCGCCGACCTCGTCGCGCTCGCGCGGCCGCATCTCGCCGATCCGTACTTCACGCTGCACGCCGCGGCCGAGGCGGGCTTCGAGGGCGCGACCTGGCCGGCGCAGTACCTGCCCGGCGCGATGCAGGCGTATTCGCTGGCGCGCCGCGCGCGCGAGGACGCGGCGCGGCGCGCGACCGCCTGATCGACCTGCTCGCGTCGGCCGGGCGCGGCGGCGCGATCGCCGTCACGCTTCGTTGCGGCGGCGCCGACGCCCCCGGCCGGATGAAGCGGATCGGCTAAAATCGCCCGTCCGAGATCGCGCGTTCGACGCCGAGGCGCCGCGCGCGAGCGCGGTCCGTCCAGCCCGGCGCACGTGGCGACCGCTGAACGAGCGATCCCTTGAAAGTCCTCGCGTTCCCCGGCCCGAAGCAGCGCCTGCCCGACGAGCGGGTCGACGAGGTCGTCGTCCCGCCGGAACCGCCGCCCACCGTCGGCGGCGATGCGCCGCCGCCGCGATACGACCGCATCACGATCCGCGCGATCACCGTCGCGCTCGTGCTGTCGCTGTTCGTCCACCTCGCGGTGCTGTTCGCGCCGTGGACGCCGAAGCTCGATCAGGAGATGAAGGCGCCGGCCGACGAGATCGGGCCGCTGTCGGTCACGATCGCGCAGTCGCAGCCGCCGCCCGGTCCGACGCCGAAGGCGGAGCCGCCGCCGGTCGAGAAGTCGGTCCCGACGCCGACGCCGCCGAAGCCCGTCACGCGGCCGAGCCCCGCGCCGGCACGGCCGCGGCCGCAGATCGCGATCAACAGCGGCAGCCGTCCGCCGTTCATCGTGCCGCCGCCGACCGCCGCGCCGCAGCCACAGACGCACGCCGACGCCGACGCCGCCGCAGCAGGTCCGGCCGGCGACGGAGGACTTCAGCGACGTGCTGGCCGCGCGCCAGCGCGCGCGTCGCGCCGCGAACGGCGGCGCGCCGGACGAGGTCGTCGAGAGCGACGACGAGCGCGCCAACCGCATCGCGAAGGCGAACGTGATGGCGCAGCAGCGCTCGGCCAGCCCGGGCCAGGACCCGGACCAGGCCGGCGGCATCTTCGACCTGCGGCACACCGGGCTGAACGACGCCGAGTTCATCTTCAACGGCTGGAACCGGAACTTCCAGCGCAAGCTCGGCCAGACGTTCGAGGTCCGCACCGGCAGTAATTCCGATATCCACATCGCGGTGGTCCGCAAGATGATCGAGGTCATCCGCGAGCAGAAGCCGGGCGACTTCGAGTGGTACAACTACCGCACCGGCAAGTCGGCCGTGATGTCGGCGCGGGTGAAGGACCAGCCGGAGCTCGAGCTGTTCCTGCTGAAGGAGTTCTACCCCGAGGATCCGCGCGTCAATCCCCGCGCGCAGCTGCGCTGAGCCACGGGCGGCGCACGATCGTCGCGGGCGAGCGCGCCATCGCGTCGCGGCGTTCGCCAGAAAGCGACCCGTCGTTCCCGCGAAGGCGGCGTCGTTGCCTGGTCCGCGCGCCGATGCACGAACGCCTCCGGTTCCCGCCTCCGCGGAAGACGGCGATGACGGTCGACCGTCGTTCTCGCCGACGCGAGCGTCGACCACCCCTTTCGGTCGCCCCGGCGAAGGCCGGGGCCCAAGGTCGCGAACCACGTGCGACGCCGGACGCACGCCGGCTTCCATCGTCGGACCGTCACTCCGGCTCGACGCCGAGCGCGACCAGGAAGCGCGACACCATGTTGTAGGTCGCGACGACGCCGACCAGTTCGACCGTGTGCGTGCGGCCGAGATGCGCCAGCAGCGTCGCGAACGTCGCGTCGTCGACGTGGACCTGCGTCGTCATCTGGAACGACAGCCCGATCGCCGCATTCGCGACGTCGTCGAACAGCGCGTGATCGATCGGCCGCGTCTTCATCGAACGGATCGCGTCGACCTGCGCGTCGCTGCCGCCGGCCTTCACGAACTCCGGCGCGTGATGGACGAACTCGTAGTCGGCGTCGTTCAGCACCGCGACGACGCACATCGCGAGTTCGCGCAGCCGGGCGTCGACCGACAGCTTCGTGCGCACGGACCCGAGCAGCCCGTTCCAGCCTTCGGCGAACGGCGGGCTGTGCAGCAGCTGGCGGTCGAGGTTCAGCAGGCCGCCGCCGCGGCGGCGACGGATCGCGTCGACGAGCGGCGTCGTGCCGGCTTCTTCGTCGCTGACGTACGGGATGCGGGGCATGGGGTCCTCGTGCTAGCGGTCGGGATGCGGCTGCGTCATGTGATAGTCGCCGCCCTGGAAGACGAGCGGCTCGCGCGGCTCGAAGCCGCAGCGCTCGACCTCGCCGACGAAGATGACGTGATCGCCTTCCTCGTAGCGGCTGCGGTTGAAGCATTCGAACCACGCGCAGCAGCCGTCGACGATCGGCTCGCCGTGCGAGCCCGCGTGCCACGCGATGCCCTCGAAGCGGTCGACGAGCGCCGTCGTATCGCCGCTGCGCGAGCCGAAGCGCCGCGACAGCGCGATCTGGTCCGACGCGAGCACGTTGATCGCGTAGTGCGACATGTCGAGGAACGTCGGCAGGCTCGACGCGCTGCGGGCGAGGCTCCACAGCACGAGCGGCGGGACGAGCGACACCGAGTTGAACGAGTTCGCGGTGAAGCCGATCGGCCGTGACGCGCCGTCGGGCTCGACGATGCGCGCCGTGATGATCGTCACGCCGGTCGCGAACTGCCCGAGCGCGCTGCGGAAGTGGGCGCTGGCGAAGTCCGGCGCGCGCGCGACCGGCTCCGGCGCCTCGATCGACGGCGACGTCATGCGCCGCCGCGCCGACGGCGCGTCGCGCGGCGGTTCACGTGAATGGAGGAGGGATGTCATCGCTGCGGATCGGCGGCCGACGGCCGCGATCGGGCAGGATACGACACCGCCGCTTGAAACCGCGCGTCCCCGGCGGCATATCCGACGCACGCCGAGCGCCCGCTGCGCGTCGCGCGAGCCCCCACCGTCCAGGAGTCCTCATGTCGATCGCCCACCCGCTGCCGACGTCCCCGCGCCCCGGCCACGAATTCGCCACGCTCGGCGGCGGCTGCTTCTGGTGCACCGAAGCCGTGTACATGGACATCCGCGGCGTCGTCGACGTCGAGTCGGGCTACAGCGGCGGGACGAGCGCGAACCCGGGCTACAACGCGGTCTGTTCCGGCACGACCGGGCATGCCGAGGTCGTCCGCATCGAGTTCGATCCGGCGGTGATCACGTATCGCCAGATCCTCGAGATCTTCTTCACGATCCACGACCCGACGACGCTGAACCGGCAGGGCAACGACGTCGGCACGCAATACCGCTCGGTGATCTTCCATCACTCGCCGGAGCAGCAGCAGATCGCGCAGGAGGTGCTCGCCGAGGTCGCGCAGGCCTGGCCGTCGAAGGTCGTGACGCAACTCGAGCCGGCGCCGGCCTACTACCGCGCCGAGACCTATCACCAGGAGTACTTCCCGAACAACCCGAACCAGGGCTACTGCGCCGCGGTGGTCGGGCCGAAGGTCGCGAAGTTCCGCAAGACCTGGGCCGAGCTGCGCAAGGCCTGACGCGGGCCCGGACCGCTCACGGCGCGAGGCGGACGATCGACCAGCCGCCGTCGCCGACGCGATACGCGAGCCGGTCGTGCAGGCGCGACGGCCGGCCCTGCCAGAACTCGACCGTCGCGGGCACGAGGCGGTAACCGCCCCAGTGCGCGGGGCGCGGCACGTCCGCGCGATCGTCGCCGTCCGTCACGCCGAGGCGCTCGCGCAGCCGCGCCTCGTTCCCCTCGATCACCGCGCGCGACGCGATGACCTCGCTCTGCGGCGACGCACACGCGCCGATCCGCGACGCGAGCGGTCGCGACGCGAAGTAGCGATCGGACTCGTCGGCGCTCGTCTTCTCGACGCGGCCTTCGACGCGCACCTGGCGCTCCAGCTCCGGCCAGAAGAACACGAGCGCGGCGACCGCGTGCGCCGCCAGTTCGCGGCCCTTGCGGCTGTCGTAGTTCGTGTACCAGACGAAGCCGCGGCCGGTCGCCGTCGACGGCGCCGCGTCGACGTCGACGCTCTTCAGCAGCACGATGCGCGCCGAAGGCCGGTCGTCGTCGACGGTCGCGAGCGTCATCGCCGTCGGTTCGACGGCCGCCGCGGCGATCGCCTGGTCGAGCCAGGCCGCGAACTGGCGGATCGGGTCGGCGTCGACGTCGCCTTCGGCCAGCGTTTCGCGGCGATAGACGGTGCGCAGGTCGGCGATGTTCATCGGGGGGGCGGGCGGGTGCGGCGAGGCCGTCATGCTGCCACGCACGGCGTCGTCCGCGGCGATCGAGCCGTGGCGCGGACCGCGCCGTGCCTGGGCGGCCTCAGCGTTGCAGCAGCATGTTGAGCCCGGCGAGGTCGTTCTCGGTCAGCGTGCCGGCCGCCGACTTCAGTCGCAGGCTGTTCAGCAGCGTGTCGTAGCGCGCTCGCGCGAGGTCGCGCTGCGTCGAGAACAGCTGCTGCTGCGCGTTCAGCACGTCGATGTTGGTCCGCACGCCGACCTGGTAGCCGAGCTTGTTCGAGTCGAGCGCGCTCTGGCTCGACGTCTCGGCCGCGCGCAGCGCGCGGATCTGCGCGAGGCCGCTCGTGACGTTGAAGTAGGCCTGCCGCGCGCTCTGCGCGGCGCTGCGCCGCGCGTAGTCGAGGTCGTTCTCCGCCTTGTCGGCCAGCGCGACCGTCTCGCGCACCCGCGACGAGACGTAGCCGCCGCTGAAGATCGGGATCGCGACCTGCACGCCGATCGAGTTCGTCGTCTGGTTGTTGATGCCGGTCAGCGCGGGGTTGCTGTAGTTGTTGTACCCGCGCTGCGCGACGAGGTCGACGGTCGGATAGTGGCCGGCGCGCGCGACCTGGATCTCGCGCTGCGCGATCTCGAAGCCGGCGAGGTTCTGCGCGACGACGAAGTTCTGCGCGACCGCCGACGCGACCCACGGATCGAGCTCGAGCGGCTGCGGTTGCGCGAGCTCGACGTCGCGGACCATCGGCGCGAGCGTGCCGGGCTCGTGGCCGATGATCTGCTGGAGCGCCGCGCGGGACACGTCGAGCGTGCTGCGCGCGAGGATCTCCTGCGAGACGGCGAGCGCGTAGCGGGCCTCGGCCTCGTTCGTGTCGGTGATCGTCGTCGTGCCGACCTCGAAGCTGCGCTTGGCCGACGCGAGCTGTTCGGAGATCGCGGCCTTCTGCGCGACGGCGTACTCGATGCTGTCCTGCGCGTACAGCACGTCGGTGTACGCCTGCACGACGCGCACGATCAGGTCGAGCTGCGCCTGCGCGAACTGCGCGTCCGACTGCATGACCTGCAGCTTGCCTTCCTGGTACTGCTGGTAGTTCGCCCAGCGGAACAGCGGCTGCGTCAGCGTGATCGCGTAGGTCCGCTGGTTGAACGTCGACGTGAAGTTGCCGAACGGCGCCGGCTCGCCGATCTGGGCGTTGGTCCGCGTCTCGGAGCCGGTCGCGCTGATCTGCGGCAGCAGCAGCGAGAAGCCCTGCGGCGCCTTTTCGCGACCGGCCGACAGCCGCATTGCGCGCCGACGAGAACTGCGCGTCGTTCATCAGCGCGTCGCGATAGGTCTGCAGCAGGTCGGAGGCCGAGGCCGCGCCGGCGGCGAGTGCCAGGGCGACGGCGCATGCGGCCCGCGCGGCGATCCGGCGGGCGCGCAACGACGACGGTGCGGAACGGCAGCCGCGCGTCATGCGCGCGACGAAGGCATGCGGACGGCGGGCGCCGCCGGAGCGTGGTCCACGGATCGGTCGTTCATCGGCGGCCTAGTAGGTCGGGAAGCCCGGATCGACGCGCTGCGCCCACGCAGCGACGCCACCGGTCAGGTTGTGGATGTCGCTCGCGCCGCGCGCCGACAGGAACGCGGCGACCTGCAGGCTGCGCGCGCCGTGATGGCAGATGCAGACGATCGGGCGGTCGAGGTCGATCTCCTCGAAGCGCTGCGCGACCTCGTTCATCGGCATCGGCGTCGCGCCGTCGAGGCGGCAGGTCGCGAACTCCCACGGCTCGCGGACGTCGAGCAGAAGCGGCCGCTCGCGCGAGTCGTCGGCGAGCCAGGCGGCGAGGTCGGGAGCATCGAGCGGATGGATCATGGCGGTCAGAACTCGAAGTGGGAGACGCGCGGCGCCTCGCGCAGCGGCTTGACCGCGGTCTCGAACAGCGGGACCGTGTCCCAGCTCTCGTCACCGGTGCGATGGCAGATCTCGGCCCGCATCGCCGGCGCCTCGCCGACGACCGCGGCGAGGCGGCCGCCGATGCGGACCTGCCGCTTCATCGACTCGGGCAGGAACGGCAGCGAGCCCGACACGACGACGACGTCGACTTCGCCGGCCGGCGGCCAGCCGCTCGCGCCGTTGCCGAGCTCGACGCGGACGTTCGTGATGCCGGCCCGCTGCAGGTTTCGTTCGGCGAACGCCTTCAGCCGCGGATCGATCTCGACGGTGACGACGCGCGCGGCGCGACTCGCGAGCAGCGCGGTCATGTAGCCGGAGCCGGTCCCGATCTCGAGGATCGTCTCGTGCGGCTGCGGCGCGATCTCCTGCAGCATCCGCGCCTCGAACTTCGGCGCGAGCATCGTCTCGCCGGTCTCCTCGCCGTCGACGACGAGCGGGATCTCGGTATCGACGAACGCGAGGGCGCGATGGACCGGCGGGACGAAGTCCTCGCGATGCAGGACCTGCAGCAGGTCGAGGACATCCTGGGACAGAACGTCCCAGGTGCGGATCTGCTGCGCGATCATGTTCGCGCGGGCGCGCTCGATCGCGCTGACGGGGGCTAGGGCATTCATCGCAACGGTGACCGGTTCGGGTGGGACTGCGAAGACGACCCGCATCGAACGGGCCTTTCTTGCGCGGCACGGATTGTCGCCTCGCGGGTCGCGCGACGGCAAGCCGGCGGCGACGAAACGCAGCGACGACGGACGAAACGCGTCCGGCGCAGGACCGCATGCCGGCGCTGCCGCGAGTCGATCATGCCGACCCGGGCCGACGCAACGTCCGGACGAAGGATAGGCGTCGCCGCGGCGCGTGGCGAATCGCGCGACGCGCCGCGACAACGGACGGCCGGCGCCGCGCGGCGTCGTCGCCGCCCCTTGCGCTTGACCGTTCGGTGCCGAACGCATACCGTGCGCTCCATCACGCAGGGGTCTTTGCCGCGTCGCCCGATGCCCGTCGGGCGCGCCGCATCGCGAGAAACACCCTTCGAACCTGGGCCGACGCCGCCTCGCGCAAGCGATCGTCGCGAACGCCGTAGGGAGCCGTGGCGACTCGTTCGCGGCTCTCGTCCTCCGGAGCCTTCATGAACGCAGCCGTCCTCGATTCCACCCATCACGTTCCCGTCGCGCCGCCCGCGAAGGCCGCCCCGTTCATGGCGGCGACGGCCGAGGTCGATTCGGCCGCGATGGCGCCGCTGCCGCGCTCGACGAAGGTCTACGTCGTCGGGTCGCGGCCCGACCTGCGGGTCCCGATGCGGCGCATCGAGCAGTCCGACACGCCGGTCTTCGGCGGTCCGGGCGCGCACGCGCACGGCGACGACGCGCAGCCGGCGATCGTCGAGCCGAACCCGCCGATCTTCGTCTACGACACGTCGCGGTCCGTACACCGATCCCGACGCGCGAGATCGACATCCGCTCGGGCCTGCCGGCGCTGCGCGCGCGCGTGGATCGACGAGCGCGGCGACACCGAGAAGCTCGCCGGGCTCGACGTCGCGCTACGGCCGCGAGCGGCTCGCCGATCCGAAGCTCGCGCAGCTGCGCTTCGACCTGCATCGCACAGCCGCGCCGCGCGATCGCCGGCGCGCAACGTCACGCAGATGCACTACGCGCGCCGCGGCATCGTCACGCCGGAGATGGAGTTCATCGCGATCCGCGAGAACCTGCAGCGCGAGCGAATACGTCGAGAGCCTGAAGAACGCCGGCCCGACCGGCGCGAAGATGGCCGAGCTGCTGACGCGCCAGCATCCGGGCCAGTCGTTCGGCGCAGCGATCCCGGCCGATCATCACGCCGGAGTTCGTGCGCGACGAAGTCGCGCGCGGCCGCGCGATCATCCCGGCCAACATCAACCACCCGGAAAGCGAGCCGATGATCATCGGCCGCAACTTCCTCGTGAAGATCAACGCCAACATCGGCAACTCGGCCGTGACGTCGTCGATCGACGAGGAAGTCGAGAAGATGACGTGGGCGATCCGCTGGGGCGGCGACACGGTGATGGACCTGTCGACCGGCAAGAACATCCACGAGACGCGCGAGTGGATCATCCGCAACTCGCCGGTGCCGATCGGCACGGTGCCGATCTACCAGGCGCTCGAGAAGGTCGACGGCAAGGCCGAGGAGCTGACCTGGGAGATCTTCCGCGACACGCTGATCGAGCAGGCCGAGCAGGGCGTCGACTACTTCACGATCCACGCCGGCGTGCTGCTGCGCTACATCCCGATGACCGCGAAGCGCATGACCGGGCATCGTCTCGCGCGGCGGCTCGATCATGGCGAAGTGGTGCCTCGCGCATCACAAGGAGATCTTCCTCTACACGCACTTCGAGGACATCTGCGAGATCATGAAGGCGTACGACGTCGCGTTCTCGCTCGGCGACGGCCTGCGTCCCGGCTCGATCTACGACGCCAACGACGAGGCGCAGCTCGCCGAGCTGAAGACGCTCGGCGAGCTCACGCAGATCGCGTGGAAGCACGACGTGCAGGTGATGATCGAAGGCCCCGGCCACGTGCCGATGCACCTGATCAAGGAGAACATGGACCTGCAGCTCGAGCTGTGCGGCGAGGCGCCGTTCTACACGCTCGGGCCGCTGACCACCGACATCGCGCCCGGCTACGACCACATCACGTCGGCGCATCGGCGCGGCGATGATCGGCTGGTACGGCACGGCGATGCTCTGCTACGTGACGCCGAAGGAGCACCTCGGCCTGCCGAACAAGGACGACGTCAAGGACGGCATCATCACCTACAAGATCGCCGCGCACGCGGCCGATCTCGCGAAGGGCCATCCGGGCGCGCAGATCCGCGACAACGCGCTGTCGAAGGCGCGCTTCGAGTTCCGCTGGGACGACCAGTTCAACCTCGGCCTCGATCCCGACAAGGCGCGCGAGTTCCACGACGAGACGCTGCCGAAGGAAGCGGCGCAAGACTCGCGCACTTCTGCTCGATGTGCGGCCCGCACTTCTGCTCGATGAAGATCACGCAGGACGTGCGCGACTACGCCGAGAAGCAGGGCCTCGAAGCCGAGGCCGCGCTCGCCGCCGGCATGCGCGAGAAGACCGTCGAGTTCATCCGCGGCGGTCGCCGGATCAATCACGACGGCTGATTGGGCGATCCGCGACCGGCGCGCGGACGCACGGTCCGCCTGTTCGTCGCGCTGTGGCCGGGCGACGCGCTGCGCATGCGACTCGTCGCCGAGCGCGACCGCTGGACGTGGTCGCGCACCGCGCGGCCGATCCCCGACGCGAACCTGCATGCGACGCTGCACTTCGTGGGTCGCGTCGATCGCGCGCGGCTCGAGGAGGTGGCGATCGGGCTCGTCGTGCCGTTCGCGCCGTTCGTTTTGACGCTCGGTACGCACGCGCTGTGGCGCAACGGGATCGCGGCGCTCGAGCCGGCGTCGGCCGGCGAGCGCCTGGCGGCGCTCCATCGGGCGCTCGGCGACGCGCTCGGCGCGCTCGCGCTGCCGGTCGAGACGCGCGCGTATCGGCCGCACGTGACGCTCGCGCGCGACGCCGATGGATCGATCGCGCCGTCGCCCGCGTCGCTCGCGCTGGCGCGTCGACGGCTACGCGCTGGTCGAGTCGCGGCCGGACGGCGCGTACGTCGTGCTGGCCCGCTACCCGCCGCGCGCGCCGTGAACGGCGTGCGTCAGATCCAGCCCTGCTTCTGCAGCCGCTTGTACATGATCGCGCACGCGGCGACGGTGAAGCCGACCGCGGTCGGATAGCCCCACTGCCAGTTGAGCTCCGGCATCCACTTGAAGTTCATGCCGTACAGGCTGAACACGACCGTCGGGATCGCGAGGATGGCGCCCCAGCCGGCGAGCCGCTTGACGATCTCGTTCTGCGCCATGCCGACCATCGCGAGGTTGACCTGCATCGCCGAGTTCAGCATCTCGCGCATGTTGTCGGCCATGCCGACGAGCCGCGACACGTGGTCCTTCACGTCGCGGAAGTACGCGCGCAGTTCCTTCGGGATCAGGTCGTCGTGGAAGCGCATCAGCTCGTTCGCGATGTCGCCGACCGGCAGCGCCGCGTTGCGCAGTTCGAGCAGCTGCCGCTTCAGTTCGTAGATGCGGCCGACGACGAGCCGGTCGAACTCGCTCTTGAAGATGCCTTCCTCGAGCGTCGTGAACTCGGCCTCGAGCTGTTCGATGATCGGCTGGTAGTTGTCGACGACGAAGTCGAGGATCGCGTAGACCGCGAAGCCGGGACCCTTCGACAGCAGGCCGGCCGTCGTCTCGCAGCGTTCGCGCACGACCGAATAGCCGGCCGTCTCGCCGTGGCGGACCGAGACGAGGAAGTTCGGCCCGACGAACAGGTGCGTCTCGCCGTATGCGACCTTCCCGTCGGCGAGGTTCGCCGTCTTCAGCACGATGAACAGCTGCGACGTGCCGTAGGTCTCGATCTTCGGGCGCTGGTGCGCGAAGCGGGCGTCCTCGACCGCGAGCTCGTGCAGGCCGAACTCCTCCTGCATCTTCGACAGCAGCGCGTCGTCCGGTTCGTAGAGCCCGACCCAGACGAACGTGTGCGGCTTCTGCAGCACGTCGCTGATCGCGTCGATGTCGATGTTGCCGATGGTCTTGCCGCCTTCGTAGGCGCTGACGTTGACGATCATGGGGCGCTCGACGAGACGGCTACTGCAGCAGGAATTGCCGCATGAACAGGACCTGCGCGTAGAACTGATAGTCGGCGTTCGGCTTTCGCGCGAAGCCGTGTCCCTCGTTGTCGGCGACGAGATGCCACACCGGCACGCCGTTCGCCTGCACCTTCGCGACGATCTGCTCGCCTTCCTGGTACGGCACGCGCGGATCGTTGAGCCCGGCGACGACGAACAGCGGCTTGCGGATGCGATCGGCGTTCGCGAGCGGCGAGATGCGGTCGAAGAACGCGCGCATCGCCGGGTCGCGCTCGTCGCCGTACTCGACGCGCCGCAGGTCGCGGCGATAGGTCTCCGTTCGCTGCAGGAACGTCGTGAAGCTCGAGATGCCGACGACGTCGATCGACGCGGCGATGCGGTCCGAGTAGTGGGTCGCGACGGCGAGGCTCATGTAGCCGCCGTAGCTGCCGCCGGCGACCATCACGCGGCTCGCGTCGAGGTCGGGCTGCGCGGCGATCCAGTCGAGCAGCGCGCCGATGTCCTTGACCGAGTCCTCGCGCTTCAGGCCGTCGTCGAGCGACACGAACGTCTTGCCGTAGCCGCTCGAGCCGCGGACGTTCGGCTGGATGAACGCGATGCCGAGCTCGTCGACGAAGTATTCGTTGCGGCCGATGAAGCCGATCTTGGCCTGGCTCTCGGGGCCGCCGTGGATGTTGACGAGGACCGGCCGCTTGCCGCCGAAGCGCGCCGGCGGTCGATTGATCAGGCCCGTGATCTCGCGCCCGTCGAAGCTCTTCCAGCGGACGATCTCGGGCTCGCGGAACGTCGTCGTGTCGACGCCTTCGACGGTCGCCTTCGTCCACTGCACGACGGTCGCCGACGCGCCGGCGCGCGTGTCGAACGCGTAGACATCGCCCGGGCTCCTGCCCGAATTGACGGTGAACGCGATCTCGTCGCGGTTGCCGTTCCGCGCGAAGCGCAGCCGCGAGACGCTGCCGGCGCGCGCGGCGTCGGGCAACGCGGGCATCGGCAGCGCGCGACCGGTCGCGAGGTCGAACAGCCTGAGCTCGTCGCGCCCCGCGACGTCGATCAGCGCGCAGGCGATGTCGCGTCGCGCCGCTGCCGTGTTGCCGCCGGCCTCGCCGCCGTCCTCGCCGTGCATCACGACCTCGTCGACGTCCCACGGAATGTCGCGCGTCAGCACGCGGCGATGCCCGCTCGCGAGGTCGAGCACGGTCAGCTGCCGGAACTCGCCGCCCTCGTCGCTGGTGTAGACGAGGCGCCGGCCGTCCGGCGTCAGGTGCAGGTTGCCGTACGACGCCCGCGCGCCGGCCTTCGCCGGCAGCAGCCGCGTCGTCGCGCCGGTCGCGACGTCGATCCGCCAGATCGCGCCTTCGGTCGCCGAGCGGTATTCGACGGCGTAGACGACCTTGTCGCCGCGCCCCCAGCGGAAGTCGCCCCAGCCGCCGCCGGGCAGACTCGCGATCGGGCGGATCGCCTCCGGATGCAGCGGATCGAGGCGCGCGAGCTCGGTCGTGACCGCGTCGCGTCCCGCGGGACCGGCCGTCTTGTCGAGCTGCGTCGAGACCAGCAGCAGCGCGTCGCGCGCGTGGTTCCAGTCGGCGAACGCGTGCTTCTCAGAAGGATCGGTGAGCGGCGTCGTCGTCGCGCTCGCGAAGTCGTAGCGATAGAGCTGCGCCGCCTCGTTGCCGCCGCTGTCGCGCGAATAGACGAGGTAGTCGCCGCGCTTCGGCTCGAACGTCGCGCGCGAGACCGGATCGGGGAAGTCGGTCAGCGGCGTCAGCGTGCCCATCGGCTCGTCGAGCAGATGCAGCTGCGTCGTCGACCCGCGTCGATAGGCGACGAGCAGTTCGTGCTTCGCCGGATGCCACGCGACGACGCCGACCGGACGGAACTCCGTGTACTTGCCGACGCGCTCGGCGAGCGTCTTCGGCACCGGCGGGATGCCCGACACCCGCAGATGCTCGTTCGGCGCGACGACGTCGACCGGCGGCGCGGCGTCGGCGGCGCCGGCGGCGGCGCGTCGGCGCAGGCGGCAAGCAGCGTCGCGAGGCAGGTCGCGAGCCACGCGTCGCGATGCCGACGGTGCCGGGCAGGTCGTGCAGGGTCGCGCGCAGCCGTCGGCATCGTCGGGTCCGGAGTCGTGAGGAACGGCATTCTACAAACACGACCGCGTCGTGCGACGCGACGGTCGCGCTGGCAGCGGCGCAGCGGGCATGGCAAGGTAGCGGCGACGAGGTCGCACGCCGGCAGCCTCACCGACCGCACGCGATGGCCTCGACTCCCGCGCAACCGACCCCGTTCCGCCATCCGCTCGCCTTCCTGCTCGAGGCCGTGCGGCAGTTCCGCGCCGCGCAGGGCCTGCTGCTCGCCGGCGCCGTCGCCTACTACGCGCTGCTGTCGATCGTGCCGCTGCTGATCGTCGCGGTCATCGTCCTGTCGCACTGGGTCGACGAACGCGCGCTGCTGACGACGATCGGGCGATACCTCGAGTGGCTGCTGCCGGGACAGTCGAAGGCGATCGTCGCCGAGCTCGCGAACTTCCTCGCGCACACCGACGTGCTCGGCCCGGTGCTGATCGTCACGATGATCTTCTTCAGCTCGCTCGCGTTCACCGTGCTCGAGAGCGCGATGGCCGTGCTGTTCCATCATCGCAAGTCCGAACGCAAGCGCCACTTCGTCGGTGTCGGCGCTGATGCCGTACGTCTACATCTTCTGCCTGTGCTTCGGCCTGCTGCTCGTCACGCTGATCGCCGGCGCGCTGCAGATCGTCGGCCAGGAAACGGTCGAGCTGTTCGGACGCACGTGGTCGCTGTCCGGCTTCTCCGGCTTCCTGCTGTACGTGCTCGGCCTCGCCGGCGAGATCTTCCTGCTGACGTCGCTGTACATGGTGATGCCGGTCGGCCGGCTGTCGCTGCGGCATGCGCTGCCGGGCGGGATCGTCGCCGCGCTGTTGTGGGAGATCACGCGGCGGCTGCTGGTCTGGTACTTCGCGACGCTGTCGCAGGTCAGCGTCGTCTACGGTTCGCTGACGACGGCGATCGTCGTGCTGCTGAGCCTCGAGATCGCCGCGACGCTCGTGCTGTTCGGCGCGCAGGTGATCGCGCAGTACGAGCGGCTCGATCGTACCGGCCGGCTGCGCGCGCCGGGACCGCCGACGCTGTAGCCGTCGCGGTCAGGACGCCGCCGGCGGCCCGAGCAGCCAGCGCTCGACGAACAGCGCCTGCACGCAGGCCACGTCGTCGATGTTCGGTTTCTTCTGGAACACGTGGCCCTCGTCGTCGGCGACGAGATGCCAGACCGGCACGCCGTTCGCGCGGACCTTCGCGACGATCTGCTCGCTCTCCTGGAACGGCACCCGCGGATCGTTGCGCCCGGCGACGACCAGCAGCGGCTTCGCGATGCGGTCCGCGTTCGCGAGCGGCGAGATGCGGTCGAAGAACGCGCGCATCGCCGGGTCGCGCTCGTCGCCGTACTCGACGCGACGCAGGTCGCGACGATAGCTCTCGGTGCGTTCGAGGAACGTCGTGAAGTGCGAGATGCCGACGATCGCGATCGACGCGACGAGCCGCTCCGCGTAGGTCGTCGCGACGGCCAGGCTCATGTAGCCGCCGTAGCTGCGCCCGGCGACCAGCACGCGGCTCGCGTCGAGGTCGGGCTGCGCGGCGATCCAGTCGAACAGCGCGCCGATGTCGCGCACCGCGTCCTCGCGCTTCTCGCGATCGTCGAGCGACACGAACGTGCGGCCGTAGCCGCTCGACCCGCGGACGTTCGGTTGCAGATAGGCGATGCCGAGTTCGTCGACGAACAGGTTGTTGACGCCGAGGAAGCCGACGATCGCCTGGCTCTCCGGACCGCCGTGGATGTGGACCAGCACCGGACGCCGGCCGGTGAAGCGCGCCGGCGGGCGGCTGATCAGTCCGCTGATCGTGCGGCCGTCGAAACTCGTCCAGCGGACGATCCCGGCTTCGCGCCACGACGCGCGTGTCGACGCCGTCGACGTCGACCCGCGTCCAGCGCTCGGCCGGTGCACCGGCGCGCACATCGAGCGTCCACGCGTCGCCCGGGCTGCGCGCGGACGAGACGGTGAACGCGATCTCGTCGACGTTGCCGTGGACCGCGAAGCGGACGTGCGACACGCTGCCGGCCGTCGCGGCGTCGGGCAGCCCGGCGAGCGGCAGCGTGCGGCCGTCGTCGAGGTCGAACGCCCGCAGCGCGTGTCGGCCGTCGACGTTGACGACCGCGCACGCGACGCCGGCCGTCGACGCGTCGTCGCCGCCCTGCAACGCGACGTCGACGACGTCCCAGTCGACGTCGGGCGTCAGCGTCCGACATTCGCCGGTCGCGAGCGCCATCGTGACCAGCCGCCGGAACTCGCCGCCGCCGTCGCTCGTGAAGACGAGCTGGCGGCCGTCGCGCGCCACGCCGAGCGACGCGTACGAAACCGGTCCGGCGTCGTCGACGTTCGGCAGCAACCGTGCGCGTTCGCCGGTCGCGACGTCGATCGACCAGATCGCGCTGTCCGTCACGGAGCGGTACTCGATCGCGAAGATCGTGCGGTCGTCGAGCGACCAGCAGAGCGACTGCCAGCCGCCGCCGGGCAGCGTCGCGACGCGGCGCGCCGTCGACGGATCGCGCGGATCGACGATCGACAGCTCGCTCTCGATGCGTCCGCGGCCCGCGCCGCCGGCCGTGCGGTCGAGCGGCATCGACACGAAGGCGAGCGCGTCGCCGGCATGGTTCCACGCCGCCTCGCCGTGCTTGTGCGACGGGTCGGTCAGACGCGTCGTCGTGCCGCCGACGACGTCGAGCGCGTACAGCTGCGCGGCTTCGTCGCCGCCGTCGTCGCGGGCGTAGACGAGCAGGTCGCCGCGCGTCGGTTCGTAGCTCGCGTCGCGAACCGGATCGACGAAGTCCGTCACGCGCTCGAGCGTCTCCATCGGCCGTTCGACGCGAAACAGCTGCGCGGTGTCGCCTTGCCGGTGCGCGACCAGCAGTACGCGTCGCGCCGGATGCCACGCGACGACGTCGACCGGCGCGAACGCGGTGTAGCGCGCGATGCGCTCGCCGATCGCGCGCGGCACCGGCGGCACGCCGGACGCGTGCAGGTGCGGGTTCAGGGCGCGGGTGACATCGCTGGCGTCGGCGGCGTCGTCGGCGCGCGGACCGTCGTTCAGGGCGGGTCCCACAGCTCGGCGTTCTGCGACCGCGCCGGTGCGGCGAGCCCGAAGTGGCGATACGCGGTCGTCGTCGCGACGCGGCCGCGCGGCGTGCGATGCAGGAAGCCCTGCTGGATCAGGAACGGCTCGATCACGTCCTCGATCGTGTCGCGCTCCTCGCCGATCGCCGCCGCGAGGTTGTCGAGGCCGACCGGACCGCCGTCGAACTTGTGCAGCACGGCCTCGAGCAGCTTGCGGTCCATCACGTCGAGGCCGAGCGCGTCGACGTCGAGCATCTTCAGCGCGGTGTCGGCGACCGCCGACGTGACGCGGCCGTCGGCGCGCACTGTCGGCGTAGTCGCGCACGCGCCGCAGCAGGCGGTTCGCGATCCGCGGCGTGCCGCGCGAGCGCTTCGCGAGCTCCATCGCGCCGTCGTCGTCGATCGGCGTCTCGAGCAGCGCGGCCGAGCGCCTGACGATCCGCTGCACCTCGGCCGGCGTGTAGAACTCGAGACGGGCGACGATGCCGAAGCGGTCGCGCAGCGGATTCGTCAGCATGCCGGCGCGCGTCGTCGCGCCGACCAGCGTGAACGGCTGCAGGTCGAGCTTCACGCTGCGCGCGGCCGGTCCCTCGCCGATCATGATGTCGATCTGGAAGTCCTCCAGCGCCGGATAGAGGATCTCCTCGACGACCGGGACAGCCGGTGGATCTCGTCGATGAACAGCACGTCGTTCTTCTCGAGATTCGTCAGCAGCGCGGCGAGGTCGCCGGGCCGTTCGAGCACCGGTCCCGACGTCTGCCGCAGATGCACGCCCATCTCGCGCGCGACGATGTGCGCGAGCGTCGTCTTGCCGAGGCCCGGCGGCCCGAACAGCAGCACGTGGTCGAGCGACTCGCCGCGCTTCCTGGCCGCGCCGATGAAGATCTCGAGCTGCTCGCGGATCTTCGCCTGGCCGATGTATTCGTCGAGCGCCTTCGGCCGCAGCGCGCGCTCGAACACCTCCTCGTTCGGCGACGTCGCCGCGGCGGAGACGACGCGCGACGCGGCGGACGGTTCGGCGGTGAGGCGGTCGGGTTCGATCATCGGTGTGGATTATGACCGCGTGCCGCCGACGACCGCGTCGCCGGTCCGGCCGCCGCGACCGATCAACGGACCGGTCCGCCGCCGAGCGGGTCGAGCAGCGCCGGCACCTGCGCCATCGCCGCCTCGAGCAACCGCTGCGACAACCGGTCGACGATGCGCTGGCCGAGCGCGTCCGATGGCGCGAGGGTCACCGCCTCGACGAGCCGCTGCAGGCGCTGCGCGCGGGCCGGGTCGGTGCCTTTCAGCGCGATCAGCATCAGCGACGCGTCGCCGAACTGCGCCTGCGCCCGCGCTTCGAGGTCGTCGAACGCGGCGGCCACGCGGGCCGCGTCGTCGCGTCCGACGCGGCGCTTCAGTGTCGCGATGGTCTGCCGCGCGGCCTGCGCGTCGATCGCGCGTTCGGCCTCCTGCCCGAGCGGCGTGTCGAGCGTCTCGTCGACGAATGCGATGTCGTCGCGCGTCCACGGCACCTGGACGGCGGACAGCAGGTCGGCGCGATCGAGCGTCACGAGCGGTCCGTCGCGCGCTTCGTCGGCGACCAGCGCGGCGTCGATCCGCCGCACCGCCTCGTCGTAGGCCGGGAGACCTCGACGCCACTGCGGACCGAGACCGACCTGCCGGCCGATCGAGTCGACGAAGTAGGCCGGCAGCGTGCGCCGCAGCTGCGTCGAGAAGATCGAGACCGCCTCGTCGAGCAGCGGCAGCTTCAGCCGGACGGCGAGCGCGCGCAACGCGGCGTCGCGCGCGGGATCGGCGGGGCGGCTCGCGGTCGTCGCGGGCGCCGCTCGGGCGGACGGCGTCGTCCGTGGGTCGGAGGGCGCCGTCGTCCGCGTCTGCGCGAAGCCGGACGCCGTCATCGTCGCGAGCGACACGGACCACGCGAGGACGACGGCGCGCCGCATCGGAGGTCGCGGGGCCTACGACTTCGACAGCGCCTTCAGCGCCTGCCGGATGCCGTCGGACACGCTGCTGCCGGTCGCGACCTGCTTGATCGCGTACAGCGACTCCTTGTCGGAATAGCCGAGCGCCTGCAGCGCCTTCAGGATGTCGGGGCCGGCGTCGCCCGCGTCGGCCGATGCCAGACCGGCGGGCGAACCGAGGTCCGCGCCGAGCTTGCCCTTCAGCTCGAGCAGCAGCCGCTCGGCCGTCTTCTTGCCGATGCCGGGGATCTGCACGAGCCGCGCCGCGTCCTGTCGCGTGACGACCTGCGCGAGGTCGTCGACCGACAGGCCGGACAGCACCGCGAGCGCGATCCGCGGACCGATGCCGGAGATGCGGATCAGCTCGCGGAACGCGGCGCGTTCAGCCTTGCGTGCCGAAGCCGTACAGCAGCTGCGCGTCCTCGCGGACGACGAGATGCGCGAACAGCGTCACGCGTTCGCCGACCGCGGGCAGGTTGTACAGCGTGCTCATCGGCACGTCGATCTCGTAGCCGACGCCGCCGCAATCGACCAGCACCTGCGGCGGGGTCTTCTCGACGAGCGTGCCGGCGATGCGGCCGATCACGTGCGCGCCGTCGGCGGACTCGTCGAGTCGACCGCGTCAGCCGAGCTGCTTCAGCAGCGTGCCGGCGTCGCTGACCTCGAACTTGCCGCCCATGTCGACGTTGAGCTGCTTGACGACGCCGTCGTCGACCAGCATCGAATAGCGCTGCGAGCGCACGCCCATCCCGCGCGCCGTGAGGTCGAGCTCGAGACCGGCCTTCTTCGTGAAGTCGGCCGAGCCGTCGGCCATCATGCGGACCTTGCCGGCGGTGTGCTGGTCGCGGCCCCACGCACCCATCACGAACGGATCGTTGACCGAGATGCACCAGATCTCGTCGATGCCCTTGGCTTTCAGCGCGTCGTACTGCTGCAGGTAGCCGGGGACGTGCTTCGCCGAACAGGTCGGCGTGAAGGCGCCGGGCAGGCCGAAGATCGCGAGCTTCTTGCCGCGGACGGCTTCTTCGACGTGGAACTGGTTCGGGCCGATGCTGCAGCCGTTGCCCTCGACCTCGATGAATTCCTGCAGCGTGGCGTCGGGCAGGCGTTCGCCGATGGAGATCGTCATGGTCGCTCCGGTTCGTGGACGGACCGCGATGATACGTGACGGTCGCTGTCCGACGACGTCAGCGGCGTACCGCGAGGCGGCCGCGCCGCATCCGCACGACGCCGCGGGTGAGTTCGGGCGCGGCGACGGCGAACGCCGCGACGCTCGCGCCGACGTGCGCGTGGCAGATCGCGCACGCGAGCGCGTCGGCCGCGTCGGTCGCGACGTCGCCCGACATCCGCAGCAGCCGCAGCACCATCTGCTGGACCTGCGCCTTCGTCGCGCGGCCGACGCCGACCGTCGCCTGCTTCGTCTGCAGCGCCGTGTACTCGTGGACGTCGATGCCGGCGGTGACGAGCCCGCAGATCGCGGCGCCGCGCGCCTGGCCGAGCAGCAGCGTCGAATGCGGATTGACGTTGACGAACACCTTCTCGATCGCGGCGCACGTCGGCCGATGCGTCGCGACGACCTCGCGGACGCCGTCGAAGATGACGGCGAGTCGCGCCGGCAGGTCGGCGTCGGGCGTGCGGACGACGCCCGACGCGACGTACGTCAGCCGCGGGCCGTCGACGTCGACGACGCCGAAGCCGGTGATCCGCAGGCCGGGGTCGATACCGAGGATGCGCATGTCAGCGGAGCGGCCGAAGGATCCAGGCAGCGAGCCCCGCGTCGTCCATGGAGCCATCGGCGACGGCGAGCATGACCGACGACGCGCTCGGCTTCGTCCGCTTCGAAGAACACGCCGTCGAGTTGCAGGAGCAGCGCCATGACGACGACGTTCAATGCCGGAAGTGCCGCATCCCGGTGAACACCATCGCGATCGCCGCGTTCGTCCGCCGCCGCGACGACCTCGTCGTCGCGCACGCTGCCGCCCGGCTGGATCACGCAGGTCGCGCCGGCGTCGGCGACGACGTCGAGGCCGTCGCGGAACGGGAAGAACGCGTCGGACGCGACGACGGAGCCGGCCAGCGACAGCCCGGCGTTCGCGGCCTTGATCGACGCGATGCGCGCCGAGTCGACGCGGCTCATCTGGCCGGCGCCGACCCCGAGCGTGCGGCCCGCGCCGCAGAACACGATCGCGTTCGACTTCACGAAGCGCGCGACGCGCCACGCGAACAGCAGGTCGTCGAGCTGCGCGTCGGTCGGTCGCTTCGCGGTGACGACGCGCAGGTCGTCGCGCGTCAGATGATCATCGTCCGCGGTCTGCACGAGCAGGCCCGACGCGATCCGCTTGACGTCGAGTCCGGACCAGGCGGACGGCGACGTCGTGCGCCGCGTCGCCCGGCACCGCGAGCACGCGCAGGTTCGCCTTCTTCGCGAGCAGCGCGAGCGCGTCGTCGTCGTAGCCCGGCGCGATCAGCACCTCGACGAACTGGCGCGACAGCGCCTCCACCGTCGCCACGTCGACGCGCCGGTTGAACGCGATGATGCCGCCGAAGGCCGACGTCGGGTCGGTCTCGAACGCGCGTGCGTACGCGTCGGCCGGCGTGGCGCCGAGCGCGACGCCGCACGGGTTCGCATGCTTGACGATCACGCAGCAAGCCGCGCCGTTCGCGTCATCGTTCACACCGAACGACTTCGCGCATTCCCACGCGGCGTCGCCGTCGGCGAGGTTGTTGTACGACAGCTCCTTGCCCTGCAGCTGCGCCGCGGTGACGAGCGCGCCGGGCCGCGGCGACGGGTCGCGATAGAGCGCGGCCTGCTGGTGCGGGTTCTCGCCGTAGCGCAGGTCCTGCAGCTTGACGAACGTCGCGTTCGCCTGCGCCGGGAAGCGATGACGTTCGACGGCTGCGCCGGCCGCCGGGATCGCGACGATCGACGACAGGTAGTCGCTGATCGCGGCGTCGTAGCGCGCGATGCGGTCGAACGCCGCGACCGCGAGCGCGAAGCGCGTCTCCTGCGGCACGTCCTCGCCGCGCGACAGCGCGTCGGCGACGGCCGCGTACTGCGACGCGTCGGTCACGACGGCGACGTGCTGCCAGTTCTTCGCGGCCGACCGCACCATCGCCGGACCGCCGATGTCGATGTTCTCGATGGCGTCGTCGAGCGTGCAGCCGGGCTCGGCCACCGTCGCCTCGAACGGATAGAGGTTGACGACGAGCAGGTCGATCGGACCGATGCCGTGCTTGTCGATCGACGCGATGTGCGCCGCGACGTCGCGGCGCGCGAGCAGGCCGCCGTGGATCTTCGGGTGCAGCGTCTTCACGCGGCCGTCGAGCATCTCGGGGAAGCCGGTGTAGTCGGCGACCTCGACGACCGCGAGTCCGGCGTCGGCGAGCAGCTTCGCCGTGCCGCCGGTCGACAGCAGCTCGACGCCGGCGCGCCGACGAGCGTCCGTCGCGAAGTCGACGACGCCGCTCTTGTCGGACACCGACAGCAGGGCGCGGCGGATCATGCGGCGAGAAGAAGTGAGACGGACGTCACAAGAGGCCGTGGTCGCCGAGCTTCTTGCGCAGCGTGTTGCGGTTGATGCCGAGGATCGCCGCGGCCTGCGACTGGTTGGCGCCGGCGTGCCGCATGACGACCTCGAGCACCGGCTTCTCGACCGTCTTCATCACCAGGTCGTAGACGTTCGTGACCGACGCGCCGTCGAGGTCCTTCAGGAACTTCTCCAGGCTCGTGCGCACGCAGTCCTCGATCAGCTGTCGGCTCATGAGGTCGAGCGTTCAGGCGGCCGCGAGCAGGTCGGCGGCGCCGCGCCGGCAACGGATCGCGATCGTCGCCGAGGCTCGCGAGGAAACGGTCGACGGCGACGCGCTGCGCGTCGCAGTCGTCGAGCGCGTTGATGCGCGCGCGGAACAGCTCGCCGCCCGGCAGCGCGCCGACGTACCAGCCGATGTGCTTGCGCGCCGTCCGCACGCCGGTCCACGCGCCGTAGAACGCGTAGTGATCGTCGAGGTGCGACGCGAGCAGCGCGCGGACCTCGCCGATCGTCGGCGGCGCGCGATGCGTGCCGTGGCGCAGGAAGTGGTCGACCTCGCGGAAGATCCACGGCCGGCCCTGCGCCGCGCGACCGATCATCACCGCGTCGGCGCTTCGTCTCGTGCGAGCACGGCGGCCGCGCGCTCCGGCGAATCGATGTCGCCGTTCGCGACGACCGGGATGCGCACCGACGCCTTGACCGCGGCGATCGTCGCGTACTCGGCGTCGCCGTCGAAGCGATCGGCGCGCGTGCGGCCGTGCAGCGTCAGCATCGCGACGCCGGCCCGCTCGGCGATCGCGGCGATCGCGAGCGCGTTGCGGGCGCCGCGATGCGGGCCGGTGCGGAACTTCAGCGTGACCGGCACGCCGCTGCGCGCGGTGACCGACTCGACGACCGCGTCGAGGATCCGCGCGACGAGCGTCCTCGTCGGCGAGCAGCGCCGAGCCGGCCGCCGCGTTGCAGACCTTCTTGGCCGGGCAGCCCATGTTGATGTCGACGATCTGCGGCGCCGCGATCGACGTTGAAGCGCGCGCAGTCGGCGAGCATCGACGGGTCACCGCCGGCGATCTGCACGGTCTTCGGCGCGGCCTCGCCGGCGTGGTCGATGCGCCGGGCGCTCTTGACGGTCGCCCACAGCAGCGGATTCGACGCGGCCATCTCGCAGGTCGCGTGGCCCGCGCCGAGCGCGCTTGCACGAGCGTGCGGAACGGACGGTCGGTGACGCCGGCCATCGGCGCCGCGAAGACGCGATTCGGCAGTCGATGCGGTCCGACGAGCGGGCCATCGGCCGCGGCGGCAGCGAACGTCGGTGCGCGTGATGCCTCGGCCATGCCCGCGGTCCGGATGAAGAGCGAGCGGCGGATTTTAGCCGCAACGATCGCGCGCGGACCGATCGGCGATCGCAAAAAAAGTCGTGGCGCGGGCTTGCGGGCGACGGGCTTTGGTGGCAGCGACGACGTCAGCGCCGGCCGTTCATCATCTGTCGCGCGAACACGCCGCGCAGCGGCGCGACGGCGTCGAGCAGCGCGAGCGTGAGGCCGCGCGCCTGCGGGACCGGCACGAACGTGCTCGCGAACGCGCGCGGCATGAAGTCGGTGAGGTTGACCGTCGTCGCGCGGTCGATCGCGACGCGCCGCGACGAAACGCGACGCGAGCGTGCGCGGCGTCGACATCGACCGGTCGCGTCAGCAGCGCGGCGAGCGCATGCGCGTCGCGCAAGCCGAGGTTCAGGCCCTGGCCCGCGACCGGATGCAGCGTCTGCGCCGCGTTGCCGATCGCGAACTCGACGCCGTGCGCGGTGCGCGCGCGGGCCGGCCGGTCGACCGCGTTCAGGCCGAGCGGATACGTGCGTCGCGGCGCGCTCGCGACGAAGCGCCCGAGGCGGTCGCCGAACGCGGCGTGCAACGCGTCGGCGAACGCGTCGTCGGGCAGCGCGGCGCGCGCGGCGCTGTCGTCCGGCGTGCCGCACCACACGACCGCGTAGCCGCGACGATCGCGCTCGAACGCCGGCAGCAGCGCGATCGGGCCGTGTTCGGTGAAGCGCTCGAACGCCGTCGCCTCGAGCGCCGGCGAGGCGCGGCTCGACGCACGTGACGAACGTCGTGACGGCGCTCTGCCCGTAGTCGCGATGGATCGCGCGTCGCTGCCTGCACGCCGAACAGTCCGCCTTCGGCATGCACGACGTGGCGCGCCGCGACGACGCCCGCGTCGTCCGTCGTCACGCGCAACGCGTCCGCGTCGGCATCGACCGCGGCGACGCGGACCGGCCGGCGCACGACGACACCGCTGCCCGCGAGCGCGACGTCGAGCGCGCGCGTCAGGTCGCCGTGCCGCACGACGTGGCCGAGCGCGGCGACGCCGTAGTCGCGCGCGTCGATCACCGTGCGTCCGAACCGGCCGCGATGCGAGACGTGGATCGTGCGGATCGCCGTGGCGCGCGGCACGTCGCCGTCGTGCCACGCGCCGAGCCGTGCGAGCAGCGTCGCGCTGCCTTCCGAGATCGCGATCATCCGGTCGTCGGCCGCGGCCGCGTCGGCCGTCCGCGCGTCGAACAGCGCGATGCGATCGGCCGGCATTCCGCGCTCGCGCAGGAACAGCGCGAACGCGGCGCCGACCGGGCCCGCGCCGGCGATCGCGACGTCGACGTCGATCGCGGCCGGGCGCTCAGCCACGCGACAGCCTCGCGTCGAGCGCTGCGAGTTGCTCCGGCGTGCCGACGTTGTCCCACGCGCCGCGATGCACGCTGCCGGTCATGCGTCCCGCGTCGGCGAGCGCGTAGGCCCACGGAAAGAGCTTCGCCGGCCGGTGACGCGCCAGCGCATCGAACACGCGCGGATGGAACACGCCGATGTTCGCGTACGTCATCAGCGGCTCGTCGGACGACGGCGTCGCGCGGACGATGCGTCCGTCGACGAGCCGCATGTCGCCGAACGGATGCCACGGCGGGTTGTCGACGAGGACGGCGTGCGCCGCATGCAGGGGGTACCGTTCGCGGATCGACGCGACGACCGGCGCGAGCGACGCGAAGTCGAAGTCGCCGTGGAGGTCGCCGCTGACGACGGCGAACGGCTCGTCGTCGTCGCACCCGGCCTCGAGCAGCGGCAGCGCGGTCGCGATGCCGCCGGCGGTCTCGAGCGCCTCGCCTTCGCGCGACCACGCGATCGACGCACCGAAGCGCGCGCCGTCGCCGAGCGCGGCTTCGAGCTGGTCGCCGAGCCACGCGGTGTTGACGACGAGCGCGTCGAAGCCGCCGCGCACCAGCGCCTCGACGATCCAGACGATCAGCGGCTTGCCTCCGACCGCGAGCAGCGGCTTCGGGACGCGGTCGGTCAGCGGCCGCATCCGTTCGCCGCGGCCGGCCGCGAGGATCATCGCCTTCATGTCGACGGTCCGGTTCGTCGGCGCGACGCGGCCTCGCGTCGCGACGGACTGACCCAGCGACGAAGCGGACGCATCGTCAGAACGTGTAGCCGACCTCGACCGGCCGACCCTCCAGCGTGTCGAGCAGCTTCAGCAGCGGCCCGAAGACGCGATAGCGGTTCGCGGTCGCGCGGACGTAGCCGACGAAGCGCGGCGCGTCGGCGAGGTAGTGCGGCTTGCCGTCGCGATAGTTGATGCGCGCGAAGATGCCGAGCACCTTCAGGTGTCGCTGCAGGCCCATCCACTCGACGTCGCGATAGAACGTGCCGAAGTCGTCGGGCACCGGCAGGCCGGCCTTCCGCGCGCGTTCCCAGTAGCGCACCGTGACGTCGATCACGAACGCCTCGTCCCACGACAGGAACGCGTCCTTCAGCAGGCACGCGATGTCGTAGCTGATCGGGCCGTACACCGCGTCCTGGAAGTCGAGCACGCCCGGATTCCGGCCGGCCTCGCACACCATCAGGTTGCGCGGCATGAAGTCGCGATGCACGTACACGCGCGCCTCGGCGAGGTTGTTCGCGACGATCGCGTCGAACGCCGCGTCGAGCACGCGGCGCTGCGCGTCGTCGAGCGTGCGGCCGAGATGGCGGGCGACGTACCAGTCGGGAAACAGCGCGAGCTCGCGACGCAGCAGCGCGTCGTCGTAGTCGGGCAGCACGCCGGGCTTCGACGCCGACTGCCACGCGATCAGCGCGTCCACCGCGTCGCGACATCAGCGATGCCGCCGCGCCCGGCGCCGCGCCTTCGAGCGCCGACCGGTAGGTCGTCGTGCCGAGGTCGGTCAGCAGCAGGAAGCCCTGCACGAGATCCCGCTCGACGATGCGCGGCACGTTCACGCCGGCGTCGGCCATCAGGCCCGCGACGCGGACGAACGCGGCCGAGTCCTCGCGGTCCGGCGGCGCGTCCATCGCGATCATCGTGCCGTCGCCGGCGGGGAGCGCGGAAGTAGCGGCGAAAGCTCGCGTCGGCCGACGCCGGCGCGAGGCGATCGACGTCGAGCGCATGGCGCGGGGCGAGCGATCGCAGCCAGACCTCGAGGGCATCGCGGCGACGGTCGACCGGGAATTCGGACGTCGGGCCCGACGTCGCGTCGGCGGTGGCACCGGACGTCGCGTCGCACGTCGCGCCGGACGCGGGCTCCGCGGCGGAAGAGGGGACGGACATCGGTCGTGACGATCGGAACGCGCGCTGAAACAACTTCGGCGCGCCTCGGCGCGACGCGGGGCGGAAAGGCCCGATGGGAGCCCCTATAATACGCGACCCTTTCACGGGGTCGCGTGCGACGGCGATCGATCCCGAACCCATCTTGCCTCGGCCTCAGTCCCTCTTCGCACGCCGCCTGATCGTCGTGAACGTCGCGGTCGCGGCCGTCACGTTCCTGATCGCGCCGACGCTGCGGGCCCAGGACGCGCCCGAGTCGCTGCGGCTCAAGTTGCGTCTCGACCTCGTCGATCCGCAGAAGAAGACGCGGCAGGGCGCCGTCTCGTTCGCGAGCGCCGATCACGTCGAGGGGACCACCGACAGCGAGGTCGTGCTGACCGGTCATGCGGAGCTGCGCCGTCCCGGCGGCGAAGTGCTGACGGCCGACCACATGCGCTACGTCGAGGTCGACGACGAACTGTTCGCGAACGGTGCCGTCAAGGTCGTGCGCGACGGCAACGTCTTCACCGGCCCCGAGCTGCAGATCAAGCTCGACGACTTCAGCGGCTTCTTCGTCAAGCCCGAATACGCGCTGACCGGCGCGACGCGCGCGCGCCAGGCCGCGCTCGCGAACCAGGTGCTGACGTCGCTCAGCGATCCGGTCGACCCGTACCTGAACCCGGTCGCGTCCAACCGCTCGGGCTTCCCGGGCCGCGGCCACGCCGATCGCGCGATCTTCATCGACCGCGACCACGTCGATCTCGAGAACCCGCTGTACACGACCTGCCGCGCCGACCAGTTCGACTGGTACATCCAGGCCGAGACGATGTCGCTCGACCAGACGACGCAGATCGGCGTCGCGCGCAACGCGAAGATCGTCTTCAAGGGCACGCCGATCCTGTACTCGCCGTTCATCAGTTTCCCGCTCGACGAGAGCCGCAAGTCGGGCCTGCTGCCGCCGACCGTGTCGGTCACGTCGCACAACGGCATCGAATACCTGCAGCCTTACTACTTCAACCTCGCGCCGAACTACGACTTCACGCTCTTCCCGAAGATCATCTCGGCGCGCGGGCTGCAGCTCGGCGGCGACACGCGCTACCTGTTCCCGGGCTTCAACGGAGACTTCCGCGCCGAAGGCCTCGCGAACGACCGGCTCGACCAGGGTCGCAACCGCTACGCGATCTCGACGCTCAACAACCTCGCGATCGGTCCGTTCAGCGGCTACCTCAACTACAACAAGGTCTCCGACGAGAACTACTTCGTCGACTTCTCGCGGACCATCGCGCTGTCGTCGCAGCGCGTGCTGCCGCGCGACGAGGCGCTGACGTACAACCAGCCGTACTGGACGCTGACGCTGCATTCGCTGCGCTACCAGACGCTGCAGGACCCGGCGAGCCCGATCACGCCGCCGTACGAGAAGTCGCCCGAGCTCGCGTTCCACGGCGCGCGTCTCGACGTGCTCGGCGGCTTCGACTTCAACCTCGACATCGACGCGACGCGCTTCATCCATCCGACGCTGCCGAGCGGCACGCGCTACGTCTTCAACCCGAGCGTCGCGTTCCCGATCCTGCGCCCCGGCTGGTTCATCACGCCGACGCTGTCGTACAACCTGACGCACTACAGCGTGTCCGGCCAGCCGGTCGGCGCGCCGACCGAGTTCACGCGCAGCCTGCCGACCGGCACCGTCGACTCGGGGCTCGTGTTCGAGCGCGACACGTCGCTGTTCGGCCGCGCGCTGCTGCAGACGCTCGAGCCGCGGCTGTTCTACGTTCGCACGCCGTATCGCAACCAGGACGCGCTGCCGAACTACGACAGCGGCATCACCGACTTCAATTTCGCGCAGCTGTTCGCGGCCAATCCGTTCGGCGGCTACGACCGCATCGCCGACACGAACGCGCTGACGGCGGCGGTGTCGACGCGCTTCATCAACAACGCCGACGGCGCGGAGATCTTCCGGGCCTCGCTCGGCCAGCGTTACTACTTCTCGCCGCAGCGGGTCACGCTGCCCGGCGGCACGCCGATCGACAGCCGCACGTCCGACGTGCTCGCCGAGATCCAGGGCCAGGTCACGAAGGCGTGGTCGGTCGACGCCGGCGTGCAGTACAGCCCGGCGGTCAGCGGCATCGTCCGGTCGAATTTCGGCGTGTCGTGGCGGCCCGAACCGACGAAGGTCATCAACGCCGAGTACCGCTACCAGCAGGCGATCCAGGAGCCGGGGTTCGCGACGCAGCCGACGCTCGAGCAGGTCGACTTCTCGGCGCAGTGGCCGATCCTGCGCAACGTGTACGCCGTGGGACGGGTAAACTACTCGACCCGCGATCACAAGCCGATCGAGGCGCTGGCCGGCTTCGAATACAACGGCTGCTGCTGGGTGGTCCGGGCGTTCGCGAGCCGCTACGTGACGGGTCTCACGACGGCCACGAGCACGTTGTTCCTGCAGCTCGAACTGAACGGTCTGGCGCGCCTCGGCTCCAACCCGCTCGAATCGCTGAAGCGCAACGTGCCGGGTTACCAGCTGATCAACCCGCCGCCCCCGATCGGTTCGCCGTACCGGAACTATCAGTAGCCGCGCCGCCGCCGTCTCGGCCGCGCGCGGCGTCCCCGACAGGAACGAAATCATGGATGTCCGACTGCTGCGCCCCGTGCGATGGGCGCTTCCCTTCGCCGGTGCGACGCTGGCCTGCTGCCTGATCGCGTCGCATGCGAACGCGCAGGGCCTCGATACGAGCCGGCTCCGTCCGCCGGGCAACGCGCGCGGCGCCGGACCGAAGGCGCCCCCGAAGCCGGACGCCGCCAGGCCGGCCGACACGACCCCCGTCCCGTCGAAGGCGCCGGGGTCGGACAGCGAGGCGAACCTCGACCAGATCGCGGCGGTCGTCAACAACGACGTCATCACGCGGCTCGAACTGAACGACCGCGTCGCGACGACCGTGAAGATCATGCAGCGGCAGGGCATGCAGCTGCCGCCGATGAACGTCATCGAGCGCCAGGTGCTCGAGCGGATGGTCGTCGAGAAGGCCGAGCTGCAGACCGCCATCGACAACGGCGTCCGCGTCGACGACGTGCAGCTCGACCGCGCGGTGCAGCGCGTGGCCGAGCAGAACAACATGTCGGTCCAGCAATTCCGCGACCGCCTCGAGGCGGAGGGCACGCCGTTCGCGACGTTCCGCGACGACCTGCGCACGCAGATCATGATCGAGCGGGCGCGGTCGCACGAGGTCGACGACAAGATCCAGGTCGGCGAAGGCGAGGTCGACGCGTTCCTCGCGGCGCAGAACGGCGCCTCGCCGGACGCGTCGCCGGAAGTCGACGTCGCGCAGATCCTCGTGCGCGTGCCGGAGAACGCGACGCCCGACCAGGTCGAGAAGCAGCGCGCGAAGGCCGACGAGGTCTACGCGAAGGCCAAGGGCGGCGCCGACTTCGCGCAGCTCGCCGCGACCTACTCCGAGGCGCCCGAGGCGTTGCGCGGCGGCGACCTCGGCTTCCGCACGCTCGACCGGTTGCCGCAGCTGTTCGTCGACGCGATCGGACCGATGACGCCGGGGCAGGTGTCGGCGCCGGTCAAGAGCCCGGTCGGCTTCCACATCCTGAAGCTCGTCGCGAAGCGCAACCCGGGCGCCAATCCGCAGGTCGCGGCGGCGACGGCCGCGCCGGTCGAGCAGACGCACGCGCGGCACATCCTGATCAAGGTCAACGAGGTCGTCACGGCCGATCAGGCGAAGGCGCGGCTCGAGGACATCCGCGCCCGCATCGTGAACAAGACGGCGAGCTTCGAGGACATGGCGCGCGCGTACTCGAACGACGCGTCCGCGAGCCGCGGCGGCGACCTCGGCACGCTGTATCCCGGCGACACGGTGCCCGAGTTCGAGAAGGCGATGAACGCGTTGGCGCCCGGCCAGATCAGCGAGCCGGTGCAGACCCCGTTCGGCTATCACCTGATCGAGGTCGTCGAGCGGAAGAAGCAGGACGTCGCGCAGGACCGGCTGCGGCTGATCGCGCGTCAGGCGATCCGCGAACGCAAGATCGACGAGGCGGCCGAGGCCTGGGCGCACGAGCTGCGCGACCGCGCGTACGTCGAGATGCGCATCGACGACAAGTAGCGTTCGATGACCGCCCGGCCGCCGAGGATCGCGATCACCGTCGGCGAGCCGGCCGGCATCGGTCCCGAGATCTCGCTCGACGCCGCGCGCACCGCGGCCGCGGCCGGCGCGGTCCGGCCGATCCTGATCGGCGACGGCCGTCTGCTCGCCGCGCGCGCCCGCCGCGCGGGCCTCGTCGTGGCGCTCGTGCCGTACGACGGCGGCGCGACGCCGCCGCCCGGCGCCGTCGAGGTCGTCGACCTGCCGCTCGCGGCGCCGTGCGAGCCGGGCCGCCTCGACGTCGCGAACGGCCTGTGCGTGCTCGCGACGATCGATCGCGGCATCGACGGCGCGCTCGCCGGCGAGTTCGACGCGCTCGTCACCGCGCCGGTGCAGAAGAGCACGATCGACGACGCCGGCGTCGCGTTCACCGGCCACACCGAATACCTCGCCGAGCGCACCGGCACGCCGCGCGTCGTGATGATGCTGGCCGGCCCGATGCGCGGCCACGACGACGCGATGCTGCGCGTCGCGCTCGTCACGACGCATCTCGCGCTGAAGGACGTGCCGGCCGCGATCACGCGCGACGCGGTGCTCGAGACGCTCGCGATCGTCGACCGCGACCTGCGCGAGCGCTTCGGCATCGCGTCGCCGCGCATCCTCGTGACCGGGCTCAACCCGCACGCCGGCGAGAGCGGCCACCTCGGCCGCGAGGAGATCGACACCGTGACGCCGGCGCTCGACGCGGCGCGCGCGGCGCGGCATCGACGCGCGCGGCCCGTATCCGGCCGACACGCTGTTCCAGCCGCGCTATCTCGACGACGTGCGACGCGGTCGTCGCGATGTACCACGACCAGGGCCTGCCGGTGCTGAAGTTCGCGACGTTCGGCCGCGGCGTCAACGTCACGCTCGGGCTGCCGATCGTGCGGACGTCGGTCGACCACGGCACCGCGCTCGACCTCGCGGCGCGGCCGGACGTGATGCGGCTCGTCGACACCGGCAGCATGCGGACCGCGATCGACGTCGCGGCCGCGATGACGCGCGCGTCGCCCGGCGTCGCGGCGTGAGCCGCCACGTCGCGCGCAAGCGCTTCGGCCAGAACTTCCTCGTCGACCGGGCGGTGATCGCGGCGATCGTGCAGGCGATCGCGCCGCGGCCCGACGACGTCATGGTCGAGATCGGGCCGGGTCTCGCGGCGCTGACCGCGCCGCTGCTCGACGCGCGCGAGTCGCAAGGATCCACTGAAGGCGGCGTTCGACGGCCGCTGCATGCGATCGAGCTCGACCGCGACCTCGCGGCGCGTCTCGCGCGACGCTTCGACGACAGTCGGCTCGTGGTCCACCAGGCCGATGCGCTGCGCTTCGACTTCGCGTCGCTCGTCGCGGCCGACGAGCGACTGCGCGTCGTCGGCAACCTGCCGTACAACATCTCGACACCGCTGCTGTTCCACCTGCTCGACGTCGCCGAGCGCGTCCGCGACCAGCACTTCATGCTGCAGCGGGAGGTCGTCGCGCGGATGGTCGCGGCGCCCGGCACCTCGGACTACGGCCGGCTGACGGTGATGCTGCAGGTCCGCTACGCGATGGACGCGCTGTTCGACGTGCCGCCCGACGCGTTCGATCCGCCGCCGGCCGTGACGTCGTCGATCGTGCGGATGATCCCGTTGCCGCGCGACGCGTTCGCGATCCGCGACGAGAAGCGCTTCGCGAGCCTCGTGTCGCTCGCGTTCTCGCAGCGACGCAAGATGCTGCGCGGCACGCTCGCCGCGCATGCCGCCGCGATGGAGGCGGTCGGCATCGCGCCGACCGCGCGCGCCGAGGACGTATCCGTCGACGCGTACGTCGCGCTGTCGAACCACCCCGTCGAGGAAACCTGACGATGCACGTGCCGACACTCGAAGAGACCGTCGATCCCGACGACGTGAAGGTCGTCGTCGCCGGCCTGACCGCGTACAACGCGTCGCATACCGGCGGCGAGACGCCGGTCCATCTGTTCGTCACGCTGCGCGACGACGCGGGCGCCGTCGCGGGCGGCCTGTTCGGCGGCACGTATCTCGGCTGGTTGCAGGTCCAGATGCTGTGGGTGCCCGACGCGCTGCGCGGTCGAGGCTACGGCGCGGCGCTGCTGCGGCTCGCGGAGGACGAGGCGCTGCGACGCGGCTGCCCGCGCGTGTTCCTCGAGACGCTGGCGTTCCAGGCGCCGCGCTTCTACGAGAAGCTCGGCTACACGATGGCCGCGTCGATCCCGGACTTCCCGCCGGGCGGCATGCGCTACGCGTACGTCAAGCGGCTCGACGCCGCAGGCGATCAGGCGACGACGCGCACCGACAGGTCGGGCAGTCCGTCGATGTGACCGAGCATGACGTCGCCCGGCACGACCGGGCCGACGTTCTCCGGCGTGCCCGAGTAGATCAGGTCGCCGGGGAACAGCTCGAACGCCTGCGACAGGTTCGCGACCTGCTCGGCGACGCTCCACGTCATGTCGGACAGGTCGGCGCTCTGCTTCACGACGCCGTTGACCTTCAGCACGATCGCGCCCCGCGTCAGGTGGCCGACCTCGCCGACCGGATGGATCGGTCCCATCGGCGCCGCGTGGTCGAAGCTCTTGCCGATCTCCCACGGCTTCTTCTGCTCGCCCATGAAGCGCTGCAGGTCGCGCCGCGTCATGTCGAGGCCGATCGTGTAGCCGTAGACGTGCGACAGCGCCTGCCTCGCGTCGATGTCGCGGCCGCCGACGCCGATCGCGGCGACGAGTTCGAGCTCGTAGTGATAGTTCTTCGTCAGCGTCGGATACGGATGGTCGGCGGTCGTCCCGATCGGCACGACCTGCACCGCGTCGGACGGCTTCTGGAAGAAGAACGGCGGCTCGCGCGTCGGGTCGCTGCCCATCTCGCGCGCGTGCGCCGCGTAGTTGCGGCCGATGCAGTAGATGCGGCGGACCGGGAACACGACGGTCGAGCCGGCGATCGGCACGAACGGCCTCGGGACGTCGAACAGCACGTTGTCGTTCGTCGCGCGGACCGGCGCGGGCGCGGCAGTCGTGCCGGCGGTGTTCGCGCAGGCCGCGAGGCCCGATGCCGCGAGTGCGGCGCCCGCCTGCAGCGCGGCGCGTCGATCGATACGTCCCATCGTGCGTCTCCTTCGTTCGTTCGGGCGCTTCGGTCAGCGCTCGATCAGCTCGATCTTGTAGCCGTCCGGGTCCTCGACGAACGCGATCACGGTCGTGCCGCCCTTGACCGGTCCGGCGTCGCGCGTGACGTTGCCGCCCGCGGCGCGGATGCGGTCGCATGCGTCCTTCGCGCTCGGCACCTGGATCGCGATGTGACCGTACGCCGTGCCGGGTTCGTAACGGTCGACGCCGTAGTTGTACGTCAGCTCGAGCTCGGCCTGCTCGGGATTCGGCGCGAAGCCGAGGAACGCGAGCGAGTACCGGTTCGACGGGTTGTCGCTCGTGCGGATGAGCTTCATCCCGAGGACGCGGGTGTAGAAGTCGATCGACCGTTGCAGGTCGCCGACGCGCAGCATCGTGTGGAGGAATCGCATGGTCGGGCGTCGCGCGCGGCGACGGTCGTCAGAGGGTGGGAATCCATTCGGGCTTCGGGTCGCGCACCTGCGCCCGGGCCGTCTCGTAGTCGGGCAGCAGCGACGCCACGGTCGCCCAGAAACGCGGGCCGTGGTTCATCTCCTTCAGGTGCGCGAGTTCGTGCGCGACGACATAGTCGATCGACGACTGCGGGAAATGGATCAGCCGCCAGTTCAGCAGGATGCGGCCGTCGGCGCTGCAGCTGCCCCAGCGCGTCTTCGCCGACGACAGCCGGAGCACGCTTGTGGCGCACGCCGAGTCGCGCCTCGAAGTGCGCGAGCCGTTCGCGGAACAGCGCGCGCGCCTCGCCCTGCAGCCAGCCTTCGACGCGGTCCTTCAGCTGCGCCGGCGTCGCGTCGGGCGGCAGCGCGACGGTCAGCACGCGACTGGTCGCGTCGAAGCTCGTCCGCGCCGCCCGCACCCCGCGCGCGCCGGCGACGCGCAGCGTGATCGGCGCGCCGAGATACGGCAGGTCGCCGCCGTCCTCCCAGCGCACCTTCGGGATCGACGCCTGGTGGCGCTGCAGGTCGGCGAGCTTCTGCAGCACCCAGCCTTCCCGCTCGCGGATCGCGGCCTCGACCTGGCCGATGCCGACCCAGCGCGGCGCCGCGACGGTCAGGCCGCCCGCGGTGATCGGACAGCCCGATCGTCTTGCGCCGCGCGCGGCGGAACGCGTAGTCGAGCACGCCGCTGTCGAGCGCGATGCGACGCCGCCGCGGCGCCGGTCGTTCGCGGCGTCGGCGGCAGCGGCGCGGGCGCCGGCTCGGCCGCGCCGGCGAACGGCAGGTCCAGTTGCCGCGCGAGGTCCGACACGAATCGCCCGATCCGGCCGACCGGACCGCGACGGCGGTCAGGCGGCGAGTTGCGCGCCGTCATGGGGATAGAACGCCGGACTCAGTCGACGCATCTCCGTCTCGATCCACTGCTCGACCTCGGCCATCAGCATGTCGGAGTCCTTGCCTGTCGGACGGGATCGGCCGGCCCGATCGACACCGTGACGAGACCGGGTTTCTTGATGAAGCTGTTGCGCGGCCAGCACTCGCCGGCATTGTGCGCGATCGGCACGACCGGCACGCCGAGCCGCGCCGCCAGCCGCGTGCCGCCCTGCTTGTAGGGCCGATGCTCGCCGACCGGCACGCGCGTGCCTTCGGGGAACATGATGATCCAGCGTCCTTCGGCGAGCCGCTGCGAGCCCTGCGACACGACCGACTCGAACGCGCCGCGGCCCTGCTTGCGATCGATGTGGATCATCCGCAGCGACGCGATCCCCCAGCCGAAGAACGGCACGTAGTGCAGCTCGCGCTTGTAGACGAAGCAGACCTCGCGCGGCATGTGGCTCGGGATCCACATCGTCTCCCACGCCGACTGATGCTTCGACAGCAGCACGCACGGCCCGTCGGGCAGGTTCGCGGCGCCTTCGAGCGTCCAGCGGATGCCGCAGAAGAAGCGGGCGCCCCAGACCACGAGCGCGGTCCACTTGATGATCAGGTAGTAGCGCAGGTGCAGCGGGAACGGCAGGATCAGCAGGCTCAGGAACGCGAACGGGATCACGGTCAGCGTGTTGAAGACCAGGAACAGCAGCGAGCGCAGGGCCAGCATGGGCTGCGTCAGGCCCGCTTCTTCTTGACCGGCTGCGCGACCAGGAACGCCGCGGCCGCCGCGAGATCGTCGAACACGAGCGTGCCGTCGGGCAGGTCGCCGCGCGCGAGCGTGGCCTCGCCCTTGCCGGTCTTCACGAGCATCGGCAGGCAGCCCGCCGCCGCGCCGGCCTCGAGGTCGCGATGCGAGTCGCCGACCATCGGCACCTCGGACATCGGCAACCCGAAACGTTCGGCGATGCCGATGAACAGCCCGGGCTTCGGCTTGCGGCAGTCGCAGTCGTCGTCGGGCGTGTGCGGGCAGAAGAACACCGCGTCGATGCGGCCGCCGACCGGCGCGAGCGCCTTGTGCATCTTCTCGTGCATCGCGTTCAGCGCCTGCATGTCGAACAGGCCGCGGCCGAGGCCCGACTGGTTCGTCGCGACCGACGACGCGCCAGCCGGCCTGGTTCAGCCGCGCGATCGCCTCGAGGCTGCCCGGCATCGGCGTCCATTCGTCCGGCGACTTGATGAAGTGGTCGCTGTCGTGGTTGATCACGCCGTCGCGGTCGAGGATGATCAGCTTCATGCGGGTCAGCGGCGGTCGTCAGGCGGTTCGACGAGCGAGATGTCGGCGACGCGGTTCATCGGCGCGTGCAGCGTCGCTGAGCAGCGCCGAGGCGGTTCGACGCGGATCGCCGGGTCGTCGGCATTGACCATCACCTCGTCGAAGAAGCGGTCGACCGGCTCCTTCAGCGACGCCAGCGCGAGCAGCGCCGCCGTGAAGTCGCCGCGCGTCGTACGCGCTTCGCGGCGCGCGGCCCGACGATGCCGAGCGCTTCGAACAGCGCGAGCTCGGCGTCGGCCGTCGAGCAGCTGCGGCTCGACAGCGCGTGGCCGTGCGCGTCGTCGGACTTCGCGAGGATGTTGCGCATGCGCTTGTCGGCCGACGCGAGGCTCGCCGCTTCGGGCAGCGCCGGCGAACGCGCGCACCGCCTGCGAGCCGCAGCGGCACGTCGGCCGATCGCGTCGGAGTCTGTGCGAGCACGGCCTCGACCTCGTTCGCCGTGTAGCCGTGATCGCGGCAGTAGCCGCGCAGCCGCTCGCAGCACGAACTCGACGACCTCGCGCGCGACGTCGCCGCGGTCGCGGTCCTTCGGCGGCACGACGTCGAGCGCCGTCGTCGACGAGCTGGCCGAGGTCGAGCCGCAGGTTCTTCTCGATCAGGATGCGCACGACGCCGAGCGCGTGCCGGCGCAGCGCGAACGGATCCTTGTCGCCGGTCGGCGACGCGCCGATGCCGAACAGCCCGACCAGCGTCTCGAGCTTGTCGGCGAGCGCGAGCGCGGTCGCCGGTCGCCGTCGCCGGCAGCGCGTCGCCGGCGAAGCGCGGCCGGTACTGCTCCTCGATCGCCGCCGCGACGTCGGCCTGCTCGCCGTCGTGCAGCGCGTAGTAGCGGCCCATCAGTGCCCTGCAGCTCGGGAAACTCGCCGACCATGTCGGTCACGAGGTCGGCCTTCGCGAGCTCGGCCGCGCGCTCAGCGTCGCCCGCGTCGCGCGCCGATCATCGGCGCGATGCGGCCGGCGAGCGCGCGCACGCGCTCCATCCGCTCGTACTGCGTGCCGAGCTTGTTGTGATAGACGACGGTCTTCAGGCTGCTCGACGCGGTCCGCGAGCGGCGCCTTGCGATCCTGGTCGTAGAAGAACTTCGCGTCGGCGAGCCGCGCGCGCAGCACGCGCTCGTTGCCGCCGACGATCGCCGCCGGGCTCGTCGGTCGCGATGTTCGACACGACCAGGAAGCGGTCGACGAGCCGTCCGGCGTCGTCGGTCAGCGCGAAGTACTTCTGGTTCTGCTGCATCGTCAGGATCAGGCATTCCTGCGGCACGTCGAGGAACGCGGCGTCGAACGTGCCGCGATAGACGGCCGGCCATTCGACCAGCGCGGTCACCTCGTCGAGCAGCGCGTCGGGCATCACGACGCGATCGGCGCCGGCGACCGCCGCGAGCTCGGTCATGATCGTCGTGCGACGTTCGGCGAAGCCGGCGACGACCTTGCCGTCGTCGAGCAGCGTCGACGCATAGCGCGTCGGCGGATCGGGATCGTCGACGTGGCGCTGCCGAGGAAGCGATGGCCGCCGGTGATGCGGCCGGCGACGAGGCCGAGCGCCGTCACGTCGACGACGTCGTGGCCGTGCAGCGCGACGAGGCCGTGCGCGGGCCGCACGAACGCGACCGTCGACTCGTGCCCTCGTCGCTGCCGTCGTCGACCGCCGCTGGTAGCTCATCAGCTTCGGGATCGGCAGCTTCGCGATCGCGTCGTCGAGCGCGCGCTGCAGTCCGGCCGCGAGCGTCGAGGCCCGGGCGCGCGAGGTCGACGTCCAGACCTGGTCGCCGCCGTCACGCGTCGACCGTCGTCGAGCGAGCGCGCCTTCCTTCTCGAGCCGCTTCGCGAGCGCGGCGGTCGGCGCGCCGCTCGCGTCGTACGCGACCTTCGCCGGCATCAGCTTCTTCGATTCGACGCGATCGGGCGCGCGATCGACGACGCCGGCGATCGACACGCCGAGCCGGCGCGGCGTCGCGTACGTCGTCACGACGGCGTCGGCCGGCGCGAGCTGCGCCTGCACGAGGCCCTGTGCGACGCGCTCGGCGAACGCGGCGCCGAGCGTCTTCAGCGCCTTCGGCGGCAACTCTTCGGTGAACAGCTCGACGGTCAGCGTCGCCGTCGCCATCAGGCGGCCTCGCGCAGCGCGGCCGCCTGCGCCATCGGGAACCCGAGCCGCTCGCGCGACGCGAAGTACGCCTCGGCGACCGCGCGCGACAGCTTGCGGATGCGGCCGATGTACGCCGCGCGCTCGGTGACCGAGATCGCGCCGCGCGCGTCGAGCAGGTTGAACGTGTGCGCGGCCTTCAGGATCATCTCGTACGCCGGGCAGCGCGAGCGTCGGCGTCCATCAGCGCGCCGGCCTGCTGCTCGTAGTCGGCGAAATGCGCGAACAGCATCGCGACGTCGCTGTGCTCGAAGTTGTAGGTCGACTGCTCGACCTCGTTCTGGTGATAGACGTCGCCGTAGGTCAGCGTCGTGCGCACGCCGTGTTCCTCGTGCGTCGTCCACACGAGGTCGTACACGTTGTCCTTGCCCTGCAGGTACATCGCGAGGCGTTCGAGGCCGTACGTGATCTCGCCGGTGATCGGCTTGCAGTCGAGGCCGCCGACCTGCTGGAAGTACGTGAACTGCGTGATCTCCATGCCGTTCATCCAGACCTCCCAGCCGAGTCCCCACGCGCCGAGCGTCGGATTCTCCCAGTCGTCCTCGACGAAGCGCACGTCGTTCGCCTGCAGGTCGAAGCCGAGCGCCTCGAGCGAGCCGAGATAGAGATCGAGGATGTCGGGCGGCGACGGCTTCAGCACGACCTGGTACTGGTAGTAGTGCTGCAGGCGGTTCGGGTTCTCGCCGTAGCGGCCGTCCTTCGGCCGACGCGACGGCTGCACGTACGCGGCGCGCCACGGCTCCGGCCCGAGCGCGCGCAGGAACGTCGCCGGATGCGACGTGCCGGCGCCGACCTCGAGGTCGATCGGCTGCAGCAGCGCGCAGCCGCTGCTCGGCCCAGTAGCTCTGCAGCGTGAGGATGATCTGCTGGAAGGTCTTCATCGCGTCGGGGCGGAAAGCGTCGGCAGGGGACGTCCGCGACCTCGCAGTTTAGCGGGTCGCGCCGGCCCTTCGGCTCGCGTCGGCCCGCGTCAACGCGTCGCGATCGCTCGCTGGCGACGACCGGCGAACAGCGCCACCAGCAGGCACAGCGCGATCGCGGCGAGCGACGTCGCGTCGCCGAAGCGCAGGTACGGCGTGAGCCCGGTCATGCCCTGCACGTCGACGTCGAGAGAGCCGACGGTGAACGGCTTCAGCGACGCGAGCACGCGCCCGTGCGGATCGATCGACGCCGTCATGCCGGTGTTCGTCGCGCGCAGCATCGGACGACCGGTCTCGATCGATCGCATGCGGCTGATGTCGAGGTGCTGCGGCAGCGCCATCGAGTCGCCGAACCACGCGACGTTGCTGACGTTCACGAGCACGTTCGCCGTGCCGGCCTGGCGGATGATCGTCTCGCCGAACAGGTCCTCGTAGCAGATGTTGAACGCGACGCGCAGGCCGGCGAGCGTCATCGGCTGCTGGTCGATCGAGCCGCGCGTGAAGTCGCCGAGCGGCATGTTGATCAGCCGCATGAACCAGTGGAAGCCGGTCGGCACGAACTCGCCGAACGGGACGAGATGCGACTTGTCGTAGCGCTGCGCACGCTTCGGCTCCGTCGCGCCCGGCACGGGCGGCTCGAGCGCGAGAACGCTGTTGAAGTAGCGGTCGCCCTTCTCCTCGATCGGGATGCCGAACGCGATCGCGGCCGGCAGGTCGCGCGCGTCCCGCGCGAGCCGCGCGGCGATCGTGTCGGGCAGGTCCGCGAGGAAGACGGGGAACGCCGTCTCGGGCAGCACGATCAGGTCGGCCGGCTTGCGCTCGATCGCGTCGAGGTACGCGTCGGCGATGCCGGCGAAGCTCGCCTCGTCGAACTTGATGTCCTGCGCGACGTCGCCCTGCAGCAGCCGGACCGAGATCGGTCGACCGGTCGGCTGCGTCCAGTCGATGCGTCCGAGCGCTTGACCGGCGGCGAGGGCCAGCACGACCGTGGCGAACAGCGCGGCGCCGGCGCCGCGGCGCAGCCGGACGTCGCGGCGCGCCGCGAGCGCGAGCGCTGCCGCGACCAGCGCCGCGACCAGCGTCACGCCGTAGACGCCGACGACCGGCGCGAAGCCGGCGAGCGGTCCGCCGACGTGCGCGTAGCCGACGGCGAGCCACGGGAAGCCGGTGAACAGCGTGCCGCGCGCCATCTCGGACAGCGTCCATAGCGCGGCGAACAACGCGGCCGCGGCGAGCGGCGCGCGCAGCCGCGGCCACCGCGTCGTCGACGCTGCGAACGCCGCGCACGCGAGCGCGGGGAACAGCGCGAGGTATGCGCAGAACGCGAACACGGCGGCCGCCGCGAGCGGCGCGGCGAGCTCGCCGTAGTCGTGCAGGCTGATGTAGATCCACGACACGCCGACACCGAACCAGCCGAGGCCGAACGCGAAGCCGAGCCGCGCGGCCGCGAACGCCGCGTGGCCGGGGCGATCGTCGCCGCGCGCTGCGCGAATCGCGAGCGCGACGAGCCCGGCCAGCGCGGCGAGTTCGATCGGCCACGCGTCGTCGGCGACGAACGACGCGGCGTGCAGCGCGCCGAGTGCGAGCGCGATCAGGAAACGCAGCGGAAAGCGGGCCGGCAGGCGGACGACGAGCATGAGGTAGGGGGTTAGACCGTGGAGGCGGTTCGGGTCGTGAGCCCCGCGCCTGTCATCCGGCGAAGGCCGGGACCCATCGAGTGACCGTCATCCCGGCGAAGGCCGGGACCCAATGATCTCGGCTGAGACAAAGAGGAAATGCGGTCCCGGCCTTCGCCGGGATGGCGGCCCGCAAATGGAGCTCCGGCCTTCGCCGGATCACAACCCGAAAAATGAGGTCCCGGCCTTCGCCGGGATGACCGCCTGACAACGCCATGTTTCCGGTACCGACGAACCGCTACCCCGCGTCGTCGTTGCGTTCGTCGACCGGCAGCTTCTCGACGCGCAGCGCGTGCAGCCGCCGGGCGTCCGCGCGCAGCACCGTGAAGCGGATGTTGTCGATGATCGCTTCCTCGCCGCGGCGCGGCACGCGGCCGAGGTGCTCGGTGACGACGCCGCCGATCGTGTCGGCCTGCTCGTTCGCGAGCGCGGTCTCGAAGTACTCGTCGAACTGCTCGACCTCGGTCAGCGCGCGCACGCGCCAGCGCGGGCCGGTCGGCCCCGGCTCGATCGGCACGATGTTGTCGTCGGTCTCGTCGAAGTCGTACTCGTCCTCGATGTCGCCGACGATCTGCTCGAGCACGTCCTCGATCGTGACGAGGCCCGCGACGCCGCCGTATTCGTCGACGACGATCGCGACGTGGTTGCGGTTCGCGCGGAAGTCGCGCAGCAGCACGTTCAGGCGCTTCGATTCGGGGATGAACGTCGCCGGCCGCAGCATGCGGCGGATGTCGAACCCGCCGCCGTCGTCGCCGTCGCCGCGGATCGGCACCGGCCCGTAGCGCAGCAGGTCCTTCGCGAGCAGGATGCCGATCACGTGGTCGCGATCCTCCTCGATGACCGGGAAGCGCGAATGCGCGGTCTCGATCACGAACGGGATCAGGTCCTCGGGCTTCTCGCGGATGTCGATCATGTCGATCTGCGAGCGCGGGACCATGATGTCGCGCGCCGACAGCTCGGAGACCTGCATCACGCCCTCGATCATCGACAGCGCGTCGGCGTCGAGCAGCTCGCGCTCGTGCGCGTGATGCAGCATCGCCAGCAGCTGATCCCGGTCTTCGGGTTCGCGCATCAGCAGCGCGGAGAGACGCGCCAGCAGAGTCGGATGCGTCGATGACGCCGTCGTCTCTCGCTGACGCGAAGGAGGCTGCGGGTCAGCCATTCATGCGAATGCGAAATGTCGGGCCGACGAGGATACACGACCGGCCGCGGCGGCGGCGCGTCGACGATTCTTGCGCCGGACGCCTCAGCCGCGCGGCCACAGCCACGCCGCGCCGCGCACGCCGGACGCGTCGCCGTGCACGTTGCGGACGATCGGCGTCCACGACGCGTCGGCGAAGACGGACGCCCGCATCAGCGGCGGGACCGCGTCGTACAGCGACGCGATGTTCGACAGGCCGCCGCCGATCACGACGACGTCCGGGTCGAGCAGGTTGACCACCGCCGCGAGCGCCTTCGCGAGCCGCGCATGCCAGCGCGCCATCGTCGCGACGGCGATCGCGTCGCCCTCGATGGCGCGTCGCGCGACGTCGGCCGCGTCGACGGCGTCGCCGCCGCGGCGCCGATGATCGGCGACGAGCGCGGGCCCCGACAGGTACGTCTCGACGCAGCCGAGCCGGCCGCACCAGCAGCGCGGGACCGGCCGGTCGTCGTCGTCGAGCCGCGGCAGCGCGTCGTGGCCCCATTCGCCGGCGATGCCGTTGCGACCGGGCCGCAGCACGCCGTCGACGACGAGACCGCCGCCGACGCCGGTGCCGAGGATGACACCGAACACGACGCGCTGGCCGGCGCCGGCGCCGTCGGTCGCTTCCGACAGCGCGAAGCAGTTCGCGTCGTTCGCGAGCCGCACCGGCCGCGCGAGCGACGCCTCGAGATCGGCGGCCAGCGCGCGGCCGTTCAACCACGTCGAGTTCGCGTTGCGGACGAGGCCGGTCGACGGCGAGGGCGATCCCGGGATGCCGACGCCGACGGTGCCGCGCGCGCCGGCGTCGTCCTCGACCGCGCCGACGAGCGCGCGGATCGTCGCGATCGTCGCGTCGTAGTCGCCGGACGGCGTCGCGACGCGACGGCGCGCGACGACGCGTCCGTCGTCCGTGAGCGCGACGGCTTCGGTCTTCGTGCCGCCGAGGTCGACGCCGACGCGGATCGCGGCGCCAACGGACGGCGCGTCGCCGCTCACAGCGACATGCACGCGCGACGGCGCACGCGCAGCACGGCCTCCTGCGCGAAGCGGCGCTCGTAGTCGTCGACGACGGCGCGGATCGACGCGTCCGATGCCGCGTCGTCGGCATGCACGATCGCGAGCGCCATCGAGTCCTCGCGGACGATCGTGCCGTCGGCGGTGCGCCACTGGCCGGCGACCGGCCACGTCGACAGCCCGTCGGGGAAGCGCGGCGTCACGACGTCGCGCAGGAACGCGCGCCACTCGTCGTCGCCGACGCGGCCGCCGGGACGCTGCAGTCCGAAATACAGCAGGTCGTCGATCGCCGCGCGCTCGCCGGGCGCGCAGCGCGGGCCATCGGGCGTCGCGCAGCCGGACGCGACGACGCACGCGAGCGCGACCATCGCCATCGCACGACGGCGCGTCGGTCGATCGGTCCGCGGTCCCATGCCGGCGAGCATACCGTGGCGATCGCCGGCATCACGCAGGCATTGACCGCAGTGCCGTCGATCCACATACTTAGGCAAATGCCTAACCGTTTATCCGCGCGGCCACCGGCGCGATCGTCCGCGCGATCGTCTGCGCATTCATCCGCGCGTTCGTCCGCGCGTTCGTCCGCGCATCCGGCCGGCCATCCGGACCGCGCTCGACGCCGTCTTCCAGGCGCTCGCCGACCCGACGCGTCGGGCGGTCGTCGAACGGCTGACGCGCGGTCCGGCATCGACCAGCGAGCTCGCCCGTCCGTTCGCGATGGCGCTGCCGTCGTTGACGGAGCATCTCGACCGGCTCGCCGATTGCGGCATCGTCGTGTCCGCGAAGGCGGGTCGGGTGCGCACCTGGCGGCTCGCGCCCAAACCGCTGAAGCTCGCGTCGCGCTGGCTCGACGCGCAACGGTCGCACTGGGAGGCGCGACTGGACCGGCTCGACGCGGTGCTCGTCGACCTCGAGAAGAAAGGAACCACATGACGTTCGCCATCGATCCCGCGCTCGACCTCGTCCTCGAACGGACCGTCGACGTGCCGCCGCCGTTCGTCTGGGACGCGTGGACGAAGCCCGAGATCCTGAAGCGCTGGTTCTGCCCGAAGCCGTGGCAGACGATCGAGGCCGAGATGGACCTGCGGCCCGGCGGCATCTTCCGCACCGCGATGCAGGGACCGGACGGCACGCGGATCGACAACGTCGGCTGCTTCCTCGAGGTCGTGCCGATCTCGCGGCTGGTGTGGACCGGCGCGCTGCTGCCGGGCTTCCGGCCGCAGCCGCCGGGGCCGTCGATCCCGTTCGTGATGACGGCGATCATCGCGCTCGCGCCGACGCCGTCGGGCGGGACGACGTACACGGCGACGGTCCTGCACGGCGATCCCGACGCCCGGATGAAGCACGAGGCGATGGGCTTCCATCAGGGCTGGGGCGCGGCATTCGACCAACTGGTCGCGCTGGCGCCGCGCCGCTGACGGCGGGCGTCACCGCCATTTCGTCGTTCCCGCGAAGGCGGGAACCCAGTGTCGTTTTCACATCGGGACCGCCGAACGACGCTGGGTTCCCGCCTTCGCGGGAACGACGGTATGAAGGGTCACCCGCGGTCGGTCGTTCGGCCACCGTCGCCGTGCGAGTGCCGGCTCGCGCCGCCGTTCAAGCCGCCATTACGCCGCCATTACGCCGCCATCACGCGGCCATTCAAGCGTACGGGTCGGCGATCCGGAAGCGCTTCAGCACGCGACGCTCGAGCGCTTCCATGACGTCGGCGTCGGCGGGTGTCTCGTGATCGAGGCCGGCGGCGTGCAGCGTGCCGTGGACGACGAGGTGCGCGCAGTGATCCATCGGGTCCTTGTGCTGCGCGCGCGCCTCGCGCTCGACGACCGGCAGGCAGACGACGAGGTCGGCCGCGATCGCGCCGCGTCGTTCGCGGGGTCGTCGCCCGCGTCGTCCGCCGCATCGTCCTTCGCGTCGTCCGCCAGGTCGTCCACCGCGTCGTCCGGATACGGAAACGTCAGCACGTTCGTCGCGTAGTCGCGGCCGCGGAAGTCGCGGTTCAGCGCGCGGGCCTCGTCGTCGTCGACGAAGCGCGTCGTGATCGCGTACGACGCCGCCGGCCGGTCGAGCGCGGCGATCGCGGCCTGCACCCAGCGCCGCACCCGATCGCGCGACGGCGCGGGACGCGCGGACGCGTACTGCACGGCCAGCGTCAGCGTCGGCGCCGCGTCACGGCGCGCCATCGCCGCTCTGGTCGCGCGCCTTCGTGCGGGCCTCGTACGCCTCGACGATCCGCGCGACGAGCGGATGCCGCACGACGTCGGCGCTCGTGAAGCGCGTGAAGCCGATGCCGCGGACCTTCGCGAGCACCTCGCTCGCCTCGACGAGGCCGCTCGTCTGGCCGCGCGGCAGGTCGACCTGCGTGATGTCGCCGGTGATCACCGCGTCGACTGCCGAAGCCGATCCGCGTCAGGAACATCTTCATCTGCTCGGGCGTCGTGTTCTGCGCCTCGTCGAGGATGATGAACGCGTTGTTCAGCGTGCGGCCGCGCATGTAGGCGAGCGGCGCGATCTCGATCGCCTGGCGCTCGAACATCTTCTGCGACCTTGTCGAAGCCCATCAGGTCGTACAGCGCGTCGTAGAGCGGGCGCAGGTACGGATCGATCTTCTGCGCGAGATCGCCGGGCAGGAAGCCGAGGCGCTCGCCGGCCTCGACCGCCGGCCGCGTCAGCACGATCCGCTGCACCGTGTCGCGCTCGAGCGCGTCGACCGCGCAGGCGACCGCGAGATAGGTCTTGCCGGTGCCGGCCGGCCCGATGCCGAACGTGATGTCGTGACCGGCGACCGCGCTGCAGGTACGCGCGCTGGTTCGGCGTGCGGCCGTGCAGGTCGGCGCGACGCGTGCGCAGGCCGGCGCCCGACGGCTCGGCCTCGGAATCGTTCGCGGCGGCCGTCGTCCGCGGCGCCTTCTTCAGCTCGACGAGGCCGAGCTGCACGTCCTCGACCGACAGCGGCTCGTTCGCTCATCGTCGCGAAGTACTCGAGCGCCGCGCGCGCCTGCTGCCGCGCCTTCACCTGGCCGTTGCCGGCGATCGTGAAGCGCGCGCCGCGGCGCTTGATCGTGACGTCGAACGCCGCCTCGATCTGCCGCAGGTTCTCGTCGAGCACGCCCGCGAGGTTCGCGAGATGCGCGTTGTCGAGGTCCGCGAGGTAATCGATGACGCGGTCCTCAGGCGGCGACCGGCAGCGTCGCGCGCGCGTCGACCAGCGCGCCGCGCAGCGAGTGCGGATACGCGCGGACGATCTCGACGTCGACGAACGCGCCGACCGGCGACGGCACGTCGGGCCGCGGCTGGAAGTTGACGACGCGGTTGTTGTCGGTGCGGCCCATCAGCTCGTCGGCGTCCTTGCGCGCGGCGCCCTCGACGAGGATGCGCTGGCGCGTGCCGACCATCGACGCGCTGACGCGCGACGCGCGTTGCCGTCGATCGCGGCCTGCAGCCGCGCGAGGCGCGCGAGCTTGGTCTTCGTCGTCGACGTCGTCGGGCAGCTCCGCGGCCGGCGTGCCGGGCCGCGGGCTGTAGATGAACGAGAACGCGCCGTCGAAGCCGACGTCGTCGATCAGCTTCATCGTCGCGTCGAAGTCGGCGTCGGTCTCGCCGGGAAAGCCGACGATGAAGTCGGTCGACAGCGACAGGTCGGGCCGCACCGCGCGCAGGCGGCGCACGATCGACTTGTACTCGAGCGCCGTGTAGCCGCGCTTCATCGCCGTCAGGATGCGGTCGGAGCCGCGACTGCACCGGCAGGTGCAGGTGCGACACGAGCTTCGGCACGCGCGCGTACGCGTCGATCAGCCGCGGCGTGAACTCCTTCGGATGCGACGTCGTGTAGCGGATGCGCTCGATGCCGGGGATCTCGGCGACGTATTCGAGCAGCGTCGCGAAGTCGGCGATGTCGTCGGCGACGTCGCGGCGTCGGCATCGGCCGCGATACGCGTTGACGTTCTGGCCGAGCAGCGTGACCTCGCGCACGCCCTGGTCGGCCAGGCCGGCGATCTCGGTCAGCACGTCGTCGAACGGCGCGCGACACCTCCTCGCCGCGCGTGTACGGCACGACGCAGAAGCTGCAGTACTTGCGAGCAGCCTTCCATGATCGACACGAACGCGGTCGCGCCGTCGACGCGCGCGGGCGGCAGGTGGTCGAACTTCTCGATCTCCGGGAAGCGGATGTCGACCTGCGGCTCGCCGCTCGCGCGGCGTGCGGCGATCAGCTCGCGGCAGGCGATGCAGCGTCTGCGGGCCGAACACGACGTCGACGTACGGCGCGCGCGTCGACGATCGCCGCGCCTTCCTGGCTCGCGACGCAGCCGCCGACGCCGATGACCAGGTCCGGGCTTCGCGCGCTTGAGTTCGCGTCACGCGGCCGAGGTCGGAGAACACCTTCTCCTGCGCCTTCTCGCGCACCGAGCAGGTGTTGAACAGGATGACGTCGGCGTCGTCCGGCGTCGGTCGGTCAGTCGTCGCAGCCGTCGGCGCGCGCGCGAGCACGTCGGCCATCTTGTCCGAGTCGTACTCGTTCATCTGGCAGCCGAACGTCTTGATGTAGAGCTTCTTCATCGCGACGTCACGGGGTCGGCTGTCCGGGCGTGCCCTGCGGCTGGCTGCGTCGCCAGAACTGCCACCACGGCCGCACGAGGATCTCGTCGTCGGCGAGCAGCCAGATGCGCCGCACGTCGCCGTTCAGGTCGAGCTGCACGCGCGCGATGACGCCGCTCGGCAGCGCGTTCCTGACCATCGTCGTGCCGCTCGTCGAGTAGATCAGGACGCCGGGTCCGAGATGGAGCACGGCGCCGTCGGCGACGATCGCGTCGTCCGCGACCGACGTGATCTTCACCTGCCGGCTGTTCTGCGGAAACGTGCGGGCCGCGTCGGCGTGCGCGCACGCGAACAGCGCGACGAGCGCGATCGTAAGGCGCAGACGGCGGACGACGGCGTTCGACATGCGGGAGGACCGGCGGCGGAAAAGGGGGGATGGTACCAAGAGGGGCGCGGCGCGATGCGCCAGCAAGTCGCTGCATGGCTCGACGATGCGCTAGCCCGTTCGGACGATGACGGGCATCACGGCGTCGCCCAAGCTGCGAATCGCACCGTCGCGTCGAACGATGCGCGGCCTTTCCCATGAACCGACTTTCCGAAGGAGCGAACATGCACGAATTGACGATTTCGCAGATCGACGCCGTCTCGGGCGCCGTCTCCGACGATGCCGCATCCGGGAGCGCGCTCGGCGTCGCCTGGCTCGCGGTCGGACACGTCGTCACCGCGCCGTCGTGGGGAACGGCATCGATCCTCGGCGGCACCACCGCGTCGGGCGTCGCGCTGTACGCGGCGTATTGAGCCGTTCCGCCGAACAGGCGATGGACCCGGTCGCGCGACGGGTCCATGCTCGGCGTTCCTCGGCCCGGAACGGCAGCGATCCCATGACCGCAGAGTCGCGCGTCCCGCTGTTGCGCCATCTCGGCCTGCTCGTCGCCATCGCGGCCGCGCCGGTCCCGTTGCTGTTCGCGGCGCACGTCGTCGGACGCGGCGACCTGATCTGGCTGTTCGGGTCGGATCTCGCCGTCGCGTTCGTCGCGTCGCGGCTGCACGCCGTCCGACGACGACACCGGGCGCTCGCCGGACACCGGTCGTTCGCTCGCGAAACGGACAGCGACGCGGGCGCTGACGGTCGCGGCGCCGGCCGTTCGCGCGCCGACGTCTGGATTCGTCGCCGTCGGCTTCGCGCCACGCCGTCCGTGCGGCGCAAGTCCTGAGGCTTGATTTCGCGGCGGTGCTTCGTTGAGATCGATCCGGCCGGTCCGACGCGACCGCGCTTGAATCGAGACAACGAGGAGACCTCATGCCCCACCCGAAGCGCGCGCTCTGCCGCGCCGTCGCCGCCGCCGCCGGCCTGTTCGTCGCGCAGGCCGCGAGCGCCCATGCGTTCGACGACCTGTTCCTGTTCGGCGACAGCTACACCGACACCGGCGCGTACTTCGCGCTGACGAACGGGACGACGGCCGCCGCGTACCTCGGCCAGTTGTACGGCATCACGATGACGACGCCGCAGAACGCGCATCCGGGCACCGACGGCGTGAACTTCGCGGAGAGCGGCGCGCGGATCTCGGTCGGGCCGACGCCGCCGGCGGTCCATCCGCTCAGCCTCACGCAGCAGGTCGGCGAGTTCCAGAACGACGTGACGGCCGGCGCGCTGACGTTCCGGTCGTCGTCGACGCTGTTCATGCTGCTCGGCGGGTTGAACGACCACCAGATGCTGACGACGGCGCAGATCCAGGCCGCGACGACGGCGCAGGTCGCGACGCTGTACTCGCTCGGCGCGCGCTACTTCGAGATCGCCGACATCCCGTCGCTGGTGCCGGCGTTCGCCGACAGCGCGGCCGCGGTGAACCCGGCGATCGTCTCGCTGATCCCGACGCTGAAGGCCGAGTTCCCCGATGCCGTCATCGACCTCAGCAACTGGGGCGGCGACTTCGACGACATCCTCGCGAACCCGTCGAAGTACGGCATCACGAACACGACCGATCCGTGCCGCGACCTCTTCAACCCGACGACGCCGACCTGCTCGAACCCGGGCCAGTACTTCTACTACTACAACGCGCATCCGTCGGACGCCGCACATCGCATCGTCGGTGCGGCGCTGTTCGCCGAAGCGCAGGCGATCCCCGAGCCGATGGCCGCGAGCCTGCTCGGCATCGGCGCGCTCGGCCTGCTCGTCGCGCGTCGGCGTCGTCCCGCGGCGCCGCGGTTCGTGGCAGCCTGAAGCGTCGACGCGTCGGCGCTGCGAACCGTGGCACGCGCGGTCCGTCGTGAAGACCGATGCGGCGCTTCGCACCGCCCGTCGCAGTCCGATGCCTCGGCGCGGTAGCGGGCGCGCCCCGCGCCCGGAGGCGACGGCGCGTCGCGCGCCTCGACCGTTACGGCGCGTCGCCCTGGAAGCCGCCGGCGCGATAGGTGAGCACCAGCGTGTCGCGGCGGCCGTCGGCGGCCGTCGCGTCGTCGATCGGCTGGACCGGCGTCGTCTCGTGGATCACGCGGGCGTCGTCGAGCAGCAGCGCCGTCCACGGCGCCGTCATCGTGAAGCGCTGGCCCCGAGGACCGTTCGCGTCGAACACGCGCGTCTCGCCGCCCTTCACGCCGCGACGTCCGACGAGGATCACGGCGACGAAGTCGACGCCGTCGCGATGCGCGCCTTCGGGCGTCGGACGGCCGATGCCGTTCGCGGTGTCGATGCGGAACTGATGCGCCTCGACGTACCAGCGCTCGACCGGCCGCACGTCCGCGAAGACGCGACCCAGGCCGGCGATCAGACGGCCCCACCGCGGATCGGCGAGCACGTCGGGCGCGACCGGCTCGAACCAGCGGCGCATGCCGCCGTGCAGCGCGTTGTATTCGACCGGTTGCCAGTGCGCGCGAGGCGGCGCGATGTCGAGGCGATCATCGGTCAGCACGAGGCTCGCGTGACGGCGCTGCCGGTACGCGCCGCCGTCCTTCAGGTAGCGATCGGGCGGCAGGTCGTTCCAGGTCGCGGCGAGCGGCTCGAGCGCGGACGGCGAAGCGCCGGTCAGCGCGCCGAGCGCCTCGCCGTCGACCAGCGCGAACCCGTCGTCGACGAGCGCACGCCGCGTGTCGACCGCCGGACGAACGGCGGGTCGAACGTCGCGGGCACGGCGGTCAGCGGAACGGACGCCATCGGGTCGGGTCGAGCGCGGTGTCGACGCTCGACGCGTCGACCAAAGCAAAAAGGCTTGCATCGCTGCAAGCCTTCGAATGGAGTGGTGGCGGATCAGGGACTCGAACCCCGGACCTGCGGATTATGATTCCGTCGCTCTAACCGACTGAGCTAATCCGCCACGCGAACCGCGAATTATGGCGGCGGGGCGCGGGACCGTCAAACCCGCGCGGCCTGCTACCGCTCGATCCTCGCCGGCGAGTGGCACGGCGTTCGCCGGCGACGGCACGGCGTCCTCGACCGTCGTGCCGTCGAAGCGATCAGCCTCGCTCGACCATTTCGAACCGCGCCGGCCCCGCGTCGACGATCTTGCGGTTCGACCACGAGAACCAGCTGCCGGTCAGCAGCGCCGACAGCAGCGCGCCGAGCAGCGCGAGGATGACGATCGCGGGGATCGCGGCGATCGCCCACTTGACCATGAAGGCGACCATCGACCAGAACGGCATGCGGATGTCGGTGACGACGACGCGGGTGTCGTTTTCGTTTCTCATGCTTTTCCCGGAATCGAGCCGACGCGGGCGCGCCGTCCGTCGGAGGGTAGATCGACCGGCGCCGACGGTGCAAGCGACGCCGCCGGTCCGGTCGTCGGCGGCCGACCGATCAGGCCGCCTGCCGGCCGACCTCGCCGTCCACGCCGCCGAGCATCGCCGCGAACAGCGGCTGGCGCACGGCCAGCTCGTCGGACGTCCCGCTGTCGATCACCTCGCCGTCGACCATCAGCACGACGCGATCGAAGTGCACGAGCGCGCCCATCCGGTGGATCGACGCGACGACGGTCGTGTCGGGGAAGCGCTCGGCGAGTCCGCGCAGCACGTGCGCCTCGGTCAGCGGATCGAGCGCGCTGGTCGGCTCGTCGAGCAGCAGCAGCGAACGTCCGTGCGCGGCGAGCAGCCCGCGCGCGAGCCCGAGGCGCTGCCGCTGGCCGCCCGACAGGTTGACGCCGCGTTCCGCGACCGGCGTCGCGACGCCCTGCGGCAGCGTCGGAAGCACCGTGCCGAAGCCGCTGACGAACAGCGCGTCGTCGAACGCGCGCTCGTCGTCGATGCCGGCCGGCGCGAGGTTCTCGAGCACGGTCGCCTCGAAGACGTCGGCGTCCTGCGGGACGAACGTCGCGATCGACGCGAGCGGCCGGGCGCCGAGATGCGCGACGCCGTCGACGACGAGGTGGCCCGACGTCGCCGGATAGAGGCCGGCCATCACGCGCATCAGCGTGCTCTTGCCGGATCCGCTCGGGCCGACGAGCGCGATCCGCTCGCCGCGTCGCAGCGTGAGGCGCACGTCGTGCACGCCCTTCGGCCGATCGATGCCGCTCTCGTCGTCGTGGGCGAAGCAGAGGCGGTGCAGCTCGATCGTGCGCCAGTCGCCGTCGAGCGCCGCGCCGAGGTCGCGCTTCGTCGGCGCGTCCCAGATCTCGTCGGCGCTCGCGAAGTTGACCTTGAAGCGCGCGAAGCTCTGGAAGTGCGTCGCGGCCTGGCCGACGACGGCGCCCGCCTGCTCGGCGTACTTGTAGATCACGAACACGGCGCCGATCAGCACGCCGGCGCCGCCGCGTTCGGACTGCCACACGTACAGCGCGACGACGCCGCAGGTCAGCGCGGTCGTGACGAGATCGACGAAGCACCACTTCGCCTCGTTCAACTTGATGCTGCGGCGAAGCGGGTCGAACACCGCGTCGAGCCGGTCGCCGAGCCGGCGCTTCGACACGGCCTCGAGCCGCAGCGCCGCGATCGTCACCATGCCGCCGACGAAGCCGAGCACGCCCGACGAGAAGCGGCGCGACGCCTCGTTCTCCTCGTCCGCCAGTCGCATCATCGCGCGGTCGAAGCGCAGCCCGACGACGACCAGCAGGCCGTACGCCGACGACCGCGACGATGCCGGTCGTCGGCGCGAACATGACGAGCGCGACGAGCGTGCCGACGAACGTCACGAGGCCCTGCAGGACGACGATACTGGTTCTGCGCGAAGTCGTCGAGCGCGCCCGACGACTGGCTCATCCGCTGCTGCAGGTCGCTCGGCGCGTGCCGGTCGTGCCACTTCAGCGGCGCGGCGGCGAGCTTGTCGAACAGCGCGTCGGTGAAGGAGCGCCGCACGCGCACGCCGACCTCGCGCTCGAGGATGCGGCCCGGCCCGTGCATCGACCATGCCGCGATCGACATGACGAGCATCGCGAGCGCCCAGCCGCCGGCGTGCCAGGCGGCGTCCGCGCCGCCGGCCTGCAGCGCGTCGATCGCATGGCCGGCGAGCCACGGCAGCGTGAGACGCAGCAGCTGCGACGCGATCAGCAGCGCGACGGCCGCGGCGAGCGTCAGCCGGGCGCCGGCGGCGAAGCGCCACAGGTTGCGATAGAGGCCGCTGCCGGCGACGCCGGCGACGGCGGTGGGTGAAGGATTCATCGAACGCTTCGAAACGTGGAGCCGATGCCCGGCCGGGACTTGCAGGTCTGTCGGATCCCGCGGCGAAACCTGAAGGCGTGTCGTGGTCCGCGATTGCTGCCGTAACGCGGCATCGATCGACCGGGATGACGTCTCGTCGTCGAAACTTGCCGGGCCTCGACCGAAGCCCTAGCTTCCGGTCGGTGCAACGCAGCGTGGGGCATCGAAGCGATGCCGCGATGCGGACCGCGGGCCGCGCGGACCGGCCGGACGCGACCGGACGGCGGACGAAAAAAAGCCCCGCGACCGCGGGGCTTTTCGTCGACGTCGAAGCGCGTCAGGTGTTCGCGTAGATGTCGACGTCCTTCGTCTCGCGGATGAAGAGCGTGCCGACGATCAGCGTGATGACGGCGATGACGATCGGGTACCAGAGGCCGTAGTAGATGTCGCCCTTGTACGCGACCAGCGCGAACGCGATCGGCGGCAGGAAGCCGCCGAACCAGCCGTTGCCGATGTGATACGGCAGCGACATCGACGTGTAGCGGATGCGCGTCGGGAACATCTCGACGAGCATCGCGGCGATCGGCCCGTAGACCATCGTCACGTAGAGCACGAGCACCGTCAGCAGCAGCCAGACCATCGGCTTGTTCATCGCGGCGTCGTCGGCCTTCGCCGGATAGCCGGCCGCCTTGATGCCGCCGGCCATCGCGGTGTTGAAGGTCGCGGCCTGCGTCTTGAACGCGGCGGCGTCGAGCGGCGTCGCCTTCGAAGCTCGGGATCGTCTTGTCGCCGATCCGGACTTCGGCGACGGAGCCGGCGGGCGCCGGCTGGACCGTGTACGACACCGACGCCTTCGCGAGCGCGGCCGTCGCGAGGTCGCACGAGTCGGCGAACTTCGGCTTGCCGGGCGCGGCGAAGAACTCGAACTGGAAGTGGCAGGTCGACGGATCGGCGACGACGACGACCGGCGACGACGCCTGCGCCGCCTCGAGCGCCGGATTCGCGAAGTGCGTGATGCCGCTGAAGATCGGGAAGTACGTCAGCGCCGCGAGCAGGCAGCCCGCCCATGATGATCGGCTTGCGGCCGATCCGGTCGGACAGCACGCCGAAGACGACGAAGAACGGCGTGCGCGGCCAGCAGCGCGAACGCGATCAGGAGGTTCGCCGTCGTCGCGTCGACCTTCAGCGTCGCCGTCAGGAAGAACAGCGCGTAGAACTGGCCGGTGTACCAGACCACCGCCTGGCCCGCCGTCAGGCCGACCAGCGCGAGGATGACGACCCTCAGGTTCTTCCAGTCGGCGAACGCTTCGGTCAGCGGCGCCTTCGACAGCTTGCCTTCGGCCTTCATCTTGCGGAACGCCGGCGACTCGTTCAGCGACAGCCGGATCCACACCGAGATCGCGAGCAGCACGATCGAGACGAGGAACGGGATCCGCCATCCCCAGGTTTCCCACGCCACGTCCTGCTGGCCGGCGGGCGCGCTGGCGTCGTGCAGCGACAGCCGCACGAGCAGGATGACGAGCAGCGACAGGAAGAGGCCGAGCGTCGCGGTGGTCTGGATCCAGCTCGTGTAGGCGCCGCGCTTGCCCTGCGGCGCGTGTTCGGCGACGTAGGTCGCCGCGCCGCCGTACTCGCCGCCGAGCGCGAGACCCTGCACCAGCCGCAGCGTGATCAGGATGACCGGCGCCGCGATGCCGATCGAGGCGTAAGGCGGCAGCAGGCCGACGACGAAGGTCGAGAAGCCCATCAGCAGGATCGTGATCAGGAACGTGTACTTGCGGCCGACGAGGTCGCCGATCCGCCCGAACACGATCGCGCCGAACGGCCGCACCGCGAAGCCGGCGGAGAACGCGAGCAGCGCGAACAGGAAGCCGGACGTCTCGTTGAGGCCCGAGAAGAACTGCTTGGCGATGATCGCCGCGAGCGAGCCGTACAGATAGAAGTCGTACCACTCGAAGACCGTCCCGAGCGACGACGCGAAGATGACCTTGCGCTCCTCGGCCGTCATCGGCGTCGATGCCGGCGGATACGCCGCGATGTTTGCCGCCATGAGTCCCCCTGAATTGGTGCCGTCCGTTCCTGCTGCCGGACGATCGTCGGAAAGCATAGCGTCACTCCCCGCCGAAAACCAAGATTTATTGCGTCAAAATCAGCGACTTGGCGCCGACTGTGCACGTGGCAGCAACGGTTCGGGAGAAAACCCGCGCCCGGGCTAAGCGATCGGCTCGGTCGCGCCGCGGGCATCCCGCGCAGGCGGCGCGGCGTCGCTCGTCCATTCGGTCGATGCGGCCGTCGGACGGGGTCGGTAAGGTATATTGGCGGTCGCACGAAGGCCCTTCGCAAGAGGCGTTTTTCGACGCTTCGCCGGGGCCGATCGGCTCATCACGAGGACTTCATGGAAGAAAGAGCGGTCAAGGGCGCGACGGGCGACAAGAACGGCGCCGGCAGCGACAGGAGCCGGTCTCTGGCGGCGGGCCTGCCCGGCGACAAGAACGGCGCCAGCGACAAGAGCAAGGCGCTCGCGGCCGCGTTGTCGCAGATCGAGAAGCAGTTCGGCAAGGGCTCGATCATGCGGCTCGGCGCCGGCGAGGTCATCGACGACATCGAGGTCGTCTCGACCGGCTCGCTCGGCCTCGACATCGCGCTCGGGATCGGCGGCCTGCCCCGCGGACGCGTCGTCGAGATCTACGGACCGGAATCGTCCGGCAAGACCACGCTGACCCTGCAGGTCATCGCCGAGATGCAGAAGCTCGGCGGCGTCGCCGCGTTCATCGACGCCGAGCACGCGCTCGATCCGCAATACGCGGCCAAGCTCGGCGTCGAGCTGACCGACCTGCTGATCTCGCAGCCGGACACCGGCGAGCAGGCGCTCGAGATCTGCGACGCGCTCGTGCGCTCGGGGTCGGTCGACCTGATCGTCATCGACTCGGTCGCGGCGCTGACGCCGAAGGCCGAGATCGAAGGCGAGATGGGCGACTCGCTGCCCGGCCTGCAGGCGCGGCTGATGAGCCAGGCGCTGCGCAAGCTGACCGGCACGATCAAGCGGACCAACACGCTCGTCATCTTCATCAACCAGATCCGCATGAAGATCGGCGTCATGTTCGGCAACCCCGAGACGACGACCGGCGGCAACGCGCTGAAGTTCTACGCGTCGGTGCGGCTCGACATCCGGCGCACCGGCTCGATCAAGAAGGGCGAGGAAGTCATCGGCTCCGAGACCAAGGTCAAGGTCGTCAAGAACAAGGTCGCCCCGCCGTTCAAGGTCGCGCAATTCGACATCCTCTACGGCGAAGGCATCTCGCGCGAAGGGGAGGTCGTCGACCTCGGCGCCGAGCTCGAGATCGTCGACAAGTCGGGCAGCTGGTACAGCTACGGCGGCGACCGCATCGGGCAGGGCAAGGACAACGCGCGCGAGTTCCTGCGCGCGAACCCGGACGTCGCGCTCGAGATCGAGAACAAGGTCCGCGAGGCGAAGGGCGTCGCGACCCGCGGCGCGGTGGCCGAAGCCGAAGCCTGACGAGCCGGGGCGGCGTGCCGCCGTCGCATCGACATGAACGGGTCTTCGCGACGCCGGCGTCCCGCCTTCGCGGCGGCATGAAGCCGTCGTCGCGACTCCGGCGTTCCGACCTCGCCGCAGCGTGAACGGGTTTTCGCGACGCGGGCGTCCCTTCTTCGCGGCGGCATGAACGCGTTTTCTCCGACGCGCGCGGCGTCCCGCGGCGGCGGACCCATGAAGCCGTCGTCGCGCGGCGCCGGTCGCAGTCTCATGGCGCGTGCGGTGTCGCTGCTGTCGCGCCGCGAACACAGCCGCGTCGAACTCGCCCGCAAGCTGCAGCGTCATCTCGCCGACGGCGAGACGGTCGCCGACCTCGACGCGGTCCTCGACCGGCTGCAACGCGACGACCTGCTGTCCGATGCACGCTTCGCCGCGTCGCTGGTGCGGCAGCGTTCGTCGCGCTACGGCGACCTGCGCGTCGCGCGAGACCTGCGCGATCGCGGCGTCGCGGGCGCCGAAGCCGACACGGCGATGGCCACGCTGGCCGGGACCGAGGCGCAGCGCGCGCTCGCCGCCTGGTCGCGTCGCTTCGACGCGTTGCCGACCGACGCCGCCGAACGCGGCCGCCAGGGCCGCTACCTGCAAGCCCGCGGCTTCTCGATGGACGTGATCACGCGCGTGCTCGCGGGTCGCGTCGTCTCGGAAGATTGAGCGGCAAGCGGTCGCGGGTCTTTCGGCCGTCGCCGCCCGTGGCAGCCCATCGCGCCTCGCGGGCCGTCGATCCTCGTTCGCGGCGCATTCGCCGCCTGGGACTGCCGTTGCTCGGACGCACACGAGCGACAGCCTCCGGGTCCCGCCATTCGGCCCCCGCATGAGGACAAGCGGTCGCTTCGTTTTCCGCAAAGGTGGGAACCCGGCCAGCCCTTCGAAGCGGAGTCGGCTGCCGCGACGGCCGCAAGCCATTTCGTCGTTCCCGCGAAGGCGGGAACCCCGCGTGTCCGAAGCGAGACCGACGTTGCGACCAAGTGCCGCCTGCCGCCGCCGCCGTCCCGCCGTCCGCGTCCGCGTCCGCGTCCGCCGGCCGTCGTCCGGCTTATCCCAGTACCGCCATCCCCGCCGCCGCGCACTGCATCGCGTGCGGGAAGTTCTGCGGGTTCTCCGAGTAGTAGTTCGTCGCCCGCAGATAGTTCTCCATCGCGGCGCCGTCGACGTCCGGACCGGCGGCGCCGACCGGCCTCGCGAGCGTGACCGGCCGGCCGGACAGCCACTGGACGACGGTCGACGGCGGACCGGTCATGTTGATCCACATCGCGAGGTACAGCAGCGCCTTCGTCTCGATCGTCCGGCCCGCCGCGGCCGCCGCGTCGAGGCAGCGTTCGAGGCCGCCGTAGACGCCGCCGAGGATCTGCTCGTCCATCGCATCGACGAGCGGCCGGCCGCCGTCGGCGGAGAGTGCGCCGTCGACCAGCGCCGTGTCGGCGCCGTCGAGCGGGTTCTCGATGCAGTGGACGCACAGCGACCCCTGGATCGCCTGCGCCTTGTCCGCGCCGACGCCGGCCGCGCCCATCGCGGCGCGGAACGTCGACACGACGATCGGCTGCCCGCCGGCCAGGTCGCCCTGCATGAAGCCGAAGCTGCCGCCGCTCTTGCCCTTGCCGGCGAAGAACAGCTTGTACGGCGACGCGTCGCCGATCTCGTGGAGCCGCAGCGCCGTCCGGATGGCCGGCTTGATCGCATCGTCGAGCATCTCGCCTCCGGGTGGTCGGTCGTCGGGAACGGTCCGTCGCGCCGTCGTTGGGCGTCGCGTGCCCGCCAGTGTGCATGCGGGCCGGTCCGCGCGTCCAGCATCGCCCGCGGCGTGGCGGCGTTCCGTGTCGCGCGCCGCGATCGTCCCGCGCCGCGACGTCGCCGCGGTTCGCGCCGTGCCGAGGCCCGTCTGCAGCCCTGAACGGAAGCAGTCGTTTCGGCGGAGGGCAGCGTCTCGGCGCCCCTGCGTCCCGGCGCCCGACGCCCCGTCGTGGCTGCGCGCCACCGTGCATTTTCAAGCCGACTTTCCCGTCGCTCCGCGTTCCGGTGCATCGGGTCCAGACGCGTGCGGCCGCCATCCGCTGCCCGCGCCTCGCGTCGCCATGGCACAAGTCCTGCGTCAACCGGGCAACTTCGCAACGGAGGAACCATGAATCGATTCATTCGCGCGGTCGCGACGCGCGTGCTCGTCGGACTCGCGATCCTCGTCGCCGCCGGCGGCGCGCAAGCCGACGCGCTCGACACCGTGAAGAAGAACGGCGTGCTGCGGGTCGCCGTGCCGCAGGACTTCCCGCCGTTCGGGACCGTCGGCCCGGACCTGAAGCCGCGCGGCTACGACATCGACATGGCCGGCCTGCTCGCGAAGGAGATGGGCGTCAGGCTGGAACTCGTGCCGGTGACGAGCACGAACCGCATCCCGTACCTGACGACCGGCAAGGTCGACCTCGTGATCTCGAGCCTCGGCCGGAATCCCGATCGCGAGAAGGTGATCGACTTCTCGAGCGCGTACGCGCCGTTCTTCAACGGCGTCTTCGGCCCGGCCGATGCGCCGGTGACGAAGCCGGCGGACCTCGCGGGCAAGGTCGTCGGCGTCACGCGCGGCGCCGTCGAGGACCTCGAACTGACGAAGATCGCGCCGCCGTCGACGACCATCAAGCGCTTCGAGGACAACAACTCGACGATCCAGGCCTACCTGACGGGCCAGGTCGCGCTGGTCGCGACCGGCAACGTCGTCGCCGCGTCCGTCAACGAGCGCACGCGGCTGCGTCGGCTCGACACGAAGTTCCTGATGCAGAACTCGCCATGCTTCGTCGGCATCGCGAAAGGCGAGCCGGCGCTGCTCGCCGAGGTCAACCGCATCATCGACAAGTCGAAGAAGGACGGCGACCTCGCGAAGATCTCCGAGAAGTGGCTGCAGGCGCCGCTGCCGAAGGATCTGTGAGCATCCGGAAGACGATCGCTGTCGTTCCGGCGAAGGCCGGGACCCGATGAACGGGGTCGATCGGCAAGCATTGTGGACCTGAACGTTCGTCGTCTCGAACTCGACCGGGCGAGCGCGTCGAGGTCGCCGTGACGACGGAACGATCGGGTCCCGGCCTTTGCCGGGACGACGAGGCAATCGGGGTGCCGGCCTTCGCCGGGACGACAGGCAATCGGGTCCCGGCCGTCGCCGGGATGACAGTCGCATGCGGAGACCGAGCCAGCCTGCATGAACTACCACTTCGACTTCGCCGCGATCCTCGCCGACGGCTATCCCGCGCTGCTCGCGCGCGGTGTGCTGTTCACGCTCGCGCTGACCGCCGTCGGCGCGGTGTTCGGCATCGCGATCGGCATCGTCGGTGCCGTCTGCCGCGGCTGGAAGCTGAAGCCGTTCAACGTCGTCTTCGCGATCTACGTCGAGGCGATCCGCAACACGCCGTTCCTCGTCCAGCTGTTCTTCATCTTCTTCGGGCTGCCGGCGCTCGGCATCCAGCTGTCCGACTGGCAGGCCGCGTCGCTGACGATGATCGTCAACCTCGGCGCGTACTGCACCGAGATCATCCGCGCCGGCGTGCAGGCGACGCCGCGCGGACAGATCGAGGCCGCGTCCGCGCTCGCGATGACGCGCGCGCAGATCTTCCGGCACGTCGTGATGCGGCCCGCGCTGGCGCGCGTGTGGCCGGCGATCGCGAGCCAGGTCGTGATCGTCATGCTCGGCTCGTCGGTGTGCTCGCAGATCGGCGCCGAGGAGCTGACGTTCGCCGCGAACTTCATCCAGTCGCGCAACTTCCGCGCGTTCGAGACGTACTTCGTCGCGGCGGGGATCTACCTCGCGATGGCGGTCGTGCTGCGCCGCCTGCTGCTGACCTATGGCCAGCGCTTCATCGTCGGCCGGCCGTCGCGGTCGATGCCGGCGCGCTGACGGCGATGCGATGAGCGACGAGTTCACGCTGTGGGACATCGCGCGCAACCTGATCGCGGCCGGCGAGTGGACGCTGATCCTCGCGCTCGTCGCGTTCGCGCTCGGCGGCAGCGTCGGCCTCGTCGTGCTGTTCGCGCGGATCGCGCGCAACCCGTGGATCGCGACGGCCGCGAAGGCGTGGATCTCGGTGTTCCAGGGCACGCCGCTGCTGATGCAGCTGTTCATCGTGTTCTTCGGCCTCGCGCTCGCCGGCGTCGAGGTGCCGCCGTGGCTCGCGGCCGCGACCGCGCTGACCTGCTTCACGAGCGCGTTCCTCGCCGAGATCTGGCGCGGCTGCGTCGAGTCGATCCCGCGCGGCCAGTGGGAAGCGTCGGCGTCGCTCGCGATGACGTGGTTCGAGCAGATGCGCCACGTCGTCCTGCCGCAGGCGTTGCGCATCGCGATCCCGCCGACGGTCGGCTTCGCGGTGCAGGTCGTCAAGGCGACGGCCGTCACGTCCATCATCGGCTTCACCGAGCTCACGAAGACCGGCAGCATGCTGTCGAACGCGACGTTCCGCCCGTTCGCGGTCTACGGCTTCGTCGCGCTCGGCTACTTCGTCCTCTGCTATCCGCTGTCCGCGTTCGCGCGTCGCCTCGAAAGGAAGTTCGATGTCGCTGGTGGCCATTGAGGGACTGCAGAAGCACTTCGGCACGAACCACGTGCTGAAGGGCATCGACCTCGCGATCGACGAAGGCGAGGTCGTCGCGATCATCGGCCGCAGCGGGTCCGGCAAGAGCACGCTGCTGCGGACCATCAACGGGCTCGAGACGTTCGACGGCGGCACGATCGCGATCGAGGGGTCGGTCGTCAACGGCAGCGCGTCGCAGATGCGCGAGCTGCGCCAGAAGGTCGGCATGGTGTTCCAGCAGTTCAACCTGTTCCCGCACCTGACCGCGGGCCGCAACGTGATGCTCGCGCCGTCGATCGTCAAGAAGACGTCGAAGGCGGACGGCGAGCGCATCGCGCGCGAGATGCTCGCGAAGGTCGGGCTCGCCGAGAAGTTCGACGCGTACCCGGACCAGCTGTCGGGCGGCCAGCAGCAGCGGGTCGCGATCGCGCGCGCGCTCGCGATGAAGCCGCGCGTGCTGTTGTGCGACGAGATCACGTCGGCGCTCGACCCCGAGCTCGTCAACGAGGTTCTCGCGGTCGTGAAGACGCTCGCGTCCGAAGGCATGACGCTCGTGATGGTCACGCACGAGATGCGCTTCGCGCGCGAGGTCGGCGACAAGCTCGTGTTCATGCATCACGGCCGCGTCCACGAGGTCGGCCATCCGGCCACGCTGATGGCGAACCCGCAGACGCCGGAGCTCGCGAACTTCGTCGGCTCGTCGCACTGACGTCCGCGGGACGCGCCCGCGCGCGCTTCGGACCGCGGCCGTGGCGGCACGCAAGAGGCGCGGTCGGGCCGGGGCACGGGAATGCGCCTTGCTGCCGCGAGGCTCTTCGCCCGAGGGCCCGCCATGATCCGCATCCTTCCCGCTGTCGCGCTCGCCGGCGCCGGCTTGCTCGCCGCGTGCGCGACGACGACCCCGGGGCCGACGGAAACGTCGATGTCGACGCGTCCGTTCACGCAGGTCGCGTCGTTCGCGCACCAGGTCACCGGCGTCGCGGTCGCCGGAGACGGCCGCGTCTTCGTCAGCTTCCCGCGCTGGACCGAGGACGCGCCGATCTCGGTGGCCGAGCTGCGGGACGGCACGCTGGTCGCGTATCCGGACGCCGAATGGAACGCGTGGCGCAACGCGCGCAAGGACGAGCTGTCGGCGGCGGACCACTTCGTGTGCGTGCAGGCGGTCGTGGCCGATCGTCGCGGCAACCTGTGGGTCGTCGACCCCGCGGCGCCGGCGATGGCGACGGTCGTCGAGCACGGCCCGAAGCTGGTCCGCATCGACCTGTCGACGAACCGCGTCGCGCAGGTGATCGCGTTCGACGAGACCGTCGCGCCGCAGGGCTCGTACCTCAACGACGTGCGCATCTCGCCGGACGGCCGCACCGCTTACCTCACCGACTCGGGCGCGCGCGGCGCGATCGTCGTCGTCGACCTCGCGACCGGGCGCGCGCGACGCGTGCTCGACGGCCATCCGTCGACGCAGCCCGACCCGTCGGTGACGGTCATGGTCGACGGCAAGCCGCTGCGGCGGCCCGACGGGCGCGGCGTCGAGTTCGCGGCCGACGGCATCGCGCTGTCGAACGACGGCGCGACGCTGTACTGGCAGGCGATCAAGGGCGGCACGCTGTACGCGGTGCCGACGGCGGCGCTCGCGTCCGGCGCCGACCCGTCGAACGCGATCGCGATCGTCGGCAACGACGGCCCCGCCGACGGATTGTGGATCGGCAAGCGGGACGGGCTGATGTACGTCACGTCGCCGCAGGACGACTCCGTCAAGACGCGCGACCTGGCCGCGCGCGGCGGCAACCTGACGACGATCGTCCGCGACCCGCGGCTGCGCTGGCCCGACACGTTCGCCGAGGGTCCGGACGGATCGATCTACGTGACGAACTCGCGGATCCAGGACTCGGCGTTCTTCGATCCGACCGCGCCGATCGCGTTGCCGACGCGACTGTGGCGGATCGCCCCGGCCGCCGCGCGCTGACCGGGCGGCCGGCCCCGCTCGGCGACGCGAACGACGGGGCTCGGCGTCGAGGACGGCGCCGGTCGAGCATCGCATTGCCGAAGCCGGTGCGAGCCGCCATGCTTCGGGAATGGACGCCGCACAGCCCGCACCGCACGACGCGATCGATCGCTGGATCGACGCGCACTTCGACGACGAGGTCGCGTTCCTGCGCGAGCTCGTCCGCGTGCCGACCGACACGCCCCCCGGCGACAACCGCCCGCATGCGGAACGCGCCGCCGCGCTGCTCGGCGCGATGGGCTTCGTCGTCGAGCGGCACGCGCCGCCGCAGGCCGCCGTCGACGAAGCCGGCCTGACGACGGTCGAGAACCTCGTCGTGCGCCACCGCTTCGGCGACGCATCGATGCGCGGCCCGACCATCGCGCTGAACGCGCACGGCGACGTCGTGCCGCCCGGTGCCGGATGGACGCACGACCCGTACGGCGGCGACGTCGTCGGACGGGCGCATGTACGGCCGCGGCGTCGCCGTCTCGAAGTCCGACTTCGCGACCTACGCGTTCGCATTGCGCGCGCTGGTCGCGAGCGGCCTGCCGCTGGCCGGCGCGGTCGAGCTGCACTTCACGTACGACGAGGAGTTCGGCGGCCTGCTCGGTCCCGCGTGGCTGCTCGCCGAAGGGATCGTGAAGCCCGACCTCGCGCTCGGCCCCGGCTTCTCGTACGCGATCGTCACCGCGCACAACGGCTGCCTGCAGCTCGCGGTCACCGTCGCCGGACGCTCGGCCCACGCCGCGATGCCCGAGACCGGCGTCGACGCGCTGCGCGGGGCGGCCGCGATCGTCGACGCGCTGTATGCGCATGCGGACGGGCTCGGCGCGCGACGCTCGGACGTCGCCGGCATCGGCAGCCCGACGCTCGTCATCGGTCGCATCGACGGCGGCACGAACACGAACGTCGTGCCGGACCGCGTCACGCTCAGGCTCGATCGCCGGATGATCCCCGAGGAGGACCCGGCCGACGTCGAGCGGACGTTGCGGGCGCTGATCGCCGACGCGTTGCCGCGGGTCGACGGGCTGACGGTCGACGTGCGCCGTCTGCTGCTCGCGCGCGCGCTCGAGCCGCTGCCGGGCCACGAGCGGATCGTCGATGCGCTGCGTCGCGGCGGCCGACGACGTGACCGGCGAACGGCTCGACGTCACCGCGACGCCGCTGTACACCGACGCGCGGCTCTACGGCGAGGCCGGCGTGCCGATCGTGCTGTTCGGCGCCGGTCCGCGTTCGATCCTCGAGGCGAATGCGAAGCGCGCCGACGAGAACCTCGCGCTCGACGACCTGCGACGCGCGACGCGGATCGTCGCGCGGGCGCTCGCGACGCTGCTCGCACGCGACGACGGCCCGTCGCCGCGATCACCAGCATCGGCCGCCATCGGCTGACCGCACGCTGTCGACCTGCTGCTCGAGCGCGCCGTCGACGTGGCGCCCGCGAGCGCGCCATCGACGTCGCTGACCTGACGCGATCGACGTGGCGCCGACACGTCTCCCCGGCCGCGCCATCGCGCACGGCGCGTCGAACGACCGGCGCCGAAGGCGGCTGATTCGTCGCAACGCGCGCTTGCCAATCGCGAATGTGCGACTTCATAGTGGTCCACCGGTGAGGCGACGTTCGAGCGCCCGCCGGCCAGGGCAGGACGAGCGGCGACGGGAGCCGGCAGGCGACGGACGGCCACCACGGCCGTCGACCCGATAACGGACGAAGCGGCCGGCGCTCCGTCTCGCATTCGAGGAGACACCCTGATGAAAGCAACCCACTCGTGGGGGACGGTCGCGCGCGCGATCGGAACCCTCGTCGTATCCGCGTCCGCCTGGATGGTCGCGGGCCACGCCCAGGCGGCCGGCGGTTCGGCCGTCGACTTCGACATCAAGGCGCTGGCCAATTCCGGCCAGGGCGGCGCGCCGAAGTACGTCGTCGATCCGAGCTGGCCGAAGGAGCTGCCGAACAACTGGATCATCGGCCAGGTCGGCGGCATGGCGATCGACAAGCACGACCACATCTGGATCAACCAGCGACCGCGTTCCGACACGGCCGACGAGCTCGGTGCCGAGCCGCAGAACGGTCCGCGGTCCGCGTGCTGCGTCGCCGCGCCGTCGGTGATGGAGTTCGACCAGAAGGGCAACCTGCTGCAGGCGTGGGGCGGCCCCGGCTATGTCGCGCAGTGGCCGAACAGCGAGCACGGCATCTGGGTCGACGGCGACGACAACGTCTGGATCGGCGGCAACGCGGCCGGCGATCGCGCGGTGCTGAAGTTCACGAACAGCGGCCAGCTGCTGCTCGTGATCGGCAAGCCGAACGACACGTCGCCCGAGAACAACCAGGACGTCACGCGTCTCGGCCAGCCGGCCGGCGTCGAGGTCGACGACCGGGCGCACGAGGTCTACATCGCCGACGGCTACCTCAACAAGCGCGTCGTCGTCTTCGACTCGCGGACCGGCGCGTTCAAGCGCGGCTGGGGCGCGTACGGCCAGTCGCTCGCGACGATCGACAACGCGACGCCGCCGGCGTACGTCAACAGCGGCACGCTCGATCCGCAGTTCCGCAACCCGGTCCACTGCGCGCACGTGTCCGACGACGGCTACGTCTACGTCTGCGACCGCGTCAACGACCGCATCCAGGTCTTCACGAAGCAGGGCAACTTCGTCAAGGAGTTCTTCGTGCGTCCGGCGACGCTCGGCAACGGGTCGGTGTGGACGCTGAACTTCTCGGCGGACCCGCAGCAGAAGTACCTGCTCGTGGCCGACGGCGAGAACAACGTCGTCTGGGTGCTCCGTCGCAGCGACGGCCTCGTGCTGTCGACGTTCGGCCACAACGGCCGCAACGCCGGCCAGTTCCACTGGGTCCACCAGGCCGGCATCACGACCGACGGCAACTACTACACCGGCGAGGTCGACACCGGCAAGCGCATCCAGAAGTTCGTGCTGAAGGGCGGCCCGGACGATCCGAACCGCTGACCGTCGTGCCGTGCCGTGCGCGCCGACCGACGCGCGGCACGGTCTCGACGGACGTCGATCGCATCGACGCGTTCGGCGCGCGTCGGCCGCCGGCGACCCCGCTTCGACGGACATCGACTGCCTCGTCCGGCGCGATGCGGGCGAGGACCCGCTTCGAGACCGAGTCGACGAAGCGCTCGACGTACAGGCCGGATGCGCGCCGATGAACCGCTTCGCGGGCGCCATCGCGAGACCCGCGGATGCGCCGGCCGACGCGACGCCCTGTGTTAGATTCGCGGATGTTGCATTGCGGCGTCCGTCGTTCGGGGCGCCTCGTGCGCGGGCTCGCCGGCCCCCGCATCCTTCCATGCCCGCCCGCCGCCACGTCCACACCCGATCGATCCGCGCCGACGTCTTCCTGCGCGACGACGGGCTCTGGGACATCGAGGCCGAGATGACCGACACGAAGCCGCGCGACCTCGCGCTCGCGAGCGGCGTGCGACCCGCGGGCCAGCCGATCCACCGGATGCGGCTCGTCGTCACGATCGACCGCGGCTTCGACATCGTCGACGTCGCCGCGCGGTCGCTCGAGCATCCGTATCCCGGCCATTGCGCGGAGATCGAGCCGGCCTATCGACGACTGGTCGGCCTGAACCTGATGAAGGGCTTCAAGCGGGCGGTGCGCGAACGGCTCGGCGGTGTCGCCGGCTGCACGCATCTCACCGAGCTGACCGACGTGCTGCCGACCGCGGCCGTGCAGGCGTTCGCCGGCGAGGTCGACCTCAACGCGCCGACCGGCGACCGCCGATCGGCAGCCGTTCCAGCTCGACCGCTGCCACGCGCTGCGCACCGACGGCCCGGCGGTCGCGCGTTTCTATCCGCGCTGGTTCCGGCGCCCCGCCGAGCACGACAATCCCGAGACGACGATGGACGGACCGCGATGAAGATCCACGAGTACCAGGGCAAGGAAATCCTGAAGAAGTACGGCGTCACCGTGCCGCGCAGCATCCCGGCGTTCACCGTCGACGAGGCGGTCGCGGCGGCCGAGAAGCTCGGCGGCAAGGTCTGGGTCGTCAAGGCGCAGATCCACGCCGGCGGCCGCGGCAAGGGCGGCGGCGTGAAGGTCGCGAAGTCGATCGACGAGGTGCGCGAGAAGGCCGGGCAGATCCTCGGCATGCAGCTCGTCACGCACCAGACGTCGCCCGAGGGCCAGAAGGTGCGGCGCCTGCTGATCGAGGAGGGCGCCGACATCGCGAAGGAGCTCTACGTCGGCATGGTCATCGACCGCGGCACGCAGCGCGTCGCGCTGATGGCGTCGTCCGAAGGCGGCATGGACATCGAGGAGGTCGCCGCGCACACGCCGGAGAAGATCCACAAGGTCTTCGTCGATCCGGAGACGGGCCTGACCGACGCCGACGCCGACGAGGTCGCGCGGAAGATCGGCGTGCCCGACGCGTCGGTCCCGCAGGCGCGCGCGATCTTCCAGGCGCTGTACAAGGCGTATTGGGACACCGACGCGTCGCTCGCCGAGATCAACCCGCTGATCCTGACCGGCGACGGCAAGGTCATCGCGCTCGACGCGAAGCTCAACTTCGACGCGAACGCGCTGTTCCGCCATCCCGACATCGTCGCGCTGCGCGACCTCGACGAGGAGGACCCGGCCGAGATCGAGGCGTCGAAGTTCGACCTCGCGTACATCTCGCTCGACGGCGACATCGGCTGCCTCGTCAACGGCGCCGGCCTCGCGATGGCGACGATGGACACGATCAAGCTGTTCGGCGGCGAGCCCGCGAACTTCCTCGACGTCGGCGGCGGCGCGACGACCGAGAAGGTCACCGAGGCGTTCAAGATCATGCTGAAGAACCCGGACCTGAAGGCGATCCTCGTCAACATCTTCGGCGGCATCATGAAGTGCGACACGATCGCCGAAGGCGTGATCGCGGCGTCGAAGGCGACGTCGCTGAAGGTGCCGCTCGTGGTGCGGATGAAAGGGACGAACGAGGAGCTCGGCCGCCAGATGCTGAAGGACTCGGGCCTGCCGATCATCTCGGCGGCGAACATGACGGAAGCGGGCGAGAAGGTGGTGGCGGCGGCGCGAGGGGGTTGAGGGCGTGCTGGTCAGCGCGAGCGTCATCCGCATCGCGTTCGTCGTTCCCGGCGAAGGCGGGAACCCAGCGTCGTGGTACGGATGGACTCGAGAAGCAGTTCGCGTCTACCTCCTCGCGAGCCGACCGTAACGGCACGCTGTACGTCGGCGTGACGTCGCGACCTCGTCAAGCGGGTCTGGCAACACCAGGAGCGGCTTCGTCGACGGCTTCACGCAGAGGCACGCGTCGAAGCGCTGGTCTGGTTCGAAGCCGCACGAATCGATCGCCGAAGCGCGATCGCGCGCGAAAAGCAGATCAAGAAGTGGCATCGGGCCTGGAAGATCGAATCTCGATCAGGCGATGAATCCTTACGTGGAACGATCTGTTCGACGACACTCGGCGAAATAACGAGCACTTGGGTTCCCGGCCTTCGCCGGGAACGACGAAGATGGCGACAACGGCACGCAGGGAGCTCATGAGCATCCTCATCGACAAGAACACCAAGGTCATCACGCAGGGCATCACCGGCAAGACGGGCCAGTTCCACACGCGGATGTGTCGCGACTACGCGAACGGGCGCGAACTGCTTCGTCGCCGGCGTGAACCCGAAGAAGGCGGGCGAGGACTTCGAGGGCATTCCGATCTTCGCGACCGTCGCCGAAGCGAAGCGCGAGACCGGCGCGACCGTGTCCGTCATCTACGTGCCGCCGCCCGGCGCCGCCGCCGCGATCTGGGAAGCCGTCGAGGCCGACCTCGACCTCGTCATCTGCATCACCGAAGGCATTCCGGTGCGCGACATGGTCGAAGTGCGCGACCGCATGCGCAAGCAGAACCGCAAGACGCTGCTGCTCGGCCCGAACTGCCCGGGCACGATCACGCCGGACGAGATCAAGATCGGCATCATGCCGGGCCACATCCACATCGCAAGGGCCGCATCGGCGTCGTGTCGCGCTCGGGCACGCTGACGTACGAGGCGGTCGGCCAGCTCACCGAGCTCGGGCTCGGCCAGTCGAGCGCGGTCGGCATCGGCGGCGATCCGGTCAACGGGCTCAAGCACATCGACGTCATGAAGCTGTTCAACGACGATCCCGGCACCGACGCGGTCATCATGATCGGCGAGATCGGCGGCAGCGACGAGGAAGAGGCCGCGTACTGGATCCGCGACCACATGAAGAAGCCGGTCGTCGGCTTCATCGCCGGCGTCACGGCGCCGCCCGGCAAGCGGATGGGCCACGCCGGCGCGATCATCTCCGGCGGCAAGGGCACCGCGCAGGAGAAGCTCGCGGTGATGGAGGCCTGCGGCATCAAGGTCACGAAGAACCCGGGCGAGATGGGCAAGCTGCTGAAGTCGATGCTCTGACGACCCCGGCGTCGGTCGGCGATCCGACCGCCGGACGAACGCGCCTGGTCCGCCGCGCGTGTCCGTCCTCAGCGATGCGACCGACCGGCGATGACCCGATGATCGACGAGCTGCTCGCCGCGCCGTTCTGGATCGCGATCGGCAAGATCGCCTGGATCGACGTGCTGCTGTCGGGCGACAACGCGATCGTCATCGCGCTGGCCGCGCGCGACCTGCCGGCGACGCGCCAGCGCCAGGCCGTCTGGCTCGGCAGCGCCGGCGCGATCGTCCTGCGCCTCGTCCTCGTCTTCTTCGCGGTCGCGCTGCTCGAACGGCCGTACGTGAAGCTCGTCGGCGCCGCGCTGCTGCTGTGGATCGGCGTGCGGCTGCTGAAGGGCAGCGGCGAGGCGCGCGCGGTCGATGCCGGGCGCGACCTGTTCGCCGCGGTCCGCACGATCCTGCTCGCCGACTTCGTCATGAGCCTCGACAACGTGCTCGCGGTCGCGGCGGTCGCGGCCGCGTCGCCGCCGCCGGTCGCGGTTCGCGGTGCTGCGTCATCGGGCTCGGGCTCGACGGTGCCGCTGATCATGTTCGGCAGCACGATGCTGTTGCGGCTGATCCGCCGCTTCCCGCTCATCGTCGTCGCCGGCGCCGCGCTGCTCGGCTTCGTCGCCGGCGAGATGGCGTCGGCCGATCCGGCGCTCGCCCCGATCGCGCCCGGCGCCGATCGCTGGTCGACGGCGGCCGGCGTCGCGGGCGCCGTCGGCGTGGTCGTCGTCGGGCTGCTCGTCGCTCGCATCCGCCGACGCGGCCGACGGAACCCGGCGTAGCCGCACCGGGCGAGCGCCGTCGCCCGACCTGCGTCGCGCGGCCCCGGCGCCGCTGCGGCGCCGCTGCGGCGTCGTGCGGAGGAATCGGCGATCCGGCGCGGCGCGGGCCGTCGCCCGATCAGGCGCCCCGTTGCAAGTGCGCCGCCGCCCCGTTGCAAGTGCGCCGCCGCGCCGCTGCGAGTGCGCCGTCGCCGCGGCTGCGAGTGGCGCCGTCGATCCTCGCCGCCGCGCCGCCCGCCAGCGCGGCGTTGCAACAGGTGCGACCACTAGGGTCAACGGTGGATTGACGGCTTTCGAACCGCGCTGTCATCATCGAGCGTTCCCTCGTCACGACCGTATCTCGACGGTCCGGCCGCCATGTCCCCAGTCCGCTCGGTCTCTCGCATCGGCCCGGCCGACGCTTGCCGGCGCGGGCGGATCGCCCGGCGAGCGCGGACGTGAGCGCCCGGCCCCGGGCGACCGGCGACGCGCCGATCGTCTACCGCTTCGCGGCGGTGACGGACCGCGGCCTCGTGCGCGAGACAACGAGGACACGATCGCGATCGCCGAGGACGACGGGCTCGCGCTGATCGCCGACGGCATGGGCGGCTACGCGGCCGGCGAGGTCGCGAGCGGGCTGGCCGCCGACTTCCTGGTCCGGCATCTCGTCGAGGACCTGCGCGAAGCGAGCGGCCGCGCGGCGACCGGGCCGGCGCAGGCGCGGCGCGCGCTGCACGCGCTGCTGCGCACGCGGATCGACGGCGCGAACGACGCGATCATCGCGGCCGCGCAACGCGACCCGGCGCTCGCCGGAATGGGTACGACGCTCGCGATGCTGCTGCTCGGCGACCGGTCGGTCACGACGCTCCACCTCGGCGACTCGCGGGTCTACCGGATGCGCGACGGCGTCTTCAGCCTGCTGACGCGCGACCACTCGCTGCTGCAGGAGCAGATCGACGCCGGCGTGCTGACGCCCGGCGAAGCGCGCGACTCGATCAGCCGCAACTTCGTCACCCGCGCGCTCGGCGTCGACCCGGTCGCCGAGCCCGAGATCAACGAATACGACCTCGTGCCCGGCGATCTCTACCTGATCTGTTCCGACGGCCTGCCCGACATGCTGAGCGACGAGGAGATCTTCGACCTGCTGATCGGCGACACGAACGGCGCCGACGACGACTGGGACGCCGACCGGCCGCCCGATGCGCGGGTCGCGGACGCCGCACGGCTGCAGACGGTCGCCGCCAGTCTGGTCGATGCGGCCAATGCGCGCGGTGGCCGTGATAACGTATCCGTCGTGCTCGCCAGCGTCGGGTTCGCGCGCGGTCCCGGCGCGGCCGACGTCGAAACGTCCCCGGGCCGGGAGGCGGCCCGCGCAGCGCCGCGTCCGCAACGGGCCCGGCGCCGCGCGTGACCGACGGTGGCGTTGACGATCAAAGAGCCCGCCGCATCCGTGCGATGACGGCGGGTCGACCTGCGGAGTGGCAGATGGCGAAGTTGATCCTTTCGATGGACGGTCTCGTCCTGAAGGAAGTCGAGCTGACGAAGGAGCGGACCACGATCGGTCGGCGCCCGCACAACGACATCGTCATCGACAACCTCGCCGTCAGCGGCGAGCACGCGGTCCTGATCACCGTCCTCAGCGACTCGTTCATCGAGGATCTCGGCAGCACGAACGGCACGACGGTCAACGGCCAGCCGATCAAGAAGCACTTCCTGCAGGCGAACGACACGGTCGAGCTCGGCAAGTACAAGCTCAAGTTCGTCGCCGACGCGAAGCCGTCGGGCGACCGACTATCCGGTGGCCGGCTCGCGCACCGAGGACGGCAGCCGCTCGGGCAGCGGGTCGCGCAGCTTCGCGTCGTCGCACGTCCCGTCGGGCATCGTCGAGCGACCCGCACGCCGCGACCAGCGGTCGCGGCCGCGGGTCGTCCGACTCCGCGAACGGCCTCAGCCGCTCCGGCAGCGGCGTCGCCACGGCGACCGCGTCGTCGCCGGCCGCGTCGGGCCCGGCGGCCACGATCCAGATCCTGAACGGGCCGAACGCCGGCAAGGAGCTGATGCTGTCGAAGGCGCTGACGACGCTCGGGCGTCCCGGCGTGCAGGTCGCGGTCATCACGCGCCGCCAGCAGGGCTACTACATCACGCACGTCGAGGGCACGTCGTTCCCGGTCGTCAACGGCAAGGCGCTCGGGCTCGACGCCACCGCGCTGGGCAATCACGACATCATCGAGCTGTCGGGAACCAAGATGGAGTTCTTCTTCCGCTGACCGCGTCCGGCGATCCGCGGCGAACGACGATGAAGCAAGCGACCATTCCGGGCCGGCAGGCCCGACCGGACGACCTGCCGCCGCGACCGGCGCCGGAGCGCGCCGCGGCCGACCTCGGCGCGCGGCTGCTGTTCTCGCGCAACCTGCAGCACGTCGCGAACCGCATCCACGCGATGGCGTCGATCGACGACATCCTGCTCGACGCCGGCACCGACATCCGCCGCGTCTTCAACGCCGAGCGGCTCTACCTGTACGTGCGTCAGCGAGGACGGGCGGCTGCTGCACTCCAAGCTGCGCGCGGCCGACGGCACCGTCAGCGATTTCCGCCGGCCGGTGAAGAACAACAGCGTCGTCGGCGTCGTCGCGACCCAGCAGGTCGTCGTCAACGTCAAGGACGCGCTGGACGAGCAGGAGCTGGCCGCGATCCATCCGGGCCTGCAGCCGTCGAGCGCGTTCGGCATCGAGGCCGGCGATTCGCCGCGCCAGGTGCTCGCGGCGCCGATCGCGTTCCAGGGCAAGCGCGGCCAGCCGCCCGAACTGCTCGGCGTCGCGCAGCTGATCAACAGCCGGTCCGGGCAGGCGTTCAGCGCGAGCGAGATCGAAGGCTTCCGCGAGCTGTGCGACGCGCTCGCGGTCGCGATCCGCAACCGTCGCAAGGAAGCCGAGCTCGCGCAGCGGTCGTCGCGGCCGATCCGTTCCAAGTACGACCTGCTCGTCACCGAAGGCCTGATCTCGGCCGAGGAGATCAAGCTCGCCGGCACGTCGGCGCGCCGCAAGGGCGTCGAGGTCGAGGAGATCCTGCAGGTCGACTTCCAGGTCGAGCGCCGCGAGATCGGCCGCGCACTGTCGACCTACTTCGACGTGCCGTACGAGCCGTTCAAGGCCGATCGACCGAAGCCGCTCGACCTGCTGAAGCAGATCAAGCGCGAGTACGCGCAGGCGGCCGCGTGGCTGCCGATCGAGGACGCGAACGAAGGCCTCGTCGTGCTGACGACCGACCCCGAGCGCATCAAGTCGTCGCGCGTCGTGGCCAACATCTTCCCGCGCGCGGCGAAGGTGACGTATCGCGTCACGACGGTCGACGAGTTCGAGCGCACGCTCGACCAGTTCTTCGGCGAGGACTTCACCGGCACGAGCGCGCAGGCGTTCCTGCGCGAGCGAGCTCGCACGACGACGGCGAGTCCGTCGACGAGGCGACCGCCGCCGCCGACAACGAGCTCGTCAAGTTCGTCAACAAGGTGATCGTCGACGCGGCACCAGCAGGGCGTGTCCGACATCCACATCGAGCCGTACCCGGGCCGCCAGAAGACGGTGATCCGCTTCCGCAAGGACGGCACGCTGGTGCCGTACATCGAGGTGCCGCCGAGCTATCGGGCGCCGCTGATCGCGCGCATCAAGATCATGTGCGACCTCGACATCTCCGAGAAGCGCAAGCCGCAGGACGGGAAGATCAAGTTCAAGCGCTTCGGGCCGCTCGACATCGAGCTGCGCGTCGCGACGATCCCGTCGGCCGGCGGCGTCGAGGACGTCGTCATGCGGATCCTGTCGGCCGGCAAGCCGCTGCCGCTCGACCAGCTCGGCCTGACGCCGCACAACCACGAGCGGCTGAAGCCGGTCATCGCGAAGCCGTACGGGCTGTTCTTCGTCTGCGGCCCGACCGGCTCCGGCAAGACGACGACGCTGCACTCGGTGCTCGGCAACCTCAACACGCCCGAGACGAAGATCTGGACCGCCGAGGATCCGGTCGAGATCACGCAGAAGGGACTGCGGCAGGTGCAGGTCAACCGCAAGGCGGGCCTCGACTTCGCGACGGTGATGAAGTCGTTCCTGCGCGCCGACCCCGACATCATCATGGTCGGCGAGATGCGCGACAAGGAGACGGTCGCGATCGGCATCGAGGCGTCGCTGACCGGCCACCTCGTGTTCGCGACGCTGCACACGAACTCGGCGCCCGAGTCGATCGTGCGGCTGCTCGACATGGGCATGGACCCGTTCAACTTCGCCGACGCGCTGCTCGGCATCCTCGCGCAGCGGCTCGCGAAGAAGCTGTGCGACTGCAAGGAGCCGTACACGCCCGACTCGGCCGAGATCCGCGCGTTCGTCACCGAATACGCCGAGGACCTGCAGCAGGTTCCCGCGTGGCAGGCCGATCCGCAGCTCGAGGCGAAGCGCCTGTACGACGGCTGGATCCGCCAGTACGGCGTCGCCGGCAAGCTGCAGTTCCAGCGCGCGAAGGGCTGCGACCGCTGCAGCGGCACCGGCTACAAGGGCCGCATCGGCCTGCACGAGCTGATGATCGGCAGCGACGCGATCAAGAAGGGCATCCAGGAGCACGCGCGCGTCGCCGAGCTGTTCGTCACGGCGATCGGCGAGGGGATGCGCACGCTGCGGATGGACGGCATGGAGAAGGTGCTGTCCGGCCTGACCGACGTGAAGCAGGTGCGGGCGGTCTGCAGCCGCTGAGCGGGGCCCGGGCGCCGTCGCCCGTTCGAGCCGACGTCGTCGCCCGACGACGCGCCCATCCGATCGGTCATCGTCGACCGTTCGTCGCGCCGTGCTCAAGATCGGCGGTTCGCTTTCGATGAGCAGTCCGTATCGCTGCGACCGCGGCGATCTCACGCGCTCTGTCGACGGAGACTCCGATGCGCCAGCGAACCGACGCCCGCCGCGAGGCCGGCTTCACCCTGATCGAACTGATGATCGTGGTCGCGATCATCGGCATCCTCGCGTCGATCGCGTTGCCTGCCTACCAGGACTACACGAAGCGCGCGCGGATGTCGGAGGTGCTGCTGGCCGCGAGCAGTTGTCGCGCGACGGTCACCGAGGTCTACCAGAGCACGACGAGCGGCACGCTGCCGGGCCCGAACCAGTGGGGCTGCGAGGGATCGGGATCGATGTCGCAATACGTCGCGGCGATCTCGACCGACGCGACCGGCGTCGTCACCGTGACCGTCCAGAACATCCCGAGCGTCACGACCGCCGTCCAGCTGTCGCCGTTCAACACGGCCGGCGCGCCGATGAGCGCGGCCGACATCGGCTCGTCGGTCGCGTTCTGGCGCTGCGGCCCGACGATCAGCAGCCAGCAGAACTACCTCCCCGCCTCGTGCCGCGGCTGAGCCGTCGGCGCAACGATAAATGGCGGGAAATGACAATTTGCGTCGGTATTGGTCGTCGCGCACGACGGCTGGCGGCGCGTTTTCCTCGACAGGCGGTCGTTTGAAGCCTTCGAGCGGCATGGCACAGCGGTTGCTTTGCGACCCTCTGCGGTCGGCCTTCTTTCCCACTGGAGAATTTTGATGAACAAGATGCAAAAGGGTTTTACCCTGATCGAACTGATGATCGTGGTCGCGATCATCGGCATCCTGGCCGCTATCGCGCTGCCGGCGTATCAGGACTACACGAAGCGCGCGAAGATGTCGGAACTGATCCTCGCGGCCAGCGCGTGCCGCACGACGATCACCGAGGTCTATCAGTCGGCTTCGTCGGGTGCCTTCCCCGCCGCGAACTCGTTCGGTTGCGAGTCGTCGGGTAGCGCGTCGAAGTACGTCGCGTCGATCGTCGACGGACGGCAACGGCGTCGTGACGGTCGTCGCGCAAGGCATCGATCCGACGAACATCGACAGAAGGCGATCACGCTGACCCCGTACATCGGCGGCACGGCGCCGCCGGTGCGAGTGATGCCGGCAAGGCGATCACCGAGTGGAAGTGCGGCCCTGCCGACGGCCAACCCGGTTCCGGCCAAGTACCTGCCGGGCTCCTGCCGCGGCTAACGGTCCAGCCGTCGCATAAAAGAGAGGTGCCTCGCGCACCTCTTTTTTTATGAGCGAGCGACCTTCCCTGAAGTCCGTCACCGGCGCGATGCTGATCGTCGCGGCGTTCTTCCTGAGCCGCGAATACGCCGGCATCCGCCACGACGGCATCCTCTACGCCGGCGACGCGCTGTCCCGCATCAAGCCGGGCCAGTTCCACGACGACCTGTACTTCCTGTTCGGCTCGCAAGGCGCGTTCACCGTGCTGCCGGCGGTGTACGCGTGGCTGATCGAGACGTTCGGTCTCGGCGGCGGCGCGATCGTCGGGCTGGTCGTCGCCGGACTGCTGTTCGTCGGGGCGAGCGGCGCGCTCGTGCGGGCGCTGGCGCCGCGGCGACTGTGGTTCTTCTGCATGCTGTCGCTCGTCCTCGGCTGGTCGATCTACGGCGGACGCCGCGTCTTCGCGTATTCGGAGCCGTTCCTGACCGCGCGCAGCTTCGCGGAGCCGGCCGTGCTGTTCGGCCTCGCGCTGCTGGTCCGCCGCCGATTCGTCGGCGCCGCGCTGATGATGCTGCTCGCGGCGCTGCTTCCATCCGCTGCTGTTCGCCGGCGGCGCCGCGGTCGCGTGGCTCTACCTCGCGGCCGGCGATCGTCGATGGCTGTGGCTCGCGCCGGCGGGCGTCGCCTGCCTGGTCGCGCTCGGCCTCGGCCATGTCGGTCCGTTCGCCGACGTCTTCCAGCGCTACGACGACGCGTGGTGGGCGCTCGTCCAGGAGATCAACGTCCATGCGTTCGTCCTGAACTGGACCGTCGGCGACTTCGGGATCGTCCTGTTCAGCACGGTCTGCATCGGCGTCACGCTCGAGCCGGGGTCGAAGGCGCCGCTCGATCGACTGCTGCGTGCGGCGCTGATCGCCGGGCTCGGCAGCACGCTGCTCAGTCTCGTGCTCGTGGACTTCGCGCGCGACACGTTCTTCGGGAAGCTGCAGATCTGGCGCGCGCTGTGGATCATGCAGTGGCTCGCGATGGCGACGCTGCCGATCGGCCTCGACAAGCTGTGGCGGTCCGGCAGCGCGGGGCGCGTCGCCGCATGCCTGCTCGCGATCGGCTGGCTCGCGCCGGGGTCGGTCGTACCGCCGCTGGTCGGTGCGATGGCTGCCGCGATCTACCTGCTGCGGTCACGAATGAAGATCACGCCGGACCTCGTCCGCGTCACCGTCGGCGCCGTCATCCTCGGCGCGTCGCTGATCGCGCTCCAGGCCGAGCTGCGGGCCGTCAAGGTCGGCGGCCTGCTCGACCAGCCGGTGCGCAACGTGGTCGGACAGGGGCTGTCGGTCGGGGTCGTCGTCCTCGCGATCGCGCTGGCGGTCCGGTACGCCGGCCGGCGCTGGCCGCGCGGCGCGTTCGCGGCGGCGCTCGCGTTCTGTCTCGTCACGATCGCGTTCTGGGACCAGCGCGCCGACTGGACGCGGACGATGGAGTCGTACGGGACCGACGCGCAGATCTGGCCCGGCCTGATCGCACCGGAGGCCAAGGTCTACTGGTACCGCGACCTGATGGCGCCATGGATCCTGTTCGGCCCACGGCAACTACTACACGGCGCAACAGGGTTCCGGCGCGGTTTTTTCGCGCGACATGGTGCTGGAACTCGACCGGCGACGGAAGATCGCCGCGCTGCTCGACTTCCAGGAGCAGATCTGCCGGATGATGAACGGCCTGAACGAGAAGCAGGGCGCCTGCGAGCCCGACGTGTCGGCGGTCTCGGCGCTGTGCACCGAAGGCGGCCTCGACGACGTCGTCCTGCAGAGCACGCTCGAAGGCGCGAAGCCGACCGCGAGCTTCTCCACCGGCGTCACCGAAAATGGCTACGAAAAGAAGTTCTTTCTTTATCGTTGCGCCGCGTTGAAGAAGGGATGATCGCCGCATGTCGACGACCGCGCCCGAACTCGAAGAAGCCGTCCTCGCGATGCCGCGCGAATTTCCGCGCGAGTCGCTCGTCGGCGAGGCCGGGCGCTATCTGATCGCGTCGGTCGCCGCGCTCGCGCTCGACGCGGGGCTGCTGTTCGTCGGCGTGAAGGCGCTTTCGTTGACGCCGTGGCTCGCCGGCGCGATCGCGTACGGCGCCGGCCTCGTGTTCATCTATCTGCTGTCGACGCGCTGGGTGTTCGCGAACCGCGTGGTCCGCGATCCGGCGAAGGAATTCCTCGTGTTCGCGCTGCTCGGCGTCGTCGGACTCGTCCTGAACTCGCTGACGCTGTTCGTCGCGACGACGATCGGCCTCGCGTTGCCGCTCGCGAAGCTCCTGTCCGCCGGCCTCGGCTTCGTCGCGAACTTCGTCACGCGCAAGGTCCTGCTGTTCGCGAGCCCCGAGCCGTGAGCGCCGCCCCGACCGTCATCGTCGGCGCCGGCCCCGCGGGCCTCACCGCGGCGCTCGAGCTGATCGCCGCGGGCCGTCCCGACGTCCGCATCTTCGACGCCGACACGCAGGTCGGCGGCATCTCGAAGACGGTCGTCCATCGCGGCAACCGCATCGACATCGGCGGCCATCGCTTCTTCTCGAAGTCCGACTGGGTCATGCGCTGGTGGCTCGACAAGCTGCCGATGGCCGATGCGTCCGAGCCGGCGACGTTCAAGTCGGCGACGGGCCACGCGTTCCTCGCGTACCAGGGCCGGCGCTCGACGCTGTCGACGAAGGACCTGCCCGCGGCCGGCGGCGACGCGACGATGCTGGTCCGCGACCGGCTGTCGCGCATCCTGTTCGACGGCAAGCTGTTCGCGTATCCGCTGAAGATCGACGTCGCGACCGCGTGGAAGCTCGGTCCGCTCGCGTGCGGGCTGTTCGCGCGCGAGCTACCTGCGCGCGCGCATCGCGCCGGTCCGACCCGAGCGCACGCTCGAGGACTTCTTCATCAATCGCTTCGGCCGCCGGCTCTACCAGCGCTTCTTCAAGAGCTACACCGAGAAGGTCTGGGGTCGTCGCTGCGACGAGATCAGCGCGGCGTGGGGCGCGCAGCGCGTCAAGGGCCTGTCGATCTCGCGCGCGATCGCGCATGCGCTGCGCCAGCTCGTGAGGCCGCGCTCGACGGCGCGCGAGACGTCGCTGATCGAGCACTTCCTGTATCCGCGGCTCGGGCCGGGCCAGATGTGGGAGACGGTCGCGGCGCGCGTGTCCGACGCCGGCGTGCCGATCCGCATGTCCACGCGCGTCACCGGGCTGAAGCTGGTCGACCGGCGCATCACCGAGGTCGAGACCGAGGACGTCGCGACGCGCGCGCGTGCGTGGCAACCGGCCGGCCAGGTGATCTCGACGATGCCGATCCGCGAACTCGTCGGCGCGCTCGACGGCGACGTGCCGGCGCGCGTGAAGGAACTCGCCGGCGCGCTCGAATACCGCGACTTCATGACGGTCGGCCTGCTGTATCGCAAGCTCGCCCGCACCGGCAAGCGTCGCGACGACGATCGCGCGTCGCTGCCGGACAACTGGATCTACGTGCAGGAGCCGGGCGTGAAGGTCGGCCGCGTGCAGATCTTCAACAACTGGAGCCCTTACCTCGTCGCGGAACCGGGCACCGTGTGGGTCGGCCTCGAGTTCTTCTGCGCCGAAGGCGACGCGCTGTGGTCGTCGAGCGACGCGGACATGACCGCGCTCGCGAAGCGCGAGATGCAGCAGATCGGCATGGCCGACGCGGCCGAATGCCTCGACGCGGTCGTGATCCGCGTGCCGAAGGCGTACCCCGGCTACTACGGCGCGTACGAGCATTTCGACGAGGTCCGCGCGTTCCTCGACGGCATCGAGAACCTGTGGTGCGTCGGCCGCAACGGCATGCATCGCTACAACAACCAGGACCATTCGATGCTGTCGGCGAAGCGCGCCGTCGAGGCGATCGTGGCCGGCAGCACCGACAAGTCGGCGATCTGGGCGGTCAACATCGACGACGCGTACCACGAGGAAGGCGACGACCGTCCGGCCGACGCGCAGGGCACGCGCGTGATCGACGACGACGAACCGCCGCGCGACGTCGGGCAGCCGGTCGTCCTCGGCACGCCGGTCGCGGGTCACGCGGCGACATGAAGGTGGTCATCCTCGCGGGCGGTCTCGGCACGCGGCTCTCGGAAGAGACCGTGCAGCGGCCGAAGCCGATGGTCGAGATCGGCGACCGGCCGATCCTGTGGCACATCATGAAGATCTACTCGTCGCACGGCCTCAACGACTTCGTCGTGTGCCTCGGGTACAAGGGCTACGTCATCAAGGAGTTCTTCGCGAACTACTTCCTGCACACGTCCGACGTCACGTTCGACCTCGCGAAGAACGCGATGGAAGTGCATCAGCGGCACGCGGAGCCGTGGCGCGTGACGCTGGTCGACACCGGCGACGCGACGCAGACCGGCGGACGCCTCAAGCGCGTCGAGGAACACGTCGGCGACACGTTCTGCATGACGTACGGCGACGGCGTCGGCGACATCGACATCGGCGCGTCGATCGCGTTCCATCGCGCGCACGGCCGCAAGGCGACGGTCACGGCCGTGCAGCCGCCCGGCCGCTTCGGCGCGCTCGACCTCGACGACGACCGCGTCGCCGACTTCCGCGAGAAGCCGTTCGGCGACGGCGCCTGGATCAACGGCGGCTTCTCGGTGCTGTCGCGCGACGTGATGACCTACATCGACGGCGACGACACGTTCTGGGAGCACCTGCCGCTGCAGCGGCTCGTCGAAGAAGATCAACTACGGGCGTGGCGCCACACCGGCTTCTGGCAGCCGATGGACACGCTGCGCGAGAAGGGGATGCTCGAGGAACTGTGGCGAAGCGGCCGTGCGCCGTGGAAGACGTGGTCGTGATCGATCCCGCCTTCTGGCGCGGCCGTCGCGTCCTCGTCACCGGCCACACCGGCTTCAAGGGAAGCTGGCTCGCGGTCTGGCTCGCGCGCCTCGGCGCCGACGTCGTCGGTCTCGCGCTGCCGGCCGACGGCGACTTCGACCTGTTCGAGCGCGCGGGCGTCGCCGACGGCGTGCGAGTCGCACGTCGTCGACGTGCGCGACGCGGCCGCGGTGCGCGCCGCGGTGCGCCAGGCGGCGCCCGACGTCGTGTTCCACCTCGCCGCGCAGCCGCTCGTGCGCGCGTCGTATCGCGCAGCCGGTCGAGACCTGGGCGACGAACGTGATGGGCACGGTGCATCTGCTGGACGCGTTGCGCACGACGCCGTCGCTGCGCGCGCTCGTCGTCGTGCACGTCCGACAAGTGCTACGCGCACGACGGCGACCATCGCCCGTTCACCGAGGCCGACGCGCTCGGCGGCCACGACCCGTACAGCAGCAGCAAGGCGGCCGTCGAGATCGCCGTCGCGTCGTTCGCGAAGAGCCTGTTCGACGAGACGACGGTCGGCGTCGCGACGGCGCGCGCCGGCAACGTCATCGGCGGGGGCGACGGGGCGTGCGACCGCTTGATCCCCGACCTCGTCCGCGGCGCGGCCGCTCGACGCGCGGTCGCGATCCGCTCGCCCGACGCGACGCGCCCGTGGCAGCACGTGCTCGATCCGCTGCACGGCTACCTGATGCTGGCGGAGGCGCTGGCTCGCGATCCGCAGCGCCATGCGGGCGCCTGGAACTTCGGGCCGGACCACGCCGCCGAAGTCGCGGTCGCCGACCTCGCCGCCCGCTTCGTGCAGGCCTACGATCGCGGCCCGAAGCCGGTCGTCGCGCGCGACGCGACGCTGCACGAGGCGCCACGACTGTCGCTCGACAGCACGAAGGCGCGCGAGCGGCTCGGCTGGGCGCCGCGCTCGCGATCGACGACGCGCTCGCGATGACGGCGGAAGGCTATCGCGTGCTCGTCGACGGCGGCGACATCCACGCGACGATGATCGACCAGATCGCCGCGGCGACCGCGTCGATCCCGCGGCCGGTGCCGGCATGAAGAACGCCATTCCGATCCGCGTCGACGTCCCGGCCGCGCGCCGCGGACGCCGCGCGACGCGGTGCGCGCCGAGATCCTCGCGCTCGTCGACCGCTACGCGAGCCTCGCGCCGTCCACCGCGTTCGTGCCGGGCACGACGCCGGTCCCGCCGTCGGGCAAGGTCGTCGGCGCGCCGGAGATGCGCAACATGGTCGAGGCGTCGCTCGACGCGTGGCTGACGACGGGCCGCTTCAACGCGCTGTTCGAGGCGCGCCTCGCCGCGTACGTCGGCGTCGCCCATGCGATGACGGTCAACTCCGGCTCGTCGGCGAACCTCGTCGCGTTCACGGCGCTGACGTCGCCGCTGCTCGGCGACCGTGCGATCCGGCCGGGCGACGAGGTCATCACGGTCGCGGCCGGCTTCCCGACGACGGTCAACCCGATCGCTGCAGTACGGCGCGGTGCCGGTCTTCGTCGACGTCGACATCCCGACCTACAACATCGACGTGTCGATGCTCGAGGCCGCGCTGTCGGAGCGCACGCGCGCGATCATGATCGCGCACACGCTCGGCAACCCGTTCGACCTCGATGCCGTCGTCGCGTTCTGCCGGAAGCACGAGCTGTGGCTCGTCGAGGACTGCTGCGACGCGCTCGGCGCGACGTAGCGCGGCCGCAAGGTCGGCACGTTCGGCGACATCGGCACGCTGTCAGCTTCTATCCGGCGCACCACATCACGATGGGCGAGGGCGGCGCGGTGCTCGTCAACGATCCGCTGCTGAAGCGCGCGGCCGAATCGATCCGCGACTGGGGCCGCGACTGCTGGTGCGCGCCCGGCGAGGACAACACCTGCGGCAAGCGCTTCTGCTGGAAGCTCGGCGAGCTGCCGTACGGCTACGACCACAAGTACACGTACAGCCACCTCGGCTACAACCTGAAGATCACCGACATGCAGGCGGCCGTGCGCGCTCGCGCAGATGGACCGGCTCGACGACTTCGTCGCGCACGCGGCGACGCAACTTCGCATTCCTCGCCGAGCGCCTCGAAGCCTGCGCCGACGTCCTCGCATCTGCCCCGCGCGACCGCGCATGCCGACCCGTCGTGGTTCGGCTTCCCGATCACGCTGCGCGACGCGGCGGATACGCGGCGCGTCGACCTGCTGACGTACCTCGACGAGCGCAGCATCGGCACGCGCCTGCTGTTCGCCGGCAACCTGACGCGCCAGCCGTACATGCAGGGCCGCGCGCATCGCGTGATCGGCGACCTCGCGAACGCGGACCGGATCATGAACGACACGTTCTGGATCGGCGTGTACCCGGGGCTCGACGAGGCGATGCTCGAGTACGTCGCGACGACGATCGGGACGTATTTCGGGGTGGGGTTCTGATGAGCGCGCCGTTGCCGACGTCGCATACCGGCCTCGCCGCGGCCGACCTCGAGGACATCGTCCGCGAGGGCCGGCGCTTCGAACAAGAGCTGCGCGGCGCACGCATCCTCGTCACCGGCGCGACCGGCTGGTTCGGCACCTGGGTCCTCGACGGCCTGCTCGCGCTCGACGACGCGCTCTCGCTCGGGCTGTCGGTCGTCGCGGTCAGCCGCGATCCGGAAGCGATGCGACGCAGGCATCCGAAGATCGGCGCGGCGCGACGACTCGCATGGATCGGCGGAGACATCCGTCACGTCGACCTCGACGCCGCCGGCGCCGTCACGCACGTCGTCCATGCCGCGGCCGACACCGGTGTGCGCGGTGCCGGCACGAGTCCGAACGACGTCTTCAGGACGATCGTCGACGGCACGGATCGCGTCCTGCGGTTCGCTTCGACCCGGCCCGGCGCGCGTGTCCTGCTGGTGAGTTCCGGAGCCGTCCACGGTCCGCAGCGTCCGGGCATCGACCGCATCGTCGAAGACGACTGTGGTGGTCCCGATCCGCTCGACGCCGCGAACGCCTACGCCGAAGGCAAGCGCGCGGCCGAGCAACTCGCCGCGCTGTGGCACGCGACTCATGGCGTCGAGACGGTCGTGGCGCGCTGCTTCGCCTTCGTCGGTCCGCACATGTCGCTCGACGCGCACTTCGCGGTCGGCAACTTCATCCGCGATGCGATTGCCGGCGGTCCGGTTCGCGTGGCGAGCGACGGCCGTGCGCGTCGCAGCTATCTCTACATGAGCGATCTCGTCGTCTGGCTGCTCGCGATCCTCGTCGACGGCCGTCCGCTGCGCCCGTACAACGTCGGGGGCCACGAGGCGGTGACGGTCGCGTCGCTCGCGCGTCGCTGCGCGACGTCGTCGGGTCGCGACGCGGCGGTCGAGATCGCCAGTAACGGCGCGCGCGGCCGCGACTACGTACCCGACGTCGGACGCGCGACGACCGAGCTCGGCCTGCGCGTCACGGTGCCGCTCGACGAAGCGATCGCTCGGACGATGACATGGGCCGCGTCGCGCGAGACGAGGGTCGCGGCATGAGTGTCGTCGACGAATCGATCGAGACGAAGGCGTCGATGCCGACGTCGCTCGCCCGCGCGTGCCCGGTCTGCGGCGAGAGCCGGCATCGCGTGCTGTACGAGAACCGCATGGCGCCGATCGACGACCTCGACTTCAGCTACGCGGTCGTGCGCTGCGAGGCGTGTCCGATGGTCTACGCGGATCGCGCGCTCGCGCCCGACGCGATGGCGCGCTATTACCGCGAGATGTCGAAGTACGACGGCGTGCATGCCGACGACGCGGGCGACGTCCATCGTGCGCGCTTCGCCGGGCAATTCGTGCGCCGCCTGGTCGACCGCGATGCCGCCGTGCTCGACGTGGGCTGTGCGACCGGATTGTTCCTGGCGCAAATGGCTGTCGACGGCCATCGCCGGCTGGCCGGCATCGAACCGTCGGCCGAGGCCTGCGCGGCGGCGCGGCGGCGCGGGCTCGACGTCGTGACGGGCGACGCGACGACCGACGTCGGCATCGACCGGTTCGACGTGGTCACGCTGCTCGCCGTGCTCGAGCACCTGCGCGATCCGGCGCCGATCGTCGAACGCATCGCCGCGGCGATGCGACCCGGTTCGCTGCTCGTCGTCGAAGTGCCGGACGCGGGCGCGTTCGGCCGGCAGGAAGCGCTCGGCGTCGCGACCGAGCCGTTCGGCGAATTCAGCATCGAGCACATCAACTTCTTCGACGATGCGGCGCTCCGACGGCTCGCGCGCGCCTGCGGCCTGACGGCGGTCGCGAGCGAGACGCTGACGTGCACGTCGAAGCAGTTCTCGTTGTTCGTCGCGTTCCGCAAGGGGGCGGCCAGCGAGGCGCCGCTCGACGCGGCGAGCGCCCGCGAGTCCGTCGCCCACTACGTGGCGCAGTCGCGCGAAGCGATGCGCGCGGTCGATCGCCGCCTGGCATCGACCGCCGCGGCGAAGCACGTCGTCGTGTACGGCGCCGGCAGTCATACCGCCCGGCTGCTGTGTCGCGACGCGATGTCGCCGCTCGACGTCGTCGGCATCGTCGATCGGAACCCGAACCTCCGCGGCCGGCGCATGCACGGCGTTCTCATCGGCGAGCCGTCCACCATCGCGGCCCATCCGCGCGTCCCGGTCGTCGTGTCGACGTTCCGTGCGCGTCGCGCGATCGGCGACTACGCATCACGGCAATTCGCCAATCCCGTCGTCCCGCTCTATCCCGACGAACCCGACCAACCGGCGAAAGAGTCCCGATGACCATCTTCGATCGCACGCCCCACGACGCGCCGGACGGGCAGATGTCCGGCGTGACGTCCGAGAAGGACCGGCGCTTCTGGGAAGGCCTGGACGCGATCCAGACCGCGTATCCGCATTCGCTTCAGCACACGCTGGCGCACTGGCCGGCCTACGTGCGTCGGATCCAGTTCATGCGCTTCCTCGCGCATTACGAACTGTTCAAGATGTCGATGGACCTGCCGGGCAGCATCGTCGAACTCGGCGTCTCGCGCGGCGTCTCGTTCTTCTCGTTCCACAAGCTCCTCGAGATCTTCTTCCCGACGGATACCTATCGTCGGGTCTACGGCTTCGACTCGTTCGAAGGGCTGACCGACTTCGACGATCGCGACGGCAAGACGACGCGCGACGAGGCGAGCGAGAAGAAGACCGGCGCGTGGTCGGCCGGCGACGTCACGAACGAGATCTTCGCGCTGAACGATCTGTTCAACGCGGACTGCATCCTCGCGCGCCAGCGGTCGGTGCTGATCAAGGGACGCATCCAGGACACGCTCGAACCGTTCCTGCGCGAGACGCCCGGTTTGCGGATCAGCCTGCTGCACCTCGACATGGATCTCTACGAGCCGACGCTGTATGCGCTCGAACGACTGTGGGATCTCGTCGTTCCCGGCGGCGTCATCGTGCTCGACGAGTACGGCCTGCCGCCGTGGGGCGGCGAGGCGGCTGCCTTCGACGAGTTCGTCGCGAAGCGAAACATCGACGTCCAGTTGCGCAAGTTCGCCTGGGCGCTGACCCCGACCGCGTATTGCGTCAAGCGGTGATCCGTCGTTCCACAACAAGCCTCCAACGCGAGGGAGAAACGTCATGAAGACAGTCTCGATCGGCCACCTGAACGTCGGCGACGGCGAGTCCTGCTGCGTCGTCGCCGAGATCGGCATCAATCACAACGGCGACGTCGCCGTCGCGAAGATGCTGATCGACGTCGCGGCCGCCGCCGGCTGCGCGGCCGTCAAGTTCCAGAAGCGCACCGTCGACGTCGTCTACACCGCCGAGGAGCTGGACCGTCCCCGCGAAAGCCCGTTCGGGACGACGAACGGCGAACTCAAGCGCGCGCTCGAATTCGATCGCGACGCGTACGCGGAGATCGATCGCTATTGCCGCGAGAAGCAAGCTGCTGTGGTTCGCGTCGTGCTGGGACGAGGCGTCGGTCGACTTCATCGAGGACTTCGATCCGCCCTGCTACAAGATCGCGTCCGCGAGCCTGACCGACGACGCGCTGCTGCGTCATACGCGCGCGACCGGCAAGCCCGTCGTGCTCGCGACCGGCATGAGCACGATGCAGCAGATCGACCACGCCGTCGGCCTTCTCGATCCCGAGCGCCTCGTCATCCTGCACGCCTGCAGCACGTATCCGGCGCACTACGACGAGCTCAACCTGCGCGTCATTCCGCAGCTGCGCGCGCGCTTCGACGTGCCGATCGGGTACTCGGGGCACGAGACGGGAATCGCGTCGAGCGTCGCCGCGGTCGCGCTCGGCGCGTCGATGGTCGAGCGTCATCTGACGATGGACCGCTCGATGTGGGGCAGCGATCAGGCGGCATCGCTCGAGCCGAGCGGCATGACGCGGCTGGTACGCGACATCCGGCTCGTGGAGACGTCGATGGGCGACGGCATCAAGCGCGTGCTCGATCGCGAGATCCCGGTGATGGACAAGCTGCGCCGCGTCGGGCGCTGAAACCGACATGCGCATCGATGCGATCGCGATGGACTTCGACGGCGTCCTGACCGACGGCGGCTTCTGGTGGGGACCGGACGGCGCCGAATGGAAGCGGCTGTGCTTCGCCGACGTCATGGGCGTCTCGCTCGCGACGCGGCGCGGGATGCGCTTCGCGATCATCTCCGGCGAGGACAGCCCGCTGATCGATCGATACGCCGCGAAGCTCGGCATCGCCGACGTGTTCAAGGGATGTCGCGACAAGCGTTCCGCGCTCGTCGAGTTCGCGGCGCGGCGGGGGCTGTCGCTCGATCGCGTCGCCTACATCGGCGACGACGTCAACGACCTGGAGGCGATGCGCGCGGCCGGCATGAGCCTCGCGCCGAGCGATGCGCATCCCGACGTGCGCGCATGCGTCACGCAGGTATTGACTCAGCCCGGCGGCCGCGGCGCGGTGCGGGAGATGGTGGATTCGCTGCTGCGCGAAGCGGTGGCCTCGGGAGAAGAAGAATGAAGCTGTCGGATTACGTGGTGAGCCGCATCGCCTCGGAAGGCGTGAAGCACGTGTTCATGCTGCCCGGCGGCGGCGCGATGCACCTGAACGACTCGCTCGGCAAGTGCGAAGCGATCGAGACGGTGTCGACGCTGCACGAACAGGCGGCGGCGATCGCGGCCGAAGCGTATTCGCGGGTCGGCGACGGCCTCGGCGTGGCGATGTTCACGGCCGGTCCCGGTTCGACGAACGCGGTGACCGGCGTCGCCGCGGCCTGGCTCGACTCGACGGCGTGCCTGTTCGTGTCCGGCCAGGCGAAGCGCGCGGACCTGTCGTTCGGCGACGCCGCTTCGCCAGCGCGGCGTCCAGGAGATCGACATCGTCTCGATCGTGCAGCCGATCACGAAATACGCGGTCACGATCCTCGACCCGACGACGATCCGCTGGCATCTCGACCAGGCGCTGTTCCTCGCGCGCACCGGTCGTCCCGGGCCGGTGTGGATCGACATTCCGCTCGACGTGCAGGCGGCCGAGATCGATCCGGCCGGGCTCGACGGCTTCGAACCCGACGCGCACGCGCGCATCGTCGCCCGCGCGACCGACTCGCAGATCGACGCGGTCGTGGCGTCGCTCGCGGCGTCGACGCGGCCGCTGCTGCTCGTCGGCAACGGCGTGCGCATCGCCGGCGCGAGCGAGCGCGTCGCGGCGCTGGTTCGCCGGCTCGGCGTGCCGGTCCTGACGACGCGTCTCGGCGCCGACCTCGTGCCGGCGTCGGAGCCGCTGCTCGTCGGCATGCCCGGCGGCATCGCGAGCCGCGCGGCCAACTTCGCGCTGCAGAACTGCGACCTGCTGCTGACGATCGGCGCGCGGCTCGACATGGCGCTGATCGCCTATGCGCCCGAACGCCTCGCGCGCTCGGCACGGCGGATCATGGTCAACATCGACCCGGCCGAGATCGACAAGCTCGGCGCGGTGATCGACGTCGGCATCGTGTCGGACGCGGCAACGTTCATCGACGACCTGATGGCGCGTGGCGACATCGGGCAACGCGTCGCAACCGACGACTGGCTGTCGCGCTGCGCGGACTGGAAGCAACGCTATCCGTTCGTGATGCCGCGAGCAGCGCGACGGTTCCGCCGGTCTCAGCATGTATGCCTTCTCCGAGGCGCTGTCGCACGCGCTCGGTTCGGACGACGTCGTGCTGCCGGGCAGCTCCGGCTTCGCGTGCGAGATCTTCCTGACGGCGCTCGCCGTCAAGTCCGGCCAGCGCGTCTTCCACAACAAGGGCACCGGCGCGATGGGGTTCGGACAGCCGGCCGCGATCGGCGCGTGCCTCGCGGCCGGCGGCGCGCGGACCGTCTGCGTCGACGGCGACGGCGGGTTCCAGATGAACATCCAGGAACTCGAGACGATCCGGCGCCTGCAGCTGCCGATCAAGTTCTTCGTGATCGACAACGACGGCTACGCGTCGATCCGCTCGTCGCAGAACGGCTACTTCGGGCGCCTCAACGGCGCGGACGCGTCGAGCGGGATGACGTTACCCGACCTGCTGAAGGTCGTGGCGGCGTTCGGGATCGGCACGGTCGATTGCGAGACGCCCGATCGACTCGACGATGCGATCCGCGAGACGCTCGACGCGCCGGGCCCCGTCGTCTGCCGCGTGAAGACGCTCGCCGACGAGCCGCGGATGCCGCGCGTCGCGTCGATGCAGCGGGCCGACGGCAGCATGGTCTCCAAGCCGCTCGAGGACATGTGGCCGTTCCTGCCGCGCGACGAGTTCCTCGCGAACATGTTGATCGCGCCGCTCGAAGAGTGACGCGTTGACTGCGAGACGGAGCGCGCCATGAATGCGACGGAACCGTTCTCGTCGGGTCGTGCACGTCCGCTGATCTCGATCATCGCACCGTGCTACAACGAGGCCGACAATGTCGGGCCGCTCGTCGCGCGGATCAGCGCGGCGATGGCGACGATGCCGCGCTACGACTACGAGTTGCTGCTGATCGACAACGCGTCGACGGACGGCACGGCGGACGCCGTCAAGGCGATCGCCCGTCACGATCGTCGAATCAAGCTGATCGTCAACGTGCGGAACTTCGGTCACGTCCGCTCGCCGCTGCATGCGTTCCTGCAGGCGCGCGGCGACGCCGTGATCGGCATGGCGAGCGACCTGCAGGACCCGCCGGAACTGATCCCCGAACTGATCCGTCGCTGGGAAGAAGGCTTCAAGGTCGTGACGGCCGTCAAGCCGCGCGGCCGCGAGACGCGGGCGATGGCGATCGCCCGCCGGACGTACTACAAGGCGGTCGGCCGCATCGCCGACGTCCCGCTGATCGACAACTTCACGGGCTTCGGCTTGTACGACCGCGAATTCGTCGAGCAGGTCCGCGCGACCGGCGATCGGTATCCCTATTTCCGCGGGATGGTCGCCGAGTTCGGCTATGCGCGCGCCGAGGTGCCGTTCGACCAGCCGTCCCGGGTCCGCGGCATCTCCAAGAACAACTTCTACACGTTGTTCGACATCGCGATGCTCGGCATGACGAGCCATTCGAAGGTGCCGCTGCGGCTCGCGACGATGGCGGGCTTCGCGTTGTCGCTGATCAGCCTGCTGGTCGCGGTCGGCTACCTCGTCGCGAAGCTCGTGTTCTGGGACGAGTTCAGCGTCGGCATCGCGCCGCTCGTGATCGGCGTCTTCTTCTTCGCGGCCGTGCAACTGTTCTTCGTCGGCATCCTCGGCGAATACATCCTCGCGATCCATACGCAGGTCCACAGGCGGCCGCTGGTGGTCGAGAAGGAGCGGGTGAACTTCGACGACGAGCCGATGCGCGCCGAACGGCGGGGTCAACCGTGGTGGTGACCGTGGCGGACGCGCGCGGGCGAGCGGTTCAGCCCTGATCCGCGATCACGTCCTCGAAGTCTGGCGGAGCCGGCAAGAGCTCCGCTTCCTCGTGATCGGCGGCTGGAACACCGTCTTCGGCTATCTCGCGTTCGTCGTGCTCTACGAGGCGCTGCATCGACGGGTCCACTACCTCATCATCGGCGTCGTCGCGCACGTCGTCGCGATGATCAACGCGTTCGTCGCGCATCGGCTCGTCGTGTTCCGCTCGTCGCGGCCGTGGCCGGTCGAGCTGCTCCGCTTCAACGTCGCGCAGCTCGGCGTGCTCGCCGGCGGTCTGCTCGCGCTGTGGGGACTGGTGCACGGCGCCGGACTCACGCCGCTGGTCGCGCAGGCGATCGTCACGGTCGGCGCCGTCGCGGCGAGCTACGCGATCCATCGCTGGTTCACGTTCGCCGTCCGATGAACAGCGGCGCATCGTCGATGTCCCGTCCTCGATGAGCGCCGTGCATCCGTCCGCATCGTCGTGGCGCGCGTTCACGAGGGTCGACGGCCTGGGGCTGCTCTACGTCGCGATCCCGAACGTCCTTTTCCTGCAGGGCTGGATCGTCGGGCCGTGGGGCACGCTCGGGGCGCTGTGCGTCGCCGCGTGCGTGCTGTGGGTCATCGCGCGCACGAGCGGCGGCCCGACCGCGCCATCGCTCGGCCGCCGCTGGTGGTTGATCGTCGGACTCGCGACCGCGTGGTGCGTCGTCGGCGGCATCGGGCACTTCGTCTACGCGAACATCGACTGGTACGTGCGCGACGCGGTCGTCGTCGACCTGGTCCGCCATCCGTGGCCGGTCCGCTATCACGTCGCGGGACAGGACTGGCTGCTGCGCTCGGCGATCGGCTTCTACCTCGTGCCGGCGCTGATCGGCAAGCTGACGAGCGTTGGCGTCGCGGACCTCGCGCTGCTCGCCTGGACGATCTTCGGCGTCGCGCTCACGTTCGCGCTCGTGCTGCGCGACCGGCCGTCGTGGCGCGTCTGCTGCGTCCGCCTGGCGGTGTTCGTGCTGTTCAGCGGCATGGACATCGTGCCGACCGTCGTTCGCGACTATCCGTACTATCCCGGCGCGTTCATCGAGTGGTGGGCCCGCTACATCTCGTTCCAGTCGCAATCCACGTCGCTGTTCTGGGCGCCGAACCACACGATGTCCGTGTGGATCGCGACGGCCTGGCTCGCGAGCCAGCCGTTCCGCACGATCTCGATCGAACGCGCGGCGTTGTTCATGGTGCTGATCCCGATCTCGTCGCCGATCGCGGGGCTGGGCGTCGGCCTGTTCGTCGCGGTGCTCGGAGCCTACCGGCTCGTCGTCGACCCCCTTCGCGCCGTGCTCCCTCGGATGTTCGACTGGCGCGTCGTCGCGACCGCGGTGGTCTGCCTGACGATCGTCTACCCGTACCTGCTGTCGGGCAGCGGAGAGATCCACTCCGGCTTCTTCTGGAACCTGCCGTGGGTCGGCGAGGACTTCGTGCCGCGCTACATCGAGTTCGTGCTCGTCGAGTTCTTCCTCGTGTCGGTGGTCCTGCTGATGGCGAAGCCGCGGGACCCGATGCTGTGGACCGCGACCGTCGCGCTGCTCGCGTTGCCGATCTATCGCTTCGGTCCGTTCGACGACCTCGCGATGCGCGGCTCGATCACCGGACTCGAGGTGCTCGCGATCCGGCTCGGCACGTGGATGGGGACGTGGACCGAACGTGTGCCCGTCGCCGATCGCCGCCCCGGGCTGCGACTCGCGGCCGTCGCGCTGTTCGTGGTCGGCGCGGTGACGCCGTTACTGGAGATCTCGCGTCCGTTCGTGGAACCGGCATGGCCGATGGATACCCAACGCTCGATCCTCGTCGCGAGTCCGGCGTCGCATTACCTGACCGAGGACCAGGGCCGCTGGCTCCGGCATTTCCTGAAGCGACCCCCGACGGAACCTTGAGGTCGACGGACGCTATCCACCCGCCACCCAGTCCCCCGACTTCCCCCCGCGCTTCTCCACCAGCCGCACCCCCTCGATCACCATTCCGCGATCGACCGCCTTGCACATGTCGTAGATCGTCAGCAGGCCGACCTGCACCGCGGTCAGCGCTTCCATCTCGACGCCGGTGCGGCCCGTCGTCGCGACCGTCGCCGTGCAGCGCACCGACGGGTCGGCCTCGTCGACGTCGAAGTCGATCGAGACCTTCGACAGCGCGAGCGGGTGGCATAGCGGGATCAGCTCGCTCGTCTTCTTCGCGCCCTGGATCGCGGCGATCCGCGCGACGCCGAGCACGTCGCCCTTCTTCGCGGTGCCCGACCGGATCAGGTCGAGCGTCGCCGGTCGCATCGCGATGCGGCCGGTCGCGATCGCGATGCGGTCGGTCTCCGGCTTGTCGCCGACGTCGACCATGTGCGCCCGGCCGGCGGCGTCGAAGTGGGTCAGCGGCATCGCTCGCCCGCTGCGGCGCGACGCATCAGCGGCGCGTGTCGACGTCGACGCGCAGCGCGACCGCGGGCTTCGGTTCGAATCCGAAGCGGGTCGCGACCTGGTGCGACGCGATCGGGCGCATCGGCAAGCGCAGCAGGGACGGCGCCGCCCCCCAGTGCAGGCAGGCCGGCGGCACCTCGGTCGTGGCGAACTCCGCGCCGCCGCCGGTCGACAGCAGCGACAGCGTGTCGTCGTCGAGCGGTCCGCCGTCCGGGTCGCGCAGCAGCTCGGCGACGATCGCGGTGTCGTGGTCGTGGACGACGCCGATCAGCGGCGCGTCGCTGCCGACGCGCGCCTCGAACAGGAAGCGGCCGTCGCTGTCGAGCCACAGCGCCGTCGGCGCGACGTGCGCGCCGGTGTGCGACACGAGGTCCCAGGCGTGCTGTTCGTTCGGCAGGAGGCGCCACACGAACGGCGTGTACTCGAGCTCGACGTAGACGCGCTGCGGTCCGTTCTGGAACGTCCAGTAGCGGCCGTGCGGCGCGTAGTTGCGGTTGATGAACGCGATCATCGCCGCATGCGTGATCGGCTGGCGGCGACCGGCCTTCGCCTCGCCGACGCGCCAGCGCCCGCGCGCGTCGAGCGCGAGCCAGCCGGTGCAGTCGGGCACATCCGGCCATTTCGCGAGAGCCGCCTTGACCTGCTCGTCCATCGATCGATCGTCGGTTGCGACGCGGGCGCGCCGCGGGAAGGTTGCATGATAACGACGCCGGCTCCCGCGCGGCGGATCGGCAGGGTTACGTCAGGTATCGAACCAGGAAGCGCAGTACGCGGCGCGGCATCCACTCGGCGCCGTCCGGACCCGCGTCGACGAAGCCGACGTGGCCGCCGTCGTCGGGCGTTTCGAGCGTGACGCGCGACGAGACCTCGTCGGGCGTCGGCAGCGCGGACGGCGGCAGGAACGGGTCGTTGCGGGCGTTCAGGATCAGCGTCGGCACGGCGATGTCGCGCAGCAGCGGCTTGCTCGACGCGCGACGCCAGTAGTCGTCGGCGTCGACGAAGCCGTGCAGCGGCGCCGTGACGACGTCGTCGAACGCGTGCAGCGTGCGCGCCGTCTCCATCCGCCGGCGATCGAACAGGCCTTCGTGCTGAGCGAGCTTCGCGCGGCTCTTCGCCTTCAGCGTGCGCAGGAACATCCGCGTGTAGACGCGGTTGAAGCCGCGGCCGAGCTGCGTGCCGCCGGCGACGAGGTCCATCGGCGTCGAGACCGCTGCGGCGACGCGGACCACGTCGCACGCCGCCGGGCCGCGCTCGCCGAGCCACTTCAGCAGCATGTTGCCGCCGAGCGAGATGCCGACCGCCGCGACCGGTCGTCCCGGCCGCTCGGCGGCGACGCGTCGCAGGATCCAGTCGACCTCGTCGCTGTCGCCCGAATGGTAGAAGCGCGGCTGCACGTTCATCACGCCGCCGCAGCCGCGGAAGTGCGGCGCGACGCCGTGCCAGCCGCGCGCCGCCGCGGCCGCCATCAGCCCGCGCACGTAGCGGCTGTCCGTGTCGCTCTCGAGGCCGTGGAAGACGACCAGCGCGACCGGCGCCGACGCGGCCGGCGGACCGGCGCGGTCGACCACGACGAAGTCGTCGTCCGGCGTGTCCCATCGTTCTCGTGCATAACGAACGGCGGCCCGCGGCGCGAACAGCGCGGGGCCGATCGTCTGCAGGTGCGCGCCGCGCAGCCACCACGGCGAGCGGAACGATCCCGCGAGCGATGCGTCGCGATCGTCGGGTCGCGCGGCGGACCGCGGCTCACGTCGCGCGTCGGGTCGTGCGTCGGACGGCATGTCGGGCCGTGCATCGGAACGTGCATCGGACCGCGCGTCGGCCCGACCCCGCGCGTCGTCGATGCCGTCGTCGGTCAATGCAGCGTGCCGCCGGGCGACGGCATCGCGTCGCTGTCCTGCGCGGTGATCGACGCGTGGTGCAGCACCATCCGCCAGCCCTGCGCGTCCTTGAAGAAGACGTGCGTGACGAGCAGGTTGACGGCGACCGCCTGCGGCGGTGCGCCGCCGCGCCCGCCGCCCGGTCGTGCGTACGCCATCACGCGCGACAGCACGCTGTGCACGGCCGCGAGCGACGCCTGCAGCGCATGCGGCTCGCTCGCGCGGACGGCGATCGGTCCGTTCGCGAGGATCTCGCGCCACGACGCCGCGATCGCACGATGACCGACGAGCCGCGGGCCGCCCGGATGGATGCAGACGACCTCGTCGTCGTCGGACCAGACGTCCATCAGCGCGTCGACGTCGCCGGCCTCGAGCGCCTCGTAGAACGCGCTCTCGACCGCTTCGGGCGTCGCATGCAGGTTCTTCAGCTTGACCATCGTCGCTGCGGCTCGGCCTCGTTCGGCGGAGGGCCATTCTGCATCGAATCGAGCACCCGCTGCGGCGCGATGCCGACGAGGCAGTTCAGGTGGCCGAGCGGGCACGTGCGTTCGAAGCACGGGCTGCAGTCGAGATGCAGCCACAGCACGCGGGCGCGCGGCGACAGCGGCGGCGTGTGGCGCGGATCGCTCGAGCCGAACAGCGCGACCTGCGGCCGGCCGAGCGCGGCGGCCACGTGCATCAGGCCCGAGTCGTTGCTGACGACCTCGGTCGACGCGGCGATCAACGCGATCGCGTCGTCGAGCGTCGTCGCGCCGGCGAGGTCGCGGACGCGGTCGCCGGCCGCGGCGGCCGCGAGAATCTCGCCGCAGATCGCGCGGTCGCCGGGTCCGCCGAGCAGCACGACGCGCGTGCCCGGCCGTTCGACGAGGCGTCGCGCGAGTTCGGCGAAGTGCGCGGCCGGCCAGCGCTTCGCCGGGCCGTACTCGGCGCCGGGACAGAGCGCGACGAGCGTCTCGTCGGCGTCGAGGCCGAAGCGCCGTCGCACGTCGTCGATCGCGCGCGCATCGACGACGAGCCGTGGTTGCGACAGCGGGCCGTCGGACGTCGCGCCGACCGCGGCGCCGAGCGCGGCGTAGCGTTCACTCATCGACTGCGCCGGGTCGGGTCCCGGCACGCGGCGGTTGACCACGACGACGCGCGACTCGCCGCGATAGCCGATCCGCTGCGGGATGCCGGCGAGCCACGGGATCAGCGCCGACTTGAAGCTGTTCGGCAGCACGAACGCGCGGTCGAAGCCGCGTCGCGCGAGGTCGCGGGCGAACGCGCGTCGCGCGGACCATTGCAGCGCGCCGTGCGCGAGGTCGGTCGCGACGACGTCGTCGATCTCGGGCATCGCGGACAGCACCGGCGCGACCCAGCGCGGCGCGAGCGCGACGATGGTCTGGTCCGGCTCGTGGCGCTTCAGCAGCGTCAGCAGCGGCTGCGCCATCAACGCGTCGCCGATCCAGTTCGGCGCGACGACCAGCGTCTTCACGCCGCGCGGGTCGTCATCGAACGCGACGGCGGCCGTCGTGCCGCGCGATCAATGCGCGCGGACTTCGGTGCCGGGCTTGAGGCGATAACGCGTGCCGCAGTACGGGCACATCGCCTCGCCGGTCGGGACCACGTCGAGGAACACGCGCGGATGATGGTTCCAGATCGGCATCCGCGGGTTCGGACAGAACGCCGGCAGATCCTTGCCGTCGAGCTCGACGGAGGACGGTTCGGTCTCGCTCATGATCGACCTCGCTTCATGCGTTCACCGTCAGACCTTCGTCAGCCACGACGCGTACGTCGGGTTGCGACCGTTGACGATGTCGAAGAACGCGGTCTGCAGCTTCTCGGTGATCGGCCCGCGGCCGCCTTCGCCGATCGGCCGGCCGTCGAGCTCGCGGATCGGCGTGACCTCGGCGGCCGTGCCGGTGAAGAACGCCTCGTCGGCGATGTAGAACTCGTCGCGCGACATCCGCTTCTCGGCGAACGGGATGCCGAACTCGCGCGCGAGCGTGATGATGGTCTGGCGCGTGATGCCGTCGAGCGCGCCGCCGGACAGGTCGGGCGTGAACAGCTTGCCGTCGATGATCAGGAACACGTTCTCGCCCGAACCCTGGCAGACGTAGCCTTCGGGGTCGAGCAGCATCGCCTCGTCGTAGCCGTCGTTCGTCGCTTCCTGGTTCGAGAGGATCGACACCGTGTAGTTGCCGACGGCCTTCGCCTTGCACATCGTGATGTTCGAGTGATGGTGCGTGAACGACGACGTCTTGACGCGGATGCCGTTCGTCATGCCTTCCTCGCCGAGATACGCGCCCCACGGCCACGCGGCGATCGCGACGTGGATCGTGTTGCCCTTCGCGGCGACGCCGAGCTTCTCGGAGCCGATCCAGACCAGCGGCCGCAGGTAGCAGCTCTCGAGCTTGTTCTCGCGCACGACCTGCTTCTGCGCCTCGACCAGCGTCGCGTGGTCGAACGGGACCTTCAGCTGGAAGATCTTCGCGCTGTTCAGCAGTCGCCGCGTGTGGTCGTCGAGGCGGAAGATGGCGGTCGAGCCGTCGGCCTGCCGGTATGCGCGCACGCCTTCGAACACGCCCATGCCGTAGTGCAGCGTGTGCGTGAGGACGTGGACCGTGGCGTCGCGCCAGTCGACGAGCTGGCCGTCCTTCCAGATGAAGCCGTCGCGGTCGGCCATCGATGTCATGCGGTTCTCCTGCCGGTTCTTCGGATAGAACCGGGCATTTCAGCAACCGACGGCGGCATGCCGTGCCGGAGGCGGCGCGCCGAGTGCGGCGCGCCGATGCGGCCGAATTGCCGCCGCGATCGAGCTTACCGGCTCGCCGCGCGACCGCCCGACCGCTTCGCGCGGACGGGCGCCGACTCATCGGGGCAGACGACGCGCTTCCCGCGCAACGCCTTTCGTGGTTGCTTTCCCCGAACCGGGACTCGCGCGCGTCGTTATCGGCAGCTCCGGCCCGACTCGCCCGGCGACGCTGCCCGCGGCGGACCAGCGACGAACGCCGCGACGCTCAGATGTCCTTCGCGCTGTCGCCGCCGGTGACCTCGTATTCCGCGCCGGTCACCATCTCGGCCGCGTCGCTCGCGAGGAACACCGCGACCGGCGCGATGTCCTCGGGCTGCAGCCAGCCGACCTGCATCGGCACCGTCGGCTTGCGCGCGTCCCACGCCTGCTGCGGCGTGATGTCGGCCGGCGCCTGGCGGCCGCTCTCGTCGTAGCTCTCCGTCAGCCGCTTCGCATAGCGCGTCAGCGGCGTGTCGACGAGGCCGGGGATCACGCAGTTGACCGTGATGTTGTGCTTGCCGAGCTCCATCGCGGCCGACTTCATCAACCCGATGATCGCCCACTTCGACGCCGAGTAGCTCGACGCGTCCTTCGTGCCGTGCTTGCCCTGCATCGACGACAGCAGGATCAGCCGGCCGTGGTTGCGCGCGACCATCTTCGGTGCGAACGCGCGGACCGTGTTCGCGGTGCCGTTGACGTTGTTGTCGATGACGTCGTACCAGTCGCTGTCCTCCATCTCCATCAGCGGCTTCCAGCGCTGGATCGCGGCGTCGGCGACGACGATGTCGATCTTGCCGTACGTCTTCTCGATGCGGTCCGCGGCAGCCCGCAACTCGCCGATCTTGCGGATGTCGGCACGGATCGCCTCGCCGCGCCGGCCGTACGCCTCGATCTGCCGCACCGTCTCGGCGAGGTCGTCGGGCGACGCGGGCGCGGCGTCGGACGCGGGACTCACGTACCCCGCGATGTCGATGACGACGACGTCGGCGCCGTTCGCGGCGTACTCGACCGCGATCGCACGGCCGATGCCGCGGGCGCCGCCGGTCACGACGGCGAGCTTGCCGCCGAGCGCCGAGCCGCGACCCGGCTTGATCGCGCCGGCCGTGCGCTCCGGCGGCGCCTTCGGCATCGGCGCGCCGTTGACGGTCTGCGGCGCGCTGTCGAACGTCGTCGCGGCGGCGACGTTGCGCGCCGCCATGGCGCCGGCCATCAGGCCCGCGCCGAGCAGCACGTTGCGTCGGCCCTGCACGCGGGCATCCGCGTCGTTCGCGGCCGGTCTTTCGTCGTCGCGTCGTTCCATGTCGCGCTCCTTCGGTTCGATGGCGCGTTATCGCGCGTCGACGAAGGCGACAGATTCGGAGAACGACCCGATCGGGGCGGCGATTCCGTCTGAAGGCGGCCCGGCGTCGCAGCGTCCGGCGCACGGCCGGCTCTCGGCCGGACCGCGGGTCGTCGAGCGCGCGGACCCGACGTCGACACCGCCGCGCGGCAACGCCGAGCGGCGGATCGAGAGACGGCCGACGCGGACGCCGACGTCAGCGACGTCGGTCCCCGCCGTCCGCCCGACCGCTGCGCGGTCAGCCGCGCCGGCGGCGCTGCAGGCCGAACAACCCGACGAGGCCGAGGCCGAGCAGCGCGACGCTCGACGGCTCCGGCACGGCGAGCGCCTTGATGAAGCCCTGCGCCCACAGCGCCTGCACGGTCTCGGTCGGATGGATCGAGTCCCAGTACGCGAACGACGCGATGTTCGCCGCGTTCGCGCCGCATTGCGGGCTCGTGGCCGCGGACAGCGGTGTGTTCGTGTAGCAGCGGTCGGTCGTGTCCGTCAGTCCGTACGCCAGCGGGTTCGCGATGATGCCGGCGTTGAAGGCGAACAGGTCGAACTGCGTGAGCTGGACGCCCGACGGCAGCGACAGCGCGGACAGTCCGGCGTTCAGCAGCATGTCGTACTGCTGGCTGTACAGCGTCGCGTTGGCGGCGTCGGCCGGGTCGTCCTGCGCGAACTCGGGGATCACGCCGACGTTCGGGACGTTGACGACGAACAGGTGCTTCGCGCCTTCGCCGATCAGCGTCTGCACGGCCGCGAGCTCGGTCTGAACGCCGGTCGCGATCGCCGGGGACCCGCTCTTCGTGAGGGCCGCGTTGCGCACGTCGTTGCCACCGATGTCGATGACGTACAGCGCGTTCGGGTCGGCGTGCGCCGACGAGAAGGCGCCGTAGGCCGCGATCTGCTGTGGCAGGTTGATGCCGGTCGGGCCGCCCTGCGCGGCGAGCGCCGACGTCGCGCCCGCGACCGCGTAGTTCGTGCCGCCGGCGTACGGCCCGCTGCCGAACAGCTTGAACGGGTCCTGGAAGCCGGTGAGCCACAGCGACGGGTTGAGCGGCACCCCGAGCTGGTTCGCGAGCAGCTGCGCCGCGACCGGCCCGTTCGTGAAGCTGTCGTGGTAGCTCGGCGGGTTCGGAAAGTTCTGTTTGTAGAAGGCCTCGGCGAGATTGCCGTTGTCCGACAGGCTGTCGCCGAAGACGTATTCGGCGGTGACCGGCGTCGCGTGCGCGGCGACGGCGGTGGCGAGCAGCGTGCCGGCGACGGCCGCGGTCGTCGCGGCGCGGCGCCAGCCGCTCGGCCGGCCAGGTTGGAAGGGCGCCCGCGGCGTCGTGTTCTGCATGATTCGTCTCCGTGTCGATGAAGTCCGGCGTCGCCGGCGGCTTGCCGCGCGATGCGCTCGTCTTCCCGTTCCGGCGCGTTGGAAGCGAAAAGCGCGCCGCCGCGCGAACCTGTTGCCGAATCAACGAGTTACGGCCCCCGCCGATCGGTCCGTGCGGCGAACGTGTAAAGGCGCCCGACGCCGCAGGACGGGTCCCGCCTGCCCGGCCGCCCGTCGCGGCGCGAACCGGCCGCCGTCCTACAAAACCGCACCCGTTGACGAACTATGCTGCGTCGCAACATACTGGGCAGGAATCGAAAGGCGAACGCGATGCGCAACAAGTGGAACCGGTTGATGAGCGGCGCGACGCGCGCCGCGCAGCGCCCGCTCGTCGAGGCGGCGCGGATCGTCCAGAAGAGCCTCGCCGACGCGTTCGACACCAGCGCGCACCGCGCCGGCGCCGCGATCCGGCCGCGCGCGTTCGACGGGCTCGTCCGCTGGCCGCAGGAGCCGGCCCGCTGGCGGATGCCGGCAGACCGCGCGGCAACGCCGACGCCGACGCCGGCCGACCACGCCTCGTCGCCGGTCGCGGGGACGCACGCGTGGGGCGGCCTGACCCGGCGCTACAAGCTGTACGTGCCGCCGACCGCGACCGCAGCGCCGGCGCTCGTCGTCATGCTGCACGGCTGCACGCAGGACGCCGACGACTTCGCGGCCGGCACGCGGATGAACCGCGCCGCCGACGCCGGCGGCTTCGTCGTGCTGTATCCCGAACAGTCGCGCGACGCGAATCCGTCGAACTGCTGGAACTGGTTCGGCGCGCCGGAGCAGGCCGGCGACGGCGAGACGGCGTTCCTGTGCGACCTCGTCCGGACGATCGCGCGGGAACGCGGCGTCGACCCCGGCCGCGTCTACGTCGCCGGGCTGTCGGCCGGCGGCGCGATGGCGGCCCTGATGGCCGTCGCCGACCCGACGCTGTTCGCGGCGATCGCCGTCCATTCGGGGCTGCCGGCCGGCGCGGCGCGCAACGTGCCGGACGCGCTGATGGCGATGCGCAACGGTGCGCGGCGGACCACGCCGTCTCGCGTGCCGATGATCGTCTTCCACGGCGACGACGACCACACCGTGCATCCCGACAACGCGAAGCGCCTCGTCGAGTCCGTCGTCGGCGACGCGACGCACACCGAACGCGTGTCGACGTCGAGCGGCGCGACGAAGCGCTTCACGAAGACCGAATACCGCGCCGCCGACGGCACCGTGACGGCCGAGTCGTGGACGCTGCACGGCGCCGGCCACGCATGGGCCGGCGGCGACGCGCGCGGCAGCCACACCGATCCGGCCGGCGTCGACGCGACGCGCGAGATGCTGCGCTTCTTCGACGCCCACCGCCGCTGACGCGTCGCGTCGCGGTGCGGCCGGACGTCGGCGCACCGGCATTGCGCTCGGTTGCGGTGCGCCGCTGCGGGCGTCTCCTGCGGCGAGCGGGCCGCGCGCAGGCTGGCATGGCATCTGCGTAACCACCCGGGCGCTCCCCGCGGCCATCCGGTCCGCGTCGGCGACGCACGGGAGACGCAGATGCTGGATCTCGACGCGGTCGCGGGCACCAATCGCGACGCCGCCGCGGCCGCCGATGTCGCCGACGACGCGCGACGTCCGGCGGACGCGCGGCGCCGCCGCTTCCTCGCGGGCGCCGGCGCGGCGCTGGCCACGGCCGCCGCGCCGGCCATCGTGCGCGCGCAGGCCACGCCGAAGATCCGCATCGGCTTCTGGCCGGTCGCGTCGGGGCTGCCGTTCTTCGCGGCGATCGAGAAGGGCTACTTCAAGGAGGCCGGCCTCGACGTCGAGCCGCAGAAGTACGCGAGCGCGCAGCAGGTGATGGAGGCGATGCTCGCCGGCCGCGGCGAAGGCAGCGCGAACGGCACGGCGTCGGCCGTGCTCGCGATCGGCGAGATCGCGCAGCCGGGGCTGTTCAAGATCTTCTGCACGAACCCGACGAACGCGAAGTACGTGCTCGACGAGTTCATCGTCGCGAAGGACGCGCCGTACAAGTCGCTCGCCGACCTGAAGGGCAAGCGGATCGCGGCCGGGCCCGGGCATCCAGAACACGACGTTGTGCAAGGTGATGCTCGAACGCGCCGGCGCGCCGGCGTCGTCGGTGTCCGAGCTGCCGATCGGCCAGCACGTCGGCGCGATCGCGGCCGGCCAGGTCGACGCGATCTACACGCTCGAGCCGACCGGCACCGTCGGTCGACTCAACGGCACGACGAAGAACCTCGAGGTCGGCGTCGTGGCGAAGTACATCCTCGGCGACCCGATGGCGCCTTGGCACGGCGGCTCGGCCACGCTGACGTCGGAGTTCATCAAGGCGCATCCCGACGCCGCCAGGAAGTACATGGCCGCCTACCGCCGCGGCGTCGAACTGGTCAAGACGAATCCGGCCGAGGCCCGTCCGTTCCTGAAGGGCTATACCGCGATCGAGGGCCCGCTGACGGCCGAGGTGCCGATGTCCGACTACCTGTTCTCGAGCGACTTCAAGCCGACCGATATCGCGTACTTCCAGAAGTTCTTCGACCTGTTCACCGACAAGGGCATCTTCGAGCGCAAGGTCGACGTCGGCGGCCTGCTGTACAGGGCATGACGACCGCGATGAGCGCGACCGATCCGGTCGTCGGCGCCGAGCCCGCGCCGGTCCTGTCGAACTCGCCGACGAAGAAGCCGTGGGAAGGCTCGGGCGGCGAGACGGGCCGCGCGCCGAAGCCGCCGCTGCTCGACAAGCTGCTGCCGGTGATCGGCCCGATCGCGCTGTTCATCGTGTGGGATCTCGTCGTGCGCTTCGGTCTCATCAAGCAGATCCTGCTGCCGACGCCGTGGTCGACGCTGCAGGCGCTCGTCACGGGTCTCGCCGGCGGACCGCTGCTGACGGACTTCGCCGTCACGGTCTGGCGCACGCTCGAGGCGTTCGTCATCGCCGCCGTCGTCGGCGTGCCGCTCGGCGTCCTGCTCGGCTCGAACGAGAAGGCGTATCGCTCGGTCGAGTTCCTGATCGACTTCTTCCGCTCGACGCCGTCGAGCGCGCTGATCCCGCTGTTCCTGCTGATCTTCGGCGTGTCCGACGTCAACAAGGTCGCGATCGCGGCGTTCGGCGCGCTGCTGATCGTGCTGTTCAACAGCGCGTACGGCGTCATCAACGCGCGCAAGCAGCGCGTGATGGCCGCGAAGGTGATGGGCGCGAACCACTGGCAGATCTTCCGCGACGTGCTGGTCTGGGAGAGCCTGCAGCCGACCTTCGTCGGGCTGCGCTCGGCCGTGTCGATGGCGCTCGTGATCGTCATCGTCGCCGAGATGTTCATCGGCTCCGACTCGGGCCTCGGCCATCGCATCATCGACGCGCAGCAGGTGCTCAACGTCAAGAGCATGTACGCCGCGATCCTGGCCGCCGGCGCGCTCGGCTACGCGCTCAACGTGCTGTTCCTCGTCGCCGAGCGTCGCATCGTCCACTGGAGCGGCCGATGACGACGATCGACGCGGCGCCGCCGGCCGCGAAGCCCGCCGCGTTCGTGCCCGGTCCGCCCGGCACCCACGTCACGATCCGCGGCCTGACGAAGTACTTCGCCGGCTGGCCGCTGTACGAGAACTTCGACCTCGACATCCCGAAGCACCGGATCGTCTCGGTGTTCGGTCCGAACGGCTGCGGCAAGTCGACGCTGATCAACCTGATCGCGGGCTTGATACCCGTCGACGCCGGCGAGATCCTGTTCGACGGCAAGTCGCTGCGCGACACGAAGATCGGCTACGTGTTCCAGAACTATCGCGACGCGCTGCTGCCGTGGCGGCGTACGATCGACAACATCCGCTACCCGCTCGAGCTCGAAGGAATGAAGAAGGGCGACATCGCCGCGCGCATCGACGAGCTCGAGCATTCGTTCTCGGTCAAGTTCGATCTGAAGCGCTATCCGTACGAGCTGTCGGGCGGCCAGCAGCAGACCGCGTCGATCATGCGGGCGCTCGCGAACCGGCCCGAGGTCATCTTCCTCGACGAGCCGTTCAGCGCGCTCGACTTCGAGATGACGCTGTTCATCCGCGAGAAGCTGCAGGAGGTGTTCATCGCGACCGGCACGACGATGATGCTCGTCTCGCACGACCTCGAGGAGGCCGTCTATCTCGCCGACGAGGTGCTGCTGCTGACGAAGCGTCCGACGCGCGTCGCCGAGATCCTGAAGTACGACGATCCGCGGCCGCGCACCGTCGACACGCTGTCGACGCCGAGCTTCATCGCGACGAAGAAGCGGTCGATGGAGATCTTCCAGCGCGAGGTCCGGCGCTGATCGTCGTCGGCGACGCGCCGTGAACGCCGACGAGCAGGCCGCCTACGTCGACGCGGCCGCCGCCGCGCTCGGCCTCGACATCGCGGCGTACCGCGACGGCGTCCTGCGCTACTTCGCGCTCGCCGCGTCGATGAACGACGTCGTCGACGCGGTGCCGCTGTCGCCGCACGACGAGTCGGCCGAGACGTTCGTGCCGGTCGTGCCGTGAGCGACGCCGATGCGCTGCTGGCCGGCTCCGCGGCCGCGATGGCCGACGCCGTCCGCGACGGCCGCGTCCGCGCGTCCGCGCTCGTCGACGCGAGCCTCGCGGCGATCGCGCGCGCGAACCCGACGATCAACGCGTATACCGACGTCGTCGCCGCCCGCGCGCGCGCGACGGCGGCGCGATGCGACGCGCGACGGCGATCGCTCGCTGCCGCTGTCCGGCGTGCCGTTCGCCGTAAAGAATCTTTACGACGTCGCCGGGCTCGTGACGCTCGCCGGCTCGAAGATCGAGCGCGACGCGCCGCCGGCCGCGCGCGACGCGGTGCTCGTCGAGCGGCTCGAGGCCGCCGGCGCGATCCTCGTCGGCGCGCTCAACATGGACGAATACGCGTACGGGTTCACGACCGAGAACTCGCACGTCGGCCCGTGCCGCAACCCGCACGACCCGACGCGCGTGGCCGGCGGCTCGTCGGGCGGCTCGGGCGCGGCGGTCGCGTCGGGGACCGTGCCGATCGCGCTCGCGTCGGACACGAACGGCTCGATCCGCGTGCCCGCGTCGCTGTGCGGCACGTTCGGACTGAAGCCGACGTTCGGACGGCTGTCGCGACGCGGCAGCTATCCGTTCGTCCACAGCCTCGACCACCTCGGCCCGATCGCACGGAGCGCGCGCGACCTCGCGCTCGCCTACGACGCGATGCAGGGGCCCGACGCGCGCGACGCCGGCTGCGCGCAGCGGCCGGTCGAGCCGACGACGCCGACGCTCGCGGAAGGCGTCGACGGCCTGCGGATCGCCGTGCTCGACGGCTGGTTCGTCGAGCAGGCCGGCGACGACGCGCGGGCCGCGGTCGCACGCGTCGCCGATGCGCTCGGCGTGCGCGAGCGCGCGACGTTCGACGACGCCGAGGCGGTCCGCGCGGCCGCGTTCGTGATCACGAACGCCGAGGGCGCCGCGCTGCACCTGCCGGACCTGCGCACGCGCGCGGCGGACTTCGAGCCGCTGTCGCGCGACCGCTTCCTCGCCGGCGCGCTGCTGCCGGCCGCGTGGGTCGAGCGCGCGCAGCGCGTGCGCCGCGTCGCGGCCGAACGCGCGGCGCGTCTCTTCGCGACCTGGGACGTGCTGCTCGCGCCGGCGACGCCGTGCGCCGCGCCGCCGATCGGCACCGAGACGATCGACCTCGACGGCCGTCGCGTGGCGGCGCGTCCGCACCTCGGCGTGCTGACGCAGCCGTGGTCGGCGATCGGCGTGCCGGTCGCGGCGGTGCCGGTGTTCGGCGCGACGCGCGGCGCCGACGCGCACCTGCCGATCGGCGTGCAGGTGATCGCGGCGCCGTGGCGCGAAGACCTCGTGCTGCGCGTCGCCGACGCGCTCGAGCGGGCCGGCGTCGCGGCGGTCGCGCGTGGCCGACGTCCGATGATCGTCGACGATCCGGCGACGCTGGCCGAGGTCACCGCCGCGTTCGAGCGCTACGAGGCGGCGCTCGTGTCGAACGACGTGGCCGTGCTCGACGAGCTGTTCTGGCGCTCGCCGAAGACGATCCGCTTCGGCGCCGGCGAGAACCTGTACGGCTACGACGCGATCGCCGCGTTCCGCGCCGCGCGGTCCGCCGCAGGGCTCGCGCGCACGGTCGTCCGGCGCGTCGTCACGACGTTCGGCACGTCGTTCGCGACCGCCGACATCGAGTTCGTCCGCGACGGCGGCACGCGCATCGGTCGCCAGAGCCAGACGTGGGTCCGTCTTCCGGAGGGCTGGCGCGTCGTCGCGGCGCATGTCAGCGTCATCGACGGGACGAGCGGCTGAGCGCCGGGGTCGCGAGCTCTCGGCGCGCGTCGACGCGCGCGGTGGTCCGGAAAGCGCTCAGTACGCGACGACGTCGAACTGCTGCTCGTCGACCTTGACGCCGTCGACCAGCACCTCGACGCGATAGTGGCCGACGCCGAGGTCCGACGCGGGGATGCCGCGATAGAAGCGGTACGGCGCACGGCCGAAGTCGAGCTTCTTCTCGCGTTCGGCGATCAGCGTGTCGCCTTCGTACCAGTTCCAGCGGACGGCGTGCTGTCCGCCCTTGCGATCGGATTCGGGCCATTCGACGTTCGTGACGACGACGGCGCGATCGCTCAGCGGCACCTTCTTCGTCGGCAGCTCGCGGGCGTGCGGATCGTCGCTCGCGGTGATCGCGCCGCTGTAGCGCAGGCCGGGCGACGCGCAGGCCGCGAGCGCCGCGACGAAAGCCACGAGGCAGAGCATTCGGGTCATTCGGTCTCCACGGGAACAGGCGCGACGATCGTCGCGCGCGGCGGCGGGAGGCATCGTTGCACAGGACGATCGACCTGCCAACGCGCGCTGCGGTCCGATTCGCGCCGATGCAACGCGGGGCGAGGCGGCATGGCGCCGGTCATGGCGCCGGTCGACGGCGCCGGTCGATCGATGCGGGTGCGATCCACCCGCGCGCCCGTCCGTCGTCGCGTGGTGCCGCGAGCCGGAATCGAACCGGCACTCCCTTTCGGGAAACAGATTTTGAGTCTATCGCGTCTACCAATTTCGCCACCGCGGCCACGCCGAGGCATTGTGTCATACGGCCGTACGCGATCGGGCACGTCGGTTGCGAAACGATTCCGGTGATCGATAGAATCGGCAGGTCGAACGAAAGGCCTGAGCGGAGGGTGTGATGCTGGAGTCGCAGATCGAGCGGTGGATCCTGTCGCGTGCCGGCGACGACATCCCGCTCGCGATCGAGCTGCCGTCGGGGCGGCGGATCGAGATGGGTGCGCGACCGACGGTGGTGCTTCGGCTGAAGAACGCGGCGGCCTTCCGGTTGTTGCTGAGCCCGACGCTCGGCAATCTCGGGACGGGCTACGTCGAAGGCGACATCGATCTCGACGGACGCATCGACGACATCCTCGACGTCGGCGTGAAACTGTCGAACACGACCGGCGGCGACGACTTCACGAAACCGGAGGTGGGCCTGATCGCGCGCGTGCTGTCGCACAGCCGCGTCCGCGACAAGGAGAAGATCGAGTACCACTACGACGTCTCCAACGCGTTCTACCAGCTGTTCCTCGATCGCGAGATGGTCTATTCGTGCGGCTACTTCCGGCACGACGACGCCACGCTCGACCAGGCGCAGCAGGACAAGATCGATCACATCCTGAAGAAGGTGATGCTGAAGCCGGGCGACCGGCTGCTCGACGTCGGCTGCGGCTGGGGCGCGCTGGTCATCCGCGCGGCGCAGCAGGGCGCGCACGCCGTCGGCGTCACGCTGTCGGAGAACCAGCACGCGTATGCGAAGGAGCGCATCGCGTCGCTCGGCCTCGAGGGGCGCTGCGAGGTCCGGCTGCAGGACTATCGCGACGTGCCCGAGGTCGGCGGCTACGACAAGGTCACGAGCGTCGGCATGTTCGAGCACGTCGGCATGAAGAACCTGCCGCTGTATTTCGAGCAGATGAACCGGCTGCTGAAGGCGGGCGGCGCGATGCTGATGCACGGCATCTGCGCGACGCATCCGGAGCGTCGGCAGGTCGGCCGCGGCGCCGGCGACTTCATCGACAAGTACGTCTTCCCCGACGGCGAGCTGCCGCACATGAGCGACGTCGCGCGCTTCATGGCCGAGCAGGGCCTCGAGGTCGTCGACGTCGAATCGCTGCGGCGGCATTACGCGAAGACGCTGGCGCACTGGGCGCATCGGCTCGACGCGCACGCCGACGAGGCGCGGCAGGCCGCCGGCGAGAAACGCTACCGGATCTGGCGCGTCTACCTGATGGGCAGCGGCGTCGGCTTCCGCGACAACTGGATGAACATCTATCAGCTGCTCGCCTGCAAGCTCGGCGGTCCGGGCGCGAACCCGTTCCCGATGACGCGCGAATGGATGTGCCCTTGAGCACCACGGCCCCGGTCGCCCCGATCGAGCGCCGCCTCGACGCGGTCGAGAGCGTGCTCGACGAGCGCGGGATGGAGCCCGCCGCGTTCGTGCGGACGTTCGAGCATCTCGCCGACGAGGAATGGGTGCCGCAGAACGGCGCGCGGGTCGTCGCGAAGGCGTGGACCGATCCCGCGTTCCGCGCGCGGCTGTTCGCGAACGGTCGCGACGCGGTGGCCGAGCTCGGCATCGGCATGCCGCCGCATCATCGGCATCTCGTCGTGCTGGAGAACACGGCGGACGTCCACAACGTGATCTGCTGCACGCTGTGCTCGTGCACGGCGTTCTCGGTGATCGGCCTGCCGCCCGACTGGTACAAGGACCTCGAATACCGCGCGCGGGTCGTCCGGCAGTCGCGCACGGTGCTGGCGGAGATGGGGCTCGTGCTGCCGGCCGACGTCGAGATCCGCGTGTGGGACACCACGGCCGATACGCGCTACATCGTGCTGCCGATGCGGCCCGCGCGAACCGACGGCTGGTCGGAGGCGCGACTCGCGTCGATCGTCACGAAGGACGCGATGATCGGCGTCGCGCGGCTCTGACGGCGAAGGCGAATCGATGGACGGCATGCACGACCTCGGCGGCAAGCAGGGCTTCGGACCGGTCCGCCACTCGCCCGACGCCGAGGTCTTCCACGACGCGTGGGAGAAGCGGGCGAACGCGCTGTATTCGCTCGCCGTCAAGCACGGCGTCTTCAACATGGACGAGTACCGCCACGCGATCGAACGGATGGACCCGCGCCACTACCTGTCGGCCAGCTACTACGAGCGTTCGCTGACGAGCCTCGCGTCGCTGCTGGTCGAGAAGGGCCTCGTGACGCGCGACGAACTCGAGCGGCGCGCCGGCGGTCCGGTACCGCTGGCGCTGCCGAGCGCGCCGGGCCGCGCGAACGTCGACGATCGCGAATCGTTCGCGGTCGGCGATCGCGTCCGCGTGCGCGACGATCGCGTGCCCGGCCACGTGCGGATGCCGGCCTACGTGCGCGGCAGGACCGGCGTCGTCGTCGGCGTGTCGCCGCCGTATCCGTTCCCCGACGCGCACGCGCACGGCGTCGACGCGAACGACGAGCCGACCTACGACGTGCGCTTTCGCGCGACGGACCTGTGGCCCAACACGGTCGACGACGCGTCGGTCCACGTCGGCGTGTTCGAGAGCTATCTCGAGCGCGCGGGGTGACGCGAATTGGGAAGAAAAAGGATTGTCACCCCGGCGAAGGCCGGGGCCCAATGTTCGCGGGAGGCACTCTCATCGCCGACGCGCATTTCGCTGCGATGACCACCGTCGATCGGTCGCGGTTCCTATCCGGACGACGATCGTCAATTGGGTCCCGGCCTTCGCCGGGACGACAGCTTCCTGATCGGGTCCCGGCCTTTGGCGGGACGACAGCTTCCTGACTGGGTCCCGCCTTCGCCTGATCGACGAGCGGTGAGCGGGTCCCGGCCTTCGCCGGGACGACGGCCACCGATCGAGTTCCAGCCTTCGTCGGGATGACCGCTTCTGATCGGGTTTCGGCCTTCGCCGCGATGACAGCGTCCTGAAGCGCGAGCCTCCACCCTCGCAGCCGACGCGTCGTCCGAACGCACGACGTCGCCGTCCCGCGAACGCGGTATTCTCGCGGCGCGCCCCGGCGCCTCGCCATCGCTCCGCAAGCTCCCCGATGATTCCATCCGATCCTTCCGATCCGCGCGTCCGCGCGGCCCATTGCCGCTCGCGCGTCCGCGCGGCCCGTCGTCTTTCGCGCGTCCGCGCGGCCCGCCGCCGCTCGCGCGGCGCCTCGTCGACCGGCGTGGCCGCATGACCGAGACCGTGTCGTGGCTGCACGTCCTCGTCCTCGCCGTCGTGCAGGGCGTCGCCGAACTGCTCCCGGTGTCGAGCTCGGCGCACGTCATCGTCGCCGAGAAGGCGATGGGGCTCGACCCGACGACGCCGGCGATGACGCTGCTGCTCGTGATGCTGCATACCGGGACGATGTTCGCGGTCATCCTCTATTTCTGGTCGGCATGGCGCGCGCGCTTCTTCGCGTCGAAGGCGCTGTTCGTCGAAGCGGTCCGGGTGATCGTCGTCGCGACCGTCATGACCGGAATCGTCGGGCTCGCGCTGAAGGAGCTGATCGAGAAGGTCCTGATGCGCGGCAGCGGCAAGGACGAGATCGAGGACCTGTTCGGCAACCACTGGCTGATCGCGAGCGGCCTCGCGGCGGCCGGCGTGCTGATCATCGTCTCCGGACTGCGCAACCTGCGGCAGCCGGGCCGCGACATCGTCGGCGTGCGCAGCGCCGCGTGGATCGGCGCCGTGCAGGGCATCTGCCTGCCGTTCCGCGGCTTCTCGCGGTCCGGCGCGACGGTGTCGACGGGCCTGCTGCAGCGGGTCGCGCGCGAACGCTCGGAGGAGTTCAGCTTCGCGCTCGCCGTCGTGCTGACGCCGGCCGTGATCGCGCGCGAGGCATGGCGCTTCGTCAAGGCGACGACGGGCCAGCCCGACGTCCGCCACGACTGGCTGCACCTGTTCGCGCCGAGCCTCGTCGGGATGGTCTTCGCGTTCGTGGCCGGCCTCGTCGCGCTGCGCTGGCTGTCGCGCTGGCTCGAGGCGGGCCGCTGGCACTGGTTCGGCGTCTACTGCCTCGTCGTGTCCGCGCTGCTGTTCGCGTTCGGCGGCCGGCTCGCATGATCCGCGGAACCCGCTGACATCGACGTCGTGACGGCCTCGACGACCGCGGTGCTCGCGCCCGGGCATTCGCACGACGCGTCGCCGCCCGGCGACGCCGCGCTCGACGTCCTGCAGCGCGTCTTCGGCTACCCGTCGTTCCGCGGCCACCAGGCCGATGCGATCGCGCACGTCGTCGACGGCGGCGACGCGCTGATCCTGATGCCGACCGGCGCCGGCAAGTCGCTGTGCTACCAGATCCCCGCGCTCGTGCGGCATCGACGCGGCCTCGGCTGCGGCGTCGTCGTGTCGCCGCTGATCGCGCTGATGCAGGACCAGGTGTCGGCGCTCGAAGAGCTCGGCGTGCGCGCCGCGTTCCTCAACTCGACGCTGTCGGCGCAACGCGCGAGCGACGTCGAGCTCGCGTATCGCCGCGGCGAGCTCGACCTGCTGTACGTCGCGCCCGAGCGGCTGCTGACCGATCGCTGCCTGCAGATCCTGCAGGCCGGTCGCGTCGCGCTGTTCGCGATCGACGAGGCGCATTGCGTGTCGCAGTGGGGCCACGACTTCCGGCCCGAATACATGCAGCTCGCGGTCCTCGGCAAGCGCTTCCCCGGCGTGCCGCGGCTCGCGCTGACGGCGACGGCCGATCCGGCGACGCGCGTCGAGATCGTCGAGCGGCTCGAGTTGACCGACGCGCGGTCGTTCGTGTCGAGCTTCGACCGGCCGAACATCCGCTACGAGATCGTCGAGAAGCTCGACGCGCGACGCCAGCTGATCGACTTCATGCGCGGCGAGCACGACGGCGAGGCCGGCATCGTCTACTGCCTGTCGCGCCGCAAGGTCGACGAGACGGCGGCGTTCCTCGTCGAGCAGGGCGTCAACGCGCTGCCGTACCACGCCGGGATGGACGGCGACTCGCGGCAGAAGAACCAGTCTCGCTTCCTGCGCGAGGACGGAATCGTGATGGTCGCGACGATCGCGTTCGGCATGGGCATCGACAAGCCCGACGTGCGCTTCGTCGCGCACCTCGACCTGCCGAAGAGCGTCGAAGGCTACTACCAGGAGACCGGCCGCGCGGGTCGCGACGGGCTCGCGTCCGACGCTTGGATGGCGTACGGGCTGCAGGACGTCGTGCAGCTGCGCCGCATGATCGACGAGTCCGAGGCGAGCGAGCAGTACAAGCGCGTGTCCGGCGCGAAGCTCGACGCGATGCTCGGCCTCTGCGAGACCGCGAGCTGCCGTCGTGCGGTGCTGCTCGCGTACTTCGGCGAGGACGACGAGAAGACGTCGCCCGGCGCGCGCTGCGGCAACTGCGACAACTGCGTCGCGCCGCCCGAGACGTTCGACGCGACGACGGCCGTGCAGCAGCTGCTGTCGTGCATCTGGCGGCTGAAGAAGGAACGCAACCAGAGCTTCGGCGCGCTGCACGTCATCGCGGTGCTGCGCGGCGACGTCGCGGGCCGCAACGGCGAGAAGATCCGCCAGTGGAACCACGATGCGCTGTCGACCTTCGGCATCGGCGCCGAACGCAGCGAGGCCGAATGGCGCGCGATCGTGCGGCAATGCATCGCGTTCGGCTACGTCGACGTCGACCACGAGACGTACGGCACGCTGCACCTGACGGCGAACAGCCGCGCGGTGCTGAAGGGCGAGGAGACCGTGCGGCTGCGGCGCTTCGTCGCGTCGAGCGCTCGCAAGAAGCCGCGCACGCGCCGCGACCTCGACGTCGCGGCCGGGCTGGCCGGCGACGACGTCGGGCTGTTCGACGCGCTGCGGTCGTGGCGGCTCGCGGCGTCGCGCGAGCACGGCGTGCCGGCGTACGTCATCTTCCACGACGGCACGCTGAAGGAGATCGCGCGCGCGAAGCCGGCGACCATCGCGGCGCTGCGCGAGCTGCCCGGCGTCGGCGAGAAGAAGCTCGAGGCGTACGGCCGCGACATCCTCGCGCTGGTCGAGCGGCACGACGGCGGCCCACCGTCGATCGACGACTCGGCCGACGAGCGTCCGCACGATCCACCGATCGGGTGACGACGCCGCGCGACAGCGCGTACGAATCGCTCGTCATCGCCGTCGGCGGCCCCTAGAATCGGACACGCGTCGCGAAGCGATGCGTTCGACCGACGCGGCGACGACGCGGCGCGGTCGGCATTCTGGGAGGGATGCGCGATGACGATCGAACTCGATGCGGGCGCGATCCCGCCGGATGGCCCGCGCGCGTCCGGCGCGCCGGATGCGCTGCACCGCGCCGAGGCCGATGCGCCACGCCACGGCACGCACGACGCACCGCTCGCATCGGCGCCGCGCGACCGCGGCGCCGCGTTCGTCTTCACCGGCACCGGCGCCGGCTATTTCCGCATCTGGATCGTCAACCTGCTGCTGACCGTCGTCACGGTCGGCATCTATTCCGCGTGGGCGAAGGTGCGGCGGCTGCGCTACTTCTACGGCAACACGCTCGTCGACGGATCGCCGTTCGAGTTCCACGGACGGCCGATCGCCCTGCTGAAGGGACGCGTGGTCGGCCTCGTCCTGCTGGCCGGCTACACGCAGGCCCCGAAGGTGTCGTTCGCGCTGTGGCTCGCGGTCGTCGCAGGGCTCGTCGCGCTGTTGCCGTGGCTGCTGTGGAAGTCGCTGCGCTTCCGCTTCGCGAACTCGAGCTATCGCGGCATCCGCTTCGGCTTCGACGGCACGCTCGCGCAGGCGTACCTGACGTTCATCCCGCTGATGGTGATGGTGCTCACGCCGTCGCTGCTGGCCGTCCTGCTCGGTCACGCGGCGAACGATGCGCGGTCGCTCCGCGCCGCGGGCGCCTTCGCGCTGATCGGCACGGCGACGCTCCTGTTCGCGCCGTGGTTCTACTTCCGGCTGCGCGCCTATCAGCATCGTCACGCGCGGCTCGGCGCGACGCCGTTCGCATTCGAGGCGCGCGTGCGAAGCGCGTACTGGCTCGCGATCAAGATCGCTTTGCTGATGATCGGCTTCGGCCTGATCGCCGGCGCCTGCGCCGCCGCGTTCGGCATGGTCGCCTCGTTCTCGCACGTCGGCGCCGGCAAGCCGCCGGCGCTGGCGAGCATCATCGCCGCAGTCGGCATCGCATACCTGATCATGCTGAGCGGCCTGTCGCAGCCGATCGCGATGATCCAGAACTTCGTGTGGAATCACAGCGCGCTCGGCGGCGCGCCGTTCGCGAGCGACGTCCGCCGCAGCAAGCTGTGGCGCATCCTGTTCGTCAACCTCGTGCTCACCGTCGCGACGGCCGGCCTGTTCTGGCCGTTCGCCGTCGTGCGCTCCGCGCGCTATCGCATCGGCTCGCTGTCGTGGAGTGGCGACGCGGGCGCCGTCGCGGCGGGCGCGAACGACCTGCGCGTCGGTGCGAGCGGCGAGGAGACCGCGGAGCTGTTCGGGCTCGACATCGCGCTCTGAGATGCCGACGGGGCGCTACTTCGACGGGACGTCGAGCCGTCCGCGCGTCGTCGAGGCGCGTGCGGAGGCCGACGATCTCCGCCTCGAAGGCGACGGGTTCGAACGGTCGATCGGCCGCGAGCAACTGCACTTCGCGCCGGCGACCGGCGGCGGCCCGTCGCGCGTGACGTTCGCCGACGGCGGACAGTGCGAGTTCGACGATCGTGCGTCGGCCGACGCACTGTTCGCGGCGCTCGGCTTCGCGGCGTCGCCGGTCGACCGGCTCGTGTCCCGCACGCGCTACGCGGTCGCGGCGCTCGTCGGCTTCGCGGTCGTCATGGGCGGCCTCTACGTGTGGGTCGTGCCGTGGGCCGCCGACGCGCTCGTCGCGCAAGCGCCGCGCGCCTGGGACCGGCGGCTCGGCGACGAGGTGCTCGACGCGCTCGACGAACGCAAGCTGTTCCGCCCGACGCGCCTGCCCGAGGCGCGTCGCGATCATCTCGTGCAGCGCTTCGACGCGTTGCGCCTGCCGCTCGACCGGGCCGGCTTCTTCCGCGCCAACCTGCGCATCGAGTTCCGCCGCTTCGGCGCGCCGAACGCGCTCGCGCTGCCGGGCGACATCATCGTCGTGACGGACGAAATGGTCGAACTCGCCGGCGACGACGACGAAGCGCTGCTGACGGTGTTCGCGCACGAAGCGGGGCACGTCGACCACCGCGACGCGCTGCGCGGCATCGTGCGCGGCACGCTGCTGTCGGCGATCGCGACCTGGTACCTCGGCGACGTTTCGAACCTGGCGGCCGTCGTCGCCGGCGGCATCGGCTCGCTGAAGTATTCGCGCGAAGCCGAGCGCGCCGCCGACCGTTACGCGATCGACGCGATGCACGCGAACGGTCTGTCGACGAAGCCGGCTGCCGCGCTGTTCCGTCGACTCGAAGCGTGGACCCCGGCGCCGCGCGGCAAGGCGGCGGCCGGCGGTCGCGACGCGACACCCGGCGCGGCCTCGAAGGACGACGGTGGCGACGATCGCCATCGCTTCGACGTGCCCGAATACCTCAGCACGCATCCGGCCACCGAGGATCGCGTCCGGCTGTTCGAGGCGGACGCGACAACCCCTTCGACCTCGCGCTGACCCCTCGGTTTCCCCGTACGGGCCGACCCGTGCGGAACTCGCCGCGTCGCCGCGGCTCCATCGACCACCCTTTCGCGCCGGAGACCCCACGATGGACAAGCGACCGCTCGGTCGTTCGCCGCTGCGCGTCGCGCCGCTCGCGTTCGGCGGCAACGTCTTCGGCTGGTCGGCCGACGAGGCGACGTCGTTCTCGCTGCTCGACGCGTTCGTCGACGCGGGCTTCGACCTCGTCGACACGGCCGACGTCTATTCGCGCTGGGTCCGCGGCCATGCGGGCGGCGAGTCGGAGACGGTGATCGGCAAGTGGCTGAAGAAGACCGGCCGCCGCGACGAAGTCGTGCTCGCGACGAAGGTCGGCGGCGACATGGGGCAGAGCGAGCCGGGCCTGTCGAAGCGGCACATCCTGAAGTCGATCGACGCGTCGCTGAAGCGGCTGCAGACGGACCACGTCGATCTCTATCAATCGCACAGGGACGATCCCGACACCGCGTTCGAGGAGACGCTCGAGACCTACGCGCGGCTGATCGAGGTCGGCAAGGTGCGCGCGATCGGCGCGTCGAACTTCACGGCCGCGCGGCTCGCGGCGGCGCTCGACGTGTCGGAACGCGACGGCCTCCCGCGCTACGAGAGCCTGCAGCCGCACTACAACCTCGTCGCACGCGGCGTCTACGAGCAGGAGCTCGAACCGCTCTGCGTCGAACGCGGCCTCGGCGTCATCAACTACTACGGCCTCGCGAGCGGCTTCCTGTCGGGCAAGTACCGCAGCGAGGCCGACCTGTCGAAGTCGAAGGCGCGCGGCGAGGGCGTCCGCAAGCACCTGAACGCGCGCGGGTCTCGCGGTACTCGACGCGCTCGACGAGGTCGCGGCGCGCTACGACACGCGACCGGCGACCGTCGCGCTGGCGTGGCTGATCGCGCGCCCGTCGATCACCGCGCCGATCGCGAGCGCGACGTCGACGGCGCAGTTGCAGGAGTTGCTCGCGGCCGCGACACTGCGGCTCGACGCCGACGCGATCGAACGACTCGACCGCGCGAGCGACGGAAGCTGACCCGCCCGAGGAGACCCGCATGAGCGACCACGTCTACAAGCTGCTGGAACTGACCGGCTCGTCCGAGACCGGTATCGAGGACGCCTGCGCCCGCGCGATCGCGAAAGCGAGCGAGACGGTCCGCAACATCCGCTGGTTCGAGGTGACCGAGACGCGCGGCCACGTCGAGGACGGGAAGATCGGTCACTGGCAGGTGACGATCAAGGTCGGCTTCACGCTCGAGTGAGGGACGCGACGCGAACCGGCGCGCGACGTCCGTCCGGGCGCGCGCGGACCGCGGGCCTCGTATTCGTGTTCCTGTGGTTCTTCGTCGGCGGCATCGCGCACTTCGTCGCGACGGACCTCGAGATGCGGATCGTGCCGCCGTTCGTCCCCGACGCGCGCACGGCGGTCCTGATCAGCGGCGTCGCGGAGCTGCTCGGCGCGGCGGGCCTGCTGTTCCGCGCGACACGGTCGGCGGCCGGCTGGCTGCTGTTCGTCGTCACGCTCGCGGTGACGCCGGCGAACGTGTGGATGCTGGAGACCGCGGACCGCTGGCCGGTCCCGTACTGGGCGCTCGTCGCGCGGCTGCCGCTGCAGGTCGTGCTGCTCGTCGTCATCCTGTGGAGCACGCGGGCCGTCGTGTCGCGACCGGTCGCGCCCTGACGTTTCGATCGGGGCACAGCGCTTGCTGGCCCGGTGGTGCCGCGCGGCCTCGCACGCGAAGCCGCTGGTCCGCCGGTCCGCTGGGCCGCTCGTCCACCCGGGGGCTTCGATCGCGAAGCCGGTCGCCATGCGCATTCGTTTCACGGTCGTCGTCGCGGCGACCTTCTTCGCTTCGTCCGCGATCGCGCAGGCCCTGCACGACACCGCGCCGCACGTGCCGCCGATGGCCGTCGGAAACGAGGCGAACGCCGAGCAGCTGCGCCATGCGCGGATCCAGGGCGACGCCTACGCGCAGGCCATCGCGTGGGAGCGCGCCGGCGCGGCGTGGTCCGCGCAGGTCCATGCCGGCGACCTGCTGCTGTCGGCCGCGACCAGCGCCGCGGAAGGCGGCTGGGACCTGACGCCCGACGGCTTGCGATGGACCGATCCGGCGCCGGGCCGGCTGCATCTTCGCGTCTTCGCACAGGACGCGGCCGACGGTCGCGTCGTTCCGGGCGCGACCGTGCATGCCGGCTTCGTCGACGCGTCGGGACGCGTCGTCGGCACGGCCGAGCTGCCAGCCGGAATCTATCCGCTGACCGACGCGTACGGCGCCGACGTGACGGTGCCCGCGCAGGCGACGACGCTGGTCGTCACCGTCGATCCGTTGCCGTGGCGTCGGCACGATCCGTACAACGGCGACCGCTATTCGACGCCGACCGTCGCCGTGTTCGAGAACCTGCCGTCGACGATCCCGACCGGCACGCCGGCGAGCGCGCGCGCGGAGCAGGCGCCGGCCCCGCTGCGGCGCGCGCTCGACGGCGCGCTCGACGACACCGTCGACGCGATGTGGCGGCAGGCGAACGCCGGGGCGGAGCAGCGGGCCGGCGACTTCCGCATCGACTACGCGGTCGAATTTTCCGAGGCGTACTGGTCGTTCCACGACGGGCGCTTCCGCTACAGCATCGAGAACGAGAACAGCACGGCCCGCAACGCGCACGTCGAGGTCGCGCCGCGCGACGCGGCGAACGGCAACTTCCTGGCGGGGCTGCGCGTCGTCGCCGAACTGATCGGACCCGACGGTCCGGTGCCGCCGCCGCACGACGAGCCCGACCCCGGTGCGCCCGCGGAGCCGGGACAGGTCCCGTTCATGTGGCATTCGTGGCTGTTCCACTACGGCGAGAACTGGCGCGTGCCGCGCGGCGGCACCTATCGCCTGCGCATCCACGTCGACGCGCCGACCGCGCGACGCTACGGTCGCGCGTCCGGGAACCGGCTCGGCCGTCCGGTCGACGTGACGTTCGACGGCGTGACGATCAAGGCGGGGACGAAATGATGCTTCGGGTCGCTGCCGCTTCCCTCGTTCTCGCGCTCGTGGCGCTCGCCGTGCGCGCCGGCCGCGGCGCAGACGGCGGCCGCGTCGACCAGCGCGCGCGGCGAGGGTCCGCCGAACTTCTTCGAGGTGCAGCAGTACGACCAGCCGTTCGCCGGCTGGGCCGAGCCGACGCTGTGGACGACGTATGTCGGCCGCACGGCGCAGCGCGAGGACCATTTCGGGCGCGACGTGCCGCGGCAGGGACTCTTCGCCCATTCGGCCGAGATCGAATACGGGCTCACCGACCGGATCACGATCGGCGGCTACGAGGACTTCGTCGACCCGCATTCGGCGCAGGCCCGCGACGTGCAGACGCGGCTGCTCGCGCGCTACCGCTTCTCCGACCGCTTCGACCTGCCGGTCAATCCGGCGATCTATCTCGAGTACTACATCCCGAAGCGCGGCTATGGCGACCACGAGCTCGAGGCGCGGCTGATCGCGGATCGCGACATCGGCGACTTCCGCATCGTGGTCAATCCGACGTTCTCGGTGGCGACGAGCGGCGATCGTGCCGGCGGCAGCCCGACGACCGGCCTGTCCGGCGGCGTCTACTGGCGCCGTCCGCGGCTGTTCCAGCCCGGCATCGAGTACTTCGCCGAATACGGACCGTGGAATCATTTCGCCGACGTCAAGCAGTACGTGCTGCCGACCGTCGACATCGGCGTGACGCGCAACATCACGTGGCATCTCGGCGTCGGGTTCGGTCTCACGCGCAGCAGCGACCACCTCGTCGTCGAGAGCCAGCTGCGCTTCGAGTTCGACGTCGTGCGACCGTCGGTCCTGTTCGGTCGTCGCGGGGACTGACGGACCGGCCGCGGCGTGCGCCCGCGCCTCGCGTTGCGGCGCCGGCCCCGCCACGATCGGGCGATGCTCAGCCGCGCTTCTTCTCGGCCTGCTTCAGCTTCTTCGCGTCCTTCTTCTCCTTCGGCGTCTTCGCCGGCTGCTTCTTCTCGGTCTTCTTCGCGTCGCGGGCCTTCGTCATGATCGTGCTTCCGGGTTCGATGCAGAAGGCCGAAGTCTGCCGGAATCGCCGCGCGATCGGGAAGGGCGAGGGCCGCGTCAGCGATGGTCGAACCAGATGCCGACGCACAGCGCGATGCCGAGCGCGTACAGCAGCCAGGTCCACGGCACGACGTACGGATAGAACATCAACGCCACGCCGAGCCACATCGTCTTCGGATGGTCGCGCTTGCGGCCGTAGCGGAACGCGACCCAGCCGACGATGCTGAACAGCAGCGCGCCGACCAGGTAGGCCGGCGTCGGCAGGTCGAGCCCGAGCGCCTGCAGCGATGCGGCGACGTCGTCCATCGCGCGTCAGGCGCAAGCCGTCGACGGCGTGCGGGGCGCGGCTTCGCGGGCGTCGTGCGGGTTCATCGCATCGGGTCCTCGACGCTCAGGCGCGCAGGAACGGCGGCGGCGCGCCGGGCCCGGGTCGCCGCGCGACGAAGTCGATCTCGACGCGCGCGCCCTTCGCGAGGCCGGTGACGCCGACGCAGGTCCGCGCCGGTCGTCGACCGGGCGCGAACCAGCTCGCGTACGCGCGATTCATCGCGTCGTAGTCCTCGTCGAAGCGCGTCAGGAACACGCGCGCCTGCAGCACGTCGTCGAGCCCGAGGCCGATGCCCGCGAGCACCGTCGCGAGGTTCTGCATCACCTGGTTCGTCTGCGCTTCGATGCCGTCCGGATACGGCGAGTCGAGCGACGTGCCGGAGAACGGCATCTGCCCGGTGACGAAGACCCAGCCGTCGGATTCGACGGCGTGCGAGAACGGCGCGACCGGGTCCGGCGCGTCGTCGATCAGGTGGAAGGTGGCGGGCATGCGCGTCTCGGCGAGGGATCGCGGCGCATCGGCGGCCGCTTGCGGGGTCGTGCGAAACGGTACATCGTTTCGCGCCGTCGATGCGTGTGCGGGTCCCTTCATGTCGTCCCGGCGAAGGCCGGGACCCGATCAGCGATCGAGCCGCGACACGACATGGGGTCCCGGCCTTCGCCGGGACGACAGCGAAGAATTCCGTCGTTCCCGCAAAGGCGGGAACCCAGCGGCGTGCGACGCAGCGCCGAACGACCAGCGCCGCAGCACCGGACGACCAGCATCGCAGCACCGAACAGCCAGCATCGCAGCACCGACCGGCCAGCATCGCAGCACCGACCGGCCAGCATCGCAGCACCGAACGACCAGCCCGGAGCACAGGTCGCTCGGCATCGCAGTACGACCGCACGCCATCGACCACGAATGCCCGACACCCCCGACCTCACGCGCTGGAACGCGGTCGACCTCGCCGCCGCGATCCGCGCGCGCGACGTGTCGTGCGTCGACGTGATGACCGCGACCCTCGACCGCATCGAGCGCATCAACCCGGTCGTCAACGCGATCGTGTCGCTGCAGCCGCGCGACGACCTGCTCGCACAGGCTGCGCGAAAGGACGCGGAGCTCGCGGCCGCGCTCGCCGACGGTCGCGCGGTCGGCCCGCTGCACGGCTTCCCGCAGGCGCCGAAGGACCTCGCGGCGACGGCCGGCATCGTCACGACGCAGGGCTCGCCGATGTTCGCGCGCTTCGTGCCGACGACCGACGCGATCGTCGTCGAGCGCGCGCGCCGCGCCGGCGCGATCCTGATCGGCAAGACGAACACGCCGGAGTTCGGCCTCGGCTCGCACACGTACAACCCGGTGTTCGGCACGACGAGGAACGCGTACGACCCGACGAAGAGCGCCGGCGGCAGCAGCGGCGGCGCGGCCGTCGCGCTCGCGACCGGAATGCTGCCGGTCGCCGACGGCAGCGACATGATGGGCTCGCTGCGCAACCCGGCCGGCTGGAACGGCGTCTTCGGTTTCCGTCCGTCGATCGGTCGCGTGCCGTACGGCCCGACGAACGAGCTGTATCTGCATCAGCTCGGGACCGCGGGGCCGATGGGCCGCACGGTCGCCGACGTCGCGCTGCTGCTGTCGGTCCAGGCCGGCCACGACGCGCGCGCGCCGCTGTCGCTCGACGGCGATCCGTCGGTCTTCGCGCGACCGCTCGCGCACGACGTCGCCGGCGCGCGGATCGGCTGGCTCGGCGACTTCGACGGCCACCTGCCGATGGAGGACGGCGTGATCGCGACGTGCACCGCGGCGCTCGCGGCGTTCGACGCGCTGGGCTGCGTCGTCGACGTCGCGCGACCCGACTTCTCGATGGACCGGTTGTGGGACGCGTGGCTCGTGCTGCGGGCGTTCCTCGTCGCCGGCAACCTCGGCGTGCCGTACGCGGATCCGAAGCTGCGCGCGATGCTGAAGCCCGAGGCGCGCTGGGAGGTCGAGCGCGGCAACGGCCTGACCGCCGCCGCGGTCCATCGCGCGTCGGTCGACCGCTCGTCGTGGTACCAGGCGCTCGCGGCGCTGTTCGAGCGCTTCGACTATCCTCGTGCTGCCGACGGCGCAGGTGTTTCCGTTCGACGCGAGCCTCGACTGGCCGAAGCGGATCGCCGGTCGCGAGATGGACACGTACCACCGCTGGATGGAGGTCGTGATCGGGCCCACGATGGCCGGACTGCCGGTGCTCGCGGTGCCGGCCGGCTTCGGACCCGGCGGGCTGCCGATCGGCCTGCAGATCATCGGCCGCCCGCGCGCCGACCTCGACGTGCTGCGGCTCGGGCATGCGTACGAAGCGGCGGCGCGGGCCGGGTGGCGGCCGAGTCCGTGGTTCGACGGCTAGGCGTTCGCGCGAGACGTCACGCGCGCGAACCGGCCACGGTTCGGCGACGACGGCGTCGCGACGAACGCCGCAGCTTCATCGACGCTCACCGCCGTCGCGGATCGAGCGCGTCGCGCAGGCCGTCGCCGAGCAGGTTGAACGACAGCACGAGCAGAAAGATCGACAGGCCCGGCCAGATCGCCATCCACGGCGCGCTGTCGATGAAGTCCTTCGCGGTGTTCAGCATGCTGCCCCAGCTCGGCGCCGGCGGCTGCTGGCCGAGGCCGAGGAACGACAGGCTCGCCTCGGCGATGATCGCCGCCGCGATCGCGAGCGTCGACTGCACGATCAGCGGCGACGCGACGTTCGGCAGCACGTGCCGGACGGCGATGCGCCACGGCGGATTGCCGACGGCGCGCGCGGCCTCGACGTAGTCCTCGACCATCACGTCGATCACCTGGGCGCGCGTGAGCCGGACGAAGATCGGCGTCGCCGATACGCCGATCGCGATCATCGCGTTCGACGAGGCTCGGGCCGAGGAACGCCGCGAGCGCGATCGCGAGGATCAGGAACGGGCACGCGAGGAACGCGTCGACGATCCGCGAGATCGCCGCGTCGACGAGGCCGCCGGCGAATCCGGCGACGAGGCCGATCGGCACGCCGAACAGCAGCGAGATCGATACCGACACGACGCCGGCGAGCGAGCGACGCGCGCGTGCCCCAGACGACGCGCGACAGCACGTCGCGGCCGATGTCGTCGGTGCCGAACCAGTGCTGCGCGTCGGGCGCCTTGCGGATCGCGCTCCAGCTCGTCGCGATCGGATCGAACGGCGCGATCCACGGCGCGAAGATCGCGACGATCGCGAACAGCATGACGACGACGAGGCCGACCATCGCGCCGCGGCGCCGGCGCAGTCGGCGCCACGCGGCGCGCCACGGGCCGGCGGCGGCCGCGGCGCCGTCGACGACCGCGAGCGCGTCGGCGTCGCGGCGGTCGTCCGTCGCGACGACATCGGTCGACGCGACGCCGCCTGGCGCCGCCGTGTTCGAGCCATCGGAGGTCGATGCGGACGTCGAGAGTCCGCCGGTCATCCGCGCAGCCTCGGGTTGACCACGAACGCCGCGAGGTCGGCGAGCAGATTCAGCAGCGATGTACGCCGTCGCGGTGACGAGGACGACGCCCTGCACGACCGAGAAGTCGCGGTTGAAGACCGAGTCGACGATCAGCTTGCCGAAGCCCGGAATCGTGAACACCTGCTCGGTCAGCACCGCGCCCGACAGCAGCGTGCCGAACTCGAGCGCGCCGAGCGTGATGATCGGCGTCAGCGCGTTGCGCAGCGCGTGCTTCAGCACGACCGTCGACGGCGCGAGTCCCTTGGCGCGCGCGGTGCGCACGTAGTCGGCCGACAGCACCTGCAGCATCGCGCTGCGGGTGTGCCGCATCAGCACCGCCGCGATCGCGTTGCCGAGCACGAAGGCCGGCATGATCATCGCGGCGAGGTTGGCGCGCAGGTCCTCGAACGGACTGACGTATCCCGACGCCGGCAGCCAGCCGAGCTCGACCGAGAACAGCAGGATCATCAGGATGCCGAGCCAGAAGTTCGGCGTCGACAGGCCCCACAGCGCGAAGACGTTCGCCGCGTAGTCCCACCAGCGGCCGCGGCCGACCGCCGAGACGATGCCGGCCGGCACGCCGATCGCGACCGCGATCGCCATCGCCAGCACCGCGAGCTCGACCGTGACCGGCAGCTTCTCGCGCGATCAGCCGCGTGACCGGCTGCTGCGACCGCACCGACTCGCCGAGATCGCCGTGCAGGACGCCGCCGACCCAGTACGCGTAGCGCACCGGCAGCGGCTCGTCGAGGTGCAGCTTCTGCTGCAGGTACGCGATGACGGCCGGGTCCTGCTCCTCGCCGGCGAGCACGTGCGCCGGATCGCCGGGCAGCAGCTGCTGCAGCCCGAAGATCAGCATCGACACGAAGACGAGCGTCGGGACGATGGTGGCGAGGCGCTTGATCAGGTAATCGACCACGTCGAATGCCGTCAGCCGACGTCTCGTCGTCATCCCGGCGAAGGCCGGGACCCAATGTAGCGGTCGTCAGCGAGTCGGGCCCCGGCCTGCGCCGCGGGTGACGCGCGATCCTTCGCGGGAACGACGGTCGATCACGGCGCCAGCTGCAACCCGCTCACCCGCAGCAGCCCGTCCGGGATCGTGCCGCACGCCGGTCAGCTTCGGCGATGTACGCCCACAGCCAGTTGCGGTGGTAGAGGTAGACGATCGGCCGCTCCTTCAGGACGCGTCGCCGCGATCTGCTCGTAGACCTTCTTTCGTTCGGCCGGGTCGCGCAGCGCGCGCGACTGGTTCAGCAGCGCGTCGGCTGGCCGGGTCGCAGTAGCCGCGCGTAGTTCAGCGGCTGCTTGCAGCCGTCGAAGCTGAACAGGTTGCCGTCCGGATCGGCGCGGCCGCTCCACGCGAGCACGTACGCCTCGTACTCGCCCTTGTCGGCCATGTTCAGCGACGTCGCGAACTCGGTCGCCTGGATCTTCACGTCGAAGCCCGGCCTCGCGCGCCATCGCCTGGATCACCGTCGCGAGCCGCTGCGCCTCCGACGTCGTCGGCGTCACAGCGTGAAGCTCGGGTTCGGCACGCCGGCCTCCTTCAGCAGCGCCTTCGCGCGCGCGACGTCGCGCTTCGGCACCGGCACGTTCGACGCGTAGTACGGGTTCTTCGGCGACACCCACTGGTTGCCGACCGTCGCCTCGTTGTCCATCACGACCTGCACGAGCCCCGGCCGGTCGAGCGACAGCTCGAACGCCTCGCGCACGCGCGCGTCGCGACCGAGCGGGTTCTTCTGCGCGAGGTCGCTCTTGCCGAGGTTGATCGTGATGCCCTGGTAGCCGATCTCGGTGATCCGCGCGACCTTGAACTTCTTCTCGGCCTCGATCTTCGCGATGTCGGTCGCGCGCGACGCGCTCGATGAAGTCGAGCTGGCCCGAGCGCAGGTTCGCGAGTCGCACCGTCGCGTCGATGATCGGCGTGTAGACGATGCGGTCGAAGTGGATCGCGTCCTTGTTCCAGTACTGCGGCGAAGCGCTCGAGCACGATGCGGTCCTGCGCGACGCGCTCGACGAAGCTTGAACGGCCCGGAGCACACCGGCTTCGTGCCGAAGTGCTCGCCTTCGGCCTGCGCGGCCTTCGGCGAGACCATCATCCCGGCGCGGTCGGCGAGCTGCGCGAGCAGCGGCGAGAACGGCGTCGACAGGTTGAAGCGCACGGTCAGCGGGTCGACGACGTCGACCGTCGCGACCGGCGCGAGCTCGCCGCGACGGTTCGAGCCCGGCATCGTCTTGTGGCGCTCGATGTTGAACTTGACCGCGGCCGCGTCGAACTCGCTCGCCGTCGTGGAACACGACGTTCGGCCGCAGCTTCATCGTCAGCGCCTTGCCGTCGGCCGACCAGTCCCACGACGTCGCGAGCTGCGGCACGATCGCGAGCTTCTCGTCGATGTCGACGAGCTTGTCGCACAGCGCCGCGAACACGATGCGGCCGACGAAGCTGCGCGCGAGCGTCGGGTCGAGCACGTCGGGATCCTCGGCGAGGCCGACGCGCAGCGTGCGCGGGGCCTGCGCGGACGACGACGCGGGCGACAGCGAGGCGAGCAGGCAGCACGCGAGCGCGAGGCGGCGGGCGAATCGAGCGGACGTCATGGGCGGTTCTCCGGATGGGCGGATGCTGAGGCGCGCGCGGCGCGACGATGCGGGTCGAGCGGCGCGGGATGCGACGATGTCGGCCGCGTCACGGCGTCACCGCCGTCGCGACGAACGCGGCCTGCAGCCGTTCGAGGCGTTCGACGTTCGCGCGAGCGCGGCGGACGCGGCGGCACGCCGCGACGGCCCGGATCTCGCGCCAGAAGTGGCAGGCGACCGCGTGGCCGTCGTCGTCGGCCTCGAGCGTCGGCACGTCGCGCGCGCAGCGCTCGCGCGCGTGCGGGCAGCGGGTGCGGAAGCGGCAGCCCGACGGCGGATCGAGCGGGCTCGGCACGTCGCCGCCGAGCAGCAGCCGTTCGCGGCGCGCGTCGGGGTCGGGCACCGGGATCGCGGACAGCAGTCCCTGCGTGTACGGATGCCGCGGCTCGGCGAACAGCGCGTCCTTCGGCGCCGTCTCGACGATGCGGCCGAGGTACATCACCGCGACGCGCGTCGCGATGTGCTTGACGACCGCGAGGTCGTGCGCGATGAACAGGTACGCGAGGCCGAAGCGGCGCTGCAGGTCGGCCAGCAGGTTGACGACCTGCGCCTGGACCGACACGTCGAGCGCCGACACGGCCTCGTCGCAGACGATCAGCTTCGGCTCGACCGCGAGCGCGCGCGCGATGCCGATGCGCTGGCGCTGGCCGCCGGAGAACTCGTGCGGATAGCGCCGCGCGTGCTCGGCCGCGAGGCCGACGACGTCGAGCAGCTCGGCGACGCGGGCGTCGCGCCGGCCGCGATGCAGGCCGTGCAGCAGCGAGCGGCTCGGCGAGCGTCTGGCCCGACCGTCATCCGCGGATTCGAGCGACGCGTACGGATCCTGGAAGATGATCTGCATCGACGCGGCGCTGCGCGCGCAGCGCGGCCGGCGTCGAGCGTCGCGAGGTCGCGACCGTCGAACACGACGCGGCCCGACGTCGGCTCGATCAGGCGCAGCACGAGCCGGCCGAGCGTCGACTTGCCGCAGCCCGATTCGCCGACGACGCCGAGCGTCTCGCCGGCGTCCAGCCCGAGGTCGACGCCGTCGACCGCGCGGACGACGCCGTCGACGCGGCCGAACGCACCGCGACGCACGCGGAAGTGCTTCGTCAGCGCCGTCGGCGACGAGCAGGCGATGCGCTGCGGCGCTCACGCGACCGCCTCCGCGCGCGTCGCGCGTGCAGTCGTCGACGGATCGAGCGGCGCGCGCCAGCAGGCCGACCGATGGCCGCCGCCGACATCGACGAGCGGCGGCACCTCGCGCGGCAGCGCTCGACGGCGAACGGGCAGCGCGGCGCGAACGCGCAGCCGATCGAGCGCGCGAACGGGCCCGGCACCTGGCCCTCGATCGCGGCGAGCCGGTCGCGTGCGACGTCGAGTCGCGGCATCGAGCCGAGCAGCCCGACGGTGTACGGATGCTGCGGCGTCGCGAACAGCGCGCGCGACGGCGCCTGCTCGACGATGCGGCCGCGGTACATCACGACGACGTCGTCGGCCGTCTCGGCGACGACGCCGAGGTCGTGCGTGATGAGGACGATCGCCATGCCGGTCTCGTCCTGCAGGGTCTCGAGCAGCGCGAGGATCTGCGCCTGGATCGTGACGTCGAGCGCCGTCGTCGGCTCGTCGGCGATCAGCAGGCGCGGCTCGCAGGCGAGCGCCATCGCGATCATCGCGCGCTGCCGCATGCCGCCCGACAGCTTGTGCGGATACTCGTCGAAGCGCTGCTCGGGCGCCGGCATCCGCACGCGTTCGAGCAGCGCGATCGCGCGCGCCTTCGCGTCGGCGCGACCGATGCGACGATGACGCACGCAGCCCCTCGACGATCTGGTCGCCGATCGTGAACGCCGGATTCAGCGACGTCATCGGCTCCTGGAAGATCATCGCGATGCCGTCGCCGCGCAGGTCCCGCAGCGCGGTCTCCGGCGCGCCGACGAGCTCGCGGCCCTCGAAGCGGATCGACCCGCGCGACGCGCCCCGGCGGATCGGCCACGAGGCCCATGATCGACAGCGCGGTCACGCTCTTGCCGCAGCCCGACTCGCCGACGATCGCGAGCGTGCGTCCGCCGCCGATCGCGAAGCTCACGCCGTCGACGGCGGCGAACGATCCGTCGTCGGTGCGAAACGTCGTGCGCAGTTCGCGGACGTCGAGGAGCGGTGCCGACGCGATGGTCATGCGCGGCGGGCGCGACGCGCGGATGCGGCGGTCGGCGGCTTGGCGGAACGTGGCATGCGTTGCGGCGGATGCCGCCGGAGGCTGGAGACTGCGTCGCGCGAAGCGCCCGACGTGCGACGGAAGATTAGCGCAGTCGCCGCGGCCCGCGCGGTCGAGCCGCCGTCAGTGCAGCTTGATGCGCGGCACCGTCCGCCGCGTGATGAGGCGCGCGAGCGTGTCGAGCGCGACCTTCCAGAAGCCGTGCAGCGCGAGTTCGTGCATCTTGTACAGCGACAGGTACATCATCCGCGCGAACCAGCCGTCGACCCACAGGTCGCCCTTCGACAGGCCGCCCATGAGATTGCCGACCGTCGAATACTCGCCGAGCGAGACGAGCGAGCCGAAGTCGCGATAGCGCCACGGCAGCAGCGGTCGCCCGGCCAGCCGCCGTCGCACCTGGCCGACCATGTGCGACGCCTGCTGATGCGCCGCCTGCGCGCGCGGCGGCACGAGCTGCCCGTCGCGGCCGAGCCACGGACAGGCCGCGCAGTCGCCGATCGCGAAGACGTCGTCGTCGCGCGTCGTCTGCAGTGTCGGCCGCACGACGAGCTGGTTGATGCGGTTCGTCTCGAGGCCGTCGAACTGCGTCAGCACGTCGGACGCCTTGACGCCCGCGGCCCAGACGACGAGTTCTGCCGGGATCACCTCGCCGGTCGCGAGCTTCACGCCGTCGGGCAGGACCTCGGCGACGCGCGACGACGTGCGCACCTGCACGCCGAGGTCGGCCAGCAGCGTCGTCGCCGACGCGGCGAGTCGCTCGGGCAGCGCGGGCAGGATGCGGTCGGCGGCCTCGATGACGATGATGCGGATGTCCTTCATCGCGTCGATGCGATCGAGACCGAACGACACGAGCGTGCGCGTCGTGTTCGGCAGTTCGGCAGCGAGTTCGACGCCGGTCGCGCCGCCGCCGATGACGGCGACCTGCAGCTGGTCGGCGCGCAGCGGGCCGGGCTGCGAATGCGCGCGGATGCACGCGTTGACGAGGCGACGGTGGAAGCGTTCGGCCTGCTTCGCGTCCTCGAGCGGGATCGCGTACTGCGCGACGCCGGGCGTGCCGAAGTCGTTCGTCATGCTGCCGATCGCGATCACGGCCGTGTCGTACGGGAACGTGCGCGCGCCGGCGACCGCCTCGCGCTCGTCGTCGCCGTCGTCGATGTACGGCGCGACGTGGATCAGCCGCGCCGCGCGATCGATGCGCGTGACCTCGCCGACGCGATAGCGGAAGTGATGCCAGTGCGATTGCGCGAGGTAGTCGGTCTGGTACAGCCCGATGTCCATGCTGCCGGCCGCGATCTCGTGCAGGTGCGGCTTCCAGAAATGCGTGCGCTGCTTGTCGATCAGCGTGACGTGCGCGCGTCGCTTGCGGCCGAGCTTGTCGCCGAGCCGGGTCGCGAGCTCGAGGCCGCCGGCGCCGCCGCCGACGACGACGATGCGATGCAGTCCGGCACCGCCGTCCTCGTCGACGCGCAGCGCACGCGCGCGGGCCATCGGACGCGCCGCGCGCGGAGCGAGGATGTCCCCGTCGTCGATCGCCGGCGGAGCGTCAGGCATGCGCGCGCGGTCGATCGATCGATCCCCGGCGGTCGTCGCGCGAGCCGTCCGACGACGACCGGGTCGCGACCGCGGCCTGCATCGTCCGGACATCCTCGCGCTTCGTCGTCATCCGTCGACCGCGGGATCGAGCGCCTCGCGGACCGCGGCGACGAACGCGTCGGGCTCGTCGGCATGCAGCCAGTGTCCCGCGTTCGCGATCGTCTGGAAACGGACTTTCGGGAACAGCGCCGCGAAACGCGGCGCGGTCGTCGGCCGACACGTAGTCCGAGCGTTCTCCGTCGATGACCGTGACGGGGCCGTCGTAGCGGCGCGCGAGCAGCGCGTCGGGGAAGCCGCGGATGCCGGGCATCGCCTCGGCGAGCGCCGCGAGGTTGATGCGCCAGTCGTACGCGTCGCCGTCGCGCACGAGGTTCGTCATCAGGAAGCCGACGACGCGCTCGTCGGGGATCGCCTGCACCAGCCTCTGCCGGATCGGCTCGCGGCCGCCGGCCTGCGTCGTGTCGACCTCGCGCATCGCCGCAATGTACGGCGAGAAGTGGTCGCCGTAGCCGACCGGCGCGACGTCGACGACGAGCAGCCGGCCGACCCGCGACGCGTCGGTCAGCGCGAGCGCCATCGCGACCTTGCCGCCCATGCTGTGGCCGAGCACCGCCGGCGCCGACGTCGCGTCGACGAGGCCGAGGCGGTCGATCAGCGCCGCGACGTCGGCCGCCATCTCCGCGTACGACATCGTCGGCGCCCAAGGCGACGCGCCGTGGTTGCGCAGGTCGACGGAGATCACGCGGCGCTCGGCGCCGAGCGTCTTCGCGATGCGCCGCCAGTTCGATGCCGAGCCGAACAGGCCGTGCAGCAGCACCAGCGGCAGGCCGGCGCCGACGTCCTCGAACGCGAGCTCGACGGTCATCCCGCGGGCCGCCTCACGGCAGCGCCTTCTCGTGCTCGGCCATGCCGACGGCCTTGTAGTCGTAGCTGACGAAGAACTCGGTGCGGTACACGAACGCGTGCATCAGCGCGCGCCCGTCGACCGGTCGGTGCATCGATTCGTACTCCGCGAGCGCGAACAGCGCGGACGCGACCGGGCCCGCCGGATGGATCACCGTCTTCAGGTGCGTGTCGTCGAAGTCGAACGTATGCGACGCGAGCCCGTTCATCAGCGCCGCGTGCAGCGCGTCGATGCGTTCGGGTCGCCCGAACACGGTCGCCTGCGGCGGTCCGAAGAACGGCGCGAGCGCGGTCATCGCGCTTTCGACCGTCGCATGTCGCGACGCGCCGATCGCGCAGCCGGCCCAGTTCAGGATCGCGCGCTTCGCCTCGTGCATCACCTCGCCGGGGATCGTCGCGACGTCCGAGTCCCGCACGAAGCGGGCGAGCGCGAGCGTCGGGCCCGGGGACATGGCGGCGTCGGACGGCGACGAGGTCAGCTCAGCCGCTTCCAGGTCTGCGTGCGACCGATCAGCGCGATGCCGATGAAGCCGCGCGCGACGAGCGTCGCGCCGTGGTCCTCGAGCCGGATGCGGAAGCGGTAGACACGGCCGTCGTCCGGGTCGAGGATGTCGCCGCCGCTCCATTCGAGCGGATCGTCGGCCGAGCGCCGCATGTTGCGGATGATCAGCAGTCCGTCGATCGGCTGGTCGTGACGCTCGTCGGTGCACACGGTGCAGACCGCATGGTCGCCGGCCTTGTCGGCGCTGCGTTCGACGCGGCCGAACAGCGCGCCGTCCTGCTCGTAGATGCGCACGACGCCGCGCGGCGCGTTCGTGCGATCGTCGAACGTCTGCCAGCGCCCCACCGGCGTCTCGCTCGGCGGCGTCGCCGCGACGACGACCATGACGACGGATGCCAGCCACAAGGCGGCGAACGCGGGTGCGAAACGTCGGAACATGCGGGGCGAGCCTCCGGAACGGTGCGGCATTATGCGTCGTTCGACGACACGCGTGCCGACGCGTTTCCTTACACAATCCGCACAATCGTGACGCATCGACGGCCGACCGCGGGACGACGCGCGCGGTTTCGGGCACGATGCCGTTCGAACGGGGAGGAGCAGACGATGGGCCGGAATCGAAGCGTGGGGGTGGCGATCGTCGTCGCGGCGTCGGTGGTCTGCACGACGGTGGCGCACGCGGCGCTCGGCGACGTCGCCGCGTCGATCGACCGCGACCGCCAGGTGATGAACGCCGAGCCGTCGACGACGTCGATGCCGGCCTACGACCGCCATGTGCTGAAGACCGCCGACGGCGCGACGGTGCGCGAATACGCGACGCGCGACGCGTCCGGCGGTCGCGTGTTCGCGATCGACTTCGAGGGCCCGACGATGCCGGACATGAAGGCGGTGCTCGGTGCGAACTTCGATCGTTATGTCGCCGCGACGGCGCGCAGCCGCGGTCACAACCATCACGTCATGTCGTTCGACGAGGACGGCCTCGTCGTGACGATCGTCAAGCTGCCGCGCGGCTTCCAGGGTGCGGCGCGATTGCCCGCGCTGCTGCCGCCGGGTGTCACCGCGCAGGACCTGCGTTAAGCCATGCGAATCGCTCGACAGGACAACGCAACGGATCGTCGGTCGTCGGTGGGCCTCGGGACCGGCGCGCATTTCTCGAAACCATTCGCGATGCGTTGCTCGACGCTTCTCTCGACGCTCGTCGCGACGCTGGCCGCGGCGCTGCTCGCGGCCTGCGGCGGCGGGGGCGGCGGCGGATCGAACGACGCGCCGCCGGCGAGCACCGCACCGCCGGTGCTCGCGAACGCGATGACCGTCACGATCGACGCCGGGCCGGCCGCGCTGACCAACATCAACGAGCTGGCGGTCAACGTGCTGTATGCGACGGTGACGGTCTGCAATCCGGGCACGAGCGTCTGCAAGTCGATCGACCACGTGCAGGTCGACACCGGTTCGGTCGGGCTGCGGCTGCTCGCGTCGGCGCTGACCGGCATCACGCCGGCCGCGGCGAACGATCCGTCGACCGGCCGGCCGCTGCTCGAATGCGTGCAGTTCGCCGACGGCTACAGCTGGGGCACGGTCGGCACGGCCGACGTCACGCTCGGCCCGCGCACGCTGTCGGGTCTCGCGGTCCACGTCATCGGCGACCCGGCGGCCGGCGCCGCGCCGTCGAGCTGCGTGTCGGGGCCGTCCGAGAACACGGTCTTCGACTTCGGCGCGAACGGCGTCCTCGGCGTCGGCAACTTCCTGCAGGACTGCGGGCCGGCGTGCGCGCAGCAGGCGATCGCCGCGACCTACTACGTGTGCCCGACGAGCGCCGGCGGCAACGCGTGCACGCCGGTTTCCGTCGCGTTGACGCGGCAGGTCCTGAACCCGGTCTCGCGGCTGTCGGCCGACAACAACGGCGTGCAGATCCGCCTGCCGGCCGTCGCGTCGCCCGGCGTCCCCACGCTGACCGGCACGATGCTGTTCGGGGTCGGCACGCAGGGCGACAACGGCACTCGGCGCGGCGACGGTCTACAAGCTGACGTCGGGCGCCACGTTCACGGCGACCTTCGCGGCCGGGTCGGCGCCGGGCAGCTTCATCGACTCGGGCTCGAACGCGTACTTCTTCACGATCGCGAACGTCGCGACGTGCGCCGACGCGAACTTCTTCTACTGCCCCGTCACGTCGTCGGCGACCCCGACGTCGCAGCCGGTCAGCGTGACGATCAACGGCACGAACGGCGTCAGCTCGACGGTGTCGTTCTCGATCGACAACGCCGACCAGCTGTTCGCGACGAACGACACGGCGCTGCCGGGGCTCGCCGGACCGAACGGCTCGCTCGTCAACGGCAACGCGAGCGCCTTCGACTTCGGCCTGCCGTTCTTCTACGGCCGCAACGTGTCGGTCCTGATCGAGGGCGCCGTCGTCAACGGCGTCACCGCGCCGGCCGTCGCGTTCTGAACGCGGCGCGCGCCGGACGGTCTATCGTCGACCCGGCAGGGCGGCGCGACGACGCCGTGCTCGCGGTCGTCGCGCGTGACCGCGACCCGTCGGGCCGATCCGTCTTTCCGGAGCCCGAGATGACCACCCCTCGTATTCAGGCGACCTTGCGCGCCGCGTCGCTGATCGCGACCGCGCTGTTCTGCACCGCCGCCGCCGCGCAGATCGTCGCGCCGGCGCCCGCGCCGAACGGCCGCAACCCCGCCGTCGCGCCGTCGCCGTCCGCCACCGCGGTGAGCCCCGGCGCGGCGTCGGCGCCGACGGCGGTCGCGCCGTCCGGGCCGACGCCGGAAGCGCGGTCGACGAGTCCCGGCGCGCCGGCCGCGCCGCCGAGCCTGCCGACGCCGTCGGCCGGCGTGCCGCCGCGCATCGTGCCGCCGGATGCGCCGGCGACGCTGCCCGATCCGGTCGAGCCGACGACGCCGATCGCGCCGACCGATCCGGTGCGGCGTGTCCGGCCGGTCCCGGGCGCGCCCGGGACGCTCGCGGTGCCGACGCCGTCGGTGCCGGCGCCGGTCGCCGTGCCGCCGTCGTCGGTCGCGCCGTCCGCGCCGAGGGTGCCGGGCACGCCGCCGGCGCCGCCCGCGCAGGTGGCACCGACCGCGCCCGGCGCGACGCCGGCCGTCCGCTGAGCGACCGCCCGACGCGACTCGCCGGCGCCGTCGCGGCATCGTCGCCTCCGATGCGGCCGACGATCCGGCTCGCCGTGACCCTCGCGTCGGCGCTGCTGCCGCTCGCGAGCGCGCACGCGCAGCAGCCGGCGCAGCGCGGCGAACCGATCACGGTGACGGCGACGCGGACCGAGGCCGATCCGTTCGACGTGCCGGCCTCGATCGACGCCGTCGACGGCGAACAGATCCGCGCGGGTCGGCTCGAGGTCAACCTGTCCGAGAGCCTCGGCGTCGTGCCGGGCCTCGCGCTGCAGAACCGGCAGAACTACGCGCAGGACCTGCAGCTGTCGATCCGCGGCTTCGGCGCGCGATCGACGTTCGGCATCCGCGGCGTGCGGATCTACGTCGACGGCATCCCGGCCACGCAACCGGACGGGCAGGGCCAGCTGACGAACATCGACCTCGGGTCGGTCGACCGCATCGAGGTCCTGCGCGGCCCGTTCTCGGCGCTCTACGGCAACTCGTCCGGCGGCGTGCTGCAGACGTTCACGGCGGACGGTCACGGCCCGCTGAGGATCGAGCCGTCGATCGCGGTCGGCAGCGACGCGACGTTGCGGGTCGGGCTGAAGGCGACCGGCTCGCTCGGCGCCGCGTCGACGGGCGACGAGGTCGATTATTCGATCTCCGGCAGCCACTTCGAGACCGACGGTCCGCGCGAGCACAGCGCCGCGCGCCGCGACATCGGCAACGCGAAGCTCGTGTTCCGTCCGGGCGGCGGCACGACGGTCACGCTCGTCGTCAACAGCGTCGACCTGCCGATGGCGCAGGACCCGCTCGGGCTGACGCGCGCCGAGTACGCGAATAACCCGCGCGGCGTCGACCCGGCCGCGTTGCAATACGACACGCGCAAGACGTTCAGCCAGAACCAGGCCGGCGTGATCGTCGAGCAGGTGCTCGCGAACGGCGACCGGCTGCGGGCTCTGCTGTACGGCGGGCAGCGCTCGACGCAGCAGTTCCAGGCGATCCCGGTCGCCAGCGAGACGCCCGTCACGAGCCCGGGCGGCGTGATCGACCTGGACCGCGACTACTTCGGCACCGACCTGCGCTATTCGCATCGGATGCAGGCGCTCGGTGGCCCGCTCGAGCTCGCCGTGGGCGTCGCGGGCGACCAGTTGAACGAGCATCGACGCGGCTTCGACAACTTCACCGGATCCGGCGCGAGCGCTCGTGCTCGGCGTGCAGGGCCCGCTGCGGCGCGACGAGGACAACCGCGTGCGCGACGTCGACGAATACGCGCAGGCGACGTGGAAGCTCGCGCCGGACTGGACGCTCGACGCCGGTGTCCGCCACAGCGACGTGCGTTTCGTGTCCGAGGACCACTACATCGTCGTCGGGCCGACCGGCGTCAATCCGGACGACAGCGGCGGCGTCCGCTATCGCGCGACGCTGCCGGTCGCCGGCCTGCTGTTCGCGGCGACGCCGTCGCTGCACTTCTACGCGACGGCCGGGCGCGGCTTCGAGACGCCGACGCTGAACGAGCTCGCGTATCGACCGAGCGGCGAGACGGGACTCAACCTCGCGTTGAAGCCGGCGCGCTCGACGAGCGTCGAGGCCGGCGTCAAGACGCGCTTCGTGATTTCGGACCGCAGCGACTTGCGCGCGAACGCGGCCGTCTATTCGACCGGCACGCACGACGAGATCGTCACGCTGTCGAACATCGCGGGCCGTGCGACGTTCACGAACGCCGGACGCACGACGCGGCGCGGCGTCGAGTCGTCGGTCGACTGGCGCTTCGCCGACGACTGGCATCTCGCCGGCGCGTTCACGTTCATCGACGCGCGCTACCGCGACCCGTTCGCGACCTGCAACGCCACGCCGTGCGCCGTCCCGACGATCGACGTGCCGGCCGGTGATCGAATCCCGGGCATCGCCGCATCGAACGCGTACGCCGAACTGACGTACGACCCCGACGCCGGCTTCCGTGCGGGCCTCGAGGCGCGGCATGCGTCGAAGGTCTGGGTCGACGACGCGAACTCGGACGCGGCCGCGGGCTACGCGGTCGTCAACGCGCGCATCGGCTGGCGATGGGTCGCCGGTCCGTGGCGCGTCGAGACCTTCGCGCGGGTCGACAACGCGACCGATCGGCACTACGCCGGATCGGTCATCGTCAACGAAGGAAACGGCCGGTACTTCGAGCCCGCGCAGGGTCGCGTGTGGCTCGTCGGTGCGACGCGCGAGCGTCGCGCTCGACGGGCGCTGACGTCGATCGTCCCGAAAGGATTCGCATGGCAGAAGGCAGCACGACGCGACGCGGGGCCACGGCGCCGCCGACGGAGCAGGACGATCCGCTGACGCCGTCGGCGCAGGACAACCTCGAGACGATGGCCAACCTCGCCGAGCGCGAGCATGCGCACGTCGGTCCGCTGCGCCGCGCGATCGAGCGGATGGGGACGGTGTTCGGACGGCCCGGCTACTTCCTGTTCGTCCTGGTCTTCATCGTCGGCTGGATCGCGACGAACCTGTGGGGACGACACGTCGGCTGGCAGCACGTCGACGAGCCGCCGTTCTTCTGGCTGCAGGGCATCGTCAGCTCGAACGCGCTGCTGCTGACGGTGTCGGTGCTGATCCGTCAGGACCGGATGGCGCAGCTCGCGGCGCAGCGCGCGCATCTCGACCTGCAGATCAACATGCTGACCGAACGCAAGGTGACGAAGGTGCTGGAGTTCGTCGCGGCGATCGAGCGCCGTCACGACCAGTCGATGCTCGGCGACGAGGCGCATCGCGTGCAGACCGAGGAGTTGCTGCAGCCCGCCGACGCCGAGGCGCTGATGGGCGCGATCAAGCGCAACGAGCCGAACAAGCTCGCGTGACGGGTCGCGAGCGCGACCGCGGTCGCCGTCGTCAGGACCGCGGCTTCGCGGCGGCGACGCGCCACACGACGTTGCCGACGTCGTCGGCGACGAGCAGGTCGCCCGGCTTGTCGAACACGACGCCGACCGGTCGTCCCCATGCGTGCTCGTCGGGCGACAGGAAGCCGGTCAGCACGTCGAGCGGCAGGCCGGCCGGCCGGTCGTCGCGGAACGGGACGAACACGACCTTGTAGCCGGAGAACGGCCTGCGGTTCCACGAGCCGTGCATGCCGACGAACATGCCGGACGCGTACGTCGGCGGCAGGTCGTCGCGATCCGGCGCCAGCGCGAGCCCGAGCGACGCGGTGTGCGGTCCGAGCGCGTAGTCGGGCACGATCGCCTGCGCCACGAGGTCGGGCCGCTGCTCCTTGACGCGATCGTCGACGTGCCGGCCGTAGTAGCTGAACGGCCAGCCGTAGAAGCCGCCGTCCTTCACCGACGTCAGGTAGTCCGGCACGAGGTCGCTGCCGAGCTCGTCGCGTTCGTTGACGACGGTCCACAACGTGCCGTCCTTCGTCCACGCCATGCCGTTCGGATTGCGCAGGCCCGACGCGAAGACGCGATGCAGGCCCGTCTTCGGGTCGATCTCCCAGATCGATGCGCGGCCTTCCTCGACGGCGAGGCCGTTCTCCGCGACGTTGCTGTTCGAGCCGACCGTCACGTACAGCTTCGACCCGTCGGGACTCGCCACGATGTTCTTCGTCCAGTGATGGTTGATCGTGCCGGCCGGCAGGTCGACGATCTTCGTCGGCGGCGCATCGATCTTCGTCATGCCGGGGCGGTAGTCGTAGCGCAGCACCGCGTCGGACGCGGCGACGTACAGCGCGTCGCCGACGAGGACCATGCCGAACGGCGAGTTGACGCCGTCGATGAACACGCTCCGCGTCTCGGCGACGCCGTCGCCGTCCGCGTCGCGCAGCAGCGTGATGCGGTTCGCGCTCTTCGGGCCCGCGCCGGCGAACTTCATCGCCATCGCGTGGAAGAAACCCTTCACGCCCTTCGTGTCGTCCGGCTTCGGCGGCGAGTTGCTCTCGGCGACCAGCACGTCGCCGTTCGGCAGCGTGTACAGCCAGCGCGGATGATCGAGGCCGGTCGCGAACGCGTTGACCGCGAGGCCCGCGGCCGCGACGGGCTTGCCGCCGGCCGGCCAGCCGGTGGCCTTCGCGATGTGCGTCGTCGGGATCAGCGTCCGGTCGGGCGGCGGCAGCTGCGGGTTCGGTCCCATGCCGTCGGTGACCGCGAGCTTCGCGTATTCGCCGCAGCCCGCGAGCGCGAGCGCGACGACGATCGACGGCAGGATCCTGTAGACAACGCGTCGCATGACGAGCTCCGGGCATGCCCGCTTGCGGGCGGGTCGATGGAAGCGTCGGACTTTGCCCGCTGACCGCGACCGGAACCGTAGTCCGGCCGCCACACGCGCTGTGGGATCAGAACCGCTCGTTCGGCGCGTCGTCGCGGACGACGACCGTGCCGGCCATCTTGTCGTGCCAGCCCTGCTTCCGCGCGTCGAATGCGACCCACAGGAAGCCGAGTCCGAGCGCGATGCCGGACACGTAGTAGCCGACGTAGCGCAGCAGCAGCTGGCCGGTCCGCGGCGCCGACCCGGTCCTGGCGTCGACGATCCGCGCGTGCACGAGGATCTTGCCGGGCGTGGCCTGTCGCCGGACCCAGAAGATCACGACGGCCATCGCGGGGATCAGCACCGAGATCACGAAGTGCGCCGGTCCGTTGTCGACGTCCGACGACGTGCGGCCGAAGACGACCATCGTCAGCGGCGTGAGCACCACGGCGAGCAGGATCGTGTCGACGATCGTCGCGGCGACGCGGGCCCAGAAGCCGACGTAGGCCGGCACGTGAGGAAGCACTTGCGATTCGGCGGTCATGGCGGTGTCGCGCGTCGGGTCGCGCGTCGGGTCGCGTGTGAAATGCATCGAAGGCCGCGCGTGCATCCAAGGCCGCGCGGCGGGCGGCAGGCGACGCGCATCGTAGCGCGCCGGTCCGTCCGTCCGGAACCGTCGCGGCCGTTGCCGACCGTCTCGCCGGTGTCACCTCCCGTGACAAAGACGTCGGCGTCGCACGAGCCGGCGGCGGCGTCATGTTTCAATTGCGCCTTTCGCGCATCGGCGGCTCCCGAGTCCACGCCGACCGCTCCCACGACAGACCGATCGATGATCCCGAGCGACCCGCCGCCCGCCGAACCGCGCCTGCTCTCCGCGCCACGGAAGCCCTGGTACACGCGGCCCGCGACGTGGATCGTCGTCGTCGTGCTCGTCGTCGCGGGCGCGTGGCTCTGGCATGCGCGCAGCGGTGGGGACACGACGGCGCCCGCGACCGGCGGCGCCGACGGCAAGCGCGCCGGCTACAAGGGCAAGGGTGGCGGCGCCGGCAAGCGCGGCGGTCCGATGGGGGCCAACGACGTGATGCCGGTGGGCGTCGCGACCGCGAAGCGTTCGGACCTGCCGATCTATCTCGCCGGACTGGGTTCGGTGACGCCGGTCGCGACCGTCACCGTCAAGCCGCGCGTCGACGGCCAGCTCGTCGCGATCGACTATCGCGAGGGCCAGATCGTGCGGCCCGGTGAGGTGCTGGCCCAGATCGATCCCCGGCCATTCCAGGTCGTCGTCGAGCAGGCCGAAGGCACGCTCGCGCGCGACCAGGCGCTGCTCGCGAACGCGAAGGTCGACTACGAGCGCTACAAGAAGCTCGTCGAGCAGGACTCGATCGCGACGCAGCAGCTCGATACGCAGAAGTCGCTCGTCAGCCAGCTCGAGGGCACGGTCAAGGGCGACCGCGGCAACTTCGACAGCGCGAAGCTGCAGCTGTCGTACACCAAGATCACCGCGCCGGTCGGCGGCCGCATCGGCCTGCGGCAGGTCGACGTCGGCAACATGGTCCACGCATCGGACACGAACGGCATCGTCGTCATCACGCAGCTGCAGCCGATCGACGTCGTGTTCTCGGTGCCCGAGGGCAACGTGCAGCGGATCATGAAGCGGCTCGTCGCCGGCAACACGCTGCCGGTCGACGCGTGGAACCGCGACAACTCGACGAAACTCGCCGACGGCAACCTCCTCACCGTCGACAACCAGATCGACGTCGCGACCGGCACCGTCAAGCTGAAGGGTCGTTTCCCGAACATCGGTTACGAGCTGTTCCCGAACCAGTTCGTCAACGCGAGGCTCGCGCTCGACGTGCTGAAGAACGTCGTCGTCGTGCCGCCGAACGCCGTGCAGCGCGGCGCGCAGGGGTTCTACGTCTACGTCGCGAACGCCGAACAACACGGCTTCGGTGCGCATCATCAAGCCGGGCGTCGCGCAAGGCGACCTGCAGGCGATCGACGACGGGCTGAAGCCGGGCGAGGTCGTCGTCGTCGACGGCACCGACAAGCTGCGCGAAGGCGCGAAGATCGAGCCGGTCGCGCGCGACGGCGCGGCGATCCCGGCGCCGGCCGCGGGCGCGAACGGCAAGGTCGGTCCGTCGCCGGCGAGCGGCGCGACGCCGGGCGGCGGCACGACGCCCGCCGCCGACGCGGCGCCGGGACGCGGCGGCCAGGGCACGCCGGAGGAACGCCAGAAGCGCTGGGAAGCGATCGACAAGCGGATCGACGCCGGCGAATTCGGCGAGGACATCAAGAAGCTGCCCGAGGACCAGCGCAAGCAGAAGATGCGCGAGCTGCGCCAGCAGCGACAGGGCGGCGACGCGGCCGGCAGCGGGGGACCGCCCCCGTGACGATGTCGTCGACCCGGCCGCGCGTCGTCGCATGAACCCGTCCCGTCCGTTCATCCTGCGCCCGGTCGCGACGTCGCTGCTGATGGTCGCGATCATGCTGGCCGGCATCGTCGCGTACCGGCAGCTGCCGCTGTCCGCGCTGCCCGAGGTCGACTATCCGACGATCCAGGTCGTCACGCTGTATCCGGGCGCGAGCCCGGAGGTCATGACGTCGTCGGTCACGGCGCCGCTCGAGCGCCAGTTCGGCCAGATGCCGGGCCTGAAGCAGATGTCGTCGACGAGTCGGGCGGCGCGTCGGTGATCACGCTGCAGTTCGACCTCGCGCTGTCGCTCGACATCGCCGAGCAGGAGGTGCAGGCCGCGATCAACGCCGGCGGCAACCTGCTGCCCGGCGACCTGCCGAACCCGCCGATCTACAACAAGGTCAACCCGGCCGACACGCCGATCCTCACGCTCGCGCGTCACGTCGCAGACGCTGCCGCTGCCGAAGGTGCAGGACCTCGTCGACACGCGCGTCGCGCAGAAGATCTCGCAGCTGCCGGGCGTCGGGCTCGTCAGCCTGTCGCGGCGGCCAGCGGCCGGCGGTGCGCATCCAGGTCAACCCGACGGCGCTCGCGTCGCTCGGCCTCGCGCTCGACGACGTGCGCACCGCGATCGCGAACGCGAACACGAACCAGGCGAAGGGCAGCTTCGACGGTCCGACGCGCGCCTCGACGATCGACGCGAACGACCAGCTGCGTTCGGCCGACGAGTACAAGCAGCATGATCATCGCGTACAAGAACGGCGCGCCGATCCGGCTGTCCGACGTCGCGGACGTCGTCGACGGCGCCGAGAACGTGCGCCTCGCCGCGTGGGCGAACGACAAGCCCGCGATCATCGTCAACATCCAGCGCCAGCCGGGCGCGAACGTCATCGAGGTCGTCGATCGCATCAAGCAGCTGCTGCCGCAGCTGCAGGCGTCGCTGCCGGGCGTCGGTCGAGGTCGCGCTGCTGACCGACCGCACGACGACGATCCGCGCGTCGGTCGACGACGTGCAGTTCGAGCTGATCCTCGCCGATCGTGCTGGTCGTGATGGTGATCTTCGTGTTCCTGCGCAACGTGCCGGCGACGATCATCCCGAGCGTCGCGGTGCCGCTGTCGCTCGTCGGCACGTTCGGCGTGATGTACCTCGCCGGCTTCTCGATCAACAACCTCACGCTGATGGCGCTGACGATCGCGACCGGCTTCGTCGTCGACGACGCGATCGTGATGATCGAGAACATCGCGCGCTACATCGAAGGCGGCGAGAAGCCGCTCGCAGGCCGCGCTGAAGGGCGCCGAGCAGATCGGCTTCACGATCATCTCGCTGACGTTCTCGCTGATCGCGGTGCTGATCCCGCTGCTGTTCATGGGCGACGTCGTCGGCCGCCTGTTCCGCGAGTTCGCGATCACGCTCGCGGTGTCGATCCTGATCTCGGCCGTCGTGTCGCTGACGCTGACGCCGATGATGTGCGCGCGGCTGCTGCGGCACACGCCGCCGGAGCGCGAGCCGCGCTGGGCGCGCCGGACGAACGAGCTCTTCGAGCGCGTCATCGCGCGCTACGGCCGCGCGCTCGAATGGGTGCTCGACCACCAGCCGATCACGCTCGCTGATCGCGGTCGCGACGCTCGCGCTGACGGTGCTGCTCTACATCCTGATCCCGAAGGGCTTCTTCCCGGTGCAGGACACCGGCGCGATCCAGGGCATCACCGAGGCGCCGCAGTCGATCTCGTTCGCCGCGATGGCCGAGCGCCAGCAGGCGCTCGCGCGGATCGTGCTGAAGGACCCGGCGGTCGACAGCCTGTCGTCGTTCATCGGCGTCGACGGCACCAACGCGACGCTCAACAGCGGCCGCATGCTGATCAACCTGAAGCCGTTCGGCCGCAGCGACGGCAAGCGCGACGTCCACGCGACGGAGGTCATCCGCCGGCTGCAGGACACGCTCGCCGAACGTCGTCGGCATCACGCTGTACATGCAGCCGGTGCAGGACCTGACGATCGAGACGCGCGTCAGCCGCACGCAGTACCAGTTCAGCGTCGAGGACGCGAACCCCGACGAGCTCGCGCAGTGGGTGCCGAAGCTCGTCGACCGGCTGTCGCGCACGTCGCGGCTTCGCCGACGTCGCGAGCGACCTGCAGGACAAGGGGCTGCAGGCGTTCGTCCAGATCGACCGCGACGCCGCGGCGCGGCTCGGCATCACGCCGGCGGCGATCGACAACGCGCTGTACAACGCGTTCGGCCAGCGGCTCGTCTCGACGATCTTCACGCAGTCGAACCAGTACCGCGTCGTGCTCGAGGTGAAGCCGGAGTTCGGGCGCGGGCCGATCGCGCTCGACGGCATCTACGTGTCGGCGACCGGCGTGTCGTCGACGACCGGTCAGGGCACGCAGGGCCAGTCGGCGCAGAAGGCGCTGACGTCGACGACCACGACGACGGCCGCCGTCAGCGCCACGACGAACCAGGTGCCGCTGTCGTCGATCGCGACGGTCATCGAGAAGCCGACGCCGCTCGTCATCAACCACATCGGCCAGTTCCCGGCGGCGACGATCTCGTTCAACCTCGCGCCGGGCGCGTCGCTCGGCGAGGCCGTGAAGGCGATCGCGCGCCGCGCAGGCGGACATCGGGCGTGCCGCGAGCGTCGCGATCAACTTCCAGGGCGCGGCGCTCGCGTTCCAGGCGTCGCTCGACAACACGCTGCTGCTGATCCTCGCCGCGATCGTCACGATGTACATCGTGCTCGGCGTGCTCTACGAGAGCTACATCCACCCGATCACGATCCTGTCGACGCTGCCGTCGGCCGGCGTCGGCGCGCTGCTCGCGCTGATGCTCGTCCGGCGAGGACCTCGGCATCATCGCGATCATCGGCATCATCCTGCTGATCGGCATCGTCAAGAAGAACGCGATCATGATGATCGACTTCGCGCTCGACGCCGAGCGCGAGCGAGGGCATGGCGCCGCGCGACGCGATCCACCAGGCCGCGCTGCTGCGCTTCCGGCCGATCCTGATGACGACGATGGCGGCGCTGCTCGGCGCGCTGCCGCTGATGCTCGGCGGCGGCGTCGGCTCGGAGCTGCGGCATCCGCTCGGCATCACGATGGTCGGCGGCCTGCTCGTGTCGCCAGGTGCTGACGCTGTTCACGACGCCGGTGATCTATCTCGCGTTCGACGGCGCGTCGCGCGCCTGCAGGCGTGGCGCCAGCGGCACGGCCTCGTCGACGACGACGCGCCGCGAGGCCGACGACCGCGTCGCAGGACCGGCCGCCGCGCGACCTCGGGCCGGCGAGCCCGTGAATCCGTCCGCGCCTGTTCATCGAGCGGCCGGTCGCGACGACGCTGCTGACGATCGGCGTCGCGCTCGCCGGCATCGATCGCGTTCGCGCTGCTGCCGGTGTCGCCGCTGCCGCAGGTCGACTTCCCGACGATCTCGTCAGCGCGATCGCTGCCCGGCGCGAGCCCCGAGACGATGGCCGCGACGGTCGCGACGCCGCTCGAGCGCGCGCTCGGCCGCATCGCCGGCGTGACCGAGATGACGTCGTCGAGCTCGCTCGGCTCGACGCGCATCACGCTGCAGTTCGACCTCAACCGCGACATCGACGGCGCCGCGCGCGACGTGCAGGCGGCGATCAACGCGGCGCGCGACCTGCTGCCGACCGGCCTGCCGAGCAACCCGACCTATCGCAAGGTGAACCCGGCCGACGCGCCGATCATGATCCTCGCGATGACGTCGGACACGCTGACGCAGGGCCAGATGTACGACGCGGCCTCGACGATCCTCGCGCAGAAGATCGCGCAGGTGCAGGGCGTCGGCAACGTCAACGTCGGCGGCGGCGCGCTGCCGGCGGTGCGCGTCGAGCTGAACCCGCCGCAGCTCAACAACGTACGGCATCGCGCTCGAGACGGTGCGCACCGCGATCGCCGTCGACCAACGCGAACCGGCCGAAGGGCATCCGTCGACGACGGCGACGAACGCATGGCAGATCTACGCGAACGACCAGGCGAAGACCGCGAGCCGAATACCGGCCGCTGATCGTCGCGTACCAGAACGGCGCGCCGGTGCGCCTCGGCGACGTCGTCGAGCGTCGTCGACTCGGTGCAGGACCTGCGCAACGCCGGGCTCGCGAACGGCAAGCCGGCCGTGCTGATCATCATCTCGCGGCAGCCGAACGCGAACATCATCGAGACCGTCGACCGCGTGAAGGCGCTGCTGCCGCAGCTTGCGCGCGTCGATTCCCGGCGGCGATCGACCTCGAGCGTGATGCTCGACCGCACGCCGACGATCCGCGCGTCGCTGCACGACGTCGAGCGCACGCTGCTGATCTCGGTCGCGCTCGTGATCCTCGTCGTGTTCCTGTTCCTGCGGCAGCGCGCGCGCCGACGCTGATCCCGTCGGTCGCCGTGCCGGTGTCGCTGATCGGCACGTTCGGCGCGATGTACCTGCTCGGCTATTCAGCTCAACATCCTCTCGCTGATGGCGCTGACGATCGCGACCGGCTTCGTCGTCGACGACGCGATCGTGGTGCTCGAGAACGCGTCGCGCCACATCGAGGACGGGCATGAAGCCGGTCGACGCGGCGCTGCAGGGCGCGCGCGAAGTCGGCTTCACGGTGCTGTCGATGAGCATCTCGCTGATCGCCGTGTTCATCCCGATCCTGCTGATGGGCGGCATCGTCGGCCGGCTGTTCCGCGAGTTCGCGGTCACGCTGTCGGTGGCGATCCTCGTGTCGCTCGTCGTGTCGCTGACGACCACGCCGATGATGTGCGCGCACCTGCTGCGCGATCGCGAGCGGCGTGACGCGGCCGCCGCGTCGCAGCGCGTGGCGACGCGCGATGGCGGGTTCGACCGCCACGTCCTGCGCGCATCGAGCGCGGAGCGCGCGTGCGATCGACGCGGCGACGCGCGGCTACGCAGCGCTCGCTCGACCTGGGCGCTCGCGGTCGCGCCGCTGATGATCGTGATCCTGTCGCGACGATCGCGCCTCAACGTCTACCTCTACTCGATCGTGCCGAAGGGCTTCTTCCCGCAGCAGGACACCGGCCGCATGGGCGGCGCGATCGTCAGGCCGACCAGGCGATCTCGTTCCAGGCGATGCAGACGAAGCTCGACGCGCTTCGTCGAAGGTCGTGATGGCCGATCCGGCGGTCGTCAGCGTCGGTCGGCGTTCACCGGCGGCGGGCAGCGCAACTCGGGCAACATGTTCGTCGCGCTGAAGCCGCTGTCGCGAGCGCAAGGAGTCGATCGACGCAGGTGATCGCGCGGCTGCGGCGCGAGACTCGCGCGCGAGCCGGGCGCGACGCTGTTCTTCCAGGCGGCGCAGGACATCCGCGTCGGCGGCCGCGCGGGCAACGCGCAGTACCAGTACACGCTGCAGGCCGACGACCTGAACGAGCTGCGCACGTGGGAGCCGAAGATCCGGCAGGCGCTGACGCCAGCTGCCCGAGCTCGACGACGTCAACACCGACACGCAGGACAAGGGCCTGCAGACGTCGCTCGTCATCGACCGCGACGCGGCGTCGCGGCTCGGCGTCACCGCGGTCGCGATCGACACGACGCTCAACGACCTGTTCGGCCAGCGCCAGGTGTCGACGATCTACAACCCGCTGAACCAGTACAAGGTCGTGATGGAGGCCGCGCCGCAGTACTGGCAGAGCCCCGACCAGCTGAAGGACGTCTACGTGCAGTCGACGAACGGCGGCACGGTGCCGCTGTCGAGCTTCGCGCGCTACGAGACGACGAACACGGCGCTGCGCGTCAATCACCAGGGCCAGTTCGTCGCGTCGACGATCTCGTTCAACCTGCCCGAGGACGTGTCGCTGTCGCAGGCGACGGCGGCGATCGACAACGCGATGTCGCGGCATCGGCGTGCCGGCGTCGATCCACGGCAGCTTCCAGGGCACCGCGAAGGCGTTCCAGGACTCGCTGCAACAGCCAGCCGGTGCTGATCCTGACGGCGCTGCTCACCGTCTACATCGTGCTCGGCATGCTCTACGAGAGCCTCGTGCATCCGGTGACGATCCTGTCGACGCTGCCGTCGGCCGGCGTCGGCGCGCTGCTCGCGCTGCTCGTCACCGACACCGAGTTCTCGATCATCGCGCTGATCGGCGTGATCCTGCTGATCGGCATCGTCAAGAAGAACGCGATCATGATGATCGACTTCGCGCTCGCAGCGCGAACGCGACCGCGGCATGAGCTCGCGCGACGCGATCTTCGAGGCCGCGACGCTGCGCTTCCGGCCGATCATGATGACGACGATGGCCGCGCTGTTCGGCGCGCTGCCGCTCGCGCTCGGCGCCGGCGACGGCGCGGAGCTGCGCCGGCCGCTCGGCATCGCGATCGTCGGCGGCCTGCTCGTCAGCCAGGTGCTGACGCTGTACACGACGCCGGTCGTCTACCTCTATCTCGACCGCTGGAGCCTGTGGGCGAAGCGGCGTCGCGAGGCGCGCCGCGCGCGGCGCGAGGAACGGTTGCGGAGGCTCGGCCATGCGTGAGCGACCGATGCGTCGACGCGCGCTGCCGGCGTTGCTCGGCGCCGCGCTGCTCGCCGGCTGCACCGTCGGGCCGGACTACCGCAGGCCGGACGTCGAGACCCCGGCCGCGTACAAGGAAGACCAGGGCTGGACGGTGGCGCAGCCTGCCGACCTCGCGCCGCGCGGCACGTGGTGGCGCGATCTACGGCGACGACGATCTCGACGCGCTCGAGGACGCCGCGACGACGACCAACTTCACCGTCGCGCAGGCCGAGGCGACGCAGCGCGCGGCGAACGCGCTCGTCCAGCAGGCGCGCGCGGCGTACTTTCCGGTCATCGGCGCGGACGCGGCGGTCACGCGCACCGGCGGCGGCGCGCGCAGCAGCGGCTTCAGCGGCGGCGGCGCGACGACGAAGCAGGTGTCGCTGAGCGTGTCGTGGGAGATCGACCTCTGGGGCCGCGTGCGGCGACAGGTCGAGTCGCAGCGGGCGTCGGCCGAGGCGACCGCCGCGGACCTCGCGAGCATCGTGCTGTCGGTGCAGGCGTCGGTCGCGTCGGACTACTTCCAGCTGCGCCAGATCGACACCCAACGGCAGCTGCTGACGGACACGATCGCGGCGTATCAGCGCACGCTCGACGTCACGCGCAATCGCTACGCGGGCGGCGTGTCGGCGCGCGTCGACGTCGCGCAGGCCGAGACGCAGCTGAAGACGACCCAGGTGCAGGCGATCGACCTGCAGAACGCGCGGGCGCAGCTCGAGCATGCGATCGCGCTCCTGACCGGCAAGCCGGCGTCGACGTTCTCGATCCCGGCCCGACGGTGGATCGCGTTCGACGAGAAGCGCGCGCCGGCCGTGCCGTCGACCGGCATGCCGTCGCAGCTGCTGCAGCGACGGCCCGACATCGCCGCCGCCGAGCGTCGCGTCGCGGCGGCGAACGCGCAGATCGGCGTCGCCGAGGCCGCGTACTTCCCGGCGCTGTCGCTGTCGGCCGACGGCGGCTACACGTCGGTCGCCGGCGCGCTGTTCTCCGCGCCGAACCGCTTCTGGTCGATCGGCCCGACGCTGGCCCAGACGCTGTTCGACGCGGGCCTGCGGCGTGCGCAGACCGCGCAGGCCGTGGCGACCTACGAGGCCGACGTCGCCGCCTATCGCGAAACGGTGCTCGCGGGGTTCGCGGAGGTCGAGGACCAGCTGTCCGCGATGCGCATCCTCGAGCAGGAGGCGGCGGCGCAGGAGGACGCGCTCGCGTCGGCCCGCGAGTCGCTCGCGCTGACGATCAACCAGTACAAGGCCGGCACGATCAGCTACACCGACGTCGTGACGGTCCAGGCGACGGCGCTCAACAACGAGCGCAACGCGGTCTCGATCTTCGGCAGCCGGCTCGTCGCGAGCGTGACGCTGGTCCGCGCGCTCGGCGGCGGCTGGGACGCTACGCAAGATTCGACCGTCTCGGCGCGCTGATTCCGCACGCGCGTGGAACGCTTCGCGGCGCGCGTCGTCCGATGGTGGTCGGGCGCGAGCCCGACGTGCGCGGCCGCCCGGTCGCGCCGTCGCCGCGAGGAGGACCGCCGCATGAAGCCGAAGATCGTCGTCATCACCGGCGCGGGTGCCGGCGTCGGCCGCGCGACCGCGACCGAGTTCGCGCGTCACGGTTGCGACGTCGCGTTGCTGTCGCGCGACCCGGAGCGCCTCGAACGCGCGGCCGCCGAGCTGCGCGCGATGGGCGTGCGCGCGTTGCCGATCCCGACCGACGTCGCGGACGCCGCCGCGGTCGACCGCGCGGCCGAGCGCGTCGAACGCGAGCTCGGCCCGATCGACGTGTGGGTCAACGTCGCGATGGCGACGATCTTCTCGCCCGTTCACCAGCTCGCGGCCGACGAAGTCGCGCGCGCGACCGGCGTGACGTATCTCGGACAGGTCCACGGCATCATGGCCGCGTTGCGCTACATGCGGCCGCGCAACCGCGGGTCGATCGTCTGCGTCGGCTCGGCGCTCGCCTACCGCTCGATCCCGCTGCAGTCGGTCTACTGCGGCGCGAAGTTCGCGATCCGCGGCTTCGTCGACTCGTTGCGCTCCGAGCTGTACCACGACCGCCTGCGCATCACGCTGACCGAAGTCGACCTGCCGGCCGTCAACACCCCGCAGTTCGACTGGGCGCGCAACAAGACCGGTCACCGCGCACAGCCGGTGCCGCCGATCTTCCAGCCCGAGGTCGCCGCGCGGGCGATCCGCTTCGGCGCGTTCCATCCACGCCGCCAGATCTGGGTCGGCTTCCCGACGGTCAAGGCGATCCTTGCGAACCGCATCGCGCCGACGCTGATCGACCGCTATCTCGCGAAGTCCGGCTATTCGGGACAGCTCGCCTCGACCCCCGCGGACCCGAACGCGCCGGGCAACCTGTTCGAGCCGGTGCCGGGACCCGTCGGCGCGCACGGGCGCTTCGACCGGCGGGCCCGGACGTCGAGCTGGGAAGTCTTCACCAGCCGGCACCGCGACGTCGCGTGGGGCCTCGCGCTCGGCGGGCTCGCCGCGCTCGCCGTCGGCCTCGTGAAGCGAGTGCGATGAAGACCGGCTTCGACGCGCCTGCATGAGCGCGCCGATCGAGGACTACGCGCTGATCGGCGATGGCCGGACCGCTGCGCTGGTGCAGCGGTCGGGCTCGATCGACTGGCTGTGCCTGCCGCGCTTCGACAGCGCGGCTTGCCTGGCCGCGCTCGTCGGGACGGGCGAGCACGGCTGCTGGTCGCTCGCGCCGGTGGACCATCGCGCGACGAGCCGGCGACGCTACGTCGACGACACGATGATCCTCGAGACCGAACATGCGACGTCCGACGGTCGCGTGCGCGTCGTCGACTTCATGCCGCTCTACGACGGGCCGCCGGCGGTCGTCCGCCGCGTGACCGGGCTCGTCGGCGCGGTGCGGATGCGTCACGGTCTCGCGCTGCGCTTCGGACACGGACGCGTGCGGCCGTGGATCGCGCTCGACGACGGCGGCTATACGGCGACCGTCGGCTCCGATCGCATCACGGTTCGCATGCCGATCGAGGTGACGTTGCCGCAGGCGCGGGACGGCATCGACTTCGACGTGGCGGCCGGGCAGACGCTGACGTTCGTGCTCGTCCACGGCGACGCCTGCCTGCCGCCGCCGGCGCCGCTCGACGTCGACCGCCTGTTCGACGACACCGCGGGGCGATGGCGGGGCTGGGTCGGCCGCTGCACGAAGCCGAGCGGATGGCCCGACGCCACGCGCCGCTCGCTGCTGACCCTGCGTGCGCTCGTGTATCGACCGACCGGGGGCATCGTGGCGGCGCCGACGACGTCGTTGCCGGAGGTCTTCGGCGGCAAGGACAACTGGGACTATCGCTATTGCTGGCTCCGGGACGCGACGTTCACGCTCGGCGCGCTGCTGAACGCCGGATTCCGCGACGAGGCGATCGCCTGGCGCGCGTGGCTGCTGCGGGCGGTCGGCGGCGAACCCGCCCGCTTGCGCATCGCCTATCGCGTCGACGGTCGAGGGGACCTGACCGAGCGCGAGCTCGACTGGCTGCCCGGCTACGACGGCGCGAAGCCGGTGCGGAGCGGCAACGGCGCGTGGGACCAGCAGCAGGTCGACGTCTTCGGCGAGTTGATCGACGTGCTCGCGCTCGCGGACCGGGCCGGCCTCGATCCCGATCCGCGAGCCGGCCATGTCGTCGCCGAACTGGTGCGGCACCTCGAGTCGATGTGGGAGTCGCCGGGGCAGGGCTTGTGGGAAAGTCGCGGCGAGCCGCGACAGTACGTGTATTCGAAAGTGATGGCCTGGGTCGGCATCGATCGGGCCGTCAAGGGTGCCGGCGGCGCGGCGCTCGACGACCCGACGCGCGAGCGCATCGGCGCGTTGCGGGACCGCATGCACGCCGCGATCTGCGAGAACGGCTATCACCGCGACCGCGGCGTCTTCGTGCAGCACTACGACAGCGACGCGCTCGACGCGAGCCTGCTTCTGCTGCCGCTGGTCGGCTTCCTCCCCGCCGACGATCCGCGGATGGCGCGCACGATCGACGCGATCGAACGGGAGTTGATGGTCGACGGCCTGGTGATGCGCGAGCCGTCCGGGATCGGCAAGTCGGAAGGCGCCTTCCTGCCGTGCACCTGCTGGTTCGCCGATTGCCGCGCGATGCAGGGACGTCGGGACGAGGCGCGCGAGGCGCTCGAGCGGGTGCTCTCCGTCTGCAACGACGTCGGTTTGCTGTCGGAGGAATACGACACGCGTCGACGCCGGCTGACCGGCAACTTCCCGCAGGCGCTCACGCACCTCGCCGTCGTCAACACGACGCTCGGGCTGTCGGGACCGGTCCTGCAGCGCGGCGGCGGCTGAGCCCGCCGTTCAGAAATTCTGCTTCTGCAACAGGCGCTGCGCCGCTCGGTTCGCACGTCGGCACTCGGGCAGGTCGTAGAACCGGCCGCGCACCACCGAGCCGTTCGCGTGCGCCGAGTTGTCGCCGTAGGTGCTGTAGAACGTCGCGCAGCCCGCGGTCGGCTTCTGTGCGCTGCGCTCGCATTCGGCGATCTTGCGTTCGCGGATCGGCGCGAGCTTCTGCTGTCGCGCCGCTTCGCACCGCGCGTTCAGCGCGTCGACGGTCTGGACCGCCTGCTGCGCCGGCGCGGCGGTGGAGAGCAGCAGACAGATTGCGGCGGCGAACGTCCTCATGATCGGCTCCTGGAAGGCTTGGCTCGCCGCGGCGCGGGCACGACGGTTCATGCAGGCGAAACGCGATTGTGCCGCTTCCGGCAACGGGCGCGGCGGCATCGACGCGGCCGCGTGGGTTCAGGCGGTCCCATCGCCGCCTCGCGACCGGGCCGCCCCGTCGCAGCGGGCGCGGTCGAACGCGACGTACCGTTCCCGGAGGTCGGCGAGGTCGCTCGGTGTCTCCACGCGCCTCTCGGCATCCGACATCACGAGCGCCGCATGACGCTGCAACGACGCGAGCCGCGCGGCGTCGCGCTCGCAGGCGGCGACGGCGGTCAGCACCTCCATCAGGCGGATCAGGACCGGCGTCGCGGCGCGCGCGTTCTGCCGGATCATGTGGAACATCGTGTTCGTCAGCCCGTCGTAGTGCACCGACGGCGCGACGAGCACCGCCACGCCATCGCGGATCGCGACGCCGTCCGGCAGATGACGGCCGACGATCTCGCAGAGCGCCGCGCCGAGCCGATCGAGCACGCTGACCGCGGTGTGCGGATCGTTGATGCCGGGCGAGAGCGCCCGCACGGCGACCTCCACCAGTTGCCGGATCGGATATTCGAGATCCTCGTCGCTGACCCGTTCGGGTCCGAGGGCCAGCGCCGCGACGACCGCTTCGTCGAGCCCGTCGACGCGCTGCGATGCGACGGCGACCATCGAGCCCGGAAAGACGAAGTCGCCGGGCCGCACGAGCAGGCGGATCGATGCGCGCGTGCGCCGCGGCCCAGTCGGCGAGCACGTCGGCGTCGACCGCCTGCACGTAGCCCTGGCGCGCGTCGGTCACGCGCATCGCCTCGCTCCATCCGTCGGCCGGCCGCGGCGGCGGAGCTTCGTCGTTCGTGAGCCGCTCGATCGCACGACGCACGTCGCTGCTGACGAGCTCGATGACGGTGTCGACGTTGATGCGTCCGGCCATGTGGCCGACGAAGTAGACGAGCGTCGCGACGCTCAGGAACGCGAGCACGATGCTGACCGACAGCGAGACGTGCGGAATGAACTCGCCTTCGTTCGCCGTGCGCACGCTGCGCAGGACCATCAGCGCGTAGCAGAACGTTCCGAGGAAGACGCCGAGCGTGACCTGGTTGCCGCGGTCGTGCGTGAAGTTCCTCAACAGCCGCGGACCCATCTGGCCCGCCGCGAGCGACAGCGCGGCGATCGTGATCGAGAAGACGGTACCGGCGACGCCGATCGTCGACGACGCGACGGCGCCGAGCAGCGTCCGGGCGCCGGTCGCACCACCGCTGTAGACCCACGCGTTCTCGATCAGCCAGGACGGCACGAGGCCGCTTCGATCGTAGACGACCAGTCCTTCGGCCGCGACGATGCCGAACACCGTGATCAGCGCGGGGACGACCCAGAACCGCTCGCCGACGCCGGCCACGAACCGCTTCGCCAGGGTCAGCGGCGACACGAGGCGGCGCGGGCGGATGCCGCCGGATGCACGAGGGTCATCGCGGTCCGGCCGGCAGTCGAGGATCGATCGGCACGAGGACGGACGCGTCGCCGCGGCGATGGATCGGATCCGACATCGTTCGCGAGGCGGCCGGTCGCAACCGTCGGACACCCGCCCGTCGGCGACCCGGAGCGCGACCGACGCGACGGCGGCGGGCTCACGCCGACACCAGGCTCGCCGAGATGTTGATCGACAGCGCGAGGATGCTCGCGTTGAAGAAGAACGACAGCACCGCCTGCGCGAGCATCGCCTTGCGCATCCAGCGCGAGACCGGCGCGATCTCGGCCGTCTGCGACGCGACGGCGATCGTGAACGAGAAGTACATGAAGTCCCAGTAGTCGGGCTTCAGGTTCTCTTCGGGGAAGCGCAGCGGCGCCGGTCCGAGTTCGTCGATGATGTAGTAGAAGTGCGCGTAGTGCAGCCCGAAGATCGTGGGGATCAGGAACCACGAGCCGAGCACGGTCAGCGCCGACACGGCGACGTGGATGCCGTGTTCGGCGCTCGTCGCCTTGACGCCCGCGAGTTCGACCACGATCGCCGCGAGGCTCACGATCGCCGCGAGGCTGACGACCGTCAGCACGATGTACGCCGCTTCGTCCTGCCGCTCGGCGATCCTGCGGACGTCCTCGTTGTCGGCGCGGATCATCATCGTCCAGATCAGCGCGAGATACAGGTATACCGCGACGTTCCAGCCGACGAGCGCGCGGAACAGGGTGTCGGCGCTGGCCGGCAGCGGTACGACGAACGCGACGACGATGCCGACGAGGAACGCGTAGATCAGCCGCGGGCGGGCGAGACGGAAGCGGCGCAGGACTCTCATCGGATGCCTCGGTCAGAAGTGCGCGCATTGTGAACGGTCGGCCTGTTGTCCGCGTCGCGGCGCGACGGATCGTGTCGGGTGCATGCGGCGGTCGACCTCGCGGGCTGGTCGTCGCATCGTCATCGCGTCGGCTGCGCGCCCATCATCGACGAGATGCGGCGTGCGGCCGCCTTCAGCGGCGCGAGGAAGCGACGCTCCGCCTCGCGCGCCGGCGTGCGGTTCGCCTGGCCGCTGACGTTCAGCGCCGCGATCGTGCGGCCCTGCGCGTCGACGATCGGCACGGCGATCGACACGAGGCCTTCCTCGAGCTCCTGGTCGACGAGCGCCCAGCCGCGGCCGCGCGTCTCGTCGACGAGCGCCTTCAGCCGCGTCAGCCGCGTCTCGGTCGCCGGCGTGCGAGCCCGCAGGTCGCTCGCGCGCAGCACGTCGGCCGCCTCGCGCGGATCGAGCCCCGCGAGCAGCACGCGGCCCATCGACGTGCAATACGCGGGCAGGCGGCTGCCGATCGACAGGTTGATCGTCATGATCTTCTGCGTCGGCACGCGCAGCACGTAGACGATCTCGTCGCCGTCCAGCACCGCGGCCGACGAACTCTCGCGGATCTCGCCGACGAGCGTCTCCATCACGGGTTCGGCGACGTCGCGGAACGGCAGCGACGCGAGGTACGGGAAGCCGAGCGACAGGATGCGCGCCGTCAGGCTGAACGCGCGTCCGTCGAGCCGCACGTAGCCGAGGTGCTCGAGCGTCAGCAGGATGCGGCGGGCGCCGGCGCGCGTGAGTCCGGCGGCATCGGCGACCTGGCTCAGCGTCATCGCGGGTGCGCCGCCGTCGAACGCGCGGATCACGCGCAGCCCGCGCGCGAACGCCTGCACGAAGCCGTCGCCGGGCTCGCGTGTCGAGCGCGATCTCGCTCGTGTCGCGACCGCCGCGCGACGGGGCCGTCGCGGCCGCGCGCGGCGCGCTTGACGTCGTCGGCGGGGCTCGTTTACGCTCGGTCCGCGCTGTTCGCATCTCGAATATCCGTTCGCCACGCGAACAAGCGCGCCGATTGGATCATGCGCGACGCGCGTTGGCAAGCGTCGCGCGGACCGGCGGACGAGAAGGCGGCCGACGTGCCGTCGACGAAGAGGAGTGTCGCGTGATCGACAAGATCGTCTCGTCGCCCGACGAGGCGCTCGCCGACCTGCGGGACGGCGCGACGGTGATGATCAGCGGCTTCGGCGCGGCCGGCCAGCCGGCGCAGCTGATCGACGCGCTGATCGCGCGCGGCACGCGCGACCTCACGATCGTCAACAACAATGCCGGCAACGGCGACACCGGGCTCGCGGCGCTGCTGAAGGCGCGGCGCGTGCGCAAGATCGTCTGCTCGTACCCGCGCCAGGCCGACTCGCACGTCTTCGACGCGCTCTATCGCGCCGGCGACATCGAGCTCGAGCTGGTGCCGCAGGGCAACCTCGCCGAACGCATCCGCGCCGCGGGCGCCGGCATCGGCGGCTTCTTCACGCCGACGGGCTACGGCACGCCGCTCGCCGACGGCAAGGAGACGCGCGTGCTCGACGGCAAGCCGATGGTGTTCGAGACCGCGATCCACGCCGACTTCGCGCTCGTGAAGGCGCGCGCGGCCGACCGCTGGGGCAACCTCGTCTATCGCAAGACCGCGCGCAACTTCGGCCCGGCGATGGCGATGGCGGCGCGCTGCACGGTCGTGCAGGTCGACGAGATCGTGCCGCTCGGCGAGCTCGACCCGGAAGTCGTCGTCACGCCGGGCATCTTCGTGAACCGCGTCGTCCGCATCGCGAGCCGGCCGCTCGCGGCGGCGGCCTGACGCGCATGGGCGACGGCTTCACGCGGCTCTCGCGCGACCGCATCGCGGCGCGCGTCGCGGCCGACATTCCGGACGGCGCCGTCGTCAACCTCGGCATCGGCCTGCCGACGCTGGTCGGCAACTGGCTGCCGCGTGATCGCGAGATCGTCCTGCACAGCGAGAACGGCCTGCTCGGCATGGGCCCGGCGCCCGCGCCCGGCGACGAGGACGAGGACCTGATCAACGCCGGCAAGCAGCCGGTCACCGCGCTGCCCGGCGCGTCGTTCTTCCATCACGCGGACTCGTTCGCGATGATGCGCGGCGGCCACCTCGACTACTGCGTGCTCGGCGGCTTCCAGGTGTCGCGGACCGGCGACCTCGCGAACTGGCACACCGGCGCGCCCGGCGCGATCCCCGCGGTCGGCGGCGCGATGGACCTCGCGATCGGCGCGCGGCACGTCTTCGTGATGATGGAGCACCGCACGCGCGAGGGGCACAGCAAGATCGTCGAGCGCTGCACGTATCCGCTGACCGGCGTCGGCTGCGTCGAACGGGTGTATACCGACCTCGCGACGCTCGACATCACGCCCGACGGCGTCGTCGCGCGCGACCTCGTCGACGGCCTGTCGTGGGACGCGCTGCAGTCGATGACCGACGTGCCGCTGCTGCCGGCGCCGCCGCGGCGATGACCGCCGACGACCCGGGCCGCGCCGCCGCTCGCGCGACGAGGCCGACGATCACCACCGACACGAGCATGCGCTTCGATCCGTATCGTCCGTTCACGTCCCGCACGCAGCCCGACTACGCGGTCGATGACGTACGCGTCCACGCGGCTGCGCGCGCCGAAGCAGCCGCTCGTCGTCGTGCCGCAGACGCTGTCGGAAGTGACCGGCCCGCGCTTCGGCCGGGACGCGCTGAAGCCGGGCGACGAGGACATGACGCGCTTCGGCGGCGGCGAGGCGATCGGCGAGCGGATCGTCGTCGGCGGGCCGCGTCGTCGACGAGGACGGCGCGCCGGTCCGCGACTCGCTGATCGAGATCTGGCAGGCGAACGCGGCGGGTCGCTACGTCCATGCCAGCGACCAGCACGACGCGCCGCTCGACCCGAACTTCAGCGGACTCGGCGCGACGGTCACCGACGGCGACGGCGCGCTACCGCTTCCTGACGATCCGGCCCGGCGCGTATCCGTGGCGCAATCATCACAACGCGTGGCGGCCCGCGCACATCCACTTCTCGCTGTTCGGCAACGCGTACGCGCAGCGGCTCGTCACGCAGATGTACTTCCCCGGCGATCCGCTGATGCCGTTCGATCCGATCTTCAACAGCACGGCCGACGAGCGCGCCCGCGCGCGGCTCGTCGCGGCGTTCGACTGGTCGCTGACGTCGCCCGAGTACGCGCTCGGCTTTCGCTTCGACATCGTGCTGCGCGGGCGCGACCGCACGCCGTTCGAGACATGAACGACGTCACGCCGGAGCTCGATGCGGTCCTCGCGACGACGTCGCAGACGGTCGGGTCCGTACCTGCACATCGGCCTTGCGCCGCGCTACGTCGCCGACATCGCGTTCGACGGCGCGACCGACCAGCCGCAGCGCATCGTGATCGACGGCCGCGCTCGTCGACGGCGCCGGTTCGTCGATCCCCGACGCGATGATCGAGGTCTGGCAGGCCGACGACCGCGGCCGCTACGCGCATCACGTACGACACCGGATCGGGCCACGACGAGGCGAGCCGCAGCGCGTCCGGCTTCGGCCGCGTGCCGACGGAGCCCGACGGGCGCTTTCGCATCACGACCGTCAAGCCCGGTCGCGTCGTCGCGCCCGACGGCTCGCTGCAGGCGCCGCATCTCGTCGTCGCCGTGTTCGCGCGCGGGCTGCTGCGTCACCTGTCGACGCGGATGTACTTCGCGGACGAGGCCGAGGCGAACGCCGCCGACCTCGTGCTGGACGCGGTGCCGGTCGAGCGCCGGCCGACGCTCGTCGCCGCGCTCGCGTCGCCGGGCGTCTATCGCTGGACGATCGTGCTGCAGGGACCGCCGGACCGCGAGACGGTGTTCTTCGACTTCTGACATCCGGGGCAACGCGGATGTCGCAGAGCGCTGTTCGTTGCTACCGTGCCGCAGCCGCGCCACCCCGACGCGCGGCGCATCGACGATCGACCATACAACCGGAGACGACCGCATGAATCCCACGAATCTCGCCCGCGCCGCGGCGCTCGCCGGCGCCGCGCTTCTGGCGTCGACGGTCGCGCGCGCCGCCGACCCGATCAAGGTCGGCATCATCGCCGAGATGACCGGCGCGTTCGCCGACTTCGGCCAGCAGATGACGACCGGCGCGAAGGCGTACATCAAGGAGCACGGCGACACGGTCGCGCGGCCGGAAGATCGAGCTGATCATCAAGGACGTCGGCGGACCCGTCGCCCGACGTCTCGAAGCGCCTCGCGCAGGAGCTCGTCGTCAAGGACAACGTCGACTTCATCGCGGGCTTCGGGCTCACGCCGAACGCGATGGCGGTCGCGCCGATCGCGACCGAGGCGAAGAAGCCGGTCGTCATCATGAACGCCGCGACGTCGATCATCACGACGAAGTCGCCGTACATGACGCGCGTGTCGATGACGCTGCCGCAGGTCACGGCGCCGCTCGGCGACTGGGCGTACAAGAACGGCATCCGCAAGGTCTACACGGCGGTCGCCGACTACGGCCCCGGCTACGACGCGGAGGCCGCGTTCAAGAAGAGCTTCACGGCGGCCGGCGGCCAGATCGTCGGCGACGTGCGGATGCCGCTGACGAACCCGGACTACGGTCCGTTCGTCCAGCGCATCAAGGACACGAAGCCCGACGCGGTGTTCGTGTTCGTGCCGGCCGGCGAGTCGGCGGTCGGCTTCATGAAGGCGTACGCGGAGCGCGGCCTGAAGGAGGCCGGCATCAAGCTGATCGCGACCGGCGACATGACCGACGACGGCGTGATCGACGCGCTCGGCGACAACGCGCTCGGCGTGATCACGACGCATCACTATTCGGCGGCGCACGACTCGCCGGAGAACAAGGCGTTCCTCGCGGCGTACGCGGCGATCGACCCGAACCATCGCCCGAACTTCATGGCCGTCGGCGGCTACGACGCGATGGCGCTGATCTACTCGACCGTCAAGCAGCTGAACGGCGTCATCGATCCGGACAAGGCGATGGCGATCATCAAGGGCGCGAAGCTCGCGAGCCCGCGCGGTCCGATCTCGATCGATCCGGACACCCGCGACATCATGCAGAACGTCTACGTGCGCGAGGTCAAGCGGGTCAACGGCAAGCTCTACAACGTCGAGTTCGCGACGATCGCCGAACGTGAAGGACCCGGGCAAGGACGCGGCGAAGTAGGGGTTCAGGCGTTCGATGCCTCGCGTCGTCGCTGCGGATGATCGATTGCGCCTTCTCGATCGTGTCGTTCCCGCGAAGGCGGGAACCCCGTGTCGTTCGACGCGACGTCGACGCCGCTGGGTTCCCGCCTTCGCGGGGACGACGCGAGGAGGCGTCTTGCCGAACGGCGCATCGCCGGTCACCCCGGCTTTCCGCCTTCGCGCGATCGACGGCATTCGCTCATGACGCGCACCCGGCACATGCGTCACCCCGGCGCAGGCCGGGGCCCAGGTGCCTCGCACGCGAACTCGGGTCCCGGCCTTCGCCGGGACGACACCGAGTGGTGAGATCCTGCACGTGACCGCCCCATGACCACGACCCTCGGCGTCCTGTTCGACGGCCTCGCGTACGGGATGCTGCTGTTCCTCATCTCCGTCGGCCTGTCGGTCACGATGGGGCTGATGCGCTTCATCAACCTCGCGCACGGCGTGTTCGCGATGGCCGGCGGCTACTGCGTCGTCGTGCTCGCGGCGCGCTTCGGACGTCGGGTTCCTCGCCGCGCTGCCGCTCGCGTTCGCGTTCGGCGCGGCGCTGAGCCTCGTCCTCGAGCGCGTGCTCTATCGCCATCTGTATCGCGCGCGGGCCGCTCGACCAGGTGCTGCTGACGGTCGGCATCCTGTTCGTCGCGACGGCCGTCGCGATCTACGCGTTCGGCTCGCAGCAGCAGCCGGTGACGCTGCCCGACGCGCTGCGCGGCCGCGTCGACGTCGTTCGGCGTCGAGCTGTCGCGCTATCGGCTCTTCCTGTTCGTCGTCGGCATCGCGATCACGCTCGCGCTCGTGTTCGGCCTCGAGCGCACGCGCTTCGGCGCGCGCATCCGCGCGTCGGTCGACCGGCAGCGGACCGCCGCCGCGATGGGCATCCGCGTCGAGCGCGTGTTCCAGGCGACGTTCGCGATCGGCGGCGGGCTCGCGGCGCTCGGCGGCGCGCTCGGCATCGACGTGCTCGGCCTCGACCCGAACTTCGCGCAGCGCTACCTCGTGTACTTCCTGCTCGTCGTCGTGGTCGGCGGTCCGGGCTCGATCGTCGGCACGCTCGTCGCGGCGCTGCTGCTCGGCATGGCCGACGTGGCCGGCAAGTACTACGTGCCGCAGGTCGGCGCGTTCGTCATCTACGTCGCGATGATCGTGCTGCTGTCGCTGTTCCCGCACGGCCTGTTCGCGAAGCGGTCCGCGCGATGAGCGCACGGCGACGTTCCGCGGCGGACGCGTCGTCGCGGCGACGACGCGGCGCGACCCGATCGCCGCGCTCGCCGCGCGCGAGCGCTGGAAGCCGCTCGAGGTCGTGTTCTGGATCGCGGTCGCGGCCGCCTATTTCGTCTTCCCGCAGAACCTCGTGCTCGCGACGCAGATCCTGATCGCCGGGCTGTTCGCGATGTCGCTCGACCTGATCCTCGGCTACGCGGGCATCGTCACGCTCGGGCACGCGGCGTTCTTCGGCGTCGGCGCGTACACCGCCGGGCTGCTCGCGAAGCACGGCTGGGGCGAGCCGTTCAGCGGGCTCGTCTGCGCCGCGCGTCGTCGCCGCGCGTCGTCGGCTGGGCGACGAGCTTCCTCGTGCTGCGCGGCGGCGACCTCGCGCGGCTGATGACGACGCTCGGCATCGCGTCGCTGCTGTACGAGCTCGCGAACCGCGCGACCGGCGTCACCGGCGGCGTCGACGGCCTGCAGGGCGTCGAGATCGGCCGCGTGTTCGGCGTGTTCGCGTTCGACCTCTACGGCCGCGTCGGCTTCGTCTACGCGTTCGCGTCGTGCTGCTGCTGTTCGTCGTCGCGCGGGCGTGGATGCATTCGCCGTACGGCCTGTCGCTGCGCGACGATCCGCGAGAACCCGGTGCGCGCGCGCGCGATCGGCGTGCCGCTGCAGCGCCGGCTCGTCACCGTGTACGTCGTGTCGGCCGCGTTCGCCGGCGTCGCGGGCGCGCTGCTGACGCAGACGACGCAGTTCGTCGGCCTCGACGTGCTGAGCTTCCAGCGCTCCGCGAACCTGCTGATCATGCTGATCGTCGGCGGCACGGCGACGCTGTACGGCGGCTTCGTCGGCGCCGCGCTGTTCCTGATCGTGCAGGACCGCCTCGCGACCTCGACCCGACGTACTGGCTGTTCTGGCTCGGCGTGCTGCTGATCGCGACGACGCTGTTCCTGCAGGCGCGGCGTCGTCGGCAGCGCGATCGCGTGGCGCGAGCGGACGCGCCGGCGCGCGCCGAGGACGCGACGCCTGACGGCGCTGCTCGAGACGCGCGACCTGTGCAGGTCGTTCGGCGCGCTGCGGGTCACCGACCGCGTCAACCTGTCGCTCGCGGCCGGCGCGCGGCACGCGCTGATCGGCCCGAACGGCGCCGGCAAGACGACGCTGATCAACCAGCTCACCGGCGTGCTGTCGGCCGAGCAGCGGCCAGGTGCTGATCGACGGCGACGACGTCACGCGGCTGTCGGTCGAGCGCGCGCGTCGCGCGCGGGCTGTCGCGCACGTTCCAGATCAACACGCTGTTCCCGCACCTGACGCCGCTCGAGGCGGTCGCCGCCGCGATCCTCGAGCGCGACGCGGCCGCGGCGTCGTCGCGCGCTGGACGCGCGGCGTGTCGACGCGGCGCGCCGTGCTCGACGAGGCGTTCGCGCTGCTCGCGTCGCTCGGGCTCGCCGACGACGCCGGCGACGCCGACGCACGAGCTCGCGTACGGCCGCCAGCGCATCCTCGAGATCGCGCTCGCGCTCGCCGCGAAGCCGCGCGTGCTGCTGCTCGACGAGCCGGCCGCCGGCATCCCCGAAGGCGAGAGCGACGAGCTGTTCGCGGTGCTCGGCGCGCTGCCGGCGGACGTCGCGATCCTGCTGATCGAGCACGACATGAGCCTCGTGTTCCGCTTCGCGACGACGATCACCGTGCTCGTCGGCGGCGCGGAGCTCGTGACCGGCACGCCCGACGTCGATCGCGGCCGATCCGCGCGTGCGCGAGGTCTATCTCGGACAGCGCGCGAAGCACGGGGCGTCGACGTGACGACGCTGCTCGACGTCGACGACCTGCGCGCCGGCTACGGCGACGCGATCGTCGTCGACGGCTGCTCGCTGTCGATCGCGGCCGGCGAGGCGGTCGCGCTGCTCGGTCGCAACGGCGTCGGCAAGTCGACGCTGCTCGTGACGCTGATGGGCCTCGCGCGCGTGCGCGGCGGCGCGATGCGCTGGCTCGGTCGCGACCTCGCGCGGATGCCGACCAGCGAACGCGCGCGCGCCGGCATCGGCTGGGTGCCGCAGGAGCGCGAGATCTTCCCGTCGCTGACGGTCGAGGAGAACCTGACGGTGACCGCGCGGCCCGGACCGTGGACGCTCGCGCGCGTCTACGCGCTGTTCCCGCGGCTCGCCGAGCGACGTCGCAACCTCGGCAACGAGCTGTCGGGCGGCGAGCAGCAGATGCTCGCGATGGGTCGCGCGCTGATGCTGAACCCGAAGCTGCTGCTGCTCGACGAGCCGCTCGAAGGCCTCGCGCCGGTCATCGTCGACGAGCTGTGCGCGGCGATCCGCACGATGGTCGAGTCCGAGGGCCAGTCGCTGATCCTCGTCGAGCAGCACGTCGGCGAGGCGCTCGCACTGACGCATCGCGCGATCGTGCTCGAGCGCGGTCGCATCGTGCACGAAGGCGCGAGCGCCGCGCTGCTCGCCGATCCGCATGCGCTCGATCGATGGGTCGGCGTGCGCGTGGATTGACGGCCGGTTCGGCGCTTCGCCGATCGGGTAACGTACGCCCGCATCGACCTGCCGGAGCCGCCGTGGACGAACCGCTCGCACGCGTTCGCGCACAGATCGTCGCCGCCCGGCGCTCGGGGCGCGTCGCCGACGTGCGGACCTTCTTCGACGCCGCGACGAACACGGCGAGCCACGTCGTCGCCGATCCGGAGACGAAGCGCGCCGCGATCGTCGACAGCGTCCTCGATTTCGATGCGGCCGCCGCGCGCGTGGCCACGACGTCGGCCGACGCGCTCTGCGCGGACGTCGCCGAGCGCGGCCTGACGGTCGACTGGCTGCTCGAGACGCACGCGCATGCCGACCACCTGTCGGCCGCGCCGTTCCTGCAGTCGCGACTTGGCGGACGGGTCGCGATCGGGTGCGAGATCGTCGCCGTGCAGCAGGTCTTCGGCGGGCTGTTCGGTGCCGCGTCGTTCGCCGCCGGCGGCTCGGACTTCGACCGGCTGTTCGACGACGGCGACGCGTTCGCGGTCGGCTCGCTGCCCGCCATCGTGCTGCACGTGCCCGGTCACACGCCGGCCGACGTCGCGTATGCCATCGGCGATGCGGTGTTCGTCGGCGACACGCTGTTCATGCCCGACTACGGCACCGCGCGCACCGACTTCCCCGGCGGCAGCGCGCGACGCCTTCATCGATCGATCCGCCGGCTGCTGGCGCTGCCCGACGAGACGCGTCTCTTCCTGTGCCACGACTACAAGGCGCCGGGTCGCGATCGCTACGTTGTCGAGACGACCGTCGGCGCGCAGCGGTCCGGCAACGTCCACGTGCGCGACGGCGTCGGCGAGGACGACTTCGTCGCGATGCGCGAGGCGCGCGACGCGACGCTGTCGATGCCGGCGCTGATGCTGCCGGCGATGCAGGTCAACCTGCGCGGCGGACGGTTGCCCGAGCCGGAGGCGAACGGCCGTCGCTACCTGAAGCTGCCGCTCGACGCGCTGTAGCGATGCTTCCATCGACGACCGTCGATGGAAGCGGCGATCGTCGTCGCGCGTCGCGGCGGAAGACGCGTCGACCCGTTCCGGCGGTCGCACCCGCGCGACGCGGCTCCGTCCGATGGCCGGCCGTCCGCCGAAGCGCTCCAATCGGCCGATGACGACGACGCTGCCGACCGCCCCGATCGAGCCGATGCTCGCGAAGATCGCCGATGCGATCCCGGCCGGCCCCGGCTTCCTGTTCGAGCCGAAGTGGGACGGCTTCCGCGCGCTCGTGTTTCGCACCGGCGACGCGACGCTGCTGCAGAGTCGCGACCTGAAGCCGCTGAACCGCTATTTCCCCGAGCTCGAGGCGGCGCTGCACGACGCGTTGCCCGACGGCTGCGTGCTCGACGGCGAGATCGTCGTCGCGTCGGCGCGCGGCCTCGACTTCGACGCCTTGCAGCAGCGCATCCATCCGGCCGCGTCGCGGATCGCGAAGCTCGCGCAGGAGACGCCGGCCGCGCTTCGTCGCGTTCGACCTGCTCGGCGCGGATGGCCGCTCGACGATGGACGCTGCCGCAGGCCGAACGCCGCGCGCTGCCTCGAGCGGCTGCTCGGCCCGGCGACGAAGCGCCACGCCGCTCGCTGCAGGCTCACGCCGATGACGCGCGACCGCGACGAAGCGGAGCGCTGGCTCGCCGAGTTCGAAGGCGCGGGGCTCGACGGCGTCGTCGCGAAGCTCGAGTCCGCGACCTACCAGCCCGGCAAGCGCGCGATGCTGAAGATCAAGCACGTCCGCACGCGCCGACTGCGTCGTCGCCGGCTTCCGCTGGTACAAGGACACGACCGACGCGGTCGGCTCGCTGCTGCTCGGCCTGTACGACGACGCCGGCGTGCTGCATCACGTCGGCGTCACGTCGTCGTTCACGATGGCGACGCGGCGGGCGCTGCTCGACGAGCTCGCGCCGCTGCGCGACGACGCGATCGCGAGCCATCCGTGGCGCGACTGGGCGGAGGCGACGATGAGCGACGCGCAGCGGATGCCGGGCGCCAAGAGCCGCTGGAGCGGCGGCAAGGACCTCGGCTGGGAGCCGCTGCGGCCCGAGCGCGTCTGCGAGGTGAAGTACGACCACCTGCAGGGCGACCGCTTCCGTCATGCGACGACGTTCCTGCGCTGGCGTCCCGACAAGCCCGCCGCGGACTGCCGCTACGACCAGCTCGAGGTGACGACGCCGTACGCGCTCGCGAAGGTGTTCGGCGGCTGAGCGATCGACTACGACGGCGCCTTCGCGGCCTTCGGTCGCAGGCGCGGCGGCACGCGCGAAAGATTGATCCGCACGCGATACCACAGCGACGACGAGCCGCGCATGCGGTCGACCAGCACGTCGGCCGGCTCCAGATGCGCCGCGACCGTCGGATGGGCCGTCTTCCAGGCCTCGGCCGCCGCGACGGCGTCGCCCTCGCGATCCGCGCGCGCGATCTCGATCAGCGCCGCGTCGCGATGCGCCGGGCGCGATCCGGACGCGGTCGTCTTCTTCGCGGCCTTGCCCTTCGACGGCGCCACGCGCGGCGGTTCGTCGAGGCCCTTGCGATAGTGCGGCGGCCACGGCGCGTCGCCTTGCCCGTCCGCCTCGTGACGGGCCGACAGCTCGAGCAGCGGTTCGAGCGAATCCGGACGGTCGTCGATCGCCGCATGCGGATCGCCGATCGCGGCGAACCGCTTCGGCACCGTCCACAACGTGAAGTCCGCCGGGTCGCAAGCGTCGAGCTCGTCCCACGCCAGCGGCGTCGACACGCGCGCGTCGGGCCGCGGGCGCACCGAGTAGGCCGACGCGACGGTGCGGTCCTTCGCGTTCTGGTTGTAGTCGACGAACACGCCGCGACGCTGCTCCTTCCACCATGCGCTGGTCGCGAGGTCCGGCGCCCGTCGCTCGACGTCGCGCGCGAGCGCGAGCGCGGCGCGCCGCACCTGGTCGAACGTCCAGCGGCGCTCGATGCGCACGAGGACGTGGATGCCGCGCGAGCCCGACGTCTTCGGCCAGCCGGTCATCCCGAGGTCGGCGAGCGATTCGCGGACGACTTGCGCGACCCGCACGATCTGCGGCCACTCGACGCCCGGCACCGGGTCGAGGTCGACGCGCAGCTCGTCCGGATGATCGAGGTCGTCCGCGCGCACGGGATGCGGATGCAGTTCGAGGCATGCCGAGGTTCGCCATCCACGCGAGGTCGGCCGCGTGGCGGGGCACGACCTCGTCGGCGCTGCGGCCGGACGGGAAGCGGATCGACGCGATCTCGAGCCAGTCGGGCCGCACGGCCGGCGCGCGCTTCTGGAAGAAGAAGTCGCCGTCGATGCCGTTCGGGTAGCGGACCATCACGCATGGTCGGCCGCCCGCGCCGCGCAGCGCGCCGCCGGCGACGGCGACGTAGTAGTTCGCGACGTCGATCTTGCGCACGTTCGCCGCGGCGATCAGCAGCTTCGACGGATGCGTCACGACGACGTCGCGGTCGTCGACGCGCAGTGTCTCGGATTCGTCGGTCGCGGCCATGGCGCAATCTAGACCCGACGCGGCCGGGCGTCGTCGGACGACGGCGGATTGGAGGCACCGCGCGGCGTCGGGGCGCGTGAATCGGACGTCTCGCGCCGGGCGCCGCTTGATCGACCTTACGCCGGCGCAGACGGTCGCGTCGCCCGCCGTCGCTCGTCGAGCAGGGCGATCGTGCGATGGGCCGACGTCATCGCGCTCTCCTGCCAGGTGCCGACCTTGCTCAGATAGTCTCCGGCGAAGTAGAACGGTCCGTCGGGCTCGTTCAAGCGCCGGTACTCGTCGACCTGTCCGGGACGATAGTGCGCCGCTTCGCCGAGCGAATACGGGACCTTGGACCATGCGATCCCCATCGGCCGGCGCAGCTCCGTCCCGTGTCCCGGATGAAGACGTTCGACGACGGCGCGCGTCGCTTCGAATTGCTCGGGCAGCGACAGGCGTGCGAGCGCTTCACCGTTCGCGCCGCTGGTGTACGCGCCGAGCAGGATGCCCTGGTCGCCGAACAGGCCCGCGCTCGGGTACCAGACCATGTTGGTGATGCCCTTGATCCATGAGATGCCGCCGTAGATGTCGTACTGCTGCTCCCAGAAGCGTCGCGACTGCCACGCGATCTTCACCGACTGCTGCCATTCGATGTTCGCGATCGCGTCACGATAGGCCGGCGAGAAATCCGACGGAATCTTCGCGAGCACCGGGCTCGGTATCGTGACGATGCAGTAGTCGGCGTCGACGACCCGCGCGGTCCCCGTCGGCTTGTCGACATAGTGGATGCGCACGCCGTCGTCACGACGGCGGATCTGCGTCACTTCACAGCCGCGATGGATCGCGCCGCCGAGACGCTTCGCGAAGGCGGCCGGAATCGCGTCCATGCCGCCGACGGGCTGGAACATCGTCGCTTGCTGGTCGATCAGCTCCTCGAACAGCACGCCGTTCCAGAGATCCTCGTCGAGAAGCACGTCGAGCGACAACGGATCGCGAAGGTCGCCGGCGTCGTCGCCGGCGCCGGGTCGCCGTGCGTAGCCGGAGCGAGACGAACCCTTGTAAAGCTTGTCGGGCGAGAGGTCGCCGTATTGCTCGAGGAACGCGAGCATGCGATCGCGGTCGTGCTTCGTGAGCTCCTCGTCCAGTGCGCCGCGGTCCAGCGCCTTCGCGAGCAGCTCCGAAACCGCGCCACGCGTGTCGTTCACCGCCTGTCGCATCTCGATCGGGCGCCCACCGTTCGCGCTCGCGTTCGAAATCATCGCGCTGCGTGACGTGTTGACCTCCACCTCCAGCGGGATGCCGAATTCGCGGCAATATCCGAGGACCTTGTGGTGCTGGCTCGGCAGACGCGCGGGGCCCGCGTTCCAGTACAGGCCCGGATCGAATTCGCAGGTCTGCGAGGTCCCGTCGACGAGGTCGAGTCGCGTGCCGTGGCGGATCGTCCAGTTGCGCCCGCCAGTGCGGTCACGCGCTTCGAGCAGCGTGCATGCGTAGCCCGTCTTCGCCAACTCGTAGGCCGACGTCATGCCGGCGACGCCGGCGCCGAGGATCACGACGCGTTTGCCGCGACCGCCTCCCGGCTGCAGCACGACGGGCTCGGCGCGACTCGTGACCGGAAGCAGACCGAGCGCCTGCATCGAGACGTAGGCGGCGGAATAGCCGCCGATGGCGCCGATGCGTTGGAGGAAGCCGCGCCGCGTCGAGGTCATGGAGAGCCTTGCCGTTTCGGCGGCATGTCGGGCGTCGGTGCGACGCTCGGTAGAACGACGATGCGGCCACCGACAGTCTAGGCAGGTCCGCCGTGCGTGCGGCCGCACCGTGCCTACCAGTTCGTCGGCCATCCATAACGCGCCGTTAAGCGCGCCGCTCGTGCGTCCGGCGCCCCACGTGCGGCTTGCTTCGTGTCGATCGTCGTCGTCGCGGCGCGGGGCGCATCGGACCGCAGGGCTCGTTAACGCGACGTTATGGGCGCACGCCGAATCGGCATGCGACAGCGGCGGCCGCACTCCCAACAATGCTGGCAAGGGTGCGTCACGAATCCCGGTGCACGACGGAAGCCGTCTGCCCCGGCCGTCTTCCACAGCGAGAGTCCCATGCGCAAAACCGTCCTCTGGAGCACCGCTTCCCTTGCACTGGCCGTCGGCGGCCACGCCGCGGCGCAGTCCACGGCCGATCCATCGAGCCCGCCCGAAGCGACGACGCCGGGGCAACTCGATTCGGTCATCGTTACCGGGACGCGCCAGTCGAACCGCACCGTCGCGGACAGCGTCGCGCCGATCCAGGTGCTCAGCGCGGACACGCTGCAGCACACCGGCAAGCAGGGGCTGCAGGAAGAGCTGTCGAACGTCCTGCCGTCGTACAACATTCCGGCGCAGGCTGGCGGCAACCTGACGTCGATCGTCCGGATCGCGACGCTGCGCGGCCTCAACCCCGACCACGTGCTGGTCCTCGTCAACGGCAAGCGCTTCCATCCGACGTCGATCGTCAACGTCGCGGGTTCGGTCTCAATCGGTTCGCAGGGAGTCGACCTCAACGCGATCCCGACCGCGGCCATCGCGCGGATCGAGGTGCTGACGGATGGAGCCGCTGCGCAGTACGGATCCGACGCGATCGCCGGTGTCATCAACATCATCCTCAGGTCGGCGCCGTCGGGCGGCAACGCGACCGCGCAGGCCGGCAAGTACTTCGCCGGCGACGGACTGAACCAGGACTACCAGCTGAACCAAGGCTTCGCCCTCGGCGGGGACGGGTTCCTGAACGTCTCCGCCCAGGACATCAAGCAGGACCTCACGAACCGCGCAGTCGACGCGACGCTGACGCCGCGGTACTACGCCGGAGATCCGCGCAACAACCAGCCGGCTGGCATCGTCTACAGGGGATACGGCATTCCCGAGTCCGATACCCAGTCGGCCGAGTTCAACGCCGAGAAACCGATCAACGACGCCATCGCCGCGTACGGCTTCGGCACGATCATGAAGTCGAACGGCAAGAACTGGGTCGGCTTTCGCGCCGCGAACAACGTCAACAACGTCGTCGCGATCTACCCGGACGGCTTCGAGCCGCGACTCGTCGTCAAGCAGCACGACGACAGCCTCACCGCAGGGTTCAAGGGCGACCGCCTCTTCGGCTGGTCCTGGGACCTGAGCGTGACGCACGGGTCCAACCGCGCGGAGACCTACCTGACCGACTCGGTGAACCCGACCTATGGCGTGCTGAGCCCGACCGCGTTCTACGACGGGGCGTTCACCGCGAAGGAAACGACGACCAACCTCGACCTGAAGAACGACTACTACGTCGGCTTCCTCGCCGCGCCGCTGACGATCGCATTCGGCGCCGAGGTCCGGCACGACACGTACGGCATCGAATCGGGCGACGTGGCGTCGTACGCCGACGGCGGCCAGCCGGTGTTGACCGGCCCCAGCGCCGGACTGCGCACCGACCTGCCGGGCGCACAGGCCTTCTCCGGATTCCGGCCGGCCGACTCGCTCGATGCGTCGCGCAACAGCGTCGGCGGCTACGTCGACTTCGCAACGCAGTTCGTCAAGGGATGGGACATCGACCTCGCCGCCCGGCAGGAGCACTACAGCGACTTCGGCAGCAACACGAGCGGCAAGCTCGCCACTCGCCTCGAGATCACGCGGCAGATCGCGATCCGCGGCGCGATCAGCAACGGATTCCGTGCGCCGTCGCTCGGGCAGGAGTACTACTCGGCGGGCGCGACCGCGCAATACAAGGGCGTCGACTACACGATCGCGAACCTGCCGGTCGACTCGGCGGCCGCTCGCCTCATCGGTTCCCAACCGCTCAAGCCCGAGAAGTCCGTGAACTTCAGCGCGGGACTGGTGCTGAAGCCGATCGACCGGATGATCGTGACGATCGACGGCTATTCGATCAAGCTGCGCGACCGGATCGTGCAGAGCGCGCAGATCGGGCTGTCGCCGTCCGGCGTACTCGATCCGACGCTCTCGGTCCTGTTGAAGGCGAACGGCATCACCGGCATCGACGCCGCACGCTACTTCCTCAACGGCGTCGACACCACGACAACCGGCGTCGACATCGTCGGCGTCTATCGCACGCCTCTCGGCGCGTGGGGATCGATCGACTGGACGCTCGCGACGAATCTCAACAACACGCGGATCGACAGCGTCGCGGCGAGCGCGCAGCGGACGCTCTACGGCACCCAGATCTTCAACCAGCTGTCGCAGGATCAGCTGACGATGACGACGCCGAAGAACAAGGAAATCTTCAGCGCGGAATGGACTTACGGACCTTGGCGGACCTTCCTGCGCGAGACGCGGTACGGGTCGTTCGCGAATCCGTCGACCGTCGCGAACGGCTACTCGTACGAAGGTCCGAAGTGGATCACGGACGTCGAATTCGGCTACGCGATCAGCCGCGGACTCGTGATCGCGATCGGCGCCCAGAACCTGTTCAACGTCTATCCCAGCAAGACGAACCCGAACAATTTCAGTGCGTCGACGTTCAACGGCGCGCAGATCTACAACGCGGCCACGCCGTTCGGGCTCAGCGGCGGCAACTACTACGCGCGCCTCGCGTACAGCTGGCCTTGATCGCCCGGCCGCCGACGCGACGGGGCGCTCCGCCACAACCGGAAAAGAAGGGACGTGATGGTGCTCGACGAGACGGCCAAGGGTGTTTACGTCATCGCGGTCACGCCGTTCACCGCCGACGGCGCTCTGGACCTCGAGAGCGTGCCGACGATGGTCGAGTTCTATCTCGCCGCGGGCGTTGACGGGATCACCCTGCTCGGCGTGCTCGGCGAAGCGCCGGCGCTGACGGTCGATGAAAGCATGATGTTCGTGCGCGCGGTGATCGATGCGGTAGCCGGGCGCGTTCCGATCATCGTCGGCGTCTCGAGCCCGGGGCTCGCCGGACTCGCGTTCCTCGCGCAGGCGTCGATGACGGCGGGAGCCGCGGCCGTGATGGTGGCGCCGCCGTCGACGCTGCGCACCGACGATCAGATCATCGATTATTTCCGGTTGATCGGCTGACGCGCTCGGTTCGACCGCGTTCGTGCTGCAGGATCATCCGCAATCGACCGGTGTACAGATGAGCGTCCGGGCGATCACCAGCATCCTGCGGGCGGTCCCGACCTGCGTCATGGTCAAGCACGAAGACTGGCCGGGTTTGCAGAAGCTGGAAGCGCTGCGCGCCGCGAGCGATCGCGGTGACGTGCGACGCGTCAGCATTGTCGGCGGCAACGGCGCGCTGTTCCTGCTCGAAGAACTCGAACGTGGCAGCGATGGCGCGATGACCGGCTTCGCGTACCCGGAAATGATGGTCGGTGTGTGCGAGGCGCACGCCGCCGGCGACCTGTCGCGCGCGTCGGACCTGTTCGACGCGTATCTCCCGCTCGCCCGTTACGAGCAGCAGCCGGGCATCGGTCTTGCAATCCGAAAGCACACGCTCGCCGCACGCGGTGCGATCCGTTCCGCGTCGCTGCGTAGGCCCAGCCCGCGCCTGTCCGCGCGCGATATCGCGGACGTCGCTCGTCTCGTCGAACGACAGGAGGCGGCACTGAGGGAACTCGGCTGATGGATCTCGGACTCGGCGGGAAGCATGCGCTGGTGCTCGGCGCGAGCCGAGGCCTCGGCGCGGCGGTCGCACGCGTCCTCGCGGTCGAAGGTGCCACCGTCACGGCGGCCGCTCGTTCGGTCGACGACATCCGCGCCTGGATCGGCGGCCTGCCCGCCGCGGTGGCGGCGCGTGTCTCGGCCGTCGCACTGGACATGAGCCGCCGGTCCCAGATCGAGGACGTGGTGTCGTCGATTGGTGCGGTCGACGTGCTCGTCGACAACGGCGGCGGCCCGCCGACCGGCGGCACAGCCGACCACGCGCCGGAGACGTGGATGACCCACTTCGAGTCGATGGCCGCGAACACGTTCTACCTGACACGACTCGTCCTCCCGTCGATGCGGCAGCGCGAATGGGGTCGCATCGTCACCGTCTCGTCGTCCGGCGTCGTGCAGCCGATCCCCAACCTCGCGTTGTCGAACGCGATCCGGGCGGCGGTCGTCGGATGGTCCAAGTCGCTTTCGACCGAGGTCGCCGGTCAAGGCATCACGGTCAACGTCGTTCTTCCCGGGCGCATCCATACGGACCGCGTCGACCGGATCGACGCGCTGGCCGCGACGAAGCAGGGACGTTCGACGGAAGACATCGCGCGCGAATCGCACGCGACGATCCCGGCCGGTCGCTATGGCCGTCCAGAGGAGTTCGCCGATGTGGTGGCGTTTCTCGCGAGCGCGCGCGCCTCGTACGTCACGGGCGCGGCGATCAGGGTCGACGGCGGCATGATCCGTTCGGTCTGATGCGCCGATCGCTCGTCGCGCTGTCGGTGGGTCTGCTCGCCCTGTGGGGGATGTCCCCGGCCGCCGCGGACGACCTCGCGCAGATCCGCGCGCGCGGCTACCTCAAGATCGGAACGTCCGGTACGGCGCCGCCGAACACGTGGGTCGACTCGAAGAACCAGCTGACCGGTTACGACATCGACTGGGGCGAGCTGATCGCGCGCGACCTCCGGCTGCCGGTACGGTGGATCAAGGTCGATTTCCGTGGCCTGATGCCGGCGCTGTCGTCCGGACAGCTCGACCTCGTCATCACCGGTGTCCGGATCCGCGAACAGTTGAAGCAGGTGTTCCTTTTCTCGGAGCCTTATGCGTACGAGCGGATGGTCGCCGTCGTGCGCGCGGACGACACCACGATGCACAGCCTCGCCGACGTTCGCGGTCACACCGTGGGCGTCGTCGCCGCGTCGTTCCAGGAAGACGCGATGCGGCGCATCGGCGGCTACCGGGCCCTGCTACCGATGCCGAGCGGCAGCGACGTGTTCCTGTCGCTGCACACCGGGCACATCGACGTCGCGATCACGGGGCTGACGGCCGCGATCCACTACGACAAGGCGCGGCCTGGCGAGGTGCGGATCGTCAGTGCGGGCGGCGGCGTCAATGCACAGGGCATCGTGATGCAGAAGGACGCGTTCGCATTGAAAGCCGAGGTCGACCGGGTCATCGAGCGCGCCCGCGCCGACGGGACCTATCTCGCGCTCTACCGCCACAATTTCGGCATCGATCCGCCCCGATGATGACCGCGAGCCTACTCGTCACCGGTGCCAGCGGCTTCGTCGGACTGAATCTCGTCGCGCATGCGCTGGCACACGGGCAGTCCGTCATCGGGCTGTCGAGTGTGCCGATCGCGGAGGACGTCGCGAATCGCTTCCGTGCGCTGCCCGGTCGCTTCGTGGAGGCTGTCGGCGACGTGCGCGACGACATCCTGCTCGAGCTCCTGTTCCGTCAGCATCGGGTCGATCCGGTCGTGCACATGGCGGCCATCACCGCGTCCGCCGAGCGCGAGGACCGCGGCCGACACCGTCGTCTCGGTCAACCTCGTCGGCCTCGCGACGACGCTGACCGCAGCCGCAGCCGCGGGGTCAGCCCTTTCCTCTCGGTCAGTTCGATCGCGGTCTATGGCGGGGAGCCACCCGATGGCAGCTTGATCGACGAAGACGTCGCCCACACGCCCCGCACGCTGTACGCGATCACGAAGTCTTGCGGCGAAGCGGTCACCGCCCGACTCGGCGACCTGCACGGTCTCGACTGGGTCGTCGCGCGACTCGGTCGCGTGTTCGGTCCGCACGAACACGCGACCGGCGTCCGCGACACGATGAGCCAGATCCATCAGGCGGACGAGCTGGCGAGGACGGGAGCGTTCGCCGTCTTCGAGCGGCCTTGCCTGAAGAACTGGAGCTACGCGCCCGATGTCGCCGGACGGCTGTCGATGCTCGCGGACGCGCCGACACACAGGCACCGCGTCTACAACCTCGGCAGCGAGCATGCCTGGACGCTCGCCGACTGGTGTGAGCGGCTGCGACGGAGGTTCGAGGGCTTTCGCTACGACGTCACGAGCGAGCCTCGGCCCGGGGCGGTCGCGATCGATCTCGGCGGCGCGCGCGACGGCGGTCTGCTGTCGTGGCAGCGCTTCGCGATCGAGTTCGATCCTCCGCCCGCAACCGACCTCGACGCCGCGTTCGAAGGCACGATTGGCGTCGCTGGAAGTGCTGGAACCAGGTGCCCACGCCCCGATGAGCCCCGAATCGCTCGCTGAGCTCGAACGCGACATGGCGCGCGATCTGCGGCTCGTCGCCTATCCCGACCAACCCTGGGTTCCGCCGCGCACGCACGCACGGCGAGCCGGTCCTTGACGTGCTGATCGTCGGGGCGGGGCAGGGCGGACTAGCGATCGCTTCCGCCCTGCTGCGCGAGCGGATCACACGCATCGAACTGGTCGACCACGCCGCCGACGGCGACGAAGGCATCTGGATGGGATTCGCGCGGATGCAGACGTTGCGCACGCCGAAGCACATCGGGGGACCCGACCTCGGCCTTCCGAGCCTCACGTTCCAGGCCTGGTTCGAGGCGCAGTACGGCGCGGCCGCGTTCGAGGCGATCAAGTACATCCCGAAGTCGCTCTGGCAGTTGTACCTCGGATGGTTTCGTCGCGTGCTCGCGCTGCCGGTGCGCAACGGCACGCGATTCCATCGGGTCTCGCCGGCGACGGCTTCGGCGGGCGCGCCGTTGCGCGTGGAGATGACCGTGGACGGGATGGCCCGCGTCGCGTTCGCCCGCAAGCTCGTGCTCGCGCAGGGCATCGAGACCAGCGGTCGCTGGTGGATGCCGCCCGAGATCGAGGCGTTGCCGCGTCACCTGCGCGCGCATGCGGCCGACGCGATCGATTTCGATGCGCTGAAAGGCCGGCGCGTCGCCGTCGTCGGGGCCGCGGCGTCGGCGTTCGACAACGCGTCGACCGCGCTCGAGACCGGCGCTGCCGAGGTGAGGATGTTGTGCCGTCGAGACGAATTGCAGCGCGTGCAGCCATACAAGGTGCTCGCGTACCAGGGCTTCCTGCGTCACTTCGGCGAGCTACCCGACGACGCGCGGTGGCGGATGATGAATCATCTCCTGACGACGCGTGAAGCGCTGACGCGGGAGACCTGGGAGCGCGCCACGATGCACTCGAATTTCGATCTGGTGACCGGCGCCCCGGTGTCCGGCGCGGGGGTCGTCGAAGACGGGAAGGCCGTTCGCCTGCACACGCCGCGCGGGTCGTTCGACGCCGATTTCGTGATCTGCGGAACCGGCTTCGAAATCGATCTCGCCCTGCGCGATGAACTGTCGGAGCTGGCGGGCCGGGTCGCACGCTGGTCGGACCGCTACACGCCGCCCGCGAGCGAACGCAACCCGCGGATTGGCGCCTATCCGTACCTGGACGCGGGTATGGCGTTCACCGAGCGCGTGCCCGGCGCCGCCCGTTGGGTGAAGAACGTGCATTGCTTCAACTTCGGCGCCACCTTGAGTTTCGGCCCGTCCGGCTCGTCGATCAGCGCGATGAAGTTCGCCGCGCCGCGTGTCGTCCACGCGATCGGCCGCGACCTGTTCGTCGAGGACGCCGCCGTCCACGAGAGTCGCCTTCGCGCGTACGACGTGCCGGAGTTCCCGCCGGTCTTCGCGCGCGACGCCACGGCCACGGCGCCTGGTGGCTGACCGTGGATCTGGACACGATCCGTACCTATCTGCCGTATCTGCTGGCGGGGGCGGGCGTAACGGTCGTGCTGTCGGTGCTGTCGCTGATCTTCGGTTCGATCATCGGCCTCGGCTTCACGTTCATGCGGATCTCGAGCAATCGTCTGCTGAGTCGAACCGCGTGGACCTTCGTGTGGTTCGTTCGCGGCACGCCGATGCTGCTGCAAGTTTTCGCCATCTACTACTGGCTACCGACGATCGGCATCCTGCTGCCGCCATTTACGGCCGGCGTCGTGGCGCTGTCGATCAACGCGGCGGCGTACTACGTCGACATCTTTCGCGCGGCGATCCTTACGGTGCCGAAGGGTCTGATCGAGGCCGGCGACGCGATCGGCATGCGTCCGTGGCAGGTGATGCGCCGCGTCGTGCTCCCGCTCGCCGTCAAGCCGGCGTTGCCGCCGTATATCGGCCAGGCGATCAACGCGGTGAAGAACACTTCGCTCGTGTCGGTGATCTCGGTGCAGGAGCTGACCGCGACGAGTCAATCGATCTACAGCAGCACGTACAAGGTCGCCGAGATCCTCGGCACGGCGGGACTGATCTACCTCGCGATCACGACGGTGCTCGCGGTGCTGCAGGCCTGGCTCGAACGGCACCTCGACTACGGTGGCGCGACCCGATGAGCGCGATCGTCGAGTTGAGACATGTGTCGAAGCGCTACGGCCGGACCACCGTGCTCGACGACGTCAGCCTCGCGGTCGCCGAGGGCGATATCGTCACGATCATCGGTCCGTCCGGCGCCGGCAAGAGCAGCCTGCTGCGCATCGTCAACCAACTCGAGCGGCACGACGCCGGCGAGCTCCACGTCGCCGGATCGCTGATCGATCCGGACGACCGCGGTGCCCGAAGGGCCGCGTTGCGCGGGCACGTCGGCATGGTGTTCCAGAGCTTCAACCTGTGGCCGCACCGACGCGCGCTCGAGAACGTCATGGAAGGTCCGCGGATCCGTGCTCGGGATGCGGCGCGACGAGGCCGAGGGCCGCGGCGCTCGAGCTGCTCGAACGCGTCGGCCTCGCGGCCCATCGCGACAAGTATCCGTCGCAGCTGTCGGGCGGCCAGCAGCAGCGCGTCGCGATCGCACGCGCGCTCGCGATGCAGCCTCGCGTCATGCTGTTCGACGAAGCCGACGTCCGCGCTCGACCCCGCGCTCGTCCGCGACGTGCTCGACGTGATGACGGCGCTCGCCGCCGACGCGCATGACGATGCTCGTCGTCACGCACGAGATGCGCTTCGCGCGCGACGTCGCCGATCGCATCGTCTTCATGGCCGCCGGCCGGATCGTCGAGGAGGCGGCGCCGGATCGCTTCTTCGACGACCCGCAACACCCAATCGCTCGCGCCTTCGTGGCGAGTACCGGGCATCGCACCTGACCGACATACCGCCGACGCGCGTCTCGCGACGCGACCGCCATGACCACGTACCCGACCTTCGCCGCACTCGGCGAGACCGCCCCGGAGACCTACGCGCCGGTGCCGGATGACGTCCGCACGCGCTTGATGTCGGTGGGCGTCCCGACGCTGTCGGCCGTCATGTTCCAGAAGGGACTGCATACGCGCTTCTTCCCCGACAGCCGGCCTCTCAACCCTGCGGCGGCGACCTTCTGCGGCGCGGCGTGGACGATCCGGTCGATCCCGATTCGCGAAGACCTGCGCGCGGCGATCTCGAACGGTACGCTGCCCAGCCGCAATCGACTCGCCTTCGATGCCGCACCGCCCGGTTCGGTGATCGTCTGCGGCACCGGGTCGAATCCCGGCGTCTCGATGATGGGCGACATCATGAGCACGGCGCTGATGGTCCGCGGCGTCGCCGCGGTGGTGCTCGACACGAGTGTGTCGGACGCGAACTTCGTCGCGCAAGATGCCGTTCCCCGTCGTGGCGGCGGGCACCACGTCGATCTCGTCGTTCGCGCGCCTGATGGTGATCGACCACGACACGCCGATCGGCCTGCAGGGGGTCGCCGGTCTTCCCGGGCGACGTCATCGTCGGCGACGAGAACGGCGCCGTGTGCGTGCCGCGCCACCTCGCGAGGAGATCGCCGATGCGGCGATCGAGCAGGAACGCCTCGAGGTTTACGTACTCGAACTGATCCGCAAGGGCGCCCCGATCGACGGGACCTATCCGCCGAGCGCGGAGGTGCTGGCCGGTTATGCGCGCTGGCAGGCGGAGACCCGGATCGTAGACGAACGATGAGCGAACGCGCGCCTCCGTGGCGGCTCTTCGGTCACGAGGCGTTTCGCGCGGGACTTCGCGACATGGTGCTTGTCGCTGCCGGGACGATGACCTGGGCCTTGATGACCGGCGTTGCGATGGTCCGGTCCGGCATGCACATGGGCGAGTTGCTGTCGATGGCCATTTTCGTCCTGGCCGGCAGCTCGCAACTGACCGCGCTTCCGTTGATCGAGGCTCACGCGCCGGCGTGGCTCATCCTCGGCGCCTGTTTCTGCGTGAACCTGCGTTTCGTGGTTTTCAGCGCCCATTTGCGCGCCTACGCGATGCACCGGGGCGTCGCTACGCGGCTGGCTGGCGGCTACCTGATGGGCGATCTCAACTACGTGTTGTTCACGAGGCGCTTTCCCGATGCCGGGTGCGATCGAACGACGATCGAGGCGCAGGATGCCTACTGGCTCGGCCTCGGCGTGGCGGGGTGGGTCTGCTGGGTCGTTCCGAGCCTCGCCGGAATCGCGCTCGGCAACACGGTGCCGCTCGCTTGGGGACTCGGCTTCGCCGGAATCCTCGCGTTGGTCGGCATGACCTGTTCGCTCGTCACGACGCCGCTTCGCGCGCTGTCGGCGGTCACGGCAGCAGCGACCGCGGTGGCCACGATCGCGTTGCCGTTGAAGCTGTACATCGTCGTGTCGATCCTCACCGCCGTCGCCTCGTGCCTGCTCGTCGAATCCCGGCTGGTGGCGCATCGCGGGCGCCGCTGACGTGGACGAGTGGACCACGATCCTGATCATCGTCGGCATGACGGCGATCACCGTCGTCACGCGTTCCTTCTTCTTCATCACGAATCGGCCCTGGGTTCTCCCGCGATGGGCGCGCCTAGGCCTCCAGTTCGCGCCGGTCGCTGCGCTCGCGGCTGTCATCGCGCCGGAGGTCCTGCTAACGGACGGTCATGCTCTGGAGACATGGCGCGACGCGCGCCTCTTCGCGGTCGGGGCGGGCGTCGCGTGGTACGGCGCACGCGGCGGCGTACTCGGCACGATCGTCGCCGGGATGCTCGTCTACCTGCCGCTGCACCTCCTTGCAGGCTGGTGACGCCGGTCCTGCGGACTCGTCACCGGACTTCGCCGGCAGCAAAGTTTGGCACGGACCTTGCGATTCACGAGGGTTGCCGTCGCCGCCGGAAGACTCATGTCCGTGATGCCCGCGAAGAAGGTGGGGAAGCCCGATGGTTCTCAACCTGCGCCAGATCGAAATCTTCCGCGCCGTGATGACGACGGGGTCCATCAGCGGTGCGTCGCAGCTCCTCTTCGTGTCGCAGCCGGCGGTCAGCCGCCTGCTGTCGCATACCGAGCAGCGCGTCGGATTTCCCGCTGTTCGAGCGCATCAAGGGCCGCCTCTACTCGACGCCCGAAGCGAAGAAGCTGTTTCGAGAAGTCGAGGGCGTCTACGAAGCCGTGCAGCGGGTGCACGAACTCGCGCACGACCTGTCCACGCACCGTCGTGGCATCCTCAACATCGTCAGCAGCCCGAGCATCGGGCAGATGGTCATCCCTCAGGCGATCGCGCTGTTCCGCACCCGTTATCCCGACGTCAAGGTCACACTGCACTGCCTCAGCTACGGTTACCTGAAGGATCGGCGACTCAACCGCCGAGCCGACTTGGGCGTCATCATCCTGCCGATGTCTCATCCGAACCTGGAAGTTGCACCGTTGTGCAGCAATCGGCTCGTCTGCGTCTTTCCGCGGGACCACGAGCTGGCGCGACATTCGACGTTGACCTTGGCCGATCTGAGGCCGCATCCGTTGATCGCTTACGACCATGAATCGCCGTTCGGGCATCTCGTCGGTGCGATGTACGAGCGCGGCAACGAACCGCTCAACCCGGCGATCGAAGTGGGCTCGCCGCAGAACGCCTGCTCGCTCGTGCAGGCTGGAGCCGGCGTCGCGCTGGTCGACGAATTCTCGGTGCGGAGCTGGGCAGGGAACGGGGCAGCTCGTGATGCGCGAGGTGGTCGACGCGGCGATCCTGCAGGCCAACCTTGTGCACCTCAGTCACGAGCCGCTGTCCCAGCTGACGCAGACGTTCGTCACCGAGTCGCGCCAGTTGCTGATGCGTCAGGGCTTCGCGATGTCCCCGGCGTCGCGCTCGGTACAAGCCCGCTCGATCCCGGCCGGGTGTCCGCCGGCGCCTTAACCGGACGTTAAGGTACCGCCACCAATCGACAGGCGACAGCGCGCCGTCCGTCTCCGATACTGCAGCGACCTCGCCATCGTCGCTCGCCGCGCCCTCCAATGCAGTCCGATTCGTTCGACCTCACGATCCGCAACGGCACACTCTCGAACGACCGCCAACTGTTCCGCCGACATCGGCGTGCGCGACGGTGTCATCGCCGCCATCGCGCCGCTACTACCCCCGGGTCGTCGCGACATCGACGCCGCCGGTCGGTGGGTCCTGCCGGGCGGAATCGACAGCCACTGTCCATATCGAGCAACTGTCCGGCATGGGGCTGATGTGTGCCGACGATTTCCACTCGGGAACGGTGTCGGCCGCGTTCGGCGGGACGACGACGATCCTGCCGTTTGCCGTCCAGCATCGCGGCGACAGCATCCCGACGGTCGCGGCCGACTACGCGGCGCGCGCGGCGTCCAAGGCGGTGATCGACTACGGCTTCCACCTCATCCTCACCAACCCGGACGAGAAGGCGCTGACCATCGATCTTCCTGCCGCGATCCGTGGCGGGATCACGTCGCTGAAGGTCTACATGACGTACGACCAACTGAAGCTGGACGACGCCCAGCTACTCGACGTGCTGGCCGTCGCCGGCGAGGAGGGCGCGCTCGTGATGATGCACGCCGAAAACCACGACATGATCCGCTGGATCGCGAAGCGGTTGCTTCATCGCAGTCATGTCGCGCCGAAGTTCCACGCGGTGGCGCACGACCCCCTGACGGAAACGGAAGCCACGTACCGCGCGGTCACGCTGTCGCGCCTGATTGACGTGCCGGTGCTGATCGTCCACGTGGCTGGCGGCGAGACGATCGACGTCATTCGCGCGGCGCGTGAGAAGGGCGCGCTGATCCACGCGGAAAGCTGCCCGCAATACCTGTTTCTCGAGGCGGCCGACATCGACCTGCCCGGTGTCGAGGGCGCCAAGTTCTGCTGCAGTCCGCCGCCGAGGGACGTCGCGTCGCAGGAGGCGGTGTGGACGGGCCTGAAGGACGGCACGCTCGCGCTCTACTCTTCCGATCACGCGCCGTTCCGCTTCGACGCGAGCGGGAAGCTGCCGAAAGGAGACAAGACGGTCTTCAAGGAGATGGCGAACGGCGTGCCGGGCATCGAACTGCGAATGCCGCTGCTGTTCTCCGAGGGCGTCCTCAAAGGCCGGATCGACATCCACCAGTTCGTGGCGCTGACGTCCGCGAATCACGCGCGCATGTACGGCCTCGCGCATCGGAAAGGCGACCTCGCCGTCGGCATGGACGCGGATGTCGCGGTCTGGGACCCGGACCGAAGGACGACGATCACGGCCGCAGCCCTGCACGATCGCGTCGGATACACGCCGTACGAAGGCCGAACGATCACCGGCTGGCCGGAGACGGTCATCAGTCGAGGCCGTGTCGTGGTTGAGCAGGGACACCTTCGCGCCGAGGCCGGGAGTGGCGAATACCTTCCGTGCCATCGGCCGCAGCCGATCGCCGATCAACTGGCGGCACGCGTCCCGCCACGACCGCTCGCGAACTACCTGGGGTTGCGCCGCGCGCCGTTCACGCCCGCGTCGCACCCGGTGTCCACGCCGGCCACAGACGCGTCGACGCTTCCGGACGCCGGGGAGCCTTGACGATCGACGCGACCCGGCGACCGCGTCGTCAGATCCGCCAGTAGATCGATTCCTCGCGGCGCATGTACTGGCGATCGATCAGCTCGCGGCGCAGCGTCGCGAAGTCCTCGTGGAAGCGCTTGAGGAACGCATTGATCTCCTTCTCGGTGTAGCGCTTGCGGCGGTCGAGCATCTCGACGAGCCATTCGAGGACGACGCGCCGCTTCTTCAGCGCCTCGGGAATCTTGACGAGCCGGCCTTCCTTGACGAATGCCTTCAGCACCTTCGCGCGCTCCGCCGATCCCGGCGCGGCGTCGACCGGCGGCGCGACCGCGGTCTGCGTCGCGAGCGAGCGCTGGAACCGCGCGACGGCGTCGACGTTCAGTCGATAGAAGCGGCTCGTGCCGGCCTGGCGGACCGACACGAAATCCACGTCGGTCAGCCGGCCGAGGTGATGCGAGATCGTCGGCTCGGACAGCGACAGCTCGCCGGCGATCGCGCCGACGCTGAGCTCGTGCTGCGCGAGCAGGCCGAGGATCCGCAGCCGGGACCCGTCGGCGATCGCCTTCAGGACCGGGAGAAGTTCATCGCGCGAGTCGCCGGTCATGTCCTAGTCCTTCGATATCGGTCTAATTAGACGAGCGTCTCACGAAGGCGCGTCGATGACAAGCGGATACGGAGCGGCTCGCGCGATCGGTCGCTCGCGCCGCTCGCGGTAGTCGATGCACTTTCGCGTCCGATGCCGGGATCCGCTTCGGCGGCGCGAGCCACCTCGCCGCCGTCCGTCGGTCACCGACGCGCCGGCCGTCACCGCGTCGTGCGCGCGTCGCGCCGCCTCGGGCAGAATGCTCGCCCGCTACCGACCGGAGGATTTCGCCGTGATCAAGTTCTACTTTCACCCGTCGCCGAACCCGCTGAAGGTCGCGCTGTTCCTCGAGGAGGCAGGCCTGCCGTACGAACTCGTGCCGGTCGACACCCGGCGCGGCGACCAGCATGCGCCGGACTTCGTCGCGATCAATCCGAACGGGAAGACGCCGGCGCTCGTCGACGGCGACGCGGTCGTCTTCGACAGCAACGCGATCCTGCTGTACCTCGCCGAGAAGACGGGCCGCTTCCTGCCCGAGCCGACCGACGTGCTGCGCGGACAGATGTTGTCCTGGCTGATGTTCGTCGCGAGCGGCATCGGGCCGTACACCGGGCAGAACGTCCATTTCCGCTACGTCGCACCCGACCCGAAGACGTACGCCACGAACCGCTACGACTTCGAGGCTTGGCGGCACTGGGGCATCGTCGACGCGCGCCTCGCGCAGCAGCGCTGGATGGTCGGCGACGAATACGGCGTCGTCGACATGGCGGTGTGGGGCTGGTCCAGGCTCGCGCCGTTCGCGCTCGGCGACGACGCGTGGACGAAGCTGCCGAACGTCAAGCGCCATCTCGACGAGATCAACGCCCGTCCCGCGGCGGCACGCGCCGAGGCGCTGAAGACGCGCCACGCGTACAAGTCCGAGATGGACGCCGACGCCCGGCGCGCGCTGTTCCCGCACAACGAGCGACTGCAGGTCGACTGATTAGCGTCCGGCGAGCATCCAGACCGCCATCGCGACCATCATCACGTTCTCGGTCAGCGAGACGAAGCCGAGCGGCACGTTGCTGCCGCCGCCGACGCAGGCGCACTTCAGTTCGCGGCGGTCGACGTAGACCGCCTTGAACACCGATACGGCGCCGATGCCGCCGATGAACAGCGCGATCGGCGCGGACAGCCAGGTCGCCGCGCGCGCGACCATCAGGATGCCGGCGAGCGCCTCGGCGAACGGATAGATGGACGCGTACGGCACCCAGCGTCGCGCGAGCAGGTCGTAGCCGAGGAACATCCCCGAGAACGACTCGAGGTTCTGCAGCTTGAGGATCGCGAGCACGCACATGCTGAACGCGATGAACCACTCGCCGGCGCGCACGGTCAGCGCATCGCCGGTCGCGGCGAAGCTCGCGGCGAGCGCCATCGCGGCGGTGACGGCGAACACCGCGATCACCGGCTTGTAGCTGACGGCCTTCGGGTCCGCGACGTTCCGGCCGAAGTGGCGACGCAGGTCGTCGTAGCCGCCGATCCGCACGCCATCGATGAAGGTCTGCGGCGTGGTTCGGACGTCGTGCTCGGCCTTGAACGCGTCGACGTCGGCGCGCGTCGTCAGCCAGTGGTCGTCGACGGCGTAACCCTCGCGGCGCAACAGGTCCTTCGACTTCAGGCCGAACGGACACAGGTGCCGGTCCATCACCATGCGGTACAGCGTCGCTTGCTTCGTCATCCTTGCTCTCCCGCGCGGCCCGCGGCCGCCGATCCGCCGCCGTGAATCGTTCACACGACGCACACCGCTTTGTTCCGTGATGCGCGCGAGCCGTCGAACTAACCTGCCGTCACTCGAGTGCGGATCGAGGCAACGACGGGACAACGGCAATGAACGGCCACACCAAGAAATACGGACATGCGTTCGTCGACACGGTTTGCAATGCCATGATGTTCGGCAGCTTCGCCGTCATCGCGGTACTCGTGTCGCAGGCGCTGTTCGGCTGACCGGGTCGCCCGGCGCCGGGCGGCGCAATGCGCCGCGACGATCGCCGACGCGTCGCCGTCAGATCTTCATCGGCAGGATCACCATCTGGATGCCTTCCAGATGGAGCCGCCGCTGCAGCGCCAGCGCGGCCTGGTTGTGCAGCAGCCGGGTCATGAAGTTCTCGTTCTCGGTGATCAGCTTCGACGTGAAGAAGATCGCGCTCGGGAACTCGTTGCGCACGCGTTCGGAGATCTCGGTGATCGCCTCGACCGCGTCGGTGCCGAAGCCGAGGTACGACGTCGACGCGAGGCCGTGGCTGTGGCAGAAGTCGACGAAGTACGACAGCGACTCGCGGCCCTGCACCTTCATCTTCTCGATCGCCTGGTCGGCGCCGTAGGCCTGCGAGTCGACGGTGCGCGCCATGATGAAGAGGAAGTTCCGGAAGTGGCCGGGGAACATCCGCTGCACCCACAGCAGCGCGTGCAGGCCGCCGCCGCGCGACGTGCCGACGATGAACACGGCCGTCGGCGATTCGGGATCGAGCTCCGGGTACTCCGTCTCGTGGCCGTTCGGCGTGTTCGAGAACACCGCGTCGACGGCGCGGATGCGGCGCTTCGTGTCGGCGTAGTGCCGCCGGATCGCGATGCATGTCGCGATGACGGCGCCGGTGATGACGACGGTGATCCAGCCGCCTTCGTCGAACTTCGCGATCGTCGTCACGACGAGGATGCCGACCGTGACCACGAGGCCGACCGCCGACAGCGCGAGGCGCCGGATCCACTTCGCGTCGCCGCGATGGCGGATCCAGTAGATGCACAGGCCGGTCAGCGACAGGCTGAACGTCAGGAACACGTTGATCGAATACAGCACGACGAGGAAGTCGACCGCGCCGCGCGACAGGATCAGGATCGCGATCGCCGCGACGCCCATCAGCAGGATGCCGTTCTGCGTGACGAGCCGCGTCGACAGGTAGCGGAACTTGTGCGGCATCCACGAATCGGCCGCCATGTTCGCGAGCACCGCGGGGCCGCCGAGGAAGCCGGTGTTCGCCGCGACGAACAGCAGCCCGGCCTCGGTCGCGAGCACGATGACCAGCGCGATCGCCATGCCGCTGCCCGAGAAGCCCATCTCGTCGAGGATGCTGCTGAAGACGACGGCGTTCAGCGTGCTGCCTTCGACCGGCACGCGCGTGCCACAGCAGGTACAGCAGGATGATGCCGCCGGCCGTGAAGGCGAGGCTGGTCGCCATGTACAGCATCGTCAGCTTGCCGGTGCGGACGCGCGGCTCCTTCAGCGACTGCACGTTGTTCGAGACCGCCTCGATCCCGGTGTAGGTACCGCCGCCGAGCGAGTACGCCTTCAGGAACAGCGCCGCGACGAAGCCCCAGCTCGTCGCGTGCGCGAGCTTGCCGGTCTCGGCGAGCGTGTCGGGCACGAGATTCGGCAGTCCGGCCGCGTGGTTCAGCACGCCGTAGACGATCAGCACGAAGTGCGTGACGACGAAGCCGAGGAAGATCGGCAGCAGGATCTGGATCGACTCGCTGCATCCCGCGCAGGTTGAGCACGATCAGCACGACCGCGAGCAGCAGCTCGACGTAGAGCTTCCACGGCTGCCAGGCGACCGGCAGCAGGCTGAACATCGCGTCCGTGCCGCTCGCGATCGAGATCGCGATCGTCAGCACGTAGTCGACGATCAGCGCGGCGCCGGCGGTGAGCCCGGCGTACGGCCCGATCAGCGACGTCGCGACGCGATAGCCGCCGCCGCCGGTCGGGAACAGCTCGATGATCTGGTTGTACGCGAGCGAGATGATGAACACCGTCACCGCGGTCGCGACGGCGAGGTACAGGCCGAAGTGCGTGTGGATGCCGAGCGCCTTGAACGCTTCTTCGGGACCGTAGGCCGACGACGACAGGCCGTCGGCGCCGAGCCCGACCCACGCCAGGAAGGCGACCAGCGCCAGCGAATGGCGGGTCTCCGTCTTCAGTGGATCGAGTGCACGTCCGAGAACGAGGTCCCGGACCTTGTGAGGACGCATCGAGGGTTTCCTTCGCGGCGCTGCCTCGGCCGACGATCGACCCGTCGACGACGCCGCGACGACGGGCCGCATGATACGCCGCGGTCCGTGACCGACCAATCGCGGACGGCCGTCCGGCGCGGTTCTCCGGTCGCCGCCGCCGCCTCGGCTACACTCGTCCCGCGTCGCGGCGGTGCGGTCTTCGCCGGTCTCGCGCGCCGTCCGCCTCCTCCCCTCCACGGACCACGACCATGACCATCACCGTCGTCTCGACCGACCGGGCCCCCGCCGCCGTCGGACCGTATTCGCAAGCGATCCGCATCGCGCAGATGTTCCCGGCCGGCGAAGGCACCATCGTCTATTCGTCCGGCCAGGTCGGGCTCGATCCCGCGACCGGCAAGCTCGTCGGCGGCGGCATCGAGGCCGAGGCGCGGCAGGCGTTCCGCAACCTCGCCGCGGTGGCCGAGGAAGCCGGCGCGTCGCTCGGCAACGCCGTCAAGCTGACGCTGTTCCTGACCGACCTGTCGCAGTTCGCGACGGTCAACGCGATCATGAGCGAGCTGGTGCCCGAGCCGTTCCCGGCGCGCACGACGATCGGCGTCGCGGCGTTGCCGCTCGGCGCGAGCTTCGAGGTCGAGGGCGTCTTCGCGGCCTGACCGCACGCCGGCCGGCGATCGTCCGGGCGCCGGCGTGAGCGCGCGTCCGCGAGCGGCCGTGTCGCGCGCGAAGCCGGCGGCGCGACGCGGCGGCGAACCGTCCTCCGGTGCGACGCTCGCCGCGCGGCTCGCGCGGATCGGCCTCGCCGACGATCTCGACTGCGTGCTGCACCTGCCGATGCGCTACGAGGACGAGACGCGCATCGACCGTCTGGCCGATGCGCGCGACGGCGAGATCGTCCAGTTCGACGCGATCGTCCGCGACCACGAGGTGCGCTATCGCGGCAGCCGGCAGCTCGCCGTGCGCGTCGAGGAGGCGGTCGACGGCGCGGTCGACGAAGGGATCGACGCCGCGGTCGCCGACGGCCGCGGCCTGACCGCGACGCTGCGCTTCATCCATTTCTACGGCAGCCAGCTGCGGCACTTCGAGCCGGGCACGCGGCTGCGGGTGCGCGGCGAACTGCGCGCGCCGCACGGCCCGCTGTTCGGCGCGTCGCCGCTCGAGTTGATCCATCCGCGCTACGCGGTCGTCGAGCCGGGCGCGCCGCTGCCCGATCGGCTGACGCCGGTCTACCCGAGCGGCGTCGGTCTCGGGCAGACGCCGCTACGCCGCGCGATCGCGAAGGCGCTCGACCGCATCGCGCTCGACGAGACCGTGCCGGCCGACGCTGCTCGCGAAGCTGCGGCTGCCGCCGGTCGACGCGGCGATCCGGCTGATCCACGAGCCGCCGCCGGACGTGCCGCAGTCGTCGCTGGTCGAGCGCACGCATCCGGCGTGGCAGCGCGTCAAGTTCGACGAGCTGCTGGCGCAGCAGCTGTCGCTCGCGCGGGCCCGCGCCGCGCGGCGTGCGAAGACGGCGCCGATCCTGCGCGGCGGCGCGCGCGTCGAACGCTTCCTCGCGCAGCTGCCGTTCGCGCTGACCGACGCGCAGCGCCGCGTCGTCGCGGAGATCGACGCCGACCTGGCGCGGCCGCATCCGATGCAGCGGCTGCTGCAGGGCGACGTCGGCAGCGGCAAGACGGTCGTCGCGGCGATCGCCGCGCTGCGCGCGATCGACTCCGGGCACCAGGCGGTGCTGATGGCGCCGACCGAGATCCTCGCCGAGCAGCACTTCGCGAAGCTCGCCGACTGGATCGAGGCGCTCGGCGTGCCGGTCGCGTGGCTGACCGGCAGCCTGACGAAGAAGCGCAAGGCATCGGCGCGCGACGCGATCGAGTCCGGCGTCGCCCGGCTCGCGATCGGCACGCACGCGCTGATCCAGGAGGACGTGCGCTTCGCGAACCTCGGGCTCGCGATCGTCGACGAGCAGCATCGCTTCGGCGTCGGGCAGCGCCTCGCGCTGCGCTTCAAGGCGCGCGCCGGCCACGACGCGGTGCGCGCGCGAGCCGCATCAGCTGATGATGAGCGCGACGCCGATCCCGCGGACGCTCGCGATGACGTTCTTCGCCGACCTCGACGTGTCGACGATCGACGCGTTGCCGCCGGGCCGCAAGCCGATCGTCGACGAAGCTCGTCGACGCGGCACGACGCGACGAGGTCGTCGCGCGCGTCGGCGGCGCGGTCGCCGACGGCCGGCAGGCGTACTGGGTCTGCCCGCTGATCGAGTCGGTCGACGACGAGGCGGTCGCCGCGACGAAGCCGCGCGGCGCGGCGGCGCGCGAGACGGCCGAGCTGAAGGCCGCGGTCGACACGCACGCGGCGCTGACCGCCGCGTTGCCGGACGCGACGGTCGGCCTCGTGCACGGACGCCTGCCCGCGGCGGAGAAGGTCGACGCGATGCGGCGCTTCGACGCCGGCGAGACCGACGTGCTCGTCGCGACGACGGTCGTCGAGGTCGGCGTCGACGTGCCGAACGCGTCGCTGATGGTGATCGAGCATGCGGAGCGCTTCGGCCTCGCGCAGCTGCACCAGCTGCGCGGACGCGTCGGTCGCGGCGACGCCCAGTCGGCGTGCATCCTGATGTACCAGGGCCGCTCGGCGCGATCGCGAAGGAACGGCTGCGGACGATGCACGAGACGCAGGACGGCTTCGAGATCGCGCGTCGCGACCTCGAGCTGCGCGGACCGGGCGAGTTCCTCGGCCATCGGCAGTCGGGCGACGCGCTGCTGCGCTTCGCCGACCTCGACCGCGACCAGCCGCTGGTCGAGGCCGCGCGCGAGACGGCGATCGCGATGCTGAAGGAAGACACGGACGCGGTCGACCGGCACCTGCGGCGCTGGCTGCGCGGCGGCGAGGAACTGCTGAAGGCGTGACATGAATGCGTGCGCAGGCGATTCGCCGCAGGCCCTGCACGAAGACGGCCTCGTGCTGCGCGCTTATGTCGATTCCGACCGCGACGCTTTCGTCGACGCCGTCCAGGAGTCCGCGGCGTCGGTCGGCCGCTGGATGCCGTGGGCACACGCGAGCTACTCGCGCGACGAAGCCGATGCGTGGTTCGCGATGTGCGCAGCGGCGCGCGCGTCCGGCACGGCGTTCGAGTACGGCATCTTCGATCCGGACGACGGACGCCTGCTCGGCGGCGCGGGGCTCAACGAAATCGATCGGTCGAATCGCCGTCTGCAACCTCGGCTACTGGGTCCGCCCCTCGGCACAACGACGCGGCGTCGCCACGCGTGCGGTGCGCCTCCTGCTCGCCGAAGCGTTCGGCGACGCCGGCATGCGGCGCGTCGAGATCGTCGTCGCCGTCGGCAACGAGGCGAGCGAAGCGGTCGCGCGCAACGCGGGCGGGCTGCTCGAATGCATCGCCCGGAACCGGGTCGCGATCGGCGACGTCTCGCACCCGGCCTCGGTGTTCTCGTTCGTGCCGCCGTGACCGACGCACCGTCGGATCAGGCACCATGGCGCCGATGGCGCCGCATTCCGACGACGAACCGCTGACCGCGTGGATCGGCCGCACCGAGACGCGGCGCGACGTCGTCGGCGCAGCGCCGGTCGACGGCGCTCGCGGCGACGCTCGACGCGGCAATCCGGTGCCGGCGCGCGGCGAGCCGCTGCCGCCGCTGTGGCACTGGCTGTACTTCCTGCCGACGGCCGCGACGATCCGAGCTCGGCCCCGACGGCCATGCGCGCGCGCGGCGGCTTCCTGCCGCCGGTGCCGCTGCCGCGCCGCATGTGGGCCGGCGGCCGGCTCGAATTCGCGCGACGCGCTGCGCGTCGGCGACGACGCGAACGCGTGCTCGCGCGATCGCGGACGTCGACGACGAAGAGCGGCCGCAGCGGCGCCGCTCGTCTTCGTGACGCGTGCGGCACACGATCTCGACGGCGCGCGGCGTCGCGCTCGTCGAGGAGCACGACATCGTCTACCGCGACCTGCCGCCGCCCGGCGTCGCCGCGCCGCGGCACCCGCGACGGCGCCGCGACGACGCGGCCTGGTCGCGCGCGCGATCGAACCCGACGACGTGCTGCTGTTCCGCTATTCGGCGCTGACCTTCAACGGCCATCGCATCCACTACGACCGGCGCTACGTCGACCGAGGTCGAGGGCTATCCGGGCCTGGTCGTGCACGGCCCGCTGATCGCGACGCTGCTGCTCGACCTGCTGCGCCGCGATCGACCCGATGCGACGCTCGCGCCGCTTCGAGTTCCGGCGGTGAGCCCGCTGTTCGACGTCGCGCCGTTCGACGTCTGCGGCCGCCCGACGGCGACGGCCGCGTTCGCCTCTGGGCGCGCAGACGCCGACGGCGCGCTGGCGATGCACGGCGAGCGGCCGACGCTCGCCTGATCCGCGCCAGGACGCGCCGTGACGACGACGCTGCCGCGACCCGACCGCTTCCAGGACATCCGCGACGCGGTGCGCGCGCTCTGCGCCGCACTTTCCCGACCGCGTACCAGCCGCGAGATCGACGCGCGAGCGCGGCTATCCCGAGGCGTTCGTCGACGCGCTGACCGAAGGCCGGCTGGCTCGCCGCGCTGATCCCGGCCGAGTACGGCGGCTCGGGCCTCGGCCTCGCCGAAGCGTCGGTGATCATGGAGGAGATCAACCGCTCGCGGCGGCAACGCCGGCGCCTGCCACGGCCAGATGTACAACATGGGCACGCTGCTGCGCCACGGCTCGCGACGCGCAGAAGCAGCGCTACCTGCCGAAGATCGCGAGCGGCGAGCTGCGCCTGCAGTCGATGGCGCGTCACCGAGCCGACCACCGGCACCGACACGACGAAGATCAAGACCACCGCCGTCAGGCAGCGGCGACCGCTACGTCGTCAACGGCCAGAAGGTCTGGATCTCGCGCGTCCAGCACTCGGACCTGATGATCCTGCTCGCGCGCACGACGCCGCTCGCCGAGGTGCAGAAGAAGATCGGAGGGCATGTCGATCTTCATCGTCGACCTGCGCGCGGCCGATCGGAGAACGGCATGACGGTGCGGCCGATCGCCAACATGGTCAACCACGAGACCAACGAGCTGTTCTTCGACGAACCTCGAGATCCCGGCCGAGAACCTGATCGGCGAGGAAGGCCAGGGCTTTCGCTACATCCTCGACGGCCTCAACGCCGAGCGCACGCTGATCGCCGCCGAGTGCATCGGCGACGGCTACTGGTTCATCGACCGGGCGCGCGACGTACGCGAACGAGCGCGTCGTGTTCGACCGGCCGATCGGCCAGAACCAGGGCGTGCAGTTCCCGATCGCCGAGGCCTACATCGAGGTCGAGGCGGCCAACCTGATGCGCTTCAAGGCGTGCGACGCTGTTCGACGCGCACGAGCCGTGCGGCGCCGAGGCGAACATGGCGAAGTACCTCGCCGCCAAGGCGTCGTGGGAGGCGGCCAACGCCTGCCTGCAGACCACGGCGGCTTCGGCTTCGCCGCCGAGTACGACGTCGAGCGCAAGTTCCGCGAGACGCGGCTCTACCAGGTCGCGCCGATCTCGACCAACCTGATCCTGTCGCTACGTCGCCGAGCACGTGCTCGGCCTGCCGCGCTCGTTCTGATGCGGCCGTGCCGCATCGATGCGAGCCGCTCGCAGGCATCACCGTCGTCGCGCTCGAGCATGCGATCGCGGCGCCGTTCTGCACGCGCCAGCTCGCCGACCTCGGCGCGCGCGTCGATCAAGATCGAGCGGCCGGGCGTCGGCGACTTCGCGCGCGGCTACGACGAGCGCGTGCGCGGCCTGTCGTCGCACTTCGTCTGGATCAACCGCGGCAAGGAAAGCCTGACGCTCGACCTCAAGCACGCCGACGCGCGCGACGATCCTGACGCGCCTGCTCGCGAAGGCCGACGTGCTGGTGCAGAACCTCGCGCCCGGCGCGGCCGCGCGGCATGGGCCTGTCGGCCGACGCGCTGCGCGCCGGCGCATCCGCGGCTGATCGTCTGCGACATCTCGGGCTACGGCGACGACGGGCCCGTACCGCGACAAGAAGGCGTACGACCTGCTGATCCAGAGCGAGTCCGGCTTCCTCTCGGTCACCGGCACCGCCGACGAGCCCGCCAAGGCCGGCTGCTCGATCGCCGACATCGCCGCCGGCATGTACGCGTACAGCGGCATCCTCGCGGCGCTGCTCGAGCGCGAGCAGCACCGGCGTCGGCTCGCGCATCGACGTCTCGATGCTCGAGAGCATGGTCGAGTGGATGGGCTATCCGCTGTACTACGCGTTCGACGGCGCGCCGCCGCCGCCGCGCACCGGCGCCGCGCACGCGACGATCTATCCGTACGGCCCGTTCGCCGCGGGCGACGGCGAGACCGTGCATGCTCGGCCTGCAGAACGAGCGCGAGTGGGTCGTGTTCTGCGAGCGGGTGCTCGGCGAGCCGGCGCTCGCGACCGACGACCGCGCTTCGCGTCGAACGCCGGCGCGCATCGGCATCGCGACGCGCTGCGCGCGATCATCGTGCGACGCGTTCGCGTCGACTGACCGCGGCGCGAGGTCGTGGCGCGTCTCGACGCGGCGCAGATCGCCAACGCGCGCGATGAACACGATGGACGACGTCTGGGCGCATCCGCAGCTCGCGGCGCGCGGCCGCTGGCGCGACGTCGCGACGCCGGCCGGAAGCGTCGCGGCGCTGCTGCCGCCGGGCCGGCACGACGGCTTCGACTACGCGGATGGACGCGTCCCGGCGCTCGGCGCGCACACCGACGCGATCCTCGCCGAGCTCGGCGTCGACGCGGCGTCGGTCGCGTCGCTGCGATCGGCGAAGGCCGTATAACCTTGCGACCTCCGCGGTCGAACGCGACCGTCCCGCCCCCCTTTTCCAACGCCGGCGCGCCGGATTCGCCATGATCGACTTCTCGAGCCTGCTGACGGCGCGCAGCTTCCTGTTCGTCCCCGCCGACCGGCCCGAGCGCTACGCGAAGGCGCTCGCGTCCGGCGCCGACATCGTCGTCATCGACCTCGAGGACGCGATCGCGCACGATCGCAAGGACGAGGCGCGGCGGCTGCTCGATTCGGCGTGGGGCAAGCTCGACCACGACGATCGCGTCGTGATCCGCATCAACGGCCTCGACTCGCTCGAACTGGCCGACGACGCCGCGCTGTGCGCGTCGCTGTGCCCGGCCGGCGTGATGGTGCCGAAGGCCGAGAGCGCCGACGCGCTCGAGGCGCTGCACGTGCGCGTCGACGGCTCGCCGCTGATCCCGATGATCGAGAGCGCGGTGGCGTTCCGCGACCTCGACGCGATCTGCGCCGCATCCGGTACGGCCCGGCTCGCGTTCGGCCACATCGACTTCCAGGCCGACCTCGGCATGGTCCCGGGACCGGACCAGGCCGAGCTCGCGCCGGCGCGCTTCGGGCTCGTCCTCGCGTCGCGCGCCGCGGGCATCGCCGGGCCCATCGACGGCATCACGCTCGAGACCGGACGCAGCAGCGACATCGTCTCGGCGACGCGCCGCGGCATCCGCTTCGGCTTCACCGGCAAGCTGTGCATCCATCCCGACCAGGTCGAGCCGGTCCACGCCGCGTTCGCGCCGAGCGCCGAGGACGCGGCCTGGGCGCGTCGCGTCGTCGAGGCGGCCGAGACGTCGAAGGGCGCGGCGGTCAAGGTCGATGGCCGCATGGTCGACCGCGCGGTCATCCTGCTGGCCGAGCGCGTCCTCGCGCTCGCGTCGCAGTCCAAGGCGCGCGAGCGCTGACCGGTGCCGCAGAGCGCCGTCGAACCACCGGAGGAGATGCCATGAAGAAGACCCCCGTCGCCGCGTCGGCTTGCGTCCGCCGCGCCGCGTCCGTCGTCGCGCCCGTCGTCCCTCGCGTCGTCGCGGCCGTCGTCGTGTCGCTCGTCGCGCTCGTCGTCGCGCCGGCCGTCGCACAGACGGCGACCGAGCCGATCGTCATCAAGTTCAGCCACGTCGTCGCGGTCGACACGCCGAAGGGCAAGGGCGCCGAACGCTTCAAGCAGCTCGCCGAGGAGCGCACGCACGGCCGCGTGAAGGTCGAGGTCTATCCGAACTCGACGCTGTACAAGGACAAGGAGGAGCTCGAGGCGCTGCAGCTCGGCGCGGTCCAGATGCTCGCGCCGTCGGTGTCGAAGTTCGGACCGCTCGGCGCGAAGGAGTTCGAGGCGTTCGACCTGCCGTACCTGTTTCCCGACAAGGCCGTGCTCGCGCGCGTGACCGAAGGACCGATCGGCGCGTCGCTGTTCGCGAAGCTCGAGAACAAGGGCATCGAGGGTCTCGCGTACTGGGACAACGGCTTCAAGGTGATGACCGCGAACCGGCCGCTGCGCGAGCCCGCCGACTTCAAGGGCCTGAAGATGCGGATCCAGTCGTCGAAGGTCCTCGAGGCGCAGTTCCAGGCACTCGGCGCGTTGCCCCAGGTGCTCGCGTTCTCGGAGGTCTACCAGGCGCTGCAGACCGGCGTGGTCGACGGCACCGAGAACACGCCGTCGAACATCTGGTCGCAGAAGACGCACGAGGTCCAGAAGTACCTGACCGTGTCGAACCACGGCTACATCGGCTACGCGGTCATCGTGAACCGGAAGTTCTGGCAGGGGCTGCCGCCCGATATCCGGACGACGCTCGAAGGCGCGATGAAGGACGCGACGCGCTACGCGAACGCGATCTCCCAGCAGGAGAACGACGATGCGCTCGCGAAGATCCGGGCGTCCGGCCGGACCGAGATCATCGAGCTCACCGATGCGCAGAAGGCCGCGTGGCGCCGGGCGCTGCAGCCGGTCTATGCCGAGATGAGTCCGCGCGTCGGCAAGGCCCTCGTCGATGCGATCCGCAAGGAGGCGGCGGAGGTCGGGTACCGGTGACGGCGCGATCGCCGCGATCGGCGACCTGCCGCCGATCCAGGCGATCCTCGGTCTCCCGGTACTCGTCGCGTTCCGTCGCGTCGCCTGGCTCGACGGTGCGTCGACGCTCGTGCTCGGCGACACGGCACCGGCGCCGTCGCCCGATGACGTGCGAATCTACTGGCACGAGCAGGGCATCGGCGTGCCGGTCTCGACGCCGCTCGGCACGCGCGGCGCGCATCTCGACAGCGGAGCGAACGCGTCGTACCTGCGGGCGCCGGCCCACGCCCTGCTCGACCGTGCGACCGAAGATCGCGCCGTCGTCCATCGCGGACGGATGGGCGGCGCCGGCGGCGTGGTCCCGACGTCGCAGAAGGCGTACCCGACGTTGTCGATCAGCGTCGCCGGCGTGCCCGTCACGCTCGACGACGTGTCCATCGACGACACGGACGACGACGGCGCCGCGCGTCTCGGGGACGACATCCTGCGACGGATGTCCCGGTTCGTCCTCGACTTCGAGACGATGCGCGCGGTCGCGACCTCGCGACGGTGATCGCGACGCGAAGCCGTCTCGTCGCTTCCGCGATGGCACCGGTCGGCTCCGCTAAACTCGAAGCATGAATCGGGCACCCGAGACGACGAACGACGGCGACGAGCCCGCAGCGCCCGACGAGCGGCGGGAGGTCCGTCGCGCGTGACGCTGACCGAACTTCGTTATGTCGTCGCCGTGGCGAAGGAAAGGCATTTCGGTCGCGCCGCCGAATCCTGCTTCGTCAGCCAGCCGACGCTGTCGGTCGCGATCAAGAAGCTCGAGGACGAGCTCGGCGTGACGCTGTTCGAACGCGGCAGCAGCGAGATCGGCGTCACGCCGATCGGCGTGCAGATCGTCGAGCAGGCGAAGCGCGTCCTCGAGCAGAGCTCGGCGATCAAGGAGATCGCGAAGACCGGCAAGGATCCGCTGTACGAGCCGATGCGGCTCGGCGTCATCTACACGATCGGGCCGTACCTGCTGCCGCAGCTCGTGAAGCGCCTGATCGCCGACGCGCCGCAGATGCCGCTGATCCTCGCCGAGAACTACACCGCGATGCTGATCGAGCAGCTGCGTCGCAGCGAGATCGACGCCGCGATCCTCGCGCTGCCGCTCCCGGACGCGGGCCTGATGGTCCAGCCGCTCTACGACGAGGACTTCATCGTCGCGACGCCGCGCGAGCATCCGTGGAACACGCGGATGCACGTCACCGCCGCGGACCTCAAGCACGAGACGATGCTGCTGCTCGGCGCAGGTCACTGCTTTCGCGACCAGGTGCTCGCCGTGTGTCCGGAGCTCGAACCGATGCCGGTGTCCGCGTGGTCGCACGACAGCGGCATCCGGCGCACGTTCGAGGGTTCGTCGCTCGAGACGATCCGGCACATGGTGTCCGCCGGCATCGGCGTCACGGTGCTGCCGCGCACGTCGGTGCCGCAGCCGGTGCCGCCGGACAGCCTGCTGCACTACCTGCCGTTCGACGAGCCGGTGCCCGGCCGTCGCGTGGTGCTGGTCTGGCGGAAGACGTTCCCGCGGCGGGCGGCGATCGACGTCGTGCGTGCCGCGGTCCGTGCTTGCGAGCTGAACGGCGTGACGAAGCTCGATGCCGAGCCGGCCGGCGCCTGAAGCGCGGCTATCGTCCCGTTGCAGTCAATCGATTGGGAAGCCGCGACACGCGACGATAAGATGCGCGCTCGAGTCTTCGAGGAGCTTTTCATGTCCAGCCTTCCATCTTCCCTGTCCGCCGTCGGCGGCAAGCCGTCGAACGCGGTGCCGCTCGACTCGGAGTCGATCCACATCGGCATCTCGCCGGAAGACCGCGAGGCGGTCGCGGCCGCGCTGTCGCGCCTGCTCGCCGACACCTATTCGCTGTACCTGCAGACCCACAATTTCCACTGGAACGTCGAAGGTCCGATGTTCAACACGCTGCACCTCATGTTCGAGACGCAGTACAACGAACTCTGGACCGCGGTCGACACGATCGCCGAACGGATCCGCTCGCTCGGCTTTCCGGCGCCGGGCACGTACAGCGAGCTCGCGCGGCTGACGTCGATCGAGGAGGTCAGCGGCGTGCCGCAGGCGCTCGACATGGTGAAGTACCTCGTCAAGGGCCACGAGGCCGTGACGCGGACCGCCCGCACGGCGTTCCAGCTGACCGACAAGGCCGGCGACGAGTCGAGCGCCGACATGCTGACGCAGCGACTGCAGATCCACGAGAAGACGGCCTGGATGCTGCGCAGCCTGCTGAAGTAGGCGGCCGGCTTCGATGAACCGCGCGGCCGGCTCGCGGCCGGCGCCATCCGGCGCGGCGTCCGGCTGGCGCGAGCGGCTCGCGCTGTACGGCCGGCTCGTCCGGCTCGACAAGCCGATCGGCATCCTGCTGTTGCTGTGGCCCACGTTGTGGGCGCTGTGGATCGCGTCCGACGGCCGGCCGCCGCTCGCGATCGTCGTCGTGTTCGTCGTCGGCACGGTGCTGATGCGATCGGCCGGCTGCGCGATCAACGACTGGGCGGACCGCGACTTCGACCGGCACGTCGCGCGCACCGCGGAGCGACCGCTGACGGCCGGCCGCATCGCCGGCTGGGAGGCGCTCGCCGTCGCGGCGGCGCTCGCGTTGCTGTCGTTGCTGCTGATCCTCCGGCTGAACGGGCTGACGCTCGCGCTGTCGGTCGTCGCGGCGTTCGTCGCGGCGAGCTATCCGTTCACGAAGCGCTTCTTCGCGCTGCCGCAGGCCTATCTCGGGATCGCGTTCGGTTTCGGCATCCCGATGGCCTTCGCGGCGATCCAGGACCGCGTTCCGCCGGTCGCCTGGACGCTGCTCGCGGCGAACGTGTTCTGGGCCGTCGCCTACGACACCGAATACGCGATGGTCGACCGCGACGACGACCTGCGGATCGGCATCCGCACCGCCGCGATCACGTTCGGCCGCGGCGACGTCGCGGCCGTCATGCTGTGCTATGCGGCGACGCTCGCGCTGCTGGCCGTCGTCGGTGCGATGGCGCGCCTCGGCGTCGCGTGGGACGCCGGCCTCGTCGCGGCGGCGGCCATCGCCGCCTATCACTACACGCTGATCCGCACGCGGACGCGCGACGGATGCTTCGCGGCGTTCCGGCACAACAACTGGTTCGGCGCGGCGATCTTCGCCGGGCTCGTCGTCGACCGGCTGGTCGGCTGACGGGACGACGACTCGACCGGGTCGCAGCAGGCCGCGACGCCGGGCGCGCGACTTGCGGCTGGAAGGCGTCAGGGCTCGCACGCGCAACATGCCTTCCGTACCGATCGACCTCGGCGACCTGCGACGCGTCACGCCGATCGACGCCGGATTCGGCGGCGGCCGCGGCAAGCCGATCGACCGCCACTACATCGAACGCTTCCTCGCCGTCCATGCGGCGGACATCCTCGGCGACGTGCTCGAAGTCGCCGACACCCACTACGCGGACCGCTTCGGCGAGGGGCGCGTGTCGCGCTGCGACGTGCTGCACGTCGACGCGAACGCGCCCGGCGTGACCGTCGTCGGGGACCTCGCGCACGGCGAGACGCTGCCGACCGCGCGCTACGACTGCTTCATCTGCACGCAGACGCTGCAGTACGTCCACGCGCTCGGCGACGCGATCGCGACGATGTACCGGATGCTCAAGCCGGGCGGCGTGCTGCTGCTCACCGTACCCGGCATCAGCCAGATCAGTCCGCACGAGCGCGATCGATGGGGCGAGCACTGGCGCTTCACGCCGCAGTCGGTCACGCGGCTGATCGCGACGGCGTTCGATTCGCTCGAGGTCGTCGGCTACGGCAACGTGCTCGCGTCGATCGGCTTCCTGAGCGGCCTCGCCTGCGAGGACCTGACGCCGCCCGAGCTGGACGCGGTCGACGACCGCTACCCGATGATCGTCGCCGCGCGCGCCACCAAGCGCGGCTGACGCGTCACCTCGCGCCTCGGGCGTCGGGCTCGCCGGCGTCGTTCCCGAATGCGTCGCCGAGTTCCGCCGCGCGGACCGCCGCGGCGCGGACGGCGTCGACGATCGCGTCGGACACGCCGGCCTGGTCGAGCCGCGCGAGTGCCGCGGCGGTGGTGCCGCCCTTCGACGTGACGCGTTCGCGCAGCAGCGCGACCGGTTCGGCGCTGTCGGCCGCGAGCAGGCTCGCGCCGACGAACGTCGTGACGGCGAGTTCGCGCGCGTCGTCGGCCGACAGGCCGAGCGCGACCGCGCCGCGCACCAGCGACTCGATGAACGCGAAGACGTACGCCGGGCCGCTGCCCGAGACCGCGGTGACCGCATCGAGCAGCGATTCGTCGGCGACCCACAGCGTGCGGCCGACGGCGCCGAGCAGCGTCTCGGCGAGCGCCCGCTGATCGGGGCCGACGCCCGGCGCCGCGAACAGGCCGGTGATGCCCCGGCCGATCAGCGCCGGCGTGTTCGGCATCGCGCGGACGATCGGCCGCGTCGCGTGTCCGGCGCCGAGCCAGTGCGCGACCTCGCGCACGCGGATGCCCGCCGCGATGCTGATGACGGTCGGACCGGCAGCGTCGCCGACGAGCCAGCGCGCCGCCGCCGTCACGGCCTCGCGGAACGCCTGCGGCTTGACGGCGACCACGACCGCGTCGCACGACGCGAGGTCCGCGTGGGGAGTCCCGTGAACGACCGCGGCCGGTGCGATGCGGCGGACCGTCGCCTGCGCCGTCGCGAGCGGCTCGACGACGACGAACGTGGCGTCGGGCCGACGGGCGGCGAGCCCCGTCATCAGCGCCTGCGCCATGTTGCCGCCGCCGAGAAAGCCGACGCGCAGGCCGGTCGTCATGCCGCGGACTCGACGACGCGCACCGGTCGCGCGCCGAAGATCGCGGTGCCGACGCGGACGATCGTCGCGCCTTCGGCGATCGCGGCCTCGAGGTCGCCGGACATGCCCATCGACAGCTCGTCGCAAGGCAGGCCGGCGTCGCGCAGCCGCTCGGCCATGCGGCGCACCGCCGCGAACGCCGCGCGCTGCGCGTCCGGGTCGTCGCGCGGCGTCGGCACCGCCATCAGCCCGCGCAACGCGAGGTTCGGCAGCGCCGCGACGGCGCGCGCGAGCGTCCTCGAGGCCGTCCGGGGCAACGCCGCTCTTCGACGCCTCGCCGTCGACGTTGACTTCGATCAGCACGTTGAGCGGCCCGCGCGCCGGGTCGCGCTGCGCCGACAGCCGCTCGGCGATCTTCAGCCGGTCGACGCCGTGCACCCAGTCGAAGCGCTCGGCGATCGGGCGGGTCTTGTTGCTCTGGATCGGGCCGATGAAGTGCCACTCGGGCCGCGCGGACGACGGCGGCAGCAGCGAAACGACGCGATCCATCTTGTCGAGCGCTTCCTGCACGTAATTTTCGCCGAACAGGCATTGATCGGCCGCGATCGCGTCGACGACGCGGGCCGCGTCGACCGTTTTCGTGACCGCGAGGAGACGGACGGAGCCGGCCGCGCGTTGCGCCCGCTCCACGGCCGAGGCGATGCGCCGGCGCACGCCTTGCAGGTTGTTTGCCGTTACGGACATAATCGTTCGCGGTTCCTGCGGCCGGCGCCCGGCGACGCGGACCGACCGCCGGTCGCGCGCGGCGACGCGCGGCCGCTGCAGATTTCACGGCGCCTGCCGATGACACTCGGGTGGCGCGGCCGCCGCGCAGGCGGCGTCGACATCATAAGGGGTCGCGGCGCGACGCACCCCGACCCGCCGCCCGCCTTACGCTCGAGGATCTTCGATGGACATCTCCGAACTGCTCGCCTTCGTCGTCAAGAACAAGGCGTCGGACCTGCACCTGTCCGCGGGCCTGCCGCCGATGATCCGCGTGCACGGCGACGTGCGCCGGATCAACCTGCCGCCGATGGAGCACAAGGACGTGCACGGCATGATCTACGACATCATGAACGACGGGCAGCGCAAGTTCTACGAGGAAAACCTCGAGTGCGACTTCTCGTTCGCGATCCCCGGCCTCGCGCGCTTCCGCGTCAACGCGTTCGTGCAGAACCGCGGCGCCGGCGCCGTCATGCGGACGATCCCGTCGAAGGTCCAGACGCTCGAGGAGCTGAACGCGCCGAAGATCTTCACCGAGATCGCGAACCAGCCGCGCGGCATCGTGCTCGTGACCGGTCCGACCGGCTCGCGGCAAGTCGACGACGCTGGCCGCGATGGTCAACCACGTCAACGAGAACGAGTACGGCCACATCCTGACGGTCGAGGACCCGATCGAGTTCGTGCACGAGTCGAAGAAGTGCCTGATCAACCAGCGCGAGGTCGGGCCGCACACGCTGTCGTTCAACAACGCGCTGCGCAGCGCGCTGCGCGAGGACCCCGACGTGATCCTCGTCGGCGAGATGCGCGACCTGGAGACGATCCGCCTCGCGCTGACGGCGGCCGAGACCGGCCACCTCGTGTTCGGCACGCTGCACACGTCGTCGGCGGCCAAGACGATCGACCGCATCGTCGACGTCTTCCCGGCGGCCGAGAAGGAGATGGTCCGCACGATGCTGTCCGAGTCGCTGCGCGCCGTGATCGCGCAGACGCTGCTGAAGACGAAGGACGGCAGCGGCCGCGTCGCGGCGCACGAGATCATGATCGGCACGCCGGCCATCCGCAACCTGATCCGCGAGAACAAGATCGCCCAGATGTATTCGGCGATCCAGACCGGCCAGAACGTCGGCATGCAGACGCTCGACCAGAACCTGCTCGAGCTGGTCCGTCGCAACGTCGTCAATCCGGTCGAGGCGCGCAATCGCGCCGCGAACAAGGACAGCTTCCCGGCATAGGCCGGCCCGTCCGCGGCGCGTCGACCGATGCGCCGGGACCCGATGGAGTGAGCGATGGAACGCGAGCAGGCCACCAAATTCATGTACGACCTCTTGCGCCTGATGGTCAGCAAGAAGGGCTCGGACCTCTTCATCACCGCCGAATTTCCGCCGGCGTTCAAGATCGACGGCAAGGTGACGCCGGTCTCGAACCAGGCGATGACCGCGCAGCACACGTCCGAGCTCGCGCGCGCCATCATGAACGACAAGCAGGCCGCCGAGTTCGAGGCCACGAAGGAATGCAACTTCGCGATCAGCCCGGCCGGCATCGGCCGCTTCCGGGTCAACGCGTTCGTGCAGCAGGGCAGGATCGGCCTCGTGCTGCGGACGATCACGACGAACATCCCGACGGTCGAGGAGCTCGGCATCCCGCCGGTGCTGAAGGACGTCGCGATGACGAAGCGCGGCCTGCTGATCATGGTCGGCGCGACCGGCTCGGGCAAGTCGACGACGCTCGCGGCGCTGATCGGCCATCGCAACGAGAACAGCTACGGCCACATCGTCACGATCGAGGATCCGGTCGAGTACGTGCATCCGCATCGCAACTGCATCGTCACGCAGCGCGAAGTCGGCGTCGACACCGAGGACTGGTTCAGCGCGCTGAAGAACACGCTGCGCCAGGCGCCCGACGTCATCCTGATCGGCGAGATCCGCGAGCGCGAGACGATGGAGCACGCGATCGCGTTCGCCGAGACCGGCCACCTGTGCCTCGCCACGCTGCACGCGAACAGCTCGAACCAGGCGCTCGACCGCATCATCAACTTCTTCCCCGAGGAACGGCGCCAGCAGCTGCTGATGGACCTGTCGCTGAACCTGAAGGGCATGATCTCGCAGCGGCTGATCCCGCTGAAGGACACGAAGGGGCGCGTGCCGGCGGTCGAGATCATGCTGAATTCGCCGCTGATCTCCGACCTGATCTTCAAGGGCGAGGTGCACGAGATCAAGGAGATCATGAAGCGCTCCCGCGAGCTCGGCATGCAGACGTTCGACCAGGCGCTGTTCGACCTCTTCGAGGCCGACAAGATCAGCTACGAGGACGCGCTGCGCAACGCCGACTCGGTCAACGACCTGCGGCTGACGATCAAGCTGCACAGCAAGAACGCCCGCGCCGCCGACCTGACGAAGGGCATCGAGCACCTCGGGCTGGTCTGACGCGTCGTCGAAGCGGCGCGTCCGTCGCGCCGGCAGTGCGTTATCCTCCGCGCCGAAGGAGAACGCGATGACCGACAGGGACGACCGCAGCATCTACGACTTCTCGGCCACGTCGCTCGGCGGCGAGAAGGCCGACCTCGCCGCCTGCAAGGGCAAGGTCCTGCTCGTCGTCAACGTCGCGAGCCGTTGCGGCTTCACGCCGCAGTACGAAGGCCTCGAGAAGGTCTACGAGAAGTACCGCGAACGCGGCTTCGAGGTCCTCGCGTTCCCGTGCAACCAGTTCGGGTCGCAGGAGCCCGGCGAAGCCGGCGAGATCGCGGAATTCTGCGAGTCGAAGTTCGGCGTGCGCTTCCCGATGTTCGACAAGGTCGACGTCAACGGCGACGGCGCGCATCCGCTCTTCAAGTGGCTGAAGGATCGCGCGCCCGGCATCCTCGGCACGCGCGACATCAAGTGGAACTTCACGAAGTTCCTGGTCGGCCGCGACGGCAAGGTCGTCGGCCGCTATGCGCCGACGACGAAGCCCGAGGCGATCGCCGGCGACATCGAGAAGCAGCTCGCCGCCTGAGCGGCGGGCGCTCCGTCGTCGCCGCGGACGCGGCGACGACCCCGGCCGGTCAGCGACCCCGCGCCGTATAGCCGAACTTCTGGCCGGCGACCGCGGCCTGCGCCATCGCGCCGCCCTTCACGATCGTGAAGATGGCCATGCCCTCGTGATAGCCGCCCAGCGTCCCGGCGTCGTGCCGGTTGATGCCGGCGCCGGCGCTGGCGCCGGTGGTCGTCGCGGCGCTCGCCTCGGCGGATGCCGTGATCGCGACGGCCGACGCTTCGGCGCCGAGCGTGAAGTTGCCGCTCGTGAAGCGGTTGAACGCCGCGCGGTCGCGGAAGAAGATGATCTGGCTGTACGCCTGAGCGCCGACCTGCGCGCCGACGCTGACCTGGGTGACGGTCGCGTCGCCGACGTAACGGCCGTGCACGTAGACACGGCCGGTGCCGTGCCCGCCGGCCACGACGAAACCGCCTTCGCCGACGGTCGGGAACAGCGCGTAACCATAGCTGCTCGCGAAGTAGCCGCGCGCCTCGCTGCTGTTCTGGAACGTCGCTTTCGCGTCGCTGAAGTCGTCCGCGAACGAGGCGGTGCTGAAGGCGACCAGCGCCGAGAGCAGGATCGTTCGAGCCAATGCCTTGATCATCGTCGTTCTCCTTTGTCCGGGGAAAGGCAGTCGACGGTGCAGCGGACCGCAGGCTGCGGGACGCGCGCGTCGCGCCCGCCAATGTCGCCAATCGACCGCTGGCGCCGTGTCAGACGAGCGACGCTTCGCGGTCAAGCGAAAAGCGCATCCGGCGCGCGGCGCGGTCGGACCGCATCGCGACTCGCTCGGACGGCCGCGTGTCGACCGGCGGCCCGCGCTAGGACCGGTGCAGTCCCGCGACCAGTCCGAAGCGATAGAGCCGGCATTCGATCGCACCGTTGAACAGCACGACGCGCCGGTCGGGCGAGAGTCGCATCTTCTTCTGCAGGTTCATGTCGGACGTCAGGACGTGGCAGGTCCAGCCGGCGAAGCGCTGCTTCAGCGTGTCGCCGAAATCGGCGAAGAACGCGGCCAGCGCGTCGTCGTCGGGCTGTCGCTCACGCGCGCTTCGTTCGCTTCGTTCGCCGCGGACCCCGATCCGCTCGCCGTACGGCGGGTTCGCGACGACGATGCCGGCGTCGGCGTGCGGCCTGACCTGGCGCGCGTCGATCTGCTTCGGCGCGATCGTCGCCGCGAGGTCGGCCGGCACGCCGGCGCGTTCGAGGTTCGCGCGCGTCATCGCGACCGCGTCGCCGGACACGTCGCTCGCCCGGATCAGCGACGCGGCCGCGAGCGCGGCGTCGTCGGGGGGCGCCGCGGCCGCGGCCCGCATCGCCTGCCAGGCATCGGCGTCGAAGTCCTTCAGCCGCTCGAAGCCGAAGGCCCGATGCGCGCCGGGCGCGATCCCGAGCGCCGTCTGCGCCGCCTCGACGACGAAGCTCCCGCTGCCGCACATCGGATCGAGCAGCGCGATGCCCGGCGTCCAGTCGGCGAGCCGGAGGATGCCGGCCGCGAGGTTCTCGCGCAGCGGCGCCTCGCCGGCTTCGGTGCGCCAGCCGCGCTTGAACAGCGGCTCGCCGGACGTGTCGAGGTACAGCGTGCAGGTCGTCGCGTCGAGGTAGGCGAACACCCGCACGTCGGGCGCGCGGGTGTCGACGCTCGGTCGGCGGCCGGTCGCGTCGCGGAAGCGGTCGCAGATGCCGTCCTTGACGCGCAGCGTGACGAACTCGAGGCTCTTCAACGGGCTCTTGTCGCGTCCGCTGCCGCCGGTGGTGTCGACGCGCAACGTCCGGTCGACGTCGAACCAGCGGGTCCAGTCGTACGCGAGCGCGAGCCGATGGACGTCGTGTTCGGTGCGATAGCGGCCCTGCGCGACGCGGACCAGCACGCGGCTCGCGAGTCGCGACCGCAGGTTGACGCGCTGCACGTCGGCCCACGCGGCCGAGAAATGCACGCCGCCGGCCGTCTCGCGGGCGCCGTCGATGCCGAGCGACGCGAGTTCGCCGACGAGCGCCGCCTCGAGTCCGCGCGGACACGGCGCGAAGCAGCGTTCGACGCCGCCGTCGGAATTCACGGCACGCGCGTCAGAACGGCTTGACGATGACGAGGATCACGATCGCCGGCCAGCAGCAGCACCGACGATTCGTTGAAGAGGCGATAGAAGCGGTCGGAGCGGCCCGCGCCGCCGCGCTCGAGGGCGCGCAGCATCGTGCCGCACGCATGGTGATAGCCGATCACCAGCAGCACGAGCAGCAGCTTCGCGTGCATCCAGCCGTTGTTCGGACCGTAGCGGCCGATGCCGTAGCCGAGGAACAGCCACGCGCCGAAGCAGACCGCCGGCACCGCGAGGATCGTCGTGAAGCGGAACAGCTTGCGCGCCATCGCCAGCAGTCGCGCCCGCGACACGTCGTTCGTCTCCGCGGCCGCGTTCAACAGCAGTCGCGGCAGGTAGAAGAGGCCGGCGAACCACGAGACGATGAAGATGACGTGCAGCGATTTGACCCACAGCACGGCCTTCAGCTCCGCCCGTCGGCGTTCGCGGCGGACGCGCCGTCCCGGCCGTCCGCGAGCGGCGGCTTGCGGTCGGCGAGCACGCCGTCGAGCGTGCGTTCCAGCGCGGCGAGGTCGTACGGTTTCGCGAGCACCGCGACGCCCGCGCCGAACTCGTGGCGACCGTATTCGGCGCCGTAGCCCGACGCGATGACGACGCGCTGTTCGGCGTCGCGACTGCGGACGCGCTTGAGCAGTTCGATGCCGCTCATGCCCGGGAGGCTGACATCGGTGAACACCACGTCGTAGGGCGCCGCATCGAGCGCCAGCAGGGCCGCTTCGGCCGACTCGACCGCGACCACTTCGAAGCCGACCTCGTTGATGAACTCGATGGTCGCCTCGCGGACTTCCTCGCTGTCCTCGACCAGCAGCACGCGGCGCGGCCGGCCGTTCGCCGTCTTCGACGCGCCGACGCCGTCGGCCGCCCCGTCGCCGTCGCGTCGGCTCACGTCGTCGATCCGCTCGTGGTCATCGAAGAGCTGTCGCAGCCGGCGCGCGAGTTCGTCGCGGCCGTACGGCTTGCTGAGGAGGTTGACGCCGGTCTTCAGGCGGTCGCGATCGACGATCGCGTCGCGCGTGAAGCCGGAGGTGAACAGCACCTGCATCCGGGGCAGCAGCAGCCGTGCCTGCCGGACCAGTTCGGTGCTCGCGACCGGCCCCGGCATGACGACGTCGGTGAACAGCAGGTCGATCGGCACGCCGCTCTTCAGGATCGTCAGCGCGCTCTGGCCGTCGGACGCGCGCAGCACGCGGTAGCCGAGGTCGATCAGCGTCTCGACGACGGTCAGTCGCACCGCCTCGTCGTCCTCGACGACCAGGATCGTCTCGCCGTTGCCGCGCGCCGGCGCCGCGACGGATCGCGCCGCGGGCTCGAACAGCGGCTCGTCGCGAGCGCGGCAGGAAGAGGCAGATCGTCGTGCCGACGCCTTCGTCGCTGTGGAGCATCACGTGGCCGCCGCTCTGCTTCAGGAAGCCGTACACCATCGACAACCCGAGGCCGGTGCCTTCGCCTTCGGGCTTCGTCGTGAAGAACGGTTCGAACGCGCGGCGCTGCACCTCGGCGCTCATGCCGCTGCCGTTGTCCTGGATCGTCAGCGTGACGTAGTCGCCGGGAGTGAGGCCGCCGTCCTCGCGTTTCGCCTCGTCGGCCGTGATTTCGCGGTTCGCGAGTTCCATCACGAGGCGCCCGCTGTGATCCATCGCGTCGCGCGCGTTCAGCGCGATGTTCAGGATGACGTTCTCGAGCCGCGGCACGTCGACCATCACGCGCCACAGGTCCGGCGCGACGTGCGTGACGACGTCGATCGATTCGCCGAGAGAGCGACGCAGCAGGTCTTCCATCCGCCCCAGCACCTGCCGCAGGTCGACGACGATCGGATCGAGCGGTTGCCGCCGGCCGAACGCGAGGAGTTGCGACGCGAGCTTCGCGCCACGATCGACGCCTTCGAGCGCCGCCTCGACGCGCGCGGTCAGCGCGGCGTCCGCGGCCGCGTGTCGCTGCATCAGCTGCAGGTTGCCGCGGATGATCTGCAGCACGTTGTTGAAGTCGTGCGCGACGCCGCCGGTGAGCTTGCCGACCGCCTCCAGCCGTTGCGCGCGATGCAGCGCGGCTTCGGCGCTGCGGCGTTCGCTCTCGCTGCGTTCGAGCGCACGCGTGCGTTCGGCCACCATCTCCTCGAGGCGCGCGCGATACGCCGACAGCTCGTCGGTCGTGGCCTTCGCCATCGTCACGTCGTTGCCCTGCATGAACACGCCGAGCACGTTGCCCGCGACGTCGACGATCTGCTGGATGACGACGTCGACGTAGATCGTCTTCATGCCGTTGGCGCCGTCGGGCACGCGCAGCGCGAGGCCGTGCTCGATGATCGGGACGCCGCTTTCGATACACCGCGTCGAGCAGCCGGATCGGCACCGGCGGATCGCCGCGGTGGCTACCCGCATAGCCGCGGCCGCGCAGGTCCTCCTCGCCGACCATCCGCAGGTACGCCGGATTCGCGAGCTCGACGACGTGCTCGGGTTCGCGCATGAAGACGGTGAACGACAGCGCCTGGTCGAAAAGGCGGAGCAGCCGCAGCCGGTCGCTCTCGGACGCCTGCATCGACGGACGCGTCAGCGACGACGTCGGCCCGCCGGCCTCGTGGACTTCGGCCAGGCGCACCGTCTCGCGCAGCGCGCCCAGGTCCTCGACGACCTGCGCGACGAAGACGAGTCGCCCGCCGTCGTCGCGCACCGGGTAGTGCGTCACGTTCCACAGCAGGTCGACGACGCCGTCGCCTTCGGCGAGCGAGATGGGAACGGCCATCCGCAGCAGCGCGGGGCCTTCCGGCCGCCCGGTCTGCGCGACGCGCTCGAACGCCTGCCGCAGCGCAATCGCGTTCGGCGCCGATTCGAAGACCTCGAAGAAGTTGCGGCCGACGAGCTCGCGACGGTCGCGTCGCGCGAGCCGCGCGTAGACCTCGTTGACGTCGACGATGACGTCGCGACGGTCCACGACGACGTGCGCGCTCGGCGAATCGTGGAACAGCGCGGCGTAATCGATGGGGGCGTCGCGCACGGGAAAAGCCGCCGGTCGAGCGGTGTGGAAGAACGTCTGCGGGGATCGCGCCGGCCGACGCGAGCCGCGATTGTACGACTCCGGCGCGGCCGTCCGGAACGGCCGACCGGCGGCGGATCAGCCGCGCGTCTCGCCGTGCCCGAAGACCACGTACTTGAGGCTCGTCAGTCCTTCGAGCCCGACCGGACCGCGCGCGTGCAGCTTGTCGTTCGAGATGCCGATCTCGGCGCCGAGGCCGAACTCGAAGCCGTCGGCGAAGCGCGTCGACGCGTTGACCATCACCGATGCCGAGTCGACCTCGCGCAGGAAGCGCAGCGCCCGGTCGCTCGCGCTCGGTGACGATCGTGTCGGTGTGCTTCGAGCCGTGCGTGTTGATGTGGTCGATCGCCGCGTCGAGGCCGTCGACGACCGCGATCGAGACGACCGGCGCGAGCCACTCGGTGTCGAAGTCGCCCGGTCGCGCCGGCGATCGGCCGCGATGCCGGCGTCGGCGAGGATCGCGCGGCTCTCGTCGTCGGCACGCATCTCGACCGCCTTCGCCGCGTAGATGCGCGCCGATGCGCGGCAGGAACGCGCGCGGCGACGGCGCGCGCGACGAGCAGCGTCTCCATCGTGTTGCAGGTGCCGTAGCGCTGCGTCTTCGCGTTGTCGGCGATGCGCACGCGCCTGCTCGAGGTCGGCCGCGTCGTCGACGTAGACGTGGCAGAGGCCGTCGAGGTGCTTGATCATCGGCACGCGCGATTCGCGCATCAGCCGTTCGATCAGGCCCTTGCCGCCGCGCGGCACGATCACGTCGATGTACTGCGGCATCGTGATCATCGCCGCGACCGCCGCGCGGTCGGTGCTGTCGATCACCTGCACGACGTCGGCCGGCAGGCCGGCGTGCGCGAGGCCCTCGTGGATCAGCGCGGCGAGCGCGCGATTGCAGCGGATCGCCTCGGAGCCGCCGCGCAGGATCGCCGCGTTGCCGGACTTGATCGTGAGCCCGGCCGCGTCGACCGTCACGTTCGGACGCGACTCGTAGATGATGCCGACGACGCCGAGCGGCACGCGCATGCGGCCGACCTCGATGCCGGACGGACGTCTGCGCAGTTCGGAGATCTCGCCGATCGGGTCGGCCAGCGCGGCGACCTGCTCGAGGCCTTCGGCCATCGCCTCGATGCGTCGCGTCCGACAGCGTCAGGCGGTCGAGCATCGCGGCGTCGAGGCCCGCGTCGCGCGCCGCGGCGACGTCGTCGGCGTTCGCGGCCTTCAGCGCCGCCGCGTCGCGCCGGATCGCACGCGCGATCGCGACCAGCGCGTCGTTCTTCGTCGTCGTGTCGGCCTTCGCGATCACGTGCGACGCGGCGCGGGCGGTCGCGCCGACCTGCAGCATCCGCGCCGTCAGCTCGCTCGCGTTCACGGCCCGCGTCCCGCGATCGCGACACCGAGCCGCGACAGCTCCGTCCACGGATCGCCGAGCGGTCCGCCGAGGCCGCCGAGTCCCTTGACGACGCGGTCGAGGTCGCCGGCGCGCGCGAGCGCCCGCTTCAGCGCCGGCAGCGACAGCCGGTGCAGCGCCGCGTCGAACAGCCGCTCGCGCGCGCCCCACACGCGCAGCGAGCGCAACAGCGACGACAGCGGCTGGCCGTTCGCGACGCCGAGCTTCGCGCGCAACAGCGCGCGGATCTCCTCGGTGATCGCCCAGTGCACGAGCACCGGCGACTCGCCTTCGCCGCGCAGGCCGTCGACCATCCGCGCGACGCGCGACGCGTCGCCGACCAGCATCGCCTCGCCGAGCCTGAACACGTCGTAGCGCGCGACGTCGACGACCGACGCGCGGACCGCGTCGAGGTCGAGCCGGCCGGTCGGCTGCAGCAACGCGAGCTTCTGCACCTCCTGGTGGGCTGCGAGCAGGTTGCCTTCGACGCGATCGGCGAGGAATGCGAGCGTCTCGGCGTCGGCGCTCTGGCCCTGCAGCGCGAGCCGTTCGCCGATCCACGACGGCAGCCGCGCGCGGTCGACGAGCGGCGCCTCGATCGTCACGCCGGCCGCGTCGAGCGCCGTGAACCAGGCCGACGTCTTCTGCTCGCGGTCGAGCTTCGGCAGCGCGACGAGCGCGATGGTGTCGCCGTCGTGCATCGTCTTCGCGAACGCCTGCAGCGCCTGCGAGCCGTCCTTGCCCGGCTTGCCGCCGGGGATGCGCAGTTCGATGAGCTTGCGGTCGCCGAACAGCGACAGGCTCTGCGTGCTCTCGAGCAGGCGGTTCCAGCGGAACGAACGATCGACGGTCAGGACGTCGCGTTCGACGTGGCCCGCCGCCCGCGCGGCGGCGCGGATGCGGTCCGCCGCCTCCATCGCGAGCAGGTGCTCGTCGCCGTGGACGACGTACAGCGGCGACAGGCGCTTGGCGAGATGCGCCGGAAGCGCGTCGATGCGCAGCTGCATCGCGTGCGGCGTCCTACGCGGGCGCCTGGTCGCGCTTCACGGCCGCGAGCCGGCGCAGCAGCTGCTGCACGAGGTCGGACTGCATGTCGCGATACAGCAGGTCTTCCTCGGCCTGCTTCGCGAGGATCGTGTTGTTGTCGACGGTGATGTCGCGCTTCAGCGTGATCCGCGTCGGCGGGATGAAGTCGCGACCGTGGCCGTCGTCGACCTTGAACACGAAGATGTAGTACAGCGTGTACTCGCGGACCTGCCCGGTGCCGTCGAGGCTCAGGATCTCCTTGTCGCGCGACTCGCCGAGCACCTCGAGCTTCGCGTCGGCCTTCGTCGCATCGTCGACGAGGTGCGTCGACGTCCCGCCGCGGATGTAGCGCTTGAACTGCGTGCCGAGCGGCGACGCGTCGGAGAAGCCGACCCACAGCGTCTGGAACGGCAGTTCGGTCGAGCCGCGCAGCTGGAAGCCGCACGCGGCGAGCGCGACGAGCAGCAGGGCCGCGACCGACAGTCGCATCACATGCGCTTCATGCGACGACATTGACGAGCCTCCCCGGAACCACGACGACCTTCTTCGGCGTCGACGTGACGAAGCGTCGCACCGACTCGTCGGCCAGCGCCATCGCCTCGATCGTCGCGCGGTCGGCGTCGGCCGGCACGCGGATCGTGCCGCGCAGCTTGCCGTTGACCTGCACGACGAGTTCGATCTCGTCGCGCTGCAGGGCCGACTCGTCGACGACCGGCCACGGCGCGTCGACGATCGGGCCGAGCGCGGTCGCGAAGCCGAGCTCGTCCCACAGCACGTGCGTGATGTGCGGCGCGACCGGATACAGCACGCGCAGCAGGATGCCGAGGCCTTCGCCGATCGCGGACGCCGATGCCGACTTCGCGGCGTCGAGCGCGTTGAGCATCTTCATGCAGCCCGACACGACGGTGTTGTACTGCACGCGGTCGTAGTCGAACTGCGCCTGCCGCAGCGTCGCGTGCAGCTCGAGCCGGAGTGCGCGCGTCGCCGGGTCGATCGCCGGTTCGCGGGCCGTCGCGACGCGGCCGTCGCGACGCGCCTGGACCGCGAACGTCCACAGCCGGTGCAGGAAGCGCGACACGCCCTGCGCGCCGCTGTCGGACCACGCGGCGCTCTGCTCGGGCGGCCCCGCGAACATCGAGAACGCGCGCGCCGTGTCGGCGCCGAAGCGCTCGATGAACGCGCGCGGCTCGACGACGTTGTTCTTCGACTTCGACATCTTCTCGTTGCCGCCGAGGGAAACCGGCAGCCCGTCGGCCTTCGCCGTCGCGCCGACCGGCTTGCCGCGCTCGTCGAAGCGCACGTCGACCTCGGTCGGGTAGAACCAGCGCGTCTTCGTCGCGCCGCCGTCGACCGTCTCCTCGCGGAAATAGCACTCGTTCGTCAGCATGCCCTGCGTGAAGAGCCGCGTGAACGGCTCGTCGAACGAGACGAGGCCCATGTCGCGCATCACCTTCGTCCAGAAGCGCGCGTACAGCAGGTGCAGGATCGCGTGCTCGATGCCGCCGATGTACTGGTCCATCGGCATCCAGTAGTCGGCGCGCCCGTCGATCATCGCGTCGTGCGCGTCCGGCGAGCAGTAGCGCAGGAAGTACCAGGACGAGTCGACGAACGTGTCCATCGTGTCGGTCTCGCGCTCGGCCGGGCCGCCGCAGACCGGGCAGGCGCAGCGCACGAACGCCTCGCAGCGCTTCAGCGGATTGCCGCCGCCGTCCGGCACGAGGTCTTCCGGCAGCACGACCGGCAGGTCCTTCTCGGGCACCGGCACCGGGCCGTGCTCGGGGCAGTGGATGATCGGGATCGGCGTGCCCCAGTAGCGCTGGCGGCTGATGCCCCAGTCGCGCAGGCGGCGCGTGACGGTCTTCTCGCCGAGCCCCTTCGCCGCGAGGTCGCGCGCGATCGCGTCGGCCGACGTCGCGAAGTCCATCCCGTCGTAGATGCCGGAGTGCACGCAGATGCCGTAGTCGGCGAACTCGGGGCGCCATTCGCTCCACAGCGACTCGTCGGCGCGGGCGATCGTCGTCACGGTCGCGTCGGGCGCGATCGTGACGGCCGGTCCCGGCTCGACGGCGACGTCGGCCGCGGTCGCCGCGTCCTTCGCGATCGTCGGCGGCACGATGACCGGCTTGATCGGCAGGCCGTACTTCTTCGCGAACGCGAAGTCGCGTTCGTCGTGCGCCGGCACGCCCATCACGGCGCCTTCGCCGTACGTCATCAGCACGTAGTTGCCGATCCACACCGGCACGAGCTCGCCGGTCAGCGGATGGGTGACGTGGAAGTGGGTCTGCATGCCCTTCTTCTCCATCGTCGCGACATCCGCCTCGGCGACGCCGCCCTTCGTGCATTCGTCGATGAAGTCCTGCAGGGCCGGCTGGTCCTTCGCCAGGTAAGCGGCGAGCGGATGCTCGGCGGCGATCGCCACGAACGAGACGCCCATCAGCGTGTCGGCGCGCGTCGTGAAGACGCGCAGCACGCCCTTCAGCGGCATCGACGGGTCGAGCGGCGCCGGCTCGCTGTCGGTGCCGTGCGCCGTGACCACGGCGCCGCCGAACGCCGTCAGGTCGTACGGGAACGACACGGTCACGCCTTCGCTGCGGCCGATCCAGTTGCGCTGCATGACCTTGACGCGTTCCGGCCATTCGAGCGCGTCGAGCGACGACAGCAGTTCGTCGGCGTAGTCGGTGATCCGCAGGTAGTACATCGGGATCTCGCGCTTCTCGACGACCGCGCCCGACCGCCAGCCTCGACCGTCGATGACCTGCTCGTTCGCGAGCACCGTCTGGTCGACCGGGTCCCAGTTGACGAGGCCGGTCTTGCGGTAGGCGATGCCGCGCTCGAGCATCCTCAGGAACATCGACTGGTTCCAGCGGTAGTAATCCGGCTTGCAGGTCGTGACCTCGCGCGACCAGTCGATCGCGAGGCCGATCGCCGCGAACTGCTCCTTCATCGCGGCGATGTTGTCGTACGTCCACTTCGCCGGCGGCACCCGGTTGTCGATCGCGGCGTTCTCGGCCGGCATGCCGAACGCGTCCCAGCCCATCGGCATCAGCACGTTGTAGCCGGTCATCCGCAGGTACCTCACCATCACGTCGTTGATGGTGTAGTTGCGCACGTGTCCCATGTGCAGCTTGCCCGATGGGTACGGCAGCATCGAGCACGCGTAGAACTTGCCCTTCGGAAAGCGCGGATCGTCCTCGCTCGTCGTCCAGGCGTCCGCGGCGCGCCAAGCGGCGCGGGCCGCGGCCTCGACGTCGGCGGCGTGGTAGGTGTCCTGCATATTCGGTTGGCGTGTCGCGCTCGCGAGCGCGACGGGGGGAGGGGGTCCGGAATTATAAGGGCCGCGGCTCACGACTCCCGACGCGACGCCGGCCGGCGGTCCGGCCGATCAGGGGCGTCGTCCTACAAGTCGATCGGCATCGTTCGCGGCGTGAACTTCTCGCGCGCCGACCGCCCGCTTAACCGGCGTTGCGCATCCTCGCAGCGGGCGGGCGGAGTCCCGCGACGGGGAGACATCTTGACTGCACGCGTGCCGGCGGCGCCCTTGGCCCGGGTCTTGGCCCTTGTCCTCGTCGCCGCGCTGTCGGGCGCGTTGCTGTCCGCCTGCGGTGGTGGCGGTGGCGGCGGTGGTGGCGGCGGCGGTTCGACGACCGCGACGGCCGCGCCGACCCTGCTGCTGCAACCGCAGTCGCAGACCGTCGCCGACGGGCAGTCGGTGACGTTTTCCGTGCTCGCCGGCGGTACGACGCCGTTGACCTATCAATGGCTCCGCGGCGGCCAGCCGATCGCCGGCGCGACCGGGCCCAGCTACACCATCGGCCTCGCACAGCTGTCGGACAGCGGCGCGACGTTCGCGGTCGCGGTCACGAACGGCGCGGGCGCGGTGCAGAGCGCCACGGCGACGCTGACCGTGTCGCCGGTCGCGCCGGGCATCGCGAACAACGCCGCGCAGACCGTCAACGTGGTCGCCGGCAACACGGCCACGCTGTCTGTCGTCGCGAGCGGGTCGGCGCCGCTGACCTTCCAGTGGTTCCGCGCAGGCGTCGCGATCGCCGGTGCGACCACCGCGACCTACACGACGCCGGTCACGACGCTCGCCGACAACGGCGCCACCTTCACCGTCGTCGTCGCCAACGTCGCCGGCTCGGTGACGAGCGCGCCGTTCACGCTCGCCGTCACGAGCACGGTCACGCCGCCGACCGCGCCGACGGTGCCGTCGGTCTACACGACGACGGTCGGTTCCACCGCGACGATCACGGCCTACAGCACCGCGCCCGGGCCGCTGTCGTACCAGTGGTTCCGCGACGGCGTCGCCATTCCCGGCGCGACGTCGCAGAGCTACTCGCTCGTCAACGTGCAGCTGTCGGACAACAACGCGCACTTCACCGTGCAGGTCAGCAACGCGGCCGGGTTCGCGACGAGCTTCGCCGCGACGCTGATCGTGCTGCCGCAGACCGGCCTGGGCCTCGTCGCCGGCAACATCGGCGGACCCGGCGGCATCGACGGGCCCGCGCTCGCGGCGCGCTTCATGTCGCCGGTCGGCGTCGTGGCCGACAGCGCCGGCAACGTGTACATCGCCGACGGCTCGGCGATCCGCGAATCGCTGACGAGCGGCAACATCGCCACGTTCGCCGGCTCCGAGATCGCGAGCGGTACGGCCGACGGCACCGGCGGCGCGGCCCGCTTCGTGACCGTCTCGGGGATGGCGGTCGACGCGGGCAACGATCTCGTCGTCACGGACAGCGGCAGCCACACGATCCGTCGCGTGACGCCGGCCGGCGTCGTGACGACGATCGGCGGCGCGGCCGGCACGCCGGGTTCGACCGACGGACCGCTGCTGTCCGCGCGTTTCGACGCGCCGCGCGGGATCGCGATCGACGCGGCCGGCAACCTCTACGTGGCCGACACCGGCAACCACACGATCCGCAAGGTCGACACGGCGGGCAACGTCACGACGCTCGCCGGACAGGCCGGCACGCCGGGCTCCGCGGACGGCAGCGGCGGCAACGCGCGCTTCGACGCGCCGGTCGGCCTCGCGCTCGACGCGTCGTCGAACCTCTATGTCGCCGACAGCGGAAACCACACGATCCGCGTCGTCACCCCGGCCGGCGTCGTCTCGACGCTCGCCGGCTCGCCGACATCGAGCGGATCGGTCGACGGCACCGGCGCGGCGGCGTCGTTCGAGCAGCCGGTCGGCCTCTCCATCGACGCGGCCGGCAACCTGTACGTCGCCGACGTCTCCGCGCTCGTGATCCGGAAGATCGCCGCCGGCGCGGTCGTGACGACGATCGCCGGCACGCCGGGCGTCCCGGGATCCGCCGACGGTACCGGCCCGGCCGCGCGGTTCGCGGCGCCGAACGGCGTCGTCTCGAATTCGGCCGGCGTCCTGATCGTCGCCGATACCGCGAACGACGCGCTGCGCCGCGTCTCGACGGTCGGCGCCGTGCAGACCATCGCCGGCGCGGCGCCCGTCGCGGGATCGACCGACGCGACCGGCGGCGCCGCGTCGTTCCTGAACCCGGTCGGCGTCGTGGTCGACGCTGCGCTGAACACGTACGTCGCCGATCTCGGCAACGCGACGATCCGGAAGATCTCCGTGACCGGCGCCACGACGACGCTCGCCGGCAGCGCGGGCTCGCCGGGCTCGGCGGACGGCACCGGCGCGGCCGCGCGTTTCGCGACGCCGCAGGGCATCGCGCTCGACGCGGCCGGCAACCTCTACGTCGCCGATCGCAGCAACCAGACGATCCGCAAGGTCACGCCGGCCGGCGTCGTGACGACGATCGCCGGCACCGTCGGCGTCGCCGGCGCGGCGGACGGTGTCGGCACCGCGGCGACGTTCTCCGGACCGAGCGCGCTGACCGTGGACGCCGCGGGCAACGTCTACGTCGTCGACGACAACCCGACGGTGCGGCGGATCACGCCGGCCGGCGTCGTCACGACGATCGCCGGCGGCGCGAACCGCATCGGCGCCGTCGACGGTCCCGGATCGATGGCGTCGTTCCGCCAGTTGCGCGGCATCGCGGTCGACGCCGCGGGCAACGTCTACGTGACCGACACCGGCAACGCGACGATCCGCAAGATCGACCCGGGCAGCGTCGTCTCGACGATCGCCGGCACCGCGCTCTCGACCGGCGCGGTCGACGGCACCGGTGCGGCGGCGCGCTTCACGACGCCGTTCGGGATCGTGCTCGACAGCACCGGCAACCTGTTCGTGTCCGACTCGTCGACGCGGACGATCCGGAAGATCGACCCGTCGGCGGTGGTCACGACGGTGGCGGGCGTCGCCGACGACCTCGGCGGCGTCGCGCTCGGCGCGCTGCCGGGCCATTTCGACCATCCGACCGGACTCGGCATCGACACCAACAACAACCTCTACGTGACCGACGCGAACGGCGTCGTGCGGCTGCGGCTGCCCTGACGTCGCCGCCGCGCGGCGACCGGCGCGGCGCCGGTCGCCGGTGTCCGGCGACGCGCGCGATCGGGCCGGGGCGCCGATCGACGCGCGGTATCATGCGCGATTCCACGTCTCGTGCCGCGCGTCGCGCCGGCGTCCCGCTTCCTCCATGCAAGAGCCCGACGAACTGTCGATCGCCGAAGTCGATCGACATGCGGCTACGTTCCAGCAATCGTCGCTCCTGTCCGGTCTCAATCCGGAGCAGCTCGCCGCCGTCACGCTGCCGCCGCGACCGGCGCTGATCCTCGCCGGCGCGGGCAGCGGCAAGACGCGCGTGCTGACCACGCGCATCGCGTGGCTCGTGCAGACGCGCCAGGTCTCGCCGTTCGGCGATCCTCGCCGTCACGTTCACGAACAAGGCGGCGAAGGAGATGCTGCCGCGCCTCGCGACGATGCTGCCGATCAACCTGCGCGGCATGTGGATCGGCACGTTCCACGGCCTCTGCAACCGCTTCCTGCGCGACGCACTACCGCGACGCGGCGCTGCCGCAGACGTTCCAGATCCTCGACTCGGGCGACCAGCTCGCGGCGGTCAAGCGGCTGCTGAAGGCGCACGGCATCGACGAGGAGCGCTATCCGGCGCGGCAGACCGCGTGGTTCATCAACGGCTGCAAGGAGAAGGGCCTGCGCGCGAAGGACGTCGAGGCCGACAACGACTTCGACGGCCGGCTCGTCGAGATCTACCGGCTCTACGACGAGCAGTGCCAGCGCGAAGGCGTGGTCGACTTCGCCGAGCTGCTGCTGCGCTCCTACGAACTGCTGGTCCGCAACCAGCCGCTGCGCGAGCACTACCAGGCGCGCTTCCGCCACATCCTCGTCGACGAGTTCCAGGACACGAACGTCCTGCAGTACAAGTGGCTGCAGCTGCTCGCGGGACTCGGCACCCCCGATCCCGCGGCCATCTTCGCGGTCGGCGACGACGACCAGTGCATCTACGCGTTCCGCGGCGCGAACGTCGGCAACATGGCAGTCGTTCGAGCGCGACTTCCGCGTGCAGAACGTCGTCAAGCTCGAGCAGAACTACCGCTCGCACGGCCACATCCTCGACTCGGCCAACGCGCTGATCCGGCACAACGGGCAGCGGCTCGGCAAGAACCTGTGGACCGACGCCGGCGCCGGCGAGCCGGTGCGCGTCTACGAGGCGATGAGCGACGCGCAGGAAGCGCAGTGGCTCGTCGACGAGGTCCGGTCGCTGGTCCGCGAAGGCTTCGACCGCTCGAACATCGCGGTCCTGTACCGTTCGAACGCGCAGTCGCGCGTGATCGAGCACGCGCTGTTCTCGGCCGCGATCCCGTATCGCGTCTACGGCGGCCTGCGCTTCTTCGAGCGCCAGGAGGTCAAGCACGCGCTCGCGTACCTGCGGCTCGTCGCGAATCCCGACGACGACACGTCGTTCGCGCGCGTCGTCAACGTGCCGGCCCGCGGCATCGGCGCGCGATCGATCGAGGTGCTGCAGGACGCGGCGCGCGCGCGGCGGGCATCGTTCGCTCGTACGCCGCCGCGCTCCGGCTCGACACGAAGTCGGGCGCGGCCGCGAAGGTCGGCGTCTTCGTCAAGCTGATCGAGCGGATGCGCTTCGAGACGCAGGCGATGCCGCTGTCCGAGATGATCGAGCACGTCAACCACGCGAGCGGGCTGATCGCGTTCTACGAGTCCGAGAAGGACGGTGCCGAGCGCATCGAGAACCTGAACGAGCTGGTCAACGCGGCGGCCAGCTTCTCCGGCGAGGAAGGCTTCGCGCTCGACGCGCGCGCGAACGCGATCCCGACGTCGATCGCGCCGCCGCGCGCCGAGCTGCAGACCGAAGGCGCGGTCGACGTCGAGCCGAACGACGGCGACCTCGAGGTGATCGATGCCGGCGTCGCCGACCCGGCGTACGCGTCGCCGCTCGACGCGTTCCTCGCGCACGCGTCGCTCGAGGCCGGCGACAACCAGGCCGGCGCGGGGCAGGACGCGCTGCAGCTGATGACGGTGCATTCGGCGAAGGGCCTCGAGTTCGACGCGGTGTTCATCGGCGGGCTCGAGGAAGGCCTGTTCCCGCACGACAACAGCACGACCGACCTCGCGGGGCTCGAGGAGGAGCGCCGTCTGATGTACGTCGCGATCACGCGCGCGCCGCAAGCGCCTGTACCTGTCGTTCTCGCAGACGCGGATGCTGCACGGCCAGACGCGCTACAACCCGCGTTCGCGCTTCCTCGAGGAGCTGCCGCCGGAGTCGCTGAAGTGGCTGACGCCGAAGCAGGGCCTGCAGCGCGCGACCGGCGGCTTCGGCGGCTTCGGCGGGTCGACGAGCTACGGCCGCTACAGCGCGGCGTGGGACGACGCGTCGACCGGCTCGAAGGAACCGGCGCCGGCGTGGGCCGAGCAGAAGCGCGGCGGCGAGTCACGCTTCCGCATCGGCCAGACCGTCGTGCACGCGAAGTTCGGCGAGGGCGTCATCGTCAATCTCGAAGGCGGCGGCAACGACGCGCGCGCGCAGATCAACTTCGGCCGCAACGGCATGAAGTGGCTCGCGCTCGGCATCGCGAAGCTGGAACCCGCATGAGTCCGCTCGAGGTCGGAGCGAACGTCTTCAATCTGCTGTCGGTCTGGTTCTCGGCGAGGAACAGCGTCCACACGTGGTGGAGCGGCATCGTCGGCTGCGCGCTGTACGCGGTCATGTTCACCGAGGTCCGGCTCTACGCCGACGTCACGCTGCAATGCTTCTTCGTCGCATCGTGCGTGATCGGCTGGTGGAACTGGCTGCGCGGCGGTCGCGACGCGCGCGGCCGGCGAAGCCGCCGAGTTGCCGATCACGCGCGTCGCGTCGACGACGGCGCTCGCGTTCGCGACGGTCGCCATCGCGGCCGCGGCCGGCTACGGCTGGCTGCTGCAGACGCTGACCGATGCCGCCAACCCGTTCATCGATTCGACGGTCCTCGCGCTGTCCGTGCTCGCGCAGCTGCTGATGGTCGCGCGGAAGCTCGAGACGTGGCCGGTATGGTTCGTCGTCGACTGCATCGCGGTCCCGCTCTACGCGTCGAAGGGCCTGTGGCTGACGGCCGCCGTCTACTTCTTCTTCCTCGTCCTCGTCGTCATGGGCTGGGTGCGCTGGACGCGGCTGATCGGTCGCGACGCGGTCGGCGCGCCGGCATGACCGGCGGCGTGCCGCCGGCGTCGCTGCTCGGTACGACGGTCGGCGCTCGCGGTCGACGGTCCGGCGCGTCTGCAGCCGCGCGGCATCGCCCGCATCGCGATCGTCGGCGGCGAGAGCACCGGCAAGAGCACGCTCGTCGCGGCGCTCGGCCAGCGCTACGACGAGCCGTGCGTCGCCGAGTACGGCCGCACGCTGTGGGAAGCGCAGGGCGGTCACACCGACTTCGACGACCTCGGGCTCATCGGGCGTCGCCACGCCGCGTACGAGGACGAGGCCGTGGAGCGCGCATCGCGCTGCGTGTTCGTCGACACGACGCCGCTGACGACGCTCTGGTACAGCATCGACGGCCACGGTCGAGCCGACCCCGAGCTCGTCCGGCTGTCGTGGCGCCGCTACGACCTGACGCTGGTCTGCGCGCCCGACTTCGCGTTCGTTCAGGACGGGACGCGCTCGTCGGAGGATTTCCGGCTGCGGCACGACCGCTGGATCCGTGCGACGCTGCGGGCCCGCGGCGTCGACTTCCACGACGTCCGCGGCAACGTCGACGCGGGTCGCGCAGGTCGTCGCGCTGATCGATCCGCTGTTCGACCGCTGACCGCGCACTCGTGCGCTTCGAGTTCTTCGATCCGCGTCTACTACGAGGACACCGACACCGGCGGCATCGTGTTCTACGCGAACTACCTCAAATTCTTCGAGCGCGCGCGCACCGAATGGCTGCGGCACGGCGCCCGGCGCGCGCGGCGTGCCGGGCGTCTCGCAGCAGCGGATCGCCGACGAGCTCGGGCTGATGTTCGTCGTGCGCTCGACGGCGGTCGACTACCGGCGTCCGGCGCGGCTCGACGACGAACTGCGCATCGTGTCGACGGTCGAGCGCGTCGGCCGCGTCGGCATCGACTTCCATCAGGAGGCCTGGCTCGCCGCGCCGCGGCGACGCCGGGCCGCTGCTCGCGGTCGGCCGGATCAAGGTCGCCTGCGTCGCGCGCGGCACGCTGAAGCCGGCGGCGATCCCGGACCCGGTGCGCGCGATCTTCGCGGACGGGTAATCCGGATGGCCCGCTCGCGCGTTGCGTTGTCGTCGACGCCTTCCGCGTCGTCGTTGCCGTCCGCGGCGCATTCGTCGCTGCCTGCCGCGGCCACGGCCGCTTTGAACCTCCTCGCGTTCGCCCGGTCGATGTCCCGGCGCCGCGCCGCGCCGTTCCCTTCCGACCGACCGCCGCCGATGAACGTCTCGCAGGACATGTCGATCGTCTCGCTCGTGACGCAGGCGAGCGTGCTCGTGCAGATCGTGCTCGCGCTGCTGCTGCTCGTGTCGGTCATGAGCTGGACGTACATCTTCAAGAAGTATTTCGACGTCAAGCGCGCGCAGCGCCAGACCAGCCGCTTCGAGGACGACTTCTGGTCCGGCGGCGACCTCAACGACCTCTACACGCGCGTCAACAACCGTCGCGATCAGGTCGGCGCGCTCGGCCGCGTGTTCGAGGCCGGCATGCGCGAGTTCCTCAAGTCCCGCCAGCAGAAGAGCGACAGCGGCGCGCAGCTCGACGCGGCGCGTCGTGCGATGCGCGCGGCGTTCCAGCGCGAGATGGACGTGCTCGAGGCGCACCTGTCGTTCCTCGCGTCGGTCGGCTCGGTCAGCCCGTACGTGGGCCTGTTCGGCACGGTGTGGGGCATCATGAACGCGTTCCGCAGCCTCGCGAACGTGCAGGCCGCGACGCTCGCGCACGTCGCGCCCGGCATCGCGGAGGCGCTGGTCGCCACCGCGATCGGCCTGTTCGCCGCGATCCCGGCCGTGATCGCGTACAACCGCTTCATCCACGAGACGGACCGTCTCGCGGTGCGCTTCGAGAACTTCATCGAGGAGTTCTCGAACATCCTGCAACGGCAGACGCGCTGACATGCCACTGCGATCGCCGTCATGAGCACGCGCGGATCATCGATGCGCGGCGGCCGCACGCGCCGCGCGATGAGCGACATCAACGTCGTGCCGTACATCGACGTGATGCTGGTGCTGCTGATCATCTTCATGGTCGCGGCGCCGCTGACGACGCCCGGCACGATCGACCTGCCGAGCGTCGCGAAGAGCTCGCAGGCGAAGGAGAACCCGATCAGCGTCGATCGTCAAGGCCGACAAGAGCGTCAGCGTCCGCGACGTCAAGGCCGGCACCGAGCGCAGCGTGACGATGGCCGAGGTCGCCGGCGTCGTGCAGCAGATGCAGGGCGGCGACGCCGAGCGGCCGGTCGTCATCTCCGGCGACAAGAAGGTCGAGTACGACGCGATCCTGCAGGTCATGGACGGTCTGCAGCAGCAGGGCATCGCAGCGCGTCGGCCTCGCCGTGCAAGCCGCGGCCCATGAGCCGATGAACGCGGCCACCGCCCGTCCGTACACCGTCCCGCAAGGCGGCGGCAGCGGCCGTGCGATCGCGCTCGCGGTGCTGGTCCACGCGCTGCTCGCGGCGCTGCTGTTCTTCGGCGTCCGCTGGCAGAGCAGCCCGCCGGCCGTCATCCAGGCCGAGCTGTGGAGCGCCGTGCCGCAGACGGCGGCGCCGGCGCCGCGTCCGGTCGTCGTGCAGCCGCCGCCGAAGGTCGAGTCGCCGCCCGGAGGTGAAGGTCGAGCCGCCGCCGCCGAAGGCCGACATCGTCGAGAAGGCGCCGCCGAAGGTCGAGCCGCCGAAGAAGAAGCCCGAGCCGGTCAAGGTCGAGGCGCCGAAGCCGCAACCGAAGCCGAAGCCCGCGCCGCCGCCGCCGAAGGTCGAGCCGAAGACGCGGCCGGAGCTCGCGAAGCTGCTGCAGCAGGCGGCCGTCGAGGCGCCGCCGCGGCCGCCGTCGGAGCTGCAACGCGCTGCTCGCCTCGGCGAGCAAGGAATCGACGGGGCGCGACCAGCAGACCAGCGGCCCGCGCGGGCGCGACGGCTACGTCGCGCGGCTCGTGACCGCGATCCGCTCGCAGATGCGCTATCCGGCGACGTCGCCCGGCAATCCGGTCGTCAAGATGCGCATCGAGCAATTGCCGACCGGCGAGGTCGTCAACGTCACGACGACGAAGCCGAGCGGCGTGCCGGCGTTCGACGCGGCCGTCGAGCGCGCGATCCGCGCCGCCTCGCCGCTGCCGCGCGACGAGAACGGCAAGGTGCCCGAGCGCATCGCTCGACCTCGACTACTACATGTACGAGAAGCCGTGAACGGGCCCGGGCCGTCGCGCGATGAACGCCGGCGCCCGCCCGGCTCGAAGGAGACCTTCCGTGATGACGAAGACCGCATGCTGACGTCCGCTTCCCGCATCCGCTGCCGCGTCGTCGCCGGCGTCGCGACGTTCGTCGCGGCGACCGGGCTCGCGTCCGCGCAGCTGAACTTCGAGATCGCCGGCGCCGGCGCGAACCAGATCCCGGTCGCGACCGCGAACTTCGTCGCGAACGGCGCGCCGCCGCAGGACGTGCCGCAGATCATCCGCGACGACCTGAACCGCAGCGGGCTGTTCCGCAACGTCGACGCGGGGCCGCAGCCGATCGCCGAGACGTCGCCGATCGAGTTCGGCGACTGGAAGCAGCGCGGCGCCGACGCCGTCGTGACCGGCAGTGTCAGCCGGCTCGCCGACGGCCGCTTCGACGTGCGCTTCAAGCTCTACGACACCGCGCGCCAGCAGGACCTCGGCGGCCTCGCGCTGACGTCGACGCAGCAGAACCTGCGGCTGTCGGCCCATCGCGCGGCCGACTACATCTACGAGAAGCTGACCGGCGAGAAGGGCGTGTTCTCGACGCGCATCGCGTACGTGCTGCGGCAGGGCGCCGCAGCGCTACGCGCTGCAGGTCGCCGACTCGGACGGCTACAACGCGCAGAACGCGCTGGTGTCGCGCGAGCCGATCATCTCGCCGACCTGGTCGCCGGACGGCGCGCAAGCTCGCGTACGTGTCGTTCGAGGCGCGCAAGCCGATCGTCTACGTGCACTCGGTCGCGAGCGGGCAGCGCATCCCGGTCGCGAACTTCAAGGGCAGCAACAGCGCGCCGGCGTGGTCGCCCGACGGCCGCCAGCTCGCGGTCACGCTGACGCGCGACGGCAACTCGCAGATCTACCTCGTCAACGCCGACGGCTCGAACGCGCGACGCCTGACGCGCTCGAGCGGCATCGACACCGAGGCCACGTTCGCGCCCGACGGCCAGACGATCTACTTCACGAGCGACCGCGGCGGCGGCCCGCAGATCTACCGCATGCCGGTCGGCGGCGGCGACGCGCAGCGCGTGACGTTCAAGGGCGACTACAACATCAGCCCGCACGTGTCGCCGGACGGCAAGACGCTCGCGTTCATCTCGCGCCGCGGCGGCCGCTTCCAGCTGTACACGCTCGACCTCGCGTCGGGCCAGGAGGCCGCGCTGACCGACACGTCGAAGGACGAGTCGCCGAGCTTCGCGCCGAACGGCCGGATGATCCTCTACGCGACCGAGCTCGGCGGCCGCGGCACGCTCGCGGTCGTCTCGTCCGACGGCCGCATCAAGCAGCGCATCACGACGAGCCGGCGGCGACGTCCGCGAGCCGAACTGGGGGCCGTTCCTGAACGACAAGTCGGGCCTCCGTCCGCTTTCGCCGGCCGGGTCGGGCGCCGTCCGATCGACACGCGTCGCGACATCTGCCATATACCGACCGCAGTCGTCGGACCCGTGCGATCGAGTCGGCAGTCATCGGTCCGCATTCATCGGTCGCATTCATCGAGTTCGCAGTCATCCAGTTCGCAGTCATCGGGTCGCAGTCATCGAATCCGCAGTCACCAAACCATTCACCCTCCAGGAGGAATCATGAAGCATCAGCTCCCCTACGCACTCGTCGCCACGACGCTCCTCGTCCTGTCGGCCTGCACCACCGGCACGAAGCTCGATACGCCGACCGGCCCGACCGACACGTCGACGAGCCCGCCGCCGGCCGACACGCGCGGCGTGACCACCGTGACGCCGGACACCGGCGCGCTCGATCCCGAAGCGACCGCGCTGATGGCGAAGAGCATCTACTTCGACTACGACAGCTATGTCGTCAAGGACGACTATCGCGGCACGATCGACGCGAACGGCCGCTACCTGTCGAACCATCGCAATCGCAAGGTCATCATCCAGGGCAACACCGACGAGCGCGGCGGCAGCGAGTACAACCTCGCGCTCGGCCAGAAGCGCGCCGAAGCGGTCCGCAAGCAGCTCGCGCTGGTCGGCGTGCCGGAGAGCCAGATGGAAGCGGTCAGCCTCGGCAAGGAGAAGCCGCGCAATCCGGGACACGACGAGACCGCGTGGGCCGAGAACCGTCGCGCCGACTTCGTGTATCAGGCGCAGTGATGCGGCGATCGCGCGTCGCGCGCGTGGCCGATCGTCGTGTCGGCCGCGGCGCTGCTGCTGTCGATGGCGAGCGGCCCGGCTCGCGCCGGACTGTTCGACGACGACGAGGCGCGCCGGGCGATCCTCGACCTGCGCGCGCAGTCCGCCGCGAACCAGCGCGACATCGCGGCGCAGCTCGAGCTCCAGCGGCGCAACCAGGCCGACGTCACGAACCAGCTCGACGCGCTGCGCCAGGACATCGCGCGGCTGCGCGGCCAGGTCGAGTCGCTGCAGAACGATCTCGCGAACGAGCAGAAGCGCAACAAGGACTTCTACGTCGACCTCGACGCGCGGCTGCGCAAGGTCGAGCCGAAGCAGGAGACGCGTCGACGGGCAGCCGGCGCTCGTCGACCCGAACGAGCAGAAGAGCTACGAGGCCGCGCTGAACCAGTTCAAGGGCAGCGACTTCAAGGGCTCGATCGCGTCGTTCCAGGCGTTCCTGCAGCGCTATCCGCAGTCGGCCTACGCGCCGGCGGCGCAGTACTGGATCGGCACCGGCTACTACGCGCAGCGCGACTACAAGCAGTCGATCGCCGCCCAGCAGCAGGTCGTCCGCAACTACCCGACGAGCCCGCGCGCGGCCGACGCGCTGCTGAACGTCGCGAGCAGCCAGACCGACATGGGCGACAAGCGCGCGGCGCGCGCGACGCTCGAATCGCTGATCAAGCAGTACCCCGACGCCCCCGCGGCGGCGACGGCGCGCGACCGGCTGACGGCGCTGCGCTGAGCGGACGCGTCGCTCACGCGCGCGAGCGACGCGCACGGCGACGCGTGTGCACATTTCGACGATCTGACCGGCTTCCCGTTGCCGGCGACGCGCTTAACGCGCGCGGCGTTGCCGATTGTTGACGCCTGCGACCCCCGCCTGTAGCGTCCGTCGGCCGGTATGTCCCGGCGACGAAGGGAGAACAATAATGAATCGATTCCGCGTGCTCGTCGGCCTCCTGGCCTGCCTGCTCGGCTTCACGGTTGTCGCGCAGGAACGGTCGTACAAGGAAGGCCCGGTGATCGAGCTGTCATACATCAAGGTCAAGCCGGGCAAGTTCGACGACTACCTGAAGTATCTCGACACCGAGTGGAAGGCCAGCAACGAGGCGGCGAAGAAAGCCGGCTTCATCACCGGCTACGCGATCTACAGCGCGTATGCACGTGCCCCGAGCGAGGCCGACCTGATCCTCGCGATCACGTATCCGAACATGGCGGCGCTCGATCGCGGCGAGGAGATGGAGACGGCCGCGCTGAAGCAGTCGAACAGCACCGCCGCGAAGTCGAACAAGGAGTACATCGACCGCGGCGCGATGCGCGACGTCATCGGCGGCGAACTGGTCCGCGAACTGGTCCTGAAGTGAACGAGCCGGACGTGGGCGCACGCCGCGCCCGCGTCCGGCCGTTTGACCGGCGCGGCAGTGCTTCCTATAATCGCGCGCTTCGGGTCGTTAGCTCAGTTGGTAGAGCAGCGGACTTTTAATCCGTTGGTCGTGGGTTCGAGCCCCGCACGGCCTACCAATCGACGGATCACCGCACGACCCGAACGCGGCAGTCGATCGCCGTACCCGTGGGTCGTTAGCTCAGCTGGTAGAGCAGCGGACTCTTAATCCGTAGGTCGAGTGTTCGAGCCACTCACGGCCCACCATCACATCGCGAGGTTGCAGCGCTGCAGCCTCTTCCGCGTCCCGGCACCGTCGGGATCGACCCCTCCGCGGGATCGCCGCCGTCGACCGCCCGACGCGTCGCGTCCTGCGTCGGCCTCAATAGGGCGGCGCCACGGCCGACACGCGCAGGCCGTCCTTCGACGTGCGGAACGCCTTCGGGACGTTGTAGCCGACGTAGCCGCTGTGGTCGAAGAACGCGAGCGCGCCGTCCGCGAACGAATGGACGACCATCGAGCGCCGCGACAGCGACTCGTCCTGGCGGACGCCGCCGCCGTGGATGAGGTTCTCGTGCCAGATCAGCACCGTTCCGCGCGCGGGCCGATAGACCACCTTGCGCGGCGCGTAGCGGGGCAGATGCTCCGCCCAGAACCGTTCGAGCGCCGCAGAACCGGCGGCCGTCAACGTGTTGCGGTGGACCTTCTTGTCGTCGCGCGAATATCCGAGTTCGTGCATCCGCGGGCGCGGCGCCCGATGCGAGCCGGGATAGATCTCGAGCTCGCCCGAGCCGGGCCGGATGTCCTCGAGCGCGATCCAGGTCCCGCACATGTAACCCGCCGGGAAAGGCGTCAGGAAGGCCGTGTCCTGGTGCGGCGTCTGCTGGCTGCCGAAGACGTATGTCAGCGTCTGGCACGGACGCGCGGTCGCGTCGAAGATCAGGTCGAGCATCCGCAGGTAGCGCGGGTCCAGCCACAGTTTCCGCACGTCCGGGTGAAGATGGTGCAGCTTCTCGATGCGCTGGCTGGTTCCGTACACGTAGCCTTCGTGCTTCGTCGCAATGGCGCGGTCGATGTCCGCGTTGACGGCGGCGATCACCGCATCGTCGATCAGCCCTTCCAGCACGAGGTAGCCGTCGTCGACGAACTGCTCGAGCGCGCTCGCCTCGCGGTCGTCGATGGTGCCGGCCGCCCGCAGCGCGGCGATGTGTTCCTTCGCGTCCGGACGGTCGAACCACGGCGCGAGCGACGCGTCGGCGAAATCGTAGTCGGCGCTGTCGATGACGTTGTCGACGATCAGCGGCGTGCCGCGCCGCACGAGGCTTTCGCGGACGCGCGCGGCCAGCGGGCTGTCGTTGACCACCGTCAGCGTCGCGGCGGCGGACCACAGGACGTCGCCGGCCATCGTCTCGAAGCGCGCAGCGAAATCGTTCGGGCCGTTCGCGAGCAGGTGCGTATGGATCCCGATCTGCGCGTTCGCCCGGTCGTCCGCGACCCGCAGCGGCACCTGCTGTTCATGCGCGCCGAGCCGGACGAAGAGACGAACCGGTTCGAGCGCGCCCTTCGACGCCCGCAGCGAGAACGACATCGGCGCGAGGCCCGACAGCAGGTCCGGATGCGGCGTCGACCAGTTGCCGCGGTACGCGCCCGCGCCGGTGATCGCGCCGACGAAACGCGATGCGGTGGTTTTCAGCGAAGCGAGCATCCGGTTCCTTTGCGTGGCGTGCCGGGCGAATGCCGGTCGTTGTCTATTGTGGCGGTTCGACTGCAAAATCCGCGCCGGAGCCGGGTGATGCGCAGTTTCAAGCACTTGGGCCGCGGCGTGACCGGCGCTGTAAAGCGGGCCGACGGTCCGGCGACGACGGCGTGCGGAACATCGCACGGCGTCGTTCGTCAGTCGGCTCGGCGGACGACGCGGCGCGCGAGCGGCGATCGCCGTCACGCCGCTGCAACATCGCCGCCCTACGTTCGAGGGTTACGCTGACGGAGACCGCACGATGGAGATCGACGACGCCCTGGCCGGTCGCTTGCGCGACGACTTCGTGGACAGCTTCGACGAAGAACTCGAGCTCGAGCTCGACGACCGCGTCGAAGGCGACGCGACGCGCGGCGGGAAGACCGGCGCGGACGAGCGCCGCCTGTACTTCCGCGAGCTGTTCCGTCTGCAGGGCGAACTCGTCAAGCTGCAGGACTGGCTCGTCGCGACGCGGCACAAGGTCGTCATCATCTTCGAAGGCCGCGACGCCGCCGGCAAGGGCGGCGTGATCAAGCGCATCACGCAGCGGCTGAATCCGCGCGTCTGCCGCGTGGCCGCGCTGCCGGCGCCGAACGATCGCGAACGCACGCAGTGGTACTTCCAGCGCTACGTCGCGCACCTGCCGGCGGCCGGCGAGATGGTGCTGTTCGACCGCAGCTGGTACAACCGCGCCGGCGTCGAGCGCGTGATGGGCTTCTGCGACGACGACGCAGTACGAGGAGTTCTTCCGCACGGTGCCCGAGTTCGAGAAGATGCTGGTGCGCTCCGGCATCCAGGTCATCAAGTACTGGTTCTCGATCTCCGACGACGAGCAGCAACGCGCGCTTCCTCGCGCGCATCCACGATCCGCTGAAGCAGTGGAAGCTGAGTCCGATGGACCTGGAGTCGCGTCGCCGCTGGGAGGACTACACGCGCGCGAAGGAAGTCGATGCTCGCAGCGCACGCACATCCCCGAGGCGCCGTGGTGGGTCGTGCAAGCGGACGACAAGAAGAAGGCGCGGCTGAACTGCATCCACCATCTGCTCGCGCAGATGCCGTACGAGGAGACGACGCACCAGCCGATCGTGCTGCCCGAGCGCGAGCGGCACGAGGACTATCACCGGCACCCGGTGCCGCCGGAGTTGGTGGTGCCCGAGGTCTACTGACGCGCGGCGACGCGGGCCGGCGCCGCGTCGGGCACCTGACGGATGCCGACCACCGTCGAGTTCGCCCGACCGGGCGACCCGACCGGCACGTCAGAAGACGTGCAGGAAGACCCGGAACAACGCGCCGGACAGCAGGATCGCGGCCGGCAGCGTCAGCACCCGAGCGAGCGCGAGGTTGCGCAGCGTGCCCACTGCAGGCGCGAGCCGCTCGCGGCCATCGTGCATTGCGCCCGCTTCCGGCATCGCGACGGACGCACGATCCGGATGGGCGAGCGGCTGGCCGACGACGCTGCCCGACGACGCGTCGTCGTTGTGAAGCTCCGGCGGCGGATCAGAGGTCGCGATGCTCGTCCTGCAACGGCCCGGTCAACGTGCACGCGATCTCGATGATCACGCCGAGCGGGCCGGTGCCGATCAGCTGGAAGCCCGTCGCGCTCGTGGTCCCGGTCATCCGCAGCGAGAAGTGCTCGGGCACGCGCGTGTTGCCGAGCAGGCGCGGCGGCATCAGCACGTTGAAGACGGCGCTGAGCTGGCCGGCGCTGTCGAAGCAGTTGCCTTCGATCCGGTAGCTGCCGTCGCCGCCGACGGCGCGGCCGGCGCGCAGTTTCAGCCAGCCGGTCGACCGGAATCCGTCGGCGCTGAACTGCATCGTGTACTGGCCGTCCTGCGACGCGCCCGTCCGCTGCGCGACGACCGGGCCGTGCGCGGGTGGCGATGCGCCGCGGGCAGCGGTCCGTGCGTCCGTCGGACCGGATGGCGAGCGGGAGCGGGCGGTGTCCACGATGGTTCGTCCGTCAGGTCGACGCGGCGGCTTCGCCGCGTGCCGCGCCGACGAACGCCGTGTGCTCGAGCCAGTCGACGATCGTGTCCGCGACCTGTTGCCAGCCCGGCTCGCCGCAGATGAAGTGGCCGCGGTTCGGGAACTGCACGAAGTCGGCGCGGCTGGAAGGATCGGCGTACGCCTTCGCGTTTCGTTCGACGAGTTGCGGCGGGATGATCTCGTCCTTCTCGGCGCCGATGAACAGGAACGGCACGTGCGGACGGTCGACGTCGATCTTGCCGTCGTCGCCCATGCAGTCGCGCATCACGTTGCGGCTCTCCGACATCGCGTAGGCCTCGTACGCGGCGTCGGACGCCTCGCGCGACAGCGTGTTCGCGAAGTTCTGGTGGAACGCGTCGGCGTCCATCGGGAACGGCTCGTCGCCCTTCAGCGGGTTCGTGATCGCGACGCTGTTGCGGAAGAAGCCCCAGTCGAGCGACAGCATGCGGTTCGGCGCGACGGAACAGATCGGCACGGCGGCCGCGCCGATGCCGCGACTCGCGAGGATCTGCACGACGAGCCCGCCGACCGAGTGGCCGATCAGGATCGGCCCGTCGAGGCTTGCCACCGCGCGCTCCATGCTCCGCACGACGTCGGCCAGCGACAGCGTCCCGATGCCGGCCGGCAGGTTCCGCCGCAGCGCGGCCGGGTCGCCGTCGTGCAGCGGCCACGGCGGCGCGATCGTCTCGTAGCCGCGCGCCTCGAAGTGCGCCTGCCACGGCCGCCAGCTGGTCGGGTTGAGAAACATGCCGTGGATGAAGACGACGGTCCTGCGCATCGGTGCGGTCCTTTCGCGGTCGGTTCGCCGGAAGCCTCGACGACGATCGTGCGTCGGCGGGGCGCCGCCGGCGATCGGACGATGGACCAAACACGGGTTCGCGCGTCGGCGATGAGGCGTCGGCGTGCGACCGCTCCGTCGCGTCGGCGCGGGTCGCGTCGCGCGGGTCGCGATCAGGGCATCGGACCCCGCGTCGCGCGCAGCGGAAGGTCGAGCGCGACGGTGCCGCCGCTGCGCGCCGCCTCGTAGATCGCTTCGATCACGCGCTGGTCCTGCAACCCTTCTTCGCCGCCGGTGTGCGGCTCGATGCCGCTGCGCACGCAAGCGCTCATGTGGTCGATCTCGAGCGCGAACTGGTCGGCGTCGGCGATCGACGGTTCGAACGCGGTCTCGATGCCGTCGACGAGCCGGCTGCCGCGCAGTCGCAGCCCGTGATACGAAAAGGCCGGCGCCATCTCGGCCCAGCCGAGCGTGCCGTTGACGCGGACGAAGCGCGACAGGTGTGCACCGTAGCTCGTCGCGCATTGTGCGAGCAGCCCGCTCGGAAAGCGCATCTGGAACTGCACCGTCTCCTCGACGTCGCGAAAGCGCGGATCGCCGGCCGTCGTCGCGATCTGCGCCTGCACCTCGACCGGCTCTTCGCCGGACAGGAAGCGCGCCGCGTTCAGGCAGTAGATGCCGATGTCCGGCAACGCGCCGCCGCCCGCGAGCGCGCGGTCGTGCCGCCACTGCGCCGGATCGCCCTGGTTCTGCGCGTTGCAGGCGAAGAACTGCCTGATCGTGCCGAGCCGGCCGTCGCGGATCATCGCGGCGAGCGCGCGGTTGTTCGGCTCGTACTGCTGCCGGTACGCGATCATCAGGCGGACGTCGGCGGCGTGGCACGCGGCGATCATCGCCTCGCAGTCGGCCACGCTGTTCGCCATCGGCTTCTCGCACAGCACGTGCTTGCCGATCGCCGCCGCGCGCGACGTGTACTCGAGGTGCAGCGCGTTCGGCAACAGCACGAACACCGCGTCGACGTCGGGTCGATCGCCGAGCCGCTCGAAGTCCGCGTAGCCGAGCACGTCGGTGTCCGACCGTCCGATCGACGCGGCGAGCACGCGACCTTTCGCGACGTCGCCGGTCACGAGCGCCGCGATCCGCGAGCGCCGCGACCGCGCGAACGCCGGCACGACGGCCTCGATCGCGAGCCGGCCGATGCCGACCAGCGCGTAGCCGACGCGCTTCGACGGTTCGAGCGGCAGCGTGTCGAGGTCGGCGGCCGGCTCGGTCGACGCCGCGATCGGCGACAGCGGGATCGCCGGCGGCCGGCCGCCGGCCACGCCGGCCACGTCAGCGACCGGCCGCTTCGTACATCAGCGCGAGCGTCTTGCCGCCGATCTCGCTCGTGAAGTCGCCGGCGAGCTCGCCCGCGGTCGTCACGACGGCGCTCATCGTCGCGCCGGCCGCGGTGGCGCGGCTCCACGCCGCGGCCTCGGTGCGGTCCGAGAAGCCGCCGCACGCGTCGATCAGGATGTGGACCGCGTAGCCGGCCTCGATCGCGTCGAGCGCGGTGCGCAGCACGACGATCTCCGACGCGACGCCCGACAGCAGCAGCAGCGGACGGCCGAGCGCCTTCAGATCGGTGACGAACTGCGGATCGACGAACGCGCTCGTGCCGGTCCGCGGCCGCAGCGGCGGGTCGCCGAGCGGCTCGGTGACGCGCTTCGTGAACGCGCCGGCCGGCGGCACGGACGACAGCAGGAACGGCAGGCCGTGCAACGCGCAGAGCTTCGCGAGCGTGCCCGACGCGCGACGCAGACGGTGGCCACCGATGGTCTTGACCGCACTCATCGTGCCTTCCTGCAGGTCGAGGAAGAGGACCGCGGCGTTTTCAGGCGTGACGTTCATGAGGGCTCCGTGTCTCGTGGTTCATGCGTGAGTCGATGTCGGTCGGACAGCGATCGGGGCCGCGCGGTTCGGCGCATCGCGCGACGCGCGGTTGTGCGAAGCCGCCGACGCGGGGTCGTCGCAGCGACGGTCATCCGCGCGCGTCGTTCCTACCGTGCGATGCGCCGCCGATCCCGCGGCTGCGGCGCTATCGCATCGTACCGTCGTCGAATCGATCGAAGCGATCGCGGCGGCGACGGGCCTGCCGCGTCGCGCGAGCTTTTCCGGCAAGGAGACCGACATGCAGACCACCACCCGTTCCTACGCCATCGTCACCGGCGCGTCGACCGGCATCGGGTTCCAGCTCGCGCGGCAATGCGCGGAGCACGGCTTCGACCTGCTGATCGCGGCCGACGAGGAAGCGATCCACGACGCCGCCGACCAGTTGCGCGTCACCGGCGTGCAGGTCGAGCCCGTGGTCGTCGACCTGTCCACGATCGAAGGCGTCGACCGGCTCTACGCCGCGACGAACGGACGACCCGTCGACGCGCTGCTCGCGAACGCCGGCCGCGGGCTCGGCCAGGGCTTCCTCGATCAGGACTGGGAAGCGGCGCGTCGCGTCGTCGACACGAACGTCGTCGGCACGATCTACCTGATCCAGAAGATCGGCCGCGACATGCGCACGCGCGGCAGCGGCAGGATCCTGATCACCGGTTCGATCGCGGGCCTGATGCCCGGCAGCTTCCAGGCGGTCTACAACGGCAGCAAGGCGTTCCTCGACTCGTTCTCGTACGCGCTGCGCAACGAGCTCGAGGACAGCGGCGTGACGGTCTCGGTGCTGATGCCCGGCGCGACCGACACGCAGTTCTTCCAGCGCGCGGACATGATGGACACGAAGGTCGCCACCGGGAAGAAGGACGATCCGGCCGACGTCGCCAAGGTCGGCTTCGACGCGATGATGTCGGGCGACGCGGACGTCGTGTCGGGCGCCAAGAACAAGTTGATGGCGAGCGCCGCGAACGTCACGCCGGCGACGGTGCTCGCGGAGCAGCATCGCAAGATGGCGGAACCGGGAACGGCCGAAAAGTAGACGACAACCCGAACACCCGCATGTCATCCCGGCGAAGGCCGCTCGTTTCTCCGCAAACGCGGGACGGGCCCGGCTGCGATGCGAGCACCCGACGGTCCTCCCGGCGAAGGCCGGGACCTCGTTTTCCTCGATCGTCATTCCGGCGACGGCCAGGTCTCCGATCCCGGCGCAGGCCGGGGCCTCGTCACGCGCGAAGATCCCTACGGCTTCAGCGCCGCGATCAGCTTCGCGCCGTCCGGCGTGCCGAGCCCGGTGCACGCGTCCCAGCCGGGTTTCGCCGAGTACGCGCCGTTGTTGCCGCTCGTGACGTCGCGCATGGTCGCCTTGACCTTCGCCGACGTGTAGAGCAGCGGATTGAGGAAGCCGACCGGCTTGCCGAGCTTCTGGTTCGCCAGCGCGATCAGCCCCGCCCACAGCGGCGCGACGGCGCTGGTGCCGCCGATCACGAGGTCCTGGCCGTCGACGCGGACCTTGTAGCCGGACTGCGGATCGGCATCGCCGGCGACATCGGGCGAGCCGCGGCCGACGCGCCCGCCGGGATTCGCGGACTTCGGGATGCCGGCCGACGACTGGTAGCTCGGCACCGGGAAATGGTCGCTGATGCCGCCGCCGCCCGCGCTGTTCTGCGGATTCTCGTTCCAGACCACCTCGCGACGCGATCTTGCCGCCCGACACGGTGATCTTCGTGCCGCCGCACGCGAGCACGTTCGGGCTCGACGCGGGGAAGTCGGCGTGCGCGAGACCGTCCGGCTTGCCGCTCGGCTGGTCGCCCGAGCCCGCGTCGCCGGCGGCGCAGCAGATCGTCACGCCGAGCGCCGCGGCGCCCTTGAACGCCTGGTCGTACGAATCGAGCGCCTGCGACGTCCACGTGTTCTCGGCGCCGCCCCAGCTGATCGAGATCACCGACGGCTTGTGCGTCGTGTCGTGGACCGCCATCGTGATCGCGTCGAGGAAGCCCTTCGTCGTGTTCGGCGTGAAGTACACGACGATCTTCGCTTTCGGCGCGACGGCGGCGGCGACCTCGATGTCGAGCATCACCTCGCCGTCGGACGAGTCGGCGTTCGACGGCGAGTTGTTGGCGCCATCGACGCGGACCGTCGTGACCGACGGGTTCGCGATGCCGAGCCCCTTGAAATAGGTCGCGAGATCGGTCGGGCGATAGCCGCCGCCGAGCTCGATGATGCCGATCGTCTCGTTGCTGCCGTCCGCGTCGGTGGGGAAGTCGTACAGCTTCGCCAGTTGCGGTGGCGTGAACGACGCCGCACCGGCCGCGGCCGCGTGCGGCGCGACCATCGTGCCGGCGGTCTGTTTCGCCGGCGGCGGTTCGTGGTACTTGAACTGCGGACGGGCGGCGGGCCGGTCGTCGATGCCGAACACGCCTTCGACGAGGTCGGCGATGTCGCTCGGCACCGACAGCGTGCCGACGCGGCCGCGATAGGTGCCGCAGTCGTATTCGTAATGCTCGATCGCGGTCTCGAACGCCTTCGCGTACTGCGCCGACGGTCCCGGACAGGAAGACGCTGCGACGCGCACGATCGGTCGCGACGACGATGATGCCGAACGACTTCGCGAAGTCGGCGACGCGGTCGAGGTCGGCCTGCGAACTGCCGAAACGGTCGGCGTAGTCCTCGCGCTTCACGTAGCTGCGGTCGGCATGCGTGTCCGTGTCGGCGCCCGACAGGTCGAGCGGCTTCGCGCGGCGCACGCGGACGGTGACGTCGAACCGTTCCTCGGGCGTGATGGGACCGACGCTCTTCGCGTCGCGCAACGGCGTACGGTGCGTGCCGGCGAGCTTGGTGCGGGATGACGATGGCATGGTCTTCCTCCTGGAGTGGGTCGCGCGGCCGCACCTTCGATGCGGATCCGGTCCGACGCGTCGGCCGATTCTATTGACGCCCCCGGCCGAAAACAACGCGTGCCATCATCGTACGGCGGCCGCAGCGACGAGCCGTGTGAACGATTCACGAAAGGTCAGCGTCCCATGCACACGCATCACCTCGCCGCGTCGGTCGAAGCCTGCCACTGGGGCCAGTTCGACGCGGCCCTGAAGCCGGTACTCGTCGTCGACAGCGGCGACCGCGTCACGATCGACACCGTCAGCGGCGGCCCCGACGCGCTGCCGCCCGACGGCTTCCACGTCCCGCCCGAACTGTTCGACATCCACGCGCGGAGCGTCCGTCACGTGCCGGGCCACATCCTGACCGGGCCGGTGGCCGTCGCGGGCGCCGAGCCGGGCGACGTGCTCGAGGTCCGCATCGTCGACGTGACGCTGCGACAGGACTGGGGCTACAACGTGATCCGCCCGCTCGCGGGCACGCTGCCGCACGACTTCGACGATACGTCACGGCTGATCAACATCCCGCTCGACGCCGATCGCATGACGGGCCGCATGCCGTGGGGACTCGACCTGCCGCTGCATCCGTTCTTCGGCGTGATGGGCGTCGCACCGCCGGCTCGCTGGGGCCGCATCACCTCGATCGTGCCGCGCGCGCACGGCGGCAATCTCGACAACAAGGAGCTCGGTCCCGGCGCGTCGCTGTACCTGCCGGTGCACGTGCCGGGCGCGTTGTTCTCGTGCGGCGACGGACATGCGGCGCAGGGCGACGGCGAGGTCTGCACGACGGCGATCGAGACCGCGTTGCGCGGCACCTTCGAGCTCGTCGTCCACAAGGACGCGACGCTCGCGTATCCGCGCGGCGAGACGCCGACGCACTGGATCACGATGGGCATGGATCCCGACCTCGACCAGTGCATGGCGATGGCGCTGCGCGACATGATCGCGCTGATCGGTGAACGCGCCGGGCTGTCGCGCGCCGACGCGTACACGCTGTGCAGCGTCGCGGTCGACTTCCGCATCACGCAGACCGTCAACGGCAGTCGCGGCGTCCACGCGATGCTGGCGAAGACGCTGATCGCCTGAGCCGGTTCACGGACGTCGACGGTCGCCGAACGCGCGCTGTCGACGCAGCGCGCGCGCGGCCGCCTCGTCGACGTCCGGCGACGGCGCCGGTGCCGCCGGCGGCGGCGATGCGGGTTCGTCCCGCGTGGTCTTCGTTTTCGCCGTCGCGCGCGGCGGACGCAGCATCAGCGCCGACATCACGACGAGCTCGAACAGCAGCGCGACGCGCGGCACGTCGATCAGGCTGTCGAACGCGCCGACGACGCCGTAGCCGACGATCGCGGCGGCGACGAACGGCGCGTCGGGATCCCGTCGAGCGCGGCCGAGCGCCGTGCGCAGCAGCGCGCCGCCGACGAGCAGCGCGAACAGGCCGAGCCCGATCGCGCCCTGGTCGAACAGGACCGCCAGCGCGATGTTCTTGATGTGCCACGGCAGGTGGATGCGGTCGCTCGACGAGAACCAGCGCGTCGTGCCGTCCACGAAGCGTCCATCGGCGACGACATCGACGCCGTCCGGACCGACGAGCCGGACGCTGCGGATCTCGACCGTCGCGCCCGGATCGCCGACGGCGACCGCCAGGAACGCGGGGCGCACGCCGAACGCGTGACGCGCGCCGATCGCGCCGGTCGCGATGCGGAAGCCGAGCTCGTGCCAGCCGACGTGGTCGATCGGCACGTGCAGGTCGGTCGCGCGGCAGTCGGCCGGATACAGCAGCTGCTTCTCGCACAGTTCGATGTGGAGGTCCGTCTTCGCGTCGGTCCGCGCGACGACGTAGGCCGTGTACGTCGCGTTCGGCTCGACCGACACGCGTTGCGAGACGCGGAAGAACTCGTTGAAGCCGATGTACGCGATGCGGGGCGCCGCGACGACGAGGAAGCGTTCGCCGCCGCGCTGCCCCATTCGATAGCCGCCGGGCGCGGTGCCGTCGATCGATTCGAACAGCGACGTCGCGGGGAAGCGGCCGAGTCCCTTGCCGAGCAGCCAGTCCGTCGTGCCGCGCAATCGACCGATGCCCTGCGTCCAGTGATGTTCGCGGCCGCCGAGGTCCTCGCGGCTGCTCGCGAAGCGTCCGCCCATGTACGCGCCGACCGCGAACACGGCGACGGCCGCGAGGACGCACGCCGCGAGCCCCACGGTCGCGAACTGGTCGCGTCGTCTCTGCGGCCAGACCGAGCGTGGCAGTCGCGATGCCGCGAACGCGAGCACGACGAAGACCGCGAGCATCACCGCGCTGTCGTGGAACGCCGTCGTGCCGCCCCAGAAGCGCGCGACGTTCGCCGCGCACGCCGCGAGCAGGAGCCAGCCCGCGACGACGTACGCCGACGACGATCGCAGCGGCGTCCGTTCGGCGTGGACCACGGCCGCGGCGGTCGCCAACGTCGCGATCGCGAACACGACGTACGGCCCCTTCGGCAGCACGCTCGCGACGAGCGCGCCGCCCGCGGCGAGCACCGCGGCCGCGACGATCGACGCGATGCCCGACGCGAGATCGAGCCGGCGCAGCGCCGCGTCGGCGGGAATCGCGGCCGAGACGACGACGAACGCGGCGAGCACGGCGCGATAGCCGCCGCTGCGGAACACGACGAAGCCGCAGACGGCGACGACCGCGGCGAACGCGAGCGCCTTGCCGAACACGAGCCACAACGCGCCGCGCTCCGACGAAAGCCGCTGCCGCGCGACCAGCACGGCCAGCGTCGCGATCGACAGCGGCACCGCGGCATAGACGCCGCGCGAGAACGTCACGAGGCAGGCGTAGGCGGCGAGCGCGAGCACGGCCAGCGCGAGCGCGAAGCGCAGCGCGGCTCGCGTGCCGCATCGCCTCGCGGATCGCGAACGGGATCGTCAGCGCGAGGAAACCGTCGAGCGCCGCGCCGCCGACGTGCATCTCCCAGAAGCCGCCGGTGACGCGATAGTCGTCGGAGAAGTCGAGCAGTCCGGTGAACAGCAGCCGCTCCTGCAGCACGAGCAGGCTGCCGACGCCGAGCGACGCCGCGAGCCCGGCCGCGAAGCGGTCGAAGCCGCCGGGCGTGCGCAGCTCGGCGACGAGCAGCGGCGCGAGCAGCACGGCGAACGCGAAGCTCTTGAAGATGCGCACGGCGTTGCTGCGCGCCGTCGTACCCGGCCGCGAAGTCGAACCCGTCGAAGCGCAGGCCGCCGGCGGCGTCGATGCCGCGGACCAGCGCGATCGTCCACGACGCGCGCGAACGCCGCGAGCAGCAGCGATCGAGACGATCGACAGTCGCGCGCGATGCTGCGCGTCGCCGCGGCGGGAAGCCGCGCAGCGCGAGGCGCCGCGTAGCCGCCGGCGGCGCTCGCCAGCACGAGCAGGTCGGTCTCCTCGAACGTCAGCCAGCCGGTCCACGTCGCGAGGCCGATCGACCGGCACGCAGCGCGAGCGCGGCCGGGAACGCGAGCCCGAAGCGCCACGTCGCGAACGCGGTCCACGCGACGAACGCCGCCATCGCCGCGAACGGTCCGAGCGGATGGTTGCTCGCGATGGCGAGTCCGCCGGCGACGCACGGCAGCGCGATCGCGATCGAGACGACGCGCACCGCGAGCGGCACGCCGAAGCCGGCGCGTGGCGGCGTCGCGCGGCGGCGCGACGCGGCGTCGTGACGAATCCGGACGGGGTTGCAGCCATGTCGGGGCGATGCGGACGGGACGGATGCGATGATGCCGCGATGCAGGCCGCGACGCGTCGAGCGCGTTAAGCTCGCGGGTCTCGTCGAAGGAGACGTCCATGCTGCAACGAGTCGAGCAACGCATCGCGCTGAAGGATCCCGACCTGCTGCGCACCGCCGGTCACGTCGACGGTCGCTGGTCCGAGGCCGCCGACGGCGCCACGTTCGACGTCGACGACCCGGCCACCGGCGAAGCCGATCGCGCATGTCGCGAACCTCGGCGCGACCGAGGCGGAACGGGCGATCGAGGCCGCGGCCGCGCGCGTTCCCCGCCTGGCGCCGACGAAGACCGCGAAGGAACGCGCCACCGTCATGCGCCGCTGGTTCGACCTGATGCTCGCGAACGCCGACGACCTCGCGCTGCTGATGACGGCCGAGCAGGGCAAGCCGCTCGCCGAGGCGAAGGGCGAGGTCGTCTACGGCGCGTCGTTCATCGAATGGTTCGCCGAGGAAGCGCAAGCGCGTCGCCGGCGAGACGCTCGCGTCGCCCGACCCGACGAAGCGGATGTTCGTGCTGCGCGCAGCCGGTCGGCGTCTGCGCGGCGATCACGCCGTGGAACTTCCCGATGGCGATGATCACGCGCAAGGTCGCGCCGGCGATCGCCGCCGGCTGCACGATCGTCATCAAGCCGGCCGAGCAGACGCCGCTGACGGCGCTCGCGCTGGCCGAGCTCGCCGAACGCGCCGGGCTTCCCGCCCGGCGTGGTCAACGTGCTCCCGGCCGACGGCGCGCGCTCGATCGAGGTCGGCCGCGTGCTGTGCGCGAGCCCGGTCGTGCGCCACCTGTCGTTCACCGGATCGACGGCGGTCGGCCGCATCCTGATGGCGCAGTGCGCGCCGACGATCAAGAAGCTGTCGCTCGAGCTCGGCGGCAACGCGCCGTTCATCGTGTTCGACGACGCCGACCTCGACGCGGCCGTCGACGGCGCCGATCGCGTCGAAGTACCGCAACACCGGCCAGACCTGCGTCTGCACGAACCGCTTCTACGTGCAGGACGGCGTCTACGACGCGTTCGTCGAGAAGCTCGCCGCGAAGACGCGCGCGCTGAAGGTCGGCGTCGGCACCGAGGCGGGCGTCGTCGCAGGGTCCGCTGATCGACGACGACGCGCTGAAGAAGGTCGAGGAGCACGTCGCCGACGCGAAGGCGCACGGCGCGGTCGTCGCGGCCGGCGGCCGGCGCCACGCGAACGGCGGACGCTTCTACGAGCCGACCGTGCTCGTCGAACGTCACGGCCGACATGATGGTCGCGCAGCGAGGAGACGTTCGGCCCGGTCGCGGCGGTGTTCCGCTTCGACGACGAGGCCGACGCGATCGCGCAGGCGAACGCCACCGAGTTCGGGCTGGCGGCGTACTTCTACAGCCGCGACGTCAGGCGCGTGTTGCGCGTCGCCGAGGCGCTCGAGTCCGGCATCGTCGGCGTCAACACCGGCATCATCTCGAACGAGGTGGCGCCGTTCGGCGGCGTCAAGCAGTCGGGCCTCGGCCGCGAGGGATCGGTCCACGGCATCGAGGAGTATCTCGAGATGAAGTACGTCTGCCTCGGCGGCTTCTGAAGCACGCCGGAGCCTTCGGCGCGCCTCGTCCCGTCACGCGTCGACCGGGTTGTGCATCAGCGACTGCGCGAAGTCGACCGAGCCCTTCGGCTTGCGGCCGAGCGTCCACGCGAGCAGCTTGTCGGCCGACATCGGCCGCGCGATAGAAGTAGCCCTGCAGCTCGTCGCAGTTGAGTTCGAGCAGGATGTCGCGCTGCCGCGCGGTCTCGACGCCTTCCGCGACGACGCGCAGCCCGAGCGCGTGCGCGAGTCGCACGACGCCGTCGACGACGGCCTTCGCGTCGTCGCTCGTGTCGAGGTCCTTGATGAACGTGCGATCGATCTTGAGCTGTCGCGCCGGCAGCTGCCGGAGGTAGCTGAGGCTCGAGTAGCCCGTGCCGAAGTCGTCGATCGCGAGGTAGACGCCGATGTTGCCGAGCTCGTCGAGCGTGCGTTGCGTGACCGAGATGTCCTGCATCGCGACCGACTCGGTGATCTCGCACAGCAGCTGCGACGGTTTGACGTCGTGTTCGCGCAGCGCCGTCGCGATGCGTTCGACGAGATCGAGTTCGCGCAGCTGATGCACCGACAGGTTGATCGCCACCCGCATCTGCACGCCGGCCCGGGCCCATTCGGCCATCTGGCGGCACGCCTCGCCGATCACCCAGTTGCCGATCGCATTGATCAGCCCGAAGCGTTCGGCGATCGGGATGAACTGCCGCCGGACTGATCTGGCCGCGCTCCGGATGCTCCCAGCGCAGCAGCGCCTCGACGCCGCAGATCACGTGGCGGCGACCGTCGATCTTCGGCTGGTAGTGCAGCTCGAGCTGGTTCGAGGTCCACCGCGTGCCGCAGGTCGTTGATGAGGTCGAGCTGGTCGGCGATGTCGCGATGCATGTGCGACTCGAACAGCGCGTAGGTGCCGCGGCCGGCGCGCTTCGCGGCCTGCATCGCGGCGTCGGCCTGCGCGAGCAGCTTCGTGCGCTCGCCGTGGTCGGGATACACGACGATGCCGATCGACACGCTGACCTCGAAGCGCCGGTCGACGATCGTCATCGGCTGCTTCACGGCCTCGAGGATGCGCGTCGCGAGCGCCACGCAGTCGTTGCCGGTCACCGCGCCTTCCATCAGCAGCAGGAACTGGTCGGCGCCGATGCGCGACACGGTGTCGTCGTCGCGTGCCTCGTGGCGCAACCGGCGCGCGATCTGGCGGATGACCTCGTCGCCGGCCGCGTGCCCGAACGTGTCGTTGATCGGCTTGAGGCTGTCGACGTCGACGAACAGCACGGCCAGCTTCTCGCGCAGCCCGCGGACCGACATCTTCGCGCGGTCGGCGCGCAGCAGCGCCTGCGCGAGCCGGTCCTCGAACAGCAGGCGGTTCGGCAGGCCGGTCAGCGGATCGAGCATCGCGCGCTGGCGCAGCTCGTCGGTCGCGGTGTGGAGACGGGCGGCGACGTGTTCGAGCGAGCCGGCGAGCGCATTGCGGCGCTGGTCGACGAGTCCGTAGCCGATCGAGCTCAACGCGGCGCAGACGACCACGAGCGGCACCGTCATCGTCACGACCTCGACGAGCGGCGCGTCGGCGATGCCGCCGGCGACCACGACGGCCGACGCGGCGAGGTGGAACGCGCTCGCCGATCCGACATCGAGCGCGGCGAGCAGCGCGCCGAGGACCGCGACGGCGACGATGCGGACGACGATCGCCGCGGCGCCGTGATGACGGCGATCGCGGTCGAAGGCGGCGAGCAGCGCCGCGGCGAACGCGATCGCGAGGACGGCGGTCGCGGCGACGCGGGCGAGGTTCCATTCGGCAGCCGGCGCGACCTCGATCGCAGCGACCGACGCGATGTGCATCGCGCACAGCGCGGCGGCGATCGCGACCGCGCCGAGCAACGAACGCGCGGCGCGCGGATCGCGTCGCGCGACCGACAGCGCGATGCCGGCGGCCGCGACGGCGCACAGCCACGCGAGCGTCGTCGACGGCGCGGCGTGTCCCGGCGACCCGGGCAGCGGACCCGTCGCGAGCAGGTGCGCCGCCCACAGGCCGGTTCCCGCGACGAACGCGCCGCAACCCCACCACAGCCGCGCGAGCGTGCGATCCTTGCCGCGCACGCGTTCCGCGAGTTCGAGCAGCAGGAAGCACACGAGGGCGCCGAGCAACGTCGACAGCATCTGCCGGCCCGCATCGGTGGTCGAAACGAAGGACGTCATGGGGCGGCGCCGGGGCGCGAAGTCGCGCGGCGCGGGTCGAAGGATCCCTCGTTGTATCGGCAGCGGGACGCGGAAACTGAGAGCCGTCGGGGCCCGTGTCGATGTGCCTCGCGAGTCCTCGAACCGCTTGTCTGCTCAAGCACTTGCGTCGTTTCCGGGCGGTCCGCATGACGGCCGTTCGGGACCGCCGCGTGCTCGTCGCCGGCGGTGGCATCGGCGGCCTGGCCGCGGCGCTCGCGCTGGCCCGGCGCGGCTTCGACGTCGCGGTGCTCGAGCAGGCGCGCGACGATCGGCGAGATCGGCGCCGGCGTGCAGCTCGGGCCGAACGCGTTCGCGGCGTTCGACGCGCTCGGCGTCGGCGAACAGGCGCGGTCGCGCGCCGTGTACGTCGAGCGCATGACGATGATGGACGCGGTCGACGAGTCCGAGGTCGCGAACCTGCCGGTCGGCGACGCGTTCCGGCGCCGCTTCGGCAATCCGTACGCGGTCATCCATCGCGCGGACGTGCATCGCTCGCTCGTCGAAGGCGTCGAGCGGACGCGCCGCATCGAGTTCCTGACCGGGACCCGCGTCGAACGCATCGAGCTGCGCGACGACGGCGTCACGGTGTTCGATGCGAGCGGCCGCGGCCACGACGGCGCGGCGCTGATCGGTTGCGACGGCGTGCGCTCCGCGGTGCGCGACGCGCTCGTCGGCGATCCCGTCCGCGTGTCGGGCCACGTCGTCTATCGCGCCGTCGTCGACGCGGCCGACATGCCCGGCGGACCTCGCGCTGGAACGCGCCGGTCGTCTGGGTCGGCCCGAACTGCCACCTCGTCCACTATCCGCTGCGCGGCGGCGACGCAGTACAACCTCGTCGTCACGTTCCACAGCAGCGAAGCGCGAGACCTGGGGCGTGACCGAAGGCAGCCGCGACGAGGTGCTGTCGTACTTCGCCGGGATCGCCGATCGTGCCGCGGCAGCTGCTGTCGCTGCCGAAGACGTGGACGCGCTGGTCGACCGCCGACCGCGATCCGATCGGACGCTGGAGCTTCGGCCGGGCGACGCTGCTCGGCGACGCCGCACACCCGATGCTGCAATACGTCGCGCAGGGCGCGTGCATGGCGCTCGAGGACGCCGCGACGCTCGGCGAGGCCGTCGCCGCGCATCCGGGCGACTGGCCGGCCGGGCTCGCGCGCTACGAGCGCTCGCGCGTCGCGCGCACCGCGCGGGTCGTGCTGTCGGCGCGCGAGATGGGACGCCTCTATCATGCGAAGGGCGTCGAACGGCTCGTGCGCAACGACCTGTGGCGCGGACGCTCGCCGGAACGTTTCTACGATGCGCTCGAGTGGCTGTACGGCTGGCGCGTCGAGCATTGCCTCGCGACCTGATCGCGACCTCATCGCTTCCATTCATCGACCATGACCTACACCTTCGAACCCGAGGCCCCGATCGCGGTGCCGGTGGCCGGTAGCGCCGAGCTGTTCCCGGTGCGGCGCGTCTACTGCGTCGGCCGCAACTACGCGGCGCACGCGCGCGAGATGGGCTTCTCCGATCGCGAGCCGCCGTTCTTCTTCTGCAAGCCGGACAACGCGGTCGTCGTCGCGCGCCCCGGCGAGACGATCGACGTCGCGTTCCCGCCGCTGACGTCCAATCTGCAGCACGAGATCGAACTCGTCGTCGCGATCGGCAAGGCCGGCGCGAACATCGCCGTCGAGGCCGCGAACGACCACGTCTTCGGCTACGGCGTCGGGCTCGACATGACGCGTCGCGACCTGCAGTTCGCGATGCGCGACAAGGGCCGTCCGTGGGAGATCGGCAAGGCGTTCGACGAGTCGGCGCCGATCGGACCGCTGCGCACCGTCGCGACGTTCGGCCATCCGGCGACGCAGGCGATCTGGCTCACCGTCGACGGCGTCGACAAGCAGCGCAGCGACCTGTCGATGCTGATGTGGTCGGTGCCGGAGATCGTCGCGAACCTGTCGACGTACTTCCGGCTGATGCCGGGCGACCTGATCTACAGCGGCACGCCCGAAGGCGTCGGTCGCGTCGAGCGCGGCCAGACGCTGGTCGGCGGCATCGACGGGCTCGGCGAGATCGCGGTGCGCTTCGTCTGATGGCCGACGCGAAGGCGTGCGCGCCGCTGTCGACGCGAACGTCCGCGCGAACGTCCGTGCTGTCGGTCGTCGTGCACTTCGGCGACTGCGACCCCGCGGGCATCGTGTTCTTCCCGAACTTCTCGCGCTGGATGGACGCGGCGTCGCATCGCTTCTTCTGGCACTGCGGACTGCCGCCGTGGCATTCGATGGCCGCGATCCCCCACAGCGTCGGCGCGCCGATGCTCGAGATCCATACGCGCTTCGTGAAGCCGGTCACGTACGGCGAGACGATCGACATCCACACGCACGTCGACGAGTGGCGCAACAAGGTCTTCGTCCAGCTGCATCGCGTGATGCGCGGCGACGACCTGATCTGCGAAGGCCGCGAGACACGCGCGCTGTGCGTGAAGGACCCGGAGACCGGGCGCATCCGGGCGATTCCGATCCCGGACTTCATCCGCGACGCGTGCGCCTGAAGTCGGCGCGGGCGGTGCGGGGCGACGCGCGATGACGCGCCGCGACCGCGACCGCGACCGCGACGCGGCGCTCGCTCAGGCGGGCGGCGACGCGTCGTCGGCGAGCGCTGCGGCGATCCAGCGCTGTCCCGCCGTCAACCGTTCGGCGAGCGCCGGCGGCACGCCCGCCGCGCGCAGCACGGCCGCGACCGGCCGGTACGACACGATCACCGCGCCGGCCGCGTCCTCGCGAACCATCACGCGAAGCGGCAGGTCGAGCGCCGCCGCGGGCACGGCGACCATGACCGGCGTGCCGGCCGCCGGATTGCCGTAGACGAGCACCGTCGTCGACGGCATCGACAGTCCCGCAGCGGTCGCCGCCGCGGCCTGGTCGATCGTCGCGAACAGCGTCATGCCGCGCTGCCGGATGCCGTCGACGAGACGACGCAGGGTGGCTTCGAAGGCGAGGCGGCTCGGCAACTCGACGAGCGCTTCGGCGGGATCGGCATCGGTCACGACGGCTCCGGTGACGGCGCGGACAAGCGGCCACGCTGGAGCGGGTGAAGGGAATCGAACCCTCGTATGCAGCTTGGGAAGCTGCCGTTCTGCCATTGAACTACACCCGCGCGGGTTTCATTCTACTTACAGCATCTGTTCCGGCGCGAACGGCGCGAGCAGCTTCAGCGACCACTTCAGCAGCGTGCCGGCCTCGGGCTCGTCGTGGAACACGTGCGGCGACGCCGTTCTCCTCGGTCGTCCAGACCAGATGCCCGTGGTCGTCCTGCGTGACGCGATAGCGGCTCTCGGGTCCGCGGTCGCGCAGCACGCCGAGCACCTGGTCGCACAGCGCGGCGCTGTCGATGCGCAGCCCCATCTCGGTATTCACGAGCGCCGAGCGCTGGTCCACGTTGAACGAGCCGATGAACATCGTGCGGCCGTCGACGAGCAGGACCTTCGCGTGCAGGCTCGCCTTCGACGAGCCGATCGCCGTCAGCTTCGACCGTTCGGTGTCCGGATCGGGTCGCAGCTCGTAGATCTCGACGCCCATCGCGACCAGCCGTGCGCGATAGCGCGAATAGCCGACGTGCACGATGGCGGCGTCGGTCGCCGCCAGCGAGTTCGTCAGGATCCGGACGTGGACGCCGCGGTCGACCAGCTTCTGCAGTTCGCGGACGCCGCGTTCGCCGGGCACGAAGTACGGCGTGACGATCACGAGGTCGGTTCGCGCCTCGTCGATGATCGACAGCACGTCGCTCGCGATCGTGGCGCCGGCGACGAGACCGGAATTGCCGACGCGCGGCGCGGTGCGATGGATCTTGCTCGGCTGGTCGTCGAACAGCGCGGTCGGAACCCACTTCAGCGGCAACGTCCCGCGATCGAGCTGCGCGGCGAGCGTCGCACCGGACGCCTCGGCCTGCGCCGTCGCGGCGACGACCGGATCGGCCGGGTCCGTCAGCGCGCGCTGGTCGATGGTCTCGAGCGACTTGCCGTCGACGGCGGTCAGCGCCTCGATCGGAACGGCGAAGCCGCTGTTCCAGTAGCGGTCGAACGCATCGGACAGGTCGTGGACGATCGGGCCGCCGACCAGCACGTCGACGTCGAGGAAGTTCGCCTCGCCGGAATGCGTGTAGTACTCGGCGCCGATGTTGCGGCCGCCGGTCATCGCGAGCGCGTTGTCGACGACGAACAGCTTGTTGTGCATCCGCCGGTCGATGCGGCCGAGGTCGAGCACCGACGTCACGAGCCGCGTCGCGAACCAGGCGCGGCCGTGCGCGAACGGGTTGAACAGCCGCACCTCGATGTTCGGATGCGCGGCGTACCACGCGATGCGATCGTCCTTGCCGCTCGTGTAGAAGTCGTCGAGCAGGATCCGCACCCGCACGCCGCGCTCCGCCGCCGCGCGGGCCGCCCGCAGCAGGCTGCGCGCATCGGGATCGTCCTTGATGATGTAATACTGGAGATCGAGCGAGCGCTCGGCGCGCGCGATCAGCGTGTAGAGGTCGCCGAACGCCTCGTCGCCGCGCGACACGATCTCGACGCCGGAGATCGTCGGATCGACCGCGGCCGGTCGCGTCGCGGCGACCGAGCGGGCGATGCGCGTGCCGTCGGTGTCCGGGAACGCCGTCGACGGCGTCTTGTCGGCATCGTGCGGCAGCGTCGAGCAGCCGGCGACGACGATCGCGACGACGACGGCCAGGAAGCGTCCGGACGCGCGGCGCGGTCCCGGTTCGCGCCGCGGGGGCGTCGGCTGCGGCTGCGGCGGCAAGGACGGAACGTTCAAGGCATGCGGGTTGCGGCGGCGGGTTGCAGCGATCGGGCGCTGGCGGCGGAGTTTATGACGAACCGTCACGGTGCGGCGGGACGGAAACCGCGCGCCGCGACTTCGGTCACAATGAGTCCCGCTTGCGGCGAGCAGATCGCACGCCCCGTCGCCGCAGGCGTCGTCAACGAAAGGAGTCCCGGTGCGGTCGAGCGATCCGAACGCGTTGCCCTGGCGAGTCGAGGACCTTCCGCTCGACCGTATCGACCGCGCCCGCATCGCGGGCCGCGACGACATGCTGCTGCTGCTGGCGGCGGCCTCGTTCGTCGAATTCGCCTCCGACACGTACGCCGGCAACCTCGCCGACTTCGTGGCCGACCAGCCCGACATCGCCGAATGGCTGTCGAGGCGCTGGGAGCCCGAGGAATTGCAGCACGGCCGCGCGTTGCGCGCCTACGTGCAGGCCGTCTGGCCGTCGTTCGACTGGGAACGCGCGTACGCCGCGTTCTTCGACGAATACCGCGCGCTGTGCGGCGTCGAAGGCTACGCGGCGTCGCGCGGCCTCGAGATGGCCGCGCGCTGCATCGTCGAGACCGGCACGTCGACGCTCTACAAGGCCATCCGCGACCTCGCGGACGAGCCGGTCCTCGCCCAGCTGGCGGAGCACATCCGCAACGACGAGGTGCGCCACTACAAGCACTTCCTGCAGTACTTCGATCGCTACGACGCCGGCGAACGCGTCGGACGCGTGAAGCTCGTGCGCGAGCTGAAGAGCCGGCTCGTCGAGGCGCGTCACAGCGATGGCGAGATCGGCATGTGGCATGCGTTCGCGGCCGTGCATCCGGGCGAACGGCGCGACGGCAAGCGCTTCGTCGAGACGCAGCGGCGCATCGCGCGGATGGTCCGCACGCACTATCCGGCGGTGCAGGCGATGAAGATGATGATGAAGCCGCTGCGGCTGTCGGCGTTCTCGACGTCCCTGCTGCAGCCGCTGCTGACGCCGGCCGCGCTGCTGATCCGGCAGGTGCTGCTGCGGTGAGCGGCGCCCGCGCTTTCGACACGCACGCCGTGGACGACGCGGCCGATCGTTCCGTGGCGGTCGTCGTCAACGGCGAGCCGGTGGTCCTGTCGTCCGATCCGACGGTCGCCGGCCTGCTCGCGCAGCGCGGCCTCGCCGGCAAGCGCGTCGCGGTGGAACGCAACGGGTCGATCGTCCCGCGCAGCACGCACGGCGCGACGACGCTCGCACAGGGCGATCGCGTCGAGATCGTCGTGGCGGTCGGAGGAGGATGAACATGGCCTGGACGCCCGCCGGCATTCGAGGCGCTCGAGCGCGACCGCTCGTCGGCCGTCGCGACCGGATCGATCGACGATCCGCTCGTCATCGGCAAACGACGATTCCGTTCGCGGCTGCTGCTCGGCACCGGCAAGTACCGCGACTTCGACGAGACGCGGCGCGCGGTCGAGGCATCGGGGGCCGAGATCGTCACCGTGGCGATCCGCCGCACGAACATCGGCCAGGACGTCGGGGCGCCGAGCCTGCTCGACGCGTTGCCGCCGTCGCGCTACGCGATGCTGCCGAACACGGCCGGCTGCTACACGGCCGACGACGCGGTGCGCACGCTGCGCCTCGCGCGCGAGCTGCTGTCGACCGACGAGACGGACCACACGCTCGTCAAGCTCGAGGTGCTCGGCGATCCGCACACGCTGTACCCGAACATGCCCGAGACACTGAAGGCCGCCGACGTCCTCGTGCGGGAAGGCTTCGACGTGATGGTCTATTGCAGCGACGACCCGATCCAGGCGCGCGCGCTCGAGGACCTCGGCTGCGTCGCGGTGATGCCGCTCGCGTCGCTGATCGGGTCCGGCATGGGCATCCTCAACCCGTGGAACCTGCAGCTGATCCTCGAGAAGGCGACGGTGCCGGTCGTCGTCGACGCCGGGGTCGGCACCGCGTCCGACGCGGCGATCGCGATGGAGATGGGCTGCGCCGGCGTGCTGATGAACACGGCCGTCGCGGCCGCGCGCGACCCGGTGATGATGGCGGCCGCGATGAAGCGCGCGGTCGAGGCCGGGCGCCTCGCGTATCGCGCGGGTCGCATGCCGAAGAAGCTGTATTCGGCGTCGCCGTCGTCGCCGGTCGAAGGGGTGATCGGGTCGACCGGTTGAGCACCGATCGCGTCGACGACGACGCGACCGATCCGGACCTCGAGCACGGCGCGGACTCCCCGGACGCCGCGGGCGACGCGGCGCGGCCGCATCGACGCATCCGCAGCTTCGTCACCCGCGCCGGCCGCACGTCGCCGGCGCAGCAGCGCGCCCGCGAGACGCTCGGCCCGCGCTTCGTCCTGCCGTTCGAGTCGGGACCGCTCGACTTCCCCGCGACGTTCGGACGCACCGCGCCGGTCGTGCTCGAGATCGGCTTCGGGATGGGCGCGGCGACGGCCGACGTCGCGGCCGCGCATCCGGAGCTCGACTTCGTCGGCATCGAGGTCCACTCGCCGGGCGTCGGCGCGCTGCTGAAGCTGATCGGCGAACGGTCGCTCGAGAACGTCCGCATCGTCGAGCACGACGCCGTCGAGGTCGTCGAGCGGATGATCGCGCCGGACTCGCTCGCCGGCGCGCTGGTGTGGTTCCCCGACCCGTGGCACAAGGCGCGGCACAACAAGCGACGCCTGATCCAGCCGGCATTCGTCGCGACGCTCGCGAGCCGCCTCGCGTCGGGCGGCTTCGTGCATTGCGCGACGGACTGGGAAGACTACGCGACGCAGATGCGCGACGTGCTCGGCGCCGAGCCGACGCTGGCGGACGCGTCGGGCGGTCGGCGAAGCGGCGGCGACGAACCCGCTGCTGACGCGGCCCGTCACGAAGTTCGAGACGCGCGGCAAGCGTCTCGGCCACGGCGTCTGGGACTTCGTGTTCGCGAAACGCGCGGCCGATGGCGCGGCGACGTGAAGGCGCCCGTCAGCCGCCGAGCAGCCGGTGCAGCGCTCGCCGGCGCATCGGCAGCAGCGGGTGCAGTGCGAGCAGCCCGGTGCGGCCGATACTGCGTTCGAGGAACGCGAGTTCGGCGACGCGGTCGGCGGCCTCCGGGTCGGGCGGTGTCTCGAAGCCGTTCTCGCGCATCAGCAGCGCACCCTTCGCCCGCATCGACAGTTCGGTGAACAGCCGCAGGTAGGCCAGCAGGTCGGCGAGCACGAATCCGTCGAAGCGCGCGCGCAGCGTGCGCAGGTAGCGCCCGGTCGGCGACGCGTCGAGCCGGCCGGACTTCAGCAGCGCGAGGCGGTCGGCGTCGGCGTCGAACCCGACGCCGAGCCATTGCGCGAGCGATCGTTCGCCGCGCTGCCAGGCGACCATCAACAGCGCGGTCACCGCGATCAGCACGAGTGGCACGGAGATCGCCGACTCGCGGCTGAGATGGTTGAACGCCGAATGCAGCAGCACCGCCGTCGCGTAGCCGGGCAGCAGCGCGCGCAGGCCGCGACGCTCGTCCCGTTCGAGGATCGCGAGCGACATCACGGCGAACAGCGCCGCGGCGCCGCCGTGCATGATCGCGGTACCGAAGCCGCGGACGATCCAGGTCGACAGGTCGGCGCCGGGCACCGACCACAGCACGTACGCGTTCTCGGCCAGCGCGAAGCCGCAGCCGAGCGCGAAGCCGACGATCGCGGCGTCGACGAGGAAGCCGATCCGCTGCCCGACGATCAGCCACAGCAGCAGCGCGTCCTTCGCCGCCTCCTCGATCCATGGCGAGCCGTAGCGCGAGTAGGTCGACAGGTCGACGCCGAGCGCGCCGATCAGCCAGCCGTTGACCGGATAGCAGAGCGCCGCGAGCGCGGCGCCGGCGGCCGTCAGCGCGACGACGCGGCGCAGCGGCACGAGCTTGTAGCTGTCGAAGGCGACGAGCAGCGTCAGCAGCCCGAGCACCGGCAGCAGGCACAGCAGCGCGGGAACGACGAGTGCGCTCGCGGCGTGCGCGTTCATCGACCGGGCCGCGTCACAGGATCTTCAGCGACACCATCCACTCGCGCCGCGCGCGCTTGCTGCCCTCGAAGCCCTCGCCGACGCCGATCGACAGGATCGCCTCGTACCAGTGCAGCAGGCTGAAGCGGAGGTCGGCCTGCGTGCCGACGCTTTCGTACGTCGCGCGCCGCGCGGCGTTGAACGGGTCGGTCCGAACCACCGACGCGAAGAGCGCGGGACGCAGCCAGCTCAGGTAGAGGTCGGGCCGGCCGATGGACGCGAAGGCGACCGGCGGCAGGTCGAACTCGACCGTCTCGCGGACGAACGACAGCGCGGCGATATCGTCGATGCCGAAGCCCGGAAGCGAGTCGAAGTCGCGATAGCGTCGCACCTCGCCGTCGTCGAGCCGGTTGTTGCCGAACGCGCCGAAGTAGAACGGCGCGAGCGGGTTGCCGCGGTCGCCGCCCGCGACCCCGGCATAGCTGCGCGACCACAGCGACGCGTGCGCCCACGGCAGCGCGAGTCCGGCGTCGACCTTGCCGCGTGCCTGGACGGCGCGCACGCCGGGCGCGACGTAGCCCTTGACCGCGGCGAGCGCGTCGATGCCTTCCTCGTCGTCGACGGCGCCGAGCGAGCGGCGCAGGTTGACGAACGTGAGGCTCGTGCCGGCCGTGGTCAGCGTCGACACCGTGCTCGGGACGTTCTGCGCCGTCGGCAACGTGTCGATGCCGTTGTAGTGCGCGGCCTCGAAGCGCAGGTCGAGGTGCTCGAAGCGGTCGTAGATCAGCGGGATGTCGTGGGCGATCTTCGCCGCGAAGCCCTTGCGGCTGCGCTCGGTCGGACCGAACAGGTCGTAGAAGTTCGAGCGGTTCCACGACAGCGAGCCGCTGGTGCCGAGGTAGTTGCCCGACAGCTCGGCGTGCCCCTGCTCGGACGGCTTCAGTCCCTGCGCCGGCGTGAACGCCGTGACCAGCGCGACGTTCGCGAAGCCGAGCGGATCGGCCCAGTTCGCGCGGTAGCCGAGACCGCCGGTCTTCTTGTAGCCCTGCAGCACCGGATAGGCGTTCAGGAACGTCAGCTCGCGGCGCGGATCGTACGGGCGCGGCGGCGTCGCGGCCGCGAGCGTGTCGGTCGCCGACGTCGCCGGCACCTGCCACGTCGTGACGACCGGATGACGCATGGCCAGCTCGGTGCCGAGGAAGCGGATCGCGCTCACGTCCTCCAGCGGGACCGGATGCTCGACGATCGACGGCACGAAGCCCTGCCCGGTGTAGTCGAGGACGACGAGCCGGCCGTCGGCGAGCGGCAGCGGCCGGAACACGCCGGTCTCGACGTTCGTCACGGCCTCGGTCGCGCCGGTCGCGGGCTCGCAGCGAAAGACGTTCGACACGCCGGTGAAGTAGCTCGTGCCGTACAGGTAGCGGCCGTCCGGCGAGAACACGAAACCTTCGGGCGCGGCCTGCCCGAAGCCGAACTGCGCGGTCTGTTCGAGCCGTCCGTCGCGCAGCGCCGCCATCGACCACACGCGCAGGAACTGGTCGCCGTCGACCTCCTTGACCGACGCCGACAGCGAGCGGCCGTCCGGCGAGACGTCGAGGTTCGTCGGCACCACGTCGTAGTCGAACGCGTGCAGCGGCTCCCAATGGTCGTACGGATACGGCACGCGCACGATCGTCGCGATGCCGTTCGCGTGCCGCACGCCGATCAGCGAGCGATCGACCGCGTCGAACACGAGGTCGCCGATCCGCGCGCGCCGCAGCAGCATCGTCTGCCGGCCGGTCGCGAGGTCGAACGACATCAGGTCGCGCTGGTCGAGATTGTTCGCGGTGTAGAACAGCGTGCGATGCGCCGGATCGAACGCGAGCGCGGTCACCGAGAACAGCACGCCGCCGGTGAGGTCGACCAGCGGCCGCACCGTGCCTTTGCGCGTGTCGACGCGCGCCGACGAATTCGACGATGCCGGGCCGGCGGAACGCGCCGTAGAGCGTCGCGTCGGCTGCGTCGAAGAACAGTCGCGAGCTCGACCCGAGCGCCTGCACGACGATCGGCTTGAGCGGCGTCAGCGGATGCTCGCGCAGCCCCGCGAGGTTGCGCTGCTGGAAGACCTGCTCGTCGGCGATCCAGTGCTGCCACGCGGTGTCGAGCGGCAGCCCGAAGACCTGCTCGAACGCGTCGGCGTAGTGGCGCCTGCTGCCCTCGTCGCGCCGCAGCCAGGTCACGACCTGTTCGGGCGAATAGCGTCAGCGCGAGCCACGTCATGAAGCGCGTGCCGTACAGGTACGCGTTGACGCCGACCTGGAAGTCGACCGCGGATGCCGCGCGACTCGAGCCCGAGCGGGTCGTAGAACGGCGCGTGGTCGCGGACCATCGCGCGGAAGACCATCTCGTCGTAGCCGCCCTGCGCGCGGCCGAAGCCGCCGCCCATCCACGTCTCCATGAACACCGCGGCACCTTCGAGCTGCCAGCGCGGCACGTTGAAGCGCGGCACCGTCAGGTAGCTGTAGATCACCGACTCGGGATCGGCGGCCTGCGGCGAGACCTTGCCGAGGAACAGATGTCGCCAGAACAGGTCCTGCGACGACGCGATGTCGGTCGTCGCGATGTGGACGAGCTCGTGGTTCATCAGCGACGCCATCCGCTCGCCGCCCGGGTCGGTCTCGAAGTCGTCCGACGCAGGCTCGATCTCGACCCGCAACGCGTTGATCGGCGTCGGCGTCGCGCCCGCGTTGCCGAAGTCGGAGAAGTCCTTGAGGAACACGGTGACCGGCTGCGTCGGCTGCCAGCCGAAGCGCGCGCGTTGCCAGCGCAACGAGGCCTCGAACGTCTCCTGCACGTGCGGCGTCAGGTAGCCGAGTTGCGGCGACAGGTAGATCTGGACCAGATCGGGCGACTGCGTGATCGCGAGGCCGAGCGGATCGTCGGTCGCGCGGGCCGGCGCGGCCGCGAGCGCGGCGATGATCCCGGCGATCGCGGCCAGCGCGCGCGACCGCGCCCCCGGCATCGCGGCGAGACGGCGCACTGCCGGAAGCGCGGACAAAAAAACGGCCGACTGGACGTCGGCCGTGGTGGTGTTCGGCGGTTCGATCGGCGGTGCCATGCGGGCTCGAACCTCCGGTTCCCTGAGCGTGCGCCGACGATTACTGGCGGGCCGCGTTGTCGGCCTTCGCATTGGCGGACGCCCGCTCCGCCTGATTCTGGAGGCTGGCCGCCCGATCGGCCTGCTTCTGCGCGGCGGCGAGATCGGCGCGGGCCGCGGCGTTGGCCTTGTCCGCCTGGGCCTGCGCGGTGGCGGCGCGATCGGCCTGTCTCTGCGCGGATGCGAGATCGGCACGCGCCGCCGCGTCGGCCTGGTTCGCGCGGCTCTGGACCATCCGGTCGGCCTGGCTCTGGACCATGCGGTCGGCCTGGCTCTGCACGCGACGATCGGCCGAGACGCTGTCGGCCTGGCTCTTGACCATGCGATCGGCGGCGACGCTGTCCGCCTGGCTCTTCGCCATGCGATCGGCGGCGACGCTGTCGGCCTGGCTCTTCACCATGCGATCGGCGGCGACGCTGTCGGCCTGGCTCTTGACCATCCGATCGGCGGCGACGCTGTCGGCCTGGCTCTTGGCCATGCGATCGGCCTGCGCCTGGGCATCGGCCTTGTTCGCCTGCGCCGCGGCCTCGACGTTCGACGCGGCCGGCGCGGTGTCACCGGCCGTCGTCGCCGACGTTGCGGGCGCGCCCTGGTCGCCGAGCTTCACCGCTTCCGCGCCGCTCTGCGGCGCACGGTAGCGCTCGGCCGGCACGACGGTACCGACGACGTCGCCCGACTTCGGCGGGTAGTTGGACAACAGGGCCGCGGCTCCGAGCGCGACGACCAACGCGGCACCACCGGCGAAGTACTTCTGCTGGGTGTTCATGTGAGACTCCCTGGAAGAGGCCGGCATCAGCCAGCTCGAAACGGTCTTGAACCCGAAGGGTCGGCGCGTGGTTCGCGTGCTCCCTGCGCCAAATACCGAGCTGCCTGACGAAAGTTGGTCGTCGGTGTGACATATTCCCGTCGATCGATCGGCGGCGTCCAGCGATTTGCGTGCGACGGCGGCCGTGATCGTCGCGACCAGCGCCTCGGGCGGATGGGCCGCCGGCAGGTGCGCGAGCCCGTCGAACAGCGCGCGCCACTGCGCGAACTCGTCGGCGACCGTCGCGTCGCGCGCGACGAGTGCAGCGAGCGCGTCGGCTTCGTCCGGCGTCGCGGTGCCGTCCAGCACCGCCTGCATGCGATCGGTCGTTCGGTCGTCGTTCATGTCAGTGTCCCTCGCCGCGGATCATCAGCCGGCGCAGCCGTCGGCGGGCCTCGAACAGCCGCGACCGCACCGTCTCCTCGTCGATCTCCAGCACCTCGGCGATCTCCTCGTAGCTGAGCTCGGCGAAGTGGCGCAGCGTCAGCACCGACCGATCGCCGGTGGACAGCCGCATCACGCAGGCCCGCAGATGCGCGCCGACCTCGGCGCGCTCGAACAGCGATGCGGGATCGAGCCCCTCGATATCCGGCACCTCGACGGTTTCGTCGAGCGGATCCTCGCGGCCGTTGCGGCGCAGGACGTCGAGCGCCTCGTTCACCGCGATCCGGTACAGCCAGCTGAAGAATCGATAGTTCGGGTCATAGTCGTCGAGCCGCTCGATCACCCGCAGGAACACGGTCTGCGTCACGTCGGCCGCGTCGTCGACCCGTCGCAGGATCGTGTACGCGGCGTTGTAGACCGGGCGGTGATAGCGTTCCACCAGGCCGACGAAGCCGCTGCGATCCCCACCGCGAAGCGCCGCCAGCGCGGCCTGGTCCTCGCGGTCGTTCTCCACGCAATTACGCCGGAGCCGGCGGAAAGTTGGATTTCTTTTCGGGGCCGTCGTCCGGCACGATCTCGAACAGCTGGTCGAAGCCGGAGTAGACGAAGATGTCGTGGATGTGCGGCTGCAGCCGCGCGAGACGCAGCCGGCCGCCGGCCGCGAGCAGTCGCTTCTGCGTCTTCAGCAGCACGCTCAGGCCGGCGCTCGAAACGTAGTCGAGGTCGCGGCAGTCGATCGTGACCGTGTCCGCCAGTCCGTCGAGCGCCCGTTGGGCCGCCGGCGCCTGCGCGGCGTCGAGCCGGCCGACGAGCCGGACGGTCCCGTCGATGCCCGGCTCAACGGTCAGCATCGTTCGCGGGGCCGGACGTCGCGACGCGAAACCACGTGCGGCCCTCGCGGCGCGCCGGCACGTAGTCGTAGCGCAGCGCATCGACGAGCCGCCGCAGCAGGTGCAGCCCGAGCCCGCCGGGGCGGCGCTCCGCGAGCGGCGCATCGATGCGTGCGTCCGGCGCCTCGGTCGGATCGAAGCGATCGACGCCGGCATCGACGATCGTCACCTCGGCAGCGCCGTCGCGGACGTCGATCTCGACGGTGAGGTAAGGGGCGCCGCATGGCGCATATTTGATCATATTGGTCATCAGCTCCTCGATCGCGAACTGCACGGTCTCGCGTCGCGTGCGATCGAGCGTCGACGCGGCGAGGGCGGCGTCGACGAATGCGACGACGTCCGGCAGGACGTCGACGTGCCGCGCGAAGTCGCGTCGTGCCGTCATCGCGGCGGGATGCTGCGGGTCGGCCGCGGCGAGACATCGCATCGAACGATCATCGAACGTCGCATCGGCGAGACGGCGAAGGAGTGGGTCGGCGCCGGCCTGCGGCGCGGCACCGACGATCGCACGGTTCAGGCGGCAGCTGTCAAACGTCGGTCATATGACGTGTCCACGATCGAAGGTCGGCCCGTGTCCGCGGCCCCATCGTCGTGCGCGAGCCGACCATCTCCGGAGGATTCGACGTTGGAAATGACCGAGGCGGACGGTGACGACGCGATCACCCGCGTGCGGCTCGCGGGGCGGCTCGACGCCGCGGGCGCGGACGCGATCGGCGTGCGCTTCACGGCGACGGTCGTCGCGAAGTCGCGCGATGCCGTGATCGACCTGTCCGGCGTCACGTTCATCGCGTCGCTCGGCCTGCGGCTGCTGATCTCGACGGCGCGCGGCGTCGTCGGCAAGGGCCATCGGATGGCCCTCTTCGGCGCGACGGGCTTCGTGCAGGGCATCCTCGACGACGCCGCGATCGACCAGATCATGCCGATCGTCGCGACCGAGGACGAGGCGATTGCGGAACTGTCGGACTGATGCGCCGCGGACGCGCACCGAGGGCGGCACCTTGAGGATCTCGGTCCCGAACGCGTTGCCGGCGATCGAGGCCACGCGGCTGCGCGTGCTCGCGTTCCTCGGCGACGACGGGATGTCGCCGCGACTGCGCTATCGCGTCGAACTCGTCCTCGAGGAGACGCTGATGAACCGGCTGATGCACGCGTTCCCGCGCGACTCGCATCACGAGACCGACGTCGTCGTCGAGCCGACCGCCGGCGGCGTCGTGCTGTCGTTCGAGGACGACGGCGTGCCGTTCGATCCGCGCGATGCCGTCCGGTCGCCGCGGCAGGCGGAGCCCGGCGGCTGGGGCCTGATGCTGACGCGCGCGGCCGCGAGCGACTGGGACTATCGCCGCGTCGACGGCCGCAACCGCTTCACGGTGACGTTGTCGTCGCACTGACGTCGCGACGCGTCGTCATCGTCGAGTCGGCGCGACGGCCGAGCAGCACCATCGTCAGGTCGTCGGCCTGCGGCACGCCGGGCGCGAACGCGCCGAGCGCCTCCAGCACCGACGCCGCGACGTTCGCGACGTGGTCGCCGCCGCGCGCGCACAGCAGCGCCTCGAGCCGCGCGCGGCCGAACGGCTCGCCGGCCGCGTTCTCGGTCTCGTAGACGCCGTCGGACAGCAGCGCGAGCAGGTCGCCCGGCTCGAACGACAGCTCGACCGCGGGCTTCAGCCGCGCGATCGGCATCGCGCCGAGCGGGAAGCTGGTCGGCCCGTGGATCTCGCAGCGGCCCGTCGCCGCGCGATGCACGACGATCGGCGCCTGCCCGGCGCTCAGGAAGCGCAGCCGGTGCGTCGCCGGCTCGAGCACGCCGACGAACGCCGTGATGAAGCGGCTGTCGGGCAGCGTCTCGGCGAGGCGGTCGTTGACTTCGCGGAATGCCGCCTCGAGCCCGGCGCCGAGCCGGAACGCCATCCGCAGCATCGCCTGCATCTGCACGACGGACAGCGCCGGCGCGATGCCGTGCCCGGTCGCGTCGCCGAGCACGACGAGCAGGCCGTCGCCGATCGCCGTCAGGTCGTACGTGTCGCCGCCGGTCGCTTCGGCCGGCAGGAACGTCGCGTGCATGTCGTAGCCGTCGATCGTCGGCAGCGTCGCCGGTAGCGTGCTCATCTGCACGACGCGCGCGAGGTCGAGCTCGCGCTTCATCCGCTCGCCCTCGACGAGGTCCTCGATCATCCGCACGCGACTGAGCGCGATCGCGCACTGCGCCGCGAGCGCCTCGGCGAGGGCCTCGTCGTCGGCGTCGAACACGCCGTCGTCGCGATTCAGCACCTGCATCACGCCGATCAGCGCGTCGCGATGATCGACGAGCGGCAACGTCAGGCTGCAGCGCGTGCGGAACCCCGACGTGCGATCGAACGCCGCGTCGAAGCGCGGATCGGCGTAGCAGTCGGGCACGTTGATCGTGCGGCGTTCGCGCGCGCAGGCGCCCGCGATGCCGCGGTCGAGCGGGATGCGGACGTGCCGCAGGTCGCTCGACACTTCCATGACGAGCTCGCCGGCCGGCTCGTCGAGCAGCCAGACCGAGGCGCGTTCCGCGCGCAGCACGCGACGCGCGGCGACCGTGACCTCGGCCAGCATCGTCGACAGGTCGAACGGCGCGGCGAGCGCGCGGGTGACGGCGAGGATCGTCTCGAGGTCGGCGCGCGACAGCCGCGCTTCGCCGACATCGGCCGGCCGCGGCGCTTGCGAGACGGACGTCGGCGACGACCGGTCAGGCACCCGCGGCGAGACGATCCATGAAGCGCTCGCACTGCGCGAGCTGGTCGAGCGCGACGAATTCGTCGGGCGCGTGCGCCTGCGCGATGTCGCCGGGGCCGCAGATGACGGTCGGGATGCCGATCTGCTGGAACAGGCCGGCCTCGGTGCCGTACGAGACCTTGCCGGTCGTCTCGTTGCGCGACAGCGCCTTCGCGAGACGGACGATCGGCTCGCTCTCGTCGGCGGCGAGCCCGCCGGTCGAGCTCTCCCACGTCAGCTCGATGCGGCCGCTCGCGTCCTCGCGCTGCATCGCCGCCTCGAGCTTCTCGCGCCTGCTCGACGATCTCGCCGTACAGCGCGTCGGACGACGCGTTCGGCAGCGTGCGCATGTCGAACTGCACGTCGCAGGTGGCGCGGGATCACGTTCGCCGCGATGCCGCCGCGGATCACGCCGGTCGACAGCGTCGAGTACGGCACGTTGAAGCCGTAGTCGCGGACCTCGGTCGCGGCCAGCCGGTCGGCGAGGTCGCGGACGAACACGATCAGCTTCGCGGCGTATTCGATCGCGTTGACGCCGTGCGTCGTGTAGCTCGAGTGCGCCTCGCGGCCGTGGACGCGGCAGCGGAAGCGGTGCGTGCCCTTGTGCGCGACGATCGGCTGCATCGACGTCGGCTCGCCGACGATGCAGCCGGCGGCCGCGAGCCCGATCGCCTGCAGGTCCGCGAGCAGCCCGCGGACGCCGATGCAGCCGACCTCCTCGTCGTACGACAGCGCGTAGTGGACCGGCGCGTCGAGGCGGCCGGCGTCGATCGACGCGAGGAACGTCGGCGCGGCCGCGAGCGCGACGCCGAGGAAGCCCTTCATGTCGGCCGACGCCGCGCGCGTAGAGGCGATCGCCGACGATCGTCGGCTCGAACGGTTCGGTCTTCCACTCCTGGAAGTCGACCGGGACCGTGTCGGTGTGCCCGGACAGGATCATGCCGGGCTTCGGACCGTCGCCGAGCGTCGCGAACAGGTTCGCCTTGCCGCCGGTCGCGTCGTACGTCAGCCGCGTCCTCGCGCCGAGCTTCTCGAGATGATCGCGCGTCCACTCGATCAGGCCGAGGTTCGAGTCGCGCGACGTCGTGTCGAAGCGGATCAGCCGCTCGACCATCGCGAGCGCGTCGTTCGAGAGGCCGGCATGCGCGTCGTCGACGTCGGGCGCGGCGGTGGCGAGGCGGGTGTTCATGATGCGTTCGAAAAAAGCAAAAGGGCAGTTTACGCCCGCGTTCCGGCGCCGTCGTTCAGGTGGCAGGCCGAGCGATGCCCGTCGTCGACCGGCCGCAGCGCCGGCATCTCGGTGCGGCAGCGGTCGCCCGGCACGTCCTTCGCGTGCGGGCAGCGCGGATGGAACGGGCAGCCGGTCGGCGGTCGCGAGCGGCGACGGCGGCTCCGATGCGACGGACCCCGCGACGGACCCCGCGACCGGACCGAACGCGCGCCGGCCGACCGCGAGCGTCGGCATGTCGGCGAGCAGCGCCTGCGTGTACGGATGGTTCGGCGCCGCGAACAGCGTCGCGGTCGGCGCGATCTCGACGAGGCGACCGAGGTACAGGATCGCGACGCGGTCGGACAGGTGGCGCACGACGGCGAGGTCGTGGCTGATGAAGAGATACGCGAGCCCGCGCGCCGGATCGGCCTCGTCGCGCAGGTCCATGAACAGGTTCAGCACCTGCGCCTGCGTCGACACGTCGAGCGCCGCGACCGCCTCGTCGCAGACCAGCAGCGCCGGGTCGACGGCGAGTGCGCGCGCGATGCCGACGCGCGCGCGCTGGCCGCCCGAGAACTGATGCGGATAGCGGTCGAGCGCCGACGCATCGAGCCCGACCCGCGCGAGCAGGTCGATGGTCCGCGCGACGCGCTCGGCGCGCGGCCACAGCCCGTGGACGACCGGCGCCTCCGCGACGAGGTCGACGACGTGCATCCGCGGGTTCAGCGACGCGGACGGGTCCTGGAAGATCATCTGCACCGCGAGCCGGTCGCGCGTCGCGTCGCCGGTGGCCGGCCGCCACGTGCGGCGTGCCGACGCTCGGCTCGATCAGGCCGGCGGCGATGCGGCCGAGCGTCGACTTGCCCGAGCCCGACTCGCCGACGAGACCGACGACCTCGCCGCGCGCGATCGACAGGTCGACGTTTTCGACCGCGTGGACGACGCGCGACGCGCGACGACCGCGCAGCCGGTCGGCGATCCGCGTCGACAGGTCCGACGCGGCGGCGAAGCGCTTCGACACGCCCCGCAGTTCGAGGAGCGGCGCGTCGCTCACGATGCGGCTCCGGCGCCGATCGTCGCTTGCTCGCCGGCGCCTTCGTCGTAGCGCACCGGATGATGGCAGCGCAGCGAGCGGCCGGTGGGTCCGACCGTCGTCGGCGGGTCGACGAGGCAATCGTCCTGCGCGTTCGGGCAGCGCGGCCGGAACGGACAGCCGCGCGGCAGGTGCGCCGGCGACGGCGGCGAACCCGGGATCTGCGCGAGGCGCCGGCGGACCGCGCCGTCGCGCGCCGCGGCCGCGGGCGTCGCGTCGACGAGTCCGCGCGTGTACGGATGCCGCGGCGTCCCGATGATCTCGGCCGCGGTCCCGGACTCGACGATGCGCCCCGCGTACATCACCGCGATGCGGTCCGCGAGGCCGGCGACGACGGTCAGGTCGTGCGTGATCCAGATCACCGCGAGCGGCGGCTTCGCATCCGCGACGAGCGCCTGCACCTGCGCGACGATGCGCGCCTGGATCGTCACGTCGAGCGCCGTCGTCGGCTCGTCGCAGATCAGCAGCGACGGATCGTTCAGCAGCGCGATCGCGATCGCGACGCGCTGCCGCATGCCGCCCGACAGCTGGTGCGGATAGGCTGCGAGCCGCTCGGCCGGCGACGGGATGCCGACCCGCGCGAGCGACGCGATGGCCCGCTCGCGCATCGCGTCGCGCGACCGCGGCGGCGTCCGCGGATGCGCGGCCATCGTCTCGATCATCTGCGTGCCGATCGTCAGCACCGGGTTCAGCGTCATCACCGGGTCCTGGAAGACCATCGCGATGCGACCGCCGCGCAGCGCGCGCATCGCCGACTCGTCGCGCGTCGCGAGGTCGACGCCGTCGAACACGACGCGGCCGTCGACGATGCGACCGGGCGGATCGACGAGCCGCAGGATCGACAGCCCGAGGATCGACTTGCCCGAGCCCGACTCGCCGACGAGCCCGAGCACCTCGCCGGCGTCGACGACGAGGTCGACGCCCTCGACCGCCTTCACGACGCCGGCGCGCGACTCGAAGTGCGTCTTCAGGCCGACGACCTCGAGCAGCGGCCCGGCGCGCGGCGGATCGACGCCCGTCATCGCGATCGCAGCCGCGGATCGAGCAGGTCGCGCAGCCGGTCGGCGACGACGTTCAGCGCGACGATCAGCACGACCAGCGCGAGGCCCGGATAGACGCTGATCCAGTACTTGCCGGCGAACAGCACGCGAAAGCCGTTCGCGATCAGCAGGCCGAGCGACGGCTCGGTGATCGGCACGCCGAGCCCGAGGAACGACAGCGTCGCCTCGAGCGCGATCGCCGACGCGACCTGCAGCGTCGCGACGACGACGAGCGGCGGCAGGCAGTTCGGCAGCAGGTGACGGAACACGATCCGCGACGTCGACAGGCCGAGCCCGCGTGCCGCTTCGATGTAGTCCTTGCGGCGCTCGACGAGCGCGGTGCCGCGGACGGTCCGCGCGTAGTACGCCCACTGCACCGCGATCAGCGCCGCGACGATGTTCGCGAGGCCGGGCCGCGCGAACGCGAGCAGGATCAGCGCGATCAGGATCGACGGGAACGACAGCTGGATGTCGGCGATCCGCATGATCAGCCCGTCGACGCGGCCGCCGACGTAGCCCGCGACGAGCCCGAGCGACACGCCGATCGCCGCCGCGACGATCGTCGACGCGAGCCCGACGAAGACGCTGATCCGCAGGCCGTAGACGATCGCCGACAGCATGTCGCGGCCCTGGCCGTCGGTGCCGAGCCGATAGGTCATCGAGCCGTCCTCCGCCTTCGAGCCGGGCGGCAGCTGCGCGTCGAGGATGTCGAGCTTCGCGAGGTCGTACGGGTCCTGCGGCACGATCCAGCGGCGCGAAGAGCGCCGCCGCGACGAGCAGCGCGAGCACGATCGCCGCCGCGACCGCGGCGCGGCTCGCGGCGAAGTCCCGCGCCAGCGCGAAGCGCGGCGGCGCCGAAAGCGGCTCGTTCGTCGTCGGGTCGAGCGAGGCGGTCATCGGTCGCCCGTCCCGACGTCCGCGAGCCGCACGCGCGGGTCGAGCAGCGAGTAGGCGACGTCGACGACCAGGTTGACGACGACGAACACCGTCACGACGACGAGCAGGTACGCGACGATCACCGGCCGGTCGAGCACGCCGATCGAGTCGATGATCAGCTTGCCCATGCCGGGCCACGCGAAGATGGACTCGGTCACGATCGAGAACGCGATCACCGATCCGAACTCGAGTCCGACGACGGTCACGATCGGGATCAGGATGTTCTTCAGCACGTGCACGCCGACGATCCGCGCGTTCGACAGGCCCTTCGCCCGCGCGAAGCGCACGTAGTCCATGCCCATCGCCTCGCGCGTGCCGCCGCGCACGAGCCGGACGATCAGCGCGATGTTGAACAGCGCGAGGTTCAGCGCCGGCAGCAGCAGGTGCTTCCAGCCGTCGAGCGTCAGGATCGACAGTCGCAACCCGCCGACGTCGACCGTCGCGCCGCGGCCCGACGCCGGCAGCCAGTCGAGCGCGACCGAGAACGTCATGATCAGCATCAACCCGACCCAGAACGTCGGCAGCGAGAAGCCGAGGATCGAGCCGCCCATGATCGCGCGGCCCGCGAACGACGTCGGCTTCAGGCCGGCGTAGAGCCCGAGCGGGATGCCGATCGCGATCGAGATCGCCGTCGCCGCGATCGCGAGCTCCATCGTCGCCGGCATCCGCTCGAGGATCAGCCGGATCGCCGGCGTGCTGTACGCGTACGAGCGGCCGAGGTCGCCGTGCAGCGCGTGGACGACGAAGCGGCCGTACTGCACCCACAGCGGCTGGTCGAGGCCGAGCGTCGCACGCATCGCCGCGACGTCGGCCTGCGAGGCCTCGGGGCTGATCATCACGAGGACCGGGTCGCCGATCACGTAGACGCCCGCGAAGACGATCAGCGACATCGCGAACAGCACGGCGATGCTCGACAGCGAACGGCGGATCAGGAAGGCGGCCATGGCTCGTACGGACCGAGCCGATGATAACGTTCGCGGCGATGCGCATCCTGGTCCTCGGCGGCACGCTGTTCCTCGGTCGCCACTGCGTCGACGCCGCACGCGCGCGCGGCCATCGCGTCACGATCTTCAACCGCGGCACGCGGCGCGGGTTGTGGCCCGACGTCGAGGAGCGCGTCGGCGACCGCGACGGCGCGCTCGACGCGCTCGGCGTCGACGAGCGCTGGGACGCGGTCATCGACCCGTCGGGCTACGTGCCGCGCCTCGTCGGCGCGTCGGCGCGGCGCCTCGCGGACCGCGTCGAGCACTACACGTTCGTCTCGAGCGTCTCGGTCTATCGCGATCTCGCGGTCGCGGGCCTCGACGAGCGGTCGCCGGTCCTGGCCGTCGACGACGAGGCGAACGAGGACGTCGCCGCGCACTACGGCGCGCTGAAGGCGCTCTGCGAACGCGCGGCCGAGGCGGCGATGCCGGGGCGCGTGCTGAACGTGCGCGCCGGCCTGCTCGTCGGGCCGTTCGATCCGAGCGGTCGCTTCACGTACTGGGTCCGGCGCGTCGCCGCGGGGCGGCGAGGTGCTCGCACCCGGTTCGCCGGATCGCGCCGTGCAATTCGTCGACGCGCGCGACGTGGCCGAATGGATCGTCGCGATGGCCGAGTCGCGCGGCGCAGGCACGTTCAACGCGACCGGCCCGGCGTCGCCGACGACGATGGGCGACGTGCTGGACGCGTGTCGCGATCGCGGCGGGCGACGCGCGCTTCACGTGGGTCGACGACCGGTTCCTCGCGGCCGAGGACGTCGCGCCGTTCACCGAGCTGCCGCTCTGGCTGCCGCCGTCTGCCGCGGGACTGCTCGCGGTCGACGTCGCGAAGGCGTCCGCCGCCGGACTGCGGACCCGGCCGCTCGCGGACACGATCGCCGACACGACGCGCTGGCTCCGCGGGGCGGCGGAGGCGGCGCCGGCGACGCTCGCGAGCGGCGGGTCGACGAAGGCAGGGCTCGACCCGGATCGCGAACGGGCGCTGCTGGAACGCTGGCACGCGCGCGCGGGCGAACCGCGCGACGGCCCGTGATAGCCTCGTCCGCGCCGGCGACCGCGCTCGCCGCATCGACCCAATCGCCATGAACCTGATCGACCGCATCGTCCACTTCCAGTCCGACATCGCCGCGATCCGTCGCGACCTGCACGCCCATCCCGAGCTCCGTTTCGAGGAAGTCCGGACCGCCGACATCGTCGCGGCGAAGCTCGCCGAGTGGGGCTACGCGGTCGATCGCGGGCTCGCGACGACCGGCGTCGTCGGCACGCTCCGGGCGGGCACGTCGACGAAGGCCGTCGGCCTGCGCGCCGACATGGACGCGCTGCCGCTCGACGAGCACAACGGCTTCGCGCATCGCTCGCGGCACGACGGCCGCATGCACGCGTGCGGCCACGACGGCCACGTCGCGATGCTGCTGGCCGCGGCGCAGTACCTCGCCGAGTCGCGCGCGTTCGACGGCACGCTGAACGTGATCTTCCAGCCGGCCGAGGAGGGCGGCGGCGGCGCGCGCGTGATGATCGAGGAAGGGTTGTTCGAGCGCTTCCCGTGCGACGCGGTGTTCGGGATGCACAACTGGCCCGGCGTCGCGGCCGGGACGTTCGGCGTGACGCCCGGTCCGATGATGGCGTCGTCGAACGAGTTCGAGATCACGATCACCGGGCGCGGCGCCCACGCGGCCATGCCGCACAACGGCATCGATCCGATCATGACCGCCGTGTCGATCGCGCAGAGCCTGCAGACCCTGATCACGCGCAACAAGAAGCCGATCGACACGGCCGTGCTGTCGATCACGCAGATCCACGCCGGCGACGCGTACAACATCGTGCCGAACGAGGCCGTGCTGCGCGGCACGGTGCGCACGTTCACGACCGACGTGCTCGACCAGATCGAGAGCGGCATGCGCCGCATCGTCGACGGCTCGGCCGCGACGTTCGGCGCGGACGTGAAGCTGCGCTTCCATCGCAACTACCCGCCGACCGTCAACCACGCGGCCGAGACCGCGTTCTGCGTCGACGTGATGCACGACGTCGTCGGCGTCGATCGCACGATGACCGACATCGAGCCGACGATGGGCGCCGAGGACTTCGCGTTCATGCTGCAGGCGAAGCCCGGCTGCTACGTCTTCATCGGCAACGGCGACGGCGGCCATCGCGAGTCGGGCCACGGCATGGGGCCGTGCATGCTGCACAACCCGAGCTACGACTTCAACGACGCGCTGATCCCGATCGGCGCGACGTACTGGGTGCGGCTGGTCGAGAAGTTCCTCGCCCCGGCCTGACCGCACGCTGCCCGTGCCGTACGTGCTCGACGCGGCGCTCGCCGGCCGCTTCGCGAAGGTCGCGCTCGCGAACGTCGTCTGCGAATACCCGAACAAGCTCGATCACCTGATGGTCGAGCCCGACGACGTGCGGTCGCCGCGCGAGTTGCATCCGATCTTCTACGGCAGCTACGACTGGCATTCGTCGGTGCACATGCACTGGACGCTCGTCACGCTGCTCGACCGCTTTCCCGCGCTGCCCGAGGCCGCGTCGATCGCGGCATTGCTCGACCTGCAGTTCGCGCCGCGACCGCGTCGACGGCGAACTCGCGTACCTCGCGCGGCCGTCGTCGGCATCGTTCGAGCGACCGTACGGCTGGGCGTGGCTGCTGAAGCTCGTCGCGGCCGTGTCGTCGTTCGCGCAACGCGACACGCGCGCGATCGTCTGGCGCGACCGCCTGCGGCCGCTCGCCGACGTGTTCGTCGAGCGGACGATCGCGTTCCTGCCGCGCGCGGTGCACCCGGCGCGCGTCGGTGCGCATCCGAACAGCGCGTTCGCGACGATGCTGATGCTCGACTACGCGGATGCGGTCGGCGACGCGGCGTTCGACGAAGTTCTTCGCGCCCGCGCGCTCGACTGGTACGCGGCCGACCGCGACTATCCGGTCGCCTACGAGACCGCGAGCGAGGACTTCCTGTCGAACGGACTGCTCGAGGCGGCGCTGATCCATCGCGTGCTCGACGACCGCGCCGGCTTCGGCCGCTGGTGGGACGGCTTCGTGCCCGATGTCGCGCGCGTCGCGCCGTGGCTGCGGCCGATCGTGCCGAGCGATCGCAGCGACGCGCGGCTCACGCACATCGACGGGCTCAACCTGTCGCGCGCCTGGTGCTGGAAGCGGATCGTCGGCGACCTGCCGGACGCGCTGCAGCCGGCCGTCCGCGACGCGATCGACGCGCACGTCGACGTGTCGCTGCCGCACGCGGCCGAGGGTCACTACGTCGGCACGCACTGGCTCGCGAGCTTCGCGCTGCTCGCGCTCGACGATCCGCGGCGCTGACGGGACCGATCGGCAGCTCGGCGCCGGCGATCAGCGGATCGGCGCCGGCGCCGGCGGCACGCGCACGTCGAGACGCTCCAGCGCCTGGTCGAGCTTGAGCTCGATCTGCGGGATCTCGCGGTCGAGGTAGGCCTTCAATTCCGCGATCCGCGACGCCTCGGCGGACGCCGCCGTGCGTCGCGCCTGGTCGAGCTCGCGATGCAGGTCGCGCGACTCGATCGCCGCGCGCATCCGGACCTGCCCGAGCGTCGCGAAGTAGGCGACCGCGACGACCACGAGCCCGATCAGCAGCAGCAGCGGCAGCGGCATCGACACCGTCGTCACGAACAGGTCGGTCGGCACGCCGGTCGTGACGACGTCCCAGTTGCGCAGCGCGATGGCGACGATCAGGACGACGATCGCGGCGATCGACGGGGTGACGGTTCTCATGGTGGCTTCCTTCGATGCGGAGGGTGACAGGTTGCCACGAAGGCGACCGGGCGCGGTCGCTCGTGATCCGTGGGCGATCCGTGGGCCGCGCGCCTCGACACTGCTCCCGTGGTGAATCGTTCGACGGGAGACGGGATGTCGCGGTTCGGAATTCGGGAAGGCCGCGACGCGACGCCGCGTCCGGAACGGCGCGGGCTCGGCCGTTCGCGTGGCTCTCGCTGCGCGCGCGGCTCTCGGCGACGTCCGGCGCGTTCTACAGCGCCGCGTTCTACGGCGCCGGAACCTCAGGCCAGCACGGCCTGTGGCGCGGTCGCCGCGTCGATGCGACCTTCCTCGACGCCGTGGCAGGCGACGAACGACACGCCCTGCCATTTCAGTTCCGGCCGTTCGACCTTGCAACGCGTCGTTGGCGTAAGGGCAGCGCGGATGAAACGTGCAGCCTGACGGCGGCTTCAGGGGGTTGGGCACTTCGCCTGCGACCGCGACGCGCGAAGTGCCCGTTTTTTCGAGGTCCGGGATCGCCTCGAGCAGCATCTTCGTGTACGGATGCAGCGGCTGCCGCGAACAGCGTCGCCGTCGGCGCCAGCTCGACGATCCGCCCGAGGTACATGACGCCGACCCGATCGGCGATGTAGCGCACGACCGCGAGGTTGTGCGAGATGAACAGGTAGGTCAGGCCGAGGTCGCGCTGCAGCCGCTTCATCAGGTTCAGCACCTGCGCCTGCACCGACACGTCGAGCGCCGACGTCGGCTCGTCGCAGACCAGGAAGTCGGGCTCGGTCGCGAGCGCGCGCGCGATCGAGATGCGCTGCCGCTGGCCGCCGGAGAACTGGTGCGGATACTTCACGCGATCGGCCGGCGACAGCCCGACCTGCGCGAGCAGCGCGTCGACGCGCGCATCGATGCGCTCGTTCGTCGCCGCGCCGGCGGTGACCGGTTCGCGGACGCGCGCCTGTCCGTCGACGACGACGCGATGCAGCTTCAGCGGCTCGGCGATGATGCGGCCGACGCGCCAGCGCGGGTTGAGGCTCGCGTACGGGTCCTGGAAGATCATCTGCGCGCGTCGGCGCAGCGCCGTCGATTTCGCGAAACGCGCGACCGGCTCGTCCGTCGAACAGGATGCCGCCCGACGTCGGTGCGTAGCAGGCCGACGAGCAGCCGCGCGATCGTCGACTTGCCGCAGCCCGACTCGCCGACGAGCCCGAGCGTCTCGCCGCGCGCGATCGTCGAACGACACGTCGTCGACGGCCTTCAGGATCGCGCGGCCTTCGCGCTGCGAGCACGCGGTTGAGCCACGGCGCGGAGACGTCGAACGTGCGCCCGACGTGGTCGACCTCGACGAGCGGGCGTCGGTGCGGCGGCGTCGGCTCACAGCGTCCCCGGCGCGTGGTCGATCGCCGCGAGCGTCGCGCGGACCGCGGCCGCCGCCGCGCGATGTCGCGCGTCGTGCAGCCAGCACGCGGCCAGCGACGCCTGCGCCGGCATCAGCTCGGGCCGCTCGCGGTCGCACGGCGCGAAGCGCGCGCGCGCAGCGCGGATGGAACGCGCAGCCGGGCGGGATCGCGGTCAGCCGCGGCATCGCGCCGTCGATCTGCGCGAGCTGCTCGCGCTCGATGCCGCATCGACGGGATCGCGCCCATCAGGCCGACCGTGTACGGATGCTGCGGCCGGTGGATGACGTCGTCGACGCGGACCGATCTCGACGATGCGGCCCGCGTACATCACCGCGACGCGGTCGGCGGTCTCGGCGATCACGCCCATGTCGTGCGTGACCAGCATGACCGCGGTGCCGTGCTCGCGGCACAGCGTCTTGAGCAGCGCGATGATCTGCGCCTGGATCGACACGTCGAGCGCCGTCGTCGGCTCGTCGGCGACGATCAGCTTCGGCTCCGGCCGCGAGCGCGAGCGCGATCACCACGCGCTGGCGCATGCCGCCCGAGAACTGGTGCGGATACTGGTCGATGCGCTGGCGGGCGCCGGGGATGCCGGTCGCCTCGAGCAGCTCGATCGCGCGCGGTCCGCGCCGCCGACGGCGACAGGTCGAGATGCGTCTGGATCGTCTCGACGAGCTGGCGGCCGATCGTGTACAGCGGATTGAGCGACGTCAGCGGGTCCTGGAAGATCGCGCCGATCTCGCGGCCGCGGATGCGCCGCATCGCGTCGTCGCCGAGGTTGTCGATGCGCCGTCCGGCCAGCAGGATCTCGCCGCCGGCGATGCGGCCCGGCGGCTCGAGCAGGCCGATGATCGCCGCGCCGGTCAGCGACTTGCCGGCGCCCGACTCGCCGACGACGCCGAGCACCTCGCCGGGCGCGATCGTGAACGACACGTCGTCGAGCGCGACGAGCGCGCCGCGACGGGTCGGGAACTCGACCCGCAGATGTCGGACCTCGAGCAGCGTTTCGGGCATCGGCGGGGTCGTGGCGGTGTCGCCGTCAGCGCGCCGTCGACGCGGTGGCCGACGCCACGGTCGATGTCGCGGCCGGGGCCGTGAACGACGCCCTCGACCCGATGCTGCCCGCCGGCGTCGCCTCGCTCAGCGCCTTGCGACGCTCCTCGTCCGGATTGCAGCCGCCGACCGGGATGCGGTACCTCGACGACCAGCTGCCAGTCCTGCGTCGAGCGGCGAGTCGCGCTGCGCGGCGACGTAGTAGCGCGTGCACGGCTCGATCGTCATCGGGAACGTCTTCTGGTACGGCTGCGTGAAGCCGCCGACCGGCGGCGCGTCCAGCGTCACGAGATGCTGGCCCGGCGAGATCGGCACCGGCCGGAATGCCGGTCGAGCGCCCGTCGACCGCGGTCGACGTACACCGGATAGCGATGGAGCTGCGCCCGCTCGGTGACCTGGCCGTCGTTGATGAACGACAGCGGCGTCGTGGCGCAGCCGGCCATCACGGCGCAGCCGGCGACGACGGCGGCGACGCCGGACCGGGCAGCCGGGCCGACGACGCGAATCGAATCACGAATCATGAACAGCCTCCGCAAGCAAGATGAACGCCCGGTTGGGACCGCTCGCGCGCCGAATGATTCACTGCAGCCGCGGGTTCAGCGCGTCGCGCAGCCAGTCGCCGAGCAGGTTCACCGACAGCACCAGCATCACGAGCGCGGCGCCCGGGAAGACCGTGATCCACCATTCGCCGGAGAACAGGAACTTGTTGCCGTTGCGGATCAGCGTGCCCAGCGACGGCAGCGTCGGCGGCACGCCGACGCCGAGGAACGACAGCGTCGCCTCGGTGATGATCGCCGTCGCGATGTGGATCGTCGCGAGCACGAGCACCGGGCCCGTGACGTTCGGCAGCACGTGCCGGAACATGATCGCGACCGGGCCGACGCCGATCACGCGCGCCGCCTGCACGTATTCGCGATTCTTCTCGACGAGCGTCGAGCCGCGCACGGTCCGCGCGTACTGCACCCAGCCCGACAACGCGATCGCGAAGACGAGCACGACGAACGCGAGGCTCTCGTCGGCGTTCTTGAAGACGGCGCGCGCGACGCCGTCGATCAGCAGCGCGATCAGGATCGCCGGGAACGACAGCTGGACGTCGGCGATCCGCATGATGATCGCGTCGACGCGGCCGCCGACGTAGCCGGCGAGCAGGCCCGAGCGCGATGCCGATCACGAGCGACAGCAGCACCGACGCGCGCGCCGACGATCAGCGAGATCCGCGCGCCGTACAGGATCGCCGACAGCACGTCGCGTCCCTGCTCGTCGGTGCCGAGCGGGTAGGTCTGCCGTGCCGCCCTCGATCCACGACGGCGGCAGCCGCGCGTCGCCGAGGTCGAGCGTCGCGAGGTCGAACGGGTTGTGCGGCGCGATCCAGCCGGCGAACACGGCGCCGACGAGGCACAGCAGCGCGACGGCGGTCGCGGCGATCGCGACCGGCGAGCGGCGGAACTGGTAGAAGAAGTCGCTGTCCCAGGCGCGCGCGAAGCGGCCGGGCTGGCGCGGGGGGCGGCGGCGTCGAGCGGATCGGTCACGGGTTGGCAGGCCGGATGCCACCGCGGAACGCGCGTGCCATCCCGGTTCGTCGCCTCCGCGAAGGCGGGGGACCCGCGTCGTGCGTCGCCGTCGCACGGACGACGCCGGGTTCCCGCCTGCGCGGGAACGACGGACTGTTTCGTGCGGCCGAGCGCGCGTTCGAGCTTACGACGGTCACCCGGGCGAAGGCCGGAGCCCGATGACCGAACAGACGATCGGGTCCCGGCCTTCGCCGGGACGACGACGGATCGCCCAACGATTCAGCTCGCGTCGAGCAATGGCGTCCCGGCCTTCGCCGGGACAGCCTCGCGTGCGAGACCGTCGCAACCTTCACTTCACCACGACCCATTTCAGCAGCATGTCGTTCGTCGGCAGCTGCACGAGCGTGATGTTCTTCTTCACGCCCCACGCGAGCGCCTGCTGGTGCAGCGGGATGTGGCCGATGTCGTCCTCGTGCATCTTCATCGCGTCGGCGATCATCTGGTTGCGCTTCGGGATGTCCGTCTCCGACTGGATCTTGCCGATCAGCTCGTCGACGCGTCGGGTTGCTGTAGACGCCGAGGTTGAACTGGCCGCGGCCGGTCGCCGTGTCCGGCGTGCCGACGATCGAGTTCAGCGTGTCGTGCGCGTCGATCGTCGACGGCGTCCAGCCGAGCATGTAGAACGACGTGTTGCGCGACAGGATCTTCGGGAAGTAGAGGTCCTTCGTCTCGACCATCAGGTTCACCTTGACGCCGATGCGCGCGAGCATCGCGGCGACCGCCTGGCAGATCTCCGAGTCGTTGACGTAGCGGTCGTTCGGGCAGTTCATGCCGACCTCGAAGCCGTTCGGATAGCCGGCGTCGGCGAGCAGCTTCTTCGCGGCGTCGACGTCGTACGGCAGCCGCTTGTTGAGCGACGGCGCGAAGCCGTTCACGCCCGGCGCGATCATCAGCGCGGTCGGCGTCGACGCGCCGCGCATCACCTTCGACTTGATCGTCTCGATGTCGATCGCCTGATAGAACGCCTGGCGGACGCGCTTGTCCTTGAACGGGTTCTTGCCCTTGACGCTCGAGAACAGCAGCTCGTCGCGCTTCTGGTCCATGCCGAGGAAGATCGTGCGCAGCTCGGGGCCCTGCAGCACCGTCGTGTTGCCGCCGGCGTTGATGCGCGCGATGTCCTGCTGCGGCACCGGCTCCATCATGTCGATCTCGCCGGAGACCAGCGCCGCGACGCGCGTCGACGGCGTTGCCGATCGGCGTGAAGATCGCCTCGTCGACGTTGCTGTCGACCTTGTCCCAGTAGTTGAGGTTGCGCACGAGCACCGTGCGCGTGCCGCGGCTCGCGCGACTTGAGGCGGAAGGGACCGGTGCCGTTCGCCTTGAACGACGCCGTGTTCTCGATGCCCTTGCGCTTGTCGACCGGCTTCTCGGCGTTGTTCTCGATCGCACCACTTCTTGCTGAAGATGAACCAGCGCGTGAAGTTGTTCGGCAGGATCGGATACGGCGCGTTGGTCACGACGTCGATCGTGTGGTCGTCGATCTTCCGGATCTCCTTGATCTGGCCGACGTAGGTCTTGACGTCGGAGCCGTCGGCGAGCGCGCGCTGGTACGAGAAGATGACGTCGTCGGCGGTGAACGGCGTGCCGTCGTGGAACGTGACGTTCTTGCGCAGGTTGAAGCGCCAGACCGTCGGCGACGTCTGCTTCCAGTCGGTCGCGAGCGCCGGGACGATCTTGAGGTTCTTGTCGCAGCGCGACCAGCGCCTCGTAGATGTTGTTGAGGAACGAGAGCTGCAGCGACTCGTTCAGCGAATGCGGATCCATCGACAGCGGATCGCCCTGGTTCGAGAAGCGGAAGGTGGCGGCGTCGGCCGGCGGGGCGGCAGTCGCGCCGAGCACGAGGCCGAACAGCGTCGCGGCGAACAGCTTCTTGAGATTCATGCGGGAGTCCTTGACGAGGATCGGAAGGGATTCGGCGGAAAGGTCGGTGCGCGCGTCGCGGCTCATCGCGGCAGCGCCCGCTCGGCGAGCGCGGCGAACAGCCCGGCGCCGATCGGCAGCACGTCGTCGTTGAAATCGTAGCGCGTGTTGTGCAGGAACACGCCGTCGTCGGCGCCGCCCTGGCCGAGCCGCAGGTACGCGCCGGGCCGGGCCTGCAGCATGAACGAGAAGTCCTCGGCGCCCATCGACGGTGTCAGGTCGCGGATCACGCGGTCGGCGCCGACCAGCGATTCGGCGACGTCGCCGGCGAAGCGCGCCTCGGCCGGCGAGTTGATCGTCGCCGGGTACAGCTTCGTGTAGACGCAGGTCGCGGTCGCGCCGAAGCCGGCCGCGATCGACGCGCACAGGTTCGACAGCCGCTCCTCGAGCAGCGCCTGCACCGCCGGCTTGAACGTGCGCGCGGTGCCGACCAGCTTCGCCTCGGCCGGGATGACCGAGAACGCGGTCATGTCGCCGGCGCGCATCGCCGCGATCGTCAGGACCGCGGAGTCGAGCGGCCCGACGTTGCGCGACACGATGCTCTGCGCGGCCGTGATGATGTGGCCGGCGACGACCACCGGATCGACGGCGAGGTACGGATGCGCGCCGTGGCCGCCGCGTCCGGTGATCGTGATCTCGAAGCGGTCGGCCGCGGCCATCATCGGGCCGTCGTTGACGCCGATCGTGCCGGCCGGCAGGCTCGGCCAGTTGTGCATCGCGTAGACCGCGTCGCACGGGAAGCGCTCGAACAGGCCGTCGTCGATCATCGCCTTCGCGCCGGCGAAGCCTTCCTCGCCGGGCTGGAAGATGAAGTGGACGGTGCCGTCGAAGTCGCGGGTCCGCGCGAGGTAGCGCGCGGCGCCGAGCAGCATCGTCGTATGGCCGTCGTGGCCGCACGCGTGCATGCGATGCGGGTGCGACGAGCGATGCGCGAACGCGTTGACCTCGCTGATCGGCAGCGCGTCCATGTCGGCGCGCAGCCCGATCGTCCGGGTCGACAGCGCGCCGTCGCCCGCGGGACGGCCCTTCAGCACGCCGACGACGCCGGTTCGTCCGATGCCCGCGTGCGTCTCGATGCCGAGCGCCTGCAGCTCGCGCTCGACGACGGCCGCCGTGCGGACCTCCTCGTAGCCGAGCTCGGGATGCGCGTGGAGGTCGCGACGGATCGTCACGAGGTCGCCGTGGAAGCCGCGGATCGCGGCGACGATCGGATGCGCTTCGGGATGCGCGTCGGGGTGCGCGCCGCGGAACGGCGCGTCTGCGAGATCGTTCATGGAAGCCGGTTCAGTGGGCGGTGCGGCGTTCGACGCGCAGCCGGGGGTCGACGACGAAGTAGAGCAGGTCGACGACGAGGTTGATGATGACGAAGATCAAGGCGATCAGGCACAGGTACGCGGCCATGACCGGAATGTCGGCGACGCCGACGGACTGGATGAACAGCAGTCCCATGCCGGGCCACTGGAACACCGTCTCGGTGACGATCGCGAACGCGATGATGCCGCCGAGCTGCAGGCCGGTGATCGTGATGACCGGTACCAGCGTGTTCTTCAGCGCGTGCCCGAAGTTGATCGCGCGCCGCGACAGGCCGCGGGCGCGCGCGAACTTGATGTAGTCGGTCCGCAGCACCTCGAGCATCTCGGCGCGCACGAGCCGGAGGATCAGCGTGAGCTGGAACAGGCACAGCGTGATCGCCGGCAGGATCAGGTGGCGCCAGCCGTCGACCGAGCCGAAGCCCGTCGTCCACCAGCCGAGGGCTTCGGTCTGGCCGCGGCCGTACGACGGCAGCCAACCGAGCTCGACCGAGAACACGAGGATCAGCAGGATGCCGATCAGGAACGTCGGCAGCGACACGCCGAGCAGCGACAGGGTCAGCAGCGTCTGCGCGAACCAGCTGCGCCGGCGCAGCGCGGTGTAGACGCCGGCCGGAACGCCGACGACGATCGACAGGACCGCCGCCGCGAAGCTGAGCTCGAGCGTCGCCGGCAGCCGCTCGCGGATCAACGAGGACACCTTGCGGCCCTCGCGCAGCGACAGCCCGAAGTCGCCGGTCACCGCGTGTCCGATGAAGCGCGCGAACTGCACGAAGAACGGCTGGTCGAGTCCGAGACCCTTGCGCAGCGCCTCGCGCTCGGCCGGCGACGCGTCCTGGCCGACCATGAACGCGACCGGGTCGCCGGTGTACTGGAACAGGAGGAACGACACGAACGCCACGACGACCATGACGAGCACGGCCTGCAGGGCGCGGCGCAAGACGAATGCGAGCATGAAGACGGCGCCGACGTTGAGGATCCGGGAGAGCGCGCGACGCGCCGTCGCGCAGGGGACGGCCATCGGCGACCGGCGTCCGCCGCGAGCCGCCGGCCCGCTTCGCGGACGACGCGCGAGCGGCGGGCGTCCGAGGCTCGCGGCGATCATGCCGAAGTGGCCGGGGAGCGTCAATCGAACGCCGGGCTTCGCGAGACCGGTCGGTGCCCGGCGACACAATCGCGACAGTGCACGGCTTCCCCCGGGGAAACTTGATGCGTTCCCAGAGGACATGGTTTACACTTTGCCGCGCTTGACGGCCCGGTTTTCATAGAGGAAACGGGCCGTTTGTTCGAGGTTCCTGCACGCGGTTCGGCGAACCGTTCGACGGATCGTTCGACGAACGGTCCGACCGGGTCGACCGATCCGACGCGATCGGCGCGGGCCTCGTCTCGCAGCCGTTCTCATCGCTCCGACGGAGCACACGGGAGATCTTTCGTTGCGTACATCCTTGCGTACACCGTTGTTCCTCATCGTGTCGTGTCTGGTCGTCACCGCGTGCGCGGTAGACCCGAACGCGGACTCGTCGCCGGTGCGCGACCGGCAGCTGACCACCGGCAGCAACATCCCCCGCAAGGGTCAGGCGACGACCGTCGACAAGGACTCGATCACCGACTCGATGATCCGGAGCGGCGGCACGCGCACCGGCGGTAGCTGATCAGCGGACGGCTTCAACCGCATTTCCACACGAGCGAAGGAGAAAGCACGATGGCAACTGCAAAGAAAGCGGCAAAGAAGGCGCCCGCGAAGAAGGTCGCCGCCAAGAAGTCCGGTCCGGTGAAGACGATCACGAAGTCCGCGACCGCGAAGAAGGCGCCGGCCAAGAAGGCCGTCGCGAAGAAGGCAGCCCGCAAGCCCAACGCCGCGTTCATGAAGGCCATGACGCCAAGCCCTGCACTCGGTGCGGTGATTGGCGCGATGGCCGTGCCGCGCACCGAAGTCACGAGCAAGCTGTGGGCGTACATCAAGAAGAACAACCTGCAGGACCCGAAGGCGAAGCGCTTCATCAACGCCGACGACAAGCTGAAGGAAGTCTTCGGCAAGTCGCGGGTCGACATGTTCGAGATGACGCGCCTCGTGCAGGGCCACCTCAGCTGATCGCGACGCCTCGATCGAAGAAGCCCGGCAGCGCCGGGCTTTTTTTTGCGCTCGGCGTCTGCGCGATCAGCCGACGGCGCCGAGCCGCGTGACGACGGCCGCGTCGACCGACCACGCGGCGAGCACGTCCGATGCCGACGGCCGTGCGGCGCGCGCGCGCGGCGTCGCCGCCGGCGTGCGCGAGAAGCGCGGCGCGGGCGCCGGCTGCACGACGCCGTCGACCTCGACGAACGCGTTGCGCGCGCGGTGATGCGGATGCTCGGGCGCCTCGTGCCAGTCGAGCACCGGCGCGAAGCACGCGTCGCTGCCTTCGAGCAACGCGCACCATTCGTCGCGCGTGCGCGTCGCGAACATCGCGGCGAGCCTGTCGGCGAGCGCCGGCCAGGCATCCGCGTCCATCTGCGCGTCGAACGCCGGATCGTCGAGGCCGCAGCGTTCGCGCAGCGTCGCGTAGAACGCCGGCTCGATCGCGCCGATCGCGACGTGCCGGCCGTCGGCGCATCGATAGGTCCGATAGAAGTGCGCGCCGCCGTCGAGCAGGTTCGTGCCGCGCGCGTCGCGCCACCAGCCGTTCGCCGCGAAGCCGTACATCATCGTCGACAGCAGCGCCGCGCCGTCGACCATCGCCGCGTCGACGACCTGTCCGCGTCCGGACCCGCGCGCCTCGAGCAGCGCGGCCAGCACGCCGACGGCGAGCAGCATCCCGCCACCGCCGAAGTCGCCGACGACGTTCAGCGGGACGACCGGGTCGCCGTCGCGCGGGCCGATCGCGTGCAGCGCGCCGGACAGCGCGATGTAGTCGATGTCGTGGCCGGCCGCCTGCGCGAGCGGGCCGTCCTGGCCCCAGCCGGTCATCCGTCCGTAGACGAGCCGCGCGTTTCGCGCGAGGCAGGCGTCGGGGCCGAGGCCGAGCCGCTCCATCGTGCCCGGACGAAAGCCCTCGACGACGGCGTCGGCGCGATCGATCACGGCGAGCACGTCGTCGACCGCGCCCGGCCGCTTCAGGTCGATCGTCGAGCGTCGTGCGGCCGCGGGCGAGCAGGTCGAAGCGCGGATCGGCCGGGATCACGTGCGCGGTCGCGCCGCCCGGCGCGCGCGGCCGGTCGATCCGCAGCACCTCGGCGCCGAGGTCCGCGAGCACCATCGCGCAGAACGGCGCCGGTCCGATGCCGACCATCTCGACCACCTTCAGCCCCTGTAGCGGACCGGCCATGCGGGTATCCTTTCGGCGCTCTGCGTCCCGATGCCGCCCGCCGGGCGGCCGCCTCGATCGTCCATGATGCCCGACCCGTCCTCTCCGACCCCGCCCGCGGCCGCCGACGACGGCGACGACGCGGTCCGGCTCGTCAAGGGCGCGTGTCCGCACGACTGTCCCGACACCTGCGCGATGCTGGTCCACGTCCGCGACGGCGTCGCGATCCGCGTGACCGGCAACCCCGATCACCGGCCGACCGCCGGCGTGCTGTGCACGAAGGTGTCGCGCTACGTCGAGCGGACGTACCACCACGATCGTCTGCTGCATCCGATGAAGCGGGTCGGCGCGAAGGGCGAGGGCCGCTTCACACGGATCTCGTGGGACGAGGCGCTCGACACGATCGCGACGCGGCTCGCGTCGATCGCGGCCGTCGATCCCGAGCGGATCGTCCCGTACAGCTACGCCGGCACGATGGGCCTCGTGCAGGGCGAGGCGATGGCGCAGCGCTTCTTCAACCGGCTCGGCGCGAGCCGCCTGCATCGCAGCATCTGTTCCGAGGCCGGCGTCGTCGGCTACGCGTACACGCTCGGCGGGCGCATCGGCATGGACATCGAACGGGTGCAGGACGCGAAGCTGATCGTGTTCTGGGGCGCGAACGCGATCACGTCGAGCGTGCACTTCTGGGCGCGCGCGCAGGAAGCGAAGCGGCACGGCGCCCGGCTGATCGCGATCGATCCGTACCGCTCGCTGACCGCCGAGAAGTGCCACGAGCATCTCGCGCCGCTGCCCGGCACCGACAGCGCGCTCGCGCTCGGGCTGATGCACGTGCTGATCCGCGACGGCCTCGTCGACGACGACTGGGTCGCGCGGCACACGCTCGGCTTCGACGGGCTCGCCGAACGCGTCGCGTCGTTCACGCCGGACGCCGTCGCGGCGATCTGCGGCATCGACGGCGACGCGATCGAGTCGCTCGCGCGCGCGTACGCCGACGTCGCGCGGGCCGGCGACGGCGCGCTGATCCGCGTCAACTACGGCGTGCAGCGCGCGCACGGCGGCGGCATGGCCGTGCGCAACATCGCCTGCCTTCCGGCGCTGGTCGGCGCGTTCCGGCATCCGGCCGGCGGCATCCTGCTGTCGACCTCGGGCACCGGCCACGTCGACCGCGCGGCGCTGACGCGACCGGACCTGCTCGCCGGACGCGACCCGCGCACGATCAACATGACGACGATCGGCGACGACCTGCTGCGGCCCGACGGCGACGGCTTCGCGCGGATCGACGCGCTCGTCGTCTACAACTCGAACCCGGTCGCGATCGCGCCCGACTCGCGCCGCGTCGCGGCCGGCTTCGCGCGCGACGACCTGTTCACCGTCGTCCTCGAGCACTTCCTGACCGACACGGCCGACTACGCCGACCTCGTGCTGCCGGCGACGACGCAGCTCGAGCACTTCGACGTCGTGAAGCCGTACGGCCACTACGACCTGATGTTCAACCACCCGGCGATCGCGCCGCTCGGCGAGGCGATGCCGAACAGCCGCATCTTCGCGGCGCTCGCGAAGCGGATGGGATTCACCGAGCCGTGCTTCGACGACGACGACGAGACGATCGCCGCGGCCGGCATCGACGGCGACTTCGACGCGGCGAAGGCCCGTGGCTGGATGCGGCTGACCGACGTCGATCCCGCCGCGGCGCGGTTCGCCGACGGTGGCTTCGCGACGCCGTCCGGCAAGGTCGAGTTCTTCAGCGCGCGCGCGGCCGCGGCGGGCCTCGATGCGCTGCCCGCGTACGTCGCGCCGCACGAGAGCCCGCGCGACGAAGCGCTCGCGGCGCGCTCATCCGCTCGCGATGATCTCGCCGCCGGCACGCAACTTCCTGAACAGCACGTTCGTCAACGTGACCAGCCTGCGATCGGTGGAAGGCGAACCGGGCCTCGACATCCATCCCGACGACGCAGCCGCGCGCGGGATCGTCGACGGATCGACGGTCCGCGTCTTCAACGATCGCGGCTCGCTATGCCTGCGCGCGCGCGTCACGGATCGCGCGCGTCGCGGCGTCGTCGTCGGCGCTGTCGATCTGGTGGAAGAAGCTCGCGCCCGACGGTCGCAACGCGAACGAGCTGACGAGCCAGCGACTGACCGACATGGGCGCCGCGCCGACGTTCTACGACTGCCTCGTCGAGGTCGAGCCGCACGCGGCGGCGCGGCCGGTCGCCGCGTGACCGGCGCGCGCGCCCGACGCGAGGCCGCGCCGGCCCGCGCGTCGTCGACGGCGGCTCGTCGTCGTCGGCGCGGCGATGCTGGCCGCGGTCCTGGCGCTCGGCGCGTGCAGCACGGTCGGCTACTACTCGCAGTCGATCGGCGGCCACCTCGGGATCCTGCGCGCGGCGCGTCCGATCGACGACTGGCTCGGCGATCCGGCGACGCCGGCCGCGCTGCGCGCGCGCCTCGCGAAGGTCCGCGCGATGCGGCGCTTCGCGGCGACCGACCTCGCGCTGCCGGACAACCGCAGCTACACGACCTACGCGGACCTGAAGCGCCCCTACGTCGTCTGGAACGTGTTCGCGACGCCCGAGCTGTCGCTGCGGCTCGACAGTGGTGCTTCCCGATCGTCGGCTGCATCGCGTATCGCGGCTACTACGACAAGGCGGACGCCGAGGCCTTCGCGGCCACGTTGCGCGCGCAGGGCGACGACGTGTACGTCGGCGGCATCCCTGCGTATTCGACGCTCGGCTACACGACCGACCCGGTGCTGTCGACGTTCGTCGAACCTTCCCGAAGGCGAGGTCGCGCGGCTGATCTTCCACGAGCTCGCGCACCAGGTCGTCTACGTGCAGGGCGACACGACGTTCAACGAGTCGTTCGCCGTCGCGGTCGAGGAGGAGGGCGTGAAGCGCTGGTTCCGCCACGAGGCCGCGACCGACGGCGCGTCGAGCGACGCGGCGGCGGCGGCCTACCGGCTGTCGGCGGCGCGCCGGACCGCGTTCGTCGCGTTGCTGACGCGGCATCGCGTCGCGCTCGAGGAAGCGTACGCGCACGCACCGAACGACGACGCGAAGCGCGCCGCGAAGAAGGCGGCGTTCGCGTCGCTGCAGGCCGACTACGCGGCGGCGAAGAAGGACCCGGGCGACGCGCTCCACGACTTCACCGGCTACGACCGCTACTTCGCCCAGCCGCTGAACAACGCGAACCTCGCCGCGGTCGCGGCCTACTCGCAGCGCGTGCCGGCGTTTGCTAAGCTCATCGACCGGGATGGCGGCGACCTGCCGCGCTTCTACCGGGACGTCGAGGCGCTGGCCGCGCTGCCGAAGCGCGGAACGCGACGCCGCGCTGGACCGGCTGGCGCCGCCCGACGGGGTGCCGGCGGAAGCCGGTTCGTCGTGAACGCCGAACACCACCAAGAAGAATCGAGGAGACCATGAGCACGATCGCCGATCCGGAAGCGTCGTCCCGTCCCGCGTCCGCGGCCCGTCCATGGCTGCAGAATTATCCGGCCGGCGTCCCGACCGACGTCGACTGGCGTCGCTACCGGTCGTGCGTCGAACTGCTCGACGAGGCGATCGCGCAGCATCGCGACGCGGACGCCTTCGTCTGCATGGACAAGCGGATCACGTACGGCGAGCTCGACCGGATGGCGACGAGCTTCGCGGCGTGGCTGCAGTCGTCGGGCCTCGAGCGCGGCGCGCGTGTCGCCGTGATGATGCCGAACGTGCTGCAGTACCCGGTCGCGATCCTCGGCATCCTGCGCGCCGGCTGCGTCGTCGTGAACGTGAACCCGCTGTACACGCCGCGCGAACTCGAGCACCAGCTGAACGACTCCGGCGCCGAGGCGATCGTGGTGCTCGAGAACTTCGCGTCGACGCTCGAGCAGGTCGTCGACCGGACGAAGCTGAAGCACGTCGTCGTCACCGCGATCGGCGACCTGTTCGGTTTCCCGAAGGCCGCGATCACGAACTTCGTCGTGCGTCACGTCAAGAAGATGGTGCCGGCCTACGAGGTGCCGAGCGCGACGCGCTTCAACGACGCGCTGTCCGACGGCGCGAAGCACGCGCTGCGGCCGGTCGCGCTCGGACCCGACGACGTCGCGTTCCTGCAGTACACCGGCGGCACGACCGGCGTGTCGAAGGGCGCGACGCTGCTCCATCGCAACGTGGTCGCGAACGTGCTGCAGTCCGAGGCGTGGATGCAGCCGGGCCTGCGTCGCGGCGAGCAGTCGGAGCAGGCCGTCGTCGTCTGCGCGCTGCCGCTGTATCACATCTTCGCGCTGACGGTCTGCTGCATGCTCGGCATGAAGACCGGCTCGCTGATCGTGCTCGATCACGAACCCGCGCGACATCGGCGGCTTCATCGCCGAGCTGAAGAAGTACAAGGTCACGATGCTGCCGGCCGTCAACACGCTGTACAACGCGCTGCTGCATCACCCCGACTTCGACAGCGTCGACTGGAGCCATCTGCGCATCGCCAACGGCGGCGGCATGGCCGTGCAGAAGGCGGTCGCCGAGAAGTGGTTCGCGAAGACCGGCTGCCCGATCGTCGAAGGCTACGGGCTTTCGGAGACGTCGCCGTCGGCGACCTGCAATCCGACCGACGCGACGTCGTGGAGCGGCACGATCGGGCTGCCGCTGCCGTCGACCGAGATCGTGATCCGCGACGACGAAGGCAACGACGTGGCGCTCGGCGAGCCGGGCGAGATCTGCATCCGCGGCCCGCAGGTGATGGCCGGCTACTGGAACCGCGCCGACGAGACCGCGAAGGTCATGTACGCCGACGGCTTCTTCAAGTCGGGCGACATCGGCGTCATGGACGCGCGCGGCCTGACGAAGATCGTCGATCGCAAGAAGGACATGATCCTGGTGTCGGGCTTCAACGTCTATCCGAACGAGGTCGAGGACGTCGTCGCGAGCCATCCCGGCGTGCTCGAGGTCGCCGCGATCGGCGTCCCCGACGCGCACTCGGGCGAGGTCGTCAAGGTCTTCGTCGTCCGCAAGGACCCGACGCTGACCGAGCAGCAGGTGATCGACTACTGCAAGGAGCAGCTCGCCGGCTACAAGCGTCCGAAGACCGTCGAGTTCCGCGACGACCTGCCGAAGACGAACGTCGGCAAGATCCTGCGCCGCGAACTGCGCGCGAGCGAGATCGCGAAGACGAGCTGACGCGGCGGCGTCGGCGCGGTCGACGTCGGTCGCGCCGTGAGCGCGTGGCCGGTCAGCGCTTTGCGGCGTCGTCGGCCGGTGCCGACGACGGCATCGCCGCGTCGCCGCGCCCGACGACCTGGGTCTCGACCTTCGTCACGCCGCTCTTCTTCATGCCGAGCGCGTCGGCCGCGGCCGACGAGACGTCCATCACGCGGTTCTTCGGGACCGGGCCGCGATCGTTGACCGTGACGACGACGCTGCGGTCGTTCTTCGGATTGACGACGCGGACCCGCGTGCCCATCGGCAACGTGCGATGCGCGGCCGTCAGCGCGTTCGGATCGTAGCGCTCGCCGCTCGCGGTGCGCCGCCCGCTCAGGTGGTGCGAATAGAACGACGCGACGCCGGTCTGGCGACCGTCCTTCGGCTCGGCCGCCGCCGGCGAGTGCGACGTCGGTCGTCGGTGCGGTGCGCGGGGCGCGGCGTCGTTCGTCTCGGGCTCGCCCGCGTGTCCCGCCGCGACCGGCGCGACGGCGAGCAACAGGCCGAGCATCATCCCGCGGTTCGAGCGCGCGTCGACCATGCCGTCTCCTCGTCGTGCCGGCTCGACGAGCCGGCGCGCGACGTCTGTGCGTCGCGTCGTTGCCCGGCGGGTCGCCCGGGTCGCCGCATCGTACCGCAGGCCGCAAGGATGCGAAGGTCGCAGCCGGCCTGCGGCGTTCGGTGCGCTACATCTGCCGGAAGCGGTGCAGGTAGCCGCGGCTGACGACGAGCGTCTCGGGCCGTTCCTTCAGCTTCAGGTCGGCGCTGTCGCGGATGCCGCGGACGACGCCGGCGATCGCGCGCGTGTTGACGATCGTCGCGCGATGGATCTGCCAGAAGCGGGCGTCGTCGAGCTCCGCGACCAGCTCCTTGATCGGCTTGCGGATCAGCGCCTCGCCGTCGGCGGTCACGACGCGCGTGTACTTGTCGTCGGCGTGGAAGTACAGCACGTCGTCGGTCGGGATCAGCCGCACGGTACTGCCGATGCTCGCCTTGATCCACTGCAGCGTCGGCGGCGGTCGCAGTCGCGCGAGCCGCTCCGCGAGACGCGCGAGCACGTCGTCGTCGTCGATCGGATGCACGGAAGTCGATGCGGCGGGTCGCTCGGCGAGCCGATGCTGCACGCGCTCGACGGTCGCCGCGAGCCGGTCGCGCTCGAACGGCTTCAGCAGGTAGTCGATCGCGCCGTGCTCGAACGCCTCGACCGCGTGCGCATCGTAGGCCGTCACGAACACGATCCACGGCGCGGCGCGCCCGTCGACCGTCGGCATCGCCCGCATTCGCCGCGCGACGTCGAGCCCCGACGGTCCGGGCATGCGGATGTCGAGGAAGCAGACGTCGGGCGGCGGCCGGTCGGTCCGCGCGACGAGCGCGAGCGCGTCTTCGCCGTTCGCCGCCTCGTCGATGTCGACGAGCCCCGGCCACAGCGCGCGCAGTTCGGCGCGCAGCCGGTCGCGCAGCAGCGGCTCGTCGTCGACGATCAGCGCGCGCGTCATGGCATCGCGACGGCGGCCGGCCGCGCTCTCGACGACGCGGCGTCGGCTTCGTGCGCGACCGGCCATTCGATCGACGCGACCACGCCGCGCGGTGCGTTCTCGTGCATCGTCAGCCGGCCCGCCGCGCCGTACAGCGTCGCGAGCCGTTCGCGGATGTTCGCGAGGCCGATGCCGAAGCCGGCGTGCTCGGACAGCCCGGCGCCGGTGTCGCGCACGTCGACGCGCACGACGCCGCCGGACTCGCGTGCGACGACGTCGATGCGGCCGCCGGCGGCGAGCGGGTCGATGCCGTGACGCACGGCGTTCTCGACCAGCGAGATCAGCATCATCGGCGGCATCGGCCGGGTCGCGAGCGCGGCCGGCACGTCGATCGCGAACGCGAGCCGCTCGCCCATCCGCACGCGCTGGATGTCGAGGTACGCCTCGACCATCGACGTCTCGCGGGCGAGCGTGCTCGTCTGCTCGCGCATCTGCGGCAGGGCCGCGCGCAGGTAGCGGATCAGGCTGCCGAGCATCTGCGCGGCACGCGGCGGATCGGCCGTCGTCAGGTGCTGCACGTTCGCGAGCGTGTTGAACAGGAAGTGCGGCTCGACCTGCGCCTGCAGCAGCTGCAGCCGCGCGCCGAGCAGCTGCTTCTGCTCGCGCAGCCGCGCCGCGTCGAACTCGGCTTCCAGCCGCGCCATCTCGGCCGCCATCCGTGCGTTGCGCTCGCGATAGAAATAGACGGCGACGACGACGCAGCCGAAGCCGATGCCGAGCGCCGACGTCAGGACGAAGCCGGACAGCCGCTCGGTGAACATCGTGGCGAGCGGCCGGCCCTTGACGATCGTCGTGACGACGGTCCCGATGCCGGATCCCGCGATCACCGCGACGATCTGCGCGGCCTCGCGCGGCACGCGTCCGGACCGCACGACCGACAGGTTCCCCGCGATCGTGAACAGCAGCATCGTCGTGTACGCCACGCACAGCGTCGACACGAGCAGGTCGACGAACTCGTTGTGCAGGAACCAGACCATCGACCCGGCGACGACGAGCGCGATCGCGGTGACCCACGCGGCGCGCCCGATCGTCAGGCCGCGCAGCAGCGAGTCGTCGTCGGCGTCGTCGTCGGACGGGAACGGGCGCGCGCCGTCGGCGAACGGTGTGCGAGCCCGTTCGCTCGTGTGCCTCGTCGGGTCCGTCGCGACCGACGGGATGGAATCCATGCCGGCAAGCCTACGGGACGCGATCGACCCGCGCCAGCGACGGCGCCGCGCGATGCGACGGGACGCGCCGGCGCGCGACGAAGCGCGGCACGTCGTCGGCGCGGCGACGCGGCGCGACCGGGACGAGATGCGGCACGGCGCCTCGTGACTTCGGACCGCGGCACGTCGCGCGGCCGCGACGGCGAGCAATCCGTCGGGCACCCGAACGGACGACACCGCGTTTCGCGGCCGCTGGTTAGAATCCGCTGCCGAGTTCGTTGTCTCTTCCTGCCGCGCCGCGGCGACCGCCCATGTCGACCGTCCCCGCGGTGACCGTCCCCTCGACGACCGCCTCGCCCCTCCTCGCCGTCTCGCGCCTCGTGCGCCGCTATCCGGGCGCCGACCGACCGGCCGTCGACGACCTGAGCTTCGACGTCGGCGTCGGCGAGTTCTACGCGCTGCTCGGCCCGAACGGCGCCGGCAAGACGACGACGCTGCGGATCATCGCGGGGCTGCTCGCGCCCGACGCCGGCACGATCCGGGTCGGCGGCATCGACCTCGCGACCGCGCCGCGCGACGCGAAGCGCCTGATCGCGTACGTCCCGGACGAGCCGATGCTGTACGACAAGCTGACGCCGGTCGAATACCTCGAACTGATCGCAGCGCTGTGGGACATCGCGCCCGCGACGGCACGCGCGGAGTCGGCGCGCCTGCTCGAGCTGCTCGGCCTGATGCCGCACGCGATGCAGCGCTGCGAGACGTTCTCGCGCGGCATGCGGCAGAAGCTCGTGCTCGCCGGTGCGCTGATCCGCGCGCCGCGGCTGCTGATCCTCGACGAGCCGCTGACCGGCCTCGACGCCGAGGCCGCGCGCCTCGCGAAGGACCTGCTGAGCGCGCACGTCGCGCGCGGCGGCTCGGTGATCCTCACGACGCACATCCTGGACGTCGCGGAACGGATGGCCGAGCGCATCGGCGTGATCCGCGCCGGTCGGCTGATCGCCGAGGGCACGCTCGCCGAATTGCGCGCGCGGTCGCACGGCGCCGCCGCGACGCTCGAGGACGTGTTCCTCGAACTCGTCGCCGCGGCGCCGATGCCGTCGTCGGAGACGCTGTCGGAGAGATCGGCGGCGCCGACGCCGCCGTCGCGCTGATGGACGCCGCGCCGGACGCCGCGCGGGCGCCGCGCTGCACGCCGCATCGCACGCCGCGCGGCCGCCCATCTGGTGGGTGCTGATGCGCCACGAGTGGCGGCTGACGATGCGGGCATCGTTCGACTTCGGCGGCCGTCGAGCGCGACGCGGCGCGAACACGACGGTTCGCCCGCGCAAGCCGCGCGGACGCGCATTCCGCATCGTCGCGATCGTCGTCGCCGCGATCGCGCTGCATGCGCTCGGCCTCGCGTCGCTCGCGTTGCCGACCGCATGGCGCGACTCGACCGGCACGCGGCTCGCGGTGGTCGTGATCTTCGCGTTCCTGTCGACGTTCATGCTGTCGTACACGATGTCGCGCGTGGTCGCCGCGTTCCACGAGCGGCGCGACCTCGACCTGCTGCTGGCCGCGCCGATCGACCCGATGGTCGTGCTGCTCGTGCGTTCGGCGACCGTCGCCTTCGCGACCGCGGCGACGTTCGCGATCTTCGTCTACCCGATCGTCGACGTCGGCATCGTCACCGGCCACCTGTGGATGGCGCGCTGGTATCTCGTCGTCCCGCTGGTCGCGATGATCGCGACGGCCGTCGCGCTGGTCGCGACCGACACGGTCGTCCGGCTCGTCGGCGTGCGCCGCGCGCGGGTCGGGCTGCAGATCTTCTCGGCCGTGGTCGGCGCGTCGATGTACTTCGTGTCGCAGGCCCGCAACTTCGTCGCGCCGGAAACGCGGCAGCGCATGTCGGAATGGTTCCTCGGCATCGCCCGCCTCGACGACGCACCGTGGCCGGTCGCGTCGCTCGCGGCGATCGCGCGCGGCGATCCGCTCGCATGGCTCGTGTTCGTCGCGTCGAGCACGGCACTGCTCGCGCTCGCGATCCGCTGGTCGCGGCGCCGCTTCGTCGAGATCGCGCAGACGCCGGAAGGCACCGCTCGCGTCGCGCATCCATCGCGCGGGACCGTCGACCGGCGCTTCGCGACCGGCTTCGCGCGCGGCCTGTTCGCGACGCTGCTGTTCAAGGAGTGGAAGCTGATCCTGCGCGCGCCGCAGCTGGTCTCGCAGGTGCTGCTGCAGCTGCTGTACCTGATGCCGCTGCTGTTCCTCGCGTTTCGCCACGGCGCCGACGCGCCGGGCTTCATGACGCGCTGGGGCCCGGCGGGGATCGCATCGGCGATCGTCGGTGTCGGAGGGACGCTCGCGACGTCGCTCGCGTGGCTCACGGTGTCGGCCGAGGACGCGCCCGACCTGCTCGCCGCGAGTCCGCGATCGCCCGGCACGATCGTGTCGGCGAAGGTCGTCGCGGCGATCGTCCCGCCGGTCGCGATCGTGCTGGTCGCGGCGGTCGGCCTCGCGACGTCGTCCGTCGCGCAGGCCGCGATCGTCCTGCTGTTCGGGCTGCTGTCGTGCGCGAGCGCGGCGATCCTCGCCGCCGCGTCGCCGGGCGGCGGCAACCGCAACGACTTCCAGCGCCGCCACAAGGGTCGCGGCGTCTCGGCGATCGTCGAGACGCTGCAATTCCTGTTGTGGGCCGGCGCGGCGGGCGCGGCAGGCGCCGGCTACTTCATCGCGTCGGCGGGGCTGACGGTCCTGGCGCTCGTGATGCCGGCGTGGCGGCTGCCGGGCGCGTTGCGCCGCGTCGAGCACGACGACTGAGGGCACTCAGCGCGACGGCCCGTCGGCGCGTACGCCGCGAGCCGGGCTTCTAGCCGTCCTTCGTGCGCAGCCGGAAGCGCTGCAGCTTGCCGGTCTCGGTGCGCGGCAGCGCGTCGACGAACTCGATCTGCCGCGGATACTTGTACGGCGCGACGCTCGCCTTGACGAACGCCTGCAGCTCGACGACCAGTGCGTGGCTGCGGGAATGGCCGCCCTTCAGCACGACGAACGCCTTGACGATCTGGCCGCGCTCGTCGTCGGGCACGCCGACGACGCCGCATTCCGCGACGGCGTCGTGCTCGAGCATCGCCGACTCGACCTCGGGGCCGGCGATGTTGTAGCCGGCCGAGACGATCATGTCGTCGGTGCGCGCCTGGTACGCGAAGTAGCCGTCTGCATCCATCGTGAACGCGTCGCCCGGCAGGTTCCAGCCGTCCCTCACGTAGTCGGCCTGGCGCCGGTCGGCGAGATAGCGGCAGCCGGTCGGTCCGCGCAGCGCGAGCCGGCCGACCTCGCCCGGCGGCAGCGGCCGCATCGCGTCGTCGACGACGCACGCCTCGAAGCCGGGCACGACCCGGCCGATGGTGCCGCGCCGCACGTCCGCGCCGGCGGCCGAGATGTAGATGTGCATGACCTCGGTGCCGCCGATGCCGTCGATCATCTCGATGCCGCTGACCTGCTTCCACAGCTGGCGCGTCGCGTCGGGCAGCGCCTCGCCGGCCGACACCGACTTCGCGAGCGTCGCGATCGCGGTCGACGGCACGCGCGACGCCTGCAGCAGCAGCGCCATCTGCCGGTAGAACGTCGGCGCGGTGAAGACGATCGTCGCGCCGCACGCGCCGATCGTCTGCAGCAGCGACTCGGGCGTCGCGCGCTCGACGAGGAACGTCGACGCGCCGACCGACAGCGGGAAGCACAGCAGGCCGCCGAGCCCGAACGTGAACGCGAGCGGCGGCGTGCCGATGAAGACGTCGTCGGGCGTCGGCTGCAGCACGTGGCGGCAGAACGTGTCGCACATCGCCATCACGTCGCGATGGAAGTGCATCGTCGCCTTCGGCTCGCCGGTGGTGCCGGACGTGAACGCGAGCAGGCAGACGTCGTCGCGCGACGTGTCGACGTTCGCGAACGCGATCGGCTTCGTCGCAGCCAGCGACTCGAGCGTGTCCGACGCGCCGGCCGCGTCGTTGAAGCGCACGACGCGCGTCAGCGTCGGCGCGTGATGTTCGTGCGTCGGGTCGAGGCAATGCGCGAGCTCGCCGACGAGCGCCGCGTCGCAGAGCGCCGTCGAGATGCGGGCCTTCGCGACGATCTGCCGCAACTCCTTCGCGCGCAGCAGCGGCATCGTCGGCACCGCGACGAGCCCGGCCTTGATGACCGCGAGCCAGCACGCGGCCATCATCGGGTTGTTCGGCGCGCGCAGCAGCACGCGGTTGCCCGGCACGAGGCCGAGGTCGTCGACGAGGACGTGCGCGATGCGGTTCGCCTGCGCGAGCAGCTGCTCGTAGGTCGCGAAGACCGGGCGGCCGTCGACCATCGCGCCGACCGCGCGTCGCCCGCCGTGGCCTTCGTCGACCCGGCGATCGAGCAGCGCTTCCGCGCAGTTCATCCGCGCCGGGTAGCGCAGCTCCGGCAGGTCGAAGCGGAACACCGGCCACTGCTCGCGCGGCGGCAGATGATCGGCGGCGAACGTGTCGACGTGGGCGGTCGGTGCGAGCGGCTCGTCCATGCGCGTGTCAGGCCGCGACCGCGTCGTCGCGCAGCACCTCGCGGCCGATGATCAGCCGCTGCACCTCGCTCGCGCCTTCGTAGATGCGCAGCGCGCGGATCTCGCGATACAGCGACTCGACGACGCTGCCCTTCGCGACGCCGGCGCCGCCGAACATCTGCAGCGCGCGGTCGATGACGCGCTGCGCGTTCTCGGTCGCCGTCAGCTTCGCCATCGCGGCCTCGCGCGTCGTGTCGGCCTTCGCGACGTCGCGCTGCCACGCCGCGCGATAGGTCAGCAGCGCGGCCGCGTCGATGTCGGTCGCCATGTCGGCGAACGCCGCGCGCGTCAGCTGGAAGTCGCCGAGCGCCTGGCCGAACAGCCGTCGCCGGCGCGCATGCGCGAGCGCCTCGTCGAGCGCGCGCCGCGCGAAGCCGAGCGCCGCGGCGGCGACCGACGCGCGGAACACGTCGAGCGTGCGCATCGCGAGCCGGAAGCCGTCGTCGACCGTGCCGAGCAGCCGCGACGCCGGCACGCGGCAGCCGTCGAAGCGCAACGTCGCGAGCGGATGCGGGGCGATGACGTCGATGCGCCCGGCGATCGCGAGGCCCGGCGTGTCGGCGTCGACGACGAACGCGCTGATGCCGCGCGCGCCGGGCCCGTCGGCCGTCCGCGCGAACACCGTGTAGAAGTCGGCGATACCGCCGTTCGAGATCCACGTCTTGCAGCCGTCGAGCACGAACGCGTCGCCGTCGGCACGCGCGCGCGTCGTCATCGCCGCGACGTCGGATCCCGCGTCGGGCTCGGACAGCGCGAACGCCGCGATCGCGTCGCCGGACGCGACGCGCGGCAGCATCTCGCGCTTCAGCGCCTCGTCGCCGCCGAGCGAGATCGCGCCCGAGCCGAGCCCCTGCATCGCGAACGCGAAGTCGGCGAGCCCGTCGTGATAGGCGAGCGTCTCGCGCAGGATGCACAGCGCGCGCGAGTCGAGCGTCGCGTCGTCGGCGAGGCCGACGGCGCCGCCGTACGCGCCCGGCACCGCGTAGCGCGTCCAGCCTGCGTCACCGAGCGTCCGCACGAGGCCGGCGCAGCGGGCGTCGTTCGCGTCGCGCGTCGCGTCGTCGACGTGATGCAGGTTCGCGGCGGCCCAGTGTCCGAGGTCGTCGGCGAGGCGGCGATGCGGCGCGTCGAAGAACGGCCAGGCGAGGTGCGCGCGACGCATGGCCGGCCTCGCCGTCAGCCCTGCGCGTCGCCGAGGTGCGTGGCGAAGAACGCGAGCGAGCGTCCGTGCGCGAGCGCCGCCGAATGCTGGTGATACGACGGTCGCGCCCAGCAGTTGAAGCCGTGATCGGCGCCGGCGTAGCGATCGATGCGCACGTTGCCGCGCGCGCCGAACACGCCTTCGATCGCGTCGACCTGGTCCTTCGCGATGTGCGTGTCGCGCTCGCCGAAGTGCATCGCCAGCGGCGCGGTGATCGTCGACGCGAGGTCGAGCATCTGTGCGATCCCGCCGCCGTAGTAGCAGACCGCGCACGCGACGCCGGCCTTGGCGGCCGCGCGATACGCGAGCATGCCGCCCATGCAGTAGCCGACGACGCCGACACCGCCGGCGACCTCCTTCATGCCCGACAGCACGTCGACCGCGGCCGCGATATCGCGATCGGCGAGCTCGATATCGATGCCACGGCGATAGCCGTACGCGTCCTTCGTGCCGGCCTCGTCGTAGCCGAGGTCGACGCGCGGCTTCATCCGCCAGAACAGGTCGGGCGCGAGCGCGACGTACCCGTCGCTCGCGTACTGGTCGGCGACCGCGCGGATGTGCGCGTTGACGCCCCAGATCTCCTGCAGCACGACGATGGCCGGCGCCGGCTCGTCGCGCGGTGTCTTCGGCGGCAGCGACAGGTAGGCGGCGAACGACTGGTCGTCGAACGACGGAATGTCGATCCAGCGGCTGTCGCGGACGGTGTCGCTCACGATCAGTTCCCTTCGAAGACCGGCTTGCGATGCGCGGCGAACGCGTCGAACGCGCGGCGGAAGTCCTGCGTCTGCATGCACAGCGCCTGCGCCTGCGCCTCCGCCTCGATCGCCTGCTCGATGGTCATGTTCCACTCCTGATGCAGCATCGTCTTCGTGATGCCGTGCGCGAACGTCGGTCCGGCGACGAGCTGCCGCGCGAGCGCGAGCGCGTCGGCGCCGAGCGCGTCGGGTTCGACGAGCCGATTGAAGAATCCCCACGCGACGCCCTCGTCGGCCGTCATCGCGCGTCCGGTGTACAGCAGCTCGGCCGCGCGGCCCTGGCCGATCAGCCGCGGCAGCAGCGTGCACGCGCCCATGTCGCAGCCGGCCAGCCCGACGCGCGTGAACAGCCAAGCCGTCTTCGCGCGCGGCGTGCCGATCCGGAAGTCGGACGCGAGCGCGATCATCGCGCCGGCGCCGGCGCAGATGCCGTCGATCGCCGCGATCACCGGCTGCGGGCAGCGGCGCATCGCGAGCACGAGGTCGCCGGTCATCCGCGTGAATGCGAGCAGCTCGGGCGTCGACATCGCGGTCAGCGGACCGATGATCTCGTGGACGTCGCCGCCGGAGCAGAAGTCGTCGCCGGCGCCGCGCACGACGACGCAGCGGACGTCGCTCGCGTACACGAGGTCGCGGAACAGGTCGCGCAGTTCGGCGTACGAGTCGAACGTCAGCGGGTTCTTCCGCTCCGGACGGTTCAGCGTGATCGTCGCGACGCGCCCGTCGTCGCTGGCTTCCCAGCGGAAGTGCGTCGTCTCGCGCGACGCGAGCGCCCGGGCGTGCGCGGCCATCGCCGTCATGACGGCTCCTCGGCGGTGCGCAGCACGTCCTTCAGCCGGCCGAGCGCGCGAAACATCGCGTCCTGGTCGCGATCGCTCCATCCGGCGAACAGGTCGACGATCCAGCGCTCGTGCACCGCGGCCATCTGGCGGAAGGCCTTCTTGCCGCGCGGCGTCAGCCGCACGCGCCACGCACGCCGGTCGTGCTCGACGCCGGTCCGTTCGACCCAGCCATCGGCCTCGAGCTGATCGGTGATGCCGGTGATGTTGCCGCCGGTGACCATCATGCGGCGCGACAGCTCGCCCATCTTCAGGCCTTCGGGATGCCGGTCGAGTTGCGCCACCAGGTCGAAGCGCGGCAGCGTGCAGTCGAACTCGTTGCGAAGCCGACTGCGCACCTGCGCCTCGACGAGGTTGCTGCAGGTCAGCAGGCGCAGCCACAGCCGCAGCGCGCGGTGATCGTCCGCGTCGACCCGCGACTCGTGGTCGAGCGGCGGCCGCTCGTCGTCCTTCTTCAGCGCGCGTTGCGCGATCGCGGTCGCCATCCGTTGCGTTCGACGGCACCGATGCACGCCGCCTCGAAAGTTGAAGCCTCAAATTATGAGGCCGAAAGCAGTTTGTCAACGCGGATCGCGCCGTCGGCTCTCGCGACACCGTCGGCCCAAAAACAAAAAGGGCGCCGAAGCGCCCTTTCTGCCGGAGACCGACCGCTCAGAACGAGTGGCGGATACCGAACTGGTACGAGTACGGGTTGACGTTCGGCTGACCCAGCCCATTGACCAGGTTGCCCGTCGCGTACAGGCCCGAGTTCGACGCGTCGGCGATGCCCGCGTAGCCGCTGAACGCCTGACCTTGCGCACCGGTCTTCAGGTTCATGCGCGAGTAGCCTGCGTACAGGATCGTCCGCTTGGACAGGCTGTAACGGAAGCCCGCCGACGGGTAGTGGACCTTCGGCGTGCCGTACGCGAGACCGCTGTTGTACGTGCTCTGGTCGCGCAGGTCGCCGTACTGCGCGAGGAACGTCCACGCACCGAACGGAACCGTCACGCCGACGTTCCAGACGCGCTCGTGCAGCGTGACGGCCTGCGCGGCGAACGGCGTCGTGAACGCCGACTGCGCGGTGTTGTTGTTGCGGGTACGCCAGTACAGGGCGTGCAGCTTGACGAAGCCGAAGTCGTACGTCGCCGCGGCGTCTTCCGTGCGGACACGGTAGATGTCGAGGTTCGAACGGATCTGCTCGTAACCGGCGCCGACGTACAGCGGACCAGCGGCGTAGGTGATGCCCGCGCCGTAGCGGTCGTTGCCGTGCTTCGCCTGACCGGCCGCGGGCGGCGCCGACGCGTTCGGCGTGGCGGTGTTGGTGGTCGACTCGCCCGCCTGGTACACGCCCGAGACCTGCACGCCACCCAGGAAACGCGGGGTGTCGTAGAAGATCGCGTTGTCGTTGCGGATCGTGTTGTTGACGTACAGGTTGCTCACCTGGCTGACGAAGCCGGCGCCGAACGGATCCGCCGTGGCTTGCACCAGGAACAACGGGTTGTAGCCGCGGCCGAAGCGCACTTCGCCGAACGGGCCGGCGAGACCGACCGTCGCGATCCGGCCGAACAGGCGTCCGCCGGTCGACGTGTGGTTCTGGGTGCTCGAACCGCCGTAGCCGCCCGATGCGCCGCCGCCGACGTTGCCTTGCGGCACGCTGTTGTCGGTCAGGTCGAAGCCCTGTTCGAAGATGAAATTGGCCTTGAGCCCGCCACCGAGGTCTTCCGTGCCGCGGATGCCCCAACGCGTGCCGGACTCGCCGCCGCTATCGACCGAGTGCAGGCGTGCCGATATTGGTGTGGTCGACCCGAAAATCGCCGTCGGCAATACCGTAGAGCGTCACGCTCGTTTGCGCTTGAGCAGCGCCCGTGAAGGCGCCGAGGACGGCAGCTGCCATGACGAGTTTTTTCATTCATTCTCTCCAGAAGTTTATCGTGCTTGAGGCCGCGCGCTGCCTCTTATGTCCTGCGTTTACCGCGTGTCTTTCCGAAAACCCTTAGCCGTGCCTAAAGCGGGCGGATAAGCAGTCTGTCCGGATTTCATCAAACTTCCATAGCGGGCGCAAACTTATGCGCCGCAACCTGTGCGATTCTCGGGTCTTTGTGGCCCCGGCGCAACAGTCGACGCGACGATGTTCGAAAATGTGCGCAGGTCGAGGACCAGGGATGGCGGAGCGTTCAATGACGGCAGCGGCGGACCGCGTGATCGCGGGGATCGATCGGTTTCTTCGGGCGGTGGCGGCGCCGCCACGCGCATCGCGTCCGTCGCCGGCCACGGACGATGCGCCGACGCCGCTGACGGCCGCGGAACGGCGACGCTCGGGCGGTCTGATGCGCGTCAATCACGTCGGCGAGGTCTGCGCGCAGGCGCTCTACGCCGGTCAGGCGGTCGCGACGCGCAACCCGGCGCTGCGCGACGCGTTCGTCGAGGCGGGGCGCGAGGAGGGCGACCACCTCGCGTGGACGGCCGAGCGGCTGGCGCAGCTCGGCGCGCATCGCTCGCTGCTGAACCCCGCGTGGTACGCCGGATCGTTCGCGCTCGGCTGGCTCGCCGGACGCGCCGGCGACGCGGTCAGCCTGGGCTTCGTCGTCGAGACGGAGCGGCAGGTCGAGGAGCATCTCGCCGGACACCTCGCGTCGCTGCCGCCCGGCGATACGGCGTCGCGGGCGATCGTCGACGCGATGCGGGTCGACGAGATCGCGCACGGGGAAAAGGCGCGCGCAATGCCGGCGCCGTCGAGCTGCCGTCGCTCGTCCGCGACGCGATGCGCGGCGTCGCGCGGCTGATGACGACGACGGCGTACTGGATCTGACGGCGCGCGGCGCCGCTCGCGTCAGCCTTCGCGGATCTCGAACGAGTGCGTCAGCGTCGCGGTCTTGGCGAGCATGATCGAGGCCGAACACAGCTTGTCGTGCGACAGCCGGATCGCGCGGTCGACCGCCTCCTCGCGCAGCGCCCGGCCGACGACGACGAAGTGGAAGTGGATCGCGGTGAAGACCTTCGGGTCCGTCGGCGCGCGCTCGGCCGTCAGCGCGACGTCGCAGCGCGGTCACGACGTGCCGGCCGCGGCGCAGGATCAGTGACGACGTCGTAGGCGGTGCAGCCGCCGGTGCCGGCCAGCACGACCTCCATCGGCCGCGGCGCCTGGTTCAGGCCGCCGAGCGGGCTGCCGGACTCGGCCGGCGCGCCGTCCATCGCCAGCACGTGGCCGCTGCCGGTCGTCGCGGTGAAGCCCATCGGGCTGGACGCGTCGTCCAGCGGCAAGCCGTTCCAGCGGACGGTGGTGCGCATGCGTTCTCCTGTCGGTCGCACAGTGTAAGCGGCGCCGGAATCGCCTCGACGTGGTCGCTTTGGAATCAGGATGTTGCGCGGAGCAGACCGCATCCACGCCGCGGCGCAGCAAAAATCTTGCATTGCATCAAAATTCTGCTACGATGCCTGCAATGGGAGCAGCGTCGCGCTTCCGCCGATGTCTCCTCCACCCTCCTCCAAAGGTGGATTAGCCCGAGCTTCACCGCTCGGGCTTTTTTTTGCCTGTCGCGACCGCCGACCGCGCGTCCGCCGTTGACTGGTTGTCGCCGGTGCTCTATAGTCGCGGGCTTTTCACCGCATTCGCAGCGGAGAGCCCGCCGATCGAGCGGGGCGCTTTCGCGAGTCGAGACTCTTCACGGGTCGAGCCCGCTCACGCGCGCGAATGCGTCATCAACGAGCCGGTTCGGATCGAGCGAGCCGGCGAATTCGGAATCCATCATGAAGACCTTCTCCGCCAAGCCCGCCGAAGTGACGCACGACTGGTACGTGATCGACGCGACCGACAAGGTGCTCGGACGGGTGGCCAGTGAAGTCGCCCTCCGCCTGCGCGGCAAGCACAAGCCGATCTCACGCCGCACGTCGATACCGGCGACTTCATCGTCATCGTCAACGCCGACAAGATCCGCGTCACCGGCAACAAGGCCGAGACAAGATGTACTACCGCCACTCCGGCTACCCGGGCGGCATCCACGACGACGAACTTCAAGAAGATGCAGGCGCGCTTCCCGGGCCGCGCGCTCGAGAAGGCCGTCAAGGGCATGCTGCCCAAGGGCCCGCTCGGCTACGCGATGATCAAGAAGCTGAAGGTGCTACGCGGGCGCCACGCATCCGCACTCCGCGCAGCAGCCCAAGACGCTCGACATCTAAGGACGCGCGATGATCGGCAACTAGAACTACGGCACCGGCCGCCGCAAGAGCGTCGGTCGCCCGCGTCTTCATGAAGCAGGGCAGCGGCAAGATCATCGTCAACGGCAAGCCGGTCGACGAGTACTTCGCGCCGCGAGACCGGTCGCATGGTCGTGCGCCAGCCGCTCGAGCTGACCAACCACGACGCCGACGTTCGACATCATGGTCAACGTGCACGGCGGCGGCGAGTCCGGCCAGGCCGGCGCGGTGCGCCACGGCATCACGCGCGCGCTGATCGACTACGACGCGCCGCTCAAGCCGACGCTGTCGAAGGCCGGGCTTCGTCACGCGCGACGCGCGCGAAGTCGAGCGCAAGAAGGTCGGCCTGCACAAGGCGCGCCGCCGCAAGCAGTTCTCGAAGCGCTGAGCGGCGCTCTGAGCGTCGATCCTAAGGCCGCCGCGAGGCGGCCTTTGCGTTTCGGAGCGGCCGCGCATGCGGCAGAGCCGCTGGTCGTTTCGAGTCGAGGAGAGCATCGCATGATCAAGATCGGCATCGTCGGCGGCACGGGTACACCGGCGTCGAGCTGCTGCGCATCCTCGCGCAGCATCCGCGAGGCGGACGCTGCGCGACGATCACGTCGCGCAAGGAGGCCGGCATGCCGGTCGCCGACATGTTTCCCAGTCCTGCGCGGCTCGCGTCGATCTCGCGTTCAGCGACACGGCGACGCCGACCTGACGCGCTGCGACGTCGTGTTCTTCGCGACGCCGCACGGCGTCGCGATGGCCGAGGCGCGCGAGCTCGTCGACGCCGGCGTGCAAGCATCATCGACCTCGCCGCCGACTTCCGGCTCAGGACCCGGCGATGTTCGAGCAGCTGGTACAAGATGCCGCACGCGTGTCCCGACCTGCTGGCCGAAGCGGTCGTACGGCCTCGCCCGAGATGAACCGCGACGCGATCCGCAGCGCGCGCATCGTCGGCAATCCCGGGCTGCTATCCGACCGCGATGCAGCTCGGCTTCGCTGCCGCTGGTCGAGGCGGGCATCGTCGACGCGATGCACCTGATCGCCGACTGCAAGTCCGGCGTGTCGGGCGCCGGCCGCAAGGCCGAGCTCGGCACTGCTGTTCGCCGAGGCGTCCGACAACTTCAAGGCGTACGGCGTCGGCCGGCCATCGGCATCATCCGGAGATCGTCGCAGAAGCTGCAGCGGCTGCAGCGAGCGAGCCGGTCGAGCTGCGTGTTCACGCCGCATCTGGTGCCGATGATCCGCGGCATGCATGCGACGCTGTACGCGCGGCTTAAGCCGACGTCGCCGGCGTCGACCTGCAGGCGCTGTACGAGAAGCGCTATCGCGGACGAGCCGTTCGTCGACGTGATGCCGCCGGGCTCGATGCCCGACACGCGGTCGATGCGCGCGTCGAACATGCTGCGGCATCGCGGTCCACCGTCCGCACGGGCGGCGACGATCGCCGTCGTGCTGCTCGTCGTGCAGGACAACCTCGTCAAGGGCGCGGCGGGCAGGCGGTGCAGAGCATGAACCTGATGTTCGGCCTGCCGGAGACGACGGGCCTGATGCACGTGCCGGTGCTGCCGTGATGCCGCGCGAACCGCGCGCCGATCGGCGTAAGCTCTTGAACTCGCGTCCGCAGCGCCCGAACTCTTCGTGGCCACGTTGTCTCACCGTCGCGCACAGGAAATGCCATGAACGCCGTCACCGAATCACGAACTCTCGACTCCGCGACGGCCGGCCGCCCGCTCGTCTTCACCGACTCGCGCCGCCGCGAAGGTCAAGGACCTGATCGACGAGGAAGGCAATCCCGACCTCAAGCTGCGCGTGTTCGTGCAGGGCGGCGGCTGCTCCGGCTTCCAGTACGGCTTCACGTTCGACGAGATCGTCAACGAGGACGACACGGCGATGGACAAGAACGGCGTGACGCTGCTGATCGACGCGATGAGCTACCAGTACCTCGTCGGCGCCGAGATCGACTACAAGGACGACCTCGAAGGCGCGCAGTTCGTGATCAAGAATCCGAACGCCACGACGACCTGCGGCTGCGGCTCGAGCGTTCTCGGCCTGAGTCGGTCCGTTCCGGTCACGAAGAGCGGCGCCTGCGGGCGCCTTCTCGTTCGTGTCGTCGTCAGCGGCCGGATAGAGCGCGCCGAGCACGCGCGGCCCCGTCGCGCCGGTGACCGCCGGCAGGTTGCCCGGCCGCGCCGCGACGCAGCGCTCGCGAGCCACGCGAACGCCAGCGCCTCGACCTGCTCCGGCGCGATCGCGCCGCGCCGCGTCCGACGACGGTCGCACGGCACGCGGCGCCGGCGTCGCGAACGCCGCGCGCAAGCGCGTCGAGCAGGTCGGCGTTGTACGCGCCGCCGCCGCAGACGACCAGCTCGTCCGGCGCGCCGGCATGCGCGACGCATCGAGTCGACGATCGTCGTCGCCGTCAGCGCGGCGAGCGTCGCCTGCACGTCGGCCGGCGCGAGCCGCCGCGCAGCTCGGCGAGCCGCGCGTCGAGCCACGCCGCGTTGAACAGGTCGCGGCCGGTGCTCTTCGGCGGCGGCAGCGCGAAGCACGGCTCGTCGCGCAGCGCGATCGAGCAGTCGCCGCATCGACGCGGCCGCTCGCCGCCCACGCGCCGTCGGCGTCGTACGGCGCGCCGCGATGCCGCGCGATCCAGCCGTCGAGCAGCACGTTGCCGGGCCCGCAGTCGAAGCCGCGCACCGGCGTCGCCGCGTCCGCGCGGCAGGTCGGTGACGTTGGCGATGCCGCCGAGGTTCAGCACGACGCGGTGGCGGCCGGCGCGTCGGAAGAGCGCGTCGTGGAAGGCCGGCACGAGCGGCGCGCCCTGGCCGCCGGCGGCGACGTCGCGGCTGCGGAAATCGGCGACGACGGCGATGCCGGTCAGCTCGGCGAGCCGCGCCGGCGCGTTGAGCTGGACCGTGTAGCCGAGCGCTCGGGGCGATGCCGCACCGTCTGGCCGTGCACGCCGATCGCGACGACCGACGTCGCGGTCGCACGCCGCGCTGCTCGAGCAGCGCGGCGACGAGCGCGGCGTAGTGGTCGGCGAGCGCGTTCGCGGCGAGCGCCGCGCGGTGGAGCTCGTCGGCGGCCGCTGTGCTGCAGCGCGAGCAGCTCGGCGCGGAGATCGGCGTCGAACGGCGCGCTCGCGCGCGGCGCAGGATCGCGCGGACGATCGCGCGTCGAACGACGCGAGGACCGCGTCGATGCCGTCGAGGCTCGGTCCCCGACATCACGCCGACGTAGAGGCCGTCGCTCGCGGCCGCCGTCGACGACGCGGCGTTCGGCGATGGCCGCGCTCAGGCGCCGCGGCGCGCGCGCGCGACGGCGCCGCGCTGAGTCGACGCGGAGGCCGACGCGGACGCGTCGTCGGCACGCCCTCGGTCGCGCGCAGCAGTTCGATCTGGCGATCGAACGTCGCCGCGACCGACCGGAACGCCGGCTGCTCGCGCGGCCGATCGGCGGCGTCTCGGGCATCGCCGCGGTCAGCGGATCGGTCGCCTTGTCGGCGATGCGGAACTCGAAGTGCAGGTGCGGGCCGGTCGCCCAGCCGGTCATGCCGACGTAGCCGATCGAGCGTTGCCCTGCTCGACGTGCTGGCCGCGGTGCAGGCCGGCGGCGAACGCCGACAGGTGCCCGTAGACGGTCGAGTAGACGCCCTGGTGCTTGATGATGACGACGTTGCCGTAGCCGTTCTGCTGACGCCGGCGAACTCGACGACGCCGTCGCCGATCGTGCGCACCGGCGTGCCGTGCGGCGCGCGCGTAGTCGACGCCGGTGTGCTGGCGCCAGGTGTTCGAGGATCGGATGCAGGCGCCCGCCGAAGCCGGAGGTGATGCGCGTGAACTCGAGCGGCGTGCGCAGGAACGCGCGGCGCTGGCTCCGGCCGTCGAGGCCGTAGTAGTGACCCGCGAGCGTCGCCGCGTTGCGCGTCGCCGGGCCGCCGTACCACATCGCCGAGTGCGACTGTGCCGCCGTTGACGAACTCGACGGCGAGGATGCGGCCGGCGCGGACGAACTCGCCGCCCTGGTAGTAGCTCTCGTAGACGACGCGGAAGCGGTCGCCGCGATGGAGGTCGCGATAGAAGTCGATGTCGCCGGCGAAGATCTCGGCGATCTGCGTCGCGATGCCGTCGGGCAGCCCGGCCTCGTCGGTCGCGGCGAACAGCGACGACCGGATCTCGCCGGACGCGCAGCTCGACGCGCCGCTCGTTCGCGAGCTGCTCGTCGTGCGCGGCGAAGGCGTCGCCGCCGGCGCTCGACGACGAGCGCATGGCCGCTCGCGACCGACGCCGCGTCGCGGCCGTCGACGGCGCTGTACGCGTAGCGCAGCCACTGCAGCGCGCCGGCCTCGTCGACGCGGGCCTGCACGCAGCCGGCCGGGCTTCAGGAGCCGCATCGCGCGCGCGTCGGTCGACGTGCGCAGGAACGCTTCGGCGCCGCTGTCGGAGACGCCGAGGCGCGTCAGCAGCGCGCCGATCGTGTCGCCGCTGCGGGTGCGCTGCTCGCGTGACGAACGCGTCGTCGCGACCGGCGAGCGCCTCGAGCTGCGTGCGCATGTCGCGGTGCCGGCAGGTCCTCGGCGATCCAGCGGCTGGCCGGCAGCGGCGTGTCGTCGGCGACGGCGAACGCGGTCACGGCAGCGCCGAACGAGACGATGGCGGCGGCGGACAGCAGCAGGCGTGCGATGGCGGCGGACAGGCGTCGGCGGCGGCGCGACAGCGACGACGAGGCGGTCGCTGCGGGAATCGGAAGACGAGGATCGGGCAGGCGGGTGGGAGTCGACGGCCATGCGAGTCGGGCGAAGCGCGCAGCGTTTCGCCAAGTTGCGGCGGATTGTTCGCCAGAATCAGTGTTTGTCTGATATCACGACAAACCGGACTTAGCGAGCGGAGGCCGGCAGTCTACCACGGGCGAGGCAGCCCGTGCAAGCCCGTCGGAAGGATTTTGACGGCGTGATGACCGTGCTTGCGCGCCCGAGCGGTCGCGACGGCGGCGCGGCGCTAGAATCCGCGCTTTGCCTCCGCCGCATGCCCGACGCCGACCTTCCCGCTGCGGTCCCGCCGCCGCCGGCCCCGCTGGCCGCCGATCGGTCCGGCCGAGGCGCTCGACGTCGTGCGCGACCGCGTCGACGAGCTGATCGTCGAGTCCGAGTTCGCCGCGAAGCTCGAGCGCTCGCAGCGCACCGGCGAAGCCGCTGCGCATCAAGCTCGGGCTCGACCCGACCGCGCCCGACCTGCACCTCGGCCACACGGTCGTCCTCAACAAGCTGCGCCAGCTGCAGGACCTCGGCCACACGGTGATCTTCCTGATCGGCGACTTCACGTCGATGATCGGCGACCCGTCGGGCCGCAACGCGACGCGGCCGCCGCTGACGCGCGAGCAGATCGACGACGAACGCGAAGACCTACTTCGCGCAGGCCGGCCTGGTGCTCGACGCGGCGCGCACCGAGATCCGCTACAACAGCGAGTGGAGCGATCCGCTCGGCGCGCGCGGCATGATCGAGCTCGCCGCGCGCTACACCGTCGCGCGCATGCTCGAGCGCGACGACTTCACGCAAGCGCTTCAAGGCGAGCACGCCGATCTCGGTCCACGAGTTGCTGTATCCGCTGATGCAGGGCTACGACTCGGTCGCGCTGAAGAGCGACCTCGAGCTCGGCGGCACCGACCAGAAGTTCAACCTGCTGGTCGGTCGCGAGCTGCAGCGCGACTACGGCCAGGAGCCGCAGTGCATCCTGACGATGCCGCTGCTCGAAGGCCTCGACGGCGTCGAGAAGATGTCGAAGTCGAAGGACAACTACGTCGCGCTCACCGACGCGCCGAACGACATGTTCGGCAAGCTGATGTCGATCTCCGACACGCTGATGTGGCGCTACTACGAGCTGCTGTCGTCGCGGCCGTCGGACGACGATCGCGCGGCTGCGGCGCGAGGTCGACGACGGCCGCAACCCGCGCGACGCCAAGGTCGCTGCTCGCGCAGGAGATCGTCGCGCGCTTCCACGACGCGAAGGCGGCCGACGACGCGCTCGCCGACTTCGAGCTGCGCGCGCGCGGCGGCATCCCCGACGACGATCGCCGGAGATCGCGCTCGGCGGCGCGCCGCTCGCGCATCGGCCCGTTGCTGAAGCAGGCCGGCCTCGTCGCGTCGACGTCGCGAGGCGCTGCGCAATGTCGACCAGGGCGGCGTGCGGATCGACGGCGCCACCGTCTCCGACCGCGGATTGAAGCTGCCGGCCGGGCGTCTACGTCGTGCAGGTCGGCAAGCGCCGCTTCGCGCGGCTGACGCTCACGTGAGGCCGCGATGATCACGATCGAGAGCCTCGACCATCTGGTCCTGACGGTCGCCGACATCGGCCGCACCACCGACTTCTACGCGCGCGTGCTGGGCATGAAGCCGCAGCGCTTCGAGAGCGGCGGCGTCGTGCGCCACGCGCTCGTGTTCGGCGCGCAGAAGTTCAACCTGCATCAGGTCGGCCACGTCGTCGACCGGAACGTGCGGCACGCGACGCCCGGATCGGCCGACGTGTGCCTGCTGACGCGCACGCCGATGGCCGACGTGCTGGCGCATCTCGCCGCGTGCGGCGTCGTCGTCATCACCGGACCGGTGCCGCGGACCGGCGCCGCGCATCCATTGATGTCCGTCTATCTCTACGATCCCGACGAGAACCTCGTCGAGATCTCCAACGTGCTCGAGGAACATCGATGAAGCTCTGGAGCGACTCGTTCGCCGATGGCGCGGCGGTCCCCGCCGAATTCGCGTTCGGCCGGCCCGACGTCGCGTCGCGCGTGACGCTGTCCGACAACCGCAATCCGCACCTCGCGTGGGACGACGTGCCGGACGGCACGCGTTCGTTCGCGCTGATCGTGCACGACTACGACGTGCCGAGCCGGCCCGACGACGTCAACCAGCCGGACCGCGTGGTGCCCGCCGACCTGCCGCGCGTCGACTTCTTCCACTGGGTGCTGTTCGACCTGCCGGCGACGCTGCGCGCGATCGACGCCGGCGCGTTCTGCGACGGCGTCACGCCGCGCGGCAAGCACGGCCCGATGATCGCCGGCAGTCCGGTCGAAGGCGCGCTGCACGGCCTGAACGGCTATACCGACTGGTTCGCGAACGATGCCGAGATGGCCGGCGACTACTACGGCTACGACGGCCCGTGCCCGCCGTGGAACGACAGCATCGTGCATCACTACGTCTTCACGCTGTACGCGCTGAAGACCGAGCGCATCGTCGTGACCGGTCGCGTGACGGGCGCCGCGGTCCGCGCCGCGCTCGCCGGCGACGTGCTCGCCGAGGCGCGGCTCACGGGGCTCTACACGCTGAATCCGGACGTGTCGACCGGCGCCTGAGCGCCATGGTCGAGCTGATCGTCGTCCGGCACGGCGAGACCGACTGGAACCGGGACCGGCGGCTGCAGGGACACGTCGACATCGCGCTGAACGCGACCGGCGTCGAGCAGGCCGTGCGGCTCGCGGCCGCGCTCGCGCACGAGCCGATCGATGCGATCCACTCGAGCGACCTCGCTCGCGCGCTCGCGACCGCCGAACCGGTGGCGGCCGGCCTCGGGCTACCGGTGCGGCGCGACGCCGGGCTGCGCGAGCGCGGCTACGGCGTGCTCGAAGGTTCGACGTACGACGAGATCGCGCTGCACCGTCCCGACGACGCGGAGCGCATGAGACGGCGCGACGCGTCGCACGCGATGCCCGGCGGCGAGAGCCTCGCGGCGTTCCGGGAGCGCGTGATCGTCGCGGTGACGACGATCGCGCGCGATCACGCGGCGGCGTTCGGCGACGGCTCGATCACGCTCGTCGTGACGCACGGCGGCGTGCTCGACATGCTGTATCGCGAGGCCTGCGGGCTCGCGCTCGACGCGCCCCGACCCGGCGGCCCGATCGGCAACGCGCGGATCAATCGTCTGTCGTTCGCCGACGGCCGCTTCGCGCTGCGGTCGTGGGCCGAGCCGACCTGATGGCGCGTCAGCTCTCGACCGGCGGCGCAGGCCGCGCCGGATCGACGTAGACGGTCGCATAGCTCTCGTACATCGAGCAGTACATGCAGGTCAGCAGCAGCATCGCGAGCGGCGCGACGACGATCGCGGCGACGTTGCCGATGCCGACCGCGAGGCTGACGAGCGCGATCGCGATCGACGCGCCCATCCAGATCGCGATCCACGCGATGCCGTAGACCGCGAATGCGGTCCGGTTGCGCCACACGCCGACGAGACTGAAGAACAGCGACTTGCCGACCGGCACGCCGTGCCATGCGACGAGCATCGGCGCGTACCACATCAGCAGCGCGACCGGCAGGTACGCGAGTCCCTGCTCGGCGAGCTCGGCCGCGCGGCGGCGGGTCGCCTCGTCGTCGGCGGGCGACGTCGGCGCGTCGGCGCGGCCGTCGTTCGCCGTCGGCCCGGTCGTCGTCGTCGCGGCGGACGGCGCGCCCGACGTCGAGCCGGACGCGGCGCCGGTCGCGGCCGCGGGCGGCGTCGCATCGGGACCGTCGACGAACAGCGCGTCGCCGCCGTTGAGCGCGAACAGGATCGCGAACAGCAGGGCCACCTCGATCAGCCCGAGGCCGAGCAGCCGTCCGACGACGACACGGCCCGCGCGGAACGGTGCGAACAGCAGCAGCGGGTGTACGCGCGCGCCGGTCGCCGCGAGCGCGGCACGCCTGCAGGAACCCGACGGTCAGCGCGGGCGTCACCGCGGCGAACAGCAGGCTGCCGGCCGCGGCGATCGCGTCGGCCGACACGAACTTCAGGACGGCGCCGAGGCCCTCCGCGACGAAGCCGATCACGACGCTCGCCGCGAGCAGCAGCAGCCAGAACAGGAACAGCAGCGCGATGAAGCCGATCGGCTGTCGTCGCAGCATCCGCCATCCGCCGGCGATCCATCGCAGCCCGGACTGCGCGTCGAGTCGGAGCGCCTGCATCGGTCAGTCGGCGTCGAACGGGCCGGACCCGTCGAGCGCCTCGGCGCGGCGAAGCCTGAGGATCCGTTCGAAACGGCCGGGGTCGTGCGGCACGAGCAACTCGGCGGGGCGCGGACGATGCAGGTCGTCGACGCGCGACAGCCAGAAGCGCAGCGCGGCGGCACGCAGCATCCGCGGCATCGCCCGACGTTCCGGCGCGGTCAGCGGACGCTCCGCCTCGTAGCCGTCGACGAACGCGTCGAGCGCGTCCGGCCGGAACGCGCCGTCGTCGAGGTCGACGCACCAGTCGTTCAGGCAGATCGCGAGGTCGAGCGCCCAGACGTCGTCGCCGGCGAAGTAGAAGTCGATGACCCCGCCGAGCCGCGGCGACGCATCGCCGTCGTCGACGAACAGCGCGTTGTCGCGGAACAGGTCGGCGTGGATCGCGCCGCGCGGCAGTCCGCGCGTCGCGTCGTGCCACCCGGTCCGCTGCAGCGCGACCTCGTCGTCGAGCAGCGCGCGCTGCGAACCGTCGAGGTGCGGACGCACGCGCGTCGCGGCGTCGAGCCACCAGTCGATGCCGCGCGGATTCGATCGACGGTCGTCGAATCCGGCCGCGGTGCGATGCATCGTCGCGAGCGCGCGGCCCATCGTCGCGCAATGCGCCGGCGACGCGTCGACGACCGATCGCCCGTCGAGCCGCGACACGAGCGCGGCCGGCTTGCCGCACAGCATCGACGCGAGCGCGCCGCGACGGTCGGCGGACGGCGAGGGGCACGGCACGCCGTGCGAAGCGAGATGCTTCATCAGCCCGAGATAGTACGGAAGCGCGTCGATCGACAGGCGCTCGAACAGCGTGAGCACGAAGCGACGTTCCACGCCGCGGTCGCCGGTCGTGACGAAGAAGTTGCTGTTCTCGATGCCGGACGCGATGCCCTCGAAGCCGACGAGCGTGCCGACGTCATGGTCCGAAAGCCAGGTCTCGAGCGCCGCGGCCGTGAGGGCGGTGTAGACCGCCATGCGCGGCTAGCGCAAGCGCCGCGACGGCGGCGACGAGGCTCGCTGCGGAGGCGCCGGACGCAAAGGCTAGAACTCGAACAGCGTCCACTGCGCCGGCCGCGTGCCGGTGCCGAAGTCGCCGCTGTCGGTGATCGGGTGCTTGCCGTCGGGGTCGACGAGCAGGTACGGCTTGCCGATCCGCGGCGTGACGCGGACGGCGTAGATGCGGCCGTCCTTCGTGCGGAACTCCTCGATCTTCGTCTCGCCTTCTCGGCGGATGTTGACGGTCGGCGCATCGTCCTCGTCGGCCGGCGTCGGCGTGTTCGACAGCTTCGGCGGCGGCGGCACGTCGGGCAGCGGCTCGAGCCGCTTCGGCGGCGCGGCGTCCTGCGCGAACGCGACGCCGGCGGACATCAGCGCGACGGCGACGGCCGACGCGACGACGGGGAATCGAAGAAACGTCATGATCAACGCCTCACAGATACAGCATCTGCTCGAACTCCGACGACGTCGGCGCGATGCTGCGACGTTCGTAGAACTCGAAGATCGTGTTCGACCACCGCATGCTCGTCGTCGACGACCGTCATCAGGTCGAGGTCGTCGGGCCGGATCAGGCCGCGGGTGCAGAGCTGGTCGCGCATCCAGTCGAGCAGGCCGGACCAGAACGCGCTGCCGACGAGCACGATCGGCATCACGCGCGTCTTGCCGGTCTGGATCAGCGTCAGCGCCTCGGACAGTTCGTCGAGCGTCCCGAAGCCGCCCGGCATGACGACGTAGGCGGACGCGTACTTCACGAAAGCGACCTTACGCGAGAAGAAATGCCGGAACCGTAGGACGACGTCCTGATAGTCGTTGCCCTTCTGTTCGTGCGGCAATTCGATGTTGAGACCGACCGACGGCGCGCGGCCGTCGAACGCGCCCTTGTTGGCCGCTTCCATCAGTCCGGGGCCGCCGCCGGAGATCACGGCGAAGCCCGAATCGGCGAGCAGCCGCGCGATCTTCTCGGTCAGGTTGTACTCGGGCGTGCCGGCCGGAATGCGCGCCGAACCGAAGATGCTGATGGCGGGCCGGATGTCCGCGAGGCGCTCGGCCGCCTCGATGAACTCTGACATAATTCCCAGGACGTGCCACGACTCGCGGGCCTTCATCGCTGGCGCTTTTCCCGTCGCAAATTCATTCCGCTGGCCGCGGTTCCACGTGCCGCGACGCGTGCCGTCGAGCTCGCGCAGCGTCGGCACGAATTTCGGATCTTTCATATGAATTTGACTGTTGTTGGTCGACGGCTCGAGCTATCTCTATCGCGCGTTCCACGCGCTGCCGGACCTGAGGAACAAGGCGGGCGAGCCGACCGGCGCGATCTACGGCATGGTCGCCATGCTGCGCCGATTGAAGCAGGATGTCGCGGCCGAGTATAGCGCCGTGGTGTTCGACGCACCGGGCAAGACGTTCCGCGACGACTGGTATCCCGACTACAAGGCGACGCGCTCGGCGATGCCCGACGACCTGGCCCGCCAGATCGCGCCGATCCACGCAGGTCGTGCGCGCGCTCGGCTGGCCGATCCTGATGATCGAAGGCATCGAGGCCGACGACGTCATCGGCACGCTCGCCGAAGCGCGCGACCGCGGCCGGCATGCGCACGCTGGTGTCGACCGGCGACAAGGATCTCGCGCAGCTCGTCGACGACCACGTCACGCTGATCAACACGATGAACCGGGTGCCGACCGGCGGCCCGGCCGGCACGTGGCACGGCGCCGGCGAGGTGCTCGACGTCGACGGCGTCAAGGCGAAGTTCGGCGTGCCGCCGGACCGCATCGTCGACTACCTGACGCTCGTCGGCGACACCGTCGACAACGTGCCGGGCGTCGAGAAGGTCGGCCCGAAGACCGCCGCGAAGTGGCTCGCGCAGTACGGCTCGCTCGACGCGATCGTCGACACGCGCCGACGAGATCAAGGGCGCGGTCGGCGACAACCTGCGACGCGCGCTCGACTGGCTGCCGATGGCGCGCAAGCTCGTCACCGTCAAGTGCGACTGCCCGCTCGACGAGGTCGGCGACATCACGACGACGCTCGTGCCGAAGGACGAGGATCGCGAGGCGCTGCTCGAGCTGTTCGACCGCTACGGCTTCAAGACGTGGCTGCGCGAGGTCGCGCAGACCGACGCGACGACGAGGCCGGCGTCGGAGGCGCCGGAGAACAACGAGGACGTGTCGCTCGAGCCGGGCGTCGTCGATCCGACGGAGCCGGCGGTCGCGCCCGGACAGCGACGTCGAGCGCCGCTACGACACGATCCTCGACGCGACGAGGCGCTCGACGCATGGCTCGCCGCGATCGACGCCGCGCCGCTGACGGCGTTCGATACCGAGACGACGTCGCTCGACTCGATGCAGGCGTCGCTGATCGGCTTGTCGTTCTCGGTCGAGGCCGGGCGCGCGGCCTACCTGCCGCTCGCGCACCGGTCGATCGACGGCGGCGGCCCGGCGCAGCTGCCGTTCGACGCGACGCTCGCGAAGCTGAAGCCGTGGCTCGAGGACGCGTCGAAGAAGAAGGTCGGCCAGAACCTGAAGTACGACCGGCAGGTGCTCGCGAACCACGGCATCGAACTCGCCGGCATCGAGCACGACACGCTGCTGCAGTCGTACGTGCTCGAGTCGCATCGCAACCACAGCCTCGAGGACCTCGCGCGGCGCCATCTCGGCGTCGAGGACCTGACGTCGTACGAGGACGTCTGCGGCAAGGGCGCGAAGCAGATCGGCTTCGACGAGGTCGCGATCGACCTCGCGACGCGCTACGCGGCCGAGGACGCCGACCTCGACGCTGCGCGTGCATCGACGCGCTGTATCCGCGGATCGCGAGAGTCGCCGTCGCTCGACTCGGTCTATCGGACGATCGAGCTGCCGACGCGCGATCGTGCTGCAGAAGATCGAGCGCAACGGCGTGCTGATCGACGCCGACCTGCTGAACGCGCAGGGCGCCGAGCTCGGCGCGCGGATGCAGCAACTCGAGGCGCAGGCCTACGAGCTCGCCGGCCAGCCGTTCAACCTCGGCAGCCCGAAGCAGATCGGCGAGCTGCTGTTCGACAAGCTGAAGCTGCCGGTCGCGCGGCGCACCGCGAGCGGCACGCCGTCGACCGACGAGGAAGTGCTCGCGAAGCTCGCGAACGACTATCCGCTGCCGAAGGTGCTGCTCGACCATCGCGCGCTGTCGAAGCTCAAGAGCACGTACACCGACAAGCTGCCGCGGATGGTCAACCCGCGGACCGGCCGCGTGCACACGACCTACGCGCAGGCGGTCGCGGTGACGGGCCGGCTCGCGTCGAACGATCCGAACCTGCAGAACATCCCGATCCGCACGGCCGAGGGCCGGCGCATCCGCGAGGCGTTCATCGCGCCGCGAGGGCGCGACGATCGTGTCGTCCGACTACTCGCAGATCGAGCTGCGGATCATGGCGCACATCTCCGGCGACGAGTCGCTGATCGCGGCGTTCGCGAACGACGAGGACGTCCATCGCCGCACGGCGGCCGAGATCTTCGAGACGACGCCCGACGAGGTGACGAGCGAGCAGCGCCGCATACGCGAAGGTCATCAACTTCGGGCTGATCTACGGCATGAGCGCGTTCGGCCTCGCGGCGAACCTCGGCATCGAGCGCGACGCGGCGAAGCTCTACATCGACCGCTACTTCGCGCGCTATCCGGGCGTCGCGAACTACATGCACGAGACGCGCATCGAGCGCGAAGGCGAAGGGCTACGTCGAGACGGTGTTCGGCCGCCGGCTGTGGCTGCCGGAGATCAACAGCCCGAACGGGCCGCGCCGCGCGGCCGCCGAGCGCGCGGCGATCAACGCGCCGATGCAGGGCACGGCCGCCGACCTCATCAAGCTATCGATGATCGCGGTGCAGGACTGGCTCGAGGCGCGACGGCCTGCGCACGAAGATGATCATGCAGGTCCACGACGAGCTCGTGCTCGAGGTGCCCGACGACGAGCTGCCGACGGTCCGCGAACGCGTGCCGGCGCTGATGGCGGGCGTCGCCGAGCTGAAGGTGCCGCTCGACGTGGAGCTCGGCGCCGGTCCGAACTGGGACCGGGCGCACTGAACGAGGCCGGCGCGCCGCGGGCCGGCCCGCCGGACGTCAGGACGTCGGCTGGCCCGGCGAATGGAAGCCCGGCTTGCCGATCTGCTCGCGGTGCTGGGGCACGCGGCGGAACTTCGACGTGTCGTAGCCCGCGTCCTCGAAGCGCTTCAGCATTTCCTGGTACTTCGCCTCCGGAATGTCCGGCGTCCGCGCGAAGATCCAGCCGAGGCTCTTGTCCTTGTAGCCGATCAGCGTGTACTGGTAGTCCGGGTCGACGTAGACCGTCTGCTGGCTGACGTAGACCGGCCAGAACAGCCGCACGCTCCAGTACGAGTTGCCGGTCGTCGGGTCCGGCGTGTCGACGAACTCGTATTCCTTCAGCTCGCCGTCGAAGCCGCCTTTCAGCGCCGAGAAGTTCTCGGTCACCTTGCCGTCGTCGCGCAGCGTGTACTTCGTCTTGCTCGCGACGAGATCCTTCTCGAGGAAGTACGGGATGTTCGCGACGATGTACCACTGGCCCATGTAGCGCGGCAGGTCGACCTGCGGCTGCGGCAGCGGCGCGGCGGACCGCGGGTTCGGGTTCTTCGGCGTTTCGGCGCAGCTCGTCATCGCGATGAGTCCGAGTAGGGCGATCAGGTACCGGGATGCGGAACGGAGCGATCGCAGTGGGGTCATGGGAGTCCTCGAAAGAGCGCGACGTTAACCGACGAGTCCGGCGACGCCTGTCAGGGCACCGACGGTGATCAGCCACAACGGATTGATCTTCGTGCGTAGGACGACGAGCAAGGTTGCGACGACCAGCAGCGATTCGCGCCAGCCGTTGTCGCCCGACCGGAACAGCACCCACGTGCCGGCCAGCAGCAACCCGACGGACAGCGGCGCGAGGCCGTCGCGGACCGCGCGGCCGAACGGCCCGACCGTTCCGGCGCCGCGACTCGACGCGCGCGTCGCGACGAACGTCAGCAGCGCGGGCGGCAGGATGACGCCGCCGGTCGCGCCGATCGCGCCGAACCAGCCGCCGACCTGCCAGCCGACGAGCGTGACGAACAGCATGTTCGGCCCCGGCGCCGCCTGCGCGATCGCATAGGCCGCCGCGAACTGCTCGTCGGTGATCCAGTGATGGACGCCGACGACGAAGCGCCGGATGTCCGGGCGCCAGCATGATGACGCCGCCGCCGACCGCCGCGAACGACAGCAGCGCGAGGTGGGACACGAGCAGCCAGGTCGGATTGCCGTCGTCGTCGATCATCGTCGGTCCGACGCCCATGCGATGCCGACGGCGAACGGCGCGAGACCGGCGACGACCGCACGAGCGGCCAGCGCAGCAGGCCGACGCCGACGAACGCGAGCGCGCACAGCGCGACCTGCGTCAGCCGTCGCGGCGTCCAGTACGACACGCGCGCGCCGCCGTCGTCGCGCGCCGGCCGGAACAGGTTGATGCCCATCTTCACGGCCGTCGCGAAGATCAGCCCGATCGCGACCGCCGACATGCCGGCGAGCGCGTGCTTGACCGCGACGAGGCCGCCGTAGTGCTGCCAAGCGACGCCGAGCGCGATCACGATGCAGGCCGGCCCGAGCACCATGCCGGCGAGCGCCGCGCACGCGCCGGCGAAGCCGGCGAAGCGCTGGCCGATCATCACCGACAGGTTGCAGATCGTCGGCCCCGGCATGACCTGCGCGATCGCGAGCAGGCTCGCGAACTCCTTCGGGTCGACCCAGCGACGCCGCTCGACGAGCGCGCGATACGCGAACGGCAGGACGCCGCCGAAGCCCGACAGCGCGAGCTGCGAGAACGCGACGAACAGCTCGGCCGGCCCGATCGCCGGTGCCGGCGACGGCTCGGTCGGTTCGGCCGTCGCGTCGGCGCGCGGCGGGTCGCTGGATGCCATCGGAGGCGGAGCTGACGGGTCGATGCGGGGTTCGATTACAGCACAGCGCGCGGATCGGACCGCTTCGTCGACCGGGTCCGGCGTCGCGCTTTGCCATTACACTGCGCCGCGTTGCCGCGGGCGCGGCGCACGGACCGAAGGACGCCATGAGCCTGCTCGAACAGGAAATCGCCAGCCAGCTGCCGAACGTCGGCTTCACGCGGCGCGGCTTCGTCGTCACCGCGCTCGGGTCCGGCTTCGCCGCGGCGGTGATGCCGGTCGGCGCGCAGACGATCACGACCGACACCGCCGGCCTCGACGCCGGCGAAGTGCGCATCCCGGTCGCCGACGGCCAGATGCCGGCGTATCGCGCGAAGCCCGCCGGTCGTCGCGACCTGCCGACCGTCGTCGTGATCCAGGAAGTGTTCGGCGTCCACGAGCACATCAAGGACCTGTGCCGCCGGCTCGCGAAGGTCGGCTATCTCGCGATCGCGCCGGAGCTCTACGCGCGCCAGGGCGATCCGTCGAAGTTCGACTCGATCCCGGAACTGATCACCAACATCGTCTCGAAGGTGCCGGACGCGCAGGTCGCGAGCGACCTCGATGCCACCGTCGCGTGGGCTGCGAAGAACGACGGCGACGCGCGCCGGTCGCCGTCACCGGCTTCTGCTGGGGCGGCCGCCAGGTCTGGCTGTTCGCCGAGCACAGCGACCGCATCAAGGCCGGCGTCGCGTGGTACGGACCGCTCGCCGGGCGGAAGACCGAACTGCAGCCGAGCACCGCGATCGACGGCGTCGCGCAGCTGAAGGCGCCGGTGCTCGGCCTGTACGGCGGGCAGGACCAGGGCATCACCGCCGAGGCGCGCGACGCGATGTCGGCGGCGCTGAAGTCGGCGCCGGCCGTCGCCGCCGACTCGCGGATCGTCGTCTATCCCGACGCGCCGCACGGCTTCAACGCCGACTATCGACCGAGCTACGTGAAGGCCGACGCCGAGGACGGCTGGGCGAAGATGCTCGCGTTCTTCAAGGCGCACGGCGTCGCCTGACCGACGGCCCGCGGCGACCGCCGGGGCCGACGCCCGACCCGATGGCCGCCGCCGCCACGCTCGTCGCGACGCTGCTCGTCGCCGTCGTCAGCATCGCGCTCGCGGCGACGCTGTCGTTCCGGCTCGCCGGCCGCTTCGTGCCGCGGATGGTCAGCTTCTCGATCGGCGTGCTGCTCGCGACGGCGTTCCTGCACCTGATCCCCGAGGCGCTCGAATCGGGCGCCTCGACGCGACGCCTCTGCGCCGTCCTCCTCGCCGGCGTGTTCGGCTTCTTCTTCCTCGAGAAGATCGCGGTGTACCGGCACAGCCATCACTTCGAGGGCGACGGCCATCATCATCATCATGGCCACGACGCGCACGAGGCCGGCCGCGGCGGCGTGTTCGTGCTCGTCGGCAGCGCGGTCCACAACTTCTCGGACGGCATCGTCATCGCGGGCGCGTTCCTCGCGAGTCCGTGGGTCGGCGTCGCCGCGACGCTGTCGATCCTCGCGCACGAGATCCCGCACAAGCTCGGCGACTTCGTGGTGCTGCTGAACGCGCACGTCCCGAAGCGACGTGCGGTGCGCTGGGCGTCGCTGTCGAGCGCGGCGATCGTCGTCGGCGGCATCGTCGGGCTCGCGTTCCTCGAGCGGATGAGCGACTGGATCCCGTACGTGCTGGTCGTCGCGGCGGCCAACTTCCTCTATATCGCGCTGTCGGACCTCGTGCCGCAGATGCATCGCATCGATCCGCAGGCGGACCGGGGCCGCGACGCGCTGTCGCAGGCCGCGCTGATCGCGGTCGGCGTGCTCGTCGTCGTCGTGCTCAACGGCTGGGCAGGCGACTGACCGTCGAGCGACGACGCGACGTGAATAAGTCATAGCGTCGGCATCGACGAATGGCGCCACACTCCGCAAGCCCGATCGAGGGCGACAGAGGAGAACGACGATGGCGATCGACGAAGCGAAACTCAATGCGTTCATGGGCCGGTTCGTCGGCGACCTCGGCGCGGTGATGCACGCGGCGACCGTCGTCGTCGGCGACCAGCTCGGGCTGTACAAGACGCTGGCCGAGGCGCCGATGACCGCCGACGAGCTGGCGAGCCGGACGTCGACCGACCCGCGCTACATTCGCGAGTGGCTGTCGGCGCAGGCCGCGAGCGGCTACGTCGACTACGACGCCGCGACCGAGCGCTTCTCGCTCGGCGAGGAGCAGGCGCTGGCGCTGGCCGTCGAGGGCAGCCCCGCGTTCGTCCCGGGCGCGTTCCAGATGGCCGTCGCGCAGTTCCGTGCGATCCCGAAGATGATCGACGCGTTCCGGTCCGGCGACGGCTTCGGATGGCACGAGCACGACGTGTCGCTGTTCCACGGCTGCGAGCGCTTCTTCCGGCCCGGCTACGCGGTCAACCTCGTCGCGTCGTGGCTGCCGTCGCTCGACGGCATGGTGCCCAAGCTCGAGCGCGGCGCGTCCGTCGCAGACGTCGGCTGCGGACACGGCGCCTCGACGCTGATCATGGCCGAGGCGTTTCCGAACTCGACCTTCGTCGGCTTCGACTATCACGAGCCGTCGGTGCTGCATGCGCGCGCGGCGGCCGAGAAGGCCGGCGTGTCGGACCGCGTGCGCTTCGAGGTCGCGAGCGCGAAGAGCTTCCCGGCCGCGTCCTACGACCTCGTCGCGGTGTTCGACTGCCTGCACGACATGGGCGACCCCGTCGGCGCCGCGGCGCACGTGCGCTCGACGCTCGCGCCGGACGGTGCGTGGATGATCGTCGAGCCGTTCGCGAACGACCGGCTCGAGGACAACCTGAACCCGGTCGGACGCGTGTTCTACTCGGCGTCGACGTTCATCTGCACGCCGGCGTCGCGTTCGCAGGAGGTCGGGCTGTGCCTCGGCGCGCAGTCCGGCGAGTCGCGGATGCGCGACGTCGTGACGAAGGGCGGCTTCGGCCGCTTCCGCCGCGCCGCCGAGACGCCGTTCAACCTGGTCTACGAGGCGCGGCCCTGATCGCGACGGATCGCTACGCCGCGTCGCCGCGCGCGACCGGCCGCGACGGGTCGGCGACCCACGCGCTCCACGAGCCGGGATAGAGCCGCGCGCCGGACAGTCCGGCGACCTCCATCGCGAGCAGGTTGTGGCACGCGGTGACGCCGGACCCGCACGACTGCACGACGTCGTCCGGCCGGCGGCCGGCGAGCGTCGCCTCGAAGTCCGCGCGCAACGACGCGGCGTCGCGGAAGCGGCCGTCGGGCCCGACGCTGCGCGCCATCGGATGGTTGACGGCGCCCGGGATGTGGCCCGCGACGGGATCGAGCGGCTCGACGTCGCCGCGATAGCGCTCCGGCGCGCGCGCGTCGACGACGAGGCGCTCGCGCGACGCGACGTTCGCGTCGACGTCGGCGGTGTCGACGAAGGACACGAGCGGCTCGCGCGCGACGATCGTGCCGCGCGACGGTCGCGGCGCGGCGTCGGTCGTCGGCAGTCCGGCCGCCTGCCACGCCGGCAGGCCGCCGTCGAGCACCGCGACGTCGGCGTGCCCGATCCAGCGCACGAGCCACCACAGCCGCGACGCGTAGAGCCCGTTCGACGCGTCGTAGGCGACGACGACGCTGTCGTCGTTCACGCCGGCGTCGGCGAGGAACGCGACGAACGCGTCCTTCGGCGGCAGCGGATGGCGGCCGTTCGTGCCGTCCTTCGCGCCGGCGAGGTCGCGGTCGAGCGACGCGAAGCGCGCGCCCGGCACGTGCGAGGCGGCGTACAGCGCGGCGCCGGCGTCGGGCGCCATCAGGTCGTGGCGGCAGTCGAAGACGATCCAGCGCGGATCGTCGAGCTGCGATGCGAGCGCTTCAGCGCGGACGAGCGGATGCATGGCCGAGGCCTCCGGTGGTGACGGGCGGCACGACGTCGTCGGGCGCGACGCGACGCGCTTCAGCGCGCGCGCCGTCATGACGGTCGCGATGACGCTCGACGCGACGATGATCGCCATGCCGAGCGCGTTCGTCGGACGGAGCGGCTCGCCGAACACGAGATAGCCCCAGGCCGTCGAGAACAGGATGCCGGTGTAGCCGAGGTTCGCGGTCAGCAGCGTGCCGCCGCCGCCGAACGCGCGCGTGACCGCGAGCTGCGCGATCGCGCCGGACAGCCCGATCGCCGGCGAGCAGCGCGACGCCGCGCGCATCGTGGCCGTGGAAACCGACGAACGCCGCGCCGTCGAGGCCGGCGAGCGCGTTGAACGCCGAGAAGTAGAAGACGATCCGCGTGTCGGGCTCGCCGACCGCGCCGAGCGCCTTGACCGACAGGTAGGCGACCGCCGTGAAGACCGTCGACGACGGTGCCGACGACCGCGTAGCCCCAGAGCTCGTCGCCGAACGTGGGCTGCAGCAGCACGAGCACGCCGACGAAGCCGGTGACGAGCGCGATGCTCATCGCGCGATCGATCCGCTCGCCGACGCGCCACGCGCACCACGCGACCCACGCGCCGATGAACAGCGGCGACGACGAGTTGATCGTCATCGCCGTCGCGAGCGGCAGCCCGGCGATCGCGACGAACCACAGCGTCAGCGAGACGGTGCCGGAGACGCTGCGGCGCGCGTGCATCAGGAAGTGGCGCGTCGACAGCGCGTCGACGACGGACGGCCCGCCGCGCGTCGCGCGGAGCGTCATCAGCGCCGCCCATGATCGCGACGCCGAACGAGGCCGCGATACGCGACGATCTCCCACGTGCTGTACTGCGTCGACGCGAGCTTCACGCACACGCCCATGATCGAGAACAGCAGTGCCGCGACGATCATCCAGACCGATTGCATGGCGAGCGCGGCGGGACCGGCGGCCGACGGCCGGTCAACGCCCGGTCGTGCGGTCGCCCATCCTCGCGCGCAGCCATTCGTGGAAGTGCTGCATGCCGTCTTCCATCGGCGACTGGTACGGGCCGACCTGGTTCTCGCCGCGCTCGAACAGCGCGCGCCGGCCCGCGTCCATCCGCAGCGCGATCTCGTCGTCCTCGACGCAGGTCTCCATGTACGCCGCGCGATTCGGCCTCGACGAAGTCGCGCTCGAACAGCGCGACCTCCTCGGGATAGTAGAACTCGACGATGTTCGTCGTGTGCCGCGGTCCGCGCGGCACGAGCGTCGACACGACGAGCACGTGCGGATACCACTCGACCATCACGTTCGGGTACAGCGTCAGCCAGATCGCGCCGTGCCGCGGCGCGACGCCGTTCGACAGCCGCATGACCTGCTCGTGCCACGCGCGATAGGTCGGCGTGCCGGGACGCGTCAGCCCGCTGTTGATGCCGACGACCTGAAGCGAGTGGTTCGCGCCGTAGTGCCACGACAGTTCGTCGCACGAGACGAACTGGCCGAGGCCCGGATGGAACGGGCCGACGTGGTAGTCCTCGAGGTAGACCTCGATGAACGTCTTCCAGTTGTACGCGCACTCGTGGACCTCGACGCGATCGAAGAGGTAGCCGTCGAAGTCGAGCTCGGGGATGCGGACGTCGGCCAGCTCGCGCGCGACGCTCCCGGCGTCGTCGCCGCCCTCGAACAGCAGGCCGTTCCACTGCCGCAGCGGCGTGCGCGCGAGGTCGAGGCACGGGTTGTCGTCGAAGTGCGGCGCGCCGAGCAGCCGGCCGTCGAGCCCGTACGTCCAGCGATGCAGCGGGCAGACGATGTTGCGGCCGCTGTTGCCGCGGCCGTTCTTGATGATCGCCTGTCGATGGCGACACACGTTCGAGATCAGCGACACGCCGTCCGGACCGTCGTGCGTGCGGACCAGCACGCGGCCTTCGCTTTCCTGCGCGAGCGCGTGGTAGTCGCCGACCTCGGGGACCATCAGCGCGATGGCCGACGTACGTCGGCGCCGGCGCGAACAGCGCCTCGCGTTCGCGCGCGTGCAGCGCTTCGTCGAAGTACGCCGAGACCGGCAGTTGCGCGCTGCTGCGCGCGAGCTTGCCCGCGCTACCGAGATCGGACATCCCAACCCTCCCGAATGAAGTGGCGGCAGCGCGGTCCTGCGACCGGCGCTGCACCGACCCAACCCAAGCGAATCAAGAAGCTCCGTCCGGCACGACGGGACCGATCCTGCGGCCCCGCGGGGACTTGACTCGAGACTCTTGCAGACCGACTTGATGCCGCCGAACCTGCCCGATGACGGGGGGCTCCGCGGGACGGCGAGTCTAGCAAAAAGGCGCCCGGCGCGCCGCGCGGCGGCCCGTGGCCGGCTGCGTCGGGCGCGGCGTGTGCGTCGAAAGCGGCCCGATCGCTTAAAATGACCGATTCGCTTCCGTACCCACGAACCGTTCATGACCCTCGTTTCGTCGTCGTCGGCGCCGCCGCCCGCGGACGCCGGTCCCGCGGACCCGGACGCTCCGGCCGCCGCGGCTGCGCCGCCGGCGTTCGAGGACGCGCTCGGCGAGCTCGAGGCGATCGTCGCGAAGATGGAGGACGGCACGCTGTCGCTCGACGAGTCGCTCGCCGCATACCGGCGCGGCGCGGCGCTCGTCAAGGTCTGCGAGTCGGCGCTCGAGCATGCGAAGGAGCAGGTCCGCGTGCTCGACGGCGAGTTGCTGCGGCCGCTGTCCGAGCTCGCCGGTCGCGGCGCGGAACGCGGATGAGCGCGCTGCCCGACGACGACGCCGAGGTCGCCGCCTGGATGCGGGCGCAGCGCGATCGCGTCGAGATCGGCGCTCGATCGCGTGCTGCCGCCGGCGTCGACGCATCCGTCGCAAGCTGCACGAGGCGATGCGCTACGCGACGCTCGGCGGCGGCAAGCGCGTGCGCGCGATGCTGGTCCACGCCGCCGCGTCGTGGGCCGCGCGGCGGGCGCCGGACGCGCACGAGGACCTCGGCTTCGAGGCGCGCGTCGACGCGGCCGCGTGCGCCGTCGAGCTGATCCACGCGTACTCGCTGGTGCACGACGACCTGCCGTGCATGGACGACGACGACCTGCGTCGCGGCCGGCCGACGGTCCACGTCGCGTACGACGAGGCGACCGCGCTGCTGGTCGGCGACGCGCTGCAGACGCTCGCGTTCGAGGTGCTCGCGAACGCGCCGGCCTCGCGCGACGCCGACCACGTCGCGCGCCACGTGCTGCTGCTCGCCGAGGCCAGCGGCTCGCGCGGCATGGCCGGCGGTCAGGCGATCGACCTCGACAGCGTCGGCAAGCCGCTGACGTGGCCCGAGCTCGAGGTGATGCATCGCGCGAAGACCGGCGCGCTGCTGCGGGCGTCGGTGCTGCTCGGCGCGACGTGCGGCGCATCCGCTCGGCGCGAACGAGACCGACGCCGCTCGAACGCTACGCGGCGGCGGTCGGGCTCGCGTTCCAGGTCGTCGACGACATCCTCGACGTCGAGACCGACAGCGCCACGCTCGGCAAGACGGCGGGCAAGGACGCCGAGCACGACAAGCCGACGGTCGTGACGACGCTCGGCCTCGGCCGGCCGCGTGCGCTCGCCGGCCGACTGTTCGACGACGCCGATCGCGCGTTGAACGACCTCGGCGGCGACGTCGGCGCGCCTTCGGGACATCGCGGCGTTCGTCATCGGCCGCCGATTCTAGGGATCGCGCATCCCTCGACGACTTCCGCCACTCGCGCATGAACGACGACCTGCTCCAACTCATCGACTCCCCGGCCGACCTGAAGAAGCTCGAGCGCCATCAGCTGCATGCGCTCGCGCAGCAGCTGCGCGCCTACGTGCTCGACTCGGTGTCGAAGACCGGCGGCCACCTGTCGTCGAACCTCGGCACCGTCGAGCTGACGATCGCGCTGCACTACGTCTTCGATACGCCGCACGATCGCATCGTCTGGGACGTCGGCCACCAGACCTATCCGCACAAGATCCTGACCGGCCGCCGCGACCGCATGCACACGCTGCGGCAGAAGGACGGCATCTCGGGCTTTCCGCGTCGCGTCGAGTCCGAGTACGACACGTTCGGCACCGCGCATTCGTCGACCAGCATCTCGGCCGCGCTCGGCATGGCGATCGGCCGCGAAGCTGAAGGGCGAGAAGCGCAAGAGCATCGCGGTGATCGGCGACGGCGCGATGTCGGCCGGCATGGCGTACGAGGCGCTGAACAACGCCGGCGTGATGCCCGACTGCCGACCTGCTCGTGATCCTGAACGACAACGACATGTCGATCTCGCCGCCGGTCGGCGCGCTCAACAAGTACCTCGCGCGGCTGATGAGCGGCAAGTTCTACGCGACCGCGAAGCACGTCGGTCGCAACGTGCTCGGCGTCGCGCCGCCGCTGTTCGAGCTCGCGCGGAAGCTCGAGGAGCACGCGAAGGGCATGGTCGTGCCGGCCACGATGTTCGAGGAGTTCGGCTTCAACTACATCGGGCCGATCGACGGCCACGACCTCGAGTCGCTGATCCCGACGCTGCAGAACCTGAAGGAGCTCGGCGGGCCGCAGTTCCTGCACGTCGTCACGAAGAAGGGGCAGGGCTACAAGCTCGCCGAGGCCGATCCGGTGCTGTACCACGGGCCGAGCAAGTTCGATCCCGACGTCGGCATCAAGCCGTCGACGCGCGCCGGCGAAGAAGACCTACACGCAGGTCTTCGGCACGTGGCTGTGCGACATGGCCGCGGCGCGACCATCGGCTCGTCGGCATCACGCCGGCGATGCGCGAGGGCTCGGGCATGGTCGAGTTCGAGCGGCGCTTCCCGGCGCGCTACTTCGACGTCGGCATCGCCGAGCAGCACGCGGTCACGTTCGCCGCCGGCCTCGCGACCGAAGGCATGAAGCCGGTCGTCGCGATCTATTCGACGTTCCTGCAGCGCGGCTACGACCAGCTGATCCACGACGTCGCGCTGCAGAACCTCGACGTCACGTTCGCGCTCGACCGCGCGGGCCTCGTCGGCGCCGGACGGCGCGACGCATGCCGGCAACTACGACCTCGCGTTCCTGCGCTGCATCCCGAACATGATCGTGATGGCCGCGTCCGACGAGGCCGAGTGCCGCGCGATGCTGTCGACCGCGTTCCACCACGACGGCCCGGCCGCGGTCCGCTATCCGCGCGGCGCGGCCGCGGCGTCGCACGCGGCGTCCGGCAGCGACGCGACGCTCGCGCCGCTCGCGCTCGGCAAGGGCGTCGTGCTGCGCGAGACGACGCGCTCGGCGGGCGCCGAGCCGCGCGTCGCGATCCTCGCGTTCGGCTCGATGGTCGCGCCGGCGCTCGCCGCCGGCGAGCGCGCTCGACGCGACCGTCGTCAACATGCGCTTCGTCAAGCCGCTCGACGTCGCACTGCTGCGCCGAGCTCGCGCAGCGTCACGAACTCGTCGTGACGGTGGAGGAGGGTGCGATCATGGGCGGCGCGGGTTCGGCGTGCGCCGAGGCGCTGGCCGACGCGGCGATCGTGCGTGCCGTCTTGCATCTCGGCCTGCCGGACCGATTTATCGACCACGGCGACCCGGCGTTGCTGCTGGCCGGCGTGCGGCCTCGACGCGACCGGCATCGCGGCGTCGATCGCGCGCGCGCGCTCGCCGCACTTGTCGAGCCGCGCCGCGGTCGACGACTCACGCGAGCCGCGGCTCGTGGTCAACAACGGGTAGCGTCGCGCTCGAACGACGGCGCCCGCGCCGTCCCCGTCCCACGCCTCGCGCGGCGCTGCCGCGGAACCGTCATGAACGCTCCCGAACCGCTGAAGCCCTTCTCGTACGACCTGCCCGACGTCCAGGGATCGCCCGACCTGCGCCATCTCGCGATCCAGCGCGTCGGCATCAAGGGCGTGCGGCATCCGCTGACCGTGCGCGACGACCGACGGCACGCTGCAGCACGACCGTCGGCACGTGGATCGATCGACGTGCACCTGCCGGAGACGCAGAAGGGCACGCACATGTCGCGCTTCGTCGGGCTGATGGAGGAACGAGCGCGGCGTGCTCGACGTCGCCGCGATGCGGGCGCTGCTCGCGACGATGGTCGCGAAGCTCGACGCGACGTCCGGCCGCATCGAGGTCTCGCTCTCCGTTCTTCATCATCGAAGACCGCGCCGGTGTCCGGCGTCGAGAGCATGCTCGACGTCGAGGTCACGCTGATCGGCCGCATCGACGACGGCGTCGTCGACGTGTCGCTGACGGTCGTCGTGCCGGTGACGAGCCTGTGCCCGTGCTCGAAGGAGATCTCCGACTACGGCGCGCACAACCAGCGCTCGCACGTGACGATCGAGGCCGGCCTCGGCGCGTCGTCCGAGATGGCCGTCGAGGAGCTCGTGCGCATCGCCGAGGAGGAGGCGTCGTGCGAGGTCTACGGGCTGCTGAAGCGGCCCGACGAGAAGTACGTCACCGAGCGCGCGTACGACAACCCGAAGTTCGTCGAGGACCTGATCCGCGACGTGGTCCATCGGCTCGACGACGAGCCACGCATCGCGCGCTACGTCGTCGAGGTCGAGAACTTCGAGTCGATCCACAACCACAGCGCGTACGCGCGGATCGAACGCGCGTCGCGCTGAGTCGAAACCGCCGACGGGTGCTCAGCGCGCGACGGTCAGCCGGTACAGCAGCACGACGACGACCAGCACGAGCAGCACCGACAGCGACTTCCAGAACAGCGAGCGGATCGCGCTCGATCAGCGGCGCGCGACGCCCCGCCACGAGCGTCGCGTTGGGGTGGCGCAGGTCGTACGTGAACTCGGACAGCTCGTCGTGGCGCGCCGCCGGATCGGGATCGAGCGCCTTCCGCAGCGCGCCGTCGATCCAGGCCGGGATCTCGCGGTCGTCGCTCAGCACCGACCGATAGCGCAGCCGCCGCTGCGCGGCGCGCGTCCTCGCTTTCGCGACGTCGGTGCCGTACGGCAGGCGGCCCGACAGCATCTGGTACGCGACGACGCCGAGCGAGAAGAGGTCCGAGCGCGGCGAGCCCGGCTCGCCGAGGAAGTATTCGGGCGCGGCGTACGGGACGGCGCCCGGCATCTCGTCGTCGTCCGCGAACGCCGCGTCGTCGATGCCGGCGACGCGCGCGGAGCCGAAGTCGATGATCCGCACGGTGCCGCTGCCGGTCGATCATCACGTTCTCGGGCCGCACGTCCTGATGCAGCATCCCGAGGCGATGGAACGCGCGCAGGCCGTCGGCGATCTGCTCGACGATGCCGCGCACCGTCTCGACGTCCGGCCGCGGATGATCGGTCATCCATTGCGCGAGCGTCCGGCCGTCGACGAACTCGGTGACGACGTACAGGAAGCTGCGCGTCGCCGGCGCCTCGCGGGCGCGCACGACGTGCGGGTTGTCGATGCGTCGCGCGATCCACTCCTGCATCAGGAAACGCTCGAGCTGCGCGGGCGCCTGGCGATCGACCGCCGGCGTCTTCAGCACGACCGGTTCGCCGCTCGCGGCGTCGACCGCGAGCCAGACGTGGCTGCGATGGCTGCCGTGCAGCTCGCGGACGATCTCGAAGCCGTCGACGCGCTGCCGCGGCGCGAGCTCGGGCGGCGGCGGCAGCGCCGTCAGCGCCTCGTGCAGCTCGTCCGCGTCGCGCGGCGGCAGTGCGTCGACGACGACGACCTGCACCGTGAGGTTGTCGGTCGCGCCGCGACGCAGCGCCTCGTCGACGATCGCGCGGGCGGCGGCATCGAGGTCGTCGCGATGCGCCGCGATCGACGCCGACGATCGCGGCCTCGTCGACGGACTCGTGGACGCCGTCGGTCGCGAGCACGAACGCGTCGCCGACCTCGATCGCGAGCGTCCGTGGTCGATCTCGATGCGTGGCGCGATGCCGAGCGCGCGCGCGAGCAGGCTGTGCTCCGGCGACGTCGCAGACGCGATGCTCGTCGGTCAGCGGCTCGAGCCGTCCGCCGGCGAGGCGCGAGATGCGCGCGTCGCCGACATGGAACAGGTGCGCCGTCGTCGACTCGCAGCACGAGCGCGCTGAACGTGCAGACGTAGCCGCGGTCGAGGTCGTGACGGTGCTGCCCCTGCTGTGTCTGCGCGAGCAGCCACGCGTTGACCGCGGACAGCACGCGTTCGGCCGACGTGCGGACCGACCACGCGTCGCTCGTCGCGTAGTAGTCCTCGAGGAAGCCCTTGACCGCGGTTTCGCTCGCGACCTGGCTGACGTTGCTGCTGCCGATGCCGTCGGCGATCGCGATCGCGATGCCCTTCGTCTCGCGCGCCGCACCGTCGGGGACGACCGCGCCGTGGAAGTCCTGGTTGACGTCCTTTCGTCCGCGGCGCGAGCACTGCCCGAGGCGGACCTCGAGCCGTGCGCGCCGCGGCGGCGGCGTCATGCGGACGCGGTCAGCGCAGCACGCGCTTCGGGGCCGTCCGCACGTGCGTCGTGTAGAGCGTCAGGCCGGTGAACGTCAGGCCGCCGACGAGGTTGCCGAGCACCGTCGGGATCTCGTTCCAGATGAAGTAGTCGCCGATCGAGAACTTGCCGCCCATGATCAGCGCCGACGGGAACAGGAACATGTTCACGACCGAGTGCTCGAACGTCATGAAGAAGAACACCATGATCGGCATCCACATGGCGATGACCTTGCCGCTGACGGTCGTCGAGATCATCGCGCCGACGACGCCGGTCGACACCATCCAGTTGCACAGCATGCCGCGGATGAACAGCGTCAGCATGCCGGCCGCGCCGTACTTCGCGTAGCCGAGCGTGCGCGCCTCGCCGATGCCGGCGATCGTCGTGCCGACCTTGCCGGGATCGGTCGAGAAGCCGAACGTGAAGACGATCGACATCAGCACGGCGATCGTCAGCGCGCCGGCGAAGTTGCCGATGAAGACGAGCAGCCAGTTGCGCAGCACGCCGCCGATGGTGACGCCGGGACGCTTGTCGATCAGCGCGAGCGGCGTCAGCACGAAGACGCCGGTCAGCAGGTCGAAGCCGAGCAGGTACAGCATGCAGAAGCCGACCGGGAACAGCACCGCGCCGATCAGCGGCACGCCGGTCTGCACGTTGATCGTGACCGCGAACACCGCGGCGAGCGCGAGGATCGCGCCGGCCATGTACGCGCGGATCAACGTGTCGCGCGTCGACATGAAGACCTTCGACTCGCCCGCGTCGACCATCTTCGTGACGAATTCCGCCGGTGCCAGATACGCCATGCGCTCCTCGCTGTCGTTCGGTGGATGCACGACGGCGCGGATGCGACGTCGCTTCCCCGAAAGAATTAGCAAGGAACAAGCCATTGCGCCGGACGCGGCGAAACCGAGCCCGACGCGCCGCGCCGTGGTTCGTCGATGCACGACGAACGTTCGGAGATGCGATCCCGGTGCATCCGCGCGCCGGTCGGGCGCTTCCGCTTCGCGCGGCGATCAGAAGCGCCGCGTGAGCACCATGCTGTCGCCGTCGCGCGTGACCTCGGTCCGCGACAGGAAGCTCATGCCGAGCAGGTTCGGCCCGTCGTACGAGCCCTCGATGACGCCGGCGTCGACGTTCGTCAGCTCGACGTCGCCGACCTTGATGCGATCGAGCTTCATCACGCGGTACGGCACCGTGCCGTTCGCGGTCGTCGCCATCGACAGCGGCGCCTCGCGGAAGCGCAGGCCGAGCCGGTTCGCCTCGGCGACCGACAAAACGACCATCGTGGCGCCGGTGTCGACGAGGAAGCGCGTCGACGTGCCGTTCACGAAGCCCTGCGCGACGTAGTGGCCGCGGTCGTCGGCCGACAGCACGGCCGACGCGCGGTCGTGGCCGTTCGGCCGCGCGAGGTACGAGCCCATCGCGATCCGCTGGCGCTTGCCGTCGACGACGAAGGTCGCGCCGGCGCCGTCCACGGCCACGAGCTTGAACCCGGCGACCGACTCGCCGACCGACACGCTGCGCGGGCTGCCGCCGTCGACGGTCACGACCGCCTTGTCGGGGAAGACGCCGACGACGTCGAGCGTCGCGGCCGAGCCCGCCGCCGACAGCAACGCCGCGAGCACGCCGACGACGACGCGGCGCGCGACGTCAGTCACGGAAGTTGTTGAAGTCGAGCGGCGTGTCGGTGATCGACTTCTTCAGTAGCGCGATCGCCGCTGCAGGTCGTCTCGCTTCGCGCCGGTCACGCGCACCGTGTCGCCCTGGATGCCGGCCTGCACCTTCATCTTCGCGTCCTTGATCGCCTTGACGATCTTCTTCGCGACCTCCGACTCGATGCCGTTCTTGACCTTGACGACCTGCTTGACCTTGTCGCCGCCGATCTTCTCGACCTTCCCGACGTCGAGGAAGCGGATGTCGACGCCGCGCTTCGTCATCTTGGTGTTGACGATGTCGCGGACCTGGCCGAGCTGGAATTCGGAGTCGGCGAACAGCGTCAGCTCGCGCTCCTTCTGCTCGACGCGCGCGTCGGAGCCCTTGAAATCGAAGCGCGTGCCGACTTCCTTGTTCGTCTGGTCGATCGCGTTGCGGACCTCGACGAGACTGGCTTCGGAGACGACGTCGAACGAGGGCATGACGGGCGGGCGAGCGCGAGGCGGGCCGAAAAGTATAGACGAGCGGTCGCCGTCGCGATGCCCGGGGCCGTCGACCGGCCCTCGATATACTGCGCGGCCTCGTGCGACCGCGGCCGGCCCGCGCGCCGCGAGCCGCCGATGCGTCCGATCCTTCGACACGACTTCCCGCTCGCGCCGTGCAACACGTTCGGCATCGCGGCGACCGCGCGCCGCTTCGTGCGGATCGAGTCGCTCGACGCGTTGCGCGAACTGCGCGGGATGCCGGACTGGTCCGACGGGCCGCGCCTCGTGCTCGGCGGTGGCAGCAACGTGCTGTTCGCGCGGGACTTCGACGGGCTCGTCGTGCAGATGGCGCTGCGCGGCATCGAACGGCTCGGCGACGACGGCGACGCGCATCTCGTCGCGGCCGCGGCCGGCGAGTCGTGGGACGGCCTCGTGCGACGCACGGTCGACGACGGACTGCCCGGCCTCGAGAACCTCGTGTCGATCCCCGGCTCGGTCGGCGCCGCGCCGGTGCAGAACATCGGCGCGTACGGCATCGAACTCGTCGAGCGCTTCGCGTGGCTCGACGCGTTCGACGTCGAGACCGGCGTCGTGACGCGGATGGACGCGGCCGCCTGCGGCTTCGGCTATCGCGACAGCGTGTTCCGCCGCGCGCGGCCGCCGCGGACGATCATCGTGCGCGTCGCGTTCCGCCTGCCGATCCGCTGGACGCCGCGGCGCGGCTATGCCGACGTCGAGGCGCGCCTCGCGGCCTCGTCGATCGACGCGCCCGACGCGCGGCAGATGCTCGACGTGGTGGCCGCGATCCGGCGCGACAAGCTGCCGGACCCGGCGACGATCGGCAACGCCGGCAGCTTCTTCAAGAACCCGATCGTCGAGCGCGCGGCGTTCGACGCGCTGAAAGCCCGCGAGCCGGACGTCGTCGGACACGCCGAGCCGGACGGCCGCGTGAAGGTCGCCGCCGGCTGGCTGATCGACCGGCTCGGCTGGCGCGGACGATCGCTGCCCGGCTCGAACGGTCGCGCCGCGGTCCACGAGCGCCAGGCGCTCGTGCTCGTCAATCGCGGCGGCGCGACCGGCCGCGACGTGCTCGACCTCGCCGACGCGATCCGCCGGGACGTGGCGGAGCGCTACGCGATCGAGCTGGAGCCCGAACCGCTGGTCGTCTGACCGCTCACTTCTTCGGACGGAACGACGGGTCGACGCCTTCGCAGCTCGCGCCGAGCCACTTGCCGACGATGCCGACGTGGAACGTCGAGCCGTCGGGCCGCTGCTGGTCGATGCTGCCGACGACCGACTCGGGCGTCTTCGCCTCGAACGTCATCGTGCCGGTCATCGGCGGCGGTCCGCTGCAGCTCGTCGCCATCACGACCTTCGTCGACGTGCGCGACGTGACCGTGTTCGTGCAGCCGCTCTGTTTCGGCTGCCGCCCGAAGTTCATGCGGTCGAGGTCTTCCTGCGTCACGCACGACTTGCGCGTCGCCGTCTGCCCGTTGCCGGCGCCGTTGTCGGCCAGCATCTTCTCGACCATCGCGCGGCGGTCGGGCGGCATCTTCGCGAGCGCCTCGGGCGGAACGGCGTTGCCGGTCATCGTCGTCGTGGTTTCCCACGCGCCGGGCTTCGCCGCGAAGCTCTGCGCGCGAGCGGCGGGCGAGATCGCGAACGACGCGGCGAACGAGGCGGCGACCGCGACGGCCGCGAGCGAAAGCTTGGACATGCGTTCTCCTGTGGATGCGCCGATCGACGACAGCAGGCCGTCAGTATCGCAAAGCCGCGAAGCGGCGCTCACGCGCGCGTGGCGCGCGTCCTCGCCGAGCCGGATGTCACGAGCGCTTGCGGCGCGCGTTCTCGGCGATCCGCATCCGCAGCGCATTGAGCTTGATGAAGCCGCCGGCGTCGGCCTGGTCGTACGCGCCCTGTCGTCGTCGAACGTCGCGATGTTCTGGTCGAACAGCGTGTCCTTCGAGTCGCGCGCGACGACGCCGACCGACCCCTTGTAGAGCTTCAGCCGCACGAAGCCGTTGACGTTCGCCTGCGTGTGATCGATCAGCACCTGCAACGCGCGACGTTCCGGGCTCCACCAGTAGCCGTTGTAGATCAGGCTCGCGTAGCGCGGCATCAGGTCGTCCTTCAGGTGCGCGACCTCGCGGTCGAGCGTGATCGACTCGATGCCGCGATGCGCCTTCAGCAGGATCGTGCCGCCGGGCGTCTCGTAGCAGCCGCGCGACTTCATGCCGACGTAGCGGTTCTCGACGAGGTCGAGCCGGCCGATGCCGTGCCTGCCGCCGAGCGCGTTCAATGCCGTCAGCACCTCGGCCGGGCTCATCGGCGTGCCGTCGATCGCGACGACGTCGCCGTGCGCGAACTCGATGTCGACGATATTGCGGCGCGTCCGGCGCCTGCTCGGGCGACACGGTCCAGCGCCACATCGACTCCTCGGCTTCGGCCTTCGGATCCTCGAGGTGGCGTCCTTCGAAGCTGATGTGCAGCAGGTTCGCGTCCATCGAATACGGCGCGCCGCCCTGCTTGTGCTTCATCTCGATCGCGATGCCGGCCGCCTCGGCGTACGCGAGCAGCTTCTCGCGCGAGAGCAGGTCCCACTCGCGCCACGGCGCGATCACCTTGATGCCGGGCTCGAGCGCGTAGTAGCCGAGCTCGAAGCGCACCTGGTCGTTGCCCTTGCCGGTCGCGCCGTGCGAGACGGCCTGCGCGCCGGTCGCGCGCGCGATCTCGATCTGGCGTTTCGCGATCAGCGGCCGGGCGATCGAGGTGCCGAGCAGGTACTCGCCTTCGTAGATCGCGTTCGCGCGGAACATCGGGAACACGAAGTCCCGGACGAACTCCTCGCGCAGGTCGTCGATGAAGATGTTGTCCGGCTTGATGCCGGCCGCGAGCGCCTTCTTCCGCGCCGGGTCGAGTTCCTCGCCCTGGCCGATGTCGGCCGTGAACGTCACGACCTCGGCGTCGTAATTGTCCTGCAGCCACTTCAGGATGACGGACGTGTCGAGTCCGCCGGAATAGGCGAGGACGACTTTCTGGATGTCGCTCATGGCGTTCGCTTCGAGGGCGACGGCGACGGGGGCCGCGGGGTCGCGTGGTGGAGGTCACCGCGCGCCGATGCGGGAGCGTCGCGGGATCGTGCGGGGCGCCGGGGATCGGCGCCCGCGCGAATTATAGAACCACGGCGACGGGGCTACAGCGGGGCGACCGCCGCCGCCGGCTCGCCCGACCGCTTGCGCCGCAGCACCGCGGCCGAGAGCAGCGCGAACAGGATCCCGACCGGCAGCGGCTCGAGGAACGTCATCGCGATGTTGAACAACGGATTGCGGTACGACGCGCGGAACTCGTCCATTTCACGCGTCCGCGCGACGATCTGCGCCTCGGTCGCGCCGGCCTGGCGGGCCTGCTCGATCGCGTGGGCCGCGTACTGGTCGGCGAAGTCCGGCACGACGAAGAAGTAGATCAGCTCCCAGGTGACGACGTAGCAGACGCTCGCGACGAGGACGATCGACAGCCCGACGGCCACCGCCCGCCCGAAGGACAGGCTGCCGCCGGCGACCCGGTCGCGGTACGACCGCACGCCGAAGAACACCATCAGGAACGCGACGACCATCGTCGTGTAGCCGATGACCTCGGCCTTCCCGACGCCGATGCGGTCCTGGAACGGGATCGTCAACAACATCATCGCGGCGAGGATTCCGCCGGCGATGAGTCCATAGGTCAGCACGGTCTTGCGCATGAAGGTCTCCCGGGTCGCGATCGAAGGCACCTTGATGCCTGCGTCGGGCGAACGGCGCGTCACCCGAAGGCATGATTTCGCGGGTTGCGACCCCGAATCATCCGGACGTCGGACGTCACGCGATCAGGCGCATCGACTGCGCCAGCATGACGGCCTGCGTGCGCCGTTCGGCGCCGAGCTTCGCGAACAGCCGGCTCGAATGCGTCTTCACGGTGTTCTCGCTGACGAATGCGCGCTCGGCGATCTCGCGGTTGCTGAGTCCCTCGGCGATCAGCTGGAGGATCTCCAGCTCGCGCGGGGTGATGCCGAGTTCGCGGACGCGGTCGTCGTCGCGGACGAAGTCGTCGGTCGGCGGCGCCGACGGCGGCGGCGACGGAACGGCGACCATCGGCGCACGCGTGACCCGGCTGCCGATCCAGATGCCGACCGCGGCGAAGACGGCGGCGACGATCGCCCCGTAGATCTCGATCGAATGCTCGACGACGATCCAGCGGTATTCGATCAGCCGTAGCGCGGCGACGAGCAGGCCGCCGACGAGGCCGAACAGCAGGACCGGTCTGCGCATCGACGCCGGAGCGATGGCGCGGCTTCGCGTCAGCGGGGGCCGCCGGGAGCCGACTTGCGCTGGCGCTTCGCGTCGTAGAGCGACGAATCGGCGATCGCGACGAGCTCGTTCGCGACCCCCGCGTCGTCGGGGAAGCACGCGATGCCGTACGACACCGACACGCCCGACGGGCGCCCGTCGGGCGACGGCGGCAGCAGTTCCTCGAGGCCGCGCGCGAACGCCTCGAGCCGGGCGCGGCCGACGAGCACGCTGGTGCGCGGCAGGAAGATGCAGAACTCGTCGCCACCGTAACGGAACGCGCGGTCCTCGTCGCGGAAGAAGTCGCGCAGCAGATGACCCGCCGCGGCGAGCATGTGGTCACCGGCCACGTGGCCGTGGCGGTCGTTGAACTGCTTGAAGTGGTCGAGGTCGAGCATCGCGACGATCATGTGCTGCTGGTTGACCGCGCTCTTCTCGATCATCTGGTTCAGCGTCGGCAGCAGGTTGCGCCGGTTCAGCAGGCCGGTCAGCGGATCGCGCGACGCCTGCTCGCGCAGTTCGTCGTGGATCGCCTCGATCTCGGTGAAGCGGTTCTGCAGTTCGCTGTTGACGGCCTCGAGCTCGGTCTTCGCCTGCAGCAGCCGGATGCGCTCGGCTTCGGCGAGGTCGCGCTCGCGCCGGATCGCCTCCATCTGCAGCATCGCCTGCGAATAGGCGAGCCGCACGTCGCGCGTCGTGTCCTGCCAGCGGCGATGCGACGCGTGATAGCGCTGGTGCCAGCGGAACGCGCGCCGGTAGTCGCCCTCCCGCGCGTACAGCGTCGACACGCACAGCGCCGTCTTCCAGAACTGCGTCAGGTGCGGATGGCGACGCAGGTTCCACAACGCGACGCGCCACGCGCTGATCGCCTCGGGAATCTTTTCCTGCAGCACCGCGATGCGGCCCTGGTTCCACTTCGCGGTGCCGATGCCCATCGCGTACTCGCGGCCGATCGCGGCATCGAGCGCGTCGAAGACATAGTTCTCCGCTTCGGACAGGTGGCCGGTCTCGATCAGGTTCTCGGCCACGGTCGTCATCACGTCGCCGGGCCGGAACGTCAGCAGCCCCGGCGCGTCGTGCTCGAGCGCCGCGTTGACCTCGATCGTCGCTTCCTCGACGCGCCCGGTGTTGATCAGGCAGTACGCGAGGTTCGACCGGCACATCGATTCGAAGCCGCTCATGCCGACGTGGTGCCGCTCCGCGAGCGCCATCCGCAGGCAGCTCTCGGCGCCGTCCCAGTCGCCCGCGTGCAGCAGCGTCGCGCCGACGTTGAACGCGAACAGCGCATGCGCCGGCGGATGATGGAAGCCGAAGTATTCGAGGCCGATCAGCAGGTCGCGGAACGCGAGCTCCGGCTTGCCGAGCCCGAGCAGCGTGACCGCGCGCCACAGGCGGATGTAGTGCTCGTCGCCCGGCTCGAGTGCGTCGCAGTCGGTGAGCGCGCGCTCGAACGACACCATCGACGCGGCCATGTCGCGCTCGACCCAGTGCAGTGCCGCGTGCACGCCGTGGACGATCTGCAGCAGCCGCTGGAACGCCGCGGTGCGTGCCGTCGACTGCGCGAGCGCGTTGCGCGCCTTCGCGAGCTGGACGCGCGCCGGTGCGACGTCGGCGAGCCGGACGTGGCTGCTCGCCGAGATCAGGTGCGCGAAGACGACGTCGTTCGGATTCGTCAGGCGATGGACCGCCAGGGCCTCGTCGACGACGGCGATCGCGTCGACCGGCGAGCACGGATGGTCGAGCCATGCCGCTTCCAGCGCCGCATCGAGCGTTCGGGCGCCGTCGGCCGGATGGCTCGCGTTCATCGCGGTCCGCACGCCACCCACGCGGCGCGGTCGGGGCGGCGCGGCTCAGGCATGCGTCTTACCGAGGATCAGGAATTCCATCAGTGCCTTCTGCGCATGCAGTCGGTTCTCGGCCTCGTCCCAGACGACGCTCTGCGGCCCGTCGATGACCGACGCATCGACTTCCTCGCCGCGATGCGCCGGCAGGCAATGCATGAACAGTGCCGTCGGCTTCGCGGCCCGCATCAGACGGTCCGACACGCGCCACGCGGCGAACGCCTTCTGACGCGACGCATTCTCGGCTTCGAAACCCATGCTCGTCCAGACGTCCGTCGTCACGAGATCCACGTCGCGACACGCCTCGACCGGATCGGCGAACTCGCGGTAGTGCGACGCGTTGGCGAGGCCGGCGCGCTCGGGTTCCACCTCGTACCCCGGCGGAGTCGACACGTGGACGGAAAAGTTGAGCGTCTCGGCCGCCTGCAGCCAGGTATTGCAGACGTTGTTCGAGTCGCCGATCCACGCGACGGTCGCGCCCTCGATGTCGCCACGATGCTCGATGTAGGTATAGAGATCGGCGAGGATCTGGCAGGGATGGTATTCGTTCGTCAGGCCGTTGATGACCGGGACGCGCGAGTGCGCGGCGAACGTCTCGATCCGCGACTGCTCGAACGTGCGGATCATCACGAGGTCGACCATGCGGCTGATCACGCGGGCCGTGTCCTCGATCGGCTCGGCGCGCCCGAGCTGCGAGTCGCCGGTCGTCAGGTTGATGACCGAGCCGCCCATCTGGTACATCCCGGCCTCGAACGACACGCGCGTGCGCGTCGACGCCTTCTCGAACACCATCGCGAGCGTCCGGTCGAGCAGCGGCTGGTACGTCACGTAGCGCTTGAAGCGGTCCTTGATGAGGCGGATCCGCTCGAACAGGTGGCGGTACTCGTCACGCGACAGGTCGTGGAACTGCAGGAAGTGGCGGATCGTCATCGGGTCGGAGCGGGCGTCGCTCGGATCGCATCCGCGGTCGGGCCGGCCGGGCGGGCCGTCGTCGTCGGTCGTCGCGCGGGCGCGAAAGCCCGCGTCAGGCAGCCTTCGGTTCCGCGCGTCGGGCCAGGAAGTCGCGGACGACGGCGACGACCCCTTCGGCGAGCATCGTCGCCTCCTCGGCCGTCATCACGAGCGACGGCAGCAGCCGCACGACCCGTTCCTGCGTGACGTTGATCAGCAAGCCGTAGTCGTGCGAATACGACAGCGCCTGCTTCGGGATCTCGGGGCAAGGGCACGCGAGCTCGATGCCGATCATCAGGCCGCGTCCGCGGATGTCGAGCACGCCGGCGACCGACGACAGCTCGCGCGCGAAGATCGAGCGCAGCGTCTGGCCGACGTGCTCGGCGTTCGCGAGCAGGCCGTCGTCCTCGATCACCGACAGCGTCTCGAGCGCCGCGCGGCAGGCGAGCGGATTGCCGCCGAACGTCGTGCCGTGATTGCCCGGACCGAAGACGTCTGCGGCCACGCCGCGCGCGACGACCGCGCCGATCGGGACGCCGCCCGCCAGTCCCTTCGCGAGCGGCATGACGTCGGGGACGATGCCGGCCCACTGGTGCGCGAACCACTTGCCGGTGCGGCCGAGGCCGCACTGGACCTCGTCGATCATCAGCAGCCAGCCGCGCTCGTCGCACAGCGCGCGCACGGCCTTGAGGTAGTCGACGCGGGCCGGCGTGATGCCGCCTTCGCCCTGAATGGCTTCGAGGAACACGGCGACGATGTTCGGGTGTTCGCCGGCGGCGCGTTCGAGCGCGGCGACGTCGTTCAGCGGCACGCGCACGAAGCCCGGGACCAGCGGCTCGAAGCCCTTCTGCACCTTCGCGTTGCCGGTCGCCGACAGCGTCGCGATCGAGCGGCCGTGGAACGCGTGCTCGTAGACGACGATCTCGGGATTCGCGACGCCGCGGTCGTGGCCGTACTTGCGGGCGATCTTCAGTGCCGCCTCGTTCGCCTCGAGCCCCGAGTTGCAGAAGAACACCTTGTCCATGCCCGACAGTTCGGCGAGCTTCGTCGCGAGCTTCTCCTGCAACCGGACCTTGTAGACGTTCGACGTGTGGATGATCTTCGACGCCTGGTCCGCGATCGCGGCGACGAGCCGCGGATGGTCGTGGCCCAGCGTGTTGACCGCGATGCCGGCGAGGCCGTCGAGATACTTGCGGCCGTGCTCGTCCCACAACCAGACGCCCTTGCCGTACGCGAGGTACACCGGCAGGTTGGCGTACGTGTTCATCAGGTGCGATGCGTCGGAGGTGGCGTTCATGGCGTCGCGGGGCTCGCAGGAAAGCGGAAACGGGCGCACGCGGCGCCCGAGGTCGAAGGGCATGGTAAGCGATTTGGGGTCGGCTGACGAGGCGCGGTTCATCGTGATTCGACCGCGATCAGGCCGGTGGTTTCGGCGACCGGCGCGATGCCGGTCGCGCGCGCCGTCTCGAGCAGCGCGACGTCCGGAACGTGCCGCAATCCGGTGCGCAGATACAGCAGCGCCGCCATCGCGACGACGACGAGTCCCATCGCGGCGAACGTCGGCCGCAGACCGAACGTCTCGGCGGCGTGGCCGGCCGCGAGCGCGCCGAGCGGCGCGGCCGCGACCGTGAAGAAGCGCATCGTCGCCGTCATGCGCCCGAGCATGCCGTCCGGCGTGACGGCCTGACGCAGGCTCGCGTAGTTGATCCAGTAGAGCGTCGTGCCGGCGTCGAGCAGGAACAGCGCGGCGCCGAGACCCATCACCGGATGGGCGTTGCGCGGCAGCGCCGCCACGACGAGCCACGCGGTGGCCGAGCAGGCGACGCCGACGAGGATCGGCACCCCGGTCCCGAGCCGGCGCGTGACGCGACGCGCCGCGACCGCCGACAGCAACGCCCCGGCGCCGCCGATCATGTGCGCGGCGCCGAGCTCGCCGGCCGACAGCCCGAGCTCCCGCGTCGCGTACAGCGTCTGCAGCGCATTCCATCCCTGGAACACGATGAACCAGGTCGTCGACACGAGCGTCAGCGGACGCAGGATCGGATGGCCGAGCACGAGGCGCAGTCCGTCGCGGATCTCCTGGCCGACCCGAGCGCCGGTCGGCGCCGGTGCCACGTCGTCGCGATCGTCCATGCGCGTCAGGAAGACGAGCGAGACGGCGAAGCCGACGCAGTCGAACAGGATCGCGACCGGCGCGCCGAGCCATTGCACCAGCACGCCGGCGATGCCGGGCCCCGTCAGACGCGCCGAGGACTCGCTCGCGATGAACAGGCTGTTCGCCTCGATCAGCCGCTCGCGGCCGGCGATCTGCGTCAGGTAGACCTGCGACACGCTGCCGAGCACGACGAACGCGGTCCCGAGCACGAAGCCGACGACGTACAGCAGCGGCATCGACAGGCGGTCGAGCGACGCGGCGAGCGGGATCGTCAGCAGCGCGAGGCCGACCGCGGCTTCGCCCGCGACCATGATCGGCCGCTTGCGCATGCGGTCGATCAGCACGCCGGCGTGCAGCGAGAACAGCGAGAACGGCAGCGCCTCGAGCGCGACGAGCACGCCCATCTGCGCCGGCGTCGCGTCGAGCAGCAGCACCGCCGTGAGCGGCAACGCGAGCATCGTGATCTGGCCGCCGAAGCTCGTGACGGTCGCGGACAGCCACATCAGCCGGAAGTCGCGATGCGCGATCAGGCCGCCGCGCCACAGCGCTGCGAGTCGTCTCGCCGGCGATCCCCTCGTCGTGCCCATCGTCGTCCTCGTTGCGCGCGCCGACCTCGCGGCGCGGGGACCGGCGTCGCGGCCCCTTATAATTTGTCGACCGCTTGCGCCCCGGTCCGGGTTCGCCTGTTCACGCTCAACCTTCCGGCGCGTCCGATCTCCGGCGCGTCAACCGCCGGCGCTTCCATGTCCGACCCGACGACCCCGCCGCGCGAGCTGATCATCCAGGGCGTCACGTCGAGCGGCCGGCCGTTCCGTCCGAGCGACTGGGACGAGCGACTCTGCAGCGTGCTGGCCGCCTATCGCCCCGGCTTCGTCGCGACCCGCGGCCCGGTCTTCGGCTACTCCCCCTACGCACAGCCGACGATGGTCGCCGGCGTCCGTTGCGTCATCGTCGACGCCCGGCTGCGCGACCTCGAGCCACGCGCCTGGGACTTCGTCGTCGGCTTCGCGCGCGACAACGACCTGTGCACGATGGACGCCGACCATCTGGTCGAAGCCCCGACGTTGCCCGCCGTGCCGCCCGCCGCCGGCTGATCGCCCGGCCGGAAAACAAAAAAGCGCACCGGAGTGCGCTTTTCGTCGACGACCGGGTCACCGGCTCGCGATGACCTCAGGCGCTCAGCGCTTTGACGGCGGCGGCGAGACGGCTCTTGTGTCGCGCGGCCTTGTTCTTGTGGATGATCTTCTTGTCGGCGATGCGGTCGATGATGCCGGTCGACTTGCGGAACTGCGCCAGCGCGGCTTCGGCGTCGCCGGCGGCGATCGCCTTGCGGACCGCCTTGACCGACGTGCGGAACGCCGAGCGCAGGCTCGCGTTGTGGGCGTTCTGGGCGGCGCTCTGCTGCGCGCGCTTCTTGGCTTGTGCGGAATTGGCCATGAGGTCCGGACGGCGCGGTGCGCCGGTGAATCGAATGAGGGACGGCGAAAAATGCCGAGCCAGCGATTGTAGCGGGCCGGGTGCGGTCGCGCAAGCGGTCGGGCCGGGCCGGCGTCCGGCGCTCCACGTTTCGCCGAAACGCTCGCCGGCCGGAGGGCGCAGGCCGACGACGCCGGGTTCGTGCCTTTGCGGGAACGACGGCCTCTCCGGAGCGACGCTTCGTGCCGCGAGGCGGTCTCGCCGAGCAGGCGACCCGCCGTCGAACGCCGTCGCACCGCACCGCGCCCGCACCATCGTCGCGCCGCAAGACCGCACCGCACCGCCCCCTATAATCGGTCGATGAACCTGTTCCGCGTGCTGGCCACCGTCAGCGGGATGACGATGGTTTCGCGGATCACGGGCCTCGTCCGCGAGAACCTGATGGCGCGCATCTTCGGCGCCAGCGTCGCGACCGACGCGTTCTTCGTCGCGTTCCGCATCCCGAACCTGCTGCGCCGGCTGTTCGCCGAAGGCGCGTTCTCGCAGGCCTTCGTGCCGATCCTCGGCGAGTTCAAGGCGCAACGGTCGGCCGACGAGACCCGGGCGCTGGTCGACCACGTCGCGACGGTGCTGACCTGGGCGCTCGTCGCGGTGACCGTCGTCGGCATCGTCGGCACGCCGGTCGTCGTCTGGCTGCTCGCCGGCGGCCTGAAGAACGACCGCTGCGGCGTCCCGTCGGCGAGCGGGCTCGTCGACGACGGCTTCGATCTCGCCGTGATGCTGACGCGGATCATGTTCCCGTACATCGCGCTGATCGGGCTCGTCGCCGGCGCGTCGGCGATCCTCAACACGTGGCGGCGCTTCGCGGTGCCCGCGTTCACGCCGGTGCTGCTGAACCTGTCGTTCATCTTCTTCTCGCTCGCGGTCGCGAGCCACGTCGATCCGCCGGTCCTCGCGCTCGCGCTCGCGGTCGTCGTCGGCGGCATCGCGCAGCTCGCGTTCCAGGTGCCGGCGCTGATCCGCGTCGGCATGCTGCCGCGCATCCGCTTCGACGTCCGCGCCGCGCTCGCCGATCCGGGCGTGCGCCGCGTGCTGCGGCAGATGGTGCCGGCGACGTTCGCGGTGTCGATCGCGCAGATCAGCCTGATCGTCAACACGAACATCGCGTCCAGGCTCGCGTGCGGCAGCGTCTCGTGGATCACGTACGCCGACCGGCTGATGGAGTTCCCGACCGCGCTGCTCGGCGTCGCGCTCGGGACCGTGCTGCTGCCGCACCTGTCGGTCGCGAACGCCGAAGGCCGCGGCGACGAGGTGTCGTCGCTGCTCGACTGGGGCATCCGCCTGAGCTGCCTGCTCGCATTGCCGTCCTCGCTCGCGCTGTGGCTTCTGGCCGAGCCGCTGACCGCGACGCTGTTCCATTACGGCAAGTTCACCGCGCTCGACGTCACGGCGACGCAGCACGCGGTCACGGCGTACGGCGTCGGACTGATCGGTCTCATCCTCGTCAAGATCCTCGCGCCCGGGTTCTATGCGCGGCAGGACATCCGCACGCCGGTCAGGATCGGCGTCGTCGTGCTGATCGGCACGCAGGCGATGAACCTGGTGTTCGTGCCGATGTTTGCGCACGCCGGCCTCGCGCTCGCGATCGGCCTCGGCGCGTGCCTGAACGCGGCGCTGCTGTTCACCGGTCTCGTGCGACGCGGCGTCTACCGGCCGCGCGCCGGCTGGCCCGCGTTCGCCGCCAGGCTCGCGCTCGCGCTGGTCGTGCTGGGCGTGTTCCTTGCGTGGAGCGAGCGGCGGTTCGCGTGGATCGCGATGCGCGCCGAGCCGGGGCTGCGCATCGCCGCGCTCGGCGGTATCGTGGTCGGCGGCGCGGCGCTGTACTTCGCGACGCTGTTCGCCGGCGGGCTGCGGCTGCGCGACCTGCGACGCGCCGCGTGACGCGGGTTCGGGATTCGACGACGAACGATCGCGACGCGATCACCGAACGGAAGCGCCGGAGCCGAGAACCGCGACGCGATTCGACGATCCCACGCGGATGGAAGCCGATGCGATGACGCCGCTGGACTATTTCACGACCCTCGTCTCGACGCCCGACGACGGCGAGGACATTCCGCTGACCGAGGCGGCCGTCGCGATCGCGCAGGTCGTCGACCCGCGCCTGGACCTCGCCGCCGTCCAGTGCGACATCGACCGGCTCGCCGCGACGCTGCGGGCGCGGCTGCCGGCCGACGCGGGGCAGGTGCACAAGCTGCGCCTGCTGAACCGCTATTTCTTCCAGGAACTCGGCTTCGCCGGCAACGCGAACGACTACTACGACCCCGCGAACAGCTTCCTGTCGAAGGTCATCGAACGCCGACGCGGCATCCCGATCACGCTCGGCGTGCTGATGATGGAGATCGGGCAGCAGGTCGGCCTGCCGCTGCGCGGCGTGTCGTTCCCCGGACACTTCCTCGTGAAGCTGAAGGTGCGGGCGGGCGACCTGTACCTCGACCCGATGACCGGCGAGTCGCTGTCGCGCGAGCAGCTCGAGGAGCGGCTGTCGGAGTTCCTCGACGCGCTGAAGACCGGATCCGACGGCGACGCCGAGCGCGGCACCGCGCGCGAGTTCGTCGAAATGGCGCTCGCGCAGGCCATCCGCGAGGCGTCGTCGCGCGACATCCTCGCGCGGATGCTGCGCAACCTGAAAGGCATCTATCACGGCCGCAACGACTACGAACGCCTGCTCGAGGTACAGAAGCGGCTCGTCGTGCTGCTGCCCGACGCGCACGAGGAGCTGCGCGACCGCGGGCTCGTCTACGCGCAGCTCGAATGCCCGCGCGCGGCGGCCGACGACCTGAGCGCGTACCTCGAGCTGGAACCCGACGCGCCGGAGGCGGGGGACATCCGCCGGACGCTCGATGCGCTGCGCGACGCATCGCGGCGGCTGAACTGACGTCGTCGCCGGATTTGATCGTCCGCGGCGCGTGCAGGCGCGGCGGAAACGGTGGACGGGCCAGCGCGCCGTTCTTCAGCCGCGCGCAATGACTTCCGCGACGAGCGCGGAATCGAGGTAGGCACGAACCTCGACGATCCGCGAGCCGTCGAAGCGGCAGACCCAGCAATAGTCGTTGTCGAAGCGCACGCCGCTCTTCGCGGTCGCCCGCGCGCAGAGTTCGACCGCGGCGCTGTCGCCGGCCACGATCACCTGCCGCACCGACAGCTTCAGCGGCTCGGCGAACAGCCGGCCGAGACGGGCGAAGGTGGCTTCCCGGAACGCCTGCTTCGAGTCGTAGCGACCGGCGAGCGGATGCGTCCCGAGGACCGTCCAGTGCACGTCGTCGGCGACCTGTTCGAAGAACGCGTCGGGGTCGTCGCCGGCCAGCTTGTCGAACAGCGTCCGGACGGACTCGGGGGTGATGGCCATGTCGTTCGCCGCTGAAGGATCGCGAGCCTTCGACCCCGGTCCGGCGATGCGGTTCGGCCGCGTCGCCGTCGACGCGCGGTCCGTCCTGCGATCTACTTCGGCGCCATCCGGATCGCGCCGTCGAGGCGGATCGTCTCGCCGTTCAGCATCTCGTTCGTCACGATGTGCTCGACCAGTTTCGCGTAGTCGGCCGGTGTGCCGAGCCGCGACGGGAACGGGATCGACGCGGCGAGCGAGTCCTGCACGTCCTGCGGCATGCTCTCCATCATCGGCGTCTTGAAGATGCCGGGTGCGATCGTCATGCAGCGGATGCCGTTCCGCGCCAGGTCGCGGGCGACCGGCAGCGTCATGCCGACGATGCCGCCCTTCGACGCCGCATAGGCCGCCTGGCCGATCTGGCCGTCGTACGCGGCGACCGACGCGGTGTTGATCAGCACGCCGCGCTCGCCGGTGTCCGCCGGATCGTTCTTCGCCATCGCCTCGGCCGCGAGCCGGATCATGTTGAACGAGCCGACGAGGTTGACCATGATCGTCCGCGTGAAGACGTCGAGCGGATGCGCGCCGTCGCGACCGACGGTCTTCGCGGCCGGCGCGATGCCGGCGCAGTTGACGAGGCCCATCAGCTTGCCGGCCGCGGTCGCGGCCGCGACGACGGCTCGCCCGTCGGTCTCGCTCGCGACGTCGCACTTCACGAACTGCTGGCCGAGCTCCTTCGCGATCTTCTCGCCCGCCTCGACCTGCACGTCGGCGACGACGACCTTCGCGCCGCGTTCGGCCAGCATGCGGACGGTGCCCGCGCCGAGCCCCGACGCGCCGCCGGTGACGATGAATACGTGGCCGTCGATCTTCATGCGTTCTCCTCGAAGGTGCCGCACGACCCGCGAGACAGGTCGCGGGCGCGGGCGGCGATTCTAGCGTAGCGGTCCGCGTATCCTCGATGGCCGAACGTCGCTCGTGGAGCAACCTCGATGTCTTCGATCGCACAGACGCACGTCCCGCCGATCCCGTCCGCGGACCGCGACCGGCCGCCGTCGCGTCCCGCGCCCGACGTCGTCTTCAACCAGGTGCCGCCGCTCGTCGAACGCGACTTCTTCGCCGGCGATCGCGGCCTGCAGGACGCGGTGCGTCGCGAGGCGCCCGAGGCCGACCTGTCGACGCTGCACGCGATCGGCGCGGCGCTCGCCGATCCGCGCAACGCGGAACTCGCCGCGCAGGCGAACCGTCATGGACCGGTCTGGAACAGCTTCGACGCGCAGGGTCGGCGCGTCGATCGCATCGACTTCCATCCGGCGTGGCACGCGCTGATGCGGGACATCGTCGCGCGCGGCTTCCACGCGAGCCCGTGGGAAGCGGGTGCCGGGCGCTTCGCGCACACGCTGCGCGCCGCCGGCTACGTCATGCAGGGACGCGTCGAGCACGGCACGCTGTGCCCGACGACGATGACGTACGGCGCCGTCGCGGCGCTCGCGAAGGACGACTGGGCGCGCGCGACGTGGGTGCCGAAGATCGTCACGCGCGACTACGATCCGCGCGACATGCCGGTCGACGGCAAGCGCGGCGCGCTCGTCGGCATGGGGATGACCGAGAAGCAGGGCGGCTCCGACGTGCGGACCAACACGACGCGCGCCGTCGAGACCGACGACGGGCATCGACTCACCGGCCACAAGTGGTTCTACTCGTGCCCGCAGGTCGACGCGCATCTCGTGCTCGCGTACGCCGTCGACCGCGCCGGTCGCGACGCCGGCCTGTCGTGCTTCCTCGTGCCGCGCCACGCTCCCGACGGCACGAAGAACGCGGTGCGCGTGCAGCGGCTGAAGGACAAGGTCGGCAACCGCTCGAACGCGTCGTCGGAGGTCGAGTTCGACGGGGCGTGGGGCCGTCTCGTCGGCGAACCCGGCCGCGGCATACCCACGATCCTCGAGATGGGCACGTTCACGCGGCTCGACTGCGTGATCGGCAGCGCGGCGATGATGCGCGAGGCGGTCGCGCAGGCGATCCATCACGCGCGACATCGCTCGGCGTTCGGTCGACCGCTCGTCGAACAGCCGCTGATGGCGAGCGTGCTCGCGGACCTCGCGATCGAGTCCGAGGCCGCGACCGCGCTGGCGCTCCGGCTCGCGCGGGCATTCGACGCGGACGACGACGACGAGCACGAGGCGATGTTCCGGCGCGCGATGACCGGCGCGTCGAAGTACTGGGTCTGCAAGCGCGGGCCGGGCCTCGCGGCCGAGGCGATGGAGGTGCTCGGCGGCAACGGCTATGTCGAGGAGGGGCCGCTCGCGCGGGTCTATCGCGAGATGCCGATCAACTCGATCTGGGAGGGCTCCGGCAACGTCATGTGCCTCGACGTGCTGCGCGCGTTCGGCAAGTCGCGCCGGACCGCCGACGCGCTGCTCGCCGAGCTCGCGCCGGCGCGCGGTCGCGAGCCCGCGTACGACGTTGCGTTCGAGCAGCTCGCGGCGACGCTCGCGGAGCCGCGCACCGACGAGGCCACGGCGCGCCGCTTCGTGCGCCGGCTCGTCACGCTCGTGCAGGCGTCGCTGCTGCTGCGGTCGGGATCGACGGCGATGGCGACGGCGTTCTGCACGACGCGGCTGGCCGACGACGGCTGGGGCGCCGCGTACGGCGAGCTGCCGGGCGGCTGCGACGCGCGCGCGCTGATCGATCGCGCCGCGTCGGTCGACGGCTGAATCGCCGGTAGGAAGCGTCGATCGCGCAAACGATCGCGGCGGGTGGCGGTCCGACGACGGTCGCCAACGAACAGGAGACCCGCATGACGATCGACACTTCCATCGGCCTCGACGATCCGCGTCGCAACCAGCAGTCGGGCATCGACGACGAGGCGCGGGCCCGCGAGGCGCGTCGCGACGGCGAGAGCGTGCAGAACGACGTGCCGCATCCCGACCTGACCGCGGAGGACATCGAGGCCGGCAACGACCGCAACACGTCCGCCGACCAGAACAGCCGCAGCGCGACGACCAACAAGCTGCCCGACACCGGCATCGACGTCGGCAAGCCCTGAGTCGACCGCGCGGCGCCACGGCGTCGCCGCCGCAAAAGGAAAGGGCCGCGATCGCGGCCCTTTCGTCGTGCGCGCCCCGGACGTCAGAGCAGCGGCACCATCAGCAGCGCCACGATGTTCATGATCTTGATCAGCGGGTTGACCGCCGGGCCGGCCGTGTCCTTGTAGGGGTCGCCGACCGTGTCGCCGGTGACCGCGGCCTTGTGCGCCTCGGAGCCCTTGCCGCCGAAGTTGCCTTCCTCGATGTACTTCTTCGCGTTGTCCCACGCGCCGCCGCCGGTGCACATCGAGATCGCGACGAAGAGGCCGGTGACGATCGTGCCCATCAGCATGCCGCCGATCGCCATCCGCGCGGCTTCCGGTCCCATCAGGAAGCGCATCACGAGCGCCAGCACGATCGGCGTCGCGAGCGGCAGCAACGACGGGATCATCATCTCCTTGATGGCGGCGCGGGTCAGCATGTCGACCGCGACGCCGTACTCGGGCTTCGCGGTGCCTTCCATGATCCCCTTGATCGTCGCGAACTGGCGACGGACCTCGACGACGACCGAGCCGGCGGCGCGGCCGACGGCTTCCATCGCCATCGCGCCGAACAGGTACGGAACGAGTCCGCCGACGAACAGGCCGATGATGACCGCCGGCTCGCTGAGGCTGAAGTCGACCGTCTTGCCGCCCGTCGCGAGCGCGTGCGTGAAGTCTGCGAACAGCACGAGCGCCGCGAGGCCGGCCGAGCCGATCGCGTAACCCTTCGTGACGGCCTTCGTCGTGTTGCCGACCGCGTCGAGCGGGTCGGTCACGTCGCGCACCGACTCCGGGAGCTCGGCCATCTCGGCGATGCCGCCGGCGTTGTCCGTGATCGGGCCGTACGCGTCGAGCGCGACGATGATGCCGGCCATCGACAGCATCGACGTGGCCGCGGTCGCGATGCCGTACAGGCCGCCGAGCGAATACGCCGCGTAGATCGCGAAGCAGACGCAGATCACCGGCCACGCGGTCGACTTCATCGAGACCGCGAGGCCCGCGATGATGTTCGTGCCGTGCCCGGTCGTCGACGCCTGCGCGACGTAGCGCACCGGCTTGTACTCGGTGCCCGTGTAGTACTCGGTGATCCAGACGAGCAGCCCCGTCAGCACGAGGCCGACGATCGACGACAGGTACATCCGCATCACGAGCGACATGCCGGCCTCGCCCGCGACGGTCGCGAGCGGCGTTCCGCCGAACACCCACGCGGTGATCGGATAGAACGCGATGAGCGCGAGGACGCCGGCGACGATCAGGCCCTTGTACAACGCGGTCATGATCTTCCTGCCGGGTGTGTGCTTGACGAAGTAGCAGCCGATGATCGACGCGATGATCGAGAAGCCGCCGAGCATCAGCGGATAGATCACGGCCGCGGCCTCGGCGCCGCGCATCAGCAGCGAGCCGAGCAGCATCGTGGCGATCAGCGTGACCGCATAGGTCTCGAACAGGTCGGCCGCCATGCCGGCGCAGTCGCCGACGTTGTCGCCGACGTTGTCCGCGATCACCGCAGGATTGCGCGGGTCGTCTTCCGGAATGCCGGCCTCGACCTTGCCGACGAGGTCCGCGCCGACGTCGGCGCCCTTCGTGAAGATGCCGCCGCCGAGCCGGGCGAAGATCGAGATCAGCGACGCGCCGAACGCGAGGCCGACGAGCGGCTGGATGTAGTCGTGCAGCATCGTCGGATCGGCGCCTTCGCGCGAGCCGAAGCCGACCAGCACGCCGTAGTACCCGGCGACGCCGAGCAGGCCGAGCCCGACGACGAGCATGCCGGTGATCGCGCCGCCGCGGAAGGCGACGTTGAGCGCCGCGTCGAGGCCGCGCGTCGCCGCTTCGGCGGTGCGGACGTTGGCCCGCACCGACACGTTCATGCCGATGAAGCCGCAGGCGCCGGACAACAGCGCGCCGATCAGGAAGCCGATCGCGCTCGGCCATCCGAGCACGAAGCCGACGATGAAGAAGATGACGACGCCGACCACCGCGATCGTCGTGTACTGCCGCTTGAGATACGCCGCGGCGCCCTGCTGGATGGCGAGCGCGATCTCCTGCATCCGCGCGTTGCCGGCCGGCAGCCCGAGGATCCAGCTGCGCGAGACCACGCCGTAAATCACCGCGATCGCGCCGCAGATCAGCGCGAACCACAGCCCCGTCATTCCAGCATCCATTCTCCAGCTCCCGTGATGTCGCCGGCGTGTCCGGCGTCGTGTGATGGTCCTGCCTCGCGGGCCGTCGTGCGGCCTCGCGTCATGCGAGCGCCTCGAACACGCGCTCGCGAATCTGGTCGACGCTGCCGATCCCTTCGACCCGGCGATACACCGGCGCTTCCGGCTCGCCGGGCGCCGAGCCGCGCGCGGCCCACGCGGAGTAGTACTCGATCAGCACCTCGGTCTGCGCGTGGTAGACCTCGAGCCGCTTGCGCACGGTCGCCTCGAGATCGTCGTCGCGCTGGATCAGCGGCTCGCCGGTGGCATCGTCGATGCCGGCGACCTTCGGCGGATGGAAGCGGTCGTGATAGATGCGTCCGCTCGCCGGATGCACGCGACGTCCGGTGATGCGTTCGATGATGTCGGAGTCGGGCACCGCGATCTCGAGCACGTGATCGATCGCGACGCCGGCGTGCTTCATCGCGTCGGCCTGCGGGATCGTGCGCGGGAAGCCGTCGAACAGGTAACCGTTCGCGCAGTCCGGTTGCTGGAGCCGGTCGGCGACGAGCCCGATGATGATGTCGTCGGACACCAGCGCGCCGCTGTCCATGACCTTCTTCGCGGCGAGTCCGAGCGGCGTCTGCGCCTTCACGGCGGCGCGCAGCATGTCGCCGGTGGAGATCTGCGGAATGCCGTAGCGCTCGCGGATGAATTGCGCCTGCGTGCCCTTGCCGGCGCCGGGGGCGCCCAGCAGGATCAGGCGCATGGAGGGGTCCGCATCGCTGTCGTGCCTCGGAAAGACCTGGGTGGGTGGGGAACGGTCGGCGACGTTGTCGTTCGTCGTCTTCGTGGCCGGATTCACACTTGCGGGCCTCGCGGCCCCGCCTCGATCACTGCCGTTCGTCGCGCGACGACGCGAGGACGGACGGCCTGGCACGCGACGCGAACCTTACCGGATCACGTCGCGGACGGTCAATCGCGGGTCTTCCCGATGGAGGCCTCGAACAGCGCGCGCACCCGTGCGAGATCCTGCGGCGTGTCGACGCCCGGCGCGGGCGCGGCATCGGCCACGAAGACCGCGATCGGATACCCGTGCCACAACGCGCGCAACTGCTCGAGCGCCTCGGTCGTCTCGAGCGCGGCGGGCAGCAGCGTCGTGAACGTCGCGAGGAAGCGCGCGCGATAGGCGTAGAGGCCGATGTGCCGCATCGCGCCGCCGGGCGCCGTGTTCCGATCGGCGCGGTCGCGCTCGAACGGGATCGGCGCGCGCGAGAAGTAGAGCGCCCGGCCGCGTGCGTCGACGACGACCTTGACGACGTTCGGGTCGAGCCACTCCTCGGCCGACGCGATGGGATGGCAGGCGGTCGCGATCGCGCAACCGGCGTCGCCGGCGAGCGTCGCCGCTGCGCGCGCGATCAGCGCGGGATCGATCAGCGGCTCGTCGCCCTGCACGTTGACGACGATCGTGTCGCCGTCGATGTCGCCGTCGCGCGTCAGCGCGGCCGCGACCTCGGCGATGCGGTCGGTGCCGGACGCGTGCGTCGTCGCGGTCATCATCGCGTCGTGTCCGTGCGCGCGGACCGCGTCGGCGATCGCGGCGTCGTCGGTCGCGACGATCACGCGCGCGGCGCCGCTCTCGCGCGCGCGGTCGGCGACGCGCACGACCATCGGCTTGCCGCCGAGGTCCGCGAGCGGCTTGCCGGGCAGTCGCGTCGACGCGCGGCGCGCGGGCACGACCGCGACGAAGCCGTCCATCGAGTCGCCGGTCAGGCGGCGGTCGGTCCGCCCGTGGAATCGGCGTCGAGCCGTCGCGCTTCCGACTCGAGCATCACCGGGATCCCGTCGCGGATCGGATACGCGAGGCGCGCGGCGTCGGACACGAGTTCCTGCCGCGCCTTGTCGTAGCGCAGCGGACCCTTCGTGACGGGGCAGACGAGGATTTCGAGCAGTCGATGATCCATGGGCGTCTTTCGGATGACGGTCAGGGGGCCGGCGTCGGCGCGCCGCGCTTCGAGCCGCCGATGTTCGCGAGGATCGCGGCGACCAGCGCGTCGTCGATGTGCGCCGTCACCGGCACCGCCCACATGCGCGCCTCGTCGAAGCGCGCGCACTTCACCGCGTCCTTCTCGGTCATGAGGATCGCCTCCGAGTTGCGACGCTCGAACGGGTTCGATCGATAGCGATGATGGTCGTCGAGCGCCATGCGGTGGAACGCGAGACCCGTCCCGCGCAGCATCGCGAAGAAGCGCTGCGGATTGCCGATGCCGGCCGCGGCCGTGAGCCGCCGACCGCGGAACGTCTCGAGCGCCCGGATCATCGTCGGGTCGTTCACGCGATACGCGTCGCCGGGCACGAGCTCCATGCGGAACGGCTGACGCGGCAGCCGGACGGCGTCGGGCACCTTCGGCATCGGCGTGTCCCGGCCGTTCAGGACGACCGCGTCGACGTCGGCGAGGCGCGACAGCGGCTCGCGCAGCGGGCCGGCGGGCAGCAGCTTGCCGTTGCCCGCACCGCGCGCGTCGAACACCGCGATCTCGAAGTTCCGGACCAGCGCGTAGTGCTGCAGCCCGTCGTCCGACAGCAGCACGTCGACGTCGGGATGCGCGGCCAGCAACGCGCGCGCGACGTCCGGACGGTTGCGCCCGACGAACACCGGCACGCCGGTTCGCTTCGCGATCAGCACCGGCTCGTCGCCGAACTCCTCGGCGGCGTCGTCGTGCTTCGGGTCGACGCCGGCGACGAACGTGGACACGCGCGCCCCGCTGCCGCCGTAGCCGCGCGATACGACGCCCGGCGTGTAGCCCTCGCGTCGCAACGCCTCGACGAGCGCGATGACGAGCGGCGTCTTGCCCGAACCGCCGACCGTGAGGTTGCCGACGACGACCACCGGGACCGGCAGCCGCTCGCCGGACGCGGCCGACCGACGACGCGCGCGCGCGGTCGCGCCGAACACCGACGCCAGCGGCGCGAGCGCGGCCGCGAGCGAGCGGCGCGCGACCGAGCGGGGATGCCACTTCGGCCGGCCGCTGCCGTACCAGATGGCGGTCAGGGCGCGTCCGGGCTTCACGATGGGATCATCCGCGTTGGGTCCTCGAGCGGCTGCGTTCCGGGAGGGGCGTTCGCCGGGGACACTAACAGAACGCGCGAGCCGCGCCGCGCGAGGACCGCCCGGCCGTGCGCCCGGCGCGACGCGCTACTTGCCGGGAGACGCCTGCGTCGCGAACGTGATCTGCGCGATCTGCGCCGCGCGCGCCGCTTCCATCACGTTGACGACCGACTGGTGCGTCGCCTGCGCGTCGGCGTTGATGACGATGACCGGATCCTTCCGGGTCGCGGCGCTCGACCGGATCGCGTCGGTCAGGCCGTTCGCGTCGCGGGCCGCGACCTGCCGGCCGTCGATCGTGTAGCGGCCGTCCTGCGTCACGGCGACGTCGATCTCGGCCGGACGCTGCGGCGCCTTCTCGGCATCGGCGGTCGGCAACGTGATCTGCAGCTCCGCGAACTTCGAGTACGTCGTCGTCACCATCAGGAAGATGATGATGACGAGGAACAGGTCGATCAGCGGGATCAGGTTGATCTCCGGCTCTTCGCGGGACGTGCCTTTCTTGAAGTTCATGCGCGGCGGCCCGTCGTCGATCAGGCGTTGCGTTCGCCGTGGACGATGTCGACGAAGCGGACGGCCTGCTGCTCCATCTCGACGACGAGGCTGTCGACCTTGCCGCGGTACTGGCGATAGAAGATCAGCGACGGGATCGCGACGACGAGGCCGAACGCGGTGTTGTACAGCGAGATCGAGATGCCGTGCGCGAGCTGCGCCGGGTTCGTGCCGCCGGTCGGCGACTGCGACCCGAAGATCTCGATCATGCCGATGACGGTGCCGAACAGCCCGAGCAGCGGCGCCGCGGTGTAGATCGTCGCGAGATGGTTGAGGAAGCGCTCGAGGTCGTGGTTCACGATCCGCCCGGCCTCCTCGATCGATTCGCGCATGACCTCGCGCGGCGCCTTCTCGTTGCGCAGCGCGGCGGCCAGGATGCGGCCGAGCGGCGAGTTGTTCTCGAGCCGGGTCAGCACCTCGGGCGTGACCTTGCGCGCGCGGTAGAGGCCGACGACCTCCTCGAACAGGTTCGGCGGAACGACTTTCGAATGACGCAGGACGATCGCGCGTTCGATGATGAGGGCCAGCGCGATGATGGACGCGACCAGCAGGAACCAGATCGGCCAGCCTGCCGCGAGAAAGATGGAACCCAACATTGCTCCTGCGAGAAAGGGAGACCGCGACGAAAGCGGCGGATGGCAGAATCTCGGACGGCCGCCGGCGGCCACCCGCTGCGACGACAAGTTTCGAGGCCGCGCGAGCGACCCGCAATGTAGCTTCTCGGACGATGCAGGGCAAGCCGAAGGCCGCCCGACGTTGCAACGAATCGCTGTGTGCTCAAGGCCTTGGCAGCGCGTCGGTCGATGTGGATAAGTCTGTGCACATCGGGGGGCATCGCCGCCTTGCCCATGAACCGTCCGTGGCGACCGCCGGGCGCCGCCGCCGAAGGCCGCTGAAATCAAAGCGCTTTCGAGGTGCGGCGCATCGCTCGCGACGGGAACGCTTCCGGCGTGGGACGCGGGCAGCGTGTGGACAGATGCCGGCGGATCGCCGCTTTCCGGACCAAAACCCTTGGAAACCCGCATGAATGCTGGGGATTCGTCGATCGACTTCCGCGCGACGCAGGAGGTGCTCGCGCTCGGCGAGCTGGTGCGCCGGATCGCGTCGACGCTCGAGCGCAGCTTCGGCCTGCTGTGGGTGTCGGGCGAGGTGTCGAACGTGACGCGCGCCGCGTCGGGTCACTGGTATTTCTCGCTGAAGGATCGCGACGCGCAGGCGCGCTGCGTGATGTTTCGCAACCGCAATCAGCACGTCGACTGGATGCCGCGCGACGGCGATCGCGTCGAGGCGCGCGTGGTGCCCGGCCTCTACACGCCGCGCGGCGAGTTCCAGCTGCAGGTCGAGCAGTTGCGACGCGCCGGCGCCGGTGTGCTGTACGAGGCCTTCCTGCGGATCAAGGCGTCGCTCGAACGGGCGGGGTTGTTCGACGCCGCGCGGAAGCGTCCGCTGCCGCCGCATCCGCGCACGATCGGCATCGTCACGTCGCTGCAGGCGGCGGCGCTGCGCGACGTGCTGACGACGCTCGCGCGCCGCGCACCGCACGTCGACGTGATCGTCTACCCGACCCCGGTGCAGGGCCAGGACGCGCCGCAGCGACTCGTCGACGCCATCGCCGCGGCGGCGCACGCGACGGCGCCGCATCCGATCGACGTGCTGCTCGTCGTGCGCGGCGGCGGCAGCATCGAGGACCTGTGGGCGTTCAACGACGAGCGCGTCGCGCACGCGATCGCGGCCGCGCTGGTGCCGGTCGTCAGCGGCGTCGGCCACGAGACGGACTTCACGATCGCGGACTTCGTCGCGGACCTGCGCGCGCCGACGCCGACCGCGGCGGCCGAGCTCGCGAGTCCGGACGCGTTCGCGCTCGCGGCCGCGGTCGCCCGGCATCGCGTCGCGCTGCGGCGCGCGCTGCAGCGTTCGTTCGACTTCCGTTCGCAGCGCGTCGACGAGGCCGCGCGGCGGTTGCGGTCGCCGGAGCAACGCCTGCTGGCGGCGCGTGCGCGACTCGACGAGGCGATCCGGCGCATGACGCGCGCGGGCGCGGACGCGCTCGACCGGCGCGCGCGGTCGATCGTCGTCGCCTCGGGGCGGATGCGACGATCGGCGCCGAACGTCGACCTGCTCGCGCTGCGACTCGCGGGTGCGCGCGGCCGGCTCGGTCGGGCGATCGAAGCCCGGCTGACGGACGCGGCGCGCGCGGCCGAAGGCGGGTCGCGCCGGCTCGCGCTGCTCGATCCGAAAGGCATCCTGTCGCGCGGCTATGCGATCGCGACGACGACCGACGGACGCATCGTGCGCGACGCGTCGCAGGTCGGTGCGGGCGACGAGGTCGTCGTCGAGGTCGCGCGCGGCCGCTTCGCGACCCGCGTCGTCGACCGAGGCGACCGAAGCGACGATGCAGGCGACGACGCCGTCGACGACGCCGCCCGGCGTCGACGGTGACCGTAAGCCGCCGTCTGAATCCGGTGGCGGGGGCGCCGTCCGCGCCGACAACGGCCTATAGAATCACGGGCTCGCTTCCAGGCCAGCAATCACCGGAGAAGAAGAATGGAACACAAGCTCCCGCCCCTTCCGTACCCCATGGATGCGCTCGCGCCGAACGTGTCGAGGGAAACGCTGGAATATCACTACGGCAAGCATCATCAGGCGTACGTCACGAACCTGAACAACCTCATCAAGGGCACGGAGTTCGAGGACGCGCCGCTCGAGGACATCGTCAAGCGTTCGTCCGGCGGCATCTTCAACAACGGCGCGCAGGTCTGGAACCACACGTTCTACTGGAGCAGCCTGTCGCCGGACGGCGGCGGCGAAGCGACCGGCGCCGTCGGCGACGCCATCAAGGCGAAGTGGGGCGACTTCGGCGCGTTCAAGGAAGCGTTCACGAAGGCCGCGATCGCGCAGTTCGGATCGGGCTGGGCCTGGCTCGTGAAGAAGGGCGACGGCGTCGACATCGTCACCACCGGCAACGCCGACACGCCGCTGCGCGGCTCCGACACCCCGATCCTGACGTGCGACGTCTGGGAGCACGCGTACTACGTCGACTATCGCAACGCGCGCCCGAAGTACATGGAAGCGTTCTGGAACATCGTGAACTGGGACTTCGCGAGCAAGAACCTCGGGTGATCGCGCCGGAACGCCCGACCATCGAACAACAACCAGGACGAGCCGGTCCGGCTCGCACGGCCGCGCGCTTCGCATCGGCGCGCGCGCCGTCCGGACGCCGAGGCTTCGCATCACCATGTCATCGTCGGCACCCCGCGCTCCGGCGCCGTGCCCGGGGCGGCTCCCTGCTCCACGATCGTCGACGCGATCGAGGGCCGCCGTCGCGGTTCTCCTGACCGGGCTGTCGCTGTACGCCGGTCGCGTCGCCGCGCAGCCCAGCGACGACGCCTGGCTGCTGCAGGCCGGCGAGGGCGATCGCGCGGTGCGCAGCGTGGCGATCGGCTACACGCACGGCTTCGTGCCGAAAGCCGAGAAGGATCCGACCGGCTGGTCGGTGTACGGCGAGGCCGTGCTCGGCGAATGGTTCGTCCATCGTCACGACGACGGGCAGCGCACGCAGTTCACCCAGTTCACGGCAGCGCCGGTGCTGCGCTACACCTTCGGCGGTGCGCTGAGCGACGTCTTCGTCGAGGCCGGCGTCGGCCTGAGCGCCATCGTGCCGAAGTTCCACGAGGCCGGCCGCAGCTTCTCGACCACGTTCCAGTTCGACGACCATGCGTCGCTCGGCGTGCGCTTCGGTGCCGGCGACGCGAACGAGCTGTCGGTGCGGGTCGAGCACTTCTCGAACGCCGGCATCCGCAATCCGAACCCCGGTCAGAATTTCGGCCAGCTGCGCTTCGCCCGTCACTTCTGACGGTCGCGATCGATCAGGGCGTCGGCTTCGGCAACCCGGAGATCTGCGCGCCGGCGGCGATGCCGTGCTTCGCGAACCAGCCGCGGCTCATCTCGAGCGCGTAGGTCGCGGGCCGCGCGGCGCAGTGGTTGTCGTCCGTCTGCGCGGCCATCTCCTCGATGTTGATGATGCGTCCGCGCTCGTCGATGAACGCGACCGACAGCGGGATCAGCGTGTTGCGCATCCACATGCATTGCGCGGCGGGGCGGTCGAACAGGAAGACCATCCCCTGGTTCGGCCCGAGCGCCTTGCGGAACATCAGGCCGCGCTCGCGCTCGTTCGGATCGGCGGCGACCTCGGCGCGGATCACGTGGATGCCGGCCGACAGCGGGATCACGCGGAATTCGGTCGGGGCGTCCTGCGCCGCGGCCAGGGTCGACGCGAGCATCGCGGCGACGGCGAACGCGCGGCGCAGCCGCGACGGCGAAGGTAGCGGCGGTTCATCGCAGACGATGCCGGAGCCTTGGGATACGAAGCGCGTCGAGGCCGCGATGAGCGCGACACTGTTCGACGCGACGGATCGCGGCCCGCCAATGAAAAGAGCCGGCACGGAGCCGGCTCTCTCGACGCTGAAGCGACTTCGACTCAGTTCAGCGGCTTGTCGCCGACCTTCGCGTCGCGCTTGGCTTGCGGGCCTTCGAGCTTGGCAGCGCGAGCCGCCTTCTTTCCGACGATCGCGCTGTCGCTCGCCATCGGGCTGGTCGTCATCGGCCCGGCCTTGCCGGTGCTGTCCGGCGTGCCGGCGGCCGGCTGGACCGGCGGAACGCCCGGCGTGTTTTGTTGCGCGAAGGCGGCCGTCGCGAACAGCGACGCCACCAGGACAGCGATCAGCTTGCTCATGTTGATTTCCTCAGTTGGTTCATCAGGTCGTTTTCGGTCCGACTCGTGGGCATTGTGACGATCGGCCAGAGCTTCGGATCACAGCCAATAACGCCGACTGGAAAACGCGGTTGACAGCGCGCCCCTCCGGGTCCTACCGGAGGCCGCTTCCCGAGCGCCGCCGTTCGACGTCGCTTCCAGTCTATCTTCTTCTATCTCCGTCGACACGCCGGGCGGGATTCCGAGCAACACCAGGTCCAGCGCCCCGATGCCGACCCGCACGAGCCGCAACGTCGGATGGCCGATCGCCGCCGTCATCCGGCGGACCTGGCGATTGCGCCCCTCGCGCAGCTCGACTTCGATCCACGACGTCGGCCGGGCGGCGCGAACGCGGATCGGCGGGTCCCGCGGCGGCAGCGCCGGCGGATCGATCCGCCGGGCGAGCGCCGGTTTCGCGACGAAGCGTCCGGCGCCTTCGCCGACCGGCAGCCCGTCGGCGAATCGGGCGAGCGCGGCTGCGGCCGGTTCGCCCTCGACCTCCGCCCAGTAGCGCTTCGCGAGACGGTGCGCCGGGTCGGCGATCCGCTGCTGCAGGCGACCGTCGTCGGTCAGCAGCAGCAGACCTTCGCTGTCGACGTCGAGACGCCCCGCGGGATAGACCCCGGGACGATCGATGAAGTCGCCCAGCGTCCGCCTGCCGTCGGCCGACGTGAATTGCGACAGGACGCCGTACGGCTTGTTGAAGGCGATCAGCATCGGACCGTCGGCGTCGCACGATCGACACCGGACGCGCCGCGTCGCGAGTCCGGCCGCGCGCGGTCGACGTCCCGCGCGCGACGCGCCCGGACGGGCGCCGCACCGCGGGCGGCGCGGCGGATCGGGCATAATTTCACGCTTCGATCGGCCGCTCGACGCCGACCGCGACCGCCGCCGACGCGCCCTGCGTCGCATCCGCCCGCCGCGCCGGGGCCGCGATCCGGACCACTCACGGAGAACCTATGTACGAACACGTCACGATCCCCAGCGACGGGGAGAAGATCACCGTCAACCCCGATTTTTCGATCAGGGTACCGGATCAGCCGATCATGCCGTACATCGAAGGCGACGGCACCGGCGTCGACATCACGCCGGTGATGCTGAAGGTCGTCGACGCCGCGGTCGAGAAGGCCTACGGCGGCAAGCGCCGCATCCGCTGGATGGAGATCTTCGCCGGCGAGAAGTCGACGCGCGTCTATGGTCCGGACGTCTGGCTGCCGCCCGAGACGCTGCAGATCCTGCGCGACTACGTGGTGTCGATCAAGGGTCCGCTGACGACGCCGGTCGGCGGCGGCATCCGTTCGCTGAACGTCGCGCTGCGCCAGGAGCTCGACCTGTACGTCTGCCTGCGGCCGGTGCGCTACTTCGCCGGCGTGCCGAGCCCGGTCAAGCATCCCGAGAAAGTCGACATGGTGATCTTCCGCGAGAACTCCGAGGACATCTACGCCGGCATCGAGTACGCCGCCGAGACCGAGCAGGCGCAAGAAGCTGATCGACTTCCTGATGAAGGAGATGGGCGTCAAGAAGATCCGCTTCCCGAACACGTCCGGCATCGGCATCAAGCCGGTGTCGCGCGAAGGCACCGAGCGGCTGGTGCGCAAGGCGATCCAGTACGCGATCGACAACGACAAGCCGTCGGTGACGCTCGTGCACAAGGGCAACATCATGAAGTTCACCGAGGGCGGCTTCCGCGACTGGGGCTACGCGCTCGCGCAGAAGGAGTTCGGCGCGCAGCCGGTCGACGGCGGCCCGTGGTCGAGCTTCAAGAATCCGCGGACCGGCCGCGACATCGTCGTCAAGGACGTCATCGCCGACGCGTTCCTGCAGCAGATCATCCTCCGGCCGGCCGAGTACTCGGTGATCGCCACGCTGAACCTGAACGGCGACTACATCTCCGACGCGCTAGCCGCGCAGGTCGGCGGCATCGGCATCGCGCCGGGCGCGAACATGAGCGATTCGGTCGCGATGTTCGAGGCCACCCACGGCACGGCGCCGAAGTACGCCGGCAAGGACTACGTCAATCCGGGGTCGGAGATCCTGTCGGCGGAGATGATGCTGCGCCACATGGGCTGGGTCGAGGCGGCCGACCTGATCGTCGCGTCGATGGAGAAGGCGATCCTGTCGAAGCAGGTGACGTACGACTTCGCACGGCTGCTCGACGGCGCGACGCAGGTGTCGTGCTCCGGTTTCGGCCAGGTGATGATCGAACGCATGTGATCGTCCGCCGGGCGGCGTCGATCCGCTTTACGTTTCCCGCCCGGCGACGACCGGCCGACGGTCCGCGCCCGGTCAAGGCAAAAAAAACCCGGCCTCGGCCGGGTTTTTTCGTCGGTCGGCTCGCGTCGTCAGGGCGCCTGGATGTTCGACGCCTGCTTGCCCTTCGGGCCTTGCGTCACGTCGAACTGGACCTTCTGGCCTTCCTTCAACGTCTTGAAGCCGTTCATCTGGATCGCGGAAAAGTGCGCGAACAGATCTTCGCCGCCGTCGTCCGGCGTGATGAACCCGAAGCCCTTCGCATCGTTGAACCACTTCACTGTACCTGTTGCCATGAAAACGATCTTTCACAAAAGAGGACCACGCGTTGATGGCCGAATAACGAGCTTTGGTTCAAGAGCCGACCGCGACGCGCGCGGTTTACTCCTCCCTGAACATTGAAGCCCTGCCCGTGTTTGGCGTCACAGTTCGAAGATGCGGTTTCCGTTGAAGGACTTGACAGCAAACACCGAACTATTCTTTTGGTTCGGCCCGCCAATGTCAAGTATGGAAATTGCTATGGCCGGCAGGCCGCGGCGGCCGCGCGACGCCGTGGAAAAAGCGCAACTCGCGACCGCGACAGCCGGACATCGGGGAGTAAACTCGTCGCGGGACCGGGGCGTTCTTCGAGGAGCAGGGCCCGGCGGCGAGCGACGTCCGCGAAGCACCGAGCAGCTTGTGTTCCGCGGTCCTGTTCCCAACTAGCACCGCATGCGGTTGGCATTAGAATTGCGTCGATGTCCCAGCAAGATCCTGATCAGCAACCGACGACGGTCCTCGAGCGCGAAACGCAGCGAGTCGAGCCGCCACCGATCTATCAGGTCATGATCCTCAACGACGACTACACGCCGATGGAGTTCGTGGTCATGGTCCTCCAGCAGTTCTTCGGCAAGGACGCGGATCAGGCGTTTCAGATCATGTGGAAGGTGCACATCGAGGGCAAGGGCGTCTGTGGCGTGTATCCGCGCGACATCGCAGCGACGAAGGTAGACCAGGTCATCGAGTTTTCACGGCAGCACCAACACCCGCTGCAGTGCGTGATGGAGGAAGCATGATCGCGCAGGAACTGGAAGTCAGCTTGCACATGGCGTTCGTCGAGGCCCGCCAGGCCCGGCACGAATTCATCACCGTCGAGCACCTGCTGCTCGCGCTGCTCGACAACCCCACCGCCGCCGCGGTGCTGCGGGCCTGCGCGGCGAACATCGACGATCTGCGGAAGAACCTGACGCATTTCATCAACGACAACACGCCGGTCGTGTCGGGCACCGACGAGATCGACACGCAGCCCACGCTCGGCTTCCAGCGCGTCATCCAGCGCGCGATGATGCACGTGCAGTCGACGGCGAACTCGAAGAAGGAAGTGACCGGCGCGAACGTCATGGTCGCCATCTTCGGCGAGAAGGATTCGCACGCCGTCTACTACCTGCACCAGCAGGGCATCACCCGCCTCGACGTGGTGAATTTCATCTCGCACGGCATCACGAAGAACCCGGCCCAGCAGGGCGCCGGCTCCGAGGCCGAGAACGTCGACGCCGACGGCGAGAAGGAGCAGCGCCAGACCGCGCTCGACCAGTTCACGCAGAACCTCAACCAGCTCGCGGTGCAGGGCAAGATCGATCCGCTGATCGGCCGCGAGGCCGAGGTCGAGCGCGTGATCCAGGTGCTGTGCCGTCGGCGGAAGAACAATCCGCTGCTGGTCGGCGAGGCCGGCGTCGGCAAGACCGCGATCGCCGAAGGCCTCGCGTGGCGCATCACGCAGAAGGACGTGCCCGAGATCCTCGAGAGCGCCGAGGTCTATTCGCTCGACATGGGCGCGCTGCTCGCCGGCACGAAGTATCGCGGCGACTTCGAGCAGCGGCTGAAGGCCGTGCTGAAGCAGCTGAAGGAGAACGCGAGCGCGATCCTCTTCATCGACGAGATCCACACGCTGATCGGCGCCGGTGCGGCGTCGGGCGGCACGCTCGACGCGTCCAACCTGCTGAAGCCGGCGCTGTCGTCGGGCCAGCTGAAGTGCATCGGCGCGACGACGTACAACGAGTATCGCGGCATCTTCGAGAAGGACCACGCGCTGTCGCGTCGCTTCCAGAAGATCGACGTCAACGAGCCGTCGGTCGAGCAGACGGTGCAGATCCTGCGCGGCCTGAAGTCGCGCTTCGAGGAGCACCACGGCGTCAAGTATTCGGCGAACGCGCTGACGACGGCGGCCGAGCTCGCCGCGCGCTTCATCAACGACCGTCACCTGCCCGACAAGGCGATCGACGTGATCGACGAGGCCGGCGCGGCGCAGCGCATCCTGCCGCCGGCGAAGCAGCAAGAAGACCATCGGCAAGATCGAGATCGAGGAGATCATCGCCAAGATCGCCCGCATCCCGCCGCAGAACGTGTCGTCCGACGACCGCAGCAAGCTGGCCGACGATCGAGCGCGACCTGAAGAACGTCGTGTTCGGCCAGGACCCGGCGATCGAGGCGCTCGCCGCCGCGATCAAGATGGCGCGCTCGGGCCTCGGCAAGCCGGAGAAGCCGATCGGCTCGTTCCTGTTCTCGGGCCCGACCGGCGTCGGCAAGACCGAGGTCGCGAAGCAGCTCGCGTTCATCCTCGGCGTCGAGCTGATCCGCTTCGACATGTCCGAGTACATGGAGCGTCACGCGGTCTCCCGGCTGATCGGCGCGCCGCCGGGCTACGTCGGCTTCGACCAGGGCGGCCTGCTGACCGAGGCGATCGCGAAGAAGCCGCACGCGGTGCTGCTGCTCGACGAGATCGAGAAGGCGCATCCGGACGTCTTCAACATCCTGCTGCAGGTGATGGACCACGGCACGCTGACCGACAACAACGGGCGCAAGGCCGACTTCCGCAACGTCATCATCATCATGACGACGAACGCGGGCGCCGAGTCGCTGCAGAAGCGTTCGATCGGCTTCAAGGACTCGAAGGAAGCCGGCGACGAGATGGCCGACATCAAGCGGATGTTCACGCCGGAGTTCCGCAACCGGCTCGACGCGACGATCAGCTTCAAGTCGCTCGACGAGGAGATCATCCTGCGCGTCGTCGACAAGTTCCTGATCGCAGCTCGAGGAGCAGCTGCACGAGAAGAAGGTCGACATCGTGTTCGACGAGGCGCTGCGCAGCTTCCTCGCGAAGAAGGGCTTCGATCCGCTGATGGGCGCGCGGCCGATGGCGCGGCTGATCCAGGACATGATCCGGCGCGCGCTGGCCGACGAGCTGCTGTTCGGTCGTCTGGTCGGCGGCGGCAAGGTCACGGTCGAACTCGACGACGAGAACAAGATCCGCCTCGTGTTCCCGGAGGACGGCGGCGCGCCGCAGCCGCCGGCCGAGGTCGAGGAGCTCGACGCCTGACGGACCGGCTTCGAACCGGCGCCATCCGAGGCCCGTCGCTCAGTCGAGCGGCGGGCCTTTTTCTTTCGGCGTCGACAGCGCGTCGTCGACCGTCGGGTAGCGTGGGCGGAAGCCCAGCTCCAGACGCGCGCGCGCGTTCGACAGGCGCCGCGACTCGCGCATGAAGCTCATCCGCATCGGTCCGACGAGACGCTCGAGCGCGTCGCGCGGCAACCGCGGCGGCCGCGGCAGCCCGTGCGCTTCGGCGATGCGGTCGAACCAGTCGCCCATCCGCAGCGCGCTGTCGTCGACGGCGTGATAGACCCGCTGCGGCGCGCCGCGACGGATCGCGAGCGCGATCAGCCGCGCGAGGTCGTCGGCGTGCACATGGTTCGTGTAGACGTCGTCGGCCGGCTCGAGCACCGGCGTGCCGTCGGCGATCCGCGCGACCGGCAGGCGATCGGCCGCGTAGATGCCCGGCACGCGGAGGATCGCGAGGCGCACGCCGCGAGCGCGGGCCCAGGTGCGCAAGCGGCGCTCGGCGTCGACGCGCCGGCGCGCGCGGCCGGTCGCCGGCGCGACGGCGCGCGTCTCGTCGACCCACGCGCCGCCGCAGTCGCCGTAGACGCCGCTGGTGCTGACGTAGACGAATCGCTCGACGCCGCCGATCGCGTCGATCAGCGCGCGGGTGCGCGTGTCGATCTCGCCTTCGGGCGGCGGCGGCGCGAGGTGCACGACCGTCGGCGCGAGCCCGCGCAGGCGACCGAGCGTGCGCGGATCGTCGAGGTCCGCGACGACCGGCAGCAAGCCCGCGCGGCGCAGCGCGTCGACCCGCGACGGCGAATGCGTCGTCACGACGATGCGGAAGCGATCGCCGAGCGCGGCGACGAGCCGCAGGCCCACGTCGCCGCAGCCGACGATTAGAATGCGGGCACCCGCGAACGAGCCGGCACGCGTGCCGCGCCGTCCCGCCGAACCGGCGGAAATCGACTCCGTGGCGGTCGAGGCGACCGTCGTCAACGCGGAACATCCACCATCCGAACGAGTATGACATTCTCCGTCGTCGTCCAGCCGAGCGGACACCGCTTCGACGTGCAGCCCGACGAGAGCGTGCTCGGCGCCGCGACGCGGGCCGGGGTCGGCCTGCCGTACGGCTGTCGCAACGGCGCCTGCGGCTCGTGCCGCGGTCGCGTCGTCGAAGGCTCGGTGCGGCACGCGCCGCACGCGGCGAGCGCGCTGTCGCCGTCCGACGAGGCGCAGGGCTTCGCGCTGTTCTGCAGCGCCTATCCGCTCACGGACCTCGTCGTCGAGGCGCGCGAAGTGCGCGGCGTCGGCGAGATCCCGATCAAGAAGATGCCGGCACGCGTCGCGAGCCTCACGCGGGCCGCGCCGGACGTCGCGATCGTCCGCCTGCAGCTGCCGGCGTCGGAGCGGCTGCAGTACCTGCCCGGCCAGTACCTCGAGGTGATCCTCAAGGACGGACGTCGACGCAGCTACTCGATGGCCGGCGCGCCCGGCGTCGCCGAGCAGGTCGAGTTCCACGTCCGGCACACGCCGGGCGGCGCGTTCACGGACCACGTGTTCGGCGTCGGGCCGACGCAGATGAAGGAGCGCGACATCCTGCGCGTCGAAGGACCGTTCGGCTCGTTCTTCCTGCGCGACGACGGCGACCGCGCCGATCGTGATGGTCGCGAGCGGAACCGGCTTCGCGCCGATCAAGGCGATGCTCGAGCACGCGGCACTGAAGAACGCTCGATCGCGAGATCACGCTGTACTGGGGCGGCCGGCGACCGCACGACCTCTACCTCGACGCGCTGGCGCGCGGCTGGGAAGACGCGCTGCCGTCGTTCCGCTACGTACCGGTCGTGTCCGACGCGACGCCCGACGACGGCTGGAGCGGACGGACCGGCTTCGTCCATCGCGCGGTGCTCGACGACTTCGACGATCTCTCCGGGCACCAGGTCTACGCGTGCGGCGCGCCGATCGTCGTCGACTCGGCGCGTCGGGACTTCGTGGAGCAACGGGGCTTGCCCGAAGACGAGTTCTTCGCGGATGCTTTCACCACGGCGGCCGATGCCGCCGCCGCGGCCTGACCTCGCAGCTGATCCGATGACCTCGATCGTCCGATGGTTCGCTGTCACGGCGACCTGTGCGATGCCGCTTTGGGTCGGCGCACAGACCGCCGCACCGACGCCACGCAACCTGCCGCCGGCAGAGGACTTCTACAAGCTGCCGGCTTACAAGAACGTGACGCTGTCACCGGACGGCCGACGGCTCGCGGCGCTGATTCCGATCAACGGCCGGACGAATCTGGCGCTGATCGATCTCGACAAGCGGACGGCGATCGCCCTGACGGGGCAGACGCGCGACGACGTCGTCGACTACCGCTGGCTCGGCGACCGCGTCCTCGAGGCGACGACGGCCGACCTCGACGAGATCGGCGGCGTCACGACGATCCATCGACACGTCCTGATCGATGTCGTCGACCAGACGGTGCTGCGCGATCTGCAACGGATCGCGCGTGCGGGTATCGCGAGCGTCGTGGGCGTCGTGGACCGGGCCGGCACCGACCTGATCGTCCAGACCATCGACCGCAATGTCTACAGCCTCGACGCCTACCGCTTCAACGCGAAGACCGGCGAAAAGGATCTGCTCACCGTGCAGTCGCCGGGCGATGTCCATGAGTTCGTCGCCGATCACAACGGCCAGGTGCGTATCGCGGTTTCGGTTCCTCGCGGCGGCGCTCGCACGCTCGTGTGGTACCGGCGCACGAACGACGACAAGTGGACGAAGCTGCGCGACGATCCGTCCACGGCCATCACCTTCGAGCCGATGGCGTTCGACTTCGACGATCGGACCCTCTACGTCAAGATGCCGGTCGCCGAGCATGGCGGTCGTGCCAGCGTGTTCAAGTTCGACACGGAGACCGGACAGGTCGGTGAACGCGTCTTCGAAGCGAAGACGGTGGACGCAGGTCGCGTGGTCTTCGACTGGACGCAACGCAAGAGCGTCGGCGTCACGGACGGTTCCGTCGACGGTGTCGACTGGTTCGATCCGCAATGGCGCCTGCTGCAGCATTCGATCGACCAGGCGCTGCCCGATATGCACAACCGCATGACATGGGCGCGCGACGACGCGAACCGCGTCATCGTGCGAAGCGAAAGCGAGACGCAGCCGCCCGAGTACTACCTGCTCGATCGCAGGACGATGCGGCTGGAGCCGGTCGCGACCAGCTACCCGTGGTTGAAGCCGGACAACTTGTCGCCTCGGCGGTCGGTGCACTACGCGGCGCGTGACGGCCTGGACATCCCGGCCTATCTCACGATGCCGAAGAGCCCCGACGGCGCCAAGCCGCCACTGATCGTCGTGATTCACGGCGGTCCGTTCGCGCCCGGATACCGCTTCGGATTCGATGCCGACTCCCAGTTCTTCGCGTCGCGCGGGTATGCGGTTCTCGAACCGAACTTCCGCGGCACGCAGGGTTACGGCACCGCGTTCGAGAAAGCCGGCTGGCGGCAATGGGGCCTTGCGATGCAGGACGACCTCACGGACGGCGTGAAGTGGTTGGTCGACAGCGGGAAGGTCGACGCAGATCGCGTCTGTCTGTACGGCGCCAGCTATGGGGGCTACGCCACCTTGTGGGGTCTCGAGAAGGAGCCGACGATGTTCCGCTGCGGCATCGCGTTCCTCGCGGTTTCGGACCTCGAGCTGCTGTTCGATGCCGACTGGTCGGATTTCATGCGAGCCGAACGCGGTGGTGACTCGACCGATTGGTTGAGAGCGCGGCTCGGCGATCCGTCGGCCGATCGCGACAAGCTGCGTGCGGCCTCACCGGATCGTCATGCGGATCGCATCCAGGCACCGCTGCTGCTGGCTTACGGCGCGAACGATCAGCGCGTGCCGGTCATCCACGGAACGCGGATGCGCAGCGCGCTCGACGACGCCCAGAAACCGTACGAATGGGTTCTTTACAGCGATCAGCAGCACATGCGCTTCGATCCGGTGAACGGGGCCGACTTCTATCGCCGCGTCGATGCGTTCCTGGCCGCCAGCCTGAAGGTTCGCAAGGCACCTGATACACGAGCGGCGACGGAAGCGCCGCACTGATCGTCAGCGCCGCACGCGGTTCCGTACCGCGCGCCGCGCGATGACGATCGCGACGACGGCGAGCGCGAGGAGCACGATCGACGGCAGCACCGCGACACGCGCATCGTCGCCGCCCCATGCGTCGAGCCCGGTCGTCAGTCCCGCCATCAGCGCGATCACCGGCGCGATGCCGATCGCCGTGCCGAGCACGAACGGCACGAGCGCGATGCGTGCGGCGCCGGCGAGAACGTTCTGCAGCGTGTACGGCGTCGGCGTCAATCGCATCAACGTGACGGCGACGAAGCCGCGTCGCGCGAGGACGCGGTTCAGCGCGTCGAGCTTCGAGCCGGCGCGGCGCGACAGCCACGCGTCGACGGCGTCGCGCGCCGCCCACCGCGCGACGCCGTAGGTCGCGAGGCCGTTCGCGAGCATGCCGGCGAACGCGACGAGGACGCCGACGCGCGCGCCGAACAGCAGCATCGTCGCGCCGATCATCGCCGTCGCGGGCGCCGCGACGACGCCGAGCGCGACGTAGCCGGCGACCGCCGCGAACGGGGCAAGCGGTCGGTCGCGGATCGCCGCGCGCCACCGGTCGAGCGTCGCCGCGTCGAGCGCGCCGCCGAACGGAGCGACGGACCAGAGGATCGCGAGCAGCGCGACGACGGCGAGCGCCGCCACGACGAGTCCGATGCGTACCCGCGGACGCGGAGCCGGCGGTTCGTCGGGCATGGGAAGCGTCGCCCGCCCGGGCGCGTCCGCTACTCGCCGAGATAGGCGGCGCGGACCTTCGGATCGTCGAGCATCGACGCGGCGTCGCCGGACATCGTGACGAGGCCCGACTCCATCACGTAGCCGCGATCGGCCGACTGCAGCGCGAGCCGCGCGTTCTGCTCGACGAGCAACACGGTCATGCCCTGCGAACGAATGTCGCGGACGACCTCGAAGACCTTGTCGACCATCAGCGGCGACAGCCCCATCGACGGCTCGTCGAGCAGCAGCAGCTTCGGCTTGCTCATCAGCGCCCGCGCCATCGCGAGCATCTGCTGCTCGCCGCCCGACATCGTGCCGGCGAGCTGGTTCGCGCGTTCCTTGAGCCGCGGGAACGTCGCGAACATCCGTTCGATGTCGGCCTTCGACGCCGGCCTCGTCGTGACGCACGTACGCGCCCATCCGGAGGTTCTCGACGATCGTCATCCGCGCGAACACGCCGCGGCCCTCGGGCACCATCGCGAGCCCTTCGGCGAGCAGCCGGAACGTCTGTCGGCCTTCGAGCGGCTGCGCCGAGATAGCTGATGGTGCCGGCGACCGGCTTCAGCAGTCCGGTGATCGCCTTCAGCGTCGTCGTCTTGCCGGCGCCGTTCGCGCCGATCAGCGTGACGAGCTCGCCGCTGCGGATCTCGAGGTCGACGCCCTTGACGGCCTGGATGCCGCCGTACGACACCTTCAGGCCCGAGACGGCGAGCACGATCTCGGCGGCGGCGGGCTTCGGCAGCGCGGCCATCAGTGCGCGGCTCCGAGGTACGCCTCGATCACGGCCGGATTCTTCTGCACGTCGGCCGGCACGCCTTCGGCGATCGGCTTGCCGTAGTCGAGCACCGTCACGCGGTTGCAGAGGCCCATCACGAGCTTCACGTCGTGTTCGATCAGCAGGATCGTGCGGCCGTCCTCGCGGATGCGCTCGAGCAGTCCGCGCAGCGACACCTTCTCGGTCGCGTTCATGCCGGCGGCCGGCTCGTCGAGCGCGAGCAGCTTCGGGTCGGTCGCGAGCGCGCGCGCGATCTCGAGACGCCGCTGGTCGCCGTACGACAGCGTCCGCGCCCGGAAGTCGGCGTAGCGCGCGATGCCGACGTATTCGAGCAGCTCCATCGCGCGGATGCGGATCGCGCGCTCCTCGCGCTTCGCGCCGGGCGTGCTGCAGCACCGCGCCGATCACGCCGGCGTGCGTGCGGACGTGACGACCGACCATCACGTTCTCGATCGCGGTCATCTCGCCGAACAGCCGGATGTTCTGGAACGTCCGCGCGATGCCGGCCTTCGCGACCTCGTGCGGCGCCGACGGCGAGTACGGCACGCCGTCGAGCTCGAAGCTGCCCGAGTCGGGCTGGTAGAGGCCGGTGATGACGTTGAAGAACGTCGTCTTGCCGGCGCCGTTCGGCCCGATCAGGCCGTAGATCATGCCCTGCCGGATCGTGACGCCGACGTCGGACAGCGCCTGCAGGCCGCCGAAGCGCTTGTTGACGCCCTTGACCGACAGCAGCACCTTCGCGGTCGCGGGATCGTGACGAACCGCTTCGCTGCGGCATCGCGCTCATGTCAGGCGCCCTCCGCGGCCGAGCGCTTCGGCTTGATGCCGCCGAGTCCCTTGCCGTGTTCGGGCGACGGCCACAGGCCGGCCGGGCGGAACAGCATGATGCCGACCATCGCGAGGCCGTACAGCAGCTGGCGGATGACCTCGGCGTCGATCACGACGTGGCCGAACAGCGACTGCTGGATCGGCACGACGACCTGCGCGCAGCACCTCGGGCAGCGCGGCGAGCAGCAGGCCGCCGAGGATGACGCCGGGGATGTGCCCCATGCCGCCGAGCACGACCATCGCGAGCACGACGATCGATTCGAACAGCCCGAACGACTCCGGCGACACGAAGCCCTGGAACGCCGAGAACATCGCGCCCGACACGCCGCCGAACGACGCGCCCATCGCGAACGCGAGCAGCTTGACGTTGCGCGTGTTGATGCCCATCGCCTTCGCCGCGATCTCGTCCTCGCGGATCGCGACCCAGGCGCGGCCGATCCGCGAGTTCTGCAGCCGGATGCAGAAGAACACGATCGCGAGGACGAAGGCGAGGAACAGGTAGTAGTAGAGCTGCACGACGGTCACCGTCATGCCGAGGATGTGCGTCTGGCGCGCCGAACGAGACGCCGAACACGTGCACCGGGTCGATGTTGAGGATCCCCTGCGGCCCGTTCGTGATGTCGACCGGCGAGTTCGAGGTTGTTCAGGAAGATGCGGATGATCTCGCCGAAGCCGAGCGTGACGATCGCGAGGTAGTCGCCGCGCAGCTTCAGCGTCGGCGCGCCGAGCACCACGCCGAACGTCGCGGCCAGCGCGGCCGCGAGCGGCACGATGATCCAGACCGGCAGGTGGATGCCGTTGGCCGTGACGCTCGCGCCGGCGACGTGGACGAGCCAGTTGCCGAGGTCCGGATAGTTGTCGACGAACGACTGCAGCACCGACGCGGCCTGCGGCGACGCGAGCATCGCGTACATGTAAGCGCCGACCGCGTAGAACGCGATGTAGCCGAGGTCGAGCAGGCCCGCGAAGCCGACGACGATGTTCAGGCCGAGCGCCAGCATGATGTACAGCAGCGCGAAGTCCAGGATGCGGACCCACGAGTCGCCGGCCTGGCCGGCGACGACCGGCGCGACCGCGAGCACGACGGCGAGGATGCCGAGCCCGAGGTACGCCTTGCGGCTCGGTGCGCCGAGCGGCTCGGCCTCGTCGACCGTCGTCGTGCTATCCATGGGTCGTCACCCCGGCGAAGGCCGGGGTCATGCGCGGTCCGCCACGCGTTCGCCCATGATGCCGGACGGCCGCAGCGTCAGCACGATGATCAGCACGACGAACGCGAAGATGTCCTGGTAGTTGCTGCCGAGGAAGCTGGTCCGTCAGGTCGCCGATGTAGCCGGCGCCGAGCGACTCGACGATGCCGAGGATGAGCCCGCCGACCATCGCGCCGTAGATGTTGCCGATGCCGCCGAGCACGGCGGCCGTGAACGCCTTCAGCCCGGGGATGAAGCCCATGTAGAAGTGCGCGACCGAGTAGTTCGCGGCGACCATCACGCCGGCCACGGCCGCGAGCGCCGCGCCGATCGCGAACGTCGCGACGATCACCGAGTCGGCGTTGACGCCCATCAGGCTCGCGATCCGCGGGTTCTCGGCCGTCGCGCGCATCGCGCGGCCGAGCTTGGTCTTCTCGACCAGCAGCACGAGCCCGCCCATCATCGCGGCCGCGACGACGAGGATCATGATCTGCGTCGGCGTGATCAGCGCGCCGCCGACGGCGATCGGATTCGTCGACAGCAGCGGCGGGAAGACCTTGTAGTTGCGTCCGAAGATGATCATCGCGAGCGTCTGCAGGATGATCGACACGCCGATCGCGGTGATCAGCGGCGCGAGCCTCGGCGCGTTGCGCAGCGGCCGGTAGGCGATCCGTTCGATGGCGACGTTGACGAGGATGCAGACCGGGATCGCGGCGGCGAGCCCGACGACGAGCAGCACCGGCCCGGGCGTTCCGGGCGCGATCGCCTGGACGCCGGCGATCGTCGCGTAGGCCGTCAGCGCGCCGACCATCAGCACGTCGCCGTGCGCGAAGTTGATCAGGTTGAGGATGCCGTACACCATCGTGTAGCCGAGCGCGATCAGCGCATAGATGCTGCCGAGCACGAGGCCGTTCAGGATCTGCTGGAAGAGGATGTCCATGGGTGTCCGCGGTCGACGCGGCGCTTCCTCTCATGACGATGACGGGCGGGCATGCCGTCGCGAGGCGACGCAATACCCATGCCCAAGCGAGGGGCATGGTAGCAGCACGGTCGATGCGAACGGCGCGGTCATGCCTCCTCGAGCGTCATCAGCGACGCGTTGCCGCCCGCGGCGGCCGTGTTGACGCTCTCGGCGAGTTCGCGCATCAGCCGCCACGATTGCAGCACCGGCTGCGTCGACCGGTCCCACCGCACCACGGCGACGAGCGCGCCGGGAAGCGCCGCGCACGCCGCTTTGGTGCGCTTGCGCTCGGCGGCGGACCCGGCGACGAGCAGCGCCTGCAGGCCGGCGATCGATGCGACGCGACCGTCCCAGTCCCGCACGAAGCGTCGCAGCGCCGTCGGCAACGCCGCGCCGGACGCGTGCGGCACGACGCCGACCGCCTGCGCGGCGACGACCTGGTGGACGAGGTCGATCGCGTCGGTCGCGACGCAGGCGATGCGGTCGCGCGCGCGCAGCAGCAGCGTGTCGGACTCGCCGGTCGGGCCGGGCAGCCGCATCGACGTCAGCGCCGCCGCCGCCGCCTCGGCCTGCACGCACGCCGCGTCGAGCCGCTCCAGGACGTCGCGATCGAACGCGTCGCAGGCGGCGATCGCGGCGCGCAGCTCGGTCAGCCGGCGGCGCGGCGGTTCGGCCGTCGACGGCACGAAGCGCCGTGCGCCGCGGGTCGCGTCGAGCCGCGCGAGATAGAACGGCCCGCCGGCCTTCGGTCCGGTGCCGGACAGGCCCTCGCCGCCGAACGGCTGCACGCCGACGGTCGCGCCGATCAGCGTGCGGTTGACGTACAGGTTGCCGACGCGGGCGCGCGCCGCGACGCGCGCGATGTGCTCGTCGATGCGGCTGTGCACGCCCATCGTGAGGCCGTAGCCGGTCGCGTCGATGTCGTCGATCAGCCGGTCGAGCTCGCCGAAGCGCCAGCGCAGCACGTGCAGGACGGGCCCGAACACCTCGCCGGGGATGTCGGCGACGCGGTCGATCTCGATCACGGTCGGCGCGACGAACGTGCCGCGCGCGCATTCGTCGGCCAGCGGCAGCGCGTGGACCGCGAAGCCCTTCGCGCGCATCGACTCGACGTACGCGACGAGGCGGTCGCGCGCCTCGACGTCGATCGCCGGGCCGACGTCGACCGACCAGCGCCGCGGGTCGCCGACGGCGAGCTCGGCCATCGCACCCTTCAGCATCGCGAGCGTCGGGTCGTAGATCGCGTCCTGCAGGCAGAGGATGCGCAGCGCCGAGCAGCGCTGGCCGGCCGAGTCGAAGGCCGACACGAGCGCGTCGTTGACGACCTGCTCGGTCAGCGCGCTCGAGTCGACGATCATCGCGTTCTGGCCGCCGGTCTCCGCGACGAGGATCGGATCGTCGTCGCGCGTCGCGAGCGTGGCCGCGATCGAACGCGCGACGGCGGTCGAGCCGGTGAACAGCACGCCGGCGATGCGCGGGTCGGCGACGAGCGGCGCGCCGACCGACTCGCCGTCGCCGATCGCGAGCTGCAGCGCGTCGCGCGGGATGCCGGCGTCGTGGAACAGCGCGACCGCGCGCGCGGCGATCAGCGGCGTCTGCTCGGCCGGTTTCGCGACGACGCAATGACCGGCCGCGAGCGCCGCGACGACCTGGCCGGTGAAGATCGCGAGCGGGAAGTTCCACGGCGAGATGCAGACGATCGGCCCGCGCGGCGAAATGTCCAGCGCGGGCGGGTCGTCCTCGACCTGCTTCGCGTAGTAGCGACAGAAGTCGACGGCCTCGCGGACTTCGCCGAGCGCGTTGCCGAACGTCTTGCCGGCCTCGCGGATCGCGAGCGCGATCAGCTCGACGCGGTTCGTCTCGAGCGCGTCGGCGCAACGTTCGAGCAGCGCGGCGCGCTCGGCCGGCGCGATGCATCGCCAGCCGACCGACGCCGCGAGGCCGCGCGCGACGGCCGCGTCGACGTCCGACGGCGACGCCTCGGCGACGCGGCCGACCTCGTCGTCGTGGTCGGCGGGATCGACGACCGGATGCAGCGCGTCGCCGACGCCGACGATCCAGCGATGCGACGCGAACGGCGCGAGCGCGTCGGCCATCGCGACGACCGCGTCCTCGTCCGACGCGTCGAAGCCGCGCGAGTTGACGCGGCCGTCGGGGAACAGCGCGGACGGCAGCGGAATGGACGGATGCGGCGCGCCGCCGGTCTCGCGGGCGCGCACGACCGGGTCCGCGACGAGCGACGCGATGGGCACGCGCGGGTCGACGATGCGATTGACGAACGACGTGTTCGCGCCGTTCTCCAGCAGCCGGCGCACGAGGTAGGCGAGCAGCGTCTCGTGGCTGCCGACCGGCGCGTAGATGCGGCACGACAGCGGCGAGGGGTTTGACGACGACGGGTCGGACACGACCTGGTCGTACAGCGTCTCGCCCATCCCGTGCAGGCACTGGAACTCGTAGTCGGTCTCCGCGACGCCGAGGCCGCGCGCCGCCTCGCGAACCCACGCGAGCGTGTACGCGTTGTGCGTCGCGAACTGCGGATAGATCGCGTCGGCCGCCTCGAGCAGCGCGCGGGCGCAGGCCTGGTACGCGACGTCGGTGTGCGCCTTCCGCGTGTAGACCGGGTAGCCGGCCTGTCCCTCGACCTGGGCCCGCTTGATCTCGCTGTCCCAGTACGCGCCCTTGACGAGGCGGACCATCAGGCGGCGCGGCGTCGACGAGCGGGTGCGCGTCCGCCGCGACAGGTCGGCGACGAACGCGATCACCGCCGGCGCGCGCTTCGCGTACGCCTGGATCACGAAGCCGAGTCCGTCCCAGTCGTCGAGCGACGGGTCGTCGGCGAGCGCCTCGAGCAGGTCGAGCGACAGGTCGAGCCGCTCCGACTCCTCGGCGTCGATGTTCAGGCCGATGCGATGCCGGCGCGCCGCGGCCGCGAGCGACGCGACGACCGGCAGCAGCTCGCCGCATCACGCGTTCGCGCGTCGAGCGGCCGTAGCGCGGATGCAGCGCGGACAGCTTGATCGAGATGCCGGGACGCGTGCGGACGTCCGTGTCGCGCGCGTCCGCGCTCCGACCGATGACCTCGATCGCGTCCCGGTACGACGCGAGGTAGCGCTCCGCGTCGGCGGCCGTCAGCGCGGCCTCGCCGAGCATGTCGTACGAATAGCGATAGCCGCGGCGCCGCGTGTCGCGACCGTTGTCGATCGCGTCGCCGATCGTCTCGCCGGTCACGAACTGCCGCCCGAGCATCCGCATCGCGAGGTCGACGCCCTTGCGGATCAGCGGCTCGCCGCCGCGCGCGACGAGGCGCGTCAGCGACGCCGACAGCCCGCGTGCGCTGTGCGTCGAGACGAGCCGGCCGGTCACGACGAGACCCCACGCCGCCGCGTTGACGAACAGCGACGGGCTCTGGCCGACGTGTGCGTTCCAGTCGCCGCCGCCGATCTTGTCGCGGATCAGCGCGTCGCGCGTCGCCGCGTCCGGAATGCGCAGCAACGCCTCGGCGAGGCACATCAGCGCGACGCCCTCGTCGGACGACAGCGAGAACTCGCGCATCAGCGCGTCGACGCCTCCGGCCTTGACGCGCCGTTCGCGCAGCGTCTCGACGAGCCGCGTCGCGTCGGCGCGGACACGGCCGAGCGCCTCGTCGCCGAGCGTCGCCGCGGCCAGCAGGTCGCCGACGCAGCGCGGCTCCGGCGCCCGCGTCAGCGCGTCGATCGCGCGTCGCAGCGGCGGCCGCGGCGTCGGGTCGGTCGCGAAGTCGAATGTCATCTCGGCATGGATTTTAAGCGCCAGCGCGGGTCGATCCCGATGGCGTTCCCGGCCGGCAGCGAGGAGAATGCGGTCGCCGCGCGCATCGCCGGCCTCGCTATGATTGCCGGTTCGTTTCGTGTAATTTGCACGTTCTTGCCGGGCGGGACCGGCTCGCCGCCCCGCGCGGCCGGCGGCGAGATACCGTCCGAACACAACCCTATCCATTGGAGCTCGAAGCAATGAAGACACAGCACACCGTACTCTGTGCCGCGATCGCGACGGCGTTCGTCGCCGTGGCGCCGGCGCGTGCCGCCGACGAAGAAGTCGTCAAGATCGGCCACGTCGCGCCGATCTCCGGACCGCAGTCGCACCTCGGCAAGGACAACGAGAACGGTGCGCAGATGGCGATCGACGAGCTCAACGCCAAGGGCACGATGATCGGCGGCAAGAAGGTCAAGTTCGAACTGATCAAGGAAGACGACGCCGCCGATCCGAAGCAGGGCGCCGCCGCCGCCCAGAAGCTCGTCGACGCGCACGTCAACGGCGTCGTCGGGCACCTGAATTCGGGCACGACGATCCCGGCGTCCAAGATCTACAGCGACGCGGGCATCCCGCAGATCTCGCCGTCGGCGACGAACCCGAAGTACACGCAGCAGGGCTTCAAGACGGCGTTCCGCGTCTGCGCGAACGACGCGCAGCTCGGCAGCGTCCTCGGCAAGTACGCCGCGACGAACCTGAAGGGCAAGACGGTCGCCGTGGTGGACGACACGACCGCGTACGGCGAAGGCGTCGCGGCCGAGTTCCGCAAGGCCGCGATCAAGGCCGGCGCGAAGGTCGTCGACACCGAGCACACGAACGACAAGGCGACCGACTTCCAGGCCATCCTGACGAACGTCAAGGGCAAGAACCCGGACGTCGTGTTCTACGGCGGCATGGACGCGCAGGCGGGCCCGATGCTGCGCCAGATGAAGCAGCTCGCGATCAACTCGAAGTTCATGGGCGGCGACGGCATCTGCTCGACGCGAATTGTCCAAGCTCGCCGGCGACAGCATCGGCAACGGCCAGGTCGTCTGCGCCGAAGCGGGCGGCGTGACGAAGGACAAGGAAGGCGCGATGAACGACTTCAAGGCCAAGTACCAGAAGCAGTTCGGCACCGAGGTGCAGATCTACGCGCCGTACACGTACGACGCCGTGATGGTGATGGTCGACGCGATGAAGAAGGCGAAGTCGGCCGAGCCGGCCAAGTACCTGCCGTTCCTGTCGAAGGAAGACTACGACGGCGTGACCGGCCACATCTCGTTCGACGAGAAGGGCGACATCAAGAACGGCGCGCTGACGCTGTACACGTACAACAACGGCAAGAAGGACCTGCTCGAGGTCGTGCACTGACCGGTCGTTCGGACGATCAGAAAGGCCGCCCACGGGCGGCCTTTTTTCATGGCCGGCCGGCAGCGATGAATCCGCAAGCTCCTCGTCCGGCACGCGCGCTTACGCCGCGACGCTCACTTCTGCTGCAGCACCCAAGTCGCGAGCCGCGTCGCCTCGTCGGGCGTGACGTCGTTCGACGGCATCGGCACGACGCCCCAGGCGCCGGCGCCTCCGACGCGGATCTTCTTCGCGAGCCGGGCCGGCGCGTCGTGATCGGTCGCGTCGCGCGCGGCGACGTCCCTGAACGCCGGACCGACCAGTTTCCGGTCGAGCGCGTGGCAGTTCAGGCACTTCTTCTCTTTTGCGAGCGCGGCCTCGTCGGCCGCCCGACCGGTCGTCGGAAAGAGCGTCGACGGCGACCGCGAGCCAGCCCAGCGCCGCCGCCGCGCGGACCGACCGTCCGGCTGCCCGAGGCGCCGGGCGTTGCGAATCCGCACACGCGCCGGTTCGCCGCGACACGTCCATCGTATATAGTCGACGATCGTTTCCGAAGGGAATGGGCATGTGGTTCCTGGTGGTCGGCATCGCGCTGTTGATGATGAAGTTCTTCGAGTTCGGTCCGGTCGGCCACTGGTCCTGGTGGATCGTCCTGCTGCCGTTCGGCATCGCGCTGTTCTGGTTCGAGATCGTCGAGCCGTTCTTCGGCCTCGACAAGAAGAAGGCGCACAACGAGCTCGAGAAGGTCAAGCAGGAGCGCATCCGCAAGGGCGTCGAGGGCCGCGCGCCGCATCGGCGCTGACGGCCGCGACCGTCCCGTTCAGGCGTCGGTGACCGCGCCCCGGCTCGCCGTCGACGCGAGCCTGGCGAACTTCGCGAGCACGCCGCGCGTGTAACGCGGCGCCGGTGCCGTCCAGCGCGACGCGGCGCGCCGCGATCTCCGCGTCGTCGACCTCGAGCTGCAGCAGCAGCCGGTGCGCGTCGATCGTGATCGAGTCGCCTTCCTGGATCAGCGCGATCGTGCCGCCGACGTACGCCTCGGGCGAGACGTGCCCGACGACCATGCCCCACGTGCCGCCGGAGAAGCGGCCGTCGGTGATCAGCCCGACCGACTCGCCGAGTCCCTGGCCGACCAGCGCCGACGTCGGCGCCAGCATCTCGCGCATGCCCGGGTCCGCCCTTCGGTCCCTCGTAGCGGATCACGACGACGTCGCCGGCGACGATCGTGCGCGCCATGATCGCGGCCATCGCGTCGTCCTCCGAATCGAAGACGCGCGCACGGCCCGGTCATCACCGGGTTCTTCAGGCCGGTGATCTTCGCGACGCAGCCCTCGGGCGACAGGTTGCCCTTGCAGGATCGCGAGATGCCCGTGCGCGTACATCGGCCGGTCGATCGGGCGGATGACCTCCTGGTCGGCGCGCGGCTGCGACGGGACGTTCGCGAGCTCCTCGGCGATCGTGCGGCCGGTGATCGTCAGGCAGTCGCCGTGCAGCAGGCCGGCGTCGAGCAGCATCTTCATCACCTGCGGCACGCCGCCGGCGCGGTGCAGGTCGGTCGCGACGAAGCGGCCGGACGGCTTCAGGTCGCACAGCACCGGCACGCGCTGGCGGATGCGCTCGAAGTCGTCGATCGTCCATTCGACCTCGGCCGCGTGCGCGATCGCGAGGTAGTGCAGCACGGCGTTCGTCGAGCCGCCGGTCGCCATGATCAGCGACACCGCGTTCTCGATCGACTTCCGCGTGATGATGTCGCGCGGCCTGCCGGTTCGCGCTGGACCGCGTCGACCAGCACGCGCGCGGACTCGGCGGCCGAGTCGGTCTTCTCGTCGTCGGGATTGGCCATCGACGACGAGCCGAGCAGCGACATGCCGAGCGCCTCGAACGACGAGCTCATCGTGTTCGCGGTGTACATGCCGCCGCACGAGCCGGCCGTCGGGCAGGCCTTCTCCTCGATCGCCTCGAAGTCGCTCGCGCGACAGCCGGCCGGCCGCGAACTCGCCGACCGCCTCGAACACCGATACGATCGGTGAGGTCGCTGGCCGGCGTGATGGCCGGGCTTGATCGTGCCGCCGTAGACGTAGATCGACGGCACGTTCGTGCGCGCCATCGCGATCATCCCGCCCGGCATGTTCTTGTCGCAGCCGCCGACGACGACGCAGCCGTCCATCCACTGGCCCATCACGGCGACCTCGATGCAGTCGGCGATGACCTCGCGCGACACCAGCGAGTACTTCATGCCCTCGGTGCCCATCGACACCGCGTCGGACACCGTCGGCGTGCCGAACACCTGCGGCTTGCCGCCCGCCTTCTCGATCGCGTCGATCGCGGCGTCGGCGAGCTTCTGCAGCCCGGCGTTGCACGGCGTGATCGTCGAGTGGCCGTTCGCGACGCCGATCATCGGCTTGTCGAAGTCGGCCCGCGTGTAGCCCATCGGGTAGTACATCGCGCGGTTCGGCGCGCGAACGTCGCCCTGCGGTGACGTGCTTGGAGCGTTCGTTGTCGGCCACTCGGGATCCTCGGCGATGCGGGTCGCGACCGCGATCGAAGAGCGATCGCGCGACGCTTGGCTACACTCGCGATCTTATCCGACCGCCCGCGTCCGACGACGCGCCGCCATGCTCGTCCATCCGCAGTTCGATCCCGTCGCGTTCCACCTCGGTCCGCTCGCCGTCCGCTGGTACGGGCTGATGTACCTCGCTCGCGTTCGGCTTCGTCGTCGTGCTCGGCCGCTGGCGCATCGCGCACGGCCTCACGCGGCTCACGGCCCGCGACGCTCGACGACCTGCTGTTCTACGGCATGCTCGGCACGATCCTCGGCGGGCGGCTCGGCTACGTGCTGTTCTACAAGGCGGACCACTACCTGCACGCATCCGCTCGACGTCTTCAAGGTCTGGGAAGGCGGCATGTCGTTCCACGGCGGCCTGATCGGCGTCATCCTGGCCATGCCTGATCTTCGCGAAGCGTCACGGCTACTCGTTCTGGGAGATCGCGGACTTCGGCGCGCCGCTCGTGCCGCCGGGGCTCGGCGCCGGCCGTCTCGGCGGCAACTTCATCAACGGCGAGCTGTGGGGTCGCCCGACCGACGTGCCGTGGGCGATGGTCTTCCCGCAGTCGGGCGACCGCTGCCGCGTCATCCGTCGCAGCTCTACGAAGCGGGCGCCGAGGGGCTGCTGCTGTTCATCCTGGTCTGGTGGCTTCGCGCGCCGGCCGCGACCGATGGGTGCGGTGTCGGGCGTGTTCCTGATCGGCTACGGCCTCGCGCGCTTCTTCGTCGAGTTCACCCGCGAGCCCGACGACTTCCTCGGGCTGCTGGCGCTCGGCCTGTCGATGGGCCAGTGGCTGTCGATGCCGATGATCGTGGCCGGCATCGCGATCGTCGCGGTCGCGTATCGCCGGAGGGCGCCGGCCACGCCGGTGCCGACCTAGCCCGCGGCGACCGCGACGCGATCCGGCGAGGTCGGTGACGGGGCCGCGCGGCGCTTCGGCGCGCCGAGGAAGTCGGCGAGTTCGTGCGCGACCCGCTGCCGGTCGTTGTCGATCGTGATGCGGTGATAGCTGTGCTCGAGCGCGATCAGCCGCGCGTGCCGGCCACGTTCGTTGATCGTCGCGACGAGGCGCTCGACCGCGTCGAGCGGCGCGTCGGCGTCCTCGCGCGCATGCAGCGCGAGCAGCGGTGCGCCGAACGGCGGCAGCGACGGCAGCGACGCGAGCGACGCGCACACGTGCGCGAACAGCCGGTCGCTCTCGCGCATCGCACGCAACGGCAGCGCGGCCGGTCCGAATGCCGCGCGCCCGTCGTCCGCGAGCTGTCGCGCGACCTGCTTGCGCGTCTTCGGATTCTTGACGCCGAACGGTTCCTCGCACGCGACGGCGGCCCAGCGGTCGAGCCCGAAGCGCGTCGCGGCGCGATGCCGCGGCGAGAGCCGGCCGCAGCGATCGAACGCGCACGCGAGCAGCGCGACGCCGGCGACGTGCTGGCGTCGCGGTCGCAGCGCGAGCATCGCGGCGAGCGCCGCGCCGGTGCCGACGCCGGCGAGCAGGACCGGCGCATCGGCCGCATGCCGCGCATCGAGCGCGCGCTCGGCCGCGTCGACCCAGCGACGCCACGCGAGCGCGGGTCGTCCGGCGCCGTGCGAATAGCCGTCGATCGACAGGCCGTCGATGCGGACCTCGCGCGCCGCGAGGATCGGCGCGATGAAGTCGAACTCGCTCGTCGAGCCGAGCAGGTCGTGGATCAGGACGAGGGTCGGTTGCGGGTCGCTCTGCTTCATCGACGTTCGCCGGTTGACGAGAGGGCGGGCCGTCCGCGCGCGTCGACGACGGCTGCGGGGACGACGGCTTCATGATATGAACGCAACCTGAACGAACGCTGAACATCGGGACCGCGATGCGCGTGCTGCTGGCCGAAGACGATCCGACGCTGCGCCGCGGGCTCGCGCAGGCGCTCGCGCACGCCGGCCACGACGCGGTCGGCGCGGCCGACGGTGCGCACGCCGACACGCTCCTCGCCACCGAGGACTTCGACCTGCTCGTGCTCGATCTCGGCCTGCCGCGAATGGACGGACTCGACGTGCTGACGCGGTTGCGTGCGCGCCGCGAGACGGCCAACCGCGAGGTGCCGGTGCTGATCCTGTCGGCGCGCGACAGCATGGAGGCGCGGGTGCGCGGGCTCGACGGCGGCGCCGACGACTACCTGACGAAGCCGTTCGACCTGCCGGAGTTCGAGGCGCGGGTCCGCGCGCTGCTGCGTCGCGGCCAGTCGTCGACGCGGGTCGTCGGCCGGCTCGCGTGGCAGTCCGACGCCAGGCTGGCGTCGATCGACGGCCGGCCGATCGCGCTGTCGCCGCACGAGACGGCGGTGCTCGAAGCGCTCGTGCGCCGGCTCGGCCGCATCGTGTCGAAGGCGTCGCTCGCGAACCTGATCGGCGACGACGGACCGTCCGCCGACAACAAGGTCGAGGTCTACATCCATCGCCTTCGTCGCAAGCTCGCCGACGCCGGCATCGACGTGCACAACGTCCGCGGGCTCGGCTACGTGCTGCGGGGCGTCGACGGCGGTGCCTCGTGAACGCGCGAGCGGACGCGTCGACGATCGATCCCGCAGCAGGCGCGGCGTCGCGGGCGTCCGCGATGCGCGGCTCGTCGATCGCGGCGGCGCGTCCTTCGGAGCCGACCGCGACTGGCCTCAACGCGGCGCCGTCGACCGCGCCGACCGGGCCGTCGCTGAAGCGCGCGCTGACGCGCCGGCTCGGCGTCGGCCTCGCGTCGATCGGACTCGTCGGCGCCGTCGTCGCGTACGTCGCGGCGACGCACTTCGCGACCCGCGCCTACGACCGCTCGCTGTTCGACTCGGTGCAGATGCTCGCGAAGCAGGTCCGCTGGCGCGACGGCGGGACCGACGTCGCGTTGTCGGACGACGTCATCCCCTGGCTGCTGACCGACGAGGGCGAGGACGTGACGTATCGCGTCACCGACCTGGCGACGCGGCGCACGCTCGCGTCGAACGGCGATCTCGGCCCGTTGCCGGAAGCCACGATGATCGACGGCGATCCGTACTTTCGCACGGTCGTCGCCGACGTCGGCCGGCTGCGCGTCGCGTACGTGAGCCATCGCGTCGGGCCGGGCGACGCGGCCGTGCTGGTCGAGATCGGCGAGACGATGCGCAAGCGCGAGAACGTCGCCCGCGGCATCCTCGTCGGCACGGTCACGCTGATGGCGCTGATCGGCGCGACGGCCGTGCTGCTGGTGCGCAGTGGTGTCGGCAAGGCGCTCGCGCCGCTGCGCGAAGTCGAGGCCGAGGTCGCGCGCCGTTCCGTCGGCGACCTGCAGTCGCTCGACCCGTCGAGCGCGCCGGCGGAAGTGCGTGGCCTGATCGAGGCGATCAATCACATGATCGGCCGCGTCGCGGAGGCCGTCGACGCGCAGCGACAGTTCCTCGCGAACGCGGCGCATCAGCTGAAGACGCCGATCGCCGGCCTGCGATTGCAGGCGCAGCTCGCGCTGAAGGCCGACCCCGACGGACCGGCGCGCGACAGCATGCGCGAAGTCGAGCGCCGCGCGGCGCACAGCGCGCACCTCATCGAGCAGCTGCTGACGCTCGCGCGCGCCGACGCGGGGCCCGACGTCCTGCCGGCGGCGCCGTGCGCGCTCGCCGACGTCGCGGCCGACGTGATCGAGCGCTGCCTGCCCGACGCGATCGCGCGCGGTGTCGACCTCGGTTTCGAGCACGACGGTCGACCCGGCGTCATCGTCGCGAACCGGCTGCTCGCCGGCGAACTGCTCGCGAACCTGGTCGACAATTCGCTGCGACATGGCCGGCCCGGCGGGCGCGCGACGGTCTCGCTCGACAGCGGCGACGGCTTCGTGCTGCTCGGCGTCGCCGACGACGGCGCGGGCATCTCGACGGACCAGCGCGCGCAGGTGTTCCGCCGCTTCTGGCGCTCCGACGCGTCGAGCGGCGACGGCGCCGGACTCGGCCTCGCGATCGTCAAGGAGATCGCCGACCGCTATCACGGCGCGGTGTCGATCGTGTCGCGTCCCGAGTTCGACGGCACGCGCGTCGACGTCCGCTTCGACGTCCGCGCCGACCAGCGACGGGACGCCCGACCGGCGATGCACGACGCCGCGCACGACACCGCGCACGACGCCGCGGCCGCCGCCGGCGGCGCGGCGCGAAGGCCCGGCGTGACCGCGCGTCCGGGCCACGGCCGATGAGGCGCATCGTCGTCGCGATCACCGGCGCGAGCGGCGCGATCTACGGCGTGCGGATGCTGCGAACGCTCGCCGGCATCGACGACGTCGAGACGCACGTCGTCGTTTCGTCGTCCGGCGCGCTGACCGCGATGCAGGAACTCGACCTCAAGCGAGCGGAGCTCGAGGCGCTCGCCGACGTCGCGCACGGCTCGCGCGACATCGGCGCGTCGATCGCGAGCGGCTCGTTCGACGCGGACAGCATGATCGTCGCGCCGTGCTCGATGAAGACGCTCGCCGCGATCGCGCACGGGCTGTCCGACAACCTGATCTCGCGCGCGGCCGACGTCATGCTGAAGCAGCGTCGCCGCCTCGTGCTGCTCGCGCGCGAGACGCCGCTGAACCTCGCGCACCTGCGCAACATGGTCGCGGTCACCGAGATGGGCGCGATCGTGATGCCGCCGGTGCCGGCGTTCTATCGACATCCGTCGACGATCGACGAGCTCGTCGACGACACCGTCGCGCGCGCGCTCGACCTCGTCGGCATCGCGTCGCCCGCATTGAAGCGGTGGCCGGGCATCGCGTCGCCCGATGTCGAAGGGTCGTCGACGCGCTGACGTCGTCGCGCGGTCGTCGGCGCGCGCACGGCGACGCGCGAAGGCCGACGCGCGGACGTCTACGCGCCGACGGCGTCGCGCCGCTCAGCGGCCGAACCAGTAGCGCTGCTCGCGTGACGCGATAGCGGTCGACGTCGACGCCGGTCGGGCCCATCGTCACGGTGATCGCGCCGTCGCGGTCGTTGCGCAGCACCGCGATGTCGCGCGCCGCGTAGCGCGCGAGCACGTCGGGGCGCGGATGGCCGAAGCGGTTGAGATAGCCGGCCTGCACGATCGCGACGCGCGGCGCGACCGCATCGAGGAACGCGTCGCTCGACGACGTGCGGCTGCCGTGATGCGGGACGAGCAGCACGTCGGCCGCGAGCAGCGTCCTTCGACCGCTCGATCAGCGCGGCCTCCTGCGGCTTCTCGATGTCGGCCGTCAGCAGCATCGCGTGGCCGCCCGCCGACGACGCGCAGCACGCAGCTCTTCGCGTTCGGCTTCGCGGCGGCCTTGCCGTCGCGCGGGAGGTAGACGTCGGGTGACGGGCCGATCAGGTCGAAGCGCACGCCGTCGCTGGTCCACGTCCGGCCGGGCCGGCAGCGCACGTGCCACGCCGACGCGCGGACGATCGGCACGTCGAGCGCGAGCGACTGTCAGCGTCTCGTCGACGGGCATCGCGTGCAGCACCGACAGCGCGCCGCCCGAGTGGTCGAGGTCGTTGTGCGACACGATCATGCGGTCGAGGCGGCCGATGCCGCGGGCGCGCAGGAACGGCACGATGACGCGGCTGCCCGCGTCGTTCGCGTCGCCCGCTTCGTCGGGTGGCGCGTACTGCGGCCCGGTGTCGTACAGCACGTTCGTGTCGTGCGTCTCGATCATCACCGACGTGCCCTGGCCGATGTCGAGCGCGGTCAACCGTACGCTGCCGACCGGCGGGCGGTCGAGCGGCGCGGCGAACAGCGGCACCATCCACAGCGCGCCGGTCCAGCGCCATGCGACCCCGCGCGGCGCGAGCCACCACGTCACGCCGACGATCCGGCGACGAACGCCCACGCGCCGGGCGCCGCACCGCTCCACACCGCGACCGGCGACGCGCTCAGCCATTCGAGCCAGCGCGCGAGCAGCGCGACGAGTCCGTGCGACGCGTGCAGCAGCAGCGCGCCGACGAAGCCGGGCAGCACGGCGCCGGCGAGCGCGAGCGGCGTCACGACGAAGCTGACGAGCGGGATCGCGACCGCGTTCGCGACCGGGCTGATGATCGACACCTGGTCGAAGAACAGCAGCGTCAGCGGCGTCAGCGCGAGCGTGACGGCCCACTGCACCGTGGCGGCGGTGCGCAGCGCGTGCAGCACGCGTCGCAGCCGCGGCGCGCGCGAGCGGTCGATCTCGAGCCGCCCGGACGCGACGTAGAAGATCGAAGCGACGGCGGTGAACGACAGCCAGAAGCCCGAGCCGGTCACGGCCCACGGATCGATCGCGACGACGGTCGCGAGCGCGATCGCGAGCACGCGCGAGATCGACGTGAGCCGGCTCGTCCACAGCGCGAACGCGACGACGCCGATCATGTAGACCGTGCGCTGGGCCGGCACGCCGAAGCCGGCGAGCAGGCAGTACGCGAACGCGACCGTCGTGCCGGCGAGGGCGGCCGCCCTGTGCGCCGCGAGTCGCGCGCACCACGCGGGTCGTCGTCGCCACGCGCTGAACACGAGCCACGATCCGAGCGCCGCGAGCATGCTGACGTGCAGGCCCGAGATCGACACGAGGTGGCCGATGCCGGTGCGGTTGAACACCGTCCAGTCGGACTGCGCGATCGCGCGCTGGTCGCCGACGATCAGCGCGACGATGACGCCCGCGTACGGCGCGTTGACGCGGATCGGTCCGCCGTCGGCGAGGACGGTCAGCACGCGGTCGCGCAGGTGCGCGCGCGTGCGCTCGACGACGTGGCCGAGGCTCCAGACGAAGTCGTCGAGCTTGCGCGTCGATGTCGACGCGTGTCGATGTCGATGTCGACGCCGCGTCGGTCGCCTCGTCGTCGCTGCCGTCGCCGTCGACCGGGTCGACGCCGGGGCGGACGTAGCCGGTCGCGCGCAAACCTTCCTCCAGCAGCCAGTATTCGTAGTCGAAGCCGAACGGGTTCGCCGAACCGTGCGGCCGCTTCAGTCGCACCGTCAGCCGCCAGCGCTGGCCGGGGCGCAGGTCCGGCACGCCGCCCGGCGCGCCGGCGGCGGCGCGCATCGGTCGATACCAGCCGAGCGCGAGATGCGCGGGCACCGCGAGCGGCCGGCCGTGCTCGTCGCGCGTGACGACCGACTCGACGGTGAACTCGAAGCGCGTGCCGCGCGGATCGCTCGCCGGCAGGACGGCGACCGTCCCGACGACGACGACGTCGCGGTTCTCGAGCGCGTGCGGCAGCGCGTCGGCGAGGCGGTCCTCGGCGCGCCACGCGGCCCACGCGAAGCCGACGCCGAACGCGGCGAGCGCGGTGATCGTCGCGGCGGCGATGGCGAAGACGTTGGCGACCGACGCAACGGCCGCGACGGAGTCGACGGGCGCGACCGACCCGACCGACCCGACCGACCCGACCGCGTCGGCGACGTGGCCGTCGCCCCGATGCTCCGAACGACGCCGCACGACCGCCGTCGCCGACGCGACGACGACCATCGCCGCGAGCGCCGCGATGCCGACCGCCGCGCTCGTCGACGCGTCGGGCAACGCCGCCGCGTGCTGCACCGCCAGCGCGCCCGCGACGAAGGCCAGGCAGGCGGCGCGCATGACGCAGCGTCGCCGGGACGGCGCGCCGGCGCATCGACCGTTCGGACGATGCGCGAGCGACGTTTCTCCGGTGCGGCCGCGACCCGCCGCGGCGCCTCGTCAGTCGGCCGAAAGCACGCCGTCGGTCAGCGTCAGCCGCCGCGCCATCCGCGCCGCGAGCGACGACGTCGTGCGTGACGACGACGAAGCTGGTCGCGAAGTTCGCGTTCAGCTCGGTCATCAGCGCGAACACCTCGGCCGCGGTACCGCGGTCGAGGTTGCCGGTCGGCTCGTCGGCGAGCACGCACGCCGGCCGCGTGACGAGCGCGCGGGCGAGCGCCGCGCGCTGCCGCTCGCCGCCCGACAGCTCGCCCGGTCGATGGTGCAGCCGATGCGCGAGGCCGACGCGACGGAGCAGGTCGCTCGCGGCGGCGCGCGCGGCGTCCGGCGTCTCGCGCCGGATCCGCAGCGGCATCGCGACGTTGTCGAGCGCGCTGAATTCCGGCAGCAGATGGTGGAACTGGTAGACGAAGCCGAGGCGCCGGTTGCGCACGTCGCCGCGCGCGACCTCGGACAGCGACGAGAAGTCGGCGCCGTCGATCGCGACGCGGCCCGACGTCGGCGTGTCGAGCCCGCCGAGCAGGTGCAGCAGCGTGCTCTTGCCGGAACCCGACGCGCCGACGATCGCGACCGTCTCGGCCGGCTGAATCGCGAGCGTCACGCCGCGCAGCACGTGCACGGCGGTGTCGCCGCGGCCGAACGACTTCGCGAGCCGCTCGCATGCGAGCACCGGCGTGCCGGAAGCCTGCGTGGCAGGCGGCGCGGCCACCGCGTCGTGGATCGCGTTCACGCCGCGCCCCGGCGCCGCATCGCGTGGCTCAACGAAGGACGGCCCGACGCGTCATTCATAGCGCAGCGCCTGCGCCGGCTCGATGCGCGCCGCGCGCCAGCTCGGATAGAGCGTCGCGACGAACGACAGCAGCACCGACACGCATGCCGATCGACCGCGACGTCGCTGCCAGTGCAGGTCGCTCGGCAGCTCGCTGACGAAGTAGATGTTCTGCGGCAGGAACGCGACGTGGAACACGTGCTCGATGAAGCCGACGACCGCGCCGACGTTGAGTCGCGAGCACGATGCCGAGCGACGACGCCGACGAAGCAGCCGGCGAGGCCGATCAGCGCGCCCTGCACGACGAAGATCGCGAGCACCGACCTCGGCGACGCGCCGAGCGTGCGGAGGATCGCGATGTCGGCCTCCTTGTCGCGCACGCTCATGACGAGCGACGACACGAGGTTGAACGCGGCGACCGCGACGATCAGCGCGAGGATGATGAACATCATCCGCTTCTCGACCTGCACGGCCGCGAACCAGCTCTTGTTCTGCTGCGTCCAGTCGCGCACCAGCACGTCGTCGTTCAGCGTCGCCGCGAGCTTGCGCGTGACCTCGGGCGCCTGCCTGCATGTCGGCGAGCTTGAGCCGGATGCCGGTGTCGTTGTCGAGCCGGTAGAGCGTTCGCGGCGTCGTCGATGTCGATCAGCGCGAGCGAGCTGTCGTATTCGTAGTGACCGCTCTCGAACACGCCCGAGACGGTGAACGCCTTCAGCCGCGGGATCGACGCCGGCCGGCGTGACGACGCCCTGCGGCGCGAGCACGTTGATGCGGTCGCCGACGCGCACGCCGAACGCGCGCGCGAGCTCGCTGCCGAGCACGATGCTGAAGCTGCCGGGCGCGAGGTCCGACAGCTTGCCGGCACGCATCTCGGACGCGAGGTCCGAGACCTTCGCCTCGTCGGCCGGCTCGACGCCGCGGATCAGCACGCCGCGGACGACGTCGTCGCGCGTCAGCATCGCCTGGCCCTGCACGTACGGCGCGGCCGCGCGGACCTCCGGCAGCCGCTCGGCCTCGGCCGCGAGCGACTTCCAGTCGCTTCACGCCGGTCTCCGGATTGAAGACCTCGACGTGCGCGAGCACCGACAGCATCCGGTCGCGGACCTCCTTCTGGAAGCCGTTCATCACCGACAGCACGACGATCAGTGCGGCGACGCCGAGCGCGATGCCGGCCATCGAGATCGCCGCGATGAACGACACGAAGCCGTCGCCGGCCTTGCCGCTGCTGTCGACTTCGCCGCGGCGCTTGCCGGCGCGCGTGTAGCGCAGGCCGACCTGCCATTCGTAGGGGAGGTTCACGGGAACGGGCGGACGTTGGGGCGCGCGGGGCGCGGGTGTGGCGCCATCGATCGACGCGACCGCATCGCGAGGCGTCCCGATCGCGTCGCGAGCGCGAAGCACGACGGGCGCCGGCAGTTTGCCACACGCGTCCGGCACACCGCTCGCCGCGCGGTCTGCCACGCACGTGCGCTGCGCGGTCCGCTCGGCACGACGCCGACGATAGAATCGAGGCTCATGCCCGACCTCGACTTCCTCGTCCTCGCCGCGCTCGTCGATCCGGCGCTCGCGACGGAGCTGTTCCGGGGGACCGTCGCTGCCGAACCTGCGCGCTTCGTCGCGCAGGCCGGCGACGCCGAGACGACGACGCTCGCGGTCGACGCGGCGCTGACGAGCTGGCAGGCGTTCGTGTTCGCGACGCGGACCGGCATCGCCGTCGAGCACGTCAACGTCGCCGAGCTGTGGTTCGCGGCCTGCGGGCTGCCGCCCGCGACGCGCGCCGGCCGCTATCTCGTCGAGCCGGCGCACTTCACGATCGCGCCGCGACCACCTGCGGCTCGACGACCCGCGACAGCTCGACGTCACGCTGGCCGAGGCGCGCGCGCTGGCCGAGGCGGTCGAGCCGATCCTCGCCGAGGCCGGCTGGCGCCTCGATCCGGTCGAGCCGGCGACGCTGACGCACTGGCCCGTCGCGCGCGACCGACGGCGTGGCGCTCGTCGCGCGCCGCGATCGATCGCGCGATCGGCGACAACGTCGCCGCATGGCAGCCGCGGATCGATCGACGCGTCGACATCGGCCGGCATCGACGCCGCGCTCGGCTGGCGGCGTTGCGTCAACGAGGTCCAGATGCTGTGGTTCGCCCATCCGGTCAACGAGGCGCGCGAGGCCGGCGGCCGCCCGACGATCAACACGCTCTGGCTGTCCGGCAACGGCGAGCTGCGCAGCGCGGCGCCGCGCTACGCCGCCGTCGACTCGACGCTGCCGCTGCTGGCGGCCATCGAGATCGACCCGTCGGCGCCGCGCGCGCTCGAGACGTTCGATCGCCTCGTCGAGCCGGCGCGCGCCGACGACTGGAGCGGTTGGCGGGCGGAACTCGACGCGCTCGACCGGCGGCTCGGCGAGCTGATGGACGCGCAGTCGGCGAAACGCGTCGGCACCGTGACGATGGTCCTGTGCGGCGCCGACGCGACGCGGTCGTGCCGCTCGCGCCCCGCGACCGCGCGAAGTTCTGGCGCGGCTGGGGCCGCAGGCGCGCGCCGTCGTCGCTGTTCGCGGCCGCGACCGCATGAAGATCGCGCAGCGCCGCGTCGACGCCGCCGCGCACGACGCGCTGGTCGCGGCCGGCGTCGCGCCGTTCTTCGCGCGGCTCTACGCGGCGCGCGGCGTGACGCATCCGCGCGAGCTCGACGCCGACCTGTCGCGGCTGCTGCCGCCGTCGCTGCTGCACGGCGCCGACCGCCGCCGCCCGGCTGCTCGCCGACGCGATCGCCGCGCGTCGCCGCATCTGCATCGTCGCCGACTACGACTGCGACGGCGCGACGGCTTGCGCGGTCGGGCTGCGCGGCCTCCGGATGCTCGGGCGCGACCGACGTCGACTACCTCGTGCCGAACCGCTTCGACGTACGGCTACGGCCTCACGCCGAAGATCGTCGCGATGGCGCACGCGACGAAGCGCGCCGAGATCATCGTCACGGTCGACAACGGCATCGCGAGCGTCGACGGCGTCGACGCGGCGAACGCGCTCGGCATCGACGTCGTCGTCACCGATCATCATCTGCCCGGCGCCGCGTCTGCCGGCCGCCGCCTGCATCGTCAACCCGAACCAGCCGGGCTGCGCGTTCCCGAGCAAGCACCTGGCCGGCGTCGGCGTGATGTTCTACGTGCTGTTCGCGCTGCGCGCCGAGCTGCGGCGTCGCGGCGTCTTCGGCGACGCGGCATCCGGGACCCCGCAGCCGCGGCTCGACCGTCTGCTCGACCTCGTCGCGCTCGGCACCGTCGCCGACGTCGTCCGGCTCGACGCGAACAACCGGCTGATCGTCGCGCAGGGCCTCGAGCGCATCCGCGCCGGACGGATGCAGCCCGGCGTCGCGGCGCTGTTCCGCGTCGCGGGCCGCGAATCGCGCAGCGCCGGCGCGTTCGACCTCGGCTTCGCGCTCGGGCCGCGGATCAACGCGGCCGGTCGGCTCGCCGACATGACGCTCGGCATCGAGTGCCTCGTCACCGACGACGCCGAACGCGCCGCGTCGATCGCCGAACGGCTCGACGCGATCAATCGCGAGCGCCGCGACATCGAGGCCGCGATGCAGGAGGACGCGCTCGCCGCGATCGACGCGCAGCGCGAGCGCCTCGCGCAGCCGGGCGCCCGGCCGCGCTCGACGATCGTGCTGTTCGACGACGCGTGGCACCAGGGCGTCGTCGGCATCGTCGCGTCGCGGCTGAAGGATCGCTTCCATCGACCGGCGATCGCGTTCGCGATCAACGCCGACGGCACGCTGCGCGGTTCCGGCCGCTCGATCGCCGGACTCCACCTGCGCGACGCGCTCGACGTCGTGTACGAAGCGCGAGCCCGGACTGATCGCGCGCTTCGGCGGCCACGCGATGGCGGCCGGCCTGACGATCGCAGCGCGACGATCTCGCGCGCTTCGAGGCCGCGTTCGAGGACGCCGTGCACGCGCTGCTCGACCCGTCGTCGCTGACGCGCACGATCGAGACCGACGGGTCGCTCGACGCCGGCGAGGCGACGATCGCGAACGTGCTCGCGCTCGACGCGCAGGTCTGGGGGCAGGGCTTCGCCGCGCCGGTGTTCGTCGACGCGTTCGACGTCGAGAGCCAGCGCGTCGTCAAGGAGAAGCACCTGCGGCTGACGCTGCGTCGCGACCGTCGCGTGTTCGACGCGATCTGGTTCAACCGCGTCGCGACGCTGCCCGACCGCGCGCACGTCGTCTACCGGCTCGCGGCGAACGTCTACAACGGCGCGGCGAAGATCCAGTTCATCGTCGAGGACGCCGAGTAGCGTCACGAGTCACGCGACGCCGAGTAGCGTCGCGGGTCACGCGGTTCCGCGCAGTCGCGACCAGGCCCAGCGCAGCCGCCGTGCGCGATCCTCGAGCAGCAGGCCGGTGACGAGCGCGAGCACGGCCGACACGGCGCCGGTCACGATCGGCTCGACGAAGCCGTGTCCGTAATGATCGGGATGCGAATAGGCGTCGCCGAACGCGGTCAGCACGCCGACCAGCGCCGCGTTGCCGGCCGGGTGCCGGAACAGCCGCACGGCCGGCGTCAGGCTGAGCAGCAGCACGAGCGTGCCGGTCGCGACGCCGGTCTTCAGCGCGAGTTCCCAGTGCGGCAGGCTCACGACGTTCGCGAGGCTGCCCGGCATGCACGTCAGGCACGCGGACGTCGGCTGCCAGAAGCGCATCAGCACGAGCCGGACGCGGAAGCGGACAGGGATCGCAGGGTCGTTCGCCATTGGCTCGTTCGCAGGGTCGGCTGCACGATCGGTCGCGCGGCCGGCGTCAACATTACGCCGATGACGACGCGACGCGTCGCTCATCGGCGCGACCGGACGCCGTCGCACGTCATCCGGTCATGATGACGCCTCAAGCTCACGGCGCGCGAGTTGCGCCTATAGCGCAATCGGACGACGCGTGCCCGCCCGGCGCGCGCGTGTTCCATTACAGTGCTCGGTCCGGAACGACGGACGGCCGATCACGCGAGCCGGCGTCGCCGGCGCCATTCATCAGGAGGAACGTCCATGAATCGAATCCGCATGTCGCTGGGCCTGCTGGTCGCGGCCGTGCCGCTCGTCGTCGCCGCGCAGACCGCGAACACGCCGGGCGGCAGCGCATCGACCGGCACGCCGATCGACCAGACGAAGAGCGCGCCGGGCAGCACCGCGGCGGGCAGCACGCAGACGACGCCCGACGCGACGAACCCGAGCGGCTCCGGCGCGAAGAAGAGGAAGCTGCACGCACCGAAGCTGCAGAGCCACGCGTCGGCGAAGAACTCGACCGCGCCCGGCGACGCCCCGACGTATCCGGCGCCGACCGCGTCGGGCCAGCCGACGAAATGACGTCCGCGACGTCGGCGCGCGCATGACGGCCGCCGGCGTCCCGGCGCGTCGGCCGCGCTTCGAGGCGGTCTACCTCGTCTGCAAGGCCTGCGGCAAGCGCGGCAACGGCGCGACGAAGCTGACGCCGAAGCGGCTGGCGACGCTCGTGCGCCGCGAGGCGAAGGGCTCGAACGTCCGCACCCGCGTCGTCGCGACGACCTGTCTCGGGCTGTGCCCGAAGAAGGCCGTCGCGCTCGCACGGGCCGCCGACGCCGCGCCGCTCGCGATCGTCGCCGTCCGCTCGAAGCGCCAGGTCGCGGCGGCGGTCGCCGAACTCAACGGTCCGCTGCCCTGACGGTCGCGGCCTCGACGGACCACGACATGGACATCGGCTTCATCGGCATCGGCAGCATGGGCGCCGCGATGGTGCCGAACCTCGTGCGGGCCGGGCATCGCGTGTCGGTCTGGAATCGCAATCGCGGCGCCGGCGAAGGCGCTCGACGGCGTCACGGTGCTGTCGTCGCCGGTCGACGCGTTCGCGAACAACGACGTCGTGATGACGATGCTCGCCGACGATCGGGCCGTGCCGCGGCGTGATCGTCGACTCGGGCGCGCTGCAGTCGGCGCGGCCCGGCTGCGTGCACGTGATGATGGCGACGATCTCGCTCGCGCTCGTCGACGAATTGAAGGCGCTGCATCGCGACGCCGGCGTCGGCTACGTCGCCGCGCCGGTGTTCGGCGTGCCGGCGGCGGCCGCGAAGGCCGAGTTGAACGTGATCGTCGCGGGCGAGGCGGCGGCCGTCGCGAAGGTGCGACCCGCGCTCGACGTCCTCGGCCGGAAGACCTGGCCGGTCGGCGACGATCCGGCGCGCGCGAACGTCGTGAAGATCGCCGGCAACCTCATGATCACGTTCGCGATCGAGGCGATGGGCGAGGCGTCGGCGCTGACCGAGAGCTACGGCGTGCCGGCGCGCGACTTCCTCGACATCCTGACGAACACGCTGTTCGCGTCGCCGAGCTACCAGCGCTACGGCGGCTTCATCGGCAGCGACACGTACGAGCCGGGCTTCAAGCTGCACGCTCGGCCTGAAGGACGTCAACCTCGCGCTCGAGGCCGCGCACGCGAAGCACGCGTCGCTGCCGGGCGCCGAGCTGATCCGCGAGAACATGACGAAGGGCGTCGACGAGGGACTCGGCGCGAAGGACTGGTCGATCCTCGCGAAGATGGCGCGTCGACGCGCCGGACTCGGCGACGACGTCGCGTAGCCGCGGTCACCGCGACGCGACCCGGCCTGCGCGACGGTCGTCCCGCGCCACCGCGTGCGGGTCGCTAACATGACGGCGCCGGCCCGACGCCGTCGCAGGCCGATTCACCGAAAGCACCGATGAGCGCAGTGCAGAACCGCGGACGGCTGGCCCGCGACACGATGGCGTTCGTGCTGGCCGGCGGCCGCGGCAGCCGGCTGCTGGAACTGACCGACACGCGCGCGAAGCCGGCGGTGTACTTCGGCGGCAAGACGCGGATCATCGACTTCGCGCTGTCGAACGCGCTGAACTCCGGCATCCGCCGCATCGGCGTCGCGACGCAGTACAAGGCGCACAGCCTGATCCGCCATCTCACGCGCGGCTGGACGTTCCTGCGGCCCGAACGCAACGAGACGTTCGACATCCTGCCGGCGAGCCAGCGCGTGTCCGAGGACCTCTGGTATCGCGGCACGGCCGACGCGGTCTACCAGAACATCGACATCGTGCAGAGCTACGGGCCGCGCTACATCGTCGTGCTCGCCGGCGACCACATCTACAAGATGGACTACGAGCTGATGCTCCAGCAGCACGTGCGAGACCGGCGCCGACGTGACGGTCGGCTGCGTCGAGGTGCCGCGGATGGAGGCCGTCGGCTTCGGCGTGATGCACGTCGACGCCGAGGACCGCATCGTCACGTTCCTCGAGAAGCCGGCCGATCCGCCCGGCATCCCCGACAAGCCCGACCTCGCGCTCGCGTCGATGGGCATCTACGTCTTCGAGACGCGCTTCCTGTTCGACCTGCTCGAGCGGGACGCGGCCAATCCCGAGTCGAGCAACGATTTCGGCAAGGACCTGATCCCGCTGATCGTCCGCGAAGGCAAGGCCGTCGCGCATCGCTTCAGCGCGTCGTGCGTGAAGTCGTCGCCCGAGGCCGAGGACTACTGGCGCGACGTCGGCACCGTCGACGCGTACTGGGAGTCGAACATCGACCTGACCGCGATCACGCCGGCGCTCGACCTGTACGACAACGACGTGGCCGATCTGGACCTACCAGGAGCTGACGGCGCCGGCGAAGTTCGTCCACGACGAGATGCAACCGTCGCGGCGTCGCCGATCTCGTCGCTCGTGTCCGGCGGCTGCATCGTGTCGGGCACCGAGCTGCGCCGCTCGCTGCTGTTCACCGGCGTGCGCACGAACTCCTGGTCGCGGATCGACGAGGCCGTGATCCTGCCGTACGTGCAGGTCGGCCGGCACGTGCGGCTGAAGAAGGTCGTCGTCGATCGCAGCGTCGTGATCCCGGACGGCCTCGTCGTCGGCGACGATCCGGAGCTCGACGCGTCGCGCTTTCGTCGCACCGATCGCGGCGTCTGCCTGATCACCCAGCCGATGATCGATCGGCTGTCGGCGTAGCGCATGGCCGGTATCGACGTCGCAGCCGACGTCGCGGCCGACGCGGCGATCGCGCGTGCTGTCGGTCGCGTCCGAAGTCGTGCCGCTCGTCAAGACCGGCGGCCTCGCGGACGTCGCCGGCGCGTTGCCGGCCGCGCTCGCGGCCGCACGGCGTCGCGATGCGCACGCTGCTGCCCGGCTATCCGGCCGTCGTCGACGCGCTCGCCGACGCGCGCGTCGTGGCCGAGTGGCCGTCGTGGTTCGGCGGACCGGCGCGACTGCTCGCCGCGCGTCACGGCGCGCTCGACCTGTTCGTGCTCGACGCGCCGCATCGCTACGCGCGGCCCGGCAATCCGTATCTCGGACCCGACGGCCGCGACTGGCCCGACAACGCCGAGCGCTTCGCGGCGCTCGCGGCGGCGGCCGCGCGCATCGGCCGCGGCGCGATCGACGGCTTCGCGCCCGACGTGATCCACGCGCACGACTGGCAGGCCGCGCTCGTGCCGGCCTACCTGCGCTTCGGCGCGCCGGCGGCGCGCGCGCCGGCGACCGTGCTGACGATCCACAACCTCGCGTTCCAGGGCCTGCTTCGACGCCGACGTGTTCGACCGGCTCGGCCTGCCGCGCGAGGCGTTCACGCCGGACGCGCTCGAATACCACGGCGGCGTCGGCTTCCTGAAGGCCGGCATCCTGCTCGCCGACGCGGTCACGACGGTCAGCCCGACCTACGCGCGCGAGATCCGCACGCCGGCCGGCGGCATGGGCCTCGACGCGCATGCTGCGCTGGCGCGGCGAGCGCGAGGCCGGTGCCGTCGTCGGCATCGTCAACGGCATCGACACGACGGTCTGGGATCCCGCGACCGACGTCGCGCTCGCGGCGACGCTACGACGCCGATCGGCTCGACGCGCGCGTCGCGAACAAGCGCGACGTCGAGGCGCGCTTCGGGCTCGCGCCGGACGACGGTCCGCTCGTCTGCATGATCACGCGACTGACCGAGCAGAAGGGCATCGACCTCGTCGTCGACGCGCTCGACGTCGATCGTCGCGACGGGCGTCCGGCTCGCGGTGCTCGGCAGCGGCGACCGCCGCTTCGAGGACGCGCTCCGCGACGCGAACGCCCGCTGGCCCGACCGCGTCGGCGTGAAGATCGCATACGACGACGGCGCTGTCGCATCGGCTGCAGGGCGGCTGCGACGCGATCCTCGTGCCGAGCCGCTTCGAGCCGTGCGGCCTGACGCAGCTGTACGGCCTGCGCTACGGCTGCGTCCCGGTCGTCGCGCGCGTCGGCGGCCTCGCCGACACGATCGTCGACGCGAACGACGCGGCGCTGAAGGCCGGCGTCGCGACCGGGTTCCAGTTCGACGAGCTGACCGCGGCCGGCGTCGTGCAGGCGCTCGCGCGGATGGCGTCGGTGCATGCGCGGCCCGACGCATGGCGCGCGATGCAGCGCGCCGGCATGGCGGCCGACGTCGGCTGGTCCGCGTCGGCGCGCGATTACGCGGCGTTGTATCGCCGTCTGGCGGCGGCGCGGTGACGAACGACGACTCGGACGTCGGCGGAGCACACGACGGCCGGTCGGCCGACGGACCGTCCGCCGCAAGCGATCGACGATGACGACGGGAGATCGACGATGAACCGCAGGAACGCCTTCTACGCGCAGTCCGGCGGCGTGACCGCCGTCATCAACGCGTCCGCATGCGGCGTCATCGAGACCGCGCGCCGCCACCCGGACCGCATCGGCACCGTCTTCGCGGGCCGCAACGGCATCCTCGGCGCGCTCGGCGAGGACCTGATCGACACGTCGCAGGAGAGCGACGACACGATCCGCGCGCTGCGCTCGACGCCGGCCGGCGCGTTCGGCTCGTGCCGCTACAAGCTCGGCTCGCTCGACGGCAACCGCAAGCAGTACGAACGGCTGATCGACGTCTTCCGCGCGCACGACATCGGCTACTTCTTCTACAACGGCGGCGGCGACTCGGCCGACACGTGCCACAAGATCAGCCGGCTGTCGGCGACGATGAACGTCCCGCTGCAGGCGATCCACGTGCCGAAGACGGTCGACAACGACCTGCCGGTGACCGATTGCAGCCCGGGCTTCGGCTCGGTCGCGAAGTACGTCGCCGTGTCGGCGCTCGAGGCGTCGTTCGACGTCCGCTCGATGGCGAAGACGTCGACGAAGGTCTTCGTGCTGGAGGTCATGGGCCGCCACGCCGGATGGATCGCGTCGGCCGGCGGCCTGATCGAATCGCACGGCATCCCGGTCGTCGTGCTGTTCCCCGAGATCCCGTTCGACCGCGCGGCGTTCGTCGCGCGCGTCGAGACGCTCGTGCGCACGCGCGGCTACTGCACCGTCGTCGTCTCCGAAGGCTGCCGCAATCCCGACGGCACGTTCCTCGCGGAGCAGGGCACGAAGGACGCGTTCGGCCACGCGCAACTCGGCGGCGCCGCGCCGGTCGTCGCGCGGATCGTCGCCGATGCGCTCGGCGTCAAGTTCCACTGGGCCGTCGCCGACTACCTGCAGCGCGCGGCACGCCACGTCGCATCGAAGACCGACGTCACGCAGGCCTACGAGGTCGGCGAGAAGGCGGTCGCGCTCGCGCTCGAAGGCCGCAACGCGGTGATGCCGACGATCGAGCGACTGTCCGACGATCCCTATGCCTACCGGATCGGCGTCGCCGACCTCGCGGACGTCGCGAACGTCGAGAAGGCGGTGCCGCGCGACTTCATCACCGACGACGGCTTCGGCATCACCGACCGGTGCCGCACGTATCTCGCGCCGTTGATCCGCGGCGAGGACTACCCGGAATACGCGGACGGCCTGCCGCGCTTCGTGACGCTGCGCAACGCCGGCGTCGCGAAGAAGCTCGACGCGTTCGAGGCGACGTGATCGTGAACCGCGCATCGACCTGATGGACGCCGGCATCGCGACGGACGAGGGACCCGCGCCGATCGACGACGCGGCCGCGCCGCGCGTCGCGGCGCTGGCCGACTACGCGATCCTCGACACGCCGCCGGAACCGGGCTTCGACGACATCGTCCACCTCGCGCGAGATCTCTGCGCCGCGCCGATCGCGCTCGTCAGCCTCGTCACCGACGATCGCCAGTGGTTCAAGGCGCGGGTCGGGCTCGACGCCTGCGAGACGCCGCTGTCGCAGTCGGTCTGCCGGCTCGGGCTCGCGCGACCCGGCCTGTTCGTCGTCGAGGACCTGACCCGCGATCCGCGCACGCGCGACAACCCGCTCGTCACCGGCGCGCCGCACCTGCGTTTCTACGCCGGCGCGCGGCTCGCGACGCCGGACGGCGTCGCGATCGGCATGCTGTGCGTCATCGACACCGAACCGCGGCCCGGCGGGCTGTCGCCGATGCAGGCCGACGCGCTCGAAGCGCTCGCGCGGCAGGTGATGACGCAGATGGAACTGCGTCGCGCGCTCGCGTCGCGCGACCGTGCCATCGCGCAGCGAACGGCGTCGGACGCCGAAGTGCGGGAGCTGAGCGCCGACCTCGAACGCGTCGCCGAGCGGGCACGCGAGTCGAGCCTGACGTGGACCGTGAGCCCGGACCTGCTGTCGGTGTTCGACGTCGAGTCGGGTCGCATCGTCAAGGTCAACCCGGCGTGGACCCACGCGCTCGGATGGTCGGCGTCGGAGCTCGTCGGCGCGTCGTACGCCGACTTCGTCGATCCCGACGACCGGGTCGCGAGCGACGCGGGAATGGACCAGGTGCGGCGCGGCGAACCGGTGCTGCGCCTCGTCAATCGCTATCGCTGCAAGCACGGCGGCCATCGCTGGCTGTCGTGGGTCGCCGTCCCGGAGGACGGCCGCGTCTACTGCAGCGCGCGCGACGTGACCGACGAGCATGCGCAGGCCGAGGCGCTGACCGAACGCACGGCGGAGCGCGATCACCTGTGGGAATCGTCGCCCGACCTCATGGCCGTGCTGGACGCGTCGGGCACGTTCCGTCGCGCGAACCCGGCGTGGCAGACGATCCTCGGTCTCGACGAGGCGGACGTCGTCGGCGTGCGCTTCGACCGGTTCGTGCATCCCGACGAGCTCGCATTGACCGAGCGCGCGCTGGCCGACGCGACCGGCGGCACGCTGCCGACCGTCGAGAACCGTTACCGGCACCGCGACGGGTCGTATCGCTGGATCTCGTGGGTCGCCGCGCCGCGCGCGGACCTGATCTACGCGACGGGGCGCCATGTCACGCACGAGAAGGAACGACAAGCGCAACTCGAGGCGGCGCAGGACGCGCTGCGGCAGTCGCAGAAGATGGAAGCCGTCGGCCAGTTGACCGGCGGCCTCGCGCACGACTTCAACAACCTGCTCACCGGGATCACCGGCAGCCTCGAGCTGCTGCAGGTCCGCATCGGGCAGGGCCGCGTCGCCGAGGTCGATCGCTACATCGGTGCCGCGCAGGGCGCGGCCCGACGTGCCGCGGCGCTGACCCATCGGCTGCTCGCGTTCTCGCGCCGCCAGACGCTCGCGCCGAAGCCGACCGACGTCGGACAGCTCGTGTCCGGCATGGACGAGCTGATCCGGCGCGCCGTCGGTCCGGCGATCCGCATCGAGACCATCGGTGCCGACGACCTGTGGACGAGCCTGATCGATCCGAGCCAGCTCGAGAACGCGGTGCTCAACCTGTGCATCAACGCCCGCGACGCATCGCCGCACGGCGGCTCGATCACGATCGAGACGTCGAACTGCGGATTGTCCGTGGCCGCGGCGTCGCTCGCACGGCATCGAACCGGGCGAGTACGTCTGCGTGCGCGTGTCCGACCGCGGCACCGGCATGCCGCCCGAGGTCGTCTCGCGCGTGTTCGATCCGTTCTTCACGACCAAGCCGATCGGCATGGGTACCGGCCTCGGCCTGTCGATGGTGTACGGCTTCGCGAAGCAGTCCGGCGGTGCCGTCGACATCGATTCGCAGGTCGGCGTCGGGACCACCGTCTGCATCTTCCTGCCGCGCCACCACGGCGACGCGGAGCCCGGCGACGCGGGCGACGCGAGCGTCGACGCGCGGCGGGCGAACGACGGCGAGACGGTCCTCGTCGTCGACGACGAGCCGACCGTCCGCATGCTCGTCGTCGAGGTGCTGACCGAACTCGGCTACACGGCGATCGAGGCCGAGGACGGCGGCGGTGCGCTGGCGGTCGTGCGTTCCGACGCGCGCATCGACCTGCTCGTGACCGACGTCGGACTGCCGGGCAACCTGAACGGCCGGCAGCTCGCCGACGCGTCGCGGGCGAAGCGCCCGGGGCTGAAGGTGCTGTTCATCACCGGCTACGCGGAGAACGCGGTGCTCGACGACGCGCATCTCGAACGCGACATGCACGTGATCACGAAGCCGTTCGCGATGGACGCGCTGGCGGCGCGCATCCGGGAGTTGATCGAGGGTTGACGCAGTGAAGGACGAGGTGGGCAAGGGCCGCGGCGCGTGACGATGCGGAGCGGATGACGGCCGCCGCGCATCGCGGCGATCGATCCGCCGGCGGCGGGTGCGGCGCGCAGCCCCGTTCGCGCCAGGACGTCAACTGATCGCTCCACCACAGGCCGATCGGGCGCGGGAACGCCGCGTCGTCGCGGCCGTGCCGGCGGCACGGCCACCGTCACGGTCACCGTCGCCGCGTCGCCGTCATCCGCGTCCGTCGCCGCCCCGCGACGGCGACCGCTCGACGTGCGCCTTGAACGCGGCGAGCTGGTCGCCCCGGAACGCCTCGATCTCGTCGATCCAGCCGCGCAGCGGCGCCAGCGAGTCGGGCCGCAGCCGATACAGCCGCACGCGGGCGTCGTCGTCGACGTCGTCGGCGTCGACGAGGCCGCTGCGACGCAGGATGCGCAGGTGGCGACTGAGCGACGGCGGTGTCGTCGACAGCGCGGCGGCGAGGTCGCCGGCGCGCCGCGGCCCGTGCGCGAGCAGCGCGACGACCGCACGTCGCGTGGGGTCGGTCAGCGCCGTCAGCGACGCGGCGACCGCTGTTTCGTCGACGGCCGGTCGCCGCATTCGCCGCTCAGCCACCGCGGACGCGCTCGGAGAACCACCACACGTGTCCTTCGGGATCCTTCGCGCCGTAACTGCGATCGGCCCAGTAGTCGTCGCCGTAGTCGTGCATCGCGGGCTCCGACACGATCCGGGCCCCGGCGGCGCGGGCGCGGGCACAGTGCGCGTCGACGTCGTCGACGTAGACCATCAACGTCTGCGTGTTGCAGCCGGCGCTCAGCGGACTGAGCTGATCGGTCTCGAAGCGCCGGCTCTCGCCGGCCCGTTCCTCGCCGACCATGACGAGCCCTTCGCCGAACGTGAGTTCGCTGTGGACGATGCTGCCCGCGTCGCCTTCGACTTTCAGCCGCACCTCGAAGCCGAACGCGTTGCATAGCCAGTCGATCATGCCGGCGGCGTCGCGGTAATTGAGGCCGGACGAGATGCGTGGAAAGTTCGACGGCAGCGGCTTCATCGCGGTCTCCGGGAACGATGTGCAATCGTTGTCGACGTTGCAGATCGTCGATTGAAATGTCAACTATCGCGGAGGCGTGCTGGCTTGATGGCGACTCTCGCTCGACTCGCCGACCGGCTTCGGCTATCGGTCGTGCGCCGTCGTCGCGCGCGGGGCCGCGTTCGACGCGACGTTCCAGACCGCGTTGCCCTTGTACGGCGTGCTGGGCGGCTGGTCGACCGCGCAGCCGCCGAGCGCGAGCGCCAGCGGCACGATGGCGAGCGCGGCCCGCCGGGTCATAACTGCTGTCTTCTGCATGAAACGCCTCCATCGAACGGCGCCGCGGCGTTCGTCGCGACGCCGCGTGACAGCACCATAACCGGGGAATGTCGAGCGACGACTCGGACCGACGCCGACTTGGACGCCCGAACGAGGCGTCGCGGCCTCCGGTCCGGAGCAGCGACTCGACGTCAATGCACGCTTCGTCATCGTGCAAAGGCCGTGCGACGCCGGCATGGACCTCCAGTCGCGTTGCGGATCTGCTTCGACGACGGCGGCGCCGAAGTGGCGAACGGCGAGGTCGTGCGGCCGGCCGTCGATCCACTGCGCCCAGGTCGTCGCATCGGTCGTGTCGCGACGACGGAGACGTCGATGGAATCGTCGTCGCGACGGGCCCGCCGCGGACATGAAAAAAGCGCCTCGCGGACGCTTGTCGTGGAATGCTTGGCTCCCCGACCTGGGCTCGAACCAGGGACACACGGATTAACAGTCCGTTGCTCTACCAACTGAGCTATCGGGGAAAGGGGCGCGATTATAGCCAGCGGGTGGTGCCGGCGCAACGCGGGATGCCGAGCGGCGCGCTTGCGACAGCCGCCACGGACGCTGGCGCACGAATTGCTTTGCGCGTCCGCGGCGACGTGAGAAGATCATCGGGCATCCGCGCGCCTTCGGGCGAGCGTACAGACGACCGCGCGACGGCCACGGCCGCAACAAGAACAGCAGAAGCCGATGCAAGCCACGGTAGACGCCAGGGAGGCGCCTTTCATCGGTCTCGCGCCTCGCGCGGTCGGACGCATCCGGCCGTTCGGCGTTCGCACGCGATGAGCGTCGTCGAGCAATCGTCCCCGGCCGTTTCGTCGAGGGCCGCCGCGCAGCCCACGGTCCTGATCGTCGACGACACGCCGTCGAACCTGAGCCTGCTCAGCGACATCCTGCGCGCCGACTACCGCGTGCGCGTCGCGACCGACGGACCGAAGGCCCTCGCCATCGCGCGGACGGCCGCCACGCAGCCCGACCTGATCCTGCTCGACGTGATGATGCCCGGCATGGACGGCTACGAGGTCTGCCGGCAGCTGAAGGCCGATCCGTCGACCGCGGCGATCCCGGTCATCTTCGTGTCGGCGATGAGCGAGGTCGAGGACGAGACGCGCGGCCTCGACGTCGGTGGCGTCGACTACGTCATGAAGCCGATCAACGCGTCCATCGTGCGCGCGCGCATTCGCACGCACCTCGCGGTCTCGGGTCATTCCCGCGAGATGACGAGGCTCGTCGCGGAGCTCGAGCAGCGATCGGCGGCGCTGCTCGAGCTCAATCACACGCTCGAGGCGCGCGTCGCGTCCGAGGTTGCCGAGGTCGAGAAGCTCGCCCGGCTGAAGCGTTTCTTCTCGCCGTCGGTCGTCGAGCTGATGCTGTCGAACGACGTCGACGATCCGTTGAAGAGCCACCGCCGCGAGATCGCTGCAGCCTTCATCGACCTGCGCGGCTTCACGGCCTTCGCCGAGTCGTCGGATCCGGAAGAAGTGATGGGCCTGCTCGCCGAGTATCACGACGCGATGGGTCGCATCGTGATGGAGCACGGCGGCACGCTCGAGCGCTTCGCCGGCGACGGCATCATGATCTTCTTCAACGACCCGGTCCGGGTCGACAATCCGTCGGCGCTCGCCGTCGGCATGGCCATCGCGATGCAGGAACGCTTCGCATCGCTGATCGACGACTGGCACAAGCGCGGCTACGACCTCGCGATGGGCATCGGCGTCGCGCAGGGCTACGCGACGATCGGCGCGATCGGTTTCGAGGGCCGGCGCGACTACGGCGTCATCGGGCCGGTCACGAATCTCGCGGCGCGGTTGTGCGCGGAAGCGAAGGGTGGCCAGATCCTGATCTCGCCGCGCGTCCACGCGAGCGTGTCGTCGCTGGTCCGGTGCGAGCTCGTCGGCGAGCTGGCGCTGAAGGGCTTCCATCGACCCGTGATCGTCCATGCGGTGACCGGCCTGGCGGAGGCCGCATGAGCCGACGCGTGCGACTGCGCCAGCTCTCGTCGCTCTTCTTCGTGACGGTGCTCGTCTCGATGGCGGCGAACGCGATGTTCCTGGTGCTGATCCGCCAGTCGTACCAGAGCGTCGTGAGTGCGCAGGAGCACCGCCAGCGCTCGCTCGACATCGCGAACGAGCTGCAGCAGGAGACCGAGCAGCTCGCCGGACTCGTGCGCGCGTACACGGCGACCGGCGAGCCGCGCTACCTGCTGTACTACTACGACATCCTCGGCGTGCGCGAGGGCCAGAAGCCCGCGCCGCCCCACTTCAATCCGCGTTCCTACTGGGACGACGTCATCGCGGGTCGCATCAAGCACGTGCTGCCGCCCGACGGCATCAAGCGATCGATCGCCGACCTGATGAAGCAGCGTGGCTTCGGCGACGAGGAGCTCGCCGCGTTGCGCAGCGTGCTCGATGCGACGGAAAAGATGAAGAAGATCGAGCAGATCGCGTTCGCCGCGACCCAGGGCCTCTACAACCCCGACACCGGCGAGTTCGTCTCCGACGGCACGCCACGGCTCGATTACGCGAGCAAGCTGGTCTACGGCCACGAGTACAGCGCGCTGAAGGCCGACCTCTCCACCTCCGTCGAGCGGCTCGTGTCGTTGACGGATCATCGAACGGCCGCCGAGGTCGCGATCGCGGAGCGGGAGCTCGAGCGATGGATCCTGCTGTCGCTGGTCTGCATGGTCGCGACGGCGGCGATGATCGTGATGGGCGTGCGCGTCATGCGGCGCCAGGTGCTGCTTCCGATCCAGCGGCTGGGAGCCGGCGCCGAACGGCTCGCGACCGGCGACTACGCGACACGCGTCGGCGACGTGCACGGCGTGGAAGAACTGGCCACGCTCGGCAGCACCCTCGACTCGATGGCCCAGGCCGTCGAAGACGACATCGCCGGACGTCGCGCGGTACTCGCGGAGCTCGAGACCGCGCGCAAGCAGGCGGTCGACGCGACGCGCGCGAAGTCGATGTTCCTGGCCAACATGAGCCACGAGATCCGCACGCCGATGAACGCCATCCTCGGCATGTCGTATCTCGCGCTGAAGACCGAGCTCAACCGCCGCCAGCACGACTACGTCGAAAAGATCCACGACGCGGCGCGATCGCTGCTCGGCATCATCAACGACATCCTCGACTTCTCGCGCGTCGAGGCGGGGCGGCTCGAGCTCGAGGTCGGCCGCTTCCGCGTCGAGGACGTCGCCGGCAACGCACTGTCGCTGCTGCGGCAGCGCGCGCACGAGAAGGACATCGAGTTGCTGTTCGACGTCAGCGAGCCGCGGTTGCTCGGCGAGGGCGGTGCGCTGATGGGCGACGCGTTGCGGCTCGGCCAGGTGCTCAACAACCTGCTGTCGAACGCGGTCAAGTTCACCCACAGCGGCTATGTGAAGCTCGAGATCCACGTCGAGGCCCGCGACGCGGACAGCGAGACGCTGCGGTTCTCCGTGCGCGACACCGGCATCGGCCTGACGCCCGAGCAGATCGGCCGCCTGTTCCAGGAATTCACGCAGGCCGACGGCTCGACGACGCGCCGCTACGGCGGGACCGGGCTCGGCCTGACGATCGCGAAGAAGCTCGTCGAGCTGATGGGTGGTCGCATCTGGATCGAGAGCGAGCCCGGCCAGGGTTCGGTGTTCCAGTTCACGGCCCGTTTCCCGTTGACGTCGCCGCCGGCCCCGCCTTCGCCGCCGTTGCCGCACGCGGCGGCGATGCGGGTGCTCGTCATCGACGATCAGCCCGACGCCCGCATCGCGTTGTCCGACCTGCTGCACGCGCTCGGTGTCGGCAGCGAACACGCGGACGGCGTCGACTGCGCGGACGACGGCGACACGGCGCTGGACAAGATCGACGCGGCCGATCGCGCGGGACGGCCGTTCGATCTCCTGTTGATCGACTGGGTGATGCCGCGGGTCGACGGCGCGGCGCTGCTGCGCGCGCTCCACGAACGGCCGCACGCGCATCGGCCGCTGCCGGTCGTCGTCTCCGCATACGACTCGGAGGTCATGCACGAGACGGCCGAGAAGCTCGGCGCCCGTCACTTCGTCGCCAAGCCGGTGCTGCCGGAGTCGCTGCGGGACCTCGTCCGCTGGCTCGGCGGCGACGGTACGCCCGCCGAAACGGCGGCCGCACCCGAGGACGCGGGCGTCGACCTGACCGGACTGCGCGTGCTGCTGGTCGAGGACAACGCGATCAACCAGCAGCTGGCGTCCGAGCTGATGGAGAGTCGCAACGTCGCGGTCGACGTCGCCGGCAACGGCGAAGAGGCGATCGCGTCGATCCGCGCGCATCCGCCGAGCCACTACTCGGTCGTCCTGATGGACCTGCAGATGCCGGTGATGGACGGCTACGAAGCGACCCGGCTGCTGCGGCTCGACGAGCGATATGTCGACCTGCCGATCGTCGCGATCTCGGCGCATGCGATGGCCGACGAGCGTGAACGCTGCCAGGTCCTCGGGATGAACGGCCATATCAGCAAGCCGATCGAGCCCGAGCTGCTGTACGCCACGCTGTCGCGGTTCCATCGCACGGGAACCGTCGCGCGCCCGGGTCCGACGACGTCGATGTCGACATGGCCGGCTTCGGAATCCGCGGTCGGACTTCCGGTGATCGAAGGCATCGATACGACCGTCGGAATCGGTCACGCCGGAGGCAACCAGGCGCTCTACGTCCGCTTGCTGCGGCACTTCGTCCACGACTTCGCCGACTTCGAGGCGAGGACGCACGCGATGATCGACGGCGCGCGTTGGGACGACGCCGCGCGCGAGGCCCACACGCTGCGCGGTCTGGCGGGGAGCCTGGGCGCGCGACCGTTGTTGCCGCCGGTCGTCGAGCTGGAGTCCGCCGTGCGGGCGCGCGACGCCGCGACGTCGAGACTGCGCGCGAGCGAGGTCGGCGAACAGCTGACGCGACTGTTCGCCGGGATTCGCGCGAAGCTGGTCGTCGAGCGGCGACAGCAGCCGAGGGAGACGTCGACGATCGAGGACCGGAACACGGCCCTGCCGGGGCCGGACGAACCGCCCGGCTGGTACCTGCGATTCCGCTCGCTGCTCGAGGAAGCCGATCTCGAGGCGAAGCTGCTGTGGGAAGCGCATCGCGTCGACGCGATGTCGTTCCTCCCGGTGCAGATCGTCCAGCGCATCTCGCTGGCGCTCGAGCAATTCGACTTCGACAGCGCGTTGCGACTCGCGCCGGCGCCGACGGTCCGGAGCGAAGCCGACTCGGCGGTCACCGTACCGAGATGATCGTTTCAGTCGCTCGGCGCAGGATCGGCGGGCCGCCACGGCGATGGAGCGGGGTCGCGCTCTCGATGCTGCTCGCAGGTCTGCTGGCCGCGCCACCCGCTGCTGCGATCGACCTTTCGTGGTCGGCGTTCGGCACGGTCGGCTATGCGATCTCGAACCAACCGTACAAGTACCAGCGCTTCATCGACGACGACGGAACGTTCAAGCGCGACTCGGTGGCGGGGCTTCAACTCGACACGAAGCTGACGAACGAATTCGCAGCCACCGTGCAGGTGAAGATCGCCGCCGACAACGGGACCGACCGACGCTACGAAGGCAGCGTGTCGTGGGCGTTTCTGTCCTATCGCCCGACCAACGACCTGCTGATCCGCGTCGGGAAGCAGCGCATCCCGCTCTATCTGTTTTCCGAGACGCTCGACGTCGGCACGACGTACGACTTCGCGCGGCTGCCGACCGAAATGTACTCGCTCGCCCCCGCGAACGACGCCATCAGCGTGTCGTTCAACAAGACCTGGAAGCTCGGCGAGGGGGAGCTGTCGACCGATGGTTTCTATGGCTATTCGGACAATGAATTCCGCAACTCGTTTCGCGAAGGCATACCCGGCGTTCAAGACGCCGGCCCGCTGTTCACGAAGTTGAAATTTCGGGGCGAAGGCTTTTCTCTCGCATACCGGAAGGACGACGATGTCGTTCGCCTCGGCGTGATCCGGGCGCATATCCGACCGGCCAACAAGGCCCCGTTGCAAAGCGACTTCCCGTTCGTCAGCCTCGCACCGGGCATCGGCTATTACCAGGTGTCGGACAGCCTTCCCGGGCCGGGCGTGCGCACCGAGAGCGCGGTTGCTTCAACGACCATCACGGCCGGTGCCGATGTCGCGTTGCCGCTCGACTTTCGGGTGCTCGCGGAATTCGCGCGCAATACCGCCGCGCGGACGAACATCGCGCCCCAGGGAAATCGCGGCTATGTGGCGGTCCTCAAGCGCGTCGAACGGTGGACGCCGTACGTGAGCTATGCCTTCCTGCGTTCGCCGCAGGGTCAGCGGGACCTCGAGAACCGGGTGAACGACAACTCGATCCCCGCCTTCATTCCAGGGGCCGCACTGATCAACGCATCGCAGGTCTACGGTGCGGACGCCATCAATGTCTACCACCAGACCTCGTGGGCATTCGGGACGTCGCTGTCTTTCTCGGCAACGAGCAAATTGAAGGGCGAATTCCTTCGGACGCACGTGTACGACGGCTCGAACCTGATCGATTCCCCTCCGGGAGCGTCGATCCGCAATCAGGCCGTGAACGTGTATTCGATCTCTTATAGCGTGGTGTATTGATGGCGACCCGGGCCCTCGCGCGGTGCCTCTCGCTCGCCGCCGTCGTCGTCGCGTTTCGGACGATGGATGTGCGCGCGGCCGGCGGTGTCGTCGTTATCGGCAATCCGAACCTGCCGAGCGTCGACGCGGCGACGCTCGAGCGGATCTACACGGGGCGCGTGATCGAGGTCAATGGCGTACAGGTCACGGCGGTCAACGCGGCCACCGGCAGCGCGGTGCGCAGCCGCTTCCTCCAGAACTATCTGAACGAGGACGAGGACAAGTACGCGGCGTACTGGGTCGTGCGTCGCTACATCGGCAAGGGCGCGCCGCCGCGGGAGCTGTCGACCAGCGCCGCCGTCGTCGCGTTCGTGCGCTCGACACCCGGTGCGATCGGCTATGTCGAGGAGACGGACGTGCAGCCGGGCGTCAATGTGCTGATGCGATGACGCCGGCTGGCTGCCGCGTCGACGACACGGCCGCGATCGCATCCGCCACCGTGTCGATGTTCCGCTCGTTCAGCGCGGCCACGCAGATGCGGCCGGTGTCGAGCGCGTAGATCGCGAACTCGTCGCGCAGCCGCTTCGCCTGCGCGGCCGTGAGGCCGGAGTACGAGAACATGCCGCGCTGCCGCTCGATGTGGTCGAACGACACGTCGGGCATCCGCCGCCGCAGCCGCTCGACGAGGCCCACGCGCATCGCCCGGATCCGCTCGCGCATGCCGTCGAGCTCTTCGCGCCATTGGGCGTTCAGCCCGTCGTCGGTCAGGACCAGCGCGACGGTCGCGCCGCCGTGCGTCGGCGGGCTCGAGTAGTTGGTGCGGATGATCCGCTTCAGCTGGCTCTGCACGCGCGCGGCCTCGGCCGCGTCGGCCGTCACGACCGACAGCGCGCCGACGCGCTCGCCGTACAGCGAGAACGACTTCGAGTACGAGCTCGACACCAGGAACTCGAGTCCGGCGTCGGCCATCGCACGGACCACGAACGCGTCTTCCTCGATGCCGTCGCCGAACCCCTGGTACGCCATGTCGACGAACGGCATCAGCCCGCGCTGCGCGACGACGTCGATGATTTCGGCCCACTGGGCGCGGGTCGGATCGACGCCGGTCGGGTTGTGGCAGCACGCGTGGAGGACGACGACGGTGCCGGGGCCAGCGGCCTTCAGCGCGCCGAGCATGCCGTCGAAGTCGAGGCCGTGCGTCGCCGCGTCGAAGTACGGATAGGGCCGGACGTCGAAGCCGGCCTGCGTGAACAGCGCGAGGTGGTTCTCCCAGCTCGGGTCGCTGATCAGGAGCGGCGCGTCGGGCCGGACGTGGCGCAGGAAGTCGGCGCCGATCCGCAGGCCGCCGGTGCCGCCGAGCGCCTGCACCGTGACGACCCGGCCGTCGCGGACCGCGCGCGAGCCGTCGCCGAAGACGAGCTTCTGCGTCGCGGCGTTGTACATCGCCATGCCGTCGATCGGCAGGTAGCTGCGCGCCGGCATGCCGGCCATCCGCTGCGCCTCGGCGGCACGGACCGCCGCGAGCACCGGCACCTTGCCGGCCGCGTCGGTGTAGACGCCGACGCCGAGGTTGACCTTGTGCGGCCGCGCATCGGCCAGGAACAGCTCGGTCATGCCGAGGATCGGGTCCTTGGCGACCAGTTCGACGCCGCTGAACGGGGAAGTCATCGCAGGTCCTCGCCTCGCGCGACCGTCGTCATCGGGGACGGCCCTTGCAAGGGACTGAATCGGCACGATTTAGAAAATCACTGGATTCCGGCACGCGTTCGGCGCGATAATCCGCCTTCATGTCGCAGCGCACAAGCCGGTCCTGGTGCGCGCGCGGCTCTTGTGGTGCCGTTCGCCGCACTGCAACCGCACAAATCCTAGCATGGCCGCCAATCTCGCCTCGCCGCCGAACGACACGTCGCTGGTGTCGTTTCCGGACAGCCCGTTCCAGCTTTATCAGCCGTTCGAGCCGGCCGGCGACCAGCCGACGGCCATCGACGGACTCGTCGAGGGGCTGGAGGACGGCCTCGCGTTCCAGACGCTGCTCGGGGTGACCGGGTCGGGCAAGACGTTCACGATGGCGAACGTCATCGCGCGCGCCGGCCGGCCGGCGCTCGTGCTCGCGCCGAACAAGACGCTCGCGGCGCAGCTGTACTCCGAATTTCGCGAGTTCTTCCCGAACAACGCGGTCGAGTACTTCGTCAGCTACTACGACTACTACCAGCCCGAGGCGTACGTCCCGCAGCGCGACCTGTTCATCGAGAAGGACTCGTCGATCAACGAGCACATCGAGCAGATGCGGCTGTCGGCGACGAAGTCGCTGATGGAGCGGCGGGACGTCGTCATCGTCGGCACGGTGTCGACGATCTACGGCATCGGCAACCCGAACGAGTACCACAAGATGGTCCTGACGCTGCGCGTCAAGGACAAGGTCGGCCAGCGCGACATCATCGCCAAGCTGATCCAGATGCAGTACACGCGCAACGAGGTCGACTTCGGCCGCGGCACGTTCCGCGTGCGCGGCGACGTGATCGACGTCTTTCCGGCGGAGCACGCCGAGCTCGCCATCCGCATCGAGCTGTTCGACGACGAGATCGAGAGCATGCAGCTGTTCGATCCGCTGACCGGCCGCGTGCGCCAGAAGATCCCGCGCTTCACGATCTATCCCGGCTCGCACTACGTCACGCAGCGCGGCACGGTCGTCAACGCGATCGAGTCGATCAAGGCGGAGTTGCGCGAGCGGCTCGACTTCTTCTACAAGGAGAACCGGCTCGTCGAGGCGCAGCGCCTCGAGCAGCGGACGCGCTTCGACCTCGAGATGATGACCGAGGTCGGGCACTGCAAGGGCATCGAGAACTACACGCGCCACCTGTCCGGCGCGAAGCCGGGCGATCCGCCGGCGACGCTGATCGACTACCTGCCGCACGACGCGCTCGTGTTCTTCGACGAGAGTCATGCGCTGATCGGCCAGCTGAACGGCATGTTCCGCGGGGACCGCGCGCGCAAGGTCAATCTCGTCGACTACGGCTTCCGGCTGCCGTCCGCGCTCGACAACCGACCGCTGAAGTTCGACGAGTTCGAGGGCAAGGTCCGGCAGGGCATCTTCGTGTCCGCGACGCCGGCCGAGTACGAGAACGCGCACGCGGGGCAGGTCGTCGAGCAGCTGGTGCGGCCGACGGGGCTGATCGATCCGCGCATCGAGGTCCGTCCGGCGTCGACGCAGGTCGACGACGTGCTGTCCGAGATCAACCGCCGCGTCGCCGACCACGAGCGCGTGCTCGTCACGACGCTGACGAAGCGGATGGCGGAGCAGCTGACCGACTACCTCGGCGAGCACGGCGTGAAGGTGCGCTACCTGCACTCGGACATCGAGACCGTCGAGCGCGCCGAGATCATCCGTGACCTTCGGCTCGGCGTCTTCGACGTGCTGGTCGGAATCAATCTGCTCCGCGAAGGTCTGGACATTCCGGAGGTGTCGCTCGTCGCGATCCTCGATGCCGACAAGGAAGGCTTCCTGCGCGCCGAGCGTTCGCTGATCCAGACGATCGGGCGCGCGGCGCGGAACCTCAACGGCACCGCGATCCTCTACGGCGACGTGATCACCGAATCGATGCGGCGCGCGATCGACGAGACGGACCGGCGTCGCACGAAGCAGGTCGAGTACAACCGGCTGCACGGCATCGAGCCGCGCGGCGTGAAGAAGCAGGTCCGGGAAATGATCGACGGCGTGTACGACGCGCAGTCGGCGAAGACGGAGCTGAGGGCGGCGCAGGAGAAGGCGCGCTACGGCGCGATGGACGAGAAGCACGTGGCGCGCGAGATCAAGCGGCTCGAGAAATCGATGCTCGATCACGCGCGCAACCTCGAGTTCGAGGAAGCCGCACGGGCGCGGGACCAGCTCGCGCAATTGCGCGAGCAGGTGTTCGGCGCGAGCGGCGGCGACCAGGTGCTCGGGCTCGCCGACGGCGGGAAAGCGGGGAACCGGGCGGCGTGAGCCCGGTGTCGTAACGATCGTGGCGACGGTCGCAGGGCGGTCGCCGGTTTGTCAGCATCAGCGAAACAAGGTCAGGACTATGCCGAAGTACGAAGCGTTCAAGATTCTCATCGTCTGCATGGGCAACATCTGCCGGTCCCCGACGGCGGAAGCGGTGTTCCGCGCGAAGGTTCGCGAGGCCGGGCTCGAAAAGCACGTCGTCGTCGCGTCGGCCGGCACGCACGGCTTCCATGCCGGCGAAGCGGCCGACTCGCGCGCGACGCGGGCGGCGAAGAAGCGGGGCTACGACCTCGAATCGTTCGTCGCGCGGCAGGTCACGAAGGAGGATTTCGTCCACTACGACCTGATCCTCGCGATGGACTGGGAGAACCACGCCGCGCTCCAGCAACTCGCGCCGCGCCAGTACCACCACAAGATCAAGCTGCTGATGAGCTTCGCGACGGAGCACGAGTCGGCGGTCGTGCCGGATCCGTACTACGGCGGCACGGACGGCTTCGAGACGGTGCTCGACTACGTCGAGGACGCCTGCATCAACCTGGTGGATTTCGTCCGCCGGCGGATGGCGCAGAAAGCGGCGGCCTGACGCCGCAGGCGTCGGCAGCCGTCCCGGCGAAGGCCGGGACCGAAGTCCAGGGCGGAGCAACGCGGGCCGGCGGTGCCTGCCGTCCGCAGCGCCTCCAGCGCTCGTCGCCCAATACTTGACCGCATTAGTCGGGTATCGTAATATCCGACTTCTGCAGTCAAGTATTCCCTCCCTAGCACCGATGCGCCTGACCACGAAAGGCCGTTTTGCCGTCACCGCGATGATCGATCTCGCGTTGCGCGAGCACGCCGGTCCGGTCGCGCTGGCCGGCATCAGCGGCCGTCAGAGCATCTCGCTTTCGTACCTCGAGCAGCTGTTCGGCAAGTTGCGGCGCAGCGCGCTGGTCGACAGCGTCCGTGGTCCCGGCGGCGGCTATCGGCTCGGTCGGGCGGCCGCCGACATCTCGGTCGCCGAGATCATCGATGCGGTCGACGAGCCGGTCGACGCGACGCAGTGCAAGGGCAAGGAGAACTGCCTCGACGAGCGGCGCTGCCTGACCCACGACCTGTGGGCGAACCTCAACGCGCACATGGTCGAATTCCTCGACGGCGTCTCGCTCGAGGCGCTGGTGGCAGAGCAGCGCGACCGGCTCGTGCGCTGCGAGCAGGAACCGCGGGTGCACGTGCTGCGCGATCGTCGCGCGGCGTCCGGCAAGCCGGCCCGCGCGCTCGTCAACTAGGAACCGTCATGCAACAACCGCAGCAACCCGTCCTGCCGATCTACATGGATTACTCGGCGACGACGCCGGTCGATCCGCGCGTCGCCGAGAAGATGATCCCGTATCCTGACGTCGCAGTTCGGCAATCCGGCGTCGCGCAGCCATCCGTACGGCTGGGACGCCGAGCAGGCCGTCGAGAACGCGCGCGCCGAAGTCGCGAAGCTGGTCAACTGCGACCCGCGCGAGATCATCTGGACGTCGGGCGCGACCGAGGGCAACAACCTCGCGATCAAGGGCGCGGCGCATTTCTACAAGGAAAAGGGCAAGCACCTCATCACCGTCAAGACCGAGCACAAGGCCGTCGCTCGACACCTGCCGCGAGCTCGAGCGCGAAGGTTTCGAGGTCACGTACCTGCAGCCGCAGCCGGACGGGCTGATCGACGCTCGACCAGCTGCGCGACGCGATCCGCGACGACACGATCCTGGTCTCGGTCATGCTGGTCAACAACGAGATCGGCGTCGTCCAGGACATCCCGGCGATCGGCGCGCTGTGCCGCGAGAAGGGCATCATCTTCCATTCCGACGCCGCGCAGGCGACCGGCAAGGTCGCGATCGACCTGTCGACGCTGGCCGGTCGACCTGATGACGTTCTCCGCGCACAAGACGTACGGACCGAAGGGCATCGGCGCGCTGTTCGTGCGTCGCAAGCCGCGCATCCGCCTCGAGGCGCAGATGCACGGCGGCGGTCACGAGCGCGGCATGCGCTCGGGCACGCTCGCGACGCACCAGATCGTCGGCATGGGCGAGGCGTTCCGGCTCGCGCGGCTCGAGATGAACACCGAGAACGAGCGCGTGCGGATGCTGCGCGACCGGCTGTGGAACGGCCTGTCGCGACATCGAGGAGGTCTATCTCAACGGCGACACGGAGCAGCGCGTGCCGCACAACCTCAACGTCAGCTTCAACTTCGTCGAAGGCGAGTCGCTGATCATGGGCATCAAGGAGCTCGCGGTGTCGTCGGGTTCGGCGTGCACGTCGGCGTAGCTCGAGCCGTAGCTACGTGCTGCGCGCGCTCGGCCGCAGCGACGAACTCGCGCACACGTCGATCCGCTTCACGATCGGGCGCTTCACGACGGAGCAGGACGTCGATTTCGCGATCGGACTGCTGAAGTCGCGGATCGCGAAGCTGCGCGACCTGTCGCCGCTGTGGGAGATGTTCAAGGACGGCGTCGACATGGAATCGATCCAGTGGGCGGCGCACTGAGCTTGCGAACGCGGCGCGCGATCGCCATCTGAACACGTACCACCGTCATCGAACACGCAGGAACCGGAGAGCATCATGGCTTACAGCAACAAGGTCCTCGACCATTACGAAAATCCCGCGCAACGTCGGATCGTTCGCGACGGACGACGACGGCGTCGGCACCGGCATGGTCGGCGCGCCGGCCTGCGGCGACGTGATGAAGCTGCAGATCCGCGTCGGCGACGACGGCCGCATCGAGGACGCGAAGTTCAAGACCTACGGCTGCGGTTCGGCGATCGCGTCGTCGTCGCTCGTCACCGAGTGGGTCAAGGGCAAGACGCTCGACGAGGCGATGACCATCCGGAACACGGCACATCGCCGAAGAGCTCGCGTTGCCGCCGGTCAAGATCCACTGCTCGATCCTCGCCGAAGACGCGATCAAGGCGGCCGTCGCCGACTATCGCGCGAAGCACGCGACGGTCGAGGCTGCGGAGAAGAAGGCGGCCTGATGACGCGTCGTCGACAGCGCCGCTCGCGCAGCCGGTGTCTCGCTGACCGAGAAGGCCGCGCGGCACGTCGTCGCGCTACCTCGAGCGCCGCGGCAAGGGCGTCGGCCTGCGCGTCGGCGTGCGCACGACCGGCTGCTCGGGCCTCGCTTACAAGCTCGAGTACGTCGACGAGCCGGTCGCCGAGGACTGCGTGTTCGAGAGCCACGGCGTCAAGGTCTTCGTCGATCCGAAGAGCCTGCCGTACATCGACGGCACCGAGCTCGACTTCGCGCGCGAAGGCCTGAACGAAGGGCTTCAAGTTCAGCAACCCGAACGTCAAGGACGAGTGCGGCTGCGGCGAGAGCTTCCGCGTCTGACGGCGGCCCGCCCGACCGCCGAACAAGGCGGCGCGTGCCGCCTTGTTTCTCGATGAGCATCGCCACGATTCCCACTTCGCGCTGTTCGGCCTGCCCGACGCTTCGGCCTCGACGCCGACGCGCTCGAGCGCGCGTATCGCGAGGTGCAGATGCGCGTGCATCCGGACCGCTTCGCGCGGGCCGGCGCCGCGGAGCAGCGCGTCGCGCTGCAGTGGGCGACGCGCGCGAACGAGGCCTATCGCACGCTGCGCGATCCGCTGCAGCCGCGCGATCTACCTGTGCGCGCTGCGCGGCCGCGATCCGGCCGACGAGCGCGACACGCGGATGGCGCCGGATTTCCTGATGCAGCAGCTCGAATGGCGCGAGGCGCTCGACGCCGCGAGCGGCGGGCGGCGACGTCGCGGCGATCGATCGCCTGCGCGCCGAACTCGACGCGGCGACGGCCGCGTCGACGACGGCCGTCGCACGCGTCGCTCGACGACGACGGCGACGTCGACGCCGCGAGCGAACGCGTGCGGCAGCTGGATGTTCGTCGAACGCTTCGCCGACGACGTCGCGTCGGCGCGCCGCGCAGGTCGGCGCAGCCGGTCGCCTGATGGCGCTGCTGCAGATCTCCGAACCCGGCATGGCGCCGGCGCCGCACCAGCGGCGGCTCGCGGTCGGCATCGACCTCGGCACGACGAACTCGCTCGTCGCCGCGGTGCGCAACGGCGTGCCCGACGTGCTGCCCGACGAGGACGGCCGCGCGCTGCTGCCGTCGGTCGTGCGCTATCGCGGCGGACGGCGGCGCGACCGTCGGCTGCGACGCGCTCGACGCAGCGCGGCGAGCGACCCGCGCAACACGATCGTGTCGGTCAAGCGGCTGATGGGCCGCGGCCGCGACGACCTCGACGCCGACGCACGCGTCGCGCCTACGACTTCGTCGACGCCGCCAGGCATGGTCCGCTTCGTGACCGCCGCCGGCGTCGAAGACGCCGGTCGAAGTGTCGGCCGAGATCCTCGCGACGCTGCGGCAGCGCGCCGAGGACACGCTCGGCGACGACCTCGTCGGCGCCGTCATCACGGTGCCCGCGTACTTCGACGACGCGCAGCGGCAGGCGACGAAGGACGCCGCGCAGCTCGCCGGCCTGAACGTGCTGCGCCTGCTGAACGAGCCGACCGCGGCGGCGATCGCGTACGGCCTCGACAACGGCATCGAAGGCGTCTACGCGATCTACGACCTCGGCGGCGGCACGTTCGACCTGTCGATCCTGCAAGCTCACGAAGGGCGTGTTCGAAGTGCTCGCGACCGGCGGCGACACGGCGCTCGGCGGCGACGACTTCGACGCGCGGGTCGCGGCCATCGCGCTGACGGCTGGCCGGCGTCGGCGACGTGCGGCTGTCCGACGAGGAGCACGCGCGGCTGCTCGCGCACGCGCGCGCGCGGCGAAGGAGGAGCTGACCGACGCGCTGATCGTCGACGTCGCGTTCGACGCCGGCGGCGTCGCATCGCCACGCCGCGATCTCGCGCGACGCGTTCGTCGACGCGACGCGCGACGCTCGTCGATCGCACGCTCGACGCCGCCGAGCGCAGGCGCTGCGCGACGCGAAGCTCGACGCCGGCCGACATCAAGGGCGTCGTGATGGTCGGCGGCGCGACGCGGATGCCGCACGTGCGCGAGGCCGTCGGCCGCTTCTTCGGCAAGCCGCCGCTGATCGACCTCGACCCGGACCAGGTCGTCGCGCTCGGCGCGGCGCGTGCAGGCCGACGCGCTCGCCGGCAACCGCGCGCCGCGACGGCGACGACTGGCTGCTGCTCGACGTGATCCCGCTGTCGCTCGGCGTCGAGACGATGGGCGGCCTCGCCGAGAAGATCATCCCGCGCAATTCGACGATTCCGGTCGCGCGCGCGCAGGAGTTCACGACGTTCAAGGACGGCCAGACGGCGATGGCGATCCACGTCGTGCAGGGCGAGCGCGAGCTCGTCTCCGACTGCCGCTCGCTCGCGCGCTTCGAGCTGCGCGGCATTCCGCCGATGGCCGCGGGCGCGGCGCGCATCCGCGTCACGTACCAGGTCGACGCCGACGGGCTGCTGTCGGTCGTCGCGCGCGAGACGACGTCGGACGTCGAGGCGAGCGATCGTCGTGAAGCCGTCGTACGGGCTCGGCGACGACGAGGTCGCCCGGATGCTGCGAGCGAGCTTCGAGGCCGCCGACAGCGACATGCGCGCGCGCGCGCTGCGCGAGCAGCAGGTCGAGGCCGAGCGCATCGTCGCCGCGACCGAGGCCGCGCTCGCCGCGGACGCGGCGCTGCTCGACGACGCGCGAGGTCGCGCGCATCCGCTGCCAGGCCGACGCGGTGCGCGCGGCGCGCGGCCGGCGACGACCATCGACGCGATCAAGGACGCGATCGACGCGCTCGGACACGGCACCGAACGCTTCGCCGAGCTGCGGATGGACGCGAGCGTGCGCCGCGCGCTCGCCGGCAAGCGCGCTCGACGAGCTCGCCTGACCGCCATGCCGACGATCACGGTGCTGCCGCACGCCGAGCTCTGCCCGGCCGGCACGTCGTTCGAGGCCGACGTCGGGCAGAGCCTGTGCGACAACCTGCTCGACGCACGGCGTGCCGATCGAGCACGCGTGCGAGATGTCGGCGCCTGCACGACCTGCCACGTCATCGTCGCGCGAGGGCTTCGATCGCCTCGAGCCGTCGGACGACAACGAGGACGACCTGCTCGACCAGGCGTGGGGCCTGACGCCGCGCTCGCGGCTGTCGTGCCAGGCGATGATGCCCGAGGCGGACCTCGTGCTCGAGATCCCGAAGTACTCGATCAATCATGCGAAGGAGAACGGCTGACCGAGCCGTCGACCGGGAGCGATCATGAAGTGGACCGACATCGACGACATCGCGATCGCGCTGCACGAGGCGCACGGCGACGTCGATCCGCTGCGCGGTGCGCTTCACCGACCTGCATCGCTGGGTCGTCGAGCTCGAGGACTTCGACGACGACCCGCGCGCGGTCGAACGAGAAGATCCTCGAGGCGATCCAGGCCGCCTGGATCGACGAGGCGAGCTGACCGGCGTGCGCTGGCCGTTCAGGCGCGCGCGACCTGCGCCGGTCGACCGTCCGGACTGGATCGACGAGTCCGGCTGGCACGCGGTGCTCGACGCGCATCCGTTCCTCGCGCGGCTCGATGACCACCGGCGTGCGCGGCTGCGCGGCCTCTGCGGCGCGTTCGTCGGCGGCAAGGCGATCACCGGCGTGCAGGGCTTCGTCGCCGACCAGGCGGTCGTCGCCGGCATCGCGGTCCAGGCCTGCCTGCCGATCCTCGAGCTCGGCCTCGACGCCTATCCGGCGTTCGACGAGATCGTCGTGCATCCGAGCGACTTCGTGATCGACCGCGAGGTCGTCGACGAGGACGGCGTCGTCCACGCGTGGCGCGAGGCGGCGGCCGGCGAGTCGTGGAGCGGCGGCCCGCTCGTGCTGTCGTGGGACGCCGTGCGGCCGGCCACGTCGAAGCGGCCGACGCCGACCGCGTTCAACGTCGTCGTCCACGAGTTCGTCGCACAAGCTCGACATGACGAACGGCGCCGTCGACGGCATGCCGGCCTTCTCGCGACGGTTGCATCCGGACCTGTCGCCGGCGCACTGGCGCTCGACGCTCGACGCGAGCGTTCGACGACTTCAACGAGCGGCTCGACGCCGTCGAGCGATCGATCCCGCGTCACGTCGATCCGGACTCCGCGCGCGCCGACCGCTACTTCGCGTCGCTGCCGCTCGACACCTATGCGGCGACCGACGAAGGCGAGTTCTTCTCGGTCAGCAGCGAGGCGTTCTTCGTCGCGCCGGAACCGCTCGCGGCGGCGTATCCGGAGTGGTATCGATCGCTGGCCGCGTACTTCCTGCAGGACCCGATGGCCGACGGGGCGAAGCCGCGCTGAACCACGCGGTTCGTGACCCTCGCGGTCAGACGATCCGCGCCGCGACGACCACGATCTCGACCAGGTATTCGGGACGCGCGAGCTTCGCCTCGACGGTCGCGCGCGGCGGCGTGGCACCCGGCTCGACCCACGCGTCCCACGCGCGATTCATGTCGGCGTAGTGCCGCATGCTCGCGACGTAGACCGTCGCGTGCAGCACGTGACGCTTGTCGCTGCCGGCCTCGGCGAGCAGGCGGTCGACGTGGCCGAGCACCTCGATCGTCTGTTCGTAGGCATCGGCCTCGGCGTCGTCGGCGATCTGGCCGGCGAGCCAGACGACGCCGCCGAAGATCGCGGCCTCGGACAGCCGCGGACCGACGTGCAGGCGCTCGACGTCGTCGTCGGCGGCGGGCGATGGAGGGCGCGGCTCGTTCATGGGCCCAGCAGGAACGCCTTCGCGATCGCGATCTGGTCGGCGTGCATGAACGTCGGCGCATGGCCGACGCCGGGGATCGTGACGAGGCGGGCGCGCGGGCCGCGCTCGGCCATCGCGGCATGCGTCTCGGGCGACAGCAGGTCGGAATGCTCGCCGCGGACCGCGAGCACGGGGCAGGCGATCGGATCGTAGATCGGCCACAGCACCGTGTCGGTCGCGGGCGTCGACTTGAACGGGATCGCGAGCGCGGGATCGTAGTGCCGCACCCACGCGTCGCCGTCGCGCCGGAGGACCACCTCGGTCAGGAAGCGCCACTCGTCGTCGGTGTGCGGGCCGAACGGCGCGGTGATGCGGCGGATGAAGACCTCGGCCTCGTCGACGCTCGCGAAGCGCGGCGTGTCGCCGACGTAGCCGGCGATGCGGGCGAGCGCCGCGGCGCCGAGCACCGGCCCGGCGTCGTTCAGGATCATGCGGTCGATCGGCGAGCCCGGCATCGACGCGAGCGCCATGCCGATCAGCGCGCCCATCGACGTGCCGAACCAGTGGACCGTCGTCGCGTCGACGCGCGCGAGCAGCGTCACCATGTCGCACACGTAGGTCGGCAGCTGGTACAGCGCGGGGTCGCGGAGCCAGTCGCTGCGGCCGCGTCCGACGACGTCCGGGCACACGACGCGATAGGCGGACGCCATCTCGCGCGCGAACGCGTCGAAGTCGTTCGACACGCGCGTGAGGCCGTGGACGCAGACGAGCACGCGGTCGTTGTCGGGGTCGCCCCACTCGCGATACGCCATCCGGTGCAGGCCCGCCGGCGAGATGCACTGGACGCTGCGAAGACGCGGGACGGGGGAATCGGGCATGGGCTCGAACGGACGAAGGGAAGCGCGAATGGTAGCGGTTCGCGTCGAGCCCTGTCCCAGTGCATCGAAGCCGCGTGCACGACGTGCTAGGACGCCGCCTGAGTTTCTGCGCGCGCAGCCGTCTTTGCCGCACCGCGGCGTTAAAATTTCGCGCCCTCCGAACACCATACGAACGGTCGGACCGCCCGTCGCGACGACGCGGGCGGCCGCCCGCCGAACACGCCATGTCCAACAAGACCTTCGAGATCCACAACCGGCTCGTCTACGAGCTGAACGGTCCGGCCGAATTCTTCTTCCAGATCGAAGCGGCCCGCATTCCCGAGCACACGATCCTCTCGGAGTCGTTCAACGTCACGCCGTTCGTCGGCGTGCCGCGCGAATACGTGGCGCCCCATTCGCACAACCGTTCGCTGCGCGTCCACGCCGAGGCCGGCACGACGACGATCGAATATCGGGCGCGCGTCATCCGCCGCTTCGACGCGCCGGACACGAACGCCGCCGAACTGCCGATCGCCGACCTGCCGGACGAGGTGATGCAGTACCTGCTGCCGTCGCGCTATTGCGAGTCCGACCTGCTGTCGGGCATGGTGCAGCGGACGTTCGGCATGCACCGGCCGGGCTACGCGCGCGTGCAGGCGATCATCGACTGGATCCGCGAGCACATCGTCTACCAGATCGGCCAGACCAACGTGTCGACGACCGCGCGCGACGTCCTCGCGAACCGCGTCGGCGTGTGCCGCGACTTCGCGCACGTCGGCATCACGATGTGCCGCGCGCTGAACATCCCGGCGCGCATCGTCGTCGGCTACGTCGAGTTCGAGACGCCGCCGCCCGATTTCCACGCGCTGTTCGAGGCGCACCTCGGCGGCAAGTGGGTCCTGTTCGACCCGACCGGTCTCGCCCCGGTCGAGAACGTCATCCGCATCGCGTCGGGCGCCGACGCGATGGACGTCGCGTTCGCGACGATCTACGGACCGGCCCGCATGACCGACATCCAGCCGAACATCCGGGAAGTCGCCTCGGCCGATGCGGCGCAGGGCGGGGCACCCGTCCGCCCGAACGGGCCGGCGCAGACCGACGTGCAGCTCGCGGCTTGATGGCGGCCTGAGGCCTGATCGCGGCGCAGCACGGCGCCGTCGCGCTCCCGACCCGCGGCGACGCCTAGCCCGGCTGCCGTGAACCGCCGGCCTGCGCGGCGAGTGTCTGCACTTCGCCGCGCACGTCCGGGCCCTCGTCGAAGTCGACCGGCAGCCGCGCGCGCACCGGCTCGTGGCGCGGCTGCTTGCCTTCCGACTGCGTCGAGTACTGGCTGCCGGCCATCCGCGTCGGCTCGGTCGACGCGTCGGCGAGCGAGCCCGACATGTCCCAGATCGGCGACGGGATCTCGAGGAAGATCTGCTTCAGCCGCTCGCCCCACGTGTCGTGGATCATGCGGAAGTATTCGTTGTTGCCGTCGATCATCGCGAAGCGCGTGACCGTGAGCCGATCGACCTCGTAGACCAGCAGGTCGAGCGGCAGCCCGACCGACAGGTTCGAGCGCATCGTCGAGTCCATCGACACCAGCGCGCACTTCGCGCCTTCCTCCAGCGACGACTTCGGCGTGATCATCCGGTCGAGCACCGGCTTGCCGTACTTCGACTCGCCGATCTGGAAGTAGGGGCTCTCGTCCATCGCCTCGATGAAGTTGCCGGCCGAGTAGACGAGGAACAGGCGGCAGTGCTCGTGGCCGATCTGGCCGCCGACGATGATGCTCATCGTGAACTCGAGCCCCGCGTCCTCGAGCGCCTGCGCGTCGCGCGCGCGGACCTTGCGGACCGCGTCGCCGACGATCCGGGCGACGTCGAACAGGTTCTTCGCGTTCCAGATGCTGATGCCGTCGTCGTCGTGCGTCTCGGCGACGAGCTGGCGCACGGCCTGCCCGGCCGCGAGGTTGCCGGACGTCATCAGCACGATGACGCGGTCGCCGGGACGCTCGTAGACCGTCAGCTTGCGGAACGTGCTGACGTGGTCGATGCCCGCGTTGGTCCGCGAGTCGGCAAGGAAGACGAGGCCTTCGTCGAGGCGCATCGCGACGCAGTAGGTCATGGTTCGGGTGGTTCCGGTGCTGGACGACGGACGTCGATTCTAGCCCGTGGCCGGTCGCGGAACCGTCGCCGGCGGCGCGCGGACCGCGGACGGGCCCGGATTCGATTCCTGTATCGTCCCGCCATCTTTTTCGAGGGGAACGCGGCGCCAGCAGGGAGACCGTCGCGCAAAACGACCATGAATCTCTCCTTCGTCACGCAGGCCCCGGACAGTCCGTGGGCGACCTACCTGTCGCAAGTCGACCGCGTCCTGCCGTATCTCGGGCCGCTCGCGCGCTGGTCCGAGACGCTGAAGCGGCCGAAGCGCGCGCTGATCGTCGACATCCCGATCGAGCTCGACAACGGCACGGTGTCGCACTTCGAGGGCTATCGCGTGCAGCACAACCTGTCGCGCGGACCGGGCAAGGGCGGCGTGCGCTTCCACCCCGACGTGACGCTCGAGGAGGTGATGGCGCTGTCGGCGTGGATGACCGTCAAGTGCGCGGCCGTGAACCTGCCGTACGGCGGCGCGAAGGGCGGCATCCGCGTCGAGCCGAAGTCGCTGTCGCTGAAGGAGCTCGAGAAGCTGACGCGGCGCTACACGAGCGAGATCGGCCTCATCATCGGTCCGCACAGCGACATCCCGGCGCCGGACGTGAACACGAACCCGCAGATCATGGCGTGGATGATGGACACGTACTCGATGAACGTCGGTGCGACCGCGACCGGCGTCGTCACCGGCAAGCCGATCGAGCTCGGCGGATCGCTCGGTCGCGTCAAGGCGACGGGCCGCGGGGTCTTCGTCGTCGGTCGCGAGACGGCGCGACGCCTGGACGTGCAGATCGACGGCGCGCGCGTCGCGGTGCAGGGCTTCGGCAACGTCGGCTCGGCGGCGGCCGAGCTGTTCGTCGGCAGCGGCGCGAAGATCGTCGCGGTGCAGGACCACACCGGCACGGTCCACAACCCGAACGGACTCGACATCGCCGGACTGCTCGCGCAGGTCGCGGCCGACGGCGGCGTCGGCGGCTTCAAGGGCGGCGACGCGATCGCGAACGAGGAGTTCTGGGACGTCGAGAGCGACATCCTGATCCCGGCCGCGCTCGAGAGCGTGATCACGCGCGAACGTGCCGAACGCATCAGGACGAAGATCGTGCTCGAGGGCGCGAACGGCCCGACGACGCCCGACGGCGACCTCGTGCTCGGCGACCGCGGCATCAAGGTCGTGCCCGACGTCATCGCGAACGCCGGCGGCGTGACGGTCTCGTACTTCGAGTGGGTCCAGGACTTCAGCTCGTTCTTCTGGAGCGAGGACGAGATCAACGTGCGACTCGACAAGATCATGGTCGACGCGTTCAAGCGGATCTGGGAGATGGCCGACCATCACGGCATCCCGCTGCGCACCGCGGCGTTCGTCGTCGCCTGCACGCGCGTGCTGCAGGCGCGCGAGCGGCGCGGGCTGTATCCGTGACCCGGATCGTCGCGGCATGAAGGGTCGATTCGTCATCGCGACGCGCGAGAGCCGCCTCGCGATGTGGCAGGCCGAGCACGTCCGCGCGCTGATCGTGCGCGCGCATCCGGACGTCGACGTCGCGATCTCCGGCATGACGACGCAGGGCGACCGCATCCTCGACCGCACGCTGTCGAAGGTCGGCGGCAAGGGCCTGTTCGTGAAGGAACTCGAGACGGCGCTGCTCGAGGGCCGCGCCGACCTCGCCGTGCATTCGCTGAAGGACGTGCCGATGACGCTCGCCGACGGGCTGTCGCTCGGCGCGATCCTCGAGCGGCACGACCCGAGCGACGCGTTCGTGTCGAACCGCTACGCGTCGGCCGCCGAACTTCCCGACGGCGCGGTCGTCGGCACCGCGAGCCTGCGCCGCGAGTCGCAGTTCCGCGCGATGCATCCGGGCGTCACCATCGTGCCGGTGCGCGGCAACGTCGGCACGCGGCTCGACAAGCTCGACCGCGGCGACTTCGACGCGCTGCTGCTCGCGACCGCGGGCCTCGTGCGGTTGGGCTTCGAGTCGCGCATCCGCGAGCGGATGGACCTCGCGCGCAGCATTCCGTCGCCGGGGCAGGGCGCGCTCGCGATCGAGATCGTCGCCGACCGCGACGACGTCCGCGCGCTGCTCGCGCCGATGCACGACGACCGTACGGCGCTCGCCGTCGAGGCCGAGCGCGCGGTGTCGCGGGCGCTCGGCGGCAACTGCACGATGCCGCTCGGTGCGCACGGCACGTGGGGCGACGACGGTCGGCTGACGATCGCGGCCGTGCTCGGCAAGCCCGACGGCTCGCTGCTCGTCGCCGCGCGCGAGTCGCGCCGACGTCGCGACGCCCGGCGAGGCCGACGCGCTCGGCCGCGCGGTCGGTGCGCGGCTGATCGACCAGGGCGGCCTGGTCCTGATCGACGCGCTGTGACCGCCCGGCGATGACCGGCGTCGGCGTCGCGGCGCCGGTCGATCCCGCCGCCCTGTTCGTCGTTACCCGGCCGCAGCCGGAAGCCGACGCCTTGTGCGACGCGCTGCGCGCGCGCGGTCGCGACGCGCTCGCCTATCCGGTCCTCGCGATCGAGCCCGCGACCGACGCCGCCGCGCTCGCGACCGCGATGTCGCGCGTCGACGACTACCGGCTCGTCGTCTTCGTCAGCCCGAACGCGATCCGCCGCGCGCTCGCGGCGCGGGTCGCGCCGTGGCCGTCGACGACGACGATCGGCGTGATGGGTCCGGGCAGCCGCGCGTCGCTCGCCGCGGCCGGCGTCGGCGACGACGTCCGCGTCGTGTCGCCGGCCGAACGCGCGCCCGACGCCGACGTCGACGATCGCTTCGACTCCGAGTCGCTGTTCGCGGCGCTCGACGACGCGCTCGGCCTCGCCCGCGGCTTCGACGGCCGCGTGCTGATCGTGCGCGGCAACGGCGGGCGCGCGTGGTTCGCCGATCGCCTGCGGTCGGTCGGCGTCGCGGTCGACGAGGTCGAGGCCTATCGTCGCGTGCGACCGGCGCCCGACGACGCGGCCTCGTCGACGCTGCGTCGTCGGTTCGACGAACGTCGTCCGGTCGCGTTCGTCGTGACGAGCTCCGAAGGCCTGTCGAACCTCGCGACGATGATCGAGGAATCGCTCGCGCCGGTCGCGGACGCCGACGCGGCGCGCGCGCTGGCTGCGTGCCGCGACGATCGTCGTGCCGCATCGACGCATCGCCGAGCGGGCGCGCGAGGCCGGCTTCACGGCGATCCGCCTGTGCGCGAGCGGCGATCGCGGCATCCTCGCCACGATAGAATGACGCGCGTGTCGAGCATCCCATCGCCGCCCCATCCGGCCGTCCTCGCGCCCGCGGCGCCGGTGACGCTGGATGCCGTGCCGTCCGCGATGCGCGACGAGGTCCGTCGGCTGCGGCGCACGGTGCTGCTGTGGATCGTCGCGGCGCTCGTCGTGCTGGTCGTGCTCGCGGTCGGCCTGTGGTTCATCGCGGCGAACCGCCTCGATCGCAGCGAACGCGAATTCGCACGCCGCATCCAGGACGACGGCGTCGCGAGCCGGTCCGCGCAGACGCTCGCGCAGCAGGTGCAGGACCAGTCGCTGGCCAACGCCGCGAAGCTCGGCGCGCTCGAGGCGCGCGTCGCCGATTCGCAGAGCCAGCAGGCGTCGCTCGAGCAGCTCTACACCGATCTCGCGCGAACGCGCGACGACTGGGCGCTGGCCGAGGTCGAGCAGATCCTCGCGGTCGCATCGCAGCAGCTGCAGCTCGCCGGCAACGTGCAGGGCGCGATCATCGCGCTGCAGAACGCGGACCAGCGGCTCGCGCGCACCGATCGTCCGCAGTTCATCGTGCTGCGCCGGGCGATCGCGAAGGACCTCGAGAAGCTGAAGGCGCTGCCGTCGGTCGACGTCGCGGGCAGCGCGCTGCGGATCGACACGATCGTCGGCATGATCGACTCGCTGCCGCTGCTGTCGAACGAGCGGCCCGCGCCGGCGGACGTCGGCGCGGCGCCGTCGAAGCAGGCGCCGCCCGACGCGCAGGCCGGCTGGTTCGATCGCATGACGAGCCACGTGCGCCAGCTCGCGGACGACGCATGGTCGCGGTTCGCGCAGCTGGTGCGCGTGCGCGACGTGCGGGTGCCGGACGCGCTGCTGCTGACGCCGAGCCAGGCCTACTTCGTCCGCGAGAACGTCAAGCTGCGGCTGCTGAACGCGCGTCTCGCGCTGCTCGGCCGGCAGGAGGCGACGTATCGATCGGACCTCGCGCACGCGCACGAGGCGATCCTGAAGTACTTCGACCCGGCGTCGCGCCAGACGCAGGCGGCGCTCGCGTTGCTGAAGCAGGTCGAGAACGCGAACACGGTCGTCGAGATGCCGACGCTCGCCGACAGCCTGGCCGCCGCGCGCAACGTCAAGGGCCAGCGATGAACGGTCGCGGGTTCCGCTAGGCCGCGGTCATGCGCTTCTTCCTGATCGGCGTCCTCGTGTTCGCCGCGGCGGTCGGCCTCGCGCTGACGCTGACGAGCGATCCCGGCAACGTCGTCGTCTTCTATCCGCCGTATCGCGTCGACCTGTCGCTGAACCTGTTCCTGCTGATCGAGATCGCGGCGTTCGTCGTCCTGTACGTGCTGATCCGCATCGCGAAGCGGACGGTCGAGATGCCGCAGCGGGTCGCGCTGTATCGCCAGCGGCAGAGCGAGAAGCGCGCGTCGCGGGCGCTGCGCTCGGCGCTGCAGGCGCATTTCGAGGGTCGCTACGGCCACGCCGAGCGCGAGGCCGACGAGGCGCAGGAACTGCCCGAGACGGCCGGCCTCGCGGCGCTCGTCGCGGCGCGCTCGGCGCATCGGATGCGCGAATACGGCCGTCGCGACGAATGGCTGCGTCGCGCCGAAGCCGATCCCGGCCTGCGCGCCGCGAAGCTGATGACCGAGGCCGAATGCCTCGTCGACGCGCACGACGGCCAGCGCGCGCTCGGCGTCGTCGAGCAGCTGCACGCCGCCGGCGCACGGCACATCCAGTCGCTCCGGCTCGCGCTGAAGGCGCATCAGTACGCCGGCGACTGGGACGCGGTGCTGCGGCTGCTGCGCACGCTGAACAAGCGCGACGCGCTGCATCCGGCGGCCGCACGGCAGATGAAGGCGCTCGCGTACCGTTCGCTGTTCGCCGCGCGCGCCGACGACGCGCACGCGCTGCTCGCGCTGTGGCAGACCGTGCCGCAGGCCGACCGCCGGATCGGCGACGTCGCGCTCGTCGCCGCGCAGGCGTTCAACGCGGCCGGGCTCGGCTACCAGGCGCGCGTCGTCATCGAGAGCGCGATCGCGAGCGAATGGGACGCGCGACTCGCCGAGGAATACGCGCGCAGCGGCGACGAGGTCGCGTCGACCGCGGTCGACGCGCAGGGCGGCCGCGACGCCCGGATCGGCGCGGTCGACGACGCGCGGTCGCAGATCGAGCGGGCCGAGCGCTGGACGCGCGACCGGCCGGACGACCCGTCGGCGTTCTACGCGCTCGGCGCGCTGTGCGCGCGCGAGCGGCTGTGGGGCAAGGCGCAGGGCGCGTTGCGCGACGCGCTCGAGCGTTCGCCCGACGCGCGCCTCACGACCGCGATCCAGGTCGAGCTCGGCCGGGTCTACGAGCAGATCAACGAGCCGGAGCGCAGCCGGACCGCGTTCCGCGCGGCCGCGATGGCGAGCCTCGGCGGCTGACCGTCGGCCGGCGCCCCGTCAGGCGTCGCGCACCGGCTGCCGCAGCAGCGCCGCCGGCACCGACAGCGTCAGGATCGCGCCGACGACGAGCGAGCCGGACAGCAGGTACACGCCGGCGTTCGTGCTGCTCGTCAGGTCCTTCAGCCAGCCGACCGCGAACGGCGCGACGAAGCCGGCGAGGTTGCCGAGCGAGTTGACGAGCGCGATGCCGGCCGCGGCGCCGGTGCCCGCGAGGATCGACGTCGGAAGGCTCCAGAACGACGGCAGCGTCGCCATGATGCCCATCGTGCCGAGCGTCAGCGCGGCCATCGCGAGCGTCACGTCGTTGCGCCAGGTGACGCTGAGGATCAGCCCGACCGCGCCGAGCAGGCCGGCGATCGCGATGTGCCAGCGTCGCTCGCCGGTGCGGTCCGCGCTGCGCGCCATCAGCACCATCGTCACCGCGGCGAACGCGTACGGGATCGCGGTCAGGAGGCCGATCGTCAGCGGGCTCGTCACGCCGGTCGCCTTGATGATCGTCGGCAGGAAGAAGCCGATGCCGTACAGCCCCATCACGAACGAGAAGTAGATCGCGGCCATCAGCCAGACGCGCGGCGACGCGAAGACGCGGCCGATCGACTCGTCGGCCTTGTGCGCGTTGTCGCGGGCGATGTTGCGGGCGAGCAGCGCCTTCTCCTCGGCCGTCAGCCACTTCGCGTGATCGATGCGGTCGTCGAGCAGGAACAGCGTCGCGATCCCGAGCACGATCGACGGGATCCCTTCGATGCACGAACAGCCACTGCCAGCCGGCGAGGCCGCTCGCGCCGCCGAGCGAGTTCAGGATCCAGCCGGACAGCGGGCCGCCGACGACGCCGGAGATCGCGATGCCGACCATGAACCACGCGGTCATGCGCGCGCGACGGTGGGCCGGATACCAGTACGTCAGGTAGAGGATGACGCCGGGGAAGAAGCCGGCCTCGGCGACGCCGAGCAGGAAGCGCACGACATAGAACGACGTCGCGCCGGAGACGAACATCATGCAGCCCGACAGGATGCCCCACGAGATCATGATCCGCGCGATCCAGACCCGCGCGCCGACGCGATGCAGGATGACGTTGCTCGGGATCTCGAAGATGAAGTAGCCGATGAAGAAGATGCCGGCGCCGAGGCCGAACACGGTGTCGCTGAGCTTCAGGTCGCCGAGCATCTGCAGCTTCGCGAACCCGACGTTGACGCGGTCGAGGTAGTTCGCGATGTAGCAGATCATCAGGAACGGGATGAGGCGCCAGCCGACCTTGCGATAGGTCGACTCCTCGAGCGTCGCCGGCGACCGGTCGCTGTCGAGAGGGAAGGATGCGGCCATCGTTGTCTCCGTTGTGGGTTCTCGTGTGGCCGGCATCTTGCGGGCCGGGGCGTCGCGACGCAAGAGGCGCGGCGACGGCGTCGGCGATGCGCCGTCGCGGCACGCGTCAGACGCAGCGGCCGCCGTCGACCTCGAGGCACACGCCGGTGATGAAGCGCGCCTCGTCGGACGCGAGGTAGAGGCACGCGTTCGCGACGTCCTCGGGCGTCGAGAAGCGGCCCATCGGGATCGTCGCGACGAAGCGCTGCCGGTTCTCGGGCGTGTCCTGCATGCCCATGAACTCGGTCAGCAGCCCGGTCGCGCCGATCACCGGATTGACGCAGTTGACGCGGATGTTGTCGGGCCCGAGCTCTGCCGCCATCGAGCGGCTCGTCGTGATCACGGCGCCCTTGCTGCCGTTGTACCAGGTGAGTCCCGGCCGCGGGCGCACGCCGGCCGTCGACGCGATGTTGACGAACACGCCGCCGCCGCTGCGCGCGAAAGTGCGGCACGAAGTGCTTCGCCGACAGGAAGATGCTCTTGACGTTGACCGCGTAGACGCGATCGAACTCGGCTTCGGTGACCTCGAGCATCGGGCGGTTGCGATGCGTCGTGCCGGCGTTGTTGACGACGATGTCGACCGCGCCGAACGCCTCGACGCGTCCGCGCCAGCATCGCGCCGACGCTGTCGTCGCGCGACACGTCGCCGTGGAACGCGATCGCGCCGTCGCCGAGCGCCGTCGCGACGCGCTCGGCCGCCTCGATCGCGATGTCCGCGACGACGACCTTCGCACCCTCGGCGACGAAGCGTCGCGCGATGCCTTCGCCGAACCCGGACCCGCCGCCGGTCACCACCGCCACCTTGCCTTGCAGTCGCATGTCGTCTCCTCGTTCGTCGCGGCGGTCGGGGCGGTCGCGGTGGTCACGGTGTCGCGATGGTCGCGATGGTCGCGATCGTCACCCGTGCCGGATCGCGATCGTCTTCAAGCGTCGTGAAGCCGTACAGCGCCTCGAAGCCCTTCTCGCGGCCGTGGCCGCTCGCACCGACGCCGCCGAACGGCAGCTCGACGCCGCCGCCGGCGCCGTAGTTGTTGATGAACACCTGGCCCGCGCGGATCGCGCGCGCCATCCGCATCTGTCGCGCGCCGTCGCGCGTCCACACGCCGGCCACGAGCCCGAACGCGGTGCCGTTCGCGAGCCGCACCGCGTCGGCCTCGTCGTCGAACGGCATCGCCGCGAGCACGGGCCCGAACACTTCCTCCTGCGCGAGCCGGTGCGCGGATGGCACGTCGCGCAGCAGCAGCGGCGCCTGGTAGAAGCCGCCGGCCGGCGCGTCGTCGACGACGCGGCCCGACGCGACGATCGGGATGCCGTCGTGCTGCGCGTCGGACAGGAAGTCCCACACGCGCTGCAACTGCGAGCGGCGGATCAGCGGTCCGCAGTCGAGGTCGCGCATCGCCGGGCCGACGCGCAGCGACTCGAAGATCGAGCCGAGCAGGTCGAGCACGCGGCTCGTACGCGGACCGCTCGACGAGCAGTCGGCTGCCGGCCGAGCAGGTCTGCCCCGCGTTCTGCACGATCGCCGTTGACGATCGCCGGCAGCGCGGCGTCGAGGTCGGCGTCGGCGAACACGACCTGCGGCGACTTGCCGCCGAGCTCGAGCGTGACCGGCGTGTGATGCGCGGCCGCCGCGCGCGCGACGACGGTGCCGATCGCCGGCGAGCCGGTGAACGACAGGTGATCGAGGTCCGGATGCCGCGCGAGCGCGTCGCCGGCCTCGCGTCCGAAGCCGGTCACGATGTTCAGCGTGCCGGGCGGCAGCAGGTCGGCGGCGAGCTCGGCGACGCGCAGCAGCGACAGGCACGCATCCTCGGCCGGCTTGACGACGCACGCGTTGCCGGCCGCGAGCGCGCCGCCGACGCTGCGTCCGAAGATCTGCATCGGGTAGTTCCACGGGCACGATGTGGCCGGTGACGCCGTGCGGCTCGCGGATCGTCAGCACCGTCGTGCCGTCGGTGTACGGGATCGTCGCGCCGTGCAGCTTGTCGGCCGCGCCGCCGTAGAACTCGAAGTAGCGGACGATCGCGGCCGCGTCGGCGCGGGCCTGCTTGAGCGGCTTGCCGCAGTCGCGCGCCTCGATCCGCGCGAGCTCGTCGGCGTGCTCGGCGAGCCGGGCCGACAGCCGCTGCAGCCGGCGCCCGCGCTCTGCCGCGCCGAGGCGTCGCCACGGCCCGTCGAACGCACGCCGCGCGGCGTGCACCGCGCGATCGACGTCGTCGGCGTCGCCGCGCGCGATGTGCTCGAAGACCGCGCCGTCCGACGGGTCGACGACGTCGATCGCGGCCTGCGAGGTCGTCGAGCGCGACGGGCTCGCGTCGCCGTCGATGAAGTGAGGGCGCATGAATTCGCTGCGGCGGGCGGCTCGGGGCGGGCGACGACGGTAGCACGGGTCGCGGTCCGAACCGCCGCGTCGCACGCGCTGGCTATACTCGACGGTCCTCGCCCCCAACCTTCGGCGACTCGCGCGGTCCGGCGATCGCTACGCAGATGAGTTTCGACAACGTCCCCGCCGGCCTCGACATCCCGCACGACTTCAACGTCATCATCGAGATCCCGATGAATGCGGATCCGATCAAGTACGAGGTCGACAAGGAGACCGGCACGCTGTACGTCGACCGCTTCATGGGGACGGCGATGCACTACCCGTGCAACTACGGCTACGTGCCGCGCACCGTCGCGGACGACGGCGATCCGGTCGACGTGCTCGTCATCACGCCGTTCCCGCTGGTGCACGGCGTCGTCGTGCGCTGCCGCGCGCTCGGCATGCTGAAGATGTCCGACGAGGCGGGCGGCGACGCGAAGCTGCTCGCGGTCCCGATCGACAAGATCCTGCCGTGGTACCGGCACTGGAAGGACGTCGGCGACATCAACCCCGAGCGCCTCGCGCAGATCCAGCACTTCTTCGAGCACTACAAGGACCTCGAGGCCGGCAAGTGGGTCAAGGTCGAAGGCTGGGGTGGGCCGGCCGACGCCGAGAAGGAACTGCTGACCGGCGTCGACAACTACGCCCTCAGCTCGGCGTCGCGCGGCGACGCGCGCACCGCCTGACGCGCGGCGACGCGCGCACCGCCTGACGCACGGCGCCACCCGCACCCCCTGACGCACGGCGGCGCTCGCGGCGTCGCATTCGGCCGCGTATCCCGGTCCGACGAACGGCGGCTCCATCGCTCGGCGACGCGTGAATAAGTCACGCGGTCGCTCCGGCAACTGCACGGGGCTTTCGTCGCGCCGGCGTCTACCTTGTGATCACTCGATCGACCGATCGAAGCCTTTTCAGGAGAGTGATCATGAACAGCCAACAAGACGAATCTTCCACGACCGATACCGTTCTGCACACGGTGATGATCGGCGGCGCGGCCGCGATCCTCGGCCTCGCGGTCCTGGTCCACGGCGTCATGCCGCTGCTCGCGTGAGCGCGAACCTGCGACTCGTGTCGGGCGGCCGCGCCCACGCCGCATCCGCGGGACCGGGACCGAACGACGACGATGAAGCGACCACGTCGTCGACCCATCCCGCGGACGCGTTCGAACGCGGCGATGGACGCGGGCCGAGCCAGCGCCTTACCATCGCCGGCGATGTCGCCGCAGTCGCGTCGACGCGAGACGCCCCTGAACCATTCCCACCGATGAACGAAGCGATCGTCGACGCCGTCGGCGGCGACTGGCTCGAGAAGCTCGAGTCGAGAGGCCAGCGACGCACGTACCCCGCGCGGACCGTCATCATCCACGAGGGCGACGTCGGCGACACGCTGTTCGTCATCCGCAGCGGCCGCGGCAAGGTGTTCTCGAGCAGCGACGCCGGCAAGGAGATCGTGCTCGGCACGTTCGCACCCGGCGACATTCTCGGCGAGCCGAGCCTCGATGGCGGCCTGCGATCGGCGTCGGTCATGACGCTCGAGCGCACGACCTGCGTGATCGTGCCGTCGGCGATCGTGCTTCAGCTGATCGCCGAGGATCCGGGCCTCGCGCTGCAGATCATCCGCAACCTCATCCGCCTCGTCCGCTCGGCGAGCGACAGCGTCAAGAGCCTCGCGCTCGAGGACGTCTACGGGCGCGTGGTGCGGCTGCTGATGAAGGCCTCCGAGCCGCTCGACGCCGGCTGGATCGTCCGCGAACGGATGACGCAGCAGGACATCGCCGACCGCGTCGGCTCGTCGCGCGAGATGATCAGCCGCATCTTCAAGGAGCTCGAACGCGGCGGCTACCTGTCGGTCGACGATCGCCGCATCACGATCCACCGCAAGCCGCCCGCCGGCTGGTGACGGGTCCGCGCCGCGCCGAGGCCGATCAGTCGGCCGGCGGCTCGGCGTCTCGCGGCGCGGGGCCGTGACGGAACGGATCGCGCTCGTTCAACTCGTCGACATAGTGTCCGATGCCGATCGCCTCGCGCGCGAGGAACTGCTCGACCGCGTCGGCGAACGACGGATGCGCGAGCCAGTGCAGCGAGCGCGTGCGGACCGGCAGGAAGCCGCGCGCCATCTTGTGTTCGCCCTGCGCGCCGCCCTCGAAGAAGCGGATGCCGCGTTCGATGCAGAACTCGAGCGGCTGGTAGTACGCGCATTCGAAGTGCAGGCAGGGCACGTGCTCGACCTCGCCCCAGTAGCGGCCGTACAGCGTCTCGCGGTCGAACACCGTCAGCGAGCTCGCGATCGGCCGCTTCGTCGGGGCGTCGCCGTCGCCGTCGCCGCGCTCCGCGACGACGAGCAGCAGCTGGTCCGGCATCGTCTCGGCGAGCCGCCGGAAGAACGCGAGATTCAGGTACGGCGTCGAGAAGTGCGCGCGATAGGTGTTCGCGTAGCAGCGCGCGAAGAAGCGCCAGTCGGCGTCGCTCGCGTCGCGGCCGGTCACGCGCCGCACGGTCACGCCGGCCTCGCGGACCTTGCGGCGTTCGGCCCGCACGTTCTTGCGGCGCTTTCGCTCGAGCGTGTCGACGAACTGGTCGAAGCTTTCGTAGCCTTCGTTCGTCCAGTGGAACTGCACGCCTTCGCGACGCAGGCAGCCGGCCGACTCCAGCAGCGCGACGTCCGCGTCGCCGTCGGGGAACAGCACGTGCAGCGACGACACGCCGCTGTCGACCGCGTGGCGCAGCAGCGCGCGCGCGAGGGACTTCGACGCGGCCGCGTCGAGCGCGACCAGCCGCGGTCCGGTGACCGGCGTGAACGGGATCGCGCTCAACAATTTCGGGTAGTAGTCGACGCCGTTGCGGCGGTACGCGTCCGCCCACGCCCAGTCGAACACGTACTCGCCGTACGAGTGGAACTTGCGGTACAGCGGCACGGCGCCGACGAGCGCGTCGCCGCGCCACTGCGTGAGGTATTCGACGACCCAGCCGGTGTCGTCGGACGCGCAGCCGGTCTCGTGCAGGGCGGCGAGGAACGCGTAGCGCACGAACGGATTGACGTCGGTCGCGCCGCGCCGGGCGGCATCGGCGCGCACGAGCGCATCCCAGCGTTCGGCGCCGATGGCGCGCAGGTCGTCGACGACGCGGATCGCGTCGCTCACGGTCGGCGACGCGGCGCGAGCGGACCGACGGGCGACGTCGGCCGCGCGGAAGATCGATGCACGATGGGAGGCGAAGCGGAAGTCTGGTCGGGACGACGCGCGGCGAAGGGTCGCCGAAGGGTCGTGTCGCGCGGGTCGCGCCCGCAGGTCGCGCGGCGACCGGCGTTCGCGCGATTGTATGCGACGCCGGCGCCGCGCCCGCCGGGCGTCGCACGGGCAGTGGCGGTATCCTAGCGGACCGCTTCGACGGTCGGGCGCGAGCCGCTCAGACGTCGACGGCCCCGAACAAGAACGAGGCGACGACCCATGAAGCGCATCACCGCGATCATCAAGCCGTTCAAGCTCGACGAGGTCCGCGAGGCGATGGCCGCCGTCGGCATCACCGGGCTCACGGTCACGGAGGTCAAGGGCTTCGGACGCCAGAAGGGCCACACCGAGCTCTATCGCGGGGCCGAGTACGCGGTCGACTTCCTGCCGAAGGTCAAGGTCGAGATCATCGTGACCGACGACGCGATGCAGCGGACCATCGACGCGATCGTCGGTGCCGCGCGGACCGGCAAGATCGGCGACGGCAAGATCTTCGTCACGAACGTCGACGGCGTCGTCCGCATCCGGACCGGCGAGACGGGCGCCGACGCGGTCTGACGACGGTCGATCGTCGCGCGGCGTTGCGCGGGGAACGACGGCCATGCCCATGCGCAGTCTCGACGACTGGCTCCATGCGATCGAGGCGATGCATCCGCAGTCGATCGCGATGGGACTCGAGCGCTCGCGCGTCGTCGCCGACCGGCTCGGCCTCGGCACGCATCTCGGGACCTCGGTCCCCATCGTCACGGTCGGCGGCACGAACGGCAAGGGCTCGACCTGCGCGATGCTCGAGTCGATCCTGCGCGAGGCGGGCTACCGCGTCGGGCTCTACATCAAGCCGCACTTCCTGCGTTTCAACGAGCGCGCGCGGATCGACGGCGTCGACGCGGGCGACGACGCGCTGATCGCGCAGTTCGAGGCGGTGGAAGCCGCGCGGAGCGCCGAGCCCGCGGTGCCGCTGACGTACTACGAGTTCACGACGCTCGCGATCCTGCGGCTGTTCGCGACGACGCCGCTCGACGTCGTCATCCTCGAGGTCGGCCTCGGCGGTCGGCTCGACACCGTGAACCTGATCGACGCCGACTGCGCCATCGTCACCGGCATCGCGATCGACCACGTCGAGTACCTCGGCCCGACGCGCGAGACGATCGGCTTCGAGAAGGCCGGCATCTATCGCGCGGGCCGCGCGGCGATCTGCGCGGACCCCGAGCCGCCGCGTTCGCTGACCGAACACGCCGAGGCGATCGGCGCCGACCTCTGGCTGCTCGGGCGCGACTTCAACTATTCGGGCGACCGCCAGCAGTGGAACTGGGCCGGTCGCGGCCAGCGGCGCGCGAGCCTGCCGTATCCGGCGCTGCGCGGCGCGAACCAGCTGATGAACGCGTCGGCGGCGCTCGCCGCGCTCGCCGCGCTGCGCGACGCGCTGCCGGTCTCGCAGCAGGCGGTCCGCGCCGGCCTGCTGACGGTCGAGCTCGCCGCCCGCTTCCAGGTGCTGCCGGGCCGGCCGACGGTGGTCTACGACGTCGCGCACAACGCGCAAGCGGCCGCGGCGCTCGCACACGGTCTCGACGGCATGGGCTTCCATCCGTTCACGTTCGCGGTCTTCGGCGCGATGCGCGACAAGGACCTCGCCGGGCTCGTCGCGCCGCTCGCCGGCCGCGTCGATCGCTGGTTCGTCTGCGGCCTGCCGATCGCGCGCGCCGCGTCGCCGGACGACCTGCGTCGCATCGTCGACGACGCGCAGCGCACGCTGCCGGACGCGGCCGAACGCGGCGTCGAGGCGTTCGACGCGCCGGCCGACGCGTGGCGTGCGGCGGTCGCCCGCGCGGGGCCCGATGATAGAATCGTCGTCTTCGGATCGTTCTACACGGTCGCCGGCGTGATGATGGTTCGCGATGCCGCGGCGTCGGCCGTCGCAGCGGCCGCTGCACCGGCCGCGACGACCGCGCCGGCATCGTCGGCGACGACGGCGGGACACTGACGATGGGCCTTTTTTCGCGCGACACCGAAGCCCTCGAACCGGCGCGCGCCGGCGACGCTCCCTTCGAACCGCTGCGACGCCCGTCGCGCAACGCGCGCAAGCCACGGCCGGCGGTCGACGGCAAGACCGACCCGCCGCCGCCCCTCGATCCGGCCCAGACCGCGAAGACGCGCGCCCGACGCCGGCTGATCGGCGCCATCGCGCTGGGGCTCGCCGCGGTCGTCTTCGTGCCGATGCTGTTCGATCGCACGCCGGTCGCGCCGGCCGACGACATCGCGTTGACCATTCCCGATCGCGACACGCCGTTCGAGGGCCGTCGCGGCGTCCCGGATCCGGCCCGCGCGCCGCTGAAGGCGTCGTCGGACGCGCCGGTCCCGGCGATCTCACGCCGCCGCCGCCGCCGCCGACGTCCCCCATGCCGGCACCCGATGCCGCGCCGTCCGCTGCTTCGATCGACGAGTCGCCGCCCGCGCCGGCGACGAAGTCGACCGAGCATGCGAGCGCGAAGCCGTCGCCCGAGGCGACGAAGGCGTCGGAGGCCGCGAAGGTCCCCGACGCGCCCCGCACGATCGCGAAGGCGACACCCGACGCGACGAAGCCGGCCGACGCGACCCCCGCCGCGTCGTCCGCCGCCGACGATCCGAAGGCGCTCGCGGCGCTCGAGGGCCGCGGCGCCGCGCCGACGTCGGCCGATGCCGCCGGCCGGACCTACGCGGTGCAGATCGCGGCGTTCTCGACCGCGGACCGCGCACGCGGGCTGCGCGACCAGCTGGTCGCGAACGGACTCAGGTCGTACACCGAGTCGGTGTCGACGACGCAGGGGCTGCGCACGCGCGTCCGGCTCGGGCCGTTCGCGTCGCGCGAGGCCGCCGACCACGCGAAGCAGAAGCTGAAGACGATGAAGCTCGACGGTTCCGTCGTGCCGCTTTGACCTCGCCGCCGCACCACGCCACCGGCCGCGCGCGACGCGATGACCGCGTTCGACTACGTCGTCCTCACGATCCTCGTCGCGTCGGTCGTGATCAGCGTGATCCGGGGCCTCGTGAAGGAAGTGCTGTCGCTCGTGACGTGGGTCGTCGCGTTCGTCGTCGCGAACCGCTTCGGGACCGACGTGTCGGCGCTGCTGCCGGCGTCGATGCCCGACGGCACGATGCGGCTCGTCGCCGGCTTCGCGATCGCGTTCATCGCCGTGCTGTTGCTCGGGGCGCTGGTGAATCTCGCGATCGCCCATATCATTCGGGCTCTGGGACTGCGGATCGTCGATCGCGGCCTCGGCGGCGTGTTCGGGCTCGCGCGCGGCGTCGTGATCGTGATGACGCTCGTGATCCTCGCGGGACTGACGAGCCTGCCGCGCCAGCCGGTGTGGCGCGACGCCGTGCTGTCGGGCGTCGCCGAGAGCGCGGTGCGGACCGTCAAGCCGTGGCTGCCCGACGAATGGGCGCGGCGCGTGAACTTCTAGGGTCGCCTCGCCGGCTGTGCCGGTCCCCGTCGTCCTTCTCCTGTTGACCGCCTGCGGTCGAGGACTCGAACATGTGCGGAATCGTCGGCGTCGTCTCGAACGGCCCGGTCAACCAGCTGTTGTACGACTCGCTGCTGCTGCTCCAGCATCGCGGCCAGGACGCCGCCGGCATCGCGACGGGCCTCGGCAAGAACTTCCCGATGCACAAGGGCTCGGGCCTCGTGCGCGACGTCTTCCGCACGCGCAACATGCGCGACCTCGCCGGCAACGCGGGCATCGCGCAGGTCCGCTATCCGACCGCGGGGTCGGCCGGCAGCGCGCAGGAAGCGCAGCCGTTCTACGTCAACGCGCCGTTCGGCATCACGCTCGCGCACAACGGCAACCTGACGAACTGGGAGCAGTTGAAGGACGAGATGTTCCGCATCGACCGTCGGCACATCAACACCGAGTCCGACTCCGAGGTCCTGCTGAACGTGCTCGCGCACGAGCTGCAGATCGCGACCGACGGCTATTCGCTCGATCCCGACTCGATCTTCAAGGCCGTCGCCGGGCTGCATCGGCGCGCGCGAAGGGCTCGTACGCCGTCGTCGCGCAGATCGCGGGCTACGGCGTGCTCGCGTTCCGCGATCCGTTCGGCATCCGGCCGCTGGTGCTCGGCGACCGCGAGACGGACGCCGGCCGCGAGTACCTCGTCGCCTCCGAGTCGGTCGCGTTGCAGGGGATGGGCTTCCAGCTCGTGCGCGACGTCGCGCCGGGCGAGGCGATCTTCATCGACAACGACGGGCACCTGCACGCGCGCCAGTGCGCCGACGAACCCGACGCTGAACCCGTGCATCTTCGAGTACGTCTACCTCGCGCGGCCCGACTCGGTGATGGACGGCATCTCGGTCTACGACGCGCGCCTGCGAATGGGCGAGTACGCTCGCCGCGAAGATCCGCCGCGAACTGCCGCTCGGCGACATCGACGTCGTGATGCCGATCCCCGATTCGAGCCGGCCGGCCGCGATGCAGATGGCGCTCCGGCTCGGACTCGAGTACCGCGAAGGCTTCATCAAGAACCGCTACGTCGGCCGCACGTTCATCATGCCGGGGCAGGCCGTCCGCAAGAAGTCCGTGCGCCAGAAGCTGAACCCGATCGCGCGTCGAGTTCAAGGGCAAGAACGTGCTGATCGTCGACGACTCGATCGTGCGCGGCACGACGAGCAACCAGATCGTCGAGATGGCGCGCGAGTCGGGCGCGAACAAGGTCATCTTCGCGTCGGCCGCGCCGCCGGTGCGCTTTCCGAACGTGTACGGCATCGACATGCCGACGCGTCACGAGCTGATCGCCGCCGGTCGCGACGACGAGCAGATCCGCGCGGCGATCGGCGCCGACGCGCTGATCTACCAGGACATCGACGACATGAAGCGCGCGATCAACGAGCCGGACAGCGGCATCGAGCGCTTCGAGGCGTCGTGCTTCGACGGCGACTACCTCACCGGCGAAGTGACGCCCGAATACCTCGACCGGCTCGAATACGCGCGGCTCTATCCGCCGGTCGATCGTCCGTCGAGCGACCAGCTGAACCTCACGCTCGCGCTCGAGGCCTGAGCGCCGCGGGACGCGCTCAGCGCGCGGCGTCGTGACTCAGCACGCCGTGATCGCCGTCGTCGGCACTGCGCGCCGGGACGACCGGCGCCGCCTGCGCGACCTTGTCCTTGCCCTTCCGCGAGCCGTACGTGTTCGCGTAGATCCACGTGAACTCGGCGCCGACGAGGAACACCTGCGTCGAGTAGTAGACCCACACCAGCAGCACCGCGAGCGAGCCGGCCGCGCCGAAGCCCGACGCGACGCTCGTCTTGCCGATGTAGAGGCCGATCAGGAACTTGCCGATCGAGAACAGCAGCGACGTGACGGCCGCGCCGAGCCACACGTCGCGCCACGCGATGTTCACGCGCGGCATGATCTTGTAGATCGCCGCGAACAGCGCGGTCGTGACCGCGAAGCCGATCGCGAAGTTGATGAGGTGCAGCGCGATCTCCCAGCCGACGAAGCTCGGGCCGATCCAGTCGCCGACCGCCGAGAGGACGGCCGACAGCAGCAGCGACACGATCATCAGGAAGCCCATCGTGAGGATCATTCCGAACGCGAGCAGCCGCCGGCGCAGCAGGGTCCACAGGCCGCCCTTCTCGGTCAGCGCCGGCGCGCGCCAGATGCGGTTCAGCGCGTCCTGCAGTTCGCCGAACACCGTCGTCGCGCCGATCAGCAGCGTCACGAAGCCGACGATCGTCGCGACGATGCTCTGGGCCGGCTTGTTGACGCTCTTCAGCAGGCCCTGGATCGCGGTCGCGCCCTCCGCGCCGACGAGCCCGGACAGCTGATGGAAGATCGCGCCGCGCGCCGCGTCCTGTCCGTAGATCAGACCCGCGATCGCGATCACGATCAGCAGCAGCGGCGCGATCGAGAAGACCGTGTAGTACGCGAGCGCCGCGCCCATGCTCGGCGCGTAGTCGTCGGACCACGAGACGAGCGAGCGCTTCGCGAGGTCGACGATGTCTTTCAGGGCGAGCTTGACGTTCATGCGGGCGTTATAGCGGTCTTGCGGACCGCCTCGCAATCAGACGGCGCCGCATGGACCCGAGGGTGCGAACGTCGGCCGCGCCGGCTTGACCCGTCGCGCCCCGCTCGCCGACAATGCGCGGGCGCCGAGTTGAACCGCTTGCGGGCGCCTCGCGCGGCAGACGGACCGGACGGTCCGCGGCCGTCGCGAAAACAAGTGCCGCTAAAGTGAGAGTCCGTCGTCGCCGGCGCCCGCTTCAGCAGTTCGGAAGCGGGCTTTTTCGTTTCGGAGACGGCGATGGACGGCGCGATGGACGACGACTGGGACTTCGACACGCGCGCGGTGCGCGCGGGCACGCGGCGCACCGCGTTCGGCGAGCACGCCGAGGCGCTGTTCCTGACGTCGAGCTTCACGTTCCCGACCGCGGCCGAGGCGGCCGAGGCGTTCAAGCCGACGAGCGACGCGTTCGTCTACTCGCGCTTCTCGAACCCGACGGTCGCGATGTTCCAGGACCGCCTCGCGGCGCTCGAGGGCGCCGAGGCCTGCCTCGCGACGTCGTCCGGGATGAGCGCGATCCTCACGACCTGCATGGGGCTGCTCGCGACGGGCGACCGCATCGTCGCGTCGCGCAGCATCTTCGGCGCGACGGTGCAGCTGTTCAACACGATCCTGTCGCGCTTCGGCATCGCGACGACCTACGTCGACCCGACCGATGCGGACGCGTGGGCCGCGGCCGTCGACGACCGCACGAAGCTGTTCTTCGTCGAGACGCCGTCGAACCCGACGGCCGAGGTCGCCGACATCGCGGCGCTGAAGGCGATCGCGTCGGCGCGCGGCATCGTGCTCGTCGTCGACAACTGCTTCTGCACGCCGGCGTTGCAGCGCCCGGTCGCGCTCGGCGCCGACCTCGTGATCCACTCGGCGACGAAGTTCCTCGACGGGCAGGGCCGCGTGATCGGCGGCGCGGTGTGCGGTCGCGAAGCGATCGTCCGCGACCGGCTGCTGCCGATCCTGCGCTCGGCCGGCCCGTCGCTGTCGCCGTTCAACGCGTGGGTGCTGCTGAAGGGCCTCGAGACGCTGTCGCTGCGGATGGAGAAGCAGTCCGCGAACGCGCTCGCGCTCGCGACGTGGCTCGAAGCGCATCCGCGCGTCGCCCGCGTGCTGTATCCGGGACTGCCGAGCCATCCGCAGGCCGCGCTGGTCGCGCGTCAGCAAAGCGCGGGCGGTGCGGTGGTGAGCTTCGAACTCAAGACCGACGGCGACGCAGCGACGAAGCGGGCGGCGGCCTGGCGCGTCGTCGACGGCTGCAAGCTGATCTCGATCACCGCGAACCTCGGCGACACGCGCAGCACGATCACGCATCCGGCGACGACGACGCACGGACGCGTGTCGGTCGAGGCGCGGGAAGCGGCTGGGATCGGGGAGGGGTTGTTGCGGGTGGCGGTGGGGTTGGAGAATGTCGAGGATCTGAAAGAAGACCTCTCGCTAGGGATCACATGAACTGCGGAACTGCCGTCGCGCCGGATCGGTGACAACGTTCTCGTTCGATTGCACGGTCCGATTGCGAGCGCCGCCCGTAATCCTCTTTCAATCGATCAGCTTAGGTCGTCCCCGCATCGTCTTCGCAGGCGTCGCCTCGTAGGTTGCTCGACGTCCAAATCTGGTTAGGTCCTGAAGCCATGCCCGCAGAAATACGCGCATTCTTCGAGCGCTATCGCTCGGCTTTCAACGCTCTCGACGGAGAGGCTGTCGCCAGCATGTACGCCGTCCCCTCCGGCATTGCCGGTGATTCTGGGTACACCCATTGGCCAGCAGTCGAGCCGATTCGAAAGAACATGGTCGCCCTCTGCGATCTGTATCGCAACAACGGCTACGTCTTCTCCGAGTTCGAGCCGAGCGCATTCATTGCTCAAGGTGAGCACTTCGGCGTCGCCGACATCGAGTGGAAGATCCACTGGCGCGAGAAGGAGTCTTCGCGGTTCAATACGACATACAACCTCATGCGCACGAGCGACGGTTGGCGTGTCCTTCTTTGCACCGCGTACAGCGAAAAGAAGCTCGATGCTCCAGCACGAAGCTGACCGCTCGATCGAGGCGACGGACCAAAGCCCGCTGCGCGCGCCTTGCGCCGCGCCTCATGCACCGGAACTGTCCTAGTGATAGTCCTGCTCCAGCTGGTGGCGCACCGCCAGCACCAGCACGCGACTCGTCGACTCGATCTCGTACAGTGCGACGTAGCCGGACGCGCCGGCCGGCACCACCAGCTCGCGACGGGTCGTTCGGCTGCCCTGTCCCGCCTTGCGAAAGGACCAGGGAACGGCCGATAGCTGCTTCTCGACCGCTTGCCGCAGGGTCCGGATCGAAGCGTCGACTCGGTCCACTTCGTCCAGGTCCTGCGCACGGATCAGAAGGAAATCGGTCAGGCGAAGCAGGTCGTCCTCGGCTGCCGGAGTGAACCGCACCTCATAGGGTCCGGTCGTCACCGCCGGGTGAGCAGCTCCTCGCGCCGCGCGTCGATGCGATGCTGGATCCGGTCGAAGACCTCGCCTGCCGGTCTCGACTGCCCCGTATGCCGGTACGCCTGCCAAGCCTGTTCGCCGCGCGCCAGGAACTCTGCCTGCGTGCGACGGTAGTTCACCGCACTGCGGACGGCCTGCTCGACGAAGGCGCTGATGGTCTCGGTCTCGTTCAGCACGGCTTCGAGCTCGTCTCGGAGCTCCGGCTCGATACGCACGGCGGGAAGCGTGGCGGATTTCATCGATCGAAGTGTAGCGCAAACGTAATGCAGACGGTGTCCCTCGAGCTACCGAACGATGCCGAACACCCGGTCGATCCGTCGCATCGTGTCCGGCCGATGGCTCACGATCACCACGCCGAGGCCGAGGTGCGTCAGGCGGCCGGATCTCGTGTTGCTGTTCGAGGTCGACCCGGTCGGACGCCTCGTCGCGGAACAGCAGCGAGGCGGATTGGAGCGTCTCGCCCAAGGATGACGGTGTCCTCAATCGTTTGGGTGAGCTCATGCCCCGTTGCTGGTTCCGTCGTTGCGGAATCCGGACCCGATCGCGACGTGGATCAGAGAACTCGATGCCGGGCGCGTTCCGGATTTCGGTACGCCCTTCAATTCGCGGGCGCCGTGAGAACCGACTTCCGCGTCGCGCGAACGTCCCGAGGCCGCTTCCCGCTGTTGCGCCGCCGCTCCCGCCAAACGTCGGCCTGCGACCATTTGCAAGGCGCACGTAAGATTCCGATACGAACAACTTCCTTCACCAGGCCATGTGTCGAAACATCAAGACCTTGTTCAACTTCGAGCCGCCCGCCACCGAGGTGGAGATCCGGGACGCCTCGCTGCAATTCGTCCGGAAGCTCAGCGGATTCGCCGCGCCGTCGAAGGCCAACGAGACCGCATTCGAGCAGGCGGTGGAGGCCGTAGCGGCCTCCGCACGGACATTGATGCGCTCGCTCGTCACGACCGCACAACCGCGCGACCGCGACGTCGAGGCTGCGAAGGCACGCGCGCGGTCGGCTGCGCGATTCGGCTCCGCGAGCTGAACGCGCGGTTCACGCCCGGGCTTCGTGTGGTGGCCGCCTTCGACAGGGCGGGCGGTTCGGCGTGCGCGCTTCGGCGCGTCGGAAGAAGTCCGGGTACGACCCTCAAGCCGCCCGCAACTCGCTCTTCGGCCCGATGTCGAACACGCGGTCGACCCTGCGCACCGTGTCCGGCCGGTGGCTCGACGATCACCACGCCGAGCCCGAGCTGCGTCAGGCGGTCGGTGATCTCGTATTCGCGCTCGAGGTCGAGCTGGTCGAACGCCTCGTCGAGGAACAGGATCTCGGGCTTGCGATACAGCGCCCGCGCCAGCAGCAGCCGCTGCTTCTGGCCGCCGGACAGCGCGACGCCGAGGCTGCCGACGATCGTGTTGTACTGCATCGGCATCGCCATGATGTCGACGTCGAGTCCCGCGACGCGCGCGCATTCGCGGGCCCGCGCCGCGTCGTGCGCCGGGTCGAAGAAGCTGATGTTGTCCTCGACCGTCCCGATGAACAGCTGGTCGTCCTGCATCACGACGCCGATGCGGCTGCGGTAGCTGCCGAGGTCGAGCTCGCGCAGGTCGCGGCCGGCGACGAGCAGCGTGCCCTCGCTCGGCTGCAGCAGCCCCGTCAGCACCTTGATCAGCGTCGTCTTGCCGCAGCCCGACGGTCCGATCAGCGCGACCGTCTCGCCGGCCCGGACGTCGAGGTCGATGCTGCCGGAAGACGAAGCCCTCGCTGCCGTACGCGAAGCCGATGCCGGCCGCGCGGATCACGAGCGGCATGTCGGACGACACCGCGCGCTGCACGCCGACCGCCTCGGGCTCGGTCAGCGCGATGTCGGCGATCCGCTCGGCGTGCAGGTCGAGCATGCGGAACTCGATGACCTTGTCGATCAGCGTGTTGATGCGCGTCAGGAACAGCAGCTTGAACGTGAGGAACGCGAACAGCATGCCGACCGTCAGCTCGCCGGCCATCGCGGCCCGTGCACCGAGCCAGATCACGGTCACGTTCTCGAGACCGAAGATCAGCATGTTCGCGGCGCGATGGACGATCGCGATCTGCTGCACGCGGACGCCGGCGTTGACGTGCTCGACGACGAGGTTCTGGTAGCCGAGGCGCCGCTCCTGCTCGCGCATGTTCAGCTTGATCGCCATCATCCCGCGCAACGTCTCGATGAAATGCGTGCCGGACTTCGCCTCGTGCGCGAGCTGCTCGTCGGTCGCGCGGCGCTGCGGGTAGTAGAACAGCCAGCGCGTCGCGCCGTACAGCACCGCGGCGCCGAGCACGACCGACGTCAGCGTGACGTTGTAGAAGAACATGACGCCGAGCGTCAGCACGACCATCAGCCCGTCGATGACGGCCTCGACGAACGTGGTCGTCAGCGTGCGCTGGATCGCGTCGATGCTGCGGAAGCGCGAGATGATGTCGCCGATGTTGCGCTTCTCGAACCACGCGAGCGGCAGGCGGACGAGCTGCGCGAACAGGTCCGCGAGCATGCCCATGTTGATCTGCGTGGACAGGTAGACGCCGACCCATGCGCGGAGCGCGGTCACCGTCGACTGGATCAGGACGAGCGTCGCCGAACGCGATGCCGAGCACCGTCAGGAAGTCGGCGTCGCGGCCGACGAGCACGCGGTCGATGACGAGCTGCAGGAAGAACGGCGTCGCGATCGCGAACACCTCGAGCGCGAGCGACAGCAGGAAGATCTGCGCGATCGTCGACTTGTAGCCGCCCGCGGCCGACAGCAGCTGCCACGAGCTGATGCGCTCGCGCTCCTCCACCCGGCGGAAGCCCGGCGTCGGCAGCATCTCCATCGCGACGCCGGTGAAGTGCTGCGACGTGTCGCGATAGTTCAGCACGCGGCGGCCGCGCGCCGGGTCGTGGACCGTGATGGTCTGCTTCGGGCCGGAGCCCGACACCTTCGTCAGCACGACGAAGTGGTTCATGTCCCAGTGCAGGATCGCCGGCAGCTTGACGCGGTCGAGCGCGTCGATCGACACCTTCACGCCGCGCGCCGACATCTTCATCGTCTCGGCGATCTGCGCGATCGTCTTCAGCGTCGTGCCCTTCATCGACACCGACATCCGCTGGCGCATCGCCGCGAGGTCGGTGACGAAGCCGTGGTACGTGGCGATCATCGCGACGCAGGCGATGCCGCACTCGGGCGCCTCGGTCTGCAGGATGACCGGGATCCGACGTCCGAAGATCATCGGGCCGCGACCGCCGTGCCGCGCATCCGCTCGCGCAGTTGCAGCACCGGCTGGAACAGCCATTCGAGCAGCGAGCGCCGCTCCATCAGCAGGTCCGCGCTCGCGACCATGCCGGCGCGCAGCGGCAGCGGCTGTCCGTTCGCGAGGACGTCCTGGCGGTCGAGCGCGACGACGATGCGATAGACCGGCTCGTGGACCGTCAGCGGACCGATCGATTCGCCGCCGAGCAGCGGCGTGCGGCCGACGCTCTCGACCTTGCCGCGGTACTGGCCGAAGCGCTCGTACGGGAACGCCTCGTAGCGCAGGGTGACCGGCTGGCCCGGCTTGACGAAGCCGATCGCGCGCGTCGGCACGAGCAGCTCGGCGTGCAGGCCGCCTTCCTTCGGCAGCACCGTCGCGAACGGCGCGTCGGCCGCGACCGTCTGGCCGCGGGCCGGCGTGATGTTCGTCACGGTGCCGTCGATCGGCGCCGTGATCAGCATGTCGCGCTTGACGTCCTGTTCGCGTTGCGCCGCCTTCTCGGCGATCGCCTGCGTCGCCTCGCCGATGCGCTCGTCGACCTGCGCGAGCTGCGTCTGCGTCCGCGTCTGCGCCGACGGGATCTCGGCCTGCGCGGCCGCGAGGCTGCCTTCGAGCGTCGCCCGCTGGCGACGCAGCGCCTGCACCTTGATCTCCTGCTCCTTCACGTCGTCGAGCTTCTGCTGGAGGTAGATCGGCGAGACGAACTCGTGCTGCTCGCGCATGTCGAGCCAGACCTTCGCGACCGACTTGGCGGACGCGAGACGTTCGTTCTGCAGCGTGATCTCGCTATCGGCCTCGCGGATTTCTTCCTGCAGGCTGCCGACGCGACGCCTCTGCTGGTCGAGCTGCTGGGCGCCGAGCGTGCCGATCTGCGCGCGCTCCTGCTGCAGGTTGCGACGCCGGCCCTCGAGCTGGCTCACGACCTCGTCGTTCGCCCGCGCGTCGTTGACGCCCGACTTGTCGACCGTCAGCCGCGCGAGTTCGGTGCCGGCGCGGACGACGTCGCCTTCCTTGACGTCGAGCGACGTCAGCGTGCCGGCGTCCGGCATCCGCACGACGGCCGCGCCGACCGCGCTCGACAGGAAGCCCTGCACGCGCTCGCGCCGCGTGTACTGGCCCCAGACGGCGACCGCGACGACGGCCGCTGCGGCAGCGACGGCGACGACGGTGTAGACCCAGCCGCGCACCGGCTGCGCGATGCTCGCCTCGCCGAGGAACTTCTGGCGCTGCGCATCGATGGCTTCCTTGCGAAACAGCGAACGGGGCATGACGTGCGGGCGACCCTCTCACGCCGCCGGCGAGCAACCGCCGACCAAAGGCCGCATGGTAGCCGAGGCACCCTTTCGATGCGCAACGACGGGACGGGCGTCGTCGGGCCGCAACAAGCGACGAGGTCTTTCGGCAGCGCCGGCCGATTCCTGAGCCGCGACCGGCGTCGATGCCATCGGATCGCGGTCCGCCGGCGCCGTTCGGTGCGTCACGCCGATCGTTGATCGGCAACGGGAATCTTCGCCCCTGTCGGAAAGTTTCCGACACCGGCGCTTGCCGCACGCCCGCCTCACGGCGCGCGACGCGGCCACTGTCGCCGACGATCGCGGATCCCCACAATCGCTTCCATCGACGAACCACCCCGAATGCGGAGCACCAGATGAAATTCGAGAATCTCCTGTCCGAAGTGCGCGAAGCCAATCTGTCGTACCTCATGCTGGCCCGCCAGATGATCGTCGAGGACAAGGCCGAGGCGAGCTTCCGGCTCGGCATCGACCCGGAGCTCGCCGACATGATCGCGTCGCTCTCGTCGGGCCAGCTGCTGAAGATCGCCTCGTCGAACATGCTGATGTGCCGCTTCCGCTTCGACGACCGGATCGTGTGGGACCTCATCACGAGCCACTCGAAGGATCGCGAGACCGGCATGGGCCAGGTCCACGCGGCGATCCTGCTCGGTTCGCGCGAGCTGGAGGCGGCGTGATGACGACGAACAAGGACACGGCGGCGCGGGCCGGCAAGGGCAAGAGCGTGCTCGGCGAGGCCGCGCAGATCCACCTCGCGAGCGAACTGGCGCAGGCTCGGCGCGCGCCTGCAGGTGCTCGAGTCCGAGACGACGCTGTCGCGCGAGCGCCTGCTGCGGCTGTACAAGGAGATCAACGGCGAGTCGCCGCCGAAGGGCATGCTGCCGTTCTCGACCGACTGGTTCCTGACCTGGCAGCCGAACATCCATTCGTCGCTGTTCCTCGGCAGCTACAAGCACCTGACCGGCCACTGCGGCCTGCCGCGCGCCGAAGCGCTGGTGCGCGCGTTCCGCCTCTACCGCGAACAGGCGCAGGCGTTCCACCTCGAAGAGAAGCTGTCGATCACGCGCGCCTGGATCCTGGTGCGCTACGTCGAGAGCGGCATGCTCGGCACGTCGCCGTGCGCGGAATGCGGCGGCCACTTCGTCACGCACCGCGACGACCTGAACGACGGCTTCGTCTGCGGCCTGTGCAACGTGCCGTCGCGCGCCGGCAAGACGAAGGCGCGTGCCGAGGCGCGGTCCGGCCAGGACTGACCGGTCGACGACCGCGAACGACGGCCGACGAAGGCGCCCGCGGGCGCCTTCGTCGTTTCCGGACGCGCGATCGCACGGCCCGCTGCCCGACGTCCCGGTCCGCCGCGCGCGCGGCGCCGACCGGGGACGTGCGCCGGCCGCCCGTCGCCGGATGCGCGGAGCGCGGGCACCGGACCGCGAGGCCGCTCAAGAATCGGTGACGGTCGCCGACATTCTCCCCAGTTTCGCGCGGCCGGCGTTGCGTTCCATCGCCCGTCACGCGTCCCCGGAGATCCGGTCACGGACCGCTCACGCAAAGCCCCATGTTCGCCATCATCGGAACCCTCATCCTCGTCGGCTCGGTCTTCGGCGGCTTCGCGCTGGCCGGCGGCCACCTCGGCGCGCTGTTCCAGCCGCGTCGAGCTGCTGATGATCGGCGGCGCGGCGCTCGGCGCGTTCGTCGTCGGCAACCCGGTGAAGACGCTCAAGGCGACGCTCGGCGCGCTGCCCGGCGACGCTCAAGGGCTCGAAGTACAACAAGGCGCTGTACATGGAGCTGATGGCGCTGCTCTACGAGATCCTCGACAAGGCGCGCAAGGAAGGCCTGATGTCGATCGAGCGCGACATCGAGAAGCCGGCCGAGAGCGCGCTGTTCGGCAAGTATCCGAAGGTCGCAGGCCGATCACCACCTGATCGAGTTCATCACCGACTACCTGCGCCTCATGGTGAGCGGCAACATGAACGCGTTCGAGATCGAGAACCTGATGGACGACGAGATCGAGACGCATCATCACGAGGCCGAGGTCCCGTCGCACTGCGATCCAGAAGATCGGCGACGGCCTGCCCGCGTTCGGCATCGTCGCCGCGGTGATGGGCGTCGTGCACACGATGGAATCGGTCGGCGCGCCGCCGTCGGAGCTCGGCGATCATGATCGCGCACGCGCTGGTCGGCACGTTCCTCGGCATCCTGCTCGCGTACGGCATTCGTCGGCGCCGCTCGCCAGCATCGCTCGAGCAGCGCGCCGCCGAGTCGACGCAAGATGTTCCAGACGCGTCAAGGTCACGCTGCTCGCGACGCTGAACGGCTACGCGCCGGCGATCGCGGTCGAGTTCGGCCGCAAGGTGCTGTTCTCGACCGAGCGTCCGTCGTTCAGGAGCTCGAGGACCACGTCAAGCAGGCCGCGAAGGCCGCGAAGTAGCGAGCGCGGTCATGCCGGACGGTGGCGACGAAGCCGGTCATCCATCGTCAAGCGGATCAAGAAGGTCGCGCGGCGGGCATCACGGCGGCGCATGGAAGATCGCGTACGCCGACTTCGTGACCGCGATGATGGCGTTCTTCCTGCTGATGTGGCTGCTCGGCTCGACGGCGAAGGGCGACCTGCAAGGGCATCGCCGACTACTTCAAGACGCCGCTGAAGGTCGCGCTGCAGGGCGGCTCCGGCAGCGGCGACAGCTCGTCACATCATCAAGGGCGGCGGCACGGACCTGACGCGCTCGACCGGCCAGGTCAAGGAAGGCGCAGCGCGACGACGAAGCGCACGACCATCAACCTGCAAGGCGGCGCGAGGCCGAGCTCGAGCGCCGCGAGAAGGACTACGTCTGCACGACCTGCAGCAGAAGGTCGAGGCGCGATCGACGCGCGAGCCCGACGCTGCGCGCCGTACCGCAACCAGCTGCTGATCGACATCACGCCCGAGGGCCTGCGCATCCAGATCGTCGACGAGCAGAACCGGCCGATGTTCGACAGCGGCAGCTCGCAGCTGAAGCCGTACACGCGGACATCCTGCGCGAGCTCGTCGAAGACGCTGAACGACGTCGACACCGCATCGCGCTCGTCGGGCCACACCGACGCGGCCGCTACGCGTGCGGCGAGCAAGGCTACAGCAACTGGGAGCTGTCGGCGGACCGCGCGAACGCGTCGCGGCGCGAGCTCGTCGCCGGCGGCTCGAGGAGAACAAGATCATCCGCGTCGTCGGCCTCGGCTCGGCGGTGCTCGCGAAGCCCGAGGCGCCGCTCGATCCGGCGAACCGGCGCGTCACGATCGTCGTGCTGAACCAGGCGACGCAGGACCGCATCGGCCGCGACGGCGTCGATCTCGAGGCGAACGCGGACGCGCCGCTGTCGAGCCGACGCGATCGAGCGCGGCCGTCGCGCCGGCCGAGGCCCGACGGCGCTGCCACCGGCGCCGGCCGCGCGCGGCGAGCCCGTCGGCGGCGCGCCGACGCCGGCCGCTCCGGCGGTCGCAGCGGCCGGAACGGTGCGACGGCCGCGGCCGGGTTCCGCCGCGGCCGCCGTGCAACAGACCGCCGCGCCGCGACGGCGTCGCCGCCGGGCGGCCGGCGCCGGCCGAATTGGCCGGCGAATCGCGGCTCTATTCGCGGCATCGGAGGCACGGGGTCGACGCCCATCATCGCGTCGTTCACCGAAGGCGGCCCCTCCTCCATGTCCGACGGCAGCGACCTCGAAAAGACCGAATCGCCATCGCCGCGTCGCCTCGCCAAGGCGCGCGAGGAAGGTCAGGTCGCGCGCTCGCGCGAACTGACGACCTTCCTCGCGTTGCTCGCAGGCGGCGCCGGCTTTTCGGCGCTGGGCGGCGCCTGGGTCTCGCACACCACCGCCGCGCTGCAGTCGTCGGCCTCGTGCTGTCGCGCCGCGACGCGTTCGAGCCGGGCGCGCTCGCCGAACGTCTGGCGCGGCTTCGCGACCGACGCGCTGGTCGCCGTCGCTGCCGATGCTCGCGCTGATCGCGCGGCGCCATCGTCTTCGCGCTCCGCCGCTGCTCGGCGGCTTCATCTTCTCGACGCGGCCGTTCGTGCCGGACTTCGGCCGCCTGTCGCCGGTCCGCGGACTGAAGCGGACGTGGTCGACGCGAAGGCCTCGCCGAGCTCGTCAAGGCGGTCGCTGAAGTCGGGCGCTGCTCGGCGCCGTCGGCGCGTGGCTGCTGTGGAAGGACCGCGACGCGTTCGACGGCGCTCGGCGCGCATGTCGATCGACGTCGAGCGCGGCGATGCTCGGCCAGCTGATGGTCCGCGACTTCCTGTTCCTGACCGGCGGCCTCGCGCTGATCGCCGCGTTCGACGCGCCGGTGCAGCTGTGGCGCCACCACCAGGGCTGCGGATGACGAAGCAGGAGCTGCGCGACGAGGCGCGCGAGAGCGAAGGCGATCCGGCGCAGAAGGCGCGCATCCGCAGCCTGCAGCGCGCAGGCGCGCGCAAGCGCCGCATGATGGCCGAGGTGCCGAAGGCCGACGTCGTCGTCGTCAACCCGACGCACTACGCGGTCGCGATCGCTACGACGACGGCGATGCGCGCGCCGAAGGTCGTCGCGAAGGGCATCGGACGCTGACGGCGCTGCGCATCCGCGAGATCGCGACCGAGCATCGCGTGCCGATCCTCGAAGCGCCGCCGCTCGCGCGCGCGCTGTACAAGCACACCGACCTCGGCCGCGAGATCCCGCATCGCGCTGTACGACGGCGGTCGCGCTCGTGCATGGCCTACGTGTTCCAGGTCAAGCGCTATCGCACGCAGGGCGGCGCGTATCCGAACCTGCCGGCGGCGCTGCCGGTGCCGGCCGAGCTCGACTTCGCGCCGCCGGCCGACGACGCCGACGCCGGAGACGACGAATGAGCGCCGCGACGACCACCTGGCCGCGCCGGCCGGCAACGCGTTCTCGCGCGCGCTGCCGTGGCTGACCGGCCGGCTCGCGACGGACCTCGCCGGTCCGCTGCTCGTCGTGCTGATCCTCGGCGATGCTGATCCTGCCGCTGCCGCCGCTGCTGCTCGATCTGTTCTTCACGTTCAACATCGCGCGTCGCGATGCTCGTGCTGCTCGCGTCGATGCACATCGAGAAGCCGCTCGACTTCTCGGTGTTCCCGACCGCGCTGCTGCTGACGACGCTGCTGCGGCTGTCGCTGAACGTCGCGTCGACGCGCGTCGTGCTGATGAACGGCCACACCGGGCCCGACGCGGCCGGCAAGGTGATCGAGGCGTTCGGCCACTTCCTCGTCGGCGGCAACTTCGCGGTCGGCATCGTCGTGTTCGCGATCCTCGTCGTGATCAACTTCGTCGTCATCACGAAGGGCGCGGGCCGCATCGCCGAAGTGTCGCGCGCGCTTCACGCTCGACGCGATGCCCGGCAAGCAGATGGCGATCGACGCCGACCTCAACGCCGGCCTCATCGACGAGGAAGTGGCGCGCAAGCGCCGCGCCGAGATCGCCGACGAGGCCGACTTCTACGGCTCGATGGACGGCGCGTCGAAGTTCGTCCGCGGCGACGCGATCGCCGGCATCCTGATCCTGTTCATCAACATCATCGGCGGCATCGTCGTCGGCATGTTCCAGCACGACCTGTCGCTCGCCGACGGCGGGCAAGACCTACACGCTGCTCGCGATCGGCGACGGCCTCGTCGCGCAGATCCCGTCGCTGATCATCTCGATGGCCGCCGGCATGATCGTGTCGCGCGTCGGCCGCGGCGAGCAGACTCGGCCAGCAGGTCGTGACGCCAGCTGTTCGCGCAACACGCAGCGCGCTGTACGTCACCGCCGCGCGTGCTCGGCATGATCGGCCTGATCCCCGGCATGCCGCACTTCTCGTTCCTGTGCCTCGCCGCCGGTGCGGCCGCGCTCGGCTGGTACGGCGCGAAGCGCGACCGCGGCAGAACGAGACGATCGCCGCGAAGGTCGTACCCGCCGCGCCGCGCAGTCGCTCGAGGCGTCGCTGGGACGACGTCACGACCGTCGACACGCTCGGCCTCGAGGTCGGCTACCGCCTCGTGCCGCTGGTCGACGGCGCGCAGGACGGCGAGCTGCTGAAGCGCATCAAGTCGCTGCGCCGGAAGTTCGCGCAGGAAGTCGGCTTCCTGCCGCCGGCGGTCCACATCCGCGACAACCTCGAGCTGCGCCCGAACGGCTATCGCATCACGCTGAAGGGCGTCGATCGTCGGCCGAGGGCGAGGCGTACACCGGCATGCTGCTCGCGATCAACCCGGGCAGCGTCGCCGCGGCGCTGCCGGGCACGCAGACGAAGGATCCGACGTTCGGCCTGCCGGCGATCGTGGATCGAGACCGCGCATCGCGACCACGCGATCGCGAACGGCTACACGGTCGTCGACGCGGGCACCGTCGTCGCGACGCACCTGAACCACATCGTGCAGTCGCACGCCGCCGAGCTGCTCGGCCGCCAGGAGACGCAGCAGCTCGTCGACGTGCTCGCGAAGTCGTCGCCGAAGCTCGTCGAGGAACTGACGCCGAAGCTGCTGCCGCTCGGCACCGTGCAGAAGGTCCTGCAGAACCTGCTCGCCGAGCAGGTGCCGATCCGCGACCTGCGCACGATCGCCGAGACGCTCGCCGACCACGGCGACGAAGACGCAGGACCCGTCGACGCTGACGTCGGCGGTCCGCGTCGCGCTCGGCCGCGCGATCGTCCAGCAGGTCTACGACAACGCGAGCCAGCTCGCCGTGATCGGGCTCGACCCGGGCCTCGAGCACGTGCTGCTGCAGGCCGCCAACATGTCCGAAGGCGACGCGCCCGGCATCGAGCCGAACCTCGCGCAGACGCTGATCGACGAGACGGTCCGCGCCGTCCGCACGCAGGAGATGCAGGGGCTGCCGCCGGCGCTGCTCGTGGCCGACCGGCTGCGCGCGCCGCTCGCGCGCTTCCTGCGTCGCGCCGTTCCGCAACTGAAGGTCCTCGCCGTCGGTGAGATTCCCGACCATCGTTCCGTCAAGGTCAACGCCATCGTGGGAGCACGTGCATGAAGAACGCCGCCAATCGCGCCGCAACGACGCCGGGGATCGTCCCCGATGCCAACCTGAGCATCCGACGCTTCGTCGCCGAGAACTCGCGCGCGGCGCTGCGCCAGGTCCGCGACACGCTCGGCGGCGACGCCGTCATCCTCGCGAACCGCAGCATCGACGGCGGCGTCGAGGTCCTCGCGGCCGCGCCGGAGGCCGTCGACGCGCTGACGCGCCGGATGACCGCGACGACGGTCGACCCGCTCGCGACCGTCACCGCACGCAGTGCGCAGCCGACGCCGCCGGCGACGCCGACCGAGCTCGGCCTGAAGACGGTGGCCGCGAAGCCGCAGCCGGTCGGCCGCAAGGGCCTCGCGTCGCTGTTCGGTCGTCGCGCGGCGGCGCCGGTCGCCGAAATGCCGATGCCGGTGCCGACGCCGGGCGCCGCCGCGTCCGCCGCCGCGTCGTACCAGAGCTTCGCCGACGAGCTCGCCGCCGCGGTCGAGGCCGACGACGACGTCGTCCTGCACGTCGCGCCGCGCGCCGTGCCCGCCGAAGCCGTCCGCGTCGCGGCGCCCGTCCCCGTCGTGCCCGTCGTCGAGCCCGCCGTCCCGCAGCCTGCGGTCGCCCCGATCGACGCGGCGCCGCAGCCCGCGATCGCCCCGCAGCCGCCGATCGCCGCGGCGAGCGAGCCGGCGATCACCGCGGCCGAGCTGTCCGACGTCGTCGCGCGCGAAGTCAGCCGCGAGATCGGTCGCGAATTCGGCCGCGACGTGCTGAACGACCTGACGCACGACGTCAGCCGCGAGGTCAGCCAGGCCGTCAGCGGCGAGGTCACGCGCGAGGTGTCGACGCGCGGTGGCCCGCGACGTCACGCGCGACGTGACCCGCGACGTCACCCGCGAGGTGATGCGCGAGATGCAGTCGATGCAGGCCGCGCTGACCGAGCAGCTGACGACGCTGACGTGGACCGACGCGATGCGTCGCCAGCCGGCGAAGACGAAGCTGATGCAGCAACTCGTGCTCGCCGGCTTCTCGCCCGCGCTCGCGCGCCACATCCAGTCGCGGCTGCCCGACGACTACGCCGGCGACGGCGCGCTCGGCGTGGGCCGCGAACATCCTCGCGCGCAACCTGCCGGTCGCGACCGAAGCCGAAGGGCTCGTCGGCGAAGGTGGCGTCTACGCGCTCGTCGGTCCGACCGGCGTCGGCAAGACGACGACCGTCGCGAAGCTCGCCGCGCGGTTCGCGTTGAAGCACGGCGTCGACAAGCTCGCGCTGATCACGACGGACGGCTTCCGGATCGGCGCGCAGGACCAGCTGCGCATCTACGGCAAGATCCTCGGCATCGCGGTGCACTCGATCCACGACGAGGCGTCGCTGAAGAGCGCGATCGACCACCTGTCCGACAAGAAGCTCGTGCTGATCGACACGGCCGGCCTCGGCCAGCGCGACGAGCGCGTCGCCGAGCAGATCGCGATGCTGCGCGGCGCGCAGGCGAAGCGGCTCGTCGTGCTGAACGCGACGGCCGACGCCGAGACGCTCGACCACGTCGTCGCGACGTTCGCCGATCGCGATTTCGCCGGCTGCGTCGTCACGAAGACCGACGAGGCGATGCGTCTCGGCCCGGTGCTCGACGCGGTGATCCGTCATCGGCTGCGCATCCATCACGTGTCGACCGGCCAGAAGGTGCCGGAAGACCTCGAGCGTCCGGACACCGCCGCGCTCGTCGCGCAGGCGCTCGCGCCGCGCACGCCGGCCGCGGCGTTCGCGCTGAACGACGACGATGCGCCGGCCTGGATGGCCGCGATGAACACGCGCGCGACCGCGCTCGACGCCCGATCTCCTGAAGGCCGTGCCGGCCGCGGGGCCGCTCCATGCCTGACCAGGCCGCGGGGCTGCGAAGCCTGTTCGCCCGACGGCGCCCGTCGCTGCTGGTCGTGGCCGGCGGCGACGCGGCGCAAGGCCGGCGTCGCCGTGCGCCTCGCGCGCGATGCGGCGTCGGCCGGCCGCGCGACGCTGCTCGTCGACGGCACGCCGGGCGAGCTCGCGCGCGCGTGTCGCGTCGGCTGCCGCCACGAGCTCGCGCACGTCGTCGCGGGCGACGTCGCGCTCGCCGACGTCGTGCGGCCGCTCGCGCCTCGCCTGCTGCTGCTGCCGGCGGCGCGCGCGCTCGCGCGGGTCGGTTCGTACGACGCGACCGACGAGGCTCGCCTCGCCGCCGCGTTCTCCAGCGGCGTCGCCGACGCGTTCGCCGCGATGCGGCTGCGAGCCGCAGGTCGACCTCGTCGTCGTGCACGCCGCACCGGGCCAGGCGTCGCGCGCGATCGAGGCGTTCGGACGCGACGCGCGTGTCGCGATCGTCGCGAGCGACGCCGGCCCGTCGCTGCGCGCCGCGTACGCCGAGATGAAGATGCTTTCCGTCGCGCATGCGATCGGGAACGTTCGAGATCGTGACGCCGCGTTTCGACGAAGAGCCGGCCACCGGCGTCGCGTTCGCGAATCTCGCGGCGACCGCGCGGCGCTTCCTCGCGATCGAGCTCGTCGACGGCGGCTCGATCGTCCTCGCGCACGCGTCGGGCCCTGTCGCCCCGCGCGTCGCGACACCACAACCTTTCACTCCAGAAGACGAGGTTCACCATGCTGCAGTCGCTTGAGCGCAGCGCATCGCTGACCTACAACGCCGCCGGTCTCGTGGCATCCGATTCGCTCGTGCGGCAGTACACGCCGCTCGTCAAGCGGATCGCGCATCACATGATCGCGAGGTTGCCGGCCAGCGTGCAGATCGACGACCTGATCCAGGCCGGCATGATGGGCCTGCTCGACGCGGCGTCGCGCTTCGACGAGGCGCAGGGCATCCAGTTCGAGACGTTCGCGGCGCAGCGCATCCGCGGCGCGATGCTCGACGAGTTGCGCGAGTCGGACTGGCTGCCGCGCTCGGCCCGCAAGGCGCAGCGCGACATCGACACCGCGATGCAGAAGGTCCAGCAGCGCGAGCGTCGTGCCGCGACCGAGTCCGAGGTCGCGCGCGAGATGAACGTGCCGCTCGGGCAATACCAGCAGCTGCTGTCCGACGCGCGCGGCAGCCAGCTCGTGCACATCGACGAGCTGCAGGGCGACGACGACGAGTCGTTCTTCGAGCGCAACCTGCCCGACGAGCGCGAGGAGCCGTCGGCGAAGCTCGCCGACAAGCGCTTCAAGAAGGCGCTGGTCGAGCAGATCGGCTCGCTGCCCGAACGCGAGAAGCTGATGATGGGCCTCTACTACGAGGAGGAGCTCAACTTCCGCGAGATCGCGGCGGTGCTCGGCGTCACCGAGTCGCGCGTCTGCCAGATGCACAGCCAGGCGGTGTCGCGGCTGCGCGTCGGCCTGAAGGACTGGGGCGCGAAGCCGAAGCCGAAGAACAAGGACAAGTGAGCGCGACGCCATGAACAGCGACGTCCGCAGCCGCCGCCTCGACACCGGAACGCTGCTCGGTCTCGCGCTCGCGCTCGCCGGCATCTTCGGCGCGCAGTGGATCGACGGCGGCCACATCGAGTCGCTGATGCAGGGCACGGCGCTGCTGATCGTCGTCGCCGGCACCATCGGCGCGGTGCTCGTCCAGACGCCGCGCGACGTGTTCGCGCGCGCGCGTGCGGATGGCGCGCTGACGCGCTGTATCCGCCGGTGTTCAACGTCGATCGCCTGATCGGCCGGCTCGTCGACTGGTCGCAGCTGGCGCGTCGCGACGGCGCGCTCGCGCTCGAGGCGCGCGTGCGGCAGACCGACGATCCGTTCACGCAGCTCGGGACTGCAGATGGTCGCCGACGGCTTCGCGCCGGACCAGCTGCGCGAGGCGCTCGACGTCGAGCTCGGCGCGCGCGACGAGGCGCAGCGCGCCGCGGTGCGCGTGTGGGAATCGGCCGGCGGCTACGCGCCGACGATCGGCATCATCGGCGCGGTGCTCGGCCTGATCCACGTGATGGAGAACCTCGCGGACCCGACGCGCCTCGGCGCGGGCATCGCGGTCGCGTTCGTCGCGACGATCTACGGCCTCGTGCTCGCGAACCTCGTGCTGCTGCCGATCGCCGGCAAGCTGCGCAACATCGTGGCCGAGGAGACGCTGATGCGCGAGCTGACGCAGGAAGCGCTCGTCGGCATCGCGGCCGGCGAGCATCCGCAGCTGATCCGCGCGCGGCTGCGCGGCTTCGTGCCGGCGCTCGCGGACTGAAGCGATGAACGCGCCGTTGCCGCCCGACGTCGCGACGCCGGACGAGCCCGTCGACGTCCCGGTTCGCGCCACGCGGCCGCGCTCGTCGCCTCGCCGGCGCCGCGGCGGCCAGCGCGACAGCGATCGCGTCGTCCACAACCACACGACCGAGCGCTGGATGGTGTCGTACGCCGACTTCATCACGCTGCTGTTCGCGTTCTTCGTCGTGATGTACGCGATGTCGTCCGTCAACGAAGGCCGCTATCGCGTGCTGAGCGGCGCGCTGTCGACCGCGTTCAGCCAGAACGACGTCCATGCGCCGGGCGCCGGCCCGGTCGCGACGCACGACGTGGCCGCGCCGCCGCCCAAGATGGTCGATCCGGTCCCGCGCCGCGACGGTCGGCGATGGCCGCGTCGGTCGCACCGCCGGAGCCGGTCGCGGCCGCCGGTGCGATCCGGTCGAGCGGGCCGAGGTCGAGAAGGCCGTGCGCCGCGTGCAGCACATGACGGAACTCGCGGCGCGCGTCGACGAGCATCTGCAGGCGCTGGTGCGCGACGGCCAGGCGCAGGTCACGCGCGGCGCGCACGGCATCGCGATCGAGATCAACGCGGCCGTGCTGTTCGATCCGGCGAAGGCCGAGCTGAAGCCGGCGTCGTTCGACGGCGCTGCGCTCGCTCGCGAACGTGCTCGCGGGCTTCGTCGAGCCGTTGCAGATCGAGGGGCACAGCGACGACGTGCCGATCGCGACGCGCGAGTTCCGCTCGAACTGGGAGCTGTCGGCGGCGCGCGCCGCGTCGGTCGGCCGCTTCCTGATCGACCAGGGCATCGCGCCCGGCCGCATCGGCATCGCGGGCTATGCCGAGTTCCGGCCGCTGACGGCGAACGTCGACGCCGCGAGCCGCGCGCGCAATCGTCGCGTGACGCTGCGTCGTGCTGTCGGCCGACGACACGCGACCGCAGGAGGGCGGGGCGCCCGCGGCGCAGGAGGGCCGGGCGCCCGCGGCGCAGGAGGGTGGGGCGCCCGCGGCGATCGCGGAGCCGCACGCGTCGGGCGGCGCCGCGCGATCGGACGACGCGGTCGCGACGCCCTGAGCCGGCCTCGGGCCGGCCTTCGAAACGAACGGGAATGCGACGAAGCGGCGAACGCCGCTCCGGTCAGGCGCCGTGCTGCTGCAGCCGGACGGTGCCGTCGGCGCGATAGAGGCCGGTCCTGCCGGCCGCCTGCGCGAGCACGCGAAGCGCGCGACGCGTTGCGTTCGGCATGACGCCGCACGATGCGCGCACGAAGGTCGTGGCGCTGGCGCAGCCGTCGGTAGAGGTCGATCAGCTCGGCCTCGGCCGCGGCGCTCATCGCCGGTGACGCGCGACGCTCGCGCGCAGCCGTCGCGAGCCGCTCGATCAGCTGGGCGCGCTCGTCGGCGATCGACGCGAGCCCGACCGCGTCGCGCGCGACGATGAACCTGTCTTCGCGCTCGAGCAGCTGCTCGAAGCGCGCGAGCAGCGCGCGCTCGTCGTCGCCGGCGGCCGGCGCGCCGATCGTCCGGACGGTCGTGGACGCGTTCATCGCCGATCCGTCACGCGCGGCCGACCAGGAGCTGGCTGGCGCTGTCGATCACCTTGTCGGCGATCGCTTCGGGATTGACCTTGAACTGTCCCGCGCTGATCGCGGCCTTGATCTGCTCGACGCGCTTGGCGTCGAACGGCGCGCTCGTGTCGCCGACACTGGCCAGCGATCGGGACGCGTCGCTGATGCTTGACGCTGCCGACCGCGTTCGTGGTGGCGACGGCGGGCGTCGTCGGGACGGCGCCGGTCTTCGCCGGTCGTCGACTTGTCGGTGCCGGGGAGGGCGTGGGTGACGTCGGTATGGATCTTCATGTGAATACCTCTTCTCGGTGGGCCCGCCGTCGATCGCTTCGACGGCCCGGCGCGCCTGCTGGCGGGTGGTTCAGACGTTCATGATAACGAGGACATCCGCGCGTTCCACGCGGTCGCGCAATGCGATCGCGTGACCGTTGCTCGCCCGCATCGGACAGCCTCGGTGCGGCTCCGCGGACGGCCGCCGGATTCGCACAAAGGGACTATCGGCAAGGGTATGGAAGACTTGAGTCATCGGCGTCGGAATTCCTTACCTCGCGGTCAGCGCGCGCAGCTCGACCTCGCGGTCGGCGCGCAGCGTGCCGCTGACGACCGAGCCGCTCGCGAGCCGGATCTGGACGTTCGAGCCGGGATCGGCCGCGCCGACCGTACGGCCTTCGGAGGCCACCGAGAAGCCTTCGCCGCGATAGACGACGCGGACCGACTCGCCGGCGTTGACGCGGCCTTCCTCGCGGAGGTCGGCCGCGGCGAGCGGGCGGCCCGCGCCGACCGGGCGCTGGATCGTGCGGCCGAGCGGCGCGGCGTTGCGTCCGTCGAGCGACGCGAGCCCGCGCATCGCGGACGGTCCGGCGCCGCGCGCGATCGCGGCGGCGGCGTCGAGGTCGGCCAGCGTCAGCGTCGCGTTCGCGAGCACGACGTCGCCGTTCATCAGCGGCTCGCCGGCGCGCAGCGCATGCGTCGCCTGCCACACCGGCGCCTCGACGCGAACCTCGGCCGACACGAACGTCTGCCAGCGTCGTCCCGTCCGCGCAGCGCACGCCGACGACCGTCTTGCCGACGAGTCGCGCGCCCGGCGGCACGAATCCGACGAACTGGTTGCACGGGGCCGGCGCGCGGCGCGCATCGGCGGGCGCGACGTTCGCGATCGCGGTCGCGCCGCGGACCATCAGCGCCGGCGCGAGTGCGTCGAGCAAGGCGTCGCGCGCGACCGACTCGATCGTGACCGGCGCCGGTGATTGCGGCGACGCGGGCGCGGCGAACGACGGCGTCGCGAGCGCGGCGAGGGCCGTCAGGGTCGCGGCGGTCAGCGCGTCGCGCGGTGCGAGTCGGTTCATGGCGGGACGTCCCGAGGCGGGCCGGTCTGGTCGATGGCGCATTGAACGCCGACCGTCGCGCGAACGTTCGTCCGAATTGATCGCGTTTTCCCGGCCTTCTCGCCCGATCGCGCCGCCACGGGCCCGCACAGACTTGCGCCATCCCGGGAAGGACCCGTCCGACTCGCACATCACCACGACATGAACGCACTCGACGCCGCATTCCGATTCCACGAGACGGCCCTGAAGGTCGGCGGCCAGCGCCAGCAGGTCATCGCCTCGAACATGGCGAACGCCGACACGCCCGGCTACCAGGGCAAGAGCGTCGACTTCGCCGTGGTGCTGGCGCGCGCCACCGGCGACGCCGGGCCGAGCGGCAACGCGCCGGTCGCGCCGCGCGTCGCGCTGCAGGCGACGCACGCCGGCCACGTCGGGCAGAACGCGGACGCCAACGCGGTCGTCGTCTCGAGCAGCGACGCGGTCGAGTCGTCGCCGAACCAGCCGTCGATCGACGGCAACACCGTCGACCTCGACGCCGAGCGCGCCGCGTTCGCGGACAACACGGTCCGCTACGAGGCGTCGTTCTCGTTCCTCAACCATCAGATCAAGACGCTGATGTCGGCCGTCTCGAGCTGAGGAGTCATCGCATGAGCATGAACGACGTCTTCCGCATCTCGGCCTCGGCGCTGGCCGCGCAGTCGCTGCGGCTGAACACGACGGCCAGCAACCTCGCGAACGCCGAGAGCGCCGCCGGGCCGGACGGCAAGGTCTATCGCGCGAAGCAGGTCGTCTTCCAGGCGAACCCGGTCGCCGGCACCGACGCCGGCTCGGCGTCCCCGAGCGTCGGCGTCTCGGTCGCACGGGTCGTCGAGGACGACGCCGCCCCGCGCAAGATCTACGACCCGAAGCACCCGCAGGCCGACGCCGACGGCTACGTGAGCATGCCGAACGTCAACGTCGTCGACGAGATGGTCAACATGATCTCGGCGTCACGCTCGTACCAGACGAACGTCGAGGTGATGAACACCGCGAAGACGCTGATGCTGAAGGCGCTGACGCTCGGCAACTGATCAACGCAAGCAACCGGAAACGCCCATGACCATCGACTTCTCCGCGCTCACCGCCGCTTCGGCGACGCCGGTCACGTCCACGACCTCGTCGACGTCGACGACGAGCGGCACGTCGGCGACCGCCACGACCGACACCGGCGTCGGCAGCCAGGACTACTTCCTGAAGCTGCTCGTCGCGCAGATGAACAACCAGGACCCGCTGAATCCGATGGACAGCGCGCAGATGACGAGCCAGCTCGCGCAGCTCAACACGGTGCAGGGCATCAAGAAGCTGTCGACGCAGCTCGACTCGCTGCTCGGCGACGTCAACGCGTCGCAGTCGCTGCAGGCGTCGTCGCTGGTCGGCCACAGCGTCCTGGTGCCGGGGTCCACGCTGGAGCTCGCGAGCGGCCAGGCCGTCGCCGGCTTCAATCTCTCGGCCGACGCGGACGACGTCAAGGTGACGATCAAGGATGCGAGCGGCACGGTGATCCACACCGCCGACCTCGGCAAGCAGTCGGCCGGCATCGAGAACTTCGTCTGGGACGGCAGCACGGACTCCGGTTCGGCCGCGGCCGCGGGCGCGTACACGTTCAGCGTCACGCGCGACCACCGACGGCAAGGCCGTCTCGGCGGACACGCTGTCGATCGGCGACGTCTCCAGCGTCACGCCGGGCAGCAACGGCGGGTCCGTGTTCGTCAACGGCATCGGCACCGTCGCGATGGCCCAGGTCAAGCAGATCTATTGATTCACGGGACCGTCGCGTCGGACGAGAACGTCCGCGCGGCCGCCCGCACACCGGCAAGGAGCATTCGATGGCTTTCGAGCAAGGACTATCCGGACTTTCGGCCGCGTCCAAGAACCTGGACGTGATCGGCAACAACGTCGCGAACGTGAACACGATCGGCTTCAAGGAATCGGACGCGCACTTCGCCGACGTCTATGCGACGGCCGGCGGACTCGTCGGCGCGAACACGCCCGGCATCGGCACGCGCGTCTCGTCGATCGAGCAGTCGTTCTCGCAGGGCTCGCTGACGGCGACGTCGAACCCGCTGGACCTCGCGATCAACGGCCAGGGCTTCTTCCGGCTGTCCGACAACGGCACGGTCGAATTCAGCCGCAACGGCCAGTTCCACCTCGACAAGAGCGGCTACATCGTCAACGACAACGGCAGCCGGCTGACCGGCTATCCGGCCGGCCCCGACGGCATCCTGCCGACCGCGTCGCCGACGGACCTGCAGATCTCGCAGGCCGACGTGACGCCGCAGGCGACCGCGAAGGTCACGGCCACGATGAGCCTCGACGCGAGCGCGACGGCGCCGATGGTGGCGACGTTCGACCCGACGAACTCGTCGACCTACAGCTTCGCGACGTCGGCGTCGGTCTACGACTCGCTCGGCACGTCGCACGCGCTCGGCCTGTACTTCGTCGCGGGCGGCACGAACACCGCCGGCGACAACGTGTGGAAGGTGTTCGGCACGAACGACGGCACGCAGATCGGCAACACCGCGCTCGGCACGATCGCGTTCAACAGCCAGGGCCTGATCGACGCGGCGAACACGACGCTGCCGTTCAACGTCTCGACGCCGATCAGCGGCGGCGCCACGACGCCGCTCGCGTTCACGCTCGACTTCAGCGGCTCGACGCAGTTCACGACCGCCGGCGGCTCGGCCGTCAACCAGCTGACGCAGGACGGCTTCGCATCGGGCCGCCTCGCGAGCTATTCGGTCTCGGACGACGGCACGATCCTCGGGCGCTATTCGAACGGGCAGACGAAGCCGCTCGCGCAGGTCGCGCTCGCGAACTTCACGTCGCCCGACGGCCTCTCGCCGCTCGGCAACAACGTGTGGGCCGAGACGTCGAATCCGGTCCGCCGCTCGTCGGCGCGCCCGGCACCGGCACGCTCGGCGCGTTGCAGTCCGGCACGGTCGAGGAGTCGAACGTCGACCTGACCGCCCAGCTCGTCGACATGATCACCGCGCAGCGCAACTACCAGGCGAACGCGCAGACGATCAAGACCGAGGACGCGCTGATGCAGACGCTCGTCAACCTGCGCTGACGTCCCGGACACCTGACCGGAGCCGCGCATGGATCGCCTGATCTACACCGCCATGTCGGGCGCGAAGAGCATGCTCGACCGGCAGGCCGTCGTCGCGAACAACCTCGCGAACGTCTCGACCGCCGGCTACCGCGCCGACGTCAGCGTGTATCGCGCGATCCCGGTCGACGGGCAGGGCCTGCCGACGCGCACGTCGGTGGCCCAGTCGACGCCGGGCACCGACTTCTCGACCGGCGCCATCGTCGAGACCGGTCGCGCGCTCGACGTCGCCGTCACCGGCAGCGGCTGGATCGCCGTGCAGGCGCCGACGGCAGCCGAGGCCTACACGCGCGCCGGCAGCTTCGACATCGGCGCCGACGGGACGCTCGTCACGAAGGGCGGCCAGAACGTGCTCGGCGACGGCGGACCGATCGCCGTCCCGCCGAACACGTCGGTCTCGATCGGCGCCGACGGCACGGTGTCCGGCGTGCCGACGCAGCCGCCGCGCACCGGCGTCACGTCGCTCGGACGCATCAAGCTCGTCGATCCCGACGAGTCGACGCTGACGCGCGGCGCCGACGGCCTGTTCCGCCTGAAGGACGGCGGCTCAGCCGACCGGAGCGAGACCGTCCGCGTCACCGCCGGTGCCGTCGAAGGCAGCAACGTCAACCCGGCCGCGGCGATGGTCGACATGATCGCGCTGGCCCGCCAGTTCGACATGCAGATGAAGCTGATCACGAGCGGCGAAGACAACGACAAGCAGGCGACGCAGCTGCTCGGCGCGAGCTGAGACAGGCTCGGCACGAGCCGAGCGGTCGCGAATAGCGGGCGATTTACCCGCTTCATCGGCGCCTTGCCGGCGGCTCGCCGGCGGACACTGCAGGCATCACGAGTCGTCCGAGGAACCCGCATGATCCGCTCGCTCTACATCGCCAAGACCGGCCTCGACGCGCAGCAGACGCAGCTCGACGTCATCTCCAACAACCTCGCGAACGTCAGCACGGCCGGCTTCAAGCGGTCGCGCGCGGTGTTCGAGGACATGCTGTACCAGACGGTGCGCCAGCCCGGCGCGCAGTCGACGCAGCAGACGAGCTGCCGTCGGGCCTGCAGATCGGCACCGGCGTGCGCACCGTCGCGACGTCGCGCATCCACACGCAGGGCAACCTGCCGCAGACCGGCAACGCGCTCGACCTCGCGATCAACGGCGACGGCTTCTTCCAGGTGCAGCAGCCGGACGGCACGACGGCGTACACGCGCGACGGCTCGCTGCAGCGCGACGCGCAAGGCCAGGTCGTCACGTCGAGCGGCATGCCGCTGCAGCCGGCGATCACGATCCCGGCGAATGCGCTGTCGATCACGATCGGGCAGGACGGCATCGTCACGACGACGACGCAGGGCAGCGCGACGCCGACGACCGTCGGCACGATCCAGCTCGCGACGTTCATCAATCCGGCCGGCCTGTCGAGCCAGGGCCAGAACCTCTACATCGAGACCGCGTCGTCGGGCACGCCGCAGACCGGCACCGCCGGCACGAACGGCATCGGGCAGATCAACCAGGGCTACATCGAGACGTCGAACGTGAACGTCGTCGAAGAGCTCGTCAACATGATCCAGACGCAGCGCGCGTACGAGATCAACTCGAAGGCCATCACGACGTCGGACCAGATGCTGCAACGACTCACGCAGATGTAGTCGATGTGCCGCACGGGATCGTCGGGATGCCATCCCGGCAAGGCCGGGACCTCATTTCCATTTGCACATGATCAACATCAAATCAGGCCCCGGCCTTCGCCGGGGCGGCTTCGTCGCAGCGGCGCTGCTCCTTTCCGGATGCGGCGCGCTGAAGACCGTCGAGATCCAGCAGCCGCTGACCGCCCGTCCGGCGCCGGTCGTGGCGGCGCCGGGCGCGCAGACCGGCGGGTCGATCTTCCAGACCGTCAACTACCAGCCGCTGTTCGAGGATCGCCGCGCGCGCAACGTCGGCGACGTCATCACGATCGTGCTGAACGAGAAGCTGCAGGCGACGAAGCAGTCGGGCTCCAGCGTCGACAAGTCGGGCAGCACGTCGCTCAGCATCCCGTCGATCGTCGGTCACCTGCCGCTCAAGTTCCTGCAGGGCACGAGCGTCAGCGGCAATTCGGCGACGACGTTCAGCGGCAAGGGCGACAGCGCGAGCAGCAACGCCTTCACCGGCACCATCACGGTGACGGTCATCGAGGTGCTCGGCAACGGCAACCTGCTCGTCGCCGGCGAGAAGCAGATCGGCATCAACCAGGGCAGCGAGTTCATCCGCTTCTCGGGCGTCGTCAACCCGATCTTCGTCGTCAACAACAACACCGTGTCGTCGACGCAGGTCGCCGACGCGCGCATCGAGTATCGCGGCACCGGCTACATCGACGAGGCGCAGACCATGGGCTGGATGTCGCGCGCTGTTCATGTCGGTGTCGCCGTTCTGAGGCCGATGCGATGATGCTCGCCCGCCTGCTGCGCCTGCTGTCGATCCTCGTCCTCGGCGCCGCGGCGCTGACGGCTTCGACGAGCGCGCGCGCCGAGCGCATCAAGGACCTGGCCAGATCCAGGGCGTGCGCACGAACCAGCTGATCGGCTACGGCATCGTGGTCGGCCTCGACGGCACCGGCGACCAGACGACGCAGACGCCGTTCACCGTGCAGAGCATCGTGTCGATGCTGTCGCAGCATGGGCGTGAACCTGCCGCCCGGCACGAACCTGCAGCTGAAGAACGCGGCCGCGGTCATGGTGACCGCGACGCTGCCGGCGTTCGCGCGGCCCGGGCCAGACGATCGACGTCACCGTCTCGTCGATCGGCAACGCGAAGAGCCTGCGCGGCGGCACGCTGCTGCTCACGCCGCTGAAGGGCGTCGACAACCAGGTCTACGCGATGGCACAGGGCAACATCCTGCTCGGCGGCGCCGGCGCGTCGGCCGCCGGCAGCAAGGTGCAGATCAACCAGCTGAACGCGGGCCGCATCCCGAGCGGCGCGACGTCGAGCGCGCCGGTGTCGACGACGATCGGCCAGGGCGACTTCGTGAACCTCGAGCTCGACGACACCGACTTCGCGAACGCGCAGGCGGTCGCCGCCGCGATCAACCGCGCGTCGCCGGGCGCCGCGTCGCTGCTCGACGGCCGCGTCGTGCAGGTCCGCGCGCCGGTCGAGCCGAGCGCGCGCGTCGCGTTCCTCGCGAACCTGCAGGACCTCGACGTGACGCTGTCGAAGCCGCCGGCGAAGGTGATCATCAACGCGCGCACCGGGTCGGTCGTGATGAACCAGTCCGTCACGCTCTCGACGAGCGCGGTCGCGCACGGCAACCTGTCGGTCACGATCAGCGCCGAGAACAGCGTCAGCCAGCCGAACGCGCTCGCGCAGGGCACGACCGTCGGCGTGACGAACGCGTCGGTGTCGATCAAGTCCGAGAAGGGCGAGCTCGTCAACCTGCCGAACGCCGCGAAGCTGACCGACGTCGTCAAGGCGCTCAACACCATCGGCGCGACGCCGCAGGACCTGCTGTCGATCCTTCAGGCGCTGAAGGCCGCCGGCGCGCTGCGCGCGGAGCTCGAGGTCATCTGACATGGCCCAGGTCACGACCGGACCGCTCACCGGCGCCCTCGGCGCGACCCCGGGATCGTCGATCACCGGCAGCTTCGACCCGCGCGCGCTCGACGCGGTCCGGCTCGCCGCGAAGAACGACGACGCGGCGTCGACCCGCAAGGTCGCCCAGCAGTTCGAGTCGATGTTCCTGTCGATGATGCTGAAGAACATGCGCGCGACGCTGCCCGGCGCGGACCCGCTCGCGTCCGACGCGTCGAAGATGGCGACCGACCTGTACGACCAGCAGCTCGCGCAGACGATGGCGAAGGGCAAGGGCATCGGGCTCGCCGACGCGCTCGTCGCGCAGATCCAGCGGGCGCAGGGGAAGAATCCGGACGGCACGCCGCTCGGCGTGGCGAAGGCCGTCGCCGGCGCGCTGTCGGGCTCGATGCCGGCGACGATGACGCACGCGACGACGCCGGTGACGACCTCGGCGACGACGCCGGGCACGGCGACGAGCGCCGCGCCGACCACGACGCCGGGCACGTCGATCCATCACACGTTCGTCGACCGCTTCAAGGATGCCGCGGTCGCCGCCGCCGAGGCGACGGGACTGCCGGCGAAGGTCATCCTCGGCCAGGCGGCGCTCGAGAGCGGCTGGGGCAAGCACGAGGTGCGCGACGTCAAGGGCACCGGCAGCTTCAACCTGTTCGGCATCAAGGCGCCGGCGGGATGGACCGGCGCCGACGGTCGACGCGGTCACGACCGAGGTCGTCAACGGCGTCGCGCAGAAGGTCGTGCAGAAGTTCAAGGCCTACGCGTCGTATGCGGAGTCGTTCATCGACTACGCGAAGACGGTCGCGAACAACCCGCGCTACGAGAAGGCGGTGCAGGCCGCGGGCGACGTCGTGAAGTTCGCGACCGAGATGGGCCGCTCCGGCTACGCGACCGATCCGGACTACGGCGCGAAGCTCGCGCGCGTGCTGACCGGCCCGCTCGGAAAGCTGCTGTGAGCGCGGCCGCCCGATTCAGTTTCGCGACGCGTTGCCGATATCGATCGATGACGTCGAATCGAATCAGTCGGGGTGATCGGTGAGCTTGATGAGCATCGGGTTGACGGGGCTGCGCGCGGCGCAGGCCGGGCTGTCGACCACGTCGCACAACATCGCGAACGTCAACACGCCGAGCTACTCGCGCCAGCAGACCGTGCAGACGCCGGCGCTCGGCCAGTTCACCGGCTCGGGCTACTTCGGCCAGGGCGTGCAGGTCTCGACGGTCCAGCGGATCTACGACGATTACCTCACGCAGTCGCTGCGCGACACGACGGCCTCGAGCGCCGCGGCCACGACGTACTCGACCGAGATCTCGAAGGTCGACGGCTATCTCGCCGACTCGTCGTCGAACCTGTCGGCGGCCACCGATTCGTTCTTCTCGTCGCTGCAGGCCGTCGCCAACAATCCGTCCGACGCGGCGTCGCGGCAGACGTTCCTGTCGACGGCGCAGACGCTTTCCGCCCGCTTCAACGACCTCGCGGGCCGGGTGCAGGGCCAGGCCGCCGACATCGACCGGCAACTCGGCGACCAGGTCGCGAGCGTCAATACGCTCGCGAAGCAGGTCGCGACGCTGAACAGGGCCATCCTGAACGACGGCAGCAGCGGCGCCGATGCCGCGCAGCCGAACGACCTGCTCGACCAGCGCGATGCGCTGGTGCAGCAGATCGCGAGCGCCGTCGGCGTGACGTCGTTGCCGCAATCGGACGGCACGCTGAATCTCTTCGTCGGCAACGGGCAGCCGCTCGTCGTCGGCACGACGGCGAACACGTTGACGACCGTGCCGGACGCGCAGGATCCGTCGAAGAAGCAGCTCGCGGTGATCGTCGACGGACACACGCAGCCGGTGCAGACGTCGCAGGTGACGCACGGCGCGATCGGCGGTCTGCTGTCGTTCCGCGATCAGGTGCTGGGCTCGACGCAGAACACGCTCGGCCAGATCGCGATCGGCCTCGCGTCGGCGCTGAACGCACAGAACGCGCTCGGCCAGGACCTGTCCGGCAATCTCGGCGGCCCGCTGTTCACGATCGCGTCGCCCGACGTCGTCGCGAACGCGTCGAACAGCGCGGGCTCGGGCATCGGCGTCACGATCACCGACGCGACGAAGCTGACGACCGCCGATTACACGCTCGCGTACGACGGCACGCACTACACGCTGACGAACCTGTCGGACCAGACGACGCACACCTATTCGTCGCTGCCGCAGACCGTCGACGGCATCGCCATCGCGGTGACCGGTCCGCTCGCGGCGGGCGACCACTTCGCGATCTCGCCGACGCGCAACGGCGCCCTCGACCTCGCCGTCGCGATCACGGATCCGGCGAAGATCGCGGCGGCCGCGCCGGTCGCGCTGTCCGCCGCGTCGACGAACAGCGGCGGCGCGAAGATCGCGTCGCTCGCCGTCACGCCCGCATCGCCGCTGCCGGCGAACCTGCAGGCACCGGTCAAGGTCGTCTTCCACGTCAGCGGCACGACGACGACCTACGACCTCGTCGACGCGTCCACGAACACGGCGATCTCGTCGGCCAACGCTTACACGGCCGGCGCGACGATCGCGCAGAACGGCTGGAAGCTGACGCTGACCGGCACCCCCGCGGACGGCGACGCGTTCACGGTCGGACCGAACACCAACGGCACCGGCGACAACCGCAACGCGCTGCTGCTGGCCGGCGTGCAGCAGCAGGCCGTCACGGCGATCGGCAGCGCGCAGGACACGTACACCGGCCTCGTCGGCTCCATCGGCGACAGGACCGACGAGGCGTCGTCGCTGTCGACGTCGGAAGGCACGCATGCTGACGCAGGCGCAGGACGCGCGCGACTCGGTGTCGGGCGTCAACCTCGACGAGGAAGCCGCGAACCTGCAGAAGTACCAGCAGGCGTACGAGGCTTCCAGCAAGACGCTGGCGACCGCCGCGGCGCTGTTCCAGTCCATCCTCGACCTGTTCAGCTAACGAGACGCGCATGCGCATCGCCACTTCCACGCTCTTCGATCGCGGCCTCGACGCGATCAACCAGGCCCAGCAGACGCTGTCGAAGACGCAGCAGCAGCTGTCGACCGGCAAGCGCGTCAACACGCCGTCCGACGATCCCGTCGCGGCGACCGAGATCCTGCGGACCACGAGCGGGCTCGCGAACAACACGCAATACATCACGAACCAGGGCGTCGCCCAGCAGCTGCTCGGCCAGACCGATTCCACGCTCGGGCAGGTCGCGAGCGTGCTGCAGAGCGTGCGGACGTCGCTCGTCTCCGCGAACAACGCATCGCTGACCGACAGCGAGCGCGCGTCGCTCGGCACCGAGCTGTCGGGACAACTCGACTCGCTGATCTCGCTCGCGAACACGAAGGACGGCGACGGACACTTCCTGTTCGGCGGCTACCGCAGCGACACGACGCCGTTCGCGCGCACGTCGACCGGCGCGAGCTACGCCGGCGACGACGGCGATCGCGTGATCCAGGTGTCCGCGACGCGGCAGATCGCGAGCACCGCGAACGGCAACGACCTGTTCAACCGCGTGTCGACCGGCAACGGCGTCTTCACGACGCACGCCGCGACGACGAACACCGGCGGCGGCATCGTCGACACCGGGCAGGTCATCACGCCGTCGGCGCTGACCGGCCACGCATACAGCGTGCAGTTCTCGGTCGCGAACGGCGCGACGACGTACCAGGTCATCGACACGACGACGAACACCGCCGTCGCGGCACCGGCGACGACCGGCAACGCGTTCACGGCCGGCACGGCGATCGCGTTCGGCGGCCTGCAGCTGACGGTCAGCGGCGTACCGGCGAACGGCGACCAGTTCACCGTCGCGCCGTCCGCGAAGCAGACCGTGTTCCAGACGCTGCAGAACGCGATCGACCTGCTCAGCAAGCCGACCGGCGGCACCGCCGGCGTCGCGCAGGTGTCGAGCGGACTGCTCGGCGCGATCGCGAACGTCGACAACGCGCTCGACAACGCGAACACCGTCCGCGCCTCCGTCGGGGTCCGGGAGAACGAGGTCGACGCGCTCGGCACGGCGGCGACCGCGACGGACACCTCCGGCCAGGCGCACCTGTCGGACCTGCAGGACACCGACTACGCGAAGGCGGTCGCCGACCTCGCGAAGCAACAGACCTCGCTGACCGCGGCGCAGAAGACGTTCGCGGCGATCGGCAACAAGACGCTGTTCGACTACCTGTAACGCCGTCGCGGCGCCGCGACCTCAGGCGCCGTCGTCGATCAGGCCGTGCTCGACGACGTAGCGCGTCAGCTCGACGTTGCTCTTCATCCGCATCTTCTCGAGCAGCCGTGAGCGGTAGACGCTGACCGTCTTGACCGAGATGCACAGCACCTCGGCGATCTCGGTCAGCGAATGGCCCGCCGCGATCATCTTCAGCGTCTGGAACTCGCGGTCCGACAGCGACTCGTGCGGCGTCGCGCTGTCCGGCCGCTCGACGTGATCGGCGAGCATCTCCGCGAGCGCGGGCGTGATGAACTTGCGGCCGTTCGACACGGTGCGCACCGCGGTGACGAGGTCGCTCGGCGCGCTCATCTTCGTGATGTAGCCGGACGCGCCGGCCTTGATCGAGCGCAGCGCGTACTGGTCCTCGGGGAACGAGCTGACGATCAGGATCGGCAGCCGCGGGCTGTCCTTGCGGATCTGGCGCATCAGGTCGAGGCCGCTCTTGCCGGGCATCGAGACGTCGAGCAGCAGCACGTCGAACGCCACGTCGCGGATCGCGCGCAGCACCTCGGCGCCGTTGCCCGCCTCGGCGACGACCCGCAGGTCCGACGACGCGTTGAGCACCGAGACCATCCCCGCCCGCAAGATGGGATGGTCGTCGGCGACGATGACGCGGATCGTCATGCCACCCTCGACGTCACGACGGGCGGGCCGCCCGCTTCGCCGCGATCGGGATGCCGACCATCACGGTCGTCCCTTGGCCCGGCGCGCCGGTGACGTCCATCCATCCGCCGAGCGACAGCACGCGTTCGCGCATGCCGGTGATCCCGAAGCCGCCGTTGCGTTCGATGCCGCCCGCCGGCTGGTCGACCGGCAGTCCGCGGCCGTCGTCGCGGATCTCGAGCGTGAGCTCGTTCGCGCGCGTGAACAGCACGACGTCGACGTGCTTCGCCTGCGCATGCTTCGCGACGTTGTTGAGCGCCTCCTGGACGACGCGGAACAACGCGATCGACTGGTCCGGCGCGAGCCGCGGCTCGTGCTCCGGCTCGACGAACTCGGTGTCGATGTCCATCCGCTTCGCGAACTCGCGGAGCTGCCAGTCGATCGCCGGCACGATGCCGTCGTCGAGGATGCTCGGCCGCAGTGCCTTCGCGATCCGCACGCTCGCCGCCGCGCTCGAGTCGAGCAGCCGCGTGAACGCCGCGAGCTTCTCGTGCGCCTCGGGAATGCCGGTCGTCAGCTGCTTGAGCCGCAGCACGTCGATCTTCATGCCGGTCAGCGAGCTGCCGATGTCGTCGTGGATCTCGCGGGCGATCAGCGCGCGCTGGCGCTCCTCGGCCGACGTCATGTGCGTCGACAGCTCGCGCAGCCGCCGTTCGGACTCCTGGATCGCGAGCTCGGCGCTCTTGCGTTCGGTGATGTCGGTGATGACGCCGAGGTGGCCGACGATGTCGCCGCGCGAGTCGCGGTACGGCCGCATCTGGCCGATGACCCAGGTCGTCGGGCCGCCGCGCTTCTCGATCGGATTCTCGAACGACACCGGCGTCGTCGGGTCGGCCGCGAACAGCGCCGTCGCCTCGAGCGTCGCCCCCTGCGTCTGCAGGCACGCACGCCAGTCGAGGCCGAGCGCCTCGCCGGCCGACATGCCGATGATCTCGGACCAGCGTTCGTTGACGTAGACGCAGCGCTGCGCGGCGTCGGTGAGGAAGATGCCGACCGGGGCGATCTCGGTCAGCGTGCGGAAGCGCTCCTCGCTGTCGCGCAGCGCGCGCATCGCCTGCGCGTCGCCGACGACCGACGTGACGCCGGAGCCGAGCAGCGACGGCACGTCCATCGTGCCGAGGTCGAGGTCGAACTGGCTGCCGGTCGCGCCGTGCGCGACGGCCCTCGCGCGTCGCGGCGCGCGCTCGCTCGCGCGCACGGCGGAGGTGATCCAGCGGCGTCGCTCGTCGGCGGTCGATGCGGATGGATAGAGCAGCACCGTCGGCATCGGCTCGATGACCTGGATCATCGCGACGACCGCGCTCAGCGACAGTCGCGCCGGCGTCTGCCGGCACAGCACGCACGTCCAGCCACCGTCGAGCACGGCCTGCTGCAGCGACGGCACGCTGTGGACGCCGCGGACGACGACGCGCCCGTCGACGGCGCTCGCGGCGGCGCGCCAGGCGGCTCGCGTCGCTGCCGTGGTCGTCGACGACGAGGATCCGCACCGCACCGTCAGGTCGATCGGGCATGAGGTCGTGGGTTGATCAGGCGGCGACCGCGCGCGACGTCGCGGCGACCCGGCCTCTCGCGATGCCGGCGGCGCCCGTCGATGCGCGCGATCGCGAACACGAGTTGCGCAACGCGATCGATGGTAGCACGGGGTTTTTCGATCAATCGCTTAGCGGCGATTGGTGTTGTAGCGCATGAACATGGCCTTCGGACGTCGGACGCTTTCGAGGCGGTGCGTGGACCCGGCGTCAGAACTTGAGACCCTTCAGCAGCGCCTTGCCGCTGTCGACCGGGTTCTGCCGCATCCGCGTCTCCTCGCGGCCGACGTACGTGAAGATGCCGTCGGACGTCTTCTTCGCGACGTCGTCGGTCAGCTTCGCGTCGGTCAAGCCGAACTGCGCGAGTTGCGAGGTTTGCTGTAGCACGCCGGATCGCGCCAACGCCGCCGACACGAGCGGCTGTCAGCTTCGCCACGATCTCGGCGCCCGACGTCCGGCGCAGGTAGTCGGTCGCGCCGGTGTTGCCGCCGGTCGCCGATGTCGACCGCGTCCTTCAGCGACATGCGATCGATCGCGGCGCGGAAGATCGGCTTCGCTTCGGACGCCGCCTGCTCGGCCGCGCGATTGAGCTTGCCGGTGATGTCGTTCGTGAGGCCGGCGCGGTCGGTGAGCTTCATCATGTCGCCCAGCCCTTTCGCGCCCGGCAGCGCGATGCGGATGGCGTCGTCGGCCGAGAACGCGCCGGGCTTCGACAGCTTGTCGAGCGCCGCGTCGGACGCGTTGTCGAGGACGCCCTTGACGCCGCTCGGCGTCGACTGCGCCGAGGCGGGCGCGATCACGGTCGTGCAGACGAGCGCGAGCGAGGCGCAGGCGAGGCGGAAGGTCATGGACGGCTCCGTTCGTGGAAGGTGCGAAGGGATCGACGCGCCGGCGTCAGGCCGGCGCCGGCGCGACGGCCGGCATCGGCCCGAGCGCCCCGGCGCTCGCGGTCAGCTGCTGGATGACGAGGCGGATCAGGTAGAAGCCGATCTGCGGATTCTGCACGTACAGCAGATACGCGGCCTCGTCGGTCATCGTGTACGCGACGACGTCGGTGTCGCAGACGATGCTCGCGGTGCGCTGGTGTTCGGCCGAGAAGATGCCGATCTCGCCGACGAGGCTGCCGGGGCCGAGCGCCCGGTCGATCTCGACGACGCGGATCGGTGCCGCTCTGGATGTAGAACAGTTCGTTCGCCTCGTCGCCGCTGGCGGAACAGCACGGTGCCGCCCTTGAAGCGTCCGCTTCTTCATCTGCGGCAGCAGCCAGTCGCGGATCGGCGACTCGGCGTTCGCTTCCTCGAGCGAGCGCAGCAGCCGGCGCAGCGACCACAGGCGCCAGACGTTGATCGACAGCAGCGTGGCCTGCAGTCCGACGAGGATCCAGTTGTGCGTGATCGCGAACTGCACGATGAAGAACGCGTTGGCGCCGAGCGCGAAGACGCGCAGCGCAGACCATGCGCTTCATCAGGTTGCTCACGCACCATCAGCAGCGCGCCGATGGCGCCGAACGCGAGCGCATATCTCGAATTGCGTCGTCAGTATCAGCATGCTCGTCCCGTCGTCGATCGTCGGCCGGCGATCGGCCCTCGGTCGATGATAGGCGAGCGTCGCTACCGCAGGAATCGCGCGACGGTGGCGTTGACGGCGCTGTCCGACAGGCCGAGCACGACCGGCAGGCTCGCCATGAGCACGATCAGGCCGACGCGCGATCGTGATCGGGAAGCCGATCGAGAACAGGTTGAGCTGCGGCGCGGCGCGCGTCATGACGCCGAGCGCGACGTTCGTGACGAGCAGCGCCGCGACGACCGGCAGCGCCATGTGCAGCGCGAGGCCGAAGATCGTGCCGCCGCCCATCACGAGCATCTTCCAGTCGTCGAGCGAGACCGGACGATCCGGCGATGGGCATCGCGTGGAAGCTCTCGGTGACGCCGGCGATCATCATCAGCGGGCCGTTCGCGACGAGGAAGGCGAGCATCGCGAAGTAGCGCAGCAGGCCGCCGATCAGCGGCGTCCTGGTCGTTCGTCTCCGGATTCGACGACGTCGCGAAGCCGAGCCCCATCTGCAGGCCGATCAGGTCGCCGGCGTATTCGATCGCGGCGAACGCCAGCTGGATCGAGAAGCCGATCGCGGCGCCGATCACGATCTGCCGGCCGATCAGCAGCAGGCCGTCGCCCGACAGGAACGCGACGTACGCGGCACGTCGTCGAGCGTCGGCGCGACGACGATCGTGACGAAGATCGCGAGGCCGATCCGCACGCGTCGCGGGACCGACGGGTCGCCGAGGATCGGCGCCGTCGAGACCAGTGCCGCGATGCGGACGAACGGATAGACGACGGTCGCGAGCCAGCCGAGCAGCTGCGCGTCGGTGAACTGGAACACGATCGCGCGCCGCGGCCCGCGTCAGCCGATCACGTGCGGGATGCTCTCGAACAGCTGCTGGATGTAGTCGACGAGCACCGCGACCATCCACGGGCCGGCGATCACCGTCGCGGCGAACACGCCGAGCAGCTTCGGGATGAACGACAGCGTCGCCTCGTTGATCTGCGTCGCGGCCTGCAGGATGCTGACGACGAGACCGACGACGAGCGCGGTCAGCAGCAGCGGCGCCGACACGAGGATCGCGGTCTGCAACGCGTTCTGGCTGATCGAGAGGACGGCTTGCGAGTTCATGGGGACGGTCGGTTACTGGAAGCTCTGGACGAGCGAGGCGATCAGCAGCGTCCAGCCGTCGGCGAGGACGAACAGCATCAGCTTGAACGGCAGCGAGATCAGCGTCGGCGACAGCATCATCATGCCCATCGACATCAGCACGCTCGACACGACGAGGTCGATGATGATGAACGGCACGAAGACGATGAAGCCGATCTGGAACGCGGTCTTCAGCTCGCTCGTGACGAACGCGGGGATCAGGACCTTCAGCGGCACGTCGGCCGGGTTCGCGACGGCCGGCGCGTTCGCGAGCTTCATGAACAGCGCGACGTCGGGCTCGCGCGTCTGCCGCGTCATGAACGCCTTGAGCGGCGCGGTCGCGCGCGTCAGCGCCTCGTCCTGCGAGATGCGGTTGCTGCGAGAACGGCAGGTACGCGTCGTCGTAGATCCGGTCGGCGACCGGCGCCATCACGAACAGCGTCAGGAACAGCGACAGGCCGACCATCACCTGGTTCGGCGGCGACGTCTGCGTGCCGAGCGCGTGACGCAGCAGCGACAGCACGATCACGATCCGCGTGAACGCCGTCATCATCAGCAGGATGGCCGGCAGGAACGTCAGCGCCGTCAGCAGCAGCAGCAGCTGCAGCGACAGCGAGTAGCTCTGGCCGCCGCCGGCGTCGGCGTCGTCGTCAGCGCGGGCAGGGCGGACAGCCCGCCGGTCGCCTGCGCGAACGCCGGATGCGCGACCGCGACGAGGCCGGTCGCGACGAGCGTCGCGACGACGAACGACCGTGCCTTCATGCGCGTCCCCGCGCGGCGCGCAGCCGATCGACGAAGCGCGGCGCCGGCGCGACGGCCACCGGTCTCGTCGAACGCGTCGCCCGGCTCGTCGGCGTGCAGCAGCGACACCTGGCCCGGCGCGACGCCGAGCAGCAGCGTGCGGGTGCCGAAGCGGACGACGACGACGCGTCTCGCGCGGACCGACCGAGGCGCCGCCGACGACCTGCACGGCGCCGCCGGTCCGCGCGCGCGGGCCGATCTTCCGCATCGTCCACGCCACCGCGAAGATCAGCGCGACGACGATCGCGAGGCCGACGAGGCCCTGCAGCATGCCGCCGAGCGTCGAAGCCGGCGTCGCGACCGCCGGTCGTCGTCGCCTGCGCGAACGCGGCGTCGCAGGCCAGCGTCAGCGCGACGCAGGCCGTCGTCCGATGCTTCATCGATTCAGTTTCCGGATGCGTTCGGACGGCGTGATGATGTCCGTCAGCCGGATGCCGAAGCGCTCGCCGACGACGACCACCTCGCCCTGCGCGATCAGGCAGCCGTTGACCATCACGTCGAGCGGCTCGCCGGCGAGCCCGTCGAGCTCGATCACCGAGCCCTGCGCGAGCTGCAGGATGTTCTTGATCGGCACGCGCGTGCGGCCGAGCTCGACCGTCAGCTGGACCGGGATGTCGAGCACCAGCTCGATGTCGTTGCGCGCCGCCGTTGCCGGCCGGCGCGTCGCCGAACTTCTCGAGCAGGCGATCGGTCGCGGCGGCTGCCGCCGGCCTGGTTCATCGCGGCGGTCCATCCGCCTGCGGCGGCATCGACGTTGTCGGCGTTGTTGGACATGGCGGCTCCGGTGACTTCGTTCGTGTGTGCGGGATGCGTTCGATCGCGGCGGCGCTAGTTGCCGCTCGACGGCACGATCACTTCCTCGACGCGGATCGCATAGCGACCGTCGGCGTCGCCGTAGCGGCAGCGCAGGACGGGGATGCCGTCGGCGCACGCGACGATCGAGGGCTTGATGTCGAGGACGATCACGTCGCCGACCTTCATCTCGAGCAGTTCCTTGCAGGTGACCGGCACCGACGCGAGGTTCGCGACCAGCTCGATCTCCGCGGCCGCGACCTGTGCGGCGAGCCGCTCGCTCCAGTGCGTGTCCGCGAGCGCCGTCTTCTCGCGCACCTCGCGCATGATCACGTCGCGGATCGGGTCGATGCCGTCGAGCGGGATGCAGACCTGGAAGCGGCCGCGCGACGAGCCCGACTCGATCGTCGAACGCGTAGACCAGCACCGCGTCGTCGGGTCCGGCGAGGCTCACGAAGCGCGTCTCGGATTCGGACCGCAGCAACTCGAACTGCATCGGGTGGACCGACTCCCACGCCTTCGCGTAGTTCGAGAACACGATCTCGCAGAGCCGGTTCGATCAGCCGCTGTTCGGTCATCGTGAAGTGCCGACCGCCCTTCGTCGCGGCGATCGCGCCGCTGCCGCCGAACAGGCTGTCGATGACGAAGTACAGCAGGCCCGCATCGAACACGAACAGCGCGTTGCCGAGCGACGGCGCCATCCGCACGATGTTCAGGCTCGACGGCGTCGACAACGCGTTGACGAACGCGGCGTACTTCGTCACCGAGGCGGGGCCGGCGGCGACGGTCGCCGCGCGGCCGGTGAACTGGTACAGCGCCTTGTCGAACAGGTCGACGAAGCGTTCGTTGACGAGCGCGAGCGTCGGCAGGTGGCCGTTGTTGAAGCGACCCGCGTTCGCGACGTCGAACGAGCCGGCGACGGCGTCGAGACCGTTCTCGACCGTGCGGCCCGGCACGTCGCCGCGCGACCACGCCGGCGCGGTCGTCGGCCTCCGGCGGCACGCCGTCGAGCAGCGCGTCGATCTCGTCCTGCGACAGCTGGGCGTCTTCCGTCATGGTCATCGTGCGCGACGGTTCGGTGTCACTGGACGAGCAGGCCGCCGAGCAGCACGGCCTGGACGTTGTCGCCGTCGGCGTGCAACGGCTCGCGCGTCGCGACGAGGATCTCGTCGATCAGCGCCTGCTTGCCCTTCGGCGTCTGCAGTTCGTCCGCCGTCTTCGCCGACAGCAGCAGCAGGATCTTGTTGCGGATCTGCGGCAGGTAGGCCTTGACCTTGTCCGCGGTCTCCTCGTCCTTCAGCTGCAGGACGACCCCGAGCTGCAGGAAGTGCTCGCCGTCGCCGGCGAGGTTGACGGTGAAGTTCTCGAGCGTGCTGAAGACCGGCGGCTTGCCTTCGCGCCTTCTTCTCGGCGGGCTTGCCTTCGCCTTCCTTCGCCTCGGCGCCGGCGGCCTTCTGATGGAAGAACCAGGCGGCCCCGCCGCCGGCCGCGGCGAGTAGCGGCGAAGACGGCCGCGGCGACGATCAGCAGCTTGCCCTTGTTGCGGGCGGGCGGCGCGTCGGTGACGGGGAGCGTGGCGGCGTTGGACATGTCGGCAGGGTCGTCGTGGTTTCGATCGGTCGCCCGACACGCCGCGTCCGCGGCGCTCGTCGACCAGAAGGATTATCGAAACGACCCGCCGCGCGCGATGCGGGAAACAGACTGCCGAAAGCGGGGCTGCTTCGGTCTTTGGCGAGACCGCGTCGCCGGGTCCGCCGCGCGTCGGGCCGCGCCCGCCGTCCGGGCGCCGCCGTCAGGCGAACGTGTCGACGAGACCGAGCCCGTTCGTCGTGCGCGCGACGATCGTCGTCGCGGTCGTCGTACCGTCGTCCGTCATGCCGTCGCCCGCGGCGCCGCGGCGGGCGTCGCGCTGCGTCGACGACGCGTCGAAGCCGCCGGCCGACGACGGGTTCGACGACTGCTGGCCGACCGACCAGTCGCCGAGCTTGATGCCCTGCTGGCCGAGCATCTGGTCGAGCGTCGCGCGCGACGACTCGAGCGCGTGCCGCGTGTCCGCGTGCGTCGCCGCGAACTGCAGGTGCGCGACGCCGTTGTCGATGCGCAGCTGCACGTCGAGCGGCCCGAGGTGTTCCGGGTTGAGCCGCAGCGAGACGTTCTGCAGGTCGTTCGCCGCCATCCGCAGCGTCGCCTGTCCGACCTCGTGGTTCCACGCCGACGTGCCGACGGGCTCGCGCAGCGCGAGCGCCGGCGTCGCGTCGCGCGGCGCGGCCGCGGGCGCGGGATCGCCGCGCACGGACGCCGTCTGGGCGGCGAGCGCCGCGGCGGCCGACGGGTCGTGGCGACGCGTTCGAGCCGTTGCCGGCCGCGAGGCCGACGAGGCGGTCGAACGCCGCGGCGACCTGCGAAGCCGTGGCCTGCAGCGCATCGGTCGTCGGCGCGCCGCTCGCCGTCGTGCCGGCCGCGAGCGCGACGATCCTCGACGACGTGCGCTCGTCGCGCGACGGCCCGCGGTCCGACGCCGCCCGCCCGGCGAGCGCCTGCAGGTCGAACGCGACGGTCGACGGCACCGCGGTCGCGGCGGTCGCCGCGGTCGCGGCCGCGGCGCCGACCGGGTCGGTCGCCGTCGCGTCCGCACCGCGCCGCCTTCGCACGCATCGCGTCGAGCTTGCCGAGGACGTCGAACGGGTCGCGTGCGCCGGACGTCGACGCCGCGTCGACGGCGGACGTCGCCGTGCCGCCCGCCGGGGTCGCGGCGGGCGCCGCCGGCCGCCCGAGCGCGGCCCATTGCGAGACGAGCGCGAGCTGCGCGGCGAGGTCGCTGCCGACCGCGGCGGACGCGTCCGCGTCGGCCGCCGCGGCGTCGTCGTCGTTCGATCCGGTCTTCGCGGCATCGACGGCGGCGACGTCCTTGCGACCGGCGAGCACGCTCGCGATCGTGCCGGGATCCGCCGCGACACCGGCCTGCGCGTCGGCGGTCGGGTCGTCGGCCTTCGCTCGCGATCCGCCGTTCGCGATGCCGGTCCGCCCGTGGGCGAGGCTGCTCGACAGGTAATCGCCGAAGACGCGGCGATCGGTTCCCGGCGTGACGTCGGCGTCGACGGTGCCGCCGTCGGCGTCGGACGCGGCGCGCGTCGCGGCGCCGGACGGATCGGAGGACGTCGGCACGGTCGCGACCGGCGCGGGCGATGAGGCGATGTTCATGGACGTTTTCCTGACGTTCGTGTCGTGGTCGTCGGCGTGTCGCCGTCGATCACAGGCCGATGTTGCTTCGAAGCAGTCGACGCGACGCGAACTCGTCGTTCGACTTCTGCACGCGCCGGTCCTCGCCGCGTCGCGTCTCGAGCGCCGCCTTGTCGGCGAGCACCCGGAACGCCTGGCGGCGCCGCTCGATCTCCTGCCAAACGCGCAGGATCGCGTCCGCGTTCGCGCGACGCCGCGCGACCTCGAGCTCCTGCTGACGGACGGCCTGCGCGATGTTCTGCATGAAGCGGTGATGGCCGCGCAGCAGGTCGACGGTGATCGCGTCCTCGAGCTTGTCGGAGAGCTGGCCGTGGTAGCTGTTCTCGTACGCCTTCAGCTGCGCGAGCTGCGCCTCGGCCACCGTCAGCGCCTGACGCGCCTTCGCGAGCTGCGCCGCGTGCGCGTCGCTCTTCTCGGCTTCGAGCCTCTCGAGGAAGGTCAGTTGTCGCGCTTCGGGCATGGTCGTGGGGGCCGCGGACGGCGTCAGGGAACGATGCTCGCGAGCTCGTCGGCACTCGACGCGAGGTCGATGCTGTCGCGCATGTTCTGCTGCAGGAAGGCCTCCATCTGCGGATGCAGCGCGATCGCGCGGTCGAGCACGCGGGTCGCTGCCGGGCGCATAGGCGCCGACGTTGATGAGGTCGCGGTTGCGGCGGTAGCGCGAGTACAGCTGCTTGAAGCGCTTCACGCGATCGAGCGTCGCGTCGTCGACGAGCGCGTGGATCGCGCGGCTCACCGACTGCTCGATGTCGATCGCCGGATAGTGGCCCTGGTCGGCGAGGTCGCGCGACAGCACGATGTGGCCGTCGAGGATCGCGCGCGCCGCGTCGGCGATCGGATCCTGCTGGTCGTCGCCTTCGGTCAGCACCGTGTAGAACGCGGTGATCGAGCCGCCGCCCGTCATGCCGTTGCCGGCGCGCTCGACGAGCTGCGGCAGCTTCGCGAACACCGACGGCGGATAGCCCTTCGTCGCCGGCGGCTCGCCGATCGCGAGCGCGATCTCGCGCTGCGCCATCGCGTAGCGCGTCAGCGAGTCCATGATCAGCAGCACGTTCTTGCCCTGGTCGCGGAAGTACTCGGCGATCGTCGTCGCGTACGCCGCGCCGTGCAGCCGCATCAGCGGCGGCGTGTCGGCCGGCGCGGCCACGACGACCGAGCGCGCGAAGGCCGTCGTCGCCGAGGATCTGCTCGATGAACTCCTTGACCTCGCGGCCGCGCTCGCCGATCAGCCCGACGACGATCACGTCGGCCTTCGTGTAGCGCGCCATCATGCCGAGCAGCACGCTCTTGCCGACGCCGCTGCCGGCGAACAGGCCCATCCGCTGGCCGCGGCCGACCGTCAGCAGCGCGTTGATCGCGCGCACGCCGACGTCGAGCGTGCGATGGATCGGCTCGCGATCGATCGGGTTCAGCGGACGGCTCGCGATCGGCGCCTCGGCCTCGATCGACGAGCGGCCCGAGCTTGTCGAGCGGCCGGCCGGCGCCGTCGACGACGCGGCCGAGCAGGCCCATGCCGACCGGCATCTTGCGGGCCTTGTCCTCGCTGCGCCGCCACACCTTGAGCTTCGTGCCGAACGACGGCGCCGGCGGCCGCGGGTCGATCGCGAAGACCTTCGCGCCCGGCGCGAGGCCGTGGATGTCGCTCGTCGGCATCAGGAAGATGCGGTCGCCCGCGAAGCCGACGACCTCGGCCTCGGTCGGCCGCTGCCCCGGCTGCTCGACGACGCAGGTGCTGCCGATCGGCAGTCGCAGCCCGGCCGCTTCCATCACGAGTCCGGCGATGCGCACGAGGCGGCCCTGCCGCATGCAGCGGGTCCACGCCCTGGACCGCGACGCCGCAGTCCGACAGGTAGCGGTTCCAGCCACTGAACGGATCGCCGCTCGGCTCGTTCAGGCCGAGGCCGAGCCCGCTCGCTTTCAGGTCAGTCGAGCCAGGCATCGTGTCGGTCCAGTTGACGCCATCACGCGGGCCCAGCGCGTCGCGATCGTCGCGTCGACCTGGCCGCCGGCGAACTCGAGCCGGCATCCGCCGCGCTCGATGCGCTCGTCGGCGAACGCCTTCCAGCCGCCGTGCGCGAGCGCGTCGCCGAGCCGCTCCTCGACGATCGGCAGGTCGGCGGGGTTGACGTAGACGCCACCCGGCTCGGCGATCCGCGCGATGCCGGACAGCGCTTCGTTGACGACCGGCAGGATCAGTTCGGGCCGCACGGCGATGCTCTCCCGCACGACCTGCCGCGCGAGGTCGACCGCGAGCTTGACCAGCGTCTGCGCCATCTCGCGCTCCATCCGCGCGACCGATGTCGAGACGCCGTTCAGCAGCGCCGCGATCCGCTCGTTGTTCTCGCGCGCCTCGACGAGCCCCGCACGGTGGCCGTCGTCGCGCGCCTGCTGCTCGATCGCGGTCACCTCGTCGACGGTCGGCAGGTGCTCGGCCGCGACGCGCGGCGCCTCGACCCTGCGCGACGGCATCGCCGCGTCGAACGTGCCGATCGTCCAGCGTTCGGCGTTCGCGACGCGGTCCGCCGCGATGACGCGTGTCGACCCGCGTTCCGCGGACCGCTCGACGATCGGCTCAGACGAAGCCATCGCCGCCTCCTGCCGCCGAGTTGCAGCTGGCCTTCGTCGGCGAGGCGCCGGACCGTCTTCAGGATCGCCTTCTGCTCGGCCTCGACCTCCGACAGCCGTACCGGGCCCTTCGACTCGAGGTCCTCGCGTCATCATCTCGGCCGCGCGCTGCGACATGTTCTTGAAGATCTTCTCGCGCAGCGGCTCCGACGCGCCCTTCAGCGCGATGATCAGCGACTCCGACTGCACCTCGCGCAGCAGCAGCTGGATGCCGCGATCGTCGATGTCGAGGATGTTGTCGAAGATCACCATCGCATCCATGATCTTGTCGGCCAGCTCGGGGTCGCTCGATCGCAGGTTCTCGATGATCACGGCCTCGGCGTCGGAGCCGACGTGGTTCAGGATCTCGGCCGCGGCGCGCACGCCGCCGACGTCCGACCGCTTGACGCGGCCGCCGCTCGCGACGAGCTTCTCGAGCGCGCAGGTCGAGCTCGCGCATCGCCTGCGGCTGGATGCCGTCGAGCGTCGCGATGCGATGGATCACCTGGCCCTGCATCGCTTCCTCGAGCGCGCCGATCACGGCAGACGCCTGGTCGCGATCGAGATGCGCGAGGATCGACGCGACGATCTGCGGATGCTCGCCGCCGATCAGCTCGGCGACGCTGCGCGCGTCCATCAGCTTCAGTCCGTCGAGGCCGCTCGAGCGGTCCTCCTTCAGGATGCGGTCGCACAGCACGCGCGCCTTGTCGGTGCCGAGCGCCTTGTTGAGCACCGCGCGCACGTACTGGTCCGCGCCGGCGTCGATCGCGGGTTGCCGGTCGGCCGCGCCGCTGAAGCGCTCCAGCATCGACGTCAGCCGTTCGCGCGAGATGTCGCCGAGCCGCGCCATCGCCTCCGACAGCTTCGCGACCTCGGACGCGCCGAGGTGACGGAAGACTTCGGCCGCCTCGTCCTCGCCGATGGCGAGCATGAGGATCGCGCTGTCCTCGACGCCGACGTCACTCATTGGCGGCGACCCAGTTGCGAACGAGACCGGCGATCGCCTTCGGATCGTCGCGCGCGAGCTGGCGCGCGCGCTGCAGGTGCTCCGGATAGGCGAGGGCCGGCGGCGCGACGGTCGGATTCGCCGCGTCGACCGGCGCGGCCAGGATCGGCGTCGGCGCCGACTGCTGCACGACGCGGCGGATCGCCGGGCGCAGCACGCCGAACAGCAGGTACAGCGCGAGCAGCGCGAACGCGACGTTCTTGCCGACTTCCTTCGCGGTCGAGACGTTGTCCGGGTCCTTCCACATCGGCACGTCGGCCGCGGCGGGCGACGTCGGGCTGCGTGAAGCTGGCGTTGACGACGTTGATCGAGTCGCCGCGCTTCTCGTCGAAGCCCATCGACTCGCGGGCGAGCGCGGTGATCTGGTCGATCTCCTCCTTCGACAGCGGCCGGGTCTTCGGCTCGCTCGCGACGGCGTCCTTCTTCGCGTCCTTCGTCTCTTTCGCGTCCTTCGCCGGCTTCGCGTCGGCCGCGGCGGCGACCGCCGGACGATGGTTGACGACGATCGCGGCCGACAGGCGCTTGATCGTGCCGACCGGCATCCGCTTCGTCTCGACCATGCGGTCGACCTCGTAGTTGACCGTGTTGTCCTTGCGCGAGGTGCTGCTGTTCTGCGTGGCGCTCGCGCCGGACGCGGCGGCCGACGCCGGCGCGCCCGCGTTCGTCGGCGTGTTCGACTGCGCACCCGGGACGCCGCCGGCGGCACCGCCGGTGCCGTTCGCGCTGGTCGACTCGGTCGTCTGCTGGCTGCGCATCGCGACGTCCTGCGGCGCGTTCGGCTTGAACGTCTCCGCCGTCTGCTCGACCTGGCTGAAGTCGACGTCCGCGGTGACCTCGGCGTGGACGTTGCCGGCGCCGACGATCGTCTCGATGATCGACGTGATGCGATGCGCGTAGCCCTGCTCGAGGTCGTGCAGGTACGCGAGCTTGCCCGGGTCGAGCCCGCCGATCTCCGGCGTGCGGCTCAGCAGGTTGCCGGAGCCGTCGACGATGCTGACGTTCTGGTCCGCGAGCTCGGCGACCGACGACGACACGAGGTGGACGATGCCCTGCACCTGCGCGCCGTCGAGCGTCTTGCCGGGGAACAGCGTGACGAGCACCGATGCGGTCGGCTTCTGGTGCTCGCGCAGGAAGATGGTCGGCTTCGGGATCGCGAGGTGCACGCGCGCCGACTGCACGGCGGTGATCGACTGGATCGACTTCGCGAGCTCGCCTTCGAGCCCGCGCTGGAAGTTGACCTGCTCCTGCAGCTGCGTCGTGCCGAACTTCTGCTGGTCGAGCAGTTCGAAGCCGGCCGTGCCGCCCTTCGGCAGGCCCTGCGACGCGAGCTTGAGTCGCGTGTCGTAGATCAGGTTCGACGGCACGAGGATCGCCGATCCGCCGTCGTTGTACTTGTACGGCACGTTCATCTGCGCGAGCGCGCCGACGACCGCGCCGCCGTCGCGGTCGTTGAGGTTCGCGAACAGGACGCGGTAGTCCGGTGTCTGCAGCCAGCTGTAGACGCCGATCAGGAAGCCGCCGACGACGACGATCGCGATCGCGAGGCCGACCAGCTGCGAGGCGGGGATGTTGACGAGGCGTTTGAGCGCGTCCATGCGGCGTGTGCGGGTCTCGGATCGGGGGTGAGCGTCATTGTCGACACGACGCCGGCGGCGCCATCGGGGGAATAGCCCGGCTTTTCGAGCCCATTCCCGTCGAGGGCCGTCGACGCGGCGCGACGGTCGAACCGATGCATCGTGGCCGGCGGCCGCGGCGTGCGAAGCCGCGATCTGCCGTGCATTGCGCCCGCTGTTCGACGCATCGCGGCGCGGTCGCGGCCGTATCGTGCGAAGGCGCGGCAGGACGGCCGCACGAGAGGAACGACGATGACGATCGAAGCAGTCGGGATGCCCGCGAGCAACGCGCTCGACCAGGTCGCGAGCGCGGCATTCGGCGCCGCGGCGAAGAAGGCGACTGCCGCGCCGAACGGCGGGGACTTCGCCAGCATGATCCAGCAGTCGCTCGCCGCCGTGAACGCCACGCAGACGCAGGCCGAGAGCCTGTCGCATCAGTACCAGCTCGGCCAGAACGGCGTGTCGCTCGAGGACGCGATGATCTCGATGCAGAAGGCGAACATCGGCTTCCAGACCGCGGTGCAGGTCCGCAACCGGCTCGTCACGGCCTACAACGACGTGATGAACATGTCGGTCTGACGCGCTTCGCGCGCGGCCCGTCTTCAGCCGTCGCGACGCTTCAGGATTCGCAGCGCGTCGACCTCGAGCCGCTGCACGTAGCGCAGGATCTGCCCGACCGTCCGCGGCGGCGTCGACTCGAAGCGGAAGCCGAGCCGCAGCTTCGCGGCCGCGGCGTCGCCCGGCGCGCCCGCCCGCCGCACCGTCCGCAGCGTCGCGTCGAGCGCGACCGGCCCGATCTCCGGCAGCGACAGGATCAGCTCGTGGTCGCGGCCCGGCTCGACCGGCAATCCGTCGTCGACGATCACGGCCGCGCCGCCGCCGCTCAGGTCGACGGCCTGCGCCGGGCTCGCGTTGCCGCGGTCGTCGAGGACCGTGCAGCGCACCGGCGGGTTCACCGGCAGCTCGGCCCGGAACCACTCGCGCCGCTGCAGTCGCGTGATCGACGACGGCAGGTCGACGGCCGCGGCCGGCCCGTCGCGCATCGCGATCGCGCGCGGCGGCCCGGTCTCGAACGCGATCGGGATGCGGTCGAGCTCGGTGACGAACGCGAGCGTCCGCGACGCGAGCAGCGCGTCGTTCGCGGCGGCATCGCGGGCGACGTCGAACACGAGCGCGTTCGCGCCGCGGCGGACGCCGAGCACGCGCGACACGATCGCGAGGCCGTCGCCGAACTCGACCGTCGTCAGCGTCCGTTCGCGGACGAGCCGGTCGAGGATCGCCTGGATCTCGGCCGGGTGATCGAGCTCGAAGCCCGGCGACCGCGATGCGCTCATGTCGCCGCCGCCGGCGCCGCGCGCCCCTCGATCCGGTACAGCCATGCGAGCAGCTGCGCGACGGCCTGGAACAGCTGCGGCGGGATCGCGCGATCGAGGTCCACCTCCATCAGCATCGCGGCGAGTCCGTTCGAGACGTGGATCGCGACGCCGTGGTCGGCCGCGCGCCGCACGATCTCCTCGGCGACCGGGCCGCGTCCCTTCGCGACGACGACCGGCGCGGCCATGCCGTCGCGATAGCGGAGCGCCGCCGCGATGCGCGGCGCGTCGCGGACCGCGTCGTCGGGCTCAGCCACGACGCGTGGACCCGATGTCGGGCACCGGCCGCCCGACGGACAGCGCGAGAACCGGCAGCGCGGCGTCGGCGAGGGCGTTGGCGAGTTCGGGCGTCGCGGCCCGCATCGAGGCCGCGCTCTCGTCGTCGTCGCCTTCGAGGCGGATGCGCAGCCCCTGCATCGACCACGCGAGATGCCCGACGACGCGGCCGAGGTTCGGCAGGTCGATGACGATCTCGCCGCACCAGCGATCGAGCGCCGCGTTGTCGAACGCCTCGTCGGCCCGCTCGCGGCGCACGAGAATTTCGATCGGCTGGCCGGCCCACGCCGGGCCCTGCAGGACGATCGCGGCGCCGGCCATCGGATTCGTCGGCGGGTCGGCGGCGCGCACGACGTCGCGGGCGACGGCGCCGTCGACGACCGCGAGCGTCGTCGACGCGGTCGTCTCGGCCGCCGCCGCATCGGTCGCCGCATCGACGTCGAGGGCGGCGGGCCGCATTTCGAGCAGCGGTTCGCTGAAGCGGCGCGTGACGCCCGCGTCGTCGGCGAGCGTGTTGCGGGACAGCTGCATCGCGTCGCGGCTCCAGCGCGTCGCGACGCCGGCGTCGGCTCGCGCATCGTCGATCGGTTCGTCATCGACGGCCTGTAGCGACAGCGTCGGTTCGTGCGCGAGGATCCGCAGCGCGATGCGGTCGCCGGGCTGCGCGTCGACGCCGCCCGGGAACGCGAGCGTGATTCGAAAGCGATCGATCTGTGCGACGACGCGGTCCGCGTCGACCACCTCGACGACCTGCGCCGAAACGACGCGACCCGCCGGCAGCCGCGCCGCGAGCGTGTCGCCGGCGTCGGTTCGCGGCGCGGAAGCGGGCAGGGCGCGGCTCGCCGCCGGCGCGTCGAGGAGCTCGTCGCCGATCGCGGCAGCCGCCGTCGCGGCGCTGCCGTTCGGCAGCTTCGCGTCGAGCGGCAGCACGCGATCGATCGCGAGGCGACGATCGAGCGCCGCGGCCAGTGCGTCCGATTCGTCGACGATCATGCGCGACGCGTCGCGGCGAACGCGACGCGCTCCGTCGTCACGGACGCGGCAGGCCCGAGCCGTAGGCGCGATTCACGCGCGCGGCGGTCGCGGGACTGCGCAGCATCGCGTCGAGGTTCTGCAGCCACGGCTGGCTGAGGAGGCGGATCGCGGCGTCGTCGGCGAGCACTCGCCGCACGAGTTCGAGCTTCTCCTGGCGAAGCGCCGGATCCTTCGGCGACAGGTCGCCGATGTCGATCAGCTCGGCGATCAGCCGCGCGCATTCCTTCTCGATCGCACAGACCTCGTTCCAGTCGTCGCGCTTCGCAGCGGACAGCATGCGGGCGCTCGCGTCGGCCATCCGGCGATAGCGATCGACGATCCTGCGTTCGGTGTCGAGGCGCGTCATGCGGCGAGGCTCCGACCGATGCCCGGCGCGCGTTCGACCACGCCGACCGGCGACGCGACGCGGCCGGCGAGCGAGCCGTCCGGGCCGGTGCGCGACGCACGCAGCGCGTGCCACGACCCGCGGAGTTCGCCGAGCAGCGTGCGGACCTCGAGGTAGACGTCGGCGTCGCCGGCGCGATTCGCGTCGAGGAGGCGTCGCGCGAGATAGTCGTAGAGCGCGGCCAGGCTCTCGGCGAGTTCGCCGCCGGCCTTGCAGTCGAGGCTCGACGCGAGACCGAGCTTGATGATGTCGATGGCGCGCGACGTGAAGCGACCGCGCGCCTCGATCTCGCCGTTCGCGAGGTGATGCTCGGCGCGCAGCACGGCCTGCACGGCGCCGTCGTACAGCATGATCACGAGTCCGAGCGGATCGGTCGCGTCCACTCCGGTCTCGATCCCGATGGAGCGATAGGCTCCTGCCCCGTACGGCGTCTGGCGATGCATGTGCGTCCTTGGCTCCGCGACCGGCCGGTCAGCGTCCGTTGATGTTGTTGATCGAGTCGGAGATCGCGGTGAGCTGCGTCGTCAGGTAGCTGCTCGTCGTGTTCAGGCTCGCGACCAGCGCGTCCATCGCGTTGTACTGCGCGGTGTATTGCGCGCGGATCGCGTCGAGTCGCGGCGTCCACGCGTCCTCCTGCGCCTTGACGTTCGTGATCTGCGTGTTGAGGCCGGTCGTCGCGGTCGTCAGCAGCCCGTTCGTCGGGTCGAGGAACTGCGTCACCAGATCGTTGATCGTGGCCGCGACGCCGCGGGTCAGCGTGACGCCGCCGCGTGCCCCGGTCGGACCGCCGGCGATCGTGATCTTGAGTCCTTCGGCGTCGGTGCCCGCCGCGCCGGTCGCCGTCTGCCCGGTACCCGCGAAGCCGACGCCGTCGAGCGTGCCGGCGACGTCGAGACCCGTGACCGCGGCCGGCGACGCGCCGAACAGGTTCGTCGCGGCGTTGCCGTCGACGGTGACGTTCGACGCCGAGCCGTAGCGCGTCGACCCGATCGTCAGCACGCCGTTGTTCGCGGACACGGTCGCGCTGGAGCCCACCGCGGTGAAGTCCGACGAACCGTTGATCTGCGCCTGCACGGCGACGGCGAGCGCCGACGCGTCCGAGTACGTTCCCGGCGGGATCGTGATCGTCGACGTCACGTTGTCGAGCCGAACCTCCAGCGAATCGTTGACGCCGGCCGCGATGACGAGCCCCGCGTTCGCCGAGCCGGTCAGCGAGCCCTGCGTCGCGATCTGGGTGACGGTCAGCGCGTGCGTCCCGTCGATCGTCTTGCCGGTCGAGTCCACGTATTTCACGAGCGCGTCGCTCGGCGTGCCCGTCTTCGCGAACACCTTGCCGACGGAATCCGGATCGCTGGCCAGCGCCGACGCGAGCTTCGCGCTGTCGAGCGTGAGCTGGCCGTTCGTGCCGAACTTGATGCCGACGTCGTTCAGGTCGGTGATGTTGCCGCCGGTCGGGATCACCGCCGCGAGCGCCGCCTGCAGTCGCGTCGTGACGAGGCGGATCGACGAGTCGCCGTTCAGCGTCCCTGCCGTCTTCGTCGTCGTGTCGTAGCTGGTCAGCGTCGCGAGGCCCGACGCGATCGTGTTGTAGGCGCTGACGAAGTCGTTGACGGCCTTCGAAGCGGCCGTCGTGTCGCGCGCGATGGTGAACGTCGTTCCGGTCGTGTCGACCTTCGACAGTCCGAGCGTCAGGCCCGCGATCGCGTCGCCGACCTTGTTCGTCGGCTTCGTGATCGCGAGGCCGTCGATCGAGAAGTTCGCATTGACCGCGCTCGACAGCAGCTGCGTCTGCGAGGTCCCGCCGGACGCCGACGGGTCGTACGCGACCTGCGAGAGGCCCGCGTCGTCGGTGTCGTCGCCGTCCGCGTCGCTCGTCGTGATCCGGAAGCCGTTCGCGGCACCGGTCGTGCTGCCGGTCAGCACGAGCCGGTCGCCGGTCCCGTCGTTGACGATCGACGCGACGACGCCTGCGCTCGCGGCGTTGATCGCGTCGCGAACGCCCGACAGCGAATCGTTCGTGCTGTCGATCGTGATGGTCTTGCTGCCGGCGACGCCGTTCGGCGTGAACGTCTTGTTCGTGCTGTCCCAGGTACCGATGCCGATCGTGATCGTGCCGGTCCCGACCGTCGTCGTGTCGCCGGCGAACGCGCTCGACGCGGTGCGCTGGCTGTCCGCGAGCTGCGAGACCTTCAGCGTGTGCGAACCGGCGCTCAGCGCGCCCGATTTCGTGGGATCGATCGCGACCGACGCGATGCTGGTGTCGCCGATCGACGTCGAGAAGCTGGAGAACGCGGTCGGCGTCGTCAGCGCGGTGATCGTGGACTGGAAGGTCGACAGCGCGCTCGTGACCGAGCCGAACGCCGACAGCTTCGTCTGGTATGCCGTCTCCTGCGTCTGCAGAAGCGTCAGCGGCTGCGACGCGACGGAGACGAGCTTGTCGACGATGCTCGCGATGTCGAGGCCGGAGCCGATGCCCTGCGTCGTCAGCGGCGCGGTGTTCGCGCTCGACGTGGACGAGATCGTCGTCGTCATGATCCGGTGTCGCCGTCAGGCCTTGTCTTCGAGCAGGAAGCCCTGCATGCGGTCGATCGCCTTCGCGATGCGGATCACTTCCGCATCGGGAATCTGCACGACGACCGTCTTGCTGTTCTCGTCGACGACCGTCGTCACGACGCGGTCGCCGTCGACCTGGTATTGCAGCGAACGCGGGTCTCGCTGCGGCTCGCTCGCACGCTCGGTCGTCGCGACCGGTGCGACCTGGCCGGTCCGCGATCCGGGCGTCGCCTTCGCGCCGCTCGTCGCCGAGGACGTCGACGTCGATGTGATGATCGCGCTCGCGGCGATGTTCGGTGTCGTGGAATCCATCGTGTCCCTGCCTCGCGCGTCGCCGTCCGTGCGCGCCGTCGGTCGCGCGCGACACCCGGTGCGTCGCACGCCTCGCTGCGAAATGCGAACGACGCGCCCTCGTGGGGCGCGTCGTCTTCGTACCTTCCGCCGATCAGCCCTTGAGGAGCGTCAGGACGTTGTTCGGCAGGCTGTTGGCTTGCGCCAGGATCGCGGTGCCGGCCTGCTGCAGGATCTGGTTCTTGGTCTCGTTGGCCGTCTCGGCCGCGAAGTCCGTGTCCTGGATCCGGCTGCGCGACGCCGACAGGTTCTCGCTGGTCTGCTGCAGGTTCGAGACGACCGAGGTGAAGCGGTCCTCGACCGCGCCGAGCGTCGCACGCGCCGTGTTGATCTGACCGAGCGCGCTGTCGACCTGCTGGATCGCGAGCTGGGCGCCGGCGAACGACGAGACGTCGAGCGTGCCGAGGCCCGTCGTGGTCGACGCCGTGGCCGTGACCGACGCACCGAAGCCGCTGCCCGTGGTGCCCGTGCCGCCGGTGGTCACCGTGATGGTCGCGGCCGACGACAGCGTGATCTCGTTCGTCGTGCTGTCGAGGTATGCGTTGACGCCGGTCGTGTTCGAGATCCCGTTGATCGCGGTGACGACGTCCGATGCACGCTGGCTGGCCGTGCCGGCCGCCGCGAGGGCGCCGATGCTGTAGCCGTTGATCTTGACGAAGTCCGTGCCGTTGCCGGCAATCGCCGTCGTCGTCAAGCTCGCCGCCGCGGACGAAGCGGTCGTCGCGGCCGTGACCGAGCCGAGGCCGGACAGCGTCGCGTTCGGCAGGCCGGTGACGGCGATCGTGTCGTTCGACGTCGTGTTGGCGCCGACCTGGAACACGAACGTGCTGTTCGAACCGTTCAGCAGCGACACGCCGTTGAACGACGAGCTGTTGCCGACGCGGTCGATTTCCGACTTCAGCGCCGAGACTTCCGTCTGCAGCGCGGCGCGGTCGCTCGCGCTGTTCGTCGCGTTCGCCGACTGCACGGCGAGCTGGCGGATGCGCTGCAGGTTGTCCGACGTCGCCGACAGCGAACCTTCGGCCGTCTGCGCGAGCGAGATGCCGTCGTTCGCGTTGCGGGCCGCCTGGTCGGAGCCGTTGATCTGCGCCGTGAAGCGCTGCGAGATCGCGAGACCCGCCGCGTCGTCCTTCGCGCTGTTGATGCGCAGGCCCGACGACAGCCGCTGGAGCGACGTCTGCAGGGCGGCCTGCGAGGTGTTCAGGTTGCGTTGCGCGTTCAGCGACGCAACGTTGGTGTTGATGACTTGTGCCATTTAAATCTCCTGTGCGGTCGAGGAACACCGGCGGTGGTGCCGGGCTAACCGGTGCCTCGAATCGGAGTGAGCGCCGGCAATGTGTGCTTATCGGAGGTCCAGAAAAAAACTTGATGTACCGTTGCCTTTTCTGGCGCCGTCGCCAATGTAGGCGCGGCCCGATGCGCGGCAAACGACGAAAAGACGCAGGAAAGACGGGTTGTTCGCGGGCGGCGCGGGGCCGTCGCGATCCGTCGTCAGGCCGCGGGCGCCTCGTGCAGCGCGGCGACCACGATGCAGTTCTTTCCGCGCAGCTTCGCCCGTCGCATCGCGTGATCGGCGCGCGTGATCGCGTCGCTCAGCGTCTCCTGGATCTCGACCCGCGCGATGCCGGCCGAGAACGTGATCGACGGCAGGTGCGCCGGACCGGTGGCGAGGTGGTCGCTGAGCGCGTGCTGCATCTTCAGCACCTCGCGCTCCGCATCGTCGGCGGAAAGCCCGGGGAACAGCAGCGCGAACTCCTCGCCGCCGTAGCGCGACACCGTCTGCTCCGACGACGCGCAGCGCTGCAGCACGTCGACGAGGTTGCAGAGCACCTCGTCGCCGACCGAATGGCCGTACTGCTCGTTGATCCGCTTGAAGTTGTCGACGTCGATCAGCACGATCGCCGGCAGCGTCCCGGTGGCGCGCGCGCGCGTGACCTCGGCCTTGAATGCGTCGACGAATCCGCGCCGGTTCAGCGCGTGGGTCAGCGGATCGGTCTTCACGAGCGTGCTCGCCTCGCGCAGCTCGCCTTCGAGCGCGACGGTGCGCCGCTCGAGCGCGCGGGTCTTCTCCTGCGCCTCGGCGAGCAGCGCGCGTTCGGCCTGGATGCTCGCGGACATCGCGCGGGCGTCCGTCAGCAGCGAACGGGTCAGCGTCGACAGCTTGCCGAGGTCGTTGGTCTCGGCGATCCGTTCGGCGATGTCGACGATGTTCGTCGCATAGCTGTCGCTCGACGTGAGCAGCGACGACAGCCGCTCGAGCAGCGTCTCGGCGAACTCGCGGATCGCCCGCTTCGTCTCGTCGATGCTGTGCTTGATCGCGCCCTGCCGCACGACCAGCGCGCGGACGCAGCGCTCCGCCTCGTCGAGCTTCTTCTCGGTCAGCGGCGCCGTCAGCACGCGGCCGATCTGTTCGATCTGGCTGCCGACCATCGCCGAGTCGGGGGCGAGTTCGTCGATGTTCTTCAGCAGCATCGCGAGCAGCCCGGCGAGGCGGTAGCTGACGAGCTGCTCGCTGACCTCGGACGGCGCGGCGGGTCGGCCGCGCGCCGGCACCGCCGCCGACGCGCGCGCCATCGCGGCCGCGTCGTTCGGGCCGAACAGGTTCGACGTCGTCAGGATCTGCGACGTCTCGTGGGATCCGGGCGCGTCGTCGTCCATCCCGCCGCTGCCCATGATGTCGGTGCCGAGGAAGGCCTCGACGCGACCGCCGGTCTCGGCGTTCGGCCCGTTCCACGAATCCATCAGGCGGTTCAGCCGCGCGTACAGCGCGTCGAGCGTCTCGAGGCGCGGCACGAGCGCGCGCTTCAGCCCCTCGCGCTTGCGCGTCACGGTGATCCCGGCGTGCGGCACGTCGAGCTGGACCAGCAGGCGGGCGATGATCGACGCGCCGGCGCGCGCCTCGGCGGCGCCGGGGAGCGGCGCCGTCGGATGGTCGGGATGCGTCGCCGCGATCTCCGCGTAGATCCGCGCGTAGCTCTCGGGCGTCGGGGGGATGTGCTCCGCAGCGATCCGGCGCAGCGTGTCGCGGGCGACCGAATTGACGGCCGCCGCGGTGCGCGTGGGTTCGTTGAGGGCGGCCATGGCTCAGCAGCCGGCGGGGCGACCCGCGGGTGGACGATGGGCGAGGTTTTCGAGGTTCATGGCGGCTCGTTCGGCAAAGGTGCCGGTCGCCGGGGACGCTGCGCCCCGGGACGCGGAACGTCCCCTGCTCGATGAGCCCATCGGCAAGCGCCGTGGATTCTTGACCGGCGCGGAAAAAAACGGGCCCGGTGGCCGCCGGCCGGCGACCGGCCGGGGCCCGACCCCGCCGGTCGTCCGTGCAGGCAAAAAAAAGCCCCGCCGAAGCGGGGCCTTTCGTCTGCGGGACCGCCGGACTCACATGTCCATGCCGCCCATGCCGCCCATCCCACCCATGCCGCCCATGCCGCCGCCGCCCATGCCGCCGGCCGGCTTGTCGTCGACCAGTTCGGCGACCATCGCGTCGGTGGTCAGCATCAGGCCGGCGACCGACGCCGCGTTCTGCAGCGCCGAGCGCGTGACCTTCGTCGGGTCGAGGATGCCCATCTCGATCATGTCGCCGTACTCGCCGTTGGCCGCGTTGTAGCCGAAGTTGCCCTTGCCGGCCGCGACCTTGTTGACGACGACCGACGGCTCTTCGCCGGCGTTCTGCACGATCTGGCGCAGCGGCTCTTCGATGGCGCGCAGCACCAGCTTGATGCCGGCTTCCTGATCGGCGTTGTCGCCCTTGAGGCGCTCGATGTTGCGCGAGCGCGCGGATCAGCGCGACGCCGCCGCCGGCGACGATGCCTTCCTCGACCGCCGCACGGGTCGCGTGCAGCGCGTCTTCGACGCGGGCCTTCTTTTCCTTCATCTCGATCTCGGTCGCACGCGCCGACCTTGATCACGGCCACGCCGCCGGCCAGCTTCGCCACGCGCTCCTGCAGCTTCTCGCGGTCGTAGTCGGACGTCGCTTCGTCGATCTGCACGCGGACCTGCTTGACGCGCGCTTCGATGTTCTTCGCGTCGCCGGCGCCGTCGATGATCGTCGTGTTTTCCTTGCCGACTCTCGACGCGCTTCGCCTGGCCGAGGTCGGTCAGCGTGCGCCTTCTCGAGCGTCAGGCCGACTTCCTCGGCGATGACCTTGCCGCCGGTCAGGATCGCGATGTCTTCCAGCATCGCCTTGCGACGATCGCCGAAGCCCGGCGCCTTGACGGCGCACGATCTTCAGGATGCCGCGGATGTTGTTGACGACCAGCGTCGCGAGCGCTTCGCCTTCGACGTCCTCGGCGACGATCAGCAGCGGACGGCCGGCCTTCGCGACCTGCTCGAGCATCGGCAGGAGGTCGCGGATGTTCGAGATCTTCTTGTCGAACAGCAGGACGAACGGGTTCTCGAGGATCGCGACCTGCTTGTCCGGGTTGTTGATGAAGTACGGCGACAGGTAGCCGCGGTCGAACTGCATGCCCTTCGACGACGTCGAGCTCGTTGTCGAGCGACTTGCCGTCCTCGACGGTGATGACGCCTTCCTTGCCGACCTTGTCCATCGCGTCGGCGATGATCTTGCCGATCGTCCTCGTCGCGTTGGCCGAGATCGCGCCGACCTGGGCGATTTCCTTGCTGGTCGTCGTGCGGCTTCGACAGCTTCTTGAGCTCCTCGACGATCGCGATGACGGCCTTGTCGATGCCGCGCTTCAGGTCCATCGGGTTCATGCCGGCGGCGACGTACTTCATGCCTTCGCGGACGATCGCCTGCGCGAGCACCGTCGCCGTCGTCGTGCCGTCACCGGCGTTGTCGCTGGTCTTGGAAGCGACTTCCTTCACCATCTGCGCGCCCATGTTCTGGAGCTTGTCCTTGAGCTCGATCTCCTTCGCGACCGAGACGCCGTCCTTGGTGACGGTCGGGGCGCCGAACGAGCGCTCGAGGACGACGTTGCGGCCCTTCGGGCCGAGCGTGACCTTGACGGCGTTGGCGAGGATGTTGACGCCGTTGACGATCTTGGAGCGCGCGTCGTCGGCGAAGAGGACTTCTTTTGCTGCCATGAGTGTTCTTCCTTGGAATGGTTATCGGCTGCCGCTTACTTGTCGACGACGGCCATGATGTCTTCTTCGCGCATGACCAGCAGCTCGTCGCCGTCGACCTTGACGGTCTGGCCGGAGTACTTGCCGAACAGCACGCGGTCGCCGACCTTGACGGACAGCGCGTTGACCTCGCCCTTGTCGTTGCGCTTGCCGGGGCCGACGGCGAGGACTTCGCCCTGGTCGGGCTTCTCGGCGGCGTTGTCGGGGATGACGATGCCGGAGGCGGTCTTGGTTTCCTGATCGAGGCGTTTGACGATCACGCGATCGTGCAACGGACGAAGATTCATGGATACTCCTCTGGATGGATTTGTCGTTGAAGCGCTCGGCCACGCGATGCGCGCCGCACGCTCGGCGAAAGACGCCGTGCCGACGCTTGTTAGCACTCGACGGCAGCGAGTGCTGATTATACGGCCTCGCGGGTCCGTTTCAAGTCGCGCGCGGCGAATCGTCCTGCTCGGCCTGGTGCTGGCCACCGGCGCCTGCGCGGTCGCGCGCGCCGACGACGCGCTGCCGGAGCCGGTCGCGGCGGCGCTGCAACGGGCGCACCTGCCGACGGCCGCGATCGGCCTCGTCGTGCAGCGGACCGCCGATGGGCCGCTGCAGAACCGCCGCGACGCGTCGGTGCTGTCGGTCAACGCGGCGCGCCCGATGAACCCGGCGTCGACGATGAAGCTCGTCACGACCTATGCCGCGCTCGAACTGCTCGGTCCGGCGTTCACCTGGAAGACCGTCCTCGCCACGAACGCGCCCCGCGACGGGCCGACGCTGGACGGCGACCTCTACCTGCGGGGCGGCGGCGACCCGAAGCTCGTGTTCGAGCAGGTCTGGCTGATGCTGCGCCAGCTGCGCGACCGCGGCATCCGCACGATCGGCGGCGACCTGGTCCTCGACCGCACGCTGTACGAGCCGGTGCCGTACGACCCGGGCGCCTTCGACAACGAGCCGTTCCGGCCGTACAACGTCGGACCGGACGCGCTGCTGATCAACTACAAGGCCGTCACGCTGCGCTTCGTGCCCGACGACGCCGCCCGGACGGTGCGCGTCACGTCGCAGCCCGTGTTGCCCGACGTCGCGATCGGCGGCATCGCCTATGCCGACGGGCCCTGCGGCGACTGGAAGCAGCGCGCGGTCGCGGACTTCGGGCAGGCCGACGCGATCGCGTTCGCCGGCACGTATGCGGGCGCCTGCGGCGAGCAGACCTGGAACGTCTCGCTGCTCGACCATCGACGGTACGACGCGGCGATCGTGCGCGGGCTGTGGGCCGAACTCGGCGGCACCATCGTCGGCGGCGTCCGCGATGGCGCGATGCCGGCCGACGCGCGGGTCCTCGTCGAGCACGAGTCGCCGAGCCTGGCCGAGGTCGTGCGCGACATCAACAAGTACAGCAACAACGTGATGGCGCGCGAGCTGTTCCTGTCGACCGCGGCCGAAGCGACGCGGGCGCCGGCGAACGCGGCGGCGGCGCAGCGCGTCGTGCGCGGGTTCTACGCGGCGCACGGCGTCGATCTGCCGGACCTCGTGCTCGACAACGGGTCCGGCCTGTCGCGCAGCGAGCGCATCAGCGCGGCGTCGATGGCGTCGGTGCTGCAGGCGGCGTGGCAGTCGCCGGTGATGCCGGAATTCATCGCGTCGCTCCCGCTGGCGGGCTTCGACGGGACGATGAAGCGACGTCTGCATCAGCAGACGGTCGCGGGGCAGGCGCACGTCAAGACGGGCTCGCTCGCCGACACGCGGGCGATGGCCGGCTACGTGCTCGCCGCGTCCGGTGTCCGCTACGTCGTCGTGTTCATCGTCAACCACCCGAACGCGGCGGCCGCGCAGCCGGCGCAGGACGCGCTGCTGCAATGGCTTTATGATCGCGGTTGAAGCCGCTTCTAGGCATCCGTCCGACAGGCGGTTGCGGCGGGTCCGACTCACGGTGACTCGACCCGGTCGCTAGACTCGCCACGACTTCACCACCCGCCCGCATCGAGCAACCGGAGAACCGTGATGACGACCTATGACGATCGGATGAACAACCAGAAGGACCGGATGTCCCAGCACAAGGACCAGATCGTTTCGGAGCTGAAGTCGGGCGTCGACGACGCCGAGGGTTTCCTCCGCGCCGCCGCCTCGTCGACCGGCGACAAGGCCGCCGAACTGCGCGACAAGGCCACCGCCGCGCTGAAGCGCGCGTCCGAGTCGTTGAGCGACCTGCAGGCGACGGTGATCGAGAAGGGTCGCGACGCGGCGATCCTGACCGACGACTACGTGCACGAGAACCCGTGGCAGGCGATCGGCATCGGCGCGGCGATCGGTTTCCTGTTCGGTGTCGTCGTCGCCCGTCGCTGACCGGAGCGGCTCGCATCGGCGAGCCGTGTCGGGGAATCACGACGAGCATGCGCGGGCCCTGGCCTCGCCTCGTCCCGCCGCGCTCGTCCTAACCGGGTCTCGCTCATGATCTTCGGTGCCGCTCGGTCCCGACGTCCTGCCGGCGCGTCGCGCCGCGAACGCGGCCGGCCTGCCGAGCCGGTGACGCCGGAAGACCTTCCGCCGAAGCTGGTCCCTGCGTTGCGGTCGATGTTCTCGACCGCGGCGTCGCTCGTCCACACGCGTCTCGCGCTGGCCGGCATCGAGCTCGAGGAAGAGATGCAGCGGCTGATCATGGCCGCGGTGCTCGGCGTCGTCGCGCTGGTCTTCGTGTTGCTCGCGCTCGTCGTCGGCACGTTCACGATCGTCGCCGCGGTGGCACCCGAGAACCGCGTCTGGGTGATGCTCGTCATCACGCTCGTCTACCTCGTGATCGCGGTCGTGTCCGTGATGCGCGTGCGCGGCATCTTCGCCAATCGGCCGCCGATCTTCGCCGCGACGCTGGCCGAACTCGAGAAGGACAAGGAGACGCTGTCGCAGATGAATCGCGCGCACCAGCAGGCCGAGGAAGCGCGCGACCGCGCTCGCGCGGCCGGGGCGTCGTCGGCCTACGAGCACGCCTCGACGTCGACCGCGAACGGGGGAGCGAGCTGATGGCCGAGGTGCCGCTGAAACTGCGCAAGCAGATGCTGCTGATGCGCGCCGCCGTCGAGCGCGTCGAACTCGCGCAGCACGTCCTCGAGGTGCGCGAAGCCGCGACCCTCTCGGCGATCGTGCGCAACGCGATGCCCGGCGACCGCTCGCGTGGCGTCGCGTCGCGCACCTTCGAGACGCTCAAGCGCTTCCCGTTCCTCGCGTCGGCGGCGTCGCTCGTCGCCGCGCAGTTCAAGTTCCCGATCCTCAAGGTCGCCACGAAGTGGGGTGGCCTCGCGACCGTCGGCTACAAGCTGTGGATGCTCTGGCAGCAACGGATGCAGGCGCAGGCTCGCCGGCCGACGCGCCGTCCCGCGTTGCCGTCGCCCGCACGACCGCCGGCCTGAGGTGAGGCCGGCGCTCGCGTTCGTCGCGACGTCGGCCGTCGGTTCGGCCGTTCTCCTTTCGGCGAGCGCCGCGCGCGCCGACGACGCCGATGCGCGTCCCGACGCGACTCCGTACCGCCCGACCGTCACCACGCCCGCGGCACTGTCCGCGCCGCATTGGCTCGAAGGCGAGTTCGGCGGCGCGCTCGCGATCGACCAGCCGGCCGGCGAAGCGCCGCGTCGCACGAGCCTGCCTTATGCGCTGAAGTACGCGTTCAGCGAGGACTGGGGCGTGCGCCTCGTCGGCGAGGCCGTGGTGCACGTGTCCGGCGACGGCACGCGCACGACCGGCTTCGGCGACACCGGCATCGTGGTCAAGCGCCGCTTCGCGGTCGACGAGCAGTCCGCGTTCGGCCTCGAGCTCGGCGCGCTCTATCCGACCGCGCGCCCCGCGCTGCAGCTCGGCAGCGGCAAAGCCGACTACTCCGCGAACGGGATCTACAGCGTCGACGTCGCCGGCTGGCACGCCGACGCGAACGTCATCGAGACGCGGCGGGGCGCGCGCGACGACGCGTCGCGCTGGCAGACGGTCGCGGCGCTGGCCGCGTCGCATCCGCTGTCGCGAGCGCTGGCAGCTGGCCGGCGAGTTCGCGGGCAGTCGTCAGCGCGGGGCGGCCGCCAACGCGCAGTTCCTCGGCGCGCTGTCGTGCGCGGTGCGCCGCGACGCGGTGATCGACTTCGGCGCCGTCCGTGGGCTGAACCGCGCGACGCCGACGTGGCAGGCTTTCGCCGGCATCACGGTCGTCATCGGCCGCATCGACTGACGCGGCCCGTCGTCACGCGGCGGTCCGCAGCGCGTCGAGCAGCGCGACGAGGCAGCGCTCGATGTCGTCCTGGCTGCCGATGAAGTAGCGCGCGCGGCTTTCGTCGCTGTACCCGACGCGGACCGTCACCCACGACGGCGGTGCGTCGACGAACGCCGCCTCGTCGGTGAGGTCGTCGCCGATGAAGAACGCGGCGTCGGCTCGCGCGTGCTCGACGAGTGCCTGCAACGCCCGTCCCTTGTCCGGCGCACCTTCCGGAAGCAGGTTGAACACGCATTTCCCGCCGATCACGCGCGGCGGCGGGTCGAGCGTCGCGATCGCTTCGCCGATCGCGAGCATCGCGGCGGCCGGGTCCTTCGCGGCGCGATAGTGCACCGACAGCGAATAGGCCTTCGGCTCGACGACGACGCCGAGGTCGACCCGCGGTCCGAGCGCCACCGGCAGTTGCGAGAGCCAGCCGGCGACGACGCGCCGGTGCGCGTCCCGTTCGCGTTCGGCCTCCGGCGTCCCGGCGTTCGGCAACCCTTCGGCGCCGTGATTGCCGACCAGGAAGGCGGGCTCGAAGTCGATGCGCGTCCGCAGGTCGTCGATCGCGCGTCCGGTCAGGAGCACCGTCGGCACGCGTTCGCCGAGCGCCCGCAGCAGGTCGACGGTCCCGGTCCTCGCGCGCGCACCGTCGGGACGCTCGACGATCGGCGACAGCGTGCCGTCGAAGTCGAACGCGTAGAGCGTGCGCTGGCGTGCCAGTCGATCGATCGCCGCGAGACCTTCGGGACCGAAGAGGTCGTTCACGCCGCCGCGCGTCGCCAGCGGCCCCGGTCTTCGGCCTCGCCGTGGTACTCGGCGATGCGGGCGCGGATCCGCTCGCGATGACGCACGCGCGCCGCGTCGATCAGCATCCGCGCGGCCCAGCGGAACACGTTGTTGTCGCGGACGAGGTCGCGCATCGCGCGCATCCGCTCGCGCTGCTCGGCCGGCGGCATCGTCAGCGCGGCGTGGACCATGTCGGCGGTGTGCTCCACGTGGTACGGGTTCACGATCAGCGCCTCGCGCAATTCGCGCGACGCGCCGGCGAACGCCGACAGGATCAGCACGCCCTGTTCGTCGTCGCGCGCGGCGACGAACTCCTTCGCGACGAGGTTCATCCCGTCGTGCAGGCTCGTGACGACGCAGACGTCGCAGGCGCGGTAGTGCGTGAAGACCGACGCCTTGTCGTGATGCTCGATCAGCAGCGCGATCGCATTCGGCGCGTCGACCGTCGCGCGACCCGACGGCGGCCGCGCGAAGCGGCGATTGATCCGCGACACCTCGGCGCGCACGCGGGCCTCGAAGTTCTGGTACTCCTCGAGCGCGGACCGCGACGGCGCGGCGATCTGCACGAACGTGAAGCGACCGATCATCTCCGGATGCCGCTCGAGCATCACCTCGACCGCGCTGAACCGTTCGAGGATGCCCTTCGTGTAGTCGAGCCGGTCGACGCCGACGCCGAGCAACTGCTTCGCCGGCACGCCGAGCCGCTCGCGGACCTCGAGCCGGCACTGCTCGACGCTCTTCTCGCAGCGACGGCGCGTCGGGCCAGTCGATCGAGATCGGATAGCTCTCGACCTGCGTGCGCACGCCGCCGTACGAGATCTGCGACGTCTCGTGCTCGATCCGCGTCTCGAGGAAGCGGTCGGCCGTCTCGATGAAGTTCTTCGCCTGGTAGCGCGTGTGGAAGCCGAGGATCGTGCTGCCGAGCAGGCCCTCGATCAGCTCCTGGCGCCACGGGCAGATGCCGAACGACTCGGGGTTCGGCCAGGGGATGTGCCAGAACGTGATGATCGTCGCGTGCGGCAGCCGGTCGCGGATCGAGGCGCGGCAGCAGCGCGAAGTGATAGTCCTGCACGAGCACGACCGGGTTCTCGGTGCGGGCCTCCTCGACGACCGCGTCCGCGAAGCGGCGGTTGACGGTGACGTAGTGCTTCCAGTCGGCGCTGCGGAAGATCGGCCGCACGTGCGCGATGTGACAGAGCGGCCAGAGCCCCTCGTTCGCGAACCCGTAGTAATAGCCTTCCTCTTCCTCGCGCGTGAGCCAGATGCGGCGCAGCGTGTACGACGGATCGCTCGGCGGCACGGCGACGTGCGCCTTCGCGTCGACGGTCTCGCGGTCGGCCGAGCCGGCGCCGTGCGCGATCCACGTGCCCGAGCACGCGCGCATCACCGGCTCGACCGCGGTCACGAGGCCGCTCGCCGGGCACTGGACCTCGACCCCGTCGTCCGTCTTGGACATGGATGTACGGCTCGCGGTTCGAGACGACCATGATCTCGTCGCCGGCGAGGTGGTCCTTCAGCAACTGGCGCAGCTTCTCCGGCGTCCAGGCCGTGCCGTCCTCGTCGATGCTGTCGCGCAGGCGGCGCTCGTCGTCGATCTCGCGCATGATGCCGCGCAGGTCCGACATCAGCGGGCGCAGTTCGGGATCGTAGTGCTTCGCATCGTCGTTCGCGCTGGCGGGCGCGTTGCCGTCCATCGCCGAGAACGGACGGATCACGCCTTCGCCGCGCAGCAGCGCGCGGGTGCCGGCGATCCAGCCGCGCCACGACAGGTGAGCGATCATCACCGTCACGAGCGACGTCGCGACCGCGATGATCAGGAACAGGATGATCGTGTACTTGCGCGTGTCCTCGCTGCGGCTCTCGATGAAGCTCATGTCGGTGACCATCACGAGCGAGCCGAGGTCGCCCTCCGGGCTTCGCACCGGCAGCCTGGCGACGTGCACCGATCCCTTCGGCAGCTTCAGGATCGAGCCGACGACGCCGTCGTCCGACGACGACCTGCGTTCGTCGGGACTCGGCACGCAGCCGATCTGCGACGGCATGTTCGCGCTGCGATAAGCCATGCGGGCGCCGCGGTCGCAGAACGCGATCGCGTAGAGCCGCTCGTTCTGCGTGACGCTGTTCAGCAGCGCGGTGATCCGTCCCTGCGCCTGCTGCGGGATCAGCTCGACCAGCTGGTCGATGACCGGCGCCGCGGCGCGCTGCGCGCCCGAGTCGAGATCGCGTACGAACCAGCGGACCGTCAGCGCGTCGACCTGCGGCACGACGATGTAGGCGAGCAACGCGAGCGTGGCGACGAGGGGGATCAGGAATCGCAACGACAGCCGCATGGCACCCGACCTGTTCGAGGGCTCCGACGAGCGACGGCCAGCTGCCGGCGTCCCCGGAGTCCGCGGCCCTCTCGGTGCCGCGGAAAGGAGTCGCGGATTCTAGTCACGGCGCGAACGCGCGCCGCCTACGACTAAACCTGATTCGGATCGTGAAATGCGGCAAGTTGCGACAACACGTCGCGGGCGGCGTCGAGCGTCGCGTCGATGACCTGGTCGTCGTGCGCGCCCGACACGAAGCCCGCCTCGTAGGCCGACGGCGCGAAGTACACGCCGCGGTCGAGCATCGCGTGGAAGAAGCGCTTGAAGCGTTCGATGTCGGACGCGCTGACGTCGGCGAGGCGTCGCGGCAGCGCGTCGGTGAAGTAGAAGCCGAACATGCCGCCGACCGCGTCGGCCGCGAGCGGAATGCCGGCGCCGGCCGCGGCGGCGACGAGACCGTCGGCGAGGCGCCGCGTCGTGTCGCCGAGGCGTTCGTGGAACCCCGGCGCCTCGATCGCGCGCAGCGTCGCGAGGCCGCACGCGACGGCGACCGGGTTGCCGGACAGCGTTCCGGCCTGGTAGACGCCGCCTTCGGGCGACAGGTTCGCCATCAGGTCGCGACGGCCACCGAACGCCGCGACCGGCATCCCGCCGCCGATGACCTTGCCGAGCACGGTCAGGTCGGGCGCGACGCCGAGCAGCGCCTGCGCGCCACCGAGCGCGACGCGGAAGCCGCTCATGACCTCGTCGAAGATCAGCACCGCGCCGTGACGGTCGCACAGTGCCCGCATCGTCGCGATGAACTCGGGCGTCGCGCGCACGAGGTTCATGTTGCCGGCGATCGGCTCGACGATGACGCAGGCGATGGCGTCGCCGTGCTCCGCGAAGGCCGCCTCGAGCTGCTCGCAGTCGTTGTAGTCGAGCGCCAGCGTGTGCTGCGTGATCTCGGGCGGCACGCCGGCGGAGCTCGGCGTGTTGAACGTCAGCAGGCCCGAGCCGGCCTTCACCAGCAGGCTGTCGGCGTGGCCGTGGTAGCAGCCGTCGAACTTGACGATCTTCGGCCGGCCGGTCGCGCCGCGCGCGAGGCGGATCGCGCTCATCGCGGCCTCGGTGCCCGACGATACGAGCCGCACGCGCTCGATCGACGGCACGAGCCGGCACAGCGCCTCGGCCATCTCGATCTCGCCTTCGGTCGGCGCCCCGAACGACAGGCCGCGCGTCGCGGCCTCGCGCACGGCGTCGACGACGGCCGGATGCGCGTGGCCGAGGATCGCCGGGCCCCAGCTGCCGATGTAGTCGATGTAGCGGCGCCCGTCGGCGTCCCAGAAGTAGGGACCTTCGGCGCGCTCGACGAAGCGCGGCGTGCCGCCGACCTGGCGGAACGCGCGGACCGGCGAATTGACGCCGCCCGGCGTCGTCTCGAGCGCGCGGGCGAACAGCGCGTCGTTGCGGGATGTGCTCATCGGATCGGAGAACGATGCGGCGAAGGATGCGACGAAAATACGGGCGCGCGCCTCGACGTCGTCCGGCCTCGGCGCCGACGAACAGGTCGCCGATCACCGCGGCCGCGTCGCAGCCGGCGGCGACCAGCGACGCGACGTTCTCGCGCGTGATGCCGCCGATGCCGACGAGCGGGACGCCGAGGTCGCGCGCCGCGGCGAAGACGTCGAGCGGCGCGTTCGGCGCGCCGGGCTTCGTCGTCGACGCGAAGACGCTGCCGAACGCGACGTAGTCGGCGCCGGCCTCGACCGCGGCCCGCGCCCGCTCGACGCTGCGATAGCACGACACGCCGAGGATCCGGCCGGGGCCGAGCCGCTCGCGCAGCGCCGCGAGCGCGTCGGCGTCGCAGTCGTCGCTGCCGACGTGCAGGCCGGCGCCGTCGATCGACGCGGCGAGGGACTCGTGGTCGTTGACGATCAGCGAACGGCCGTGCCGACGGCAGACGTCGGCCAGGCGCTGCGCCTGCGAGCGGCGTCGCTCGGCGCTCGCGCGCTTGTTGCGGTACTGCACCGCGACCGCGCCGCCGCGCAGCGCCGCCTCGACCATCGCGACGAGCGTCGCGTCGTCGTCGACGTCGGGCGTGATGGCGTACAGCCCGCGCAGGACGAGGCGGCTTCGCAAGCGATCGGCGACGGCGTTCATCGACGTCCGGCCTGCGGCGGCGCTTCGCGCCGGGCGCGACCGCGCGACGCGAAGAAGCGGTCGGGCAGGAACTGGCCCATGCCGGGACGGAAGCCCGCGTCGAGCGCGTGCCACGTGAAGTCCTGCGCGTCGACGAACCGCGTCGTCGAGCTCGACGCCGGTCGCGAGCAGCGCGGCGATCGCCGACGCCAGCGTGCAGCCGGAGCCGTGATACGAGCCGGGCAGTCGCTTCCACGCGTCGCTGCGGACCGACACGACCACGTCGTCGACTTCGCCGTACAGCTCGTTGACGACCTCGGTCGTGTTCTCGTGCGTGCCGGTGACGAGCACGAATTCGGCGCCCCAGCCGATCAGCCGCGCGGCCGCGTCGCGCAGGGACATCGTCTTCGTGTCGTCGTGTTCGCCGGCGTCGTCGAGCGCCGCCAGCCGCCGCGCCTCGTAGCTGTTCGGCGTCATCATCGTGACCTGCGGGATCAGCAGCTCGCGCATCGCCGACAGCGTCTCGTCGTCGGCGAAGACGTCGCCGCGTCCGCTCGCGAGGACCGGGTCGAGCACGACCGGCAGGTCGGGATAGTCGGACACGATCTCGGCGACGGTCGCGACGGTCTCGACGTCGCCGAGCACGCCGAGCTTGAATGCGGCGACCGGCATGTCCTCGAGGATCGTGCGCGCCTGGTCGTCGACGTGGTCGGCGTCGATCGCGACGAATTCCTCGACGCCCGCCGTGTCCTGGACCGTGAAGCCGGTCGCGACGCTGGCCGGATGGCAGCCCATCGCGGCGACCGTCATCACGTCGGCCTGCAGCCCCGCGCCGCCGGTCGGATCGCAGGCGGAGAACGTCATCACCACGGGAAGCACGGAAGGCATGCGGACGATCGATGGATGCGCGACGCGGCCGGACGGTCGGACCGCGTCACGTACACTGCGGCGCGCGGCGCACTCCCGATTCCGGTCCCGCGCATCCGGGCGGCGAAGCCGGAGACGGCGCGCGATGACGAATCCCGAAGACGACCTGCGCCGCGACGCGCGCGTCGACCGGTGTCGACGGAGCGTGCATTCTACGCCGCCCCCCGATCGTCCCTCGGGCGGCCGTTCCCCCGTTTCAATCTCGACTCGACACCATGAAGACCTGGATGTGCCTGATCTGCGGCTGGATCTACGACGAAGCGGCCGGCGCGCCGGAAGAGGGCCTCGTGGCCGGCACGCGCTGGGAGGACGTCCCGATGAACTGGACCTGTCCCGAGTGCGGCGCGCGCAAGGAAGACTTCGAGATGATCGAGGTGTGAGCGTCGCGGGGCAGGTGCCGCCCCGACGCTAGAGCTTTCCCCTAAACGCCGTTGCCGACGCACAACGGGCGGCACGGCCACGCCCCCCGCATTCGTGCGGCGCGGCAAACGCTTGACCTACAATCGTTCGGCAGTGGGCGGGGAGGGCGAACCGAGCGGGCGAAGTCCCGTCGTTCGCGGGGCCGCGGTGCGGCTCGCGGCGCCGGGTCGCGGGGCCGCATCGCCGGTCCGTCGATTCGACGATGCTCAAGGATCGGCGATCGCGGACGATGTAATGCGCAGACGAATCGGCGGCCGGCGCGCCCGCGTGTCGCGCGATCCGCAACGAACGGAAAGACGCATGGCCACCACTACCGATATCGCCGGACTGCGGGTCCTGGTCATCGACGACAGCAGCACCATCCGTCGAAGCGCCGAGATCTTCCTGGTCCAGGCGGGTTGCCAGGTCATCCTCGCCGAGGACGGCTTCGACGCGCTCGCCAAGATCAACGACTACCAGCCGGACCTGATCTTCTGCGACATCCTGATGCCGCGCCTCGACGGCTATCAGACCTGTTCGCTGATCAAGAGCAGCGTCCGCTTCCACGGCACGCCGGTCGTCATGCTGTCGAGCAAGGACGGACTGTTCGACCGCGCACGCGGTCGCATGGTCGGCTCCGACGAGTACCTCACGAAGCCGTTCACGAAAGACAGTCTCCTGAAGACCGTCGACCTGCACGCGCGTCGTGCCGTCGCCTAACCGAGCCCATCATGCCCCTGCACAAGATCCTGGTCGTCGACGATTCCGCGACCGAGCGCTTCTTCTTCGCCGAGCTGCTGAGCAAGAACGGCTACGACGTGCTGACCGCCGAGAACGGCGCCGAGGCGCTGACGAAGGCGAAGAGCGAGCAGCCCGACCTGATCCTGATGGACGTCGTGATGCCGGGCCAGAACGGCTTCCAGGTCACGCGCACGATCAGCCGCGACCCCGGCACGTCGCACATCCCGATCATCATCTGCACGAGCAAGAGCCAGGAGACCGACCGCTACTGGGGCCTGAAGCAGGGCGCCCGCGACTACGTCGTGAAGCCGGTCGACCCGAAGGACCTGTTGAACAAGATCCGGGCGTGCGAGGTCTGACATGGCCGAGTCGCCCGCCCGTTCCTCCGCGGCACTGCGGCTGATGCGCAACGACCGGACCGGTGACCGACCCCCGACGAGCGGCACCGCCGCGCAGTCGGCGGCGACGAAGCTCGCGTCGGTCCAGCGTCGCGAGCGGCTGCGCGACTTCCAGTCCGGGCTCGCCGACAAGCTGCGTCGCGCGCAGGGCGCGCCGCTCGCCGTCAACCGTCTCGGCGTCCAGATCGGATCGAACCGCGTGCTGATCGATCTCGCGCATGCCGGCGAGATCCTCGCCGTTCCCGACATCATGCCGGTCCCGCTGACCAAGTCCTGGTATCGCGGGCTCGCGAACGTCCGCGGCAACCTGCTCGGCGTCGTCGACCTGTCGCTGTTCGCCGGCGGCCCGGCCACGCCGCTCGACAAGGAAAGCCGCGTACTCGCGTTCTCGTCCGACCTGCGCCTGTCGGCCGGCATCCTCGTGTCGCGGATGCTCGGGCTGCGCAGCGCGGCGGACCTCGCGACCGACGCGGACGACGCCGATGCCGCGACCCCCGACCCGCTGTTCGGTCCGTGGGTCCGCGCGCGTCTCGTCGACGCGCACCGGGCGCGCTGGCAGGAGATCGATCTCGCCGCGCTGGCCGGCGATCCGCGGTTCATCGACATCGCACGCGAATAGAGCATGTCGCGACTTCCACGCCGGCGGCGCGGAGTCGCCCGATCCGACCGTGGAACCGCGGCAGGCCGCGGACACCGGCCGATACAGTTTTCGAACCGGGCGCCGATAGCGAGCCGGACGGGGTGCGGGCATGGGCTCGCGGACTCCGTGCAACCGACGAGGCAGGCATGGCAATCTCATGGTCGTTCGACAGGGCGTTCGAGCGCAGCACCGATTCGCGGAAAAAGGCCATGACGGCCGCGACCACCGATGACGTCGGCCCGATGACGGTGGCGGTCGACGCGCCGGTCGAGGCGGAAATCGCCCGGCCGGCCGAACGCGGCTCGAAGCGCCTCGCCTGGATGATCGGCGTCACGATCGCGCTGTTCGTCCTCTTCATGACGATGATCCTGCTCAGCCTGAGCGGCAAGCCGGCCGACGAGGCGTTCGTCGAAGCGGCCGACGACCTGATGACGCAGACCCAGCGGCTCGCGAAGGCGATGCCGGGCGCGCTGCGCGGCGACGCCGATGCGATGACGCAGCTGCGCGACAGCCGCGATCGTCTCGCGGCCGGCGTCGAGGCGCTCGACAAGGGCGGCATCATCGACAACATCGGCGTCCGCGCGGCCCAGGGCGCGGAGCGCACCGCGCTCGCGCCGCTGGCGAAGGACTGGGCCGACGTGCGCTCGGGCGTCGACGCGGTGCTCGACAACGCGAAGATGGTGACCGCCGTCGGCGCCGTCCGGCGCAAGCTGGTCGACGCGTCGCCCGCGTTCACGGACGGCACCGATGCGTTCGCGACACGCATGGCGGCGGGCGCTGCGCCGCGCGACGCGGTCGCCGCCGCGCAGCTGCAGATGCTGGCGCAGCGCATCGCACGGCGGGCTGCGGACCTGCCCGGCGGCGCCGACACCGGCGCCGTCGCTGTCGCGCGACGTCGGCACCTATCGCGATACGATCGACGGCCTCGCCGCCGGCGCACGCGACGCCGACCTGCGCGACCGCGCCGGCGCGCTGCAGAAGACCGTCGCCCAGTTCCAGTCCGACCTGAAGGACGCCGGCGACGCGCTGCCGAAGGTCGCCGGCGATCCGCCAGGGCGCCGACGCGTCGCTGAAGCGCGACGAGGCGCTGCTCGCCGATCTCAGGACGCTGCGCACGACGCAGATCACGAGCTCTTCGAACTACCTCTGGTTCACGTTCGCCGTGGCGCTGTTCGCGATGCTCGGCGCCGTGCTGATCGCGCGCCATTACGTGGACCGCGCGGGCTCGAGCGCCGACGAGTCGCGTCGCGGCCGCGCGCTCGCGGAAGAACAGGAAGAGAGCCTGAAGCGCGCGAACGAAGCGAACCAGGTCGCCATCCTGCGGCTGATGAACGAGCTGCAGGAAGTCGCGGACGGCGACCTCACGGTGCAGGCGACGGTGTCGGAAGACATCACCGGCGCGATCGCCGACTCGGTCAACTACACCGTCGAGGAGCTGCGCACGCTGGTCGGCCGCATCAACAGCACGGTCGAGCAGGTCACCGACGCGTCGTCGGCCGCCGAAGAGACGTCGGATCGCCTGCTCGCGGCGTCCGAGGAACAGTCGCGCGAGATCCGCTCGACCGGCGACGCGGTGCTGACGATGGCGCGCCAGATCGGCGACGTGTCCGGGTCGGCGGCCGAGTCGGCCGCGGTCGCGCGGCAGTCGCTCGCCGCGGCCGAGGACGGCCAGCACGCGGTGCAGAACTCGATCGCCGGCATGAACGAGATCCGCGACCAGATCCAGGAGACGTCGAAGCGCATCAAGCGTCTCGGCGAATCGTCGCAGGAGATCGGCGAGATCATCGAGCTGATCTCGGACATCACGGAGCAGACCAACGTGCTGGCGCTGAACGCCGCCATCCAGGCCGCGTCGGCCGGCGAGGCGGGACGCGGGTTCTCGGTCGTCGCCGAGGAAGTGCAGCGGCTCGCCGAACGTTCCGGCGAGGCGACGAAGCAGATCGGCGCGCTGGTCCGCACCATCCAGACCGACACGCAGGACGCGGTGTCCGCGATGGAGAAGTCCACCGAAGGCGTGGTCGAAGGCGCGAAGCTGTCCGACGCCGCCGGCCAGTCGCTCGCGAACATCGGCCGCATCTCGCGCCAGCTCGCCGAGCTGATCGAGGCGATCTCGCGCGACACGTCGGTGCAGGCGCAGTCCGCGAGCGGCATGGCCACGAGCATGGAACGCATGCTGACGGTCAACGAGCAGACGTCCGAAGGCACGCGCCACACGGCGAGCTCGATCCAGCAGCTGGCCGCCCTCGGGCTCGAACTGAAGAGCTCGGTCGCCCGCTTCACGGTCAACTGATCCCGGCTCGCGCCGGGGTCTCGAGTCCTCGCGGGCCCGCTCGCGACGACGATGAGGGAATTGCAGCGATGAGCGATCCGACAGCGACGGCGGCCTTCGGCGAAGGCGCCGTCATGCCCGGTGCGGGCGAGATGGGTGCGGCCGACGTGGACACGGGAACGATCGCGTGGCTGCTGCCCGAGATCGTCCAGGCTTTCGACCAGGCGACGGCAGCGCTGCGCACGTTCCGCGCCGGCGCGGCGGGCGTCGAACGCGCCGACGTCGACCTCGCGCCGTTGCGGGTCGCGCGATCGCACCTGCATCAGGCGCACGGCGCGCTGGAGCTCGGCGAGATCGCGGGCGTCACCCGTCTCACCGAAGCGATCGAGGAGTTCCTCGCGGTCTTCGAGCAGGAGCCGGAGCGCTGCGACGCGACGGCGCTCGACGCGATCATCGGCGGCTGCCGCGCGATCGTCGAATACCTCGAGGACCTGCAGGGCGGGGCGCGGCAGCAGCCGATGCACCTGTTCCCGAGCTATCGCGACGTGCTGACCGCACGCGGCGTCGACCGCATCCATCCGGCCGACCTGTTCTTCGTCGACCTCGGCGTCCGGCCGCCGCGCGATACCGGCGGCGCGGCGCTCGACCGCGCGGGACTGCTCGAGCAGCGCAACGTCTTCGAACGCGGGCTGCTGCGCTACATCCGCAACGAGAGCGACGCGTCCGCGCTCGCGAACCTGTGTCGCGCGGTCACCGCGCTCGACGCGTCGGTCGGCCGCACCGCGACGCCGGCGCAGAGCCAGCAGCGCGCGTTCTGGTGGGCGACCCGCGCGCTGTTCGACGCGCTCGCGAACAACGGCTTCGCGACGTCGACGCCGCAGCACGCGCACCTGAAGCGCCTCGCCGGCCGCATCAACCTGCAGATCCGCAAGCTCGTCGACGGATCGAACGCGGTCGCCGAGCGGCTGTTCGCCGACACGCTGTTCTTCGTCGCGATCGCGGCGCCGGTCACGCAGCACGTTCGCGACGTGCAGGCGCGCTATCGCCTCGGCGGCGCGGTCCCGGACGACTTCGAGCGCCAGCGCTACGGCCGCATCGATCCCGCGGCGCTGAAGACCGCGCGCGACGCGATCGGCGCCGCGAAATTCTCCTGGGCCGGCGGTCGTCGCCGGCGACCTGCAGGGCATTCCCGAATTCGCGAAGCACACGTCGTCCCTGCTGGACGCGGTCGGCCAGCTGCGCCGCCGCGGGCTGTCGCAGGTCGCGCAGGTCATCGACGGGATCGCGACGGAGCTCGGCTTCGAACCGCGCCAGCCGAAGCCTTCGGTCGGCCTCGACGTCGCGACCGCGCTGCTGTTCGTCGAAGGCGCGCTGGAACGCGCGCGGCTGCTGGACGCCGCGTTCGACGAGCGCGCCGCGATGGTCGTCGCGCGGCTCGAGGCGTCGGCGCTCGGACAGCCGCATCCGTCGACGCCGGCCGACTGGCTGGACCGCATGTCGCGCGAGGCCGAGGAGCGGCTGACGGTCGCGGCGTTCGTCGCGCGAGCTGCAGTCGAACCTGCGCAGCGCCGAGAAGGAACTCGACACGTTCTTCCGCGACCCGTCGGCGAACGCGCGGGCTGCCCGAGGCGCAGAAGGCGCTCGCACAGGTCAGCGGCGCGCTCGCGCTGCTCGGCCACGACGACGCGCATCGCGCGGTCGATCATGCGCGCGAGACGATCGCGGGCTTCCTCGAGCCGGGCACCGAGCCCGATCCGGTCGCGTTCGAGCCGCTCGCACAGAGCCTCGGCGCGGTCGGCTTCTACGTCGACCAGATCAAGCGCGACCGGGTCGATCCGACGGCGTTCGCATTCGACGCGGCCACCGGCCGCTTCACGGCCGAGATCGGCCGTCCTGCCGCGACGCAGCCGCCGGTCGAAGCGACCGACGACTTCGCCGCGACGATCATCGTCGCCGACGACGATGCGCTGCCGGTCGTGCCGACGCCCGAAGCCGATCACACGTACAGCGAGATCGCGTTCGCCGCGACGCAGGTGCTCGACTCGGAGCAGACGCTCGAGCAGGAGATCGCGCATCGCGCGGCCGACGCGCGCGACCACGCGACGCGGCTGCGCGCCGATCCGGGCGACCACGCGTTGCGCGACCAGCTCGCGGCCGCGGTCGACGACGTGCGGCGCAACGCGGCGCTGATCGACGACCGCTCGCTGCAGGACGAGGCCGCGTCGCTGCTGTGGTCGCTGCGCCGCGCCGCGCACGAACCGCTCGGCGCGCCCGCGGTCGCCGAGATCGCCGACGCCGTCCATGCGCTCGCCGCGCGCGCGGATCGCTCGGTCGGCATCGCGCCGCCGTCGGTGGCGCCGGCCGAGCCGGTCGTCGCGGTGCCGTCGGCCGACAACATCGACGCGATCGACGCCGAGCTGCTCGGCATCTTCCTCGAGGAAGGCGCCGGCGTGCTGCAGGACGCCGAGGCCGCGATGCGCGTGCTCGACGCCGACCCGCAGAACACGACCGCGACGATCAACCTGCGTCGCGGCTTCCATACGCTGAAGGGCAGCAGCCGCATGGTCGGGCTGATGGCGTTCGGCGAGGCGGCGTGGGCGATCGAGGACACGCTGAACGGCCACATCGCCGACCAGGACGCGGCGTCCACGGACCTGCGCGGGTTGATCGACTACGCGATCCGCTACCTGTCCGGCTGGATCGCCGAGCTGCACGACAGCGGCCATTCGTCGCGCATGCCCGACACGCTGGTCGAGGCGGCCCGCGCGGTGCGGGCCGGCGGCTCGCCGAACGCGATGGCGTTCGCGACGACCGAGATCATCGAACCGGCGCCCGCGCCGGTCGAGACCGAGGCCGCGGACGACGAGTCGTTCGTCGACACGCTGTTCGCGCCGACGCTGAGCGGCGACCTCCACGATCGCGCGTACGCGGCGACCGAGGTGATCGGGACCGAGCACGAGGACGAGCTGCGCTTCTTCGGCGAGCAGCCGCAGCATCGCGACGGCGACGCGCCGATGGCGCGCGAAGCGACGTCGACGACGGACGAGGCGCGGTCCGCCGAACCGGCGTTCGATGCGGCGCCACCGCTCGAAGCGACCGCGACGGTCGACGACGCGACGCCGTCGTACGACTGGCTCGAGCTGTCGGAACCGGTCGCGGCCGCGGCGCCGGCGACCGACGAAGCGTTGCCGCTCGACGACGAGACGGCCGACCTGATGCCGGCGCTCGAAGTGCACGCGGGGGCCGCGCACGGCGACGCGGAGGACGTCGAGGCATCGCACGGCGACGCAGTGCACGACAACGCATCGCACGACGACGCAGTGCACGGCGACGCATCGCACGTGGACGCATCGCACGACATGCCGCACGCCGACCTCGTCGAGCTTCATGCCGGCCCGCACGACGTCGAGCCGGCGACGGTCGACAACGTGGTCTCGTTCCCGTTGCGCGAGACGCCCGTGCAGCCGGACGACGTGCGTCGCATCGGCCCGCTGACGCTGTCGGTCGCGCTGTTCAACATCTACCTCACCGAAGCCGACGAGCTGCTGCGCATCCTGACGACCGACCTCGCCGAATGGCGGCACGAGCCGATCGCGTCGTGTCCGACGGCGCGGTGCGCGCCGTCCATTCGCTGTCCGGTTCGTCCGCGACCGTCGGCCTGCGGCCGGCGCAGGACCTCGCGAGCGCGATCGAGGAAGTGCTCGTCGCGCTGTATCGCGATCCGGTGCCGCTGACCGGCGACCAGGTCGGCGTCATGCAGGACGCGGTGGAGTCGATGCGCCGCATGCTCCATCGCTTCGCGGCCGAGCGGATGCCCGAGCCGGATCCGGTCCGCGTCGCGGCGCTGATCGCGCTGCGACGGCAGGTCTCGTCGCGTCCCGATACCGCGTCGACGATCGAGTCGACGCCGGTCGACGCGCCGTTCGCCTTCGAGGCGCTCGACTTCGGCGACGACCTGCCGCAGCCGACCATCGATGAACCGCAGGTCGACGAGGCGATCGAGGCCCGCGCGGTCGACGCCGCCTCGGCGCCGTCGTACGAGCCGGCCGACCTCGGGGATCCCGACGCGATCACGACGATCGGCGCGACCACGACCCCGTTCGCGCCGTATCCGCCGACCGTCGACACGGACCGGCTCGCGTTCGAGCCGCTGTCGTTCGAGACGGAGCCGTCGCCGTCGTCCGAGCCGGTCGCGGAGGCGGCATGGCCGAACATCGACGACGACGTACCGGCGGAGACGTCGGTCGACGCGGTGGTCGATGCGCCCGCCGAGGCGTCGTTCGACGCGACGTCGGTCGCATCGGTCGACGATGTCGACGCGATCGACGCGCTCGACACGCAGCGCGAGACGGACCGCGATGCACGCGATCGACGCGACGGACGCGGTCGCGCCGTCCGCGCCCGTCGAACCGGCGATGTCCGACGAGCCGGCGCCGTCGCGCGATATCGTCCACGACATCGCCGACGAAGCCGCTGTCGAAACCGCCGATGCGTTCGCCGCGTCGCCCGAGGCCGAAGCCGCGACGGTCGAGGCCCTCGCCGCGATGCCGGCGCTCGACGCCGACGCGATCGCCGCGGCGCGACGCCTCGTGCCGAGCGAGCGCGAGACGGCGGTCCAGGACGACATCGATCCGGACCTGCTCGACGTGTTCGTCGAGGAAGGCAGCGAGATCCTGCCGCAGGTCGGCGAGCTGCTGCGCACCTGGCAGTCGCATCGCGACAACGCGGCGCCGTCGCGGATGCTGCTGCGTCACCTGCACACGCTGAAGGGCAGCGCGCGGATGGCTGGCGCGATGCGGCTCGGCGAAGTGGTCCACGACTTCGAGGCACGCGTCGAGTCGGCCGCGCGGCTGCACGACGTGCCCGCGACGCTGATGGACGAACTGGTCGCGGCGCACGACCGCAGCCTCGAGTTGTTCGACGAGCTGCAGCGGCCGCCGGTCGGAGCGTCGTCGCCGAGGCGCCGGTCGACGCGCCGGCCGAGGCGCCCGCCGCTGCGGCGCCGGTCGACGTCGCAGCGGAAGCGGCGCCGGTGGCCGAGATCGCCGCGACGCCGGCGCGCCGCGCGGCCGCGACGCGAAGCAGGCGACGCAGCACGTCGTGCGGGTCGGCGCCGAGACGCTCGACCGCCTCGTCAATCTCGCCGGCGAGGTCAGCATCTCGCGGGCGCGCATCGAGAACGAGGTCTCGCAGCTCAAGGGCGCGATGACCGACCTGTCGGAGAACGTCGAGCGCCTGCGCGCGCAGTTGCGCGAGATCGAGCTGCAGGCCGAGTTCCAGATGCAGTCGCAGATGCAGTCGCAGCAGGCGGCCGGCGAGGAGCGCGAGAAGTTCGACCCGCTCGAGTTCGACCGCTTCACGCGCTTCCAGGAACTGACGCGGATGATGGCCGAGTCGGTCAACGACGTGAAGACCGTGCAGCAGCACCTGCAGAAGAGCCTCGAGGCGGCCGAGGTCGACCTCACGTCGCAGCGACGGATGACGCGCGACCTGCAGCAGGACCTGATGTCGCGTGCGGATGGTGCCGTTCTCGAGCATCGCCGAGCGGCTCTATCGCGTGGCGCGGCGCTCGGCGAAGGAAGTCGACAAGCGCGTCAACCTCGACATCCGCGGCGGCTCGGTCGAGATCGACCGCAGCGTGCTCGAGCGGATGGCCGGACCGTTCGAGCACCTGCTGCGCAACCACATCGTGCACGGCATCGAAGCGCGCGACGTGCGTCGCGCGAACGGCAAGGAAGAGACCGGCGACCTGCTCGTCGAGGTGCGGCAGGAAGGCAACGAGATCGTGCTGACGTTCTCGGACGACGGCGCCGGCCTCGACCTCGATCGCATCCGCGCCAAGGGGCGCGAGCTCGGGCTCGTCGGCGACGACGAGATCGGCGACGCCGAGGCGTCCGAGCTGATCTTCCATCCCGGCTTCTCGACCGCGACCGAGGTCACCGAGCTCGCCGGCCGCGGCGTCGGCATGGACGTCGTGCGCGCCGAGGCGACCGAGCTCGCGGGCCGCGTCGCGGTCGACAGCGACCCCGGCCGCGGCACGCGCTTCACGATCACGCTGCCGCTGACGCTCGCGGTGACGCAGGTCGTGCTCGTGTCGGTCGCGAGCCGCGTCTACGCGATGCCGGCGGTGCTCGTCGAGCAGGTCCACCAGTTGCGGCCGCAGCCGCTCGCCGACGCCTATCGGGCCGGCGTGCTCGAGCGCACCGGCGGCGCCGGTCCGGCTCGCGTTCCTCGGCACGCTGCTCGGCCTCGAGGACGCGGTGCCGGTCGCCCAGCGCGACATCGCCGGTGCTGATCCTGCGGTCCGCGGGCGACCGCGTCGCGGTGCACGTCGACGAGATCATCGGCAACCAGGAAGTCGTCGTCAAGAACCTCGGGCCGCAGCTCGCGCGGATGACCGGCATCGCCGGCGCCACGGTGCTCGGCTCCGGCGAGATCGTGCTGATCCTGAACCCGGTGCAGCTCGCGCAGGTGATCCGCGCCGACGCGGCGCGGCTGGTCGAGGTCGCCGCACAGCCGGCGCCGGACGCAGACGTCGCGTCGCCGACGCCGGCCGTGCCGCACGGCACGCTGCAGACGCTGCCGACCGTGATGGTCGTCGACGACTCGCTGACGGTGCGTCGCGTGACGCAGCGGCTGCTGTCGCGCGAGGGCTACCAGGTCGTGCTCGCGAAGGACGGCGTCGACGCGCTCGAGCAGCTGCAGGACTACGTGCCCGACGCGATGCTGGTCGACATCGAGATGCCGCGGATGGACGGCTTCGACCTGACGCGCAACGTCCGCAACGACGAACGCTACCGGCACATCCCGATCATCATGATCACGTCGCGCACGGCGGAGAAGCATCGACGCCACGCGGCAGAGCTCGGCGTCGACGCGTACCTCGGCAAGCCGTACCAGGAAGACGAGCTGCTCGAGATGCTGTCCGACTTCGTGAAGTCGCGGCGCTCGGCGACGGCCTGACCGGCGCGTCGGACGACGGCGGTCGGCGCGCGCTCAGTCGGCGCCGGACCGCACGACCGCGTAGCGCGCGAGCGTGACCTGCCGCGCGGCCTCGTGGTCGACGATCGGCTGCGGGTAGTCGCGACCGAGCACGACGCCCGCGCGGGCGAGCTCGGCCGCGTCCGCGAGCCACGGCGCGTGGATCGCGTCGTCCGACAGCGTCGCGAGCCGCGGCACGTAGCGCCGGATGAACGCCCCGTCCGGATCGAAGCGTCGCGACTGCGTGACCGGGTTGAAGATGCGGAACCAGGGCTGCGCGTCGCATCCCGACGACGACGCCCACTGCCACCCGCCGTTGTTCGCCGACAGGTCGTAGTCGTTCAGCCGGTCCGCGAAATACGCTTCGCCGCGCCGCCAGTCGACGCCGAGGTCCTTCGACAGGAAGCTCGCGGTCACCATCCGCATGCGGTTGTGCATGAAGCCGGTCGTGTTGATCTGCGCCATCGCGGCGTCGACGAGCGGATAGCCGGTGCGACCCTCGCACCACGCGGCGAAGCGGTCGTCGGCGAGCGCGCCGCGTTCCCACGCGATGCGGTCGAAGCGCGGCTTGAACGACGCGCCGCTCGCGAGGTCGGGCCGGTGGTGCAGCACCTGGAAATAGAAGTCGCGCCAGATCAGCTCGCCGAGCCACGTCTCGGCGCCGCGCGCCTCGGCGGCGTGACGCGCGCGATCGAGCGCCGAACGCGCGAGCGCGCGGATCGACACGGTCCCGAAGCGCAGGTGAACCGACAGGTACGACGTGCCGCGCGCGGCCGGCGGGTCGCGCGCCTCGGCGTACGCCGCGATGCGCTCCGCGAACGCATCGACGAGCGCGTGCGCGCCGGACATGCCGGCCGGAATGCCGATCGCGTCGAGGTTCGTCTTCGCGAAGCCCATCGACTCGAGCGTCGGGATCGCGCGCGCGACGTCGGGCGGCACGATCGCGAGGCGTTCGACGTAACGCTCGACCGGGTACGGCGCGACGAAGAACGGCGTCAGCGCCTTCGCCCACGCGCGCCGGTACGGCGTGAACACGGTGAACGGCGTGCCGCCCTGCGTGACGATCTCGTCCTTCTCGAAGATCGTCTGGTCCTTGACGTCGTGCAGCGCGCGGCCGTCGCGCACGAGCGATTCGGCGACGACGCGATCGCGCTCGATCGCCGAAGGCTCGTGGTCGTGCGCGACGAACACGGCGTCGACGGCGAGCGCGGCCGCGAGCCGCGGGATCTCGTCGACGGCACGGCCGTGGCGGACGATCAGCGCCGAACCGCGCTGCGGCGACGCGTCGCGCAGCGCGTCCGACAGCTCGACGACCGACGCGCGGATGAACTCGACGCGCCGGTCGTGCGCGAGGCCGCGCGCGAGCAGCGGCGCGAGGATGTCCGTGTCGAACACGAACACGCACCAGACCTCGCGACAGGTCCGCAGCGCGCGATGCAGCGCCGCGTGATCGTCGATCCGCAGGTCGCGGCGGAACCAGACGAGACCGCGATCGAGGACGGGCGACGGCAGGGGCATCGGGACGTGCGGGCGCGGCGGCTGGGGTGGTCCGCCGCGGGGGCGAAGTCGGGAACGGGACGGAAATCGGCGGCGAGCGCCGCGGACGGGGAGCCCGGTCGATTGTGCCGGCCCGACCCGCCGTTTACAATGCGCGCATGCCCGATCGTCCTCCGGCGGACGGCTCGAATGCGCGAAAGGCCGGCCCGCCCGGCGCCCGGTCCGCGACGACGCTCAGCCTCGCCAACCACTTCCTGATCGCCATGCCGAGCATGGCCGATTCGCGCTTCTCCGACACGGTCGTCTACCTGCTCGAGCACACGTCCGAGCGCGCGATGGGCGTCGTCATCAACCGACCCACCGACCTGACGCTCGAGAAGCTGTTCGAGCGCGTCGACATGAAGCTCGAGATCGAGGTGCTCGGCGCGCAGCCGGTCTGCTACGGCGGCCCGATGGCGACCGATCGCGGCTTCGTGCTGCACGACCAGTCGGACGTCGAGTACGGCTCGACGCTGACGGCGCAGGGCGCGGACGGCACCGGCCTCTCGCTGACGACGTCGAAGGACGTGCTCGAGGCGATGGCCGACGGCCGCGGCCCGAAGCACGTGATGGTCGCGCTCGGCTACGCCGGGCTGGGACGCCGGCCAGCTCGAGAGCGAGATCGCGCTCAACGCGTGGCTGACGGTGCCGGCCGATCCCGCGGTCGTCTTCGACGTGCCGCACGCGCGCCGCCGCGAGCAGGCGATGAATCTGCTGGGCTTCGATCCGGTGATGCTGTCGGGCGAAGCCGGCCATGCGTAGCGGCACGGCGTCGAGCCACCGCGGCGACGCCGGGCGCCGGGTGACGCCTTCGTCGATGCCAGTCCCGTCCCGTTGACCGAGACCGTCCTCGGTTTCGACGTCGGGGCGCGGCGCATCGGCGTCGCGGTGGGCAACGATCTGCTGCGGCAGGCGCACGCGACGGCGATCGTCGAGGCCGACCGCGACGACGAGGGCTTCGGCGCCATCGAACGGCTCGTGACGGAATGGCGGCCGGAGCGGCTCGTCGTCGGCATGCCGCTGTCGACCGACTCGCCGAGCGCCACGACGTCGACCCGATCGAACCCGGCGCTGACGCGCTGCGAGCGCTTCGCCGGTCGCCTGGCCGAGCGCTTCGGGCTGCCGGTGGAACGCGTCGACGAGCGCTACAGCTCGATCGACGCCGATGCGTTGCAGCGCGGACGTCGGCAGGCCGGCGCGCGACGTGCGAAAGCGCTCGACGATCTGGCCGCGCAGGTCATCCTGCAGCGCTGGTTCGACGCGCTGCCCGAGTCATGACGACCGACCGCGCGCCGGACGCCGAGGCGCTGTACGCGTCGCTCCGCGAGGCCGTCGCCGCGCACGTCCGGTCGCGGCCGTCGCGCGCGCCGCGCGTCGTCGGCATCCACAGCGGCGGCACGTGGATCGCCGAGCGGCTGCATCGCGACCTCGGACTGCCGGACGAGCCGGGCGCGGTCGACATCTCGTTCTATCGCGACGACTTCGATCGCATCGGCCTGCACGGCCAGGTCAAGCCGACCGCGATCGACTTCGACGTCGCCGGCGCCGACATCCTGCTCGTCGACGACGTGCTGTACAGCGGCCGCACGATCCGCGGCGCGCTCAACGTGCTGTTCGACTTCGGCCGGCCGGCGCGCGTCGACCTCGCGGTGCTGATCGATCGCGCGACGCCCGAAGGCGACGCGCGCGAGATGCCGATCGCGGCGCGCTGGTCCGGCGCGACGCTGACGCTGCCGCGCGAGCGCGAGTTCGTGCTGTCGCGCGACGGCGACCGGCTCGCGTTCGCGATCGCCGACACGCCGCGCGGGCCGGACACCGGCCGCTGACATGCACAACCCGCAGCTCAACCGCGCCGGCGAGCTGCAGCACCTGCTGTCGATCGAGGGCCTGCCGCGCGGCGCTCGTCACGCACATCCTCGACACCGCCGAAGGCTTCGCCGGGCTCGTCGATCCGCGTCGCGAGGTCAAGAAGCTGCCGCTGCTGCGCGGCCGCAGCGTGTTCAACCTGTTCTTCGAGAACTCGACGCGCACGCGCACCACGTTCGAGATCGCGGCCGCGCGGCTGTCGGCCGACGTCATCAACCTCAACGTGCAGGCGTCGTCGACCACGAAGGGCGAGTCGCTGCTCGACACGATCGACAACCTGTCGGCGATGCATGCCGACATCTTCGTCGTGCGCCATGCGCAGAGCGGCGCGCCGTACCTGATCGCGAAGCACCTCGACGAGGCCAGCGCCGCCGGCGGCCAGAGCCACATCCACGTCGTCAACGCCGGCGACGGGCGTCACGCGCATCCGACGCAGGGACTGCTCGACGCGTACACGATCCGCCACTACAAGCAGGACTTCACGAAGCTGCGCGTCGCGATCGTCGGCGACGTGCTGCACTCGCGCGTCGCGCGCAGCGACATCCACGCGCTGACGACGCTCGGCGTGCCCGAGATCCGCGTGATCGCGCCGCGCACGCTGCTGCCGACGGGGCTCGAGCAGATGGGCGTGTCGGTCTTCACGGACATGGCGAAGGGCCTCGACGGCGTCGACGTCGTGATGATGCTGAGGCTGCAGAACGAGCGGATGAACGGCGCGCTGCTGCCGTCGGCGCACGAGTACTTCAAGAGCTACGGCCTGACGGCCGAGAAGCTCGCGCTCGCGGCGCCGGACGCGATCGTCATGCATCCGGGTCCGATGAACCGCGGCGTCGAGATCGAGTCGTCGGTCGCCGACGGCGCGCAGAGCGTGATCCTGCCGCAGGTCACGTTCGGCATCGCGGTGCGGATGGCGGTCATGAGCATCCTGGCGGCCGCGTGAGGCGACGTCGATGAAGCTCGCGATCCGGCAACGGCCGCGTGATCGACCCCGCGACGCTGCGTCGACGCGCCGCGCGACGTGCTCGTCGCCGACGGCCGCATCGCCGCGATCGTCGATCCGGCCGAGCGCGGGTCCGACGACTTCCGGCCCGACCGCACGTTCGACGCGACGGGCCTCGTCGTCTGCCCCGGCCTCGTCGACCTGTCGGCGCGGCTGCGCGAACCGGGCTTCGAATACCGCGCGACGCTCGAGTCGGAGCTGAACGCCGCGCTCGCCGGCGGCGTCACGTCGCTGGTCTGTCCGCCCGACACCGACCCGCCGCTCGACGAGCCGGGCCTCGTCGAGATGCTGAAGCATCGCGCGCGGACGCTGAACCGCACGCACGTCCATCCGCTCGGCGCGCTGACCGTCGGCCTCGCCGGCACCGCACTGACCGAGATGTCCGAGTTGCGCGACGCCGGCTGCGTCGGCTTCTCGCACGGCGAACGCGCCGATCGCCGACACGCAGGTGCTGCTGCGCGCGCTGCAGTACGCGCAGACGTTCGGCTTCACGGTGTGGTGGCGACCGCAGGATGCGTATCTCGGCCGCGGCGGCGTCGCCGCGAGCGGCGCGGTCGCCGTGCGGCTCGGCCTGCCGTCGGTGCCGGTCACGAACGAGACCGTCGCGCTGTTGACGATCTTCGAGCTGATGCGCTCGTTCGGCGCCGGCGCCGTGCCGCGCGTGCACCTGTGCCGGCTGTCGTCGGCGGCCGGCGTCGCGCTGGTCCGCGCCGCACGCGCCGAGGGCCTGCCGGTCACGTGCGACGTCGGCATCCATCACGTCCATCTCACCGACGTCGACATCGGCTTCTTCGACCCGCGCTGCCGCGTCGACCCGCCGCTGCGCGGCCCGCGCGATCGCGACGCGCTCCGCGCGGCGCTCGCCGACGGCACGATCGACGCGATCTGCTCCGATCACACGCCGGTCGACGACGATGCGAAGCTGCTGCCGTTCGGCGAGGCCGAGCCCGGCGCGACCGGCCTCGAGCTGCTGCTGCCGCTGGTCCTCAAGTGGGCGGCCGAGGAGCGCATGCCGATCGCCGACGCGCTCGCGCGCGTCACGCATCGCGCGGCGGCGGTGATCGGCCCGGTGTCCGCACGGCCGATCGGACGGCTCGACGTCGGCGCCGCCGCCGACCTGTGCGTGTTCGATCCGCGCGCGCCCTGGATCGTCGGACCGTCGACGCTGAAGAGCCAGGGTCGCAACACGCCGTTCGGCGGCTACGAGATGACCGGCCGCGTCCGCGCGACGATCGTCGACGGCGTGGTCGTGCACGAGGCGGGCGGCTGAGCGCGCGGCCGTCGTTCGGGGCGGCGCCCGCGTCGACGCGCGCATGGCCCCGCTTCGCCGCGACCGTCGCCGGCATGGCGATCCACGTCGCGCTCGGGCTCGCGATCGTCGCGACGGTCTTCCCGCTGACGCGCGTCGAGCGGCATCGCGCGGTGATCCGCTGGTGGTCGCGGCGGCTGCTCGCGATCATGCAGGTGCGGCTCGTCGTCGTGCCGCCCGACCGCGCGCGCGCCGCGCAGGCCGACGTGGTCGACGACGCGCTGCGCATCGGCGGCCGCGGCGCGATGCTCGTGATGAACCACGTGTCGTGGCTCGACGTCTTCGTGGTCCACGCGCTGCGGCCCGCGCACTTCATCGCGAAGGCCGAGATGGCGCGCTGGCCGCTGCTCGGCTACCTCGTCGACCGGACCGGCGCCATCTTCATCCAGCGCGGCCGGCGTCACGCGGTCCGCGAAGCGAATCGACGCATCGCGGCCACGCTGACCGGCGGCGAACTCGTCGGATTGTTTCCCGAAGGCACCGTCAGCGACGGCGCGCGGCTGCTGCCGTTCCACGCGAATCTCGTCCAGCCCGCGATCGACGCCGGCGCGCCGATCGTCGTCGCCGGCGTGCGCTATCGCGATCGAGACGGCGCGCGATCGACGGCCACGCTGTACGTCGGCGACGTCACGATGTTCGAGTCGATGCTGCGCATCGCGCGGCACGGTCCGGTCACGGCCGAGCTGCGGCTGATCGACGCGATCGATGCGCACGACGCCTCGCGTCACGACGTCGGTCGGCGCGCGCGCGCGATGATCGGCGCGACGCTCGGCTTCGACGACGCGGCGCACGAGGCGGCCGAAGGACTGTCGACGATCGTCGTGCCGACCGGCTTCGGCGTCAGCCCGGCGCCATCGCCTGCGGGCACGGCACCTGGAACACTGCTCGATCCTCGAGACGAACTGCTGTGAGCGCGCCGCCCCAGACGCACCCGGTGTCGAGCGCGATCACGCCGCCGCGGGCGCGTTCGTCCACGCGCACCAGCAGGCCGAGCGTCGACCAGTGGCCGACGACGACGAGCGCGTCCCTCGTGCGGCGCGTCGCGACGTCGAACCACGGCAGGAAGCCTTCGGGCGGCGCGGGGAAGCTCGAGCCCGCCAGCGCCGGCGCGTCCTTCGCCGCGAAGTCGATGCGACCGTCGGCCGAGCAGAAGCGCAGCCGCGTCAGCCCGTTCACGATCGCACGCAGCCGGTCCGCGCCGACGAGGTCGTCGCGCCACGTGTCCGGCCGGTTGCCGAACAGCGTCGCGAGCGTGTCGCGCCAGCCGTCCGACCGCAGCGCGGCTTCCAGCTCGGCCGCGCGATGCATCGTGTCGTCGACGCTCCAGCCCGGCAGCACGCCGGCATGGACCATCAGCACGTCCGCGTCGCCGATCGTCGCGCGATGCGCGAGCGGGCGATGCCGCAGCCAGTCGAGCAGCGCGTCGGCGTCGGGCGCGGACAGCACGTCGTCGAGCGTGTCGCCGGCGCCTCGCCTGCGGACGCCGGCCGCGACGGCGAGCAGGTGCAGGTCGTGATTGCCGAGGACGACGGTCGCCGCGTCGCCGAGCGCGATCGCGCGTCGCAGCGCGCCCAGCGAGTCGGGTCCGCGGTTGACGAGGTCGCCGACGAGCCACGCGCGATCGGTCGACGGATCGAAGCCGACGTGGTCGAGCAGCGCGTCGAACGAAGCGGCGCAGCCTTGCAGGTCGCCGATGGCGTAGGTCGACATGACGGGTCGCGGCGCGACGCGCGCGCGGCGGGACGGGGACGGAGCGCGGCGGACTATAGCGCGGCGGCCCGCGTGGCCTCGAGCCGGTCGCCGTCACGACGATGAGCCGGCTCGGCGTCCGGCTCGTCACGATCGGCCGCGCGCTCGCTTCGCTCGCGGCGTCACGACGACGTCCCGGCGAGCCGGTGCGCCGCGTCCTCGTCGCGCACGACCTGCTGCTCGGCGACACGATCCTGCTCGCGCCGCTTCTGAAGACGCTCGCCGCGCGCCATCCCGACGCCGAGCGCGTCGTGCTCGTGCGGCCCGCCTTCGCGCCGCTGTTCGCGGGCCGGCCGTACGGTGCGACCGCGCTGCCGTTCGCGCGCCGCGATCCGCGCAGCCAGCGCGCGATCGTCGACAGCGGCCCGTACGACCTCGCGCTCGTGCCCGACGACAATCGCTACGCGTGGCTCGCGCGCGCGGCCGGCGCACGACGCGTGGTCGGCTTCGCGAACGACCGGCCCGCGTGGAAGAACGCGATGCTCGACCGCGCGGTCGCGTATCCGGACGCGCCCGGCGCGTGGGCCGACCTCGCCGCGACGCATCTGTGCGACGACGGCGTCGAGGCCGACCCGGCGCCGTTCGTGCCCGGCGAATGGCCGGCGCCGCCGGGCGACGTGCAGCGTCCGTCGCGGCCGTACGCGGTGCTGCACGTCGGCGCGAGCACGCCGCTGAAGCAGTGGCCGGCCGCGCGCTGGCGATCGGTCGCCGACGGCCTCGTCGCCGACGGACTCGCCGTCGTCTGGAGCGGTGGCGCGGCCGAGCGCGGCATCGTCGACGCGGTCGGCGTGCGCGACGGCGAACTCGATGTCGTCGGCCGGTTCGATCTCGCGCAGCTGTGGCACCTGCTCGCCGGCGCGCGACTGCTGCTGTGCCCCGACACCGGCATCGCGCATCTGGCGCGCGTCGTCGGGGTGCCGACGGTCGCGCTGTACGGACCCGGCTCGCGGATCGTCCACGGCCCCGGACGCTTCTGGGCCGACGCGCCGTTCGACGCGATCACGATCGACGACTTCCCGTGCCGCGACCAGCGCCGGCTGTATCGCCGTGACGTCGACTGGGTGCGGCGCTGCGGCCGCCGCTACGACGCCGCCGCGCTGCCGTCCGGCCGCAGCGACCCCGACGCGTGCGGCCGCGCGCTGTGCATGGATGCGATCGACGAAGGCGTCGTCGTCGACGCGTCGCGCCTCGCGCTCACTTCGCGCCGTAGCCGGTCGCGACCGTCATGATCGTGCGCAGCCCGATCACGAGGTCGAGCGCGAACGACAGGTGCTTCACGTAGTAGAGGTCGAACTCGAGCTTGATCCGCGCGTCGGCGACGTCGGTCACGTGACCCTGGTTGACCTGCGCCCAGCCGGTGATGCCGGGCCGCACGAGATGCCGGTACGGGTAGTGCGCGATCAGTTCGAAGAACTGCGTCGCGGTCTCGCTCCATTCGGGTCGCGGACCGATCAGGCTCATCGTTCCCTGCAGCACGTTGATCAGCTGCGGCAGCTCGTCGAGGCGGTACTTGCGCAGCCAGGTGCCGAGCGGCGTGATGCGGTCGGGCGACGGTTCGAGCGGATCGTCGGTCAGCCGCATCGTGCGGAACTTGAGCATCTCGAACGGCCGGCCGTGCACGCCGATGCGACGCTGGCGGAACAGCGCGGGACCGGGCGACCCCAGCCGGATCGCGAGCGCGATGCCGAGCATCGGCAGTCCGGCGATCGCGAGCAGCGCGCTCGCGCCGACGAGATCGAGCGCGCGCTTGATCGGACCGTACAGCACCTTGCCCGACGAGTCGTCGAGGAAGCTGTCCTCGGTCTGCTGCAGCGACAGCCGGCCCGTCAGCAGCTCGTGCACGTGGTCGGCCGAATAGATCCGCACGCCGCCGAGCTTCAGCGCGCTGATCAGCCGCTTCAGCCGCTCGTCCTTGTTCGAGTAGCGGTCGATGACGACGCCGTCGAGCAGCACGAGCTGCTCGAGCTCGCGCGCCGGCACGAGCTCGGCGCGCACGTGCGACAGCGGCGACTCGACGGCCGCGCGCGCGTCGGACAGCAGCTGCAGCACCTCGGGCTCGCAGACGCCGAGGCGCAGCACGTGGCCGCGGATCAGCAGTCGCACGCCGACGATCAGCCACAGCGTCTCGCATGCGAAGGCCGCGCCGACGACGACGCGCGAGTAGTACCCGTGCGTGACGCCGAAGAACGCGACGAGCAGCGCGAACACGACGGCCGTCGAGAACACGATCCAGATGCTGCCTTCGGTCGCCGGCGTGTGGATGAAGCGGTCGACGAGCAGCGTCGCCGGCACCCACGCGCCGACGCACCACCACATCGTCGCGAGCGTGATGCGATCGAGCTCGACGTCGCCGTAGACGAGCTGCGCGACGGTCGCGACGACCGCGGCGACGAGCAGCCCGGCACCGGACCAGCGCAGCATCGCCACGCGGCGCCGCGCGCCCTCTGCGAGCCGCGGCGTCGCCGTCGTCAGCGGACCGTCGACGGGTTTCATGGACGTCAGCATACGGCGGCGGCCTGCGCGCGGGCCGCCGTCGCGGTCGTCCCGAGCACCGCGTGATACATCGTGATCGTCGCCGCGACCATCGCGTCCATCGAGAAGCGCTCGGCGACGCGGCGCGGACCGGCGTCGCCGAGGCGCGCACGCAGCCCGTCGTCGGCGAGCAGCCGATTGAGCGCGACCGCGAGCGACGCCGCGTCGCCCGGCGGCACGGTCAGCGCGCAGACGCCGTCGGGCGCGACCTCGTTGACGGCGTTGCCGAGCCGGCAGTTGACGATCGGCCTGCCGGACGCCATCGCCTCGACCTGCACGAGCCCGAACGCCTCGCTCGTCGCGAGCGACGGCAGGCAGTAGATCGACGACGCGTGGTAGTAGGCCGGCAGCATCTCGTCGTCGATGCGACCGACGAAGCGAACGCGGTCGCGATGCGGCAGCGCGACCGCGCGCGCGCGCAACGCGTCGCCGAGCGGGCCTTCGCCGCCGAGCAGCAGCAGCGCATCGACGTCGGCCATCGCGTCGATCAGCGTCTCGAAGCCCTTGTAGTACACGTGCCGGCCGAGCGCGAAGACGATCGGCCGGCCGTCGGCCGCGTCGCGCAGCCGCGCGGCGCTCGCACGCACCGCCGGCGTCGACGCGAAGCGCGCCGCGTCGATGCCGTACGGCACGACGTGGCGCTGCCGCGGCCGGAAGTCGTCGATCTGCGGGCTCGTCAGGTGCGAGGCCGTCGCGCCGGCCACCGCGTCGAGCGGATCGAACAGCGTCCGCGCCGCGAAGCCGTACGCGCGCCCGAAGAAGCGCTGCCGCACGATGTCGCTGTGCCACGACGCGATCCGCGCGGCCGGCCCGGCCGACGGCAGGCACGCGAACGCGAGCGGGTCGGGGAAGTGCGCGTGCGCGACGTCGAACGACTTTGCGCGCGCGAGCCGCGCGACGGCCGCCGGCACGCCGGGCGCGATCGGCAGGCTCGCGATCGTGCCGCGGCACGGTACCGAGACGATCGTCACGCCGTTCACGCGGCTCTCGACGACGCCGCCCGACGCGCGACCGAGGTCGTAGACGAGGTTCGTGACGTCGAGCCCGGCCGACGCGAGGCCTTCGGTCAAGCCCTTCACGTGCGTCTCGATGCCGCCGAAGTGGCGCGCGGGGAACTTGCCGAAGTGAAGGACGCGCACCGCGTTCACGCGCGGCCCGCGGCCTGCCGGTACGCCTGCGCCGTGATCCGCCCGCAGCGCTCCCACGTCAGCGTCTGCGCCTGCGCGATGCCGGCGGCCGAGCGTCGCGCGCGCTCGTCGGCGTCGGACAGCAGCCGCACGATCGCCTGCCGCATGCCGTCGACGTCCTCGGGCTTGATCGTGATGCCGGCCTCGCCGACGACCTCGGGCAGCGACGCGCGGTCCGACACGATGACCGGCACGCCGCTCGCCATCGCCTCGGCGGCGGGCAGGCCGAAGCCCTCGTACAACGACGGGAAGACGAACAATCCCGCGGCGCTGTAGATGATCGGCAGGTCGTCCTCGGACACGTAGCCGAGATGCTTCGCGCGGCCGTTCGCGAGCAGCGCGCCGAGCTCGCTGTCGGTCTTCTCGGACTTCCAGCCCTTGCCGCCGACGATGACGAGCGGATGGCGCATCGCGACCTTCGTCGGCAGGCCGACGTACGCGCGAATCACCTGCAGCAGGTTCTTGCGCGGCTCGAGCGTGCCGACCGCGAGCACGTAGCCGCCGTAGTCGAGCCCGTAGCGTCGCAGCGTCGCCTGGCAGGCCTCGGCATCCCGCGGGACGAACTGGGTCGACACGCCGAGCAGCGTCGTCGTGATGCGATCGGCCGCCACGCCGAACTCGGAGATGACTTCCTGCCGCGTGAACTCCGAGTCGGCCAGCAGGTGCGTCGCGCGCTGGATCGCCGGCGGCAGCAGCTTGTTCATGATCCGCACGCGCAGGTCGGGATGCGTCTCCGGATAGCGCAGGTACGACAGGTCGTGGATCGTGAGCACCGTCGGTCCGTCGAACGCGAACGGCAGGAAGTTCGGCTCGTGGTACAGCGCCGGCCTTCGCTCGCGGACACCGGCGTCGAAGCGGTTCTGCTGGATCGCGCGGCTGAACTCGTACGGCCGCGGCACGAGCCGCTTGACCCAGCGCTTCGCGAGCGCGACGCGAGGCACGTCGCGCGGCTCCGCGCGATCGGTCCACTCGTAGCCGTAGAAATAGTGCATCGCGAGGTCGGCCTCGTGGGCCAGCGCCTGCGCGACGTGCAGCGTGTACTGGCCGATGCCGGTCAGCGGCCGGATCAGGCTCGACGCGCTCAGCGCGACGGACAGCGGCGCGTTCGCGGTCGCGGTGGTCATGCCCGCACCGCCGCGCGGTCGCGCGGGTCAGGAAGCGGATGGCGCATGTCGGGTGCGGAGGAACAGGTGGACGATCAGCTGACGCTCGGAGACGCGGCCGAACGACACCAGCCACAGGCCGACGAAGACGACGACCGCGAGGCCGCCGAGCGCGAACAGCGAGATCCAGCCGGCGACCGCCGTCGACGCGGCGGCCGTCAGCAGGCCGACCGGAACGCCGATGATCGCGATGCGGACCATCAGCGGCCACGACGCGCGCCGCGCCGCGGGACCGATGCGGCGCGCGATCAGGTCGTTGAACACGAGCGACTGCGACATGCCGATGACCGCCGCACCGGCCGCGCCCGGCGCGCCGTAACGCGGCGCGAGCATCCACACCGCGATCAGCGTGACGGTGCCGCCGAGCAGCGCGAACGTGGCGGGCAGCGAGACCTCGCCGATGCCGACGGCGACGTTCGACGCGACCACGGAGCTCGCCGTGATGGCGTAGCCGACCGTCAGCAGGCGGAACGTCAGCGCGTAGTCGGTCGAGAACGCCGGACCGATCCAGATGCGCAGGAACTCCGGTGCGAGCGCGATCAGCGGGATGGCGAGGGCCGCCGCGATCAGCGCGCAGATGCGCGTCGCGAAGAGGTAGGTGGTTTGCACGCGCTCGAGGTCGCCTTCGGCATGCAGCCGCGCCGCGCGCGGGAACGTGAAGGTCGCGCCCGATGCGATGACGAGCAGGATCTTGTTCGCGATGCTCGTGCAGATCGCGTAGGCGCCGGCCGCCGCCGGCGAGATCAGCGCGGAGACCAGCAGCTTGTCCGCGTTGTACGTCGCGAGCGAGCTCGCCTGCGCGACGAACGCGCCGGCGCCGAGCCGCAGGAACGGCCGCAGCAGCAGCGCGCGCGACGCGGTCGGCGCCGCTCGATCGGCCCGATCGTCGAGCGGTGCGGCCGTCGTCGTGCGCGGCATGCCGATCGCATCGGCCGGCGTGACCGGCACCGACGCGTTCGCGGTATCCGGCGGGGCGAGCGGCGCATCGGACGACGGGAGCGGCGCATCCGACGACGCGTGGTCGCGGCGCGCGATCGCGAACAGCACGATCGTGGCGAGCGCGACCGTCACGGTGCCGAGCACGACCAGCTGGGTCAGCGTGCCGCCGCGCGGTGCCCACCACGCGCACAGCGACCAGTAGGCGACGCCGACCGTGACCTGCACCCGCGCCATCGATCCGTAGCGCTCGACGGCTCGCAGCGGCACCAGCGCGGCGCTGTTCGCGAGCGCGAGCGGAACCGCGATCGCCGCTGCGACGTAGACCGTCGACGCGTCCGACACGACGGTGTCGAGCTTCAGCGCGCCGGCGATCGCCGAGTGCGCGGCGTAGAACGCGACGCCGAGGACCGCGCCCCACGCGGTCAGCAGCGACAGCGCCTCGCGGAACAGACGCCGCGCGCCGTCCCGATCGCGCCGGGCGACGTACTGCGTGAAGCCGCGCATCGCGGCGGTCGACAGGCCGAGGTCGAGCTGCCCGGCGATCTGCGGCACGAGGTTGAACAGGACCAGGGCGCCGTACTGCTCGCGACCGAGCGCGCGCAACAGGATCGGCGTGACGACCAGCAGAAGGACGAACGGGATGCCTTGCGCCGCGAGGTTCGCGACCGCGCCGGTGACCGTTCCGCCGAGCCGCCTCATCCGCGCCGCGCGCCGATCGCGGACGACAGAGTCATCGACGTGGCGCGTCGACGCGGCCGGCCGCGAGCCGCCCCGTCGCCGCGAACGACGACCGACATGCCGCGATCAGCGGCGGGGTCCGACCAGTTCGTCCAGGCAGGCGTCGACGTCCCGCTGCCAGGGCGGCGGGACGATGTCGAAGGTCCGGACGAATCGATCATGGTCGAGCAGCGAATAGAGGGGACGCTTCGCGGGCGTCACGTACGCGGCCGTCGTCGTCTCGGCCACCGCGTCCGGCGACAGCGTCCAGCGGCCCGGATCGGCGCGCGCATGCAGCCCCGCGATCACGTGCCTCGCATACGCATGCCACGTCGTGGCGCCGGCGGCGGTCGCATGATACGTGCCCCGAGTCGCGGCGACGCGAGCGACCATCGCGTCGATCGTCGACGGCGTGTTCGTCCGCGCGTCGAAGTCCGCGCCGGCGGCCCCGTTCAGCATCGCGCCGATGAACGTCGCGAGGCGCTTCGCGTCGATCGGCGCGCCGTGCTGGTCGGCGACGACCGAGATCGCGTCCTTCGTCTCGGCGAGCCGCATCATCGTCTTCAGGAAGTTCGAGCCGCTCGCCGAGTAGACCCACGACGTGCGAAGGATCCAGTGCGCGACGCCGCTCGCGCGGATCGCGTCCTCGCCGGCGAGCTTCGTCGCGCCGTAGACCGACAGCGGATTGGTCGGCGCGTCCTCGCGATACGGCGTCGCGGCCGTGCCGTCGAACACGTAGTCGGTCGACACGTGCACGAGCGCGCCGCCGTGCGCGCCGAGCCATCCGGCCATGATCGCGGGCGCGGTCGCGTTGACGGCGTGCGCCGCGTCGCGGTCGGACTCGGCGCGATCGACGGCGGTGTAGGCGGCCGCGTTGACGACGAGCCGCGGCGCGATGTCGTCGAGCGCGCGTCGCACGTCGTCGTCGCGCGCGAGGTCCATCGCGTCCCGACCGACGAACACGACGTCGGCGTCGACCGGCTTCCAGCGCTCGACGGACGCCTTCAGCGCGTGGCCGAGCTGGCCGTTGACACCGGTGACGAGGACGCGCGGCGGTCGATCGTGCGACGTCACGCGAACGTTTCCGCGTCGGCGAGCGGCTTGCCCGCGCGATCCTTCGCCGCGAGCTGCGGCTCGCCGTCGAGCGGCCATTCGACGCCGACCGCGGGGTCGTTCCAGAGCAGCGTGCGCTCGTGCTCCGGCGCCCAGTAGTCGGTCGTCTTGTAGAGGAACTCGGCCGACTCGGTGAGCACGAGGAAGCCGTGCGCGAAGCCGGGCGGGATCCACAGCTGCTGCTTGTTCGCGGCCGACAGCACGACGCCCGACCAGCGGCCGAACGTCGGCGAGCTGACCGGCGCAGGTCGACCGCGACGTCGAACACCTCGCCGGCCGTGACGCGCACCAGCTTGCCCTGCGCCTGCGCGGATCTGGTAATGCAGCCCGCGCAGCACGCCGCGTCGACGAGCGCGAATGGTTGTCCTGCACGAACATCGGCGTCGAGACCGGTCAGGCTCTGCGAACGTCTTCGCGTTGTAGCTCTCGAAGAAGAAGCCGCGGTCGTCGCCGAACACGCGCGGCTCGACGACCACGACGCCGGCGAGGGCGGTCTCGGTGACGGTGGCGCGCGCGCTCATCGGATCGGGTTCATCGAATCGATCACAGCACCGGATCGACCAGCAGCTGCAGCAGGTACTGGCCGTAGCCGTTCTTCGCCAGCGGCCCGGCGAGCGTCTCGAGCTGCGTCGCGTCGATCCAGCCTCTGCCGATACGCGATCTCCTCCGGGCACGCGACCTTCAGGCCCTGCCGCCGCTCGAGCGTCGCGATGAAGTGCCGACGCCTCGAGCAGCGAGTCGTGCGTGCCGGTGTCGAGCCACGCGATAGCCGCGGCCCATGATCTCGACGTCGAGCTGCCCCATCGACAGGTAGCGCGCTGTTGACGTCGGTGATCTCGAGCTCGCCGCGCGCCGACGGCGCGAGTGTCGGCCGCGATGTCGCAGCACCTGGTCGTCGTAGAAGTAGAGGCCGGTGACGGCGTAGTTCGACTTGCGGCGCGGCCGGCTTCTCCTCGAGGCTGAGCACGCGCGCCTGTTCGCGTCGAACTCGACCACGCCGTAGCGCTGCGGGTCCTGCACGTGATAGGCGAACACCGTCGCGCCCGACGCCGCGCCGTTCGCGTTCGCGAGCTGGGTCGGCAGGTCGTGGCCGTAGAAGATGTTGTCGCCGAGCACGAGCGCCGACGGCGCGCCGCCGACGAAGTCGCGCCCGATGACGAACGCCTGCGCGAGGCCGTTCGGCGACGGCTGCACCGCGTACGACAGCGACACGCCCCACTGGCTGCCGTCGCCGAGCAGTCGACTGGAAGCGCGGCGTGTCGTGCGGCGTCGAGATGATCAGGATGTCGCGGATGCCCGCCAGCATCAGCGTCGACAGCGGGTAGTAGATCATCGGCTTGTCGTACACCGGCAGCAGCTGCTTGCTGATCGCGTGCGTGATCGGGTAGAGGCGCGTGCCGGAGCCGCCGGCGAGGATGATGCCCTTGCGCGTCTTCATGCGGCGCGGCCGGCGACGGCCGGCGACGACGCGGCGCCGCGCTCCGCGTACTGCCGCTCGATCCAGTGGCGATAGCTGCCGTCCTTCACGTGCGCGACCCACGTCGGATGGTCGAGATACCAGCGCACGGTCCGCTCGATGCCGGTCTCGAAGTTCTCGCGCCGGCTGCCAGCCGAGCTCGCGTCGTGATCTTCGTCGCGTCGATCGCGTAGCGGCGGTCGTGGCCCGGACGGTCCTTCACGAACGTGATCTGCTCGGCGTATTTGCCCGACGCCTTCGGCCGCAGCCGGTCGAGCGTCGCGCACAGCGTGCCGACGACTTCGAGGTTGGTGCGCTCGTTCTTCCCGCCGATGTTGTAGACCTCGCCCGGCACGCCCGCGGTCGAGCACGGCTCGATCGCCGCGCAATGGTCGCCGACGTACAGCCAGTCGCGGACGTTGCGGCCGTCGCCGTAGACCGGCAGCGGCTTGCCTTCGAGCGCGTTCGAGATCATCAGCGGGATCAGCTTCTCGGGGAACTGGAACGGCCCGTAGTTGTTCGAGCAGTTCGTCGTCAGCACCGGCAGGCCGTACGTGTGGTGAGTACGCGCGCACGAGATGGTCCGACGCGGCCTTCGACGCCGAGTACGGGCTGTTCGGCGCGTACGGCGTCGTCTCGCTGAACGCGGCGTCGTCGGGGCCGAGCGAGCCGTAGACCTCGTCGGTCGACACGTGCAGGAAGCGGAAGCGCCGACGCGTCGGTCGCGGACAGCGTCTTCCAGTGCGCGAGCGCGCATTGCAGCAGGTTGAACGTGCCGTTGATGTTCGTGCGGACGAACTCGGCCGGCCCGTGGATCGAGCGATCGACGTGGCTCTCGGCCGCGAAGTGCACCACCGCACGCGGGCGGTGCTGCGCGAACAGCGCCGCGATGGCCGCTTCGTCGCAGATGTCGACCTGCTCGAAGCGGAAGCCGTTCTCGGCGCCGCGGCCAGTGACGTCGGCGAGGTTCTCGGCATTGCCGGCGTAGGTCAGGACGTCGATGTTGAGCACCGGCTCGTCGTGCTTCGCGGCCCACGTCGAGGATGAAGTTGGAACCGATGAAGCCGGCACCGCCGGTGACGAAGATCATGGTGGACCTGAGGAGGGAGAACGGGAAGGGTGATGCAAGGGCCGGGCCAGACGAGCCCGACCGCGTCGCCGATGGTAACGGAGCGACGTGACGGCCGGGGTTCCGGCCGCCGCAACCTAGCGCATCGCGCGATACATCCGCTCGAGCGTCTCGCGCAGCGGCCGGAGCCGCAGCTCGCCGACGGCGGCGTGCAGCGCCCGCGGATCGCCGGTGAGGTGCCGGATGTCGTTCGGGCGCACGAACGCCGGGTTGACGCGCACGTCGATGCGGTAGCCGGCGATCTCTTCCATCATCGCGATGATCGCCTTCAGCGACACGGCCGTTCCGGTGCAGATGTTCACCGCGGACGACCGCAGCGGCGACGCGAGCAGCTTGCGATAGACCTCGACGACCATCTCGACGTCCGAAAAGTCGCGCTCGACGTCGATATTGCCGAGTTCGATCGATTCGGCGCCGCGCGCGAAGTGCGAGACGATCTTCGGCACGAGGAAGTTCGTCGACTGGCCGACGCCGGTGTAGTTGAACGGCCGCGTGAAGACGATCGGCAGCCGATCGAAGTGGTTCGCGGCCATCGTCTCCATCGCGAGCTTGCTCATCGCGTAATGGTTCGCGGGCCGCGGCGCCTCGGTCTCGGCGAGGCGGTCGCCCTCGCGGTTGCCGTAGACGTTCGCGCTGCTCGCGAGCACGACCTTCTTCGGCGGCGTCGGCAGCGCGGCGAGCGCGTCCAGCAGGTTGACGCTGCCGACGACGTTGGCCGCGTAGATCCGCGCCGGGTCCGACACGACGAAGCTGATGCCGGCCAGGTGGATGACGTAGTCGGGCGCGAGCTCGCCGACGACGGCCCGGCACGCGTCGGGCGACTCGATGTCGAGCATCCGGTCGCCCGGCGCCGGATCGGCGAGCGTCGTGCCGACGACGCGATACCCGGCGCGTTCGAGTTCGGTGCGCATCGACGCGCCGGTGAAGCCCTCGATGCCCGTGACGAGGACGAGCGGCTTCGACGCGTCGCTGGCCATCGCTGATCCGTCGGCGCCGGCGACCGACCCGTCAGAACGACGCGCCGTGCGCGTTGCGACGCAAGTCGGCCTCGACCATCATCCGGCAGAGCTCTTCGAGCGTCGTCTTCGGCACCCAGCCGAGCTTGTCGCGCGCCTTCGACGCGTCGCCGATCAGCAGTTCGACCTCGGCGGGGCGATAGAACTTCGGATTGACGCGGACCAGCGTGCGACCCGACGCCGTGTCGCGCGCGGTCTCGCCCTCGGCCGTGCCCGACCACTCGAGCGTGAAGCCGGCCGCCGCGAACGCCATCGTGACGAAGTCGCGCACGGTCTCCGTGCGGTTCGTCGCGAGCACGTACGTGTCGGGCTCGTCGGCCTGCAGCATCCGGTACATGCCGTCGACGTATTCCTTCGCGAAGCCCCAGTCGCGCTTCGCGTCCATGTTGCCGAGCTCGAGCAGGTCCTGCTTGCCGAGCTTGATCTTCGCGACGGTGTCGGTGATCTTCCGCGTGACGAACTCGCGGCCGCGCAGCGGCGACTCGTGATTGAACAGGATGCCGCTGCAGCCGAAGATGTCGTACGACTCGCGATAGTTGATCGTCATCCAGTGCGCGTACAGCTTCGCGACGCCGTACGGGCTGCGCGGATAGAACGGCGTGTCTTCCTTCTGCGGGATCGCCTGCACCTTGCCGAACATCTCCGACGTCGACGCCTGGTAGAAGCGGATCTTCGGGTTCAGCAGGCGGATCGCCTCGAGCAGGTTCAGCGCGCCGATGCCGGTGATGTGCGCGGTCGTCGTCGGCTGCTCGAACGACACGCCGACGAAGCTCTGCGCGGCGAGGTTGTAGATCTCGTCCGGCTCGGCGCGCTTGACGAGCGACAGGCTCGTGCCGAGGTCCGTCAGGTCGTACTCGACGAGCTCGAGGTTCGGATGGTTCTCGACGCCGAGCTCCTCGATGCGCCAGAAGTTGACGGAGCTCGTGCGCCGATAGGTGCCGAAGACCTTGTAGCCCTTGTCGAGGAGGAGTTGGGCGAGGTAGGCACCGTCCTGGCCGGAGATGCCGGTGATGATGGCGGTTTTCATTCGTTCGGTTCCGACGCGGGCCGGCAGGCGACCTGCGTCGTGTGATGAGCGCTTGCGCTATCGGAGAGGTGCGTCAGCGCGGAGGGAGAAGGGCGCGGAGTGTATAGCAACCGGTCTACCGCCTCATGATCCGCGCCGGTCGGTTCCATCGTAACGCCACAACGAAAGCGTCGCGAAAGACAACTTCCGACCGATCCAGCCGCGCCAGAACCACTTGTCGATGGCGAACAACGTGCGGACGAGGAAGCCGCCGCCGACGTTCAGCGCGGGGAATGCGTCGGGGTTGTAGTACAGCACGTAGGCCAGCAGTCCCGGATAGACCTGATCGACCTTGACGTACCCGGTTTCGGCGAAGTGTCGCTCCAGATCCTCGTATTCGAATCCTTGTTCCGTATCCGCGTCGAACAACGGATTGTCCACGTAGATGCGCCGACGTACCCACCGCGCCAGTGCATTGTTGTGCGTCGGCTCGAGACTGATGAAATAACCGCGCGGCCTGAGCGCACCGGACAGATTGCGCAAGACGTCCCGCGTCTTCGAGTACACGTGGTGGAGACCGCCGATGAGGATGACGACGTCGAACGGTTCTTCCGGCGCCTTGTAGGTCGTGACGTCGTTCCAGGTGATGTCCAGTTCCGGCTTTCGCGTCCGCGCGATCTCGACCATGCTCTCGCTGTAGTCGAAGCCGGCGTAGTCGAAACCCTTGCCGAGATGACGTGCCAGTATTTCCTGCCCCTCCGCCATTCCGCACATGGGCTCCAGCACGCGATTCATGCTGTTACCGATATCGCGATTACGTCGAAGGAAGCCCGCCCAGATCAGATCCTTCAACAAGAGATGGTTCGGATCCTTTCGCGCGCTGAAATATTGATCCGAGATCTGATCGAAGTGCTTGCGCTGCTGCTCGACGAGTTCATCCATGCTGGTCAACGGTAAACCGCAATGAGCGCAATGCCCAGCACGATCAGGACTGCCCCCAGTATTTGTGGAAGCGCGACCGCTTCGTTCAGCATCAGGGCGCCCGTCAGCATCGTACCGATCATCAGCGATCCGGCCGCGATGGGAAATGCGACGGACAGGGACATGAGGCGGAGGATCGCCATCCACATCACGGCGCCCGAGGCGTAAAGCAAGAAACCCGAGGCGAACTGAATCGATTTCCAGGTTTCCGCCGCCTTCAACAGGTATAGGCCGAAGCAACTCGTGCAGACGTACACGACGAACAGCACGAAGGTCCAGGCGGAACTAATCGAGCTCATGTTCCGTGATCCAGCGGGGCCGATTCCGTACCGTCGCGTAGATCTGTCCGATGTACTCACCCACGATGCCGAGGCAAAGGAGTTGCACGCCGCCGATGAAGTAGATCGGCAACGTCGTCGATGCCCAGCCGGGCACTGTATCGCCGACAAAGAGAGTACGCCACGCGATATACAGGCCCATGACGAGCGTCAAGCCGAACAGCACGAAGCCCACGATCGCAACGATGCGCAGCGGAACCACGCTGGACGACGTGACGCCATGGATCGCAAGGCGAAGCATCTTTCTCAAGGAATATTTCGATTGCCCGAACTCGCGCTCACGCACGTCGAACATGACGCTCGTCACGCGAAACCCGAGTTCCAGGCACGTGGCGCGCAGGAAAATGCTCGGCTCGGTGAATCGTTGCAGCGCCTCGAGCGCCCTGCGGCTGAGCAGCCGGTAATCGGCATGGTTGGGAACGGTATTGACGCCCATCGTCTTCATCAACCAGTAGAAACCGAGCGCCATGCGGCGTTTGAAGACGCCGTCCGTCGCCCGGTCCCGGCGGATGCCGAGGACGACGTCGGCTCCCGCGTTGAACGCGACCACGAAGTCGCGAATGGCGGCGGGATCCTGCTGCAGGTCCGCATCGATCGAGATCGCCGCATCGCAAGCCGGTGCGACTGCGGTCAGTCCGGCGAACAGCGCCGCCTGGTGACCGAAGTTGCGGGACAGCTTGAGGGCCTTGACGTTGCCACGCGTGCCATGGAGGCGTTCGAGCGCATCCCAGGTACCGTCGCTGCTACCGTCGTCCACGAAGAAGAGGAACGAGTCGACCGCGATGAGCCGGTCCGCGACGAGTCGTGCAAGAACGGCATCGAGTTCGACGATGACCTTCGGCAACGAGTCCTGCTCGTTGTAGCAGGGCAGCACGATGGCCAACGTGCCAGGCCTCTTGGAAGGGGTCGGGAGCGTCAACGGCATCTTCAATGCGTCGATGGACGAGAAGCGGTGGAGGCGCCGGCGAACGGTGGCGACGCGGCGGCGCCCCGTTCGTGCTGCGCGTCGACGATGTCCACGTTGTAGTGAAGTGGCTTGAAGGCACCTTCATCGCTGATCCAGCGGCCGGATTCGTTCATGAGGTCGATCTTGAGCAAGGTGTGTTGTGCCGAGCGCGGAACGCTGATCGGGACGCGAACGACGACATCGGTTCGGGGGGGTAGCTCCGGGAGTGGAAGCTCGTCGGCACCCGGAAGCGCCGTCTTGCCATTCCACCACAGGTACGACGCGATCAGAAAACCGGCGGGGATGGCCGTCGTCCCGTCATTGCGGACCGATACATCGATCGTCGTTCGGCTGCCGGCTTCCAGGTTTCCGGGCCGCGTCCTGTATTTCATGGCGACGGTCGATGGGTCGAACGCATCGCGTCGTGCCGACTTCGGCGCATTCGCCGGGTCGCATGCCACGAGCACGCTGCAACAGAGCAGGACGGCGGCGGCCGACGTCTTCATGCGACGGCGTCGTTCGTCGCCGGCCGTCGCACGACGCGCCAGAGCACCAGCGTCGCCAAGAGGCCGAACAGGCTGATCACGGCTCCGAGCACGGCGCTCCACGGGCGATAAGTCATCCGGACCTGACTGTGACCGGCCGGAATCGCGACGGCGCGAACGGCGTAGTCCGCCCTCACGACGTCGGCCGGATGGCCGTCGACGGTCGCGATCCAGCCGGGGTACCACGCGTCGGAGACGATCAGCCAGCCGGCCGCAGAACTGTCCACGTCGATCCACAGGTTACGCCCGCGGTCGCGCACGATCCGTGTATTCGCCGTCACCGTCGACGACCGTTCGGACGCATCTGCCGCTGCATGGACGATGGCTTCCCGCCGGGGATCGAAGGTTCCCTCGCCGAAGGGGCCGCCGGACGCGATCGCGGCAAGCGCCGGGTATGGACGAAGGTAGACCGTCTTGCCGACCACCCACGAGCGCGGCATCGCGTCCAGGTTCTCGTACACGACCAAGTTCTCGGCGACCGCCTCGACCCTGCGCCATCGCGCGGGCTGCGCGGCCAGGAGCGGCTCGTCCTTCGCATCGACGGCGACATAGCGCACGGACAGGACGTCGAGGCTGCGGTTGTTCGCGGCGAGCGATTCGCGGCGGGTCCACCCCGCGTTGGTGACGCCGGACAGCTCCGAAACGCGTCTCAGGATCAGCGGTCCGTACCAACCGAGCGTTCTCACGCCGTACAACCGGCAAAGCTCGGGACCGAAGAATTGCTTCTCGTATCCGTCCATCCCGAGGATGCGATAGTCGTTCGCGATGAGAAGGCGGTATCGGTCCGCCCACGACGGCTCGCCGAGCGAAGCGGCGTCCGGCGCCGTCGCGAGCCACGGCATCTGGTACCCGAAGACGGAACATTGAAGCAGCAACAGCGCCACGAGCAGCGGGATTCGCAAGGTGTGTCGAGTACCGATCGCGACCCATACGGCAAGCACGGCGAGCGACATCGATACGATGGCGACACGGACGGCCGGAAGCGCCATGAAGGACGGAAGGACCAGACCGCTCTCGGCCGCCTCGGACCTGATCGCCGGATAGCTGAACGCCGCAGCAGCGACGAAGCACGCGAACACGACCGTCGGAACCGCGAACGCCAGAAAGCGGCGAGGCAGCAGACGATCCTGGACCGCTTGCAAGCCGATCCCGGCGAGCACCGAGACGGCGAAGCTGAACTCGAACAGGTGGCGGGCCGGAGCGCGGAACTTGTCGAGCACCGGTGTCAACCACGTGAACCATGCACCCGGCGTGAAGGAGTCGCCGAGCGCGAGGCCGTACGACGCGAGCGCGATCAATATCCAGAACACGCACTGCGCCCGCGCCTTCACCGGTGCACGAATGCACGACACGGCAATGCACGCCAGAGCCACCGTCACGTGCGCCGAATAACCGGTCACCTCGCCCGCGTTCCATCGGCCGAAGAATGGCAGCCTGACGAACGATTGCGCGTTGATCCCGTGCAGGAATGGAATCACGAGGTCGAGCGCCTGGCGTGGCGTGAGCGAGAACTGGAACAGCGTCTCGGGCGTAAGGGCGTCCCGCATGGTCAACGGCGCGAGCTCCAGCGTCGGAAGCAGGGCGATCCCGCTCGCCGCGATCCCGCTCGCCAGAGCGGCGAACAGGACGGCCGTATTGCGGATCGGCCGTCGGGACGGAATCGTCCGGAACAACACGTAGGCGCCGGTCAGCAGAAGCGCGTAGACCGTGATCTGAAGATGCCCAGCGACGATCGACATGAACGTCGATACGGCGAGGAGCGCGACATACCGCCCCCGCCCGGGCTCTCGCATCGATCGTTCGACCGCCGCCAGCATCCAGGGGAGCCACGCAGCGGCATGGATCATCGACGTGTGCGCCAGATGGGCCAGCATCCATCCGGAGAACGTGAACGAGATCGCGCTGGTCAGCGCCGCGACGCGGCGAAGCGCCAGCGCGTTCGCGTAGGCGTAGGTGCCCGCGAACGTCAGGACATAAGCGCTCAGGACGAACAGGTCGAATGGAAGACCGGCACCGCTCAGCGCGAGGCGCAACGGGTAAGACGCCATGGACGGCGTGTCGGCGACGAGCGGCCACCCGGCGGCCCATTCCGTCGCCCACAGCGACCAATGTTCCGCATACGCGCCGTACTGCCCGTCCGACGGGAAGACGCGGGACGTCCAGAGGACCGGGCTGAAGAACGCGACGCAGACGACGACGGCGATGGAGGCCGCCATGGTCCACGCGGGAATCGCCCGTCGCGCCGTCATCGCGGTCCCGGTCCGCAGTCGAAGCATCGGCGTCCGTGACGGTCGGAAGATCGGCGCGGCGCCTCTGCGACACAGCGGTAGTGCCTGCCGCCGATCGAGCCGTCGGGATCGCGTCCGCCACGCAACGAATCCATGTCGTCTCAGTTCGCCGGACGACGAATCAGGCCGTCAGCCACCGCGGCGAGCTGATCGGCCAGCGCATCCCAGGAGTAACCCTGCGCGCGTCGGGCACCGTTCGCAGCCAGGCGATCGCGAAGGACCGGGTCGCGGTACAGCGCGACGATGGCGGACGCCAGTTCTTCGGCGCCGGACACGAGGATGCCGTGCTCCCCGTCGACGACCAACTCCGAGAACGCGGGCGTCGAGCGTTCGACCACGACCGGGGCGTGCGCCAACCAGGCTTCGAGCACGACGATGCCGAAGCTCTCGCTCGTGCTCATGTTGGCCAGGCAAAGACAGGAGGCGAGCGCACCGAGAACGGTCTCTCGCGGCTGCAACCCGAGATAGACGACCCCGTCACCGGTCACCGGGGTCCCATCGTCGTCCGGACCGATCATGACCAGCTTCAAGTCCGGAACCTCCGCTCGCGCGAGCGCGACGGCTCGAATGGCCGCACGGTAGTTCTTCGCACCGGCTTTGCGGCCGAGAACGAGGACGAACGGGCCGTCTACGGCCGACGCGGCCTGCCAAGCCTGCCGGGCCCGCGCGAGACGCTCCTCTTCGAACTCGAGCGGGTCGATGCCGCCGCCGGCCATCGAAATCGCCGGAGCACCGATCCGGTCGAAGAAGTGTTCCTTCGACGTGGCCGGCGCGGCAATCAAGCAACTGGCCTTGCGGAACGCGTCATAGAACTCCTGCCAGTGGTAGTAGGGATCTTCGGCATGGAAGTGCGGCAGCACGATGACCGGTACGTCGCCACGGGATGCCGCACGTTGAGCCTCGACGATCGGACGAAACGGCGTTCCATGCGCGAGAACGACATCGTAGTCGGACACGTGTTCGTCGAGCCACGATCCCATGCGGTCGGACCAGGGACCTCGCGTGTCGATGAAGAGATCGGCGGTGGACGGATCGCGACGTTCCGTGGCCGCGATCAACGTCTCGATCAATCGGTCGGGCGCCGACGCCCGTGCGGCCGCGTCGATGTCGCCGGAAAGATCGACCGCGACGAAACCGTCCGACTGCCGCACGTCGAGCGCCTCGATGCGGACACCGAGCTGACGTGCATCGCCGGGTGTCTCGAAGGTGGTCTCGCATGCGAGGCGCAGGATGACGTCGCCGCTCGCCGTCGCGAAGGAACGGGAGAACTCGAACGCGCCCGAAACCGGAATCTCCTGTGTCGCGGCGTCGCCATCGCCGACGGACACCCCGATGCATTGCGGCAGCGGAGCGTAGCCCTTGCAGCGCATCGCGACGGTCCCCGCGGGAAGCGCGATCTCGGCGACCCGGGTCGTCCATCGCGCCATCGTGCCGTCCGGCGATCGCTCGGGCAGATTCCAGCCGCCCAGCAGGATGGTGGTCGCGCCGAGTTCGGGGACGGAAGTCAGGAGCTCTCTTGCCCGAACGGTCGACTCCGACGCCCACAACGCGTTCATCGCGCGCGCGTTGGCCAACAGCGTCGCGTCGTCGGGCGGCACGGCGTCGAACCACTCGACGTGCCGCGCGAAAGCCGGCGTCGCACGCGCGCCGGCCTTCGCTTCGTAGGTCGCGGAGAAGTGATAGCGGTTCCTGATCTCGTCGCACGCGAAAGCGGCGAGGTCGACCGAGTAATCGGCGCGAGATGCGATGCGCTCGAGGACGTTGCGCAGGAAGGACTCGGCGCCGCCCTTCGTCGGCTCGGAATACCGGAACGTGACCGCGAGCAACCGCTTCTTCATCCCGTGCTGGGCGAGCATCGCCCGCAGTCGCCCGGCGTAGTCTCGGGCGAGCCGATTCCAGGTATAGCGATCCCGTACGAACCGTCGGGCCTCGACGGCGATGCGACGGGCCCGGATCGGTTCCGACAGCAGCGACGTCACCGTCGCCGCGAAGTCGTCGGCCGACGACGGGACGTAATGCAACCCGGGTACGAAGCCGTAACCGCGAGCGCCGATTTCCGTCGAAACGACGGGGATCCCGAACGCCATCATTTCCGGCATCTTCAAGCTCGAACCGCCGCCCGAAAACATGGGATTGATGCCGACCGCGGCGTTGCGAATCAACAGGTTCTTGTCCAGCTCGGAAACCCTGCCGTGCAGCACGACATTCGGGGGGATCCCTCGGCCGACGAACGCGTCGCAGCATTGGCCGACCAGGGCGAAGTCGACGGTCGGACAGCGCGGAGCACAGACGTCGATGATGAACGAAGCGGCCTCCACGTTCGGCATGTGCGCGCTTCCGACGAAGATCGCGTTGGGCCGCGTCCCGCTCCCGAAACTCGTCGCGGGGACGTCGCCGAAAACGGGCGGCGTCACGCCGTTCGGAACCACGAATGTCGGCCGATCGGGAAACAGTGCTTCGAAGCGTCGGGCGTCGTCGTCGGAAACGCAGACCAGCAACGCCGCACGCGTGCAGGCGAGATCCTCCAGCGCCCGAACGCGAGCCGTCATCTCGTCGACATCGGGCCGAGAGGACAGCAGCTTGCCTTTCAGGTCGCGCTCCACGTTTTGGGATGAATAGACGACGAGCTTGTCCGGATCGAGTCGCTCGAGCAGCGGCGAGAGATACGGATGCTCGAGGATCACGACATCGGCGGCTTCGGACAGTCGCTCGAACGCATCGACGAGTTGCTTGTTCTCGAGACAATGCATTCCCGCGAGGATGTCGCTCACCGACACCGGAGAAAGCCCGTTGGCCGCCTGCTCGTGCCGACGGTGTTCCGGTGTCTTCGGAACGACGTTCTCGATCACGTCGCGTCCGACAGTCCTGCGGACCGAAACGCCGTCCTCGCCGAGGCAGAGCAGGTCGATCCGCATGTCGGACGACATTCCCACCAGCAACTCGCGCAGGCGCCGCTGGCCCCCGCCCGTGCCGTCCGCGATCGCGTAGTCGTTGATCACCAGCAGCTTCGGCTTGCGTCCAAAATGTCCGACCGACCCGGCGCCGGCGATGACGCGTTCGAAGTGCGGCATCGTCTCGCCGACGATCGTCTTCCACGAGTAATGCTCGTGCGCGATTTTTTTCGCGCGACGTCGAACCGCGACGCGCAGCGGAGCATCGCTTCGCAGCCTGGACATGGCGGATGCGAACTCCGAGGCCGGAACGATGAAGGCGTGCTCCTCGTTGCTGATGCGAAGGCCGCGTGCGCCGATCGGCGTCGTGATCACGCAAGCGCCATTCGCGAGGTAATCGAGCATCTTGAGATTGCTTCCGGCGCCCGAGAACATCGGGTTCAACGCGAAGGTCGCTTTCCGGATGAGGCGATTCTTGGTCGGCTCGTCGACGCGACCCAGCAACCGGACATTCGACGTCCGCGCGACGTCGGCGAGCTTGTCGCACACGGAGCCGAACAACACGAAATCCACGTCGGGCAGCTGATGCGCGAGCGCTTCGATGATGAATGTCGCGGCTTCGATGTTGGGAGGGTGTTGGCTGCCCATGAAGACGGCGACCGGCGCCCCTTCGTCTTCCGACGCGTCGTGCTCCGGGTCGTCGCCCGTCGGCTCGAAGCCGTTCGGGGCCAGCGTGACGGCTTCGGGCCTGACACCGTGTTGCTGGACGAACGCATCGCATTCTTCGGCGCTCACCGCGAAGATGTGGTCGGCCTCTCGAGCCAGGAGCCCTTCGACACGCGCGACGAACGCCCGGGCCGCGGCCGCGCGTTCGCCTCCAAAGAGTTGCCCCGCGAGGGCCGTCTCGACGTTGTAGCTGTTGTAGATCCGCGGTACGCCGTCCGTTCCGATGCCGCGGTCGTACGGCACGCTGAATGGCGAATCGTGGACGATGACATCGGCATCCGCCGCCAGCGCCGCCAGCTTCTCCGCGTAGGCGCACGCATCGCTACCCGCCAGCGCGAAGGCGAGTCCGGAACATTCGGGGCCGATACGCGATTGGTCGAGAAGCCAGTGAATCTCGTCGACCCTGCGGCTCTTCGGGACGCGCACTTCGGTGAATTGCGGACCGTGACGAATCGTTTCAGCGTCCGAATGCGAATACGTGGGCGCGAGAAGCGTCACGCGGAATCGCTCGCTCAGGTAGCGATAGAAATAGTAGAGCCGCTGCTCGCCACCACTCGACGGCGGCACGAACGCCGGGAAAAAGCTCAACGCCAGGACCTTCTGCATCGGTCTGCAGCGTCAACGGTCGGCGCAACGGCGCCGGTGCACCCGCCGCATGGTGTTCATCGTCACGCGAGATCCTTCCGGAGGACGAACCGCATGCCGCGAGTGGCGAGTTCCGCCGGCGAGTAGCCGAGCGCGATCGCGCGTTCGTGGTTCTCATGATGCGCGTGACCGGCGTTCGAATATCCGCTCCATCGATTCCGGTGCAGCACGCTGATCCCTTGCAGGATCGTCGCGTCGACGAAGAGCGCGTCGTAAAACGAGAGACGCCTGCGATTCATCGCAGACATGAACTCTGCGAGGTCGCCATCCGTCGCGCCACCGTCACGCATCCTTTGACGAAATACATCATCGCTTTCCACGAGATGGGCCCAAGGCTCGGGAACCATCGGCCAGAAATGGCTGCCGGAATCGGCTGTCCAGATCGGATCGAAGGTGATATAGACGAAGCCACCCGGCCTGACGACGCGCAACATCTCGCCGAGGGCTCGGCGCGGATCCGGAATATGCTCGAACGCATTGAAGGAGGTGACGACTTCGAACCAGTTGTCGCGGTAAGGCAACTCCATTGCGTCGGCATGATTCAGTTCGAGACGGTTCAAATCGATCGAATGGCCATGCCGCTCGAACTTCTCTTTCAGTAATCTCGGGAATTCGCCACCGTACTCCGCGCAGTAGCGTCTTAGATCGGTGCAGACCGTCTGCGTGGCATACGGCGTCAGCAGAGCCGCGTGCATCGCGAGGCCGCCACCGATGTCGAGAATCCTTTCGGCCGGTCGGATCGCTCCGTCCCAGCCGCAAGACCGCATCGACTGGATCGCAGTCGCGACGTCGACCCGATGCTCCTCGACGTCCTTCGCCTCGTCGTACACGAGTACTTCTCCTTGAAATCACCCGAAACGACGGCGCAACTGCCGTTCGGCCGCGCGAATCTCGATATCAGGCGTTCGCCGGACGCGGAACCTCGGCGACGATCGCGTAGTCCGGAGAGCTGAGCAGGTGCTGCTTCGCCAGCGTCACCAATGAATTGATCTGATGGTTGTATTGAAAGCCCGTATCGACATAGGTCAATTCATCCGGCAGTCTGTTTTTTCGAAGACGCGCGATTTGCACCTGTACGAATCCACGATCCTGACAAAAGAACTGCATGAGGTCTGGCGATAGAGGACGTACGTGCGTGTGGTCGTACCAGAAGTGATTCGCGCCGACCGCGAGGTTTTCAGGATTCGGCGTTTCGAACAGGATGCGGCCGCCCGGAACCAGTACCCGGCGGCACTCGTCCAGCAGGGTCAGGAGATCCCGGACGGAGAGGTGCTCGATGACGTGGAACGCCGACACCAGCGGGACCGTGCCGCTCTCGATCCCCCGCAGGAAGTCCAACGCATCACGGTTGATCGCGGAGAGACCCCGCGACTGGCACGTCGCGACGAAGTCTTCGTCGAGGTCGACGCCGACCGCGGGAAGTCCTTCGCTCGCGAGCAATTCGAGCCACTCGCCACGGCCGCACCCGAGATCGATCGCGGCATGGCTCGCGCCCAGGACGAACGTCGGGGTCGCGTAGGGAAGCACTTCGCGAAGCCGGTCCAGGATGTCGGCTCGCTCGCCGCGGAAACGAGCTTCGAATCGCGCGTACAACCCGTCGTCCCCATCGCGGGTCGCGGCCCCGGCCACCGACGGCGAATCGAGCTGCGATCGCGACGGGGGCTCGAAACGCCTGACGTACGAGAACTGCTCGCGGAGCGACGCGATGCGGGCGTCGTTTTCTCGCCCGAGCGCCTCGAGCGCGTTGCGACTCTCGGTCCGCAGGTGCAGGAGCCGGCGTGCAACGAGTTGCTCCATCCGTCCTTCCATGCCGTCGACGGATGCGCGCAGGCCATGGAGGTCGAGCAATGGCAGTTGCTCGGTTCGACGATCGACCTCCGCGAAGGAGCGATTGGCATCGGCCACGAGACTCGCCAGTGACGCGTGCGTCGCTTGCGCCATCGCCTGCAATCGTTCGGACAGCCGGGTTTCCGATTCGAGTGTCCCGCGAAAAGTGGCCGACTCGAGACGCTGAATGCTGCCGAGGAGGGCAGGGAGTCGCACGACAGCCAACGCGAAGCGGAGTACGCCACCGAGGATCGGTACACGAGTCAGCAGCCGCACGCCGTACCGCACGGACAGTCCGGCCAGTCGAACGTCTTGCTGCCTGCCTTCGTGGGAATAGCGCAACCTCCCGAGCACTTCGGCCTTGCTCAGCCGGCCGCTGCGAACGGATTGCAAGAAGTGCGCGCGACCATCCGGGTCCGGATGGCGCCTGAGGATCGAGAGATACGCGGCGTCGACGAACTGCTCGTCGTGCAGCGCCAGCAGTTCGTGGAGCGATTCGGGAGTCGTTCGCCTCGATGCCTGCTGCAGGCGTTCCCGCCGCAGTTCGACAATGAAGCGATCGATGTCGGCGATGCAGTCCTGCGAGACTTCGAGCGCGTTGCACACGTCCGTGCCGGAGCGCTGCCGCCGCGTCCGATCCTCCAGAGCGTTGACATGTCGATTCGCTGCTTCGAACACCCTGTCCAGCGCCGAGGTCCCGTCTTCTAGCAAGAGGACACTCGCCGGTCGTGGGCCTGCTCGGCGCCGTCATGCGAAAGGGCCGTCGTTTCGGCAGCTTCGCATCGGAAACGAATCGGCAGAAACGAGGTTCCGACGAACGTGGGTTTGCTGAAGTTGATCACGTCGAAGGTCAGGGCACCGTCGATCCAGTCATAGTTCTGCTCGATATGCATTTCGCCCGAATGAAACGCGACCGAGACCGAGTAGTTGCCCGTGCCGATATTGACCGGGAAGTCGAAGCGCGCCACGAAGGCGCCGGGTCGAACGGCGATCGGCTCCTTCAGGTAATGCGTATTGGTTCCGAACACCTCCCGGCCGAGTCGGTCGCGGATCGCGAATCCGACCACCAGATCGTTCACCGCGATCGCGGCCTCGAACGTCACTTCCAGCGTCGCCGCCTCGCCGACTTTCAACGCGCGCGCTTCGAGACCCGCCTCGTTCCGGAGCGTGGTCGCGGTCGCCCGGATCTCGCCCGATCCGGACCGCGTCCGGATGTGTCCGGTCTCGTCCCGTTCGTGGATCAGCTTGTACTCGACCGTTCTCGCCGCCAGCAGCGCGTTGTAGTGGTTGAGCACCACTTCGGGGTCCGCGTCGGCGATGACCCGGCCGCGATCGAGCAGGATCGCGCGGTCGCACAACGTCTTCACGGCAGCGGGGTCGTGCGAAACGAACAAGAGGGTGGTGCCGGCTTCCTTCATCGTCCGGATGCGGTCGAAGGACTTCGCCTGGAAGTAGGAGTCGCCGACCGACAGCGCCTCGTCGACGATCAGGACGTCCGGCCTGACGGCGGTCGCCACGCTGAATGCGAGACGCATCTGCATTCCGCTCGAGTACGACCGGATCGGCTCGTCGATGGCGCTGCCGATCTCCGCGAATTCCTCGATGCTCGGCATCGCGTCGGCGATCTCGCCATTGGAATAGCCCAGCAGCTGGCCGGCCATGACGGCGTTCTGGCGACCCGTGTAGTCGGGATGGAAGCCGATGCCGAGCTCCAGCAGCGCCGCGACGCGTCCCTGCAATCGGATCGTGCCTTCGGTCGGTACCGTCGTGCCGACGACCAGCTTCAGCAGGGTGCTCTTGCCGGCGCCGTTCATGCCGATGATCCCGACGCCCTCGCCATGTCCGGCACTGAAGGAGACGTTCCGGAGCACCCAGCGCTCGGCGAACCGATCCTTCCGGGGTTTCGCGAACAGCGAGAGGAATTGGTCCCAACGACTGTTGAAACTGGGATATGCCTTCCCGACACCTTGCACGTCGATCAGCGTGCTCATAGTTGATCGACGAGTCTGCCCGAGTTTTTCCGGAAGACGACGAATGCGAGGGCGCACAGGACGATCGCCAATGCCGCAGGCGACCACAAGCCCTTCAGGTCGACGGGGCCCGTATCCAGGAACGCCTGCTGGTAGACGCCGACCACGTGCGTCATCGGGTTCCAGGCCGCGATCGGTGCAGCCCATTCGGGAAGGATGCTCGCCGGATAGACCACCGGCGTCAGCCAGAACCAGAACTGAATCACGACGGTCAGCAGGTGCCCGGCATCGCGAAAGAAGACATTCACGACGCCGAAGAGCAAGCCGAGGCCCATCCCGATCGCGATCTCGACGACGACCGCGGGAACGATATGCAGCAACGCCAGGCCCGGCGGGTGCCCGACGGCCGTGAGGACCAGCAACAGGACGACCAGCAAAATGAAGAAGTGGATCAGGGCGCTACCCAGCACGATGATGGGAAGACAGATCCGCGGGAACGCCAGTTTCTTCAGGAGCGTCGCATTGTCGACGAACACGTTGTTCGCGCGGCCGACGAGATCGGCGAACAGCGTCCAGGCGAGAAAACCGGCCGTGAGGTAGACGCTGTACGCAAACTGATCGGTGCTTCCCGGCAGCTTCGCGCGCATGACGCTCGAAAAGACGGTCACGTATACGAGCACCGTCGTCAGCGGAAACACGACCGCCCACAGCGCGCCGATGACCGACTGGCGATACCGCGACGTGAAGTCGCGTCGTATCGACCCGAGGATGAATCCGCGATACGCGAACAGTGTGAGAAACATCGGGATCTGAAGGCGCGGCGAACGACGCATCGCGATGGGGCGTGGCGTCGTGTCGAGCAGAACAAGCGTCCGCTGCGCACGTTTGCTCGGGGCGGATGCTCCTCGCGGGCTGATACGATCGGGCAGTTTCAGCAAACTCGCACCAGATCACCTTCGCGCAACCACCCCCCCATGCTCTCCCCCTCCATCTTCAAGGCCTACGACATCCGCGGCATCGTCGACGACACGCTGACCGCCGACGTCGTCCGGTCCATCGGCCGCGCCGTCGCCAGCGAGGCCAGGTCGCGCGGCCAGAAGGCGTTCGTCATCGGTCGTGACGGCCGCCTGTCCGGGCCCGGAGTTCGCGCGGGCGCTCGCCGAAGGCATCCAGGCCGCCGGCCTCGACGTGATCGACCTCGGGATGGTCGCGACGCCGATGGTCTACTTCGGCGCCGTCGAGCTCGGCACCGACTGCGGCGTCATGGTCACCGGCAGCCACAACCCGCCGGACTACAACGGCCTGAAGATGGTCGTCGGCGGCGACGCGATCCACGGCGACGCGATCCAGGCGCTGTACCGCCGCATCGTCGACGACCGCTTCGAATCCGGGTCGGGTCGCTACTCGAAGCACGACATCGCCGACGCGTACTACGCGCGCATCACCGGCGACGTGAAGGCCGCGGCGCCGCTGCGCATCGCGATCGACTGCGGCAACGGCGTCGCCGGCGCGTTCGCCCCGACGCTGTTCCGCACGCTCGGCTGCACGGTCGACGAGCTGTTCTGCGACGTCGACGGCCACTTCCCGAACCATCATCCCGACCCGGCCCATCTCGAGAACCTCGAGGACCTGATCGACCACCTGAAGCACACCGGCTGCGAGGTCGGCTTCGCGTTCGACGGCGACGGCGACCGGCTCGGCGTCGTCACGAAGGACGGGCAGGTCATCTTCCCGGACCGCCAGCTGATGCTGTTCGCCGAGGACGTCCTGTCGCGCAATCCCGGCGGCGAGGTGATCTACGACGTCAAGTGCTCGCGCAACGTCGCGCCGTGGATCGTCCGGCACGGCGGCCGTCCGACGATGTGGAAGACCGGCCACTCGCTGATCAAGGCGAAGCTGAAGGAGACCGGCGCGCCGCTCGCCGGCGAGATGAGCGGCCACGTCTTCTTCAAGGATCGCTGGTACGGCTTCGACGACGGGATGTACGCGGCCGCGCGGATGCTCGAGATCCTGACGAAGGCCAAGGCGGCAGGTCGCGACGTCAGCGATGTCCTGAACGGCCTGCCGAACGCGATCTCGACGCCGGAGCTGCAATGGAAACTCGCCGAAGGCGAGAACTTCGCGCTGATCGAGCGGCTGCAGCGCGACGCGGTGTTCGACGGCGCCGACTCGATCTCGAAGATCGACGGGCTGCGCGTCGAGTACCCGGACGGCTTCGGCCTCGCGCGCTCGTCGAACACGACGCCGGTGATCGTGCTGCGCTTCGAGTCGGACACCGCGGCGGGACTCGCGCGCATCCAGTCCGACTTCCGCCGCGTGCTGTCGGCGGTCAAGCCCGGCGCGTCGCTGCCGTTCTGACCTACACGCGGTAGTAGTCGCGAAACCACGCCGCGAACCGCGCCAGCCCGTCCTCGAGCGGCGTCGACGGCGCGAAGCCGGTCGCCGCCTGCAGCCGCGACGTGTCCGCGGACGTGTCCTTCACGTCGCCGTCCTGCATCGGCTTCATCACCTTCTCGGTCGTGCGTCCGAGCGCGCGCTCGAGCGTCTCGATGTACGTCAGCAGATTCGACCGAGCGGTGGTTGCCGATGTTGTACACGCGCCAGGGTGCGGCGCTCGTCGCGGCGTCGGGGCGCGTCGGGTCGAACGTCGGGTCCGGCGTCGCGGGCCGGTCGAGCACGCGGATCGTGCCGTCGACGATGTCGTCGACGTACGTGAAGTCGCGCGTCATGTCGCCACCGTTGAAGACCTCGATCGGCCGGCCCTCGACGATCGCGTTCGCGAACAGCATCGGGCTCATGTCCGGTCGTCCCCACGGCCCGTAGACCGTGAAATAGCGCAGGCCGGTCGTCGGCAGGCCGAAGAGATGGCTGTAGCTGTGCGCCATCAGCTCGTTCGCCTTCTTCGTCGCGGCGTAGAAGCTGACCGGATGGTCGACCGCATCGCCTTCGGCGAACGGCAGCTTGCGGTTGCCGCCGTACACCGACGACGTGCTCGCGTAGACGAGATGGCCGACCGCGTGGCGGCGACAGGCCTCGACGACGTTCGCGAAGCCGATCAGGTTGCTGCGCGTGTACGCGCCGGGGTTGACGAGCGAGTAGCGGACGCCGGCCTGCGCGGCGAGGTGCAGCACGCGGTCGAAGCGCGCGTCGGCGAACAGCCGCGCGATGCCGTCGGCGTCGGCGACGTCGAGCTTCTGGAAGCGGAAGCCGGGCAGCGCCTCGAGCTGCGACAGCCGGTCGCGCTTCAGGCGGACGTCGTAGTAGTCGTTCAGGTTGTCGATGCCGACGACGTCGTCGCCGCGCGCGAGCAGCGCCTTCGCGGCGAAGAAGCCGATGAACCCGGCGCAGCCGGTGACCAGCATCGTCATCGATGCTCGACGACCGTGCCGTCGGCCGCTTCGGTCGAGGCGTCGCGCGCGGCATCGCGTGATGCGACCCGCGGCTCGTCGACCTGCAGCGCGCGCAGCTTCGCGTACTTCGCGAAGCTGTTGAAGCAGCCGATCGCGATGTGCACGAGTCCCGGCAGCCCGTCGAGGAACCCGAGCCGGACGACGTAGAACTTCACGAAGCGCAGCGCCGGCGACAGCAGCAGCCGCCACACGTTCGCGCGCGCGCCGGCGCGGAACAGCGCGTCGGCCTGCAGGCTCGTGTAGCGGTTCTGCTTGTCGAGGTAGGTCGCGAGGCTCTCGGCCGAGTGATGCATCAGCACCGCGCGCTCCGGCAGGCGGCCGACCGGTCCGGACGCGACGACCTTCTCGTGGACGGCGTCGTCGCTCCACTGCGCGCGACGACGGTCGAACAGCCGCAGGCTCCAGTCGGGGAAGCCCTCGCCGTGCCGCAGGTAGCGACCCATGAAGCGGTTCGAGCGCGGCATCCGATACGCGACGTTGCGCGGGCCCGTGAGCGCGGTCGCGATGGCTCGCGCCAGGTCGGGCGACACCTCCTCGTCGGCGTCGACGCACAGCACCCAGTCGTTTCGCGCGAGCGAGACGGCGAAGCGCTTCTGCGGCCCGAACCCGCGCCACGGCTCCTCGACGACGCGCGCGCCATGGCGTCGCGCGACGTCGCGGGTCGCATCGTCGCTTCCCGAATCGACGACGACGATCTCGTCGCAGAACGCGAGCGAGCGCAGGCAGGCGGCGAGCTGGTCGCCGGTGTTGAACGTGATGAGGACGGCGGAGACGGGGAGCGGCGGGACGGGCATCGGCGGGCGGCTCGGCGACGGATCGACGGATCTCTTCGGGCACGCAGCGATGCGATCGCGGATCGCCGGTCCGCCGGTGGGGTGTCGGTAGAATCGCCCGATCGCCAGCCGGTCAGAATTGTGTCACACAACCTCCGCCGGACCGCGCCGCGACGTCATGTCGCGGCCGCATCGACCTCTCGTCGCCGACCATCGGGCCGGCGATGACCCGCGTGCTCGTCATCAAGACGAGTTCGATGGGCGACGTCGTCCACAACATGCCGGTCATCGCGGACCTGCGACGGGCGGTGCCCGACCTCGTCGTCGACTGGGTCGTCGAGGAGGCGTACGCGGATCTGGTCGGCCTCGTCGACGGCGTCGATCGCGTGATCCCGGTGGCGCTGCGACGCTGGCGGCGCGCGCCGCATCGCGCGACGACGCACGACGAGCGCCGCGCGTTCGGCCGCGCGCTGCGCACCGAACGCTACGACGTCGTGCTCGATACGCAGGGCCTGCTGAAGAGCGCGCTGATCGGCTATCGCGCCCGGCTCGCGCCCGGCGGTCGTCGCGTCGGCTTCTCGTTCGGACTCGTCCGCGAGCCGCTCGCACGGCTGTTCTACGACGCCGGCTACGCGGTCGATCCGCGGCTCCACGCGATCGAGCGGATGCGCGCGCTCGCGGCCGCGGCACTCGGCTACGACGACGCGGCGCTCGGCCTGCCGCGCTTCGACCTGCGCGTGCCGCAACGACGCTTCGACTGGCTTCCCGACGACGGCGCACGGCACGTCGTGCTGCTGCATGCGACCGCGCGCGCCGAGAAGGCATGGCCGAGCGAGCGCTGGAGCGGGCTCGTCGACGCGTTGTGCGCGGCGGGCCTCGTGCCGGTGCTGCCGTCGGGCGACGCGACCGAGCGCGAGGCCGCCGAGGCGCTCGCGCACGGGGCCGCGACGCGCGGTCGTCGCGCGATCGTCGCGCCGCCGCTGACGCTGGTCGACTGCGCGGCGCTGTTCGCGCGGGTCGACGCGGTCGTCGGCGTCGACACCGGCCTGCTGCACCTCGCGGCGGCGCTGGACGTGCCGACCGTCGGCCTGTTCGGTGCGACGCCGCGCTGGCGCTATGCGCCGTACTGGTCGCCGCGCGCGGTGAACCTCGGCAGCTTCGGCGAGCTCGGCGCGCAACCCGGCCTCGGCGCGGTCGTCGAGGCGTTGCGGCAGCTCGGCATCCTCGACGCGCCGGCGCGCTCCGCATGACGGCGGACGCGCGGCGCGAACGGCTCGCGCGCGTCGCGTACGGCGCCCTGTGGTTCGCCGCGACGCCGGTCGTCGCGCTGTACCTGCTGTGGCGCTCGCGGCGGCAACCGGCGTATCGACGTCACTGGGACGAGCGCTTCCTCGGCCGCCATCCCGGCGACGACGGCACCGGCTGCCTGTGGATCCACGCCGTGTCCGTCGGCGAGACGCGCGCCGCGGCGCCGCTCGTCGAGGCGCTGATCGCCGCGCATCCCGGCGTCGACGTGCTCGTCACGCACATGACGCCCACCGGCCGCGAGACGGCCGAATCGCTGTTCGGCGATCGCGTGCGGCACGCGTACCTCGCGTACGACTATCCGCATGCGGTCGCGTCGTTCCTCGCGCGCTGGCGGCCGCGCGTCGGCATCGTGATGGAGACCGAGATCTGGCCGAACCTGATCGCGGCGGCGGCGCGGGCGAACGTGCCGCTCGTGCTCGCGAACGCGCGGCTGTCCGCGAAGTCGCTCGTCGCGGCGAGCCGCTGGCCGTCGCTGATGCGGCCCGCGGTGCGCGGCTTCGCGCGCGTGCTCGCGCAGACCGACGCCGACGCGAAGCGGCTCGCGATGCTGGCGGGCCGCGAGGACGATCGCAGCGGCTGGATCGCGACCGTCGGCAACGTGAAGTTCGACGCGAACGTGCCGGACGCGCAGCGCGAGCGGGCGGCCGCGTTCCGCGCATGGTTCGACGCGATCGAGCCGAGGCCGCGCGTGTTCCTCTGCGCGAGCACGCGCGACGGCGAGGAGGAACGCATCGCCGACGCATGGACGCGGCTCGCGCTCGACGATCCGCTCGCGCGCGACGACGGCCGCGTCGTGATCGCGATCGTGCCGCGGCATCCGCAGCGCTTCGACGACGTCGCGACGATGCTGCGGGCCCGCGGACTCGCGGTCGCGCGCCGCAGCGACGACCGGCCGCCGACCGCGACGACGCAGGTCTGGCTCGGCGACTCGATGGGCGAGCTGTGGGCCTACTACCTCGCGGCCGACGTCGCCTACATCGGCGGCAGCATCGTGCCGCTCGGCGGCCAGAACCTGATCGAGGCGGCGGCGGCCGGCTGCCCGATCGTCATCGGGCAGCACACGTTCAACTTCGCGTCGGCGAGCGACGAGGCGGTCAAGGTCGGCGCAGCGGTCCGCGTCGCCGACTACGACGGACTCGTCGCGACGGCGATGGACATCGCGCACGACGCGAAGCGTCGCGCGCGGATGCGCGAGGCCGGCATCGCGTTCGCGGCGGCCCATCGCGGCGCCACCGCGCGCACGGTCGCGGTCGTCGACGGACTGCTCGCGGAGCCCGACGCCGACGCCCGGCGCCCTTGAAAACGGCCGGGCGTTCCCGATCTCCGGTGCAAGGCGGGACGACCCGCCATCAACCAACCGGAGTGATCCCATGTACCTGACCCTCAATCGCGTCGGCCGCGTGCGGCCCCGCGTTCAGCCGCTGAACGGCGTGTCGTTCGACCGTCTGTTCGACGAGATCGTCTACCCGCTCGCACGCAACGCGCAGGCCGCGTCGGCGATCGCCGCGCGCTTCGACCTCGTCGAGAAGACCGACCGCTTCGAAGCGCGCATCGAGATTCCCGGCGTCACGAAGGACGACATCGACGTGCAGATCGACGGCGCCGTGGTCCGCGTGAAAGCCGAAGCGAAGACCGAAGAGAAGACCGAGGCCGACGAAGGCACGAAGCTGCTCCACAGCAGCCGCGCGACGCGTTCGTGGTTCCGTGACTTCACGCTGCCGGCGGAAGTCGACGATGCCCGCGCCGAAGCCGCCTACGAGAACGGCGTGCTGACGCTGACGCTGCCGAAGAAGGAAGTCGTGCAGCCGAAGCGGCTCGCGATCCGCTGATCGTCGCGGGGCTCCGCGCCGCGCGGAGCCCGCGTTCGGACGACATTCACGAAGCCGCCTCGCGCGGCTTTTTTTTCGTCAGGACTCCGTCGACTGCCGGGCGACCGACGACGCCGTCGGCGCGAAGCCCGGATCGTCGGCGTCGGACTCGACGCGGGCGCGACCGTCGTTCTTCGCCTTGTAGAGCAGCCGGTCCGCGGCGAGCATCAGCGCGTCGATCGTCGTCGGCCCGGCCGGCGCGCGCGCGATGCCCGCCGAGAACGTCAGGTCGGTCGGCAGGGGGTCGTCGCCGTCGCCGGCGCGCAGCTCGCCGCAGGCCTGCAGCAGGCTCGACAGCCGCTCGCGCGCGACGCCCGCGGTCGTCGACGGCAGGATCAGCGCGAACTCCTCGCCGCCGACGCGGCACACGACGTCGTTCTCGCGCAGCCGTTCGCGCAGCAGCGCGCCCAGCGCGACCAGCACGCGATCGCCGGCGACGTGGCCGTGCACGTCGTTCAGGCGCTTGAAGTGGTCGAGGTCGAGCATCACGAGGCACAGCGGCGTGCCGTCCAGCACGCTGTCGGCCAGCAGCTTCGGCCCGCGCTCGTAGAGGTAACGCCGGTTGTGAAGGCCGGTCAGCGCGTCGCGGTAGTTCTGTTCCTTCAGCTCGTCGTGCAGTCGCTGGTTCTCGGCGATCTGCACCTTCAGCGCGGCGTTCAGCGTCGCGAGTCGTCCGTGCTCGCGCTCGAGCTCCGCATGCAGCGCCATCACGCGATCGCGTTCGGCACGTGTCGTGTCGAGCTCGTGTCGGATGGTGTGCGTCAAGCTCGCGACGTGGGCCGCGAGGCGCGCGAGGCGATCGCGGATCGTCGCGCGGCGCCGCTCGTGGAACAGCGCGCGACGATGGTCGCCGACCCGCTCGAACGCCGTGGCCGCGATCTCGTGCAGGCTCATCAGGTACGACGGCGAATCGATCGTCTGCTCGTCGACGGAGTCGAGCGTCGACAGCGCGATCGTCGACGCGAGCACCGGATCGTCGGCGGCGAGCGCGATGCGGGCCTCGACGAACGCCCAGAACACGTACGGCGTGCCGCCGTCGCCGCGACCGTGCGAGAACTCGGCGCGGACCTCCTCGAACACGCGGCTCGCGTCCTCGGCGCGGTTCGCGTTCGCGTAGGTCAGCGCGAGCGTGAGCGGGACCTCGGGCTCGCGCACGCCGATCGCGAGGATGTAGCGCTCGGCCGTCAGGTATTTTTCGCAGAGCGCGAGCGCATCGCGGTGACGGCCGAGCGCCGCGTAGGTCTGCGCGAGGTTCAGCGCGATGATGATCGTCGTGCGATCGGCGTCGCAGGCCGCCGCGAGCTCGAGTCCCTGCTCGAGCAGCCGGCAGCCCTCGTCGGGATTCTGAAGGTCGGTGTGGTAGCCACCGAGGTTGCACAGCGTCGACGCGAGCAGCAGCGGATCCTTCGTGTCGCGCGCGGTGTCGACCGCCTGGAAATGCCACTTCAGCGCGGGCTCGAGGAGGCCGGTGTAGCGGTAGCCGAGCGACAGCGCGACGTGCACGACGAAGAGGTCGGTCGACGTGACGTCGAGCGGCGGATGCGCGGCGAGTTCGCCGAGCAGTCGGATCGATCGGTCGGGCTCGCCCTCGAGCCGCGCGCACAACGCCTCGAGCGCGCGCGCGAGCCACACGCCGCGGTCGTCTTCGAGCGCCTCGAACAGCGCCCGGCATTCGGACGCCGCGCGGCGCGCGTCGATCGGGACGCCGGTGCGGATGGCGGCGTACGACGACTGGAACAGCGCGTGGGCGAGGGCGCGCGAATCCTGCGACGACTCGGCGAGCGTGATCGCGTTGGCCGCCGACGCGCGAGCCTCGCGCAGGTCGCTGTACTGGAATCGCCACGCCCGATGGACGGCCTGCATCGCCGGGGACCGGAGGTCCTCGGATTCGGAGGCGGCAGCAATCTGTGCGGCGCGGCGCGTGACGCTCATCGAGTTGCGGCGTAGGGGCGCGCCGCAATCGCTTCGCGGGTACGCGCCGTCAGGGTTTGTCGCCGAGTCCGGTAATCGATCCGCCTCCCGCGATCGACCTGGACACTACGGGCCGACCATAATACTTGACATCCCCGCTGCCGGCGATGCTCACCGACAGGTTGTCGCGCGCCCACAGCGTCACGTCGCCGCTGCCGGCGATCGACACCGTCGCGTTCGCGCTCTGCAGCTTGTCGGACCGGTAGTCGCCCGACCCGGCGATGCGCACGTTCTGCTCGAAGACGCCGCCCGACAGCGCGACGTCGCCCGAGCCGGTGATGCGCACGAGCAGCTTTCGCGCGGCCAGCGAGCCGAACGTCACGTCGCTCGAGCCCGAGACCGAGATCTCGAAGTCGCCCGGCACCGTGAAGGTGTCGGCGTGGACGTCGCCGCTGCCGGCGCTCGTCAGCCGGTCGAGCGTCTTGGCCGACAGCAGGAAACGCGGACCCTTCTTGCCGCTTCCGCTCCACCACGTGATCTGGCGATGCTCGTAGGACAGCACGAGCTCGTCGCCGCGCGTCTCGACGTGCAGGTCCTTCAGCGCGTCGCGGTCGCCCTGGACCGCGAGCGTCGGCGTATCGCCCTGCGTCAGCACGAGATCGGCCGAACCGACCAGCCGCACCGACTTGAAGGCGCCGACCGGGCGGGTCTCGGTGACGACGTCCGCGGCCACGGCGGCGCCGGTCGCGCAGGTCAGCAGGACGGTGCACGCGACGCGCGACATGCGGAAGAATCGGTGACGGTGATTCATGCGGGCTCCATCGATCGAACGGTCGGACCGCACTGTAGGCAGCGACGCGGACGCGCGCCAGCGCGAGTCGACGGACCGACCGCTCCCGACGACGAGCCGTCGCCGGGCGCGACGGCCCGCGCCGTCAGCGGCGCATCTGCACCGAGCCGCCGACCGTCAGCGACAGCGTCACCGGCCCGGCCTCGATCGGCATCGGTGCCGGTGACGACACGCTCATCGCGTTGGCGATGCGCAGCATCGGCCGGGGGCCGGACTGCGCGCCGTCGCTGATCGTCACCTGCCGGATCGAGAAGCCGCCGTAGCCGAACGCGCGCGTCGTCGCGGCCGCCTTGTCCTGGAACGCGCGGGCACCGCGGTCGATCAGCGCCGCGCTCTCGTGCGCCCGCAGCTCCGGCGACAGCTCGAAGCCCGACCCGACGATCTGCAGCGACTGCCCGAGCCGTCCGACGAGGCCGCCGAGGGCGTTGAAGTCCTTCGACTTCAGCACGATCTGCGCGCTCACTTCCCAGCCGGTGCGCGTCGTCTGGCTGCCGCGGCTGTCGTAGCGCGGCGACGTCGTGTAGCCGGCGTTCGACGCGACGACGCCCGGCACGGCCTTCGCGTCGGCGAACGCCTTCGCGAGCGCCTGGTTGACGTCGTTCGTCAGCGGCGCGACATCGGGTCCCTCGCGGACGATCGCGAGCGTGATGACGGCGAGGTCGGGCACGACATCGGAAGAGACCGTCGCGTCGAGGTTCAGCACGTCGGCGATCGGACGGGTCGCGTCGTCGGCGCGCGCCGCGAGCGGGCACGCGGCGGCGACGGACAGCAGCACGGCGGCGAGCAGCTTCATCGGTCGATCCTTCAATCGTCACATCGCGGTCGGTTCGGGCCGCGGACGCTGCGGCAGCGGGATGAACTCGTGCTCGCCCGGCACCTGCGGGAAGCGTTCGTTCGGGTAGCGTCGTCCACGCGTCGCGCGCCGCGTCGATGCGATCGCGGCGGCTCGCGACGAAATTCCATTCGAGCGCGCGCGGTCCGTCGAGCGTCGCGCCGCCGAGCAGCATCACCGTCGCCGCGCCGCGCGCCGCGAGCGTCGACGCGACGCCGGACGCGAGCACGGCCATCGTGCCGGCGGGCACCGGCTCGCCGTCGAGCGCGACGTTCCCGTCGACGACGTAGACCGCGCGCTCGTCGTGGTCGGCGTCGACCGGCAGCGTCGCGCCGGCATCGAGCCGCGACCGCCGCGTACAGCGTCGGCATCGTCACGTCGACCGGCGACGTGCGCCCGAACGCCGTGCCCGCGATCACGACGATCCGCGCGCCGGGGCGTTCGACGACCGGCAGCGTCGCGGCGGGATGATGCGCGAACGACGGCGCGTCGTCCTCGTGCGCGACCGGCACCGCGACCCAGCTCTGGATGCCGTGCATCGCCCGACGTCGGGCGCGCGCCTCGTCGGACGACCGTTCCGAATGCACGATGCCGCGGCCGGCCGTCATCCAGTTGACGTCGCCGGGACGGATCGCCTGCACGGTGCCGAGGCTGTCGCGATGGATGATCTCGCCGTCGAACAGGAACGTGACGGTCGCGAGCCCGATGTGCGGATGCGGCCGGACGTCGAACGCCTGACCGGCCTCGAACGTCGCCGGCCCGAGATGATCGAAGAACACGAACGGCCCGACCGCGCGATGCGCGAGCGACGGCAGCACGCGGCTGACGCTGAAGCCGCCGAGGTCGCGCGTCTTGCCCGGGACGAGGTCGAAGGTCATGTCGGCCGCGATCTTCGCACGACCGACGGCGCGCTCACGGGGCGAGCGGCGGCTCCTGCATCGCGACGACCTGCTCCTGCAGCCGCACGACCTGATCCTGCCAGTAGCGTTCGCCGCCGAAGAACGGGAACGCGGCCGGGAACGCCGGGTCGTCCCAGCGCCGCGCGAGCCACGCGTTGTAGTGGATCATCCGCAGCGTCCGCAGCGCCTCGAGCCGCCGCAGCTCGCGCACGTCGAACGTCGCGAACTGCGCGTAGCCCTCGAGCAGGTCCGCGAGCTGTCGCGTCATCTCGTCGCGCGTGCCCGACAGCAGCATCCACAGGTCCTGCATCGCCGGGCCCATCCGGCTGTCGTCGAAGTCGACGAAGTGCGGACCGTCGGTCCACAACACGTTGCCGAGGTGGCAGTCGCCGTGCAGCCGCAATCGTCGCGACGCGCCGGCCGCCGCGTCGCAGGCCGCGACCGCGTCGAGCGCGACGTCGACGACGCCCGACCAGGCATCGCGGACCGGAACCGGGACGATCGAATGATCGGCGATCCAGTCGCGCGGCTCGAAGCCGAACGTCGCGATGTCGAGCGCCGGGCGTTCGACGTAGTCGATCGCGCCGCCGAGCGCGTGGATGCGACCGATGAAGCGACCGAGCCATTGCCGCGTGTCGGCGCTCTCGAGCTCGGGCGCGCGGCCGCCGCGCCGGTCGAACACCGCGAAGCGGAAGCCGTCGTGCTCGAACAGCGTCGTGCCCGCCGCGTCGGCGCGCGCCGGGACGACCGGCACCTCGATGGCCGCGAGCGCCGCGACGAAGCGATGCTCCTCGACGATCTGCGCGTCGGTCCAGCGCTCGGGACGGTAGAACTTCGCGACGCACTGCGTCCCGTCCTCGAGACCGACGAGGTAGACGCGATTCTCGTAGCTGTTGAGCGCGAGCAGCCGGCCGTCGCAGCGATAGCCGACGGATTCGAGTGCGCCGAGCGCGCGCTCCGGCGTCAGTCGTTCGTACGGATGCGGCCCCGCGGACGGGGCGCCGCCGTCGCGCACCGGCTCGGCGAGCGCCATCGCGCGTTCCATCGCCCGCGCATCGGCGATGGCGTCGTCGTCGGCCCGCTCGCTGCTCATCCGGCCAGTGTAATGAAGCGTCGCGGTGCGCCCCGCGGCGCCGAGCCCGTTCGCCGGAGGACGGCGAACGAGCCGGCGGCGGGATCCCGACCGGACCGGGTCAGCGGTTGCCCGAGCCCGTCAGCGCCGCGGACCCGAACCGCGGCCGCCCGCCGTTGCCGGCACGCCCACCGTTCGACGCGGGGCGTGCGCCACCCGACGGCCGGGCGCGATTCGCGTCCGGACGCGCGCCGTGGCCCGACGCGTTCGCGCCACCCGAGGACGGACGCTTCGGCGCGCCGCCCTGGTTCGGCCGGCCTTGCGACTGCCCGCGATTCGGCATCCGCTGGATCGGCTCCGGCTTCGCGCGCGGATCGGGCTCGAAGCCCGCGACGACTTCCTTCGGCAGGTCGCGCTTGATCAGCCGCTCGATGTCGCGCAGCAGACCGTTCTCGTCGACGCAGACGAGCGAGATCGCCTCGCCGGTGGCGCCTGCGCGGCCGGTGCGGCCGATCCGGTGGACGTAGTCCTCCGGCACGTTCGGCAGCTCGTAGTTGACGACGTGCGGCAGCTGGTCGATGTCGATGCCGCGCGCCGCGATGTCGGTCGCGACCAGCACCTGCAGCTGGTTCGACTTGAACTTCGCGAGCGCCGCGGTCCGCGCGCCCTGGCTCTTGTTGCCGTGGATCGCGAGCGCGCGTGATGCCGTCGCCGGCGAGCTGTTCGGCCAGCCGGTTCGCGCCGTGCTTCGTCCGCGTGAAGACCAGCACCTGGTGCCAGTCGTTCTCGCGGATCAGGTGCGTCAGCAGCTGGCGCTTCTTGTCGCGGTCGACCGGATGGACCTTCTGCGCGATGACCTCGACGGTCGAGTTGCGCGCGGCGATCTGGATCGCCTTCGGACGGTCGAGCAGCTTGTCGGCGAGCGCGCGGATCTCGTCGGAGAACGTCGCCGAGAACAGCAGGTTCTGGCGACGCACGCCGTCGACGCTCGCGGGCAGCACCGACAGCACGCGCTTGATGTCGTGGATGAAGCCCATGTCGAGCATGCGGTCGGCCTCGTCGAGGACGAGCGTCTCGATGTGCGAGAAGTCGACGGTGCGTTGCTGATAGTGGTCGAGCAGGCGTCCCGGCGTCGCGACGAGGATGTCGACGCCGTTGCGCAGCGCGGCCGCCTGCGGGCCGAAGCCGACGCCGCCGAAGATCGCGACCGATTTCAGCTTCAGGTGCTTGCCGTAGACGCGCACGCTGGTCTTCGACCTGCGCCGCGAGCTCGCGCGTCGGCGTGAGGATCAGCACGCGCAGCGGACGCGCGGCGACGCGGCCCTTGCCGGCCGGCAGCGGCCGCGACGGGTTCTGCGTCAGGCGTTCGAGGATCGGCAGCACGAAGCCGGCCGTCTTGCCGGTGCCGGTCTGCGCGCCGGCGAGCAGGTCGCCGCCGGCCAGGACGGCGGGAATCGCCTCGGCCTGGATCGGGGTGGGGGTGGTGTATCCGCTGTCCGCGCAGGCGCGCACGAGCGGCTCGGACAAGCCGAGGCTGGAGAAGGACATGAGTTGGAAGGGTGGTGCAGGCCTGTCCCTGCCGGGGCAGGGCCAGTCACAGACGAGCAGGAAAACTGCGGAGTCTGAATGACGCGTCGGATCGACGGCGGCCGGGGACTGGATCAAGGGCCGCAACCGCGAAGAATAGCATGTTTTGTGCGGCGCCGCATCGGGTCGCGTCGCCGCGCCGTGGGCTGTGGTATGAAGGACGCATCGTTCGCGAAGGAGGGCATCGATGGCCGAGGCACGGTGGAACGGGACGCTGATCGCGACGAGCGATCGCTGCGTCGTCGTGGAGGGCAATTCGTATTTCCCGAAGGACGCGGTGCCCGCCGAACGGCTGCGGCCGTCGTCGACGACCACGATCTGTCCGTGGAAGGGCACGGCGCACTACTACGACGTCGTCGTCGGCGACGCCGTCAACAAGGACGCCGCGTGGTACTACCCCGACCCGAAGCCGGCCGCCGCCGAGATCCAGGATCGCATCGCGTTCTGGAAAGGAGTCGAGGTCCGCGCTTGACCGTCGGCCGGCGCGCACGATCGACGCGACCCGTCGCGTCGACGATCGTCGCGGTCGCCATCGCGACGGTCGCGATCGTCCCGGCGCTCGCGCGGCCCGCGGACGTGCCGGACACGATCGAGCAGCGCCTGCAGGCGTGCGTGGTCTGCCACGGCGAGCACGGCGCGGGCGTCGCGGGCGTCGCGTTTCCGCGGCTCGCCGGCCAGCCGGCCGCGTACCTCGCGTCGCAGATGCGCGCGTTCCGCGACGGCGTGCGGACCTACGCGCCGATGAACTACCTGATGGCGCGGCAGCGCGACGCGTACTTCGACGAGATCGCGGCGTATTTCGCGGCGCAGGCGCCGGACCCGCGCGTCGTGGACGCGCGCCGTCGTGACCCGGTCGATGCAGCGGCCGTCGAACGCGGACGCGCCATCGTGCACGAAGGACGGCCGTCCGAGGCGTTGCCGGCGTGCGTCGCGTGCCACGGACCCGACCTCGCCGGAACCACCGCGCCCGACGGCGCGATCCCCGCGCTCGCCGGCCTGCCGCGCGACTTCCTGATCGAGCAGGTGGGCTCGTGGAAGGCGGGCTCGCATCGCAGCCCGGAGCCGAACTGCATGGCGACGATCGCGAAGCGGATGAGCGGCGACGACATCGTCGCGGCCGCGAGCTGGCTGTCGCTGCAGCAGCCCGACGGTCGGCCGTCCGCGCGGACGACGCCGCTGCCGATCGCGTGCGGCGCGCGATGAGGCGCGTCGGCATCGCCGTGCTCGCGGTCGTCGTCGCGCTCGCGCTGCTGGTCGCGATCGCGGCGGCGTGGTCGTCGCATCGCACGCGCGTCGGCGACGTCGCGACGCCGTTCGACCCCGCGCTCGCCGCGCTCGATCCGGTCGCGTCGGCCGACGCGGTCACGCGCGGTCGCTACCTCGCGGCGGCCGGCGACTGCATCGGCTGCCATCAGGCGCGCGGCGGCGCGCCGTTCGCCGGCGGCCTCGCGGTGCCGACGACGTTCGGTCGCATCTACACGAGCAACATCACGCCCGATCGCGAGACCGGCATCGGCACCTGGTCGGCCGACGACTTCTGGCGCGCGCTGCACGACGGTCGCGGCAAGCACGGCGAATATCTCTACCCCGCGTTCCCGTATCCGAACTACACGCGCATCACGCGTCCCGACGCCGACGCGATCTTCGCGTATCTGATGGCGCAGCCGCCGGTGAAGCGCGCGAACACGCCGCACGAGCTGCGCTTCCCGTACGACGTCCGGCCGCTGCTGTTCTTCTGGCGGCTGCTCTACTTCGCGCCGGGTTCGTTCCGCCCGGACGCCGCCCACGACGCGCGCTGGAACCGCGGCGCGTATCTCGCGAGCGGGCTCGGCCACTGCGTCGCGTGCCATTCGCCGCGCAACCGGCTCGGCGGCATCGCGCGCGACGACGAGCTGTCGGGCGGCCTGATCGCCGTGCAGGACTGGTACGCGCCGTCGCTGACGTCGGACGCCGACGGCGGCCTCGGCGACTGGCAGGTCGACGAGGTCGCGCGCTTCCTGAAGGACGGCGTGACCGGCCGTTTCGCGGTGTTCGGTCCGATGGCCGAGGTCGTCCACGACGGGACGCAATATCTCGCGATCGACGACCTGCGCGCGATGGCGACCTATCTGAAGTCGCTGCCGCCGAGGGTGTCCGACGACGCGCCGCCCGGCGAGGTCACGCCGTCGATGCGCGCCGACCTGCTCGAGCGCGGCGCGAAGGTGTATGCCGAGCGCTGCGAGGCCTGTCACCAGCCGACCGGCGCCGGCGTGCCGAACGTCTACCCGGCGCTCGCCCGCAACCCCGGCGTCATCATGGGTTCGACGATCAACGCGATCCGCGCCGTGCTGAACGGCGGCTTCCCGCCCGGCACCGACGAGAACCCGCGGCCGTACGGCATGCCGCCGTTCGCGCAGACGCTCGACGATCGCGACATCGCCTCGGTGCTCAGCTACGTGCGGCACAGCTGGGGCAACGACGCGCCGCCGGTCGCACCCGGCGACGTGCAGCGCTACCGGTCGGTGCCGATCGAGTGAGCGGCGCGGCATCCATCGACGGCCGTCGATGGATGCTTTCGATTCGGGGCGGCGTCGCGCGGCGCGACGCTTCGCGCGGACGGTCGGTCAGCGTCCGGTCGCGATCGACCGGTCGCCGGCGTCGCGCGCGAGGCGGATGCCGGAAAACTGCCAGCGCGCGTGCGGCGGGAAGAAGTTGCGATAGGTCGTCGCGCGCATGGCCCGGCGGCGTCGCGCACGAGCCGCCGCGCAGCACCATCTGGTTGATCATGAACTTGCCGTTGTATTCGCCGACCGCGCCGGGCGCCGTCGCGAAGCCGGGATACGGCAGGTAGGCGCTCTGCGTCCATTGCCACGCGTCGCCGTCGAACTGCTGCGGCGCGTCGCCGTCCGCCGGCGCGGCGCGGATGCACGCGCACGCCGTCGGCGTCCGATCGCGACGTCGGCCTGACCATCCAGCCGGTTCGAACGGGCGACGCATTCCCACTCGGCCTCGGTCGGCAGGCGCGCGCCGGCCCAGCGGGCGAAGGCGTCGGCCTCGTAGTACGACACGTGGACGACCGGCTCGTCGTCGTCGACCGGCTGCATGCCGTTCAGCGTGAACGTCGTCCAGCGCCGGTCGCGGCGTCGCGTTCCCAGTACAGCGGCGCCTGCCAGCCGTCGCGGACGCACGTGTCCCAGCCGTCCGACAGCCACCATTCGGGCCGCGCGTAGCCGCCGTCGTCGACGAACGCGCGGTACTCGCCGCACGTGACGAGCCGCGACGCGATCGCGAACGGCTCGAACCACACGCGATGCGACGGCCGCTCGTTGTCGAACGCGAACGCCTCGTCGTCGTGGCCGATGCGTCCGATGCCGCCGGGCCATTCGACGAAGCGCGCCGGCGCGAGCGGCCTCGTTGCGTCGGCGTCGTCGTCGCCGCGCGATAAGCCGGCCGCAGCGGGTTCTTCCAGAAGTGATGCTTGAGATCGGTCAGCAGCAGCTCCTGGTGCTGCTGCTCGTGATGCAGGCCGAGCTCGATCGTGTCGAGCATCGCTCGGCGTCGCCGGGCGGTCCAGCAATCGCCGCGTCACGCGCTCGTCGACGAGGCGCCGATAGTCGAGCACCGCGTCCAGCGACGGCCGCGACAGGAGGCCGCGCTCCGCGCGCGGATGCCGCGCGCCGACGCCGACGTAGTACGAGTTGAACAGCACGCGATAGGCCGGGTCGACCGGCGCGTAGCCGGGATCGTCGGCTTCGAGCACGAACGTCTCGAAGAACCACGTCACGTGCGCGAGATGCCATTTGACCGGGCTCGCGTCGGGCATCGACTGCAGCAGGCAGTCTTCCGGCGACAGTCCGTCGATCATCGCGACGGTCCGCCCGCGCAGCCGACGGAAGCCGTCGAGCAGCTTCGCCTGCCGGTCGCCGTGGCCGCGTTCGACGTGGCCGACCGGCAGCGAGCTCACGCGGGCTCCGCGACGAACACGCCGAACCAGTCCCGCGGATCGCGCCAGCCGTGCAGCCGGGCGTCGCCGGCGAAGCCCGCCGACTCGAGCAGCGCGGTGAAGCCGTCGATCGTGTACTTGTGGGAGTACTCGGTGGTGATCACCTCGCCGTCGGCGAACGCGACCGTCGACCGGCCGATCCGCACGCGTTGCGCGCGTCGCGACACGAGCTGCATCTCGATCCGCTCGAACGTCGGGTCGAACACGGCTCGATGCGCGAACGCGTCGACGTCGAAGTCCGCGTCGAGCAGCCGGTTCGCGACGCGCAGCACGTTGCGGTTGAACGCCGCGGTGACGCCGAGCGCGTCGTCGTAGGCCGCCTCGAGCGTCGCGCGGTCCTTCACGAGGTCGACGCCGATCAGCAGCTTGCCGCCGTCGGTCGCGTGGCCCGCGATGTGGTCGCGCACCGATCGCAGGAACGCGCGCGCGTCCGCCACCACGAAGTTGCCGATCGACGAGCCGGGATAGAAGAACACCGGCGGCAGGCCGGGCGCCTCGGCCAGCACGTCGTGCAGGTCGAACGGGCGCGTGAAGTCGGCCACGACGCCGACGACGTCGATCGGTCGCGAGCGCGACCGGCCCGGCGCGCCGGCCCGCGACAGCGAGCGCAACGCGTCGCGCAGCCAGGCTTCGGCGATGTCGACGCCGACGTAGCGCATCGCCGCCGTCGGCTCGAGCCAGCCGCGCGCCTTCAGTCCGTCGCCGCAGCCGAGGTCGATCCACTGCGCGCCGGTCGGCAGCGTCGCCGCGATGTCCTCGCGACGACGTTCGAAGATCGCGGCCTCGGTGCGCGTCGGGTAGTACTCGTCGAGCGCGCAGATCGCCGTGAACAGCGCCGCGCCCTGCGCGTCGTAGAAGAACTTCGGCGACGTCGTGGCCGGCTTCGCGGACAGACCGTCGCGGAACGTGGCGAGCTCGTCGGTCGTGTCGTCGAGCGCCGCCTTGACGATCACGCGGACGTCGCGGCCTTCCGGCGTCGGCTTGCGCAGCGGCAGTCCGACGACGCGCCGGGCGTCGCTCGACGCGGCGTCGCCATCGACGACGGCGGAGACATTGGAGAGCATGGCGGGAAGGTCCGAGGAGGGCCGATCGTGCGTCGGCAAGTCGCGGGCGTCGACGCGCGGTGGAGGCATGCCGGGATGCGGCGCGACGCGGTCCGGGCCGTTCGAGGTCGGGCGATTATCGGGGGCCGCGCCGCGCGGACCCTGTAGGCGCGGCGGACGTGGGCGGGGTAGGACGGTTTCTCATCCCGCCGGCTCGTTCCAGTCGAAGCGCCATACCGCGATCAGCCCGAACAGCAGCGTCGCACCGAGCATCACGACGATGCCGGGCCACGCCGCGTCGAGGCCGAGGCCGCGCCACGTGACCGAGTCGAAGCCGTCGATGGCCCAGCGCGTCGGCACCGCGAGCGACACGGTCTGCAGCCACTGCGGGAACACGAACGACGGCACCCACGCGCCGCCGAGCATCACCATGATCAGCGTCGCGAAGACCGCGAGGCCGCGCGTCGCTTCGGGCGATCGGCCGAGCGCCGCGATGAACAGGCCGAACGACGCCGTCATGCAGCCGAACGCGACGACGAGTCCGACGAAGCCGACGACGCTGCCGTCGATGCGCGCGTGGAACAGCGCCATGCCGGCGCCGAAGACGATCGTGAAGATCAGCGCCGCGATCACCGCGCCGCTCGTCACCTGGCTGCCGAGCAGGAACGATCGCGACAGCGGCGCGGCGCGCAGCCGTTGCCAGAGGCCCATGCGACGCATCATCAGCAGCTTGACGCCGAGGTCGATGCCCATGAACAGGATGAACTGCACGCCCATTCCGATGAACGAATGCGTGTACGCGTTGTAGCGACCGCCGCTGTCCGACTGCGCCGCGACCTCGGTCGTCGCGTACGGCAGCTGCAACGCGACGCCGGTCGCGGGCCCGCTCGTGCCGCTCGTGCCGCTGCGCCGCCGGTCGCCGCATCGTCGCGACGGACGCGGTCGACCGAGTCGAACAGCGCGAGCAGGTTTTCCTTCGTACGCGGCTGCAGCGTCGTGCTGCCTTCGACCGACGCGCGTGCCCCGGGCGAGACGCTGCCGTCGGCCGACAGGTTCGACATCGCGGCCTTGCCGAGCGCCTGCAGCACGTGCTCGGTCAGCAGCCCCTCGACGACCTGCAGCTCGATCGCGTGCGACGGGTCGTAGTCGATGCGGATCGTCGGCTTGGCCGACCGCCGCCGAACAGCGCGCGCGGCACGTCGGCGCCGAAGCCCGACGGGATCGTCAGCACCGCGCGCAGCTTGCCGCGCCGCACGGCGTCCGCGGCCGCCGCCGCGTCGAGCGGGCGAACCTCGAACGACGCATCGGCCGTGAAGCCGCCGACGATCTCGCGCGACGTCGTGCTGTGGTCGAGGTCGACGACCGCGATCGGGATGCGCGACTTCTCGCTGTCGCGGCCGCCGCTGCCGAACAGCGCGCCGAAGAACGCGGCGATCGCGATCGGCGCGGCGATGGTGACGAGCAGCGCGCGACGGTTCGAGAAGTAGAGGACGAGGTCCTTGCGGACCAGTGCGAGCAGGGCGTTCCGGCGGGCGCTCATCGTCGGTCAGTCGCGCAGCTGCCGCCCGGTGAGCGACAGGAACACGTCCTCGAGATTGGCCCGTGCGCTCGCGACGCGTCGCACCGCATGGCCGCGCGACGCGAGCCACGTCAGCACGTGCGGCAGGCTCGCGCCGAGGTCGGCGATCCCGAGCGTCAGCACGTCGTCCTGCTGCTCGGCGCGCGTGACGCCGGGCTCGCCGAGCAGCGCCCGCGTGTCGACGTCGCCGCCGACCTCGATCGTGACGAGCCCCGTGCCGCCGAGCGCGCGCATCAGCACCGCCGGCGTGTCGGACGCGACGACGCGCCCGTGATCGACGATCACGATGCGGTCGGCGAGCCGCTCGGCCTCTTCCATGTAGTGCGTCGTGTAGATGATCGCCTTGCCGCGCGCGGCGAGCGTCTGCAGGTTGTCGAAGATCGCGTTGCGGCTCTGCGGATCGACGCCGACGGTCGGCTCGTCGAGCACCAGCAGGTCCGGGTCGTGGACCAGCGCGGCCGCGATGTTGAGCCGCCGCTTCATGCCGCCCGAATAGCGCGCCGGCTTCTCGCCGCGCGCGGTCGGCGAGGCCGGCGAGCTCGAGCGCCGCGTCGACGCGTTCGCGCAGCAGCGCGCCTTCGACGCCGTACAACGCGCCGAACAGCTCGAGGTTCGCGCGCGCGCCGAGATCCTCGAACAGCGAGATGTCCTGCGGCACGAGCCCGATGCGGCACTTGACCGGGCTGTCGTCGGCGTCGATCGCGTCGCCGTCGATCGTGACGGTCCCCGAGTCGGGCTTGACGAGGCCGCAGATCATCGCGACGGTCGTCGACTTGCCGGCGCCGTTCGGTCCGAGCAGTCCGACGACCTCGCCGCGTTCGGCCGACAGCGACACGTCGACGACCGCCTGCGTCGCGCCGTAGCGTTTCGCGAGACGCTCGACGCTCAGCATCCGGTGGCCGCGGCGGCGCGTCGCTCGTCGTCGATGGCCTTCGCCGCCGCGACGGCCTTCGGCGTCTTCGCGCGCTTTGCGGCCTTCGTCGCCTTCGCGGCCTTTGTCTCCCCGCCGTGCCGTGCGATCCACTCGAAGAACTCGCGATACCAGAGCCGCGAATTCTGCGGCTTCAGGATCCAGTGGTTCTCGTCGGGGAAGAACACGAGCCGCGACGGCACGCCCTTCACGCGCAGCGAGTCGTAGTACGCGAGGCCCTGGTAGTACGGCACGCGATAGTCGAGCTCGCCGTGGATGACGAGCGTCGGCGTCTCGAACGCGGCCGCGTAGTGATGCGGCGACTGCGCGAGCACGCGCGCCTCGTCCTCCCACGGGAAGCCGCCGAGTTCGTGGCCGAACCAGAAATAGCCGTCCGAGCCCATCATCGACACCCAGTCGTAGCAGCCGGCATGGCAGACGTACGCCGCGTAGCGCCCGCGGGTCGCGCGGCCGTTCATCAGCGCGACCATGTAGCCGCCGTAGCTGCCGCCGGTCGCGGTGACGCGCGCCGCGTCGATGCGGCCGGTCGCGAGCAGGTATTCGGTCCCGGCCTCGATGTCCGCGAGCTCGCGCCGACCCCAGTCGCCGTTGATGGAGCCGATGAAGTCCTGGCCCCAGCCGGTCGAGCCGTGATAGTTGACCGACGCGACGACCTGGCCCTGCGCGGCGAACAGCTGCATGTTCCAGCGCCAGTGCCACGTATCGTTCGAGCACGTGTGCGGGCCGCCGTGGATCGAATGCATCAGCGGCCACTGCTTCGCCCGGCCGTGCTTCTTGCCGTTCGACCCGCCGGCGTCGAAGCCCGGCGGCGTGACGACCCACATCTGGACCGGATCGCCGTCGAAGCCGGCGATCGTGACGGACTGCGCGTCCGCGAACGCGAGACGCTCGAGCAGCGGCGCGTTGACGGCTTCGATCTGCCGCTCGCGACCGCCGTTGGCGTCGCAGGCGAAGAGCATCGGCGGATGCATCTGCGACGAGCGCGCATAGCACAGCGTCGAGCCGTCGCGACTGACCGCGAGGTCCGCCGCGACGCCGCCGTGGCGCGGACCGCGCACCAGCTCCCGCGGATGGCCGCCGACCGCGACGCCGTCGTCCGGCGTCTCGATCGACCAGATCGGCTGCGCGACCTCGTCCTCGGCCAGGAACAGGATGCGCGCCGAGTCCGCCGTCCAGTGCGGCGAGCCGTGCAGGCCGCGGTCCCAGTCGAACGTCATCGGCACGATCGCGTCGTCGCGACGGCGCAGCAGCGCGAGACGCGGCTGCTCGTTGTGCGCGCGTGCGAGATTCGACGAATGAAAGGCGATCCAGCGGCCGTCGGGCGAATAGCGCGGCTGCTCGTCGGAGCGGCCCGACGCACGGGTCGGCGACGTCCACTTGCCCTTCTTCACGTCCATCAGCACGAGGTCGGTGAACGACGGCGCGCCGGGGTCCGGGTCGAAGTCGAACGTGAACGCGAGCTCGCGGCCGTCGGGGCTGATGTCGAACAGCGCGGCGTCCGGCTCCTGCGGCGGCAGATGGAACGGCGTGCCTTCGAACAGGTCGTCGATGCGCGCGTCCGCCGACCCGCCGCCGGCGAGCGCGTCGATCGGCAGCGTCGCGACGTGGACGTGCGGCACGCGGCCGCGCGGGAACCAGTGATCCCAGTAGCGGAAGTGGTTGCGCTCGACGACGTACGCCTTGACCTTGTCGTCCTTCTCGGCCTTCGCGCGCTTCGCCTGCGCCTTCGCGCCGCGCAGCTCGGGCCAGACCCACGAGACGAACGCGATGCGCGTGCCGTCCGGGAACCAGCGCAGCGACGACACGCCGGTCGCGAGATTGCTCGCCTTCATCGCCTCGCCGCCGTCGGCCGCGATGACGAACAGCTGCGGCTCGTCGTCGGTCGTGCCGTCGACCTTCGCGCGCTTCGACGTGAACGCGATCCAGCGTCCGTCGGGTGACCATTGCGGGTCGGCGTCCTTCGGGCCGTGCGTGAGCTGGCGCTGCTGCGTGCCGTCGGTCGCGAACAGCCACAGCTGCGTCGTCGACTCGTTCGAATCCATCGAGTACGACGTCACGGCCGCGCAGGCCCAGCGTCCGTCCGGCGACAGCGTCGTCGCGCCGAAGCGCTTCAGCGACCACAGATCGTCGATCGTGATCGGTCGTTTGTCCTTGGCCATCGATCCGTGTCCTCGCGCGGCTCGGTGGGGCCGGCTGCGGCAAGTTTACGGCACGTGCAGCGCCGGTCGGACGGGACGGGACGATGCGCCGTCACGATCGACGGACCGATCGCGCTGCGTACTCGATCGGCGCCGGTTCGCGCGACGCGGCAGGCGGCGCGTCAGGTCGTCGCGACGGCGCGCGGAACGGTCCGCTGCAAGGCTCGGGTGAGCAGGCCGTCGAGCAGCCGGACCTTCTGTTCGGCGGTCAGCGCGTACCACGGCTCGAGGTTCGCGTCGGGCCCGACGTTCGCGCGCGTCGTCGATTCGGTCGCGCTCTCGCTATTCACGACGGCGCCGGTGCGCAGGTCGACGAGCGTGACCTGCACGTACGCGAACGGCGCGACGAAGCCGCGGCCTCGCTCGCCCGTGGCGCCGCTCTTCAGGCGTTTGGCCGCGTCGAGGTAGAAGCCGAGGCCGGTCAGCTTGCCGCTGCCGATCGTCCCGTTGGAGATCCGCAGACGCGCGTCGCCGCGGAATTTGCTCAGCACGAGCAGGTAGTGCGTTTCGGGGCGCACCAGCGGTTTCACGGCGGCGAGCAGCGCCGGCAGCGTGCCGTTCGCGTCGAACAGGGCGTTCGCGTCGCCGTACGGGGCGTGGTCGGGGACGGCGACCACCTCCACGCGCGCATCGGGCGACGTGCGACCGATCGCGTCGGTGGCGACGCGGGTGGCCAGCGCGTCGAAATGGTCGTCGCCGAGCTTGACCTGGTTGCGGTCGTTCTGGTCGATGGCGCTGCCGGTGACCGGTTCGTGGTTGACGATCGTGATCGAGTCGCCGATCAGCGACACTACCGCGTAGCTCTCGCCCGGCTGCGCGGCGTGGGCGCCGACGCCGAATAGCAGCAGCGCCGACGACGCGAGCGCCGCCCATCGACCGGCTCTCGTGCGACGAGGCTCGCGCGCCGACGAGACCGCGATGCGCTCGTCGCCCGTCGCGCTCATGCCGTGCCGCCGATCGTCAATCCGTCGATGCGCAGCGTCGGCTGTCCGAGTCCGACCGGCACGCTCTGGCCTTCCTTGCCGCAGGTGCCGACGCCGCCGTCCAGCGCCAGGTCGTTGCCGATCATCGACACGCGCGTCAGCGCGTCGGGACCGTTGCCGATCAGCGTCGCGCCCTTGACCGGGTGCGTGACGCGGCCGTTCTCGATGCGATAGGCCTCGGTCGCGGTGAACACGAACTTGCCGTTCGTGATGTCGACCTGGCCGCCGCCGAAGTTGACCGCGTACAAGCCGTCGACGACCGACGCGACGATCTCCTTCGGGTCGCGCGTGCCGTTCAGCATGTACGTGTTCGTCATCCGCGGCATCGGCAGGCTCGCGTACGACTCGCGGCGGCCGTTGCCGGTGACGTGCGTCTTCATCAGCCGCGCGTTCAGCGTGTCCTGCATGTAGCCCACGAGGATGCCGTCCTCGATCAGCGTCGTGCAGTGCGTCGCGTTGCCTTCGTCGTCGATGTTCAGCGACCCGCGACGGTCGGCGATGGTGCCGTCGTCGACGATCGTGATGCCGGGCGCCGCGACGCGCTCGCCGATGCGGCCCGCGAACGCCGACGAGCCCTTGCGGTTGAAGTCGCCTTCGAGCCCGTGGCCGATCGCCTCGTGCAGCAGCACGCCGGGCCAGCCAGGACCGAGCACGACCGTCATCACGCCGGCCGGCGCGGGTCTCGCGTCGAGGTTCACGAGCGCCTGGTCGACGGCTTCGGCCGCGTACGCCTCGATCCGCGCGTCGTCGAAGTACGCATAGCCGAAGCGCCCGCCGCCGCCCGAGAAGCCCTGTTCGCGACGGCCGTCCTGCTCGGCGATGACCGTCAGCGACAGTCGCACGAGCGGACGCACGTCGGCGGCCAGCACGTCGGGCGCGAAGCGCGACGACGCCGCGACCATCACGACCTCGTACGTGCCGGCGAGGCTCGCCATGACCTGCTTCACGCGCGGGTCGCGTGCCCGCGCCGCGCGCTCCATCCGTTCGAGCAGCGCGATCTTCGCGTGCGGGTCCATCGTCGCGAGCGGGTCCATCGGCGCGTACAGCGCATGACGGGCCGCGGGCTTCGATCCGACCGGCTTCGCGGCGATGCGGCCGCCTTTCGCGCTGCCGCTTCGCGCGATGCCGCGCGCGGCGCGCGCCGCCGCGAAGAGGGCCTCGCGATCGATGTCGTCGGAATACGAGAACGCCTGCTTGTCGCCGGTGACCGCGCGCACGCCGACGCCTTCCTCGATGTCGAAGCTGCCGGACTTGACCCGGCCCTCCTCGAGGCTCCACGACTCGGAGCGCGCGTACTGGAAGTAGACGTCGGCGTAGTCGACGCGATGGGTGAAGATCTCGGCGAGCGTCGCGCCGACGTCGGCTTCGGTCAGGCCGTAGCGGTCGAGGAACCAGCGCTTCGCGATCGACAGCGCTTCGAGGCCGGGTTCGATGAGTTTCATGCGTTCCTGATTCGAAAGTTGGACGTCACAGCACGCGATGCTTCAGCGCCGGCAGGTTCTCGCGGACCTCGGCGATGCGGTCGAGGTCGACGTCGCCGGCCACCACGCCTTCGCCTTCCGCCAGCACCGCGACGATGTCGCCCCACGGATCGATCAGCAGGCTGTGCCCCCACGTGCGACGCCCGTTCTCGTGACGGCCGCCCTGCGCCGGCGCGAGCACGTAGCACTGGTTCTCGATCGCCCGGGCGCGCAGCAGGATCTCCCAGTGCGACGACCCGGTCGTGTACGTGAAGGCGGCCGGGACCAGCATCAGGTCGGGCGCCCCGCCGGCCGCCGCGAAGCCGCGATAGAGCTCCGGGAAGCGGACGTCGTAGCAGATCGACAGGCCGACGCGCAGCGGCCGGCCGGCGAGCGGCGCGTCGAACGCGACCGGCGCGCGGCCCGCGGCGATCGTGCGCGACTCGTCGTAGTGCTCCGTGCCCTTCGTGAAGCCGAACAGGTGGATCTTGTCGTAGCGCGCGGCGACCGAGCCGTCCGGCGCATGGACGAACGTCGTGTTGCGGATGCGGTCGGTCACGTCGTCGCCGAGCGAGACCGGCAGCGTGCCGCCGACGAGCCACACGCCGTGACGTCGTGCCGCGTCGGCGAGGAAGTCCTGGATCGGGCCGCGGCCCTCGGGCTCGCGGACGTCGACCTTGTCGGTGTCGCGGCGGCCCATGATGCAGAAGTACTCGGGCAGCGCGACGAGCCGCGCGCCGCCGTCGGCCGCCTCGGCGATCAGGCGACCGGCCGTCGCGAGGTTCGCGTCGACGGTCGCGGCCGAGACCATCTGGACGGCGGCGACGCGGACGGTGCTGCGATGGTGCGTCGAGGAATCGGTCAAGGGATCGTCGTGGGGCGAGGGAATCGGCGGGTCACCGCACGGCCGGAACCGACTGCGGCGGACGCCGGCGGCGGGCTGCCGGCGGCGCCGGTCGCGGGCTTCGGCAGGACCGTCGTGACGCGGCCCTTGCGGTCGATCTTCGTGACCGTCGGCTTCGTCCACGGACCGTCGACATTGTATTCAAACGCGAGCGCCTGCGAGATGCGGTCCTTGAAGAGGTACTGCGCCGCGAACGTCGCGAGACCCACGACCGGGTTGACGATCGCGAGGCCGAGCGACGCGGCCCCCGCGTTGATCTGCGGCTCGATGCGCACGTGCAGGTCGGTCGTCTCGTGCTCGAGGTCCGCGCTGCCGCGCATCGTGACCAGCGCCTGCACGCCGCGCATCGTGAAGTCGTCGGTCGTCGCGATGCCGTGCACGACCTGCGCGTCGGCGCGGACGGTGTCGAACGCGAAGCCGGCGTCGAACACGTCGTTGAAGTCGAGCGTCAGCCGGCGGGCCAGGCCCTGCAGGCTGAGGATGTTCAGCAGCTTCGCGATGCCGGGCTCGGCCTTCAGGAACTGGCCCTTGTCGGCGGCGAGCTTCAGGCTGCCCGACATCGAGCCGTAGTCGATCGTCGTCGGCCCGCCGTTCCACGAGGCGGCGCCCGACAGCTCGGCGGTGCCGCTGCGGATCACGTGCATCACGCCGAAGCGGTCGAGCAGCGCGCCGACGTCGGACGCGTGCAGGTCGAAGTCGAGGCTCGTGCGTTCGTCGCCGCCGACGCGGCCCCAGACGCCGTGCGCGTCGAAGCGCGCCTCGGGCGTCGTCAGCGCGAGCTTCTCGAGCCGCCATTCGCGGTCGCCCGCCGCGTCCTCGCTGGCGCCGACGTTCTCGGCCACGACCTCGAGCCGGCCGAGCGGACGGCCACGCAGTTCGAAGCGCTCGACGATCGCGTCGATCGCCGGGAAGTCGCGCTGCCGGTTCGCGTCGAGCGGACTCGCCGCGCGTTTCGCGTCCGGCTCCGCCCGCGGGATCGACAGGTGCTCGAAGCGTGCGACGAGCTTGCCGTTCGACGCCGCCGCGACGCCGCTCCGCGTCGTGACCTCGCCCGACACGTCGGTGTACGACAGCGTGCCCGGCGACCTGGTCGGCCGCGATCGTCGCCTGCCATCCGGCGCTCGTGCGCTCGGCCGTCGCCCTGACGTTCGTGAAGTCGCGACCGGCCGCGCGGAGCAGCGGCGTCTCGAGCGTCGCGCGCTCCGGCAGCATCCGGTCGAACGCGGCGTTCGCCGGCTTCGCGGCGGCGGGCGGGCGCGGGGCGGCGGCGCGCAGCGCGTCGCGCCACGCATCCGCGTCGAGGCGCGGCAGGCGGATCGTCACGTCGGACGGACCGGCGGTCGCCGCCGGTTCGGCGCCGACCGCGTAGCCGGCGCGCGCGACGGCGAAGCGTTCCTCCCCGTTGCGCGTCCGCGCGATCGCGACGTCGATGCGATCGGCCAGCGCGATGCGGATGTTCTCGCGATCGGGCAGCGTCGCGCCCGGCGACGTGCTGCGCGACAGCTCGATGCGCAACGGCCAGGTCGCGTCGGCCGGCTTCGCGAGCGGCTCGGGCAGCGCGATCGCGAGCCCGACGAGGTCCGACCGCACGACGAGGTCGGGCTGCGTCGGCGTGCCCGCGTCCGGCGTCGGCGCCGGCGTGTCCGACAGGTCGACCGCGCGCTTGCTGCGCACGCGAAGCGCGACCGTGTAGTTCGTGCTGCCCGACACGAATTGCGTGCCGCGCTCGATCGCGTTCGAGACCGGCGTCTCGAGGCCGTCGGCCCGGCTGCGGCGCGCCTCGTCCTGCAACGTCGCGACATCGACCCTGCCCTGCGCGGCGAGCGCGATGTAGCCGTCGCTGCCGGTCGACGCATCGACGCGCAGCGGGCCGCCGAGCGCCTCGGCGGTGAGCCCGTCGATCGCGAGCCCGCGATCGGTGAAGTCGACGCGGCCGTCGATCTTCCGCAGCGGCGGCACGATCGCGTTGATCGCGACGTCGTTCGTCGCGAAGCGCAGGCTGCCGGCGAGCGCGGCGTCGCGCGGATGCGAGAGCGGCAGGTCGAGCGCGAGCGCGAGCGCCGCATCGCCGGTCGCCTGCGTCGTGTCGGTGAAGCGATGCAGCCAGCGCGAGATCGGGCTTTCGTTGACGAAGTGCACGAGGTCCTGCAGCGGCCCGGTGCCCTTGCCCGACACGCGCAGCACGTGCGCCGGGTCCGCGAGCGCCGGGAGCTCGGCCGTGACGTCGGTGAGCCGGTAGCCGTACACGCGCGCGGTCCGCGCATGGACCGTCATCTTCGCCTCGTCGAAGATGACGTCGGCGTCGACGTCGTCGAACGCCGGCCACGGGATCGACGACGTCGGCGACGGCGGCGCGCCGGAGGCCGGCGGCGGGTCGCCGGGGCGGCGCGCGGGCCCGTACTGGTACGTCGCGTTGCGGACCTTCACGAGCGCGTGAAGCAGCGGCGGATCCGATGCGGCCGCGGGCGTCGTCGCGTCGCGATGCGTTGTCGGCTCCGATGCGGACGCCGTCGTCGCGTCGCGCGCCCGGCCGCCGTCGCGCACGGCGACCAGCGCCTCGCGGACCGGAACGGCGTTCGGCGTCGCCAGCGCGCCCGGCATCTCGCGCAGGTTGAGCTTCTCGAGCGGTCCGCGAAGCCGCAGCGTCGCCTCCTCGACCCGGCCCGCGACGAGCGCGCGACGCAGGTAGATGCGCGTGCGCTCGCCGATGATGTTCGGCAGGTAACGCGGCACGCGCGCGACGTCCGCCCGCGTGATCTTCGCGTCGACGTCGAGCCAGCCGCGGCCGGGCGCGCCGTCCGGCTCGATCAGGCCGCCGCTCTTCGGGCCGTGCCGGAACACGACGCCGACCGTGGCGGCGAGGTCCGCGTTGTCGAGCGACACGCGATCGACCTTCACCTCGACGTCCGGACCGGCGACGCGGATGCCGACGTTCGCGTCGAGGTGCGCGAGCCGCAGCACCGGCTCGTCGAAGAGACCCGGCGCGTCGATCGTCGTGTCGGTCCCGGCGAGCGCGATCGTCGCGGTCGTCACGGCGGCCTGCGGGTCGCCCGCCGGCCCGGCGGTGCGCGTCGCGGTGACGGTCCCGCCGAGGTTCTCGATGCCCGGCTGGCCGAACGCGGCGCGCGGCTTGCGCACGAGACCGTTCGCCGCGACGATCGTGCGCTCGGCGGCCGCGATCGCCTCGGCCGACGGCGGCTGCGGCGCGATTCCGACCTGCGCGAAGCGCGCGGCGACGTCGAACGTGCGCGGCGAAGCGATCGCGCCGGTCCACTTCACCGACGCCTGCTCGAGCCGGCCGCGCGGCTTCAGCGTCGCGAGCTTCGCGGCGATGGTCGGCGGCACGAGCGGTGCCGGCACGAGGCCGAGCGACACGCCGATGTCGATCGTGCCGAGCGATGCTTCACCCGACTCGTCGTCGATCGTCGCGCCGATCGTGCGATGCATCTCGAAGTCGGTCGGCGCGACCTTCGCGCCGCTCTTCGGCTGAAGCGCCATGTGCTGCGCGGCGAAGCGCTGCTCGGTCATCGACTGCGACGCGACGAGCCGGCCGTCGATCGAGCCGATCGCCGCGTATCCCGGCGCGTCGGCCATCGCGCCCCAGCGCACCGCGACGTCGTCGAGCGCGAGGTCCGCGGTGAGCGATGCGATGCGGTCGAGCTGCGGCGGGATCGGCCGCTTGATCCGCGTCGCGAGCCGCTGTGCGAACACGCCGGCCGGCGCATCGGCCGTCGCGAACGTCGCCCACAGCCGAGCACGGCCGCGACCGTCGTCGATCGTCGACGGCAACGGCAGCCATTCGCGCCACGCGACGATGTCGCCGGTCGCGACGTCGGCGTAGACCTCGCCGCTCCACGTCGCCGGATCGGCGAGTCGCGTGCCGAACAGCGGATGATCGATCGTCGCGCGCAGGTCGATCGGCGGCGCGAGCGTCGACGGCGGCGTCGCCCGCAGCGCGGCCCGGTGACGGAGCCCCGATCGCTGCAGCGCGAACATGACGCCGGTCAGCACGAACGGCGGGCGCGACGCGGGTTGCGACGCGCCGGGCTCGGGCAACTCGTCGCGCCACGCGACGGTCGCGCCGCGCACGCGGACGTCGTCCTGCGCGAGCAGGAATTCGGCGGCGCGGCTGTCGGGCGTCGCGCGCTTCTTCAGCGGATAGCCCGCGACGAACAGCTGGCCCGTGGCGTCGCGTCGCACGTCGATCGTCGCGCCGTCGATCTCGATCGACGCGAAGCGCGGCTCGAGCGCGACGACCGTGCGCCACGACAGCGTCGCGCGCACCGACGGCAACGAGAGGACCTGCGCGCCGCTCGCGTCGACGACCCGCACGTCGCGAACCAGCAGGCGCGGCGACGCGCCGGGCGACGACGCCTCGATCGCGCCGATCGTCACCGTCTCGCCGGACGCGCGGCTCGCGATCCGTTCGAGCTCGCCGCGATAGCGGTCGACGTTCGGCAGCACCGCGTAGCGCAGCGCGAGGACGACGATCGCGACGACGATCCACGCGACGAGCAGCACGTCGACGAGCGCGCTGCCGACGCGGCCGAGCGAACGCGCGATCATGTGCCGCGCCGCGTCGTCCGGCCGGCGCGGTGGCGCGCGAAGCCGGTTCGGGCAGCGGACGTCGGGACTCGCGCGAAGACCGTGGAGCGGTGGGACGGAATGGCGGCCTCGACGTTCGAAAGGGCGGATGCGCGGCGACGGCACGCCGGTCTCGGCGAGGCTTCGACCGCAACGGGCGAGCCCGAGGTCGTCGGGTCCGCGGCGCCGCCGCCGTCACGCCGCCGCCGCTACGCCGCCGTGGCTGCACCGCGGCCGCTGCGGGATACTGCGAGCCGATTCTAACCGTGACCATCCCCATCGACCCTCGTCCGAGCGTCGCGTCCGCAGTCGCGCGCGATGCGCTCGACGTGCCCGAAACGAGCATCGCGTCGCGCTGGCGGACGCGCGTCGCCGCCGCGCGACCCGACTGGCGCGACGAGATCGCGTCGCTCGCCGCTGCGCCCGTCACGCGCGACGCGATCGTCGCCGCGATGGCGCGCGAACGCGGCGACGCGTGGCGCGACGACGCGCACCTCGACGCCGGGCTGCGCGCGTTGCGTGCGAAGGTGCTCGCCGCGTCGCTCGACCGCGACCTCGCCGGCGACGCCGACACCGGGGCCGTGATGGAGACGACGACGGCACTCGCCGAGGTCGCGATCGACGAGGCGCTCCGGTTCCACGCGCGCCGCCTCGCCGCGATCCACGGCGTCCCGCACGGCGGCGACCGCGACGAGCCGCAGGACCTGATGGTCGTCGGCATGGGCAAGCTCGGCGGCGGCGAGTTGAACGTCTCGTCCGACGTCGACCTGATCTTCGTCTACCCCGACGACGGCGAGACGCGCGCGATCGATCCCGACGTGCCGGTCCGTTCGATCGCGAACGACACGTTCTTCACGCGCCTCGGCCGCGCGCTGATCGCGTCGCTCGCCGACGTGACGGCCGACGGCTTCGTGTTCCGCGTCGACATGCGACTGCGTCCCGACGGCGACGCGGGCCCGCTCGTGACGCGCTTCGCGATGCTCGAGCGCTACCTCGTCGCGAGCGCGCGCGACTGGGAACGCTTCGCGTGGATCAAGGGCCGCGTCGTGTCGCGACCGGTGTTCGGCCGCGACGCGTCGGGCGAGCTCGAGCGGCTCGTCGTGCCGTTCGTCTATCGCCGCTATCTCGACTTCGGCGCGATCGACGCGCTGCGCCAGCTGCACGGGCAGATCCGCGCGGAGGCCGCGCGTCGCGAAGGCGTGCGCCGCGGCCGCTCGTCGGACGGTGCCACGGCGCCGCGACGCATCGACGTCAAGCTCGGCCGCGGCGGCATCCGCGAGATCGAGTTCGTCGCGCAGCACTTCCAGCTGATCCGCGGCGGACGCATGCCCGACCTGCGGCTGCGGCCGACGCGCGCGACGCTCGACCGGCTCGTCGTCGACGACCTGCTCGACGCGGACGTCGGCGCGCGGCTGCGGGCCGCGTACGACTTCCTGCGGAACGTCGAGCATCGACTGCAGTATCTCGACGATGCGCAGGTCCACACGTTGCCGTCGCCCGACGCCGAGCGACGATCGCGATCGCGTCGGCGCGATGTGCGCACGACTCGTCGACGCGAGCGACCGGACGCCGTTCGATGCGCTCGTCGACACGCTCGAGCGACATCGTCGCTTCGTCGAGGCGCAGTTCGACGCGATCTTCGGCGACGACGACGCGCGTCCCGACGACGCGGCCGCGCAAGACGCCTGGAACGCGTTCGTCGGCCCGGCCGCGATCGCCGACGATGTCGCGACCGCGCTGCGCGAGCGGCTCGCCGCCGCCGGCTTCGCGCCGCCGGACCTCGCGTTCGCCCGGCTCGCCGCGCTCGCCCGCAGCGCGCGCATCCGCGGCCTGTCGACGGCGGCGCGGCGACGCCTCGACGGGCTCGTGCCGCGGCTGATCGCCGCATCGTCGGCGACGCCGGACCCGAACGCGACGCTCGGTCGCTGGTTCGACCTGATCGAGACGGTCGCGGGCCGCAGCGCGTACCTCGCGCTGCTCGACGAGTATCCGGCCGCGCTCGTCGGCGTCACGCGGCTGCTGGCCGCGAGCCCGTGGGCCGCGCGCTACCTGACGCAGCATCCGCTGCTGCTCGACGAGCTGATCGACGCGCCGGAAAGCGAGCACGACGAACGCGACGGCGCCGCGTGGGCAGCGTACTGGCGCGACGTCGCGACGGATCTCGATCGAAGACTCGCGGCCGCGACCGGCGACGCCGAGCGCCAGATGGACGTGCTGCGCGAGGTGCATCACGTCGAGACGTTCCGGCTGTTGATCGACGACCTCGGCGGGCGGCTGCCGATCGAGTCGCTGTCCGACCAGCTGTCGGCGCTCGCGGACCTCGTGCTCGACGCCGCGATCGCACACTGCTGGTCGCACTTCGCGTCCGGCCGCGCCGACGCCGCGAGCCTGCCGTCGAGCCCGTCGTTCGCGGTGATCGCGTTCGGCAAGCTCGGCGGCAAGGAGCTCGGCTACGCGTCCGACCTCGACGTCGTGTTCCTGTTCGACGCGCGGCACGAGGCCGACGCGGCCGACGCCGCGCATCGCTACGCGCGCTTCGCGCAACGCCTGAACCTGTGGCTCACCGCGCGCACGACGGCCGGCGCGCTGTTCGACATCGACCTGCGGCTGCGACCCGACGGCGCGGCGGGCGTCGTCGTGTCGAGCTTCGAGGCCTGGTCGCGCTACGAGCGTCGCGAGCAGCGAGCAGGCGAACCCGGCGGCGCGTGGACCTGGGAACACCAGGCGCTGACGCGCGCGCGCTTCGCGGCCGGCGATCGCGGCATCGGCGCGGCGTTCGAAGCCGAGCGCGTCGCGATCCTGACGTCGCGGGTCCTCGACGACGACGACCGCGCGCGTCTGCGCGACGACGTCGTCGCGATGCGGCGACGGATGCACGACGGTCATCCGAACCGCTCGGGACTGTTCGACCTCAAGCACGACGAAGGCGGCATGGTCGACATCGAGTTCGCGGTGCAGTACCTCGTCCTCGCGTACGGCGCCGTCGATCGCCGGCTCGTCGACAACGTCGGCAACATCGCGTTGCTCGGACGCGCCGCCGATGCCGGCCGCATCGACCGCGGCGACGCGGAGCAAGTCGCCGATGCGTACCGTTTGTATCGGGCGCGTCAGCACGCCGTGCGCCTCGCGGACCCGAATGCGAAGGCCGCGCGCATCGAGGCCGACGCCTGCCGCGACGAGCGGGAGGCGGTGCGTCGGCTGTGGCGCTTCCTGTTCGACTGATCGCGCACGCCGGTCACGAGGTCTTACAGCGCGTTACACGAACCCCGTGCACGATCGGTCGCACGAGGTCGTTGAGGAGAGGCGCCGCCGCTTCGGCGGCATCGGCGGCTTCATCGCAACCGAACGTCTTTCATTCAGGAGAACATCATGCAGGCTCGTCTCATCCGCATCGGCCTCGCGGCCACCATCGCCGCCGCCTTCACCGCGCCGGTCTTCGCGCAGAGCTCGCAGGCGGACACGCAGCGCGACGTCGCGCAGCAGCAGCGCATCGAGAGCGGCCTGCAGTCGGGCCAGCTGACCACGAAGGAAGCCGGCGGCCTCGAACGCGGCGAGGCGCGCGTCGAGAAGATGCAGGCGAACGCCGACCGCAACGGCAGCGTCTCGGCGCGCGAGCAGGCCCGCATCGATCGCGCGCAGAACCGCGAGAGCCGCGCGATCTACAACCAGAAGCACGACGCGCAGGTCGGCAATCCGAACTCGGCGTCGTCGCAGCGGATGCAGGCCGACGTGCAGCGCAACGAAAATCAACAGGCGCGCATCGAGCAGGGCGAGAAGTCGGGGCAGCTGTCGACGCACGAAGCCGGCGCGCTCGAGCGCGGGCAGGCGCGGACCGATCGTTCGGTCGCGCGGGCGGCCCGCAACGGCCATGTCGGCGCGAACGAGCAGACCCGTATCCAGGCCCGCGAGAACCGCCAGAGCGCGCGCGTCTTCAACAAGAAGCACAACGGCGTCGTCGGCTGACGTCGTCGGCGACGTTGCCACATCGCCGCCCGTCGACGCCCACGCGCCGTCGGGCGGTCGGGTGACCGATCGTGAAGCCTCGCGGCGCACCGTCACACTCGCTCACACCGCGGACCGGCGCGCCGCGCTATCGTGCCTTCGACGTCCGGCATCCCGCCGGTCGGATCTCCGAGCCGCCCATGTATTCCGATGAATTCCGCAGTCGTCCGTCGCGCGTGCGACGCGTCGCCGTCGCGGTCGCGCTGACCGCGGTCGCCGTCGCGCTCGCGATCCACGAACGGCACGCGCACGCGGCCGAGGTGGCGATGCCGGCGACTTCGGCCAACGCGTCGGGGGTGACCGGCGACGCGCTCGTCGCGCACGTGCTGAACCGCGTCGCGTTCGGTCCGCGGCCCGGCGACGTCGAGCGCGTGCGGCGCATCGGTGTCGACGCGTACATCGACGAGCAGCTGCATCCCGAGCGGATCGCGATCGGCGATGCGTTGCGTGCGCGGCTCGCGTCGCTCGACGTCGAGCGGCTGCCGGCCGGCACGATGGTCGACGGTTATCGCAGCGAGCAGCGTGCGGTCCGGGCCGCGCAGGCCGAGCAGGCCGGCAAGACCGCCGACGGAAGCAACGGCATCCAGGTGAAGGACGACGTCGTCGCGGCGCGCCGCGAACAGTATCGACGGCTGACGTTGCAGACCGACGAGGCGCGGCTCGCGCAGGCGATCGACAGCCCGCGCCAGCTCGAGGAGGTGATGACCGACTTCTGGTTCAACCACTTCAACGTGTTCATCGGCAAGGACCTCGATCGCGCGCTCGTCGCGAGCTACGAACGCGACGCGATCCGGCCGCACGTGCTCGGGCATTTCCGCGACCTGCTCGGCGCGACCGCGAAGCATCCGGCGATGCTGTTCTATCTCGACAACTGGTTGTCGACCGGCGCCGACGCGGTCGTGAACCAGTCCGCGATCAAGGCGGCGAAGCAGCCGGCCGGCCTCAACGAGAACTACGCGCGCGAGCTGATGGAGCTGCACACGCTCGGCGTCGCGAACGAAGGCAAGACCGGCGGCTATTCGCAGAAGGACGTGACCGAGCTCGCGCGGATGCTGACCGGCTGGACGTTCGACGGCCGCGCGACCGGACGCGGCGGACCGCTCGAAGGCGCCGACAGCGACGCGCTCTTCATCTTCGCGCCACGCCGCCACGACAACGGCACGAAGGACTGGCTCGGACATCGCGTCGCGCCGAACGGCCAGCAGGAAGGCGAGTTCGCGCTCGACGTGCTCGCGATGCATCCGGCGACGGCGCGGCACGTCAGCTTCGAGCTCGCGCAGTACTTCGTCGCCGACGAGCCGCCGCCGGCGCTCGTCGACCGCATGACGGCGCGCTATCTGGCGACCGACGGCGACATCCGCGAGGTCATGCGCGTGCTGCTGTACAGCCCCGAGTTCCGCTCGCCGGCCGCGATGACGGCGAAGTTCAAGACGCCGTACCAGTACGTCGTGTCGGCGGCACGCGCGAGCGGGGTCGACGTCGTCAACGTGCAGCCGCTGGTCGGCGTGCTCGCGCAGCTCGGCATGCCGCTGTACGGATGCCAGACGCCCGACGGCTACAAGAACACCGAGGCGGCATGGTTGAACCCCGAAGGCGTCACGCGCCGGATCAACTTCGTGACGGCGCTCGCCGGCGGCCGGCTGCCGCTCGATCGGCCGGCGCCGCTGCCGACGCCCGCGGTCGCGTCCGCGCAACCGGTCGCCGTGCCGGTGCCGGCCGCGAAGACGCCGGCGCTGCAGGCGGTGCCGCTGCTGGAAACGCTCGGCCCGACGATCGGCGAACGCACGCGCGGCGTCGTGCTCGGCACCGAGCCGCAACTCGCCGCGGCGCTCGTGCTCGGCAGCCCCGACTTCATGCGTCACTGACGCGAAGGAAACGATCATGCGTCGTCGACACGTGCTGCAGATGCTCTCGATGGCCGGCGCCGCCGGCCTGATGCCGGTCGGTCGTTCGGCGTGGGCCGCGCTGCCGTCCGACGCCGCTGTCGACGCTGCCGTCGGCGCGAACGCGACGCGCCGCAAGATGGTCGTCGTGTTCCTGCGCGGCGCAGTCGACGGCCTGTCGGTCGTCGCGCCGTACGCCGAGGCCGACTACGCGCGTTACCGTCCGACGATCGCGCTGCCGACGCCGAACCAGGCCGACGGGCTGCTCGACCTCGACGGCCACTTCGGGCTGCATCCGGCGCTCGCGCCGCTGATGCCGATGTGGTCGGGCGGCCGGCTCGCGTTCGTCCACGCGTCGGGTTCGCCCGATCCGACGCGCTCGCACTTCGACGCGCAGGACTACATGGAGTCCGGCACGCCCGGCGTGAAGCGGACGTCCGACGGCTGGATGAACCGGCTGCTCGGCGAGCTGCCCGGCAAGCCGTCGGCCACGCGCGGCCTCGCGGTCGGGGCGGTGCTGCCGCGCATCTACGCCGGTCCGGTGCCGGTCGCGTCGATCGCCGAAGGGCAGGGCGCGACACGGCCGACGGTGCTCGACCAGCCGCGCATCGCCGGCGCCTTCGGCAAGCTCTACGACGGCGACGACGCGACGTCGCGCACGTTCCGCGAGTCGCTCGACGCACGTCGCGAGGTGCTCGCGTCGCTCGACCCGTCGGCGATGGAGAAGGAGCAGATGGCCGCGAACAACGGCGCGCCGCTGCCGAACGGCTTCCCCGACGACGCGGCGCGGCTCGCGCGGCTGATGCGCAACGATCCGAACGTGCAGCTCGCGTTCGTCGCGCTCGGCGGCTGGGACACGCACGCGGGACAGGGCACGGCGCGCGGTCAGCTGGCGAACCGGCTGCGGCCGCTCGGCGAAGGGCTCGCCGTGCTCGCCGACCGGCTCGGACCGATGTTCGACGACACCGTCGTCGTCGTGCTGTCCGAGTTCGGCCGCACGGCGCACGAGAACGGCAATCGCGGCACGGACCATGGGCACGGCAACGCGATGTGGGTGATGGGCGGACCGGTCGCGGGCGGCAAGGTGCTCGGACGCTGGCCCGGGATCGACGCGTCGTCGCTGCACGAAGGCCGCGACGTCGCCGTCACGACCGACTTCCGCGACGTCGTCGCGCAGGTCGCCGAGCGGCACCTGCGGCTCCCGGACGCGCAGCTCGCGCAGCTGTTCCCGTCGTACGCGCCGCGCAGCGACGCGCCGCGCGTCCTGCGCGGCTGAGCAGCGCCGCCTCGCGCGGCGCCCGCGCGTCCGCGCATCCGACGCTTGGTGCGCGGGGCGACATGGCGATGGGTCGCCGTCCTACCCGGTGGTCGACGACCTCGCAGGGACAATCCTGAGTTCGGCGGGGCTTGCAGCCGCCCCGGCGCTTCTTCAATCCTTCAGCGAGGACCCCCATGAACCAAGCCACATTGCGTGCGAACGTTCGCACGGCAGCACTGGCCGCCGCCCTCGGGCTGGCCGCCCCGATGCTGCTGAGCGCCTGCAGTTCGACGCGAACGAGCGAGAGCACGGGTCAGTACGTCGACGACGCGACCATCACGACGCGAGATCAAGGCCGACTTCGTGGCGGACAAGTCGGTCGACTCGACCGACATCAAGGTCGAGACCTACAAGGGCACGGTGCAGCTGTCCGGCTTCGCGAAGACGCAGACCGAGATCAACCGCGCGGTGCAGATCGCCCGCAACGTCAACGGCGTGCAGTCGGTCAAGAACGACATCGTGCTGCGCTCCGCGACGCGCTGATCGTTCGATCGAGGCGCGGCGCTCGCCCCGCCGGACCGGAAGGCCGTCCTCGGACGGCCTTTTGTTTTTCGCGCGATCGTGCGGGAAGATGGCCGGACCGCGCGACCGCGATCGACGTGGCACCGACGCGCGAGCGCGAGCCCGCGACGCGTCACACCTCGAGGTTGTCGATCAGCCGCGTCGCGCCGAGCCAGGCCGCCGCGAGCACGACGAGCGGCTCACCGGCGGCGAGCGCCGCGTCGTCCGGCGGCGCGAGGTCGGCGCGCCGCCGCACCGAGACGTAGTCGGGCCGCCAGCCGCGCGACGCCAGCCGCTGCACCGCGTCGGCCTCGTCGCGGCGCACGTCCGCGGCGTTCTTCGTCGAGCCGACCCGGGCGGCGAGTTCGCGCAACGTGCGATGCAGCGTCGGCGCCTCGCTGCGTTCGAGCGGCGTCAGGTAGCCGTTGCGCGACGACAGCGCGAGGCCGTCGTCGGCGCGCACCGTCTCGGCCGCGACGATGTCGGTCGGCAGCGCGAATTGCCGCGCCATCCGTCGCACGATCATCAGCTGCTGGTAGTCCTTCTTGCCGAAGACCGCCGCCCGCGGCTGCACGCATGAGAACAGCTTCAGGACGACCGTCGTGACGCCGACGAAGAAGCCGGGGCGAAACTCGCCTTCGAGCACGTCGCCGAGCGCATGCGGCGGCTGCACGCGATACTCCTGCGGCTCGGGATACATCTCGCGTTCGTCGGGGGCGAACAGCACATAGACGCCTTCGGCCTCGAGCTTCGCGCAGTCGCCTTCGAACGTCCGCGGGTAGCGATCGAAGTCGTCCTTCGGCCCGAACTGCAGCCGGTTCACGAAGATGCTCGCGACGACCGGATCGCCGTGGCGCGCCGCGAGCCGCATCAGCGACAGATGGCCTTCGTGCAGGTTGCCCATCGTCGGCACGAACGCGGTTCGCAACTGACCGCGCAACTGTCCGCGCAGGTCTTCGATGGTGGTCACGATCTTCATGGCGCGAACGGTGCGGCCCCGCCGGTCGCGGGGTGCGCAGCATGCCAGAAAGTCGGTGGCCTCGCGGAGGCCGGCGATCAGTCGCCGCGGTTGAAGAACTCGCGACGCCCGCGCATCTGGCGGATGCGATCCAGCAGCAGTTCGAAGTCCTCGTCGTCGTTCGCGCAATCGAGGTGTTCGGTGTTGACCGTCAGCAGCGGCGCGGCGTCGAACTGGTAGAAGAAGCGCGTGTACGCCTCGCACAGCTGCTCGAGGTAATCCTCGGAGATCGACACCTCCATCGGCCGTCCGCGCTGCGCGATCCGCGACAGCAGCGACGCCGGCGACGCGTCGAGGTAGATGACGAGGTCGGGGACCGGCGCCTGCACCGACAGGCTGCCGTACAACTCCCGGTACAGCGCGAGTTCGTCGTCGGCGAGCGTCAGCGACGCGAACAGCGCGTCCTTCTCGAGCAGGAAGTCGGCGACGAACGTCTCGGCGAACAGGTCGCGGCCGGCCAGCTCGCGCAACTGCCGCATCCGCTGGAACAGGAAGAAGACCTGCGTCGAGAACGCGTAGCGCGCGCTGTCGCGATAGAAGCGCTCGAGGAACGGATTCGCTTCCGGCTGCTCGAGCAGCGTCGCGCCCTTCAGCCGCTCGGCGAGCCGCAGCGCGAGCGACGTCTTGCCGACGCCGATCGGTCCTTCGATCACGATGTGACGCGGTCTTTCGATCATCGCGTTGCGGGTCCGGAAGTCGTGGCGCGTGTCAGGGATCGAGCCGCTCGACCTGCTGGTCGCCGAGCGCCGCGGCCAGCGCGTCGGCGCGACCGTGACCCGGCACGACGATCGGGCCGGCGAGTTCGGTCAGCGGCAGCAGCACGAACGCGCGCTCGTGCAGCCGCGGATGCGGCACCGTGAGATCGGGCGTCGCGATCGACCCGTCGCCGTACAGCAGCAGGTCGAGGTCGAGCGTGCGCGGCGCGTTCTTCGTCGTGCGGACGCGACCGTAGCGCGTCTCGATCGCCTGCAGCGCCGTCAGCAGGTCGGGCGCCGCCATCGTCGTCTCGATTTCCGCGACCGCGTTGATGAAGTCGGGGCCGTCGGCGTCGATCGGCGCGCTGCGATAGAGGCCGGACGCCGCGACGAAGTCGGTCGACGGCATCCGCGACAGGTCGGCGAGCGCGTTCAGCACGGCGTCGCGCGCGAAGCCGAGGTTCGCGCCGATGCCGATGAACGCGCGGACCGGCGTCGCCGTCACGCGTCGTCCTCTCGCGAGGTCGGGGGCGACGGCGGCGGCGCGGACGGCGCAGCGGACGCCGTCGACGTCGACGGCATCGGCGGCGCGGCGGGCAGCGCCGCGCCGGCCGTGGCGTCCGTGGCCGCGTCCGACGACTCGACCGGCTTCCGGGCGCGCCGGCGGCGCGGCTTGCGCGGGGCGGCCGGCGCGGCGTCGGCCGTCGCGTCGGCGTCCGCGTCGCCGGCATCGACCGGACCGGCCGCATGCGACGCGACCGACGACGGCGTCGTCGCGTCGTCGTCGTCCGCATCGCCCGGCTCGCCTTCCGCCGCGGTGCCGTCGTTCGCGCCTTCGTCGGCCGTCTTCCTGCGACGACGACGCTTGCGTTTGGCGCCGCCGGTCTCCGACGCGTCGAGGCTCGCCTGCAGCGCCTCGCGACCTTCGGCATCGGCGTCGATGAACGCGGTCCACCATTCGGCGAGCGCGGCGTCGATCTCGCCGGCGGCCGCGCGCAGCAGCAGGAAGTCGTAGCCGGCGCGAAAGCGCGGATGTTCGAGCAGCCGCCACGCCGCGCGACCGCCGCGTCGCTCGAGCCGCGGCTGCAACCCCCAGATCTCGCGCATGTCGGTCGTGTAGCGGCGCTGGATCGCGAGCTTCTCGGTCTGCGCGTCGAGCACCTGGTCCATCGCGCTCGCGAGCGCCGGGATCGGCAGTTCGCCGCGCGCCTTCGACTCGTCCCAGCGCTTCAGCACCTCGTGCCACAGCAGCGACGCGAACAGGAAGCTCGGCGTCGTCGGCTTGCCGACGCGGATGCGCTCGTCGGTGTTCTCGAGCGCGAGCGTCACGAAGCGCTCGCCGATCGGCTGCTCGAGCACGACGTCGAGCATCGGCAGCATGCCGTGATGCAGGCCTTCGGCGCGCAGTCGTCCGAGGCACGCGAGCGCGTGGCCCGACATCAGCAGCTTCAGCATCTCGTCGAACAGCCGTGCGGCCGGCACGTTCTCGAGCAGCGGCGCGAGGCGCGCGATCGGCTCGCGCGTCGCGTCGTCGATCCCGAAGCCGAGCTTCGCGGCGAAGCGCACCGCGCGCAGCATCCGCACCGGGTCCTCGCGATAGCGCTGCTCCGGGTCGCCGATCATCCGCAGCGTCCGCGCCTTCAGGTCGGCGACGCCGTGGTGATAGTCGATGACGGTCTGCGTCGACGGGTCGTAGAACAGCGCGTTGACGGTGAAGTCGCGCCGCGCCGCGTCCTCTTCCTGCGAGCCGAACACGTTGTCGCGCAGCACGCGGCCGTGTTCGTCGGCGAGCTGCGACGGGCCGCTCGGGCGGCGGTCGCCGCGGCGTGCGCCGGCCGGCGGCGCCACCGGCGGCGCGACGGCCGGCGCCGTCGCGGCATCGGCGGCGTTCGGCGTGCCGCCGGCCCGGAACGTCGACACCTCGATCGTGTCGGCGCCGAACATCACGTGGACGAGGCGGAAGCGCCGGCCGATGATGTGCGCGCGGCGGAACAGCTGCTGCACCTGCTCGGGCGTCGCGTCGGTCGCGACGTCGAAGTCCTTCGGCTTGACGTGCAGCAGCAGGTCGCGGACCGCGCCGCCGACCACGAACGCCTTGAAGCCCGCGTCCTGCAGCGTCTTCGTGACGCGCGTCGCGTTGGCCGAGACGAGCTTCGCGTCGATGCCGTGCGTCGACGGCGGCACCATCACCGGCCCGGTCGGATGCGGACCCTTGCCGACGACCTTCGCGCGGCTCGTCCGCGCGACGCGTCGCGCCGCCGGCGTCGCGCTCGCGGCGGTGCCGACCTCGGGCTTCGCGCCCTGCGTGACGCCGGATCGTTCCGGCGCCACCGGCGCGCGACGCGAGCCGAACAACCTATCGATCAGTTTGCGGATCATCGAAGAGCATCAGGTGGCGCCAGCCGCGCGCGGCCGCGTGCGCGCGCAACGTGTCGTCGGGATTGGTCGCGACGGGATCCGTCACGTGTTCGAGGAGCGCGAGGTCGTTGCGCGAATCGCTGTAGAACGTCGACGACGCGAACGCGTCCCACGATGCGCCGAGGCTCTCGAGCCAGTCGCCGACGCGCGCGACCTTGCCTTCGCGATAGCACGGCTCGCCGCGGACGCCGCCGGTGAAGCGCCCGTCGACCTGCGCCGGGACCGTCGCGACGAGATGATCGACGCCGAGGCGCCATGCGATCGGCGCCGTCACGAACGCGTTCGTCGCGGTGACGACGGCGCACAGGTCGCCGGCGTCGCGATGCGCGGCGACGAGCGCGAGCGCGCTCGGGCGGATCGACGGCTCGATCACGTCGCGCATGTACTCGGCGTGCCAGCGGTCGAGCGTGGCGCGGTCGTGCGCGGCCAGCGGCGCGAGCGCGAACGCGAGGAACGCGTGCATGTCGAGCGTGCCCGCCTTGTACTGCTCGAAGAACTCCGCGTTGCGGCGCGTGAACCAGGCGCCGTCGACGACGCCCTTGCCGGCGAGGAAGCGGCCCCATTCGAAGTCGCTGTCGACCGGCAGCAGCGTGTAGTCGAGATCGAACAGCGCGAGCCGCGGGCGCGGATCGTCGCGCGACGCCACCGCCCGCGACTCGCGCGCGACGACGACGTCCGGCATCGGGTGGGCCGACATCACGCGACCTCGGGCAGCCGCGCCTGCAGATAGTCGCGGACCAGCGGCACGGTCATCACGCGCTGCTGCTGGCGCCCGTGCCGGTCGATCGCGTCGACGGCGCGCATCAGCGACCCGAGGTCGCGCGCGAAGTGCGTCAGCAGGTAGCGCCGCACGTCGGGCGGCATCGGGAAGCCGCGCTGGTCGGCGTGACGCACGAGCGCCGCGTCCTTCTCGTCGTCGTCGAGCTCGTCGAGCCGGTAGACGAGGCCCCAGGCGAGGCGCGAGCGCAGGTCGTCGCGGCCGGGCGCGAGCGCGACGTCGCGTGGCGCCGCGCCGCCCGCGACGAGCAACGCGGTCGACGCGACGTCGTCCGACCGCGCGCGCAGCACGTTGACCGCGTGGAACAGCGCCTCCTGCGCCGCATCGGCGACCGCGTCGACGTCGTCGACGGCGATCAGCGGCGGCGTCGCATCGACCGCGACGCCGAGCAGGTCCGGCGTCGCGCGCTCGACGTAGGTCCCGCCGCACGCGTCGCAGGCCGCGCGCAACAGGTGGCTGCGGCCGCTGCCGGCAGAGCCCCAGAGGTACACGAAACGGTTCCCCGCCCGGTCGGCGTCCGGCGCACACAGGCGGCGGACGGCCGCGAGCGCCTCGGCGTTGCGGCCGACGACGAAGTTGTCGAACGTCGGCCGCGCCGGCGGATCGATCTCGAGCAGCAGCTGCGTCGTCGGCGTCACGGCACCTCGCGGACGCCGGCGCCGGCGCGGTCGAGCGCTTCGGTCGCCTCGCGGACGCCGGCGTCGCGGCCGCGATAGAAGTCGCTCGCGAAATAGCGGGTGCGCAGGTGCCTGCCCGCGACGACCAGCACGGCGCTGACCGGCAGCGCGAGCAGGATGCCGAGGAAGCCGAACAGCTCGCCGAACGCGAGCAGCGCGAACAGCACGGCGAGCGGATGCAGGCCGATGTTCGTACCGACGAGTCGCGGCGTCAGGAAGCCGCTCTCCAGCACCTGGCCCACGCCGTAGATCACCGCGACGCACGCGAAGCCGTACACGTTTCCGAACTGCAGCAGAGCCGACAGCACCGCGAGGCACAGTCCGGACGCGAAGCCGACGTACGGGATGAAGATGAGCAGTCCGGTCAGGATGCCGATCGGCAGCGCGCCTTCGAAACGCGCGATCGACAGCGCGGCCGAGTAGTAGACCGCGAGGACCAGCATCACGAGCAGCTGCCCGCGCAGGAAGCGCGCGAGCGCCGCGTCGACCTCGCCGGCCATGCTGCCGAGCCGGGCGTTCAGCCCGCGCGGGATCACCGACCCCAGGCGCGACCACACCATGTGCCAGTCGATCAGCAGATAGAACAGGACGAACGGGACCAGGAACCCGGTCGTGAGCCACGACAGCGCGGCGACGCCGCCGACCCGCAGGTACGCGAGCGCCGACGCACCGATCTGCTCGAAGTTGAAATGCTCCGCGGCGTAGTTGCGGATCGCGTCGGCGCTGAAGTCGACGTCGACGCCGAACAGGCGCGACAGCGTCGGCGCGCCCCACGACTGCAACTGCTGAAGCAGCGCCGGCAGCTTCGCGCGTCCCTGCACGAACTCGCGCTGCAGGACCGGCACGACGATCAGCACGAGCAGCACGCAGGCCGCCACGAGCACGACGATCATCGCCGTCGCGCCGAGCCAGCGCGGAACGCGACGGCGCGCGAGCCAGTCGACGCCGGGATTGAGGATGTAGCCGATGATCGCCGCGATCAGGAACGGCGTGAGCACCGCTGCGAACCGGTCGAGGAGGTAGCCGACCACGACGACGACGACGACCCACGTGAGCGTCCGTCGCAGCACGGGAGGCAACGCGCTGTCCGGTCGGGTCATGCGGGGAACGGGGCGGGCATCATCGGGTGGTCGGGCCGTCGCGAGCGCGGGCCGGCATCGGTTCTTCGTCGAACGCGCGGTCGGCGCGCGGGCCGCGCGCGGGCGGCAGGGCACGGAATCGCCGCGCTAGAATGCGGCGCCCCGTCGCGGTCGCTCGACGGCGTTCGCCGCCGTCTTACGGGCGAAACACCGGATTTTATCAGTCGCGCGCGTGCACGGCGCGTCCCGCCTCATTCTTCGCCTGCCAACGCCATGAGCGGTCTGTCCTATCGCGACGCCGGGGTCGACATCGAGGCCGGCGACGCGCTCGTCGAGAACATCAAGCCGTACGCGAAGCGCACGATGCGGCCCGAAGTGCTCGCGGGCATCGGCGGCTTCGGGGCGCTCGTCGAGCTGCCGAAGCGCTATCGCGAACCGGTCCTCGTCGCCGGCACCGACGGCGTCGGCACGAAGCTCAAGCTCGCGTTCGCGCTGCGTCGGCACGAGACGATCGGCATCGACCTCGTCGCGATGAGCGTCAACGACATCCTCGTGCAGGGCGCCGAGCCGCTGTTCTTCCTCGACTACTACGTCTGCGAACGGCTCGACGTCGCCGTCGCGACCGACGTCGTGAAGGGCATCGCGGCCGGCTGCGAACAGGCCGGCTGCGCGCTGATCGGCGGCGAGACGGCCGAGCATCCGGGCGCGTTCCCGGTCGGCGAATACGATCTCGCCGGCTTCGCGGTCGGCGTCGTCGAGAAGTCGACGGCGATCGACGGCTCGCGCATCGCGGCCGGCGACGTGCTGATCGGCCTCGCGTCGAGCGGGCCGCACTCGAACGGGTACTCGCTGGTGCGCAAGGTCGTCGAGCGCGCCGGGGCCGACCTCGCCGCGACGTTCGCCGACGACGACCCGCGATCGCTCGGCGACGCGCTGCTCGAGCCGACGCGGATCTACGTGAAGCCGGTGCGGCGGCTGCTCGAGACCATCGACGTCCGGGGCATGGCGCACATCACCGGCGGCGGGCTGACCGAGAACACGCATCGCATGTTTCCCGACGGCGTCCTCGCGCAGATCGACCCGTCGTCGTGGCCGCAGCCGGCCGTGTTCGAATGGCTCGCGCGCACCGGCGGCATCGTCGACGACGAGATGCGACGCACGTTCAACTGCGGCATCGGCTTCGTCGTCGTCGTCGCGCCCGACGCCGCCGAACGCGCGATCGAACTGCTGCGCGACGCCGGCGAACGCGCGTATTCGATCGGGCGCGTCGCGGCGGGTCGCGGCGCGGCGCGGACCGTCTTCGTCTGACCGGAAGTCCCTCATGAATGCCGAGCCGCTGCGTCCGATCACCGACGACGAGGTCGCGCAGTTCTGGACGGACGGCGCGATCGCCGTCTCGGGGCTGTACGACGACGACTGGATCGCGCACATGCGCGATGCGGTCGAGGAGAACCTCGCGAATCCCGGCCCGCAGTCGCGCGAATACGCGAAGCCGGGCGATGGCGGTCGCTTCCTCGGCGACATCGGCGTGTGGTGGATCAAGCCGGGGCTGAAGCGCTACGTTTTCGAATCGCCGGCCGCCTCGATCGCGCAGCGCTTCCTCGGCAGCGAGAAGGTCAACTTCTTCTACGACCAGCTGTTCGTGAAGGAGCCCGGGACGCCGGTGGCGACGCCGTGGCACCAGGACCAGCCGTACTGGCCGATCCGCGGCTGGCAGGTGATCTCGATCTGGCTGACGCTCGACGACGTGACGCTCGAGACGAGCGGCGTGGAGTACGTCGCCGGCTCGCATCGCGGGAACGTCTGGTACAAGCCGCGACACTTCGGCGGCGATCCGAACGCCTACCGCAACACGCCGGGGGTTCCGATCCCCGACTTCGACGAACAGCGCGACCGGCATCGTTTCCTGTCGTGGGACATGAAGGCCGGCGACGTGCTGATCCATCACGCGCTGACGGTCCACGGCTCGCGCGGCAATGCGTCGTCGACCCGTCGTCGGCGTGCCTATGCGACGCGCTGGACCGGCGACGACGTGACGTTCGATCCGCGGCCGGACCTCGTCCCGCTGACGATCGCGCCGATCCCGCTCGCGCCCGGCGAGGCGCTCGACTGCGACGTCTTCCCGCTCGTCAGGCCGCGGGCGGCGGACGTCCGATGACGTCGCCGACGCGTTCCGGCTCGCCGCCGATCCGGGGCAGCGCGAGGCGCTCGACCGTCGCCGCGGCCCGCCGATGAGCACGCGACCGACCGACGCCGCGCCTGCGGCCGATGCCCGCGACGTCGAGACCGATTGCTGCGTCGTCGGCGGCGGCCCGGCCGGCATGATGCTCGGCCTGCTGCTCGCCCGCACCGGCGCTCGCGTGATCGTGCTCGAGAAGCACGCCGACTTCCTGCGCGACTTCCGCGGCGACACGATCCATCCGTCGACGCTCGACGTGATGAAGCGCCTCGGGCTGCTCGACGCGCTGCTCGCGATCCCGCACACGACGATCGAGCGACTGTCGATGCAGTGGGAAGACACGGTGCTGCCGGTCGCGGACTTCACGCGACTCGACACGGCCTGTCGCTACATCGCGCTGATGCCGCAATGGGACCTGCTCGACCTGCTCGCGCGCGCCGGCCGCGAATCGCCCGGCTACGCGTTGCGGATGCGGACCGAAGGACGCGAGCTGATCGGCGAGCGCCGTGCCGACGGGACGTGGTCGCGCGTCGACGGCGTGCGCGCCTCGGGACCCGACGGCGACGTCGCGATCCGCGCGCGGCTCGTCGTGGCGTGCGACGGCCGCCGGTCGCGGATGCGCGAGGCGGCGGGATTCGTCGTCGATTCGCTCGGCGCGCCGATGGACGTCGTGTGGTTCGCGTTGCCGCGCGACCCGTCGGACGGCCAGCCGCCGCTCGGACGCTTCACGCACGGCGTCGTCTTCGTGCTGATCGACCGCGGCGACCACTGGCAGTGCGGCTACGTGATCCCGAAAGGCTCGATCGACGGGTTGCGCGCACGCGGCTTCGACGGCGTTCCGCGACGCGGTCGTCGCCGCCATGCCGTCGAGCATCGTCGACGCGTCGGCGCGCGTCGCGGCGCTGGGCGGATGGGACGACATCTCGGTGCTGGCGGTCACCGTCGATCGGCTGCGCGAGTGGGCCGTCGACGGCCTGCTGTGCATCGGCGACGCGGCGCATGCGATGTCGCCGGTCGGCGGCGTCGGCATCAACCTCGCGATCCAGGACGCCGTCGCGACCGCGAACCTGCTCGGATCGATCGTCGCGACGCGCCGGCCGACGCTGGACGAACTGCGACGCGTGCAGCGTCGGCGCGCGTGGCCGACGCGCGCGACGCAGGGCGCGCAGGTGTTCGTGCAGAAGCGCGTCGTCGAACGAGCGCTGCACGCGTCGACGACGCTGCCGGTACCGAGCGGCATGCGCCTCGTCTCGTCGAGCCGGTGGCTGCGCGGTTTGGCCGCGCGTCTCATCGGCGTCGGCGTCAGGCCGGAACGACCGACGATTCGATGACGCGGACCGCCGCGTCGACGACGCGCCCGGTCGCGTCGTCGGCGACGCAGTCGAACGCGACGCGCCCGGGCATCGAGCGCAGCCACGTCATCTGCCGCTTCGCGAGCTGGCGCGTCGCGGCGATCGCGCGCTCGCGCATCGTCGCGGCGTCGACGCGGCCGTCGAGGTGGTCGAGGACCTGCCGGTAGCCGACGCAGCGCATCGACGGCAGCCGCGGATCGAGGTCGCCGCGATCGCGCAGCCGCCTCACTTCGTCGACGAGTCCGTCGGCGAGCATCCGGTCGAAGCGCGCCTCGATGCGTCGATGCAGCCAGCCGCGATCGGACGGCTCGAGCGACAGCAGCACGACCGGTCGCGTCGCCGACGACGGTCGCGACCGCTGCAGGCTCGACAGCGTCACGCCGGCGCCGCGCCAGACCTCGAGCGCGCGCGAGATGCGCTGCGCGTCGAGCGGCGCGAGCCGCGCGGCGATGTCGGGATCGACGGCCGCGAGCTGGCGATGCATCGCCATCCCAGCCGTCGTCGGCCGCCTCGCGCTCGATCGCGTCGCGCACCGCGCGGTCGATCACCGGCATGTCGTCGAGTCCGTCCCGGAGCGCCTTCAGGTACAGCATCGTGCCGCCGACGAGCAGCGGCACGCGGCCGCGCGCCGCGATGTCGGCGATCGCCGCGTCGGCGTCGGCGACGAAGCGCGCGGCCGAGTAGCTGTCGGCCGGGTCGATCACGTCGATCAGGTGATGCGGGACGCGGGCGCGCTCGTCCGGCGTCGGCTTCGCGGTGCCGATGTCCATGCCGCGATAGACGAGCGCCGAATCGACGCTGACGAGCTCGATCGCGCGGCCGCCGACGCCGGTCTCGGCGAGCCGCATCGCGGCCGTCGACTTGCCCGACGCGGTCGGTCCGGTCAGCGCCACCAGCGGCGCGTCGCGCCCGTGCGCGGACATCAGTCGAACGGGAACGGCATCGCCTTCGGCAGCGCCGCCGCCGGATCGCCCGGCGCCTCGACGACCGGACGCTCGCCGCGCACGACGCGCCACCACGGATTCATCAGCGGACCGCGCGACGGCTCGACCGGCTCGCCGAGCCGCGGCATCAGCAGCGGCAGGTCGCGCGTCGCCGCGATCGCGAGCAGCGCCTCGGGCGGCTGGTCCCAGGCGTGCATCGCGAGCGAGAACGTGCCCCAGTGGATCGGCAGGAACGGACCGCCGCCGAGCAGCGCATGCGCCTCGAGCGCGTGATCCGGCCCGAGGTGGATGTCGCCCCACGACGGATGGAACGCGCCGACCTCGAGCATCACGAGGTCGAACGGCCCGAGCCGGTCGCGGATCTGCTCGTACTCCCCCGTCAGCCCGGTGTCGCCGCTGAAGAAGACGCGATGCCGCGGACCGCGCGATCGCCATCGACGACCACAGCGTCGCGTTGCGATCCTTCAGGCCGCGGCCCGAGAAATGCTGCGACGGCGCGGCGGTGATCGCGAGCCCGGTGCCCGGCACGCGATGCGTCTCCCACCAGTCGAGCTCGGTGATGCGCGCCGGCGCGATGCCCCACAGCTCGAGATGCGCGCCGACGCCGAGCGACGTCACGAACGGCACGCTCGACTTCGCGAGCGCGCGGATCGTCGGATAGTCGAGGTGGTCGTAGTGATCGTGCGAGATCACGACGACGTCGACCGCCGGCACGTCGGCGAGTCGAACCGGCACCGGCTGGAAGCGCTTCGGACCCGACCAGCCGCGACGGCGACGCGCGCGGCCCCCACACCGGGATCGGTCAGCACGCGATGGCCGTCGATCTCGACGAGCACGGTCGAATGGCCGAGCCACGTCGCGCGCAGGCCCGACGCGGCGTCGGTCGTCCAGGTCGCGCGCGGGTCGAGCGACGGCAGCGGCGCCGCTCGGCACGCGATCGACGCCGCCGCACAGGAAGTCGGTGATCGTCGGGCCCGGCACCGACGTGTCGCGCAGCCCCTTCGGGATCGGCGCGCGATTGCGGAAACCGTCGCCGGCCCAGCCGGGCGACGCGCGCATCCGCTCGAGCCGCAGGCCCGCCGCGCGGGCGCCGAGCGACTTCATCGGATCGTCGTGGTCCGCATCAGCGGCCGCGCAGGAACAGCCGGTCGAGGTCCGCGATCGACCACTGCGTCCACGTCGGCCGGCCGTGGTTGCACTGGTCGGCGCGCTCGGTGACTTCCATCTGCCGCAGCAGCGCGTTCATCTCGTCGATCGTCAGCCGCCGGTTCGCGCGGACCGCGCGATGACAGGCCATCGTCGACAGCAGCTCGTTGCGATGCTCGGTCAGCACCCGCGACGCGCCGAACGCCTCGAGGTCGCGCAGCAGGTTGCGCGCGAGCTGCTCGACGTCGCCGGCGTCGTCGTTGACCGCGAGCAGCGCCGGCAGCGCGCGCACGACGAGCGACGTCGGCGACTGCACCGCGATGTCGAAGCCGAGCGTCGCCAGCACGTCGGCGCATTCGTCGGCGGTCGCGACCTCGCGCGCGTCGGCGCGCAGCGTCACCGGGATCAGCAGGCTCTGCACGGCGACGCGGCCTGCGTCGAGGCCCGTCTTCAGCCGCTCGTACAGGATCCGTTCGTGCGCGGCGTGCATGTCGACGAGCACGAGGCCGCGCGCGTTCTGCGCGAGCACGTAGATGCCGTGCAGCTGCGCGAGCGCGAAGCCGAGGCCGCCGTCGGCGACCGGCTCGTCGTCGCGCGGCGCGGCGACCGTCGACGCGTCGACGGTCGGCCGGTCGAGGCCGTCGAACGCGCGACCGGCGTCGGCGAACAGCCGTCCGTACGACGCCGTCGTCTGCGCGACGCCGATCGCGGCCGCGTCGTCGCGCGGTCGATACGAGAAGCCGTCGCCACGCCGCGCTTCGGCGACGCTCGCTGCGCCGTGCGCAACGGCCTCGGCGCCGTGCGCGAGCGCGTCGGCGACGGCGCGGAACACGAACTGATGGATGCCGCGCGAATCGCGGAAGCGGACCTCGGTCTTCGACGGATGCACGTTGACGTCGACCAGCGCGGGGTCGAGCGACAGCGCGAGCACGTACGCCGGATGGCGATCGCCGTGCAGCACGTCCTGGTACGCGGCGCGCACCGCGTGGTTCAGCACGCGGTCGCGCACGTAGCGGCCGTTGACGTAGAAGTACTGCGCGCCCGGCGTCGCGCGGCTCGCGGTCGGCAGGCCCGCGAAGCCGTCGACGCGCAGGTCGCCGGCGATCCGGGCGAGCGGCCGGTGAGCCGCCGCGAAGTCGTCGCCGAGCAGCTGCATCACGCGGTCCGACGGCGACGACGCGTTCAGGTGCTCGACGACGCGGCCGTTGTGCGCCAGCGTGAACGCGATGTCGGGACGCGCCAGCGCCTGCCGCCGGAACGCCTCGACGCAATGGCCGAGCTCCGTCTGCTCGGACTTCAGGAATTTCCGCCGTGCCGGCGTCGCGTGATAGAGGTCGGCGACCTCGATCGACGTGCCGAAGCCGCCGGCCGCGGGCATCGGCCGCGCGCCGCCGTCGTCGGCCGGATGCATCCGCGACGCATGCGCCGCGTCGCGCGTGCGCGTCGTCAGCGTGACGCGCGCGACCGACGCGATCGATGCGAGCGCCTCGCCGCGGAAGCCGAGCGTCGCGACGCGTTCGAGGTCGTCGAGGCTCGCGATCTTCGACGTCGCATGGCGCGCGAGCGCGAGCGGCAGCTCGTCGAGCGCGATGCCGCAGCCGTCGTCGGCGACGACGATGCGTCGCATCCCGCCGCCATCGAGCTTCACGTCGACGCGCGTCGCGCCGGCGTCGATCGCGTTCTCGAGCAGTTCCTTGACGACCGACGCCGGCCGCTCGACGACCTCGCCGGCCGCGATCTGGCTGACGAGGACGTCGGGCAACGCGCGGATCACGCGCCGCGCGGCGAACGGGCGCTCGTCGTCGACGGCAGGACGATCGTCGCGCGATGCGCGATCGTCGGCGGGCGCGCGGTCGTCGGCGGCGGGGACGGCGCTCATGCGTCGGATGGCTGGGGGAGGGCGGGGATCGGGGCGCGCGGCGGCAATTCCGCCGCGTGCGGACGACGCCGCGCCGTGCCGATTATAGGCCGCACCCTCGTGCGATCATGCGGCCGATCCCGCCGTCGGAGCCGTCGTTGGACCTCGTCCTCGCCCTCGTCCAGTTCGTCCTGCATCTCGACGTCCATCTCGCCGACCTCGTGGCGCGCTACGGCGCGCTGATCTACGCGATCCTGTTCGCGATCGTCTTCTGCGAGACCGGCCTCGTCGTCACGCCGTTCCTGCCGGGCGACTCGCTGCTGTTCGCGGCCGGCGCGCTCGCGGCGGTCGGCAGCATGGACCCGTGGGTGCTCGGCATCGTCCTCGCGGCCGCGGCGATCCTCGGCAACACGTCGAACTACTGGATCGGCCGCTATCTCGGCCCGCGCGTGTTCCAGTGGAACGAATCGCGCTGGTTCAACCGTCGCGCGCTCGACCAGGCACACGGGTTCTACGAGCGCCACGGCCCCATCGCGCTGACGATCGCGCGCTTCATGCCGATCGTCCGCACGTTCGCGCCGTTCGTGGCCGGCGTCGGATCGATGCGTCACGCGACGTTCCAGTTCTACAGCGCGCTCGGCGGCGTCCTGTGGGTCGCGATCTTCCTCGCGCTCGGCTACTTCTTCGGCAACATCCCGGCCGTGAAGTCGAATCTCGCGCTCGTGATGGCCGGCGTCGTCGTCGTCTCGCTGCTGCCGATGGCGTGGGCCGCGATCGCACGGAAGCGGGACGTCGCGCGATGAGCGACGCCGATCGCGAGATGCCGTCGATCGGGTCCGGCGCGCCGGACGCCACGACCACCCCGGGCATCGAGCCGCCGTGGACGCTCGACACGCTCGTCGAACGACTGGTCGCGGCGCGTCGCGGCGGCCCGCTCGTGCGCGGTGAGCGCGTCGCGTCGGCGTTGCGTTCGTCGGCCGACGCCTACGTGGTGCAGGGCCGCGTCGCGGCCGTCGTCTGGCCCGGCGACGAGCCGACGGCGTGGAAGGTCGGCGCCGACTCGCGCGACGCGTTGCCGGTCGCCGCACCGATGATGCCGGCGCTCGTCGTCGCCGACGGCGGCGTCGTCCGCGCGCCGCTCGCGCAGCGGATCGTCGAGGCCGAGGTCGCGTATCGCTTCGGCGCCGACCTGCCCCCGCGCGACCCGCCGTACACGACCGACGAGGTCGCGGCCGCGGTCGCGTCGATGCACGCGGCGATCGAGGTCGTCGCGTCGCGGATCGCCGACTTCCCCGACGCGCCGGCGATCGCGAAGCTCGCCGACCATCAGGTCAACGGCGCGTTCGCGCTCGGCGACGGCGTCGCCGCGTGGAAGAAGATCGACCTGCGGGCGCAGCCGGTGACGATGACGGTCGACGGCCGGCGGCACGAGTCGGCGACCGGCTCGCACGGCCTCGGCAATCCGGCGGTGCTGCTGCCGTGGTTCGTCGCGCATCTCGGACGGCTGCCGACGGTCGACGCCGACGGCCGCGCCGGTCCGCCGCGCGGCGTGAAGGCCGGGGACGTCGTCACGACCGGCACGTGGACGAAGCCGTTCGACGCGAAGCCGGGCCAGCGGGTCGAGGTCGAGTTCCCGGGCATCGGTCGCGTCGCGCTGACGTTTGCCGGCTGAGGCCTGACGCGGTTCGCGACGCGCCATGCGACGCTCGCGTCAATCGCCCGAATGGTGTCTGGTGAACGGTCGATGAGCGCGCATCCTGCGCATCGGATGCTTCGCACGCATCGTGTGATGCGACTCTTCAGGAGCGTTCCATGTACGAATTGACCATGCAGCAAGTGGAAGAGGTGGCCGGCGGGATGACCCTCGCGGGCGCCATCGCCATGACCATCGCGATCGGTTGGGCGGGTGGCGTCGTCGGATTCGCCGCGGGCAGCATGGTCCCGGGCGTCGGCAACGCCGTCGGGGCGGTGGCCGGTACCGCGGTCGGCATCCTCGCGGGCGTCGGCCTCGCGCTCGCCGACGCGACCTGAACGACGCTCGAGCCCGACGACGCGTCGTCGGGCCGCGGAGACCTCGATGAACCGCTTCCCGGTCGCTTGGACGCTCAAGGTCGCGGTGCCCGAGACGCGACGGCTGTCCGCATCGCGCTTCGATCAGTTGCTGGCGACGCTGCGAGCCGCCCCGATCGATGCGGTCGCGCTGCGGCTGCAGGGATGGATCCTGGTCGCGGCGCTCGTCGTCCCGTTCGTCGTCGTGGTCGCCGCGCCGTTCGTCGTCGTCGCAGGCATCGAGCCGCCGCTCGAAACGGCGGCCGTCGTCGCGCTCGGCGTCCCGCTGATCGGGCTTTCGATCTACGGGTCGCGGTGCCTGTTCTCGCTGCTCAACGCGGTCGCGTCCGCGGCCGCGATCCGCGAGCGGCTCGCCGCCGGCGCGACCGCAACGGCCTGACCGCCCGCCGACGCCAGCAACGCGCGCCGTGCGACCTCGTGGCAATCGTCGACGTGGCGGTCGCCGAGCAGCTTCATCGCGCCGAAGCTGATCGACGCCGACAACGCCTGCCCGAACAGCGGCACGAACTTCACGACGCCGGCCGTCGTCAGGCGAACGCCCATCTTCATCAGCGTGCGGATCACCACGTCGCGCGTGATCAGGCGCCCGACGAGCGACGACCCGACGCTGCCGATCAGCATCATCACGAGGCGCTTCGACTCGGTGTCGAGCGCGTCGATCTGCGCCGGCGTCAGGCCGAAGCGTTGATTGATCCGCGGCAGCAGCTTCAACAGGATCGCGACGTCGGTCCCGACGTCGAGACCCGGCAGCGGGACGACCGCGACCCCCGCGGACAACGACGCGCGACGGGTGACGAGTCGCCGGCATTCGTCGCGGATCGCGTCGAGTCGCGACAGGGCCGCGCGCACATCGGCGGGAAGCGACGCGTCGACCATCGTCGCGTCGAGCGTCGGCGACGACGTCGAGCGATGCGACGTCCGCAGCCGCCCGACCGCGGCCCGGAAGCTTCGTGCGAGACTCGGTCGATCGTTCATCGATGCAGGACCTGCGAATGGCCGGACGTCGTCGGCGGGGTCTCGAAGCCTGCGCGCAAGCGATCGTCGCCGCCGTCGTCCATCGTCGGGTTTTCGGCAACGCGGCACCGTACGCGCTCGTCGTCGCCGGCCCTGATCGGCGGTTGCGCCGAGCAACCGGCAAGGCCGGCCGACCCGCGGGACGGCGCCGGCATCGTTCACTTCTCCGGCTCGATCGACCCGGCGGCGGTCGACGCGTTCATCGCGCGCCATGCGACCGATCGCGTCGACCGCGTCGTCGTCGATTCGCCGGGCGGCGACGTCGTCGCGGGCATCCGCTTCGCGAACCGGATCGCGGACCGGCGGGCCGACGTCGAGGTCGAGAACCTCTGCGCGTCGTCGTGCGCGAACGACCTGTTCGCGGCCGGCCGGCGGAAGATCATCGACGACCGGGCGCCGGTGCTGTGGCACGGCAGCATCCTGCAGAAGGACTTCCGCGAGCGGGGCGCGGACTGCGACCGACGCATCCTGAAGGCCGCGGGTGCGCCGGGCTACGACGCGCAATGGACCCGTCGGTCGCTCGAGGCGGAGGTCGAGTACTGCCGGTCCTATCGACAAGCGGTCGAACTCCAGCGCGCGTTCTTCGCGCGCGTCGGCGTCGACGAGTACATCACGCGGATGGGCCAGGAGCCGCAGACCTTCGACGGCATCTGGACCGTGCCGGTCGCGGTGATGCAGCGCATGGGACTGACGGGCGTCGAGGCGCGCCCCGAGTACGGGTCGCACGAGGACCTGAAGCACTGGAACCACGACGCGACGCCGAGACGATCCTGTCGCTCGGCTTCGACGACGACGGGCAGGTCGTCGAGCTCGCGCTGACCGTGCCGGCGGTCAGCTCGTCAGCCGCGTCTTCGCGAGCGGCGGGTTCTTCGCGAAGTAGCGGCGGATGCCCTTGACGACGGCGTCGGCCAGCTTCTCCTGGTACGCGTCGTCGTTCAGCCGCTTCTCCTCGTCCGGATTCGAGATGAACGCCGTCTCGATCAGGATGCTCGGGATGTCGGGCGCCTTCAGCACCGCGAAGCCGGCCTGCTCGACCTCGCCCTTGTGCAGCCGGTTGATGCCGCCGATCTCGTGCAGCACCGCGTCGCCGAGCTTCAGGCTGTCGTTGATCTGCGCGGTCGTCGACAGGTCGAGCAGCACGCCGGCGAGCTGCTTGTCGCGCGTCGCGATGTTGACGCCGCCGATCAGGTCCGCCGCGTTCTCCTTGTTCGCGAGCCACTTCGCGGCCGTGGACGACGCGCCGCGCTCCGACAGCGCGAACACCGACGACCCGCGCGCGTCGGGCGACACGAACGCGTCGGCGTGGATCGACACGAACAGGTCGGCCTGCACCGCGCGCGCCTTCTGCACGCGCACGTTGAGCGGCACGAAGAAGTCGGCGTCGCGCGTCATCAGGCAGCGCATGTTCGGCTCGGCGTCGAGCTTGCGCTTGACGCGCTTCGCGATCTCGAGGACGACGTCCTTCTCGTGGCTGCCGCCCTGGCCGCTCGCGCCGGGGTCCTCGCCGCCGTGGCCCGGGTCGAGCGCGACGGTGATGATCCGCGTGACGGCCGGCGGCTTCGCGGTCAGCGCGTCGCCGCGATCGGGTCGCGCGCCCTTCGACGCGTCGGCGACCGCGGCATCGTCCGGCTTCATCAGCGACTTCGCGCCCGGATCGGTCGTCTTGTCCGGCACGAACTCCGGCGGCGCGTCTCGCTTGATCAGGATCTCGCCGTCCGGCTTCGCGAGGAACGCGAGCAGCGGATCCTCGACCTGGTCCGGGTAGAGGTCGAACACGAGCCGGTAGCGGTAGTCGCCGACCGGCGCGAGGTTGAACACCTGCGGATTCACGCGGCCCTTCAGGTCGAGCACGATGCGCACGACGTTCGGCCGGTTCTGCCCGACGCGGACCTGCTTGATGTACGGATCGTTCGGCTGGACCTTCGCGACGAGGTCGCGCAGCGCGGCGTCGAGCCGCAGCCCCTCGACGTCGACGACGAGGCGGTCCGGCTCGTCGACGAGGAAGTGCGTGGCCTCGAGCGGGCGGTCGCTCTCGATCGTGACGCGGCTGTAGTCCTTCGCCGGCCAGACGCGCACGCCGACGATGCCGGCGGCGTCGGCGGCCTTCGTGAACACGACGCCGAGCGACAGCAGCGCCGGCACGCGGGCCGCGCCGAGCAGGCCCGCGTTCAGCCCGAGGCGGACGAAGCGGCGTCGCCGGGCGCGAGGCGCGTCAGCCACGCGGCGCCCCGGGCGGTGCCGGCTTCGAGCGTCGCGACGCGTCCGTCGCCGTCCGGTTCGAGCCGCACCTGCAGGTCCGGCGCAGGCAGGCGCGCGCCGTCGTCGCCGACGGCGCGTTCGGGCCATTCGACCAGCCGCAGTGCCGCATCGGAGAAAAGGTCCCGGAAGCCCGCGTCTCGCCATTCGTGCGGATCTTCGAACCGATAAAAATCAAAGTGGTAGCAGTTTAACTTCACGCCGCGTCGAGATTCAACGCTTTTCGGCATTTCGACCACATACGGCTCGACCAGCGCGTAGGTCGGGCTCTTGATGCGCCCTTCGACGCCGAGCCGGCGCAGCAGCGCTCGGACGACGGTCGTCTTGCCGGCGCCGAGCCCGCCGCTGAAATGGATCGTGAGACCGTCGTCGGGCGCGTCGCGCAACGCATCGACGACGACGTCGGCGAGCGCGCTGCCGAGCGCCGCGCTGTCGGCCTCCGTCGCCAAGCGGCGGCGCAGCGACGGCGGCGAGGGGAGGGTCACCGCATCGGCGGTCATACAATCGGCCGGCGATGAACGACGACGGAACGACGGCGGAGATCGACCTCGAACGACGGGCGGCACTCGCGCGATCGATCAAGGCGTGGGCGCGCGAACTCGGGTTCGCCGAGGCCGCGATCTGCGCGGCCGCGCCGCGCGACGACGCCGGTCGCGCGAGCGCGTCGGCGACCGAGGCGCGCTTGCAGGACTGGCTCGCGAAGGGCTATCACGGGTCGATGGAGTATATGGCGCGCCACGGCCTGCGCCGCGCGCGGCCCGACGACCTCGTGCCGGGCACGTCGAGCGTCGTCGTCGTGCGGATGAACTACCTGCCGGCGGATGCGCACGGCGAGATCGACGCCGCCGCAGACGCCGCCGCGGACGCCGCTGCCGACGAGGCGATGGACGACGCCGCGAACGACGCCGCGAACGACGCGTCGCGCGTCGATCGCGCGGCCGGCGACTGGATCGACGCGTCGTGGTCGACGCTCGCCGATCCGCGCCGCGCGAACGTCTCGCGCTATGCGCACGGCCGCGACTATCACAAGGTCCTGCGCGCGCGGCTGCAGCGGCTCGCCGACCGCATCGCCGACGCGATCGGACCGTTCGGCCATCGCGTGTTCACCGACTCCGCCCCGGTGATGGAAGTCGAGCTCGCGCGGCGCGCCGGACTCGGCTGGCGCGGCAAGCACACGCTGCTGCTGTCGCGCGCCGGCGGCTCGATGTTCTTCCTCGGCGAACTGTTCGTCGACCTCGCGCTGCCGGTCGACGAGCCGGTCGGCGACCACTGCGGCACCTGCACGCGCTGCATCGACGTCTGCCCGACCGGCGCGATCGTCGCGCCGCACGTGCTCGACGCGCGGCGCTGCATCTCCTACCTGACGATCGAGCACGACGGGCCGATCCCCGAGGCGCTGCGTCCCGCGATCGGCAACCGCATCTACGGCTGCGACGACTGCCAGCTCGTGTGTCCGTGGAACCGCTATGCCGAGCGCTCGCCGCTGCCGGACTTCGATGCGCGACCGCTCGCGCGTCGCACGCTCGTCGACGTCTTCGCATGGACCGAAGCCGATTTCCTGCGCGAGACCGAAGGCAGCGCGATCCGCCGCATCGGCCACGAACGCTGGCTGCGCAACGTCGCGGTCGCGCTCGGCAACGCGCTCGCGTCGGCGCTCGACGACGACGACCGCGCGGCGATTCGCGCGGCGCTCATCGCGCGTCGCGACGACGCGTCGCCGCTCGTCCGCGAGCACGTCGACTGGGCGCTCGGACGCGACGCCGTCAGCGGACGGCCACGATCCACAGCGGCAGCGTGACGACCGACAACACGGTGCTCGCCGAGATCACGAACGCGACCACCGCGCCGTCGCCGCCCATCCGCACCGCGAGGATGTAGGCCGACGACGCGGACGGCAGCGCGGCGAACAGCACGGCGATCTCGCGCTGCAGCGGTGGCAGCCCGAGCCACGTGACGATCGCGAAGACGACGGCCGGCGCCGCGACGAGCTTGACCGCGATGAACCACGCGAGCGTCGGTCGCTCGACGATCGTGCCGCCGAGCCTGAGCCCGGCGCCGACCGCGATCAGGCCGAGCGCGATCGACGCGTTGCCGAGCCGCTGCAGCGTCGCGAGCACCGGCTCGGGCAGCGGGATGCCGGCGACGTTGACGACGAGCCCGGCGACGGTCGCCACGATCAGCGGGTTGCGCGCCATCTCGCGCAGCACGCCGGTCTTCGCGTGGCGGGCGAGCGCGAAGACGGCGAACGCGTTCGCGATCGGCACGCAGACGCCGAGCGCGACGGCCATCAGCGCGATCCCGTCGCCGCCGGCGAGTCGTCCGGCGAGCGCGAGCGCGACGTACGAGTTGAAGCGGAACGCGCACTGCACGCCGGACGCGAAGACCTGCGACGACGGCCGGAACAGCGGCCGCGCGGCGTAGCCGAGCACGACGCCGGTGGCGACCGCGGCGACGGCCGCGCCGACGACGCCGGCCGTCGTCGCGAACGCGAGCTTCGCGGTCGCCGTCGACGTGAACAACAGCGACGGGAACAGCACGAAGTAGACGAGTTGCTCGAGCCCGGTCCAGAACGCGAGCTCGAATCGCGCGTATCGTTTCAGCAGCCAGCCGACGAGGATCAGCGAGAAGTCGGGGACGAGCAGCAGGGCGACGGACAAGGGCGGCCTCGAAGGTGAGGCCCGAAGGTTAACGCGCGGATGGAGGAAGGTTGAACGACACGAATCGACATGCTCGCCGTCGGCTCGCACGACGGATCGGCGAGATGGCGATGGCGATCGCGGTCGCGGCGTCGCTGTCTGCCGCGAGCGCGGCGCCCGTCGAGCGCGAGGGCCAGCGCTTCGACGACCGCGCGACCGTCGAAGGCAAGCCGCTCGTGATGAACGGCATCGGCGTGCGCGCCGCGGCGTGGTTCAAGGGCTACGTCGCGGCGCTGTACCTGCCGCGGAAGGCCGACGACGCCGACGCGATCTACGCCGAACCGGGCCCGAAGCGGATCGCGGTGCGGATGCTGATCGACGTCGGCCCGGACCTGCTCGCGAAGACGTTCGCCGACGGCATCCGCAAGAACTACAAGGGCGACGCGCTCGATGCGCTGCGCGACCGGATGGACGCGTTCGACGCGCAGGTGCGCGGCATTCCGGACGGCGTGAAGAAGGGCCAGGAGATCGACCTCGACTTCCATCCGTCGACCGGCACCCGCGTGCTCGTCGCCGGCAAGCCGATCGGCGAGCCGATTCCCGGCGACGACTTCTACGTCGCGCTGCTGAAGATGTTCATCGGCGAGCGGGCGGTCGACAAGGGACTACGCGCGGCGTTGCTGGGGCAGTCCGGTTGACCGCCGCTTTCGCACGTCGATCGCCGGAGCGACCCGGACCGAGCCGAGCCGCGAGGTCGCGAGACGATCGACGCGGAACCGGAGATACGCGATGAAGCTGCTCCTCACGTCGGCAGGCGTCCGCAACGCGAGCATTCACGATGCGCTCGTCGAGTTGCTCGGCAAGCCTGTCGCCGAATCCCGCGCGTTGTGCATCCCGACCGCGCTGTACGGCCACCCGCAGGGCAGTCCCGAAGGCGTCTGGCGCTTCGTCAACGGCCGCTCCGGCTGCCCGATGTGCGAGCTCGGATGGCAATCCGTCGGCGTGCTGGAACTGACCGCGCTCCCCAGCATCGGCGAAGAGCGCTGGGTGCCGTGGGTCCGCGAGACGGACGTCCTGCTGGTGGAGGGCGGCGATGCGCTCTACCTGTGCCACTGGATGCGCCAGTCGGGACTCGCGGCGCTGCTGCCGTCGCTCGAACGCACCGTCTGGGTCGGCCTGAGCGCCGGCAGCATGGTGATGACACCGCGCGTCGGCGAAGCGTTCGTCGAGACGAAGCCGTCCATCACCGGCGACGACGCGACGCTCGGCCTCGTGGACTTCTCGATCTTCCCGCACCTGGATCATCCGGGCTTCGACGAGAACACGATGGCGTGCGCGGAACGATGGGCGGCGGGGATCGGCGGTCCCGCTTATGCGATCGATGACGAGACGGCGATCAAGGTGATCGACGGGAAGGTCGAAGTCGTGTCGGAAGGACGTTGGCGATTCTTCGGCGCCTGACCGTTGCGCGGTGTCGCTCGGGCGGGGCGTTCGGGCTGACGGCTTTCGGCCACGAGCGGCCGACGGCGCCTCGCGCCCGAACGACGACCGCGGGGCTACGTCGTCGTCGACGGCGAGCCTCCGGCGTCGTCGTCACCCCCGTGACCTAAACCGATTGATCGCCGGCATCTGCCTGATCATCATCGGCATCGTCGTCGACGACCGACTGCTTCACGGATCCTCGTTGGATCTTGCCTTGGTCGCCTGCGTCGCCTGCATCGCTGGTCTCGGCATTGGCGTCAGCGTCGTCGAGGCCGTTTTCGCTCGTGCTCATGATGTGCTCCTTGAACGTCGCGCAGCCGGATTGCAGCGCAGATCCGACGTTCTTCCGGCGGACGCCCGGGCGGGCTCGGCGCAAGGCCGATCCGAGCCTCCGAAAAATCGGGGAAACCGCCGAGACGTGCGACGCGTCGCGGCGCAGCCGTTCCGACAAGCGGCTTCACCAATCGGCTGAGGGCGGAGGCACGCCGCACTCGCGAAGTTCGAGAATCCGGCTCGCCGCCGTCACGCCTTCGAGTCGAGAGTGCCGTCGCGTGCGAGATGCGGCCACGACGGCGATCGGCCAGAGAGTTCCGGCGTCTTACGCCTCGCGATGTCCGCGGATCGATGCCTAGGCCCGGTCGTCCGATGCAATCCTGACCGAGTCGAGCTGCTCATGCAGTCGCTCGACCGCTCTCGCCGCGCCGCGCACCCGGAAGAAAGTCCCGTCGGCATCCGCGCGCTCGGACAAGACTTCGCAGTGGGCGAAGATCTCGCCACGCAGTCGTTGTGCGCTCCAGGGCACGAATAGTTCGTCTTCTGCGAGATCCCGCTGGAAATGCGCGACGATGAGGCCGTGCAGCCGAGCGACATCCTCGGGACGCAGTGCACTCATGACGACGGCGTCCGTGTATCTGCCGCGGAGCGCCGCCGCGTGATCGCGCTGCGCTTCGACATCGCCCACGTGGTCGATCTTGTTGAAGATCTTGATGCGCGGAACATGATCGGCATGAATGTCGCGCAGCACGTCTTCGGTCACTTCGAGCTGCCTCTCGAACCCGGGATCGCTCGCGTCGATCACATGCAGCAGCAACGACGCGTCGAGCGCCTCTTCGAGCGTCGACTTGAATGATTCGACCAGGCCGTGCGGCAGGTTCTTGATGAAGCCCACGGTGTCCGTGACCAGCACGCGTGGCACGCTTTCCGGTTCGAGGACGCGGACCGTGGTGTCGAGCGTCGCGAACAGTTTGTTGGCGACCAGAACCGTGCTGCCGGTCAACGCGCGCATCAGCGTCGACTTGCCGGCGTTGGTGTAGCCGACCAGCGCCACCGTCGACGGGCTCTCGCTTCCCTGCCGGCGCGCGCGTTGCGTCTCGCGCTCGACGTGCATGGCCGCGATCTCCTGCTGCAGGGCGGCGATCCGATCGCGGACCTTGCGCCGATCGAGTTCGGTATGCGACTCCCCCGCGCCGCGGCCCCCGACACCGCTACGCTGCCGTCCTTGCGGACCGGCCAGTTTCGCCGCTTCGCGCAGACGCGGAGCCATGTAGCCGAGCCGCGCCATCTCGACCTGCGCCACCGCGACCCGGGTTCGCGCGTTGCGCCTGAAGATTTCGAGGATCAGCATCGTGCGATCCATCACCTCGCAGCCGATCGCCTTTTCGAGATTCCGGGCCTGCGAAGGCGAGATCTCATGGTCGACGAACAGGACTTCGATGGCGGGTGATTCGATCTCGCCGGTGGGTTCGGCGACGACCTGCTCGACGACGACTTGCTCCTCTGCCAGCTCCTCCGCATCGGGGTCGGGCTGCGGCTCGCCTTCGACGAAGGCGCGGATTTCCTGGCGTTTACCGACGCCGAGATAGCCCGTGGTGTCGAACGCATTGCGGTTCTGGGCAAACGTTCGCACGACCTTGTAGCCGAGCGTCTTCGCGAGTTCGCGCAACTCCGTCAACGAAGCTTCGAATTCGAGATCGGTCACGTCGGGCAGATGGACCGAGGCGACCGCTGCCAGTCTGGGTGCTTCGACGTGATCGATCGGCATGCTGGTGCCCTGTCTCGCTGATAGAAGTCATCAAGGCGACTCGCCATGGGTTGAACGCGAGGCGCATGAGTCGCGAGATGGCCGGAAGCCGTTCGTGCAACGCCGCGATCAGCCTGTTCCGAGTGGCCCCGCACGTGTTCGACCAGGCGGCATCCTCGCCGACCGCACGATCATCACCGCCCGGACGGATCTTAATCGGCCGCCACCTCGCGAAGCCGTGGCCTGGACTCGTCGAGCAGACGACCGCTTCGGGTCGGAACCGGTCGACCCGTCCGATCGCTAGCACGAGCGGTCGGCCTGCGTGAAGGCTCGCGTCTCGAAACCTCCAGCACGGCCGCACCCCATCGGTCTGACGCGTTTCCGCCGAATCGGACGCGCTTGGGCATCCGATCGCGCCGATCCGCGCCAAATCCGGCACCCCGTGCAGGCTTCACCCCGTCGCACCCCGCAATCCTCCGCTCGATCGCTCTAGGCATTGTTCCTGCATTGCTCTGTCATCGGGTCGATCGCCGATCGACGAACCCTTCCCGACGACTTCACTGCAGAGTTCCCATGAAACAACGCCTCCTCTCGATCGCCGCCGCGGCGACGCTCGGCCTCGCCGCCTCGCACGCCGCCGCGAGCACCGTCTACCTCAGCGGCTTCACCTACGGCTGGTCGACCATCGACACCGTCGAAAGCACGTCGGCGACGAATCCGATCGCGCCGTTCTCCGCCTATGCGGGCCAGTACTCGGGCACGCTCGACGGCGACCCCTTCGTGACGTACTGCGCCGAGCTGACGCAGGAGCTGTGGTTCGGCACGACCTACACCGACTATTCGATCATCGACGGCGTCGACGCCTGGGGCGCCGCGAAGTCGGGCCAGTTCGATCGGCTCATCTCCGCGCTGTTCGGCCAGAACGTCGTGACGAACGCCAACGGTTCGGGGCTCGCGCAGACGGCGATCTGGGAGACCCTGTACGAGACGACCGGGTCGAACGGCTTCGCGACCGGGACGTTCCAGGCCACGAGCACGGACCCGATGGTCGGCGCCGCCAGCGCGGCGGACTGGTCGGCGGTGGCCGACACGCCGGTCCGTTACCACGTCGATCTTCTTTACAGTCCGACCGCGCAGGACCTGCTGTTGATCACGGCGATCCCGGTCCCCGAGCCGTCGGAAACCGCGCTGCTGCTCGCCGGCGCGCTCGGTCTCGGCCTCGTGCTCCGCCGTCGCGCGGGGCCGGCGCGGGGCCCGGTCCGGTTCGCCCTGGCCTAGCGGCCGCGGGACCGCCGTCAGGAGACCACCCGACGGCGGCCCGCCCGCACGCGCGCGCACCTGCTCACGCGACGCGGCGCGGCTCCCCCGATCCGAACAGGTTCGACGTGCAGCGCCCGCACAGCCTGGGATGCGCCGGGTCGTGGCCGACGTCCGCACGCCAGTGCCAGCAGCGGTCGCACTTCGGATGCGGCGACGGCGCGACGACGACATCGCATTCGCTCTCGTGCGCGGCCTCGCGGACGATCGCCTGCGACGTGATCATCACGAAGCGCAGGTCGTTGTGCAGCTCCATCAACAGCTGGTAGCGGTCCGACGGCGCACGGATCTCGATCTCGGCCTGCAGCGACGAGCCGATCGTGCCGGCGGCGCGCGCTTCCTCCAGTCGCTTCAGCACGACCGAGCGGGTGTCGCGGATCACGTGCCACTTGTTCAGCAGCGCGTCGGCGTGCGGCAGCGCCGGCAGCGCGTGCGCGGTCTCCGCGAAGATCGTGCCCCGCTCGGCGAGCGCGTCGGGCGCGAACACCGCCCACGCCTCCTCGGCCGTGAACGAGACGAACGGCGCGATCAGCCGCAGCAGCGCGTGCGTGATGTGCCACAGCGCGTTCTGCGCCGAGCGTCGCGGCAGGCCGTCGGCGGCGGTCGTGTAGAGCCGGTCCTTCAGCACGTCGAGATAGAAGCCGCCGAGATCCTCGGAGCAGATACGTCTGCAGCTTCGACGTGACCGGCTGGAACTCGAACACGTCGAGATGCGCGAGCAGCTCGGTCTGCAGCGCGTCGAGCCGCGCGATCGCGTAGCGGTCGATCTCGAGCCACTCGTCGACCGGCAGCGCGTGCGCGCTTCGGGTCGAAGTCGGACGTGTTCGCGAGCAGGAAGCGCAGCGTGTTGCGGATGCGTCGATAGCTCTCGACGACGCGCTTCAGGATCTCGTCGGAGATCGACAGGTCGCCCGAGTAGTCGGTCGACGCGGCCCACCAGCGCACGATGTCGGCGCCGTACTGGTCGACGAGCTTCTGCGGCGCGATCACGTTGCCGAGCGACTTCGACATCTTGCGGCCGTCGCCGTCGACGACGAAGCCGTGCGTCAGCAGCGCGTCGTACGGCGCGCGGCCGTTCAGCATGCACGAGATCAGCAGCGACGAATGGAACCAGCCGCGATGCTGGTCCGAGCCTTCGAGGTACAGGTCGGCCGGATAACGCAGCTCGTCGGCGTGCGAACCATGGTGATCGGTGCCGCCGAGCACGGTCTGGAACGTCGAGCCCGAGTCGAACCACACGTCGAGCGTGTCGCGGTTCTTCATGTACATCGACGCGTCGGTCTCGGGCGTGCCGCGGTCGTAGCGGCGAGCAGCGCGGCCGCGTCGATCGTCTGCCAGGCCTCGATGCCGCCGCGCTCGATCTCGCTCGCGACGTCCTCGAGCAGCGCGAGCGTGTCGCGGATGCAGCGCGCCGGTCTCGCGATGGACGAAGAACGCCATCGGCACGCCCCATTGGCGCTGCCGCGACAGCGTCCAGTCGGGCCGGTTCGCGATCATCGCCGACAGGCGCGACTTGCCCCACGACGGGAAGAAGCGCGTCGCGTCGATGGCCGCGAGCGCGGTCTCGCGCAGCGTCGGCGCCGCCGTCGTTCGGGCACGACGTCCATGCCCGGCGAACCACTGCGACGTCGCGCGATAGATGATCGGCGTCTTGTGGCGCCAGCAGTGCATGTAGCTGTGCTCGAACTTCTCGACGCGCAGCAGCGCGCCGGCCTCGCGCAGCGCGTCGACGATCTTCGGGTTCGCGTCCCAGATCGACAGCCCGCGCGAAGCAGCGGCACGCTCGACGCGTAGCGTGCCGTCGCCGGTCACCGGGATTGATGATCTCGTCGTCCTTCATGCCGTTCGCCTTGCACGACAGGAAGTCCTCGATGCCGTACGCCGGCGACGAATGCACGATGCCGGTGCCGGTGTCGAGCGTCACGTAGTCGCCGAGATAGACCGGCGACGCGCGCGGATAGAACGGATGCGCGAACGCGATGTGGTCGAGCGCGCGCGCCCTTGCGTCGTCGCGATCACGCGTGCCGTCGAGGCCGTACGCGGCGAGGCAGGCCTCGACGCGTTCCGTCGCGACGATCAGCAGGCCGCGCGGCGTGTCGACGAGCGCGTAGTCGAACTCGGGATGCACGTTCAGCGCCTGGTTCGCGGGGATCGTCCACGGCGTCGTCGTCCAGATCACGATCCAGCCTTGCTTGTCGGGCAGCGACGTCGAGGCCGAACGCGCGCGCGATCGCCTCGCGCTGGTCGTCGACGAACGGGAAGCCGACGTCGATCGACGAGGTCGACGCGGTCCTGGTACTCGACCTCGGCCTCGGCCAGCGCCGAGCCGCAGTCGAAGCACCAGTTGACCGGCTTCAGCCCGCGGAACACGTAGCCCTTCTCGAGGATGCGACCGAGCACGCGCATCTCGCTCGGCCTCGTTGCGCGAAGTTCATCGTCTTGTACGGATGGTCCCATTCGCCGAGCACGCCGAGACGCCTGAAGTCCGCCTTCTGCCCGTCGATCTGCGACTCGGCGTACGCGCGCGACTTCGCCTGCACCTCGGCGGCCGGCAGGTCCTTGCCGTACTGCTTCTCGATCTGGATCTCGATCGGCATGCCGTGGCAGTCCCAGCCCGGCACGTACGGCGCGTCGAAGCCGACGAGGTTCTTCGACTTGACGACCATGTCCTTCAGGATCTTGTTGAACGCCGTGCCCGATGTGGATGGCGCCGTTCGCGTACGGCGGGCCGTCGTGCAGGATCGAACTTCGGCGCGCCGCGCGCGCGCCTCGCGGATCGCGTCGTAGACGCTCGCGCGCCTGCCATTCGGCGACCCACTGCGGCTCGCGCTTGCGCGAGGTCGCCGCGCATCGGGAACGGCGTGTCGGGCAGGTTCAGCGTCGACTTGTAGTCGAGCGTGCCGTCTGGCTTCTTCGTCGGTTCGGACATGGTCGGATCGAAGGCCGCGGGTCGCGCGGCCGCATTCGGGGGATCGGCGCGCCGGTGGTCCGGCGCCTCGCTGTTCGAAGCGCGTGTCGGCGGCCGAGGGCGAACGGGCCCCGGCCGCTCAGCTAATTCGGTCGGTCGCCGAGACGGCCGCGCCGTCGCGTCGCGCGTCGACGTTCGCCCCGTCGTGCGCGATCCCGAACCAGGCGCGCGCCGCGCGCGCGTCGGCCGCGATCGCGGCCGTCAGCCGCGCGACGTCGTCGTACTTCTCCTCGTCGCGCAGCTTGTGCAGGAATTCGACGCGCACGCGCTTGCCGTAGAGGTTCGCCGCGAAGTCGAACAGGTGGACCTCGAGCAGCACGCGGCCCGCGTCCTCGACCGTCGGCCGCACGCCGAGGCTCGCGACGCCGGGCAGCGGGGTCGTCGCCGGCGCCGTGCACGCGCACGACGAAGATGCCGGCGAGCGCCGTCTGGCGGTCGTTCGCGTGGCCGTGCGGCAGGATGTTCGCGGTCGGGAAGCCGATCGTGCGGCCGAGCTTCTTGCCGTGGATGACGTGGCCGCTGATGAAGTACGGATGGCCGAGCAACCGTTCGGCGCGCGTCGAGGTCGCCGGCCGCGAGCGCCGCGCGGATCGCCGAACTCGACACGCGTTCCGCGCCGGCCGCGTCGTCGCTCGCGCCGTCGTTCGCCGCGTCGCCCGCCCGTCGACCGTCACCGACGGCAGCGACTCGACGGGAAAGCCGAAGCGCTCGCCGGCGTCCTCGAGCATCGCGAAGCCGCCGCGCGCGCTGCGCGCCGAAGCGGAAGTCGTCGCCGACCATCAGCCAGCGCGCGTGGCAGCCCGCGACGACGATGTCCTCGACGAAATGTTCGGCGACAGCGACGCGAAGCGCGCGTTGAAGCGCTCGACGATCACGCGGTCGACGCCGCAGTCGGCGAGCGCGTCGAGCTTGTCGCGCAGATTCGCGATGCGCGTCGGCGGCGCGGCGATACGGCGTCCTTCGGCCTCGTCGACGTTCGCGTCCGCCGCCTCGGCCGCCATCATGCGGCCGTAGAAGAACTCGCGCGGATGCGGCTCGAACGTCATCACGCAGGCCGGCACGCCGAGCTGGTCCGCGGCCGTCGCGCACGCGTTCGATCAACGCGCGATGGCCGCGATGGACGCCGTCGAAGTTGCCGATCGTCAGCGCGCAGGGCGTCCGGCTTGCTGGATTGGGAAGGCCGCGAAAGACCCGCATGAAGGGAGCGCCGGATCGGGATGGACGTCGTTGCAGCAGGCGAAGCGAATGCGCGCGGAAGGCCGCGAGGGATCGACGATTATAAGGGTCGGCCCCGGGCCGGCTCGGCGGTCCGGGCGGGCGGGCCGATACCCCGATGCTAAGATCGCGGCGGTGGAGCAGATCGCCAAGAGGATCGTGATCCTCATTTCCGGACGCGGATCCAACATGGAAGCGATCGTCACCGCCTGCAGGACCGAGCGGTGGTCCGCCGAGGTCGCGTGCGTGATCGCGAGCCGGCCGGATGCCGCCGGCCTCGCGTTCGCGCGAGGCGCCGGCATCGCGACCGTCGCGCTCGATGCGAAGGCGCGCGCCGTCGCGCGACGCGTTCGAGGCCGCGCTCGCCGCCGCCATCGACACGCACCGGCCCGACTGCATCGCGCTCGCCGGCTTCATGCGCGTGCTGTCCGACGGTTTCGTCCACCGCTACGCCGATCGCATGCTGAACGTCCATCCGTCGCTGCTGCCGGCGTTTCCCGGGCTCGACACGCATCGCCGCGCGCTCGAGGCCGGCGTGCGCGTGCACGGCGCGACCGTGCACTTCGTGAGTCCGGTCGTCGACGCCGGCGCGATCGTCGCGCAGGCCGCGGTGCCGGTGCGCGCCGACGACACGCCCGACGCGCTCGCCGCGCGCGTGCTCGCGGCCGAGCATCGGCTCTATCCGCGCGCGATCGAGTGGTTCCTGTCGCGGCCGCGCGACGCTCGTCGACGGCCGCGTCGCGCTCGACGCCGCGATCGCCGATCGCGCGCTGCTGGTCGCCGCATGAGCGTCGGCGCGAAGCCGCATGCGCGACGCGGCGCGAAGGCGCAGCGCACGCGGCCGTCGTCGACCCAGCGACGTGCGCCGGCGCCCGACGTCGCGCCGACGCGCGGTTTCCACGGCGCCGTCGTCGGCCACGCGGAGGCGCTGCTCGGCGAGGTGCTGACGTTCGCGCTGCCGGCCGACACGCAGCTCGGTCGCTGGTTCAAGGCGAACCCGATGCTCGGCCATCGCGACCGCGGGCTGATCGCCGAGGCGGTCTACGCGGTGCTGCGCCGCAAGCTCGAATACGCGCAGCTCGCGCAGAGCGGCACCGGCTCGCTCGCGCGCCGCATGATCCTGCTCGGTCTCGCGGACACCGCCGGCGTCGAGCCGATCGCGGCGACGCTCGACGCCGCGGAGCGCACGTGGCTGCGTCGGGTCGCGACGGTCGACCGCTCGACGATGGCGGCCGCGACGCGCTCGAACCTGCCGGACTGGCTGCTCGCGAAGCTCGGCGAGCGCTTCGCGCCGGACGAGCTCGCGACGCTCGCGGCGACGCTCAACCGACCCGGCGCCGCTCGACCTGCGCGTCAACACGATGCGCACGAGCCGCGACGACGCGCTCGACGCGATGAAGACGGCCGGGCTCGATGCGGATGCGACGCGACTCGCGCCGAACGGCATTCGTCTCGTCGGCAAGCCCGCGCTCGGGGCGCAGCGGATCTTCGCGGACGGCCGCGTCGAGGTGCAGGACGAAGGCAGCCAGCTGCTCGCGTCGCTGGTCGCGCCGAAGCGCGGCGAGCTCGTCGTCGACTTCTGCGCCGGCGCCGGCGGCAAGACGCTCGCGCTCGGCGACCTGATGCGCTCGACGGGGCGGCTGTACGCGCTCGACGTGTCGGTCAAGCGCCTCGCGAAGCTGAAGCCGCGACTCGCGCGAAGCGGGCTGTCGAACGTGCACCCGGTCGCGATCGAGAGCGAGCGCGACCCGAAGCTGAAGCGGATGGCCGGCAAGGCCGACCGCGTGCTCGTCGACGCGCCGTGCACCGGCCTCGGCACGCTGCGCCGCAATCCCGACCTGAAGTGGCGCCAGTCGCCGGCGACGGTCGCGGAGCTGGCCGTCAAGCAGGCCAGCATCCTCGACGCGGCGTCGAAGCTGGTGAAGCCGGGCGGCCGGCTCGTCTACGCGACCTGCAGCCTGCTCGACGCCGAGAACCGCGCGATCGTCGACGCGTTCGTCGCGACGCATGCCGACTTCGCGGTCGAGCCGGCGACCGACGTGCTGGCGCGCCAGGGCATCGCGCTCGGCGACGCGGTCGACGCCGGCCCGTTCCTCGAACTCTGGCCGCATCGCACCGGCACCGACGGCTTCTTCGCGGCGGTCCTGACGCGCCGCGCCGTCGGCGCCTGAGCGTCGCCGGGAACGCGCCGGCCGTCCGGGGCTCGAACCGCGACGACGGCGACCGACGATCGCCGGGCGCCGCCTCGCTTCCACGACATGGACACCGACGACTTCAACTCGCTGCTGCTGGACACCTGGAAGGACGTGCATCGTCCGCAACTGCTCTGGCAGCTCGGCGCGATCGCGGTCTGCGTGCTCGTCGCATGGCTCGCCGCCCGCACGACGAAGCGCGCGCTCGACCGCCGCACCCACCGCTACATCGAACGCGACCCCGAGCGCAACGCGCGCCTCGTCGAGACGCGCTACGCCGGCCTGTCGAGCGTCCTGCTGCCGTGCTTCGCCTGGGTGGCGCTGCTGGTCGCCGAGCGCGTGATGCACGCATACCGTCAGCCTGCGCACCTCGTTCGCATCTGCTCGACGCTCGCGATCGCGTACGTCGGCATCCGCCTCGGCCTCTACACGCTGCGGCGCGTGTTCAAGCCGAGCCCGGGCATGCTGCTCGTCGAGCGCTGGTTCGGCATCCTCGCGTGGCTGCTCGTCGCGCTGCAGGTGACCGGCCTGCTGCCCGTCGTCGTCGCGACGCTGAGCGGGCCGGACGCGACGTTCACGTTCGGCAAGAACGTCAGCATCAGCGTCTGGCAGGTGCTGTCGGCCGCGGTGTGGATCGCGATCACGATGATCGCGGCGCTCGGGCTCGGCAAGGTCCTCGAGGCGCGGGTGATGCGCGCGCGAGTCGATCGACGCGAGCATCCGCATCGTGCTCGCGCGACTCGGCAACGCGGTGCTGATCGTCGTCGCGGTGCTGGTCGCGATGCGGCTGGTCGACATCGACATCACGGTGCTGTCGGTGTTCGGCGGCGCACTCGGCGTCGGGCTCGGCCTCGGCCTGCAGCGGATCGCGAGCAACTACGTCTCGGGCTTCATCATCCTGCTCGACCGCAGCCTGCGGATCGGCGACGTCATCACGGTCGACAAGTACAACGGCAGCGTCACGCAGATCCGCACGCGCTGCACCGTCGTGCGCGCGGCCAACGGCGTCGAGGCGCTCGTGCCGAACGAGCTGCTGCTGAACCAGGCCGTGCAGAACTTCAGCTTCGGCGACAAGAACGGCAACTTCGTCACGCACATCCGCGTGGCCTACGACAGCGACGTCGACGAGGCGCTCGAGCGGATGCTCGCGGCCGCGAACGCGCAGCCGCGGGTGCTCGCCGACCCGGCGGCGACCGTGACGCTGAAGGAATTCGGCGTCGACGGCATCGATCTCGAGCTGACCGCGTGGGTCCCGGACCCGGAGGCCGGCACCGACGTCCTGCGCTCCGACGTCAACCGCGCGATCTGGACGGCGTTCATCAAGGCAGGGATCCGCGTGCCGTTCCCGACCCGCGAGGTGCGGGTCGTGGCCGGCGAGGCGCCGGACGACGATCGCCTCGCGCCGCCGGCCGGCGCGATCCCGCTCGCGGCGCGCAAGGGCGGCTGATCCGCCGCCCGTCCGCCACGCGGCGCCGACCATCGCGCCGGGGGGCCGCCGCGTCGCTTCCGGGCCGCGTAAGTCCTCGTTTTTTCGAGGCAATCCCTGTTTTGCCGTATAATCGGCAGTCATCGAACCCGCGCTCCGAGAGCGCACCTGCGGAGACCGAATGATTCCCCCGGATGTCCTGAGCTTTCTGACGTACGGCATGCTCGCCTGGCCGATCTGGAAGATCGTCGTCGCGACGCTCGTCCTCACGCACATCACGATCGCCGGCGTCACGATCTACCTGCATCGCTGCCAGGCGCACCGGGCGCTCGACCTGCACCCGGCGGTCGCGCACGTCTTCCGGTTCTGGCTGTGGCTGACGACCGGGATGCAGACCGGCGAATGGGCGGCGATCCACCGCAAGCATCACGCGAAGTGCGAGACCGCCGACGATCCGCACAGCCCGCAGGTCAAGGGCATCCGCAAGGTGCTGTTCCAGGGCGCCGAGCTCTACATGGCCGAGGCCGACAACGACGAGACGATCGACAAGTACGGTCGCGGCACGCCCGACGACTGGCTCGAGCGCAATGTCTACAGCAAGTTCGTGTGGCACGGCGTCGGGCTGATGCTCGTCGTCGACTGGCTGCTGTTCGGCGTCGGCTTCGGCTCCACGGTCTGGGCGGTGCAGATGCTCTGGATCCCGTTCTGGGCGGCCGGCGTCATCAACGGCATCGGCCACTTCTCGGGCTATCGCAACTACGACTGCGCCGACGCGAGCCGCAACATCGTGCCGTGGGGCATCCTGATCGGCGGCGAGGAGCTGCACAACAACCACCACACGTTCGCGACGTCGGCCAAGCTGTCGAGCCGCTGGTACGAGTTCGACATCGGCTGGATGTACATCCGCATCCTGTCGGCGCTCCGGCTCGCCACCGTCAAGAAGGTCGCGCCGAAGCCGCGCTTCGAGGCGAAGCCGCGCGCCGTCGTCGACCTCGAGAACCTGCAGGCGGTCATCGCGCATCGCTACGACGTGATGGCGAAGTACGCGAAGTCGTTCAAGCGCGCGGCGCGCGAGGAAGTCGCGCTGCTGCAGGACGGAGGCCACGCGTCGACGGTCGTCACGGCCCGTCGCTGGCTGCACAAGGACGTCGCGAAGCTGTCGCCGGCGAGGCGCGTCGAGGTCGAAGGTGCGCTCGCCGAGAGCCCGCGACTCGCGAAGCTGCACGAGATGCGCGTCGAGCTGGCCGCGATCTGGGACCGGTCGAGCGCGTCGAGCGAGCAGCTGCTGGTCCAGCTGCAGGACTGGTGCCGCCGGGCCGAGGAGAGCGGCGTCCGCGCGCTGCAGGACTTCAGCCTGCGGCTGCGCAGCTACGCGGCCTGACGGCGCGACGCTCGAAGGAAATGGCCCGCCTCGGCGGGCCTTTTTTTCGGGACGATCGGGGTTCGCGTCGCGGCGACGCGCGCGCACGCCGGCTCGCGACGGCCACGATGCGCCGACGCAGACCGGCAATTCTCGCCGTCGTGCACGCCGGCGACTCCCGAGTGCCGTGATTCTCGCCGCCGCGACGCGCCGACGGCAACCTTCGTTTCGCGTCGTCCACGCCCGCCGCCGTCGACGCCGGCGACTCGCCGTTACCGTCATCGCGCCGACGCCGTCACCGGCGCCTCGTGCCGCCGTCGTCCGCGACGGCGGCATGGCCTTCGACATCCACGGGCGTCGGCGCGGTGCGACGACTCACACGCCCGCCGGCCAGCGCCCGCGACGGCCAAAAAAAACCCCGCCGAAGCGGGGTTCTCACATGCGCCGCGAGCGGCGCAGTCGCCGGGCCGCTTATTTGATCTTCGCTTCCTTGTAGGCCACGTGCTTGCGCGCCACGGGATCGAACTTCTTGATTTCGATCTTCTCGGGCGTCGTCTTCTTGTTCTTGGTCGTCGTGTAGAAATGGCCGGTGCCGGCCGTCGATTCGAGCTTGATCTTGTCGCGCATGACGATTCCTGTCGGTCAGAACTTCACGCCGCGGGCGCGCAGGTCCGCGAGAACGACGTCGATGCCGTTCTTGTCGATGGTCCGCAGGCCGGCGTTGGTCAGGCGCAGGCTGACCCAGCGGTTCTCGCTTTCGACGAAGAAGCGGCGGTTCTGCAGGTTCGGCAGGAAGCGACGCTTGGTCTTGTTGTTGGCGTGGGAAACGTTGTTGCCGGACATCGGCTTCTTTCCCGTGACTTGGCAAACGCGTGCCATGACGGCACCTCCGGAAGATCGGCTGACGCGGTCGCGGAGGACGGCGCCGAGCGGGCATGTGGGTGGAACAAGCGAAGCCTGCGATGATAGCCGGAAAGACGAGCCGAATCAACGGCTGCCGTGCATGCGTGATGCGCCTCGCCGGCGCGCGCGCCGGGAACACCGCGCCTCGGTGATGCCCCCGCACCCGTCGTGTCCCGCGAAGGCGCGAGCGCCACCCACGCGCCGTCGGCCACCGCGAAGGCCAGTCGAATCAACGCCGCTCCGCCGCCGGGCGACGAGGCGAAGCGCCGGCGACCATGCGGCTCGCGCACCCGTCCCCGGCCCTCACAGCTTGCCGTGCTCCGAGAACGCGTAGACGCCGTGGCCGGCGACGATGAAGTGGTCGAGCGTGCGGATGTCGACGAGCGCGAGCGCGTGGGCGAGGGCGGTCGTCAGCAACTCGTCGGCGCGGCTCGGCTCGGCGAGCCCCGACGGATGGTTGTGCGCGAACACGACCGCCGCGGCGTTCAGCTGCAGCGCGCGCTTGACGACCTCGCGCGGATGCACGCTGGTCTGCGCGAGCGTGCCGCGGAACATCTCCTCGGCCGCGAGCAGCCGGTGCTGCGCGTCGAGGAACAGCGCCATGAAGACCTCGTGCGGCTTCGCGCCGATCGTGCGGACGAGGTAGTCGCGCACGATCGCCGGCGACGACAGCAGCGGCTCGCGCGCGAGCGTCTCGAGCAGCGACCGGCGGGCGAGCTCGACGACCGCGTGCAGTTGCGCATAGCGCGCCGGCCCGAGGCCGGGCACCGCGCAGAACGCCGGCTGCGGCGCCTTCAGCAGCGCCGTCAGGCTGCCGAACGCGCCGAGGCAGCTCCGCGCGAGCTCGACGGCGTCGCGCTCGACGGTGCCGGTCCGCAGGAACACCGCGAGCAGCTCGGCGTCGGACAGCGCCGCGGCGCCGTGCCGCAGCAGCCGTTCGCGCGGACGTTCGGCCGCCGGCCAGTCGGCGAGGGACAAGGAAACCTCTCTGTTCGATAGAATGACGGATTACGCCCCGCGCGCCGCCGCGCGCCTGCCGCATGTCCCCATCCGCCGCCGCGCAGGCCCCGTCCGCCGCGCCGCCCGATACCGTCCGCGCCGACTCGTACCTCACGCTGCACTACCGCGTCGGGCTGGCGCCGGACGCGGTCGACGTCGTCAACACGTTCGGCGGCAAGCCGGCCACGATCCAGCTCGGCGCGGGCCAGTTCGCGCCGACGCTCGAGGAGCGGCTGATCGGGCTCGCGGCCGGTTCTCGCGCCGCGTTCGACCTGCCGGCGGGTGAGGCCTTCGGACCGCGCAACCCCGATCTCGTGCGCCGCGTGCCGAAGCGGCTGCTCGAGGCCGAGAGCGAACGCAGCGATTATTCGCCCGGCGACGTGGTCGAGTTCAATGCCCCGGGCGGGGGACGCTACGCAGGGGTTTTCCAGTCGCTCGAAAGCGACTATGCGGTCTTCGACTTCAACCATCCGCTCGCCGGCCGGCCGGTGCGCTTCGAGGTCGAAATCCTGGGGATCATCTGATGGATGCAGTCATCACCGAAGCGCGCCGCGAGGCGCCGGCCGCCGACGAGTCGGAGCGCACGATGCTGCTCGCGCAGCCGCGCGGCTTCTGCGCCGGCGTCGACCGCGCGATCGAGATCGTCGAGCGCGCGATCGCGCAGTTCGGCGCGCCGATCTACGTGCGCCACGAGATCGTCCACAACCAGTACGTCGTCGACGACCTCCGCGCGAAGGGCGCGATCTTCATCGAGGACCTGAAGGACGTGCCGCGCGGCCACACGGTCGTGTTCAGTGCGCACGGCGTGTCGCAGGCGGTTCGCGCCGAGGCCGACGAGTTCGGGCTGAAGGTCTTCGACGCGACCTGCCCGCTCGTCACGAAGGTCCACGTCGAGGTCGCGAAGATGCGCGCCGCCGGCCGCGAGATCATCATGGTCGGCCACAAGGGGCACCCCGAGGTCGAAGGCACGATGGGACAGGCCGAAGGCGGCATCCATCTCGTCGAGAACGTCGACGACGTGCTGCAGCTGCAGGTGCGCGACGAGAAGCGGCTCGCGTACGTCACGCAGACGACGCTGTCGATGGACGACGCGGCCGAGGTGACGAGCGCGCTGAAGAAGCGCTTCCCGACGATCCTCGAGCCGAAGCGCAACGACATCTGCTACGCGACGCAGAACCGCCAGGACGCGGTCAAGTTCATGGCGCCGCTGTGCGACCTGATCCTCGTGATCGGCAGCCCGTCGAGCTCGAACAGCAGCCGCCTGCGCGAGGTCGGCTCGCGGATGGGCGTCGAGGCCTACCTGATCGAGAACGCCGGCGAGCTCGACCCCGCGTGGCTCGTCGGCAAGCGTCGCGTCGGCATCACGGCCGGCGCGTCGGCACCCGAGCTGCTGGTGTCCGAGCTGATCGGCCTGCTGAAGGAACTCGGCGTGCTCGCCGTGCAGAAGCTGCCGGGCGTCGAGGAGAGCGTCCGCTTCCCGCTGCCGCCGGGCCTCGGCGGCAACGCCGATCGCGGCAGCTCGATCGGCTCGATGACCGACTGACCGATCGACCGACGGATCGATCGACGCCGGCGATGCGGCTCCACAACTACTTCCGCAGTTCGGCATCGTTCCGCGTCCGCATCGCGCTGAACCTGAAGGGACTGCCGTACGACTACGCGCCGGTCCATCTGGTGCGGCACGGCGGCGAGCAGCTCGGCGCCGCGTTCCTCGCGCTGAATCCCGAAGCACTGGTGCCGGTACTCGTCGACGATGCCAGCGAGCCGCCGGTCACGCTGACGCAGTCGCTCGCGATCGTCGAGTATCTCGACGAGCTGCATCCCGAACCGCCGCTGCTGCCAGCCGATCCGGCGGGCCGCGCGCGCGTGCGGTCGCTCGCGCTCGCGATCGCCTGCGAGATCCATCCGCTGAACAACCTGCGCGTGCTGCGCTACCTCGTGCAGGTGCTGAAGGTCGACGAGGCGGCGAAGAACGCGTGGTATCGGCACTGGGTGGAGACCGGCCTCGCGGCCTTCGATGCGCAACTCGCGTCGTCGCCGATGACGGGCCGCTTCTGCCACGGCGACCTGCCGACGCTCGCGGATGCGACGCTCGTGCCGCAGATCTTCAACGCGCGCCGCTTCGAATGCGACGTCGACCGCTTCGCGACGACGATGCGCGTCTTCGACGCGTGCATGGCCCTCGACGCGTTCCGCGAGGCGGTGCCGTCGGAGCAGCCCGACGCCGAATAGCGACACGAACGAGGGTCGCGTTGGCGCGACGCGGCGCCGATCCGTATAATCGCGGGCTCGTTGTGCCGGCAGTACGCCGCTGTAGCTCAGTCGGTAGAGCAGCGCATTCGTAATGCGAAGGTCGACAGTTCGATTCCGTCCAGCGGCACCAGATTCCTGTAACCCATCAATGCCTAGGCGACGTCTGCCCACGTACGACGTCGCGGGGCCTTGGTCCGAGATGCGCGACGCGTGCGTGAGATCGCGTTGAACGCGCTCGGCGCGGCGCGATCAGGCCACGACGCCAGTCCCGCGAGCAAGCCGGCGTAGAGGGCCTAAGGTCCTGCGTGACCACCCAGGCAGGACTGGAGGTGCTCGGCGAACGCCGTCACCTTCTTCAGGGAAGCGCGCTGTCGCGGGCTCAGCAGTTGAATCGGGAGCGCTGCGCGTGTTCTCGACGGCAGGATTTCCCGAGCCGATCCGTTCCGCAGTTCTTCGGCGAACAACCAGGTCGGCGCGTAGCCGATGCCCATGTCGGCCAGCACGGCTTGCCGAATGATTTCGGAGCTGTTGGTCTGCAGGTTGCCCTGGACGATAACCGTCTCGGGATCGTGCTTCGCGTCATGGGACGCTGGCGTGAAGGTCCACGCATTGGCTTCCGCGAGTTCCGTGTAGACGATGCAGTTGTGATCCTTCAGGTCGGTCGGCTTTCGAGGCAAGCCGATCGATCGCTCGACCTTCTCGACGTAGCCCCGGCTCACGATCAGCGATCTGCGGGACCAGCCGAGCCTTCGGGCGACGAGGCCGCTGTCAGCGAGCTGTCCGATGCGGACGGCCACGTCGACGCCTTGCTCGATCAGGTCGATGAAGTTGTCGTTGAGCCGCAGATCGATCCTCATTTGCGGATGCGCTTCGAGGAACGACCGCACGTGGGGCAACAGCACCGCCCGACCGAACGCGACCGCGGACGCGACGCGCAGGACGCCGGTCAACTCCGCTTCGCTGCTGCGAAGCGCCGCTTCGGCCTCGTCGATTTCGGCGGTCAGGCGCCGTGCGCTCTCGAAGTATCGTCGCCCCTCGTCGGTGAGGGCGAGCGCCCGCGTGGACCGCGTGAGCAGGCGAGCGCCGATGTGCTTCTCCAGGGCCGCTACCTGCTTGCTGACCGTGCTCTGCGTCGTGCGCAACTCGCGTCCGACGGCCGAGAAGCTGCCGGCTTCGACGACGCGCACGAACACCTTCATTGCCGACAACGTGTCCACGACGCCTCCTTATGCCAGGGCGGACTTGATGATAGGCCGCGTGGCCGGCTAGTCCTGATCAGGCGAATGACCGACGCTTCGACTTCGGAGCGGTGCTTGTGCGCGACACGCGCGCCTGAGAAGGAGTCGACGATGGGCAAGTACGACGGCAAGAACGTGGTGGTCACGGGCGGGACCAGCGGGATCGGCCTCGCGACCGCGAAATTGTTGGTGGCGGAGGGCGCCCGGGTGGTCGTGACGGGCATGAGCGAGAAGTCGATCGAGGCGGCGCAATCCGCGCTGGGGGACAAGGCGTCGGTCGTGAAAAGCGACGCGTCGTCAGTCGGCGAAATCGATGCGCTGGCGCGTCGCTTGGAGTCGGAATTTCGAACGATCGACGCGCTGTTCGTCTGTGCGGGTCAAACCGGCTTCGCGCCGTTCACGGACACGACCGAGGCGCTTTACGACAAGCTCTTCGCGATCAACGCGAAGGGACCGTATTTCACGATCCAGAAGCTCGCGCCGCTGATCGTGTCCGGCGGGGCCGTGGTCGTGGTCACGTCGGTCGCGAACGTGCTCGGCATACCGATGATCAGCGGTTATGCGGCCAGCAAGGCCGCGTTGCGGTCGATGGTCCGCTCGCTCGCCGCCGAGCTCCTGCCGCGCGGCATTCGCGTCAACGCGGTGAGCCCGGGGCCGATCGACAGCGGGATCCTCGAGAAGGCCATGCCCGAGGAGGCCGCTGCGCAAACCAAGAAGCAGATGGCGGATGAAAACCCGATGAAGCGATTCGGCAAGCCCGACGAGATTGCCCGAGCAATGCTGTTCCTCGCATTCGAAGCGACGTACAACACAGGGTCCGAGCTCGCCGTGGACGGAGGCGGTACGCAGCTCTGACGGGCAGCAATCCCGTCGCTGCAGGGCCGGCCGGCCGCGGGCGCCTCGAAGGTGCGCCTCGACGCCGGTAATGGCGCCGGAACGGAAGCGCTTTCTGCCACTGGCAGGTGATTCTTCGTCGGGACATGGGCGGGAAGACGGTCGTGCCGACCGATGCGGTGCTCGAGGACGACTCTGCGCAGGGTCGGCCCGTCGTCGGTCGGCGCCGGATCTGCAAGCCTCCGTGACGTACCGCCCGGTGCGGGCCTCGAGTCCCGCCGTTTTCCGAGGCCCGCGCGCTTGCCGACACCATCCGAGCCGGCCGACGGGGGCGGCTTCTTCGTCCAGCGTGACAATCGCCTTCGTCATGCGAAGGTCGACCGCCCGATTCCCTGCAGCGGCACCACCTCTCCAGCACGTCGCGGTCGCACCGCACTCCTTTCGGCAGGTCCGCGCCGCGATGGCCGCGGTCCGTCAGACGACCTGCTCCTTCGACCTGGCCGTCAGGCGAGTCCTCAGATTGTCGAGGAGCCAGCTCCCCGCGCGTCCCAACGGGCGACCCCGGACGTGCGCGGCATAGATCGGTAGCGTTCCGGTCGGCGAGACGCTCTCGTCGACGATGTCCAGCAAGACCAATCGGCCGTTCTTCAGATGGCGCTCGACGACGAAGGGCGGCATCTTGCACCAGCCGAAACCGGCCAGCAGGAAGTCCAGCCTCCGGGCGAGGTCGGCGAACCGCCAGACCCGATGGCCGATGACGCCGTAGCTCGGACCCTGGACGCCGAAGGCATCGGCCAGCACGAGTTGCACGTGCGCTTCGAGATCGGCCCGTTCCAGAGCCCGATCGATGCGCGCCAGCGGATGCTCCGCGGCCGCCACCGGGATCAGCTCGAGATCCAGCAGCGGATAGGCCGTCAGGTCGTCGGGCACGGATGGCAGCAGCAGGCAGAACGCGAGCGATGCGGAGTCGGCTCGCAGGCGCTGCTCGGCGCCACCGATGACTTCCGTCGAGAACGAGACCGGCAGATCCGGGAACGTATCGCGAAGCTCGCGCAGGCTGCCGATCAGCGGTCCGGTCGGCACCAGCGGATCGATCGCGAGCGTGAGGGACGCTTCGAGCCCCGCGCGCGTTCCCGCGGCGATGGCCTCGAAGCGATCGGCGCTCGCGACGATCATCCGCGCCTGTTCGAGCAGCACGCGTCCGACCGTGGTCAGCACCGGTCGCTGACGACTGCGATCGAACACCTCGATCCCCTGCGTCTCCTCCAGGGTCCGGACGGCCTGGCTGATCGCCGACTGCACGCGACCGAGCCGACGACCGGCCGCCGAGAAGCTGCCGGTGTCGCCGATGGTGACGAGGACGCGCAGCTGGTCCAGCGTGAGTCGACCAATCAACTGGCATCTCGATTTGTGATGATGTCGATCACAATTTGATCGGTTGTCATGATGGAAGTCAATCCGTATATTCCATCCATGCAACCGACCTTCTTCATCAACCACGGCGGCGGTCCCTGCTTCTTCGTGCAAGGGCCGATGCGCGCCGCCTGGAAACCGCTCGAGGACTATCTCGGTCGTTTCGCGACGACGCTCGACGAGCCGCCCCTCGCGATGCTCGTCGTCTCCGGACACTGGGAGGAGACCGTCCCGACGGTCAACGTTTCTCCTGCGCCGAGCCTGCTGTTCGACTATCGGGGCTTCCCCGATCACACGTACCGGATCACGTGGCCGGCGCCGGGTTCACCGGAGATCGCGGCGCGCGTCCGGGCGTTGCTGCACGGCGCGGGAATCGACAGCGCCGCGAACGACCAGCGGGGCTACGACCACGGCGTCTTCGTTCCGCTCAAGGTCGCGTTCCCGAACGCCGACGTTCCGGTGGTCCAGCTTTCGATGCAACGTGGCCTCGATCCGGCCGCTCATCTGGCGATCGGCCGCGCGCTCAAGCCGCTGCGCGAGCAAGGCGTCCTGATCGTCGGTAGCGGCCAGACGTTTCACAACATGCGTGGCTTCGGCGCGTCCGGTGCCGACCCGGCGGCGGAGGCGTTCGATGCGTGGCTGCGGCAGGCCGTCACCGCGACGGATACGCGCGACGAGTCCCTGATCGCATGGGAACGCGCGCCCGGGGCGCGTCATGCGCAGCCGCACGAAGACCATCTGCTGCCGCTGATGGTCGCGGCCGGCGCCGCTTCCGGCGAGACGGCCGTCGTCGACTTCCACGGTCATGCGCTCGGAAAGCCGATCTCGGGCTTTCGCTTCGGCTGATCGTCGACGACGCCACTGGCGAACGGTCCGTCGGCCGGGCCGTTCCAAATATCCTGCAGGAGCATTTCATGCGCACGCTACTGGTCGTACAGACGAGCCCTCGCGGCGAACACTCGATGTCGCGCGGACTCACCGAGCTGTTCGTCCGCCAGTGGACGGAAAGCCATCCGGGCGGCCGCATCGTCGAACGCGACCTGATGACGAGTGATCTCCCGTTCGTCACGATGCCGTGGCTCGGCGCCTACTTCGCGCCGCTTGAGCAGCGCACGCCGGAGATGAACGAGATGCTGAGGCTGTCCGACGAGCTCGTCGACGAGATCCTGGCGGCCGACCACATCGCCATCGGCACGCCGGTCTACAACTACAACGTGCCGGCCGTCCTGAAGGCGTACATCGACCACATCGTGCGCAAGGGCGTCACGCTGGGCTTTGCCGGAGAAGGCCTGCTCCATGGCAAGTCCGCGACGATCCTCATGGCGTCGGGCGGTGTCTACACGGAGGGGTCCCCGATCCGCGACCGCGACATCGCGACCCGCTACCTGCGGCTGATTCTCGAGGTGATCGGCATCGAGGACGTGACGGTGATCGCCGGTGGAAACGCGAAAGCCGTCGACATGGGGCAGACCACGCGCGATGCGTTCCTGCAGACGTTCGCGTCGGACGTGTCGAAAGCCGCGGCCCACGCCTGACGGCGTCGGGCGTCCGGATCGACGGTCTTCCGATCGTCTTCACGGACCCGATCGCGGAACGCGCCGTCCTTCGAGGACGCGCGGGCCATCGCCCACCGACTCGCAACGAGAAAAAAGGCGCCGATGCGCCTTTCTTCGTGCCGTCCGCGGCACCCGTGCGCCCGTGGAGACGGGCGCGGGCCCCGTGAACCGCGGACGCCGCGCCGCTCCGCGCGAAAGGCTCAGCGATAGACCTGCTGACCGCCGCCGGTCCGCCACTGGTTCTCGAAGTGCGCCGCGTCCTCGTCGTTGCGCGCGTGGACGCCCATCAGGATGCCGCCGCCCTTGATGCCTTGCTCGTACTCCTTCACGCGCTCTTCGGGGATGCCCCAGCCGATCAGCGCACCGATGATGCCGCCGCCCGCCGCGCCGGCAACGGCCGCCGCGAGCGGGCCCGCGACGACGAGGCCGAGTCCCGGCAGCACGAGCGACGTGCCGACCGCCGCGATCGCGGCCGCAATGGCGCCGATCGTGCCGCCGATCGCCGAACCCTTCCCCGCCTTGTTGCCGAGCTCGGTGTCGCCGGCGCCCGTGTGGTCGCCGAAGTGGCGTTGGCGCGTCTCGTCGGACATCGCGACGTTCACGTCGTCGCTGCCGTAGCCGCGCGCGTGCGTCGCCGCGTAGGCCGCTTCCGCGCTCTCGCGGTCCCGGAAAAGGCCGGTCACCAGTCGGCCGCTGCCGGTCGCGGTCGAGCCGCCGGTGTTCGAGCCGCCCATCGTCGAGCCACCCAGGTTCGATCCCGTGGTCGTGCCCGCGATCGTCGAGCCACCGGTGTTCATTCCCGTGGTCGAGCCGCCCGTCGTCGCGCCGGTCGTGGATGCGTTGGTCGTGTCGTAGGTATTGGTCATGCTGTGCTCCGTTCGTTCAGGGGCCGTCTGCACGGCGCACCGATGTCATTGCTGGGTCGTCGACCGGGTGTCGTTGGTCACGGCGTCCTTGGTCTGCGTCGCCTTGTCCTTCGTCTTCGTCGCGGCGTGCGACACGTGGTCGGCCGCCGACGGGCCCGTGCGGACGAACTTGCCCGTCTTCACGTTTTCCTGCGCCGCCTTCTGGCTCGCCTCGTCGGCGGTCTGCTGCGACGTCGCGATCGGCGTCGGATGGTCGGTGTTCGGCTTCGTCGTCTGCGCCATGGCCGTCGACGCGACGAATGCGGCGAACGTGGCAGTGATCAGCTGGTGTTTCACGGATGTCTCCTTGCTCCATTGCGAGAACCGAAAAGGTAGGAGCCTTTCGAGCCGTCCAGGGACGGTCCCCGACGCCGGGAATCGTAGGACGCGGGCTGAACTTCGCACGGCCGATTGGGGGCGCCGTCGCGGAGTTGCGGTGGGCGGATCGGGCGCGGTCGCGCGCACCGCGTCGTCGTGCCAGAAGTTGCTCCGTCGCGCGTCGATTCGTGCAGCGACGCACGTGATTCGCACGCGCTGCTCGACCACCCGATCGGCGCCATCAGGCAGTGCGGCACCTGCTCGCAGCGGAACGCGGTGCGGTGTGGCCGAAGGTCGATCGTCGGCAGCACGTTGTCGTCACCGACCATCGAATGCAAGGCCCGCAACGTCGAATGGACCCGCGTCGCGCCGCTACCGGTTGCGCCGCCAGATCGCGGCCGTCAAGACCGTCGCGAACGCGACCCAGCCCACCAGCGGCACGCTCGCGGCGGCTGCCGGCGCGTCCGCCTTGCGCGCTTCGTTCACGTAGGCCGCGGCCGCGACGCCGAGCGCGCCGGCGGCGATGGTGCTGGCCGGCAGGCTGCGGCCGCCGAAGAAGAGCCGGCTCCAGCCGCCGATGCCGACGACGTTGCCGGCCAGCAGCGCGAGCGCACGATCCCGCGCCGGCGACGACGGTTGTCGCAGCAGTCGATAGCCGGCGAACGCGAGACCGGTCTCGATCGCGAGCCATGCGATCGGGATCGACACGTCCGGCGGCTGGAAGCGCGGCTTGCGGAGCAGCCGATACCAGACGAACACGCGCGGATGGTCCGGCGACGGACTCGTCGAGCGGCTGAGCGCGTACGGCACGAGGTAGGCGGCCGTCGCGATCGACGCGGCGGCGGCCGGCGGCAGGCCGGCCGGGCGCGGGTCGCCGGTCGTTCGAAGGTTCGTCATCTGCACTGCTCCCGGGGGCCGTGGGGCTCGACCCGACGATCGCTTCGACCGCGCCGATCGGTCGGGTTCCCCGCATCGATCGACCGACGCGCCGATGCTCGCAGCGCGCCACGATGGCGGGTCGCGAAGCCTGCGCCGCGGCGCGCCGTTCCTTTCGACGCGGCGACCGTCGATAATCGCCGCTCCGGGGCGTTCGAGGATGGTGCGACATGACGGCATCTGCAGCGGAAGCCCCGGCGACCGCGGACGACGAGCACGGCGCGCCGCGCTCGCTGACGTCGGGCCTCGTCCTCGCGGCGATCGGCATCGTCTTCGGCGACATCGGCACGAGTCCGCTGTACACGATGAGCACCGTGTTCGATCCGGCCAACGGCCTGCCGCTGAATCGTGCGAACGTGATCGGCATCGTCTCGCTGATCCTGTGGTCGCTGACCGTCATCGTCTCGCTGAAGTACGTGACGCTGATCATGCGGGCGAACAACCGCGGCGAGGGCGGCATCATGGCGCTGCTCGCGATGGCGTCGCGCGCGGTGCTCCATCGGCCGCGGCTGCGTCGCGTGCTGCTGGTCGCCGGCGTCTTCGGCGCCGCGCTGTTCTACGGCGACGGCGTCATCACGCCGGCGATCTCGGTGCTGAGCGCCGTCGAGGGACTCGAGATCGCCGCGCCGCAGCTGAAGACGTTCGTGATCCCGGTCGCGCTCGCGGTCCTGATCGCGCTGTTCGTCGTGCAGCGGCGCGGGACCGGCGGCATCGGCGTCGTCTTCGGGCCGGTGATGGTGATCTGGTTCGTCGTGCTCGCGCTGATGGGCGCGATCGGCATCGCGCGGTCGCCGGACATCGTCGCGGCGCTGAATCCGTTCGCCGGCCTGTCGTTCCTCGTCTACCACGGCTGGCTCGCGTTCGTCGCGCTCGGCTCGGTCGTGCTCGCGCTGACCGGCGCCGAGGCGCTGTATGCCGACATGGGCCACTTCGGCGCGTCGCCGATCCGGCTGTCGTGGTTCCTGCTCGTCTTTCCGGCGCTCGCGCTCAACTACCTCGGGCAGGGCGCACTGCTGCTCGCCGACCCGAAGGCGGTCGACAATCCGTTCTATCACCTGTTCCCGACGTGGGCGGTGATGCCGATGGTCGTGTTCGCGACGGCCGCGACGGTGATCGCGTCGCAGGCCGTGATTTCGGGCGCGTACTCGATGACGAAGCAGGCGATCCAGCTCGGCTTCCTGCCGCGCCTCGCGATCCTGCACACGTCGGAGCGCGAGATCGGCCAGGTCTACGTGCCGACGATCAACTGGCTGCTGCTCGCCGCGGTGATCGTGTCCGTCGTCTCGTTCGGCTCGTCGACGGCGCTCGGGTCCGCGTACGGCATCGCGGTCACCGGCACGATGATGATCACGACGGTGCTGACGTTCTTCGTCGTGCGCTACGCGTGGCGCTACAACTGGTGGGTGTGCGTGCTGTCGACCGGCTTCTTCTTCGCGATCGACGCGGTGTTCTTCTCGGCGAACCTGCTGAAGTTCCTGCAGGGCGGCTGGTACCCGCTCGTCATCGGCGCGCTCATCTTCATCGTGATGTCGACGTGGGGACGCGGCCGCGACATCATGCTGGCCGAGGCGCGCACCCGTGCCGGCAGCGCGCCGTTGAAGGATTTCCTCGACGCGTTGTTCGCCGACCCGCCGCTGCGCGTCGCCGGCACCGCCGTCTACCTGACGATCGAGCCGAACGGCGTGCCGCACGCGCTGCTGAACAACCTCGAGCACAACAGCGTGCTGCACGACTGCGTGCTGTTCGTGAACGTCGCCAACCGCACCGTGCCGCGCGTGCCGCCGGACGATCGCATCGCGATCCTGCCGCTCGACCGCAACTGCTGGCAGATCGTCGTCAACTACGGCTTCAAGGACGAAGTCGACCTGCCGCTCGCGCTGACCGGCTGCGCGGCGAAGAACCTCGCGATCGACCCGTCGAAGGTGTCGTACTTCCTCAGCCACGCGGTCGTCATCGCGACCGGCGGCAAGGGCATGTGGCTGTGGCGCGAACGGCTGTTCGCGGCGATGTCGCACAACATGGCGAACGTCGCGGGCTACCTGAAGCTGCCGGCGAACCGCGTCATCGAGCTCGGCTCGCGCGTCGAGATCTGACGCGCGGCTCGGCGCCGCTCAGCGCACGACGAACGGCCGCGCGACGCCGCGCACGCCGGGCTTCAGCCGGAACAGCGCGCCCGCGTCCGGTTCGCGCCGCTTCTCGTCGTCGCTCATCTGGTCGGACGCGCTCGTGACGTACAGCGTGTCGAGGTCGTCGCCGGCGAACGCGCACATCGTCGGCTTGCCCGACCGGCAGGTCGATGTCGCGGTCGATCGAGCCGTCGGGTCGGAAGCGCCGCAGCTTGCCGGCGCCGTGCAGCGCGCACCAGTAGCCGCCCATCGAATCGACGGCGGCGCCGTCCGGCACGCCGGGGACGTCGTCGATCGTCGCGAAGACGCGGCGGTTCGACAGTCGTCCGCCGTCGAGGTGATAGTCGAACGCGACGATCTCGCGCGCGTCGCTGTGCGAGAGATAGAACGTGCGACCGTCGCCGCTCCACGCCATGCCGTTGTGCAGCTCGGCCGCGTCGGGCTCGGCGCGCAGGCCGCCGCGACACGTGTAGCTGTGCAGGCGACCGGGCTGCTTCGGCGGCGACCCGTCGACCGGATCGAACATGACGCCGACCCAGAAGCGGCCGGCGGCGTCGCAGGCACCTTCGTTGAAGCGGAACAGCGCGGGATCGAACGGCGGCGGCGCGATCAGCTCGAGTCCGCCGCGGTCGAGGTCGAGGCGATGCAGCCCGTGGCGCAACGCGACGAGCGCGGCGCCGTCGTCGAACAGCGCGAAGCCGCCGATGTCGCTCGTCACGCGCCAGGTCCGCGTCGCCTTCGTCGCGGGGACGAAGCGATGCAGGGCCGGTGCCTTGACGTCGATCCAGTACAGCGCCTGCTCGTGCGGGACCCACGTCGGGGACTCGCCGATGGTGGCGTGTGCGTCGAGGACGAGCTCGATGTCCATCGTGAATCCGTCGAGGTCGATGCCGGGCCGTCGCGATCCGCGGCCGCTCAGAGTTCGCCGGCGGCGGCGAGCCGCCCGATCCGGTCGGCGGTGCGGATCGCGAGCGCCTGGATCGTCAGCGACGGATTGACGCCGCCGACGGTCGGGAAGACCGAGCCGTCGCAGACCCACAGGTTGCGGACGTCCCAGCTGCGGCAGTCGGCGTCGACGACGCTGGTCGCCGCGTCGAAGCCCATCCGCGCGGTGCCGCCGAGATGGTTGGTGTCGTCCTCCTGGCGGAACATGTCCTTCGCGCCGATCGCGTCGATCGATCGCCCCATCTGCTCGAGCGCATGCGCGATCAGCGCCTTGTCGTTGTCGCCCCAGCGGTACGTGACCTTCGCGACGCGCAGCCCGTACTGGTCGACGTCGTCGGCGAGCGTCACCGTGTTCGCCTCGTCGGGCAGCATCTCGCCGACCATCTTCACGCCGATCATGTGGTTGTAGTGCAGCATCGCGTCGCGCAGCGCCCGGCCCCACAGGCCGCGCGACCCGGTCTGCACCGCCGCCCACTCGATCGGCAGCGGCCCCTGTCCCATCCAGACGTAGCCGCCGAAGAAGTCCTTGTCGTCGCAGTAGTTCCAGTGTTCGGTGACCGCGAGGCTCGGCGGCCCCTTGTACCAGCGCACCGGCTCGTCCATGCGACCCCAGACGGCCTGGTTCGACTGCGTCATCAGGTTCTTGCCGACGAGGCCCGATCCATTGGCGAGACCGTCGCGATGGCGGTCGGTCGCCGAAGCCAGCAGCAGGCGTGGCGTCTCGACCGCGTAGCCGGCGACGACGACGTTCTTCGCGCGCTGGAATCGCCAGCGACCGTCGCGCTGATAGTGGACGCCGGTCGCGAGGCCGTCCGGGCCGGTCTCGATGCGACCGACCATCGCGAGGTCGCGGATCTCGGCGCCGGCGGCGAGCGCGCGCGGGATCCACACCGTCAGCGCCGAGCGCTTCGCGTTCGTCGAGCAGCCGAAGCGGCAGAAGCCGCGGTACATGCACGGCGACGAGTCGCCATCGCGCGTCGTGGTGCGGTGCGGACAGCGTGGCCAGCGGCGTCTCGGTCCAGCCGATGCCGAGCGCCTCGCAACCCTTCGCGAGCAGCCGCGCGGCGTCGTTCAGCTCGTGCGCCCGATACGGATAGCGCGGTCGCTTCGGACCCCACGGATACGTGAGCGGTCCGGCGATGTTCAGCTGCTGCTCGGCGAGGTCGTAGTAGTGCCACATCTCGCGCCAGTCGATCGGCCAGTCGGCGCCGTAGCCGAGCTTCGTGCGCGCCGCGAAGTGTTCGGGCCGGAAGCGCAGCGACACCATCGCGTAGTGGACGGTCGAGCCGCCGACCGACTTGCCGGAATTCTTGCCGCCCATCTGGATCGGGTTCTCGCCGGCGACGACGCGGCGGTCGTTCCAGTACAGCTTGTTCTGCTCGGTCTCGTCCGACGCGAAGTCCTCGAGCGGCCGCCAGTACGGTCCGGCGTCGAAGCCGACGACCGAGAAGCCGTGCTCCGCGAGATGACACGCCAGCGTGCCGCCGCCGGCACCGGTGCCGACGATCGCGAAGTCGACTTCGTCGTCGTCGCGGTATTCGCGCATCGGCACCCAGCCGCCGACGCGGAACACGTCGGGCGCGCGGCCGTGCATCGCGCGCGGCGCGGCGAACGGATCAGACGACATGGCGGTTCAGCCGCTCGGCATGCGCCTCTTCGCCGGGCGTGGCTTCGGCGGCTTCCCAGGGATCGCGGCGGATGCCTTCGAGCCGCACGTAGCCGCGCGGACTCGCCGGACCGCCGAAGCCGAGCTCGTCCCACGCCTTCGGCAGTCCGTAGAAGAGCGGCGGCACGTCGACCAGCACGCGCCGGTGGAAGAACTTCTTCGAGTCCAGGCCGTTCCAGTTCCGTCCATCGAGGTCGCCACTTTGCATGCGGCGCAGATAATCGTCGCGCGTCGCGTCGTCGAGCGCGTCGAAGCCGCGTCCGTCGTGGGCGTCCCGCGCGTCGGCGTCGATCGCCGCGAGCGCCTGCCGCCAGGCGTCCTGCATGTACGGCATGTCCTCGTCGCGGAAGCCCGAGCCGTGGTCGAGCCGCAGCTTCGAGTCGAGCAGCGCGACGAGCGGCACGACGTCCGCATCGCCGTCCTGCGGGAGGATGCGACGGCACAGCGCGTCGGCGACCCGCCATTCGTCCGGCGTGAAGAAGCGCGGTCCCTCCTGCGCGAGCTGCAGCCGCTCGTCGATCGACCCGTCGCGTGACCGGATTCCACGACGGCGTGTCGCGCTTCGCGAGCGTGCTGTAGCCGGGGTAGCGCGGCGCGTCAGTCATCGCGGTGCTCCGCGAGCAGCGCGAGGGCCGCGAGGCCGGCGAGCGCGAGCCCGGTGAACGACGGCGGCGCCGGCAGCGGCGGCCCCGACAGCGCGTTCTGCCGCCAGTTGCGCCAGCCGCCCATCGCACGCGACACGCCGTAGGCGTGCAGCCCGACGCCGGCGACGCCCATCACGGCCGTCGCGGCGAGCCAGCCCCGCGAGATCGGCCGGATCGCGGCCGGCGCGACCGCCGCGTGCGCGAGCAGCGCGGCGGCGATCGGCGGCATCGTCACCGGCAACACCATGGCCGGGTTGTGGAACGCGCCGCGGAAGTGGAGCAGGCCGGCTTCAGCCGGTCGTGCCGATCAGCGACGCGCTCGTCAGGCCGGCGACGACGCGGCCGGCGGGGACGCCGGCGATCGTCGGCGTCGTGCCCGGCGCGTTGTCGCGCAATCGTTCGGAGAGGAAGCCCATCAGCCCGGACAGCGCCATCGCGAGCGGTGCACCGAGCGGCGCGGAATAGAAGAGGTTCTGCCAGCTGAAGCCGCCGACCTTCTTCGTGACGTTGTAGACGTGGAAGCACGTGCCCGCGACGCCCGTCAGGCCGGCGACCGCGTAGATCACGTCGCGGACCCGGTGCGCGCCGTGCCGCGGATCGCGATGGCCGTGCACGCTCGCCGCGATCGACAGCGACGACGACACGATCGGCGTCCACATCGCCTTGTTGTGGAAGTCTGCGCGGTGGTGCTCCATCGCGCTGTCGAGCAGCACCGAGCCGGCCAGCGTGCCGGCCGCGCGGTTCAGGCGCCGGGCCGACTCGACGATGGACGACTCGCCGGGGACCGGCAGCGCCATCGCCGGCGCGCGCGCCCGACGGGGCTTCGTCGGCGCGCCCGCGGACCGCGAGTCGCCGGACGCGACGCCGGTCAGCAATTGCCGGAGGGTCTTCATTCCTTGCCCGGCAGCACGCCGGCGAGCACCTCCTTCGCCGTGTTCTTCAGCACGCTGCCGAGCTCCGGTTCGTCGCGCATCATCGACATGAAGTTCTTCGCGTTCTTCAGCGTGATGTGCGGCGGCAGCGGCGGCACGTTGGGGTCGGCCTTGAATTCGAGGATCACCGGTCGGTCGGCCGCCAGCGCTTCCTTCCACGACGACGCGATGCGCTCGGGGTCGTCGCAGTAGATGCCCTTGAGTCCGATCAGTTCGGCGTACCGGTGATAGGGGAAGTTCGGGATGTCCTGCGTCGACGGCGTCTTGCCGTCGCCGAGCTGCACCCGTTCCTCCCACGTCACCTGGTTCAGGTCCTCGTTGTTGAGGACCATGATGATGAAGCGCGGGTCGGACCAGCCGCGCCAGTACTTGCCGACCGTGATCATCACGTTCAACCCGTTCATCTGCATCGCGCCGTCGCCGATGAAGCCGATCACCGGCCGGTCGGGATGCGCCATCTTCGCCGCGACCGCGTACGGCGTCGCGGCGCCGAGCGACGCGAGGCCGCCGGACAGCGAACCCATCATGCCGCGGCGCATGCGGATGTCGCGCGCGTACCAGTTCGCGACGGAGCCGCTGTCGCCGGTCATGATCGCGCCGTCTGGCAGCAGCGGCGACAGCTCCCAGAAGATGCGCTGCGGATTGATCGGCTCCGCCGGCTGCATCGCGCGTTCCTCGAGCGTCTTCCACCACGATTCGACGTTGCGCTCGATGCGATGCCGCCAGTGCGTTTCTTCGTTCTGCCGGAGCAGCGGCAGCAGCGCCGCGAGCGTCTCCTTGCTGTCGCCGACGAGCGAGTATTCCATCGGATAGCGCAGGCTGACGTTCGCGCCGTCGCGATCGATCTGCACGCCGCGCGCGCTGCCCGGCTTCGGCAGGAACTCGCTGTACGGGAACGACGAGCCGACCATGAAGAACGTGTCGCACTCCTGCATCAGGTCCCAGCTCGGCTTCGTGCCGAGCAGCCCGAGCGAGCCGGTGACGAACGGCAGGTCGTCGGGCACCGCGGCCTTGCCGAGCAGCGCCTTCGCGACGCCGGCGTTGAGTCGCTGCGCGACCGCGATCACCTCGTCGGTCGCGTGCAGCGCGCCGGCGCCGACCAGCATCGCGACCCGCTTGCCGGCGTTGAGGATGTCGGCGGCGCGCTGCAGCGCATCGGGACCGGGCAGCGCGGCGTTGCCGGGAAAGCCGATGCCCGTGTGCGTCGTGCCGTGAACGAGCGGTGGGTCCTCGTAGTCGAGTTCCTGCAGGTCGTTCGGCAGGATCACGCAGGTCACGCAACGCTTCGCCTGCGCGATGCGCACCGCGCGGTCGATGACCGTGCGGACCTGCGCCGGCACGACGGCCGTCATCACGAATTCCGATGCGACGTCCTTGAACAGGTTCTGCAGGTCGACTTCCTGCTGGTAGCTCGCGCCGAGTGCGGTGCGCGCCTGCTGGCCGCAGATCGCGACGACCGGCACGTGGTCGGCCTTCGCGTCGTACAGGCCGTTCAGCAGGTGGATCGCGCCGGGCCCCGACGTCGCGTAGCAAAGACCGACCTCGCCGGTGAACTTCGCGTGGGCCGATGCCATGAACGCGGCCATCTCCTCGTGACGGACCTGCACGTAGTGCATGAAGTCCTTCGCCTTCTCGAGCGCGACGTCGAGGCCGCCGACGCCGTCGCCGGGATAGCCGTAGACGCGGGACAGGCCCCATTCGGACAAGCGCTTCCAGACGAATTCGGCGACGTTCTGCGACATGGCGTTCTCCGGAGATCGAGACGGACGGGCGGCCGACGCGCGGACCGCTCGCGCGCGCATGCGGGCGCATCGACGTGCGGCCCGAATCGCGGCGGCTGCGTCGGTTCACCGCGCGCGGTATCGTGCCGCTCGTTGCGATGACAGGTGCCCGGCGGCAACGTTCGCGGGCCGACGCGTTTTGCGTGTCGCCCCGACCCGGCGTTCGGACGTGCGCGGGTGCGGGTCGGCGTGGCGATGTCCGACCGTGCGACGACGCGTGCCCGACCGGACGCGCGACGTGTTCCATCGACGAGGTGACTGCATGAGCGATCCGGGTCCGAAGCCTTCGGTGCCGTACTGGCACCTGTACGTCGACGCCGACGGCGTGAGCCGGCAGGTGCCGTGCGCGCTGACGAACTACGCGCTGAAGGGCGTCGGTCCGGCCGACCCGCAATGGAACGACCGCATGGCGCGCGGCGAGGCGACGGTCGTCTTCACGGTGCAGCCGGTCGGCTGGGTCGGCGACTGGCACGAGAACCCTGCGCCGCAATGGATCGTCGTGCTGTCGGGCCGCTGGTTCATCGAGAGCATGGACGGCACGCGGGTCGAGCAGGGCCCGGGCGAGTTCTCGTTCGGCGAGGACCAGGGCTGCGTCGAGACCGACGGTCGCCGGGGCCATCGCTCGGGCACCGTCGGCGGCGAGCCGGCCTGCCTGATGACGGTCCAGTTGCACGTCGAGCCGAACCGGACGCCGTGCAACCGGACGTGAAGATGCGCGGTCGTCCGGGTGCGGCCGTCGCCGCCGGCATCGTCGGCCGCCGACGGTGATCTCATCGATCGTCCGAGCGGCGGCACGTGCCGGCATGCGACAAATCGCGGCGCCCCCCGTTGAACCCGGTCCGCGTGCCATCATCTGACGCTCGGCCCGGGTTTGCCGGATTCGAGGATCACGAACGTCCTGCGGAGGTCGTCATGAAGAAATTTTTGGTCGGGTTGTCGATGGTGCTGCTGTCGTCGGTCGCCTTCGCGGTGCCCACCGAGCAGCAGGTGCAGGACGCGGTGCGATCCGGCAACTACACGCAGGCGCAGAGCCTGATGGCCGAGGTCGTCGCCGACAAGCCGAACAGCGCGAAGGCGCACTACATCTACGCCGAGGTCCTCGCGCACAACGGCGCGTTCAACAAGGCGTCCGACGAGGCGGCGAAGGCGAGCGAGCTCGATCCGAAGATCACGTTCACCGATCCGGACAAGTTCCGCGCGTTCCAGCAGGAAGTTCAGCGCGCGACGACGCAGGCCGCGCGTCCGATGCGCTCGGCAGCGCCGATGACGTCGAGCGCGCCGACCTACGGCACGCCGTCGACCGGCGGCGGCATTCCCGGCTGGATCTGGCTCGTCGGCCTCGTGATCCTCGCGATCGTGCTGTGGCGCGGCCTGACCCGCAGCCGTGCGGCGGGCGGCACGATGGGTCCGACCGGCGGCACCGGCTACGGCGCCCCCGGCATGAACCAGGGCTACGGTCCCGGCTATGGCCCGTACGGTCCCGGCGGCGCGCCGGGCGTGGCGCCGCGCAGCGGTGCGCTCGGCACCGGGCTCGCGGTCGCCGGTGGCGTCGCGGGCGGGATGCTGCTCGACGAGGTGCTGCATCGGCGCGACGGCACGAGCGGCGCCGGCGGTGGCGGCCTGATCCCCGACGCGTATGCGGACAACGGCGCGGCGAGCGACCTGCAGAACCGGTCGATCGACTTCGGGAGCGGTAACGACTGGGACTCGGGCGGCGGCGGAGGCGGCGGCATCGACCTCGGCGGCGGCGGCGATAGCGGCGGCGGTGGCGGCGACTGGAGCTGAGCACCGCACGCAACGCACCGCGACCAATGAAAATCGGCGCCTCGGCGCCGATTTTTTTGGGGCGTGACCCCGGTCAGAGGTGCGAGAACAGCGCGATCAGGATGATGATCGGGATCGGCACGCCGAGCAGCAGCAGCAGGATGGAACGCATCGAAGCCTCCTTGGTGTCGTGAAGAACAGCGCGGTCGCGAGATCGGCGAGCGCGTCAGAGGTCGCGCCGGCGGCCGCCGTACGTGGCCATCAGGCTCGCGGTGAATGCGCCGACGAGCAGCGCGACGAAGATCCACAGCGACGAATAGGCGACGGCCTTGCGTGCCTTGTCGGCCGCCTCGCGCGCCTTGTTCGCTGCGTCGTCGGCAGCGGCCTTCGCGCGTCCGAACGTGTCCGTCACGCGCTTCTCGGCGTCCTGCTGCGACAGACCGGTACGCTGCGCGACGAGCTGCCCGACGTAGCGGGTGTCGTCGGCGCTCAGCGAGCCGTTGCGCAGCGCCTCGACGAAGATGCGCGACACCTCGCCCGACGTCGCACCGGCGTTCGCGTTCGCATCGCCGCCGGCCGTCGGCGCGGCCGACGGGTCGCGACGGAACAGCGCGTCGGTGAAGTAGCCGAGCCCGCCGCTCCCGTTGCCCGCGTCGGTGCCCGACGAGCGACCGGCCATCGCGGCGCCGCCGCCGGCGACCGCGGCGGTGGCGGTCGAGGCCGCCGCGCCGGCGACCGAGGCACCGGCCTGCACGCCGCCGCCGACGATCGAGCCGATCGCGCTGCGTCAGCAGGCCGGCCGTGACCAGCGTCGCGACGGCCCATGCGATGAAGCCGTGCGCGGTGTCGCGGAAGTACACCTCGTCGACGTGCGTGCCGACCCAGCGCGCGCGCAGCCGGCCCGCGATGTAGCCGCCGAGCCCCGACGCGAACAGCGACGTCAGCACGACCCAGATCACCGACGAGATGCCGACGGTCGTCGCGCTCGCGCCGGACTGATGCCACGGCGACATCGCCGTGAAGCCGAGGCCGATTCCGAGGACGAGCAGGATCAGCGAGAGGGCGGCAGCGCCGAACGCGCCCGCGAAGATGGCGCCCCACGAGACCGCGCTCGCCGATGCGGCCGGCGACGTTCCGGAAAGGCCCGACGGCGGCATTGCCGCGCCGCGCTCCACGACGGTTGCGTTCATGCGTTCTCCCAGTTTTGTGATGAGTCGATGCGGCGAGTCGGCTCGACGCCGGCGCCCGACCGCAGCGTGGCCCGCACGTTGTCCGATCGAGCGGGCGCGGGGCATCAGCCGCCGTCCGATCCGCCGACGGACGGCGTCCCACGCGCGCCGCCGGCCGACGGGGCGGCGGCGACGGCGAACGGCCGCGGCGGGCCGCCGTGCTGTCGGAAATCGAGGCCCGCCGCGCACGGTAAAGTCGCGCGCTTGCCGTTCCGATCCCTCGATCTCCCAATGCCGATGCCGATGCCGATGCCGAGCCCGATGCAGCGCGCGCCCGCTGCCGGACTGCTGATCCTGCAGGGCAACCGCCTCGAGGCGCTGCGGGACGTCGTGGTCGCCTGGCTGTCGGAGCATCCGCTCGACCCGCTCGACGAGGAGGTCTTCGTCGTTCAGAGCACCGCGGCGGCCGAGTGGCTGAAGCGGTCGCTCGCGACGTCGACCGGCGTCTGCGCGGCGGCCCGCTTCGACCTGCCGGCGCGCTTCCTGTGGCGGACCTACCGCGCGATGCTCGGGTCGGCCGTCGACAGCGCGCCGACGCTCGATGCCGACGCGCTGACGTGGCGACTGATGCGGCTGCTGCCGAGCCACCTCGATCGTCCGTCGTTCGCGCCGGTCGCCCGCTACCTGGCCGGACGCGGCGCCGATCGGCGCCTGTCGCTCGCGCGCCGCCTCGCCGACCTGTTCGACCAGTACCAGGTCTATCGACCCGAGTGGCTCGACGCGTGGGAGTCCGGGCGCGCGGTGCTGGTGTCGGCCGACGGCCGCTCGCGACCGCTGCCGGACGATGCGCGATGGCAGGCCGAGCTGTGGCGAACGGTCGTCGCCGATCTCCCGGTCACCGCGCGGTCGGCGACCCGTCCGCGCGTGCATCGCGCGTTCGTCGAAGCGGTCGACGCGGGCCGGCCGCCGGCGAACGCGTTGCCGCGCCGCGTGGTCGTCTTCGGCGCCGCCTACCTGAACGCGCAGACGCTCGAGGCGCTCGCCGCGCTGTCGACGCGGCTGCCGGTGCTGTGCGCGATCCCGAACCCGTGCCGCTATCACTGGGCCGACGTGATCGAGGGGCGCGAGCTGCTGCAGGCGCGCAGACAGCGGCTGCCGACGAAGCGCGAACCGCTCGCGACCGTGTCGCTCGACGCGATGCACCTGCACGCGCCGCCGCTGCTCGCCGCATGGGGCCGGCAGGGTCGAGACTTCATGCGGCTGCTCGACGCCGTCGACGACTCCGAGTCGCTGCGCGAGCGCTTCGACCTGCCGCGCATCGACGTCTTCGACGACGGACCGGGCGCGACGCTGCTCGGGCAGGTCCAGGCCGCGATCCGCGACCTCGTCGCGCCGATCGAGCAGCCGAGGCGTGCCGTCGCGGCCGACGACCGCTCGATCGTCTTCACCGTCGCGCACGGCGTGCAGCGCGAGGTCGAGGCGCTGCAGGATGCGCTGCTCGCGCGGTTCGCCGACGGGTCTCTGAAGCCGCGCGACGTCGTCGTCATGGTCCCGGACATCGAGGTGTTCGCACCGGCGGTGCGCGCGGTGTTCGGGCGCTACGGGCGAGACGATCCGCGCTTCGTGCCGTTCGACATCGCGGACCTGCGCACGCGCGGCAGCGACCCGCTGGTCGTCGCGCTCGAATGGCTGCTGACGCTCGCGGACCAGCGCATCGGTCTGCACGACGTGCGCGACCTGCTCGAGGTGCCGGCGGCGGCGCGTCGCGCCGGGATCGACGGCCCGTCGGTTCCCGGACTCTTCACGTGGCTCGAGGATGCGGGCGTCCGCTGGGGGCTCGACGTCGCGCATCGCGCGGACCTCGGACTCGGCGCGGCGGGCGACGCGAACACGTGGCGCTTCGGATTGCGACGGATGCTGCTCGGCTACGCCAGCGGCGCGTCGGGCGACTTCGCCGGCGTCGCGCCGTTCGACGAGGTCGGCGGCCTCGAGACCGCCGCGGTCGGCGCGCTGATCGCGCTCGTCGAGCGGCTCGAGCGCTGGCGCACGCGCATCGCCGACGCCGCGACGCCGGTCGAGTGGGCCGCGCGTTGCCGCGCGCTGCTCGCCGACTTCTTCGCGCCGGTCGACGATCGCGAGCGACTGACGGTCGCGGTGCTGAACGGCGCGCTCGGGGCGTGGCTCGACGCCTGCGAGTCGGCCGACTTCCGCGAGACGGTCCCGCTCGCGGTCGTCCGCGAGGCGTGGCTCGGACGCCTCGACGGCCTCGACGCGACGCGGCGCTTCTTCGGCGGTGGCGTCACGTTCTGCACGATGATGCCGCTGCGCTCGGTGCCGTTCGAGGTCGTCTGTCTGCTCGGCATGAACGAGCGCGACTTCCCGCGCAGGCAGGCGCGCGCCGACTTCGACCTGCTCGCGCTGCCGGGCCAGCGGCGACCCGGCGACCGCTCGCGGCACGACGACGATCGCTACCTGATGCTCGAGGCGCTTCTGTCCGCGCGCCGCGCGCTGTACGTCAGCTGGTCCGGCCGCAACGCGCGCGACGACGTGCTCGAGCCGCCGTCGGTGCTCGTGTCGCAGCTGCGCGACCACCTCGCGTCGTGCTGGACCTCGGCCGACGGCGGCGACGTGCTCGCGCAGCTGACCGTCGAACATCCGCTGCAGCCGTTCAGCCGGCGCTACTTCGAGGGCGGTCCGCTCGCGACGTCCGCGCGCGAGTGGCGCGTCGCGCACGACGGACCGCGCGTCGTCACCGCGTCGCCGGCGAACGCGCCGGACGAAGCCCCCGAGCGGGTCGAACTCGGCCTCGCCGCGCTGGCCGGCCTGCTCAGGAACCCGGTCCGCGTGTTCTTCGAGACGACGCTCGGGGTCCGCGTGCGCGAGACGAACGAGCGCGCCGACGACGACGAGCCGTTCGCGCTGACCGGCCTCGCGTCGTACCAGTTGCGGGAGACGTTGATCACGGCGTTCGCCGATGCCGACGACGCGGCCGACGACGCGGTCCTGGCGCGCGCGCTGCGCTCGCTGAAGCGGTCCGGCGCGCTGCCCTTGTTCGCGCGCGGCGACGTGCTCGCCGACGATGCGGCGTCGATGGTCCGCGCGATGCGCGCGCGCTGGCGCGAGACGGCGCGCGCGTACCCGCGCACCATCGATCCGCGGCCGGTCCGCTTCGAGGCGAACGGCCTGGTGCTCGCCGATGCGATCGCCGGCTTGCGCTCCGACGGCCGCGACACGGTCCGCGTCGCCATGCGTCCGTCGCGCCTGCTCCTGAAGAACGGGCGCGTGAGCATCGGCAAGCTGTGCGACGTCTGGCTCGCCGCGCTCGCGCTGTCGGCCTCGGCGCAGCCGGTCGCGACGATCCTCATCGGCTGCGACGCGACGGTGCGGCTCGAGGCCCCGGCGGACGTCGAAGCCGCCGCGCAGCTCGAACGCCTGCTCGACGCGTGGACGCGCGGGCTGCGCGAACCGCTGCCGTTCGCGGTCCGCACGGCCGTCGCGTGGGTCGCGTCCGGCGGCAACGGAACGGCGCGCGCGCCGCGTACGAAGGCGGCTTCAACGATCAGCGCGGCGAGCGCGACGATTTCGCGCTGCGCCGCGTCGTTCGACGACTTCGAGGCGCTGCGCGACGCCGGCTTCGCCGACCTGGGCCGAACGTCTGTTCGCGCCGCTCGTCGCGTGGGCCGCGACTGCCGACGTCGACGCGCATCCGGACGTCGACGCCGCGAGCGCCGCCGAAGCCGCATGAGCGACGCGCTCGACCCCATTGCGTTCCCGTTGCAGGGCAGCCGGCTCATCGAGGCGAGCGCCGGCACCGGCAAGACGTGGACGATCGCGACGCTCTACGTCCGGCTCGTGCTCGGGCACGGCGACGCGGCCACCGGCTTCGGCAGGCCGCTCGACCCGTCGCAGATCCTCGTCATGACGTTCACGATCGCGGCGACGCGCGAGCTGTCGGACCGCGTGCGTCGCCGGTTGCTCGGTGCCGCCCGCGCGTTTCGCGGCGACCCCGGCGCCGAACGCGACGCGTTCCTCGACGACCTCCTCGCGGCGTATCCAGACGAGGCGTCGCGTGCGCACGCTGCGTGGCGCCTCGCGGCGGCGGCCGACGCGATGGACGATGCGACGATCCTGACGATCGACGCGTGGGTGCAGAAGGTCCTGCGCGAGCATGCGTTCGACAGCGGCAGTCCGCTCGACGAGACGCTCGAGCCGGACCAGGACGCGATGCTCGTCGAGGCGTCGCGCGACTACTGGCGTCGCGAGGTCTATCCGCTGTCGAGCGACGCATCGAAGCGCGTCGAGGCGCAGTGGGCGGACGTCGACGCGCTGACCGACGACGTCCGCAAGCTGATCCGTCGACTCGACGACGACGACGAAGACGACGCCGCCGCTTGCAGACGACGACGCCAGCGCGCGACGCGTCCCTCGGCGCGCTGCTCGATCGCGCATCGTCGGCCGGCGGCCTCGACCGCGCTGAAGGCCGATGCGCCGGGCGCCTCGTCGAGATGCGCGCGTGGCTCGTCGACGACATCGTGACGAAGCGCTTCAACGGCGCGAGGCTGCGTCGACGCCACCGTCGACAAGTGCATCGAGCGGCTGCTCGCGTGGACGCGCGACGCGGCCGCCGAGCTGCCCGGACTCGACGCGACGATCTCGCGCGCTTTAGCGCGCCGCGCCTCGCCGGGTGCCTCGAACGTCGGTCGGACGCTCGACGCGCCGCCGATGTTCGACCTTCCGCCGGCATTCGTCGACGCGCTCGCGGACATCGCGCGGCACGACGTCGACGCATCCGGGCGCGATGCGGCTCCACGCCGCGCGCGCCGTGCGGCGCGGCGTTCGCGCGCTGAAGGAACGCGCCGGCATCTTCGGCTTCCAGGACCAGATCGAGCGGCTGGATCGCGCGCTCGCCGGCGCCGGTGGCGACGCGCTGCGACGGCGGCTCGTCGAGCAGTCGCCGGTCGCGTTGATCGACGAATTCCAGGACACGTCGCCGCTGCAGTACCGCATCTTCGATCGCCTCTATCGCACCGCGGCCGACGACCGCGAGACCGCGCTGCTGCTGATCGGCGACCCGAAGCAGTCGATCTACGGCTTTCGGGGCGCCGACATCCACAGCTACCTCGACGCGCGCGTCGCGACCGCGGGCCGGCAGTACCGGCTCGCGATGAACTATCGCTCGACCGTGCCGCTCGTCGCGGCCGTGAACCGGCTGTTCGAGCGGGCGGAGGCGCGCGTCGACGGCGCGTTCCGCTTCGGGCCGCACGGCACCGGCCCGCTGCCGTTCGTGCCGGTCGAGGCGCACGGTCGTCGCGAGGAGCTCGTGACCGGCAGCGGTCCGCTGGCCGCGCTGACGGTCAGCCACGACGCGGTCGACGGACCGAAGGCCGACCTGCTGCGACGCTTCGCCGATCGATGCGCCGAGTTCGTCGCGACGATGCTCGCGGACCGCGACGCGGGCTTCGCATGCGACGGGCGACTCGTCGCGTTGCAGCCGTCGGACTTCGCGATCCTCGTGCGCGACCGCGGCGAGGCGGCCGCGATCCGCGCCGCGCTCGCGAGGCGGGCGGTGCCGTCGACGTTCCTGTCGGAGAACCAGTCGGTCTTCGAGAGCGACGAGGCCGCCGACCTGACGTTGTGGCTCGTCGCGCTCGCCGAACCGTACGACGCCCGCCGCGCGCGAGCCGCCTTCGCGACACGGCTCGTCGGCCTGCCGCTGCCGGCGCTCGCGACGCTCGCGGAGGGCGACGCGACGTTCGACGCCCGCGTCGAGACGCTCGTGCGGCTGAACGCGGTCTGGCGCGAGCAGGGCGTGCTCGCGGCGATCCATCGCATGCTGCATGCGTTCGACCTGCCGGCGCGCTGGCTCGCGGACGAGCGCGGCGAGCGTCGGCTGACGAACGTGCTGCATCTCGCCGAGCTGCTGCAATCGGCGAGCGCGCGGCTCGACGGCGAGCAGGCGCTGATCCGCTGGTTCGTCCGCAAGCAGAGGTTCGTCGCGAAGGACGTCGACAGCGAGATCGTGCGGCTCGAGAGCGACGACGCGCTGGTCCGTATCGTGACGATCCACAAGGCGAAGGGGCTCGAGTACCCGATCGTGTGCCTGCCGTTCGCCACGACGTTTCGCGAGGTCGACGAGGACTTCGCGTGGCTGCCCGACGCGGAGGGACGACGACGGCTGTCGCTGTCGCTCGACGCCACGGCATGCGCGGCGCTCGAGCGCGAACGCAAGCAGGAGGACCTGAGGCTGCTGTACGTCGCGGTGACGCGCGCCGAGCACGCGCTGTGGCTCGGCGTCGGGCCGCCGCGCGCCGCGAAGGGGAACGCGTGCGCGTTCCATCGCAGCGCGTTCGGCTATCTGCTGGTCGGCGACCGCGGGATCGACGCGTCGGAGATCGCCGGTGCGCTGCACGCCTGCTTCGACGGCCTCGCGTCGGTCGACCTGCAGGCCGCCGACGACGACACGCCGGTCACGCGCCTGCCGCCGCGCGTCGCGGCACGGCCGCTCGTGCCGTCGGTCGACTACGCGGCGACGTTCGAGCGCGACTGGACGATCGGCAGCTTCTCGTCGCTGGCGCGCGACCTGCCGCGGCTGCCGTTCGTGCCGGTCCCCGTCGAGCCGGCCGTCGAGGAGGAGCTGCTCGGCGGACCGCTCGACGAGGACGACGCGGCGGCGCCGCCCGTTCCGGCCGCGTCGGCGGCGCGGCACCGCTTCCCGCGCGGCGCGGCGGCCGGCAACTTCCTGCACGACCAGCTCGAATGGCTGGCCGGGCGCGGCTTCGCGCTGACCGACGATCCGGCGATCGAGGACGAGCTCCGCCGGCGCTGCGAGCGGCAGGGCTGGGGCGCGCGCGCGGCCGATGCCGTCGCCTGGCTGAAGGAGATCGTCTCGACGCCGCTCGCGCCGGTCGGGCTCGCGCTCGACCGCCTGCGGCCGGCGCTCGCGGAGATGGAGTTCTGGTTCCCGGCGGAGCACGTCGACGCGCACGCGATCGACCGGCTCTGCACCACGCATCTGCTCGACGGCCGTGCGCGGCCGCCGCTGCCCGCGCGGCGCCTGCACGGCATGCTGATGGGCTTCGTCGACCTCGTGTTCGAGCACGACGGCCGCTACTGGATCGTCGACTACAAGTCGAACGCGCTCGGCGAGCGTGACGACGACTACACGCGCGACGCGATCGAACGCGCGATGGCCGATCATCGCTACGACGTGCAGGCCGCGATCTACCTGCTCGCGCTGCATCGCCTGCTGCGCGCGCGGCTGCGCGATCGCTACGAGCCGGCGCGCCATCTCGGCGGCGCGCTCGTGGTGTTCCTGCGCGGGATCCGCGGCCCGGTGGCCGGCTGCTGCGCGCTGACGCCGCCGGCGGCGATGCTCGACGCGCTCGACGCGGTGTTCGCCGCCGACTCGCTCGCGGCATGACCGGGCTCGACCACGAGACGCTCGACGCGATCGACCATTGGGCCGCGCGCGGCTGGCTGCGTCCGCTCGACGCGGCGCTCGCGCGCTTCGCGGCCGAGACGGCGACGTCGATCGACGGCGCGACGCTGCTCGCCGTCGCGCTCGCGGCGCAGCTCGAAGGCCGCGGCCACACCTGTCTCGTGCTCGACGACGCGATCGACGATGCGGAGGCGTTGTTCGGCTGGCCGGCAGACGGGCTCGACGCGCTCGTCTTCGTGCGCAGGCGCATCGCGCCCGATCGCTCCGCCTGGGCCGCGTCGCTCGCGGCGTGCGACGCGGTCGCCGTCGCCGATGCCGATGCCGATGCCGATGCCGATGCCGCGCGACCGGCGAGGCGACGGGCGACACGCCGTTCGTCCTCGACGGCGGCCGCTTCTACCTGCGCCGCTACTGGCGCCACGAGCGGCGCATCGCGGACGCGGTGCACGTGCGGACCGGGCATCCGATGCCGGTCGACGAGACGGTCGCGCGAGTCTGGCTCCATCGCCTGTTCCCGCCGCGCGAAGGCGACCGCTTCGACTGGCAGAAGGTCGCCTGCGCGATCGCGCTGCGCGGCCGCCTGTCGATCGTGACCGGCGGCCCGGGGACCGGCAAGACGTACACGGCCGCACGGCTGCTCGCGCTGCTGCTCGCGACGAGCGACGACCCGGCGACGCTGCGCGTCGCGCTCGCGGCGCCGACCGGCAAGGCGGCCGCGCGGCTGCGGCAGTCGATCGACGCGGCGCTCGTCGCGCTCGCGCCGCACCTCGGCGACGCGCTGCCGCTCGCGGCGTTCGTCGAACGGATCGGTCCGGCGCGCACGCTGCATCGCCTGCTCGGCGCGCGTCGCGGGTCGCGGCGCTTCGCGCGCGATGCCGCGCGGCCGCTCGACGTCGATGCCGTGATCGTCGACGAGGCATCGATGATCCACGTCGAGATGATGGACGCGCTGCTGTCCGCGCTGCCGCCGTCGGCGCGACTCGTGCTCGTCGGCGACAAGGACCAGCTCGCGTCGGTCGAGGCCGGCGCGGTCCTCGGCGAGCTGTGTCGCGACGCGACCGCGGGTCGTTATCGTCCCGAGACGTCGGCCTACGTCGCGTCGGTGTGCGGCGCGCCGATCGACGACGACCGCATCGACCCGCACGGTCCCGCGCTCGCGCAGCACGTCGTGATGCTCCGACGCGGCGAGCGCTTCGGCGGCGGCATCGGCGCGCTCGCCGACGCGGTCAACGCCGGCGATGCGGGCACGGCACGCCGCGTCCTCGCGTCGACCGATGCGACGGTCGCGTGGCTCGACGGCGTCGGCCCCGGCGACGCCGTCGCGCTCGCGGCCCGGCGCTACGCCCCGTTCGTCGACGCCGTGACGGCGGGGCCGCCGACCTTCTTCGACGAGGACCATGCGACGTGGGTCCGCGCCGTACTCGAGGCGTTCGACGGCTTTCGCGTGCTGTGCGCGACGCGCGACGGCGCGTGGGGCGTCGGCGGCCTCGGCCGCGCGATCGAGAAGCGCCTCGCCGCCGAACGCGGCCTGCGCGCGACGGACGGCTGGTACGAGGGCCGCCCGGTGCTCGCGACCCGCAACGACGACGACGCCGGCATCCGCAACGGCGACGTCGGCGTCGCGCTGCGGACGTCGTCGAGCGACGCGCGGCTGCGCGTGTGGCTGCTCGACGGGAGCGGTGTGCGGTCGATCGCGGCGAGCCGGCTCGCCGACGTCGAGACCGCGTTCGCGATGACGGTCCATCGCGCGCAGGGCTCGGAGTTCGCGGCCGTCGCGCTCGTGCTGCCGGCCGACGGCGAGCGGGTCGTGACGCGCGAGCTGCTGTACACCGGCGTCACGCGCGCGCGGGACGCGCTGACGCTCGTGACGGCGCGGTCGACGATCGTCGACGAGGCCGTCGCGCGCACCACGCGGCGTTCGAGCGGGCTGGCGGCGATGCTGTCGGCGGTCGACCTGCGACCGCACTGAGCCGCGGGTCGCCGCGATCGTCCGCGACGTCGCTCAGCGACCGTCGTCGCCGAAGCGTTCGAGCAACCAGTCGACGAACACCCGGACGCGCGCCGGCACCTGGCGGCGGCTCGGATACAGGATCGTGTGCACGAGCCCGCTGCCGCCCCAGTCGTCGAGGATGCGGACGATGCGGCCCGTCTCGAGCAGGTCGTGCACCCACGGTCCGGCCGGCGCCTGGAAGATCCCGAGGCCCGCGGCGCCGGCAGCGAGGAACGCGTTCGCGTCGTTGAACGCGACGTCGAACGGGCCGTCGACGACGATGCGTTCGTCGCCGCGCACGAACTCGTACGGCGAGAACGCGCCGTCGACCGTCGAGAAGTAGCCGACGAGCGCATGGTCGGCGAGCGCGCGCGGGTGGTCCGGCGTGCCGCGCGCGGCGAGGTAGCGCGGGCTCGCGAGCGTCCATCGTTCGAGGCGTTCCAGTCGCCGTCCGACGAGCGATGCGTCGAACACGTCGCCGCCGCGGATCACGCAGTCGACGCCTTCCGCGACCAGGTCGACGGGCCGGTCGCTGCTGCCGACCTCGAGGCGGATGTCGGGAAAGCGCGCATGGAAGTCCGGCAACCCGGGCACGAGCGAATGCACGGCGAACGCGCTCGGCGCATCGATCCGCAGGCGCCCCCGCGGGTTCCCGCTCGCGCTCGCGAGCCCCGCCTCGAGTTCGTCCAGGTCGTCGAGCAGCGCACGCACGCGCGCGTAGTACGCGGCGCCGTCGTCGGTCAGCCGCACGCGACGCGTCGAGCGCTGCAGCAGCCGGACGCCGAGCCGCGCCTCGAGCCGGGCGACGTGCTGGCTGACGCTCGCCTTCGGGAGATCGAGCGCCGCCGCCGCCGCGGTGAAGCTTCCGGTGTCGGCGACCCGGACGAAGATGCGCATCGCGTCGAAGCGGTCCATCCCGCATTGTTCACGATCCGCGAACGGGTCGTTCCGCGGCGGGTCGTTGATGTCCCGCGCGTCGAGGCCCACTGTGTCGACTTCGCCGGCGTGCCCGGCCCTTCCGGAGTCCTCCTTGAACCAGCACCGAACCATCGCCGGACCGTTCACCTTCGCCGGCACGTCCATCACCGTCGACCGGCTCGGCTACGGCGCGATGCAACTCGCCGGCCCGCACGTGTGGGGTCCGCCGAAGGACGTCGACGGCGCGATCGCCGTGCTGCGCGAAGCGATCGCGCTCGGCGTCGATCACATCGACACGGCCGACTTCTACGGCCCGCACGTGACGAACGAGCTGATCCGTCGGGCGCTGCATCCGTATCCCGACGGGCTCGTCATCGTCACGAAGATCGGCTTCGTCCGCGGTGCGGACCAATCGTGGAACACGGCGCGATCGAAGGAAGACCTCGTGGCGGCGGTGCACGACAACCTGCGGACCCTCGGCGTCGACGCGCTCGACGTCGTCAACCTGCGCGTCGGCGGAGCGGGCGCGCCGGACGACGCACCGATCGACGAGCCGCTGGCGGCGCTGATCGACCTGCGACGCGAGGGCCTCGTGCGCCACATCGGACTCAGCAACGTCGGTGCGTCGCAGGTCGCACGCGCGATGGAGATGACCGACATCGTCTGCGTGCAGAACCACTACAACCTCGCGCAGCGCCGCGACGACGCGCTGATCGATCGGCTCGCGTCGAAGGGCGTCGCCTACGTGCCGTTCTTCCCGCTCGGCGGCTTCACGCCGCTGCAGTCCGGCGCGCTGGATGACGTCGCAGCGTCCCTCGGCGCGACGCCGATGCAAGTCGCGCTCGCCTGGCTGCTGCGGCGCTCGCCGAACATCCTGCTGATCCCGGGCACGTCGTCGGTCGCCCACCTGCGCGAGAACGTCGCGGCCGCGTCGCTCGCGATCCCGGCCGACGCGATGGCGAAGCTCGACGCGATGGCCACGCCCCGGCAGTGATGTCGCGAGAGGGTGTCGATTCGACAGGTTCCGGGAGACCGGAGTCCCCGGCGCGCCGGACGATGCCGGCGACGCTCAGGTAGCCGCCAGGGCCGCCATCCCCGGCAGCCGCGGCGAAAAAATAATCCGGGGCGGCGAATCCGACGACGGTCCGGCACGCTCTTTCAGCAGGCGATGCCGCTCACCCGAACGCCCGATGGGCTGGGCGATCGGCCTCGTGAAGACGCTCGGCGGGCGGCCGTCGCGTTGCGCGCCCTGCGCACCGACGACTGGGCGTCGAAATCGCACAAGCGGGGGACTCGAGCATGACGACGTTCGTGTTGGTGGCTGGCGCCTTCCACGGCGCTTGGGCATGGGACGAGGTCCGACGCCGGCTGGAAGCGGACGGTCATGTCGTCCACGCCGTCGATCTGACCGGGCAAGGCGCGAAGGCCGAGCGATTGACGCCCGAGACCGACCTGTCGACGCATATCGACGACGTCGTCCGCGTGATCGAGGGCGAAAACCTGCACGACGTGGTGCTGGTCGGGCACAGCTACTCGGGCATGGTGGTCACCGGCGCTGCAGACCGGCTGAGCGGCCGCGTCGGCCACATCGTCTATACCGACGCCACGGTGCCGACGGACGGCATGTCGGCAGCCGACTACGCGGGCCCGGCTCTGACCCAAGCCAGCCTGGCCGCGGCAGACGGCGATTGGCGGGTCGCCAACTTTTTCCCGATGTCGAAGTTCGGCCCGTTCGCCAGCGTCGACGCGCAGGCCGCTTTCGCCGCGAAGCTGGTGAAGCACCCGATGGCGAGTTTCTTCGAGAAGATCCGGCTGCGGAACCCGCCCGTGGCGCGCCGCACGTTCGTTCGCTCGACGCTCGATCCGATGGCTCTGTTCGAGCGCTTCGCCGCACACGCGAAAGCATCGCCCGACTGGGATTACCACGAGATCGAGACAGGCCACGACGCCATGCTGACCGCGCCCGACGAACTCGCTGTCATTCTCGGCGCCATCGAGCCGTCGGATCCGCCCGGCCGCAAACCCGTCGCGACTCGACGCCTAACGGGCCAGCGCGTCGAGCAGCGCGCGATGGAAGCGCGTCGGGTCCTGGATCTGCGGCGCGTGTCCGAGCCCGTCGAACTCGATCAGCCGGCCGCCGGGGATGGTCGCGATCACGGTCCGGCCGAGCGTGCCGTAATGCCCGACGCGCGCCTTGACCTCGGGCGGCGCGATGTCGCTGCCGATCGCCGTGGTGTCGGACGTGCCGATCATCAGCACGACGGGCATCTTCAACAGCGGCAGCTCGTGGACGACCGGTTGCGTGAAGATCATGTCGTAGATCAGCGCCGAGTTCCACGCGACGAGGCGGTGCCCCGGGCCGGCGTTCAGGCCGGCCAGCATCGTGACCCAGCGCTCGTACTCGGGCTTCCAGGTGCCGACGTAGTAGGTCGACCGCTCGTAGGCGCGCACGCTGTCGGCCGACAGCTTCGACTCGCGGTCGAACCACCGGTCGACGCTACGCCACGGCACGCCGAGCGCCCGCCAGTCCTCGAGGCCGATCGGGTTCACCATCACGAGCGTGTCGGTCGCGGCGGGGTACATCAGCGCGAAGCGCGCCGCGAGCATGCCGCCGGTCGAATGGCCGACGACGACGGCGCGCTCGATGCCGAGACCGTCGAGCAGCGCCTTCGTGTTCGACGCGAGCTGCTCGAAGGAATACTGGTAGTGCTCGGGCTTCGTCGACGCGCACCAGCCGATCTGGTCCGGCACGACGACGCGCCAGCCGGCGTCGGACAGCACGCGGATCGTGGCCTCCCACGTCGCGCCGCAGAAGTTCTTGCCGTGCATCAGCACGGCGGTGCGTCCGTTCGGCGGTCCGGCCGGCGCGACGTCCATGTACGCCATCCGCAGCGCCTCACCCTGCGACGTGAACGCGAAGTGCTGCAGCGGGTACGGATAGTCGAAGCCCTCGAGTGCCGGGCCGTAGGTCGGCACGTCGGCGGCGAACGCGCCGCTCGCCACGAGGACGAGCAGCGCGGCCGCGAGCCGCGCGCGCAACGTCATCGCGGTTCCGTCACTTCGTGCGGATCGGCGTCGCGCGGTCGACCGGCACGACCGTCACGCTGTTCTTCGGCGAGCCGTCGACGAGGCGGTCCGAGTACGTCAGGTAGACCAGCGTGTTGCGCGCGCGGTCGACCATCCGCACGACGCGCAGCCGCTTGAAGAGGATCGACTGGCGCTCCGTCAGCACCTCCTCGCGGTCGGCGACCGGGCTCGTGAACGAGATCGGGCCGATCTGGCGGCACGCGATCGACGCCTCGGCCTTGTCCTCGGCGAGACCGAGGGCGCCCTTGACGCCGCCGGTCTTCGCACGCGATACGTAGCAGGTCACGCCCGCGACCTTCGGATCGTCGTAGGCGTCGACGACGATCTTGTGGTCGGGGCCGATCAGCTTGAACGCCGTGTCCACCTCGCCGATCGGCTCGGCGAAGCACGCGCCGCAGCCGGCCGCGAGCAGCGCGGTCGCCGCGACCCGCGCGCATCGATGCATCACCGACCGTGGTGATGATGATGGTGGTGATGATGACGATGATGGTACGGCGGCGCCGCGAAGGCACCGAAGGTGACGCTGCAGAGAAGCGCGGCGACGAGCGCCTTGAGGCCGAGACGAGCGGTCATTGACTTTCCTTCCTGGGTTGAGGGGTACGACGCCTCCTGAACGCGCGAGCTGCGCGAATCGTGCACGCGTCGCGCCGGTTTCTTTCACCGAACTTGCACTTGCGGGCCGCAGTATCGTCGCGGCGATCATCCGCGGAGCGATGCGCGACGTGATTCGTTTTCCGTCTGACACGGCGACCTCCGTGTCCGGCTGGTACCGTCTGGACCGCCCATGGACGAACCCCACGAGCCCCCGCCGTACCGCCACGGCTACCGCGAAGGCTTCCGCGACGGATTCGGGGAGGCGGACCGTCACGCGCGCGAAGCGTCGGACGACGCGAAGAAGTCGGGCGACGACGCGAAGAAGGGCGACGACGGAAGAAGGACGGACGACGAAGAAGGACGGTCAGAAGAAGGGCGACGACGACAAGGCAAGGACGCCAAGGGCAAGGACGACAAGGGCAAGGACGACAAGGGCAAGGACGACAAGGGCAAGGACGGCAAGCCGAAGAAGCCGCTCTACAAGCGCCCCGGCGTCGTCGCCATCGCGCTGCTCGTCCTGCTCGCGCTGATCATCGCGGCGATCGTCTTCTGGCGTCATTCCGAGCATCACGAGACGACCGACGACGCGTTCATCGACGGCTACACGAGCCAGGTCGCGGCACAGGCGGCGGGTCGCGTGCTGAAGCTGTACGTGACCGACAACCAGCACGTCGCCGCGGGGCAGCCGCTCGTGGACATCGACGCGCGCGACGTCGAGGCGCGACTCGCGCAGGCGCGCGGGCAGCTCGCCGCGTCCGAAGGACAGTACGAGCAGGCGCAGGCGCAGGTCCCGGTGCAGCGCGCGAACGCGGCCGAGGCCGACGCGAACGTGCGGCAGGCCGAGGCCGACCTCGTCAAGGCGACGCAGGATCTCGAGCGCTACCGGATCGTCAACCCGGACGCCGTGCCGCGCCAGCAGGTCGACCAGGCGGTGTCGGCCGAGCGCCAGGCGCGGGCGAAGCGCGACGCGGCACGCAGCACGGCGCGGGCCGCGCACGCGCAGATCGAGTCGGCGCTCGCGCAGGTGCGCGCCGGGAAGGCGCAGGTCGAGGCGGGGCAGGCGAACGTCGAGGCCGCGTCGCTGCAGGGCTCGTACACGCACGTCGTCGCGCCGATCGCCGGCCGCATCGCGCGCCGCACCGTCGACACCGGCAACGTCATCAACGTCGGCCAGCCGTTGATGGCGATCGTCAGCGACGAGCTGTGGGTCACGGCGAACTACAAGGAGACGCAGCTGACCGACATGAAGCCCGGGCAGTCGGTCGAGATCGTCGCCGACGCCTATCCGGACGTGAAATTCCGCGGGCACGTCGACAGCATCCAGCGCGCGACCGGGCAGTACTTCAGCATGCTGCCGGCCGAGAACGCGACCGGCAACTACGTCAAGGTCGTGCAGCGCGTGCCGGTCAAGATCGTGTTCGACGACGACCGCATCCGCGACTACGTGATCGGACCCGGCATGTCGGTCACGCCCGACGTCACGCTGCCGTAGCGCACGCGCGATGGCCGATCCGTCGCTTCCCCGATCGGCCGCCGGCGACCGGAGCCCGTGGCTGATCGCGGTCGTCGTCTCGCTCGCGACGTTCATGGAGGTGCTCGACACGACCATCGCGAACGTGTCGCTGCGGCACATCGCCGGATCGATCGGCGCGAGCCAGGACGAGAGCACCTGGATCCTGACCAGCTACCTGATCTCGAACGCGATCGTGCTGCCGATCTCGGGCTGGCTGTCGCAGCTGATCGGTCGCAAGAAGTTCTACATGATCTGCGTGGCGCTGTTCACGATCAGCTCGTTCGCCTGCGCGTTCGCGCCGAGCCTCGGGATCATGATCCTGTTTCGCGTGTTCCAGGGCATCGGCGGCGGCGGCCTCGCGCCGACCGAGCAGTCGATCTTCGCCGACTCGTTCCCGCCCGAGAAGCGCTCGGCCGCGTTCGCCTTGTACGGCATCACCGTCGTCGTCGCGCCGGCGGTCGGACCGGTGCTCGGCGGCTGGCTGACCCAGGACTATTCGTGGCACTGGATCTTCCTGATCAACCTGCCGGTCGGGATCATGGCGCTGACGCTGATCTGGTTCCTCGTCGACGAGCCGCCGGCGGTCGTCGAGGACACGCGGAAGTTCCGCGCGAACTTCATCCCGGACTGGCTCGGGTTCGTGCTGGTCGCGATCACGTTCGGCTGCCTGCAGGTCGTCCTCGACCGCTTCAACCAGGACGACGGCTTCGCGTCGTTGAAGATCACGCTGTTCTTCGCGACCTGCGTGTTCTCGGCGGTCGCTCTGGTCTGGTGGGAGCTGCGGCATCCGCAACCGGTCTTCGACGTGCGGCTCTTCAAGTACCGCTCGTTCGCGACGGCCTGCCTGCTGATGTTCCTGTTCGGCCTGACGCTCTACAGCACGACGCAGCTGATCCCGCAGCTCGCGCAGACGCTGCTCGGCTACGACTCGCTGAAGTCGGGCGAGGCGCTGGCGCTCGGCGGATTGACCGCGGCCTTCATGATGCCGATCGCGGGTTTCATCGGCCGCAAGGTGCCCGGCAAGTACGTGCTGATGGCGGCGTTCGTGGCCACCGGGTTCGCGTTCCTGCACGCGGCGCACCTGAACCTGCAGATGGGGTTCTCGGACCTGTCGATGGCGCGGGTCTACCAGAGCCTCGCGCTGCCGTTCCTGTTCGTGACGCTGACGTCCGCCGGCTACGTCGGCATCCCGCCGGACAAGAACAGCGAGGCGTCGGCGATCATCAACCTGATGCGCAACCTCGGCGGCAGCGTCGGCGTGTCGGCCGCGACGACCGCGCTCGCGTGGCGCACGCAGTTCCATCATCTGCGGCTGTCCGAGCACGTGTCGAGCTTCGATGTCGGCCCCGGCTCGTTCGCCGGCACCGCGCTCGCGTCCGCGCAGAACCAGGTGCAGATGCAGGCGCAGGGACTGTCGTACTTCGACGTGTTCTGGCTGTTCGGCATCGCCGCGCTGTGCGTCGCGCCGATCACGCTGCTGCTGAAGAAGCCGCCGCCGGGAGCCGCGAGTGCGCATTGACCGCGCGACGATGCGAGGCATCGCGGCCGCGCTCGCGACGGCGCCTTTCGCGCGTGCGCCGTCGGGCCCGATCCGCATGCCGCCGGACACCGACGCGCCGGCCGCGTGGGCCGCCGATCGCGCGACCCGGGCATCGCCACCGACCTGCCGAGCCGCGTCGTCGCGGGGCCGGTCGACGCCGGACGTTGGTGGACGGTGTTCGACGATCCGACGCTCGACGGCCTGATCGAGACGGCGAAGGACCAGAGCCTCGACGTGCAGCAGGCCGGTCTGCGGATCGCCGAGGCGCGGGCGCAGCGCGACGCGGCGGCGGGCGCGTACTACCCGGAGGTCGCCGGAACCGCCGCGGCCGCGCGGCTGCGGTCCGGCCAGAGTGGCCTCGGACAGCTGCTCGGCGGTGCGTCGTCGGGCGGCTCGTCTTCGGGCGGTGGGTCGTCCGGTTCGTCGTCCGGACCGACGACGCTCGTCACGAACCTGTTCCAGGTCGGCTTCGACGCGACATGGGAACCGGACCTGTTCGGCCGCGTGCGACGCAACGTCGAGGCGGCCGACCGGCAGGTGCTCGCGGCCGAGGCCGGTCGCCAGGACGCGATGGTCTCGCTCGCCGCCGAGATCGCGCGGACCTACTTCACGTTGCGCGGCGCGGAGCGGCAGCGCGACATCACGCGCGCCGACATCGACGCGCAGCAGCGGCTCGCGGACCTGATCGGGTCGCGCAACCAGGCCGGTCTCGTGCCGTCGTCGGACGTCGCGACGCAGCAGGTCCAGGTGTCGGCCGCGCGTGCGAAGCTGCCGCCGATCGAGCAATCGATCGCGACGAATCGCAACCGCCTCGCGCTGCTGCTCGCGATGCCGCCCGGCGCGCTCGACGCGCGGCTCGGCGAGGCCGCGCTGCCGCCGCTGCCGCCCGAGGTGCCGGTCGGGTTGCCGGGCGACCTGCTGCGACGTCGGCCCGACGTGCGGCAACGCGAGGCCGAGTACGAGGCGGCCACCGCGCGCATCGGCGTCGCGACGGCCGCGCTGTATCCGAGCATCCGCCTCGGCGCGGTCGGATCGTTGTCGTCGAACAAGACGTCGACGCTGTTCGACTGGGCGTCGCGCTTCGGGCTCGTCGGCGCGCAGCTCACCGTGCCGATCTTCCAGGGCGGCCAGTTGCGCGCGCAGGTACGCGTCGCCGACCTGCAGGCGCAGGAAGCGGTCGTCACGTACCGGCAGACGGTCCTGTCCGCGTTCCACGACGTCGACAACGCGATGACGACGTATGCGTTCGAGCAGCGCCGGACGGCCGCGCTGAACAAGCAGTTCGACGATGCCCGGCACGGCCGCGACCTCGCGCGCGATCGCTACGTCAGCGGGCTCGGCGCGTACATCGACGTGCTGAACGCGGAGCATCAGGCGAACCAGGCCGAGCTCGACCTCGCGCAGTCGTCGGTCACCGCGTCGACCGATCTCGTCGCGCTGTTCAAGGCGCTCGGCGGCGGCTGGGACGACGGCGACGCAGCGCATCGCTGAATTGCGCCCGTCGCGTCGCGCGCCGAAGCGCTGACAAGCGTTTGTCGTCCGCTCCCATAACGCCGGCTCGCGCGACGACTTAACGTCGTCGGTTCGTTCACACCGAGGGGCTGCCCATGGATACCGCGGCGACCGCGACGCACGTCGCGCCCGTGACCGACGGCGAGACGCTGCCGATCACGCTGACGATCAACGGTCGCGAGCATCGACTGTCCCTCGAGCCGTGGACGACGCTGCTCGACCTGCTGCGCGAGCAGATCGGCCTGACCGGCAGCAAGAAGGGTTGCGACCACGGCCAGTGCGGCGCGTGCACCGTGCTGCTCGACGGGCGTCGCGTCGACAGCTGCCTCGTGCTCGCGGTGCAGAAGGACGGCAGCCACGTCACGACGATCGAGGGACTCGCCGCCGACGGCGCGCTCGATCCGCTGCAGCAGGCGTTCATCGACCACGACGCGTTCCAGTGCGGCTACTGCACGCCGGGGCAGATCTGCTCGGCGCGCGGCATGATCGACGAGGGACGCGCGAAGACCCGCGACGAGGTGCGCGAGTGGATGAGCGGCAACCTGTGCCGCTGCGGCGCGTACACGAACATCACCGACGCGATCGTCGAGGTGATGCAGGCGGAGGGCGCGCGATGAACCGCTTCTCGTTCGCGAGCCCCACGGCGGTCGACGACGCGGTGCGCGAGGGCGCGGCCGCGAACGTCCGGTTCCTCGCCGGCGGCACGAACCTCGTCGACCTGATGAAGGTGAACGTCGAACGGCCCGAGCGCGTCGTCGACATCACGCGGCTGCCGTTCGCGACGATCGACGAGATCGACGGCGGCGGCCTGCGGCTCGGCGCGCTCGTGACGAACGCGGACACCGCGTTCGATCCGCGCGTCTGCGAGCGCTACCCGCTGCTGTCGTCGGCGATCCTCGCCGGCGCGAGCCCGCAGCTGCGCAACGCCGCCACGAACGGCGGCAACCTGAACCAGCGCACGCGCTGCTACTACTTCTACGACACCGCGACGCCGTGCAACAAGCGGACGCCCGGCAGCGGCTGCGGCGCGATCGGCGGCGTCAATCGCATCCACGCGATCCTCGGCGCGAGCGAACAGTGCATCGCCGTGCACCCGTCGGACCTGTGCGTCGCGCTCGCCGCGCTCGACGCGACGGTGCGCCTGCACGGACCGAACGGGGAGCGCACGATCCCGTTCGCCGACTACCACCGGCTGCCGGGCGACGAGCCGTGGCGCGACAACGTCCTCGAGGCCGGCGAGCTCGTCACCGCGATCGACCTGCCGGCCGAGGGCTTCAGCCGCAACTACACGTACCTGAAGCTGCGCGACCGGCTGTCGTATGCGTTCGCGCTGGTCTCGGTCGCGGTCGCGATGCGGCTCGACGGCGAGACGATCGCCGAGGCGCGGGTCGCGCTCGGCGGCGTCGCGCACAAGCCGTGGCGCGTGCCGGCCGCCGAGCTCGGACTGGCCGGCAACGCGCCGTCCGACGACCTGTTCCGTTCGTTCGCCGAGGCCGTGACGCAGGGCGCACGCGGGCAGGGCGACAACGACTTCAAGATACCCATGGCGCAGAAGGCGATCGTCCGCGCGCTGCACCAGGCCGCGGCCGGCACGCCGCAGTCGCAGATCGACAAGCGCGTCGCCTGAGGATCCATCGATGACCACATCCGCGATCGAACACGAGACGAAGCACATCGGCGAGCCGACCAGCCGCATCGAAGGCCGTTCGAAGGTGACCGGCGAGGCGCGCTACGCGGCCGAGCATCCGCGCGAGGGCCTGCTCTACGGCTGGATCGTGTCGAGCGCGATCCCGCGCGGGCGCATCGTGCGCATCGACGACTCGAAGGCGCGTGCCGTGCCCGGCATCGTCGAGATCGTCACGCACGAGAACCGGCCGCACCTGCCGATCTTCGACAAGCGCTACACCGACGAGGTGGCCGTACCGGGCTCGCCGTTCCGCGGGCTCTACGACGCCGAGATCCGGTTCGCGATGCAGCCGATCGCGCTCGTCGTCGCCGAGTCGCTCGAGCTGGCGCGCTACGGCGCGTCGATCGTCGAGGTCGAGTACGAGACGACCGACTTCAACACGAGCCTCGAGGCGGAGCTGCCGAAGAAGTACGAGCCGAAGAAGAAGCGCGACACGTTCGACCCGCCGAAGAACCGCGGCGACGCGCAGGCGGCGCTCGAACGCGCGCCGCTGCGCTTCACCGGCGTCTATCACGAGGGCACGCATCATCACAATCCGATGGAGATGCATGCGACGACGGTGCTCTGGGAAGGCGGCGGCCGCATCACCGTCTACGACAAGACGCAGGGTTCGCAGAACGTGCAGAACTACCTCGCGTCGGTGTTCGGCTTCGCGAAGGACGACGTGCGGGTGCTCAACCCGTACGTCGGCGGCGCGTTCGGATCGGGGCTGCGTCCGCAGTACCAGGTCTATTTCGCGACGCTCGCCGCGAAGATGCTCGAGCGTTCGGTGCGCGTCGTGATGACGCGCCAGCAGATGTTCAGCCACGTCCATCGGCCCGAGGCCCTGCAGACGGTGTCGCTCGCGACCGACGAGAAGGGTCGCCTCCAGTCGATCGTCAACGAGGTCGTGCAGTCGACGTCGCGCTTCGAGGACTACATGGAGGTGATCGTCAACTGGGGCCTGATGAACTACGCGTGCGACAACGCGTCCGGCAAGCACGAGCTCGCGGCGCTCGACACGTACACGCCCGGCGACATGCGCGCGCCGGGCGCGGCGACCGGCATGACGATCTTCGAGATGGCGATCGACGAGATGGCCGAGATCGCGAAGCTCGATCCGCTCGAATTCCGGCTGCTGAACTATTCCGAGAAGGACGCGATGGACGACAAGCCGTACACGTCGAAGGCGCTCCGCGAAGCGTATGCCGAAGGCGCGAAGCGGTTCGGCTGGGACGGTCGCCCGCTCGCGCCGCGCTCGATGAAGGACGGCCGCGAACTCGTCGGCTGGGGCGTCGCGACGGGCATGTGGGACGCGATGTTCCAGCAGACTTCGGCGCGCGCGACGCTGCGCGCGGACGGCAGCCTCGAGGTCGCGTCGGCGACGTCGGACATCGGCACGGGCACGTACACGGTGATGGCCGAGGTCGCGTCCGACTCGCTCGGCGTGCCGCTCGACCGCATCAGCGTCAAGCTCGGCGACAGCGCGCTGCCGACAGCGCCGGTCGAAGGCGGCTCGTGGGCGACCGCGTCGACCGGCGCCGCCGTGCACCTCGCGTGCGAGGGCGTGAAGGAGAAACTGCTCGACGCGGCGCGCAAGCTCGACGGCAAGCCGCTCGGCAGCGCGAAGGCCGACGACCTCGTGTTCGCCGACGGCCGCGTGTCGCGCCGGGACGACCCGTCGGCGTCGCGGTCGATCGGCGACCTCCTGCGCGACGCCGGCCTGGCCGAGATCGTCGTCGAGGAGACCGCGAAGCCCGGCCTGCTCGACAAGCTCAGCGAAATGCTGAAGCAGCGCAACACGCACAGCGCGATCTTCGCGGAGGCGCGCGTCGACGAGGAACTCGGCGTGATCCGCGTGCCGCGCATCGTCATCGCGGTCGCGGCGGGGCGCATCGTCAACCCGAAGGCCGCGCGCAGCCAGATCCTCGGCGGCGTCGTGATGGGCATCAGCATGGCGCTCGAGGAAGAGACGTTCATGGACCATCGCTTCGGGCGTTTCATGAACCACAACCTCGCCGAGTACCACATCCCGGTCAACGCCGACATCTACGACATCGACGTGATCTTCGTGAACGAGCCGGACCCGGACGTCACGCCGCTCGGCGTCAAGGGACTCGGCGAGATCGGCATCGTCGGCACCGCCGCCGCCGTCGCGAACGCGATCTGGCACGCGACCGGCCATCGCTCGCGCGCGCTGCCGATCACGATCGATCACCTGCTGCCGGCCGCGAAGGCGCCGCCGTCGCAGGCGGTGCCGGAGACCGTGCGGATCTGACCCGCGGTCCGCGCGCCGGCGCGGTTCGCGGCGCGCGATGTCGGGCGCCGGCGGCGGCTTATAGTGGCCGCCCCGCGGTCCCGACGCCGTCCCGATGACCTTCCTGCTGGCCCTCGACCAGGGCACGTCCAGCTCGCGCAGCATCGTCTTCGATCGCGACGGCCGCATCGTCGCGGTCGCGCAGCGTGAATTGCGGCAGTTCTTCCCGCGACCCGGCTGGGTCGAGCACGACCCGCTGGAGATCTGGACGCAGCAGCGCGACACGGCGCGCGAGGCGATCGCGAAGGCCGGCCTCGACGCGCGCGACATCGCGGCCGTCGGCATCACGAACCAGCGCGAGACGACGGTGTTGTGGGACCGCGCGACCGGCGAGCCGCTGCATCGCGCGATCGTCTGGCAGGACCGACGCACCGAGGACCAGTGCGCGACGCTGCGCGGACAGGGCCGCGCGCCGATGATCGCCGAGCGGACCGGACTCGTCGTCGATCCGTACTTCTCCGCGACGAAGCTGCGCTGGCTGCTCGACCACGTGCCCGACGCGCGCGCGAGGGCGTCGCGCGGCGAGCTCGCGTTCGGGACGGTCGACACGTGGCTGCTGTGGAACCTGACCGGCGGACGCGTCCACGCCACCGACGTCACGAACGCGTCTCGCACGATGCTGTACGACCTCCGTCGCGGCGCGTGGGACGACGCGCTGCTGGCGCTGTTCGACGTGCCGCCGTCCGTGTTGCCCGAGGTTCGACCGTCGTCCTGCGACTTCGGCACGATCGACGCGGACGTGCTCGGCCATCCGCTGACGATCGGCGGCATCGCGGGCGACCAGCAGGCCGCGCTGTTCGGGCAGGCGTGCTTCGAGTCCGGCGTCGCGAAGAACACGTACGGCACCGGCTGCTTCCTGCTGATGCACACCGGCACGTCGCCGCGCGCGTCGACGAACGGGCTCGTGACGACGCGCGCCGCGCAACGCGGATCGACGGCGTCGTATGCGCTCGAAGGCAGCGTCTTCGTCGGCGGCGCCGTCGTGCAGTGGCTGCGCGACGGCGTGCGCGCGATCGAGACGTCGGCCGACGTCGAGGCGCTCGCCGCGACGGTGCCCGACTCGGGCGGCGTCGTCTTCGTGCCGGCGTTCACCGGCCTCGGCGCGCCGTACTGGAACGCGGACGCGCGCGGCACGCTGACCGGGCTCACGCGCGGCACGACGATCGGCCACGTCGCGCGCGCGGCGCTCGAGAGCATCGCGTTCCAGAGCGCCGCGCTGCTGCAGGCGATGAGCCGCGACGCGTCGGGCGGGCAGGCGGTCGCCGAGCTGCGCGTCGACGGCGGCGCGTCGGTCAACGACCTGCTGATGCAGTTCCAGGCGGACCTGCTCGGCGTGCCGGTCGTGCGCCCCGCGATGATCGAGACGACGGCGCTCGGCGCGGCGTTCCTCGCGGGTCTCGCGGCCGGCGTCTACGCGGACGAGGCGGAGCTCGCGACGCTGTGGAAGGCCGACCGGACGTTCGTGCCGACGATGTCGCGCGACCGCGCCGAGGCGCTGATGGCCGGCTGGGAGCGGGCGGTGCGGCAGACGGTCGCGGGCTGATCGAAGACCAGTCGAGCGGCTCGGCGCCGGTCGCGTCGTATGCCTCTGCGACGTCGCGAAACTTTACACACCGGCGCCGGGCGCCGGGTCGCCAAGGCCCCGGATGATGCTTCGCCCCCCGTGCTCCCCTCTGGAAGCCGGCTTGCCGGAGATGCCGGGCCCGGATCGTGCTTCGCATCGGCTTCCAACAACAAATCGAATAAAGGGGCGTTCCGTGTCGAGCTTCCAGTCCTTCGTCCGCCGTCTCTCCGTCCTGGCGACCGCGTGTTCCGTGCTGGTCTTCGCCGCCCCCGCCTCGGCGGCGGTCGTCGCGCTGTTCGATCCGGCCTACGGTCCTTCGATCCCGAATCTCGGCTTCAGCGGCTCGATGACGCTCGACGTCTCGCCGTCGTGTTATGCGCAGGGACCGGGTTATGTCTTCACCGGATCGAATTGCCAGATCACGGCGCTGTCCGCGCAGGTGAACTTCTACAACGCGTCGACCAACCCGAGCAACATCCTCACGAGCGTGGCGCTCGACGCGAGCTACTTCGATCCGACGAGCTACGTGGTCGGTGCCTATTTCGATCCGACGACCGGCCAGTTCGCCGGTTTCGATAGCGAAGACAGCGTGCAGTTCGCGGTCTCGGTCTCGGACCCGGACGCGACCTACCCGATCGCCTACGACGGCACGATGGTTCTCTACTTCGTGTCGAACGAGGAGCCGATCATCATCGAATCGTTCTCCGACGTGGGTCCGGAGGATGCGCAGCCCGGCTTCGGCGGCGCGTACCTTCGCCAGTGCGCTCCCGATACGCAGGGCTGCTTCGGCGACCCGTCGAACCCGGCCTCGCTGACGTTCACGACAGTCCCGGAACCGGACAGCTTCGCCTTGGCGCTGCTGGGACTCGGCGCGCTGATCGTCCACCGGCGTCGGAAGTCGATCGGCCGCTGAACGGATCACGGGAACGCGCGCGAGCACCGGCTGACGCCGGTCGGCCCGTGCATCGCGGTCCTGAATCAACGGTCGATCGACGCGACACCGTATCGCCGGGCGGCGCCTGACTGCGCGCTGCGACCCGAGCTGCAAGACGCGTGGGGCGCATCGAGCATCGACGCTCCACCGGATCGCAAGCGCCGTCGCACCTCGCGCTCGCCTGCGCGCGCGAGCAGGTGTCGACGCGGCGCGGGGCTTGCCGACTCAGGCCCTGCCGGACGCCGAACGCGCCGCGGCCCAGGCGGACACGATGGCGCGATGCGGCGGCACTCGATTCAGGAACCCATCGCGGAGCGTCGGGTCGGGCAACGCAGCCGCCTGCGCTTGCAACGCGTCGTGCGCCGCGGTCAGCAGCGCGTCGGCGCGTGGATCCGCTGACCGGTCGAGCACCTGCCAGCACACGAGCCGGATCGTCGTCGCCCCGAAAGTGCCGTCGAGGTTGCCACCGGCATCGAGCACCGTCAGCACCGACGCGGCGGCCTGAGCCGCCGCTGCCGCGTCGCCGCGCGCGAGGGCGACGCAGGCCAGTCCCGCGCTCGCATCGTGTTCCTGCGGACTGCTTCTCGCGTGCGCCATCTCCAGGGCTCTGGCATAAGCCATCGATGCGGCGTCCAGGCGTTCGAGCGCCAACTCGGCGTTACCCAGGCACCAGAGGGCGAACAGCTCGAACTCCCCCGCGTTGATATCGGCGGCGATCTCGAGCGCGGTCGTTGCATGCTCGCGGGCGAGGCCTGCATCGCCTTCCCAGAGCGCCAGCTGCGACAGGTTGGCGAAGCAGAGCGGTTCCATCACCCGGTCGCCGATGGCCCGCACCAGCCGAAGGCCCTCGTCGAGATCCGATCGCGCCTGCGCGAAGTGACCGAGGTCCAGCCACCCGGCGCCGAGGGTCGCCAGGCCGATCGCCTCGTTGCGCCGGTCGCCGAGCGCGCGTCGGAGGGCGGTGGCCTGCTGGCTCGTCGTCAGCAACATCATCGTGTCGTTGCGCTGCGCGGCGATCCGGCTCAACACGTTCAGGAAGCGGCTCTCGGGGTCCGTCAGGCGCAACGCGCGCGCTTCGTCGAGACCCTTGCGGGCCATCGCTTCTCCGGCCGCGAGATCGCCGTGGCGCGCGAGCGCGTCGGCGAGCAGGCGCATCGCGTTGAGCCTGAGCGGCGCGTCATCGCATCGCTCGGCGAGCGCCATGCCGAGACGCGCGGCCCTCTCCTGTTCGTCGATCTCGCCGCTGCGGCCTGCGAGCACGCTGCGACGCGTGGCCACGTCCGCGCGCCTGCGGTCGTCGTCGAGCCGATCGGCGAGCGCCTGGAGCGCGTCGATATCCGCCCGCTGCTCGACGCGCTTGCCCAGCAGCTCGTAGCTGCGCTCGCGCGCGTCCAGCAGGCGCCAGCGCGTCGACCGCGTCGCATCGTCGTCGCCGTCCAGCAGGCGCAGCGCATGCGACACGTAGTTCAGCGTCGCTTCGTGCGCGTAGCGCCGGCGGGCGTCCTCCGCGGCGCGCGTGTAGAACTCGGCCGGCACGCGCCGGCTCGCCGCCGCGCTCGTAGTGCCACGCCGCGGCACCGAGGAAGCCGGCCGCGCGGACGCCGCCGAGACTCGCGAACCATTCGGCGGCGCTCGCATGCAGCGTGCGGCGCGTCCGCTTCAGCAGCGTCTCGTAGGTCACCTCCTGCAGGATCTGGTGCTTGAAGACGTACTCGTGCACGCCGTCGAGGCTGGTCTCGATCTGCGGCAGCGCGAGTTCGCGACGAACGAGCGCCGGCAGCGCGCGCGGCGACCGCCCGTCGAGCGCGGCCAGCGCTTCTTCCCAGAACACCATGCCGACCACGCTCGCCTCCTGCAGCGCGATGCGCTCGGCCGGCGGCAGGCCGTCGAGCCGCGCCTGCAGGATGCCGGTCAGCGTCGGCGGAATGGCGTCGCCGAGGATGCGATCCGGATCGAACGACCACGCGTCGGCGCCGACGCTGACCGCGCCGCGGTCGATCAGCATCTTCACCAGCTCTTCCATGTAGAACGGATTGCCGGCCGCGCGGCCGATCAGCAGGTCGGCGAGAGTGTCGGGGATCTCGGGCAGGCGCTGCAGGATCTCGGCGGCGAGCTGCCGACTCACCGTCGAGTCCAGCGGCAGGAGGTCGATGCGCTGCAACGGTCCGGTCTCGTCGAGCAGGTCGGGCCGACGCTCGAACAGCGACGGGCGCGTCAGGCAGAGGATCAGCATCGGCACGTCGCGATTGACGTTCACGAGATGCTTCATGAACTCGAGCGAGCCGTCGTCGGACCAGTGCAGGTCGTCGAGCTGCACGACGATCGGATGCTCGCCCTTCGCGCTGAAGTGACGGAACGCCTGCGCGGCCGCATGGAACGCGCGGGTGCGGATCTGCTTCGGGTCGTCGAGGATGCCGCGCAGGTGCGGGCTGTCGCTGAAATCGAGACCGATCAGATGCCCGAGCAGGTGCGCATGGGCCTGGGCGAGTTCGGGGCCGTCGTCGTCGACGAACAGCGGCGCGATGCCCTGCTCGATCTTGAATTTCGCGACCTCGAGGCTGTCGGTGTCCGCGATCTGCAGCCGCCACGCGAGCACGTCGCGGAGCAGGCCGAACGGCTGGTTCTGCGTGCGCGGATCGGCGCGACCCTGGAAGCTGAAGACGATCTCGGGCCGCGCCTCGACCCAGTCGGTGAATTCGTACAGCAGGCGGCTCTTGCCGACGCCGGCCTCGGCCACGACGAACACCGTCTCGAGCTGCCGGTGTTCGAACAGTCTTTCGAACGCGGACTGCAGGCGCCGCAGTTCGCTGTCGCGGCCGACCATCCGCGTCGCGATGCCTTCGATGCCGCGCGTCGTCGTGCGGAACGCCCGCGGCTTCGCGCGCCGCACGAGGTACGAGAGGATCGGCTGCTCGATGCCCTTGACCGTGATCGCGGGCTGCGCCTCGAACTCGAAGACGCCGCGGACGTGACGCCACGTGTCCTGGCTGATCCGCAGCGCGCCCGGCGGCGCCGTCTGCTCCATCCGCGCCGCGATGTTCACGGCCATGCCGCGGATGCTGCCCTCGGCCTCGATGCCGCCGCCGAGCAGCACGCCGCCGGTGTGCACGCCGACCCGCACGTCGAAGCTCGCGTAGCCGTGGTCGCGCTCGATCTCGGCCCGCATCAGGCGGCCTTCGCCGAGCAGTTCGAGGCCCGCGCGCACGGCGCGTTCGGCATCGTGTTCGCGCGCCTCGTCCGCGCCGAACACGGCGAGCAGGTTGTCGCCGGCGTACTGCAGCACGCGGCCGTCGTGCCGGACCACCGCCGCGGTGCAACGCCGCAGCGCGTCGTCCATCACCTCGTGCGTCTCTTCGGCGTCGAGCTGCTGGCTGAGCGACGTCGAGCCGACGATGTCGAGGAACAGGATGCTGACCACGCGCAGCGTCTGTTCGGGCTGCGCCATCGGCGACGCGACGGGCGACGTCGTCGACGCGGGCGATTCGAGCGCTGCGAGCTGCGCCCGCAACGGCGCGACGGCGACGTCGACGACGGCGTCGCCCAGCAGCGATCGCTGCCCCTCGAGCGCGTCGATGGCAGTTTGAAGGGCTTCGGCGACCGAGGGCGGCATGCTGCCGAGGATACCTTGCGTGTCAAGCGGCCGTGCACGTACCGTGCCAGGCGCCGCAACGAAGGCGCAGGCGATCGACCCGACGGTCGATCGCGTTGGTCAGGTCGAACCGGGCTCTTGCGAAGGCGACGCGTCCGCGACCAGCGCGGCGAAGCGCGCGAGGTCGACGTTGCCGCCGCTGACGATCACGCCGACGCGCTGGCCCGCGTGCGCGCGCCCGCGTCGCCGGAGCGCCGCGAAGCCGAGGCAGCCGGTCGGCTCGACGATCATCTTCATTCGCGACGCGAAGAAGCGCATGCCGTCGACGAGCGCGTCGTCGCTCGCCGTCAGCACGTCGTCGACGTCGCGCTTGATGATCTCGAACGTGTAGCGGCCGAGGTGCTGCGTCTGCGCGCCGTCGGCGATCGTGCGCGGCGTGTCGATGTGGACGATCGTTCCGGTGCGGAACGATCGTTGCCCGTCGTCGCCGGCCTCGGGCTCGACGCCGTACACGTGGGTCTGCGGCGACAACGCACAGACCGACAGCGCAGACCCCGCGAGCAGCCCGCCGCCGCCGAGGCAGACGTACAGGGCGTCGAGCGCACCGACCTCGTCGATCAGCTCCATCGCCGCGGTGCCCTGACCGGCGATGACATCGGGATGGTCGTACGGCGGGATCAGCGTCAGGCCGCGATCGGCGGCGAGCCGGCGGCCGATCGCCTCGCGGTCCTCGGCGTGCCGGTCGTAGAACAGGATCTCGCCGCCATAGCCGCGCGTCGCCTCGACCTTGACCGTCGGCGCATCGGACGGCATCACGATCGTCGCGGGGATGTCGAGGATCCGTGCCGCGAGCGAGATCGCCTGCGCGTGATTGCCCGACGAGAAGGTGACGACGCCGGCCGCGCGCTGCCGCGCATCGAAGCACGACAGCGCGTTGAACGCGCCGCGGAACTTGAACGCGCCCATCCGCTGGAAGTTCTCGCACTTGAAGAACACCTCGGCGCCGAGCTCGTCGTCGATCGTTCGCGACGTCATCACCGGCGTGACGTGCGCGTGTCCTTCGAGGCGATCGGCCGCGGCGAGGACGTCGTCGAACGTCGGCAGTACGAGAGCGGGGTCGGGCGGATCGGCGTTCATGAAGGACGTTGCATCACAGAGGCATCGGTGCGGGGTCGACGTCGGCCCGTGCGCCGAGCCGCCGGCGCCACGCCGGCAGGTCGACGCCCTTGATCAGCAGCCACAGGCAGAACGACAGCTCGCCGATCAGCGCCGGCAACAGGATAGCGGGAAGCAGCACGGCCTCGGCGCGCGGGAAGAACAGCGCCGCGATCGTCGCGATGCCGTAGCAGACGCCGGCGACCTGCATCGCGACGCCGATCGCGCGCGGGAAGTAGCCGGAGCGGAACAGCAGGTTGCCGAGCAGCAGGCAGACGACGCCGAAGATCAGCAGGCTGACGTCGAAGCCGACCGCGTGCGCGCGGATGGCGAGGTAGGCGAGCGCGGCGCGCTGGTCGGCCGTGAACGCGGCCAGCGCAGACCCGTGCAGCAGGATCGACGTGCCGGCGAGCAGGACGATCTTGTTGACCGCCTCGAGCGTGATCGAGACGACGTTCAAGGCCAGCGCGACGTCGCGACGAAGCGGTCGACCGGTCGCAGCAGTCCGTACTCGATGACGGCGAGCGTGATCGCGAACACGACGATCGCGAGCTCGGCCGCGATGGCGAACCGCCATCGGCCGGGCGAATCCACGATGCGGGCGGCCGTCGCGGTTGCGTCGCCGGTCACGATCAGCCCGTCGCGCACGATGCCCTCCGCATACCCGCCGGCGACGATGATCCCGAGGTACAACGCGCCGCCGATCCGCGCGAACCGGCGGGGATCGCGTTCGATCGTGCGAGACGTACGTGTCGCGCCGGCCGGCGCGACCGTCATCCGGCTTCCTTCGCGAACTTCGCGATACCGTCGATCGCCATGGTCCACTCCTGCGCGGAGTCGCACCAGATCTGCCGCTTCGGGACCAGCGCCGCGCGTTCCGCGATGCAGCCGGTCCGCAGCACGTAGATCGTCGTGCCGGTCGCGGCGGCGCTGTAGATCGGCGAGCCGCAGTTCGCGCAGAACGCCTGCAGTCGAACGGCGCCGCTCGAACCGGTCTTCTCGTAGATGGCTGGCGTGCCGCCGAGCAGCCGGAAGTCCTCGGCGCGCGCCGGGACCGAGACGCGATAGGCCGAGCCGCTCAGCGCCTGGCAGTCGCTGCAATGGCAGATCGTCGTGCGCGCAGGGTCGACCTCGGCCTCGTAGCGGATGTATCCGCAGTGACAGCTTCCGTGCACGTTCATCGACGTCCCGATGCTTCGGAAGCGCTCGAAGTCGTGCACATCGTGACGTGCTGGCCGGCTCGCGGCGGCATCGACCGGTCGTCGCTCATGGCACCGCCAGCCTCATGCGCTTCGCCTCGTCCTCGTAGCGGGCATCGTCGATCTCGTCCATCAGCCCGCCGAGGTCGACCGCGCCGCGCGGTCCCTCGACGCGTCCGGTCAGCGGCATGCCGACGGCGAGCACGCCTCGCTGGTAGAGCTGCCAGATCTCCTTGCCGTATTCGGTGCCGATCAGCTCCGGCGCGAAGCGCCCGAAGGTGTTCGCGAGGTTGGTCACGTCGCGATCGAGCATCGCCTTCGCGTGGTTGTTGCCGGCCGCGTCGACCGCCTGCGGCAGGTCGATGATCACCGGCCCGTCGGCGGCCATCAGCACGTTGAATTCGGACAGGTCGCCGTGGATCACGCCGGCGAGCAGCATGCGGATGACTTCGTCGAGCAGCGTCCGGTGATGGCGACGCGCGTCGTCCGCCGTGAACTGCACGTCGTTCAGCCGGGGCGCCGCGTTGCCGTCGGCATCGATCACGAGCTCCATCAGCAGCACGCCTTCGAGGAACTGGTACGGCTTCGGCACGCGAACGCCGGCCGCCGCCAGCCGATGAAGCGCATCGACCTCCGCGCTCTGCCAGGCCTCCTCGCGCGCCCGCTTGCCGAACGCGGTGCCCTTCTTCATCGCCCGCGCGTCGCGGCTGTTCGCCGTCTTGCGGTTCTCGGTGTAGTCGACGGCCTGGCGAAAGCTGCGCTGCTGCACATCCTTGTAGACCTTCGCGCAGCGGACCTCGGGTCCGTCGTCGCCGTCGCATTCGACGACGAAGACGGCCGCCTCCTTGCCGCTCATCAGCTGCCGGACGACGCGGACGATCAGGCCGTCGTCGAGCAGCGGCTGCAGTCGCGCGGGGATCTTCATGGTCCGAACGTTACACGACCGCGCTCGCGCGGCGGCATGCCCGTAGCGCCGCGACGCGTGCACCGCCGCATCGGTCCGTTCCTATAGCATCGCTTCTTCGATTCCTACGGCGCGATCGCGGCGGCGGCCCGAGACTGCGGGACCGGCTGCCGAGGCGGCCTTGCGAGGTGCACATGCCCCGAGCCATCTGGAAAGGCGCGATCAGCTTCGGGCTGGTCCACATACCGGTCGGCCTGTATCCCGCGTCGTCGGACAGCGGCATCGACTTCGACTGGCTCGACAAGCGGTCGATGGACCCGGTCGGCTACAAGCGCATCAACAAGCGCACCGGCAAGGAAATCGAGCGCGAGAACATCGTCAAGGGCGTGAAGGCCGACAACGGCGAGTACGTCGTGCTGTCCGACGACGAGATCCGGGCCGCGTATCCGAAGACGACGCAGACGATCGAGATCGAGGGCTTCGTCCAGGCGGCCGAGGTGCCGTTCGTCTATCTCGAGAAGCCGTACTACCTCGAGCCGGCCGACAAGGGCGAGAAGGTCTACGCGCTGCTGCGCGAGGCGATGGCGTCGGCCGGTGTCATCGGGATCGCGCGCGTCGTGCTGCACACGAAGGAGCACCTCGCGGCGCTCGTCCCGTCGGGTCCGGCGCTGGTGCTGAACACGCTGCGCTGGTCGAACGACCTGCGCGACGTCGACGCGCTGAACCTGCCGGCCGAAGGCGCGAAGGCCGCGAAGCCGAAGGAAGCCGAGATGAAGATGGCGACGCAGCTGATCGGCGACATGACGGTGAAGTTCGCGCCCGACCAGTACACCGATCACTTCGCCGATGCCGTCCGCAAGCTCGTCGAGCAACGCGTCGCGGCCGGGAAGACCGAGAAGGTCGAGCCGCTCGAGGCGGTCGAACCCGGCACCGCGAGCAACGTCATCGACCTGACCGAATTGCTGAAGCGCAGCCTCGGCGCGCGCAAGGGCGGCAAGGCGTCGTCCGACGACGCGAAGGCGTCGAACGACGACGAGGCGGGCGGCGACGACGGCGAGGCCGACGACGCGAAGCCGGCGGCGAAGAAGACGACGCACAAGGCCGCGCACAAAGCCGCTCACAAGGTGGCCGACAAGCCGGCGCAGAAGACCGCGCGCCGGCGCGCGGCCTGACCGATGGCCGCGACGCCGCTCGACCGCTACAACGCGAAGCGCGACTTCACGATCACGCCGGAGCCGGCCGGCACGGCGGCGCGGCGCGGCAAGCAGCTGGCGTTCGTGATCCAGAAGCACTGGGCGACGCGGCTGCACTACGACTTCCGCCTCGAGCTCGACGGCGTGCTGCTGAGCTGGGCCGTGCCGAAGGGCCCGTGCTTCGATCCGGCGGTCAAGCGGATGGCGATCCACGTCGAGGACCATCCGGTGTCGTACGGCGGCTTCGAGGGCCAGATTCCCGAGAAGCAGTACGGCGCGGGCAAGGTGATCGTCTGGGACCGCGGCACGTGGGAGCCGGTCAACGACCCGCGCGACGGCATGCGGGAAGGCAAGATGGTCTTCGCGCTGCACGGCGAGAAGCTCGCGGGGCAGTGGGAGCTCGTGCGGATCGCGAAGCCGGGCGATCGCCAGGACGCGTGGCTGCTGTTCAAGAAGCGCGACGCGTGGGCGAAGCCGGCCGACGCGTACGACGTCACGATGGCGCTGCCGGACAGCGTGGTCGAGCAGCCGCTCGGTCCGCTGGAGGATCGCGAGTCGCCGACCGTCGACGCGGACCATGCGGCCACGACGCCGCCGACGGCCGAAGCCGTCGCCGTCGAAGCGCGGCCGCGCGACCGCGAAGTCGACGACGCGCGGCGCGTCCGCCGCGAAGGCGGCGAAGGCGACCGACGACACCGGCGACGCGCCGACCGGCCCGCCCGAGGGCGCCGTGAAGGCGAAGCTGCCCCAGACGCTGTCGCCGCAGCTCGCGACGCTCGTCAAGGCGCCGCCCGACGGCGACGGCTGGTCGGTCGAGGCGAAGTTCGACGGGTACCGCGTGCTCGCGCGCATCGAGGGCGGCAACGCGCGGATCATCACGCGCAACGGCAACGACTGGACCGACAAGCTGACGCGCGTCGCGCAGGCGGTCGAGTCGCTCGGCCTCGACGAGGGCTGGCTCGACGGCGAGATCGTCGTGCTGAAGGACGGCGGCAACGGGCAGGACTTCAACGCGCTGCAGAACGCGATCGACCACGCGAGCAACGAGCCGATCACGTACTTCGTGTTCGACGCGCCGTTCCTCGGCGGCTACGACCTGCGGCGCGTGCCGCTGTGGCAGCGGCGCGCGGCGCTGAAGACCGTCGTCGAGCGCCGGCCGCACGAGCGCATCCGCTTCTCCGACGACTTCCCGTCGTCGCCGGCCGACGTGCTGAAGGCCGCGTGCGCGATGGGTCTCGAAGGCGTCATCGTCAAGCGCCGCGACGCGCCGTACGCGTCGGCGCGCAACGAGCAGTGGATCAAGCTGAAGTGCATCCAGCGGCAGGAGTTCGTCATCGGCGGCTATTCGGACCGCGCGAACTCGACGAGCGAGGTCGGTAATCTCCTGCTCGGCGTCTACGACGATGGCAAGTTGCGCTACGCCGGCGCGATGGGCACCGGCTGGACGCTGCAGACCGCGCGCGAGCTGAAGGACAAGCTGAAGGCGCTGGAGGTCGACCGGTCGCCGTTCGAGACCGGATCGCCGAAGCAGGGTCGCTGGTCGCGGCGCACGCCGGGCGGCGAGCGCTGGGTGAAGCCGGTGCTCGTCGCGGAGGTCGCGTTCGCCGAATGGACGCCCGACGGCCATCTGCGTCACGCGTCGTTCCAGGGCCTGCGCGAGGACAAGCCGGCGACGTCGGTCGTCCGCGAGAAGGCGGTCGAGCCGCCGTCGGGCGACGAGGCCGACGCGTCGGCCGGCGGGACGTCCGCGAGGAAGACCGCGGGCCGGGCGGCGACGAAGGCCGCGAAGACCGTCGCGAAGACCTCAGCAACGCGCGCGAACCCGACGACATCGTCGACCGAAGAGGTCGCCGACGACGACGGTGACGCCGCGCGTCGCGCGACGAAGCCGGCCGGCCGGGCCGCGGCGAAGACGCCGGTGATGAAGAAGGGCGACGGCCTCGTCGACGGCGTGCGCGTCAGCAGCGCCGAGCGCGTGATCGACCCGGCGAGCGGCGCGACGAAGATCGACCTGGTCCGCTACTACGACAGCGTCGCCGACCTGATCCTGCCGCACCTGAAGGGCCGCCCGGTGTCGCTGGTGCGCGGGCCGCAGGGCGTCGCTGGCGAGCTGTTCTTCCAGAAGCATCTCGAGGCGAAGATCCCCGGCGTCGTCGAGCTCGACCGGTCGCTGTGGCCGGAGCACGCGTCGCTGATGGAGATCGCGTCGAAGGAAGCACTGCTGTCGACGGCGCAGATGAACACGATCGAATACCACACGTGGAACGCGAACGTGAAGGCGATCGACAAGCCGGATCGGATGATCTTCGACCTCGACCCCGGCGAAGGCGTCGGCTGGCCGCAGGTCCAGGACGCGGCCGTGCTGACGCACGCGCTGCTCGACGAGCTCGGCCTGAAGGCGTTCCTGAAGACGAGCGGCGGCAAGGGGCTGCACGTCGTCGTGCCGCTGACGCCGCGCGACGACTGGGACACCGTCAAGGGCTTCTCGCAGGCGATCGTGCAGCATCTCGCGAAGACGATCCCCGACCGCTTCGTCGCGAAGTCCGGCGGCTCGAACCGCATCGGCAAGATCTTCGTCGACTACCTGCGCAACGGGCTCGGCGCGACGACCGCGGTCGCCTATTCGGCGCGCTCGCGGCCCGGGCTCGGCGTGTCGATGCCGGTGACGTGGGACGAGTTGCCGACGCTGAAGTCCGGTGCGCAGTGGACGATCCGCACCGCGCGCGACTGGCTGTCGTTCCGCAAGGACGACCCGTGGGCCGCGTATCCGAAGACGAAGCAGACGCTCGCGGCGGCGATGAAGACCTTCGGCTATCGCGCCGGGCGCGGCTGAGTCAGCAGTCGGGGCATTCGGCGATCAGGTCGTCGCCGGTGTCGGGATCGTGGCCGCGATCGATCACCGTGTGCCCGCGGCAGGTCGCGCACGGCGCGTCGACCTGTTGGACGATGCCGCGCCACGCCGCGGCCTGATGCGCGCTGATCCCGGTCTGCTTGGCCGCGTCGGCCGGCGAGTGCGCGTCCGCGTTCCAGGCCCGGCCGTTCCAGCACGTGAACGGACCGCCGGGCGACAGCCGTTCGTAGACCCCTTCGCGCCCGGGCCGCGACGAAGGTCCGAACCAGTCGGTCACCCGCAGCCGCATCCCGCCCACCGTCGTCTCGCGCATCGCCGCCTCGTGTCGAACCGGTCGATCGACGCGCGTCGCGTCACGACCGATCGACGAGCCTATGCGCGTCGGACGCGTCGAGGTCAAGCCCGTACACCTTCCGGATGTCGGCGATCTTCTGAAGGCTGCTCTTCGAGAACGCGCATCGGCCGTCGAACGCGTGCAGCACGATGCCTTCGACGAGATCGCCGAGCCCGAGGTCGTGGTACTCGGCGAGCGCCTTCAGCACCTTCAGCATCCGCTTCTCGATCCGCAGTCCGGTCTGCACGCGCTCGACGGTTCGTCGCGCGGCGCGTTCGTCGGCGGCCTTCGCGACGGTCCGTTTCATCGGTCGAAGGCCGCGGCGTCGGGCAGCCGGAAGCGCTCGTGCGCGTCGTCGCCGGCGAGCGTCTCCGGGCGGTAGAGCCGGCCGACGACGGCGCGATCGAGCAGCCGCGGATCGGCGGCGACCAGCCGCTCGACCGACGCCGATCCGTCGCACGCGCGCTGCGCGTCGGCGATCAGCGCCATGAACGCGACGGTCACCGTCTCGTGATAGAGGCCCGGCTTGCCGGCGCGCGCGGCGACGCGCCGCACGCCGTCGCGCATCGCGATGCAGGCTTCCAGGAACGGCATCCGGACGAGCGCGCAGGCGGCCGCGCGCAGGTGCGCCCGATGGTCGAAGCCGGCCGGGTCCAGCGTGCCGCGACGGAACGCGGCGAAGAACGTCTCGTCGTCCATCGACGCATGGTACCAGAATACCTTGGTACCAGATGGTCGGAACGGGACCCGAAGCCGGTCCGCGCGGTCGCCGGGGACGCGCGGGACGCGGGGCCGTTCCCCGTCCGACCGTCCGCGCGGCGACACGGGATTGGCGCCGGGCCGACGGATCCTGCGACGATGCCGATCATGATCCCGTCGAACCCGCCATCGGCTCCCGCGTGCACGTGGCCGTGAACTTGCCGCCCGCTTCGGCTTCGCCGCCGGACGGCTGGGTCGACGACGTGATCCGCTTCTGGTTCGACGAGCTGCGCCCGCGCGACTGGTGGCGCGGTGCGCCCGCCGTCGACGCGACGATCCGCGCGCGCTTCGCGTCGCTGCACGCCGCGCTCGCCGGCCGACCGCCGGCCGGCGCGACGCTCGATGCCCGTGGCCATCTCGCGGCGATCGTCGTGTTCGACCAGTTCTCGCGACACCTCCATCGCGGCACCGCGGACGCGTATGCGCTCGACGGCCCCGCGCTCGCGCTGTCGCTCGACGCGATCGAACGCGGTCTCGATCGATCGCTGCCCGGGTGCGAACGGCATTTCGTCTACATGCCGCTGATGCACAGCGAGGACGTCGCGATGCAACAGCGCTCGCTCGACGCGTTCGCGACGCTCGGCGACGTCGACGCGCACCGGTCGGCGCGCGAGCACTTCGACGTCGTCGCGCGCTTCGGCCGCTTCCCGGCGCGCAACGCGGCGCTCGGCCGCGCGTCGACCGACGCGGAGCGCGCGTTCCTCGAACGAGCGACGGGAAAGGGCTGATGGCCGGCGGGCGCCGGCCGCGTATCGCGGCGCGCCGACCGCGGCGGTCCGGCCGTCAGCCGAGCTGCGTCACGAATTTCGTCGTCAGATAGCCGTCGAAGGTCTCCTGGCCGCCTTCGCTGCCGTAGCCCGAGTCCTTGATGCCGCCGAACGGCGTCTCGGCCAGCGCGAGGCCGATGTGGTTGATCGAGACCATGCCGGCCTCGAGGCCGTTCGAGATCGCCGTCGCGTTCTTCGTCGACGTCGTGAACGCGTACGACGCGAGGCCGAACGGCAGGCTGTTCGCCTTCTTCAGCACGTCGTCGACCGTCTTGAAGCGGAGCGATGCCGGCGACCGGCCCGAACGGCTCCTCGTTCATGATCCGGCTGTCGTCGGGCAGGTCCGCGAGGACCGTCGGCGAGTAGAAGCTGCCCGCGCCTTCCATCGCCGAACCGCCGGCGAGGATGCTGGCGCCGCGTTGATGCGCGTCCTCGATGAAGCTCGCGAACGGCGCGATGCGGCGCTTCTGCGCGAGCGGACCCATGCGGTTCGCCGGGTCGCTGCCCGGCCCGACCTTGATCGCCTTCGTCTTCGCGACGAAGCGCTCGACGAAGCGGTCGTAGGCGCCCTCCTGCACGTAGAAGCGCGTCGGCGAGATGCAGACCTGGCCCGCGTTGCGGAACTTGAAGCCGACGAGGATATCGGCGGCCTTCTCGACGTCGGCGTCGTCGCAGACGATCACCGGCGCATGACCGCCGAGCTCCATCGTGCAGCGCTTCATCAGCGAGCCGGCCATGCCGGCGAGCAGCTTGCCGACGGCGACCGAGCCGGTGAACGAGATCTTGCGGACGATCGGCGACTCGATCAGGTGCTTCGAGACCTCGTGCGGCACGCCCCACACGACGTTCAGGCATCCGGGCGGCAGGCCGGCGTCGTGGAACAGCCGCGCCATCGCGACGACGCCCGACGGCGCGTCCTCCGGTCCCTTCAGCACCAGCGTGCAGCCGGCGCCGAGCGCCGCGAGCGCCTTGCGGATCGCCTGGTTGAACGGGAAGTTCCACGGCGTGAACGCCGCGCAGACGCCGATCGGCTCGCGCAGCACCATCTGGCGGACGCCGTCGACGCGCGGCGGGATCACGCGGCCGTAGATGCGTCGGCATTCCTCGGCGTGCCAGTCGGCGTGCTCGGCGCACATCAGGACCTCGCCGACCGCTTCGGCGATCGGCTTGCCCTGGTCGAGCGTCATGTTCGCGCCGATCTCCTTCGATCGCTCGCGCGCGAGCTCGCCGACCTTGCGGAGGATCCGGCTCTTCTCCATCGGCGACGTCTTCTTCCACGTCTCGAACGCGCGCGCGGCGGCGGCGAGCGCACGGTCGAGGTCCTCGGTCGTCGCATGCGGGAGCTTGCCGATCACGGCGTCGGTCGCGGGATCGAACACGTCCTGCTCGCGACGGCCGCCGCCCTTGACGAACTGGCCGTCGATGTAGAGCGCGAGGTCTTCGTAGCCGTGGACGGCGACTTGGGGCTTGACGGCTTCGGCGGCGGTGTCGGGCATGACGATTCCTTCGGTTGCGGCGCGCGAGGGTTCGCGCGATTCGGTGGTCTCTCGGATTGTCTACGGTTTCAGGACCGCGCGTCCCTTGACGCGACCGGCCTTCAGCGCCTCGAGCACGGCCCACGCGTCGTCGAGCGGCGCCGTCGACAGCGGCAGCTCGGGCAGCGCCGCGCCGCGCGCGAGCGTCATCAGTTCGCGCATCTCGGACGGCGATCCCACGTACGAGCCGACGATCCGCGCGGCCTTGATCGCGACCATCGCCGGCGCGAGCGAGGTCGCGCCGCCGAACAGTCCGACGGCGACGAGCGTACCGCCTTTCCGCAGCGCGCCGAAGCCGAACGCGAACGTCTCGCCGGCGCCGACGAAGTCGATCGCCGCGAGGACACCGCCGCCGGTCGCCTTCGTCAGCGCGCGTGCGGCGCCGTCCGCCGTCGGATCGATCACGTCGGCTGCACCGGCCGCGCGCGCGAGGTCCCACTTCGAGCGATCGACCTCGGCGACGATCGGCGCCGGCAGGCCGAGCGCCGCCGCCATCCGGATGGCGGACAGGCCGACGCCGCCGGCGCCGATGACCAGCAGCGCCCGAGGGTCGGCGTCGACGAACAGGCCGGCGACCTTCTTCAACGCACCGAACGCCGTCAGGCCCGAGCACGCGTACGTGCAGGCCTGCTCCTCGGACAGCGGCGCGAAGTCGAACAGGTAGCGCTCGTGCGGCACGAGCACATGGTCCGCGAAGCCGCCGTCGACGTTGACGCCGAGCGCCCGCGGCGCGTTGCACAGCTGCTCGTCGCCGGCCGCGCACGTCGCGCAGCGTCCGCAGCCGATCCACGGATAGACGACCCGACGATCGCCGACCGCGACGCCGCGAACCTCGTCGCCGATCGCGACGACGGTGCCGGCGATCTCGTGGCCGAGCGTGCGGGGCGGCGCGACGCTCGCCGCGAGCCCGATGCGGTGGCCGGCGCCGAGGTCGAAGTAGCCGTCGGCGAGATGGACGTCGCTGTGGCAGACGCCGCAGCTGCCGACGGCGACGACGACCTCATGGCCTTCGGGCGCCGGGGTCGCGCCGGTCTGCGCGACGAGCGGTGTGCCGAAACTTGCAAGCCGGTAACTGAGCATTCGATGCTTCCGTGAGAAAACGCGCGACGGTCGCCACGACCGCTGAGCGCGGGTCGACGCGCGTGGCGCGCGGGTCTTCCGACTGTCGATGCCGATATTCCGAGCCTTCGCCGGTCGCATCGACCGTTCAGGCGGCGCCGCCCCGCCGCGCGGCCGGTCGCCACTACACTTCGACGATGGACACGCCCGCCGCCCCGTCGACCTCCGGACCACCGCAGAACGCGTTCCAGCGACGCTATTTCGCGTGGGCCGCACCGTACTACGCGCGGATGGCGCCGACGTTGCGCCACGAGGTCGAGTGCCTCGACCGCTGGCTCTACAGTCGCGCCGGGCTGAAATTATGGCTGATGCTGTTCGGCGCGATCGCGCTCGCGACGATCGCGCTCGTCGCGACCGGCACGCGCTGGTCGCTCGCGCTGCCGGCCACGGCCAGCGGCGCGGTCGCGATCCTGTTCGTTTCGCTCGGCGCATGGCTGCAACCCCAGCGCTACACGTCGCGCAAGGTGCTGCGCTTCTTCGGGTCCGCGCTGCTGCTCGCCTGTGTCGCCGCGCTGTGCCCGGTCGTCGTGATCCATGTTTCCGAGGGCGGGACCTTCGACGCCGCATACGTCGCGCGCCTGCGCGACCTGTTCGTCCACAAGGCGATGCCGGTGCTGCTGCTGCTGGTGGTCGTGGTGCTGGTCGTCGCCTGGAGCGCCGCGGCCATCCGGCGTTTCCAGATGCAGCGCGAGCTCGTCGGCATGCGTCTCGTCCAGGAGCGCGATGCGGTCGCTCGCCAGCTCGCCGAGGCGCGACTGCAGTTGCTGCAAGGGCAGATCCAGCCGCATTTCATCTTCAACACGCTGGCCGCGGTCCAGCACTGGGTCGACAGCGAGGATCCGCGCGCCGGCCCGCTGCTGCGCGCGCTGGCGTCGTTCCTGCGCGGCTCGACCGAGCTGCTGACGCAGGAGCGCACCACGTTCGGCGTCGAGGTCGGGATCGTGCGCCACTATCTCGCGATCATGGAGGCGCGCCTCGGAGACCGCCTGCGCCATACCGTGGCGATCGACGACGGTGCCGCGTCGCAGCCGTTGCCGCCGGGCGTGCTGCTGACGCTGGTGGAGAACGCGATCGAGCACGGCATCTCCCCGGCGCTGCGCGGCGGGACCGTCGCGATCGCCGCCGAAGAGGACGGCCGGTCGTGGACGCTGCGCGTTCGCAACGACGGCGTCGGCATCGCGGACGGCTGGATCGAAGGCATCGGCCTGCGGAATTGCCGCGAGCGGTTGCACGCCATGTTCGGCGCAAAGGCGTCGCTGTCGTTGCAAGGCCTCGACGGCACGACCGTCGCGACGATCCGCATCGCACGGGCGGCGACGCCATGAGCGGCGAAGCGCGCATCGCCGCGATCGTCGCCGACGACGAAGAGGGGCCGCGCGAACAGCTCAAGGCCGCGCTGGCCTCGGCGTTGCCGCGGCTCGACATCGTCGCCGAATGCGCGAACGGCGCCGATGCGTGGGACGCGTGGCTCGAGCATCAGCCGGACGTGTGCTTCCTGGACATCCGGATGCCGGGCCTGACCGGCATCGAGGTGGCCCAGCGGATCGCCGGCCGCACGTCGGTCGTGTTCGTGACGGCCTTCGGCGACCACGCGATCGACGCGTTCGACGCGGGGGCCGTCGACTATCTCGTCAAGCCGGTCGAAGCCGTCCGCCTGCGCCGCATGGTCGAACGCCTCGAGGCACGGCTCCGCGGCCCCGTCGCGACGCCGGACCTGCAACATCTGCTCGACGGCCTCGCGAAACAGATGCGCAGGCCGGCGCCGATCGAGTTCGTGCAGAGCAGCACCGGCCGCGAAGTCCGCATGATCCGCATCGACGAGGTCGCCTACTTCGAGTCCGATGCGCGCTACACGCGCGTCGTGCACGACGGCGGCGAGGCGCTGATCCGCACGCCGCTGAAGGAGTTGCTGGTCCAGCTCGACGACACCGTTTTCTGGCAGATCCATCGATCGCTGATCGTCGATCATCGCCGCATCGCGAAGGCGATCCGCATCGACGAGACGCACATGGAAGTCACGCTGCGCGACCGGCCCGAGCGGCTGCCGGTGTCGCGTCCGTTCCAGGCGCTGTTCCGCGGTCAGTGACGGCGTCGCCGGCGCCGGACGTCACACGCCGAGGAGGCGTGCGACCGACGGATCGTCGCGCAACGCGGGCGACGCGCCTTCGAGCACGACGCGGCCCTTCTCGCAGCACGACGCAGCGGTCGGTGTGCGCGAGCACGGCGCGCGATAGTTGCGGTCGACGATCGAGCGACGCGATGCCGGTCGCGCGGATCGCGCCGACGATGCGCCAGATCTCGGCGACGACCAGCGGCGCGAGGCCTTCGGTCGCCTCGTCGAGGACGAGCAGGTCGCGGATTGGTCATCAGCGCGCGGCCGATCGCGAGCATCTGCTGCTCGCCGCCGGACAGCTGCTGCGCCGCCGTGGCCGCAGCCGCTCGGCGAGCCGCGGGAACAGGTCGCAGCACGCGCTCGAGCGTCCAGTCGCGGCGCGCCGTCGGGCGCCGGCGCGCGCCGCCATCACCAGGTTCTCGCGCACCGACAGGTTCGGGAAGATGCCGCGCCCTTCGGGCACGTAGCCGATGCCGAGCCGCGCGATGCGCTCGGGCGGCGCGCCGGTGACGTCGCGGCCGCGCGATGCGGACCGTGCCGCCGCTCGCGCGCACGTAGGCCGAGCAGCGTGCGGATCAGCGTCGTCTTGCCCATGCCGTTGCGGCCGAGCAGGCCGACCGACTCGCCGGCGCGCGATCGCGAGCGAGACGCCGTGCAGGACGTGGCTCTCGCCGTAGTGCGCGTGCACGTCGCGCGCGTCGATCAGCGGATCGGCACACGGGCGAGGGCAGCGCGCTCATGCAGGTGCTCCGTCGTCGGCGTGCTCGCCGAGGTAGGCGAGCTGCACGTCGGGGTTCGCACGCACCGCGGCCGGCGCGTCGCTCGCGATCACGCGGCCGTCGACCATCACCGTGATGCGGTCGGCGACGCGGAAGACCGCGTCCATGTCGTGCTCGACCAGCAGGATCGCGTGGCCGTGCTTCAGCGCGGCGAGCAGCGCCAGCATGCGCTCGGTCTCCTCGGCGCCCATGCCGGCGAGCGGCTCGTCGAGCAGCAGCACCTGCGGCGCCGTCGCGAGGCACATCGCGATCTCGAGCTGGCGCTTCTGCGCCGTGCGACAGCGCGCCGGCGAGCGCGATCGCGACGTCGGCGAGGCCGGCGCGATCGATCGCGCGCAGCGCGGCGTCGCGCGACGCGTCGCAGCGCGTCGCCGCGCGTCCACCAGAGCGCCAGGGCCGCTGCCGGCGCGCCTGCGCCGCGAGCCGGCAGTTCTCGAAGACGCGTGAAGCTCGGCGAAGATCGTCGTTGCGCTGGTAGCTGCGGCCGAGGCCCGCGCGCGCGCGTCGCGGCTGCGTCCAGCGCGTCGACGTCGTGGCCGAGCAGCGTCGACCGTGCCGGCGTCGGCGCGAGCTCGCCGGACAGCACGTTGACGAGCGTCGACTTGCCGGCGCCGTTGGTGCCGATCACCGCGTGGACCGTCGCCGCGCGCAACGTCGAGCGACACGCCGTCGACGGCCGCGAGCCCGCCGAAGCGGCGCGCAGACCGTGCGCGTCGCGAGCAGCAGCAGCCGGCGCTCGCGCGTCACGGCCGGCGCCGCTGCGAAGCAGGCCGATCAGGCCGCTGCGGCAGCGCCGCGACGAACGCGATGATCGTGAGGCCGAGCATGCAGCTGCCAGTGCTTCGCGAAGCGCGCCGAACAGCGCCTCGGACTGGAACAGCTCCTGCAGCAGCGTGAACGCGAGCGCGCCGAGCACCGCGCCGCGCAGGCTGCCGATGCCGCCGAGGATGATCATCAGCAGCACGGTGCCCGACTCTGGTTCCAGACGAGCAGCTCGGGATTGACGAAGCCGTCCTTCATCGCGAACAGCAAGCCGGCCAGCGCCGGCGAGCGCGCCGCCGAGCACGAACGCGGCGAGCTTGTAGGCATAGGTCGCGAAGCCGGCCGCGCGCATCCGCTGCTCGTTCGCGCGGATGCCGGCGAGCGCGTGGCCGAAGCGCGCGCGCGCGAGCATCGCGAGGAAGCGCGAACGTCGCGACGAGGCAGGCGAGCGTCGCGTAGTAGAACGCGCGACCGCTTGCTCGAGGTCGACCAGCGTCGTCGCCGCCGATCGCGAGCGCGGGCTTGTACGTACAGGTAGATGCCGTCGCTGCCGCCGCCGAGCCGGCGTGTCGTGGAACACGAAGTACGCCATCTGCGCGAACGCGAGCGTGACCATGATGAAGTAGACGCCGCGCGTGCGCAGCGACAGCGCGCCGACCGACGAGCGCGTACGACGCGGCGGCGACGACGGCCGCCGGCGAGCACGAGCCACAGCGCTCGCGGCGTCGACGCGTCGCCGTCGACGAGCGCGACCGCGTAGGCGCCGATGCCGAAGAACGCCGCGTGGCCGAACGACACGAGCCCGGTCGTGCCGACCAGCAGCTCGAGGCTCAGCGCGAAGATCGCGTAGATCATGATCTTCGCGGCGAGGTCGACGTAGAACGACGCCCCGAACGTCGGGAACAGCGCGAGGAAGACGAACGCGACCGCGACCGGAACGGCCTTCGCGAGGTCGGCGCGCGCGATCGATCCCATCGTCATCCGGCCTTGAACAGGCCTTCCGGCCTCCACAGCAGCATCGCGGCCATCAGCAGGTAGATCAGCATGCCGGCGAGCGACGGGAAGAGCACCTTGCCGAACGTGTCGACGATGCCGACCAGCAGCGACGCGACGAACGCGCCGCGGATCGAGCCGATGCCGCCGATCACGACGACGACGAAGCAGACGATCAGCACCTGGTTGCCCATGCCCGGATAGACCGACGACACCGGCGCCGCGATCATGCCGGCGAGCGCCGCGAGCGCCGACGCCGACGGCGAAGACGACGCGGTAGAGGAAGCGGATGTCGATGCCGAGCGCCTGCACCATCTCGCGGTTGCGTGGCGCCGGCGCGGATCGCCATGCCGAGCCGCGTCCTCGTCATCACGACGCCACATGCAGCGATCGCGACGATCGCGCAGACGACCGAGATGAACACGCGGTAGACCGGATACGTCATCACGTCCGACGAGCGGGAAGCTGCCGGCGAGCCACGCGGGCGCGGCGACGCCGTGCACGTCGTCGCCGACGAGGATGCTGCGCAGCTCCTCGAACACGAGGATGAGCGCCGTACGTCATCAGCACCTGCTGCAGGTGCTCGCGCTCGTAGAGGTAGCTGAAGAACGCCCACTCGAGCAGGTAGCCGAACGCGACGGCGAGGACGACGCCGATCGCGAGCGTCGCGAAGAAGCCGCCGCCGAGCGTGCCGACGCCGACGACCACGGCGCGAGCGCGTACGCGAGGTAGGCGCCGAGCATGTAGAAGCTGCCGTGCGCGAGATTGATGACGCCCATGATCCCGAAGATCAGCGTCAGCCCGCGCGCGACGAGGAACAGCAGCAGCCCGTACTGGACCGCGTTCAGGCACTGGATCAGGAAGGTGGCGAGGTCCATCGGATCAGAGCTTCGCCGGCGTGCGATATCGCTTCACGGAGCGCGACACCGCTCGTGGCAGCCGAGCACCGGGGCAGGGAACGCAGCACCACTCGGATTTCGTCGTCTGCGCAAAGGCGGGGACCGAGCGTCGTCGCAGCCGGTCATGTGCAGTTCGGTACGACACCGGATTCGGCGTTCGAACCGACGAGACACCGTGTCGTCCCGGCGAAGGCCGGGACCCATGATCCTGTTCGCCGCTGCGGCACGAACTTGGGCCCCGGCCTTCGCCGGGGTGACGGGCTTCGCCGACGCGACCCCTACATCCGGCATCCGCGCGCCGGATCGGCCAGCGCCTTCACCGCGATGCCGTCGACACTGTTCTCCTTGCCGTCGACCTTGCGCAGGTAGATGTCCTGCACCGGGTTGTGCGACGGCTGATAGCGTGAACGTGCCGCGCGGGCTGTCGATCTTCGCCTTCTCGATCGCCGCCGCGAACTCGGCGCTTCTTCGAGACGTCGCCGCCGACCGCCTTCAGGCCGATCGCGAGCATCTGCGCCGCGTCGTAGCCCTGCACCGCGTAGACGTCGGGCTGCAGCTTGTAGGCCTTCGCGTACGCGAGGCGGAACGCGTTGTCGCGCGGCGTGTCGAGGCCGTCGGCGTAGTGCAGCGTCGTCAGCATGCCCTGCGCCGCGTCGCCCTGCGCCTCGAGCGTGCCGTCGGTGAGGAAGCCCGGGCCGTACAGCGGGATCGTCTTGTTCAGCCCGGCGGCCGCGTAGTCCTTGACGAACTTGACCGCGCCGCCGCCGGCGAAGAACGCGTAGACGGCATCGGGCTTCGTCGCCGCGATCTCGGTCAGCAGCGCCTGGAACTCGACGTTCGGGAACGGCAGGTTCAGCGTCCTTGACGACCTTGCCGCCGCCCTTCTCGAACGCCTCCTTGAAGCCGTTCGTCGACTCGTCGCCGGCCGCGTACTTCCAGGTGATCGTGACCGCCTTCTTCGCGCCGCGCTTCGCCGGCGACCTCGCCCATCGCGTAGCCCGGCTGCCAGTTCGAGAACGAGCTGCGGAAGATGTTCGGCGCGCACATCGGCCCGGTGATCGCGTCGGCGCCGGCGTTCGGCACGATCAGCAGCGTGTTGCTGTCCTTCGCGGCCTTCGCCATCGCCAGCGCGACGCCCGAGTGCACGGTGCCGACGATGACGTCGACGTTGTCGCGCTTGATGAGCTTGTTGACGTTGTCGGTCGCCTTCGACGGCTCGGACTCGTCGTCGACCTTGAAGTACTCGATCTCGCGGCCGCCGAGCTTGCCGCCCTGCTCCTGCGACGTACAGCCTGAAGCCGTTCTCGATCGCGTTGCCGAGCGCCGCGTACGTGCCGGTGTACGGCAGCATGAAGCCGACCTTCAGCTTCGGCGCCTGCGCGGTCGCCGGTGCGATCATCGTGGCGGCCACGAACGCGCCGGCCGCGAGCGCGATGGACAAGAGATGCTGGCGTCGCTTCATGAAGTCTCCCTGGTGCGTTGGTCTGTTCTCGTTGATCGGTCGACGACCGCGGAGTGCCGCGTGCCGGCGTTCGACGCGACGAAGTGTACGGTCGCGTCGACGACTTCGGCCGGACGATCGCGATGCGGCGAGTGGCCGCAGTCGTCGAGCTTGACGAGCAGCGCGTGCCGGGCAACGCGTCGGCGATGCCGTCGATCTGCGCCATCGTGCCGTACTCGTCGTCGCGGCCCTGGATCGCGAGCACCGGGCAGCGCGATCGCCGGCAGCAGGTCGCGCTCGATGTTCCAGTGGCGGAACGGCTCGGACGAGCCACGACGTCGTTCCAGCCCCAGAACGCCGAGTCGACGTCGGCGTGATGGCGCGCGAGCGCGTCGCGCAGGTCGGTCGTCGCGATAGGCGACGCGCGTCTCGCTCGATGCTGTCGAGGCCGAGACGTCCTCGACGAAGAGGTGCGGCGCGACGACGATCGACGCCGGCGACGCGTCTCGGATACGCGGCCGCGTGGATCAGCGCGATCGAGCCGCCGTCGCTGTGGCCGAACAGCCAGGGCGGATCGCGTCGACGTCGATGCCGAGCGCGGCGAACAGCGCCGGCAGCACGTCGCTGCGCCTGGCGTGCATGAAGTCGCGCGCCCCAGCGCTCGTCGCGCGGGCGCGGCGTCGACGTGCCGTAGCCGGGGCGCGAGAAGACGAGGCCGCGGAAGCCGCCGGCCGCGCACAGGCGCGTCGGGGAAGTCGCGCCACATCGACACCGAGCCCAGGCCCTCGTGCAGGAAGACGATCCGCGGCGCGCCGTTCGGGCCCGTCGACGATCCGGTACTCGATGTCGATGCGGTCGCCGCCGACCGTCGATCGGCGACGCGCGGATTCGTCGACGGTCCGTCGTCGCCGGCCGCCATCGTCACGCCGCCGCGTTCGCGCTCGCGCAGCCGGAAGCGCTGGATCTTGCCGGTCGCGGTCTTCGGCAGCTCGGCGACGAACTCGATCTCGCGCGGATACTTGTACGGCGCGAGCCGGCTCCTTGACGAACGCCTTCAGCTCGTCGGCGACGCGGTCGACGCCGACGCCGCGTCCTTCGACGACGACGAACGCCTTCGTGCTTGTCAGGCCGTCGCTCGTCGGGCACGCCGATCACCGCGGCCTCGAGCACGGCCGGGTGCTGCATCAGCGTCGCCTCGACCTCGAACGGCGACACGTACATGCCGCTCACCTTCAGCATGTCGTCGCTGCGGCCGGCGTAGATGTAGTAGCCGTCGGCGTCGCGCAAGTACTTGTCGCCGCTCTTGCGTCCAGCCGCCCTGGAACGTCTCGCGCGATCTTCTCGCGGTTGCCCCAGTACATCAGCGCGGCGCGTCGGGCCCTTGACGTAGAGGTCGCCGACCTCGCCGTCGGCCGATCGGCGCGGCCGTCCTCGCCGCGCAGCTCGACCTCGTAGCCGGCGACCGGCTTGCCGGTCGTGCCGTAGCGGACGTCGCCCGGCCGGTTCGACAGGAAGATGTGCAGCATCTCGGTCGAGCCGATGCCGTCGATGATGTCGCAGCCGAAGTGCGCGTCGAAGCGCTCGCCGATCTCGCGCGGCAGCGCCTCGCCGGCCGACGAGCACATCCGCAGCGCGACCGCGTCGCGCGGCGGCAGCGACGGCGACGCGAGCATGCCGGCGAAGCCGGTCGGCGCGCCGAAGAAGACCGTCGGCTTCACGCCGCGCGCGCCGCGCAGCCGCTTGAAGCACGCGTCGGGCGTCGGCCGCTCGGCCATCAGCACGACGCGTCGCGCCGACCGACGAGCGGGAACGTCAGCGCGTTGCCGAGGCCGTAGGCGAAGAACAGCTTGGCGGCCGAGAAGCAGACGTCGTCCTCGGTCAGGCCGAGCACCGGCTTCGCGTACAGCTCGGCCGTCCACTACAGGTTGGCGTGGGTGTGCACCGTGCCCTTCGGCCGGCCGGTCGAGCCCGACGAGTAGAGCCAGAACGCGGCGTCGTCCGCCGCGCGTCGCGCGCCGGCTTCGGCCAGCGGCTCGTGCGCGGCGAGCCAGGCGTCGAAGTCGAGCGTCGCGCGCGGCCGTGCGCGTCGCGGCCGCCGCGGCCGCGACCGACGACGACGATCACGTCGCGACCTCGTGGTCGCGCCTGCGCCATCGCCTCGCGTCAGCGCCGGCAGCGAGCGCGGCCGACACGAGCGCGGCCTGCGCGCGGCTGTGGCCGAGCATGTAGGCGTAGTCGTCGGCGGTGAGCAGCGTGTTGACCGCGACCGGCACGACGCCGGCGTAGAGCGCGCCGAGGAACGCGACCGGCCAGTCGTTGCAGTCGTGCATCAGCAGCAGCACGCGCTCCTCGCGGCGCAGGCCGAGCGCGCGCAGCGCCGGCGGCGAACGCGGCGCGCCCGCTCCTCGAGCTCGCCGTAGCGTCAAGCGTGCCGCGGTCGTCGACGTAGGCGACCTTGCCGGCGCGCGCCGCGTTCAGCGCGAACAGGTGGCCGGCGAAGTTGAAGCGTTCGCCGGGCGCTGCGACCGCGGTCGTCCATCGATCGTCTCCGGCGCCGGATGCGCGTGGCGGCCTCGGCCGCATGTTGAATAATTCACGTGAATGCCGGACACTTGTCGCAGCCGCAGTCCGGTCTGCGGCACGATAATGCATGCGACAGCGCTCGTCGGCATCCGGACAGTCCCGAGACGATCGAGCGATGCGCGACCGCGAGCCGGCGAATCCCGGCGCCGACGAGCCGACCGACGCGACCGAACGCGAGCCGTTCCTCGTCGCGCTCGGCGAGCGGGTGCGCTCGCTGCGCGCGCGCCGGGGCATGACGCGCAAGGTCGCTCGCCGACGCATCCGGCGTCTCGGAGCGGCACCTCGCGAACCTCGAATACGGCGTCGGCAACGCCTCGATCCTGGTCCTGCGCCAGGTCGCCGCCGCGCTCGACTGCCGCTCGCCGAGCTGCTCGGCGACGTCACGACGGCTCGCCCGAATGGCTGCTGATCCGCGAGCTGCTGCGCGGCCGCGACGACGCCGACGCTGCGGCGCGCGCGGCTCGGCGCTCGCCGAGCTGTTCGGCACCGGCCGGCGCCGACGCGGCGCGCGAGCCGCCGCATCGCGCTGATCGGCCTGCGCGGCGCCGGCAAGTCGACGCTCGGCCGCCTGCTGGCCGACGCGCTCGAGCGTGCCGTTCGTCGAGCTGAACCGCGAGATCGAGCGCGTCGCCGGCTGCAGCCTCGCGCGAGATCCACGACCTCTACGGCACCGGCCGCCTACCGGCGCTACGAGCGGCGCGCGCTCGAGGAGGCGATCGCAGCCTTCACGCCGAGGCGGTGATCGCGACGCCGGGCGGCATCGTCGTCCGACCCGGCGACCTTCAACCTGCTGCTGTCGCACTGCTCCACGGTCTGGCTGCAGGCCGTCGCCGGAAGAGCACATGGCGCGCGTCGTCGCGCAGGGCGACACGCGGCCGATGGCCGGCAAGCCGCGAAGCGATGGACGACCTGCGCCGCATCCTCGCCGGCCGCGCCGCGTTCTACGCGAAGGCCGACCTCACGCTTCGACACCGGCGGGCCGTCGCGGTCGACGACGCCTTCGCGGCGCTCGACGCGGCGGTGCGCGAGGCACTCGGCGAATCGGCGGACATGCAGTAAAGTGCTTGACGCGCCTCGCGGCGACCGGCAATATAGTGCCTCGTTCACCGCCGAGCGATTCGAATAGGAATCCCATGACCGTCGCCGAGCCTGCTGTCGATCCCGTCGCCTCGCCCGCGGCATCGGCGACGCAGCCGCATCGCCGCCGGTCGACTACCGCACCGACCCGTCGCGCTACCGGCACTGGAAGCTGTCGTTCGAAGGCCCGTCGCGACGCTGACGCTCGACATCGACGAGGACGCCGGCATCCGGCCCGGCTACAAGCTCAAGCTCAACAGCTACGACCTCGGCGTCGACATCGAGCTGCACGACGCGCTCAACCGCATCCGCTTCGAGCATCCCGAAGTGCGCTCGGTGGTCGTCACCAGCGCGCAAGCGACCGCATCTTCTGCTCGGGCGCCAACATCTTCATGCTCGGCGTCTCGTCGCACGCGTGGAAGGTGAACTTCTGCAAGTTCACCAACGAGACGCGCAACGGCCTCGAGGACTCCAGTCGCGCACTCGGGCCTCAAGTTCCTCGCCGCCGTCAACGGCGCCTGCGCCGGCGGCGGCTACGAGCTGGCGCTGGCCTGCGACGAGATCGTGCTGGTCGACGACCGCTCGTCGTCGGTGTCAGCCTGCCCGAGGTGCCGCTGCTCGGCGTGCTGCCCGGCACCGGCGGCCTGACGCGCGTCACCGACAAGCGCAAGCGTGCGCCACGACCTCGCCGACGTCTTCTGCACCACGACCGAAGGCGTGCGCGGCGCAGCGCGCGAAGGACTGGCGGCTCGTCGACGACGATCGCGAAGCCGGCGCATGTTCGCAGCAGAAGGTCGCACGAGCGCGCGCGCCGCGCTCGCCGCAGCAGAGCGACCGCCCGGCCGACGCGAAGGGCGTCGCGCTGACGCCGATCGAGCGCACCGATCGACGCCGACGCGCCTGCGCTATCGACACGTCGACGTCGCGATCGACCGCGCGAAGCGCACCGCGACGTTCACCGTCAAGGCGCCGGCCGGCGCGCAGCCGGACGACAGTCGACGCGATCGTCGCGGCCGGCGCGCGACTGGTGGCCGCTCGCGATGGCGCGCGAGCTCGACGACGCGATCCTGTCGATGCGCACCAACGAGCTCGACATCGGCACCTGGCTGCTGAAGACCGAGGGCGACGCCGCCGCCGTGCTCGCCGTCGACGCGACGCTGCTCGCGCACCGGAGCACTGGTTCGTGCGCGAGACGATCGGCTTGCTGCGCCGCACGCTTCGCGCGGCTCGACGTCTCGTCGCGCACGCTGTTCGCGCTGATCGAGCCGGGCTCGTGCTTCGCCGGCACGCTGCTCGAGCTCGCGCTCGCCGCCGACCGCAGCTACATGCTCGCGCTGCCCGACGATGCCGGCGGCGCGCGCCGACGATCGCGCTGTCGACGAGCTCAACTTCGGCCTGCTATCCGATGGTCGACCGGCCAGTCGCGCCTCGCGCGCCGCTTCTACGACGAGCGGCCGGCCGCTCGACGCGGTGCGCGCGCAGCATCGGCCAGCCGCTCGACGCCGACGCGGCGCTCGCGCTCGGCCTCGTCACCGCGGCGCCCGACGACATCGACTGGGACGACGAGATCCGCATCGCGCTCGAGGAGCGCGCGGCGATGTCGCCGGACGCGCTGACCGGCCTGGAGGCGAACCTGCGCTTCGACGGCCGCGAGAACGATGGCGACGCGCATCTTCGGCCGCCTCACCGCCTGGCAGAACTGGATCTTCCAGCCGCCCGAACGCGGTCGGCGAGAAGGGCGCGCTCAAGGTCTACGGCAAGGGCGAGAAGGCCGCGCTTCGACTGGTCGACGCGCGTCTGACGCGAACCGCGATCGGACGGGTCGACGGATTCGAGAACCATCGGAGCCGCATGTCCGCCATCGACTACAGCCGAGAAGATCCCGAACAACGTCAACCTCGCCGAGGACCGCACGCTGCAGCGCGCGCTCGAGCACTGGCAGCCGAACTTCCTCAACTGGTGGGACGACATGGGCCCCGACGGCTCGCACGACTACGACGTCTACCTGCGCACGGCGACCAGCGTCGACCCGCAGGGCTGGGCGCACTTCGACTACGTGAAGATGCCGCGACTACCGCTGGGGCATCTTCCTCAACCCGGCGATCGGCGACCGCAAGATCCACTTCGGCGAGCACAAGGGCGAGCCGGCCTGGCAGGACGTGCCCGGCGAGCACCGCGCCAACCTGCGCCGCATCATCGTCACGCAGGGCGACACCGAGCCCGCGTCGGTCGAGCAGCAGCGCCACCTCGGCCTCACCGCGCCGTCGCATGTACGACCTGCGCAACCTGTTCCAGATCAACGTCGAGGAAGGCCGCCACCTGTGGGCGATGGTCTACCTGCTGCACAAGCTACTTCGGCCGCGACGGCCGCGAGGAGGCCGAGGCGCTGCTCGAGCGCCGCTCGGGCGACGCAGGACAACCCGCGCATCCTCGGCGCGTTCAACGAGAAGACGCCCGACTGGCTCGCGTTCTTCATGTTCACGTACTTCACCGACCGCGACGGCAAGTTCCAGCTCGTCGGCGCTCGCCGAGAGCGCGCTTCGATCCGCTGGCGCGCACGACGAAGTTCATGCTGACCGAGGAAGCGCACCACATGTTCGTCGGCGAGTCGCGGCGTCTCGCGCGTGATCCAGCGCACCTGCGCAGGTGATGAACGAGCTGAAGACCGACGACCCGCAGCAGCATCCGCGCGGCCGGCGTCATCGACCTGCCGACGATCCAGCGCTACCTCAACTTCCACTACTCGGTGACGATCGACCTGTTCGGCGCCGACCAGTCGAGCAACGCGGCGACCTTCTACAGCTCGGGCCTGAAGGGCCGCTACGAGGAGACGCAAGCGCGCCGACGACCATCGCTGAAGGGCCAGACGTACAAGGTGCTCGAGGTGCAGCGACGGCAAGCTCGTCGAGCGGAAGTGCCGATGCTCAACGCGCTGAACGAGGTGCTGCGCGACGACTTCATCAAGGACTCGGTGGCCGGCGTCGGCCGCTGGAACAAGGTGATCGAGAAGGCCGGCCTGCCGCATCGCGCTGGTCGTGCCGCACAAGGCGTTCAACCGCCAGATCGGCGCGCTCGCCGGCGTCAAGGTGTCGCCCGGACGGCCGTCGTCGTCGGCGAGGCCGAGTGGGCGAGCCACGAGCGCGACGTGGCTGCCGATCGCCGGAGGACCGCGCCTTCGTCGCGTCGCTGATGGGCCGCGTGCGTCGAGCCCGGCAAGTTCGCGAACTGGATCGCGCCGCCGGCGATGGGCATCAACAGGCAGCCGGTCGACTTCGAGTACGTGCGGTTCGACTGAGCATCGACGGTCGGCGCGAGCACTGCGACGACGACGCCGATGGCGATCATGACGCCGACGCGAAGTCCTCAAGCAGCACCTGATCGACCCCGAGATCTGCATCCGCTGCAACACCTGCGAGGAGACCTGCCCGGTCGACGCGATCACGCACGACGACCGCAACTACGTCGTCGATCCGGCGAAGTGCAACTTCTGCATGGCCTGCATCTCGCCGTGCCCGACCGGCTCGATCGACAACTGGCGCACGGTGCCGAAGGCCGCGCGCGTACTCCGATCGACGAGCAGCTCACGTGGGACGAGCTGCCGGCCGAGCGGGCGGTCGACGAGCACGCCGGAGGCGACGCTGCAGCCGATCGACGCGACGGAGGCCGCCGAGGACGAGCAGGCGCTCGAGCTCGATCCGTCGCAGCTCGCCGATCCGCGGTCGGGCTCGCACGTGCCGCCGTGGTCGGCGGCGCATCCGTACGTCAACCTGTACGGCCACAAGGCGCCGATCACGGCGACGGTCGCCGGCAACTTCCGCGTGCACCGAGCTCGGCACCGACAGCGACACGCATCACATCGTGCTCGACTTCGGCGCGCACGCCGTTCCCGGTGCTCGAAGGGCAGTCGATCGGCATCCTGCCGCCCGGCGTCGACGCGCGCGGCCGGCCGCATCATCGCGCGCCAGTACTCGATCGCGAGCCCGCGCGACGGCGAGCGCCCCGGCTACAACAACGTCTCGCTGACCGTGAAGCGCGTCACCGACGACCACGCACGGCCGGCCGGTCCGCGGCGTCGCCTCGAACTACGTCTGCGACCTCAAGAAAGGCGACCAGGTGCAGGTGATCGGCCCGTTCGGCACGAGCTTCCTGATGCCGAACCATCCGAGCTCGCACCTGTGATGATCTGCACCGGCACCGGCAGCGCGCCGATGCGCGCGATGACCGAGCGGCGCCGGCGCCGCGTCGCGATGGACGAGGGCGGCAAGCTGATGCTGTTCTTCGGCGCGCGCACGCAGAAGGAGCTGCCGTACTTCGGGCCGCTGCATGAAGCCTGCCGAAGGACTTCATCGACATCAACTTCGCGTTCTCGCGCGACGCCGCGGGCAGCCGGCAGAAGCGCTACGTGCAGGACGCGATGCGCGAGCGCGCGACGGACGTCGCCGACCTGCTGCGGGACGACGACACGTACGTCTACGTGTGCGGGCTGAAGGGCATGGAGGACGGCGTGCTCGATGCGCTGCGCGACATCTGCGCGGCCGAGGGCATCGACTGGCCTGCGCTGCACGCGACGATGAAGCGCGACGGGCGACTGCATTTCGAGACGTACTGACGCGCCGACGAGCCGCCGCCGCCGCGGGGCTTCGATCGAACGCGACGAGCTTCGATCGACGCCGATGCGCTAACGTTCGTCCGTGATGTCCGACCCCGACTCGTCCACTCCCGCGTCCGCCGCGCTCATCGTCGGCGCCGGCGATGCGACTGGCGGCGCGATCGCGCGTCGCTTCGCGCGCGAGGGATTCGTCGCGTGCGTCGTGCGGCGCAACGCCGACAAGCTCGTTCCGCTCGTCGAATCGATCGAGGCGGCCGGCGGACGCGCGCGACCGTTCGGCGTCGATGCGCGCGACGAGGCGGCGGTCGTCGCGATGGTCGAGACGATCGAGCGCGACGTCGGGCCGATCGACGTCTTGGTCTTCAACATCGGGGCGAACGTGCCGTCGAGCATCCTCGACCAGACGGCGACGCGCTACTACAAGATCTGGGAGATGGCCTGCTTCGCCGGCTTCCTCGCGGCGCGCGAGGTCGCGCGTCGCATGGTCGCGCGCGAACGCGGCACGATGCTGTTCACCGGGGCGACGGCTTCGCTGCGCGGCAGCGCGAACTTCGCGGCGTTCGCCGGCGCGAAGCACGCGTTGCGCGCGCTCGCGCAGAGCATGGCGCGCGAACTCGGGCCGCGCGGCATCCACGTCGGGCACGTGGTCGTCGACGGGGCGATCGACACCGAGTTCATCCGCACGCAGTTCCCGGAGCGGCACGCGCTGAAGGACCGGGACGGCATCCTGGATCCGGACCACATCGCGGACAACTACTGGCACCTGCACGCGCAGCCGCGCGACGCCTGGACGTTCGAGCTCGACCTGCGTCCGTGGGTCGAACGCTGGTGATCAGCAGCGCGGCCCGGTGGGCGCCGGCAGGCCGAGCTGCGCCGACACCTTGCGCAGCAGCGTCGTCCGGTCGAACGGCTTGACGACGAAGTCGGCGGCGCCGGCCCGGCGGCTCTCGACGATCACGTTCACCTGGCTCTGGCCCGTCAGCATGATCACGGGAATCGACGCGTACGCCGCGATGCCCTTCAGCTGCTCGGTCAGCACGATGCCGTCGACGTCCGGCAGCTGGACGTCCATCAGGATCAGGTCGGGCTTGCTCCGCCGCAGAAAGAGGATCAGGTCGGCGCCCGATCCGACGGCCTCCACGTCGTATCCGGCCGACCCGAGCAGCCGATCGAGCACCTTGCGGATGAAATCGTCGTCGTCGACGACGAGCAGCAGCGGCCGCGTCTCGCTGACGTGCGCGCCGAGCGCGGCGGCCGCCTTGATCTGCGGCGCCAGCGCCTTCGGCAGCGCGGCCAGTCGCTCGTCGACGGAATGCGTCGCGTCGATGGCGCGACGCAGCGACGGCCGCACCGCTTCGCGATCGAGCCGGTCCAGGCGCTCGCGTATGCGGGCCTGCTCGCGCACGACGACGGCGTCGTCGAGTCCGGTGCCGATCATCTCCTCGCCGAACTCGTCGAGCGCCGACCGGATCTGCGAGCCGGCGCGTTCGACGGCACGGCGCGTCTCCTCGAGGTCGCGACCGGCCTCGGACCGCTCGCGTTCGAGCACTCCGTCGATGCCGAGGACGCCGCGGGCCTGGGCGTTCAGCGCGGGCAGGTCGGCCAGCGCCCGGTCGCTGACCAGCAGGCGCAGCGCGAGGCGGATCGACATCGACAGCCGTTTCGCGTCGTGCACCATCGGCCAGAACAGCACGTAGTCGTCGAACGCGCCCGCGCAGCACAGTTCGTGGGCCCGCTCGACGTCCTCCTTGCCGCACAGGATGATCGTCTTGCAGGGGGCGAGGGCGGCCACGCCGCCGGCCATCGCCGCGTAACGCCGCTCCGAGTCGGCCACGCGCTTCATCGCGACGACGAGCACCTGCGGCTTCAGGTCCTCGAACGCGCGACGGTGCTGGGTCGGGTCGGCGCAGACGTCGATGTCGTGGAACTCGTCGACGAGCTGGTCGCGGACCACCTCGCCGTCCATCGCGCTCGCCGCCACGACCAGGATCTTCGGTTCGCTCGGCGTCACAGCAGCTCCGGCAGTCGATGGTTCCACTGTTCCAGCCAGCCGGGCAGCGCGGTCGCCGCCATCGGCATCGCGATGAAGTAACCCTGCGCGAAGTCGACGCCCTGGCCGCGCACGAAGTCCCAGTCCGCCCGGTCCTCGACGCCTTCGGCGACGACCCGCATCTTCAGCTCGTGCGCCATGCCGAGGCTGGCGGCGAACAACGCGCGCTGCGTCGCGTCCTGACCGGCGCCGTGCACGAAGCTGCGGTCGATCTTCAACTCGTCGAACGGGATGTCGCGCAGCTGGCTGAGCGACGAGTGGCCCGTCCCGAAGTCGTCGATCGACAGGCCGATGCCCTTCAGCTTCAGTCTGGCGAGCGCGCCGACCTGCGCGCGCTGGTCGCTCATCAGGCGCGACTCGGTCACCTCGAGCCTGACGTCGGTGATCGGGACCTTGTGGCGGGCCGCCTCGGCCGACAGCAGTTCGGGGAAGTCGAGCCGCAACAGGTTGCTCATCGAGACGTTGATCGCGATGCTCTGCGGCGTGCCGGCCGCGTTCCAGCGTCGCGCCTGCTGCAGCGCGAGCGACAGGACAGCGCCCGTCAGCATGTCGATGCCGCCCTGTGCCTCGACCACCTCGACGAACGCGCCCGGTCCGACGAGACCTTCGTCCGGATGGTTCCAGCGCACCAGCGCCTCGAGGCCGACGACGGCGCCGTCATGCACCGAGACCTTCGGCTGGTAGTGCAGCGTCATCTCGTTGTTGACGACGCCGCGCAGCACTTCGTTGGCCGTGAAACGCCGCGACGGCTTGCGGACGTCGCGCGGCACGTACCCGCGCCACAGCGCGAGCAGCGTCTCGAGGCGCCGGCCGGCCAGCGGCTTGCGGAAATGCCCGAGCACTTCGAGTCGTTGCGCGCTCGCGAGCTTCGCCGCGGTCTCGAGGACGCGCTGGTCGGCGCTGCTGCAGATCGCGACGGCGCCGGAGAAACCCTGGTCCGCGAGCCGTCGCATGAAGTCGATACCGTCCATGGCCGGCATGTTGAGGTCGACCATCACGAGCAGCGACGACGTGTCGCGACCGCGCAGCCAGTCGAGTGCGACCCGGCCGTCCTGCCAGTGGTGCAGCACATCGACCCCGAAGGCGCGCAGCGCGCTGGTCAGCCGCTGTGCGTCCTCGATCCGGTCCTCGAGGATCAGCACCCCGGCGAGCGATTCCTCGACGACCGGGCCATCGTCGGCAGCCGGCGGCGCACCGGTCGCGCGGCGCGCGTCGAGCGCCTGCTCGGTGGCGACGACCGCCGCTTCGAAGTCGGCGACCGCGCCGCCGATGGCCGACGACCCCTCGTTCGCGAGCGTCTCGAGCCGTTCGCAGCGTTCGCCGAGCAGCAGCGCGCCGACGGCGCGCGCGGACGACTTCAGCCGATGCGCGATCGCGCTCGCGGCCTGGCGGTCGTCGTCGCGCGCGGCGTTGCGCAGTTCGTCGGTCGTGCTGCCGAGCACGCCGCGGAAGGCGTCGAGGAACTCGTCGACGATCGCGTCGTCCCGACCGACGAGGTCGGTCAGCACGTCCGCGTCGAAGACCGGTAACGCGTCGACCGCTGCCGGCGATGCGTCGCCGTCCTCGTGGCGCGCGGTGTCGTCCGCGGCCGTCTGCGGGGCAGCAGGCAGCCAGCGATCCAGCATGCCGGCGAGCTCGTCGAGCGGCGCCGGCTTGCTCATCCACGCGTCCATGCCCGCCGCTCGACAGCGCGCGGCCTCGCCCGGCGAGGTGTTCGCGGTCAGCGCGACGATCGGGACGTGCGGCCCGTCGCCTTCCTCGCGGCGGATCGCCTGGGCGAGCGCGTAGCCGTCGAGGACCGGCATGTGGACGTCGGTCAGCACGAGGCCGAAGCGTCCGGTGCGCCACGCCTCGAGCGCCTCGCCGCCGTCGCCGACGACGATGCCCGCGAAGCCGATCACCTCGAGCTGCGTGAGGATCACCTTCTGGTTGATCGTGTTGTCTTCCGCGACGAGGACGAGGCGTCCCGCGGCCTCGGCCTCCGCGATCGACGGCGTCGCGGCCGGCGCGACATCCGTGCGCGCCGGCATGCCTTCCGCGGTCTGGTCGAAGCCGACCGCCATCTCCACGGCCTTCACGATCGAGTCGCGGAACACGAGGCGGCTCTCGATGAACACGGAGCCGCCGTCGACGATCCGCGGATCGCGGTGCTGCCCATCCCCGACGAGCACGAGCAGGATGCTGAACGACGCGCGCAGCTCGTCGAGCGCGCGCAGGTCGATGCCGTCGCTGCGCGCGTCGATCACGACGACGCAGATGAAGAACGGCCGCTGCTCGAGCGACTGGCGCAGCGCGTCGATGCCCGGCAGGATCTCGACCTCCGCGCCGGCGGCCGTGAGGTACACGCCCCAGTCGGCGCGCGTGTCGGCCTCCGGCGAGACGACCTTGCAATGGATGCCGGCCATGCCGTTGCTCTGGCCGTAGGGACGCGCTTGCGGCGCCGTCTCGAGCGGCAGCATCACCTCGAAGCGCGCGCCGCGGCCCGGCTCGCTCTGCACGGCGATCGTGCCACCGAACAGCTCGCACAGCCGCGAGACGATCGAGAGGCCGAGGCCCGTCCCGCCGAAACGGCGCGTCGTCGATCCTTCGGCCTGCTCGAACGGCTTGAAGATCCGCGCCTGCGCTTCGGCGGCGATGCCGACGCCGTTGTCGGACACGGCGAGCAGCAGCGACCCGTCGTCGCGACGCTCGGCGCGGACGTCGACGCGCCCCGACCGTTCGGCGCCCGCGGAGAACTTGATCGCGTTGCCGATCAGGTTGTTCAGGATCTGCCGCAGACGCGTCTCGTCGGACAGGATGTGGTCGGGCAACTCCGGATCGATGAACGCGCGCAGCGTGACGTCGCGCGCGAGAGCGATCGGCTTCAGGCTCCAGCAGACGCTCTCGATGACGCTCGGCAGATCGACCGGGCCGCTGTCGATCGACAGGCGTCCGGCCTCGATCTTGGAGAAGTCGAGGATGTCGTCGATGATCCCGAGCAGCGCGCCGGCCGACTCGGTCATCGTCTGCACGAGGTCGCCCTGGTAGGGCGTCATCGGCGATCGTCGCAGCACGTCGAGGACACCGACGACGCCGTTCATCGGCGTCCGGATCTCGTGGCTCATCGTCGCGAGGAACGCGCTCTTCGCCTGGTTCGCGGCCTCGGCCGCGCGCATCGCGTCGACGAGCTCGTTGGTCCGCTGCGCGACCAGCTCCTCGAGGTGCTCGCGATGCAGGCGCAGCTCGGTCTGCATCCGCAGCTCGTCGGTCACGTCCTTCATCACCGCGACGAAGTGGGTGACGGTCCCGTCCGAATTGCGCAGCGGCGTGACGGTCGCCGATTGCGTGAAGACCGTGCCGTCCTTCCGACGACTCGGCAGCGTGCCGCTCCACGGCTTGGCGACGCTCAGATGCTGCGACAGATCGTCGAAGGTCGACTCCGGCGTCTCGCTCGCGGCGAGGATGTGCGCCGGCTGTCCGAGCAGCTCCGTGATCGAGTATCCCGACTGCACGAACGTCGCCCGGTTCGCATAGGTGATGCGACCCTGCAGGTCGGTACTGACGATGCACTCGCTGCTCTGCTCGACCGCGAGGAACAACTGCTGCAACTGCTCGTTGCGCACGCGGCTCGCCTCGACGTCGCGGAACCAGACGATCGACGACCGTTCGTCGATGCGGTGCGGATGCGCCTCGAACGCGAAGCTGGAGCCGTCCCGCCGGACGATCCGGCGCCGCGACTCCGTCTTCGACAGCGCGTCCGGCCCGGTGTCCGGTTGGCGCGCCAGCCATTCGCGGCTGCGCTGGTCGAGCAGGTCGCCGATCGACAGCGACAGCAGCTCGTCGTGCGGCCGTCCGAGCCGTTGCGACGCGCCGGCGTTGGCGTCGAGGATGCGGAGTTCGTCATCGACCAGGAACACGGCCTCGCCGAGGTGATCGAACAGCTTGCGGTTGTAGCGGCGGGCCTCGAGCAGGTGCTGCGTGCCGCGCAGGCCGTGCATCCAGTGCTCGACCGCGTTCGCGATGTCGCGCAACAGGCGGCGCTGATCGCCGGACATCGTGCGCGGCGAGTGATCGATGACGCACAGCGCCCCGACGTTCTGTCCCTCGACCTTGATCGGCGCGCCGGCGTAGAACCGGACGCCGGGTCCTCCGACCACGAGCGGGTTGTCGTGGAAGCGGGTGTCGAGCGTCGCGTCTTGGACCTCGAACAGCGCGTCGTCCAGGATCGCGTGGGCGCAGAACGCGACGTCGCGCGGCGTCTCGCTCGCGTCGACGCCGGTGCGCGACAGGAACCACTGGCGCTCGCGATCCACGAGGCTGATCGCCGAGATCGGGCACCCGGTGATCGCCGCGGCGCTGCGGACGAGCCCGTCGAGGACCGGGTCGGGCGACTGGTCCAGAATGCCGAGCGTATCGAGAGTTCTCTGGCGGACCGCTTCGTCAGGCGGCCGTTCGGCAATCAGCATGCAGGGAGGTCATGGACGCTCGGAGCGTTTTATTGTTGTAACGGGATCGGGTGCGCAATTTACAGTGGCGCTTTTTCGACGGCAAGCCGGGCCGATCGACGGTCCGGACGTTGCGTCTTTGCCACAACTTGCGATGGGTTATCTTCGGCAGCCCGACGCCGAATCGCGCGTCCCCCGGACCGGGCGGCGCGCGTCGACGGACGAACGGCGCGGCGGTCGCAGCGACACCGGATGACGGGTGAGATGAAGCAGATCGAGTTCTTTTTCGACGTCGGCAGTCCGGCGTCGTATCTGGCGTGGACGCAGCTGCCCGGCATCGGCACCGCGAGCGGCGCGGCGCTCGTCTACCGGCCGTTCCTGCTCGGCGGTGTCTTCCAGGCGACCGGCAACCAGTCGCCGATGGAGATCGCCGCCGAAGGGACGGTACGTGTTCGACGACCTGATGCGCTACGCCGGCCGCTACGGCGTCCCGCTGCAGCAGAACCCGCACTTCCCGATCAACACGCTGTTGCTGATGCGCGGCGCGGTCGCGATGCAGCTGCGGCACGTCGAACGCTTCGACGCCTACCTGACGCCGTCTTCCACGCGATCTGGATCGACGGTCGCGACATGAACGACGCGTCCGTCGTCGCGGGCGTGCTGCAGAAGGCCGGGATCGACCCGGCGATGCTGATGGCCGAGGCCACCAGCGCCGACGTCAAGGGCGCGTTGCGCAAGACGACCGACGAGGCGGTCGCCCGCGGCGTCTTCGGCGCGCCGACGATGTTCGTCGGCTCGACGATGTTCTTCGGGCAGGACCGGCTCGATTTCGTGCGCGAGGCACTCGCCGCCGATTGAGCGGTCCATCGCTGCGGCGTGGTCCGGCGCGAGCGGGCCCGCGTCGCGCCCCTTCCATCGTCACGCCGAGGAGTCACGCCATGCCGGATCCCGCCTTTCGCCCGCATCACGAGCCGGTGCCGGACGCGTGCCTCGACCAGCTGTTCCGCGACGCGCGCACCCACAACGGCTGGAGTGACCGTCCGGTCGGCGACGACCTGCTGCGCCGGCTCTACGACCTCGTGAAGATGGGCCCGACGTCGGCGAACTGCCAACCGGCGCGGATCGTCTTCGCCCGGACGCCGGAGGCGAAGAAGAAGCTCGAGCCGGCGCTGTCGGACAACAACCGTCCGAAGACGATGGCCGCGCCGGTCGTCGCGATCGTGGGCATCGACCTGACGTTCTACGAGAAGCTTCCGCAGCTCTTCCCGCACGCCGACGCGCGCAGCTGGTTCGCCGGCAACCCGACGCTGATCGAGGAGACGGCGATGCGCAACGGGTCGCTGCAGGGCGCGTACCTGATCCTCGCCGCGCGCGCGCTCGGGCTCGACACCGGGCCGATGTCCGGCTTCGACCGCGCGAAGGTCGATGCCGCGTTCTTCGCCGGCACGCCGGTCCGGACGAACTTCCTCTGCAGCCTCGGCTACGGCGATCCCGCGAAGCTGTTCGGGCGCAGCCCGAGGCTCGCGTTCGACGAGGCGTGCCGCCTGGAATGACGGTCGCCGTCGCCGACCCGGCGCTGCCGGTCCTGACGACGCCGCGGCTGCGCGTCGCGCACGTCGCACCGGGGCACGAGGCGGAGACCGTCGCGTTCTTCGTCCGCAACCGGCACCACTTCGCGCGCTGGGATCCGCCGGCGCCGAGGGACTTCTACAGCGTCGGCTTCTGGCAGCGCAGCGTCGCGCGCGCGGTCGACGACTTCCACGCCGACCGGGCGGTCCGCTTCGACCTCTTCGACGGGACGGTCGCCGACAGCCGCCGCGTGATCGGCCGCCTCGGCTTCTCGCAGATCTTCCGCGGCCCGTTCCAGTCGTGCGTGCTCGGCTACCAGATCGACGCGACCTACGAAGGGCGCGGGTTGATGTTCGAGGCGCTCACGGCCGCGATCGACTACATGTTCGACGTGAAGCGGCTCCATCGCATCCAGGCGAACCACCTGCCGGAGAACGCGCGCAGCGCGGCGCTGCTCGCGCGCCTCGGCTTCGTCCGCGAAGGACTCGCGAAGGACTACCTGTTCATCGAAGACGCGTGGCGCGACCACGTGCTGAACGCCCTGACGAACGCGCGCTTCGACGCGTCGACGCTGTCGCGCAGCTGACGCGTCGACGGCCGGGAAGTCGAGGCGACGCAACGGCGGTCGCGATCGCATGCGATGATCGCGCCCCATGCAAGCGCCCCCGATCATCCGCGTCTCGAACGTCTCCAAGACCTATGCGCCGTCGTTCAAGGCGCTCGACGGCGTCGATCTCGAGATCCGGCGTGGCGAGATCTTCGCGCTGCTCGGGCCGAACGGCGCCGGCAAGACGACGCTGATCGGACTGATCTGCGGCATCGTCAAGCCGGGCGAAGGGACGGTCACGGTCGACGGTCGCGACGTGGTACGCGACTATCGCGCGGTGCGCGGCCAGATCGGCCTCGTCCCGCAGGAGCTGACGACCGACGCGTTCGAGACGGTGTGGGCGACGGTGTCGTTCAGCCGCGGACTGTTCGGCAAGGCGCCCGATCCCGCGCACATCGAGAAGACGCTGAAGGCGCTGTCGCTGTGGGACAAGAAGGACAGCCGCATCCGCACGCTGTCGGGCGGCATGAAGCGCCGCGTGATGATCGCGAAGGCGTTGTCGCACGAGCCGACGGTGCTGTTCCTCGACGAGCCGACGGCCGGCGTCGACGTCGCGCTGCGCAAGGACATGTGGGCGCTGGTCCGCGCGCTGCGCGAGTCGGGCGTCACGATCGTGCTGACGACGCACTACATCGACGAGGCCGAGGACATGGCGGACCGCGTCGGCGTCATCAGCCACGGCCGGCTCGTGCTGGTCGAGGACAAGGTCAAGCTGATGAAGAAGCTCGGCAAGAAGGAATTGACGCTCGAGCTGCAGGCGCCGCTCGTCGCGATCCCGCCGGCGCTCGCGCATCATCCGCTGACGCTCGCGGCCGACGGTCGCATGCTGACCTACGTCTACGACCCGCGGCAGACCGGAGACCGCGGTCGCGACGCTGCTCGACGATCTCGGCGCGTCCGGCGTGCGGCTGAAGGACCTGCACACGAAGCAGAGCTCGCTCGAGGAGATCTTCGTCGACCTCGTCAAGGAAGCCGCATGAACCTCCCGGCGATCCTCGCGATCTACCGCTTCGAGATGGCGCGCACGTGGCGCACCGTCACGCAGAGCATCATCTCGCCGGTACTGTCGACGGCGCTGTACTTCATCGTGTTCGGCTCGGCGATCGGCTCGCGGATCGACCACGTCGGCGGCGTGTCGTACGGCGCGTTCATCGTGCCGGGCCTGATCATGCTGTCGGTGCTGACGCAGAGCATCGCGAACGCATCGTTCGGCATCTACTTCCCGAAGTTCACCGGCACGATCTACGAGCTGCTGTCGGCGCCGATCAGCCACCTCGAGATCGTCATCAGCTACGTCGGCGCGGCCGCGACGAAGTCGATCCTCGTCGGGCTGATCATCCTCGCGACGGCGAGCTTCTTCGTGCCGCTGCAGCTCGCGCATCCGGTGTTCATGCTCGCGTTCCTGGTGCTGACCGCCGTCACGTTCAGCCTGATCGGCTTCATCATCGGCATCTGGGCCGACGGCTTCGAGAAGCTGCAGATGATCCCGATGCTGATCGTGATGCCGCTGACGTTCCTCGGCGGTCCGTTCTACTCGGTCAGCATGCTGAAGCAGCCGTGGCGCGACCTTTCGATGCTGAACCCGTCGGTCTACCTGATCAGCGGCTTCCGCTGGAGCTTCTTCGACCAGTCCGAGGTCCACATCAGCATCAGCGTCGCGATGACGCTCGTGTTCTTCGTCGTCGCGCTGACGGTGTCGACGTGGATGGTCAGGACCGGCTGGCGGATCAAGGCCTGACGTCCGGCCGCGCGGCGTCCGGGTCGTCGTCGACGCTTCGCCGCGCTCGGCTTCGCGACGCTGGCGCTTTGCTCGGCTTGCGACGTGCACGCGGATGCCGACGTCGGCTCGGCGTCCATCGACGACATCGACGTCGAGGTCCCGGCCGCGCTGCGCGCGTCGTCCGGAGCCGCGACGTCGTCCCCCACCCACGCGCTGGTGCGGATCGTGACGCCCGCGCACGTCGACGCGTCCGGCACGCCGCCGGTGCTGCTCGTCAGCGCGACCGCCGACGCCGGCGGCAACTCGAGTCGTCGGCTGCTCGATCGCTACGCGGACGTCGCCGCGACGCACGGCTGGATCGCCGTCGCGGCCGATGCGGCGGAGCCGCCGGCCGACGGCGAAGACACCGTCTCGGCGCGGCTGGTGCTCGACGCGACCGCGCTCGCCGCGCTCGCGACGCGCAGGCCGGAGACGGCCCGATCGCCGCTCGCGTTCGCGGGTTTTTCCGGCGGCGCGAAGTTCGCGGGCTGGCTCGCCGCGGCGTTCGCACGGCAGGGTCGCACCGTCGTCGGCGTCTATCAGGCCGGCATCAACGAGGACACGCTGCTGACGGCGTCGGCGCAATTCGGCGCGCTCGACGATCGGTTCCGGCACGTGCCGGTCTTCCTGCAGTCGGGCCACCGCGACGAGATCGCGACCCCGATGGACCATCGCGCGATCGCGGCGAAGCTGAAGAAGGCCGGCTTCGACCGCGTCCGCATCGTGTCCTTCGACGGCGCGCATCAGGTCGACGCGGCGCCGCTGGCCGACGCGCTCGACTGGTTCCGGTCGGTCGCGGCGGAGCATCCGCCGTGAATCGTCGCGTCGCGTCGGCGCGTCAGTCGAACGTGACGACGATCTTGCCGAAGTGCCGGTTCGCGGCCATCAGCGCGAATGCGTCCTCGATCCGCTCGAGCGGATAGCGTGCCGCGATCGGCAGCGCGAGCCGGCCGCTCTCGACCGCGGGCCAGAGGTCCGTCCGGACTCGCGCGACGACGTCGCGGACCTCCTGGACGGTCCGCGTCCGGAACGTGACGCCGACGTAGCGGATGCGCTTGAGCGCATGCAGGTCGAAGTCGAAGTCGCCGTGCGTGCCGGCGAGGCGACCGACATTGACGATGCGGCCTTCGAGCGCCGCCGCGCGCAGGTTGTCGTTCATCGCGGTGCCGGCGAGCTGGTCGACGATCAGGTCGACGCCGCGGCCGTCGGTCGCGTCCTTCACGCGATCGGGCCAGCCGAGGTCGTCCGGATCGACGGCGAGCCGCGCGCCGAACTCGGCGAGGCGCTCGCGGCGGCCGGCATCGCGCGCGCCGCCGACGACGAACGACGCGCCGAGCTCGCGCGCGATCAGCAGGCCCATCAGCCCGACGCCAGACGACGCGCCCTGGATCAGCACCGTCTCGCCGCGCACGAGGCCGCCGTTCGTGACCAGCGCATCGTGCATCGTCTGCAGCGCGACCGGCAGCGTCGCCGCCGTCGCGTCGTCGAAGCCGGCCGGCACCGGCAGCACCCGCCGATGGTCCGCGACCGCGTAGTCGCTGAACGCGGCCTTGCCCGAACTCATCACGCGATCGCCGACGCCGACGCCGCGCACCTCGGCGCCGACCTCGACCACCTCGCCGGCCCATTCCATGCCGAGCGGCGTCCCGGCGCCGCCGAGCTTGCCGTGCCGGCCGCCGGCGGCCATCGTCAGGTCGGCGCGATTCAGCGCCGCGGCGCGCACGCGGACCAGCACCTCGGACGGACGCGGCCGCGGCGGATCGACGTCGACGATCTCGATGCCCGCAGTGCCGCGGATCACGCTGCGCATGTCGCCGCTCCGTCGTTCAGGGCCGCGATCGCGGCCGGTACTCGAGGTTAGCGCGCGCGGGCGCTCGCGCGGGTCGGGCGTCGGCCGATTCGCCGCCGAGCCGTTCGAGCAGGTCGGCGATGCGCGCCTGCGCGGGCGGCTCCCGACGCATCGTCTCGGCGGCGCGCGCCACGGCGCCGGCGACGGCGCGATCGTCGAGGACGTGTTTCAGCGCCGCGATCCACGAACCGCGCCGCCCGCCGGGCTTCACGACACGGGCGACGCCGATCCGTCGCAGCCGCGCCGCGTTGTCCGGCTGGTCGTGCGCGAACGGCGCGACGACGTGCGGGATGCCGGCCGCCAGCGCCTGCGCCGCGGTCCCGATGCCGCCGTGATGGACGAGCGCCGCGACGCGCGGCAGCAGCGCGCCGAACGGCGCGTACGCGACGTGGAACGCCGAGGACGGCAGCGACGCCGGCACCTGCGCGTCGAACGGCGTGACGACGAGCGCGCGACGTCCGAGCGCGCCGGCGGCGTCGAGCGCCGCCGCGATGACGCGGTCGCCGTGCGCCATCGCCGAGCCGGGCGTGATCGCGACCGGCGGCGTGCCGGCGTCGAGGAACGCGTCGAGGTCCGCGTCGAGCGTCGCGCCGCCGTCGTCGAACAGCGGGAAGCCCGTCGTGCGCGCGTGGGGCGGCCAGTCGGGCTGCACCGGCGCGTACCAGTCGGGCCACGCGCCGACCACGAGGTCCGGCGAATGCATCCAGCGCGTCCAGGCGTGCGAGACGGGAGCGAGGCCGAGCGTCGCGCGAAACGCGTTGAGCCGCGGCGCGATCATCGGATCGAGCACGATCCGGTCCGCGCCCGCGACCAGCATCGCGCGCGTCCAGTGCGGCAGCCAGCCGACGTCGCCGAGGCCCGGCACGACCGGCGTCTCGAACGCCGACAGCAGGCAGGCCGGCGACAGGTGCACGGTCGCGCCGCGCAGATCGCGCTTTTCCTGCACGAGCCGCATCCCCCACGACAGCGTGCTGCCGACCAGCACCGTGGCCGGCGACGCCAGCGCATCGGCCGCGGCGTACGCGTCCGGCAGCGTCCGCAGCAGCTCGTCGATGATGAAGCGCGCGCCGCGCCGCGGGTGCCACAGCTCGGCGCGCGCGAGCAGCGTTTCGTACTCGTCGATCGTGCCGTACGGCGCGAAGGACGCGCCCGATCGTTCGACGGTCCGCTCGAAGGCCGGCGACGCGACGATGGTGACGTCGTGCCCGCGCGCGAGCAGCACCGCGCCGATCGCGACGAACGGATGGACGTCGCCGGCGCTGCCGAGCGCGCTGATCAGGAAGCGCACGACGACGTCAGGCCCGCGTCGCGTCGTCGTCGAGCAGCGACAGGATCGCGTCGCGATGTTCGTCGAGCGCCGGCGGCGGCAGCTCGTAGCGCGGCGGCGTGGCCGACATCCGCATCGGGTTCGCGACCAGCGACACGCGACCCGCCTCGGCGTGCGGCAGGTCGATCCGCAGGCCGCGGGCGATCACCTGCGGGTTCTCGAAGACCTCCGCGATGCTGTCGATCGGACCGCACGGGACATCGACCGCCTCGAGCCGTTCGATCCAGCGATGCTTCGTGTCGCCCATCAGGATCGCCTCGAGCAGCGGCACCAGCACGTCGCGATGCGCCACGCGCGACGGGTTCGTCGCGAAGCGCGCGTCGTCGGCGAGACCCGGACACCCGGCGGCCGTGCAGAAGCGCCGGAACTGGAGATCGTTGCCGACGGCGAGGATCAGGTGGCCGTCGGCGCACGGGAAGACCTGGTACGGCACGATGCTCTGGTGCGCGTTGCCGGCGCGCCCCGGCACCTTGCCGCTGTTCAGGTACGCCGTGTTCATGTTGGACATCGTCGCGACCATCACGTCGAGCAGCGCCATGTCGATGTGCTGCCCTTCGCCGGTCGCGCGGACGTGCAGCAGCGCGGCGAGGATCGCGGTCGCGGCGTGGATGCCGGTCAGCAGGTCGCTGATCGCGATGCCGGCCTTCTGCGGCGGCCCGCCGTGGCACGTCGGGCAGGCGTCCTCGCGCGCGCCGGTGATCGACATGAAGCCCGACATCCCTTGCACGACGAAGTCGTAGCCCGGACGCTTCGCCCACGGCCCGGTCTGTCCGAAGCCGGTGATCGAGCAGTAGATCAGGGACGGCTTGTCCTTCGCGAGCGTCGCGTAGTCGAGCCCGTAGCGCGCGAGCTGGCCGACCTTGTAGTTCTCGATCACGACGTCGGACCTCATCGCGAGTTCGCGGACGACGCGTTGCCCTTCGGCACTCGCGAGGTCGATCGCGATCGACTGCTTGCCGCGGTTCGCCGCGACGTAATAGGTCGACATGTCGGTCGGCGCGCCGTCCGGTCCGTGGACGTAGGGCGGCCACGCCCGCGTGTCGTCGCCGCTGACCGGACGCTCGACCTTGACGACCTCGGCGCCGAGGTCGGCGAGCATCTGCGCGCAATACGGGCCGGCGAGGACGCGCGTCAGGTCGAGGACGCGGACGCCGTGGAGCGACGTGCGGGCGGCGGGCGGTCGCGGAGCATTCATGGCGGCGGCGGCGTTGTGCGTGCGGTACTCGGGCGGCTTCGCCGCGGGCCGCTGACTATAATCTGCGTCCGTTTTTCCAGCGAGAAGGAAACCCCGCGATGCATTCGGGTCGTCACACCCATTCGTTCCTCGGCGCACCGCGACGTGCGTCGTCCGCGCCGCTGCGTGCGGTCGCCGGCTGGCTCGGCGCCGCCGCGCTGGCCGTCCTGCCGCTCGCGGCATCGGCCACGACCGAGATCCGCGTCTGGCACTCGCTGACGGGCGTGTCGGCGACGACATTCGCGTCGATGGTCGAGGCATTCAACGCGCAGCAGAAGAACTATCACGTCGACCTCGTGTTCAAGGGCGACGACCGCACGACGACGGCCGCCGGCATCGCCGCCGCGACGCTGCCCGACGGCCCGGACCTGCTCGAGGTCAGCGAGGTCCGCTCCGGCGAACTGTTCGGCGCGCACGACGCGGTGCGTCCGATCCACGAGATCCTGCCGCTCGCGAGGTCGAAGGATTTCGAGTTCTTCATCCCCGGCGCGGTGACGTTCATGAAGGACGAGCGCAACCGGCTGCGCGCGTTCCCGCTCGAGGCGTCGGTGCCGGTGCTGCTGTACAACAAGACCGCTTTCGAGAAGGCGGGTCTCCCGGACGCGCCGCCCGCCACCTGGCGCGACCTGCAGAAGGACCTGATCGCGCTGCAGGACGCCGGCCGCGGCATGAAGTGCAGCTACACGACGAGCGACCCGGCCTGGATCCACATCGAGAACATCGGCGCGCTGCACGGCGAACCGATCGCGACGAAGAACAACGGGCTCGACGGGCCCGGCGCGACGCTGACCTTCAACGACCTCGTCCACGTCCGCCACATCGCGCTGATGGAGAGCTGGGTCAAGAGCGACCTGTACGTGCCGTCGGGGCACGGCGAGGAGGGCGACGCGAAATTCGCGTCCGGCGAATGCGGCGTGCTGACGACCGCGAGCGGCTCGATCGGCGATATCGTCCGGCAGGCGAAGTTCAAGATCGGCGTCGGCCCGCTGCCGTTCTACGAGGAGGGCGCGCGGCAGCCGGTCAACACGCTCGTCGGCGGCTCGGCGCTGTGGGCGATCGAAGGCCGCTCGAAGGACGTCTACAACGGCATCGCGGCGTTCCTCGCGTATCTCGCGACGCCGGTCGTCGCGACCGAATGGCACCAGAAGACCGGCAGCCTGCCGTGGACCAGCGCGGCCTACACGGTGTCCGAACGTACCGGCTTCTACGACAAGCTGCCCGGGCTGGCCGGCGTGATGAAGGGCGCGTCGACGTCGCAGGCCGCGACGTCGCGCGGCATCCGCCTGCCGAACTACGAGGCGGTTCGCGACATCATGGACACCCAGCTCGACGCGGTGTGGTCCGGCGAGAAGCCGCCGAAGCTCGGCCTCGACGACGCGGTGCGCCTCGGCGACGTCGCGATGAAGCAGGTCGTCGCGCTCCCCGAGCGGCCGGCGAAGGGCAAGACCGGTCGCGCGTCGAAGTCCGCGAAGAAGACGGCGACGAAGACTTGAGCGCGCCGGCGTGGCCCGGTCCACGCCGCCTCGCGCATCGCGGCGGCGGGACCGTCGCGCCGGAGAACACGATGGCCGGCCTCCGCGAGGCCGTCGCCCGCGGCTACCGCGGCGTCGAATTCGACGTGATGCTGACGGCCGACGACGTGCCGGTCCTGATCCACGACGAGCGCTTCGGCCGCACGATCGCCGGCCGCGGCGACGTGGCCTCGACGCCGTGGGCCGACCTGGCGCGGCGCGACGCGGGGTCGTGGTTCGGGCCGGGCTTCGCCGGCGAACGGGTGCCGCGCTACGACGACGCGGCGCGCTTCTGCGTCGATCACGGCCTGTGGATGAACGTCGAGATCAAGCCGTCGACCGGGCGGGAGGCTCACACCGGACGCGTCGTCGCCGAGGCGACCGTCGCGCTCGGGCTCGCGCCTACCGCGCTGCTGTTCTCGTCGTTCAGCGTCGACGCGCTCGCGGCGGCAGCGCCCTGCGCGGCGCAGGTCGGACGCGGCCTGCTGTGCGGCGCCGTGCCCGACGACGCGGTGATGCTCGCCCGCTCGATCGGCGCCATCAGCGTGCACGCCGATCATCGACGGCTCGACCGGACGCGCGTCGAGACGCTGCGATCGGCCGGACTCGCGGTGATGGCGTACACGGTGAACACGGCCGAGCGCATCGCGCGGCTGTCCGAATGGGGCGTCGACGCCGTCTGCGTCGATCGCATCGACGCGATCGGACCGACGCCGCTATAATCAACCAGTTCAACCAGTTCGAGGGCCGTATGCAGACGATCGGCGCGTTCGACGCCAAGACCCACCTGTCGGAACTGCTCCAGCGCGTCGAGCGCGGCGAGGAGATCACGATCACGCGGCACGGCAAGCCGGTCGCCCGGCTCGTGCCTGCCGTCGATCGCGACGGGGAGGCGGCGGCCCGGCGGGCCGCGGCGATCGACGGCCTGCTCGAGCTGCGAAAGAAGTATTCGCTCGGCCGGTCGAAAGCACGCGAGCTGATCGACGCCGGTCGGAAGTATTGATGCGCTATGTCGTCGACGCGTCCGTCGCGTTGAGCTTCGTTCTGCGGGACGAGCACGACGAGCGCGCGGTGCGACTGCTCGGCGCGTTGAAGGACCACGCGCTGTGCGTTCCGGCGATCTGGCGTGCCGAAGTGGTCAACGGTCTGATCCAGGCCGAGCGGCGTCGGCGCATCGATGCCGCCGGTGTCGACGACGGCATCGCGCGGATGAGCGCGCTCGGCGCGGAGGTCGACCTTCCCGGTCCCGATATGCTCACGCTGCGGAGCCTCGCGACGAGGTTCCGGCTGAGCGCCTACGATGCGCTCTATCTCGAGCTGGCCGTGCGTCACGGCATGCCGCTCGCCACGAACGACCACGACCTCGCAGGCGCCGCCAAGCGCAGCGGCGTCGCACTCCTGTAGATCGGGTTTGATGAAAGCCGCCGATGAACGCCGCTGAAATACGCGACCGCTTCCTGAAGTTCTTCGAGGCCGAGGGGCACACGATCGTGCGCTCGTCGTCGCTCGTGCCGGGCAACGATCCGACGCTGCTGTTCACGAACGCCGGGATGAACCAGTTCAAGGACGTGTTCACCGGCGTCGATCGCCGGCCGTACGTCCGCGCCACGACGTCGCAGAAGTGCGTGCGCGCCGGCGGCAAGCACAACGACCTCGAGAACGTCGGCTACACGGCGCGGCATCACACGTTCTTCGAGATGCTCGGCAATTTCAGCTTCGGCGACTACTTCAAGCGCGACGCGATCCGCTTCGCCTGGACGCTGATCACCGAGGTCTACGGACTGCCGAAGGACAAGCTGTGGACGACGGTCTACATCGACGACGACGAGGCGTTCGATCTCTGGACGAAGGAGATCGGCGTGCCGGCCGAGCGCTGCATCCGCATCGGCGACAAGCCGGGCGGCAAGCCGTTCGACAGCGACAATTTCTGGTCGATGGGCGACACCGGGCCGTGCGGCCCGTGCAGCGAGATCTTCTACGACCACGGGCCCGACGTATGGGGCGGGCCTCCCGGTTCGCCGGACGCCGACGGCGACCGCTACATCGAGATCTGGAATCTCGTGTTCATGCAGTTCAACCGCGACGAGTCCGGCACGATGCACAAGCTGCCGAAGCCGTCGGTCGACACCGGCATGGGCCTCGAGCGGTTGAGCGCGGTGCTGCAGCACGTCCACAGCAACTACGACATCGACCTGTTCGGGCACCTGATCGCCGCGGCCGCGCGCGAGACCGGCGCGAAGGACCTCGCCGACAACTCGCTGAAGGTGATCGCCGACCACATCCGCGCGTGCTCGTTCCTGATCGCCGACGGCGTGATCCCGTCGAACGAGGGCCGCGGCTACGTGCTGCGGCGGATCGTGCGGCGCGCGCTGCGCCACGGCTACAAGCTCGGGCAGACCGAGCCGTTCTTCCACGCGCTCGTCGCCGACCTCGCGAACGAGATGGGCGCCGCCTACCCCGAACTCGTCGAGCAGCGCGACCGCATCGCGAGCGTGCTGAAGCAGGAAGAGGAGCGCTTCGGCGAGACGCTCGAGAACGGCATGAAGATCCTCGACGGTGAACTGGTCCGTTCGGGGAAGGGCGGCACGCTCGACGGCAAGGTCGCGTTCACGCTGTACGACACCTACGGCTTCCCGTTCGACCTCACGGCCGACATCTGCCGCGAGCGCGGCGTCGAGGTCGACATGGCCGGCTTCGAGGCCGCGATGGAGGTCCAGCGCACGCAGGCGCGCGCGGCGGGCAGGTTCAAGTCCGCCGGCGGACTCGAATACGCCGGCGACCGGACGACGTTCACCGGCTACGAGGCATCGCACGAGAAGGCGACGATCGGCGCGATCTACGTCGCCGGGACGTCGGTGCCGCACGTGCGCGAAGGCGACGAGGCCGTCATCGTCCTCGACCGCACGCCGTTCTACGCGGAGTCGGGCGGCCAGGTCGGCGACGCGGGCCAGCTGTCGAACGCGAGCGCGCGCTTCGAGGTGACCGACACGCAGAAGGTCCAGCCCGAGGTGTTCGGCCATCACGGCCGCGTCACGCACGGCGAGCTGAAGGTCGGCGATCGCGTCGATGCCGCGATCGACGCGGCGCGGCGCGCGGCGACGGTCCGCAACCATTCGGCGACGCACCTGATGCACAAGGCGTTGCGCGAGGTGCTCGGCACGCACGTCGCGCAGCGCGGCTCGCTCGTCGACGCCGACAAGACGCGCTTCGACTTCTCGCACAACGCGCCGGTGACGGCCGACGAGATCCGGCGCGTCGAGCAGATCGTCAATCGCGAGGTGCTCGCGAACGTCGAGACGCGCGTCAACGTGCTGCCGTACGACGAGGCCGTGAAGAAGGGCGCGATGGCGCTGTTCGGCGAGAAGTACGGCGACGTCGTGCGTTCGCTCGAGATCGGCACGTCGCACGAGTTGTGCGGCGGCACGCACGTGTCGCGCACCGGCGACATCGGCCTGTTCAAGATCGTGTCCGAAGGCGGCGTCGCGGCCGGCGTCCGACGCATCGAGGCCGTGACCGGCGAGAACGCGCTGAAGGTCGTGCAGCAGCTCGACGCGCGCGTGCACGACGCCGCGTCGGCGCTGAAGACGCAGCCCGACGAGGTCGTCCAGCGGATCGCGCAGATCCTCGACCACGCGAAGTCGCTCGAGCGCGAGCTCGGCCGGCTGAAGTCGAAGCTCGCGTCGTCGGCCGGCGACGACCTCGCGTCGCGCGCGATCGACGTGTCGGGCAAGTCCGGCGACCTGCGGGTGCTCGCGACGCAGCTCGACGGCGCCGACGTCAAGGCGCTGCGCGAGACGATGGACCAGCTGAAATCCAAGCTGAAGAGCGCGGTGATCGTGCTGTCGGCCGTCGACGCCGGCAAGGTCAGCCTGATCGCCGGCGTCACGCCGGACCTCGTCGGCCAGGTCAAGGCCGGCGAGCTCGTCAACTTCGTCGCGCAGCAGGTCGGCGGCAAGGGCGGCGGCAAGGCCGATACCGCGCAGGCCGGCGGCACCGACCCGTCGAAGCTCGGCGCCGCGCTCGCGTCGGTGCGCGGCTTCGTCGAAGAACGGGTGTGACCGGCGCCGCCGCGATCGCGACGGACGACCTGCGCATCCGCCGCGCCGAGCCGTCGGACCACGCCGCCGTGGCCGCGATCCTCGCGGGTCCGAAGTCGGTGGCAGGCACGCTCCAGCTGCCGATGCCGTCGATCGATCGAGTGCGCGAGCGGATGGCGAACGCCGATCCCCAGACGTTCGCGGTGGTCGCCGAAGTGCGGACCGCGGCCGGCGACGTCGCGCCGTTCGAGGTCGTCGGCCATCTCGACCTGTTCGCGCCATCGGCGTCCGCATCGCCGCGCCGCCGGCACGTCGTCGGTCTCGGCATCGCCGTCCGCGACGACTGGCAGGGTCGCGGCATCGGGCACGCGCTGCTTTGCGCGGCGCTCGATCGCGCCGACAACTGGATGAACGTCCTGCGGATCGAGCTCACGGCCTTCGCCGACAACGCGCACGCGATCGCGTTGTATCGACGCCATGGCTTCGTGGTCGAAGGGACGCATCGCGCCTATGCTCTGCGCGACGGCGTCTACGCCGACGCGGTGTCGATGGCGCGGCTGCATCCGAAGCCGCCGGTGCTGCCGTCGATCGTGCCGTCGACGCTGTCATCAACGTTGCCCTCAACGCCGCCATCGACGCCGCCGCCGACTGCCGTCGACGCCGGCCTGACCGACACGCCTTCGATGAACGCCTTCCGCACGTCCCTCCTGTCGCTGCTCGCCGCGTCGACGCTCGGCGGCTGCGTGGTCGTCGCCGTCGCCGACACGGCCGGCACCGTCGCCGTGAAGACCGTCGGCCTCGCGGCCGACGCGGCCGTCGGCACCGCGAAGGTCGCCGGCAAGGTCGTCGGCAAGGCCGCCGACGCGGCGACCGGCGGCGACGACGCGAAGAAGTGAGCGTGGAGCCGTATCGCTACTGCCCGCATTGCGCGTCGCCGCTCGAGATGCGCGACAGCGGCGGCCGCTCGCGCGCGACGTGTCCGCACGGCCACTTCGTGCACTGGAACAATCCGCTGCCGGTGCTCGCCGCGCTCGTCGAGTACGACGGCCGCATCCTGCTCGCGCGCAACGCGGCCTGGACGAACGGGATGTTCGCGCTGATCACCGGCTTCCTCGAGGCCGACGAGACGCCCGAGGCCGGCGTCGCGCGCGAACTGAAGGAGGAGACGAACCTCGACGTCGTGCGGTCGACGCTGATCGGCGTCTACGAGTTCATGCGGAAGAACGAGCTGATCATCGCCTATCATGTCGAGGCCGAGGGGACGATCGCCCTGAACGAGGAGCTCGCCGAGTTCCGCCTCGTCGCCCCGGAGCGCCTGCGGCCGTGGCGCGCCGGTACCGGCTACGCGATGGCCGACTGGATGCGGGCCCGCGGCCTGCCGGTCGAGTTCATCGACCTGCCGCGTCCGGCGTCGTCGGCCGAATCGCCGGCGGCGTCGTCCGCGCCGTCGTCCGCCGCATCGTCCGCCGCGTCGTCCGCTTCACCCTGATCCCTGCACGAGACCGCCATGCCTGCCGAACTGAACGTCGACGCCGAAGTGGATGCGCGCGGACTCGCGTGCCCGCTGCCGATCCTGCGCGCGAAGAAGGCGCTGTCGTCGCTGTCGAGCGAGCAGTTGCTGCGCGTCCTCGCGACCGACCCCGGATCGGTCCGCGACTTCCAGGCCTTCTCGCGCCAGACCGGCAACGAGCTGGTCGAGCAGAAGCAGGTCGGGACCGTCTGGTCCCACGTGATCCGGCGCCGCTGACGGCCGCCGAGCGCGGCGTCGGGTTGCCGCGCGGGAAGCGGCTGGTGGGAGACCGGCGGGCGCCTGTCGCGGCTCGACGGCCGGACGAGACGCGGTTCGCGCCCGCGCGGGAACGACGGACGGCGCGGGGATCGCGACCTCGGTCGAGAGGACGGAGGCACTCGGGTCCCGGCCTTCGCCGGGATGACAGATCCGCTGTCGTCCCGCGCTTCGCCGAGGAAGCACTGGTTCGGAACCACGCCGAGCCGGCAGCGGCGGCTAGCGGTGCAGGTCCGTCGTCACCGGCGGCAGCTTCTTATCCGCAGCCACCACGGTCTGCGCGGACGGATCGCGGTGCAGGTCGGTCGTCACTGGAGGGAGCTTCTTCGCGGCCGCCGCGTTCTGCACCGGCGCGTTGCGGATCTTGTCGAGCAGCGCGTGGCAGTCGACGTCCGCATCCTTGCCGGGCGCGGTCTCGACGAGCGGCAGCAGCGCCAGGATCGGGTTGACGACGCCGAGCGCGATCGCGCCGCCGACGCGCGCGCCGAGCGTGCCGAAGTCGGGCAGCACGCTCGGGTTCGCGAGCGTGCCGCCGACGTTGAACGGCGTCCGCAGCACCACGATGCTGCGCTGCTTCGGCAGCGGCGTGATGCGGAAGTCGAGCTTCTCGTTCTTGAAGTCGAGATTGCCGACGAACGTGATCACGTCCTTGTCGGTGTCGACCAGCGACGTCTTCGTCGCCATGTCGCCGTTCGTGATCGCCGAAGTCGGCGATCGCGCATTCGATCTTCGAGTTCGTGTCGCCGAGCAGGTAGCGCACGACCTGCGGCCCCTGCAGGCCGATCAGCTCGAGCAGCAGCGAGCTCGACTCGCCGCGTCCCATCGCGATCTGCGCGCTGCCGTTCGACGTCGCCAGCATCGAAGCGATGGAGTCGCCGTGACCGTCGACCTTCAGCGTCCCGTTCAGCCGTCCGAACGACGCCTTGCTGGTGTCGGTGACCTTCGGCGTGAGCCGCGCGAGCGACAGGTCGGTGAAGCGCGCGTCGACCGTCGCGTGCATCGGCTGGCTGCTGCCGTCGAAACGGAAGTTGCCGCCCATCTTGCCGTCGGCGAATCCGAACGACAGCGGCGTGAACGCCAGCACGCCGTCCTGCATCGTGACGTGCATATCGAGGTGGTCGAACGGGATCGAGCCCGCGTTCTTGATCGACTCGCCGGTGAAGCGCACGTCCGCGTCGAGCGTCTTCCACTTGTCGGTGCTGAAGGTCTGCTGCGGGAGCAGCTTCTCGGGCTTCGTCGCGTCGACGACCCGCGGCGCGACGGCCGGCTCGGGCTTCTTGCCGGTGAGCGGCGCGAGGTCCTTCAGGTCGAGCTGCTTCGACACGAGGACGCCGCGGACGAACGGTCGCGCCGGTCGCTTCTCGAACGCGACGGAGCCCGCGATGTCGCTCGACCCGACCGTGCCCTTGAAGTCGTCGTAGCGGTACACCCCGTTCTCGATGACGACGTGTCCGCTGGTCTCGTAGTGCGGCGTGGCGGGCAGGCCGATGCCGGTGATGCGATACCACTCCGAGAGGTCGTCGCCCGACAGCGCGACCTTCAGGTCCGCGGCCTTCAGTGCCGCGAGTCCGGTGATCGTGCCGTCGGCCGCGACGTGGCTCGCGCCGATCGTCGCCTTGACGCCGAACGGATACGGCGTGTCGGTGTCCTGCAGCTTCAGCACGTCGCCGCCTTGCGCGTCGACGGCGAGCTTCAGGCCGTTCCACGTGCCGGTCGCCTTCGCACTGATGCCGTTCGTCGCGCCGCCGCCCTTCGTGTCGACGTTCGCGCCGGTGACGGTCCCGAGCTCGGCGTCGACGTTCGTGTCCTTGCCCTTGTCGAGATAGGCGACGCGTCCCTGGTCGATGGCCAGCCGGTCGATGACGACCGACGAGCCCGAGTCGCTCTGCTGCTTGTCGAAGAGCCAGTTGCGCTTGTTGTCGGGTCCGACCTCGAGGTTCGCGACCGGCTTCGAAACCTTCAGCGTCTTCAGGACCAGACGGCCGTGCAGCAGGTTCGCGAGCGAGACCGTCGCGTCGACGTGATCGACCGTCGCCATCTGCGGCGTCGACGCCCACGACGGGTTGCCGAGCTGAAGGCCGTCGATCGTGACGCGCGGTCCCTGCAGCCAGTACAGCCAGACGTCTCCGCCGATGGCGAAGCTGCGGCCGGTTCCGTTCTCGACCTTCTTCGCGATCGTCTCGCGCAGGAAGTTCAGCTTCCACGGGAACAGGAACGCGATGAGGATCAGCAGGATCACGACGAGCGGCGCGATCCACCAGCGACGGTGTCGCGAGGCGGCCGGCGACCTGCTGGGCACGTTGTCGAATGTCGGCATGGCGTTGTGACGAGAGCTTGGGGTCAAGGTTCCTCAGCGAAAACCCGATCGCGCGCGGGGCGAGTCCCGTGCCGCGCGACCGGCGCGCGCACGATCGTGACGCGGTGTCTGCGCATCAGGCGCGCCCCGAGCTGCCGAAGCCCGCCTCGCCGCGGTCGCTGTCGCCGAAGCGCTCGACGATCTCGAACGTCGCCTGCACGACCGGCACGATGACGAGCTGCGCGACCCGCTCGAACGGTTCGAGCACGAACGGCTCGGTGCCGCGGTTCCACAGGCTCAGCATCAGCGGGCCCTGGTAGTCGGAGTCGATCAGGCCGACGAGGTTGCCGAGCACGATGCCGTGCCGATGCCCGAGACCCGAGCGCGGCAGCAGCATCGCCGCGTAGCCGGGGTCCTGCAGATGGATCGCGATGCCGGTCCCGACGAACGCGGTGGCCTGTGGCGCGAGCGTCAGCGGCGCGTCGAGCACGGCGCGCAGGTCGAGCCCGGCGCTGCCCGGCGTCGCATAGCCCGGCAAGCGGTCGGCGATGCGCGGATCGAGGACGCGGACGGCGATCTTCATCGGAAACTTCGAACGATTGCGGAGCGCGGAGTATGCCGTGACCGTTGTCGACATCGATGTGCGGACCGACGCGAAAACTTGATCCAGGTCAACGAGCGGCGCGTGGCGCGGCTGCAAGATGAAGCGGTGCAGCCGGCGTGCGGGAGCGTCGATTTCCGCCCGGACTGCGCGCCCGCGCGCGCCCTGGCGGGACAAGACGAGGAGACATCATGGTTCGCAACTACGCGACAGCGAAGCTGTCATTGGCCGCGCTCGCGGTGTGCTCGGCGCTCGTCGCGTGCGGCGGTCACGACGACGGCAATCCGGCGCCGACCCCCGCGCCGGCCGCGGCCGCGCCGCGCGGCGGCATCAGCAAGATCACGATCAACACGACGACGGACGCCGTCGCGCCGAGCCAGAACCCGACGTTCGGCGGCACGACGTTCGGCACCGTCGGCGCGTATCGCAAGATCATCGGCACCGCGAGCGGCACGCTCGACCCGAACGATCCGCACAACGCGGTCATCACCGACATCGCGCTCGCGCCGCGCAACGCGCAGGGCCTCGTCGACTACTCGATGGACTTCTACATCCTGGCGCCGGTCGACCAGACGAAGGGCAACAAGAAAGTGTTCCTCGAGGCCGTCAATCGCGGCGGCAAGCTGTTCGGCACGTTCAACGGGTCCGGCGGCGGCAACAACCCGACGACGGCCGCCGACGCCGGCGCCGCTTTCCTGATGAACCAGGGCTACACGATGGTCTGGGTCGGATGGGAGCCGAACCTCGTGCCGCGCACGCAGGCGTCGACGAACTACTCGATGGCGTTGACGGCGCCGATCGCGAAGAACACCGACGGCTCGTCGATCACCGGTCCGGACTACGAGTACATCGAGTTCGACAACGGGACGACGACGTCGTACACGACCGCGTACAACACGAGCACGACCGACACGACGAAGGCGACGCTGACGGTCAAGCAGCATCTGACCGATACGCCGACGACGATTCCGTCGACCGGCTGGACGTGGACCAGCCCGAACACCATCGCGCTGCTGCCGGCCGGCACGCCGTTCACGCAGAGCGCGATCTACGAGCTGACGTTCACCGCGAAGGATCCGGTGGTCGGCGGCGTGGGCTTCGCGGGCGTGCGCGACTTCGTCTCGTTCCTGCGCAACGCGACGGCCGACAGTTCGGGCACGGCCAACCCGCTCGCCGGCAACGTCAACCGCATCGTCACGTGGTCGCTGTCGCAGCCGTCGCGCTTCTGGAACGACTACGTCTGGCTCGGCTTCAACCAGGACATCAACGGCAAGCAGGTCGTCGACGGTGTCTTCAACTGGGTCGGCGCCGGCGACGGACTCGGGCTCAACTACCGCTTCGAGCAGTCGGGCCGCACCGAGCGCAACCGGCAGAACAAGCTCTATCCGGAAGCGCCGTTCCCGTTCTCGTACACGACGACGACCGACCCGTTCACCGGCAAGACCGACGGTCGCGCGGTGAAATGCATGGCCACGAACACGTGTCCGAAGATCATGAACGTCGACTCGGCGAACGAGTACTGGGTCAAGGCCGGCTCGCTGCTGCACACCGACCCGCAGGGCAACGACGTCCCGGACCCGGCATTCGTCCGCAACTACCTGATCTCGGGCGTGCAGCACGGCGGCGCGGCCGCGCCGAACTCGCTCGGCGTCTGCCAGCAGTACCAGAACTCGGTCGATCCCAACCCGGCGCTGCGCGCGCTGTTCGTCGACATCGACCAGTGGCTCGACGGCACCGCGCCGCCGGCCAGCCTCGTGCCGCGACGGTCCGACGGCACCGCCGTGCTGTCGCAGACGACGGCGCAGTCCAACCTCGGCATCGGCGTCGTGCCGCAGGCGTCGCTGCCGTGGCCGTCGATCCCGAACGTGCTGTACACGGGTCTGGTCACCGTGCGCGACCAGTTCAATTTCGGACCGGGCTTCGCGCAGGGCATCCTGTCGATCAACCCGCCGGTCCCGACGGGCAACGTCTATCCGTCGTTCGTCTCGAAGGTCGACGCCGACGGCAACGAGGTCGCCGGCATCCGCCTGCCGCCGGTGTCGGTGCCGCTCGCCACGACGACCGGCTGGAACCTGCGCGCGCCGGCCTACGGCGGACCGGACGGCTGCGAGTCGTCGGGCTCGTACATCCCGTTCGCGGTCGACGCGGCCCATCGCACCGCGATCGGCGACCCGCGGCCGTCGCTCACCGAACGCTACGGCTCGCACGCGAACTACGTGACGCAGGTCACGACGGCCGCGAACGCGCTGCAGGCGCAGCGGCTGCTGCTGCCGGCCGACGTCTCGGCGTACGTCACCGGCGCGGCCGCGACCGTGACGGTCGGCGCGAACAACCCGGTCTATCCGGGCGGCTACACCTGGTAGGAAGGCATCGGTCGCCGCGCGAGCGGCGGCCGCCGACCCGGCCCGCCGTTCGGCGGGCCGATCAGTCGCCGCGTGTCGGCAGACGCTCGGCGATCGCGGCGACGAGCCGGCGCGCGAGCGTCAGCTTGTCGGCCCGCCCGAGCGGCGTCCTGCCGTTCGCGTCGAACAGCGTCAGCGCGTTGTCGTCGCGGCCGAACGCCTCGTCGGCGCGATTGCCGACGACGAGGTCGACGTTCTTGCGCACGCGCTTGTCCTCGGCGTAACGATCGACGTCGCCGGTCTCGGCCGCGAAGCCGACGCAATACGGCGCGTCGGCCAGCGCGGCGACGTCGGCGAGGATGTCCGGGTTCGGCGCGAAGCGCAGCGTCGGGCCTTCGTTGCCGACCTTCTTGATCTTCTGCGTCGGCCGCGTTCGTCGACGTGCCAGTCGGCGACCGCCGCGACGGCGACGAAGCAGTCGACGCCGGTCGCGAGCGGCAGCACGACGTCGTGCATCTGCCGCGCGGTCGCGACGTCGATGCGGGCCACGCCGCGCGGCGTCGGCAGCGCGGTCGGGCCGGACACGAGCGTCACGTCGGCGCCGGCTTCGCGGGCCGCGCGCGCGATCGCGTAGCCCATCTTGCCCGACGAGTGGTTCGTGATCGCGCGGACCGGATCGATCGGCTCGCATCGTCGGTCCGGCGGTGATCAGCACGCGACGACCCGCGAGCCGCTTCGGCTGGAAGAAGGCGACGACGTCGGCGACGATCTCGTCGGGCTCGAGCATGCGGCCGTCGCCGACCTCGCCGCATGCCTGGTCACCCGACGCGGGGCCGAGCAGCACGACGCCGTCGTCGACGAGACTGCGCCGCGTTTCGCCGCGTCGCCGGATGCGCCCACATCTGCCGGTTCATCGCCGGCGCGACGAGCAGCGGGCATTCGCGCGCGACGCACATCGTCGTCAGCAGGTCGTCGCACAGGCCGTTGCGCGAGCTTCGCGAGGAAGTCGGTCGACGCCGGCGCGACGACGATCGCGACGCCTCGCGCGACAGGTCGATGTGCGCCATGTTGTTCGGCTGGCGCGCGTCCCACTGGTCGACGAACACCGGCCGGCCGGTCAGCGCCTGCATCGTGACGGCGGTGATGAAGCGGGTCGCGCCGTCGGTCATCACGACCTGCACCGTCGCGCCTTCGTCCTGCAGCCGGCGCGCGAGCTCGGCGGACTTGTACGCGGCGATGCCGCCGGTCAGTCCGAGGACGAGGTGCTTGCCGGCGAGATCGTTCATGCGGACTTCAGCGCGCCCGGCGTACGCGCCAGAGCTCGTCGACGATCAGCAGCGCGGCGCCGACGGTGATCGCGCTGTCGGCGACGTTGAACGCGGGGAAGCTCCAGTCGCGGTGATAGAACAGCAGGAAGTCGACGACGTGGCCGTGCACGAGACGGTCGATGACGTTGCCGAGTGCGCCGCCGGCGATGAACGACAGCGCGGCCGAGAACGTCTTCTGCGACGAATGCCGCACCAGCATGAAGACGATGAAGATCGCCGCGGCGATGCCGATGCCGGTGAACAGCCAGCGCTGCCATCCGCTGCTGGTCGACAGGAAGCTGAACGCCGCGCCCTTGTTGAACAGCAGCGTCAGATCGAAGAAGCCGCGGACGACCTCGGTGCGCTGGCCGTAAGAGAACAGCCGCACCATCGCGATCTTCGTCAGCTGATCGGCCGCGACGACGAACACGATGAGGATCAGCCACGGCGTGATGCCGTCGCGGTTCGAGCGGGAGGCGTTGCGCATGGGACGTTTCGCGGACGCGGAGGCGGCGTGGACGTCTGGGCCGACGCGCGCCGTCGAGCGGCGGGTTCGCCGGGCGGCGCATCATAACCGAGCCGTCGCCGGCGTCGTCGCGACGGCGGTGCGACGGCGGGGCACAATGGCGCGATGCCCCGTCCGGCGCCGAGCTCCCGCAACGCGACGCCTCGTCCGGCGAACGCCTCCCGCATCGACGCCGACAGACGCGATCCCGGGCAGTCGCCGGCTTCGCCGCAGCTGCTGCAGAGCGGCGCGTCGATCGATGCGTTCTGCGACGCGGTCTGGCTCGAGGACGGCCTCGCGCGGAACACGCTCGACGCGTACCGTCGCGACCTCACGCTGTTCGCGCGCTGGCTCGATGCGCGCGGAACGGCGATCGACGCGGCTTCCGAAAGCGACCTGCACGCGTACGTCGCGGATCGACATCCGACCTCGTCGGCCAGTACCGCGAATCGCCGGCTCGCCGTGCTGCGCCGCTACTTCCGGCACCTCGTCCGGAACGATCCGTCGCGGGTCGATCCGACGCGTCGCATGCGGACGGCGAAGCGGCCGCCGCGCTTCCCGAAGACGCTGTCCGAGTCGCAGGTCGACGCGCTGCTCGCGGCGCCCGACGCGTCGACGCCGCGCGGGTCGCGCGACCGCGCGATGCTCGAGCTGATGTACGCGAGCGGCCTGCGCGTGTCCGAGCTCGTCGGCCTGCGCACGACGATGGTCGGCCTCGACGAGGGCGTCGTGCGGATCGTCGGCAAGGGCGACAAGGAACGGCTGGTGCCGATGGGCGACGCCGCGTGCGACGCCATCCGCGCGTACCTGCGCGACGGGCGACCGCCGCTCGCCGGCGACCGCTCGCTCGACGCGCTGTTCGTCACCGCGCGTCGCGACGGCGTCCGTGCGTCGGACGGCGGGATGACGCGCCAGATGTTCTGGAAGCTGATCCGCCGCTACGCGATCGCAGGCGGGCATCGACGCGCCGCTGTCGCCGCACACGCTCCGCCACGCGTTCGCGACGCACCTGCTGAACCACGGCGCCGACCTGCGCGTCGTGCAGCTGCTGCTCGGCCACGCCGACATCTCGACGACGCAGATCTACACGCACGTCGCGCGCGAACGACTGAAGCGCGCTGCACGCGAAGCATCATCCGCGCGGCTGACGGACGCGATTTGCCAGCGACGCACGTCTGCGCTACGGTCGCCGCTCGAACCGAGGAGTCGCCGATGAATGCCCGTGTCCCCGCCGCCGCCATCGATGCCGTCGAGCTGCAGTCGTTCGTCGACGAGCGATGGGACGCGTCGATCCTCGAGCGGCTGACCGACTACGTCGCGATCCCCGCGAAGAGCCCGGCCTTCGACCGCGACTGGGTCGCGCACGGCTACCTCGAGCGCGTCGTCCGCGACGCGTCCGAGTGGGTCGAGGCGCAGCAGGTCGCGGGACTCCGGCTCGAGATCGTGCGGCTCGAGGGACGCACGCCGGTCATCTTCTTCGAGGTCCCGGCCACCGACGGCGCCGACGGCACGCCCGCGTCGTCGCACACGGTGCTGCTGTACGGCCACCTCGACAAGCAGCCGGAGTTCAGCGGCTGGCGCGCGGACCTCGGTCCGTGGACGCCGAAGCTGGAGGACGGCAAGCTGTACGGCCGCGGCGGCGCCGACGACGGCTACGCGATCTACTCGGCCGTCACCGCGATCGAGGCGCTCGACCGGCAGGGCATCGCGCGGCCGCGCTGCGTCGGGCTCATCGAGACCTGCGAGGAGTCGGGCAGCTACGACCTGCTGCCGTACGTCGACGCGCTGCGCGAGCGGCTCGGCGACGTCGCGCTCGTCGTCTGCCTCGACTCCGGCTGCGGCAACTACGACCAGCTCTGGCTGACGACGTCGCTGCGCGGCATCGTCGCCGGCGTGCTCGAGGTGCAGGTGCTCGACGAGGGCGTCCACTCGGGCGACGCGAGCGGCGTCGTGCCGTCGTCGTTCCGCATCATGCGGCAGCTGTTCGACCGCATCGAGGACTCGGGCAACGGGCGGCTGCTGCCGCGGAGCTTCCACTGCGACGTCCCGTCCGAACGCGTCGACCAGGCGCAGAAGACGGCGCGGATCCTCGGCGACATGGTCTGGAAGCGCTTCCCGTGGTCGTGCGGCGACCACGGCGAGACCGTGCAGCCGACGACCAAGGACCCGGTGCAGGCGCTGCTGAACCGCACGTGGGAGCCGACGCTGTCGGTGACCGGCGCCGAGGGCCTGCCGCCGCTCGCCGACGCGGGCAACGTGCTGCGTCCGCGGACCGCGTTCAAGCTGTCGCTGCGGCTGCCGCCGCTGGTCGACGGGCCGACGGCGCTCGCAGAACTGAAGCAGGTGCTCGAGTTCGATGCGCCGTACCAGGCGAAGGTCGCGTTCCGTCCCGACCGCGGCGTCGCGACCGGCTGGAACGCGCCGAACCTCGAGCCGTGGCTCGCGGACGCGCTCGACGACGCGTCGAACGCGGCGTTCGGCGCGCCGTGCGGCTTCCTCGGCCAGGGCGGCACGATCCCGCTGATGAGCCTGCTCGAGAAGGGCTTCCCGAAGGCGCAGTTCATGGTGTGCGGCGTGCTCGGCCCGCACTCGAACGCGCACGGCCCGAACGAGTTCCTGCACGTGCCGTATGCACGCAAGCTGACGGCGGCGGTGTCGCGGGTGATCGCGGCGAGCGCGGGGGCGTGAGGCGGTCGCCGCCGCGACGCTCCATCCACCGATCGGGTGCTTGCGCAGCCGTCGGCCCTCGCTCAAGTCGTGATGCAGACGTGCTTGACCTCCGGTGAGACGGTCGGTATCGGGCTGGGCATGGTCGCGATCGGACTCGGGATCGCGGCCGCGCCGATCGGCGCGTTCGGGTTGGCCGAAGCGCTGACGTTTTCCGATTGGGGTGGCGTCGTCGCCGGAAATGGCCTCTACAGACTGACGGATTAGGCGTCGGACTTCATGGAAATCGACGGGCTCGTGCTGCCGGCTCTCTTCATCCTCGTGGCGCTTGCCGTCGGCCTGGCCATTTGTCACAGCGCGGTCCGGCCGGTCGGTTTCCTCCCGGCTGGTCCGAGCCGGCGAGACGTCGGGATCGTCCTCCTCGCTACGACCTTCGTCGCGGTGCTCGTGGGCATCGCCTTCGCGCCGATCGGATCGGCTGCGCTCAGCGCCGGGCCCGGCGCGCTGTTCATGTCGATCATCGTGCGCTTTCACGCCGAGGAACTGACTGAGCCTCGACGCTTCGGCACGGGGGCGTGCCGGCTCGACTGTCCCGACGTCGATCAAGTCGCCCGGTGATAGTCCTTCTTGCCGACCGCTCGCGCCAGCGCGCTGCCGAACGGCTCGCCGCGTCGTAGCGACGCGATCGAGCCGGCGATAGTCGTGGCGCGGCGACCAGCCGAGTTCGGTCCTCGCGCGTTCGTTGACGTAGACGCGGTCGACGTCGTCGAGCATCGTCCAGCCGCGCTTCGCGTATTCGTCGGCGTAGCCGGGCACGTGGCGCGCGACGACGCGCGCCGGGTCGCGGCGCAGTGCGGCCAGGTCGTCGCGCGTGAACGGCGTCGTCGCGCTGACGATGTAGCGGCCGAATCCGATGCGTCGGCGCGCGCTCGATCGCGACGAGATGCGCGTCGACGACGTCGGCGAGATCGGCGCGTCGATACAGCAGCTCGTTGAGCTTCAGGTTCTCGTCGACGTGCGCGGCGGCGCGCTCGGGCAAATCGTCGTCCTCCGGAAAGAAGCGCGACGTGCGCAACACGATGCAGGGCAGGGCGTGCAGCCGGTGCATCAGCGCGCACAGCGATTCGGCCGCGAGCTTCGTGATGCCGTAGACATTCTTCGGGAGCGGCACGACGTCCTCGGTGATCCAGGCGGCCGGCGCCCCGCGCGACGGCGCCAGCACGTCGCCGAAGACGCTGGTCGTGCTCGTGAAGACGAACGCGCCGACGCGCGCCGCGACCGCCTCCTCGAGCAGGTTCAGCGTGCCGGTCACGTTGACGTCGACGAAGTCCTGCGCGCGGCCGCGTCGCGACGTGCGGCTTGTGCAGCGTCGCGGCGTGCAGCACGGCGTCGACGCCTTCGCATCGCCGACGCGACGAACGCGCGATCGACGATCGAGCCGACGCGATCGGTGTACGCGGACGGCAGCACGTCGACGCCGACGACGTCGTGCGCCGACGCCGCGCAACGTGCGCATCAGCGCCTCGCCGAGATGGCCCGCACTGCCGGTGACGAGGACCTTCACGAACCCGGACGGTCCGTTCGCAGCTGTTCGAGCCACTCGGTCCAGTCCTGCGGGCCGCCACCGGGCGCGAAGCGCCGCTGCAGGTTGCCGAGCACGTGGTCCCAGGCGCGATCGAAGTAGCGGTACGCGACATCCCACTGCTTGCCGTCGATGCCGTCCGGGTCGCCCCAGCCGGTGTGATGCAGTGTCAACCGCGTCCTGTCGCCGACGGCCTGGAAGCGCAGCACGACCACCGTCCGCTGCGCGCGCACGATCGGCATCGACGGCGGCGCGTTCCAGTCGAAGCTCAGCATCGTCTTCGGCTGGATCGCGAGGAAGCGCATCGTGTCCGCGCCCTTGCCGCCGGGCGCGGCGTACGGATCGATGAAGATGTGGAATGCGCCGTCGACGCGCGGATCGACTTCGGCGTCGGGGGCGAAGAAGCCGACGATGCCGTCGCGCGTCGTCCACGCGGCCCACACCTGGTCGACGTCGGCGTCGATCAGAACGTCCTTGTCGAGCGCGCGCTCCACCGCGTCAGCGCGGGCAGCCGGCAGCGCGGCCACGGACGCGGTGAAGACGACGGCAAACAACGTGGAAACGAGCGGTGCGGTGCGGCGAAACGCATCGGGTCGTCCTCGATCGATGGCCGGAAGGTGTCGTTCCACGGCCTCTATAATGCCTGCCATGTCGAGGCACGCGCATGTTTCCGAGACGCCGGCGGTGCGCTGGTTGCGCGAGCGCGACGTGCCGTTCAGCGAGCATCCGTACGTCTACGAGGAACACGGCGGCACCGCGGTGTCGGCGCGCGAACTCGGCGTCGACGAGCATGCGGTCGTCAAGACGCTCGTGATGGAGGACGACGCAGGCGTCCCGCTGATCGTGCTGATGCACGGCGACTGCAAGGTCTCGACGAAGGCGCTCGCGCGCACGATCGGCACGAAGCGGATCGCGCCGTGCAAGCCGGAGGCCGCCGAGCGCCACAGCGGATACCAGGTCGGCGGCACGTCGCCGTTCGCGACGCGCAAGCCGATGCGCACGTTCGTCGAGGAGACGGTGCTCGCGCAGCCGCGCATCTACATCAACGGCGGACGACGCGGCTATCTCGTCGGCATCGACCCGAGCGTGCTGGTCGACGTCCTCGACGCGCGGCCGGTCCATTGCGCGCTGGTCGAGGCATGAGCCGCATGCCGTCGGGGCGCCCGATGAATCCGACCGTCGCATCGGCGCTCGCGGTCGTCGCCGCCTACCTGCTCGGTTCGATCCCGTTCGCGATCGTCGTCAGCCGCGCCGCCGGACTCGCGGACCCGCGCAGCTTCGGATCGGGCAATCCCGGCGCGACGAACGTCCTGCGCAGCGGCAACAAGGGCGCGGCCGCGGCGACGCTGGCGCTCGACGCGCTCAAGGGATGGTTCGCGGTGTGGCTCGCGGCCCGGTTCGGCGACCGCTTCGGGATCGACGAGGTCGGCGTCGCGGCGGTCGCGCTCGCGGTGTTCGTCGGGCACCTCTATCCGGTGTTCTTCGGCTTCAAGGGCGGCAAGGGCGTCGCGACCGCGCTCGGCGTCCTCGCCGCGATCGGCTGGTGGCTCGGCCTCGGGACGCTGCTGACGTGGCTGATCGTCGCGTTCTTCTTGCGCTACGCGTCGCTCGCGTCGCTCGTCGCGGCGCTGTTCGCGCCGTTCTATTACGCGCTGCTCGTCGGCTTCGACGCGTTCGCGGCGGTCATCGTCGTGATGAGCGCGCTGATCGTCTACCGCCATCGACGCAACATCGCGGCGCTGATCGCCGGCCGGGAACCGCGCATCGGCGCGAAGGGCGCGGCGCGCGCCGGTCGTTAGCGGGGCGTTCGGCGCGGACGTCGCTCGCGCGAGCCGCGTCGATCGGCACGTGCGGCGCGCTACCGCATCAGCGCGTAAGGACCGCCGAGCGCGAGCGCCTTCGCGTACGCCGGTCGCGCGTGGATGCGCTGCAGCCAGTCCCACAGCTGCGGCGCGGCTCGGCTCGAGCCCGCCGCGCGCCGCGAACGCCTCGACCGGGAAGCTCATCTGGATGTCGGCGGCCGTGAACGCGTCGCCGGCGAACCATTCGCGCGTCGCGAGCTCGCCTTCCATGCAGTCGAGGTGCGTCTTCAGTTGCGGTCCGATGAACGTCGCTCTGCGCCTTGTCCGCGATCGCCCTGCCGATCGGACGCGACGAAGAACGGCATCGGGCCGCTTCGGCAGCGCGACCGAAGACGAGCGCGAGCAGCAGCGGCGGCATCGCCGACCCTTCCGCGTAGTGCAGCCAGTACGTGTAGCGGCGTCGATCGGGGGTCCCGGCCGCCGGCCGCAGGGTGCCGTCGTCGTACGCGTCGACGAGGTACTCGACGATCGCGCCCGACTCGGCGAGCGTCGCGTCGCCGTCGATGACGACCGGCGACTTGCCGAGCGGATGGACGGCGCTTCAGCGTCGCGCGGCGCGAGCATCGTCTTCGGGTCGCGCTCGTAGCGCTTCACCTCGTACGGCACGCCGAGCTCCTCGAGCAGCCACAGCACGCGCTGCGAGCGCGAATTGTTGAGGTGGTGGACGACGATCATCGGGTTCGACCTCGTGCGGTTGGGGCGCCGAGCATAGCGGACGCGCACGGCGGTCCGCGGATAATGGCGACGTGTCGTCCCCGCCCGTCATGACCCGCCTCGTCGTCGCCTCCGGCAATCCCGGCAAGCTGCGCGAGTTCGCATCGCTGCTCGCGCCGCTCGGCGTCGAGGCGGTGCCGCAGGACGCACTCGGCATCGCCGAGGCCGACGAGCCCTTCGCGACGTTCGTCGAGAACGCGCTCGCGAAGGCGCGCCACGCGAGCGCGGCGTCGGGGCTGCCGGCGCTCGCCGACGACTCGGGCCTGTGCGTCGACGCGCTCGACGGCGCGCCGGGCGTGCGATCGGCGCGCTATGCCGCGACCGATTCGCCCGACCGCGACGCACGCGACCGCGCGAACAACGCGAAGCTCGTGGCCGCGCTGGCGGACGAACCGCGGCGCGACGCGCACTACGCGTGCTGCCTCGTCGTCGTGCGTCGCGCCCGACGATCCCGAGCCGGTCGTCGCATGCGCGCGCTGGGACGGTCGCATCGTCGACGCGCCGCGCGGGGACGGCGGCTTCGGCTACGACGCCCACTTCGTGCCGGACGGGTTCGAGCGGACGGCGGCGGAGCTCGACGCCGCGACGAAGAACCGCATCGGTCATCGGGGGCGCGCGATGGCGAGGCTCGCGGACGAGCTGCGCGCGATCGGCTTCGGTGCGCCGGCGCCGAGGCCGGACGACCTCGACGATCGCGGGCGGACGACATGATCCCGATCGTCCCCGAAGGCGCGATCCGTTCGGTCTCGCGCGCGCGCTTCGCGAACGTCTCGACCGGCACGCGCCTCGCGACGCTGCCGCCGCTGACGCTGTACGTCCACTTCCCGTGGTGCGTGAAGAAGTGTCCGTACTGCGACTTCAACTCGCACGAGCCGCGCGGCGGGATCGAGTCGATCCCCGAGTCGCGCTACGTCGACGCGCTCGTCGCCGACCTCGATCGCGTGCTGCCGCAGGTCTGGGGTCGTCGCGTGCACGCCGTGTTCCTCGGCGGCGGCACGCCGAGCCTGATCGCGCCGGCGACGATCGACCGCCTGCTGTCCGAGGTCCGCGCGCGGCTGCCGCTCGAGGCCGACGCCGAGATCACGCTCGAGGCGAACCCGGGCACCGTCGAGGCCGGACGCTTCGGCGAGTATCGCGCGCTCGGGATCAACCGCCTGTCGCTCGGCATCCAGAGCTTCGACGACGACGCGCTGCGTGCGCTCGGACGCATCCACGACGGCGCGCAGGCGCGTCGCGCGGTCGAGATCGCGGCGACCCACTTCGACGAGTTCAACCTCGACCTGATGTACGCGTTGCCGGGGCAGGACGCGGTCGGCGCGGCGGCGGACGTCGCGATCGCGCGCGCGTTCGCGCCGCCGCACCTGTCGCTGTATCAGCTGACGCTCGAACCGAACACGCTGTTCGCGAAGTATCCGCCGCGCCTGCCCGACGACGACGCGACCGACGCGATCGAGGACGCGATCGCCGACGAGGTCGCGCGCGGCGGCTGGCAGCGCTACGAAGTGTCGGCGTACGCGCGAGCCGGGCCATGCGTCGCGCCACAACCTGAACTACTGGAATTTCGGCGACTACCTCGGCATCGGCGCCGGCGCGCACGGCAAGCTGTCGTTCCCCGACCGGATCGTGCGGCAGACGCGCGTCCGACATCCGGACACCTACCTCGCGCGCTTCGCGGAGGAGGTCCAGGCGTACGAGGAGGCGCCCGTCGGTCCGCGCGACCTGCCGTTCGAGTTCATGCTGAACGCGCTCCGGCTCGTCGACGGCGTGCCGGTCTCGCGCTTCGAGGAACGCACCGGCCTGTCGCTGTCGACCATCGAACGGTCGCTCGCGGATGCCGAGGCGCGCGGCCTGCTCGAGCGCGACGCGTTCCGGCTGCGTCCGACGGCGCGCGGTCTGCGCTTCCTGAACGACCTGCAGGCGCTGTTCCTGCCGGCCGGCTGACGGCGCACGCTTCGGAGGCGGCGCGCCTCATCGCGGGGCGTGCGAGGGCGTCGAAGCCGGGCGGGATCGTCGGCTGCGGCCGCGGCGCGACCCCCGGAAGGACGTGGAACGTTCGATGCTATATTTTTGCGCGTCGCGGCATGGCGTGCCCGCCGGCCCGCGTTCGTGCGTCGCACGCGGGCCCATTCCCGGAAAAACGATCAGGAGAGCAGTTGATGAGCATGACCTCGTCGGACGTGTTGAAGATGGTCAAGGACAACGAAGCGAAGTTCGTCGACTTCCGCTTCACCGACACGAAAGGCAAGGAGCAGCACGTCTCGGTGCCGATCTCGCACTTCGGCCAGGACAAGTTCGACGAGGGCCACGCGTTCGACGGGTCGTCGGTCGCCGGGTGGAAGGGCATCGAGGCGTCGGACATGATCCTGATGCCGGACCCGAACACCGCGTTCATCGACCCGTTCCGCGAGGAGACCACCGTCTGCATCACCTGCGACGTGATCGAGCCGTCGGACGGCAAGGGCTACGAGCGCGACCCGCGGTCGCTCGCGCGGCGCGCCGAGGCCTACCTCAAGTCGTCGGGCGTCGGCGATACCGCCTACTTCGGCCCGGAGCCCGAGTTCTTCATCTTCGACCAGGTGCGCTGGGGCGTCGACATGTCGGGCTGCTTCGTCAAGATCGACTCCGAGGAAGCGTCGTGGTCGACCGGCCTCAAGATCGAAGGCGGCAACCTCGGCGCACCGTCCGTCCGTCAAGGGCGGCTACTTCCCGGTGCCGCCGGTCGACTCGCTGCAGGACATGCGCAGCGAGATGTGCCTGATCCTCGAAGCGATCGGCGTGCCGGTCGAGGTCCATCACCACGAGGTCGCCGGCGCCGGGCAGTGCGAGATCGGCACGAAGTTCTCGACGCTCGTCGAGCGCGCCGACTGGCTGCAGAAGATGAAGTACGTGATCCACAACGTCGCGCATTCGTACGGCAAGACGGCCACGTTCATGCCGAAGCCGGTCGTCGGCGACAACGGCTCGGGCATGCATGTCCACCAGTCGGTCTGGAAGGGCGGCACGAACCTGTTCGCCGGCGACGGCTACGCGGGACTGTCCGAGTTCGCGCTGTACTACATCGGCGGCATCATCAAGCACGCGCGGGCGCTGAACGCGATCACGAACCCCGGCACGAACTCGTACAAGCGGCTCGTGCCGGGCTTCGAGGCGCCGGTCAAGCTCGCGTACTCGGCGCGCAACCGCTCGGCGTCGATCCGCATCCCGTACGTGCAGAGCCCGAAGGCGCGACGCATCGAGGTGCGCTTCCCGGACCCGACGGCGAACCCGTACCTCGCGTTCTCGGCGCTGCTGATGGCCGGGCTCGACGGCGTCGAGAACAAGATCCATCCCGGCGAGGCCGCCGACAAGAACCTCTACGACCTGCCGCCGGAAGAGGACGCGAAGATCCCGACCGTCTGCTCGAGCCTCGACATGGCGCTCGAGCATCTCGACCAGGATCGCGCGTTCCTGACGAAGGGCGGCGTGTTCACCGACGGCATGATCGACGCGTACATGGACGTGAAGATGGAAGAGGTGACGCGCTTCCGCATGACGACGCACCCGATCGAGTTCGACATGTACTACTCGCTCTGATCGCGCGCGGTGGCGGCGCGTCGTGACGACGCGCTGTCACGCGACTTCACGGTCGTCACGCGGCGCTTCGGCGCCGCGTTTCGTTCGGCTCCGCAAGGCCGTTCGGCGCCGACCGGCGGCCGCGCGTCGACGGTGCGTCGCGCTATCATGCGCATCGCCCGTTCGTCCGGAACGCCCGTCATGCCGACTCCCGTTCGCCGCCTGATCCTCGTCGTCGCCACCGCGTCCGCGCTGGCCGCCGGTGGCGCTGCGCTCGCGCAGCAGGACACGCTGTACAAGTGCATCGACGAGCACGGCAACACGACGTTCACGAACACCGGCAGCACGAAGGGCTGCACGAAGTTCAACGTGGATCCGGTCGTGATCCCGAAACTCGCGCCGTCGTCGGCGCGTCCGGCCGCGGCGGCGGCCACGCCGGCCGGCTTCCCGAAGGTCGATCCGTCGACGCAGCATGCGCGCGACAACGACCGTCGCCGCATCCTGGAAGACGAACTGCGCGACAAGGAGGCTCGGCTCGCCGACCTCAAGCGCGAGTACAACAACGGCGAGCCCGAGCGTCAGGGCAACGAGCACAACTACCAGCGCTACATCGACCGTCGCGACAAGCTGAAGGACGACATCGCGCGCGCCGAGAACGACATCGCGTCGATCAGGAACGAGATCGGCAAGGTCCAATAGTGGAGACGCCGACGGCGCCGACCGTCCGGTGAACGACGTCGACGCGGCGCGTCACGGCGGGCTCGACCTCCTGACGTCCGCGGTCATCATCCTCGACGCCGAAGGGCGCGTCGCGTTCGCGAACGGCGCGGCCGAGACGATGCTCGACTTCTCGCTGAACACGACCCGCGGCCAGCGCTTCTCGGCGCTGCTCGTCAACGGCGCGCTCGTCGACGAGCTGTTCGCCGACGCGTGCCGCCGCGAGTACGCCAACAAGCGGCTCGACTTCGCGCTGCATCGGCCCGGCCGCGAGCCGATCGAGGTCCACGGCATCGTGACGGTGCTGCACGACGAGCCCGACACGCCGGTGCTGTTCGAGATGCAGGAAGCCGACCGTCAGCGCCGCATCGACCGCGTCGAGCGCATCCACGACCAGAGCGCGATCAACCGCGAGCTGATGCGCAACCTCGCCCACGAGATCAAGAACCCGCTCGGCGGCATCCGCGGCGCCGCGCAGCTGCTGCTGCTCGAGATGTCGGCGCCCGCGTCCGGCGACCCGCCGTCGCGGCCGGCGTCGGCCGAGTTCCTCGACTACGCGCGCGTCGTCATCAAGGAGGCCGACCGCCTGCAGAGCCTCGTCGACCGGCTGCTCGCGCCGCATCGACGCGCGCGGATCGTCGGCGACGTCAACATCCACGAGGTCTGCGAGCGCGTGCGCAGCGTGCTGATGGCCGAGCATCCGGCCCGGCTCGCCATCGTGCGCGATTACGACGCGAGCATCCCCGAGTTCCGCGGCGACAAGGAACAGCTGATCCAGGCGCTGCTCAACATCGCGCACAACGCGGCGCTCGCGCTCGCGCCGCAGATGGCGACGGGCGACGCCGAGATCGTGCTGAAGACGCGCGTGGCGCGCCAGGTGACGATCGCGCGCACGCGTCACCGCTTGGCACTGGAATTGCATGTGATCGATAACGGCCCCGGCATCGACGCCGACATCCGCGACCGGGTGTTCCTGCCGCTGGTGTCGGGCCGCGAAGGCGGCACCGGCCTCGGCCTGACGCTCGCGCAGACCTTCGTCGAGGAGCACCACGGGACGATCGACTTCGACAGTCGCCCCGGCCGTACCGACTTCCGCATGCTGCTGCCCTTGCCGTGACCGCCTCGATGTCCGAACTCCCCCTCGCAGTGCCGGCGCGTGCCGGACGTCCGACCGCCGGAGCGCCATGCCGATGAAGCCGATCTGGATCGTCGACGACGACCAGTCGATCCGCTGGGTGCTCGAGAAGACGCTCGCGCGCGAGAACCTGCCGTGCCGCAGCTTCTCGAACAGCGCCGACGTGCTGAAGGCGATGGAGACCGAGTCGCCGCAGGTGCTCGTGTCGGACATCCGCATGCCGGGCGGCGCGACGCCGAACGCCGGTCTCGAGCTGCTGCAGGCCGCGCGCGAGAAGTACCCGGGGCTGCCGGTGATCATCATGACGGCGTTCTCGGACCTCGAGAGCGCGGTGTCCGCGTTCCAGGGCGGCGCGTTCGAGTACCTGCCGAAGCCGTTCGACGTCGACCAGGCCGTCGAGCTGATCCGCCGCGCCGTCGACGAGAGCCTGCGCGAGGCCGCGATCGAGGAGAAGATCGAGGCGACGCCCGAGATCCTCGGTCAGGCGCCGGCGATGCAGGACGTGTTCCGCGCGATCGGGCGACTGTCGCAGTCGAACGTCACCGTGCTGATCACCGGCGAGTCGGGCACCGGCAAGGAGCTCGTGGCCCGCGCGCTGCATCGGCACAGCCCGCGCGCGACGCAGCCGTTCATCGCGCTCAACACGGCCGCCATCCCGAAGGAGCTGCTCGAGTCCGAACTGTTCGGCCACGAGCGCGGCGCGTTCACCGGCGCGCAGAGCATGCGGCGCGGCCGCTTCGAGCAGGCCGAGGGCGGCACGCTGTTCCTCGACGAGATCGGCGACATGCCGAGCGAGCTGCAGACGCGGCTGCTGCGCGTGCTGTCCGACGGCCACTTCTATCGCGTCGGCGGCCACAGCCCGATGAAGGCGAACGTGCGCGTGATCGCGGCGACCCACCAGAACCTCGAGGACCTCGTGCGGCAGGGGTCGTTCCGCGAAGACCTCTATCACCGCCTGAACGTCATCCGTCTGCGGTTGCCCGCGCTGCACGAACGCGCGGAAGACATCCCGATGCTGGCGCGCAACTTCCTGCAGAAGAGCGCGCGCGAGCTCGGCGTCGATGCGAAGCGGCTGTCGGACGCGTCGATGAAGCTGCTGATCACGCTGCCGTTCCCCGGCAACGTGCGGCAGCTCGAGAACCTCTGTCACTGGCTGACGGTGATGGCGCCGGCGCAGGTCGTCGAAGTCAAGGACCTGCCGCCCGAGATGCGCGGCGCCGCGCCCGAGACCGCCCGCACCACGTCGCTGTCGCGCGTCGTGCCGGGCGGAGACGGCGGACCGCGGCCCGACGCGACCATCAACGGTCACGCGTCGGCCGCGTCGCGCGCCGAGCCGCCCGCGGGCGACGACGTGTGGCGCGTCGAGCTCGAGCGGATGGCGGCCCACATGCTCGCGCTCGACCGCCGCGACGTGATGGACGCGCTGACGCGCCAGTTCGAGGCGACGCTGATCCGCATGGCGCTGCGGCACACCGGCGGTCGTCGCATCGAGGCGGCGCAGCGGCTCGGCATCGGCCGCAACACGATCACGCGGAAGATCCAGGACCTCGGGCTCGACGACGTGCGGTAGCGTCGTCGTCGGCGGTTTCGTCGACCTCGAACGGCACGACCCCGCCGCCGAGGATGCGGCGGGCGATCAGATCGCGAACGTCGCGACGACCGGCGCGTGGTCCGACGGCTGCTTCTTCTTTCGCTCCTCGCGATCGATCGTGCACGCGGTACACGCGGTCGCGAGCGGCTGCGACACGAGGATGTGGTCGATCCGCAGGCCGCGCCCTTTCTGGAAGCCGAGCATCCGGTAGTCCCACCACGAGTACGACTTCGGCGGCTGCTCGAACAGGCGGAACGCGTCGACCAACCCGATCGATGCGATGCCGGCGAGCGCCTCGCGCTCCGGCGTCGAGAACAGCACCTGGCCGGCCCATGCGAGCGGATCGTGGACGTCGCGGTCCTCGGGTGCGACGTTGAAGTCGCCGACGACCGCGAGCCGTTCGTGCGTCGCGAGTTCGCCGCGCAGCCAGTCCCGCAGCGCGGTCATCCAGCGCAGCTTGTACGCGAATTTGTCGCTGCCGACCGATTGTCCGTTCGGCACATAGACGCTGACGACCCGCACGCCGTCGACGGTCGCCGAGAGGACGCGCTTCTGGTCGTCCTCGAAGCCCGGGATGTCGGCGACGACGTCGGTCGCCGGCGCGGCGAGTCTTGTCAGGAGCGCGACCCCGTTGTACGTCTTCTGACCGACGAAGCGCGCGCCGTAGCCGGCCGCTTCGAGCTCCGCGACCGGAAAGCGGTCGTCGGCGAGCTTCGTCTCCTGCAGCGCGAGGACGTCGACCGGGTTGCGGCCGAGCCAGTCGACGACATGCGGCAGGCGGATCTTCAGCGAGTTGACGTTCCAGGTCGCGATGCGCATGCGACCGTCGCTCAGAACCGGAAGCCGGGCGGCGCGTTCGACGGGGGCGCCGTCGGCGAAGGCGGGCTCGGGGGAAGCGCGGGGCCGCGCGCCTGCTGCGGCGAGGGCGGCGCGACGGACTCGGCCGGCGCCTTCGTCGTCGGCGACAACGGCGTCGGCGCCGGGTTCTGCCAGTCGCGCGGCAGCACGTTCGCGGCGGGATAGCCGGCGTCGTCGAGCAGCGCGCTCAGCGTCGACTGCGAGAAGCCGACCGACCGCCGCGAGCCGACTTCGATCACCGGCGCCGTGCCGTCGGGGGACTGCTGCTTGAACAGCGCGATGTCGTCGTCGCTCGACACGGTGCGCTCGGTGAACGGCACGCCGCGGCCGCGCAGATAGGCGCGAGCGTCCTCGCACGGCGCGCACTTCGTGCCGGCGTAGAGCGTGACCGGGTACTTCGACGTCGCCTGCTGCAGCTCGAACGGCAGCGCCGGGGCCGGACCGGTCGCGTTGCCGAGCTTCGGCGTCGTGACGTCGCGGGCGGTCGGCGGCGGCGGGACGTCGCTGTACGTCACGCGACCGTTCGCGTCGACGTACTTGTACTGCGCCGACGCGGGCGACGCCATCGACGCGAGGCAGCACGCCAGGCAGCACGCGAGCAGGAACGTGGTCGATCGCATCGTTCTCATCTTCGTCGTCCTCGATTGGAAGTCAGGCGGTCTCGACCATTCCATTATGCCGAAGCAGCGCGTCGAGGTCGGGTTCGCGTCCGCGGAACGACACGAACGACTCGAGCGCCGGCCGGCTGCCGCCGACGCCGAGGATCTCGGCGAGGAAGCGCGCGCCGGTCTGCTCGTTGAGCACGCCGTCCTCCTCGAACTGCGCGTAGGCGTCGGCGGACAGCACCTCGGCCCACTTGTAGCTGTAGTAGCCGGCGGCATAGCCGCCCGCGAAGATGTGCGAGAACTGGTTCGGCTGCCGGTTGTACGCCGGCACGTCGAACACCGCGACCTCGTCGCGCACCTCGTCGAGCAGCTCGATCACGGACTTCGTGCCGTGGACGTCGAAGCGGCTGTGCAGCCGCATGTCGAAGATGCCGAACTCGAGCTGACGCAGCGTCTGCAGGCCCGCCTGGAAGTTCTTCGCGGCGAGCATCCGGTCGAACAGCGGGCGCGGGATCGGTCGGCCGGTGTCGACGTGCGCGGTCATGTGCTCGACCACGTCCCACTCCCAGCAGAAGTTCTCGAGGAACTGCGACGGCAGCTCGACGGCATCCCATTCGACGCCGCGGATGCCCGACACCGAGACCTCGTCGACGCGCGTCAGCATGTGATGCAGCCCGTGGCCGAACTCGTGGAACAGCGTGTTGACCTCGGCGTGCGTGAACAGCGCCTCGCGCGTCGTGCGACCGGATGCGTCGCGCAGCGGCTCGCTGAAGTTGCAGGTCAGATACGCGATCGGCGTCTGCACGCCGCCGTCCGCGCGCCGCGCGCGGTTGCGGGCCGAGGCCATCCACGCGCCGCCGCGCTTGCCCGGGCGCGCGTAGAGGTCGAGATAGAACTGCGCGATGCGCTGGCCGTCGGGGCCCGCGATGTCGAAGAACCGGACGTCCGGATGCCAGCGCGGCGGCGCGTCGGCCCCCGTCCGCTCGCGCACCTCGACGCCGAACAGCCGCTGCACGACGCGGAACAGCCCTTCGAGCGCCTTCGACTCCGGGAAGTAGCACTTCACCTCCTGCTGCGAGAACGCGTAGCGGTGCTCGCGCAGGCGCTCCGAGGCGAACGCGATGTCCCACGCCTCGAGCGGATCGAGCCCGAGCTCGGCCTTCGCGAACGCCTCGAGCTCGGCCCGGTCGCGCGCGCCGAACGGCTTCGCGCGGTCGCGCAACTTCTCGAGGAAGCGCGAGCACGTCGTCGGGGTTGTCGGCCATCTTCGGCACCATCGACAGGCTCGCGTAGTTCGCGTAGTCCATCACCGAGGCGGCCTCGGCGCGGAGCGCGAGGATGCGCGCGATCAGCGGACCGTTGTCCTGCTCGGGCCTGCCGAATTCGGACGCGCGCTTGACGTACGCGGCATAGAGACGCTCGCGCAGCGTGCGGTCCTTCGCGAACTGCATCACCGCGAGATACGACGGCGCGTGCAACGTGATCCGATAGCCCGCGACGCCGGCCTGTCCGGCACGCGAGCGGGCCGCGGCGATCGCGTCGTCGGGCATGCCGTCGAGCGCGGCCGCGTCGGACACGTCGAGCACGAAGTCGTTCGTCGCGTCGAGCACGTTCTCGGAGAACCGCTGCGACAGCTGCGCGAGCTCGTCCTCGATCGCGGCGAGCCGCGCCTTCTGCGCCGGCGGCAGCTCCGCGCCGCCGAGCCGGAAGTCGCGCAGCGCGTTCGCGACGATGCGCCGGCGCACCGGCGGCAGCGACGCGAACGCCGGCGAGCGCTCGAGCGCCCGGTACTTCTCGAACAGCGCCGCGTTCTGCGACAGCCGCGTCCAGAACTCCGTCACCTTCGGCAGGCAGGCGTTGTAGGCCTCGCGCAGCGCCGGCGTGTCGACGACGGCGTTGAGATGCGACGCGATCGACCAGACATGACCGACGCGCTCGGTCGCGCGCGTCAGCGGCTCGACGAACGACGACCAGGTCGCGTCGGTGGACGGCTGCGCCAGCGTCTCGATCACGGCATCGGCGTCGGCGAGGACGCGGTCCATCGCCGGCACGACGTGCGCGGCGTCGATCGCGTCGAAGCGGATCGTGTCGCCGTCGTCGAGCAACGGGTTCGGGGCAATCGTTTCGTCGTTCGTGTTCATGTGCGCATTGATTCGTTCGTCGACCGCGCCGACCGTTCGGCCGACAGCACCGTATTCTCCAGCAGCATCGCGATCGTCATCGGCCCGACGCCGCCGGGGACCGGCGACAGCCAGCCCGCGACCTCGCGGACCGCGGCGAAGTCGACGTCGCCGACGAGCTTGCCGTCGGCGTCGCGGTTGATGCCGACGTCGACCACCGCCGCGCCGCGCTTCACCATGTCGGCCGTCACGGTTCCCGCGCGACCGACGGCCGCGACGACGATGTCGGCCTCGCGCACACGCGCGGCGAGGTCGCGTGTCGCGCTGTGGCAGATGGTCACGGTCGCATCGCGCGCGAGCAGCATCAGCGCCATCGGCTTGCCGACGGTGTTGCTGCGCCCGATGACGACCGCCTGCGCGCCGGCGATCGGGACGGCGGCGTGGTCCAGCATCCGCATCACGCCGAACGGCGTGCACGGCCGGAAGCCGACGTCGCCGCGGTCGATGCGGCCGGTCAGCAGCGCGCCGGCCGACAGTTGATGGAAGCCGTCGACGTCCTTGTCGATGGCGATGCGTTCGATGGTCCGCGTGGCGTCGATCCCCGGCGGCAGCGGCATCTGCACGAGGATGCCGTGGGTGCCGGCGTCGTCGTTCAGCGCGTCGATCTCGGCGTCGAGCGCCGCCTGCGTCGTCGACGCCGGCAACGCGCGCAGCGTCGAGCGGATGCCGGCCTCGGCGCACGCCCGCACCTTGTTGCGCACATAGATCGCCGATGCCGGGTCGTCGCCGACGAGCACGACCGCGAGGCCCGGCTCGACACCGCGCGCGGCCAGCGCGCGGGCGCGGACGGCGACGCCGACCCGCAGTTCGCGCGACAGCGCCGCGCCGTCGAGCAGGCGGGCGGTCATCGGTTCGAGGCGCAGGCGGCAGGCATCGGGGCGCGGAATGTAGCACGCGAGGACCGGCCTCGACACCGCGTCCGAAGGGTGTCGCCGACCGCCCGTCGACGCGGCGCGGGCTCGGCTTTCGGCCGACGCGTCGCGTCGGTGACCGACGCGAACTGTCGAAATGTTTGCCAGTGACGGCGATCGCGCTGCGGCGAGGAAGCTCGCATCGTCGACGAATCAACGACTTATTGCGCTAGGCATAGCACTTGCAAACTGTCAATACATCAGCGCCGATCCACGGCCGCGACGATGGACCTCCAGGGAGCCGTTCGATGAAACCGATCCGTCATGCATTGACCGCGGCCGCGCTCGGGCTCGCGATGAATGCGCACGCGGCGCCGGTCGCCACGTTCGAACCGCTCGGCGGCGCGCTGGAAGCCGTCGGCACCGCGTCGTGGTCCGACGGTCCGCTCGCCGTCGAGGCCGCGCGGGTCGCGCGGCTCGCCGTGCCGGCCGCGGGCGCCGCCGCGAAGGCGGACTCGATCGTCGTGCCGAAGGCGGTCCCGGAGCCGGCGTCGATCGCGTTGCTCGGCATCGCCGGTGCCGCACTCGTCGCGAGCCGCCGGCGTCGCGCACGGCGCGGCTGAACCAGTTAGGGTGGGTGGCAAATTTCCCCGCTTCGGCGGGGTTTTTTTTGCGCACGCGAAGCGTGCTGCCAAAGGACCGACGAGGTCGCCGGTCACCGCGCGACGATCGGCACCGAACGCTCGACGGCGGCCGCTCGCCCGCCACGTGTCCGATGCCGCGTCCGCTGCGGCGCGCGATCCGCCTCAGCCGCGCGTCAGCGCGAGCCGCAGCAGGTCCGCGACGGTGCCGGCGTTCAGCTTGTCCATGATGTTGGCGCGATGCGCCTCGACGGTCTTGATGCTGATGCCGAGGTCGTCGGCGATCTGCTTGTTGAGGCGGCCGGCGACGATGCACTCGAGCACCTGGCGCTCGCGCGCGGTCAGCCGCGACAGCAGTTCGTCGCGCTCGCGCTCGCGACGACGCGACTCGGCTTCGTCTTCGGCGGCCGCGAGCATCCGCTCCACGGCGGCGCGCAGGTCCGCCTCGTTGAACGGCTTCTCGATGAAGTCGACCGCGCCCTTCTTCATCGTCGCGACCGCCATCGGCACGTCGCCGTGGCCGGTGATGAAGAGGATCGGCAGGTTGGCGCCGCGCGCGACGAGCTGCTCCTGCAACTCGAGGCCGCTCATGCCGGGCATCCGCACGTCGAGGATCAGGCAGGCGGTGCGCGCCGGCTCGTAGCTCGCGAGGAACTCCTCGGCGCGACCGAAGCAGGCGACCTGGTAGCGGTTGGCCTCGAGCAGCCAGCGCAACGAGTCGCGCACGGCCTCGTCGTCGTCGACGACGTAGACGAGGCTCGTCGCACGGATCGGTTCGCGGCGGGCGTCGACGGGCGTGTCTCGAAACATGCGCCGATTGTATGCGACGGTCAGCGACCCTCCGCCGCGGCCGCCTCGACCTTCGCCTGCGTCGTGCGCGACGCGGCCGCACGGGCCGACCGCGGCAGCGTGAAGCGGAAGACGCTGCCACCGCCGGGATTCGGCGCGGCCCAGAGCCGCCCGCCGTGGAATTCGACGATCGAGCGGCAGATGTTGAGCCCCATCCCCATGCCTTCGGCCTTCGTGCTGAAGAAGGGCTCGAACAGTTTTTCGTGGAGCGTGTCGTCGATGCCCGGGCCGCGGTCCGCGACGGCGAACTCGACGTGCGCGATCGGCACGCCGTCGCCCGCGTCGCCGAGCGGCGCACCGACGACGTCCGCGACATCCTTCACGGACACGATGATCGCGCGCACGCCGGCGGGCCGCGCGTCGCCCATCGCCTCGCATCCGTTGCGGATCAGGTTCAGCAGCACCTGCTCGATGAGGATCGGGTCGGCGTCGATGTCGGCGATGTCGGCCGGCACGTGCGTGCGGATCGCGAGATGCCGTTTCGATGCCTCGATCTCGGCGAAGCCGACCGCGTCGTCGACGATCGCGCGGATGCGGCAGCGATGCCGCCGCGGTTCGCTGCGCTTCACGAACTCGCGGATGCGCCGGATGATGTGGCCCGCGCGCTCGGCCTGCGCCGACGTCTTCAGCAGCATCGCGAGCAGCTCGGCCTGGTCCGTCTGGTCGCCGGTCGCGAGGTTGCGGCGCACGCGCGCGACCGTGCCCATGCTGTAGTTGCTGATCGCGGTGAGCGGCTGGTTCAGCTCGTGCGCGAGCGACGACGCCATCTCGCCCATCGTGATCAGCCGGCTCGTCAGCTGCACCTTCTCTTCCTGCTGGCGCTCGCGTTCGAGCGTCGCCTTGCGCTCCGTGATGTCGGTTGCGACCTGCATCCGCACCGGCGCGCTGTCGACCCACTGGATGGTGCGCGTGCGGACCTCGAACCAGCGCTCGGACCGTGCGTGATAGACCTCGCGCGACAGCGCGTCGATCGGTGCGTCGCCGTCTCCCGCGACGTCGGACGCGGGCGCGAGCCGCGCGGCCTCGTCGAGCTCGTGATGACTGTGCGCGTCGTCGCCGAGCAGGTTGCGGTAATGGCGATTCGCGAACAGCAGCATGTCCCGATCGACCGGCTCGTCGCCGGCGAACGCGCACACGGACACCGCCGCGTCCAGTTCGTCGAGCACCGTCAGGAAGCGTTCCTGCGCCTCGGCGAGTTCCTGCCGCGCGCGCTTGGCCTGCGTGATGTCGGTCATCGACGTCATCCAGCCGCTCTGGATGCCGTTCGCCTCGATCAGTGGCGACACGTACATGCGCGTATCGAGGTCCGTCCCGTCGCTGCGTCGAACGCGCACTTCGAGACCGGTCGGCGGCGTCTCGCCCGCGAGCATCTGGCGCAGCGTCGCGTAGCTCTCGTCGAGGCGTTCGCGCGACCAGTAGGGGAACGGCGGCGTCGCACCGATCAGCTCGCGCTCGTCATAGCCGAGCATGCGGCAGAACGCCGGGTTGACGTACGTGATGCGGCCGTGGAGATCGAGCACGCGCATGCCGGTCAGCATCGAGTCCTCCATCGCGCGACGGAACGCGGTCTCGGCCTGCAGTGCGTACTGGCGCGCGCGACGCTGCGTGATGTCGTGCGCGACCGCGTACAGCAGGCGCTTGTCGCCGCGCGTCTGCAGGTCCGGATTGAAGTTCCACACGAGCCAGCGGTATTCGATCGTGCCGTCGTCGTTGAAGCGACGGCAGCGGTTCTCGAACGCGCTGCTGACGTCGCCTTCCGCGACGCGCGCCAGCTCGTCGCTCGTCGCCGTGCGATCGTCGGGATGGACGAGGTCGAGCAGCGACGCGCCGGTCAGGCTCGACGGATCGCGACCGAGGATGCGGGCGCACGCGGGATTGAGCCGGACGATGCGGCCACGGTTGTCGATCACCGCGAGGATGTCGAGCGACAGGTTGAAGATGCGGTCGCGCGCGGCCTCGGCCTCCTGTCGCCCGCGCAGGTGCCGCATCTGCGACATCAGCGTCCACACGATCAGCAGCGACAGGACGACGACGGCCCACACGAGGAACTTGTCGGCGAGCTGGCTGCGCGTGCGATACGCGGTCGCCTGCAGGTACACGTCGTTCAGCGGCGGACCGAGCGGCAGCGTCACGCGGCTCGCGGCGAGCTGCGAGTCGACGAGGCCGCCGGCGCCCGAGCTTGCTCGCGAGCGTGCGGCCGTTCTCGTCGACGAGCAGGACGTTGAACTTCGCGGCCGCCTCCTTCGGGATCGCGCTGCGCGCCAGGACCGACAGCGACGTGACCGCGACCAGCGCGCCGTCGAAGCGGTCGCCGTCGAACAGCGGGATGTGCAACTCGATGTACATGTCGCCGTCGGCCGCCGCGTACGGCGCCGAGTAGCGCGGCTGGCGGCGGTCGCGCGCGGCGTCGAACGCGACGCGCGACACCGCGTTCTCGATGCGGTCGCCTTCCTCGCGCGGACCGCCGTCGAACTGCACGTCGGACGACACGACCCGACGCCACGTGCGCTGCGTGTCGACCCACGCGATCGCCATCAGCGCCGGATGGCCGCGCAGGATCGCGTGCGCGCCGGTGACGAACGGCGCCTCGCCGTCGCGACTCGCATCGAACTCGTGCGACAGCTGCAGCAGTTCGTCCTGGTTGCTCGCGAGCAGCGCCGCGAACGCCTCCTGGGTCGCCTGCACGTCGCGATACAGCGCCTGATGCTGGCGATCGATCTCGTCCTGCCGCAGCGTGTACAGCAGCGCGAGCATGACCGTGATGAACAGCACGATCGCGAACAGCGGCGCGAGCCAGTACCAGCGTGCGAACGACGCGTCGCTGCCGGATCGCAGCCGTGCGAGCAGCCGTTCGAATCGCGTCCGTCGGTCGGCGACCGCGGCGAGAAGGGCGTCGGACACGACGGTTTCCGCAAGAAGTGGACCGGTCAGTCTATCGCAGCGCCGTCTCGCGGGGCACTCGGCTTGATGGTCCTCGACCGGTCCTCTACACTGCTTCGCCACGCCGCCGGCCCCGTCCGGAGCGGCCGGTGCGGAACGGACCGCGTCGCAGGGTTGTCGACGTGTCGACGCAGCGCACGCAACCCGAGGAGACGACATGGCCGCCCAGCCAGACCAGATGCCGATCGCGCGACCCGACGACGCCGATCCGGCCGAGACGCGCGAATGGATCGACGCGCTGACGGCCGTCATCGAGCGCGAGGGTCCCGAGCGCGCGCTACCAGCTGCTCGAGCGGCTGATCGACACCGCGCACTTCAAGGGCGCCGAGGTCCCGTTCTCCGCGAACACGCCGTACATCAACACGATCCCGCCGGACCGCGAGGTCCGCAACCCGGGCAACATCGAGATCGAGGAGAAGCTGCGCTCGATGATGCGCTGGAACGCGATGGCGATCGTCGTCCGCGCGAACAAGGGCGAAGGCGATCTCGGCGGCCACATCGCGTCGTTCGCGTCGCTCGCGAACATGCTCGGCGCCGGCTTCAACCACTTCTGGCACGCGCCGACGGAAGACCACGGCGGCGACCTGCTGTACATCCAGGGCCACTCGGCGCCCGGCATCTACGCGCGCGCGTTCCTCGAAGGCCGGCTGACCGAGGAGCAGATCTCGAACTTCCGGCAGGACGTCGACGGCAAGGGCGTCACGTCGTATCCGCATCCGAAGCTGATGCCGGACTTCTGGCAGTTCCCGACGGTGTCGATGGGCCTCGGCCCGATCCAGGCGATCTACCAGGCGCGCTTCCTGAAGTACCTCGAGGCGCGCGGCATCGCGAAGACCGCGAACCGCAAGGTGTGGGTGTTCTGCGGCGACGGCGAGATGGACGAGCCGGAGTCGATGGGCGCGATCGGCATGGCCGCGCGCGAGAAGCTCGACAACCTGATCTTCGTCGTCAACTGCAACCTGCAGCGGCTCGACGGCCCGGTGCGCGGCAACGGCAAGATCATCCAGGAGCTCGAGGCCGACTTCCGCGGCGCCGGCTGGAACGTCATCAAGGTGATCTGGGGCTCGTACTGGGATCCGCTGCTCGCGAAGGACACCGACGGCGCGCTGAAGCGGATCATGATGGAGACCGTCGACGGCGAATACCAGAACTACAAGGCGAACGACGGCGCGTACGTCCGCAAGCACTTCTTCGGCAAGGACCCGAAGACGCTCGAGATGGTGTCGCGGATGACCGACGAGGACATCTGGCGCCTGAACCGCGGCGGCCACGATCCGCACAAGGTCTATGCCGCGTACACCGCCGCGGTCAACACCGTCGGGCAAGCCGACGGTCATCCTCGCGAAGACCGTCAAGGGCTTCGGCATGGGCAAGATCGGCGAGGGCAAGAACACCACGCACCAGCAGAAGAAGATGACGGACGACGCGGTCCGCCAGTTCCGCGACCGCTTCAGCCTGCCGATCCGCGACGACGAGCTCGACGACGTGCCGTTCATCAAGCCGTCGCCGGACAGTCGCCGAGATCAGGTACCTGAAGGAGCGTCGCGCGGCGCTCGGCGGCTACCTGCCGCAGCGGCGCCGCAAGGCCGACGAGTCGTTCACGGTGCCGCCGCTGTCGGCGTTCGAGGCCGTGACCGACGCCGACGGCCGAGGGCCGCGAGATGTCGACGACGATGGCGTTCGTGCGCGTGCTGACGGCGCTGCTGCGCGACAAGCAGATCGGTCCGCGCGTCGTGCCGATCATCCCCGACGAGGCGCGCACGTTCGGCATGGAAGGCATGTTCCGCCAGCTCGGCATCTTCAGCCAGCAGGGCCAGCTGTACGAGCCGGTCGATCGCGACCAGGTGCTCGTACTACAAGGAGGACAAGGCCGGGCAGATCCTCGAGGAAGGGCATCAACGAGGCGGGCGCGATGAGCTCGTGGATCGCGGCGGCGACGTCGTACTCGACGAACAACCGCATCATGATCCCGTTCTACATCTACTACTCGATGTTCGGCTTCCAGCGGATCGGCGACCTCGCGTGGGCGGCCGGCGACATGCAGGCGCGCGGCTTCCTGCTCGGCGGCACGGCGGGCCGCACGACGCTGAACGGCGAAGGGCTGCAGCACCAGGACGGCCATTCGCACATCCTGTCGGCGACGATCCCGAACTGCGTGTCGTACGACCCGACGTTCGCGCACGAGCTCGCGGTCATCATCCAGGACGGCCTGCGCCGCATGGTCGAGAACCAGGAGAACGTGTTCTACTACCTGACGGTGATGAACGAGAACTACCCGCACCCGGGCCTCAAGCCGGGGCAGGAGGAGGGCATCATCAAGGGCATGTATCTGCTCGCAGCCGCGCGCCGGCCGGCCGGAAGACCGCGCGTGCAGCTGATGGGCTCGGGCACGATCCTGCGCGAGGTCATCGCGGCGGCCGAGATGCTCGAACGCGAGTGGGGCGTCGCGGCCGACGTCTGGAGCTGCCCGAGCTTCACCGAGCTCGCGCGCGAAGGCGCCGACGTCGCCCGCCAGAACCTGCTGAACCCGACCGCAGAAGGAGAAGGCGCCGTACGTGACGCAGCAGCTCGAGAAGACGTCGGGCCCGATCGTCGCGTCGACCGACTACATGAAGCTGTTCGCCGAGCAGATCCGCGCCTACGTGCCGAAGGGCCGCACGTATCGCGTGCTCGGCACCGACGGCTTCGGCCGCTCGGACACGCGCGCGAAGCTGCGCTCGCACTTCGAGGTCGATCGTCGCTTCGTCGTGCTGGCGGCGCTGAAGGCGCTGGCGACGACGGCATGGTGCCGGCCGCGAAGGTGGCCGAGGCGATCGCGAAGTACGGCATCGACGCGAGCGAAGCCGAACCCCGCGACGGCCTGATGTGCGCGCGCGGCGCCGGACAACACGAACAAGAACGACGAGACGACGGTGCTGACAACATGATCGAACTCAAGGTCCCCGACATCGGCGACTTCAAGGACGTCGAGGTGATCGAGGTGCTGGTCAAGGCCGGCGACGGGTCGAGGCGGAGCAGTCGCTCATCACGATCGAGAGCGACAAGGCGTCGATGGAGATCCCCGCGTCGAGCGGCGGGACGATCACCGAGCTGAAGGTCAAGGTCGGCGACAGTGTCAACGAAGGCTCGTTGCTCGCGATCGCCGACGCCGACGACGCGGCGACGCCGGCGGCACCGAAGCCGCGGTCGAGCAAGTCGGCGGCCGAGGACACGCAGGCGGTGCCGTCCGAAGCGACCGCGGCACCCGAAGCCGCGGCCGCCGGCCGGGTGCAGCCGCCGGCCGCGTCGCCGGCGCCCGCGCCGACGCCGGACCCGGCTTCGTCGGACGGTGGACCGGTCGAGGTCGCGGTCCCCGACATCGGCGACTTCAAGGACGTCGAGGTCATCGAGCTGCTCGTCAAGGTCGGCGACACGGTCGCGGCCGAGCAGTCGCTGATCACGATCGAGAGCGACAAGGCGTCGATGGAAATCCCGTCGTCTGCCGGCGGCGTCGTCCGCGAGCTGAAGGTCAAGGTCGGCGACAAGGTCAACGAGGGCGACGTCATCGCGTTGCTCGACGGCGCGTCGGACCGGCAGCCGTCGAAGGCACCGGTCGCCGCGCCGCCGGGCGCCGCGGCGACGCCGACGGTCGAGCCGCCGGCCGCGACGCCGGCCGAGCACAGGCGAAACGCCTGCCGCGGCATCGCCGCCGCCCGCGGCGCCCGCCCCGGCGCCGCCGCCGGCCCCGGCGCCCGCGACGACCGACCAGACGCTCGCGCACGCCAGCCCGTCGGTCCGCAAGTTCGCCCGCGAGCTCGGCGTCGACTTGAATCGAGTCGCCGGCAGCGGTCCGAAGAGCCGCATCACGCAGGAGGACGTGCAGGCGTTCGTCAAGGCCGCGCTCGCCGGCGGCGTCGCGGCGCCGGCGCCCGCAGCGGCCGCCGCGGCGGCCGTCGAGCGGCTTCGGCGCCGGCTGGCCCGCCTGGCCGTCGCTCGACTTCGCGAAGTTCGGGCCGACCGAGACGCTCGCGCTGTCGCGCATCAAGAAGATCAGCGGGCCGAACCTCGCGCGCAACTGGGCCATGATCCCGCACGTCACGCAGTACGACGAGGCCGACATCACCGAGCTCGAGGAATTCCGCAAGTCGACCAACGAGGCGCTCGCGAAGCGCGACAAGACGGCGCCGAAGGTCACGATGCTCGCGTTCGTGATGAAGGCGTGCGTCGCCGTGCTGAAGCGCTACCCGGAGCTCAACGCGTCGCTCGACGCCGACGGCTCGAACCTGATCCTGAAGAAGTACTACCACATCGGCTTCGCGGCCGACACGCCGAACGGCCTCGTCGTGCCGGTGATCCGCGACGTCGACCAGAAGGGCGTCGCGGAGATCGCGAAGGAGACCGGCGAGCTCGCGGCGCAGGCGCGCGCCGGCAAGCTCGGGCCGACCGCGATGCAGGGCGCGAGCTTCACGATCTCGTCGCTCGGCGGCATCGGCGGCACGATGTTCACGCCGATCATCAACGCGCCCGAGGTCGCGATCCTCGGCATCGCGAAGTCCGACATCAAGCCGAAGTGGAACGGCACGGCGTTCGAGCCGCGCCTCATCCTGCCGCTCTGGCTGTCGTACGACCATCGCGTGATCGACGGCGCGCAGGGCGCCCGCTTCGTCACCTATCTGTCCGAGGTGCTCGCCGACCTGCGTCGCACGCTGCTGTGAGCCCGCGACCATGATCGAACTCAAGGTTCCGGACATCGGCGACTTCAAGGACGTCGAGGTCATCGAGGTGCTGGTCAAGCCGGGCGACGTCGTCGCGGCCGACCAGTCGCTGATCACGATCGAGAGCGACAAGGCGTCGATGGAGATCCCGGCCTCGGCCGGCGGCACGATCGTCGAGCTGAAGGTCAAGGTCGGCGACAAGGTCAACGAAGGGACCGTGCTCGCGACGGCCGAGCCGGCTTCGGGCGCCGCGACGACGCAGCCGTCCGAGCCGGACTCGCAGTCCGTCAGCGCGCCGAAGACGTCGCCCGACGCGGCCGCCGCGCCGGCCGCGACGCCCGACGAAGCCGGCCGCGCCGTCGCCGACACCGCGCGCGGAGCGGCGCGAAGCCGACGCCGGCGCCGACGGCCGGCGCGGTTCGACGGCAAGGCCGACATCGAGTGCGCAGATGATGGTCCTCGGCTCCGGTCCGGGCGGCTACTCGGCCGCGTTCCGCGCCGCCGACCTCGGCATGAAGACGGTGCTCGTCGAGCGCTATGCGACGCTCGGCGGCGTGTGCCTGAACGTCGGCTGCATCCCGTCGAAGGCGCTGCTGCACGTCGCGGCCGTCATCGACGAGGCCGCGCACTTCGCCGACCTCGGCGTGTCGTTCGCGCCGCCGACGCTCGACCTCGCGAAGCTGCGCGCGCACAAGGACAAGGTCGTCGGCAAGCTGACCGGCGGCCTCGCGAGCATGGCGAAGATGCGCAAGGTCGAGGTCGTGACCGGCGTCGGCGCGTTCGTCGATCCGCATCACCTCGAGGTCGCGCTCGCCGACGGCGTCGACGAAGGTCGTGAAGTTCGAGCAGGCGATCATCGCCGCCGGCTCGCAGTCGGTCCGGCTGCCGTTCCTGCCCGACGATCCGCGCATCGTCGACTCGACCGGCGCGCTCGAGCTGCGCGACGCATCCGAAGAAGATGCTCGTGATCGGCGGCGGCATCATCGGCCTCGAGATGGGCACCGTGTACTCGACGCTCGGCGCGCGGCTCGACGTCGTCGAGATGCTCGACGGGCTGATGCAGGGCGCGGACCGCGACCTCGTCAAGGTCTGGCAGAAGATGAACGAGAAGCGCTTCGACGCCGTGATGCTGAAGACGAAGACCGTCGGCGGCCGAAGCGAGGCCCGACGGCATCTGGGTCACGTTCGAAGGCGAGCAGGCGCCGAAGGACCCGCAGCGCTACGACCTCGTGCTGCAGTCGGTCGGCCGCGTGCCGAACGGCAGGAAGATCGCGCGCCGACAAGGCGGGCGTCGCGGTGACCGACCGCGGCTACATCGACGTCGACCGGCAGATGCGCACGAACGTGCCGCACATCTTCGCGATCGGCGACATCGTCGGCCAGCCGATGCTCGCGCACAAGGCGGTCCACGAAGGCCACGTCGCGGCCGAGGCGGCGTCCGGGCAGAAGAGCTTCTTCGACGCGCGCGTGATCCCGTCGGTCGCGTACACCGACCCCGAGGTCGCATGGGTCGGCGTCACCGAAGACGACGCGAAGAAGAGCGGGCGCAAGGTCGGCGTCGCGAAGTTCCCGTGGGCCGCGTCGGGCCGCGCGATCGCGAACAACCGCGACGAGGGCTTCACGAAGCTGATCTTCGACGAAGACACGCATCGCCTCGTCGGCGGCGCGATCGTCGGCACGCACGCCGGCGACCTGATCAGCGAGACTCGTGCTGGCCGTCGAGATGGGCGCCGACGCGACCGACATCGGCCGGTCGATCCATCCGCATCCGACGCTCGGCGAGTCGGTCGGGATGGCGGCCGAGCTCTACGAAGGCGTCTGCACGGACCTGCCGCCGGTGCGCCGGAAGTGACGGCCGCGCCGGGTCCGCCCGTCGCGGATCCGGTGCGGGCCGGCGGTCGCGGCGGCGGTCGGGCCGAAGACGCGGCGCGACCCGGCGCGCGCTTTCCCGACGCCGTTCTCGCGTGGTACTTCGTGCTGATGTGGGGCTCGGGCTTCCTCGCGACGAAGGCGGGGCTGCGGTACGCCGCGCCGTTCACGTTCCTCACGCTGCGCTTCGGCTTCGGGCTCGTCTGCCTCGCGCTGCTCGTCGCGTGGTCGAAGCCGCTGTGGCCGGTCGGCCGCGTCGCGTGGTTCCACGTCGTCGTCGCCGGGCTGCTGATGCACGCCGGCAACCTCGGCGGCAGCCATTACGCGCAGTACCTCGGCCTGTCGGCCGGCATCACGGCGCTGATCCTCGGCACGCAACCGCTGCTGACGGCGCTGCTGCTCGCGGGGCGCGAGCCGTCTCGGGCCGCGGCAATGGGTCGGCATCGCGCTCGGGCTGGCCGGCGTCGCGCTCGTCGTCGGCGGCAAGGTGGACGTGGCGACCGCGTCGGGCGGCAGCCTCGTCGCCGTCGCGATCGCGCTCGCGTCGATCACGGCCGGCACGCTGTACCAGCGGCGCTACTGCGCGGACGTCGATCTGAAGACCGCGGGCCTCGTGCAGTTCGGCGCGTCGGTGATGGTGCTCGCGCCGCTCGCGGTCGCCGTCGAGGGCTTCGTCGTGCACTGGGACTGGCGACTCGCGGCCGCCGTCGCGTTCCTCGTCGTCGGCGGATCGATCCTCGCCGTGAACGCGCTGCACACGCTGATGCGCCACGGCCACGCGGCGCGGGTGACCACGTTGCTGTACCTGACGCCGATCGTCGCCGTGATACTGGAGCGGATCCTGTTCGGCGTCGTGCCGGCACCGACGGCGATCGCCGGGATCGCCGTGACGTGCGCCGGCGTCGCGCTCGTCACCGCGCGCCGGCGCACGCCGGTCGCCGACGTCGAGACCTGAATCGCGGACGCGTCAGCGCCGCTTGCCGTCCGGTCCGGCCGGCCGCGCGAGCGTGGCCGCGACGACCGTCTTGCGCCGCGTGCGCCGCCAGCGCCACAGCACGCCGCCGCGCATCCGCCCGTCGGCGCTCGGACGTCGGCCGATGCCGAAGAAACGCCGCAGCCGGACGAGCAGCTTCTTCGCGTCGTGCCACGCCGGCTGTTCGGCGAGCCATTGATGCACGCGGAGCCGCAGCGCGCAGGTGACGTTGTAGAGCCGCGCGAACCACGGCATCCGCAGCAGCTGCTCGCGGGTCGTCAGGAAGATGCGCGCGATGACCGCGGTACTCGCGACCTTCGCCGCCAGCATCACCGCGCAGCCGCTGAAGAACTTGCCGCTCGCGATCATCCACAGCCCGACGATCTTGACCGGGAACAGCAGCACGATCGGAATGCACAGGATCGTCAGCGCCGCCATCGGCGCGAGCCGCACGAGGCGCGCGTCGAGCCAGCGCAGCAGGCCGAGCCGGCCGAGCCACGCGAACAGGCGGAGGAACACGACCCACAGCCATTCCTCGAACAGGAACAGCACGGCGCCGACGAACAGCAGCCCCGTGCGGACGCGGCTGCGGTGCGGATGGGAAGAATCCGGGCGGACGGCGGACATGGACGCGCTGCTAGACTCGCGAGGCCGGCGACGAAACGGGGTCGGACGGCAAGCATAACGCCGCGGCCGCCCGGCTGCGACGCGCCGAACGGGGACCATGGATCCTTCCGAACAGAAGCGCGCGGCGGCCGCCGCGGCGCTCGCATGGGCCGAGCCGCGCCTCGCACGCGACCGGGTGGTCGGGATCGGAACCGGTTCGACCGCGGATCACTTCATCGACCTCCTGGCGCCGCACCGTGCGCGCTTCTCCGGCGCGGTGGCGAGCTCGCGACGCAGCGCGGAACGCCTCGCCGCCGCCGGCGTGCGGGTGTATGACCTCGACGACGTGGCGGAGTTGCCGTTCTATGTCGACGGCGCCGACGAAATCAACGGCCGCCTGGAGATGACCAAGGGCGGCGGCGGCGCGCTGACGCGCGAGAAGATCGTGGCGTCCGCCGCGACGACGTTCGTCTGCATCGTCGACGCGTCGAAGCGGGTCGACGCGCTCGGTCGCTTTCCGCTGCCGGTCGAAGTCATCCCGATGGCGCGGGCGCTCGTCGAGCGGCGGCTCTCGGCGCTCGCGACCGCACAGGGGCTCGCCCCGCCGTCGATGCGGGTCAGGACCGGGACCGACGACGCACCGTTCGTCACCGACAACGGCAACCGGATCCTCGACGTGTCCGGCTGGACGATCCGCGACGCGTGCGGTCTCGAGGCGGCGATCGGCGCCATCGCGGGCGTCGTCGAGTGCGGACTGTTCGCGCTGCGCGGCGCCGACGTGCTGTTCACGGCCGGCGAGCGTGGCGTCGAGACGACGTTGCGCGCCGGCTGACCGATCCGCGTCGCGGCGCCATCGAATTGTCATCGGCGAGTCCTAGGCTACGGCGAGCGGGGACGTCGTCGCGGAGGGCCGCGGCGCCGGCGACCGAACGGCGGAGGTCCGTCTAGAATGGCGGTTATGGCTGAACATACATCGAAGCAGTTCGACACCGAACTCGAGTCGGTCCGTTCCAGCGTGCTGCGGATGGGCGGGCTGGTCGAGGAACAGATCATGCGCGCGGTCGAGTCGCTCGCGTCGGGCGACATGGCCCTGATCGAGAGCGTCGTCGACGGCGACAAGCTGGTCAATCGTCTCGAGGTCGAGCTCGACGAGCGCTGCAGCCACATCATCGCGCGGCGCCAGCCCACGGCCGGCGACCTGCGGATGCTGATGACGGTCGTCAAGATGATCACCGACCTCGAGCGGATCGGCGACGAGGCGCAGAAGGTGGCGCGGATGGCGCGGATGATCCACGAGGCCGAGCGCGCCAACATGCCGCGCGTCGAGCTCGCGCACATCGCCGACACCGCGATCGAGATGCTGCGCAAGGCGCTCGACTCGTTCGCGCGGCTGGACCCGATCGCGGCGGCGCAGGTCGTTCGCGACGACATCGCCCTCGACGACGAATACCGGGCGATCATCCGCCAGCTGATCACGTTCATGATCGAGGACCCGCGCACGATCTCGCGGTCGATCGAGATCCTGTTCATCGTGAAGGCGCTCGAGCGGATCGGCGACCACGCGAAGAACATGTGCGAATACACCGTCTACATGGTCAAGGGACGCGACGTCCGACATATCGGCGTCGAGGACCTCGAGCGCGAAGCGGCGGAGTGAATCGCGCCGGGAACGCCGCCGGCGGCGTTGGGCGGTGCTCGGGATCCTCACGTACTGACGTACGCTCCGGTCCCTGCGCTCCGTCCGCCTAGCCGGCGACGCTCCCGGCACGATTCACCGTGCCTTCGTCGACGTTCCGGCCGGGCGTGCGGCAGCGGAACAGGGCGCGCGTCGCGACCCGCATGTCTCCGGCAAAGGTCGGGACCCGACTCCGGGTCGGATGACGTCCCGGCCTTCGCCGGGATGACGTTCGGGCCGCCGGATCCGCGTCACGCCGGCGGCACGTAGCCCGCCGCCTGCTCGGCGCCCGCGCCGAAGAAGTGCTGCTCCATCTGCGTCGCGAGGTACTTCCGGGCGCGCGCATCCGCGAGGTTCAGCCGGTTCTCGTTGACGAGCATCGTCTGGTGCTTGAGCCAGTCGGCCCACGCCTGCTTCGAGACGTTCTCGAAGATCCGCTGGCCGAGCGGGCCGGGGTACGGCGGGAAATCGAGTCCCTCGGCCTCTCGGCCGAGCTTGATGCACTGGACGGTTCTGCTCATCGTCGTTCCTCTGTAAACTTTCGCGCAAATTTTAACGCGCCGTCCGGTCCGCGACCCGCGGGACGACGCGCGCGGCCGGCAGCATGAAGCGGATGAGCGCGAACCCGACGACGACGAAGCCGAAGCCACGATCGAGACCGCGTGCCCGCACGGCAGGGCCGCGCACCGACGCCAAGGCGACGGAGACCGACGATCTCGAGATGCTCGCGCGCGACCTGACGACGATCGAGCGCGAGAAGGAACGGTTGTCGCACGAGCTGCACGACGGCCTCGGCCAGCACCTCACCGGCATCGCGTTCCTCGCGAAGGCGCTCGCGAACCGGCTCGAGGACCGCGACGCGCCGGAGACGCGGGACGCGCAGCAGATCGCGGCGCTCACGAACCAGGCGATCTCGAACACGCGCGCGCTGGCGCGCGGGCTGCGTCCGGTCGGTCCGGAGGACAACGCGTTCGCGGTCGCGCTGTCGGTGCTCGCGCGCGATGTCTCGACGATCTACGGCATCACGTGCACGTTCAACGCGGACGGCACGATCCCCGTCGCGAGCCGCATGGCCGCGCATCATCTCTTCCGGATCGCGCAGGAAGCCGTGCACAATGCGGTCAAACACGGCGCGGGCGGCAAGATCCTCGTCGACCTGCGCGAAGAGGACGGCAGGATCATCCTGACCGTCGCGAACCGCGGCACGCTGGCCGCGGCCGTGGAGGCCGCGGAAGGCATCGGGATCTCGAGCATGCGCAACCGGGCGAAGCTGCTCGCCGCCCAGCTCGACATCAAGCAGGTGGGCAAGGAGGTGTCGCTGCGCGTCGCGCTCGACAAGGACGCGGCACAGACGATGCGCGAACAGGGGAACACCTTATGAACGATGCGACGACTTCGACGATCAGCCCGCTGCCGGTCAAGGCCCGCATCCTGATCGTCGACGACCACGTGATCGTGCGGCAGGGCATCGCGCAGCTCGTCAATCGCGAGCCCGATCTCGACGTCTGCACGGAGGCCGGCGACGCCGACTCGGCGCTCGCCGTGCTGCGCGAGACGCCGGTCGACCTCGCCATCGTCGACATCTCGCTGCCCGGGACGTCGGGCATCGAACTCGTCAAGCTGATCCGCGACATGCAGCCGCAGCTGCCGGTGCTGGTGATGAGCATGCACGACGAGGCGCTCTATTCGGACCGCGCGTTCCGCGCCGGCGCCAAGGGCTACGTGATGAAGCAGGAGGCGACCGAGAAGCTGCTCGCCGCCATCCGCAAGATCCTCAACGGCGGCGTCTACGTCAGCGACCGGATGCAGACGGTGATGGTCCAGCGCTTCCTGAACAGCGGCGTCGACGAGACGGTCTCGTTCATCGACAACCTCACCGATCGCGAGTTCGAGATCCTGCGGATGATCGGCCAGGGCCTGACCGTCGCCGAGATCGCCGACAAGCTCGGCCGCAGCGCGAAGACCGTCGAGGCGCATCGCGCGAACCTGCGCGAGAAGCTCGGCCTGAAGCGTGCCGCCGAGCTCGCCCGTTTCGCGACGCAGTGGGTCGAGCGCGGCAATTGAGTCGGTCCGGCGTGCCGCGCTGCACGCCGTGCGCGTGATTCGTTCACAGCCGTCGCGACGAACGTCCGTCAGACTGTCGGCCTGCGTCGCTTCGCGGCGCGTCACCAGGGAGCCTGTCATGATCCAGTCGTTCCGCCGCGCCGGCATCGTCTTCGCGGTGCTGTTGTCGCTCGGTTCGTTCGTCGCCGCCCCGGCGCGTGCCGCCGACAGCGACGCCACCTCGTCGTACGTCGACGCCGTGCGCGCCGCGCTGGCCCGCGGCAAGCGTTTCCCCACCGGACGGGAGGTCAGCCTCGAACAGCCGAGCGGCCGCTCGCAGGTCACGTTCTCGCTGAGCCGCCGCGGCAAGGTCGTCGCGGCGAAGACGACGCAGTCGTCGAACTCGACGCCGCTCGACGACATGGCGAAGCAGCTCGTCCGCCGCGCGAAGTACCCGGCGTTCCCGGGGGACGCGTGGTCCGGCGAAGCGGTGCACAACTTCGTCGTGACCTACGACTTCGATCGCAATGCGGCCGGCCGCGTCACGGTCGGCGAGCCGGTCGAGGTGCGCGCCGAGTAGAGCGGTCGGGCGCGCCGCGCGACGCGCCCGCATCGTCGTGGGCGGTCCGCGTCACATCCGCCTGTAGAGATGCGTGAACGATTCCCGACGCAGCGTCGCCGGCCGCGCGATCGGCCGTGCGCCGGTGAACGAAGCCGCGCTTGCGACGGCGAACAATAGCCAGGCGGCCGACGAATTCGTGCGGCTGGCCGAAGGAACGCCGAATCGCCCGCGCGCGACGCGTGGTGGACGAACGTCCATCGCGCGGCGGCGCAGCGCGTCGCCGGTCGGTCAGCCGTTCTGCAGCGCCGCCATCATGCGGCGACGCGAGGCGAGCAGCCCGTTCGCCTCCATGTCCTTCAGATGCAGCTTCGTGGACGGCGGCTGCGCGGTCGAGCCGACGTGGCGTTCCAACACGGCGAGGAACGGCCGCATGAGCCGCGGATCGAAATGCGCGCCGCTCTCGCAGAGCATCTGCTCGACCGCGAGCTTGTGCGGCCACGCGCACTTGTACGGCCGCACGCTCGTTAGGGCGTCGTACACGTCCGCGAACGCGCAGATCCGGGCGGCAAGCGGGATCGCTTCGCCCGCGGCGTTAGGATAGCCGGCGCCGTTCCACCATGCATGGTGGTACTTCGCGACCGTCGCGGCAATCTGCAGCGTCGGGTCGGCCGAGCTTTCGAGCAGATGCGCGCCGACGGCCGCGTGCGCGCGCATCGCCTCGGTTTCGGCGGCGTCGAGCGGTCCTGGTTTGAGCAGGATCATCTCGTTGACGGCGATCTTGCCGATGTCGTGCAGACGCGCGGCGTGCTCGATGCGCAGGCAGTTCTCGGGGTCGATGCCGATTTCGGCGGCGAGCAGCGCCGCCAGCCGGCCGACGCGAAAGCAGTGCTCGCCGGTCTCGTCGTCGAAGAACTCCGCGGCGAGCGCCCAGTTCTCGGCGACGTCGTAGGCCGCAGTCCGGATCGTCACCGACAGCGAATCGACGCGGAGCGACGCGATGTCGGTGTGGATCGCGCTCAGCTCGTCGTGCTGGCGGATCACCGTCGGGGCGACCGGCGCCTTCGCAGACCGGAACGGGTCCGCGATATCGATCGGAACGGTGGCCCGATCGTCATCGAGCCAGCGGCGAACGCCGACGAACGGGTCGAACGGCGTCACCGCTTCCGGCTCAGCGCCGGGGAGCCCCTTCAGCGCGCCGCGCTCGTGCAGCTGGCGGTAGAACTTCGCGTTCTTGACGCCCGTCGTGTATTCGACCAATTCCTTGCCTGCCTGCGACGGCGTGCGCGGGCCGGCGGTGTAGTCGACGAGCTCCCGCGCGTACGCGACGCCGGTCTTCGACGTGCGCGTCACGAGGCTGCGAAGGGCTTCCAGCCCCGCGCCGTCGCCGAACGAGTCGTCGCCGGCGCGCAGCGCCTCGGTCTCGCCGGTCAGCGTGCGCTTGTGGACCTCGACGAGCGCGCGCAGCACGTCGTCGTGATACAGCCGCGTCCGCTTGCTGTCGTGGTACAGCGTTCGCAGCGACGTCCGCGCGCGCTCCTCGCGCGCGCGTTCGCGGCTCGCCCAGTCGCACAGCGCCGTCGCGATGTCCAGCATGGCGTGAACGCGTGCATTGCGGACGTCGACCGCGCGTTCCTTCGCGGCCGCGATCAGCAGCTCCGCCGTCTCGTGGTCGTCCTTGTGCAGCAGGTACATCGCCCGGACGTATTCGAAGTTCGTCTTCAGGACGACGTCCGCCATCGGGTTGTCGTCGAGCAACGCCGACCCGATGCGCATGTAGCGCAGTGCCGTCGCGTCGTCGCGCAACCGGTGGGCGCTGAACAGGCCGTTGACGACGGCGCCGAAGCGGACATACCGGCCGCCCGCGCAGTCGAGGTCGAACGCGAGCGCGCGATCGATGACTTCGATCGCGTCGCGGTACAGGCCCATTTCCTTGAGCAGCGCCGCAGTGTTCGTGATAGCTACGCATTCGCGCAGCGGGTCACCGATCTCCCGCGCCAAGACGAGGGTGCGCTCGAACGTGCGGCAGGCTTCCTCGAAGCAGGCGCCGTCGACGTACGCGGCACCGAGCGCGTTGCCGGCCAGTCGTTCGAGGTTCGTCAGCGCGCGCGCCTCGGCGAACCGCTTCGCGGCCAGCCCGCGCGGGATGCCGTCGAACGCCCGACCGATGCGGCTGTAGTAGAAGCACGCATCGCCGAGCACCTTGATCGTGTTCTCGCCGATGAGCGCATCCGGCAGCGCCATCAATGCCGAAGTCAGCCGATCGACCAGCGCGCGCGACGCGTCGCTGAAGTCGAGGATCGCGGCCGCGGTCTCCTGCTCGAGGCGCGCTGCGGCATGGTGGGCTCGCTCGGGCCCGTCGGCATGTAGGTCGGCCAGGCAGGTCTTGATGTCCGCCGACAACAAATCGTGGCAATTTTCGCGGGCATGCATCGCGCGGTTGCTCTCGGAATAAGAACTACGCTAAGTTACGTTGGAATTGACACAAAATGTCAGTTCCTGCCAAAGCCATCCCCAAGCCATCCCTTTCGAACCTGCCTGGAGCTTCCGATGATCGTCGACACCCAAACGCAAGAAGTCGTCTCGCTGGCCCCGGAACAGACCGTCGAGTACGCCTTCGTCCAGGACGCGGACCTGGTTCATGTCGGCGGCGGTATCTGCGTTCATCTGTAAGACGCAACAAGATCCGCGCCACACCGCCCGAATCGGGGGCGGGTGGCGGCGAAAGACCCGACGGTCCTAGGGAATTCGGCCCGGCGACCCCGACGTGACGTCGGTGTCGCGTGGTGTCCCTCGGCGGGTTTCCGGGGAATCCCCGGAAAAAGTCCTACGGCAGCCCGTTCGCAGCGGACGCGGCGTGCGCAGCCACATCGGTCGACGAACGGCGCGACGCCGCACGCGCGTTGTCCGCGTCAGATCTTCTTGACGAGGACCTGGCTCATCCGCGACCAGTTGTACATCCGCTGGCGGTCCTTCGGCAGCACGTCGACGGTCGCGACGGTGAAGCCGCGCTTCAGGAACCAGTGCGCGGTGCGCGTCGTCAGCACGAACAGGCGGTCGATGCCGATCGCCCGCGCGCGCTGCTCGATCCGCTTCATCAGCTTCTCGCCGTCGCCCATGCCCTGCGCTTCGGGATCGACCGTGAGGCACGCGAGCTCGCCCATCTTCTCCTGCGGGAACGGATAGAGCGCGGCGCAGCCGAACAGCCGCAGGTCGTGCTCGATCACGCTGAAGTAGTCGATCTCCCGCTCGATCCGCGTGCGACCGCGCTTGACGAGCGTGCCGTCCGCCTCGAGCGGTTCGATCAGCTTCAGGATGCCGCCGACGTCGTCGATCGTCGCCTCGCGCAGCTCCTCGAGGTCGTCGTCGGCGATCATCGTGCCGACGCCGTCGTGCGTGAAGATCTCGAGCAGCGCGCCGCCGTCCAGCGTGAACGGGACGAGATGCGCGCGCGGCACGCCGTTCTTGATCGCGCGAAGCGCGTGCTGCAGGTAGAACGCCATCGGCTCCGGCAGCGTGCCCGCGTCGAGCAGCTTCTGCGCCGCGTCCTCGGACAGCTCGCGGATCAGCTCGCCGTCGGTGTCGACGAGCCCGCGGTTGCCGGTGAGGAACACGAGCTTCTCGGCGTGCAGCGCCGATGCGACGCTCGACGCGACGTCCTCCATGTCGAGATTGAACGCCTCGCCGGTCGGGCTGAAGCCGAGCGGCGACATCAGCACGACGGCGCGCGCGTTCAACGCGAGCTGGATGACCTCGGCCGACACCTTGCGGACGACGCCGGTGTGCTGGTAGTCGACGCCGTCGATGACGCCGACCGGCCGCGCGGTGATGAAGTTGCCCGACAGCACCTTGATGTCGGCGTTCGCCATCGGCGTGTTCGCGAGGCCCTGCGAGAACGCGGCCTCGATGTCGAGGCGGATCTCGCCGTTCGCTTCCTTCGCGCATTCGAGCGCGGCCGTGTCGGTGATGCGGATGTCGTTGTGGAAGTGCGAGTCGACCTGGCGGATCCGCAGCTGCTCCTCGATCTGCGGTCGCGAGCCGTGCACGACGACGATGCGGATGCCGAGCGCGCGCAGCAGCGCGAGGTCTTCGCAGATGCGGGCGAGCCGGTCGGCGAGGATCGCCTCGCCGCTGACCGCGAAGACGAAGATCTTGCGCTTGAACGCGTGGACGTACGGGGCGACCGCGCGGAACCAGGCGACGAACTGCGCGCGATACAGCGCGTCGCCGAGCTCGCCGTCGAGCAGCGCGTCGGTCTCGGGATGCGTGGCGATCTCGCTGTCGTCGTTCGCCGGCGTGACGTCGTCACGCTCGTCGCGGTGCGGGTCGCCGCGTGCGTCGTCGTGCACGGCGGGCTCGACAGCGGCGGAGGACACGGTAACCGCGTCGGTGCTGGTCATGCGGGTCATTATAATGACGGTCCTTCGTGAAGCGGGCCCGATTGCAAAGCCCGTCCGCGCTTCGTCGCGACCGGTCGCCGCTCGTCCGCGCTCGCCGACGTAGCCTTCGCGACACCGCCTCGTTCCGTCCTCCGATCGACACCCCCCGCTCCGCTTCGCGACCGCGCGCGACGACGTCCTCGCCGCAGGCGCGTCGACGCCGCGACGGCGCCGTGTCGCCGCCGGCGAACGTCGTCGGCCCGATCGCGTTTCCCGAGGAGCTGCCGGTCTCGGCGCGCCGCGACGAGATCGCCGCCGCGATCCGCGACCATCCAGGTCGTGATCGTCAGCGGCGAGACCGGCTCCGGCAAGACGACGCAGCTGCCGAAGATCTGCCTGTCGATCGGGCGCGGCGTCGGCGCCGGCGGGACCGGGCTGATCGGCCACACGCAGCCGCGCCGGCTCGCGGCGACGGCCACCGCGCGTCGCATCGCCGACGAGCTCGGCTCGCCGCTCGGCGAGCACGTCGGCTACAAGATCCGCTTCCACGACCGGCTGCAGCCCGGCGCGTCGATCAAGCTGATGACCGACGGCATCCTGCTCGCCGAGACGCAGGGCGACCCGCTGCTGTCGGCGTACGACACGATCATCATCGACGAGGCGCACGAGCGCAGCCTCAACATCGACTTCCTGCTCGGCTACCTGAAGCGGCTGCTGCCGCGGCGGCCGGACCTGAAGCTGATCGTCACGTCGGCGACGATCGACGCCGACCGTTTCGCGCGGCACTTCGGCGACGACCGACCGGCGCCGGTGATCGAGGTGTCGGGGCGCCTGTATCCGGTCGAGGTGCGCTACCGGCCGGTGGTGCAGGAGACCGACGTCCCGAAGAAGAAGGATGCGCCGCCGCCGGACGATCGCACGGTCGTCGACGCCGTAATCGATGCGGTCGACGAGCTCGCGCGGATCGGTCCCGGCGACGTGCTCGTGTTCTTCCCCGGCGAGCGCGAGATCCGCGACGCGGCCGCGGCGTTGCGCGGCCATCATCCCGCGCACACCGAGATCCTGCCGCTGTTCGCGCGGCTGTCGGCCGAGGAGCAGGAGCGCGTGTTCAGGCCGTCGAACGCGCGCCGCATCGTGCTCGCGACGAACGTCGCGGAGACGTCGCTGACGGTGCCCGGCATCCGCTACGTCGTCGACACCGGCACCGCGCGCGTCAAGCGCTACAGCTATCGCAACAAGGTCGAGCAGTTGCGCACCGAACCGGTCAGCCGCGCGGCCGCGAACCAGCGGGCCGGGCGCTGCGGACGGGTCGCGGCCGGCGTCTGCATCCGGCTCTACGACGAGGCCGACTACGCATCGCGCCCGCCGTTCACCGATCCCGAGATCCTGCGCTCGTCGCTGGCCGCGGTGATCCTGCGGATGAAGACGCTCGGCCTCGGCGACGTCGACGCGTTCCCGTTCCTCGAGCCGCCGCTGCCGCGCGCGATCACCGACGGCTATCAGCTGCTGACCGAGCTCGGCGCGCTCGACGACGCCGGCGAGCTGACGACGATCGGTCGCGAGCTCGGCCGCCTGCCGCTCGACCCGCGCATCGGCCGCATGATCCTCGCGGCGCGCGACGAACGCTGCATGGCCGAAGTGCTCGTGCTCGCCGCCGCGCTGTCGATCCAGGATCCGCGCGATCGTCCCGCCGACCAGCGCGAGGCGGCCGACGACGCGCAGCGCGTCTTCGTCGACGAGCGCTCCGATTTCGTGCTCGGACCTGAAGCTGTGGGACTGGTATGCGAAGGAAGTGTCCGCCGAGGGGCAGCATCGCAAGAGCCAGCGGCAGCTGCGCGACCTCTGCCGGTCGCGCTTCGTCTCGCCGCTGCGGATGCGCGAGTGGCGCGACGTCCACCAGCAGCTCGCGACGACCGTCGCCGAGCATCGCTGGCCCGTGGCCGCGGAGCCGGCGACCGAGGACCGGATCCATCGCGCGCTGCTCGCCGGCCTGCTCGGCAACATCGGGCTGCGTTCGGACGACGACGCGGGTCGCGACGCGCCTTACCTCGGCGCGCGCGGCATCCGCTTCTCGATCTGGCCGGGCTCCGCGCTCGCGAAGAAGAGCGCCGCGGCGAAGGCCCGCTGGGTGATGGCCGCGGAACTGGTCGAGACGCAGCGGCTCTACGCGCGACGGGTCGCGCCGCATCGAGCCCGAGTGGATCGAGGCCGTCGGCGCGCATCTCGTCAAGACGTCGCACGGCGAGCCGCACTGGGAGAAGAAGCGCGCGACCGTCGTCGTGCTCGAGCGCGGGACGGTCTACGGGCTGCCGGTGTACCAGCAGCGACGCGTCGACTTCGCGCCGATCGATCCGGTCGCGGCGCGCGCGCTGTTCGTGCGCGAGGCGCTGGTCGCGACGATGCTGCATCGGGACCGCGACGCGCCGCCGCCGTACGAGCCGCGCGACGCGGCGACGAGCCGGATGCTCGCGCACGATCGGCGGCAGGTCGCGGCGGTCGAGGAGCTCGAACACAAGACGCGACGGCCCGACGTCCTCGTCGACGCCGAGCTGCTGGTCGCGTTCGTCGACGCGCGCGTGCCGGCCGGCGTCGCGACCGGCGCCGCGTTCGAGGCCTGGTATCGCGACGCGTCGAAGGCCGAGCCGCGGCTCTTGTATCTCGACCGCGACGAGCTGATGCGCCACGAGGCGGCCGGCGCCGGCAGCGACGCGTTCCCGAAGACGCTCGCGGTCGGCGGCATCGTGTTCGCGCTCGACTACCGCTTCGAGCCCGGCTCGCCGAAGCGACGGCGTGACGATGACGGTGCCGCTGTACGCGCTCAACGTCGTCGACGCGGCGCGCTCGGAATGGCTCGTGCCGGGCATGCTGGCCGACAAGGTCACGGCGCTCGTGAAGTCGCTGCCGCAGAAGCTGCGACGGCATCTCGTGCCGATCCCGGACTACGTCGACGGCTTCGTCGCACGCGCGGCGCCCGACGGCGCGCTGCTCGACGCGCTGATCGCCGACCTGCGCGAGCAGCGCGGCGTCGTCGCGCAGGCGTCGGACTTCAAGGTCGAGGCGGTGCCGGCGCATCTCGCGATGAACTTCCGCATCGTCGACGAGCACGGACGGCAGCTCGCGATGGGCCGCAACCTCGCTTCGCTGCGCGCCGAGCTCGGGCAGGCGGCGCGTCATCAGTTCAAGGAGGCGTTCGCGCGTGTCGCGGCGGCGCTGCCGACGGTCGCCGACGCGCCGGCGCCGTCGCCGGACTTCGCGGCCGTCGACGCCCCGGCGCCGACGGTCGCGGCCGAGCGCTTCACCGACTGGACGTTCGGCGCGTTGCCGGAGCTGCTCGAGATCCGTCGCGGCGGCCAGTCGCTGGTCGGCTATCCGGCGCTGGTCGACCAGCGCGACCACGTGACGCTCGAGGTGTACGACGAACCGGCCGAGGCCGCCGTCGTCCATCGCGCCGGACTCGCACGGCTGTTCCGGCTGCAGCTCGCCGAGCAGCTGCGCTATCTCGAGCGCAACCTGCCCGACGCGACGCGGATGGCGATGCAGTTCATGTCGCTCGGGACCGCCGACGAATTGCGCGAGCAGGTGGTCGGCGCGGCGCTCGAGCGGGCGGCGCTCGGCGACCCGCTGCCGACCGACGCCGCGTCGTTCGAGGCGCGCGAGGCCGACGCGAAGAGCCGGATCGTCCTGCTCGCGAACGAGACGGCGCGGACGGTCGGCACGATCCTCGACCAGCACCAGGCCGCGCTGAAGAAGCTGCCCGCGGCGAAAAAGCATCCGGCCGCGCTCGCCGACGTCGAGGCGCAACTCGCGGGGCTCGTGCATCGGCGCTTCGTCGCGACGACGCCGGCCGAGCAGCTGAAGCACCTGCCGCGCTACCTGAAGGCGATCGCGCTGCGGATCGACAAGCTCGCCGGCGACCCGGCGCGCGACGCGCAGCGGATGGCCGAGATGGCGCCGCTGCTGCGGGCGTGGCAACGGGCCGAGGCGTCGCGCAAGGGCGCGCCCGACGCCGGCCTCGACGGATTTCGCTGGCTGCTCGAGGAGTTGCGCGTCGCGCTGTTCGCGCAGGAGCTTCGCACGCCGATGCCGGTGTCCGTCAAGCGGCTGCAGAAGGTCTGGGAGCAACTGCAGCGGTGACCGAGTCGCCGGCCGGCGGACCGGCGCCGCCGTGCGTCGCCGGCGCGTCGGCGAGCCGCGACGCGCGTCATCGGGACGGCGGGGACGCGCGTTAAGCTCGGGTCGACCCGTCCGGGTCGAGCGATGGTCGTGCGCGGCCGCCGCGCCCCGTCTCACGGATTCCGCATGGCTTCGCTCGTTCGTCTTCGTCCCGTCCTCGCGCTGCTCGCAGCGGTTCTCTCGCTGTCCGCGGTGCCGAACGCCGACGCGGCGGTGCCGGACGATCGGGTCCTGATCGTCCTCAACAGCGGCGACGCGTCGATCTCGATCGTCGACCCGGTGTCGCTGAAGACGCTGCGCACGATCGACACCGGCAAGGAGCCGCACCACCTGATGGCGACGCCCGACGGGCACGAGGTGATCGTCGCGAGCTCGGCCGGCAACAGCCTGATGTTCCTCGACGGCCGGTCCGGCAACGTCGAGCGCGTGATCCGCGGCATCGACGATCCGTACCAGCTCGCGTTCTCGCCGGACCGCAAGTGGTTCGCGGTCACCTGCCTCAGGCTGAACCGCGTCGACCTGTACGAGGCCGACGGCTTCACGCTCGTCCGGCGCATCCCGATCGGCAAGCTGCCGAGCCACCTCGCATTCTCCGGCGACAGTTCGATGCTGTTCGTCACGCTGCAGGGGTCCGACGAGATCGCCGGCATCGACGTCCGCGAACAGGCCGTCAAGTGGACGATGCCGGTCGGCAAGCTGCCCGCCGGCATCGCGATGACGCCGAACGACCGCCTGCTGATGGTCGGCATCATGGGCGAGGACTACGTCGACGTGATCGACTGGCGCACGCAGAAGTCGGTCGGGCACGTCGTCACCGGCAAGGGCGCGCACAACTTCCTCACGATGGGCGACCGCCGGCACGTGCTCGTGTCGAACCGCGTCGAGAACACGGTGTCGATCGTCGACATGTCGAACTGGACGAAGGACGGCGACATCAAGGTGCCGGGCGGCCCCGACTGCATGGAGCTGACGGCCGACGGCCGCACGCTCTACGTCACGTCGCGCTGGATCAAGCAGGTCAGCGTCGTCGACATGACGAAGCGGGCGGTGGTCGGGCAGGCGGCCGTCGGCCGCTCCCCGCACGGCATCTACCTCGACGACCATGTGGCGCGGCAATGAGCGGGCGCGCCGGCTGATCGCGATGTCGCTCGTCGTCTCGGCGTCCGCGATCCCGTATCGCGCGTCCGCGGCGACCTGTCCCGACGGCCGGGCGCCGATCTTCCTGACGTTCGACACCGGCAGCGAAAGCCAGGCCGAGCTGATCCGCGGCATCCTCGAGAAGCACCGCGTGAAGGCGACGTTCTTCCTCGCGAACGAGAAGTCGACGCGCGGCGACTGGTCGCTCGACGCGTCGTGGGCGCCGTACTGGAAGTCGCTGGTCGCCGACGGCCACGCGTTCGGCACGCACACGTTCGACCACGTCTATTACCGCGGCGACGACGGCGCCGACCGTGTCCGCGTGCGGCCGCAGTTCGGCGCGAACGCCGGCCGGACGCTGTCGTGGACGGCGGCCGACTACTGCGGCGAGCTCGACCGCGTCGCCAAGCGCTTCGAGGCGTTGACCGGCGCGAAGCTCGACCCGTTCTGGCGCGCGCCGGGCGGCCACACGTCGCCGCGACTGATCGCGTTCGCGCGCTCGTGCGGCTACCGGCACTTCGGCTGGAGCGACGCCGGCTTCGTCGGCGACGAGCTGCCGAGCGACCGCTACCCGAACCAGGCGCTGCTGGACCGCGCACTCACGCACCTGAAGGCCGGCGACGTCGTGCTGATGCACCTCGGCATCTGGTCGCGGAAGGTTCCGCTCGCGCCGATCCTCGATCCGCTGATCACCGGGCTCGAGCAGCGCGGCCACTGCTTCCGCACGCTGCGCGACTACCCGGCGGAGCGTCCGTCGTGATCGCGTCGCTCGTCGCCGCGTTCGCGGCGGTCCAGGGCTGGATCTTCATGACGATCGTCGAGCCGCTGCTCTTCAAGTTCGGCGGCGGCGGCTTCATGGACGAGGCCTACGACGGCGTCGAGTTCTTCCTGCTCGGGCTCTTGCAGGTCGCGGTGCTCTATGTCGTGCTGCGGCCGCTCGAGGCGTGGCGGCCCGCCGAACGCTGGGCCGACCGCCGCGCCGTCCGCGTCGACGTGATCTACACGCTGCTGCACCGACTCGGGCTGTTCTCGCTCGCGCTGTTCTTCGTGCTCGATCCGCTCGTCGATGCGCTGGCGGGCCGGCTCCGGCTCGAAGGCATCTCGAACTTCAACCTCGACGACCTGTGGCCGGGCGTCACGTCGATCCCCATCGTCGCGTTCGTGCTGTACCTCGTCGTGCTCGACTTCGCCGACTACTGGATCCATCGCGGGCAGCACCGCTTCCGCTGGTGGTGGGGCCTGCACAGCCTCCACCACAGTCAGATGCAGATGTCGTTGTGGGCCGACGATCGCAACCACCTGCTCGACGACCTGTTGCGCGACGCGCTGTTCGCGCTGCTCGCGGTGCTGATCGGCGTGCAGCCGGCGCAGTTCGTCGGCCTGGTGATCGTGCGTCGCAGCGTCGAGAGCCTCCAGCACGCGAACCTGCGACTGTCCTTCGGCCGCGTCGGCGAGCGGCTGTTCGTGTCGCCGCGCTTCCATCGACGCCACCACGCGATCGGCGACGGCCACGAAGGCGTCCATCGCGGCTGCAACTTCGCGATCCTGTTCCCGGTCTGGGACGTGCTGTTTCGCTCCGCGAACTTCGCGCCCGGCTATCCGGCCACCGGCATCCGCGACCAGCTCCACGGCCGCGACTACGGCCGCGGCTTCTGGGCGCAGCAGTGGCTCGGCCTGAAGCGGATGGTGCGCGGCTGACGAAACGCGTCGGCCGCATGCGCTAAGGTTCGGCCGATGAACGACATCGCCCGCGCGCTCGGCCGCGCCTTCGTCAGCCAATTCCATCCGCGGATGCTGTGGCTCGCGGTCTGGCCATTCCTGATCGCGCTGGTGGCCTGGGGCGTGCTCGGCTTCGCGTTCCGCCACGCCGCGATCGCGTGGCTCGTGCAGGCGATCGGCGCGTCGCTGATCGGCGGCTGGATCGCGGCCGGCTTCTCGTGGCTCGGCGCCGACGACGGCCTCACGTTCGTCGTCGGCCTCGTCTACTTCGGGCTGGTCTTCGCGGCGATGGCGCTGACGGCGCTGATCATCATCGCGACGGTCGCGATGCCGACCGTCGTCGCGCACGTCGGCGACCGCGACTATCCGACGCTGGTCCGCAAGCGCGGCGGCAGCACCGTCGGCGGGCTCGCGAACGCGGTCTGGGTCGCGTTCGTGTTCGTCGTCGGCTTCGTGCTGACGCTGCCGCTGTGGCTGATCGCACCGCTCGCGCTGCTGGTGCCGCTGCTGTGGTGGGGCTGGGCGACGTCGCGGATGTTCCGCTACGACGCGCTGGTCGCGCATGCGAGCGCCGACGAACGCGTCACGCTGTTCGCGCGCCACGGCAAGGCGTTCTTCGCGCTCGGCACGATCGTCAGCCTGCTGAACTTCGTGCCGCCGCTGTTCTTCCTCGTGCCGATCCTCGGCGGCCTCGCGTTCACGCATTACGGGCTGCACGCGCTCGAGCGGTTGCGCGCCGAACGCGGCGAGGCGGGCGTCGTCGCCGGCGTCGTGCACGGCGTCGCGCGCGACGTCGTTCGATGAAGCGCTTCGGGCTGGTCGTCGTCGGCGACGAGATCCTGTCGGGTCGCCGCACCGACAAGCACCTGACGAAGGTCATCGAGCTGTTGACCACGCGCGGCCTCGAGCTGTCGTGGGCGCACTACGTCGGCGACGACCGCGCGGCGATCGCCGCGGTACTGAAGCGCACGTTCGCGAGCGGCGACGTCGTGTTCAGCACCGGCGGCATCGGCGCGACGCCGGACGACCAGACGCGGCAGGCGGCCGCCGAGGCGCGCGGCGTCGACGTCGCGCTCCATCCGGAAGCCGCCGTGCTGATCCGCCGCCGCATCGCGCGGATGAACGCCGAGTCGGCGAACCCGCTGCCGCCCGACGCGCTCGACGCGTCCCCGGAGCACCGCCAGCGACTGCGGATGGGCGAGTTCCCGGTCGGCGCGTCGATCGTCCCGAACCCGTACAACGAGATCCCCGGCTTCTCGCTCGACGAGCACTGGTTCGTGCCCGGATTCCCCGTCATGGCGTGGCCGATGCTCGAGTGGGTGCTCGACACGCACTACGCCGACCTGTTCCATCGCGCGCCGCGCGCCGAGCGCTCGCTGCTCGTGTTCGACGAGCCCGAGTCGCGGGTCACGCCGCTGATGGAGCAGATCGAGGCGGCGTTCGACGGCGTGCGCGTGTTCAGCCTGCCGTCCGTCGGCGATGCGGCCGCGGCGTCCAGCGCCGACCCGCAGATCGCGATGCGCGGACGTCGGCACATCGAGCTCGGCGTCAAGGGCCCGGCCGCGCGCATCGACGACGCGTTCGCCGCGCTCGAACGCGGCCTCGACGCGCTCGCCGCGCGCTACACGGTCGTCGCGTCGTGACCGGGACCGACCCGCGCAGCGGGCAGGGCGCGCTCGTCCTGTTCTCCGGCGGCCAGGACTCGACGACGTGCGTCGCGTGGGCGCTCGAACGCTTCCGGACGGTCGAGACGATCGGCTTCGATTACGGCCAGCGCCACGCGATCGAGCTCGCCTGCCGTGCGCCGGTGCTCGAAGCGATGCGCGCGATGCGTTCGGACTGGGACGCGCGACTCGGCGACGACCACGTGCTCGACGCGTCGGTGATCGCGACGATCGGCACGACGGCGCTGACGAGCGGCGCGGAGATCGCGTTCGACGACGACGGTTTGCCGTCGACGTTCGTGCCGGGCCGCAACCTGCTGTTCCTCACGCTGGCCGCGGCGGTCGCGGCGCGTCGGGATCTGACGATTCTCGTCGGCGGCATGTGCGAGACGGACTACTCCGGCTACCCCGACTGCCGCGACGACGCGATCAAGGCGATGCAGCTCGCCCTGAACCTGGGCATGAACCGCCGCTTCGCGCTCGAGACGCCGCTGATGTGGCTCGACAAGGCGGCGACCTGGCGCCTCGCCGAATCGCTCGGCGGCCCGGCGTTCGTCGACTGTATTCGCCGGCTCACGCACACCTGCTACTTCGGTGACCGGGACCGCGTGCACGACTGGGGCCGCGGCTGCGGCACGTGTCCCGCCTGCCTGTTGCGCGCGCGCGGGCACGAACGCTATGTCGCTGCCGCGCGCGGGTCGGTCACCGCATAAAAAAAAGCCCGGATCGCTTGGCGATCCGGGCCTGGAAGGCATGCCGTTCCGGAGGAAGCGAGCAATGCCGAGGAGACGACGGAGGTCCGCATCGCGGACCGAATCCGGGGGCCGCGCGAGTCACGACGCGGCGATCATCATCTTCAGAGCAACATTCGTGCCTTTCGCGGCATGCACCGCGGCGGCCTCACTTCTTCGGCGCGGCCTTCGCGGCGGTCTTGACGGCCGCGTTCGTCGCCGCCGTCACGTTCGCCTCGGTCATCTCGACGGCCTGCTTCGTCGCGCGCGACAGGCTGTCGTACGCCGAGTTCGCAGCCGCGACGGCCGACTTCATCATCGCGACGGCCGTCTCGGATCCCGGCGGCGCATTCTTCGCGGCCGTGTCGATCATCGCGACGAACTTCGTGTTCGCGTCGGCCAGCTGCTGCTCCGCGACCTTCGTGAATTCGGCTTGCGTCGACGTGGCGATGTCGTACATCAGGCGCGAGTACGCGACGGCCTTCTCGGCGGCCGGCTGCAGCTGCTGCGCGTTCCAGGTCAGCAGTTCCTGCGGATCCTTGACGGACAGGACGGCGCGCGTCTTGTCCTGCGAGTCCTGGAGCGTCGCCTTCGCGACGTTGAGGTTCAGCGCGACGATCTTTTCGACGCTGGTGAACGCGGTTTGCGACAATGCGAACAGCGTCTCGAGGTTCGCCTGGTAGGCGGCCGCGAACTGTTCGGGGCTGAGCGGGGTGGTGGTCGTTGCCATGGGATCTCCGAAAGGGTTTGGCTCTTGTGGGCGCCGCGACGGCTGTCGTCGCGACCGCTGCGCTGGAGGCCGTGCGCCGTCGCCGGCAGGGCGCATGTTGCGCCGCAGCATTACGATTTTAGGGCGGGCCGCACCAAAGTCAAGGGATTTCATGCAGATGCACGCCGCCGTCGCGGCGACGAGGCGATGAAGGCGTTCTACAGCGACACGTTCGTGCTGCCGTTGCCCGCCGGACACCGCTTTCCGATGCCGAAGTACCGCCTCACCCGCGCGCTCGCGCTGGCGCGGGTGCCCGACCTCGAACTGGTGCGAGGCGCCGCCGGCGTCGCGCGACGACCTGCTGCTCGCGCACACGGCGCGCTACGTCGACGCGGTGCTCGACGGCACGCTCTCGGCCGACGAACAGCGCGAAATCGGTTTCCCGTGGTCGGCGGCGATGGCCGAGCGCGCGCGCCGCTCGGTCGGCGCGACGCTCGCCGCGAGCCGCGCGTCGCTGGACGACGGCGTCGCGGTCAACCTCGCCGGCGGCACGCATCACGCGTACGCCGACAAGGGCAGCGGCTTCTGCGTGTTCAACGACGTCGCGGTGACGGTGCGCGTGCTCGAACGCGACCGCGTCCGCGCGGCTCGCGCGCCGCTCGCGTTCGGCGTCGTCGACCTCGACGTGCACCAGGGCAACGGCACCGCGAGCATCCTCGGCGGCGACGTCCGCACGTTCACGCTTTCGCTGCACGGCGAGAAGAACTTCCCGTTCCGGAAGGAAGCGAGCGACCTCGACGTCGGCCTGCCCGACGGCTGCGACGACGACGGCTATCTCGCGGCGCTCGATCGCGCGCTGGCCGCGATGACGACCCGTTTCTCGCCCGACCTGCTGTTCTATCTCGCGGGCGCCGACCCGCACCGCGGCGACCGGCTCGGCCGCCTCGACCTCTCGTTCGACGGTCTCGCCGAGCGCGACCGCCGCGTGTTCGCGTTCGCCGAGCGGCTCGGCGCGCCGATCGTCGTGATGATGGCGGGCGGCTACGGTCGCGACCTCGAAGCGACCTGCGCGATCCATGCCGAGACCGTCGTGCAGGCCGCCGCGCTGGCCACCCGACGTGTCGTCGCCGTCGCGGCGCCGGGCGCGTGATGACGACACCGATCGACATCGCGCCCGAGGCGCGCGACAGCGGCTGGCTGCGCGCCACGCCGGCGATCTTCGTGCTGATCTGGAGCACCGGCTTCGTGGTCGCGAAGTTCGGGCTGCCGTACTCGTCGCCGCTGTGGTTCCTCAACCTGCGCTTCGTCGCGGTGATCGCCGTGCTCGCGCTCGCGCTGCCGTTCTTCCACGTGCCGTGGCCGTCGCGACGCGCGATGGTCGACATCGCGATCGCCGGCGTCCTGCTGCAGGCCGGCTACCTCGGCGGCGTCTGGGTCGCGATCTCGCAGGGCATGCCGGCCGGCCTCGCGGCGCTGATCGTCGGCCTGCAGCCGGTCGTGACCGCGCTCGCGGCGCCGGCGATCGGCGAGCGCGTCAGCGGACGGCAGTGGGCCGGCTTCGCGCTCGGCTTCGTCGGCGTGACGCTGGTCGTGCTCGACAAGCTGTCGTCGCCGGGGATGACGTCCGCGAGCGTGGTGCTCGACGTGGTCGCGCTCGTGTCGATCACCGCCGGCACGCTGTACCAGAAGCGCCGCTGCCCGAGCTTCGACCTGCGCGCCGGTACGCTGATCCAGTTCGTCGCGTCGCTCGCGATCACCGTCCCGCTGGCGCTCGTCTTCGAGACGTGGCGCGTGCGCTTCACGCCGCAGTTCATCGCCGCCTGGGCCTGGTCGGTGTTCGGCTTGTCGATCGCCGGCATGGCCCTGCTGTTCCCGCTGATCCGGCGCGGGGAGGCGACGCGCGTCACGAGCCTGTTCTACCTCACGCCGCCGGTGACGGCGCTGCTCGCGTGGTTCGTGTTCGGCGAAGCGCTCGGCCATCGCGCGCTGTTCGGCATGGCGTGCGCGGTGGTGGGCGTCGCGCTGGTCGTCGCGAAGCGTCGTGCGCCGGCCATGCGCTAGCATGGCGGCGCCCACGATCCGCCGCCGATGAACCCGCCAGAACCCGCTTCGCAAGTCGCCGTCGACCAGGCCATCACGTCGCGCCGTTCGATCCGCGCGTTCCTGCCGACGCCGGTGCCGCGCGAGACGATCGAGGCGATCCTGTCGGTCGCATCGCGCGCGCCGTCGGGCACGAACACCCAGCCGTGGAAGGTCACCGTGCTGACCGGTGCGTCGCTCGCGAGCCTGTCGGAGAAGATCCTCGCCGCGCACCACGATCCGGCGGCGCTCGCCGGTCACGAGGAAGACTATCCGTACTACCCGAGGACCTGGGAGGCGCCGTACATCGACCGTCGCCGCAAGGTCGGCTGGGACCTCTACGGGCTGCTCGGCCTGACGCGCGACGACAAGGCGGGCATGCACGCGCAGCACGGCCGCAACTACGCGTTCTTCGGCGCGCCGGTCGGTCTGATGTTCCGCATCGATCGCGTGCTCGAACTCGGTTCGTGGCTCGACTACGGGATGTTCCTCGAAGCGGTGATGGTGGCGGCGCGCGGACGCGGTCTCGACACGTGTCCGCAGGCGGCGTTCAACCGCTTCCATCGCATCATCGCGGACCACATCGGCATGCCGGACACCGAGATGCTGGTGTGCGGGATGAGCCTCGGCCACGCCGATCCCGATCGCATCGAGAACACGCTCGTCACCGAGCGCGAGCCGGTCGAAGGCTTCGCGCGCTTCATGGACGATTGATCCACGCTCGCGAACACGGGAAGCACGATGGCGAACGCAGAAGGCAGGGCGCACCGGATCGCGGTGATCCCCGGCGACGGGATCGGCAAGGAAGTGACGCCCGAAGGCGTGCGCGTCCTCGAGGCGGCGGCGCGGCGCTTCGGCATCGCGTTCGAGTTCGTGCCGATCGAGTGGGCGAGCTGCGACTGGTACGCGAAGCACGGCACGATGATGCCGGACGACTGGCACCCGCAGCTGATGGCCTGCGACGCGATCTTCTTCGGTGCGGTCGGATGGCCGGCGCTCGTCCCCGACCACGTGTCGCTGTGGGGATCGCTGATCAAGTTCCGCCGCGAGTTCGACCAGTACGTCAACCTGCGGCCGTGCCGCCTGATGCCGGGCGTGCGGTCGCCGCTCGTCGATCGCGACGGCCGCGCGCGCGCACCGGGCGACATCGACTTCTACGTCGTGCGCGAGAACACCGAAGGCGAGTACTCGAGCATCGGCGGACGGATGTATCCCGACACCGAGCGCGAAGTCGTCGTGCAGGAGACGGTGATGAGCCGCGTCGGCGTCGACCGCATCGCGAAGTTCGCGTTCAACTTGGCGCAGCGGCGGCCGAAGAAGCATCTGACGTCGGCGACGAAGTCGAACGGGATCTCGATCACGATGCCTTACTGGGACGAGCGGATCGACGCGATGGCGAAGGCCTTTCCGGACGTCCGCGTCGATCGCTTCCACATCGACATCCTCGCCGCGAACTTCGTGCTGCATCCGGAGTGGTTCGACGTGGTCGTCGCGTCGAACCTCTTCGGCGACATCCTCTCGGACCTCGGCCCGGCGTGCACCGGCACCATCGGCATCGCGCCGTCGGCGAGCATCAATCCCGAGCGGCGCTTCCCGTCGCTGTTCGAACCGGTGCACGGCTCCGCGCCGGACATCGCGGGGAAGGGCATCGCGAATCCGATCGGGATGATCTGGTCGGCGTCGCTGATGCTGGAGCACCTCGACCATCCGGAGGCGGCCGCCGCGATCCTGTCGGCGATCGAGGCGACGCTGGCCGATCAGCAGGCGCCGCGCACCCGCGATCTCGGCGGCCGGGCGTCGACGGTCGAGGTCGGCGAGGCGATCGCCGCCCGTCTGGCGGCGTCGTCCTGACGTCGGGCTCGCGCGTTGCGGACCGGTGTGTCGACGCAACAGGTGCGCCGCTAGAATTTGCCTGAACGACATTTTCTATGTCGTTCATCTTGAAGACGTTTCGAGGGCCGCATACACTACGTGCACCTCGACCCGGAGTTTCCGCATGCCCGTCGTCGCTTTCGTTCGTTCCCGTTTTCGCCGCGTCGCCGGCGTCGCCGCGCTGACGGCGCTCGCCGCGTCGCTGTCGATGGTCGCCGACGCGTCCGCCACGCCGCATGCGACGGCACGCGTCCACAACAAGTCGAGCGCCCGCGTGCGCGTCGTCGTCGCGCCGGCCGGTCGGGCGTACGGTGTCTCGCGCGGCGGCGTCGCCGGCGTGCATCACGCGATCCTGCGCGCCGGCGGCCGGCATCGCGGCGGCCTGCGCAAGGTGTACGCGGTCATCCCCGCGCGTCCGTCGATCGCGTCGCTGCAGGGTCTTCGCATCGGCGGCGACGAGACCAACGACCTCGAGGAAAACCTCGACGTCAAGTCGAGCGTCGCACTCGTGATGGAGGACGGCACGCACGACGTGCTGTTCTCGCGGAACACGAAGGTGCCGCTGCCGATCGCGTCGATCACGAAGCTGATGACGTCGCTCGTCGTGCTCGATTCGCGTCCGTCGATGGACGAGATGATCACGATCACGAGCGACGACCTCGACACCGAGAAGTTCTCGAGCTCGCGCCTCGCGGTCGGCACGACGCTGTCGCGTCGCGACATGCTGCACCTCGCGCTGATGTCGTCCGAGAACCGCGCCGCCCACGCGCTCGCGCGCAACTATCCGGGCGGGCTCGACGCCGCGATCGCCGCGATGAACGTGAAGGCGCGCGCGATCGGCATGACGAGCGCCGAGTTCCACGATCCCACCGGCCTCACGAGCCGCAACGTCGCGAGCGCCGAGGACCTCGTCAAGCTCGTCAACGCGGCGTCGGCGAACGAGACCATCCGCGACTTCTCGACCGACCCGAACTACAGCGTGCCGGTCGGCCGCCGCGTGCTCGCGTTCCACAACACGAACTCGCTGGTCGCGAACCCGGCGTGGGACATCGTCGTGCAGAAGACCGGCTACATCAGCGAAGCCGGCAAGTGCCTCGTGATGAAGGCGGTCATCGAAGGGCGCTCGGTCGTGATCGTCCTGCTCGATTCGTTCGGCAAGTTCACCCGCCTCGGCGACGCGAACCGCATCCGGCAGTGGATGGAGACGCAGGCGACCACCGATCCCATCCTGCGGATCGTCAAGAAGACGTCCTGACGGCGGACTGCGAGCGGCCTGCCGCTCGCGATCGGTCGCGCGCGACGACCCCTGCCGGCGCGGTGGGCGGACCCGTCGCGGCGTCTGCGTCCGCGTCACCGGACGGTACCACCGCGGTCTCCATGTGACTTGTCATGACGTTCGTGACGTCGCGTGGCATATCGCTTGCATTCGGCAACGGCACTCGAACGAAGGGAGCCCCGTCATGCCGAAGATCCGCCGCCCCATCCCCCGCCATTCCCGTCGTGGCGCCCGAGCGGCCGTCGTCGCGACGATGCTCGCGTCGCCGGCCGCGTTCGCGCAGCAGGCGCAGGGCACGACCGACGCGGCGGCGAACGGGCCGGGCCAGCTCGAGGCGGTGACCGTCACGGCCGAGCGCCGCACCGAGAACATCAAGGACGTGCCGATCGTCGATCTCGACGATCAGCGGCGAGACGCTCGACGTGCTCAATTCGTCCGGCGAAGACATCCGCTTCGCTGTCGGGCCGGGTGCCGAGCCTGAACATCGAATCGTCGTTCGGCCGCGCGTTCCCGCGCTTCTACATCCGCGGCTACGGCAACACCGACTTCCACCTGAACGCGTCGCAGCCGGTCTCGCTGGTCTACGACGACGTCGTGCAGGAGAACCCGATCCTGAAGGGCTTCCCGATCTTCGACACGCAGCAGATCGAGGTGCTCGCCGGGCCGCAGGGCACGCTGTTCGGCCGCAACACGCCGGCCGGCGTCGTGAAGGTCGATTCGGTCGCGCCGTCGCAGAGGCTCGAGGGCTACTTCAACGCGAGCGCCGCGCGCTTCAATACCGACAACTTCGAGGGCGCGCTGCAACGTGCCGCTGTCGAGCACGGTCGCGGCGCGGCTGTCGCTGCAGTCGCAGCACCGCAACGACTACATCGCGAACGAGGCGCCGCACGCGCCGGACCAGCAAGCTCGACGGCTACGACGACAACGCGGCCCGCCTGCAGGTGCTGTTCAAGCCGACGGCCACGTTTCAGCGCGCTGTTCAACGTCCACGACCGCGAGCTCGACGGCATCGGCGCGGCTGTTCCGCGCGAACATCATCAAGCCGGGCATCGAACGACTTCGCGAACGACTTCAATCCGCGGCAGGTCTATTTCGACGGCCAGAACCAGCAGCGGCTCGAGAGCAACGGCGCCAACCTGCGGCTGCGATGGGACTTCGGGCCGCTCGCGCTCAACTCGATCAGCGCCTACGAGCACGTGCAGCTCGTTCAGCCGCGGGGATATCGACGGCGGCTATGGTGCGTCGTATGCACCACCGTACGGGCCCGGGCTTCATTCCGTTCGCCGACGAGACGTCCGACGCGCTGCACGGGCCACGAGCAGCTGACGCCAGGAACTGCGGCTCGAGTCGACCGGCTCGGGTCCGCTGAAGTACCAGGGCGGCCTGTACCTACTTCCACGAGAACTACGTGATCAACAGCCTCGTCTACGACACGCTGTTCCACGGTCCGACGACCGCGGTGCAGGCGACGCAGACGAACAGCGCGATCGCGGCGTTCGCGTCGGTGAACTACCGCGCTGATCGACCGCGTCGACGCTGCGCGGCGGCGTGCGCTACACGCAGGACCGCAAGTTCCTCGACGACGTCGACGTCCGACACCGTCATCGACACGACCGGCGGCCTGTCGCGCGGCACGCAGCGACTCGCAGGCGAGCTACGACGTCGAGCGGCACGTTCGCCGTCACGCCCGACGTCAACCTCTACGCGCGCGTCGCGAACGGCTTCCGCGCGTCCAGCATCTTCCCGGCGTCGGCCTTCGGCTCCGCTGACCTCGGCGGGTCCCGAGACGAACACGTCGTACGAGGTCGGCGCGAAGGCCGACCTGCTCGACAAGCGCGCGCGCTTCTCGTTCAGCGTCTTCGACTACGACGGTGAAGAACCAGCAGTTGAGCGCGGTCGGCGGGCAGGAGCAACACGACGATCCTGCTGAGCGCGAAGCACGCGGTCGGCCGCGGCGTCGAGGTCACGCTCGACGCGTACCTCCTTCGCGCTGCTGGTCACGCTGAACGGCAGCTACAACTTCACGAAGATCAAGGACCCGGACCTCGTCGTGGCGGGCTGCGCCTCGTGCACGGTCACGAATACGCCGGGCCCGATCGCCGGCACGTTCCACATCGACGGCAACCCGCTGCCGCAGGCGCCGAAGGTCATCGGCAACGTCGACGGCGCGCTACGGCATCCCGGCAGCATCCCGGGCCTGCCGGACGGCGAGTTCTTCGTCTACACCGACTGGTCGTATCGCAGCAAGGTCAACTTCTTCCTGTACCAGTCGCCGGAGTTCACCGGCCGGTCGCTGATCCATCGGCGGCCTGCGCGGCGGCTACGACTGGGCGTCGGCGGCAAGTACGAGCTCGCGGTCTTCGGGCGCAACATCACCAACCAGGTCCGCATCGCCGGCGGCATCGACTTCAACAACCTGACCGGCTTCATCAACGAGCCGCGCATCTGGGGCGCGCAGTTCAAGGCGCTGTTCTGACGGGCGAGGTCAGCGCGCCGGTGCGAAGCTGTCGGCGCGCGCGACCGGCCAGAACGTCTCGAAGACGTTCTGCTCGAAACGGCCTTCGGCGAGACTGCCGGGCCGGATGAACTGCGCCACGGCCGACAGCTGCTTGACCTCGTTCTGCGCGACGCGCCGGACGATGTGCTCGGGGCCGAGCTCGATCGGGTGCATCAGTCCTGCGGCGGCGACGAGTTCCGCGAGCGCCACCAGCGTCTCCTCGTGGAACGTCGCGACGCGCGTCGCCTTGTCGGGCACGACGAGCGCGCGCTGACGCAGCGGGTCCTGCGTCGCGACGCCGCTCGGGCAGCGATCGGTGTGGCACGACTTCGACTGGATGCAGCCGAGCGCGAACATGAAGCCGCGGGCCGCGTTGCACCAGTCGGCGCCGAGCGCCATCGTGCGGACGATGTCGAACGCGGTCACGATGCGACCCGACGCGCCGATGCGGACCTGCTTGCGCAGGTTGAGGCCGACGAGCGTGTTGTGGACGAGCAGCAGCCCTTCGAGCAGCGGCGCGCCGACGTGGTCGGTGAATTCGACCGGCGCGGCGCCGGTGCCGCCTTCGCCGCCGTCGACGACGATGAAGTCCGGCGTGATGCCGGTCTCGACCATCGCCTTCGCGATGGCGAAGAACTCCCACGGATGGCCGATGCAGAGCTTGAAGCCGGTCGGCTTGCCGCCGGACAGGCGTCGCAGCCGGTCGACGAACTGCAACAGTCTCGATCGGCGTCGAGAACGCCGAATGGCGCGCCGGCGACACGCAATCGACGCCCGCCTCGACGCCGCGGGCTTGCGCGATCTCGATCGAGACCTTCGCGCCCGGCAGCACGCCGCCGTGGCCGGGCTTCGCGCCCTGCGACAGCTTGACCTCGATCATCTTGACCTGGTCGATCGTCGCGTTCTCGACGAAACGGTCGTCCGAGAACGTGCCGTCGGGGTTGCGGCAGCCGAAGTAGCCGGAGCCGATCTCCCAGATCAGGTCGCCGCCGAACTCGCGGTGATAGCGCGAGATCGAGCCCTCGCCGGTGTCGTGCGCGAAGCCGCCGAGCTGCGCGCCGCGGTTGAGCGCGCGGATCGCGTTGGCCGACAGCGCGCCGAAGCTCATCGCCGAGATGTTGAAGACCGACGCGGCGTACGGCTTCGTCACGCCGGGCTTGTTCGCGAAGCCGCTCGCGTCGTTCTCGTCCGTCACGCGGCCGACCTGCACGCGGAAGTCGTGGTGCTGCACCGGCGTCGGCGCCATCGAATGGTTGATCCACTCGTAGCCGACCTCGTAGACGTCGAGCTGCGTGCCGAACGGCCGCTTGTCGAGCTCGCGCTTCGCGCGCTGGTAGACGATCGATCGCTGGTTGCGCGAGAACGGCGTCTGCACCGCGTCGTCCTCGAACAAGTACTGCCGAAGCTCGGGGCGGATCGCCTCGATCAGGAACCGGAAGTGCCCGATCACCGGGTAGTTGCGCCGGATCGAATGACGCGTCTGCGCGAGGTCGTTCAGCCCGACGACCGTCAGCAGCCCGAAGACGACGGCGACCGGCCAGTACCACGGCGACGACATCGTCGCGAGCACCGCGCCGACGAAGATCGCGACGATGACGACGAACGTCAGGAAGCGCGAATGCATGGAGGTCTCCTCTGTCGCCGGTATCCGGCTTCTTCGATGTGCGCGCGGCAGGACGCCGGGTCGCGCCCGGCACGATCCGTCGGTTCCGGGACCGCTTCGTTACGCGACGCGGGCGCTCAGGCGGCGCGCAGCGCGTCGACGATCTTCATGCGGGCGGCGCGCCAGGCCGGCAGGAAGCCGCCGACGAAGCCCATGAACAGCGAGAAGGCGACGACCTCCACGACGATCGGCCCGTTGATGCGGAACTTGAACGTCAGCTCCGAGAACGTCTGGAAATTGATCGTCGACAGGCTGACCGCCTGCATCGCCGACGCGGCCGCGAGCCCGACGACGCCGCCGACGAGTCCCATCACGAGCGACTCGACGAGGAACGCGACGAGGATCGAGCGCCGCGGGAAGCCGAGCGCGCGCAGCGTGCCGATCTCGCCGGTCCGCGCGGCGACGCTCGCGTACATCGTGATCATCGCGCCGACGATCGCGCCGATCGAGAAGATGATCGACAGCGTCGTGCCGAGGTAGCCGATGAACTTCGCGAGCGACTCCGACTGTTCGGCGTAGAACTGCTTCTCGGGCTTCGCCTCGACCGTCAGGCGCGGGTCGGACTCGAGCGCGTCCTTGACGGCGGCGAAGCGCGACGGGTCGGCGAGCCGCAGGATCACGGCCGAGAACGACTGGCGGCGAAAGCCCTGCATCAGCTGCTCCGCGTCGCCCCAGACCTCGGAGTCGAACGCGCTGCCGCCGGCGTCGAACACGCCGACGACGGTCCAGTCGCGCTGCGCGAACCGCAGGCTCTCGCCGAGGCCCGCGCCGGTGAAGCCGCGCGACGACGCTGCGGCCGGCGATGATCTCGGACGTCCCGGGCCGGAACGTCCGGCCCTCGACGATGCGCACCTGCGGCCGCATCGCGAAGCCCGCGTCGGTCGTGCCGCGCACGACGATGTTCGCCGGCTTGTCCGGGTCGGCTCTCGTTCGACTTGCGCTTCGGCAGGTTGATGATCGCGACCGGCTCCTTCGACACGAGCTTCGCGCCGGCCGCGTCGGTCGCGATCTCCGGCAGGCTCTCGATCACCGCGGCCTGGCCGCGATCGACGCCGCTCTGCACCTCGGTGCCCGCGGCGCGGCGGATCACGATGACGTTGTCGGGCTGGCCGGTCGCGACGAGCGTCGAGCGGATGCCCTCGGTCATCATCAGCACGCTCGCGAACACGAAGACGACGAGCGCCATGCCGCCGGCCGTCAGCAGCGTCGTGACCTTGCGGCCGTAGACGTTGCGCGCGATGTAGCTGAACGGGATCGCCTTCACGTCACGGGTTCACGCGACATGACGCAGGCCGTCGACGATGCGGATGCGGCCGGCGCTCCACGCGGGCCACGCGGCCGCGACGAGTCCGATCACGGCAGCGGCCGCGAACTGCAGCTCGACCGTCTCGCGCGACACCGCGAAGATCGGGAACAGCGAGCCGACGAGCTTCGCGAACGCGGCGGCGATCGGGAAACGTGACGGCGATCGCGACGGCGCCGCCGACGAGCGCGATCGACCATCGACTCGCCGACGATCAGCCAGCCGATGAACGCCGGTCCGAAGCCGAGCGCCTTCAGCGTCGCGTATTCGGCCGTGCGCTCGCGCGCGGTCATCGCGATCGTGTTCGCCATCACCGCCATGATGATCAGGATGACGACGAGCGACACGGCCTGGATCGCGATCAGGATCAGCTCGGTCATCGAGACGAACGCCGAGCTGGAACGCCTTCTCGGTCTCGGTCAGCGTCTCGGCGAGCGAGTTGCGGAAGAACGCGTCGATCTGCCGCGACACGTCGGCCGCGTCGTCGGGGTTGCGCAGCCGCTCGATGTAGAACCCGACCTGGTCGCCTTGCCGGCCGTAGCGCTTCTTGACGGTCTCGTTCAGGTATTCCCAGTGGAACAGGAACTGCGTTCTCGTCGGTCTTCGCGTCGACGCCGTCGTAGATGCCGCGCAGCGTGAACGTCCACGTGCCCGGATAGATCGTGCCGCGCAGCGGGATCTGGTCGCCGACCTTCCAGCCGAAGCGGTCGGCGAGCTTGCGCCCGACGACCACGCCCTGGCGGTCGGCGAGGAACGCCTTCTGCTCGCCCGCCGGCAGCACGTACTCGGGATACAGGTCGAGGTAGCTCGCGGCGTCGACGGCGAACTGCGGGAAGAAGTTGCGCTCGCTGACGTAGACGCCGCCGAACCAGTTGCCCCACGACACGCCGGTCACGCCGTCGACCTGCCGCATCCGCTGCGCATAGTTGAGCGGCAGCGGGAACACGAGCGAGATCGAGTTGCGCGTCACGAGTCGCACCGACGACGTCGCGTCGACGCCGGCGTACCACGCGTCGACGATGGTCCGCAGCAAGCCGAACGCGGCGATCGCGACGACGAGCCCGACGAGCGTCAGGCTCGATCCGCAGCTTCTGCCGCAGCGCGTTGCGCGTGAGGAGCTTCAGGACGAAGAACATCAGCGGACGACGCCGGCCCCGTCGCGGGCGGCGGCGGCCCGCGCGGCGACGAGCCCGCGAATGCGGTCCGCGTCGTCGTCCGCGACCGGCGTGTACACGAGCATCGAGAGGTCGGCGCGTCCGTCGACCGCGAACGACGAGGCCTCGAGCGCGATCTCGCCCAGCACCGGATGGCGCATCCGCTTGACGCCGGCGCCGAAGTCGAGGACGGCATGGTCGCGCCACAGCCGCGCGAACTCGGGGCTGCGGTCGCAGAGCTCGTCGACGAGCGGCCGGACCGCCTCGGCCGCGCCGGCACGCGCGGCGTCGGCCCGGAAGACGCCGACGACGAAGCGGGCGACGCCTTCCCAGTCGGCGTTCGCGTCGCGAACGTCGGGCCGGAGGAACATCAGCCGCAGCACGTTGCGCTCGGCCGGCGGCAGCACGCCGTAGTCGGTCAGCACGGCGGCCGCGGCCGCGTTCCAGGCAACCACGTCCCAGGCGACGGTGCGCAGCAGCGCGGGGCACGCATCCATCGCATCGAGCACGCGCTGCAGCGGCGGCGTGACGTCGTCGGACGGCCGATAGCGCACGGCCGGCGGGCGTCCGAACGCGAGCATGAACAGATGCTCGCGCTCGACGTCGGTCAGCAGCAGCGCGCTCGCGATTCGTTCGAGCGCGTGGGCCGACGGCGCGCCGCCGCGACCCTGTTCGAGCCAGCTGTACCAGGTCGCGCTGATGTTCGCGCGCTGCGCGACCTCCTCGCGCCGCAGGCCGGGCGTGCGTCGGCGTCGCGTCGGGAAGCCGAGCGCCGCGGCATCGAGTCGCAGGCGGCGCTCGCGCAGGAACGCGCTGAACGAGGTGTCGTCGGGCATCGGGTGTTAGACGGGATACCGGGATAACGTCACGACTTCACCGGCGTCGCCGACCCGCGAACAATGCGCCTTTCGAGGCGGCGACGGGAGTTCGGCATGCAGGTGTTCGTGACGGGTGCGACCGGATGGGTCGGCACGGCGGTGGTGGGCTCGTTGCTCGACGCGGGGCACGCGGTGGTGGGGCTCTCGCGGTCCGAGACGAAAGGCGCCGCGCTCGCGGCGCGCGGCGCGCGCGTGATCCACGCGACGCTCGACGACCTCGACGCGCTGGCCGATGCGGCCCGCGCCGCCGATGCGGTGATCCACCTCGGCTTCAGCCACGACTTCGCGCGCTTCGACGAGAGCGCGGCGCAGGATCGACGCGCGATCGAGGCGCTCGGCGCCGCGCTCGCCGGGTCCGGCAAGCCCCTGCTCGTCACGTCCGGCGTGGCGCTGATCGCGCCCGGTCGCGTCGCGACCGAGGCCGATCCCCCGGCCGACGACCCGTCGTTCCCGCGTCGCTCGGAGCAGGCCGCGGCCCCGTTCGCCGGGCAGGGCGTGCGGGCGGCTGCCGTGCGGCTGTCGCCGTCGGTCCACGGCGTCGGCGAGGCGCACGGCTTCGTGCCGACGCTGGTGAACCTCGCGCGCGAGAAGGGCGTGTCGGCGTACATCGGCGACGGCGCGAACCGCTGGCCCGCCGTGCACGTCTCCGACGCCGGCCGACTGTATCGCCTCGCGCTCGAACACGACGTCGACGAGCGCGTCTATCACGCGGTGGCCGAGGAAGGCATCCCGTTCCGGCACATCGCCGAGGCGATCGGCCGCAAGCTCGGCGTGCCGGTCGCGTCGCGCGAGCCCGGCCACTTCGGCTGGCTCGCGCGGTTCGCCGGCGCGGACGTGCCGGCGTCGGCCGCGCGAACCCGCGAGCGGCTCGGCTGGCGCCCGACCGGACCGACGCTGCTCGACGACATCGCGCGCCCGGAATACGGCGCCTGAACGCGGACGGGCCGGTTCGCGATCGTCGTCGCGCATCACAGGATGCCCGTCTCCGGATACGGGGTGTCGGCCTCGACACGCTCGTAGCCGAGCCGCGTCAGGTCGATCGTCTGGTACTTGCCGAACGCGATCAGCTCGGCGATCGCGCGTCCCGCCGCCGGCGCGTGCATCATCCCGTGTCCCGAGAAGCCGGCGCACGTGTAGAGGTTCGCGAGGCGTCCCTTCGAACGGCCGATGACCGGGTTGCCGTCGAGCTCGCATTGCTCGTACAGCCCGGCCCAGGTCCGGTGGCACTTCGCGCCCTCGAATGCCGGGAAGCGATGCGCGACGGCCGGCCACACGACGCGCTCGAACCAGTCGTGGTCGACCTGGAAGTCGAAGCCGCGCCGGACCGAGCCGTCGACGAGGCCGCCGGAGAAGCCCGGGCCTTCGGAGCGGAACGCCAGCCGCGCGGTGTCCTTGACGTACGGCAACCGCTCGACCGGCGCGGCCGGCGTGAAGTAGTGCTCGTAGCGCTTCAGCGGGACGACCGGCAGGGTCATGCCCATCAGCTTCGCGACCTGCCCCGACCACGCGCCGGCCGCGTTGACGAACGCCGACGCGACGACCATGCCGCCGCCGGCGAGCCGCAGGCTGCGCACGCCGGTCGGCCCGACCGATGCGCCGATCACGTGGTCGCGGACGAACTCGACGCCGAGCGACACGGCCTTGCGGCGCAGTCCCCACAGCAGCCCGTTCGGGTCGCACCAGCCGTCGTGCGGCGTGAACGCCGCGCCGCCGAGGTCGTCGACGTTGATCGACGGGAAGCGCTGCTTCAGGTCCGACGGCGACAGCACCTCGACGACAGCCCCGCGCGAGCGCTGCATCGCGGCGGCCGCCTCGACGGCGCCCATCCGGTCGGGCGGCACGATGCCGAGATAGCCGCCCTCGACCCAGTCGGCGTGCGCCGGCGCCTCGGGCGTCGACATCGTCTCGGTGAAGTTGCGGATGAAGTCGATGCCGAACAGCGACATGTCGACGTTCTCCGGATTCGAGAACTGCACGCGGCAGCCGCCCGACGCGCGCAGCGTCGACGCGTACTCGTAGCTCGGGTCCGGCTCGACGACGCAGACCTCGGCGTCGGGCGTGATCTTCTTCACGAAGCACGCGACGCAGAGGCCGACGACGCCGCCGCCGACGATCGCGATGTCGGGCTGGACCGGAGGAGGGGCCATCGTCATGGGATCGCCGCGGGATCGTTCGGGGCCTCGTTCGGCTCGATGAAGTCCCAGCGGTTCCCGTACAGGTCCTCGAACACGACGACGCGGCCGTAGACCTCGTCGCGCGGCTCGCCGACGAAGCGCACGCCGCGCGCCCGCATCGTCGTGTGGTCGCGCGCGAAGTCGTCGGTGTAGAGGAAGAACGCGACGCGGCCGCCTGCCTGTCGTCCGACCGCCGCGCGCTGCTCGTCGTCGGCGGCGCGCGCGAGCAGCAACGCCGGGCTCGACGCGGACGGGCCGGACCGCCGCGGCGCGACGCGAACCCAGCGCTTGCCGCCGCCCATCGGCGTGTCCTCGAGCAGCGCGAAGTCGAGCGTGCGCGTGAAGTACGCGATCGCCTCGTCGTAGTCGCGCACGAGATAGGTGACGGCGACGATCCGCTGGTCCATCGTCGTCGCTCAGTGCGCGTGCGGCGCGTTGATCTCGGCCTCGAGCGCGGCCCGCCAGTCGGCGTCGCTGACGAGCACGCCTTTCTCGAGATGCACCATGCGCCGCGCGCGCGCGGCGGCGCGCGGATCGTGCGTGACCATCACGATCGTCTTGCCGAGGTCCGCGTTGAGCCGGTCCATCAGGTCGAGGATCTCGCCGCCGGTGGTCCGGTCGAGGTCGCCGGTCGGCTCGTCGGCGACGATCAGCGTCGGGTCGGTGATCAGCGCGCGCGCGATGGCGACGCGCTGCTGCTGGCCGCCCGACAGCTCGTTCGGATAATGATCGGCCCGGTCCGACAACCCGACCATCTCGAGCGCCGCGTCGACGTGCTCGCGACGCTCGCGCCGCGACAGGTTCGTCAGCAGCAGCGGCAACTCGACGTTCTCGAACGCGTCGAGCACCGGCATCAGGTTGTAGAACTGGAAGATGAAGCCGACGTGCGCCGCGCGCCACGCCGACAGGTCCGCGTCGCCGAGGTCCGCGATGTCGACGCCGTCGACGACGATGCTGCCGCCGGTCGGCTTGTCGATGCCGGCGACGAGGTTCAGCAGCGTGCTCTTGCCGGAACCCGACGGCCCCATCAGCGACACGAAGTCGCCGCGCGCGATGTCGAGCTCGATGCCGAGCAGCACCGGCACCGGCTGGTCGCCGCGCACGTAGATCTTCTGCAGGTCGCGGATCGCGACGAGCGGCGGCCCGGCGTCGGACGGCGACGGCGCCGCGTCGCGCGCGACCGCGGTCGCTTCGGCCGTCGCTTCCGTCGTCGCGTCCGTCGTCGCTGCCGTCGTCGCGTTCCGTCGTCGCGTCCGTCGTCACGTCCGTCGTCACTTGGCCTGCACGACGACCGGCGTGCCGTTCGCGATCTTCTCGTCGGGCTTGACGATCAGCTTGTCGCCCGACTTGAGGTTGCCCGACGTGATCTCGATCGCGTCGGGATACGCGGCGCCGGTCGCGACGGTCAGCGCCTCGGCGATCGTCCGGTCCCCGTCGGTCTTCAGGCGGAACACCGTGTCGTGTCCGTCGCGCTTGACGACGGCGTCCGGCGACACCGCGATCGTCGGCTTGTCGTCGGCCGCCTCGACCTTGCGCGACAGGAAGCTGACCTTCGCGCTCATGTCGGGCAGGATGCGATCGTCGAGCCTGTCGAAGCGGACCTTCGTCGTGACCGTCGCCTTCGCGCGGTCGACGGTCGGCACCATGCGGCTGACGGTGCCCGAGAAGCGCGTGTCGGGCAGCGCGTCGAGCAGGATCTCGCACGGCTGGCCGACCGAGATCTTCGAGAGGCTCGACTCGGACACGTCGGCCTCGACCTCGAGCGTCGACAGGTCGGCCATGTTGACGACCGCGCCCTTCGAATCGACGGCCGACGAGAACGGCGTGACGATGTCGCCGACGTTCGCGCTCTTCGTGACGACGACGCCGTCGAACGGCGCGCGGATCTCGGTGAAGTCGACGGCGACCTTCGCGTTGTTCGCGTTCGCGATCGCGGCGGTCAGCGCCGCCTTCGCGTTGTTGGTCCCGGCGATCGCGCGGTCGTTGCGCGCGACGGCGGCGTCGAGGGCCGACGCCGACACGAAGTGCTGCGCGACGAGGTCGCGGTTGCGGTTCAGCTCGATGGCCGCGTTCTTCTCGTCGGCCTCGGCGGACGCGACGGCGGCGCGCGCGACGCCGACGTTCGCGTTCGCGGCCGCGAGCTGCGCGCGGACGTCGCGCGCGTCGATCCGCGCGAGCAGGTCGCCTTCCTTGACGCGGCTGCCTTCCTGCACGCGCAGTTCCTCGAGCCGGCCGGTGGCCTTCGTCGCGACCGCGGCCTTGCGCTGCGCGACGACGTAGCCGGACGCGGTCAGGACGGTGACCTGCTGCGCCGGATAGCGGGTGACGACGGACGCCGTCTGCACCGTCACCGGATGCGGCATCAGCAGGCGCACGACCACGGCGACGACGACGAGCGCGAGCACGACCATCCACCAGCGGATACGCCGGCGGCGACGCGGCGCGGCGCTGCCGCGATCGATCTTCAGTCTGCCGAGGTCGGTGGCGACCATGCGATGGGGTCGTTCGGAACGTTCGATGGATGACCGCGGCGACGCGGCGGCGGCCGGTCGGCGCGGTGGACGGCGCGGTCGCGTGGAACCCGGAGCGACAGGCCGATGCGGGGCGCCGTCATGATACGTCGTCCGGCCTTGCGCCGGCCGGGACGCCCCGCCGCGTCGGCAACGTCGCGACGCGGCGGCGAATTCCTACATCGATTGAGGCGCGCGAGCGAGCGGCGGACCGCAGCCAGGCGATAGATTGCCCGCTTCGGCCCGAGGGCCCATCGTGAGACCGCCATGACGCAGCCCGTCGACGACGCGCGCCGCCGCCTGATCCTCGCCGGCGGACTCGGCGTCGGCGCGCTGCTCGGGACCGGCGCCGCGGCGGCCGCGCCGATCGACGAGGGGACGGCGGCCGGCGGGCGCGTCCGCTTCGCGCCGATCCATGCCGACACCGAACGGCCCGATTCGCCGCCGCCGAATCCGGACGCGCCCGATCGTCGCGTGGGCTTCGCGATCATGGGTCTCGGCCGGCTCGCGCTCGAGAACATCCTGCCGGCGTTCGCGAGCGCGAAGCACGCACGCCCGGTCGCGCTCGTCAGCGGCGATGCCGGGAAGATGCGGACCGTCGCGTCGCAGTACGGCATCGCACCGTCGCACTGCTACGGCTACGACGATTTCGACCGCATCCGCGACGACGCGGCCGTCGACGTCGTCTACGTGGTGCTGCCGAACGCGCTGCATCGCGACGCGACGGTGCGCGCCGCGCGTGCCGGCAAGCACGTGCTGTGCGAGAAGCCGATGGCGACGTCGCCGGCCGAGGCGCGCGACATGATCGACGCTTGCCGTCGCGCGGGCCGCCGACTGATGATCGCGTATCGCTGCCAGTACGAGGTCAACAACCGGACGCTCGCGACGCGCGCGCGCGCCGGCGAGCTCGGCGACGTGCAGCTGATCGACGCGATCAACACGCAGAACCAGGGCGACCCGTCGCAATGGCGGCAGGTGCTGCGGATGGCGGGCGGCGGCTCGCTGCCGGACGTCGGCCTGTACTGCCTGAACACGACGCGCGCGCTGCTCGGCGAGGAGCCGGTCGCCGTCAGCGCCGCGATCCACAGCCCGCCGGACGATCCGCGCTTTCGCGAGGTCGAGTCGAACGTCGCGTTCACGCTGCGCTTTCCGTCGGGCGTGATCGCGAACTGCGCGTCGAGCTACAGCGCGCACGAGCATCGCAACTTCCGCGTGATCGGCACGAAGGCCGTGGCCGAGGTCGAGAACGCGTTCGCGTACGAGGGTCAGAAGCTGCGCATCGCGCGGCGCGACGGCGACGCCGAGCAGACCAGCGAATACGCGTTGTCGCGCAAGGACCAGTTCGCGCTCGAGATCGACCACATGGCCGAATGCGTCCGCGCGAACGTGCAACCGCGCACGCCGGGCGAGGAGGGACTCGCCGACCAGATCGTGATGGCGGCGATCTACGAGGCGGCGCGGACCGGGCGCGTGGTGACGCTCGACGCGGTCGGCGGCATCGACCCGTTCCGCGGGCCGCCGCCGTCGTCCGCGTCGTGAGGCGGCGCGTCGCCCACCGCTGAAGGAGCCGTCATGAAGTGGGGCCTCGTCCTGTTCGTCGCGATCGCCGGCATCCTGAACACCATCCAGACCGGCAGCAACGCCACGCTCAACAAGACGCTCGGGCGGCCGGTGTGGGCGGTCGTCGCGGTGTTCTCGGTCGCGCTCGCGACGGCGCTCGTCGTCGCGCTGGTATCCGGTCAGCGCTTCCCGTCGAGCGACGACTTCGCGCTCGCGCCGTGGTGGGCGTGGATCGGCGGCATCTTCGGCGCGACCTACATCCTGTCGATGGTGATCGCTGCGGACGCACTCGGCGCCGCCGTGTTCATGGGCCTGACCGTCACGATGGCGGTCGTCGCGTCGCTCGTGCTCGACCACTTCGGGCTGATGGGCTTCGAGCGGCATCCCGCCGGCATCGGACGCATCGTCGGCGGACTGGCGATGATCGCAGGCCTCGTCCTCATCGCGAAGTACTGATGAGCCGGCCGGTCGCCGATTACGCGCTGATCGGCGACACGCACACGACCGCGCTCGTCTCGTCCGAAGGATCGATCGACTGGCTGTGCTGGCCGCGCCACGACTCGCCGGCCGTGTTCACGAAGCTGCTCGACGACGCGCGCGGCGGACATGCCCGCGTGTCGATCGAAGGCGCTTCCGTCGACGTCGCGTCGCTACGAACCGGGCACGAACATCCTGGAGACGTCGTTCGCCGGCGACCGCGGCCGCGCGACGCTGACCGACTTCATGGCGATCGATCCGCTGGCGACCCTGCCCGCCGAAGGCCCCGACGGCGAGCCGCGCGACGCGCTGCTGCGCAGCCTGCGCTGCGACGACGGCGCGCTCGCCGGCCGCTTCGTCGTGCGCGCGACGCCGGCGTTCGGGCTCGCCGCGATCGACGTCGAGCGGATCGACGAGCGCTCGTGCGTCGTCCGCGGCGCCGACGGCTTCGCGCTGCGCATCGTCGGCTCGCATGCGATCCGGATCGTCGACGCGGAGGTCGTCGTCGCATTCGCGCTGACGGCGCCGGCGATCGCGTCGCTCGCGATCTCGCTGCACGACGCGCCCGACGTCGACACGGCGCTCGAACGCACCCGCGACTACTGGCGCCGATGGCACGCGAGGATCCGCTACGACGGTCCGTATCGCGATGCGGTCGTGCGCAGCGCGCTGGTGCTGAAGCTGCTGACGCACGGGCCGAGCGGCGCGATCATCGCGGCGCCGACGACGAGCCTGCCCGAGGCCGTTCCCGGCGATCGCAACTTCGATTACCGCTACAGCTGGGTCCGCGACGCGAGCTTCTCGGTGAGCGCTTTCTGTGCGCTCGGGCTCGAGCGCGAGGCCGCCGAGTACCTGCGCTTCCTGCGCGACGTCGACGGCACGCACGGCCGCGACCTGCGGCTGATCTACGCGATCGACGGCGCGGTGCCCGCCGAGCGCGTGCTCGACCACCTGCCGGGCTGGAACGGCGTGGGCCCGGTCCGCGTCGGCAACGCGGCTTCGACGCAGCGGCAGCACGACATCTACGGCGAATTCCTGATCGCGCTGCACGGCTATCTCGACGCGCTCGACGGCGCGCCGCCGACGACGATCGCCGACGGACTGGTCGACCTGGTCACGAACCTCGCGGAGCAGGCGATCGCGCATCGCGACGAGGCCGACCACGGCATCTGGGAGCTGCCCGACGCGATGCCGGGCCTGCTGCACACGAAGGCGCTGCTGTGGGTCGCGCTCGATCGCGCGACGAAGATCGCGACGCGGATCGAGGGCTTCGCGCCGGAGCGCGTCGCGCGATGGCGGGCGACGGCGTCCGCGCTGCGCGACGAATACGAACGCGACGCGTGGAGCCCGACGCGGCGCGCGTACATGCGCGCTTACCGATCGGACGTCCTCGACGCCGCGGTGCTGCGCATCGTGCTGTTCGGTGCGCTCGACGCCGGCAGCGGCCGCATGCGCGACACGCTTGCGGCGATCGAAGGCGAGCTGGCGGTCGGCGACCTCGTCTATCGCTATCGGCATCCCGACGGGTTCGCCGGCGACGAAGGGACGTTCACGGCGTGCGCGTTCTGGCGCGCCGGCGTGCTCGCGCTCGGCGGCCGCACGCGCGAGGCGCGCGACCTGTTCGAGCGGCTGCTCGCCCGCGGCAACGACGTCGGGCTCTTCGGTGAAGAAATCGATCCCGCGACCGGCGACCAGCGCGGCAACTTCCCGCAGGGCTTCACGCACATGGCCGTCGTCAACCATGCGCTGCGGCTCGAGCAGTCGATCGCGCGCTTCGGTCTGGCGTGACCGTCGCCCGGGCAAGCGGCTCCATCGCGACGACGGACCGCTAGAATCCGGCGCCTCATGTCCCGGCTCGTTGCGACCATGAACGACGATCGCGAACCGCTCGAAGGCGGCTGCACCTGCGGCCACGTCCGCTATCGGCTCGACGACTTGCCGCTGTTCGTCAACTGCTGCCATTGTCGGTGGTGCCAGCGCGAGAGCGGTGCGGCGTTCGCGATCAACGCGATGATCGAGACCGATCGCGTGACGCCGCTCGCCGGCGCCGCGGAGCTCGTCGACACGCCGTCGGCGAGCGGCCTCGGCCAGAAGATCGCACGCTGCCCGCGTTGCCGCGTCGCGTTGTGGAGCCACTACGCCGGCGCCGGGATGCGCGTCGCGTTCGTGCGCGTCGGGACGCTCGACGAACCCGACCGCGCGCCGCCCGACATCCACATCTTCACGACGACGAAGCAGCCGTGGGTCGTGCTGCCGGCGGGGACGCCGGCGGTCGCCGAGTACTACGATCGCGACGCCTACTGGCCCGCACGAAGCCTCGCCCGGCGACGCGCGCTGCAGGCGGCGATCGACGCCGACGCCGGTCGCTGACGCGCGTTCAGGCGACCGGCTGCGCGACCGCGACCCTTGCGTCGGCGTCGCTTTCGCGCGTCGCCAGCGCGTCCGCCGCACCTTCGACGATGATGCCGCCGCCGACGCAGACGTCGCCGTCGTAGAGCACCGCCGACTGCCCCGGCGTCACCGCGCGCTGCGGCTCGTCGAAGCGCAGCACCCAGCGATCGCCGTCGCGTTCGAGGCCGCATGGCGCGTCGTGCTGCCGGTAGCGCGTCTTCGCGGACAGTCGGGCCGAAGCCGGCGGTTCGCCCGCGACCCAGCTCGCGTCGTCGAAGGCGACGCGCGTCGCGAGCAGCCACGGATGGTCGTGGCCGCGGACGACCCACAGCGTGTTCGTCGCCATGTCCTTTCGCGCGACGAACCACGCGCCGCTCGTCGCGTCGTCGCCCGTCATCCGCACGCCGCCGAGGCCGATGCCCTTGCGCTGGCCGAGCGTGTAGAACGCGAGCCCGACGTGGGTCCCGACGACGCGGCCGTGCGGCGAGCCGTCGGGCGTGCGGATCGGGCCGGGCTTCGTCGGCAGGTAGCGGTTCAGGAACGCGCGGAACGGTCGCTCGCCGATGAAGCAGATGCCGGTCGAGTCCTTCTTGCGCGCGTTCGGCAGGCCGATCCGTTCGGCGAGCGCGCGGACGTCGGGCTTGCGCATCTCGCCGAGCGGGAACAGCGTCCGCGCGAGCTGCGACTGGTCGAGCCGATGCAGGAAGTAGCTCTGGTCCTTCGTGTCGTCGACCGCCTTCAGCAACTGCACGCGACCTTCCGCGTCGCGGCCGAGGCGCGCGTAGTGGCCGGTCGCGATGCCGTCCGCGCCGAGCCGCATCGCGTGGTCGAGGAACGCCTTGAACTTGATCTCGGCGTTGCACAGCACGTCGGGGTTCGGCGTGCGGCCGGCCTCGTATTCGGACAGGAACGCGGCGAACACGCGGTCACGGTATTCGGCCGCGAAGTTGACGGCCTCGAAGTCGATGCCGATCACGTCCGCGACGGCCGCCGCATCGATCAGGTCTTCCCGCGTCGAGCAGTACTCGTCGTCGTCGTCGTCCTCCCAGTTCTTCATGAACAGGCCGACGACGTCGTGACCCTGCTGCTTCAGCAGCCACGCGCAGACCGCGGAATCCACGCCGCCGGACAGGCCGACGACGACGCGGCGCGGCGCGTTCACGTCCACGCCTCGCGGGCCGACGGGTCGGTGTACAGCGCCGACAGCGGCAGCAGCGGGCGTCCCGACACGTGATCGTCGACGCAGCGCATCACCATCGGGCTGCGATGACGGTCGCGCGTCGCACGAAGCTCGTCGGCGGTCATCCACAGGGCGCGGACGATGCCGTCGTCGAGCGCGCGGCCTGCGACCGCCTCGTCGGCGGTCCCGACGATCGCGAAGCGCAGGTAGGTCACCGGCTCGGCCGGCTCGTCGCGACGCGTGCGGATCGAACGCGACAGGTAGATGCCGAGCAGGCCGGTCGGCACGAGTCGGTGCGCGGTCTCCTCGAGCGTCTCGCGGATCACCGCGTCGACGATGCCCTCGTCGGGCTCGAGGTGGCCGGCCGGCTGGTTGAGGCGCAACCCGTCGTTCGTCTCTTCCTCGACGACGAGATAGCGACCGGTGTTCGCGCCGCGGCCGGGCACGATCGCGGCCACCGTCACGTTCGGCTTCCAGGGGTCGGACATCCGCTCATCTTACGTCCCCGGACGGGGGGTCTTCGGCCCGTCGCCGCGGGGTCGCGTGCTAACATCGCGCCCCGCCCGAGCCCGTCATCGGCGCTCGCGCGGGGCGCCGTCGGGACGCCAGCAAGGCAGAGCAGCCGAGGAGACACATCATGAGAATTGGCGTCCCGAAAGAGTCGCGCGCCGGCGAAAGCCGTGTCGCCGCGACGCCCGAGACGGTCAAGAAACTGGTCGCCGCGAAGCACCAGCTGATCGTCGAGAGCGGGGCAGGCGTGGGCAGCAGTGCGATCGACGACGCGTACACGGCGGCCGGCGCGACCATCGCGTCGGCCGCCGAAGCCCTCGGCGCCGACATGGTCCTGAAGGTGCGGGCGCCGAACGACGCCGAACGCGCGCAGATGAAGCGGGGCGCCGCGCTCGTCGGGATGCTCGACCGCTTCGACGAGGACAACATCCGCAAGATGGCCGAAGCCGGCCTCGTCGCGTTCGCGCTCGAGGCCGCGCCGCGCACGACGCGCGCGCAGAGCATGGACGTGCTGAGCTCGCAGGCGAACATCGCGGGCTACAAGGCGGTCATCCTCGCGGCGAACGTCTATCAGCGCTTCATGCCGATGCTGATGACCGCTGCGGGCACGGTGAAGGCCGCGCGCGTCGTCGTGCTCGGCGCGGGGGTCGCGGGGCTGCAGGCGATCGCGACCGCGAAGCGCCTCGGCGCGGTGATCGAGGCGTCGGACGTGCGGCCGTCGGTGAAGGAACAGATCGAGTCGCTCGGCGGCAAGTTCATCGATGTGCCGTTCGAGACCGACGAGGAGCGCGAGGCCGCGGCCGGCGTCGGCGGCTACGCGAAGCCGATGCCGCCGTCGTGGCTGGCCCGGCAGTCGGTGGCCGTGGGCGAGCGCATCAAGCAGGCGGACATCGTCATCACGACGGCGCTGATCCCCGGGCGCAAGGCGCCGGTGCTCGTCACCGAGGACATGGTGAAGTCGATGAAGCCGGGCTCGGTGATCGTCGACCTCGCCGTCGAGCAGGGCGGCAACTGTCCGCTGTCCGAACTCGGCCGCACGGTCACGAAGTACGGCGTGCACATCGTCGGCGAGGCGAACCTCGCGGGCGAGGTCGCGGCCGATGCGTCGGCGCTCTACGCGCGCAACGTGCTCGACTTCCTGAAGCTCGTGACCGACCAGCAAGGCGGCTTCGTCGTCAACCTCGAGGACGACATCGTCGCCGCGTGCCTGCTGACGCGCGACGGTCGCGTGCTGACGGCGGACGACAAGAAGGTCGCGGCGCCGGCGAAGGCGGCCTGACCGCCGTCCGGCACGCACCGACGGTGCGCGTCGCTTGACCTGGCGCATTGGCGCGGGCCGGCGCGCCGACGAGAATGGACGCCCCTGATCCGGAGACCCGCATGATCGACCCGACCATCCAGAACCTGACGATCTTCGTGCTCGCGATCTTCGTCGGCTACCACGTCGTGTGGACCGTCACGCCGGCGCTGCACACGCCGCTGATGTCGGTCACGAACGCGATCAGCGGCATCATCATCGTCGGCGCGATGCTGCAGACCGTCGACCTCGGCGGCCCGATCACGCTGACGAGCGTCCTCGGCGCGCTCGCGGTGATGCTGGCGTCGATCAACATCTTCGGCGGCTTCCTCGTCACGCAGCGGATGCTCGAGATGTTCAAGAAGAAGGAACGCAGGACCGACGCCGTCGTCCCCGCGAAGGCCGGAACCCCGTGACGTTCGACGGCATCGCTCGCGGCGCGAGCCGGTCGGATGTCGTCCCGGCGCAGCGATGCCCTGATTTTTCCCGACGTGATTGGGCCCCGGCCATCGCCGGGGTGACAGAAGAAGAATGACCGAGACCCTCGTCAACCTCACCGCGCTCGCGTATCTCGTCGCCGCGGTCCTGTTCATCCTCGCGCTGAAGGGCCTGTCGTCGCCGCTCACGTCGCGACGCGGCAACGCGTTCGGCATGGTCGGCATGGCGATCGCGATCGTCACGACGCTGTTCGTCGCGAACCGTCCGGTGCTGTGGCTGATCGGCGGCGCGATCGTCGTCGGCGGCGCGATCGGCGCGACGATGGCTCGGCGCGTGCAGATGACGAAGATGCCGGAACTCGTCGCGGCGTTCCACTCGCTGGTCGGCATCGCGGCGGTCCTGATCGCGATCGCGGCGCTGTTCCATGCCGGCGAAGAGCACACGGCCGCGCAGCGCGTCGAACTCTTCATCGGCGCGTTCATCGGCGCGATCACGTTCACGGCGTCGCTGATCGCGTTCGGCAAGCTGTCCGGCAAGGTCAGCGGCAAGCCGATCAGCTTCACCGGCCAGCATCCGCTGAACCTGCTGCTCGCGCTCGTGATGCTCGGCTTCGGCATCGGCTACTTCGTCACCGGCAGCGCGGGCGCGTTCCTCCTGATGGTCGGCATCGCGCTCGTGCTCGGCGTCACGCTGATCATTCCGATCGGCGGCGCCGACATGCCGGTCGTCGTGTCGATGCTGAACAGCTATTCGGGATGGGCCGCGGCCGGCATCGGCTTCACGCTGAACAACCCGGTGCTGATCATCGCCGGGTCGTGCGTCGGCTCCTCGGGCGCGATCCTGTCGTACATCATGTGCCGCGCGATGAATCGTTCGATCGTCGCGGTGCTGCTCGGCGGCTTCGGCGCCGAAGTGTCGGCGGCCGGCGCCGACAGCGGCGTGCAGAAGGCGTACAAGTCGGGCAGCGCGGACGACGCGGCGTTCCTGCTGTCGAACGCCGAGACCGTCGTCATCGTGCCGGGCTACGGCCTCGCGGTCGCGCGCGCGCAGCACGCGCTGAAGGAACTCACGCAGAAGCTGACCGCGCACGGCGTCGACGTGAAATACGCGATCCATCCGGTCGCCGGTCGCATGCCCGGCCACATGAACGTGCTGCTCGCCGAGGCCGAGGTGCCGTACGACCAGGTCTACGAGATGGAGGACATCAACGGCGAGATGGGGCAGGTCGACGTGGTGCTCGTGCTCGGCGCGAACGACGTCGTCAATCCGGCGGCGCGCACGCCGGGCAGCCCGATCTTCGGCATGCCGATCATCGAGGCGATGAAGGCCAAGACGGTCATCGTCAACAAGCGGTCGATGGCCGCGGGCTACGCGGGCCTCGACAACGAGCTGTTCTACATGGACAAGACGATGATGGTCTTCGGCGACGCGAAGAAGGTCGTCGAGGACATGGTCAAGGCGGTCGACTGACGGCGCGCGTCGCGCGGCGCGAAGCCTTCTCGCGTCGTTCGAACGTGACCGCGAACCGTCGCGGATGACGACGACGACCCGCCGACCCGACGCGTCGCTCGTGGACCGGCGATCCGACGCGCCGCCACTCGTCGAGCGGGCGTCCGACGCGCCGTCGCTGGTCGAGCGGACCAACGCGAAGGACGAGGCGAACGCGGCGGCCGACTGGCTGCTCGCGCGACACGAGTCCGGAATCGCGTGGCGCGACTGCGTCGTGCTCGCGCCCGGCAAGCGCAACTGGCGCGCGCCGCTCGCCGCCGCGCTCGATGGCGCCGGCATTCCGCATCGGATGATGCTCGGCGATCCCGGGGCGCGGCCCGAGCGCGACGGCGATCGGGTGCAGGTCATGACGCTGTATGCGATCGCCGGCTCGACGGTCGCCGCGCTCGCCATCGTCGGGCTCGGCGATCTTCCGTGGAAACGTCAGACGCTCGACGAGGTGATGGCGCTGGTCGATGCGGCGATCGCGTGCGCCACCGACGTCGTCACGCTGTCATGGTCGAAACCGTCGGCGCTCGTCGAGCGGCTGCGGTCGCGCGCGGCCGTCGGGGACCGCGGCGCCGGCTGACGAGGCGGCGCCGTCGGTGCGTCGATGCGTCGACGCCGGCGCTTGGTCGACGCTGCGCGGGCGCATGTCGACGGTTCGTCGACGCTTGGTCGATGCTTGGTCTCCAACCGTCCCGACGGTTGCGCAACGTCGCAGCGCGATTCGAGCCCGCCGTCACGGCACGAGATGCACGTCCCCTTGCGCTTGCGGCGGGATCTTGATCGCGATCGCCTTGAACGTGCCCGACGTCGGGACCGTGCCGGCGTGCGGCGTGCCTTTCGGGATCACGATCAGGTCGCCCGGCTTGACCTGGCGCTGCGTGTCGCCGAGCCAGAACGTCCCGGTGCCGGCGACGATGTACTGGATCTCGTCGTTGCCCGCGTGGAAGTGCTTCGGCGTGTTGCCCTGCTGCACCGCGACCGTCGCGTTGTCGGTCGAGACCAGCAGCTTCGAGCGCAGCTCGGTGCCCGGCAGGATCGGACCGATCGCCGCGCCGTCGAGCGCGTCGATATCGATGATCTGGGCCTGCAGCGGCGGTGCGGGTGCGTTCTGCGCCCGTGCCGTCGGCAGCAGCGGCGCGACGGCGACGCCGGCCGCGAATGCGACGACGCAGAGGGTCGATGCGGCGACGAAGGTCGGCGTGTGGAATCGTTCGGATGGCATGTCGGTCTCCTGGCGTGATGCGGTCGTCGGCGACCGCAGGTTCGCATCGTAAGCGCGGTCGAAGCCGGCGACGATCGGCCGCATGCACACGCTTGACTTCGAAATCGCTCCGCGCCTAGGCTGCCTGCTCTCGCGTCGGCTCCATCGTCGGCGCGCGAGCACTGCAACCACCCGAGAGCACGCGGGGCCACGCAGGATCACGCAAGGCCACGCAAGGCCACGATACGCGCCGCAGCTTCACGACGGCGCGACGAGGAGACGTCATGCATCCGCATTCCCCCGCGACTTTCGCGCGTCGGGCATTCGTCGTCGCTGCGGCCGCCGCGATGCCGTTGCTGGTCGCCACGCCCGCGCACGCACGTGTCACCCGCTTCGTCGTCGACTCGACGACGACGATCACCGGACCGGGCATCCCGTATCGGCAGCTGCGCGGCCGCGCGTTCGGCACGCTCGATCCGAACGACTCGCACAACGCGATCATCACGGACCTGCAGCTCGGCAAGAGTGCGGACGGCCTCGTCCACTACGAGACGACGTTCACGCTGACCGTGCCGACCGATCTCTCGCAGGCGTCCGGCTTCCTGTGGCACGACGTGCCGAACCGCGGCGGCGCGATCACGATCGTCGCGGCCGAACGCAACTTCGGCGACATCGGACTCGCGAGCGGCTGGCAGGCGGACAACGCCGGCGCCACGGCGATCCCGGCCAATCACGCGAGCGGCACGAACCACTGGGTCGCGGTGCCGTACGCGAAGAATGCCGACGGCTCGCCGGTCACCGGCATGGTCCTCGCGCGCATCGTCAATCGCTCCGGACCCGCGTCCGAGCCGCTGCTCGTGATGGGCAACCCGGTTCCGTACCTGCCGGCGACGCTCGACACGACGCAGGCCGTGCTGATGACGCACACGCACGAGACGATCAACGGCAACATCTCGGTCGGCACGCCGGTCGCCAGCGGCGACTGGGCGTTCGGGCATTGCGACGCGAACAACCCGTTCCCCGGCACGCCGCAGGACATCAACCCGGCCGACCTGCCGACCACGCTGCCGGTGCACGTCTGCCTGCGCAACGGCTTCGATCCGAAGCTGCTGTACCAGCTCGTCTATCCCGCGCAGAACGCGTGGCTGCTCGGCGTCGGCATGGCGGCGTTTCGCGACGTCGACTCGTTCTTTCGCTACGCGATCGTCGACGACGACGGCCAGCCGAATCCGATCGCCGGCAAGGTCAAGTGGGCCGTGATCCGTGGCGTCTCGCAGTCCGGCAACTTCACGCGCCAGTTCATCGATCTCGGCTTCAACCAGGACGAGGGGAACCACATCGTCCACGAAGGCGCGTGGCCGATCATCGCGGGCCGCCGCGTGGCGGCGGACGTCCGCTGGGGCCAGCCCGACGGCGTCCTGGAGCTCTACCAGCTCGGCAGCGAAGGGCCGCAGTGGTGGTCGCCGTACAACGACGTCGCCCGCAACGAAGGCACGCACAGCATCCTCGATCGCTGCAACGCGACCGGGACGTGCCCGAAGGTCATCGAGCACTTCGGCTCGTCGGAGGTCTACGCGCTGAAGATGACCACGTCGTGGGTCGGCACGTCGGCGAACACCGACATCCCGCTGCCGCGCAACGTGCGTCGCTACTACATCCCGAGCACGACGCACGGCGGCGGCGGCGGCGGCTTCAACGTCGCGCCGACGTCGCCGTCGGTCAACTGTCCGGGCAACAACTGGGGCACCGGTGCGTTCGGACCGAATCCGGTCTCGGAGAACGAGATCACGAACGTGCTGCGCGTCGCGATGCGCAACTGGCTGATGACGGGCGCGAACCCGCCGCCGAGCCGCTTCCCGACCCTGACCGGCGGCAACCTCGTGGCGCCGACGCAGGCGGCGATGGGCTTTCCGTCCGGCGTCCCCGGCGTGCCGTCGTCGATCTTCCTGCCGGAGAACTTCGTGAACCCGGTGTTCGACTACGACTGGGGCCCGTTCTTCAACCGCGTCGACGCGACGGGCGTGCCGACGAACCTGCCGCCGTCGATCCTGCGCGACGATCCCGATGCGCGTGCCGCGCGTCGACGCAGACGGCAACGAGCTCGGCGGCGTGCCGACGGTGTTGCGCGACGCGCCGCTCGGCACCTATCTCGGATGGAACATCACGACGGCCGGATTCCACGCGGGCCAGGTCTGCAACTACGTCGGCGGCTACATCCCGTTCGCGACGACGCAGGCGCAACGCCTCGCGAACGGCGACCCGCGGCTGTCGCTCGTCGAGCGCTACGGCGACCACGCCGGCTACGTCGCGGCGGTCAAGGCCGCGGCCGACAACGCGCTGTCGCAGGGCTACCTGCTGCAGGCCGACCACGACGCATTGATCCAGCAGGCGCAGTCCAGTACCGTCCTTCAATAGAGGCGCAAGGGAGAGCGACATGAAGAAGATCGGGATCCGGGCCGCGCTGGGCGTGGCGGCGTTGTGCGCGACGTTGCCGATGGCGGCGCAGGCCACGGTGTTCAGCGGGTTCACCGGTCCCTTCGCGCCGGGGACGTTCGACGTCGCGTTCAGCGGCAACGTCGCGACCGGCGCGCTGGTGTCCGAGACGGCGTCGCTGCTGACGATCGTCGGCGCCGACGATCCGGCGATCGATCCGAACAGCGGCATCCCGGCCTGCACGGGCGCGATGACCGGCTTCCTCGGCGGCCTGCCAGGTCACGGTGTCGCACGGCGAGGTCGGCGCGTCGGACGCGGTGTCGTTCCACTGGACCTACTCGACCGCCGACGTTTCCCCCGGCTACGACATCTTCGGCGTGCTCGTCGACGGCGTCGCGACGATCCTGTCGGATCCGGGCGGCCCGCTGTCGCAGTCCGGCGACTTCGCGTTCACGAGCGCGAACTCGTTCGGTTTCTTCGTCAACTGCACCGACTGCGTCGGCGGTGCGGCGACGGCGTCGGTCAGCGCGTTCCAGGCGGCCGTCGTGCCCGAACCCGGCACCGTCACGCTGGTGTTCGTCGGCGCGGCGATCCTCTTCGCGGCGGTGCGCCGCCGCCGCCCCGACGCATCGTAGTCGCCGTCAGCCGGCCGTCGCGGGGCGGCCGCCCCGCCGGAACGCGAACAGCGTGCCGACGAGCGCGATCAGGCTGCCGAGCACGATGTCGGCGACGCGCTCCTCGACGCCCTCGCGCGTGAACCCCGCGTCGCTCGCGAGCTTCGTGCCGAGGAAGATGACGAGCGCCATCAGCATGCAGTGCAGCCAGTAGTTGCGGCGCACGCCCATCGGCACGAAGAAGAACAGTCCGACGATCAGGACGAGCAGCACGCGCGCGTCGTCGATGCGCGGCGCGATCGCGAGCGCGAGACCCGCCCCGACGATCGACCCGAACACGCGCTGCAGCACGCGCTGGTGGCTCTTCTGCCAATCGGGCCACATCACGACGAGCACCGAGACCGCGACCCACGTCGGATGCACCTCGTCGATCGCGCGGCCGGCGGTCCAGCCGATCGCCGCGGCGATCACGTAGCAGACCGCGAAGCGCAGCACCGTGTAGCGATCCGAATTGATCAGCGTCCACGCGACGCGCATCGTCGAGTACTGCGTCCGCGTCCGGTCGGGAGCGATCGCATCCTCGAACACGACGAGCGCGACGGCGGTGACGGTCGTGCCCGCGAGCAACAGCAACAGCCGCTGCAGCGACGCGATGTCGATCGCCAGCACGATGCAGAACACGATCATCCCGAAGCGCGGGGCGCGCAGGAACGGCAGGCCGGCCCACGACAGGACGCCCGCGGCGAACGTGCCGATGCAGAAGACCGGCACGATCGCTGCCGGCTCGCCGCGCAGCAGGTAAGCGGAGATCGAGCCGACGCTCATGAACGCGGCCGCCCAGCCGATCGCGTTCAGCCGGCTGCCGACCGTCCCTTCCGCGTCCGACAGCGTGTAGAGCAGGCCGTACGCGACCGCGAGGTACGCGGCCGACGACGTGTGCAACAGCACGGCGAGAAGGATCGCGATGGCGATGTTGCCGACCGCGACGAAGCCGCGATGCCACGGCGGGCCGCCCGGATTGATCGCGAGCGACTCGCGGACGTAGCGATGGGTGCCGCGCGCCGCCCGGCGCGTGCGGGCCTGCAGGCGAGCGGCGCGGAAAGGGATGTAGCGCACGCGAACGACGGGTAGCGGACGACAGGCCGGACGCGACGTCGGGCGATCGACGGCCCGCGCGGCCTACGGGCGCGGGCCGCGACCCGATCGTCAGTTCGGCTTCAGCTGGCCGCGGATCTCGCCGGCCGGGTGGGCCGCGCTGTGCACGTTGAAGTACGTGTTGCCGGCGCGATAGGCGGCGAGCTGCGTGTCGGTGAACTTCGAGCCCGGCGGCGCGGTGAACGTGTTGCCGTCCTGCTTGAACGGCACGATGACCGGACCGGCGACACCGGGCGCACCGAGATGGATGTGCGCCATCGTCGGCGCCATGCCGGTCACGGTCACGGAGCCGGTGACGGTACCGTCGTCGGCGACCATGATCGAACCGGAGCCCGAGGCCGACGTCGCGACCGGCGGCGTCTCGCTCGCGCCGTTCAACGTGACCTTGTCGTGGCTGCTGCCGGGCATCAGCGACGAACAGGCGGCCAGCGCGACGAGCGCGGCGCCGGCGGCGAGTCCGGCGAAATTCCTGCGGGTGTGACGGAACATGTCGATCTCCTCGGTTGAAGGGCTGGCGCGCACGCGACGGTGCGGCAGCGCGCATTGTGCGGGAACTCGTCGCCGGTCGTGATCGACGGGTCCGGTGTTAACGTCGTGCCTCGTCCGTTCATGCCCGGAGGTTTCCTTGACGCGTCGCCCGATCCCCGCCGGGTCGATCCACGTCGGCATCGGCGGCTGGAACTACGAGCCGTGGCGCCAGACGTTCTATCCGAAGGACGTCGCGAAGAAGAACGAGCTCGCGTACGCCAGCTCGCAGGTCACGGCGATCGAGATCAACGCGACCTACTACCGCACGCAGAGCGCGACGAGCTTCGCGCGCTGGCGCGACGAGACACCCGACGGCTTCGTGTTCGCGGTCAAGGCGTCGCGCTTCGCGACGAATCGCAAGGTGCTCGCCGACGCGGCCGACTCGATCGGCTTCTTCGTCGGCAGCGGGCTCGAAGCGCTCGGCGACAAGCTCGGCCCGCTGCTGTGGCAGTTCATGCCGACGAAGAAGTTCGACGCGGACGACTTCGGCGCGTTCGTCGCGCTGCTGCCGAAGGAGGTCGGCGGTCGTCCGCTGCGACACGCGCTCGACGTGCGACACGAGAGCTTCCGCTGCGAGGCCTTCGTCGACCTCGCGCGGCGCCACGGCGCGGCGATCGTCTGCAGCGACTCCGACGACTATCCGATGATCGGCGACGTGACGGCCGACTTCGTCTACGCGCGATTGATGCGCGCGCGAGCCGACGTCGACAGCGGGTATCCCGCGGCCGAGCTGGACGACTGGACCGCCACGGCACGCGCGTGGTCGCAGGGCGCGACGCCGGCGACCACGAAGCCGCTCGCGGCACCTGCGCCGGCGCGGACGCGCGACGCGTTCGTCTTCTTCATCAACGGCGCGAAGGAACGCGCGCCCGCCGCGGCGCGCGCGATGCTCGGGCGGCTCGGCTGACCGGGTTCGGCAGCGAAGCGGCCTGGACGGCTCAGGCCGCGACGCGCGCGACCGGCGGCTTGCGCAGATAGACCTCGTGCAGCTGCGCGACGGCGCCGATCATCTCGGTGACGACGAACAGCAGCAGCACGCGCGGCGCGCCTTCGACGGCGACGAACCAGACGATCAGCAGCGAGATCCACACGCGACCCCAGCCGTCGATCAGCGCGAACACGCCGATCGGCTTCAGGTAGCGCGCGATGCACCAGATGCCGACGAGCGAGCCGCTCAGGCACACGAAGAACATCTCGAGCGGCGTGAAGGCCGGCGCGACCGTGCTGCCGCCGAGCTTGCCGTTGATCGAGTACAGCAGGCTGATGAAATGCTCGGCGAGCGGCGGCAGGGCCAGCGTGTACGACACGGACGAGTCGACGATGGCCCAGAAGCGGACCTTGCGGCGACGGACGCGGTCGAGGTTCAGCGGCATGTCGCCGCCGCTCGATCGCGCCTCATCGGACGAGTTCGCCGATGTGGCCATCGGGATTGCGGGCGCCGACGACCAGCACCTTGTCGCCGTCGTGCCGGAACTGGTAGCAGCCGTCCGGCAGGCTGACGTAGCGGTCCGGCTGCCATTTGAAGCACAGCTTGCCGTCGTCGGTCACCTCGTAGTTGCCGCGCAGGCTGAGGTTGCGGCCGCCGCTGGTGCTCATCGAATAGTAGGCGTCGCCGCCCTTCGCGGAGGTCGAACTCGATCTTCTTCTGGTCCGAGTCGCGGACATACACCATCTTCTTCGTCGCCACGATGGTCTGCTGCACGTCGGCCTTCGACAGCATCGCCGGGGCGTCCGCCGCGATCGCGACGGCGGACGACGCCGCCGTGGCGAGCGCGGCGACAGAGGCGAGCGCGGCGTGCCTCGTGTTCGAACACGGCTTCATCGTTCTTCTCCCCGAAGTGATCGATGCGAGCGGCGTGGGACGCGCCGACCGACGGACGCGGCACGGCGCAGACCTTCCTGGCGGCAGTGACCGCCGCCGCCGCAGGGTACTCGCGCCATCGCAGCAGGCGCAAGCGCGCGACGCTCAACGATCGCGCAGCATCTCGCGCGCCGCGTTGCGGCCCGGCAGCCCCGTGACGCCGCCGCCGGGATGCGCCCCGGCCCCGCACAGGTAGAGGCCCGCGATCGGCGTGCGGTAGTCGGCGTGTCCGAGCACCGGCCGCGCCGAGAACAGCTGGTCGAGCGACAACGCGCCGTGGAAGATGTCGCCGCCGACGAGGCCGAACTTCCGTTCGAGGTCGAGCGGCGTATGCACCTGCCGCGCGATCACGCGAGCCTGCGAAGTTCGGCGCGAAGCGCGTGACCGTCGCGACGACGTGGTCGGCGACGTCCTCGCGCGCGCGGTCGTCGGCCCATCCGGTCGGATAGCGCGCGACCGCGGACGTCGTCTCGAGCGTCGGTGCGACGTGCTGGCAGAACAGGCTCGCGACGTGCAGCCCCGCCGGCGCGAGCGTGTCGTCGATCGTCGACGGGATCAGCATCTCGACGATCGGCGCGCGGCTCCAGCCGTCGCGGCGCGCGTCGATCCACGCGTCCTCCATGTAAGCGAGCGACGGCGCCATCACGATGCCGCTCGCGTGATGCGGCTGCGCGTTCGGGCCCGGCAGCGCGACGAAGTCCGGCAGCGCCGACAGCGCGACGTTCATCCGCAGCGTGCCGGAGCCGCTGCGATAGCCGTCGATGCGGCGGACGAAGTCGGCGGGCAGCGCGGACCGGTCGACCAGCGAGCCGAACAGCAGCCGCGGATGGACGTTCGCGACGACGCGCCGCGCCGCGATCGACGTGCCGTCCGCGAGGCGCACGCCGCGCGCGCGCCCGCGGTCGTCGAGCTCGACCGACTCGACCGGCGCGTCGACGGTGATCTCGACGCCGCGTGCGACGGCTTCCTTCGCCATCGCCTGCGTGATCGCGCCCATGCCGCCGATCGCGTGGCCCCAGACGCCGCTTCGTCCGTCGACCTCGCCGAACACGTGGTGCAGCAGCACGTACGCCGAGCCGGGCGCGTACGGGCTCGCGTAGTGGCCGACCGTCGCGTCGAAGCCGAACGCGGCCTTCACCGGCGCGGCCTCGAACCACGCGTCGAGCACGTCGCCGGCGCTCTTCGTGAACAGGTCGAGCAGGTCGCGCTTGGCCGGCAGGTCGAGGCGCGCGACGCGGCGGCCGAGGTCCCACGCCGACCACCAGTCCGCGATCGACGCGAACGTGCCCGGGCCGGCGTTCGGCGGCGTCTTCAAGAGCATCGCGCGCACCAGCGCGACGACGCCGTCGAGCATCGCGTAGTAGGCCGGCAGCCGCTCGGCGTCGCGCGTCGAGAACTTCGCGATCTCGCGCTGCGTCGCCTCGAGGCCGCCGCCGATCTTCAGGTACGCGCGTTCGCCGGTCCCCGCGTCGTCGACCGTCCGCAACGGCAGGAAGTTCGAGAACGGTCGCTGCACGATCCGCAATCCGTGCGCGTGCAGCCGCAGGTCGCGCACGATCGACGGATGCAGCAGGCCGACGGTGTAGCTCGCGGTGGAGTTGCGGAAGCCCGGATGGAATTCCTCGGTGACGGCCGCGCCGCCGACGATGCCGCGGCGTTCGACGACGCGGACCGACCAGCCGCGCGCGGCGAGGTCGCACGCGCAGACGAGGCCGTTGTGGCCGCCGCCGACGACGATCGCGTCGTAGTCCGTCGTCAACGCAGGAGCGACAGCAGCCAGCGCGCGAAGAACGGCAGCAGCAGCGCGGACACGAGCGCGGAGAGGCCCATGGCGAGGCCCGCGAACGCGCCCATCTCGTCGCTGACGAGGAAGGCCCGCGCCACGCCCTGGCCGTGCGCCGCGAGTCCCAGCGCGAAGCCGCGCACCGAATGGTCCGGAATGCGCATCGCGTTCAGCACCGACCGGGCGAGCGTCGAGCCGACGATGCCGGTGATGACGACGCAGACCGCCGTCAGCGACGGGATGCCGCCGAGCTTCTCGCTGATGCCCATCGCGACCGGCGTCGTGATCGACTTCGGCGCGAGCGACGCGAGCGTCGTCGGCGATGCGCCGAGCCAATGTGCGATCAGTACCGCCGAGCCCGACGCGACGACGATGCCGACGACGAGCGCGATCGCGAGCGCGACCCAGTGCGTCTTCAGCTTGCCCCAGTTCTCGTACAGCGGCACCGCGAGCGCGACCGTCGCCGGCCCGAGCAGGAAGTGCACGAACTGCGCGCCGTCGAAATAGGTCTGGTACGACGTGCCGGTGCCGAGCAGCACGACGACCAGCAGCACGATCGCGATCGCCACCGGATTGACGAGCGGGTCGAAGCGGCTCGCGCGATAGAGCGCGAAGGCGAGCGACGTAGGCGACCAGCGTCAACGTCAGCCACAGCAGCGGCGACGCCGACAGGTAGACCCAGGTGTCGGCCGCGTGACGATGCACGTCAGCCCTTCGCGGGGCGGGAGGACCGCGCGGCCTCCGTGCGCCGGATCAGGAACGCCGCCGTGGCCGCGGTCGCGACGATCGCGAGCAGCGTGCTGACGACGACCGCGGTCACGATCGCGACGCCTTCGTCGCGCAGTCGCGCGAAGTGGACCATCACGCCGACGCCGGCCGGCACGAACAGCAGCGACAGGTGCGACAGCAAGCGTCGTGCCGGTCGTGCGGATGCGCCCGAGCAGCGACGGCCGGACGGCGAGCGTCGCGAGCAGCAGCGCCATCCCGATGACGGGACCCGGGATCGGCAGGTCGAACGTGAACGTGATCGATTCACCGATGAACTGGTAGAGCAACAGCAGCGCCAGCGCTTCGATCATCGGCTGCCGCCGAACGTCGACGTCGACGTCGACGCCGCTCGCGGCGGCAGCGACGCGGCGGAGGCGGCCGGCCGTCGCGGCTCGCGCGCGGCGTCGTTCACAGCGGCCGCTGCGGATCGGGCAGCGGCTTCGGCCCGCGGCCGCGTCGCACGCGACCGGCGCGCTGCGTCTCGCCGGGGAACAGGCCGTGGCGCGGGCCGTCCCCCGGCAGCGCCTTCGCGACGAGCTCGATCCAGTGCATCACCGGCGTCGTCGTGCCGCTCTGCAGGTGCGTGATGCAGCCGATGTTCGCCGACACGATCGCCTCGGGCTGCGTCGCCGCGAGCTGGTCCAGCTTGCGGTCGCGCAACGCGGTCGCGAGCTCGGGTTGCAGGACCGAATAGGTGCCCGCCGAGCCGCAGCACAGATGGCTCTCGGCGCACAGCCGCACGTCGATGCCGGCCGCCGTCAGCACGCGTTCGACCGTGCCGCGGATCTGCTGGCCGTGCTGCAGCGTGCACGGCGGATGCCATGCGACGCGACGCGTCGTCGGCGGGTCGAGCTTGCCGATCAGCGCGTCGGCGACCGGCGCGAGCATCTCGGACAGGTCGCGCGTCAGCTCGACGATGCGCTGCGCCTCGCGGCGTACGCCGGATCGTCGCGCAGCAGATGGTCGTATTCCTTGACCATCGCGCCGCAACCGGACGCGTTCATCACGATCGCCTCGGCGCCCGCTTCGACGTGCGGCCACCACGCGTCGACGTTGCGACGGACCTCGTCGAGCGCGCCGTCGCTGGTCGTTCAGGTGATGCCGGAGCGCGCCGCAGCAGCCGGCGTCGCGACGCGACGATCGTCTCGATCCCGAGCGCGTCGAGCACGCGCGATCGTCGCGTCGTTGACGTTCGGCGCCATCGCCGGCTGCACGCAGCCCGCGAGCATCAGCATCTTGCGCGGATGGCGACGCGGCACGAAGCGCTTGGCCGCGCGACGCGTCTTCTTCGGCACCTTCGTCGCGAGCGCCTCGGGCAGCAGCGGGCGCACCGCCTTGCCGATCTTCATCGCCGGGTCGAACAGCCAGCGACGCGTGCAGTCCCTCGCGCAGCGCCGTGCGTTCGAGGCGCTCGGCGAGCGGCCGCGGCGGCTGCGCGGTCTCCTCGACGACCTTGCGGCCGATGTCGACGAGCCGCCCATAGCGCACGCCCGACGGACACGTCGTTTCGCAGTTGCGGCACGTCAGGCAGCGATCGAGATGCAGCCGCGTCGACGCGGTCGCCGGCGCGCCTTCGAGCACCTCCTTGATCAGATAGATGCGCCCGCGCGGACCGTCGAGCTCGTCGCCGAGCAGCTGGTAGGTCGGGCAGGTCGCGGTGCAGAAGCCGCAGTGCACGCAGCGGCGCAGGATGGCCTCGGCCTCGTCGCCGTCGGGCGTGTCGCGGATGAAGTCGGCGAGATGGGTTTCCATGCACGATGCGAAGGCGCGTCGCGCGCGGCTACAGGTCGGGGTACAGGCGCCCGCGATTGAAGATGCCGTGCGGATCGAACGCGGCCTTCAGGCGGCGATGGATCGTCATCGAGCGGCGCGGGCAGCGGCGAGAACACGCCGTGCCGCGCCTTCAGGTCGTCGGCCGCGCGCCACAGCGTCGCATGGCCGCCGGCGCGGCTGCGGCCTCGCGGACCACGCGCGGATCGGCGCGCGTCGCGATCCAGCGCTGGCGCGCCGCCCCATTCGATCAGCTGGTCGGCGAAGCCGAGCGCGCCGCGTCGAGCGGCGGCGACGTCGTCGGCAACGCGAGCCGCCACTGCGACGCGTCGACCGGCCGCGTCGCGAAGTAGCGGATGCGTCTGCTCGCGCAGGTCGCGCCAGAAGCGCGTCGGCCTCGTCGGCGTCGACCTCGAGTCCGCCGATGCGGCGGATGCCCGACCGCACCGCGGCCTCGCTGCCTTCGAGCCGGACCGTCAGCGCCGCGCCGCGACCCGCGTGCTGCGACAGCCACGCGCTGGCGGTGATCGGCGAGCGGCTGGCCGGCCCATTCGTTGAGCTTGCGCGAGCGCCGTCGCGCTCGTCGAGCGCGAACGCGAGCGTCACGCGTCACCGCCGGCATCGGCAGCACCTTCAGCGAGACCTCGGTGACGACGCCGAGCGTGCCGAGCGAGCCGGCGAGCGCGCGGCTGACGTCGTAGCCCGCGACGTTCTTCATCACGCGGCCGCCGAACGACAGGTGCTGCCCGCGCCCGTCGATCGAGCGCGCGCCGAGCACGAAGTCGCGCGCGGCGCCGGCCGCCATGCGGCGCGGACCCGACAGCCCGCTCGCGATCGCAGCCGCCGAGCGTCGCGCCGATCGATCGCGAGCGGCCATCGCGCGCCTCGATCGTGTCGTCGCGGCCCGGCGGCAGCGACGCGCGTCGCGGCGTAGCGCGGCGGCTCGAACGCGAGCATCTGGCGATGCTTCGCGAGCAGCGCATCGATCTCGGTCAGCGGCGTGCCGGCGCGCGCGACGAGCACGAGTTCGCTCGGCTCGTAGTCGACGATGCCGGCGTTGGCGCGCATGTCGAGCGGACGTCCCGTCGACGCGATTGCCGTACCACGTCTTCGTGCCGCCGCCGCGGATCGCGAGCGGCGTGCGATCGCGACCGCGGCGCGCACGGCGTCGACGAGCGCGTCGATCGCCTCGGTGCCGGCGACGCCGCCGGCGCTTCGGTCGTCATGCGGCGGGTCGGATCGCGTGCGTACGTCGATCGGACTCGATCAGAAGCGCGGCAGGTCCGGGTGCGGCAGCGCGCCGCCGTGCACGTGCATGCGTCCGAACTCGGCGCAGCGATGCAGCGTCGGCATGCCCTTGCCGGGATTGAGCAGGCCGGCCGGATCGAACGCGCGCTTGACGCCGCGAAACGCCTCGAGCTCCGGCGCCTCGAACTGGACGCACATCTGGTCGATCTTCTCGATGCCGACGCCGTGCTCGCCGGTGATCGTGCCGCCGAGCGTCGACGCACAGCTCGAGGATCTCGGCGCCGAACGCCTCGGCGCGATGCAGCTCGTCGGCGTCGTTCGCGTCGAACAGGATCAGCGGATGCAGGTTGCCGTCGCCGGCGTGGAACACGTTCGGGCAGCGCAGGCGGTACTTGACCTCCATCGCCTCGATCGCCTTCAGCATCTCGCCGAGGCGCTTCTTCGGGATCGTGCCGTCCATGCAGTAGTAGTCGGGCGACACGCGGCCGGCGGCCGGGAACGCGTTCTTGCGGCCGGCCCAGTACAGCAGGCGCTCGGCCTCGTTCTGCGACACGACGAGGCGCTTCGCGCCGGACGCGCGCGAGCACCTGCTTCCATCCGTTCGATCTCGTCGGCGACCTCGTCGGCGGTGCCGTCGGACTCGCACAGCAGGATCGCGGCGGCGTCGAGGTCGTAGCCGGCCTTCGCGAACGGCTCGACCATCCGCGTCGCCTGGCGGTCCATCATCTCGAGCCCGGCGGGGATGATGCCGGCCGCGATGATCGCCGCGACCGCGTCGCCGGCCGTGCCGACGTCGTCGAACGACGCCATGATGACGCGCGCCGTCTGCGGCTTCGGGATCAGCTTGACGGTGACCTCGGTCGACGACCGCGAGCATCCCTTCGGAGCCGATCACGAGCGCCAGCAGGTCGAGGCCCGGCGCGTCGGGCGCGTCGCGAGCCGAACTCGACGACGTCGCCGTCCATCGTCAGCCGCGCGGACCTTCAGCACGTTGTGGACCGTGAGGCCGTACTTCAGGCAATGCACGCCGCCGGAGTTCTCGGCGACGTTGCCGCCGATGCTGCAGGCGATCTGCGACGACGGGTCGGGCGCGTAGTAGAGGCCGTATGCACGCGGCGGCCTCGGAGATCGCGAGGTTGCGCACGCCGGGCTGCACGACGGCGGTCCGCGCGAGCGGGTCGATCGCGACGATCCGGTTCAGCTTGCCGAGCGCGAGCAGCACGCCTTCGCCGTGCGGCATCGCGCCGCCCGACAGGCCCGTGCCGGCGCCGCGCGCGACGACCGGCACGCCGCATCCGCGCGCAGATGCGCAGCACGGCGCGCGACCTGCGCCTCGTCGGCGGGCAGCGCGACGACCATCGGCAGCTGGCGCAGCATCGACAGGCCGTCGCATTCGTACGGCCGCGTCTCGGCCGGCGTCCACAGCACGCACGCGGCCGGCAGCACCTCGCGCAGCGCCTGCGCGACGCGCGCCTGCAGGCCGTCGCGCGCCGCGACGCCGGGCGCGCGATCCTCGGCGGGCAGGTCGGCCAGTGCATTCATCGTGCGACGTTATCACGCCGTCGCGACGATCGGGCCCGGCGACGATCGCGTCCGGACGTGTCACGCTCGCCGTTTCGCCGGCCGCCGCGAACTCGTCCGCGCGCGCCGCGTCGGAGCGGAGGCGGCCGTGCGATCGAACGATCGTGCCGGCGACACCACCGGACAACTCGAAGGAATCCCGATGAAAACACGCGTACTCGGACGCGACGGCCCGACCGTCTCGGCGATCGGCCTCGGCTGCATGGGCATGTCGGAGTTCTACGGCACCGCCGACGACGGCGAGTCGGAGCGCGACGATCCGCGCGCGCTCGACCTCGGCGTGACGCTGCTCGACACGGCCGACATGTACGGCCCGTTCGTCAACGAGGAGCTCGTCGGCCGCGCGATCAAGGGACGTCGCGACGAGGTCGTCGTCGCGACGAAGTTCGGCAACATGCGCGGCCCGAACGGCGAGCGGCTCGGCATCAGCGGCCATCCCGACTACGTGAGGCAGGCCTGCGACGACTCGCTGATGCGGCTCGAGCATCGACACGATCGACCTCTACTACCAGCATCGCGTCGATCCGAACGTGCCGATCGAGGACACCGTCGGCGCGATGGCGGAGCTCGTGCGGCAGGGCAAGGTCCGCTTCCTCGGCCTGTCGGAAGCCGCGCCCGACACGATCCGGCGCGCGCACGCGGTCCATCCGATCCATGCGCTGCAGACCGAATATTCGCTGTGGTCGCGCGACCCGGAAGACGAGCTGCTGCCGCTGACGGCCGAGCTCGGCATCGGCTTCGTCCCGTACAGCCCGCTCGGGCGCGGGTTCCTGACCGGCCGCTTCCGTTCGCCCGACGACCTGCCCGACGGCGACTTCCGCCAGAAGAACCCGCGCTTCGCCGGCGACAACTTCGGGAAGAACCTCGACGTCGTCGCGAAGGTCGCGCGAGATCGCGAAGGAGAAGGGCTGCACGCCGGCGCAGCTCGCGCTCGCGTGGCTGCTCGCGCAGCGCGACGACATCGTGCCGATCCCGGGCACCACGAAGCGCGAACGGCTCGAGGAGAACGTCGGCGCGGTCGACGTCGAACTCGGCGAGGACGACCTCGACCGCATCGAGCAGGTGGCGCCGCAGGGCTTCGCGGCCGGGACGCGCTACGACGAGACGGGGATGCGCGCGGTGAACCGCTAGGCGCCGCGGGCCGACCGCGCGACGCGGCGGTCGGTGGACGCCGCTGAGCGACAATCGGCGTTCGGCTCCCGCTCGAGGAGTCGCGGTCAGGAGACGTCGTGCCGCAACCCATCACCTGCATCGAAGACCTGCGCGTCCTCGCGAAGCGGCGCGTGCCGCGCATGTTCTACGACTACGCCGACTCCGGCTCGTGGACGGAGTCGCACCTACCGCGCCAACGAGAGCGACTTCGCAGCAGATCAAGCTGCGCCAGCGCGTCGCCGTCGACATGACGAACCGCACGCTCGCGACGACGATGATCGGCCAGCCGGTCGTCGATGCCGGTGGCGCTCGCGCCGACCGGCCTGACCGGCATGCAGCACGCCGACGGCGAGATCCTGGCCGCGCGCGCGGCCGAGAAGTTCGGCGTGCCGTTCACGCTGTCGACGATGAGCATCTGCTCGATCGAGGACGTCGCCGCGAACACGACGGCGCCGTTCTGGTTCCAGCTCTACGTGATGCGCGACCGCGACTTCATCGAGCCGCCTGATCGAGCGCGCGAAGGCGGCGCAGTTGCAGCGCGCTGGTGCTCACGCTCGACCTGCAGATCCTCGGCCAGCGCCACAAGGACGTGAAGAACGGCCTGTCGGCGCCGCCCAAGCCGACGCTCGCCAACCTGCTCAACCTCGCGACGAAGCCGCGCTGGTGCCTGGGCATGCTCGGCACGAAGCGGCGCACGTTCGGCAACATCGTCGGCCACGTCGAAGGGCGTCGGCGACGTCAGCTCGCTGTCGTCGTGGACCGCCGAGCAGTTCGACCCGACGCTGTCAGCTGGGCCGACGTCGAAGTGGATCAAGAAGCGCTGGGGCGGCAAGCTGATCCTCAAGGGCATCCTCGACGCCGAGGACGCCGCGCCTGCGCAGTCGCCGAGCAGGGGCTCCGACGCGCTGATCGTGTCCAACCACGGCGGCCGCCAGCTCGACGGCGCGCCGTCGTCGATCGCGGCGCTGCCGGCGATCGTCGACGCGGTCGGCGACGCGCATCGAGGTCTGGATGGACGGCGGCATCCGCTCCGGCCAGGACGTGCTCAAGGCGCGTCGCGCTCGGCGCGCGCGGCATGTTCATCGGCCGCGCCTTCCTCTACGGCCTGGGCGCGATGGGCGAGGCCGGCGTCACGCGCGTGCCTCGAGATCATCCGCAGCGAGCTCGACATCACGATGGCGTTCTGCGGCCTGCGCGACATCCGCGACGTCGACCGGCGCATCGTCGTGCCGTCGAGCCTGCCGCCGGAGTGGTTCGGCGTCCGCTGAGGAGGCCGGCCGGTCAGCGCCGCGGCTCGATCGACGCGAAGAAGGCCGACGGCGACTTGCCGAAGGTCCGCTTGAACATCGCCGTGAACGCGCTCTGGCTGCGATAGCCGAGGCTCGCCGCGACGCGCGACAGCGGCCAGCCGCGCGCGACGAGCGGCGCCGCGTGCGCGAGCCGCATCCGCTGGCGCCACCCGGCGAACGTCGTGCCGAGCTCGTCCGCGAACAGCCGCGCCAGCGTCCGCGCGCTCGCGCCGACCAGCGGCGCCCATTCGTCGAGCGTGCGCGTCGACGACGGGTCGGCGAGCAGCGCCGCGCACAGCGTCGCGAGCCGCTTGTCGGTCGGCAGCGCGATGCCGGCGGGCAACGACTCGGCGATCCGCAGCTCGTCGAGGATCAGGTCGCTGACGAGGCGCTCGCGCCGCGCGTCGGCTTCGGTGCCGGCCGAGCCGAGTTCGGCGATCAGCTCGCGCAACAGGTGCGAGACCTCGAGCACGCGGCAGCCGGCGGCCGTCAGCGTGCTCGCGTCGGGCAGCACGTACAGCGAGCGCATCTGCGCGTCCTCGAGGATCGCGACGGCGTGGCGGATGCCGGCCGGGATCCAGATCGCGCGCGACGGCGGCACGAACCACGCGGTGTCGGCGGTCGACACGCGCAGCGCGCCGTGCGCCGTGTACAGCACCTGATGCCAGCGATGGACGTGCGGCGGGAAGCGCGCATCGTGCTCGACGTCGCGTGCGATCAGGCGCACCGGGCGGGCGGGCGACGGCTCGTAGCCGGGCAGGTTCAGCATCCGGTGACGGAGGACGCGCGACATGGCGTTGGCTGGAACTCGCAAAAAGTTGACGTTCTATCGTAAACCGGACGCTGGCCGGCCGCCTAAGCTGCCGGTCTGTCCGCAACGCCCGACGCCATGAACGCCGCCACCCATCCGACCCGTCCGACGGCCGCCGTCGCCTTCGACCAGGCGGCCACGCAGCCGGCCACGCCGGTCGCGCCGCGCGCCGCCGGGGCCGGAACGTCGTTCCGCGTGCTCGGCGCGCTCAGCTTCTCGCACTTCCTCAACGACATGATCCAGTCGTTGATCCTCGCGATCTATCCGCTGCTGAAGGGCACGTTCTCGCTCAGCTTCGTCGAGATCGGCTTCATCACGCTGACCTATCAGATCACCGCGTCGCTGCTGCAGCCGGTGATCGGCCTGTACACCGACCGACATCCGCAGCCGCGTTCGCTGTCGATCGGCATGGCGTCGACGCTGTGCGGCCTCGTGCTGCTCGCGTTCGCGCCGTCGTACGGCGTGCTGCTGGTCGCGGCCGCGCTCGTCGGGACCGGCTCGTCGATCTTCCATCCGGAGTCGTCGCGGATCGCGCGGATGGCGTCCGGCGGGCGCCACGGGCTCGCGCAGTCGATCTTCCAGGTCGGCGGCAACGCCGGCGCGGCGTCGGGCCCGCTGCTCGCCGCGTGGTTCGTGCTGCCGAACGGCCAGCGCAGCGTCGCGTGGTTCGCGCTCGCCGCGCTGCTCGCGATCGGCGTGCTGTGGACCGTCGGCACCTGGTACGCGCTGAACCTCGCCGGCTTTCGCGCGAAGGCGAAGGCGCAGCGTTCGACGCAGCCCTCGTTGCCGCCGGGCCGCGTACGGGCGGCGATCGGCATCCTGCTGCTGCTCGTCTTCTCGAAGTACTTCTACCTCGCGAGCATCTCGAGCTACTTCACGTTCTACCTGATCCAGAAGTTCGGCCTGTCGGTGCAGGCGGCGCAGCTGCACCTGTTCGTGTTCCTCGTCGCCGTCGCCGGCGGCACGCTGCTCGGCGGACCGATCGGCGACCGCATCGGCCGCAAGCGCGTGATCTGGGTGTCGATCCTCGGCGTCGCGCCGTTCACGCTCGCGTTGCCGCACGTCGGGCTCGAATGGACGACCGCGCTCAGCTTCGTGATCGGCTTCGTCATCGCATCGGCGTTCTCGGCGATCGTCGTCTACGCGCAGGAACTCGTGCCGGGGAAGGTCGGAACCGTCTCCGGGCTCTTCTTCGGCTTCGCGTTCGGCATGGGCGGCGTCGGCGCCGCGGTGTTCGGCCAGCTCGCCGACACCCACGGCGTCGAGGCTGTGTACGCCCTCTGCGCCTACCTGCCGCTGCTCGGTCTCGCGGCCGCCTTCCTGCCGGACACCGGGCCGGCCGCCGCCGCCGAGAAATCCGGCTGACGACCCGCCGTCCGTCGGGTCGCTTTACACGGGCGGCATCCCGCCGATCGCAACGCCCTGATTCTCAACGGTAAGCCGACGAGGCATGCTTCGTGCATGTGTTGCTCCGGAGTTGCTGTGCCCACTTCCTGGAGCCTCGATGAACCGCATTCTGCGCAACTGCGTTGCCACCGCCGGCCTGATGGCGCTCACCGGGATCGCCACCGCGGACCCGTTCCTGCCGGGTGTGGAAAACCTCAACTTCGTGACGTACACCGGCGCGGCGCCGAAGGCCGCGTTCACCGAAGTCAAGCCGACCGGCTGGGTCGGTGGCGGCGGGCTGATCTTCGTCGACGCGCCCGGCGCGCCCGGCTGCAGCACCTGCGCCGACGGCTCGACCTACCTGCAGACGTACGGCCCGTTCCCGAATCCCCCGATCGCCGGCAACTACGTCGAGGCCGACGGCAATCCCGACTACGAAGGGTCGTTCAGCCAGACGATCACCGGCCTGACGGTCGGCCAGAAGTACACGCTGAGCTTCTATCAGGCCGGCGGGCAGCAGGCCGGCTTCGGCAACGGACTCGCGACGACCGAACGCTGGATCGTCTCGCTCGGCACCGTAGGGTTGAGCCTCAAGGACGGCGGTCCGGTCGACCCGATCTACGGTCCGACGGCGCAGTACTACAGCACCGACCCGAACGCGAGCATCGCCGAATCGCAACTGATGACGACCCCCTCGGGCGGCGTGACGCCGTGGCAATACGTGTCGGTCGAGCTGACCGCCGACGCGCCGACGCAGCTGCTGAGCTTCCTCGCGTGGGGCGACAACGGCAGCACGATCAACCTGCCGCCGATCGTGTTCCTGTCGGGCGTCAACTCCCCGGACGTCTTGACGAACGTGCCCGAACCGGTCACGTTCTCGCTGCTGGGTATCGGTCTCGCCGGCGTGGGCCTCGCGCGCCGCCGCGCGAAGCAGCGCGCCTGAGCTGATCGCGGTACGGCGTCGGGGCGGCGCTTCGCCACCCCGACGTACCGGCTCGGCCCGGCCCGGTCGCATCGACCATGTCGAATCTGAACGCGTTGTTCGATCCCCAGCATCTGCAGGCCTACGTCGTCAGCGTGCTGCGGCTGTGCGCGTGGCTCGCGCTGCTGGTCGCGTTGTTCGGCCCGCTGGAGATGCTGTTCGCGGTGCGGCGCAGGCGGCTGTTTTCGCGGCGACTGCTGCACGATCTCGGCTATTACTTCCTGAGCGGTCTCGTCCCCGGCCTGTTGCTGGCCTTCCCGGTCGCGCTCGTCGCCGTCGCGGCGCACGCCGTGATGCCCGATTCGCTGCAGGCCGCCGTCGCCGCGCTGCCGCTGTGGCTGCGAATCGTGATCGGGTTCGTCATCGGCGAGATCGGCTTCTACTGGGGCCATCGCTGGGCGCACGAGATCCCGCTGCTGTGGCGCTTCCATGCGATCCATCACAGCGCCGAGGAGATCTACTTCCTGATCAGCTCGCGCGCGCATCCGATCGACAACGTCTTCATCCGCATCTGCGGACTCGTGCCCGCCTACCTGCTGGGCGTCGCGAGCCCGTTGACGCCGAGCGGAAGCCTCGTGCCCGCGTTGATCGTGGTCGGCGCGACGACCTGGGGCTTCTTCATCCACTCGAACCTGCGCTGGCGTCTCGGTCCGCTCGAGTGGCTGGTGGCCACGCCGCGCTTCCATCACTGGCATCACACGCAGGACGGCCTGCGCAACCGGAACTACGCGTCGATGCTGCCGTGGATCGATCGCGTGTTCGGCACGCATCACCTGCCGCCGAAGGCGTGGCCCGAGCGCTACGGCATCGACACGCCGCTCCCGGCATCGGTCGTGTCGCAGCTGGTCCATCCGTTCCGGCCGGGCGCGTTCGCGTCGCCGGCGGGAGGCGTCGACGCGTCGAATCCGCGGTCCGGTCCTCGCCTCGCAGACGCCGGGTCGTAGCCCTGCCGATCATGGTCACGGCCGGCGGGGCCGCGCGGCGACGGACGACCGTCAGCGCACCGTTCGCCATTCGAACGCCATCGAGAAGCGCGCCCGCCGCTCGACCGAGCAGCGCAGCTTGCGGGCCGCGTCGGCGGCCGCATCGCCGAACGCCGGCGCCGACGACGTGACCGACAGCACCGTGACGGTCGTGCCGTCGACCGCGAAGACGATCGACGCGCGGCCGGCGTCGATGCCGCGCAGGATCGCGTCGCGCGGGAACGGCGTCTCGCGGACGAGCGCATCGTAGTTCGCACACGCGGCGCGGGCGGCGGAGACCGGTTCGACGTCGAGCGGGGCCGGCATCGTCGCCGCGGCCGGGGCCGGCGCGACGACCGGCGCGGGCCTGCGCGAAAACCAGCCGCATCCGGCGAGCGGGAGCAGCAGCGCGACGGCCGTCAGGACGCGCGTGCCGCCTCGTCGCCGGTCGCGATCGCCGGACATCAGCGGAGCTGGCTGTCCTTGCTGCCGCGACGGTTGTAGCCCGAGAAGACCGCATCGGCCCGATCGGCCTCTTCCTGGCAGCGCACGCACAGGCGGACGCCGGGCACCGCGGCGCGTCGGCCCACGGGAATCTCGACGCCGCATTCGTCGCAATGGGTCGCCGCCGGTCCGGCCGCGGCCAGCTTCGCCTGCGCGCGCTTGATGCCGTCCTCGATCGTCGCGTCGATCTGGTCGCTGACGGCGTTGTCGTTGGTCCAGCCGGAAGCCATCGCTGCTCCTCGTGATCGTTCGCGTGTCAGATGCGTTGGACCGCCGCGCGTTCCCGTCGAACGACGCCGCCACCGTCGCGCCCGCACGGTCATGCGCCCCGCAGCGGCCCGACGGGCGGGTTCGTCCGCGCGAGCGCCGGGGCGTCGAACCCGTTCGCGCGTCAATCCAGCGCGACGATCTTTCCCGGATTCATGATGTTCTTCGGATCGAACGCGCGCTTCAGCGCGCGCATCAGGTCGAGCGCGTCGTCGCCGTGTTCCTCGACGAGGAAGCGCATCTTGTGCAGGCCGACACCGTGCTCGCCGGTGCACGTGCCGTCGAGCGCGATCGCGCGCGACACGAGCCGATGGTTGATGCCTTCGGCTTCCTCGAATTCCTCGGGCTTCGCCGGATCGACGAGCAGCATCACGTGGTAGTTGCCGTCGCCGACGTGGCCGAGGATCAGCGACGGCAGGCTCGACTTCTCGCAGTCGGCGACCGTCGCGCCGATCGAGTCGGCGAGCTTCGAGATCGGCACGCAGACGTCGGTCGTGATGGCGCGCGTGCCGGGCTTGACCTGCAGTCCCGCGAAGTAGGCCGCGTGGCGCGCGGCCCAGAGCTTCGAGCGATCCTCGGGCTGCGTGGCCCACGTGAACTCCATGCCGCCGTGCTCGCTCGCGAGCGCCTGAACGATCTCGGCCTGCTCCTGGACGCTCGCGGCGGAGCCGTGGAATTCGAACAGCAGCAGCGGCGTCTCGGTCAGCGTCAGCTTGCTGTGGACGTTGACCGCGCGGACGAACGCGGCGTCGAGCAACTCGACGCGCGCGACCGGCACGCCCATCTGGATCGTCTCGATCACGCAGCGCACGGCGTCGTCGACGGTCGCGAAGTTGCAGACGGCCGCCGAGATCGCCTCGGGCTGCGGATACAGCTTGACGGTCACCTCGGTGATGATGCCGAGCGTGCCTTCGCTGCCGACGAAGATGCGCGTGAGGTCGTAGCCGGCCGACGACTTGCGCGCGCGTCGCGCGGTGCGCACGACCTTGCCGTCGGCGGTCACGACGGTCAGCGCGACGACGTTCTCGCGCATCGTGCCGTAGCGGACCGCGTTCGTTCCCGATGCACGAGTGGCGGCCATGCCGCCGAGCGACGCGTCGGCGCCCGGGTCGATCGGGAAGAACAGCCCGGTGTCCTTGATCTCGGCGTTCAGCTGCTTGCGCGTGACGCCGGCCTGCACCGTCGCCGTCAGGTCCTCGGGATTGACGGCGACGACGGCGTTCATCTCGGAGACGTCGAGCGAGATGCCGCCGCGGATCGCGAGCAGGTGGCCTTCGAGCGACGAGCCGGAGCCGTACGGGATCACCGGCACCTCGTGGCGCGCGCACAGGCGAACGACCTCGGCCACCTCGTCGGTGCTGCGCGCGAAGACGACCGCGTCGGGCAGCATCGGGTCGAACGGCGACTCGTCGCGCCCGTGATGCGCGCGGACCGCCTCGGTCGTCGAGAAGCGCACGCCGAAGCGTGCGGCGAGCGCGTCGACGAACGGCTGGGGCAGCGGCTGCCGCAGCAGCGACGGGTGCGGGATCGGTTGATTCATGGCGGCGCCTCCGCGGGCGTCGAGGCCCGGACCCGGTAGTTTAGCCGCGCGTGTCGCCACGCGACACGGCACACGCGCCGGGCTTCGCACGGACAGTACAATCGGCACCCTTTCCCGAAACGGCGGTTCATTTGAGCGACGTCCCGACCAACGCTGCAGCCCTTCGCGGACCCCGCATCGTGGCCGACATCGGCGGGACGAACGGCCGCTTCGCGATCGCCCGCGAAGGCCGTCTCGGCGACCGCCGCGAATATCGCAACGCCGAGTTCGCGAACCTCGCGGCGCTGCTCGCCCGCTACCTCGCCGACGCGGGCGCCGCCGACGAGCCGTTCGAGGCGGCGTGCCTCGCCGTCGCCGCGCCGGTGTCGACCGACGGCGAGGCGAAGTTCACCAACGCGCCGTGGACCGTCAGCACCCGTGAGCTGCAGGCGGCGATGAAGGTGTCGCGCGTCGCGCTGATCAACGACTTCGAGGCGCAGGCCTACGGCTTGATGACGCTCGGCGACGCCGACGTGTCGGTCGTCCAGGGCGGCACGCCGGCGCATCCCGGCACGCGCGTCATCCTCGGACCGGGCACCGGGCTCGGTTGCGCCGCGCTGACGTCGGCCATCGATCCGGACGCGGCGCCGATCGCCGTCACCAGCGAAGGCGGCCACATGGGCTTCGCGGCCGAGACCGACATCGACCGCCGCATCCTCGACGTGGCCCGCGCGCAGTTCGGCCGCACGTCGTGGGAACGCGTCTGCTGCGGCGCCGGCATCGCGCTGATCCATCGCGCGCTGGCGCCCGACGACGCGCTCGACGGCGTCGCCGACGGCGATCCGAGCGCCGTCGTGAAGGCGGCGCTCGCCGACCGCTCGTGCGCGGCCGCCGCGACGGTGCGCACCTACTGCGGACTGCTCGGCTCGTTCGCCGGCGACCTCGCGCTGGTGTTCCATGCCGGCGCCGGCGTGTTCCTGACCGGCGGCGTGCTGACGCATCTCGGCGACGCGTTCGACGTCGATGCGTTCCTGGAGCGCTTCGTCGACAAGGGCCGCTATCGCGGCTGGCTGTCGTCGCTTCCGGTGTCGCGGATCAGCGCCGACGACGTCGCGCTGCGCGGCTGCGCGAACTACCTCGCGCTCGCCCGCGCGAAGGGCGCCCCGGTGTCCAGCGAGCGCTGATGGGCAAGCGACTCACGCAGATCGCGACGCGGACGGGCGACGACGGCACCACCGGACTCGGCGACGGCACCCGGACCGAGAAGGACGCGCTGCGCGTGCATGCGATGGGCGACGTCGACGAGCTCAACAGCGTGCTCGGCGTGCTCGCGTGCGAGGACCTGCCCGACGACGTCCGTGCCGCGCTTTCGGCCATCCAGCACGACCTGTTCGACCTCGGCGGCGAACTGTCGATCCCGGGTTACGCGACTGGTGACCGACGCGCAGGTCGCTCGGCTCGACGGCTGGCTCGCCGACCACAACGCCACGCTGCCGCGCCTCGAGGAATTCATCCTGCCGGGCGGCTCGCGCGCCGCGAGCGTCGCGCACGTCGCGCGCACCGTCGCGCGCCGCGCCGAGCGATCCGTCGTCGCACTCGGCCGGACCGAAGACGTCCGCGCCGAGGCCCGTCACTACCTCAATCGCCTGTCCGACCTGCTGTTCGTGCTCGCGCGGGTGCTGAACCGGCACGCCGGCGGCGCCGACGTGCAGTGGCGGAAGGACCGCAACGCCGAATCATGACCTCGAGACCTTTCATGCATCCGATCCAGTGCCTTGTCGCCGTCGTCGCCGGCGCCGTCGTGACGGCGTCCGCGTCCGCCGCGGGTCCCGCCCGCCCCGCCATCCCGCTCTGGGACGACGCCGCGATCGGCGCGCTCTGCGACCCGGCGGTCGACACGCTGCGACGCACGCAGGTCGCGATGGAGGCGACGCGCGGACCGCGCGGCATCTTCGATGAATGGAACGCACTCGCCGTCGCGGCCAACGACCTCGACGGACCACTGTCGCTGATCGCGAACGTCGCCGTCGACCAGGCGACGCGCGACGCGGCCGACGCGTGCGAGCTGAAGCTCGCGCCGTTCCAGATCGAGCTGTTCCAGAGCGAGCCGCTCTACCGGCGCGTCAGGTCGGCGAAGCCGGTCGATGCGATCCAGGCGCAGTACCGGCAGGACCTGCTCGAACAGTTCGAGGACGCCGGCGTGACGCTGGCGCCCGAGCAGCGCCGGCGGGTGAAGGAGATCAACCAGGAGATCACCGACCTGCAGCAGCGCTTCGACAAGAACCTGCGCGACGACGACACGCGCGTCGTGATGAAGCCCGCGGAGATGGCCGGCCTGCCGGACGCGTACCTCGCCGCGCAGAAGAAGGATGCCGACGGCGACTACCTGCTGCCGATGGCCTATCCGTCGTACATCCCGTTCATGCAGCTCGCGTCGAACGCCGATGCGCGCAAGCGCTACTGGATCGCGCGCAACCGCTACGGCGGCGAGGCGAACATGCAGCTGCTCGATCGCGTCGACACGTTGCGCCTCGAGCTCGCGAAACAGTACGGCAAGCCGGACTATGCGACGTTCGTGCTGCAGCGGCGCATGGCGCGAACGCCCGCCACCGTCCATCGCTTCCTCGACGACGTGCACGCGGCGCTCGCGCCCGTCGAGAAGAAGGAGTACGCGGAACTCGCGCAGTGGAAGGCCGACGACCTGCACCAGCCGGTCGCGGCGACGACGCTCGACCGCTGGGACGTGTCGTACTACTCCGAGAAGCTGCGGAATGCGCGCTTCTCGGTCGACCAGGAGGCGCTGCGCAAGTACTTCCCGACCGAGGCCAGCATCGCGTACACGTTGAAGGTCGCGGAGACGCTGTACGGCATCCGCTTCGTCCCGTCGGACGCGCCGAAGTGGCATCCGGACGTGCGGGTCTACGACGTCTTCGATCGCTCGCCGGACGGCGGCGTCGGCGCGTTCGTCGGCACGGCCTACCTCGACCTCTTTCCGCGCGACGGCAAGTACAACCACGCGGCCGCGTGGCCGGTGCGCGCGGTATCGACGCTCGACCGCGAGCCAGGTGCACCCGGCTATCGCACGCCGATCTCGGCGCTCGTCGCGAACCTCGACCGCAACGGCCTGAACCAGGGCGAGCTGGAGACGCTGATGCACGAGTTCGGCCACGTGCTGCACGGCGTGCTGTCGAAGACGCGCTACGCGGACCAGGCCGGCACGAGCGTGAAGCGCGACTTCGTCGAGGCGCCGTCGCAGATGTTCGAGGAATGGGCGCGACGCGAGGACGCGCTGAAGCTGTTCGCCGAGATCTGCCACGACTGTCCGCAGCTGACGCACGAGCAGATCGGCCAGCTCGACGCCGCGCGACGCTACGGTCGGGGCATCCGCTACGGCGCGCAGTGGTTCTACGCCGAGTACGACATGTCGCTGGCGACGGCGAAGCCGCCCGAGGCGCAGCAGGCGTGGGTCGACCTCGAGTCGAAGACGCCGCTCGGGACGGTGCCCGGGACGATGGGCGCCGCGAGCTTCGAACACCTGATGGGCGGCTACGCGGCGGGTTACTACGGCTACATGTGGAGCGAGGTGCTCGCGCTCGACATGCTGTCCGGCTTCCACGGCAAGCTGATGAACCCGGTCGACGGCGCGCGCTACCGCGCGGACGTCCTGTCGCAGGGCGGCCAGGCGCCGCCGGAGCAGCTCGTCGAGCACTTCCTCGGCCGCAAGCCGAACAGCGACGCGTTCTTCAAGGAGATCGTCGGGCAGCGCTGAGCGACGACGCGTGGCCGCGCGTCAGTCGTCGAAGACGTGTTCGACGACGACGTTCGCCGACGGCGCGTCGACGAGGAAGCGCGACAGCGAGCCGACCGCGACGAGCGCGGCCTCGCGACGCCAGCCCGGCCTCGTGAGGATCGGCTGCGCGAACAGCACCGACGATCCCGCCGGCCAGGCCACGTCGTCTCGCGCGAGGACCGTGACGAGGATGCGATCGGCATTGCCGGCCACGTCGACGAGCCGCGCGCCGTCCTTCGCGAGCGACGTCGCGGCATCGCGGAAGGCTTCGTAGCGCGGCAGTTCGAGCAACGCGCGTCCGTCGTCGAGCGGCCGCAGCAGCCGCACGTCCGGCGGCAGCGCCGGCGGGGCGCGGTCGACGACGACGTCGGTCGTCATCAGCGCCGGCGTGTACGCCGCGCGCGTGGCGTACTCGATCATCCGGCCGTAGAGCGCCTTGATCGCGTACTCGGTCGTCAGCGCGTAGCGCCGTTCCCACTTGCGCGCCAGGCCGGGCCCGAACGCCGGCAGCTCGGTCCACAGCCCGACCAGCCGGCCGCGGAAGTCGAACAGGTACCACGGCTCGCGACGAATGAAGTCGACGTACTGCTGCGCAGTCCGCGCGGCGTAGCGGTCCTCGTCGGTCTCGGTCGCGCCGCCGAGCGCCCAGCCGAGCCGGCCGATCGTGTTCTCGTAGGCGGCGCGCAGCGCGTACTCGACCGTCGTGCTGGTCGCGATGACGACGATCATCACGTGGTAGCCGACGTTGGCGGGCGCCCCTTGGCGCAGCTGCTCGCGCGTGACCGCGGCATAGCCTTCCCACAACTGGCGCACGTGACCGACGAACGGGAAGCGATGCGCCGGCTCCGTCGCCGTGAACGCCGCGTACTCGGCCGGACTGAAGACGAGGAACCACTCGGGGTAGGTGAGCAGCGTCTGCTCGGCGCTGCGCCGCTGGTCGGGCGGCACCGGACTCTCGGCCGCGCAGGCCGCTGCGCCCGACAGGATCGCGATCGTCGCGACCAGCGCCCGGCAAGCGCGCATCAGCGCCGCGTCAGCGGACACGCTCGAACGCCATCAGCACGTTGTCCGAAGGGTCGCCGTCCTGCACGAGCCGCTCGCCGGTGTGCGCGAGGCCGGTCGCCTCGATGCGGGCGATCCACGCGTCGACGCTCGCGAAGTGCCGTCGCTCGCGCGCGTTGACGTTCCACGGCTCGCCGAGGCCCGCGTTGAACACGGTGTGCGCGAGAGACACGAAGCGGTCCATCGGCTCGTCGCGGACGTCGTGGTCGCGGACGACGAAGCGGCCGCCGGGGCGCAGCGTCCGCGCGATCGACGCGAGAAACGGCGCGAGCCGGTCGGGGTGCATGTGGTGCAGGCCGACGAAGCAGCTGACGAGATCGGCGCTGTCCGGCGGCAGGTCGAGCGGCGCGTAGTCGTCGAGCGGCCGGAACGCGCCGACCGGCACGAGCTGTCCGCGCTCCACGACGTCGACCGGCGACCAGCCGGCGGCGACGTCGTGGACGAGCGTCACCCGACCGGCGACGCCCGCGTGCCTGCGCAGCGCGCGCACGTAGCGTCCGGTGGTGCCGATCTCGACATAGTCGCGCCGGCTCGTCATGCCCGACAGCAGGCGCGCCGACTGGCGACCCATCTCGGCCTTCTGCGTCGCGAGGGACGGCAGCGCGTACGTCAGCATCGACGCCCGCGGCGCGATCGACGGCAGCCCGGCCTGGATGCGGCGATAGATCTCCTCGTCGTCGCGCGACGCACGCATCGAGGCCCGGATCAGCGCGTGCAGCCGGTCCTCGGGGAACAGATGGAAGATGTTCTGCAGGAACGCGTAGAAGCGGTCGGCCTCGCGGACGTCGTCGTAGACCGCGTGGAACAGCGAAGCCGCGGCATCCGTGCGCACCGACGGCGCCGCGACCGGCGCGAGCGTCGGCGCGTAGTAGCGGTCCCACAGCGCGCCGCGCAGCCGGTAGCCGGGATCGAGCTGCCGCTTCAGGTCGAACAGTTCGCGGGCCCGCGGATAGGCCGCGTGGAACTGCGCGTCGGTCGCATGCAGCTGGTACGGCAGGTAGTACGTGCCGTCGCAGGCGAGGACGGCATCGATCAGCTCGCGCGTCCACACGCCGACGCGCTCGCGCGCGTTGTCGCGCGTGCGCTGCTTGTGGTACAGCACCAGCGCGAACGTCTCGCCGCGCGCCCAGGCCATCGTCGTGTCCGGGTCCGACTCGGCATGACGGATCGAGACGTTGATCGCATTGACGCGATGGCGCATCAGGATGTGCGCCATCGCCGGGATGAAGTCGCTCAGGCGGGCGGCGGGAACGAAGTATTCCTGCAGCACGTACGTCCGTCGCCGACGGCCGACCGGCTCGAGCTCGGCGACGTCGTAGCCCGCCTCGTAGTTGCGCCAGTGCACGCGGCGCCGGCGGTAGATCAGCGGATCGATCAGCCGCTCGCGACGCAGCTTGCCGAACGGCGTCTCGGTCATCGCCCACAGGAAGTAGCGCTCCAGCGCGTGGACGCGCCGCAGCGGCTGCAGGCGGCGTCGATCGGTCGGCGGCCGATCGGTCTCGACCCACGTCACGGCGCGCGCGCGGGTGTAGCGCGGCGGATAGAGGTCCGCATTGTGGAAGACCGCGTCGGCGTGCCCGCGGACGTTCGCGTCGAACCACGCCGGATACGCCGTGAACGGCATCGTCCGGTCGCGTCGTTCGACGCGCAGGTTCACCGCGAGCTCGAGCACGACCTCGGTGATCACGCCGACCGCGCCGTAGCCGCCGATCGCCGCGCGGAAGACCTCGGCCTCGTGCTCGCGACTCGCGTCGACGACGTCCGCGTTCGCGAGCACGACGCGGATCTCGCGGACCGACAGCACGACCGGGCCCGCGCCCATGTAGCGGCCGTGCGCGTTGACCGACAGCGCGCCGCCGACGGTGAAGTTCGCGTAGGTCTGCATCGTCCGCACCGCGAGGCCGTGCGGATCGACGAACGCCTGCACGTCGCACCAGCGGATGCCCGCCTCGACCCGGATCGTGCGCGACGTCGGGTCGAACCACAGCACGCGATTCATGCGGCGCAGGTCGAGGTGCAGCGTGCCGGGACTGGCCGTCTGCCCGCCCATGCTGAAGTGGCCGCCGCCGATGGAGACCGGCAGCGTCGTGCCGCGCAACGCATCCTGTACTTCGGGCGTCGAGCGCGGCGTCGCGATCGAGAAGACCTCGATCGGGTTCAGCTGGGTGACGTCGTTGACGGTCGGCATGCTCAGCGCGTGATGTCGACCTGCAGGTAGTCGAGTCGCGCCTCGGGGTCGCCGCCGAAGCGGTTGCGACCCTCGACGCCCGGCCGCGTCAGCTGGAACAGCACCCACAGCGGTCCGACGACCGGCACGAGCGCCGCGAGCATCGACCAGCCCGAACGGCCGGTGTCGTGCAGCCGCCGCGCCGACAGCGATCCGACGCTCCAGACGACGAGCGCCGCGACGACCGCGGCACCGGCATCGCCGGCCACCGCCTGCGCGAGCAGGCCGGCCGCGCTCGCGACGGTCGTCACGATCACGACGCGCACGATCCACGTCGCGACGCCGATGCGGCCGTGCCGCGCGAACGCGAGCGCGACGACGTTCATCGCCGGTGGCGCGGTCTACTTGCCGACATACGAGCGCTCGTTTTCCTTGACGCGCCGTTCGCGGACCGCGGACGCGAGCCGTTCGAGCACCTCGACCGAGTCGTCCCAGCCGATGCAGCCGTCGGTGATGCTCTGGCCGTACGTCAGGTCCTCGAGCCGCTGGCCCGCCCGCAGGTCCTGACGTCCGGCGACGAGATGACTTTCGACCATCACGCCGACGATGCGCGAGTCGCCGCCGGCGATCTGGCGCCCGATGTCGGCCGCGACGCCGACCTGGTTCTGCGGGTCCTTCAGGCTGTTCGCGTGGCTCGCGTCGATCATGACCTTCTGCGCGAGGCCGGCGCGGCTCATCTCGCTGCAGGCCGCCGCGACGCTGCTCGCGTCGTAGTTCGGCGACGTGCCGCCGCGCAGGATGATGTGGCAGTCGTCGTTGCCGTTCGTCGAGACGATCGCCGAATGGCCGCCCTTCGTGACCGACAGGAAGTGGTGCGGCTGCGAGGCGGCCTTGATCGCGTCGATCGCGATCTTCACGTTGCCGTCGGTGCCGTTCTTGAAGCCGACGGGGCACGACAGCCCCGACGCCAGTTCGCGATGGACCTGCGATTCGGTCGTGCGCGCGCCGATCGCGCCCCACGTGACGAGGTCCGCGATGTACTGCGGCGTCATCACGTCGAGGTATTCGGAACCGGCCGGCAGCCCCATCTCGTTGATCGTCAGCAGCAGCTCGCGCGCGGACCGCAGGCCCTTGTTGATGTGGAAGCTGCCGTCGAGGTCCGGGTCGTTGATGAGGCCCTTCCAGCCGACGGTCGTGCGCGGCTTCTCGAAGTACACGCGCATCACGATCACGAGGTCCTTCGCGTGCCGCTCGCGCTCGACGAAGAGGCGCCGCGCGTATTCCTTCGCCGCGTCCGGGTCGTGGATCGAGCACGGGCCGATCACGACGAGCAGCCGCTGGTCGGCGCCGTGCAGGATGCGGTGGATCGCCGTGCGCCCGGAGAACGCCGTGCGCGACGCGCGTTCGGAGCAGGGAAACTCCCTCACCAGGTGCGCGGGCGGGGTGAGCTCCTTGATCTCGCGGATGCGGAGGTCGTCGGTGCTGATCGGCATGGGGGACTCCTGGTCAGCTCTTCGGCACGCGTCGTCGCGGCCTGAGTTCGAAGGGCGGCGCGGCAAAAAAAAACCGCCCGGTGGGCGGTTCGGATCCGGTGCGACGCTCGCGCGCTACCGTCTCTTCCCCGCCCGATGGCGCGGAAAGTAGACGAAGAAGAACCAGCGGTTCGAGGCGGTCATGGCCGGCGCAGTGTACCCGCGGCCTCGCGCGAGTGGCAAGGCGGCGCCGGGCGGCGTTGCGCCGAGCCGTCGGTCGAGCGACGGTCGCGTCGCCGTCCAACGCGGTCACAGGCCGTCCGGCTGCCGGTCGCGGTCGTCGCCGCGCGTGGCGTTCTGGTCGATCGGCACGCGCGCGATGTAGGCGAGGAAGCCGAGCGCGCCGACGACGAGGATCGCGAGCGCGACGGCCGCGGCCGGATGCGTCGCGCGCAGGTCGACGACGGTGCGCGCGACGAGCGCGACGTTCAGCGCGACGATCATCGCCGCGACGGCGACCGCCGTCGCGTGCAGCATGCGGCCGCTCGCGAAGCCGCCCATCCAGCGCGTCGACGACGTCAGGCGGATCAGCGGGACGATCGCGAACGGCAGCTGCAGGCTCAGGACGACCTGGCTCGCGATCAGCAACGGCAGCGTCCCGGCCTCGCCGTACCACGCGAGCACCGCGATGGTCGGCGCCGCGGCGACCGTGCGCGTCACGGCGCGTCGCGCGAACGCCGGCAGCCGCATGTGCAGGAAGCCGTTCATCACGATCTGGCCCGCGAGCGTCCCGGTGATCGTCGAGCTCTGGCCGGCGCACAGCAGCGCGACGGCGAACAGCACCGCGGCCGCCTGCGTGCCGAGCAGCGGCGCGAGCAGCCGATGCGCGTCGCGGAGGTCCGACACGACGAGGTGGCGCGCGCCGAACACCGCCGCGGACAGGATCAGGATCGCGGCGTTGACGAGCAGCGCGACGTGCAGCGCGATCGTCGTGTCGATCGCGAAGAAGCGCAACGCGCGGCGACGCGCGTCGACCGTCGGCTCGACCGGTCGCGACTTCACGGTCGACGAATGCAGGTACAGGTTGTGCGGCATCACGGTCGCGCCGACGATGCCGATCGCGATGTAGAGGCTCGCCGCGTCGAGCCGCGGCACGAGGCCGGCCGCGATCGCGCCGAGCGGCGGCTTCACCAGGAACAGCTCGATACCGAAGCAGACGGCGATCGTGCCGATCAGCGCGACGACGATCGCTTCGAGCGCCGCATGCCGCGCTGATGCAGCGCGAGCACCACGAACACGTCGAGCACGGTGATCGTCGCGCCCCAGATCAGCGGGATGCCGAACAGCAGGTTGATCGCGATCGCGCTGCCGATCACCTCGGCCATGTCGCAGGCGACGATCGCGACCTCGGCGAGCACCCACAGCGCGACGCCGGTGCTTCGCCGCATAGGCCGCGCGGCACGCCTCGGCGAGGTCGAGCTGCGTGACGACCCCGAGCCGCGTCGCGAGCGTCTGCAGGACGAGCGCCGTCCAGTTCGACGCGACGAGCACCCACAGCAGCCGATAGCCGAAGCGCGCGCCGCCTTCGAGGTCGGTCGCCCAGTTGCCCGGGTCCATGTAGCCGACCGCGACGAGCGTCGCGGGACCGAGGAACGCGAGCAGCCGCGGCGGCGCGAGCGGGCGCCGCGCGAGGCGGGGTCGTGCACGGCGATCCTGCAGCATCGGGCGATCTCGAAATTGCGGTCGGCAACGGCGACCGTCGAAGGCGACGCGGAGCGGACCGCGGCAGCCGCCACAATGCACGATCCGCGACACCCGTCGGGTAAGCTCGCGCCTTTTTCGTGGACCCGCGATGGCCCAGTACGTCTACACGATGAACCGCGTCGGCAAGGTCGTCCCGCCGAAGCGCCAGATCCTCAAGAACATCTCGCTGTCGTTCTTCCCCGGCGCGAAGATCGGCGTGCTCGGCCTGAACGGCTCCGGCAAGTCGAGCCTGCTGAAGATCATGGCCGGCATCGACACCGACATCGAGGGCGAGGCCGTCCCGATGCCGAACATGAAGATCGGCTACCTGCCGCAGGAGCCGCAGCTCGACCCGGGCAAGACGGTCCGCGAGGAGGTCGAGTCGGGGATGGGCGAGGTGATGGTCGCGAAGGCCGAGCTCGAGCGCATCTACGCGGCGTACGCCGAGCCCGATGCCGACTTCGACAAGCTCGCCGAGGAGCAGGGCCGGTACGAGGCGATCATCGCCGCCGCCGGCAGCGACACCGAGCACCAGCTCGAGATCGCCGCCGACGCGCTGCGGCTGCCGCCGTGGGACGCGAGGATCGGTCCGCTGTCGGGCGGCGAGAAGCGTCGCGTCGCGCTCTGCAAGCTGCTGCTGTCGAAGCCCGACATGCTGCTGCTCGACGAGCCGACGAACCACCTCGACGCCGAGTCGGTCGAGTGGCTCGAGCAGTTCCTGCAACGCTATCCGGGGACCGTCGTCGGCGTGACGCACGACCGCTACTTCCTCGACAACGCGGCCGAGTGGATCCTCGAGCTCGACCGCGGGCACGGCATCCCGTGGAAGGGCAACTACAGCTCGTGGCTCGACCAGAAGCAGGAACGGCTGAAGAGCGAGGAGTCGAGCGAGTCGGCGCGGCAGAAGGCGCTGAAGACCGAGCTCGAATGGGTGCGGCAGAGCCCGAAGGCGCGACAGGCGAAGTCGAAGGCGCGCATCGCGCGCTTCGAGGAGCTGAGCTCGCAGGAATACCAGAAGCGCAACGAGACGAACGAGATCTTCATCCCGGTCGCCGAGCGGCTCGGCAACGAGGTGATCGAGTTCCAGGACGTCACGAAGGCCTACGGCGACCGCGTGCTGATGGACGGGCTGTCGTTCAAGGTCCCGGCCGGCGCGATCGTCGGCATCATCGGCCCGAACGGCGCCGGCAAGTCGACGCTGTTCCGCATGATCGCGGGCCAGGAGAAGCCGGATGGCGGCGAGATCGTCATCGGCGCGACCGCGAAGATCTCGCTCGTCGGCCAGACCCGCGAGGACCTCGACGACACGAAGACCGTGTTCGACGACGTCTCGAACGGCGCCGACCTCCTGACGGTCGGACGTTTCGAGATGCCGTCGCGCGCGTACCTCGGCCGCTTCAACTTCAAGGGCGGCGACCAGCAGAAGATCGTCGGCAACCTGTCGGGCGGCGAGCGCGGGCGGCTGCACCTCGCGAAGACGCTGCTCGCCGGCGGCAACGTGCTGCTGCTCGACGAGCCGTCGAACGACCTCGACGTCGAGACGCTGCGCGCGCTCGAGGACGCGCTGCTCGAGTTCGCGGGGTCGGTGCTCGTCATCAGCCACGACCGCTGGTTCCTCGACCGCATCGCGACGCACATCCTCGCGGCCGAGGGCGAGTCGAAGTGGACGTTCTTCGACGGCAACTACCAGGAGTACGAGGCCGACAAGCGCAAGCGGCTCGGCGACGAAGGCGCGAAGCCGAAGCGCATCCGCTACAAGGCGCTGTCGGCCTGACGGTCGGGCCGGCCACCGGTCGTCGCGGCAACGAAAAAGGCGGCCGAAGCCGCCTCGTTCGATGCCGTCGGACGATCAGTTCTCCGGCGCCGACTCCGGGGTGTTCTTCGACTTCTTCGCCGACTTCGACTTCGACTTCGAGCTCGACGTCATCGACGACGAACCGGTCGTCGACTGGCCCGACAGCGTGCCGTTCGTCACGGCGTTCGACTGCGTCGCGCCGCTGCTGCTGTTGGTGCTGCCGGGCTGCTGGCCGTACTGCGTGGCCTGACCGGTCTGCTGCGTCTTCTGCTTCTGCAGGTCCGAGCTCGGCTGGCTGGCCGGCTGGCACGCTGCCCGGCGGGTTCGCCGAGCCTTGCGCGAAGGCGGCGAGCGGAAGGCTGCAGGCGGCGGCGATGACGAATGCGGAAATGCGCTTCATGAATTCTCCTGTCGTGGATGTCGAGGCTCCTCGGCGCACGGCGACTGCCGCGACGCGTGGAATGCGAACGATCGAGTGCCCACGACCGACGGAGGTTCCGGCATAAAGGCCGCGAACGCGTCGGGAGCGCGATTTCGGACGCGGCCGACAAGCACCGGCGCGCGCGGCGCCGGGTCGGCTCAGTGTCCTGCCGACAACGTCGCTTCGAGCGGCCGCGTCGCGTTCGCGAAGCCACGCAGCGCGGCCCCGCTCGACCAGCGGCGAGACGCGTCGCGCGACCTCGGCGTGATACGCGTCGAGCCAGCGGCGCTCGTCGTCGCGCAACAGCCCGACATCGATGCAGCGCGTGTCGATCGGGCACAGCGTCAGCGTCTCGAACTCCAGGAATTCGCCGAACGGCCCGCGGCCGTCGACCGCACCGTCGAAGCGCGCCGGGACCGCCAGCACGAGGTTCTCGATGCGTACGCCCCACTGACCCGGACGATAGATGCCGGGCTCGTCGGACGTGATCATCCCGGGCTCCATCGCGGTGTGCGGCTCGGGCGGCGCGTGCGGCGAGATCGACTGCGGACCTTCGTGCACGTTGAGGAAGTAGCCGACGCCGTGCCCGGTTCCGTGGCCGTAGTCGACGCCGGCGGCCCAGATCGGCGCGCGCGCGAGCGCGTCGAGGCTCGGCGATTTCGTGCCGCGCGGGAAGCGGGCCGTCGCGAGCGCGATCATGCCCTTCAGCACCAGCGTGAAGTCGCGCTTCTGCTCGGGCGAGACGTCGCCGACCGGCACGACGCGCGTGATGTCGGTCGTGCCGGATGCGTACTGGCCGCCGGAATCGATCAGCAGCAGCCCGTCGCCTTCGATCGTCGCGTGCGACTGTTCGGTCGCGCGGTAGTGCGGCATCGCGCCGTTCGCGTTGAAGCCCGCGATCGTCGAGAAGCTCGGCGACACGAAGTCGGCGCGGCGCGCGCGCGCGGCCGTGATGCGCTCGTCGATCGTGAGTTCGGTGATCGCCGCTCCGCCGGCACGCGACGCGGCGAGCGCTTCCTCGAACCACGCGAAGAACTCGGCGAGCGCGGCGCCGTCCTGTTCCATCGCGCGACGGACGTGCGCGGCCTCGTCGGCGCTCTTGCGCGACTTCGCGAACGTCGACGGGTTGATCGACTCGACGACGCGCACGGCGTCGGGCACGGCTTCGCGGAACGCGAGCGTGACGCGGCGCGGGTCGAGCAGCAGGACGCGCCCGGCCGCGAGCGACGACAGCGCCGCGCGCGCTTCGGCATACGGCCGCCTGCGCACGCGGTCGCGCGACAGCGACGCCTGCACGTCGGGCGGCACCTTCCCGTCGGCGACGAACAGCGTTGCCGCGTCGGGTTCGATCAGCGCGTGCGCGACGAAGACGGGGTTGTAGTCGACGTCGCTGCCGCGCAGGTTGAACAGCCACGCGATGTCGTCGAGCGTCGAGACGAAGTGCGCGTCGGCGCCGGCCGCGGCCATCGCGCGTCGCACCTCCGCGAGCTTGTCGACGCGCGAGCGCGACGCGAACGGCGGCACGTGCTCGTAGACCGGCGGCGTCGGCAGCGGCGGCCGGTCCGGCCAGGCCTCGTCGAACAGGTCGACGCCGGTCTCGAGGCGGATGCCCTTCGCGGACAGCGCGCCCTGCAGCTGGCGTGCGGCCGCGAGTCCGAGCACCGTGCCGTCGACGACGACGACGTCGCCCGCGTCGAGGTGCTCGGCGAGCCAGTCGACGTGCGCGACGCTGTTCGCGCCGGGGATGCGCAGCGACTCGATGCCGGTGCCGGCGAGTTCGGCGTCGGCTTGCGCCCAGTAGCGGCTGTCGGCCCACAGGCCGGCGAAATCGCGCGCGACGACGAGCGTGGCGGCCGAGCCCGTGAAGCCCGATGCCCACACGCGCCCGGCCCATCGTTCCGGCAGGTACTCGGACAGGTGCGGATCGGACGTCGGGACGAGGATGGCGGCGTAGCCGTGCCGCGCGAGCGCGTCGCGCAGTCGCGCGATCCGCTGGCGCACGGCGGCGCGGGAGGCTTCGAGGATGTCCATGGGCGCGGACGCCGACGCGTCGGCGGTTCGTTGGGCGAGCCGCGATTATGACCGCGATGCCGCGGCCGGGCCCCGCCTAGAATGCGCGCTCGTCGTGTTCCCGATCCATCGCGCGCTGCCCCGTCCGAATTGAATCCGCTCCTCGCTGAAGACCGCGCGCACGGCCTGCGGCTGCTCGACGAGGGGCGGGCCGTCGAGGCGATCGACGCGCTGAGACGCGCGTTGAAGCACGACGCCGGCGACGTCGCGGCGCTCGGCGGCCTCGCGGTCGCGCTGTATCGCGCGGGCCGCGTCCGCGAGGCGGTCGCCCGGATGCGGCAGCGGGTGCGGCTGCGACCCGACGTCGCGAGCTTCCATCACGACCTCGGCCTCGCGCTCGCGAAGCTCGACGACGCCGACGACGCGGTCGCCGCGTTCGAGCGCGCCGTCGCGCTCGCGCCCGACTTCGTGGCCGCGCGGGTCGACCTCGCCGACGCGCTGGTGCGACGCGGATCGTTCGACGCGGCCGACGCGCACTACCGTCGCGCGATCGCCCTCGACCCCGGTTGGTCGGTGCCGCGGACGAACCTCGCCGCGTCGCTGATGGCGCGCGGGCGGCCCGACGAGGCGATCGTGCTGTACCGCGAGGCGCTCGATCGCGACCCGACCGACGTCGAGGCCGCGAACGGCCTCGGCTGCGCGTCGCTCGAAGCCGGTCGCGTCGACGAGGCCGTTCAGCGACTGCGCGCCGCATCGACGGCCGCGCCCGATCATGTCGCGACGAAGATCAACCTCGGCCGGGCGCTGCGGCAGTCGGGCGACGTCGACGCCGCCATCGCGGTGCATCGCGACGCGACGACGATCGCTCCGGACGTCGCCGACGGCTGGGACGCGCTCGCGCAGGACCTGCTCGAGGCCGACGACCTCGACGGCGCGATCGCGGCGGCGCGGCGCGCGGTCACGGCCGCGCCGCGTCGTGCACTGCTGCACGTGCATCTCGGCAACGCGCTCGCCGACGCGGGTCGTCCGGCCGACGCGATCGTCGCGTATCGCGACGCGCTGCGGCTGCGGTCCGACCTCGCGATCGCGCGCTGGAACCTCGCGCTCGCCGAGCTCTCGCTCGGCGACTTCGCGCGCGGCTGGAAGGACTACGAGGCGCGCTGGGACTGCGCGGACTTCCCGTCGCCGCGACGACGCTTCGACGCGGCGAGGCTGACGCGGCTCGCGGACGCGAAGGGGCGCACGGTGCTGGTCCACGCGGAACAGGGGCTCGGCGACACGATCCAGTTCGCGCGCCTCGTGCCGCGGCTCGCGGCCGCCGGCGTGCGCACGATCGTCGCGGTACCGACGCCGCTCGAGCGGCTGCTCGTCGAGCGCGCCGGTGTCGGGCCGGTCGTGTCGCTCGACGCGCCGCCGCCGACGGTCGACTTCCACGTGCCGCTGATGAGCGTGCCGCTGCTGCTCGGCGCGATCGCGCCGGACGGCGCCGACGTGCCGTACGTCCGCGCGGCGCCGCGCGTGCGCGTCGCCGGCGATCGTCGCCGGATCGGTCTCGCGTGGGCCGGCGGCACGACGCACGCGAACGATCGTCGCCGGTCGCTGGCGTTGCGCGACCTCGCGCCGCTGCTCGACGCGGTCGATGTCGAATGGGTCGGCCTGCAGAGGGACATCCGCGCGAGCGACGCCGACGCGCTCGAGCGATTGCGCGACGCGCATCCGGGGCTCGTTCGCGGGACGACGCTCGCCGACTTCGCCGACACGGCCGCGCTGATCGACTCGCTCGACCTCGTCGTCGCCGTCGACACCGCGGTCGCGCATCTCGCGGGCGCGATGGGACGGCCGGTGTGGATCCTGCTGCCGTTCGCGGCCGACTTCCGCTGGTTGCAGGCGCGCGACGACTCGCCGTGGTATCCGTCGGCGCGGTTGTTCCGCTGCCCGGCGCCCGGGCGCTGGGACGCGGTCGTCGCCGACGTCGTGAGGGCGCTCGCGTCCGGCTAGGCCGTCGCCCGCTGCCTCAGTGCGCGGCCCGCAGCCGGTCGAGCTCGAGCGCCGCCGCGTTGTATTCGACGAACACGAAGACGCCGTGCGCGAGGGTCGCCTCGAACGCCTCGCGCGCCTTCGCGACGTCGCCGTTCGCGAGTTCGAACTCGCCGATGTAGAAGTCGGCCTCGGTGCCGTTCATCGTCGCTTCGTCGCCGGGGCGGCGCGCCGCGAGCGCCGCCAGTTCGCCGGCGTCGAGCCGGTCGGCGAACAGTGCGAGCGCCGGCCGCGGCCACGGCTCGTCGCGCGACGCGGCGGCGCGCTGCGCGAGGTCGTCGGGCAGCGGCAGCTTCGCGCGTCGCAGCGCCATCGCGCGCCAGACCTCGTGCTTCGCGCGACGGCTCGGGTCGACGTCGAGCGACGCGGCCTTCGCGAAGTCGCTCGCCGCGTCGGCGTAGCGCGCACGATGGAAGCGTGCCTCGCCGCGCGACTGCCACGCGCCCGCGCCGTCGGCGCCGAGCACGATCGCCTGCGACGCGTCGTCGTCGGCGGCCGCGAAGTCGCCGGCCCAGAGTCGCGTGCGGGCGCGGCACAGCAGCGCGTCGACGGCGTTCGGGTCGAGCGCGACCGCGCGGTCGGCGTCCGACGCGGCGTGCTCGCGGTCGCCGAGCGTCGCCGACGCGATCGCACGCGTGCAGTACGCGCGTTCGAGATCGACGCCCGAGAGTCGGCCCGAGTCGAGTGCGCCGGTCACCTTCGCGACCGTGTCGTGCTGGCGGTCCTTCAGCGTGGCGGCGAAGTCCTTCGTGCCGAGGCCGAGCAGGCCGGCCTTCTTGATCTCGGTGTCGCGGACCGCGACGATCGACGGGAACGTCCGGTCGAGTCGCTTGAGATCGTCGCGCAGCTTCGGCAGGTCGTCGGCCGCGACCTCGTTCGTCAGCGTCCGCAGCTGCAGCGTCGCCTCGCCGTGGTTCGCGACGATGGTGCGCGTCCCGGTCGCCTTGAAGAATGCGCCGTCGATCGCCTGCGTCTCGTGCCGCTCGACGACGGCCACGTCGTCCGGGAACTGCACCTCGAGCCGGTAGACCAGGTCGACCGGGAAGCGCAGCGCGAGCGGCGAGCGGCGCTGCGACTCCGCCGGCACCGGGAACACGCCGGCGAAGTTGGCCGGGCGGAAGTGCACGCGGTACTGGCCGTCGACGTGCTCGACCGGCTTCGTCAGCGTGTACGTCGTCGTCAGCACGAGACGGTTCGTCGCGCGATCGTCGTCGATCGCATACGTGCCGACGAGCGTCGCGCCCGGATAGCGCTTGCGCATGCCTTCGCGCATCGATTCGTCGGCGCGCTCGCGCGTCGTCATGCCGGCCGCCGCGCGCACGTTCTCCGCCGCGACGCCGTGCAGCGTCTGCACGACTTTCAGCGTCGCGTCGCCGTCGAGCGCCGGGATCGACATCGTCTCGACGAGCTCGTTCAGCGCGAGCGCGTCGCGGTCCGGCGCGTCGATGCGCTGCAGCCCCGACGCGCCCGTCGCGGCCGGCAGCACCTCGGCGCCGTCGTGCGCCTGGCCCATCGTGGCCAGCGCGCCGTACTGGCCGCGTCGCGTCGGATCGAGCCAGTGGCGCCGTCCGTCGACGTCGACGGCGACGATCACGTGATCGAACGCGAGCGGCGTCGGCAGCCAGTCGTCGAAGCCGCGCCGGTTGCCGAGCCTCGCGAGCACCGGCGTGCTCGCGATGCCCATGTCCTTCAGCAGCGCGACCAGCAGCAGCGACTTGTCCTTGCAGTCGCCGTAGCGCCGCGCGAGCACGGTGTTCGGCGGCGCCGGACGATGCGAGCTCGTGCCGAGCGAGACCGAGAAGTAGCGGATCTCGGACTGCACGAACACGAGCGCGCCGACGACGCGTTCCTCGACGGTCGGCTTCGCCATCAGCGTCGCGACGATCGCCGCACGGTTCGCGTCGGGCGCCTCGTCGGCATCGAACAGCGAGGCCGCCCACGTCGCGACCTCGGGCCAGTCGGCGTATTCGGAGAACTGGACCCAGCGCGACGCGTTGAAGCCGGGCGGCGCGAGCGGTTCGGCGACGACGCGCGGCAGGTCGTGCCCTTCGAACACGAGGGAGCGGATGCCGTCGTGCACGCGCTCGACCGGTCGCGGGAAATCGGTCGACAGGTCGCCGTGGAATTTCCAGCGGATCGGCCGCGAGGCCGGCGCGTTCAACACGACGCGCCGATCGATCACCGGCAACTGCTCGTCCCAGTTGTCGACGCCGCCGTAGCGAGCGCCGAACACCGGGTTCGTGCCGATGAGCGAGTACGCGACCTCGAGCGTGTCGCCGACGCGCAGGTCGTCCACGAGGATCGACGCGGTGACGACGCCGCTGTAGACGTTGCGCTCGAGCCCGGTCTCGCGCTGCAGGAAGCGGACCTGCGCGCCCGCCAGCCGGTCGAGCACGGCGCCGTCGCGCAGCACCTGCAGCGTGTGCAGCGCGACCTTCTGGTACGCAGGGACGAACGCGACCGGCACGCGGCCGAGCGGCGTCAGCGCGCCCGCGTCGTCGATCTGCACCGCGGCGCGCACGAAGAGGACGGTCGGATCGCCGACCATCGTCTGGTGGTCGAGCAGCCGCAGCACCGCGGGGCCCGCCGTCCGGCTCTCGGACAGCGCGTGCGGCAGCACCCACGACGGCACGCGCGGGTCCTTGACGAACGCGTCGGCCGCGACCTCGATCTCGCGGTCGGGTTGCGCGACGGGCGCCGGCGCGGCAGGTTCCTGCGCGACGCTCGTCGCCGCGCTCGCCGCGAGGCAGGCGATCGCGACGGCGGCGAGGAGGCGGGGACGCATCGATCGCCTCGGCGCGCGCCGCATCGCCGTCACTTCTGCCAGCTGTCGCGCAGCGTCGCGCTGCGGTTGAAGACCGGACGCTCGACGCTGGAGTCGATGCGATCGGCGACGAAGTAGCCGACGCGCTCGAACTGGAACGCCGCCTCGGGCGTCGCCTCGACGCCCGGCTCGACGAAGCCGGACACGATCGTCTTCGAGGCCGGGTTCAGCACCTCCAGGAAGTCGCGTCCGCCGGCGTCGGGTTGCGACTCGGTGAAGAGCCGGTCGTAGAGCCGGAATTCGGCGGGCCGCGCGGCCTCGACGGCGATCCAGGCGATGTTCCCCTTGACCTTGACGCGGTCGGCGCCCGGCGTGCCGCTGAACGTCTCGGGGAGGTACTCGCACGTCACCTCGACGACGCGACCGTCGGCGTCCTTGCGGCAGCCGGTGCACTGGACGACGTAGCCGTACTTCAGCCGCACGAGTCCGCCGGGCTTGTCGTCGGCCGGGGGAAACAACCGGAAGAAGCCCTTCTGCGGCGTCTCCTGGAAGTCGTCGCGCTCGATCCAGACGTCGCGCGAGAACGGGAAGCGCCGCTCGCCGAGCGCCGCGAGATGCGGATGCCGCGGCGCCGTGCAGACGTCGTGGCGGTCGGCGGGGTAGTTCGTGACGACGAGCCGCACCGGGTCGAGGATCGCGAACGCGCGCGCGGCCTGCGGGTCGAGGTCGTCGCGCAGCGCCTGCTCGAGTTCGGCGTAGTCGGTCCAGCTGTTCGACTTCGACACGCCGTTGCGCTCGCACAGCAGCCGGATGCTCGCCGGCGTGTAGCCGCGACGGCGCAGCCCGACGAGCGTCGGCATCCGCGGATCGTCCCAGCCGTCGACGTGGCCGTCGTCGACGAGCTGCTTCAGCTTGCGCTTGCTCGTCACGACGTAGGTCAGGTTGAGGCGCGAGAACTCGTACTGGTGCGGCAGCCCGAACGGGTTCGGCGCGCCGATGCCCTTCGCGTCGGGCATGTCGTCGCGCGGGTCGTTGTTCGTGTCGAGGACGTGCGTCAGCAGCGGCGCGAACTGCTCGGGACTGTGCAGCAGCAGGTCGAAGAACGGATCGAGGTCGCGGCGCACCGACGTCGCGTCGTGCCAGCGTTCGAACAGCGCGCGCATCTCGCGCTCCTCGACGCTGCCGAACAGCTTGTGCGCGAAGCCGCGGCAGCGCAGCGCGAACGCCTCCTGCGCCTCGACGTCGCGGTCGCGCAGGCCGCGCACGAGGTCGATCGCATGCATGAACTGCGGCGCACGCAGCACCGGCACGATCCGTTCGAGCGCCCAGTCGTACAACGGACGATGGTCCTCGAACTCGAGCGTGCAGACCGAGTGCGTGATGTTCTCGAGCGCGTCCGACACGCAGTGCGTGTAGTCGTACATCGGATAGATGCGCCACGCGTCGCCGGTGCGATGGTGATGCACGTGGCGGATGCGATAGAGCACCGGGTCGCGCAGGTTGATGTTCGGCGACGCCATGTCGATCTTCGCGCGCAGCACCTGGCTGCCGTCCGCGAAGTCGCCGGCCCGCATCATGTGGAACAGCGCGAGGTTCTCGTCGATCGACCGGTTGCGGAACGGCGAATCGCGACCCGGCTCGACGAGCGTGCCGCGCATCGCGCGGATCTCGTCGGCCGACTGGCTGTCGACGTAGGCGTGGCCGGTGCGGATCAGGTAGATCGCGAACTCGAACAGCCGCTCGAAGTAGTCGCTCGCGAAATAGAGATGGTCGTCGACCGTCTCGTCGATCACGCGCTCGAACGGTCGTGCCGACCAGTCGAAGCCGAGCCAGCGGACCATCTCGACGATCGCGTCGACGTACTCGACGTCCTCGCGTTCCGGGTTCGTGTCGTCGAAGCGCAGGTGGCAGACGCCGTCGTAGTCGCGCGCGAGGCCGAAGTTCAGGCACACCGACTTCGCGTGGCCGATGTGCAGGTAGCCGTTCGGCTCCGGCGGGAAGCGCGTGCGCACCCGGGCCGGGTCGGCGAAGACGGCGCGGTCGATCGCGTCGTCGTGGCCGCCGCCTTCGCGATGCGGGATGCCCAGGCGCGCGGCATAGGCCCCGTGCGCGAGATCGTGCTCGACGGCGTGACGCAGGAAATTGCCGGTCGGCGCGGCGACGCGGTCGGCGCCGGTCGGCGTGCCGCCGTCGGCGCGTCCCGCGGGCGACGGCACGCGCGCACGCGGCGAGGTGGCGGAGGCGGTCATGGTGGGTCCGGAGAGGGGCGCATTGTAGCCAATGCGACCGGCGTCGAATTCCTGCGACGTGCGGCGAATTTGCGACAGCCGCCGGGCACGGCGCGGGTCCGGCGCCGGCCCCGATGCGATAATTCGGCGATGGGAGAAGCTCAGGAATCGATGGCCGCCGGGCGCGCGACGCCGCCCTCCGCGCCGGTCGCGACCGACGTCCTCGTCATCGGCGGCGGGCCCGCCGGATCGACGATCGCGGCGCTGCTCGCGTCGCGCGGCCATGCGGTCACGCTGCTCGAGAAGGCGCATCACCCGCGCTTCCACATCGGCGAGTCGCTGCTGCCGGCCAACATGGCGCTGCTCGACGAGCTCGGCGTGGCCGACGAGGTGGCGGCGCTCGGCATGCCGAAGTGGGGCATCGAGTTCGTGTCGCCGTGGCATGACCATCGCACGCTGCTCGAGTTCGGCGACGCGTGGCGGAAAGACATGGCGATGGCCTACCAGGTCCGCCGCGCCGACTTCGACCACGTGCTGATCCGCAATGCGGCGCGCCGCGGCGCCGACGTCGTCGAAGGTTGCCGCGTACGCGACGTCGCGTTGCGCGGCGACGGCAGCGGCGGCGTGGTCACCGCGCAGCGCGACGGCGAGACGATGCGTTATGACGCGCGCGTCGTCGTCGACGCGTCGGGCCGCGACACGTTCCTCGCGAACAAGCTCGGCACGAAGGTCCGCGACCGCGACCACGCCAGCGCCGCGATCTACGGTCACTTCGAGAACGCCGAGCGGCTGCCCGGCAGGCTCGAAGGCAACATCTCGGTCTTCTGGTTCGCGCACGGCTGGTTCTGGTTCATCCCGCTGTCCGACGGCGCGACGAGCGTCGGCGCGGTCTGCTGGCCGCACTACCTGAAGTCGCGTCCGAAGGACCGCTCGGTCAACGACTTCTTCATGGACACGATCGCGTCGTGCCCGGCGCTCGCCGAACGGCTGCGCGACGCGCGGCTGCTCGCCGACGCCGAGGCGACCGGCAACTACAGCTACGCCACGACCGCCGCGCACGGTCCCGACTACCTGCTGCTCGGCGACGCGTTCGCGTTCGTCGATCCGGTCTTCTCGTCGGGCGTCTATCTCGCGATGCACAGCGCGTTCGTCGGCGCGGACCTCGTCGACGCGCGGCTGAAGAACGCGTCGACGGCGAAGGCGGCCGCGCGACGCTTCGATCGCGTGATGCGCAAGGGTCCGCGCGAGTTCTCGTGGTTCATCCATCGCGTCACGAACCCGACGATGCGCGACCTGTTCATGGCGCCGAAGAACGTGCTGCGGGTGCGCGAGGCCATCCTGTCGCTGCTCGCCGGCGACATCTTCGGCCGCACGCCGATCTGGCCGTCGATCGTCGCGTTCAAGACGATCTACCGCGTCACGTCGCTGATCCACGCGAAGCGCACGATCGACGCGATCCGGCGCCGTCGGGTCAACATCCGCGACGTCGACGTGCCGGCCGCGGCGTCGCATGCCGGATCGGCGCGGCTGACCGCGTGACGCGCATCGAGCGGGCGACCGTCGCGCGGCTCGCGGTCTGCGTCGCGCTGTCGGCGGTCGGAAGCCGCGCGCTCGCGGTCGAGCGGCCGCTGTGGGAGGCGGGCGTCGGCCTCGGCGGTCTCTGGCTGCCCGACTACCGCGGGTCCGACGAGTCGCGCGGCTACGTGCTCCCGTTCCCGTACTTCATCTACCGCGGCGACATCCTGAAGGCCGACCGCGAAGGCGTGCGCGCCGAGTTCCTCGACACCGACCGCGTGCGCTTCGAGGTCGCGGTCAACGCGAGCCAGCCGGTGCGCAGCTCCGACAACGAGGCGCGGCGCGGCATGCCGGACCTGCTCGGCTCGTTCGAGGCCGGTCCCGCGCTCGTGGTCAACCTCGCGCGCAGCGACGATCGCACGAAGAAGCTCGACTTCCGGCTGCCGGTGTCGGCCGGCGTCACGCTCGGCGGCGGCTTCCAGGCCATCGGCTGGCAGACGTCGCCGCGGCTGAACCTCGACGTGTTCGACGTCGCCGGTTTCCGCGGCGTGAATCTCGGCGTCGCGGCCGGTCCGATCTTCCAGAATCGTCAGCGCGACGCGTACTTCTACGACGTGGCCGAGGAATTCGCGCGACCCGGCCGCCCCGCCTATCGAAGCCACGGCGGCTACGCGGGCGCGCAGGCGCTCGCCGCGCTGTCGAAGCGCTTCGAGCGCTGGTGGGTCGGCGGGTTCGTCCGCGCCGACACGCTGCACGGCGCGAGCTTCGAGGACAGCCCGCTGGTGCGCCGCAAGAGCTACGTCGCGGCCGGCATCGGCGTCGCGTGGGTGTTCGGCCAGTCGACGCAGACGGTCGACGTCCGGGGCGACCGCGAATGAGGCGCGTGCTGCTCGCGGTCCGCGGCGGCCTGTCGACGGTCCGTCAGGCGATCGCGTTCTACTTCGTCGTGCTGCTGCTCGGCACGGTGCAGCTCGGCTGGTTCGTTCCCGCCTTCCTGATCCGGCACGCGGTGTCGCCCGAGCGTGGACGTCGCATCGGCCGGCGCGTGATCTCGTCCGTGTTCCGGCGCTACTTCGACCTGACGCGCCTGTGCGGCGTCCTCGAGGTCGACTGCGACGCGGTCGACGCGATCGATCCGCACGAGGCGCTGATCATCGCACCCAACCATCCGTCGGGACTCGACGCGCTGATCCTCATCTCGCGGCTGCCGTATCTCAACTGCATCATGAAGGCGTCGATGCTGGACAACATCCTGCTCGGCGCGGGTTCGCGGCTCGCGGGCTACATCCGCAACGACGGGCCGCGGCGGATGTTCCGTCTGTCGACCGAGGACCTGAAGGCGGGCGGCCAGCTGATCATCTTTCCCGAGGCGACGCGCACCGTCGCCGCGCCGGTCAACGCGTTCAAGGGCGGCTTCGCGTCGATGGCGAAGGTCGCCGGCGTGCCGATCCAGACCGTCATCGTCGAGACCGACACGCCGTTCCTCGCGAAGGGCTGGTCGGTGATGCGGAAGCCGCCGCGGCTGCCGATGCGCTACCGCGTGCGCCTCGGCCGGCGCTTCGACGTGCCGGTCGACGCGCACGTCGCGTCGTTCGTGGCCGAGCTGCGCGACTACTTCATCGCGGAGCTCGACGGCGCGCAGCTCGGCGACCTGTGGGACGTCGAGCGCGCGCCCGACGCGAAGCCGTCGCCGCCGGTCGGCGACGCGCGCGGCGACACCGGTCGCGCGTTGCCGTGGTGGTCGAGCTCGCGGTCCGGATGACGGACGATGCGCTCGCCGGCGCATCGCGCACGCACGTCGTCCTGATCCCGAGCTACAACGCCGGCGCGAAGCTCGTCGAGACGGTGCGCGAGGCGCGCGTGTCGTGGTCGCCGGTGTGGGTCGTGATCGACGGCAGCGACGACGGCAGCGAGCGCGCGGTGCGCGACCTCGCGCGCGACGATCCCGGCGTCGCGCTGCTCGCGCTGCCGGCGAACCGCGGCAAGGGCGCGGCGGTGCTATACGGCATGAAGGCCGCGCGCGACGCCGGCTTCACGCACGCGTTGACGATGGATTCCGACGGCCAGCATCCCGCGTCGCGGATCCCCGACTTCATGCGCGCGTCGCAGGCCGCGCCCGACGCGATGATCCTCGGCCGGCCGGTGTTCGACGCCGACGCGCCCGCGCTGCGCGTGAAAGGTCGTCGCGTGTCGAACTGGTGGGCGCGGCTCGAGACGCTGTGCTTCGACGAACGCCGCGGCATCGGCGACTCGCTGTTCGGATTCCGCGTGTACCCGATCGCGCCGCTCGTGGCGATCATGGACCGCACGCGCTGGATGCGGCGCTTCGACTTCGATCCCGAGGCCGCGGTGCGGCTCGCGTGGCGCGGCGTGCGGCCGATCAACGTCGACGCGCCGGTCCGCTATCCGGCGGCCGGCGAGGGCGGCGTCTCGCACTTCCGCTACGTCCGCGACAACGCGCTGCTGAGCTGGATGCACGCGCGGCTGATGTGCGGCTTCGCGCTGCGGCTGCCGCGGCTCGTCGCGCGGCGCTTCGCGAGCTCGTCGCGCCGGGGCTGACCCGTCAAGCGGTGCGGCCGGAGCCGTGCATGGTCGCAGTCGACGCGCCGCCGAAGCCCGCGCGCGGCATCCAGCGACGCAGCAGCGGCGTCGTGGCGACGGTGCTGACGATCGCCATCAGCACGAGCATCGTGAACATCCGCGGCGAGATCACGCCGAGGTCGAGGCCGACGTTCAGCACGATCAGCTCCATCAGCGCGCGCGTGTTCATCATGATGCCGAGCATGCCGCTCTCGGCGTGCGGCAGTCCGGCGGCGCGCGCGGCGACGTAGCTGCCGCCGAACTTGCCGGCGGTCGCGAGCACGATCAGCAGCGCGCACCAGCCCCAGTCCGCGCCGGTCGAAAGGCCGCCGATGTCGGTCCGCAGGCCGGTGAACGTGAAGAAGATCGGCAGGAAGAACACGAGCACGAACGTGCCGACGCGCACGTTCCACGCGGCGACGACCCGGCGCTCGTCGAACAGGATCACGCCGGCCATGAAGCCGCCGAAGATCGCGAAGATGCCGAGCTGGAACGTCGCCATCGCGCCGGCGAAGACCACCGCCAGCAGAATGCCGACGAGCGACGGCGGCAGCGGGTCGGTCTCGGTCGACAACGCGCGGACCGCGCGCTTCACCAGCGGTCGGGCGACGAACCACGCGGCGGCGAAGAACGCCGCGACCATCGCGACCTGCAACACGAACGCCGGCGCCGAGAACCGCGCGACGGTGATCGACGTCACGAGCGCGAGCATCAGCCAGCCGACGACGTCGTTGATCGCGGCGGCCGAGATCGCGACGACGCCGAGCGGCGTGCGCGACAGGTCGAGGTCGATCAGCATGCGGCCGAGGATCGGCAACGCGGTGATCGAGAACGCCGTCGCGACGAACAGCGCGGACGCGACCGGATCGGCCGTCGGCGAATAGCGCGGCGCGACCGCGAGCCCGAAGCCGTAGCCGAGCGCGAACGGCGCGACGAGGCCGGCGATCGCGACGGTCCAGACGGCCTTGCGATGGCGGCGCTCGGCGAGGTGCGCGAAGTCGAACTCGAGGCCGATCTGGAACATCAGCAGCACGAGGCCGATCTGCGACAGGATCGTCAGCGGCGCCGCCGGCACCGAGCGGAACACGTAGCCGAACGCGTCCGGCGCGATCGCGCCGAACAGCGACGGGCCGAGCAGGATGCCGATGACGATCTCGCCGACGGCCGCGACCTGCCCGACGCGCCGCGCGACCCAGCCGCCGACGCGGCCGGCCAGCACGATGACGACGAGCTGCAGCAGCACGAAGTACAGCAGCAGCTCGCTCTGGTGGACCGCGTTCGGCCCGTTCACGCCGGGATGCCGCCGTTGATCGAGATCACCTGGCCGGTGATGTAGCCGGCCCGCGGCGACGCGAGGAACGCGACGAGTTCCGCGACCTCGTCGGGCGTGCCGGCGCGCTTCATCGGCACCATCGACGCGATCGCGGCCGCATCGAACGCGCCTTCGCTCATCGCGCCGGCGATGATGCCGGGCGCGACCGCGTTGACCGTGATGCCGCGGCTCGCGAGTTCGAGCGCCAGCGACTTGGTCGCGCCGTGCAGCGCGGCCTTCGCGGCCGCGTAGTTGACCTGCCCGCGGTTGCCGGCCAGCGCCGCGAGCGACGAGACGTTGACGATGCGGCCCCAGCGCGTGCGGATCATCGGCATCGTCAGCGGCTGCGTGACGTGGAAGAAGCCGTTCAGCGAGACGTCGACGACGCGCGACCACTGTTCCGGGCGCAGCGCCGGGAACACCGCGTCGTCGTGCATGCCGGCGTTGTTGACGAGCACCTGCACCGGCCCGTCGGCGAGCAGCGACTCGATCGCGCGCGACGTCGCGTCCGCATCGGTCACGTCGAACGCGATCGCGCGCGCCGATCCCCCGTTCGCGACGATCGCGTCGACGACCGCCGTCGCGCGCGTCGAGCCTGCGGTTCGCGTGGACGACGACGTCGCAGTCGGCCGCGAGCCGCCGGCAGATCGCCGAGCCGATGTCGCCGCTGCCGCCGGTGACGAGCGCGCGCGGCCGGGCCGGCGCGTTCACGCGGCGCGCGCGCCGGGTTCGTCGGGTGTCCGCAGCACGACCGCGGCGCGCCCCGACACGAGGACCGACTCGCCCGATCGCAATTCGAAGCGATAGACGACGTTCAGCGCGTCGCCGGCCTCGCGAATCGCCTCGATCGTCAGCACGCCGGGCACGTCGTCGAGCCGCGCGACCGCCATCTCGACGCCGCGCACGCTCGCGAGGAATCCGGCGCTCGGCTTGTCCGCGTCGAGCGCGCCGCGACCGACGAGCCCGCCGTGCACCGCCATCGCCTGCGCCGCGAACTCGATGCCGCAGACCGACGACAGCCGGCCGCCGACCGCGAGCGGGTTGCCGCGGTCCTCGTGCATCGTGCTGTGGCAGACGATGCGTTCGTCGTCCCACTCGACCACTTCGTCGAGCAGCACCATGCGGCCCGCGTGCGGGATGAGCGCCGCGATCTCGTGGCGGTTCAGGCGCATCGGGCGCTGCTCTCGACGACGGGCCGACGGGACGACGCGACCGCCCGCACGCCGAGCGAGATCCGCACGCCGTCGGCGCGCTCGAGCACGATCGCGTGATCGCCACCCGACGCGACGGCCGCGAGCAGCGGCAGCGCACGCGCGGCGGGGATCGCGCGACGACACGCCTCGAGCGACGGGTCGGCCATGGTCGTGGGCTTGGACGCAACCTCGGCCGGCGACGATGCCGACCACTCGATTCGCGCGAGCGACCGCGGTCCGGCCTCGCGCGCCAGCAGCAGCGCGACGCCGAAGCTGTCGGGCGTCGGCCGCGCGGACCGCAGCGGTTCCGGATACGGCGCGTCGTACGCGACCAGCAGCACGGCCGGCGTGTCGTCGTCGAGCTGCGTCAGCGCGTCGTCGAGTCCGGCGACGAAGCTGTCGTCGTACGCGCACAGGCTCGTCGACGGCGCCATCGAACCGGACGCGATGCCCCAGTAGCCGGCCGGCGCGTTGTGGACCGAGTTGTGAAAGCGCGTCGGCGAAATCAGCCGGTCGCCGGTCAGCTCGCGGCAGATCGCATCGCAGTTGTCGCCGTCGCCGGACGACGACGTGAAGACGCTCGCGAGCGACGACGCGTCGCGACCGGCGTTCGCCGCGGCCTCGAACGCGACCTCGAGCGCGACCTTCACGCCACGGCCGACGCGACGACGCTCCGCGGGCGGCAGCGCCGGCGGCGCGACGAGCACGGTCGGCGAGGTCGCGTGCCGCGCGCGTCCCGACAGGACGTCGAGCGACGACGACCAGCCGGCGAGCCCGGGACCGCGCAGGCCGATGCCGTCGATCCAGGCCGCGATCGTCGCCGTACCCGACGCGCTCATGCGGTCGCGAACAGCAGGCTGCAGTTCGCGCCGCCGAAGCCGAACGAGTTGGACAGCACGCGCCGCAGCGGCCGGCTCACGCTCTCGACGCGGTAATCGCTGCGCAGCGCCGGATCGACGACGCGCGTGTTGATGCCGCCCGGCACGAAGCGCTCGCGCATCGCGAGCAGCGCGATCGCCGCCTCGCAGGCGCCGGCCGCGCCGAGCGTGTGGCCGGTCGCGCCCTTCGTCGAGCTGACCGGCACGTCGCGGCCGAACACGCCGAACACCGCGAGGTCCTCGGCCGCGTCGTTGTTGCGCGTCGCGGTGCCGTGGAGGTTGACGTAATCGACGTCGCGCGGGTCGACGGCGGCGGATCGCAGCGCGGCCTCCATCGCGCGTCGGGCGCCGAGGCCTTCGGGATGCGGCGACGACATGTGGTGCGCGTCGCTCGTCTCGCCGACGCCGACGAGCCGCGGCGACCCGTCGTCGACGTCCGCCCGCTCGACGAGCGCGAACGCGGCGGCCTCGCCGATCGACAGGCCGTCGCGCGCGGCGCCGTACGGCTCGGCCGGCCGCGACGAAACGAGCTCGAGCGAGCGGAAGCCGTACAGCGTCGTGAGGCACAGCGAGTCGACGCCGCCGACGACGGCCGCGTCGATGCGGCCGGCCGCGATCATCCGCGCCGCGTTGCCGAACACCTTCGCGCTCGACGCGCAGGCGGCCGAGACCGCGAACGACGGACCGGTGATGCCGAAGCGCCGCGCGACGAAATCGGCGACCGAATACGTGTTGTGGGTGCCGGCGTAGTCGAACCACGACGGCAACGGACCGTCGCCGCCGGCGGCGACCTGTTCGCGATACGCGAGCTCGGTCTGCAGGATGCCGGCCGTGCTCGTGCCGACGAATACGCCGATCCGATCGGCGCCGTGCCGCGCGACGGCGGCGTCGACGGCGGCGGCGAAGCCGTCCTGCACGAGCCCGAGTTCAGCGAGGCGGTTGTTGCGGCAGTCGAACCGTGCGAGCGACGCCGGCAGCCGGACGTCGTCGACGCCGTCGACCTCGCCGATCCACGTGTCGAGCTCGACGGTCTCGAACGTGCAGGGCCGCAGGCCGCCGCGCTGCGACGCCAGTGCATCGACGGTCGCGTCGACGCCGCGGCCGAGGCAGCTCGTGATCGTGAAAGCGGGGACGCGGACGGGTTGCAAGGCGGGGCGCGATCGATGCGAGCCCGCGATCTTACCGGAGCGGTCGACGCTCAAGCCGGCGTCGGCGCCGGGGTTCGCGATGCACGCAACAGGACGTTCGCGAAGCCGCGAGCGCCGGCCGCGCGGCCTTCGTCGAGCACCTCGACCGCGAAGCCGTGGCGTTCGAGCAGCGTCCGCCAGCCGTCGAGCGAGCGTCGATGCAGGCGCCAACGGGGATGCCCGCGCAGCGCGCTGACCACCAGGTCGACGGCGTCGCTCGCGAGCGACGACCACGTCGAACCGTCGCCGATGCGCAGCACGACGACGCCCCACGCCGGCAGGCTCGTGGCGATCGCGCCGACCAGCCGCTCCTGCGAGGCCGTGTCGAGGTACTGCAGGACGTCGAGCAGCGTCACGACGTCGCAGCGGTCGAGCATCGTCATGCCGAGGGCGCGCAGGTCGCCGCGGAACACGCGCGCGAACGGCGGCATCGCCGGCTTCGCGCGCCCGATGTCTCGGCGTGACCGGTCGACGCCGAGATACGTCGCGACCTTCGGCGGCGGCGGCCAGCCGTCGGGCCAGCGGTCGCGCGTCTCGCTCGCGCGCCACGCCGCCGACGCCGCGTGCAGCCATGCGGCGAGCAGTCCCTGGCCGCAGCCGAGGTCGACGAGGCACGCGGCGTCGGGGATCGCGGCGGTCCGCAGCAGCGCCGCGAACAGCGGGTCGCCGGTCAGCTTGCCGCGCGCGAAGCGCCACGCGAACGGACCGGCGTCGCGATAGCGCGCGACGGCGGTGTCGACGATCGCCTTCGTGCGTGTCGCGTCCGTCGGCGGCGCCGTCATCGCGCGATCAGCCGCATGCCGCCGACAGCGTCACCGGCACGAGGCCTCGTGCGCGGATCGCGTCGACGACGGCCGGCAGCGCGGCCAGCACGACCGGTCGGCCATCGGTCGCGCGCGCCGCGTGGCCGTCGTGCAGCAGCAGCACGTCGCCGGCCGCGAGGCCCCGCGACAGGCGTTCGACCACGCGCGCCGGATCGTGCGCGACCGTGTCGAACGCGCGGCGCGTCCACGTCGCGAGCGCGAGATCGTGACGCTCGAGCGCGCCCTGCAGGAAGACGTTGCGCAGGCCGGCCGGCGCGCGGAAGAAGCGCGGGGCGCGACCGACCGCGTCCGCGATCGCCCGTTGCGCCGCCCCGATCTCGCGATGGTAGGCGGCCGGTCCGAGCAGCGAGAAGTCGTGGCGATGGCGATGGCTGTGGTTCTCGATGCGATGGCCGCGCGCGACGATCTCGCGCGCGAGCGCGGCGTGGCGCTGCACCCGCTCGCCGATGCAGAAGAACGTCGCCTTCGCGGACGACGCGTCGAGCGCATCGAGCACGCGCGGCGTCACGTCGGGGTCGGGACCGTCGTCGATCGTCAGCGCGACCTCGCGACGCGCGATCGACGCCGGCGGCAGCCGCCGCAGGTTCGGTCCGAGCAACGCGCTCGTCGGCCACAGGCCCGCGCCGACGATCGCGAGGTGGTCGGCGACGAGCGTGCCGAGCGCCATCGGCCACCACGACGGCTGCGTCGTCACGAGGCCGGCCACGAACACGTGCAGCCCGATCGAGCCGCGCACCAGCGGCGCCGTCGACGTCGCGCTCATCGCTCGGCCGGTCGCACGAGCGGCCGGCAGCCGCGCGGCAGCGGCGCCGCGTCGAGCATCCGCGGCCACACGTCGCGCCACGCGGGCCAGTCGTGGCCGCCGGGCGCCGTGAAGACGTGGTCGGGCGGCATCGCGTCGGCGAGCAGCCGGTGCGCCGTCACGAAGCGGTCGTCGACGCCGAAGCCCAGGTAAAGCGCCGGCAGCCGGCGATCGTCGCGCTCGACCGTCAGCGTCTTCAGCCACTGCCAGATGCGACGGTCGTGGTCGTCCGGCGGGATCGTGCCGGGCGGCTTCCAGCGCGCGAGCCCGCCCGACGCGGCGACCTCGGCGACGATCGCGCGCTCGCCGAGGTACGGCGCGATGACGAGCAGCCCGTCGATGCCCGGGCCGCCGCGCGCGCGCTCTTCGTTCGCGGCGATCAGGCTGCCGAGGCCGCCGAGCGAGATGCCGGCGAACCACACGTGGCGGATGCCGCGCGCGCGGGCCGGCTTCAGGACGTCCTCGTCGAGCCGCGTCGCGATGTCGCCGTCGCGGTAGTACGGGATCGTCGCGTCGACGAGCGCGATGTCGGCGGCGATGCCGCGCGAGCGGACCGCATCGACGAAGCCTTCGCCGATGAAGTCGTGCGCGTGGTCGTACGCGCCGGGCAGCAGCACGATCAGCGTGTCGACCGGCGCGTCGCAGCGGGGCACGATCGTCTCGACCGTCAGCGTCGCGGAGCGGCCGCCGTCGAGGCAGCCGGCGAGGACGGCCGTCGCGAGGCACAACGCCGTGACGACGAGCCGCGTCACGACGACGCTCCGGCCCGACGACGCGCGAACACGGCCGACAGCAGCAGCGCGAGCAGCGCGCCCGGCGCGACCGTCGTGCCGATCGAATGCAGCACCGGCAGCGACGACAGGCCGAGCACGCCGAAGCCGATCACGGCCGTGAGGTTCGCGACGACGAGCGACGTCAGCACCGGCCGGTCGTCGTCGCCGTCGTCGTCATCGCGTCGATCGAGCTCCGCGCGGCGGTCGAAGAACAGCGCGTAGTTCGAGCCGACGCCGACGATCAGCAGCAGGCCGACGAGATGGAACAGGTTCATCGGCCCGAAGATCGCATGCCCGGCCGCGACGATCACGACCGCGAGCGCGAGCGGCACGAGCACGCGCGCCAGGCGTCGGACATCGCGCAGCGCCGCGGCGAGCAGCGCCGCGATGCCGAGCGCGCCGACGCCGGCCATCTTCAGCGCCTCCGAGAGGTAGCCGGCGTACAGGTTCTGCGTCTCGTCCTTGATGTCGACGATGCGGATCTGCACGCCGTCGCCGTGCGCGATGCGCGCGAGGTCGGCGGCGATCCGCGCGCGCGGCACGTCGACGTCGGGCGCCGAGCGCACCGCGACCAGCGCCGTCCAGCGCGTCGTCCCGTCGTCGTCGCGATGCGCGCTCAGCAGCGCGCGCAGCGCCGGCGCGAGCGACGTGCCGGCGACGTCCGATTCGTCGAGCGGCCGCATCGCCTTCTCGCGCGCGACGTCGGCGTAGAACGCGTCGAAGCCGGTCTTCGTGAACGGCGTCCCGATCAGCGCGGCGGCGAACGCGCGTCGCAGCGTCGCGTCGTCGGGCAGCGCGTCCTGCCGACGCTTCTGCGTCGCCACGCTCGGCAGGTAGCGCGACGGCGCCTCGACACCGAGCAGCGCGCCGCTCGCGATCAGCGGTGCCATCGTCGCCACGACGCGTTCGCTGCCGGCGAGCACGCTTTCGCGGTCGGGGCCGCGCACGACGACGAGGTCGCGCACGTCCGGCGCGCCGAGTTCGGATCTCAGCCGCTGGTCGACCGCCTGCGTCGCCGACGACATCGGGCTCAGCGACCCGAGCTCGCGGCTCCACAGCTCGGCGCGATGCGACGCGAGGACGATCATCGACGCGATCGCGACGACGAGCGCCGGCCGGCGCCAGCGGGCCGCGCCGGCCGCGCCGCGTTCGAGCACGTCGCCGAGGCGCGGCAGCGCGCGGACCGCGAAGCCGGCCGGCAGCATCGCCGGCAGGACCCAGCGCGTGACGGCGGCCGCGACGACGAGTCCGACGATCGACAGCAGGCCGATCTGCGCGAGGCCCTGGAAGCCCGAGAACAGCAGCGCGCCGAAGCCGATCGCCGACGTACCGACCCCGAGCGCGATCGTCCGCCAGAAGCCGGACCGGCCCGCGCCGCGTGCGGCGCCGGGTCGCTGCACGAACAGGTAGATCGCGTAGTCGACCGCTTCGCCGATCAGCGTCACGCCGAAGCCGAGCGCGATGCCGTGGACGACGCCGAAGCCGAGCGCGACGGCCGCGAGACCGGTCGTCGCGCCGGTCGCCATCGGCAGCAGGCCGAGCACGAGCGCGCGCGCCGATCGGTACACGAAGCCGAGCAGCAGCGACACGAGCACGAGGCCGATGATCGACAGGTGCCGGGCCTCGCGCTCGATCGTGTTGCGCGCGTCGACCGCGAACACCGGCGGTCCGGACAGCACGAGCGTCGCCGCGCCGGACGACGCGCCGACGCCGCGCTTCGCCGCGTCGAACGCGGCTTGCAGCGCGTCGATCGCGCGCTGCTGGCCGTCGATGTCGGAGCCGGCGGCCTTCGTCTCGACGACGAGCAGCGCGTGGCGCTCGCCGGGGCCGCCGACGACCCACTTGCCGTCGACCGTCGGCAGGTCGCGCCCGGCCGCGAGCGCTTCGGCGACGTGGACGAGCTCGGCGGTCGGGTCGCGCGCGACCAGCGGCTCGAGCATCAGGCCGGCCGACGACGACAGCAGGTCGAGCGTGTCGTCGAGCGCCGCGTGAAGCCCGCGTTCGCCGAAGCGTTCGGGCGTCACGCGATCGCTGAGCAGGTAGCGATGGTCGAACAGGAACGCGCGATCGCTCGCGCCGTCGACGGTCTCGCCGTCGTTGACCGACAGGAAGCGCGCGTCGCCGCGCAGCGCCGCGGCCGTGCGCTGCGACAGCGACGCGAGCACCGGATCGCCGACCGCGCCGTGCGCCCCGTCGATCGCGACGAGGATCAGGTGCGACGCCGGACCCTCGCGCAGCTGGTCGATCAGGAGCCGCTGCTCGGGCGTCGGGTTCGACGGCAGGAATGCCGACAGGTCGGCCGTGAAGCGCGCGTGCGCGACGATCGCCGCGGCCGCCGCGATCCACGCGATCCAGATCACGATGGGGACGGCGCGACGGGCGTTCATCGATCGTCGACGGCCGCGCGGTTTGCGTGAGCTGGCATGCGAACGACGATCACGCGGCGATCAGGCGCCCGCGTGCGGCGCGAGCGTCGTCACCGAGCGGTTGCCGTCGGCCTGCAGGACCTCGAAGGCGTCGATCCGGTCGTCGTGGCCGTTCACCGTGACGCGGCTGACGACGGTGGCGATCCGCGCGTCGGACGGCAGCAGCACGAGCCGCCAGCGCTGCGGCGACCCGTCGACCGTCACGCGGTAGTTGCGCGTCAGCGCCGCGAGGTCGCCGGCGAGCGTCGCCCGGATGCTGTCGGTGAACGCCGCCACCTCGGGATACGACGCGAGCGAGATCGTGCGCGTCGTGCCGTTGCGCTCGATCGACAGCGTGTCGCCGTCGACGACGAGCGTCTCGGGCTTCGGCGCGAGCGTGCGCTTCTCGAAGTGCGACGGCGCGCGATAGACCAGCTCGCCCGACGATTCGAGCGGACGGTCGAGCGACGACAGGTACTTGCGTTCGACGAAGTCGGCGCGGTTCGAACGGTTCGCCGCGAGCGTGCGCATCAGCGTCTGCGCGTCGAACGGATGCGCATCGGACGTTTGCGCGTTCGCGACGGCGGCCGTAACGAGCGTCGCGCAGGCAACCAGCGTGCGGAGCGACGCGATCATCGTGGCTCTTCGTGCGTCACCGCGGCCGCCGCGCGTCGTCGCGTCGCGCGCGATGCGTGCCGGGCCGCGCGGCGTCGTTCCAGTAGTCATAGAAGTTGAACCAGTTGTACGGCGCGGCGCGGCAGTGGTGCTCGAGTCGCGCGACGTAGCGGTCGATCGCCGCGTCGATCGCCGCGCTCGTCGCGGCCGTGCGATCGTCCCGCGCGACGGCGTCGAGCGTCGAGAAGTCGTACAGCGCCTCGTAGTGCACGTCGTAGCGGCTGCCCGCCGCGATACAGGCCGACCATGAAGACGGCGGGTCGACGCATCATCGCGGCCATGCGGAACGGGCCGGTCGGGATCGCGACCGGCGTGCCGAACAGCGAGACCTCGCGGACCGACTGCGCGTCGTCGTCGGCCTCGCCGAGCGTGCGATCGGCGAGCATGCCGACGAGTCCGCCGTCGTCGAGCGCGTGCTTGACGCGCAGCATCGAGTCGATGCGGCCGAGCGGGATGATGGCCTCGGTCAGCGTCGGGTTGATGGCCGCGAGCACGCGGTTGACGTGCTGCGCGTTGTCCTCGTACATGACCATCGACACGCGCAGGTCCTTCTGGTCGCGACCGCCGGCGCGGACCGCCTCGAAGCTGCCGAGATGCGCGCCGAGCACGAACGCGCCGCGACGCACCTTGCCGTCCGCCGTCGCACGGCCCGCCATCGTGTCGCGCATCACGTCGTCGCCGCCGACGCGCAGGTCGAACAGCGCGTGCCGGTCGTTCAGCAGGTACACGCGATCGAGGATCGTCGACGCGAAGCAGTGCACGTGACGGTAGCCGTCGACGATCGTCGCCTCGCGGCCGAGCGCCCGACGCAGATAGTCGCGCGACGCCGCGCGGGCCGCGCCGCCGGCGAACAGGAAGTACAGCACGATCGGATGCAGCAGCAGTCGCGCGAACGGCCGGCCGAGCGTCAGCGCGACCCAGACGAAGAGCCGCAGCATCGTCGGATGCCCGCGCTCGCGTTGCAGCGTCCACGTCGCGGCCATCGTCAGTCGCCCGCGAAGCGCACGGTGCCGGTCATCGCGAGGCGTTCGCGATCGCCGGCCCCGGCGAAGACCTGCAGCCGGAACGACCGGCCGTCCGGCGACGCGTCGTAGTCGAGCGCGACCGCCTCGCCGGGTCCGACCGTCGACAGGAACTTCGCGGCGCCGATCCGGCACGTGGCCGCGGCCGGCCGCGCATTCGACGACGCCAGCGACGCACCGATGGCGGCGAGGCTCGCGTCGAGCAGCACGACGCCCGGCACGATCGGGCGTCCGGGGAAGTGGCCTGCGAACGCCGGATGGTCCGGCGCGATCGTCAGCGCCACGCGCGTCATCGGGTCGCCGCCTCGCCGGGCCGCGGCGTCGCGTCGCGCGCGACCAGCGTCGCGACGAGCCGGTCGAGTGCCGCGCGCGTCAGCTTGCCGGTGTCGTTGCGCGGGATGCGGTCGACGAAGTGGATCGGGCGCGGCACGAAGACCGCGTCGATCCGGTCGCGCAGCGCCGCCGACAGCCGCGCCGCATCGAGCGTCGGCGCGACGACGACCGCCGCGAGCCGCGCGACGCCGCCGCGATCGTCGTCGTCCGGCACGACGAACACGCCGTCGACGACGCCGTCGATCGCGTTGAGCTGCGCGTCGAGGTGGCCGAGCGACGTGCGCTTGCCGGCGATGTTGACGAGGTCGTGCGAGCGGCCGCCGAGCGCGAAGCGGCGCGACGTCGCGAAGTCGTCGGCGAGCTCGATCGCGTCGCCGAGCGGCGTCGGCTCGTCGACGTGACCGCCGCGCGCGACGGCGCGTCCGTCGACGACGTCGATGGTCACGTCGCCGAGCAGCCGCCACAGCGGATCGGACGTCGGTCGGCGCGACGCGAGCTGGCCGGTCTCGGTGCAGCCGTAGATCTCGAGGACCGGCGCGTCGAAGCGGCGTTCGGCGGCGATCGCGAGCGGCCGCGGCAGCGGCGCCGTCGCCGACACGATGCGCGCGAGCGGCGGCAGCGCGACACCGTCGTCGACGAGCGTTCGCAGGTGGAACGGCGTCGTCACCAGCATCCGCGGCGACGGCAGCCGCGCGAGCGCGTCGGCGACGTCGGCCGGGAAGAACGGGCGCTCGGCGACGAGCGCGTCGCCGCCCTGCCAGGCCATCAGCAGCGACGACTCGAAGCCGTACATGTGCTGCTGCGGCACCGTCGCGACGATCGCGTGCGACGGTGTGTCGGCGGCGCAACCGAGCCGCTCCGCTTCCGAGCGCACGTTGACGACGAGCGAGCCCCAGCGCTTGCGATGCAGCGTCGGCACGCCGGTCGAGCCCGAAGTGAAGACGTACGCGACGATCCGTTCCGGCGGCGCCGCCGGGTCGTCGTCGCTGCGGCCGGCCGTGCCGTCGGCGTCGACGATGGTCTGCGCGAGATCGAGGTCGCCTTGCGCCTCGTCGACGAGCGCGTACGCATCGGGGAAGCGCGCGCGCAGCTGCGCGACGGTGCCCGCGTGCGTCGACGGCGGCAGCAGGCTGACGTGGCCGCGGACGATCGCCGCGGCGAGGCCGACCGCGAAGCGATAGCGGTCCGACGTCGCGTTGAGGACGTGGCCGGCATCGGGCAGTCGTTCGGCGAGCGCCGCGACGTCGTGCCGGAACGCGGCGCACGCGATGGCGCGGCCCCGACGCCACGCGACGACGGCATCGGGTCCGTCGAAGCCGTGCAGCAGCGGGATCGGCGCGTTCGTCACGGGTCCGCCGCCTCGACGTCGCGGTCGCGGAACGCGCGCAACGCGGCCGTGAACGGGACGTGGTCGACGTCGCGCAGCACGATCGAGCGGATCGCGTACTCGACGACGAACGCCGCGCCGACCAGCGGCCAGATCAGCAGGTTGACGAACAGCGACCACGCGTCGCGCGACGCGTCGAAGAACAGCGCGCTCGACAGCGCGATCGTCGACACGAAGAAGACGGCCCACGCGACGGTGACCCGACGCGTGTAGCGCACGACGGCCGGCGGCATGTCGCCGCGCCGGACGCGGCGCGCCATCCGCGTGACGAGCGCGTCGCCGCCGCCGACGAGGCTGGTCGCGAACAGCGCGGCGAGCCAGAGGAAGAACGCGGCATTCTCGACGTACAGCACGAGGTCCGGGCGGATCGCGACGCCGACGCGCGGGATCGCCCGGCCGCCGACGATCGCCGCGACGACGACGGCGATCGCGACGATCGTCCGCGTCGCGCCCGCGGCCGCGCGCAGCTTGCGGACCACGACCGGCACGAGCGCGAGGAACCACGGCGCGACGCACCAGCGCGAGCGTCGCCAGCGGCATCGCGCGGCTCACGATCAGCGCATGCAGCGCGACGAAGTAGGCGACGAAGCCCGCGACCGCGACGACGACGAAGCCGCGGGGCGCCGGCGGCGGCAGCGATCGGGCCGTCGCGGCATCGCCGCGCGCCGCGACGCCGACGTCGGCCGCACGGGCGGACACGACCCGCGGCAGGGGGCGCACGGCCTATTTCGTGCGATGGGCCGCCACGTGGGCGGCCAGGCTTCCGAGCGACTGGAAGATGCGGACGTTGTTCTCGTCGTCCGAGCGGAGCTGGAAGCCGTACTTCTTCGAGACGACCAGCGCGACCTCGAGGATGTCGATCGAGTCGAGGCCGAGGCCGTCGCCGTACAGCGGCGCGTCGGCCTCGATCTCGTCCGGCTGCACTTCGAGGTTCAGCGCTTCGACGACGAGCACCGCGAGCTCGCGCTCGAGCGCCGGATTCGCGGGCGGGATCGCGTCGGTCCCGGAAGTCACTGCCTGCTGCATGGTCGTTCGCATCGTCGAAGGTCGAAGGCCGCGCGTCGCACGGCGCCGTTGCAGGACTCTCGACGTGCGCCCGACGCCGGTCGCGAACGCGGTCGCGACCCGCCGGCGCCTCGACGGCCCGCAGTCGGGCGATGATAACCGAGCGGTGCCGGCGCGACGCGCCCGCCGTCGGGCGGCGGCGCCCGTCCGGAATCGAGCGCCGCCGGACGTCGAAGCGACGTCAGAACCCCGCCGCCTGCCCGTCGCGCCGCGAATCGCTGGCCGCGACGTAGCCGTCGTCCGGATCGTCCGACAGCTTCCAGATGAACTGGCCGGAGCCGAAGTCCATGTACGGGTCGGGGATCGATTCGATGCGGTGCCCGCGCGCGATCAGCCCTTCGCGCAGCGCGGGCGACATCGTCTTCTCGCAGTCGACCGACAGGCCGGTCGCGACCTTCCAGCGCGGCGCGTCGCACGCGGCCTGCGGCTGCTGGCCGTAGCCCAGCATCCGCACGAGCGTCTGCAGGTGGCCCTGCGGCTGCATGTTGCCGCCCATCACGCCGAAGCTCATCTGCGGCGTCGGCCGGCCGTCGACCGTGCGCGTGAGGAAGCCGGGAATGATCGTGTGGAACGGCCGCTTGCCGCCGGCGACGACGTTCGGATGCGACGGATCGAGCGAGAACCCGGCGCCGCGGTTCTGCAGGCTCACGCCGATGCCCGGCACGACGACGCCCGATCCGAAGCCCATGTAGTTGGACTGGATCAGGCTGACCATCATCCCCGACTCGTCGGCCGTGGTCAGGTAGATCGTGCCGTTCGGTCGCACGAAGGACCGCGGCACGCCGTGCGTGAAGTCGCCGGCGCGGTTCGGGTCGATCAGCGTCGCGCGTTCGGCGAGGTAGTCGTCGTCGAGCAGGTGCGCGGCCGTGACCTCGACCATGTGGCGCGGGTCCGCCACGTAGCGATAGACGTCGGCGAACGCGATCTTCATCGCCTCGATCAGCAGGTGCTGCGTCTCGACCGAGTCGACCGCGTGGCGCGTCAGGTCGAGATGCCCGGCGATGCCGAGCGCCATCAGCGCGGCGATGCCCTGGCCGTTCGGCGGGATCTCGTGCAGCACGTAGTCGACGCCGCGCGGGTCGCGATACGCCTTCTCGATCGGGTCGACCCAGTCGACGCGATAGTCGCCCAGGTCGCGCTCGGTCATCGCGGCACCGCACTGGCGCGCGTGCGCGGCGATCGCGGCGGCGACCGGGCCGCGATAGAAGCTTTCGCCGCGCGTGTCGGCGATCGCGGACAGCGTCCGGGCCGCGTCGGCGAACACGAAGCGCTCGCCGGGTCGCGGCGCGCGGCCGTCCGGCATGAACGCGTCGGCATAGCCCGGCTGGTCGCGCAGGATCGCCGTCTGCATCGCCCACTTGTTCGCGACGATCGTCGAGACGCCGTAGCCGCGCGACGCGAGCTCGATCGCCGGGCCGAGCAGCACGTCGAACGGCAGCTTGCCGAAGCGCTCGGACAGCGCCGCCCAGCCCGCGACCGCGCCGGGCACCGTCACCGTGTCCCAGCCGCGCTGCGGGAAGACGCCGCCGTGCTTCTTCGCGAACCAGTCGACGCTCCACGCGGCCGGCGCGGTGCCGGACGCGTTCAGGCCGTGCAGGTGCCGGCCGTCGGTGCCGCGCGGATCCCAGACCAGCGCGAAGCAGTCGCTGCCGAGGCCGTTCGAGATCGGCTCGACGATCGGCATGCAGGCCGCCGTCGCGATCGCCGCGTCGACCGCGTTGCCACCGCGCGCGATCATCGACAGGCCGGCCTGCGAGGCGAGGGCATGCGAGGTCGCGACGACGTTTCGCGCGAACAGCGGCGAGCGCACCGTCGGGTACGGGTTTTCCCAGTCGAACATCACGTCACTCCAATGGCGAAGGTCTCGGGCCGGCGACGCCGGCGCTGCGACGCGATTGTCGCGCAAGCGACGCCCGCATCGCAGTGCGTCGGACGACGCGGCGTCGCCTTCGTTTCAGCCGCGACAAACCGTGTGCTTCGTCGCAAAAACCCAACATCCGCCGGCGCCAAAGTGGCGCTTTGCGGGTTGTCGCGGGGTTTTGCTTCGGTTTTGAAAGGAAGTTCCCTAGACTAAAAAAGCGAGAACGATGTGGGGAAACAGCCCGGTTTGGGCCCCCGCATCCCGTCCTTTGAGCAGGCCGGCGCCGCCGCCTGCCTCAACCAGCTATCGAGGAATCCTTCATGTTTAAAGAAGTGCCAATCGCGCGTTTCCTACGCTTGACCTTCGGCGGCAGCCTGGCGGGCATGGCGCTGGTCGCTGTCCCGACCCACGCACAAACGACGGCCGATGCCGCAGCGCCGGTCCAGCAGGGCGAGCGGGTCGAGGTGACCGGCTCCTCGATCAAGCGGATCGAAGGCGAGACGGCGCTGCCCGTCACCGTCATCAAGCGCGAGGACATCGACAAGCTCGGCGTCGTCAGCGCGGCCGAACTGCTCGACCGCATCGCGGCGAACAACGGCGGCGGCTACAACGCCACGCTGGCGCTCGGCGACGCCGGCCGCCCCGGCTTCCAGGGCGCCTCGCTGCACGGCCTCGGCCCGGCGAACACGCTGATCCTGCTGAACGGCCGTCGCCTCGCGGTCTATTCGTTCGACGGCAGCGGCGCCAGCCTGACGGACATCCCGCTCGCGGCGATCGAGCGCGTCGAAGTGCTGCGCGACGGCGCGTCCGCCGTCTACGGCACGGACGCGATCGCCGGCGTCATCAACTTCATCACGCGCAAGGACTTCACCGGCGCGGTGGTCGACACGCAGTACTACTCGACCGACAACAAGGGCGGCAACTACGGCAACGCCACGGCGACGGCCGGCTACGGCGACCTGACGACGCAAGGCTTCAACATCTTCGGCTCGGTCGACTACCGCAAGCAGGGTTCGATCGCGGCGAACCAGCGGTCGTACGCGTCGAGCGCCTATCGGCCGGACCTCGGCATCAACCGCCTGTCGTCGAACTCGATCCCGGCGAACGTCTCGACCAGCGCCGGCCTGCTGAACCCGTATTCGCCGGCCAACGTCGGCGTGGCCGCTTCGTGCGCGCCGCCGGCGTCGTTCGGCACCAGCGCGACCGATGCGCGTTGCCGCTACGACTACGCGTCGGTCATCGACATCTACAACCCGACCGAGTCGGGCAGCGTGTTCGTCCGCGGCACGTTGCAGCTCGGCCCGAACAACCAGCTGTTCGTCGAAGGCAATCACACCGAGACGCGTCAGAAGTTCGTGATCTCGCCGACGCCGGCGTCCGAGGCGACGGTGTTCAACGTCGGCCAGACGGCGCTGCTGTACCCGAGCACCGGTCCGTACTACCCCGGCAACGGCATCGTCCCGGCGCTGAAGGGCGGTGTCGCGCCCGACTCCGGCGGCTATCCCGGCTATGCGGACATCTATCTGCGCACGCTCGCGGCCGGTCCGCGGACCGACGTGTCGAAGGAGAAGTTCGACCGGGCGCTGGTCGGCCTCGAAGGTTCGGGTTTCGGCTGGGACTACAACGTCGGCGCGCTGCACACGCGCGACCGCAGCACCGACAGCTACACCGACGGCTATCTGTCGGAGTCGAAGCTGCTGCGTTCGGGCGGCCTGACGCCGAAGGATCCGGGTTACGTCGCTGCGGTCCTCGCGGCCGGCGGCATCGATCCGAACATCAACCCGTTCTCGGTCACGCAGACGCCGGCCGGTCAGGCCGCGTTGAGCGCCGCCGAGATCCGCCAGGTCGTCCGCACCGGCGACTCGAAGCGCGATTCGCTCGACGGTCACGCGTCGCGCGACCTGTTCAACCTGCCGGCCGGTCCGCTGTCGATCGCCGTCGGCGGCGAAGGGCGCCTCGAGCGCTATGCCGACAATCCGGCGCCGATCTTCTCGTCGGGCGACATCATCGGCAGCGGCGGCGACCTGCAACCGGTCAACGCGCAGCGTCACGTGTACGCCGGCTTCTTCGAGCTGAACGCGCCGATCGTCAAGGGCCTCGAGGCCGGGCTCGCGGCGCGCTACGACCACTACGAAGACTTCGGCAGCACGACGAACCCGAAGGGCACGCTGCGCTGGCAGCCGATCCCCGAGCTGCTGCTGCGCGGCTCGGTCGGTACCGGTTTCCGCGCGCCGACGCTGGTCGAGCTGTATCAGGGCACGACGCAGACGAACAGCGGCGGCGTCTACGACGACCCGCTGTACGACTCGAGCAATGGCGGCAACCGCTGCACGACGCAGTTCAACGGCACGTATTGCGGCGCGCAGCTGAAGGTCAAGCAGGGCGGCAACGACGCGCTGCAGCCGGAGAAGTCGCACCAGTACACGGTCGGCTTCCTGCTCGAGCCGGCCCGCGACCTGAGCTTCGGCGCCGACTACTTCTACATCAAGCAGAAGCAGTTGATCGGTGCGATCGGTGCGGACGTCCAGCTGCAGGACTACATCGACAACTTCAACCCGGTGACGCGTACCAGTTCGTCGCGCTTCGCGAGCAACATCGTGACGCGCTTCGACGCGAACACCGGCACGAACGTCATCGACTACGTCGGCAACTTCAACGCGAACCTCGGCACCCAGATCACGAAGGGCTTCGACTTCTCGATCCGCTCGCGCTTCCCGATGGCGGCGTACGGCGCGATCACGCTGAACCTCGACTCGACGTACATCATCTCGCAGAAGATCAAGCAGCCGACGGACACCCAGTACAGCGAAGAAGTCGGCCAGTTCCTGCTGTTCGGGCCGGTGCAGCGCTACAAGCAGGTCATCACCGGCGCGTACGACTACGGTCCTTACGGCGCGGCGGTGGTCTACAACTGGGGCTCGGGTTACCTCGACTACTCCGGCACGCGCAACGTCGGGGCGAACGAGTCGTGGGACGTGCTGGGCAGCTACACGGCGTTCAAGTCGCTCAAGGTCACGCTCGGCATCAAGAACCTGCTCGACCGCAACCCGCCGATCTCCGACCAGCAGCAGTATTTCCAGGTCGGCTACGATCCGACGGTCGGCGACCCGCACGGCCGCACGTACTACGCGCGCCTGACGTACATCTACAAGTAAGCCGCCGGCCGCTTCGGCGGTCCGGAAAAAGCCGCGGTTCGCCGCGGCTTTTTTTTCGGCCCGCGCGAGCGCGGTGCACGCCGCCTCATCGTCATGCACGCTCGGCCGGGCCTCCCGGTCGCGCGCGTCGCGCGAGGCCCGAAACCGTCGCTCGGCATGAATCTGGCTAGCCCGATTGCTTCGTATCAGCCGATGTCTGGCTTTGCCGCGAACTTCGGATATCCGCCCGAAACGTTGGTGTAACATCGCGCGCTTTCGAGGTCCGCGTGCGGCGCATGAAGCGCCGTCCGCACCGTCCGTTCGCCGATGCGCGGGGCGATTCCCGACTTGAGTTTTCGAGGGCCTATGGATTACGCGCAGGAGCAGCGCAATCCGACCAAGCACATGGTCGGCATCGCTGTCGTCATCCTCCTTCACATCGCACTGGTCTACGCGCTGCTGAACGGCCTCGCGACGAAGGTGCTGGAGGTCGTCAAGAAGCCCCTCGAGACGAAGATCATCGAGGAGATCAAGCCGCCGCCCCCGCCGCCGCCGGTGCAGCTGCCGCCGCCGCCGAAGTTCCTGGCGCCGCCGCCGCCGTACATCCCGCCGCCGGAAGTGCAGGTGAACGTGCCGCCGCCGCCGAACGCGATCCAGACGACGACGAACGTCGTGCCGGTCGAGACGCCGCCGATCGCGCAGGTCGCTCCGGCCCCCGCACCGCCGGCGCCCGCGGCGCCGCCGGCACCGAAGACGGCCCGCAACGCCTGCCCGAACTACGCGACGGCGCTCGGCGACCAGGCGTATCCGCGCGACGCGATCCGCGAGGGTCTCGACAGCGGCAGCGCGACGGTGCGCTTCACCGTCGGGGCCGACGGACAGATCCGCGACGTCTCGGTCATCCAGCAGAGCAACCGGGCGTTCGGCCGCGCGGCGGTCAGCATCGTCCAGACCTTGAAGTGCGTCGGCCAGGGGCGCGACGTGATCTATGACCTTCCGGTCGGTTTCAAGCGCGAGTGAGCCGAACCACCCCATCCACTGTTTCGGCTGAGCCGTACGAGGCGGCCGTTCTCTACGAGCCAACCTATCCTGGAGTCATGATGAGACTGATGAAGACGTTGCGAACGAATACCGCTGCCTGGCTGCTCGGCGCCGCGATCGGCGCCGCGCTCGCGCCGCAGGTCGGCCTGGCGCAGACGACGACGCCGGCGCCGGCGCCGGCGGCCGACACGACCGCTGCACCGGCGGCGCCCGCCGCGCCGGCGCCCGACGCGAGCATGGCGAAGACCGACGTGGCGGCATCGACGAACAGCGAGACGGTCGAGAACCCGTACGGACCCGCGGCGCTCTGGAAGACGGGCGATTTCGTCACCAAGACGGTTCTGGGTCTCCTCGTCATCATGTCGATGGGCAGCTGGTACATCATCTTCACGAAGCTGTTCGAGCAGACGAAGCTGATGAAGCAGGCGAAGAACGCGAACAAGACGTTCTGGAACGCGCCGTCGGTCCAGCAGGGCATCACGACGCTGGAGCAGGGCAGCCCGTTCCGCTTCCTCGCCGAGTCCGGCATCCAGGCGACCGATCGCCACGAAGGCCTGCTCGGCGGCGTCGACCTGAACACGTGGGTCACGATGTCGATCCAGCGCGCGGTCGAGAACATCCAGAACCGCCTGCAGGACGGCCTCGCGTTCCTGGCGACGGTCGGGTCGACGGCCCCGTTCGTGGGCCTGTTCGGGACGGTGTGGGGCATTCTCACGCGCTGACGGCGATCGGCATCGCGGGCCAGGCGTCGATCGACAAGGTCGCAGGGCCGGTCGGCGAGGCGCTGATCATGACGGCCATCGGTCTCGCGGTCGCGGTGCCGGCGGTGCTCGGCTACAACTGGCTGGTCCGTCGCAACAAGACGGCGATGGAGCGGGTCCGCGCGTTCGGCTCCGACGTCCACTCGGTGCTGCTCGGCGGCGGAACGACGCGCGTCGTGGCCGCGCCCGCGGTCGCGGCGGCCACCGCGACCCCGCGTCCGGCGGTCGCCACGCGCGCGAGCTGATCCATGTCGATGACCGTTGGCGGTGACACCGGCGACGAGGACGAGGTCGTCTCGGCGATCAACACGACGCCGCTCGTCGACGTCATGCTGGTGCTGCTGATCATCTTCCTGATCACGATCCCGGTCGTCACGCACACGATCCCGGTCACGCTGCCGAAGGAGATCGAACGTCCCGCGGCAGACGAAGCCGGAGAACATCAACATCTCGGTGAACCGCGACGGCGACATCTTCTGGAACGAGCAGAAGGTGCCGAACATGGAGGCGCTGGTGAACCGGCTGAAGAAGGTGTCGCCGAACGTGCCGCAGCCCGAGGTGCAGATCCGCGGCGACGGCGGCGCGCGCTACGAGTACGTCGGTCGCGTCGTGTTCGCGTGCCAGCGCGCGGGCATCGTCAAGATCGGCTTCATCACCGAGCCGCCGCCGCGCGGCGGCTGACGCGACGGCATCGACGCGCGCGGTCGTCGCGCGGGTCGACCGTCACCGGATCGTCGAAGAGGAATTCGCATGGCAATGAACATCGGGCCTTCCGGCGGCAGCGGCGAACCGGAAGTGATGGTCGACATCAACACGACGCCGCTGATCGACGTCATGCTGGTGCTGCTGATCATGCTGATCATCACGATCCCGATCCAGCTGCACGCGGTGAACCTCAACATGCCGGCCGGCAATCCGCCGCCGCAGGTCGTCAAGCCCGAGGTCGTGCAGCTCGACATCGACTTCGACGGCACGGTCGTCTGGAACGGCGAGGTGCTGCCGACGCGTTCCGCGATGGAGTCGAAGATGGCCGAGGCCGCTGCGAAGCCGGTGCAGCCCGAGGTCCACATCCGTCCGAACAAGCTCGTCGCGTATCGTTCGGTGGCGGCGGTGATGGCGTCCGCGCAGCGCCTCGGACTGACCAAGATCGGCATCGTCGGCAACGAGCAGTTCGTCGAGTGATCGCCCGGGCCTTCGAAGCCCGTCGTTTCCGCGCCCGATGCGTGGGTGCGCCGGTCGTGCGACGCACGCGGCGTTCGTCGAGCGAGGTAATCCATGCTTGACCTGAAGACCGTTCGACGCCTGGCCGCGGCCGTCGCCTGCGCCTCCGCCCTCGGCCTCGCGAGCTTCGACGTCGCCGCGCAAGCGGTACGACCCGAGGTCGGCCGTCCGTTGAAGGAGGCGGAGAACGCACTCAAGGCGCGGCGCTATTCGGAAGCCGCCGCGAAGCTCCGTGAGGCCGAAAACGTGCCCGGGAAGACGGCGGGGGAGCAGGCGATCATCGAGCGGATGCGGTTCGCGATCGCCGTTCCGGCGGGCGACGTCGCCACCGAGATCTCGCTGGTGAACGGCGGCAAGCTGTCGCCGGCCGACCAGCTGCGGCTCGTGCAGGCGATCGCCGGCCAGTACTACACGCAGCACGACTATGCGAACGCCGCGACCTGGACCCAGCGCTACCTGAAGGACGGCGGCGCGGACCCGCAGATGCGCGCCATCCTGCTGCAGTCGTACTACCTCGGCGGCGACTGCGGCAGCGTTTCACGAATGCTGCAGGGCGACCTGGCCGACGACACGGGACGCGCACCGCCGGAAGACCAGTTGCAGATGCTGTACGGCTGCTACCTGAAGGCGAAGGACAACAACGGGACGACGCTCGCGCTCGAGAAGCTCGTCACGTACTACCCGAAGCGCGACTACTGGATCGACCTGCTGGCGCGCATCGAGCGCAAGCCGGGCTTCTCCGACCGGCTGTCGCTCGACGTCTATCGGCTCAAGCTCGCGACCGGCCTGATGACGACGACCAACGACTACATGGAAGCGGCGCAGATGGCGCTCGGCGACGAGTACACGGCCGAGGCGAAGAAGATCGTCGACCAGGGCTTCGCGACGAAGGTCCTCGGCGCCGGCGGCGACGTCGAGCGGCAGAAGCGCCTCGCCGATCTGGCGAACCGTCGGTACGCCGAAGGCCAGGCGCAGCTGTCGAAGGAAGAGGCGGACGCGATCGCCGCGCGCGACGGCAACGACCTCGTCACCCTCGGCTACAACCTCGTCGGCTACGGTCAGGCGCAGAAGGGCATCTCGTTGATGGAGCAGGGCATCCGCAAGGGCGGCCTGCGCCGTCCCGAGGACGCGAAGCTGCATCTCGGCATCGCGTACCTGCAGGCCGGCCAGAAGGCGAAGGCGCTGCAGGTCTTCAAGACCGTCGGCGGCACCGACGGCGCCGCCGACCTCGCGCGGCTGTGGATCGTGCAGGCCCGTCGCACGGCCTGACGACCGACACATCGCGTCGCCGCTGCGGCGGCGCAGCGCTGCCGCGCGGCAGCGATTCGACTCGTCGCCGCATCGGCGCATCGCACACGATCGTTCGCGCGTCGACCGGATCGATCGGCCTCTCTGGTGGCGTCCTCGACCCCGCCCATCGCGCACCCGCGACCGGCGTGTCGCGGTCCTCTCGCCAGCGTTCAACGCCCGAGTCGTGCGCCTCGTCGTCGTGCGATGCGCGACCCCGCGCCGCGTTCGATGTCGATCGCCCTTACATCCGGTGCGGGGTCGTGACGCGCCCGTGACCACAATTGGTCGTGGAAAGCGGGACTTACATCAGATGGCGTAAATTTTGCGTTGCGGAGCGTTGCACGTGCGCCGTCGACGATCGACCGATCGGCGAGGCTCGCGGATGCATCGTGTCGCCCCAACCCCAGCGCATCGGAGCCGTTCGAGCTTCTGCAAGCCGCACGACGCCGATCGTGCGGCCCGATGCCGATCAGTCGAGTTTCTCTCCCGGAGATCGTGCATGAACAAGCGTTTCAGATTTGCGTGTCTCGCAGTACTGGTCGTCGCGTTCCGCGCGCAAGCGCAGGACGTCTCGCCCGACGTGGCCCAGCAGATGGCGACCATCGCGTCCATCAAGGCGAACTTCACGCCGGCGCAGAAGAAACTCGATTCCAACCTCGCGTTCGGCATCATGGCCGCGAGCAGCGACACGCGGGTCTCGTCGTTCCGCAACGCGATCACGCCGCTCGCCGGCACCGACCTGACGCAACCGGGCCCGTCCGGTGACGGCGCGCCGCCGACCACGATCCGCGTCGAGATCTTCGGCAAGCTGTCGCCCGACCTCGTCAACGCGATCCAGGCCGCGAACGGCGTCGTCAACTACACGTCGACGCGCTTCAACGCGGTGACGGCGACGCTGCCGGTCGCGGCGATCCTGCCGCTCGCGGCGCGCGCCGACATCACGGCGATCCGCAACCCGGCCCTCGGCCACACGAACGTGGGCTCGGTGACGACGCAGGGCTACGTCGCGCACGCGGCCAACACCGTCGTCTCGTCGGGCTACACCGGCGCCGGCGTCACGGTCGGCGTGCTGTCCGACAGCGCCACGCCGGCGCGCGTCGCGGCGCTGATCGCGAGCGGCGACCTGCCCGCCGGTACCACGTCGCTGCCCGGCCAGGACGGCTCCGACGTCGGCGGCGAGGACGAAGGCACCGCGATGATGGAAATCATCCACGACATGGCGCCGGGCGCGAAGCTGATCTTCGCGACGGCGTTCGAGAGCGAGACCAGCTTCGCCGACAACATCATCGCGTTGGCCAATGCGGGCTGCAAGGTGATCGTCGACGACGTCACGTACTTCGACGAAGGCGCGTTCCAGGACGGCATCGTCGCGCAAGCCGTCAACCAGGTGACGGCGATGGGCGTCACGTACTTCTCGGCGGCGGCGAACAGCGGCAACGTCACGCGCAACACGAGCGGCACGTGGGAAGGCGACTTCAAGAACGGCGGCGCCGTCCCGGCCACCGGGCCGATCGCCGGCGTCGGCGAGACCGGCTTCTTCCACAACTTCTCGGCGACCGGCATCCAGAACTACGACGTCCTGACCACCGCGACGACGTATATCTCGCTGAAGTGGGCCGATCCGCTCGGCGCGAGCACGAACGACTACGACCTCTTCGTGCTGAATGCGACCGGTACGGCGCTGCTCGCGTTCAGCGCGAGCACGCAGGACGGCAGCGAAGACCCGTTCGAGATCGCGTACCGCAGCAACGGCTCGGCGTTCCCCGTCAACAGCCGCATCGTCGTCGTCCAGTACGCCGGCGAGGCGCGTGCGCTGCACCTCGACACGAACCGCGGCACGGTGTCGATCGGCACGTCGGGCTCGACGTACGGCCACAACGCGGGCCTGAACACGATGTCGATGGCCGCGACGTACTGGAACAGCGCGAAGACCGGCGTCCGCGCGTTCACCGGCTTCCCGAACGTCAACGAGACGTTCAGCTCCGACGGTCCGCGCAAGATCTTCTTCCAGCCGGACGGCACGCCGATCACCGCGAAGAACTTCCTGTTCGCGACGAACGGCGGGACGACGCTGCAGAAGCCGGACGTGGCCGCGGCCGACGGCGTCACGACGCACACGCCGGGCTTCCTGCCGTTCTTCGGCACGTCGGCCGCCGCGCCGCACGGCGCCGGCATCGCCGCGCTGATCCTGTCCGCGAAGCCGAACTACACGCCGGACCAGGTCAAGACCGCGATGCGCATGACGGCGCTCGACAGCATGGAAGCCGGCGTCGACCGCGACTCGGGGTTCGGCATCGCGATGGCCAACGCGGCGGTGCAGTACGCGCTGACGCATTGACGAAGTAGCGGTTCGGCAGCAAAGCAGTCAAGGGCGGGCCGCAGACCTGCGGTCCGCCGACGATCCATTCACAGGAAGCACGACCATGAAACTCCTCCGCGTCTTGACGCCTCTCCTCGTCGTCGCGGCCGCCTTCGCGGCGGTCCCGGCCCGCGCCGATGTCCTCACCACGTCGATCACGTCGGCGGACCGCATCCAGCAGGGCCGGCTGAGCCGCAACGGCGTCCCGCAGGACTACGCCGGTGACGAGCCCTTCCCCGGCGTCATCAATCCCACGACGTCGTATCGCTACGCCACGTTCTACGTCGACGTCGGCTCGACGCCGTTCCTGGACATCGGCATCGATACGCCGGACGGCAACGAGTTCGGATCCGTCTACCAGACCAGCTACGACCCGGCGAACAAGCAGACCAACTGGCTCGGCGATGCGGGCGGTTCGAACTTCACGTTCGACAACTTCAACCCGTTCTCCGACGGTGGCTACATCGAGACGGTGGCCGCGCTGAACAGCACGGTGGTCATCGTCGTCAACACGACCGCGGCCGCGTTCGGTGGCGTCGGTTCGCTGTTCACGCTGAGCGTGCAGGGCTCGTCGGACGCCGACTTCACGAACCTGCGCGATCTCGCGATCTCGCGGATCCCGGAGCCGTCGACGATCGTGCTGCTGGTCGCGCCGTTCGGCCTGCTGCTGCTGCGTCGCCAGGGCCGCGACCGGATCGCGTCGATCGTGCGCCGCAAGCCGATGGCGCTCGCCGCCTGACGTCGCGTCCGCCTTCGCCGCCGGCGTTTCGCCGGCACGGCGTGGACGGCGAAGATCGGAACGAGCCCGCATCGCGGGCTCGTTTCGTTTCAGCGCCGCGTCTTCGACTTCGCCGACGCGGCGGTCCGTGGACGGGTCGTCACCGCCGCGACGCGCGTCGCGCGGGGCGTCGACGACGTCTTGACGGCCGCACGATGGCCGGCGGACGTCGCGGCCGCCGCCTTGACCTTGACCATGCGCGGCGCCGGCGCGCGAACCTGCAGCTGCTCGCCGACGGACACCTGCGTCGACTTCAGCCCGTTGATGCGCTTGAGCTCCGCCGGTGCCATGCCGTGCTGGCGCGCGATCGACGCGAGCGTGTCGCCGCGCTTCACCTGCACCGTCGGATTCGGCGACGTGATGTAGAGGCCCGCGTCGGTCGGCGGCGTGAACGACGCGAAGCGCAGCGCGACGTCGCCTTCGCCGCGCTTCTGCACCAGCAGTCCCTGCCCCGCATGCGGCTGCGCGCGCGGCCCGAGTCCGTTGACCTCGCGGACCGCCGCCGCCGTCATGCCGTATTCGGCCGCGATCCGCTCGACCGTCTCGCGACGACGCACGGTGTGCGCCTGCCACGTCGCGAGCGGGCCCGGCGCGTCGAGGCCGCTCTTGAACGCAGCCTCGCGGTCGGCCGGCACGAGCAGAGGCGTGGCCGACGCGCCCTGGATGACCGGCCGGTTGAACGACGGGTTCAGCGCGCGGAAATCCTCGATCGTCATGTTCGCGAGCCGCGCCGCGGTGCGCACGTCGATGTCGCGATCGCGCGGCACGACGACGAAGTACGGCTCGTTGTCGATCTTCGGCAGCGTCACGCCGAACGCCTCGGGATTCGCGATGATGTTCTTCAGCGCCTGCAGCTTCGGCACGTAGTTGCGCGTCTCGTCCGGCATCGACAGGCTGAGATAGTCGGTCGGCAGGCCGAGCGCCGCGTTGCGATCGATCGCGCGCTTCACGGCGCCTTCACCCCAGTTGTACGACGCGAGCGCGAGGTCCCAGTCGCCGTGCATCTCGTAGATCGTCTGCAGGTAGGTGAGGGCGGCGTCGGTCGACGCGATGACGTCGCGTCGCTCGTCGCGCCACCAGTCCTGCTTGAGGTTGTACGTCTTGCCGGTGCCCGGGATGAACTGCCACATGCCGGACGCGTGCGCCCGCGAATAGGCCATCGGGTTGTAGGCGCTCTCGACGAACGGCAGCAGCGCGAGTTCGGTCGGCATGCCGCGCTTGTTGAGCTCTTCGACGACGTGATAGAGGTACAGGCTCGACCGGTCGACCGCGCGGCGCAGGTAGTCGGGATGCGACAGGTACCAGGCCTGCTGCTCGGCGACGAGCGGCGTGTCGATGTTCGGGATGCCGAAGCCGGTGCGGATGCGATCCCAGATGTCGTCGGGATGCACGGTCAGGTCGACGGTGCGCGGCGCGACGGGGTTGGTCACGACGACGCTGCCGATCGCGCCGGGGCTGTTGAACGAGCCGGGCAGCACGTAGCGCGCGGCGGCCGGGTTGCGACGACGTCGCGCCGTTGGCCGAGGCGTCGGCTTTCGATGCGGCGTCGACCGGTCGTGGGCGGCTGCGTGCCGGACGACGGGTCCGGCAGGCCGCCGTTCGTCGCGCAACCGCCGAGCGCGAGCAGCAGCGCGGCGACGAGCGCCCGGGGCGCGTAGGGGAAGGTCATCGGAGCCTTTCGAAAGAGCGGTCGCGCGGCGGGCGCGCGTCGACGGCCGAAGGTGCGTCCGTCAAAACGCGTCCTTCCATCGGCGCAACGCGGCGAACGTCGCGACCGACGATGCGGCGTCGTGCGCGGCGTCGCCCGTGTCGTGAGCGACCTGCCGCTCGACCGCGCGCCGCACCGACGCCTCGTCGGCGCGCAGGAACGGGTTCGTCGCGCGCTCGAGTTCGATCGTCGACGGCAGCGTCGGTTCGCCGCGCTCGCGCAGCGCGGTCGCATCGGCGATGCGCCGCCGCAGCGCGTCGTTGTCCGGCTCGACCGCGTTCGCGAAGCGCAGGTTCGCGAGCGTGTATTCGTGCGCACAATGCACCTTCGTCGCCCCGGGCAGCGCGGCCAGCTTCGCGAGCGACTCGTGCATCTGCGCCGCGGTGCCTTCGAACAGGCGCCCGCAGCCGGCGGCGAACAACGTGTCGCCGCAGAACAGCACCGGCGCTTCGTCGCCGGTCGGCAGCGACACGTACGCGATGTGGCCGCGCGTGTGGCCCGGCACGTCGAGCACGTCGAACGACAGCCCGATCGCGTCGACCGCGATGCGGTCGCCTTCGACGAGGCGATCGGTCACGCCGGCGATCGCCTCGCCAGCGGGTCCGTAGACGCGCAGTCGTTCTTCGGGCCGCGCCGCGACCAGCGCCTCGACGCCGCCGACATGATCGGCATGATGGTGGGTGAGTAGAATGGCGCGCAGCGCGAGGTTGCGGTCGCGCGAGCGCGCGCTCCACCGGCGCCGCATCGCCGGGGTCGACGACCACGGCGTCGCGCCCGCGGCTGACGAGCCAGAGGTAGTTGTCCTTGAACGCGGGGATCGGGAAGATCGTCCGCCGTTCCGTCGAAACATCCATCGAATCCCGATCGGCGAATGAAAACGCAGTGCTGGATGTTGCAGGCGTCGCGAGCGTCGCGAGCGGAAGACGCGGCCGGGGCCCGGGGCCGGTCGTCGCGGATCGCCGCGACGGGACCGGCAGCGAGGCTTCGGGCGGCGCCGGCGACCTCGCGTCCGCCGCGCGATCGCGCCGTGCGGGCCGGCTGCAGACGCCCGCATCGCGGGACGCGGCGATGACCGACCACGTCGTCGAGCCCGACGCGCCGTCCCGCCATCGCGAATCGATTATAGCGTTGTCGGAATGGCTCGAAACGGCGCCCGGCCGCTACGTGCTCGGCGTGGGAGCAGGCGCAGTTCGACGCGCTCGTGGCCGACATCTTCGGGTTCAACGCGGTGCAGATCGGCCTGATGGAACTGCAGACGCTGCGTCAGCAACCGGATGCCGTTCGTGTTCGCGGCGAGCGAGCCCGGCATGGCGTGCGTCGGCGACGGCGACACGCTCGGCGGCCCCGCGGTGAAGGCGCAGGTGCTGATGCGGCTCGAGGAGCTGCCGTTCGCCTCGCAGAGCATCGACCTGCTCGTGCTGCCGCACGCGCTCGAGTTCGCCGACGATCCGCACCGCGTGCTGCGCGAAGTCGAGCGCGTGCTGATGCCCGAAGGGCAGGTCGTCATCAGCGGCTTCAATCCGATCAGCCTGTGGGGGCTGCGGCAGGTCGTCGGGCGCTCGTTCGACGCGCCGTTCCTGCCGCGCGAAGGCCAGTTCCTCGCGCTGCCGCGGCTCAAGGACTGGCTGAAGCTGCTCGGCTTCGAGGTGCATCGCGGCCACTTCGGCTGCTATCGACCGCCGTTCGCCGGCGACCGCTGGCAGTCGCGCTTCGGCTTCATGGAACGATTCGGCGAACGCTGGTGGTCGTACGGCGGCGCGGTGTACATCGTGCATGCCATCAAGCGCGTGCCCGGCATGCGGCTGATCGGCCCGGCCTGGAAGGACCGCAAGCGTCTCGGCGCAGCGCTGCATCCGACCGTCACGCGCTCGCGCGAGCCGGCGCTCGAAGCGGAACGCGCGTCGACCGGCGACGGCGCGCGCAGGGCACCGGTCCATGTCGACGCCTGACGCCACCGAAGTCGTCGTCTACTCGGACGGCGCGTGCAAGGGCAACCCCGGTCCGGGCGGCTGGGGCGCGCTGCTGCGCTTCGCGGATCCCGCGACCGGCGCGGTCCACGAGAAGGAACTGTTCGGCGGCGAGTCGATGACGACGAACAACCGCATGGAGCTGACGGCCGCGGTCCGCGCGCTCGAGGCGCTGCGTCGGCCGTGCCGCGTCGTGATGAACACCGACTCGCGCTACGTGATGGACGGCATCACGAAGTGGATCGTCAACTGGCGCCGTCGCGGCTGGGTCAACGCCGCGAAGGACCCGGTGAAGAACGTCGACCTGTGGAAGGCGCTCGACGCCGCGGCCGCGCCGCACCAGGTCGAATGGCGCTGGGTCCGCGGTCACGCGGGCGACGTCGACAACGAGCGCGCCGACGCGCTCGCGAACCGCGGCGTGCCGGCACGGTTCGCGCCGTAGCCCGTCGTCGTTCTCGCGTCGCGGCGCGGCGTGGCGTTCGCGAAGCGGCGCTCGCGCGTGTCGTAAACTCGGCGCCGACCTTCGCTCGACGCCATGCGCCAGATCATCCTCGACACCGAAACCACCGGACTCAATCCGAAGAGCGGCGACCGCATCATCGAGATCGGCTGCGTCGAGCTGCTGAACCGACGGCTCACCGGCAACACGTTCCACCAGTACGTCAACCCGAAGCGCGACAGCGAGCTCGGCGCGCTCGCCGTCCACGGCCTGACGAACGAGTTCCTCGCCGACAAGCCGCCGTTCGACGACGTCGTCGACGCGTTCTGCGACTTCGTCGCCGACGCCGAGATCCTGATCCACAACGCGGCGTTCGACGTCGCGTTCCTCGACGAGGAACTCGCGCGCCTCGAACGACCGCCGTTCGTGCGGCACTGCGCGCAGGTCGTCGACACGCTGGCGATGGCGCGCGAGCTGCATCCCGGCAAGCGCAACAGCCTCGATGCGCTGTGCGAACGCTACGGCGTATCGAACGCGCATCGCACGCTGCACGGCGCGCTGCTCGACGCCGAACTGCTGGCCGAGGTCTACCTCGCGATGACGCGTGGCCAGGAGAGCCTCGTCATCGACATCGCGCCGCAGACGACGGTGGAGTCGGGATGGGCGGTCGTCGACCGCACGACGCTGATCGTGATCCGCGCGAGCGTCGACGAGTCGCTCGCGCACGATGCGAATCTGGACGCGATCGAGAAAGAGATCAGACGCCCGCCGGTCTGGCGCCGCATCGAACAGGCTTCGGCGACGTCGGTGTGACGTCGGCGCGCGGTCCGGAGCCGAAGCAACGGCTTCGAATCGTCACGGTTCGATCGACGCGCCGCGCTCGATCGCCTCGGGACTCCATCCACCGCCGAGCGCCTGATACAGCTTGACCGCTGTCGACAAGCGGTCGCTGCGGGACTGCACGAGCGAAAGGTCGACCGACAGCAGCGCGCGCTCCGCGTCGAGCTGCTCGATGTACGACGAATAGCCGGCCCGGAATCGCTTGGTGGCCAGGTCGAGCGTGCGAGCGGCGGCGGCGCGTTGTCGGTCCAGCGCGTCCTCCTGCGCGGCGAGGCGGTCGACCGCCGCCAGCGCATTCTCGACCTCGCCGAACGCGACGAGCGCCGTCTTGCGATAGGCGAAGGCCGCCTCGTCGCGCACCGCGGCGGCGAGGTCGGCTTGCGCGTGCAACCGCCCGCCTTCGAGCAGCGGGACGAGCACGCTGCCGCCGAAGTTCCAGATGCGCGCCGGATCCATCGCGGGCGTGAGCAGCGTGTCGTGCACGAGCCCGAAGCTCGCGCTCAGCCGCACGTCGGGGAGGAACTGCGCGCGAGCGGCATCGAGCGTCCGGTCCGCGGCGACGATCGTCTGTTCGGCGGCGACGATGTCCGGTCGTCGACGCAGCAGCGTCGACGGCAGGGACGTCGGCACGAGGGGCACGCGGATGGTCCCGAGCGCGGCGGATCGCACGATCGACCGCGGACTCTCGCCGAGCAGGATCGACAAGCCGTCTTCCTGCTGCCTGACCGCGAGTTCGGCGGCCGGGATCTGCGCCTCGGTCGCGCGATACTCGCTCTCCGCCTGCGCCAGCTCGAGTTGCGACGCATAACCGGCGTTCGCCTGACGTCGCATCACCCGCAGCGAATCCGCTCGCGAACGCAGCGTCCGATGCAGGACCTCGAGGCGCTCGTCGTAGCCGACCAGCGCGATGTACGACGTGGCCGTCGACGCCGCGACCGCCAGCTGCACGTTGTCGCGCGCGGCCGCGGTCGACAAGAGCCTCGCGCGGTCGGACTTCGTCGCATCGCGAAGGGCGCCGAACAGGTCGAGATCGTACGAGATCGTGAGCTCGGACTCGGCCGCGGCCATCAGCTCGACGCCGAACGGGCCGAGATCGCGCGACCGCAGTGCCTGCACGTCGCCGGTGACCATCGGGTACAGCCGCGATCGGGTGACCCTGAACGTCGCGCGCGCCTGCTCGACCCGCGTCGCGGCGATCGCGACGTCGGTGTTGTGCTCGAGCGCCGTCTGCACCGCCTCGGCCAGCGCGGGATCGCCGAAGTCGGCCCACCATCCGGCATCGATCGGTCCGTCGAGCGACGGCGACCTCCACTCGGCCGGCGCCGTGACCGCCGATGCGACCGGCGCGTCGGGTCGCGGTCCCGCGCACCCGACGAGCCCGAGCACGCAGAGCACGCAGGCCGTCGGGATCAGATGCCGACGTGCGGTCATCGGGCGGCGTCGGTCTCGACCCGGACTTCGACGGACATGCCGGGTCGCAGCCGCGCGACCAGCTGCTGGCCGCCGTCGATGCCGATGCGCACGCCGATGCGTTGAGGCACCTTGACGAAGTTGCCGGTCGCGTTGTCGGGCTTGATGACGGAGAACTCCGAGCCGGTGGCCGGTGACAGCACTTCGACGCGCCCGTCGAGGCGCTGGCCGTCGAGCGCGTCGACCCGGAAGCTCGCGTGCTGACCGACGCGCATGTACGCGGTCTGCGCCTCCTTGTAGTTCGCGATGATCCAGAGCTCGTCGGGGACCAGCGACACCAGCTGCGTGCCGGTGGCCACGTAGACACCGATGCGCGTGCCGACCTCGCCGAGTTGTCCGCCTTCGGGCGCGTGGACGACGGTGTGCGCGAGATCGATCTCGGCCGAATGCAGTTGCGCCCGCGACGACTCGACCTGCGCCTCGAGACCGATCCGCTGGACGTCGACGCTGCGGACGTCTTCACGCGCGATGTCGACGTTGGCGATCGCCTCGCGCACCGTGCTTTCGCTCTCCCGCAACGTCGCGAGCGTCTGGTCGCGCTCGCGGACCGAGATCGATCCGTCGACGACGAGGTCGCTGGCGCGCTGCATGTCGGCCAGCGCGCGCAGGTGCTGCGCGCGCGCGCTGGACAGCGCGGCCTGCCTGCTCTCCAGCGCCGCCACCTTCGACGCGTGGTCCTGCACGTTGTTCGCAAGGTTCGCGAGCGCCAGGTCGACGTTCGCCTTCGCCTGTTCGACCCGCGCACGGTAGGTCTGGTCGTCGATCTTCACGAGGACCTGTCCCGCGACCACGCGTTCGTAGTCGTGCACGAACACGTCGGAGACGTAGCCCGAGACCTGCGGCGCGATCACCGTCGTGCGGCCGCGGATGTACGCGTTGTCGGTCCGTTCGACGCCGCCGTCGAACGGCCACAGCCGCCAGGCGGCGAGCACGGCGACGATCGCGCACACCGCGACCACCGCGATCGCCGTCAGGACGATCCGGGGCCGCTTCGGCGGACGCCATTGCTGCGCGTGATCCGGCGGCTGCTGCGACGGCGGCGCGGCGCCGGCAGGCGGCGCATCGGGAGGCGTCGCGCCCGATGCCGGCGGTGCGCCCGACGGCGGCGGCTGATCGCCGGGCGTCGGGTCGTTCATGCGGCGTCCTTCGCCGGTCGCGCAATCCGGTCGCGACGCACGGTTCGTGCATGATCGATCGCGATCGCGAAGAAGGTCAGCAACGCGATCGCCATGACGACCCGGAAGATGTCGTTGAAGGCGAGCACCGTCGCCTGCGTGTTGACCGCCGCCGACAGTCGCGAGGCACCGGCCCCCGCCCGCTCGGCGGCGTCCGGCAGCACCGGTGCATAGGCCACGGCGCCCTGCTCGATCCGCGCGACGACGTTCGGATCGCTGCCCTTCAGATCGTCCGTCAGCGCCGACGTGTGTTCCTTCGAAGCGCATGTATTCGAGGCTGCCGAGCAGCGCGGAGCCGGCGAGCCCTCCGACGTTCTGGCTCGAGCTGAACACGATGATCAGCGTCACCAGATAATCGATCGTGCGGTGATGCAGGATCTTCAGCAGTCCGATCACCATCGCCGGCCCGATGAACAGGCTCGTGCCGAAGCCGATCAGCGCCTGGCTCGCATAGAGTTGCGCGGGCCGGGTGTCGCGCGTCGGAGTAGCTGTCGAGCGCCGCGGCTCCGGCGATCACGAGGCAGGCGGCCATCATCTGATACGGCAGCCGCCCGGCGGACAGCGTGAGCGCGGCCACGACGATGCCGGCGATCTGCGCGACAAGCACCAACCAGAAGAGCCCGTGGAGCTGGTCGTTGTTCAGGCCGCCCGCCGTGAGGAATCCGACGGAGCCATAGGTCTGCTCGGCGAGGGCGAGCCGGATCAGGACCGCCATGCCGGCGAAGCGCAGCAACCCGGCCGTGCCGATCGCGCTGAAACGAACGAGGGGGTTGCGGCGGACCAGTTCGATCGCGGCCGCGAGCGAGCCGAGCACGAGCGACGCGACGAGCGCGCGGCCGATCCACGGCGCGTCGGTCCACCAGACGCTGCGTCCGAGCGCCAGCACCTCGCAGAACGGGACGAGCGCCGCGACGAAGAGAAGGATCGAAAGGAAGTCGAGCGGCTCGAACGTGTTGACGCGATCGGTCGGCGGCAACGGGACGGCGGCGACGACCACGAAGAGCAGCAGCCCTTGCGCGAGCTCGAACAGATGCAGGCCGTGCCAGTGGTCGTTGCCGAGCAGTTCCACCGGGATCAGCCGGGCGATCGGCGTGGACAGCTGCGTGACGCCGAGGCCGATGACCAGCGCCAGCGCACGACTTTTCGCGGGGAAGACTTCGAGCAGGTAGTAGACCGTCAGCGTGGCGAGCGTCGCGGTCGAGACCCCGTTGATCGCGCGCGTCACGATCGCGGCCGCGTACGACGGCCACAGTACCTCGACGATCGCCGAGACGATGTAGGCGACCTGCGCGGTCAGGACGAGGGCCGGGATGCCGAACGCCGCCCGGGCCTTGACGATCGACAGGTTGGCCGATGCGTTGAACGCGATGTAGATCGCAGGCAGCACGGCGGCCTGCACGGCGTACAGTCCGAGCGAGCCGGCGATCGTCGACGCGTTCACGTTGACGAGCGCGTTGCCGAACGACGCGCCGGTGCCGACGACCATCGCCGCGAAGAAGTACACGAGCCGCAGCCGAAGGCTCTGGTTCGGGGTATACGGCGAGCCGGGGAACGCGGGCCGCTCGCTTGCGGCGAAGCGATACGGCATCGACGGGTCGGTTGGCGGCATGTCGAACAGGAGGTCGGGCGACGACCGAGGCGTCCCGATCGGTCGAGCGTTGTATTATGCTTGGAACAAGCAAACCACAACGCGCCCGCGCGCGCAACGAGCGAAAAAAAGGGCAGACGATTTTCGTCGTGGACGGCCGTGGCGACGATGCGACACGAGGCCATCGCTCCCACTGCAAGGCGGAAGATCGGACCGAGCCCGAACGCGATGCGGCGGCTTGCGGTCGCCGCCCGTCATGCGATAATCGGCGCCCCTGCGAGACGTCGATCCAGTCGGCAGGCGCATGCGGCGACCCTCGGCTGCCGCACGGCGCACGACCTCTCGGGCGGTTAACTCAGCGGTAGAGTGCCACCTTCACACGGTGGAAGTCACTGGTTCGATCCCAGTACCGCCCACCAGTCGTATCGAGCGGCGACCCTTCGCATCGACTCGGCGAGGTCCATCGGACGGCTCGCGATGCGCGTGGTCTCACGCCGCGACCTTCTCCGGCATCGTCGGCTCCTCTTCCGCATCGACCTGCACGTCGAGCACCGCGACGCCGGGCGTGTCGAGCCATGCGCGGATCGTCGGCGCCAGTTCGGCGACGGTCGACGCGCGAAAGCCCTTCGCGCCGACCGCTTCGGCGTACGCCGCGAAGTCGATGTGCCCGAGCGCGCAGCCGAACTCCGGGTTGCCGATCTCGCGCTGCTCGAACTTCACCTCGCCGAGCGCGTCGTTGTTCAGCACGAACACCTTGACGTTGCGGCGGTGGAACACGGCCGTCGACAGTTCGGCCATCAGCATCGAGAAGCCGCCGTCGCCGACGATCGCGATCGACGGGCGGTCGGGATACGCGTAAGACGCCGCGATCGCGTACGGCAGGCCGGACGCCATGCTCGCGAGCGTGCCGGTGCCGCTCCACGCCTGGCCGTCGCGCAGCCGGATCATCCGCGCCGCGAAGTGCGTGTTCGCGCCGGTGTCGAGGCTGTAGACCGCGTTCGACGGCGCGAGGTCGCCGAGCGCGCGGACGACCGTCTGCGGCCGCAGGCGCGACGACTTCTGCGTGGCCGCGACGCGGTCGAGCAGCGCGTTCCAGTCGCGCATCCGCGCCTGTGCGTCGCCGAGGAACGACCGGTCGGCCTTGCGTTTCAGCAGCGGCTGCAGCGCGTCGAGCGTCGCCTTCAGGTCGCCGGTCAGCCCGACCTCGACCGGATACTTGACGCCGACGTGCTCGGGCTTGAGGTCGACCTGCACGCCGCGCGCCTGGCCGGGCTTCGGATAGAAGTCGATCCACGGCATCATCGAGCCGAGGATCAGCACCGTGTCGCAGTGGTGCATGGTCCACGTCGACGGGACGGTGCCGAGGTGACCGATGCCGCCGGTCGTCAGCGGGTCGTCGTCGGGCATCACGGCCTTCGCGAGGTACGCCTTCGCGACCGGCGCGCCGAGCGTGTCGGCGACGCGGCGTAGCTCGGCCTTCGCGCCGAAGCAGCCGGCGCCGGCGAGGATCGCGACGCGGTTGCCGGCGTTCAGCACGTCGGCCGCGGCCTGCAGCTGGTCGAGCGGCGGCGTGCCGCGCGGCGGCGACCACGACGCCGACGAGCGTCCGCCGTGGTTCTCCTTCGACGGCTGGTCGGCGGACAGCTTCATCGCCTGCACGTCCTTCGCGAGCGTGAGATGCGCGACGCCGCGGCGGCCGAGCGCCTCGCGGCACGCGCGGTTGACGACCAGCACCGCGTGCGCCGGGCCGTTCACCGGCTCGTTGAACAGCGCGACGCCCTCCATCAGCTTGACGGTGTCGACGCCCTGCATGAAGTGCATGCCCTGCAGGTCGCGGAACGTCGACCCGGTGATCGCGACGACCGGCGCGTTGTCGAAGCGCGCGTCGTAGAGCCCGTTGACGAGGTGCGTCGAGCCCGGCCCGGTCGTCGCGAGGCAGACGCCGAGCCGGCCGGTGTGCTTCGCGAACGCCGACGCCATGAACGCGGCCGACTCCTCGTGTCGCACGCCGACGAACGCGATGCGGTCCTGCCGCTTGCGCAGCGCCTCGATGACCGGGTTGATGCCGTCGCCGACGATGCCGAACACGTGCGTCGCGCCCCACGCGATCAGCGTCTCGACGAGGATGTCCGACGTGTCGAGGTCGGGACCGTCGGGCGTCGCCGCGCGCGAGGCGGGCGGCACGGGGCGCGGGACCTGCGCTGTCGATTCGGCCGTCAACGCGGCCGCGAGTCCGGTCGCCGCGCCGACCGCCGCGCCACCCAGCCGCATGAAGTCGCGGCGGTTGATCGCGCCACGCCGTTCGTCGCCTTCGTCCATCGCCTGCCTCGTCGCTCGCGTTCGAGCCGGCAGTGTGACGCGCGGCCTGCACGTCGCGAGGCCACGCCGCGTGAATCAGTCGATCGCCGACCCGGGCGATCGGACCGTCGTCCGGCATCGTCCGGTCATGCGCGCGACGTGTCGCGCAATACCGCGACAGGCAGGTCTTCGAGCACGTCCGCGACGCGCAGTCGGCGCGCGCTGCTGCGATGGCGGCGGCACGTGATCGCGTCGCGCCATGCGGCGGACGCGGAGCCGGGCGGCAACTGGACCGTCGTGTCGTCCCAGCGCGCCGGATCGACGTGCGGGACGTCGCGGCCTTCGAGCAGCGCGGCGACGTGGACCGCGACGACCACGACGATCCGTTCGCCGCCGTTGCGTCGCATGAATGCGAGGACGCGGGCCGACTGCGGACCTTCGACGTCGAGCGCCTGGTAGCCGCCGCTCGCGAACAGCGCCGGCAGTTCGCGGCGCAACGCGAGCAGCCGCGCGATGACCGCCTGCTTGACGCGGCCGTCGCGCCATTCGGCGACGAGGCCCGACGGCCACGTCGCGTCGTCGAGCGCGTCGAGTGCCAGCCGACGCGCGTCGTAGTCGACCGGCCGGCGATTGTCGGGATCGACGAGGCTCAGGTCCCACCACTCGGTGCCCTGGTACAGGTCGGGCACGCCGGGCACCGTGAGATGCAGCGTCGACTGCACGAGGCCGTTCAGCGCACCGGCCGGCGCGATCGACGCGACGAACGCCGCGGCCTCCCGGAAGAACGGGCCCGCACGCGCGTCCATGATGCGATCGAGATAGGCGCGGCATGCGCGTTCGTACGCCTCGTTCGGCATCGACCAGTCGGACGGTCGCTTCGTCTCGCGCAGCGCCTTGACCTGCCACGCCGCCACGCGCTCGACGAAAGCGTCGACCTGCGACGCGACGGCCGGATCGTCGGTGTCGACGTCGCCCGCGAGCGACGTCGGCCACGCGCCGACGAGCGTCTGCATCAGCATCAGCTGGTCCTCGGGCAGCGGGTTGTCGGCCGACTCGGCCACCGCGTGCGCCTTCGCGGCGAGCCCGGCCGGCGGCGTCATCGGCGCGTTCTCGGCGACGACGTCGGCGACCTGCGCGGCGCGGACCTCGACCGGCGTGTTGAGGATCATCCAGCGACGCAGCGTCGAGATCCAGCGTTGCGGCATCTCGGAGACGACCGCGAGCCGCGCGCGCGTGTCGGCGCCGCGCTTGTGGTCGTGCGTGGCGGTCGCGAGCATCGCGTTCGGGAACGTCGCGGCGCGGCGCAGGCACTTCGCGTGGAATTCGTCGATCGTCAGCGCGAAGTCGCCCGGGTTCGAGCCGACCTCGTTGCGCGAGATCAGCCGGCCGTAGCGATAGAACGCGGTGTCCTCGACGGACTTCGCGGCGAGCGGCGGCGTCAGCTGCTGGAAGCGCGTGATCGCCCGGCGTCGCTCGTGGCGCTGGCGTCGCGTCTCGGTCTGCGGCACGGCGTCGGGCAACGTCTCGTCGCCGCCGAGCCAGTGGTCGAGCCACGCGAGCACGCGCCGGTCGGACGGGCGCACGGTCCCGTGCGCGCGTCGCAGCGCGTCGACGAACACGGCCGTGCCGGCCGCGCTGCGCCGCCCGCGGGCGTCGATGTAGGTGCGGTACACGTCGAACTGCACGAGCAGCTCGGTCAGCGTGCGCTGGATCGCGCTGCGCGCGATGTCGCGCGTGTCGATGTCCGCGCGCGCGACGCGATGCAGGGCGCGGGCCGTCGCGTCGAATTCGGCCGCGAGGTTCTCCGCGAGGATCTGGCGTCGCGCCGCGACTTCCTCCGTCCTGAAGTCCGGCGGCCGCAGCGTCGTCTCGGACCAGAACGCGGCGAGCGGCTCCGCACCCTGCGGGTCGTGCAGCAGCGCGCCGACCTCGTTCATGAAGTCGTAGCCGCTCGTGCCGTCGACGGTCCAGTCGTCGCGCAGGTCCTCGTTCGCGGCGAGGATCTTCTCGACGACGATCCACGGCGTCGAGCGTCGTCGCGTCGTGCGCGTGGGCGACAGTTCCTCGAGCCGGTGCCGCAGCTCGCGGCAGTAGCCGCGCGGGTCGGCGAGACCGTCGACGTGGTCGACCCGGACACCGTCGACGACGCCGTCGCGATAGAGCCGGAAGATCGTGGCGTGCATCGCTTCGAAGACCTCGGGGTCCTCGACGCGCACGCCGGCGAGCTCGGTGACCTCGAAGAAGCGGCGCCAGTTGATCTCGTCGGCGGCGACACGCCACGACGCGAGGCGATACGACTGCGACTCGAGCAGCGCGTGCAGCCGCGCGCGTCCTTCGATCGTCGACGTCGCATGGCGCTGCAGCGTGCGCTCGAGCGCGTCCCGGGCGCCCGCGTCGCGCAGCACGGTCGCGAGCGAGTCGCGGGCGCGGCCGAGTCGCGCGTCGCGTTCGGCGAACAGCGCGTCGCGTTCCTTCGCGTCCGCGCCCGACGGCTCGCCGACCGCGACGGCCGCCTCGAACAGCCGTGCGACGTCGGACAGCGGACCGTGGCCGGTGCCGTCGAGCAGCGCGACGTGGTCCGCGACCGCGATCGGGAAGCGGTTGTCGTAGTAGCGCGCCTCGAAGCCCCTCCCGTCGTCGAACGCGAGCACGAGGTCGCCCGACGTCAAGGCCTCGCCGTAGCTCGTGCCGAGGAACGGCGCGAGCAGCTTGCCCTTCAGCAGCGGGTCGCTCGACTGCCAGTCGATGTCGAAGTACGTCGCGTAGCGGCTCTTCGTGCCCCAGCGCAGCACGTCCTGCCACCACGCGTTGTCGTTGCCGACGCCCATGTGGTTCGGGACGATGTCGACGATCAGGCCCATGCCGGCCGCGTGGACCGCATCGGCCATCCGTCGCAATGCGTCCTCGCCGCCGAGCTCGGGGTTGACGAGGCCGACGTCGACGCAGTCGTAGCCGTGCGTCGAGCCCGGCCGCGCCTTCAGGATCGGCGACGCGTACAGGTGGCTGATGCCGAGGCGTTCGAAGTACGGGACGAGCGCCGTCGCGCGATCGAACGGGAAGTCCTTGTGGAACTGCAGGCGGGCGGTCGCGCGCGGAACGTCGCGCGGCGCGCGCCGCGACGTCGCGGTGTCAGCGGCCATGGCGCGAATCGGCAAAGGGTGGGCGAATCATCGTCGCGCGCGTCCTTCGGCGAACGCGGCGAGCCGCGCGGCGATCGCGTCGCCGTCGAGCAGCCGCTCGACCTGCGCCGGCAGCCGCATCCGCCAGTTCGGATGTTCGTCGGTCGTGCCCGGCAGGTTCGGCTGCTCGTGGAAGCCGAGTGCGTCCTCGATCGGCACGATCGCGAGCGGTGCCGGCGTCGCGCCGACGAAGCGCAGCGCCTCGGCGATCGGCGGACGGTCGGCCGCCGGCCGTTCGCCCGACGCGATGCCGGACTCGCGGAAGGCCTGCCAGAGGCGCCCGCGATCGTCGTCGCGCGCGGTCCGTTCGGCGCCTTCGGACGAGTGCTCGCCGAACAGCGACAGCTGCTGGCGCCAGTCGATGTCGCGACCGCTCCACCAGCCGGCCGTCGTCGGCAGGTCGTGCGTCGTCGTGACGGCGAGGGCGGCGTTCGACCATTCGTGCGCGGGCCGGAACGGATGACCGTGCACGTGCCACTGGCGCTCGAACCACAGCACGCGGATGCCGAGCAGGCCGGCCGCCGCGAGCCGTTCCGGCAGGCCTTCGGGCACCGTGCCGAGATCCTCGCCGATGACGATCGCGCGATGGCGCCACGACTCGAGCGCGACGAGGCGCAGCAGGTCGTCGAACGGATAGCGGACGTACGCGCCGTCGGTCGCGTGGGCGCCGTCGGGCACGAGCCACATCCGCACGAGGCCGAGCACGTGGTCGATGCGGATGCCGCCGGCGTGCGCGAACGCCGCGCGCAGCATGTCGATCCACGGCCGGAAGCCGCACGTGCGCATGGCGCGCGGCGAGAACGCGGCGAGGCCCCACGACTGGCCGACCGCGTTCAGCAGGTCGGGCGGCGCGCCGATCGACAGGCCGATCAGCATGTCCTGCTGGCGGCTCCACGCCTGGCTGCCGCCGCCGTCGGCGCCGACCGCGAGGTCGGCGACGATGCCGATCGCCATGCCCGCATCGCGCGCCGCGCGCTGCGCGGCGTCGAGCTGGCGCGATGCCTGCCACTGCAGGAACGCGTGGAACGCGACCTCGTCGGCGTGCGCGTCGGCGAACGCGCGGACGGCGTCGCCGTCGGGATCGCGGTATTCGGCCGGCCAGCTGCTTCCAGCCGCCGAGCATGGCCGGGTCGTCGGCCGACAGCGCCGCGTGAAGCGCCTCGAAGCGCGCGTGCGACTCGAGCACCTCGCCGCGCGCCGCGCGAAACGCCGCGAACTCGTCGCGAAGCGCGTCGCCTCGTCGTCGTCGCGCGCTCGCAGCACGTCGAACAGCGCGCGCAGGATCGTCAGGCGCAGGCCGGACGACGCGGGCCAGTCGACGAGGCGGTTGCCGCCGAGCGCGTTCAACGCGTCGTCGGCCCTGCAGGCGCGCACGGCCGCTTCGAACGCGTCGTCGCCGAGCACCGCGTCGCGGGTCGACGTACGACACGTTCGCGAGCAGGCGGCTCGACGGACCGTACGGGCTGCAGCGAGTCAGGTCGGCCGAGAACATCGCGTGGACCGGGCTGATCGCGAGCGCCGACGCGCCGTGCTGTCGCCGCGCGCGTCGCGAGCGTCCGCGAGCGCGCCGAAATGACCGAGCCCGCCGTCGCGGTCCTGCGCGAGGCTGTACAGCTGTGCGGCGAGTCCCCACGGCCGCTCGCCGCGATCGCGGCCGGCGTCGGACAGCGCGTCCTCGACCGTGTAGCAGCGCAGCGGCGCGACCGCGAGCGTGATCGACGCGTCGGCGCCGTCGACCTCGAGACGGTGATAGCCGAAGTGCTCGATCGGCTCGACGCATCGCGGGCGCGTGGTCGGGGAAGCGGCCGGTGCGGACCTCGCCGCCTTCGAGCACGATCCGATACGACGCGGCCTTCCCACAACAGCCCGGTCGGCAGCGCGATCGGTGCGCCGACCGGCGCCGTGACGAGCGGCGCGATGCCGTCGCCGGTCTGGCCGGCCGCTTCGCTCGCGACCTGCCGCCGGCTCTCGGCGATCTCGTCGAGCGTCGTCGCCGGAAGGCCGAGCGACTTCAGCAGCGCGTGCAGCGTCGGGATGCCGACGGTGTGCGTCACGCCGCGATAGTCCTGCCAGACGGTCGTGATGCCGGCCGCCTCGGCGAGCGAACGCAGCGCCGACTCGATCGACGCCTCGTCGTCGAGCCGCGCGCGATCGGTTGCGTCCATCGCGTCGTTCATCGGCCGTCGTTCCGGTCGCGGACCCCGGCTCGCCAGGCGTCGCCGGTCACGTCGCCGGTTCCATCACGACCCACGTCGTGTAGCCCGGCAGGCAGCCTTCCTTCGGCTTGGTCGCCGGGTCGGGCGTCGAGAACAGCACCTGTCCGCGCATGTGGAAGCGATGCGCCGGGATCTCGACCTCCTCGGCAGCGAGATTCACGGCGATCGACAGCACCGCGCCGTCGCCCATGTGCCAGCGCGCGACGACCGCCTTCGGGCCGACGGCCTGCGCGCCGAGCGACCGCGTGCCCTCGAGCCGCGGCACGATGTGCGCGCGGCGCAGCGCGATCAGCCGACGCGTCTCGCGCGAGCGCCGCCAGCGCTTCGGCGTCGGACGTCGCCGATGCGTCGAACGCGACGCGGGACCGCTCGAACGTCGCCGGGTCGTTCGGGTCGGGAATGCGATGCCGCGCTTCGGGATCGGTGAAGCCCGGCGCGCCCTCGAACTCGCCGCGTCGACCTTCGCGGACGGCCGCGGCGAGTTCGTCGTGGAAGCTCGTGAAGAACAGGAACGGCTGCTTCGAGCGATGCTCCTCGCCCATGAAGATCAGCGGGATCTGCGGCGACAGCAGCAGCAGCGCGAACGCGGCCTCGATGCGCCAGCGGCTCGGCGAGCGTCGTCAGCCGGTCGCCGAACGCGCGATTGCCGATCTGGTCGTGGTTCTGCAGGAACGACACGAACGCCGTCGGCGGCAGGTCGCGGCTCGGCTCGCCGCGCGGCGCGCCCTTGCGGAACGTCGACGGCTGGCCCTGGTAGATGAACCCTTCGGACAGGCAGCGCGCGAGCTTGTCGGCGGGGTCGGTCGCGTAGTCGACGTAGTAGCCGTCGGTCTCGCCGGTCATCAGAACGTGCAGCACGTGATGGCAGTCGTCGTTCCATTGCGCGTCGTAGCCGCCGAGCTTGCCGCGTCCGGGGCCGAGCAGGTGCGCCGCGTTGCCCTCGTGCTCGACGACGAGGTGCACGTGACGGCCCTGCACGGCCTGCATCACGAACCCGGCGAGCTCCTCGAGCCAGTCCTGCGGGACGATCGAATGCGTCGCGTCGAGCCGCAGGCCGTCGAAGCGGTACTCGTCGAGCCAGTACAGCGCGTTGTTGCCGAAGAACTCGCGGACCTCGGCGCGGCGGAAGTCGATCGCGCGGCCCCAAGGCGTCTTGATGTCGTCGCGGAAGAACGCGTCCGCGTACGCGCCGAGGTAGTTGCCGTCGGGGCCGAAGTGGTTGTAGACGACGTCGAGGAACACCATCAGGCCGAGGCCGTGCGCGGCATCGACGAGCGACTTCAGCGCTTCGGGCGTGCCGTAGCTCGCGTCCGGCGCGAACGGCAGCACGCCGTCGTAGCCCCAGTTGCGCGGACCGGTGAAGTCGGCGATCGGCATCAGCTCCACCGCGGTGACGCCGAGCAGCGCGAGTTGCGGCAACAGCCGTTCGATGCCCTCGAAGCCGCCGGCGAGTCCGGGGTGGATCTCGTAGATGACCGTCTCGCACCACGGCGCGTCCGGACCAGTCGCCGTTCTTCCACGCGAACGCCTCGGGGTCGACGACGATGCTCGGATCGTGGACGTCGCCGGCCTGCGCGCGCGATGCGGGATCGGGCACCAGCAGCGGGTCGCCGCCGTCCGCGGGCACGATGCGGTAGCGATAGCGCGTGCCGGCGCCGCACGCGTGCTCGGCCTCGAACCAGCCGTCGTCGTCGCGCGTCATCGGGACGTCGTCGGCCCCTTCGATCGCGACCGAGACCTGTCGCAGCGACGGCGCCCAGAGACGGAAGCGCGTCCGGTCGGGCGCGACGAGCTCGGCGCCGAACGGCAGACGGCGACGATGACGCAGCGTCATGTCGCGTCCGGTCGGTGACGCGCGACCAGCAGCATCGCGCTGTGCGCCTCGACGTCGACGGTCGGTCCGTCGACCGGCGTGTCGGTCGCGTCGGGATGGGCGCTGTCGATCGCGAGACGCCAGGCGATCGACGGCGGCGGCAGCGCGAACGAATGCGTCTCGTGCGCGCCGTTCAACAGCAGCAGCGTGGCGCCGTGCTCGCCCGCCGACTCGGGGCAGATGCGACGACAGGCGAGCAGCCGTCCCTCGGTGAACTGCCACGCGGACTCGGCTCATCGCCTCGCCCTTCTCGTCGAACCAGCCGATGTCGTGGAGGCCGCCGCCGAGGTCCTTCTTCGCGTTCATGAAGTAGTTGGCGCGCAGCGCGGCGTAGTTCTGGCGAAGGCGATCAGTCGCGACGTGAACGCCGTCATCGCGCGCCCGGCCTCGGCGTCCGCGAGCGACCAGTCGAACCACGAGATCTCGCTGTCCTGGCAGTACGCGTTGTTGTTGCCGTGCTGCGTGCGCCCGAACTCGTCGCCGCCGAGGATCATCGGCGTGCCGTGCGACAGCAGCAGCGTCATCAGCATCGAGCGATGGACCTTCGCACGCGTCGCGACGATCGCCGGGTCGTCGGTCGGTCCTTCGGCGCCCCAGTTGTTGCTGTGGTTGTCGTCGGCGCCGTCGCGGTTGTCCTCGCCGTTCGCGTCGTTGTGCTTGCCGTTGTACGACACGAGGTCGGCCATCGTGAAGCCGTCGTGCGCGGTGATGAAGTTGACCGACGCCCACGGCTTGCGGTGCTGGTGGTCGAACAGGTCGGCCGAGCCGTGCAGCCGCGCGGCGATCGCGCCGCGCATGCCGGAGTCGCCCTTCCAGAAGCGTCGCGCGTCGTCGCGATAGCGGCCGTTCCACTCGGCGAGTCCCGGCGGATGGTTGCCGAGCTGGTAGCCGCCGGGTCCGATGTCCCACGGCTCGGAGATCAGCTTGACCGGCTCGAGCGTCGGGTCCTGCCGCAACGCGTCGAAGAACCCGCCGTTCGGGTCGAAGCCGGTCGCCTCGCGGCCGAGCGTGACGCCGAGGTCGAAGCGGAAGCCGTCGACGTGGAATTCCTTCACCCAGTAGCGCAGCGAATCCAGGATCAGCTGGATCACGCGCGGATGCGCGGTGTTGACGGTGTTGCCGCAACCGGTGTCGTTGATGCAGTGGCGCGGATTGTCGGGCAGCAACCGGTAATAGCTCGCGTTGTCGATGCCGCGGAACGACAGCGTCGGACCGCGCTCGCTCTCTTCGCAGGTGTGGTTGTAGACGACGTCGAGGATCACCTGGATGCCCGCCGAGTGCAGCCGCTTGATCGCGGTCTTCATCTCGTTGAGTTCGCCGGTCGCGAGATAGTTCGGTTCCGGCGCGAAGAACGCGAGCGTGTTGTAGCCCCAGTAATTGCGCAGCTGATGCTCGACCAGCCGGCGGTCCTGCACGAACGCATGGACCGGCAACAGCTCGATCGCGGTCACGCCGAGCCTTGACGAGGTAGTCGATCATCGCCGGATCGGCGAGCGCCGCGAACGTGCCGCGCTCGTCGGCGCGGATGCGTTCGTTCTTCAGCGTCAGCCCGCGCACGTGCGCCTCGTAGAACACGCTGCGATCCATCGGCGTCGGCGGCGCGCGGTCGCCGCCCCAGCGGAACAGCGTCGTCGACGACGACGGCCTTCGGCATCGCCGCGGCCGAGTCGCGGCGGTCGAACGACAGGTCGGCGCGCGGCGAATGCAGCCGATAGCCGAACAGCGCGTCGGTCCACTTCAGCGTGCCCGCGAGCTTCTTCGCGTACGGGTCGAGCAGCAGCTTGTGCGGATTGAAGCGATGACCCTGCTCGGGCAGGTACGGCCCGTGCGACGCGATAGCCGTACAGCTGTCCGGCCTTGATCGTCGGCAGGTACCCGTGCCAGATCTCGTTCGTGCATTCGGGCAGCTCGTAGCGCGCGATCTCGCGACGCCCGCCCGGATCGAACAGGCACAGCTCGATGCGCTCGGCATGCGCGGAGAACAGCGCGAAGTTGACGCCGTCGTCGTCGACCGTCGCGCCGAGCGGGTACGGCTGGCCCGGCAGGATGCCGTCCGGCGGATGCCACATCGAGATTCCCCTTGTCGTTGCCGCGCGTTGCCGATCAGTCGTCGGTTGCGCTTTCGAGTATCAGTACGCCGAGCGGCGGGAGCGTCAGCGAGACGGACGCCGGCATGCCGTGCGAGGCCCGATCGTCGGCCCGCACCTCGCCCTGGTTGCCGATGCCCGAACCGCCGTAGATCGCCGCGTCGCTGTTGAGCCGTTCGCGCCACACGCCCGCCGCGCGGCACGCCGACCCGGTAGCCTTCGCGCGCCACCGGCGTCATGTTGACGACGACGACGATCGCGCGCGAGGCGTCGCGTCCGGACCGTCGGTAGGCGAACACGCTGTTTTCGCGGTCGTCGCCGACGATCCATGCGAAGCCCGACGGATCGGCTGTCCAGCTCGTGCAGCGCGGCCGCCGACGCGTACAGGTGGTTGAGGTCGCGCACGAGCCGCTGCAGCCCGCGATGACGCGGCACGTCGAGCAGGTTCCAGTCGGGCGACGCGTCGTGGTTCCACTCGCGGTAGTCGGCGATCTCGCAGCCCATGAACAGCAGCTTCTTGCCCGGATGCGTCCACATGAACGACAGGTAGGCGCGCAGGTTCGCGTGCTTCTGCCAGTCGTCGCCCGGCATCTTGTTGATCAGCGAACCCTTGCCGTGCACCACCTCGTCGTGCGAGATCGGCAGCACGAAGCGTTCGGAGTACGCGTAGACCATGCCGAACGTCATGTCGTCGTGGTGCCAGCGCCGATGGATCGGATCCTCTTCGACGTAGCGCAGCGTGTCGTGCATCCAGCCCATGTTCCACTTGTAGCTGAAGCCGAGCCCGCCCGCCGCGACCGGCGCGTGACGCCGGGCCACGCGGTCGACTCCTCGGCGATCGTCATCGCGCCGGGACAGCGCTCGGCCACGACGGTGTTCATCTCCTTCAGGAACGCGACGGCCTCGAGGTTCTCGCGACCGCCGTAGATGTTCGGCACCCACTCGCCGGCCTTGCGGCTGTAGTCGCGATACAGCATCGACGCCACCGCGTCGACGCGCAGCCCGTCGACGTGATAGCGCTCGAGCCACTCGAGCGCCGACGCGATCAGGAAGCCGCGCACCTCGTTGCGCCCGAAGTTGTAGATCAGCGTGTTCCAGTCCTGGTGGAAGCCCTCGCGCGGATCGGCGTGCTCGTACAGCGCGCTGCCGTCGAAGCGGACGAGCCCGTGCGCGTCGTTCGGGAAGTGCGCCGGGACCCAGTCGAGGATCACGCCGACGCCGGCCTGGTGGCAGCGATCGACGAAGCGCGCGAAGTCGGTCGGCGTGCCGAAGCGCGACGTCGGCGCGAACAGGCCGAGCGGCTGATAGCCCCACGAGCCGCCGAACGGATGCTCCATGACCGGCAGGAATTCGAGGTGCGTGAAGCCCATCGACTTCGCGTACGGGATCAGCCGCTCGGCGAGCCCGCCCCAGTCGAAGCTGCGGCCGTCGTCGCTCGAGGTCGCGCAGCCACGAGCCGGCGTGCACCTCGTAGATCGCGATCGGCGCGTCGGGCGCGTGGCGCGCGGCGCGCTCGCGCATCCAGCCGTCGTCGGTCCACGGGAACGGCGTGTCGTCGGCGACGACCGACGCCTTGCCGGGCGGCAGTTCGGCCGCGAGCGCGACCGGGTCGGCCTTCAGCGGCAGCAGTTGCCCGCGACCGTCGACGATCTCGTACTGATAGCGCTGTCCGGCGCCGACGCCGGGCACGAACAGCTCCCACACGCCGGCCTCGACGCGCCGCCGCATCACGTGACGACGTCCGTCCCAGCCGTTGAAGTCGCCGACCACCGACACGCGCTGCGCGTTCGGCGCCCACACCGCGAAGCGCGTGCCCGCGACGCCGTCGACCGTCGTCGCGTGGCCGCCGAGCTTGTCGCCGAGCTCGTGATGCCGGCCTTCGCCGATCAGGTGGAGGTCGAGCTCGCCGAGCAGCGGGCCGAACGCGTACGGGTCGTCGGTCTCCTGGATCGTCGTGCCGCCGTCCGCCGTCGGCCACGTGATGCGCAGGCGGTAGCCGGGGCCACGCTCGCCGGACGGCTGCGCGACGCTGCCTTCGAACAGCCCCGCCGTCGTGGATGCGGTTCAGCGTGCCGAGCGAACGCGCGATGCCGTCGGTCTCCGACGCGTCGACGACCTCGACGGCGATCGCGGACGGCAGCAGCGCGCGGACGACGTCGACGTCGCCGACGCGATGCGGTCCGAGCACCGAGAACGGGTCGCCGTGCCGCGCGACGATCAGCGCCTCGATCGTGGACGTGCTCAGCGTGACGCCGGCGAGCGGCTCTACCGCGTCGGCGGCGAGCGGTGCGTCCGCGCCGGTCCGGGTCGCGTCCGGATCGCGGGCGCGCTTCGTCGTGGTCGCCATCAGCTCGCGTCCTTCTCGGCGCCGTCGGCCTTCGCGCCGCGCTTCGGCAACAGCGCCTGGGCGAGCGCGACGAGGCCGGCGAGCGGCACGCCGATCCACGTCGGCCGGTTGTTCGCCTCGTAGCAGAGCTCGTAGGCCGCCTTCTCGATCGTGAACAGGTCGAGCAGCGCCTCCTCGCCGTCCTTGTCCTTCCAGCGATGGCCGATGCGCTGCGCCTGCGCGCGGTACTCGTCGAGGAACGCGCGCTTCGAATCGGGCAGGTAGCGCCCGACGATCTCGCGCTTCTTCGTCTCGCCGGCCTCGCCGACGTCCGAGGGTCCGGACTTCAGGCTCATCGCGGCGACGTAGTCGAGCGACCGCAGCAGGCCCGCGACGTCGCGCAGCGGGCTCATCTTCGCGCGACGCTGCTCGAGCGGCTTCGCGGGCTCGCCCTCGAAGTCGATGATCACCGCGTCGCCGTTGCGTGACCAGCACCTGGCCGAGGTGGAAGTCGCCGTGGATGCGCGTCGCCTTCGAGCCGACCGCGCGGCTCGCCATGCGGCCCGCCGCCTTCGTGATCGCGGCACGGCGCTTGACGAGGTCGGCTGCCGCCGCCCGTTCGTCGTCGGTGAACAGCGCCTTGCCGCCGTCGCCGGACGACAGCCGCTCGGCGAGGATGTCGAACGCGGCGTCGAGCTGGCGCACCGCGGCCTCGCCCCAGCTCGTCGGCCATCGCGGCGTCGACGTCGATCGGCGCGAACGCCGGGTCGTCGGTGTCCTCGGCCAGGATCGCGTGCAACTCGCCGAGCCGCTTGCCGAGCACGCCGGCGGCGACCTGCAGCTCGGACAGCGCCGTCGATTCGATCGCGGCGGTCGTGTCGCGCGCCGCCTCGGTGTTCGTCGTCGCCGGCGCGGTCGCCGTCACCGGCGGCAGCGCCGGCCGCGTGACGGTGATCGAGCGGAAGACGCGCGTCAGCACGTTCAGCGTCCACTGCCACGCGTCGCCCTGGTTGTGGACGAACTGCTGCAGCACGATCAGCAGGTGCGGCGTGCCGTCGGGCGCGATGCGGACCACCTCGCCGAGCAGCGGCGACGTGTTCGCGAAGCCGCGCTCGGTCAGCAGCCGCGTGATCTCGGCCTCGGGATTGATGCCGGGCGCGACGCGACGCAGGACCTTCATCACCGCGGCTTCGGCGATCACGAGCGAGCTGTTGCTCTGCTCGGCCGACAGCCAGCGCACGCCGGTGCCGGTGCGGTTCTCGATCAGCGTCGGCATCACTTCGGCGAGCTGCGACGTCGGGTTGAACTCGACGATGCCGTCCGGCGTGTTGATGCGCGTCCTCTGGCAGAGGTGCTTCACGATCCGATGCGCGAACTCGGGCAGCGCGAACGCGTCGGTCAGGAAGCCGATCTGCCGGCCGCGGCGCACGCGCGCGATCGCGAGCTGCTGCGGCAGCGCCGACACCGTCTCGTCCTCCGCGTAGAAGCCGAACGGCAGCTGGTAGCGCTCGGCCGCGCCCGAACGCGCGGCCTTCGTCTCGATCTCGACCATGCCGAGCGGACGTCCGTCGCGCGGCAGCTCGATCGCGAGCGCGAGCCTGACCGATGCGAGCTTGCCGTCCTTCTGGCCGAACCAGCGGCGCTTCTGGAGATAGCCGGGCAGGATGTCGTTCTCGAGCACCTTCTGCGCGTCGCCCTCCATCAGCTCGTCGATGTCCTTGCGGACGACGAGCGTGCGGTAGTCGGGCAGCGCCTCGGGCGCGGTGACGTGCCAGACCGGCAGCTGCGCCTCGGCCGACGAGCGTGAACCAGAAGAAGCCGTACGGCGGCAGCGTCAGCACGTACGGCAGCGCGCCGATCGCGGGAAACATCGAGCCGCCGATCATCTCGACCGGCACGCGCCCGCTGAACTCCGACAGCTCGAGTTCGACCGGCTGCGCGGAGCGCGACACGTTCGCGACGCACAGGATCGTCTCGACGTTGCCGTCGGCGTCGGGATGCTCGCGCAGATAGGCGAGCACCTTGCGATTGACCGGCGACAGGATGCGCAGCGCGCCTCGACCGAACGCCCGGTGCTGCGAGCGGATCGCGAGCATGCGGCGCATCCAGTTCAGCATCGAGTGCGGATCCATGTCCTGCGTCTCGACGTTGACCGCGTCGAAGCCGTACAGCGGATCCATGATCGCCGGCAGCACCAGCGACGACGGATTCGCGCGCGAGAAGCCGCCGTTGCGGTCGGGCGACCACTGCATCGGCGTGCGGACGCCGTCGCGATCGCCGAGGTGGATGTTGTCGCCCATGCCGATCTCGTCGCCGTAGTAGATCACCGGCGTACCCGGCATCGACAGCAGCAGCGAGTTCATCAGCTCGATGCGTCGACGATCGCGTTCGAGCAGCGGCGCGAGGCGGCGGCGGATGCCGAGGTTGATCCGCGCGCGCCGGTCGGCCGCGTAGAAGTTCCAGAGGTAGTCGCGCTCGCGGTCCGTCACCATCTCGAGCGTCAGCTCGTCGTGATTGCGCAGGAAGATCGCCCACTGGCAGTTCGGCGGGATGTCCGGCGTCTGCCGCAGGATGTCGGTGATCGGGAAGCGGTCCTCCTGCGCGATCGCCATGTACATCCGCGGCATCAGCGGGAAATGGAACGCCATGTGGCATTCGTCGCCGTCGCCGAAGTACTGCTGCGTGTCCTCGGGCCACATGTTGGCCTCGGCGAGCAGCAGCCGGCCCGGATAGTCGCGGTCGACCTCCTGCCGGATCAGCTTCAGGATGTCGTGCGTCTCGGGAAGGTTCTCGTTCGTCGTGCCTTCGCGCTCGACGAGATACGGCACCGCGTCGAGCCGGACGCCGTCGATGCCGAGGTCGAGCCACCAGCGCATGACGTTCAGCACCGCCTTCAGCACCTGCGGGTTGTCGAAGTTCAGGTCGGGCTGGTGCGAGAAGAAGCGGTGCCAGAAGTACGCGCCGGCGACCGGGTCCCACGTCCAGTTCGACTTCTCGGTGTCGCAGAAGATGATCCGCGTCCCGGCGTAGGCCTGGTCGTCGTCGGACCACACGTAGTAGTTGCGATGCGCCGAGCCGGGCTTCGCGCGGCGCGCGCGCTGGAACCACGGATGCTGGTCCGAGGTGTGGTTGATGACGAGCTCGGTGATGACGCGCAGGTGGCGCTTGTGCGCCTCGTGGATGAAGCGCTTCGCGTCGGCCATCGTGCCGTAGTCCGGATGCACGCCGGTGTACTCGGCGATGTCGTAGCCGTCGTCGCGCCGCGGGCTCGGATAGAACGGCAGCAGCCAGATCGTGTTGACGCCGAGCGACGCGATGTAGTCGAGCTTCGACAGCAGGCCGGCGAAGTCGCCGATGCCGTCGCCGTTCGCGTCCATGTACGACTTGACGTGCAGCTGGTAGATGACCGCGTCCTTGTACCAGAGCGGATCGGCCGCGTTGTCGAGCGGCGCGGGCGCGGCGGCCGGCGCCGGTGCCGTCTTCGCTGTCGCCCGCGCGAGTCGCGCGCGGCTCGACCGGTCGAGAAGCGCTGTCTGGCTGGAGGAGGGCATGGCGGCGTCGGAGTTGAGCGAAAGGGTCACAGAGTCACGCGCCACAGCGCATACGGGTTGACACCGGGATCGAGCCGCAGCCGCTGGCGCTTGCCGATCCAGCGGAAGCGCCGGCCGTCGAGCAGGTCCGTCGCGTCGACGGCCGCGTCGTCGGGCAGGCCCCAGCGCCACAGCGGCAGCTCGAAGTCGGCCTCGTGCGCGCCGTGCGGGTCGAGGTTGATGGCGACCAGCACGACGTTGCTGCGATCCTCGGTGGACTTCGCAAAATAGAGAATGTTCGGGTCGAATGCGTTTTCGAAGCGGATGTCGAGGTGCGTGCGCAGCGCCGGATTCTCGTTGCGGATGCGGTTGAGCGCGGTGATCTCGGCGACGATGTTGCCCGGACGACTGCCAGTCCCACGCGCGCAGCTGGTACTTCTCGCTGTCCAGATAGTCCTCCTTGCCCGGCACCGGCGTCGCCTCGCACAGCTCGAAGCCGCTGTAGACGCCCCACAGCCCCGACAGGGTCGCCGCGAGCGCGGCCCGGATCAGGAAGCCCGCGCGACCGGAGCGCTGCAGGAAGACCGGATTGATGTCCGGCGTGTTGACGAAGAAGTTCGGACGGAAGAAGTCGCGCGGCGCGGTGTGCAGCGCCTCGCGCGACTCGGGCCCGGTGAGTTCGGTCAGGTAGTCGATGAACTCCTGCTTCGTGTGGCGCCACGTGAAGTACGTGTACGACTGCGAGAAGCCGACCTTCGCGAGCTGGTACATCACCTTCGGCCGCGTGAACGCCTCCGACAGGAAGATCGTGTCCGGATGACTGCGCGCGCACCTCGCCGATCATCCATTCCCAGAACGGCAGCGGCTTCGTGTGCGGGTTGTCGACGCGGAAGATCTTCACGCCCTGGTCGACCCACAGCAGGACGACGTCGCGCAGCGCGGTCCACAGCGCCGATGCCGCGTCGCCGCCCTTCGCCGCGGTATAGAAGTCGACGTTGACGATGTCCTCGTACTTCTTCGGCGGATTCTCGGCGTAGCGCAGCGACCCGTCGGGCCGCCACGCGAACCAGCCGGGATGATCCTTCAGCCACGGATGGTCCGGCGAGCACTGGATCGCGAAGTCGAGCGCGAGCTCGAGGCCGTTCGCGAGCGCCGCGTCGCGCAGTCGCCGGAAGTCGTCGAACGTCCCGAGCCCGGGATGCAGCGCGTCGTGGCCGCCGTCCGGCGAGCCGATCGCGTACGGGCTGCCGGGATCGTCGTCCCCGGCCACGAGGCTGTTGTTGCGACCCTTGCGGTTGCGCCGCCCGATCGGATGGATCGGCGGGAAGTACAGCACGTCGAAGCCCATCGCGCGGACCGCCGGCAGCCGGTCGATGACGTCGTCGAACGTGCCGTGATGCGTCGCCGGCGCGCCGGGCGGGTTGCCGAGCGAGCGCGGGAACAGCTCGTACCAGGCCGCGAACGACGCGGCGCTGCGCTCGGCGTCGACCGGGAACACGACGTCGGGTCGCGTCGCGAACTCGCGGCGGTCGGCGCGGTACAGGTCGGCCAGCGTCTGCGAGCCGAGCAGCGCCGCGACCTGCGCCGCCATCGTCGCGCGATCGCCGGCGACGTCGGACGAGACGGCGCGCAGCACGGCCGTCAAGCGCTTCGCGACGTCGCCGCGCTTCGCGGTCGTCGCGTTCGCGACCGCGTCCTCGACGAGCTTGCGACCCTCGATCAGTTCGAGCGACACGTCGAGGCCCGCCGCGAATTTCTTGTCGAGTTCGTTGCGGTACTCGCGAAGACGTCGCGCCACGCCTCGATCGTGAACTCGTGGCGACCGACGCGCGTCAGCGGGAAGCTCGCGGCGTAGCGGTCGTTCGCGAGCGGCTCCATGCGGCACCTCGCGCCAGTCGCGGTCGCCGGCCGCGCGATACAGGACGGCGGCCGCGAGCTTCTCGTGACCGTCGATCAGGATGTCGGCCTCGACGCGCACCGACTCGCCGGCGATCCGCTTGACCGGGAAGCGTCCGCCGTCGACGGACGGCGTGATCGCCTCGATCGCGATGCGCGGCAGGGCGATCGCGGTCTCGGCCGAGCGCTTCGGGTTCGGGACCGGCAGGCGGATCGGCGGCAGGCGCCGCGCCTCGAAGATCCGCAGCTCGCCGGGATCCAGCTCGATCGTCGAACACGGATCGATCGGCAGCTTCGCGCTCCTCGCGCCGGGGCCGAACAGCTCGTCGAAGCGGCCGAAGCCGCTCAGCGCCGTCGTGACCGCCGTCGCCGCGAGGCAGGCGCGACGACGCGCGTCCGGATTCAGCACCGCGACCAGGACGTCGTCGACGGCACGCAGGTCGAAGCGCGGCGACTTGACGAGCACCGTCACCGGCGCGTCCTCGCCGCTGACGAAGCGCACGCCGCCCGGCGCCCGGTCGCCGCCGCGCGACGCGAGCCAGCGATTGACGGGACCGCAGTCGACCTCGCGCCACACCGCCTCCGGCACGAGCAGGGCGTCGCCGGTCACCGCCGCGAGCCTCAGGCGCTGCTCGAGCGTCATCGGGTCGTCGGCGAGCGCGGGTCCGAACGGATCGACCGGGAACGCGAGCCGCTGCGCCGATGGCGCGCGACGCGCCTCGGCGGCGAGCCAGTGCGCGCGACCGTTCCACCACGCCACCGAGTTGCAGACGGTATCGAAGCCGTTCGCGACCAGCGCCTCGACCTCGTCGGGCGCGCTGCCGGCCGTCCACGCGACCCAGCGCAGCGCGGGCTGGTCGGCGCGCATCGAGGCGATCAGCGCCGACCAGAAGGTGGCCGGCAGGCGATCGACATCGCGACAGACGAAGCCGGCGGCGCCACTCGCAGCGGCCCGGGCGAGCGCCTGTTGCCACGCCGGCAGCACCGCGTCGGCGTCGGCCACCGGTCCGGGCCGCACGGCCGTCGGCTTGCGCCGCGGGTCGAGCGCGACCTCGTCGTCGATCATCCACGGGTCGACCGGCGGGACGGCGCCGTCGTCGAACGCGGGCGCGCCGTCGGCGTCCGGCAGCACGACCACCCACCACGCGAAGCCCTCGACGCGGCTGGTCGCATCGCCCGGCGTGCCGTCCGTGCTCGTCAGCAGCAGCGTGTCGAACGCGGCGTCGCGCAGCGTCTCCACGGTCTGCGGATCGAGCGAAGAAGGCGCGACTGCGGCGATGCGTTCGTGCAAGCGGGGTTCCTCGGCGGGTCTCGGAAGGATGGGGGATGCGGGCGGTGCGGCCGCGTCATTAGAACCGCTGCGCGCGGTCCTCGTTATCGGCGTACGTCGCAGTCTTCGCGGCGAAGGCGACGGGCGACGCCGCGTTCGGGCAACGGTTGTGCGGCCCGGCGAGCGTCGTTATACTGCACGTCGAAATGAAGGATGCCGGGCGACAGGACGTGGTCGTCCGTCTCGGTCCCGAGCGTCGACGACCCGGTCGCAGACCCGGTCGAGCCGGTGATGAATCCGGCCGCTCGGCGTCCCGACCCGGTACCGGGTGTCGTCGGCGACCGGTCGTCGGCACCGGCCCTTCGCCCCGTTCCATCGACTTCGAAGCACCTCGGATCGGCCTCGCGTGCCGCTCGATCCGCGGCCCTTCGCGAAGACCGCTCGCCTGGAGCGCGGTCTTCGAGCCGAACGTTGAATCGCGTCCCCGGACGCCCGTGATTCGCGGTCGCACGACGCGCGCGAACTCCATCCCGAAGCCGTCTTTCGCGGTCGACCGTGGCGTCGACCGCCTCCGTCCACAGGACCGGATGAACACAAGCGAAGCGAAGGTCGTGCTCGAAGCGGCGCTGCTGACCGCCGCCGAGCCGCTGTCGATGCCCGCGCTCAGGCGCCTGTTCGACGACGAGCTCGACGCCGACACGATCCGCGGCCTGCTCGGCGAACTCGGCGACGACTGGTCGCCGCGCGGGCTCGCGCTGACGCCGATCGCGAGCGGCTGGCGTTTCCAGACGCGGCCGTCGATGCGGACGTATCTCGCTCGGCTGAACCCCGAGCGCCCGCCGCGCTACTCGCGGGCGGTGATGGAGACGCTCGCCATCATCGCCTACCGGCAGCCGGTCACGCGCGGCGACATCGAGGACGTCCGCGGCGTGACGGTGTCGACGCCGGTCATCCGGGCGCTCGAGGAGCGCGGCTGGATCGACACGATCGGCCATCGCGAGGCGCCGGGCCGGCCCGCGCTGTACGCGACGACGAAGACGTTCCTCGACGATCTCGGGCTCATGGCCCTATCCGAACTGCCGCCGCTGCCCGAACCGGGCGAGCCGGACTCCGCGGCGCCGCTCTTCCAAGAGGTGATCGACTTTGCGCAGATTCCACCACCGCTTTCCCCGCAACCCGCAGCGTAATCCGGGCGGCGACGACGCCTCGGCGACGCCGCCGGTCTCCGCGGACGGCCAGCCGGCCGCGGTCGCGCCCTCCGGCGAAACCGCCGCCGCGCCCACCCCGAACGGCGCGACGCCGCGGCCCGCCGGCGAACGCCGGCCGCGCCATCGCCGCAACGCGCGCGGGGGCCCCCGTCGCCGCCGCCGACGGCACCGCGCCGGTCGCGGCGCGGCCCGACGGCGAGTCGCCCGCGCGACCGCCGTCGCGTGGCCCGAAGCCGACGCCGCGCGGCCCCCGGCCGCCCCGTGCGGCGAACGCGCCGCGGCCGCAGGGCGGCGCCAACGGGCGGCCGGTCGTCGTCCGCATCGCCGGGTCCGGCGATCCGTGGCCGATCGAGGAACTGATCAATACCAGCGACGTCGCCGATCCGGTCGACGAAACGCTCGAGGGCGGCCCGCTGCCGCTCGTCGAGACGGCGATCGGGGCGTCCGACGCGATCACCGTCGCGGCGATGACCGACGACGTCGACGACGACACGTTCCCCGAGACGCGCGGCGAGATGGAAGCCGAGGATCGCGTGGCCGCCGCGCAGGCGGCCGACGATCCGTCGCTCGACGACTTCGACGACGAGTCGTACGACGCGCAGTTCGAGGCCGAGCTCGAGCATCAGCCGCCGGCCGGCTACGTCAACGCGAACACGCCGATCGGACGCAGCACGCGGCCGTTCGCGCAGCGTCGCCCGGTCACGATCGACCTCGATGCCGACGCGCCGAAGCTGCACAAGCTGCTTGCCGACGCGGGCCTCGGCTCGCGTCGCGAAATGGAAGAGATGATCGTCGTCGGGCCGCGTCTCGGTGAACGGCGAGCCGGCGCACGTCGGCCAGCGCATCGGGCCGACCGACCAGATCCGCATCAACGGCAAGCCGCTCGCGCGCCGCGTCGCAGGCCCGTCCGCCGCGGGTGCTGCTGTATCACAAGCCGTCGGGCGAGATCGTCAGCCACAGCGATCCGCAGGGCCGCCCGAGCGTGTTCGGCAAGCTGCCGACGGTGCAGGGCGCGAAGTGGCTCGCGATCGGCCGCCTCGACTACAACACCGAGGGCCTGCTGATCTTCACGACGTCCGGCGAATTGGCGAACCGCCTCGCGCATCCGCGCTACGGCTTCGAGCGCGAGTACGCGGTCCGCATCCTCGGCGAACTCGACGACGCGGCGCGCGCGAAGCTGCTCGAAGGCGTCGAGCTCGCCGACGGCCCGGCCCGCTTCTCGACGATCGAGTTCGCCGGCGGCGACGGTTCGAACCGCTGGTATCGCGTCGTCATCGGCGAAGGCCGCAACCGCGAGGTCCGTCGCATGTTCGAGGCGGTCGGGCTGACCGTCAGCCGGCTGATCCGCGTGCGCTACGGCGGCGTCCACCTGCCGCGCACGCTCAGTCGCGGCCGCTGGGAAGAGCTCGACACGGCGCTCGTGCGGCGCTGGTGCAACGAGCTCGGCGTGTCGGTCAAGGGCGTCGGCGCCCGCAGCGACGCCGCCGAGCCGCGTCGGGCCCGGCCGGCCAGGCGCCGCGTCCGATCGATCCGATGATGCCGACCGGCGCGTTCGGCTCCGTGCCGGCGAAGCCCGGCGGCCCCCGCGGCCCCCGCCGCAACGGCAACGGCCTCGGCAACGGCAACGGCACTGCGGCAACGGCAACGGCAATGGTGGTGGTCCCCGTCCGCCGCGCCCGTTCGCCAACGGTGCGAATGGCGAGGGTCGCGCGAAGAACCGCGGCAAGGGCCCGCGTCCGAACGGCGCCGGCGCCGGCTGCGGCCGACGGCGACGTGCCGAAGGGCCGTATCGATCCCCTGTGACCGCGCTCGGCGGATTCCCGCAGCGGGGCGCGGGCCGAAGTCGCCGCGCCCGCAGTTCGCGAAGGCGCCGCGCGCCGGCGCGCCCGGGCCGCGGCGTCGTCGTCCCGGCTGAAGCGGCCGGCGTCGCGCTTGTTGGCGAGACGCCTTCGCTGCTATCATCCGCTGTTGACCAGCCGCGGTTCGCTCGATGCGAACGCGGCCCCGGCGGGAAGGGGCCGATGGGCCTCGCGACCGGCGGGTTGCGGAACCGATCTTCGCAGGACGAGTGGGCTTTCGAGCCCACTTTTTTTTCCCGGGTTCGGTGCGAAATGAGGGCTTCGCGGACGTCGTGCGCGCCGTCGCCGGCGCCCGATGGCGGCAGGCGGACGGTGCGGGCGAAGGCGAAGGCGGGCAACGACGGTGTGGAGCGAGTCGATCATCGAACAGACGGTCCGGGGACTGGGCTACGAGCTGGTCGACGTCGAATGGGCCGGAGGCGGCGTGCTGCGCGTGTTCATCGACAATCCCGACGCGGTGCCGGCGGGTGACGCGCCCGCGGCGGGCGGCGATCACGGTCGACGACTGCGCCCGGGTCAGCGATCAGCTGTCGCGCGTGTTCACCGTCGAGAACGTCAACTACGAACGGCTCGAGATCTCGTCGCCGGGGCTCGACCGGCCGCTGAAGAAGCCGGCCGATTTCGCCCGGTTCGCGGGATTCGAGGCGCAGGTGAAGCTGCGGATGTCGCCGGACGGGCAGCCGCGCGGACGCAAGCAGTTCCAGGGCGTTCTGCAGGCCGTGGAGCCGGCCGACGCCGGGCGCGCGCCGACGCGCTTCGGGCTGAGGCTCGACGGCGACGACGGCGCGGCAGCAGCTGCTGGAGTTCGCGTTCGACGAAGTGGAAAAGGCGCGGCTCGTCCCGCGGATCAACCTGAAAAGCAGTTCGAAGGGTCTTGCTGGAGGCAGGAAGCGATGAGCCGGGAAATCCTATTGTTGGTCGACGCGCTGGCGCGCGAGAAGAACGTCGCCGAAGGAAGTCGTGTTCGGCGCGCTCGAGCAGGCGCTCGCCGCCGGCCACGAAGAAGCTGTTCCCGGGCGACGTCGACATCCGCGTGTCGGTCGATCGCGAGACCGGCGACAACGAGGCGTTCCGCCGCTGGCAGGTCGTGCCCGACGAGGCCGGCACGAGTTCCCCGCCCGCCAGGAGCTGCTATCCGAGGCGCGCGAGCAGATCGGCGACATCGAGCTCGACGAGTACATCGAGGAGCAGCTCGAGCCGGCCGAGTTCGGCCGCCGTCTTCGCGCAGGACACGAAGCAGATGATCCTGCAGAAGATCCGCGACGCGGAGCGCGAGCAGATCCTGACCGACTTCCTGGCGCGCGGCGAGTCGATCGTCACCGGCAGCGTCAAGCGGATGGAGCAAGCGGCGACGCGATCGTCGAGGCGGGCCGCGTCGAGGCGCGGCTGCGTCGCGACCAGATGATCCCGAAGGAGAACCTGCGCGTCGGCGACCGCGTGCGCGCGTACGTGCTGCGCGTCGACCGCGAGCTGCGCGGGCCGCAGCTGCTGCTGTCGCGCATCGCGCCCGAATTCATCATCAAGCTGTTCGAGCTCGAGGTGCCCGAGATCGAGCAGGGGCTGCTCGAGATCAAGGCCGCGGCGCGCGACCCCGGCGTGCGCGCCAAGATCGCGGTGTTCACGACCGACCGCCGGCATCGATCCGATCGGCACCTGCGTCGGCATGCGCGGCTCGCGCGTGCAGGCGGTGCGCAACGAGCTCGGCGGCGAGAACGTCGACATCGTGCTGTGGTCCGACGATCCGGCGCAGTTCGTCATCGGCGCGCTGGCGCCGGCGAACGTCTCGTCGATCGTCGTCGACGAGGAGAAGCACAGCATGGACGTCGTCGTCGACGAGGAGAACCTCGCGATCGCGATCGGCCGCGCCGGCCAGAACGTGCGGCTCGCGTCCGAGCTGACCGGCTGGCAGATCAACCTGATGTGCGCCGAGGAATCGGCAGAGAAGAGCGTCGCCGAGACGGCGCACGTGCGCCAGCTGTTCGTCGAGAAGCTCGACGTCGACGAGGAAGTCGCCGACATCCTCGTGTCAGGAAGGCTTCGCGAGCCTCGAAGAGGTCGCGTACGTGCCGATCTCCGAGATGCTCGAGATCGAGGCGTTCGACGAGGAGACGGTCAACGAGCTGCGCAACCGCGCGCGCAACGCGCTGCTGACCGAGGCGATCGCGAGCGAGGAGAAGATCGAGAAGACGTCCGAGGACCTGCTGTCGCTCGACGGCATGGATCGCGACCTCGCGGCGAAGCTCGCCGGCGGCAACGTGTTCACGCGCGACGACCTCGCGGAACTCGCGGTCGACGAGCTCACCGAGATGACCGGCGTCGACGACGAACGCGCGAAGGACCTGATCATGAAGGCGCGGGAACACTGGTTCGCCTGAGCGATCGCGCGCGATCGCCCGGCGACACCGCATCGAGAGAAACAGAGGACTGCATGGCAAGCAACAACGTCGCCCAATTCGCGCAGGAGCTGAAGCTGCCCGCCGCGGTGCTGCTCGATCAGCTGCGCGCGGCCGGCGTCGCGAAGCAATCACCGGACGACGTGCTGTCCGAGAACGACAAGACGCGCCTGCTCGACGCGCTGCGTCGCGCGCACGGCGGCGCCGACACGAAGAAGAAGATCACGCTGACGCGCAAGCAGACGTCCGAGATCAAGCAGGCGGACGCGACCGGCAAGGCGCGCACGATCCAGGTCGAGGTCCGCAAGAAGCGCGTGTTCGTCAAGCGCGACGACGCGCTCGACGAGCGAAGCCGCCGCCGCCGGCCGCCGGCGCCCGAACCGGTCGACGTCATCGGCGCCGACGAACGCCGGCTGCGCGAGGAAGAAGCCGAGCGGACGGCCGCGCTGATCGCGCGCCAGGCCGCCGAGGCGCGCGAACGCCAGGAGAAGCTCGAGGCCGAGCAGGCCGCGGCCGAGGCGCGCGCACAGGCGGAAGCAGAGGCGCTGGCGCGCCGCACGGCGACCGCGACCGATCCGGCCGAGGCCGAGGCCGCGCGCAACGCGACCGCCGAAGCCGAGGCGCGGGCGAAGGCCGAGGCCGAGGCGCGCCTCGCCGCACGCAAGGCCGTCGAGGCCGAGGTCGCCGGCATCAACAAGCTGATGACGACGAAGCGCGTCGCGAAGGCGCCGGCGCCCGCGCCGGTCGTCGCGCCGCCGACCGTGGTCGCCGCGAAGCCGGCCGCGCCGATCGCCGGCACGCTGCACAAGCCGGCCGCGAAGGCCGGCGCGACGACGGACAAGAAGGACGACAAGAAGGACAGGCAAGTCGGTCAAGTCGGCGGCGCTGTCGTCGACCTGGCAGGACGACGCCGCGAAGAAGCGGGCGATCAAGACGCGCGGCGACTCGTTCGGCGCCGGCTGGCGCGGCCCGCGCGGCGGCGGCCGTCATCGTCACGCCGACGACGGCAGCAGCGGCTTCAGCGCGCCGGCCGAGCCGATCGTCCGCGAGATCGCGCGTGCCGGAGACGATCACGGTCGCCGACCTCGCGCACAAGATGGCGATCAAGGCGTCGGAGGTCATCAAGCGCTGATGAAGCTCGGCCAGATGGTCACGATCAACCAGGTGCTCGACCAGGAGACCGCGATGATCGTGATCGAGGAAATGGGCCACAAGGCGACGGCCGCGAAGCTCGACGACCCCGAGGCGATGCTGGTCGACGTCGACGCCGGCGAGTCCGGCCCGGCCGAGCCGCGCGCGCCGGTCGTCACCGTCATGGGTCACGTCGACCACGGCAAGACGTCGCTGCTCGACACGATCCGCCGCGCGCGCGTCGCGTCGCGGCGAGGCGGGCGGCATCACGCAGCACATCGGCGCGTATCACGTCGAGACGCCGCGCGGCATGATCACGTTCCTCGACACGCCGGGCCACGAGGCGTTCACGGCGATGCGGGCGCGCGGCGCGAAGGTGACCGACATCGTGATCCTGGTGGTCGCGGCCGACGACGGCGTCATGCCGCAGACGAAGGAAGCGATCGCGCACGCGAAGGCGGCCGGCGTGCCGATCGTCGTCGCGATCAACAAGATCGACAAGCCGGACGCCAATCCGGACCGCGTGCGGCAGGAGCTCGTCGCCGAGAGGTGCTGCCGGAAGAGTACGGCGGCGACTCGCCGTTCGTGCCGGTGTCGGCGAAGACCGGCGACGGCATCGACAGCCTGCTCGAGAACGTGCTGCTGCAGGCCGAGGTGCTCGAGCTGAAGGCGCCGCATCGACGCGCCGGCGCGCGGTCTCGTCATCGAGGCGAAGCTCGACAAGCGGCAAGGGTCCGGTCGCGACGGTGCTCGTGCAGTCGGGCACGCTGAAGCGCGGCGACATCGTGCTCGCGGGCTCGTCGTTCGGCCGCGTCCGCGCGATGCTCGACGAGAACGGCAAGCCGGTGCAGTCGGCCGGCCCGTCGATCCCGGTCGAGATCCAGGGCCTGACCGAAGTGCCGGCCGCCGGCGAGGAAGTCACGGTGCTCGGCGACGAGCGCAAGGCGCGCGAGATCGCGCTGTTCCGCCAGGGCAAGTTCCGCGACGTCAAGCTGGCCAAGCAGCAGGCCGCGAAGCTCGAGAACATGTTCGATCAGGGCGCCGGCACGCAGTCGCTGCCGTTGATCATCAAGGCCGACGTGCAGGGCTCGCAGGAGGCGCTGGTCCACGCGATGAACCAGCTGTCGACCGACGAGGTGCGCGTCGTCATCGTCCACGCGGCGGTCGGCGGCATCACCGAGTCCGACATCAACCTCGCGGTCGCGTCGAAGGCCGTCGTGATCGGCTTCAACGTCCGCGCCGACGCGCAGGCGCGCAAGCTGGCCGAGACGAGCGGCGTCGACATCCGCTACTACAACATCATCTACGAAGCGGTCGACGAGGTCAAGGCGGCGATGGGCGGCATGCTGTCGCCGGAGAAGCGCGAAGAGCAGATCGGCATGGTCGAGATCCGCCAGGTCTTCCGCATCCCGAAGGTCGGCGCCGTGGCCGGTTGCATGGTCACCGAAGGCGTCGTCCGTCGCGGCGCGATGGTCCGGCTGCTGCGCGCCAACGTCGTCACGTGGACCGGCGAGCTCGATTCGCTGAAGCGCTTCAAGGACGACGTTCGCGAGGTGCGGGCCGGCTTCGAGTGCGGCCTGTCGCTGAAGAACTTCAACGACCTCCAGGAAGGCGACCAGCTCGAGATCTTCGAGGTCCAGGAAGTCGCCCGGACGCTGTAACGACCGCGGGGCGCGGCGATCCGCGCCCCGTCGGCGGCGCGGATCGACGGCGCCTCGCCGGCCCGATCGTCCCGTCCCCGCATGAACGCCACGCTCGCCGTTCGTCCGCCCCGCCGCCACGTCGGCGTGCTCGCGGCGATCCTCGTCGTCGCGGCGATCGTCCGGTGGCACGTCGTCGGTCGCGACGCGCTGTGGCTCGACGAAGGCTATTCGTGGTGGGATGCGGCGCAGGACTTCCATGCGCTGTGGACCCTCGTCCCGAACTGCGACCCGCATCCGCCGCTGTACTTCGCGCTGCTGCACGGCTGGATCGCCGCGTTCGGCGACGCGACGACGACGATGCGGTCGCTGTCGACGCTGTTCGGCCTCGCGACCGTCGCGGTCGTGTACTTCGCCGGCCGCGAGCTCGACCGCGCGCGCGGCGCGGCGCATCGACGGTTCGGCGTCGGCTTCGTCGCGGCACTGCTGTTCGCGCTGACGCCGTTCCAGGTCTACTTCTCCGTCGAGGCGCGTCCCTATGCGCTGCTGTGTCTCGGCGCGGCGCTGTTGACGTACGGCTGCCTCGCGTCCGTCCGCGCCGGCCTCGCGGTCGAACGGCGACATGCGTTCGCGTGGACGCGCCGCGTCGGCGCCGCCGGCTGGCTCGCGCTGTTCGTCGGCGGCCTCGTCGTCGTGTGGACGAACAACACGTCGGTACTCGTGCTCGGCGCGGCGACGGTCGGCTTCGTCGCGCTGTGGCTGCTCGATCGCGACAGCCGCGCGACCATCGTGCCGGTCGTGGCGGCGGGCGCGCTGATCGCGCTGTTCTGGCTGCCCGACTGGCCGCTGCTGCTCGAGCAGAGTCGCGAGGTCACGAGCGGCTTCTGGATCGAGGGGCCGTCGTTCTCGCATCTCACGTACGAGCTGCACCAGCTGGTGGGGCTCGACGTGCTCGACGCGACGTGGTGGGTCGTGCTCGCGGTCGTCGGCGGGCTGTTCGCGATCGGACGGCGCATCGGCTGGCGCTGGGCGCTGATGCTCGCGTCGCTCGCGATCCTGCCGGTCGTGTTCAACGTCGCGATCAGCGCGCTGCTCAGTCCCATCCTGCTGTCGCGTGCGCTGATCGGCGCGTCGCCAGCGATCGCGATCGCGCTGGCCGCGTCGGCGGTGCTGCTGCGGCCGCGTGCCGTCGCGATCTGCGTCGCGGTCGCGCTCGTCGCGGTCCACGGCATCGCGCTCGAGGCTTACCTGTCGGCCGACCATGTGAAGGAACCGTGGAAGCCGATCGTCGCCCGGCTCGCGGTCGAAGCGCGACGAGCGCCGGTACTCGTCGTCCCGAACGAGCTCGTGCTGCCGCTCGCGCACGAGGCGAAGATGCAGCGCGTGGCGCTGCGCGTGCGCGGCGTCCCGGCGGACTATCCGGCCACGGATCTCGACGCCCGCTATCCGTCCGGCAAGTGCGCGCCGTCGGTCGTGGGCCAGAATCTCGCGCCGCTGATCGATGGGCTGCGCAGCGAGCGCGACGTGGTCCTTCTGACGCGGCTTCACAACACGTACGATCCCGACGAGGCGGTGGCGGCGGCGCTCGAGCGCGCGGGCTATTCGCGCGTCGGCGACGAGGTCTTCGAGCCGGGAGACCTGCGCATCCTGCGCTTCGTCCGTCGCCCGTCGTGACATCCGGAGGCACCGATGGCCAGCAAGCACTCGAAGTCGATCCCGAACCGCAACCTGCGGATCGCGTCGCAGATCGCGCGCGACCTCGCGGAGCTGATTCCGCGCGAGGTGCAGGACCCGCGCGCGCTGCTCGTCACGATCACCGATGTCGAGCTGACGCCCGACTACGCGCACGCGAAGATCTTCTTCACGACGCTGTCCGAGGACGGCGAGGCGGCGCGCGAGGCGTTGCAGGCGAAGGCCGGATGGCTGCACAGCCTGCTGTTCAAGCGGCTCGCGATCCACACCGTGCCGACGCTGCACTTCGTGCACGATCGCTCGGTGAAGGAAGGCGCCGAGCTGTCGCAGCTGATCGACCGGGCGAACGCGACCCGCGCGGCCGAGTGACGACGCGCGCATGAAGCCGAAGGCCGGCTGGCGCGCCGTCGACGGCGTGCTGCTCGTCGACAAGCCGAGCGGCATCACGTCGACCGCGGCGCTCGCCCGCGCGCGTCGCGCGCTGCGCGCGGCGAAGGGCGGCCACACCGGGACGCTCGACCCGCTCGCGAGCGGCCTGTTGCCGCTGTGCTTCGGCGAGGCGACGAAGTTCGCGTCCGACCTGCTCGAGGCGGACAAGTCGTACGTCGCGACGATGCGGCTCGGCGTGACGACCGACAGCGGCGACGCGGACGGCGCGGTGACGGCGACGCGCGACGTGCGTGTCGAGCGCGACGCGATCGACACGGCGCTCGCGCGCTTCCGCGGCCCCATCCTGCAGGTACCGCCGATGCATTCGGCGCTCAAGCGCGACGGCCGTCCGCTGTACGAGTACGCCCGTCGGGGCATCGAGCTCGAGCGTGCGGCGCGCGCGGTGACCATCCGCCGGCTCGACGCGCTCTGCTTCGACGGCACGTCGCTGACGATCGAGGTCGACTGCTCGAAGGGCACGTACGTGCGCGTGCTCGCCGAAGACATCGGCGCGGCGCTCGGCTGCGGCGCGCACCTGACGGCGCTGCGGCGCACGCGCGTCGGCGCGCTCGGCCTCGACGCGTCGACGCCGCTCGAAGCGTTCGAGGCGCTCGACGGCGACGCGCGCGACGCGCGGCTGCTGGCCGTCGACGCGCTGATCGGCACGCTGCCGCGGATCGACCTCGACGACGAGCGCGCGGGGCGCTTCGTCGACGGCCAGCGGCTGCCGTGGCGCGACGCGAGCCACCAGGGCCGCGTCCGCGTGTACCGCGCCGCCGACGGCTCGAGCGGCGCGGTGCTGCTCGGCACCGGCCTCGTCGGCTTCGACGAGCGGCTCGCGCCGGTGCGGCTGGTCGCGCAACGCGCCGACTGACCCGCGCCGTCGTCGCTCATCGCGAGACCGTTGCGCCCGCGCCGCGACGAGCCGACTGCGAACCGGCGAGCCGGCTTTCGTCGCATCGGCCTGCTACAATCTCAGGTTGCCCGCCGAATGGCGAACGCCGACAAAAAAGCGGCGCGCCGCAGGTCCTCTTCCTCTCTCGCGAGCCCGACATGAGCCGCCCGGACAATCGTTCCCTCCGCAACATCGCCATCATCGCGCACGTCGATCACGGCAAGACCACGCTCGTCGACCAGCTGCTGCGGCAGTCGGGCACGTTCCGCGAGAACCAGCACGTCGCCGAGCGCGTGATGGACTCGAACGACCTCGAGAAGGAACGCGGCATCACGATCCTCGCGAAGAACTGCGCGGTCGAGTACGAGGGCACGCACATCAACATCGTCGACACGCCGGGACACGCCGACTTCGGCGGCGAGGTCGAGCGCGTGCTGTCGATGGTCGACGGCGTGCTGCTGCTCGTCGACGCGGTCGAAGGCCCGATGCCGCAGACGCGCTTCGTGACGCGCAAGGCGCTCGCGCTGGGCCTGAAGCCGATCGTCGTCGTCAACAAGATCGACCGGCCTGGCGCGCGGCCGGACTAGGTCATCAACGCGACGTTCGACCTGTTCGACAAGCTCGGCGCGACCGAAGAGCAGCTCGACTTCCCGGTCGTCTACGCGTCGGCGCTCGCGGGCTACGCGTTCACCGACATGAAGGACATGCCGCGCGCGAACGAGGAGCAGGCCGCGACGCCGCACCAGGGCGAGACCGTGGCGCATCTCGAAGGCGGCGACGAAGGCCACAACATGCGCCCGCTGTTCGAGGCGATCGTCAAGCACGTGCCGGTCCGCGAGGACAACTCCGACGGTCCGCTGCAGCTGCAGATCTCGTCGCTCGACTACTCGAGCTACGTCGGCAAGATCGGCATCGGCCGCGTCAGCCGCGGCCGCGTCCGGCCGCTGCAGGACGTCGTCGTGATGAACGGCCCCGGCTCGACGCCGCTCCGCGCGCGGATCAACCAGGTGCTGACGTTCCACGGCCTCGACCGCACGTTGACCGAAGAGGCATCGGCCGGCGACATCGTGCTGATCAACGGCATCGAGGAGCTCGGCATCGGCTCGACCGTCTGCCAGCCGGACACGCCCGAGGCCCTGCCGCTGCTGCGCGTCGACGAGCCGACGCTGACGATGAACTTCTGCGTCAACACGTCGCCGCTCGCCGGCCGCGAAGGCAAGTTCATCACGAGCCGGCAGCTGCGCGATCGCCTTCAACGCGAACTGAAGGCCAACGTCGCGCTGCGCGTGCAGGACACCGGCGACGAGACGATCTTCGAGGTGTCGGGCCGCGGCGAACTGCACCTGACGATCCTCGTCGAGAACATGCGTCGCGAAGGCTTCGAGCTCGCCGTGTCGCGTCCGCGTGTCGTGCTGAAGGAGATCGACGGCGTCAAGCACGAGCCGTACGAACTGCTGACCGTCGACGTCGAGGAAGCGAACCAGGGCGGCGTGATGGAAGAGCTCGGCCGGCGTCGCGGCGACCTGACCGACATGCAGTCCGACGGCAAGGGTCGCGTGCGGCTCGAGTACCGCATCCCGGCGCGCGGCCTGATCGGCTTCCAGTCCGAGTTCATGACGCTCACGCGCGGCACCGGCCTGATGAGCCACATCTTCGACGACTACGCGCCGGTCAAGGGCGGCGAGATGGCGGAACGCCGCAACGGCGTGCTGATCAGCCAGGACGACGGCGAGGCGGTCGCCTACGCGCTGTGGAAGCTGCAGGATCGCGGCCGCATGTTCACGGTCCCGGGCGACCCGGTGTACGAAGGCATGATCATCGGCATCCACTCGCGCGACAACGATCTCGTCGTCAACCCGATCAAGGGCAAGCAGCTGACGAACGTGCGCGCGTCGGGTACCGACGAGGCGGTGCGGCTCGTGCCGCCGATCCAGATGACGCTCGAGTACGCAGTCGAGTTCATCGCGGACGACGAGCTCGTCGAGATCACGCCGCAGTCGATCCGCCTGCGCAAGCGCCACCTGAAGGAACACGAGCGCAAGAAGGCCATGCGCGAGGCCGCCTGACGTCCGGCCCTACGGTGCGCGCGACGGCCCGTCGCGTCGGCGGGCCACGACGAAGCGCTGGTACGCGACCGCCGCGATGACCGCGGCCACCGCCACCATCGCCCAGATCGCGACCGACTCGCCGCTGTGCACCCACGCCGCGTACGCGAGCGCGCCGAGCGCGTAGAGCGCCAGCAGGATGAGCACGGCGGTCGCCGGGTGGAGGCGGGTCTTCTGGAAGCGGGGCATGCGTCGTGTCCGATGAGGGGTTCGCATTATCGCCGGTATGCAAGCGGCGACCGCTCGGGTACGATGAACGAATGTTCACTTTACGATCGAGTCGCCGACGGCCGCGGGGCGTCGCGAGCCTCCGCGGCATCGCGACCGTTGCGCTGCTCGCCGCGGCCACGTTTCTGAACGGCGTTCCGGTGGCGACGGCGGCCGAGCGGTTGGCGACCGCCGACCGCCAGGCGATCGAGCGGACGATCCGCCTGCAGATCGACGCCTTCGAGCACGACGACGCCGACCGCGCGTTCGGCTTCGCGACCGTCGACATCCAACGGATGTTTGGCTCGTCCGACCACTTCCTCGAGATCGTCCGCGACCAGTACGAGCCGGTCTACCGTCCGGCGAGCGTCCGCTTCGACCGCATCACGCTGGTCGACGGCGACTGGATCCAGGCGGTGCAGATCACGGACACCGAAGGTCGCGTGTGGCGGGCGCTGTTCACGATGCGGCGGCAGGCGGACAAGGTCTGGAAGGTCGGCGGATGCCAGCTGCTCGAGACCGACGCGCTCGAGACCTGACGTCGCGCCCGGCGCCGGGCGCTCGAGACGTGATGCCGCGCCCGGCGCCGGATGCCGACTTGGAGTCCGACGCCGCACCCGACGTCGCGCCCATCGTCTTCCGGCCCCCGCTGCAGAAGGGCCGCGGCGCCGTCGCGAACGTCCGCGGCCGCTACGAGGTCGACGTGCGCGAGCGCTTCGACGACGGGTGGGACGCCGCGGACGACGACGCCGACGACGACGCGCCGCCGCTCCGCACGACCGTCACCGAAGAGCGCGCGAAGACGATCCTGTCGCGCAACGCGTCGCCCGACATCCCGTTCCGGCTGTCGCTGAATCCGTACCGCGGTTGCGAGCACGGCTGCATCTACTGCTTCGCCCGCCCGACGCACAGCTATCTCGGCTTGTCGCCGGGCCTCGACTTCGAGTCGCGGCTGTTCGCGAAGGTCAACGCGGCCGAGTTGCTGGTGCGCGAGCTCGGCCGGCCGTCGTACGTGCCCGACACGATCGCGGTCGGCGTCAACACCGACGCGTACCAGCCGATCGAACGCGAGCTGCGCATCACGCGATCGGTGCTCGAGGTGCTGCACGCGACGCGCAATCCGTTCGGACTCATCACGAAGTCGTCGCTGATCGAGCGCGACCTCGACCTGCTGGCGCCGCTCGCCGCGCGCGGCATCGCGCGCGCGTCGATCACGATCACGACGCTCGACCACGAACTCGCGCGAAAGCTCGAACCGCGCGCGGCCAGCCCGACGCGCCGTCTGCGCACCGTCCGCACGCTCGTCGACGCCGGCGTGCCGGTCTCCGTCAACGTGTCGCCGATCATCCCGTTCGTCAACGACGACGAGATGGAGCGCATCGTCGAGGCGGCGGCCGACGCCGGCGCGCACAGCGCGCACTTCATCGTGTTGCGGCTGCCGTGGGAACTCAACGACGTGTTCCAGCAGTGGCTGCGGACGCACTTCCCGCTGCGCGCCGAGCGCGTGATGGCGCGCATCCGGGACCTGCGCGGCGGCAAGGACTACGACGCGACGTTCGGCCGCCGGATGACCGGCGAGGGCATCTGGGCCGAGCTGATCGCGAAGCGCTTCCAGCGGGCGGTCGCGCGCCACGGGCTCAACCGTACGCGCAAGACGTTCGACGCGTCGTCGTTCGTCCGGCCGGTGACGCCGCCGCCGTCGTCGCCGCAGCGACGGCTGTTCGACTGAACGTCGCGGCCGACGCCGGTCAGAAGAACGTCTCGCCCGATCCGACGACGCGTCCGATCGCGAACGCGATCAGCGTCATCAGCAGGACCGCGCCGCCGGAGAAGGTCGCGACGGCGAGCAGCACGACCGTCCAGCCCGATGCGCTGCGACGATCGCTGCCGGCGTTCCAGCGCGCGTCCCACGCCTCGTCCGGCGTCAGCGCGAACCGCAGCGCCTCGATGAAGCCGGCGAACGTCGGGATCAGCGTCCAGCAGGACAGCACGTACAGCCAACCGATCGGCCGCCGCGCGCCGTGCAGGTAGAAGCGATGCAGCCCGAACGTGCCGCCGAGCGCGGCGAGGGCGGTCGCGACGAGCTTGCTGCGGAAGGGGCGGGGAACGGCGACGACGGATGCGTTCATCGGGGAAGGATCTCGAAGGCGAGCAGCTCGGTGACCTGCCGCGAATCGAAATTGTCGTCCGATACGAGGACGAGCGTGCGGTGTCCGTTCGGCAGCGTCGGACCGAAGCACATGCCCTCGAGGTTGTCGATCGGCACGCCGAGCTCGTCGAAGTCGAGCACGAGCGCCTTCGTCGTCGGCACGAACGTCCCGTCGGCCGCATCCAGCGAGTCGATGCGGGCGACGTCGGTCGCGCCGTCGAGGCCGGCCTCGAACAGGCGGATGCGCCAGCGCGGGCCGAGCACGAACGCGCGTTCGAGCACGAAGAGATGCGTCGCGTCGACGGCGAGGATCTCCGAGACGCCGGTCTGCGCGAATGCCGAGGTCCATGCCCCGTTCGACGGGATCGGATCGATGCGATAGGCGAGCTGGAGCGCGAGCGCGCCGAAGCCGCCCGACGGTTGCCGATCGTGACGCGAGAGGCGCGACCACGCGCCGGCGCGCATCGTCGGCATCGGACCGTCCTGCAGCAGCGGCGCCTCCATCGCGACCCACAGCGACGCGGCGTCCGCCGACAGCGTCAGGCCCTCGAAGACGAGGTTGTCGCGCGGGCCGCGGTCGGCGGTCGTGATGTGGAACATCGGATCGAGCGGCACCTCGCCGAGGTACGCGCCGTCGAGCGCCGAGCGGCGCACGAACGGATCGATCAGCCCCGACGGGCCGCGAGCCGGTTGCCGCAGGCCCTCGCTCGTCCACCACAACGTGCGCGTCGCGGGATCGAAGCGGATCGCCTCGGCGTCCGCGGCGTCCGGCGGATAGAGGCTGCCGTCCGGGCGCCGCAGCGCGACGACGGTCTCGAGCCGCGCGTCGTGGAAGCCCGACGCGTCGATCGCGAGTCGTGCGGTGTAGAAGCGCGTCGGCGACAGTCGCGAGCGGTCGTCGCTGATCAGCACGTAGCGATCGTCGCGCGGATCACGGTCGATGCCCGAGAGCCCGCCGACGATCGTCCCGTCGAACGGCATCCGGTGCGGCAGCACCTGCCGGCCGAGCAGTCGCAGACGATGGTGACTCGCGGCGGTGTCGGGCGGCGGCGGTCGGTTCGTCGCGCAGGCCGCGAGCAACGCGACGATCGTCGCGAGCGACGCCGCCGCGAAGGCCCGCGCGAACGCCGACGCGACAACGGTCCGCCCGAGCGCCGGTGCCGCGACGGCCCGCCCGGATGCCGACGCGGCGCGCGACGCCGCCGTCACGGACGCGCGTAGCGGATGCGATAGATCGCGCCCGCTTCGTCGTCGGACACGAGCAGCGAACCGTCGGGCAGCGGCAGCACGTCGGCCGGGCGGCCCCAGACCGACTCGTCGCGGCGCAGCCAGCCTTCGGCGAACACCTGCTGGCCGGTCGCGCGCGCGCCGTCGATCGACACGAACACGACGCGATAGCCGCTCTTCTTCGAGCGGTTCCACGAGCCGTGCTCCGCGACGAACGCGCCGTGACGATAGTTCGCCGGGAACGCCTCGCTCGCCGTCGCCGGCGGCCGGTAGAAGCGCATGCCGAGCGACGCGACGTGCGCGCCGAGCAGCGCGGCCGGCGGCACGAACTGCGAACACGGATGGCCGCGGCCGAACTCGGGATCGGCCACGTCGCCCTGGTGGCAGTACGGGAAGCCGAAGTGCGGCGCGCCGCTCGTGCCGGCGGCGATGCGGTTCAGCTCGTCGGACGGCACGTCGTCGCCGAGCAGGTCGCGGCCGTTGTCGGTGAACCAGAGCGACCCGTCGTCGGGGTTCCAGTCGAACCCGACGGTGTTGCGGATGCCGCGCGCGACGAGCGTCGGCGCGCCGCCGTCGGGTGCGAGCTTCTGGAGGTTCGCGTAGCGCGCCTCGTCGCGCTCGCAGACGTTGCACGGCGCGCCGGTCGGCACGTAGAGGTCGCCGTCGGGTCCGAACGCGATGAACTTCCAGCCGTGGTGCGTCTCGGTCGGGAAGCGGTCGGTGACGAGCGTCGGCGTCGCGACCCGGTCGAGGTCGCCGTCGACGCCGTCGATCCGCACGATGCGCGACACCGCGGACACGAACAGCGATCCGCGACGGTACGCGACGCCGACCGGCGTCTGCAAGCCGCGCGCGACGACCTTCACGCCGCTCGCGCGTCCGTGATCGAGCGGGACGGCATAGACCTCGCCCGCGGCGCTGCCGACGAACAGCGTGCCGCGGCCGTCGTCGAAGCGCCCGAGCGTCATCTCGCGCGCGGCCGGCACGCGGTCGGTCAGCAGCTCGATCGTGAAACCGGGCGGCAGCCGGATGGCGTCGAGCGGCGGCGCGGCGACGGCGGCTCCGGCAGGGATCGCGACGGCGGCCGCCAGCGCGACCGCGGCGAGCGGGACGCGCAGCGACGCGGTGCCGGGTGCGGACAACGACGCGACGGACGAGAACAGGCGCATGGCGACACGACGGGCAAGGGGCATGATCGATTCTCGCCCGTGCGTCGACGCGGCCGATGCGGCGGCCGCCGGTTCCTGCGTCAGAGTGTCGCCATCAGGTCCCGCGATTCCTTCGCCTCCGCCGTCCCCGGCGCCGTGCGCAACAGCGCCTGCAGCGTCGAGCGGGCCGCGTCTTTCCGGCCGTCGCGGATCTGCGCCTTCGCCAGATGCAGCGCGATGTCGCCGCGCTTGGGCGCCGCGGCGCTCGCCTTCTGCAGGATCTCGATGCCCTTCCGGATCTGGCCGTCCTCGACCAGCATCCACCCGAGCGTGTCGCCGAACTCGGGTCGGTCGGGCCCGAGTTCGACCGCCTTTTGCGCGACGGCGAGCGCGTCGGGATCCTTCTGTTGCCACAGCGCGAGCGCGAGGTTGTTCATCAGCGCCGCGTCCTTCGGTCGCGATTCGAGCGCGGTCCGGTACTGACGGATCGCGCGCGGATAGTCCTTGCCGCGCAGCGCCATGTCGGCGTCGAGCATCCGCACCATCGTGTCCTGCGGATGCGTCTTCAGCCAGTCGGCGAGCATCGCGTTGCCGTCGGCCTGGTTGCCGCCGAGCTGCAACGCGGAATAGAGCTTGACGACGAGGGGCGACGACGGCGTCTGCGCGAGGACCTTGCGATAGAGCGACGCCGCCTCGGCGTACTGCTTCGCGGTCAGCTTCATGTCGCCTTCGAGTTCCGGCAGCGCCGGCGACTTCGGCGAGACCTTGCGGATCTCGGCCATCAGCTGCGTCGCCTCCGGCAGCTTGCGTGCCGCGAGCAGCGTGCCGACTTCGGCCGACTGCGCGAGATAAGCGTCCGGATGGGTCCGCACGACGTTCAGGAACAGCGGCATCGCGAGATCGCCCTGGTTCGCCTGCACCATCGCCTGGCCGAGCCGGACCTGGTACTCCATGACGTCGGGCCGTTGCGAGACGAGCTGCCGGTACGCGGCGATGGCCTGATCGATGCCGCCGGCCTGCAGCTGCAGCTCGCCGACGAGTCGCAGGTACGACTCCTGCGTCGGCGCGGCGGCCAGCGCCTCCTGAACGATCGACAGCGCCTGCTTCGGGTTGTTCTGCGAGACGTCGTAGTCGACCAGCGCGAGGACCGGCTGCTCCGCCGTCGGCGCCGCGCGCCGCGCGTCCTGCAGCAGCGGCAACACGACGTCGGGTTTGGCGCCGTGCTTCGCCTCGAGCTTCGCCAGCGCGAGCAGCGCGAGCGCGTTGTTCGGCGACTTCGCGAGCAGCGTCCGGTAGCGTTGCCGCGCGGCGTCGACGTTGCCGTCGCGATCGTCGAGCGACGCGAGGTTCGTCACCGCGGGAAAGTACGTCGGCTGGATCTGCAGCGCCTTCTCGAAGTCCTTTCGCGCGGCGGGCACGTCCTCGCGGCCGAGGTCGATCGCGGCGCGCAGGTTGTAGGTCAGCGGATTGTCGGGCTCGCGCTTCTGCAACGCCGTCCACGCCTCTGCGGCGTGGTCGTAGTCGCGTCGATTGAGGTTCGCCATCACGAGCGCGATGTCCGGCCGCACGTCGTTGACGCTCGCCTTCGCCGCCGACTCGAGCGCCGCGAAGCCGGCGGCCTGGTCGCCGCTCGCGAGGTGCGCGGCCGCGCCGGCGACGCGCACGCCGATGTTCGACGGATCGATGCTGGCGGCGCGGTCGAACATCTTCGACGCGCCCGCGACGTTGCCCATCTGCAGCGCGATCTCGCCGCCGAGGCTGAGCAGGCCGCTGTCGTCCGGTAACGCGTGCAACGCCGGCTGCAGGATCTCGTTCGCCTTGAACGGCTGGCTCTCGCGCAGGTACAGGCTCGCGAGCAACCGGCGCGTGAAGATCGTGCCGGGGCTGAGCTTGATGCCTTCGATGAAGTGCACCTCGGCCTGCGCCGGCTGGTTCATCGCGAGCGAGATGGCGCCGGACAGCACCTGCGCCGGCGCGTTCGCCGGATTGCCGCGCAGCGACAGCCCGATCGCGTCGTTCGCGTGGAGGTAGTCCTTCCGGTTGAACGACACGAGCGCGTCGTAGTAGTCGACGATCGGGTTCAGCGGCGCGAGCTTCTTCAGCACTGCGACCTCGGGCTCGGCGCGCTTGGATTCGCCCCCGACGACGAACGCGTCGGCGAGCGCGAGGTGCGCCGTCACGCTGCGCGGGTCCTGCTTCGTCGCCGCGGTGTAGGCCGCGATGGCGTCGGCCGCTTTGCCCTTCGCGCGCAGGATGTCGCCCTTCAGGATCAGGCCCTCGACGTTGTTCGGTTGCGCCGACAGCACGTCGACCACCTCGGCGTTCGCGTTGTCGAGGTCGCCGTGCATCGCCTTGATCCGCGCCTCGCCGAGGCGGGCGGCGGGATACTTCGGATCGAAACGCAGCGCGGCCTCGTAGGCGCTCGACGCCTCGTCGACCTTGCCCTGCTGCAGCGCCGAGAAGCCGAGCCACGACTGCACCTCGGCGTTCGCCGCCGGCGACTTCAGCTCGCTCTTGACGACCCACGCCGAAATCTTCTCCGGCTGGCCCTGCAGGACCTGGCTCTTGACGAGCAGCGGGACCACGGCGTCGCGGTCGTAGCGGCCGTCGTACGCCTTCTGCAGTTCGATCTCGGCGGCGCGCGCCTGCCCCTGCGCGAGCAGCTCGCGGCCGAGCAGCCAGCGCGCCTCGGCCGACTTCGGTTCGCTCTGCAGCACGTTCTTGAACTCGATGATCGCGCCGTTGTGGTCGTTCTGCTCGGCGAGCTGCTTGCCGCGCGCGAGGTGATCGTCGGGCGAATCGAGCGGGCAGCCGACGAGCAGCGCGCAGAGGGTCGCGCAGAACGCGACCCGGACGCTTCGTCGATCGGGGTGGGATGACATGCCTGGCACTCCGGTGTGGCGGCGCGCGCATCGTCGATGCGCACGGCGGCCGTCGTTCAAACGTCCTGCACGGGTCGGCGACGGTGGCGGCGCGCGGTCTCGCGCGGCCGCGGTCAGAGCGTCGCCATCAGGTCCTTCGACTCCTTGCCTTCGACGCTGTCGGGCGCCGTCTTGACGAGGCCCTGCAGCGTCGTGCGCGCGGCGTCCTTGTCGCCTTCCTTGATCTGCGCCTTCGCGAGATGCAGCGCGATCTCGCGCTGCGCGGGCGCCGCCGCGCTCGCCTTCGCGAGGATCTCGACGCCGCGTTTCGTCTGTCCCTGCTCGACGAGCATCCAACCCAGCGTGTCGCCGATCTGCGGGCTGTTCGGCGCGATCGTGTTCGCCTTCTGCGCGTAGCCGAGCGCCTGCGGATCGCGCTGCTGCCAGAGCGCCCACGCGAGGTTGTTCAGCACGCCGACATCGTTCGGCTGCGTCTCGAGCACCGTGCGATAGCTCTGCACGGCGCGCGGGTAGTCCTTCGCACGAAGCGCGAGGTCGGCGTCGAACAGCCGCACCGCGACGTCCTTCGGATGCGTCTTGAGCCAGTCGGCGATGAACGCACCCGCGTCCTTCGGGCTGCCGCCGAGATAGATCGACGAATAGGTCTTGATGACGAGGTTCGGCACCGGCCGCTGCGCGAGCGCACGGCGGTAGGCGGCCGTCGCGTCGGCATACTGCTTGCCCGCGAGCTTCACGTCGCCCTCGAGTTCCGGCACGACCGGCGACTTCGGCGACTCGTCGCGGATCGACGCGAGCAGGCGCGACGCCTGGTCCATCTTCTTCGCGCGCAGCAGCGAGCCGACCGCGGTGGCCTGCGCCTGATAGGCGCCTGGCTGCTTCTTCAGCGCGGCGGTGAACGTCACCAGCGCGTTGTCCGCCTGGTTCGCGGCGACCTCGGCCTCACCGAGCCGCATCTGCCGGTCGAGCGAATCGGGGTCGAGGCTCACGAGCTTGCGGAACGCGGCGATCGCCTGGTCGGAACTGCCGGTCTGCATCAGCAGCTGCCCGGACATGTTCAGGAAGTTCGGGCTGTTCGGCGACTGCGCGAGACCGTCCTGCACGACCGTCAGCGCCTGCTTCGGATCGTTGATCGACACGTAGTAGCCGGCCAGCGCGATCACCGGCTGTTCCGAGTTCCCGTTCGTGCGACGCGCTTCCTTCAGCAGCGGCACGACGACGTCCGGACCGGACCCGTGCGCGTTCTCGAACTGCGCGAGCGCGAGCAGCGCGCCGAGGTTGCCCGGATCCTTCGCGAGCAGGTCCTTGTAGCGGCGGCGCGCGCCGTCGACGTCGTGATTGCGTTCGTCGAGCGCGGCGAGGTTCGCGACGGCCGGGAAGTACGTCGGCTGCAGTTGCACCGCGTGCTCGAGCGCCTTGCGCGCGCCGTCGGCGTCGCCGCGGCCGACGTCGATCGCGGCGCGCAGGTTGTACGTCTGCGGATTGTCGGGCTGGCGCTTCTCGAGCGTCTTCCACGCCGTGAGCGCCTGGTCGTACTGCTTGCGCTGGATGCGCGCGAGGACGATCGCGATGTCCGGCTTCGGGTTGTCGACGCTCGCCTTCGACGCGGCCTCGAGCTCCGCGAAGCCGGCGGCCTCGTCGCCGCGCGCGAAGTCGACGGCGGCGCCCTGCGTGCGGACGTTCGCGTCCGCGGGATTGATCTTCGTCGCGCGATCGAAATACTTCGGCGGCGCCGTTGAAGTCGCCCTTCAGCAGCGCGACCTCGCCGGCGAGCGTGACGACCGTGCCGTCGTTCGGCGCGCCCGCCAGCGCCGGCGCCAGCACTTCCTCGGCTTTCTGCGGCTGGCGCTGCTTCAGGTAGACGCTCGTCAGCAGCTTCCGCGCGTAGAGGCTCTTCGGATTGAGCCGGACCGCCTCGGTCAGGTGCGTCTCGGCCTGCGCGGGCTGGTTCATCGCGGTCGAGATCGCGCCCGCGAGCAGTTGCGCGAGCCCGCTCTTCGGCGCCGAAGCCAGCGCGAGCGTGATCGCGTCGTTCGCACGCGGGAAGTCCTTCCGGTTGAACGCGATCAACGCGTCCATGTAGGCCACGCCCGGATGGCGCGGCGACTGCTTCTTCAGCGCGTCGACCTGTTCCTGCGCGAGGTCGAGCTGATGGTTGGCGATGTACGCGCCCGCGAGGTTGATGCGGGCCGCGAAGTTGCGCGGATCCTCCTTCAGCGCGGCCCGGTACGACTCGATGGCCGGCGACGTCGCCGCCCGCGAACGGTCGAGGTCGCCGCGCAGCACGAGCGCCTCGACCATCTTCGGATTGACGGCGAGCAGCGCGTCGACGTCGTTCTGCGCGCCGACGAGGTCGCCGGACGTGGCCTTCACCCGCGCCTGCGCGAGCTTCGCGTCGGGGTAGTCCGGCACGAGCTTCTCGGCCGCGGCGAACGCCGCCATCGCCTCGTCCTTGCGGCCTTCGCCGAGCAGCGCGTTGCCGAGCAGCGTCTGCATCGCGGCGTTCGCTTCGGGCGTCTTGAGGTCGGCGCGGCCGATCTGCTTCGTGACCTTCTCGGGCTGCCCTTCGAGCAGCTGCGCCTTGACCAGCAGCGGCAGCACCTGCTCCGGGTCGTACTTGACGTCGTACGCCTTCTGCAGCTCGATCTCGGCGCTCTTCGCGTCGCCCTGCAGCAGCAGCTCGCGACCGAGCAGGAAGCGGGCCTCGCCGGCGTTCGGATCGGCCTGCAGCACGTTCTTGAATTCGATGACGGCGGCCGCGTGGCTCTGCTTGGCCGCGAGCGCCTTGCCGCGCGCGAGGTGTTCCTCCGGCTTGTCGCGATGGCAGGCGGCGAGCAGCACCGTCGCCGCGGCGAGCGATGCGACGGCGAGGCGGGGTTCGAAGACGGTGCGAGTCCGGGTCATGGCGTGCTGCTCCCTGTTGTTGTGTGCGGCGGGATCGTTGCGTGCGGCGGGATCGTCGACGTCGTCGCGTCGATCGACCGTCTTTCAGCGGATGCCGAAGCGCCGCATGAGGTCGTACAGCGTCGGCCGGCTGACGCCGAGCATCTCGGAAGCCCGTGCGATGTTGCCGTCGACCTTGCCGAGCACCTGCAGGATGGCGCCCCGTTCGGCGTCGTCGCGGACCTGGCGCAGGTTGAAGATCCGCGGCTCGGCGTTCTCGACGTCGAGCGCGAGGTCCTCGGCGCCGATGAACTGATCCGTCGGCCATGATCACGGCGCGCTTCATGCAGTTCTCGATCTCGCGAACGTTGCCCGGCCACTGGTACGCCTCGATCGCCGCGAGCGCGTCATCGGCGAGCACGAGCGGCTTGCGGTTCTGCGCCTGGCAGAAGCGCGCGACGAACGCGCGGGCGAGCAGCGACGGCGTCGCCCTGGCGCGCACGCAGCGCCGGGATGTCGACGACGATCTCGGAGAGCCGGTAGAACAGGTCCTCGCGGAACCGTCCGGCCTTCATCAGCTCCTTCAGGTTCTGGTGCGTCGCGCAGACGATGCGCACGTCGACCGGGATCTCCTCGCGGCCGCCGATGCGCTCGACGACGCGCTCCTGCAGGAAGCGCAGCAGCTTCGCCTGCAGCGCGCCCGGGCAGGTCGCCGATCTCGTCGAGGAACAGCGTGCCCCCGTCGGCGTACTCGATCTTGCCCTTGGTCTGCTTCGCGGCGCCGGTGAACGCGCCGCGCTCGTAGCCGAACAGCTCGCTCTCGAGCAGGTTCTCGGGGATCGCGGCGCAGTTCAGCGCGATGAACTTCTTGTCCTTCCGCGGCGACAGGTCGTGCAGCCCGCGCGCCAGCAGCTCCTTGCCGGTGCCGCTCTCGCCGAGCAGCAGCACCGTGACGTCCGACGGCGCGAGCCGCTCGATCGTGCGGCAGATGCGCAGCATCGCCGGGTCGCGCGTCAGCAGGCCCGCCAGCGGCAGGTGCATGTTGACGCTCTGGAGGAGCCGGTTCTCGCGCTGCAGCCCGGCGAGGCGGAACGCGCGGTCGATCGACGAGCTGCAGCAGCTCGGGCTCGAACGGCTTCGTGTAGAAATCGTAGGCGCCGAGGCCGATCGCCTTGACCGCGTTGGTGCGGTCGTTCTGGCCGGTGATCATGATGACCTTCGTGTCCGGCGACGCCGACAGCATCTCGGCCAGCAGCGCGAAGCCTTCCGACGTGCTGTCGGGGTCGGGCGGCAGGCCGAGGTCCATCGTCACGACGGCCGGCTCGTAGCGCCGCAGCTGCGCCATCGCCGACGCGCGGTCCTCGGCGACGACCACGTCGTACCGGTCGAAGCTCCAGCGCATCTGCTTCTGGATGCCGGGGTCGTCCTCGACGACGAGCAGCACGGGCTTCTCGTCGGCCGGCTTCGGCTTGGCGCGCAGCGCGACCGGTTCGGCCTCGGTGATGACGTCGTCGTTCATGCGATTCCCCTCGGTCAGGCGACGGCGGTCGGCCGCAGCAGCGGCAACGCGATGCAGAATCGGGTGCCTTCGGTCTCGCGGCTCGTCGACGTCGAGGTGACCGCCGAGCTCGCGGATGTATTCGCGGCTCTCGTAGATGCCGATGCCCATCCCGTTCTTCTTGGTCGACTCGAACGGCTTGAAGAGGCGCGTGCGGATGAAATCCTCGCTCATCCCGACGCCGCTGTCCTCGACTTCGATTATCGCAGACTGGTCTTCGGAACGGACGCGGACGTCGATCTTGCCGCCGGGCGGCGTCGCCTCCGCCGCGTTCTGCAGCAGGTGGCCGACGACGCGGTCCAGGCGCTCGCGATGCGCCATCGTGCGGATGCCGGGCGCGTCGACGTGGATCGTCGGTCGCGGCGTCAGCGGCGCCTTCGACTGCAGCGCCGACAGCACGACGTCCTGCAGGTCGACCGGCGCCGGCTCGTCGGCGGGCGTCGCGCCGGCGCGCAGCTGCAGCAGCAGCTTCTTCATCTTCTCGACCGCGTTGTCGACGGTGTCGATCATGTCGGCCTGGAACGCGGGATTGTCGCGATGTCGCGCGGCGTTGCTCAGCAGCAGCGACAGCTGCGCGACGAGGTTCTTCAGGTCGTGCACGACGAACGCCGACATGCGGTTGAACGACTCGAACTGGCGCGCGACCAGCAGCGCGCGGTTCGCGTTGAGCTGCGCGAGCGTGCTCGCGACCTGGCGGCCCGGCCGTCTTCAGCAGGTCGTTGACCTCCCAGTCGATGTTGATCTTCGTGCGCGCCGTCAGCAGCACGATGAAGCCGAACAGCTGCGTCGTGCAGCATCAGCGGGATCGACGAGCCACGCCTCGTCGTCGTCGACGAGCCAGGCAGGCAACCGCGAGCTCGCCGTAGTTGACGGCCTTCGTCGCGGTACTCGTCGAGGTTGACGACCCATTGCCGCTGCTGCAGGAAGCGCGCGAGCGAGCCGTCCTCGGGCTCGGCCGCGTCGCTCAGCAGCGGCGCCTCCCATTGCGTCAGCCGCTCGTAGACCGGGCGATCCTGCCGCACCCACAGGCCGCCGCCGCGGGCCTCGACGAGGTTCGCGATGCCGCGCACGGCGCGCGCGCCGAAGCCTTCGTCGTGATGCTCCTCGGTCAGCTCGCGCGTGAGCCGCAGCCACTCCTCGCGATAGTCGTAGCGATAGCTGAAGAAGTTCTTGTTGATGAAGACCTTCAGCCGCGCGCGAAGCGATCCGGAGAACAGGATCAGCGCGAGGCCGAGCAGCCCGGCGAACAGGATCGTCGTCTGCAGGATGCCGCCCCAGGCTGCCGCCGATGATGCGGATCGCAGTAGCCGGCCGCCGACACGACCAGCAGGTACGCGCCGGCGCTCACCAGCGCCGTCGACTGGAACACCATGCGGCGCGACACCGCGATGTCGAGCGACCATCCGCGGGTTGCGCGCCGCCGACACCGCGACGAGCGGGATCGTCATCAGGTTGATGAAGCCGCGCGCCGCCCACAGCTCGACGATCGAGCTGCCGGAACAGCATCGCGTCGGCGAACGTCGACGAGGTCGTACGCGAACAGGCCGCCGACGCCGAGGCAGAAGAACTTGATGCTCCAGCGGTCGTCGGCCGCGGTGCCGACGATACAGCTGCTCGATCAGCATCAGCGCGACGATCGACGTCGCGAGATGCGCGCCGTAGTAGAGCGGGGGCCACAGCAACGACGGCGCGGCGAAACGTGCGAACTCGACGAGCAGCATCGCGACGACGGCCGCGACGGCGACCTTGATCGTCGCCGGCAGTCGCGACGCGGCGCCGACGTCGCCGCGGCGCCCGCGTGCGCGGACCGGCGAGCAGGCATGCCGACGAACGCGAGCCACGACGCGTCGCGCAGGATCTCGAGGACGCTCGACACCGCGCCGCGCGCCCGGCACGCTCGCGAACGCCGGCCGACGTCGTCGCGCACCACGCGAGGCTGACGACGGCGGCGACCGCGAGCAGGACGCCGGACCGCGCGCGGCGCTTGCCGGCGCGCATCGACACGAACAGCAGCGCCGTGAGGATCGCGTAGCCGGCCGCCGCGGCGCCGTAGCCCCACTGGCCCCACTGCGCGATGACGAGCCGTGCCGCGGCGTCCATCAGCGCCGCGTCCGGTGGCGCGCCGTCCGCGAGTTCATCGCGCGCCCTTGCCCCACAGCACCACCTCGACCGTCTCGACCAGGATCAGCAGGTCGAGGAACAGCGTGTGGTTCTTCACGTAATAGAGGTCGTACTGCAGCTTCTGCGACGCGTCGTCGAGCGACGCGCCGTACGGATAGCGGACCTGCGCCCAGCCGGTGATGCCCGGCTTCACGCTGTGGCGCGCGGCGTAGAACGGGATGTCCTGCACGAGCTGCCGCACGAAGAACGGACGCTCGGGTCGCGGGCCGACGAAGCTCATCTCGCCGCGCAGCACGTTGATGACCTGCGGCAGCTCGTCGATCCGCGTGCGGCGGATGAAGCGGCCGATGCGCGTGATGCGGTCGTCGTTCGTTCTTCGCCCACTTCGGCTTGCCGTCGCGCTCGGCATCGCGTCGCATGCTGCGGAACTTGAGGATCTCGAACACGCGGCCGCCCTGGCCGACGCGTTCCTGGCGATAGAAGATCGGGCCGCGGTCCTCGATGCTGATCAGGAACGCGGTGATCGCGATGACCGGCAGCGTGACGAGCAGCAGCAGCGCCGCTGACGAGCACGTCGAACAGCCGCTTGACGGTCTCGCGCAGCAGGCCCTGGCGGCAGCCTTCGCCGAACACGAGCCAGCTCGCCTTCAGGCTGTCGAGCCGGATCTGGCCGAGCTCGCGCTCGAAGAACGTCTGCAGGTCGGTGATCTGCACGCCGCGCAGCTTGCAGTCGAGCAGCTGGCTGACCGGCAGCGCGCCGCCGCGCTGCTCGCGCATCGCGATGATGATCTCGTGGACGCCGTACTGATGCGCGGCCTCGCTCACGGACATCGTGATCGGCAGGATGCGCGTGCCGGTGACGGCGACGTCGGCCGTCGTCAACGGGTGCACGCCGACCACGTCGATGGCGTCCTTGTGCCCGTTGCGCGACACGAGTTCGAGAATGCCGCGAGCCTGCTCGCCGGCGCCGAGGATCAGCACGCGCTTCTTCAGCACGCCGAACGCCGTCCAGCGGAAGAACACCGTGCGGACGATCAGCAGCGAGCAGAAGGCGATCGTCGCGGTGTAGGCGAACACGCCGCGCCCGATGTACGTCTCGGGGAAGAGATAGAACACGACGCTCATCAGCGCGCTGCCCGCCGCGAAAGCGATGATCGTGCGATTGAGGATCGAGACGAACGACTCGGGGTGCTCGGATTGATAGAGGCCGAGCGCGGCCATCACGACGATCATGAAGAACGTGAACAGCAGCGCCTCGGGCGAGACGAACGTCGCGCTCGTCAGCGTGGTCGGTCGAGAAGCGGATGGCGACGCCCGCGAAGCTCGCGCCGAGCAGCAGCATGCCTTCGATCAGCATCAGCAACACGATGCGGATCGAGATGTAGTGGCTGAAGACGCGAATCATCGGGTCATGGCGTGGGTGGGGCGTTCCGCGCGACATCCGCGGCCGCGTCATGGCGGCCGCTCGGCGGCGAGGCAATCGGTCAGACGTACAAGAAACATGCCCGTCCGCTGTCGGCGACGCGCTGCGATGGCGGGCGATCGGCGGTCGTCGTCCACCGCGTCCCGCCGGGCGCGACGCCCGTCTTCGATCCATGCTGCGACGCCGCGCACTTTCTGCATGGAATTGTCAAAAAACGTCAGTTAATGACAGCGGCCAAGCCAAACTCCGCGCTCGCGTCGCCGCGATCGCGGCCCTCGCGCGGCGACGAATCCCGAGGCCCTGTCCGGCCGCGCGACCTAGACGAAGCCGGGCCGTCGCATCGATCGAGCGATGTCGCGGCGGTCCCGCACGACGACCTTCGCCGCCGCGCGCGTCACGCCGATGACGCCGAACGCGTCATGCCGCGTCCGACGCTTCGGCATGGATGTTGCTCGATGCCTCTCCGGTCGTGTTGCGAACACGTCGACGCGTCATCAGCGACCACGAACCCGCTGCTAGAATCGACGACCGCCTGCGGCGATGGCGCGCGATGCTGAGCAGCGACGCAGACAAGCGACGCTGACAACGGCGTGACGGGCATCGCCGCGGATCAAGAATTCCAATTCGTAGACAGGGGAGATGTCGGCCATGCCGGACCAACTATCGCGTGCACGGACGGCGGCTCGCCGCATCGGATCGATCGTCGTCGCCGCGGCCGCGATGCTCGCCGCCGGATGCGCGACCAAGCTCCCGATGGCGCCCGCGAGCGTCGACGCGAATGCCGACTACGCGTACCTGATCGGCCCCGGCGACAACCTCAACATCGTCATCTGGCGCAACCCGGAGCTGTCGAGCAACGTGCCGGTCCGGCCGGACGGCATGATCACCACGCCGCTCGTCGAGGACATCAAGGCGACGAACAAGACGCCGACGCAGCTCGCCCGCGAGGTCGAGAAGGCGCTGACGAAGTACATCCAGGACCCGATCGTGACGATCATCGTCACCGGCTTCGTCGGTCCGTACAGCGAGCAGGTCCGCATCGTGGGCCAGGCCGCGCGGCCGCAGACGCTGCCGTATCGCCAGAACATGTCGGTGCTCGACGTGATGATCGCCGTCGGCGGACTCACCGACTTCGCCGCCGGCAACCGCGCCACCATCCTGCGGACCCGCGAAGGCAACGCGCAGTACCGCGTGCGCCTCAACGACCTGCTGCAGAAGGGCGACGTCAGCGCGAACGTCGCGATGCGTCCGGGCGACGTGCTGATCATCCCCGAGAGCTACTTCTGATCGACGGGTCGGCGGCCGCGATGGACGCGGCTTCCGGCCCTTCCGGCTGCACCCCTTCGTCGCGACCGATGCGAGACCACAGCAATGAATGAGATCGTCGAACAGTTCCGCCGCGTCGTCCGCGACATCTGGCTGCATCGCTGGATCGGCCTGATCGCGGCCTGGCTGATCGTCATCGTCGGGGGCATCTCGGTGTACCTGATGCCCGACCAGTACGAGGCGTCGGCGCGCGTCTACGTCGACACGCAGTCGGTGCTCAAGCCGCTGATGTCGGGCCTCACGGTCGAGCCGAACCTCGACCAGCAGATCGCGATGATGAGCCGCACGCTGATCAGCCGGCCGAACCTCGAGAAGGTCGTCGGCATGTCCGACCTCAACCTCGCGGCGAAGACGACCGAGCAGACCGACGGCCAGGTCGACTACCTGTCGCGCGCCATCGAGCTGCGGTCGACCGGCGGCCTGAACCTCTACACGATCGCGTTCCGCAACTCGAACCCGGAGTCGGCGCGCAAGGTCGTGCAGTCGCTGCTGACGATCTTCGTCGAGTCGAACCTCGGCAACAAGCGCAAGGACTCCGACACCGCGCGGCGCTTCATCGACGACCAGATCAAGGCGTACGAGCAGAAGCTGACGCAGGCCGAGAACGCGCTGAAGGAATTCAAGATCAACAACCTCGCGACGATGTCGAACGGCGGTCGCGACTACTTCCAGCAGATGTCGGACGCCGGCAACGAGCTCGCGAGCGCCAAGCTCGCGCTCGACGAGGCGCAGAACGGCCGCGACGCGCTGCGTCGCCAGATGGACGGCGAGGATCCGATCCTGCTGAACACCGGCGACTCGCAGGCCGGCTCGGCGCCCGAGATCGACGGCCGCATCGCAGGCGCTCAAGCAGCGCCTCGACGAGATGCGCCTGCACTTCACCGACGCGTATCCGGACATCATCTCGACGAAGCGGATCATCGCCGAGCTCGAGTCGCAGAAGAAGACGGAGCTCGCGGCGCTGACGAAGAACGCGCCGACGCGGTCGCCGCTCGGCGGCAATCCGGTCTACCAGCAGCTGCAGGTGCAGCTCGCGCAATCCGAGTCGGAGGTCGCGGCGCTGAAGACGCGCGTCGCCGCTTACGAGGGACGCTACGCCCGTCTCAAGGCCGCGGCCAACAACGTGCCGAAGATCGAGGCCGACCTGCAGCAGCTCAACCGCGACTACGAGGTCAACCGCGGCAACTACGAGAAGCTGATCGCCCGGCGCGAGTCGGCGCAGATGTCGAGCGACATGGACGCGTCGGCCGGCCTCGTCGAGTTCCGCGTCATCGACCCGCCGCGCGTCTCGCCGCGCCCGGTGGCGCCGAATCGCCAGCTGCTCGTGACGATGGTCTTCCTCGGCGGCCTCGCCGGCGGCATCGGCGTCGCGTTCCTGATGGGCCAGATCCGTCCGACGTTCTCGGACCGCAAGACGCTGCGCGACATCTCCGGGCTGCCGATCCTCGGCACCGTGACGATGATCTGGACCGACACGCAGGTCCGCGAGCGCCGTCATCGGCTGACGTGGTTCATCGCCGCGATGAGCGCCCTGATCTGCGTCTACGGCGCGGGTCTCGCCTTCTTCGTCGCGCGCTCGTACACCGCCTAGGAGATCCAACGTGAGTCTCATCGAACGCGCGATCAAGCGCATGGACGAAGTTCCCGCGGCGCTGCGGGTCGACCCGGCGCTCGCGCCGGTCGACGACGCGGCGGCGATCGACGGGACGTTCGCGGACCGCGTCGAGCCGCACGTGCCGGTCGCCGCCGACGTCGCGCGCGAGCCGCAACGCGTCGCCGAGCCGGACGAGTTCGCGTTGTCGGCCGACGACGACTGGGCCGTCGCCGGTGACGCCCTTCGACGGCGACGCCGGCAGCGCGCGGCCGCCGCTGCGCAGCAAGTCGGTCACGATCGACCTGCAGCGGCTGCGCGAGGGCGGCATGATCGCCCCCGACGGCGACAAGACGCCGCTGGCCGAGGAGTTCCGCGTCATCAAGCGGCCGCTGCTGAAGAACGCGTTCGGCGCGGGCTCGCAGATCCGCAACGGCAACCTCGTCATGGTGACGAGCGCGTTCCCGCGCGAAGGCAAGAGCTTCTGCGCGATCAACCTCGCGATGTCGATCGCGATGGAACGCGACCGCACGGTGCTGCTGGTCGACGCCGACGTCGCGCGTCCGTCGATCCCGCAGAAGTTCGGCATCGCGCCGGACGTCGGCCTGATGGACGTGCTGCTCGACGCGCACGTCCATCTGTCCGACGCGATCGTCCGCACGAACGTCAACAAGCTGGCGCTGCTGCCGGCCGGCCGGCCGCACCGGCAGGCGACCGAACTGCTCGCGAGCGAGGCGATGGCGAACCTGCTGGCGGAACTGTCCGAGCGCTATTCGGACCGCATCGTGATCTTCGACTCGCCGCCGCTGCTCGTCACGACGGAGGCGCGCACGCTGGCCGCGAACATGGGCCAGATCGTGATGGTCGTCGAGTCGGACAACACGACGCACGAGGCCTTGCGCGAGGCCCTGTCGACGATCGAGTCCTGCGACGTCGTCGGCATGGTCCTGAACAAGGGACGTCGCTCCAATCCGGGCGACAGCTACGGCTACTATGGCTATTGACCCGCGACGGTCAATTCGCGGTCGTGCCGAGCGGTTCCCTGTTTCCCAGAAGATTCTCGCCGTCGCGGTCGCGGTCGCCGGTTGCGGCGCGCCGGTCGCCGCGTCGGCCCAGCTGATCGGCGACCTCGGGCAGGCGATCGGCGGCGGCTACAACACGCCGTGGCGTTTCGGCTCGTCGCTCGACGTCGACGAGACCTGGTCCGACAACATCAACCTGTCGCCGGCCGGCAGCCAGCGCTCCGACTTCGTGACGACGATCAGCCCGTCGTTCCTCATGTCGCGCAACAGCGCGCGGCTGTCGGCGAACCTCGACTACACGCCGTCGTACCTCTGGTACGCGAACCACACGAACGGCGCGACGCTGCGCAACTCGCTCGCCGCGAACCTGCGCGCGTCGCTGATCGAGAACCTCCTGACGTTCGACGCGAACGCCGGCATCTCGCAGCAGAACGTCTCGCCGTTCGGCACGCAGGCCGCGAGCACGTACAACGGCTCGACGAACCGCGTCGAGGGCCGCACGTTCTCGGCCGGCCCGACGCTGCAGTCGCGGTTGCAGCAGGACATCACGTACGCGCTCGGCTATCGCTTCACCGAGTCGAGCGCCGGCAGCTCGCTGTACGCCGCGAGCCACACGAACGAGGTCTTCGGCAACGCGCAGACCAGCACGTCGTTCCGCGACGTCGGCCTCGGCGTCCAGTTCGACCGCTCGGACCAGGTCTACAACGCGACGAACGAGATCGTCGTCGAGACGATCAACGGCACGCTCACGTACGTGCTGGTGCCCACGGTGCACCTGCACGCGAGCATCGGCTACGACCGCGACAGCTATCCGACGACGTCGGCCACCCGACCTGTCGGGCGCGTCGTACTCGGCCGGCTTCGACTGGAACCCGAGCCATCACACGCAGCTGTCGGTCACGTTCGGCCACCGCTACTTCGGGCCGACGGCGAACGTGTCGCTGGTCGAAACGGGCCAGCGCTACACGATCAACGCGATCTACAGCCGCGACCAGACCACGTCGACCGGCAGCGGCCTGACGGCGGTCTCGAACCCGAACTACCTGCTGGTCGACCAGTTCCTGCGCACGTCGATCACCGATCCGGCGGCCCGCGCGACGGCCGTGCAGTCGGTGCTCGCGCAGGCCGGGCTGTCGACGTCGCCGTTCGCGACGACGCCGTTCTTCTCGAACCAGCTGTACATCCAGAAGCGCGCGGAGCTCTCGGTCGCGCTGCTCGGCCTCCGCAACACCGTGACGTTCGACGTCTCGCGGACCGACACGCAGGGGCTGTCCAACATCGATCGTCGGATTCGACATCTTCAATCAGGCGCAGAAGTTCCGGTCGACCACGTACACCGCGAACTGGAGCTATCGCCTCGGACCGCGGACCTCGCTGAACGCGACGGCGCAGAAGGTCGACAGCCATGCGCTGATCGGCACCGGCGACTCGCGGCAGCGCGTGCTGATCGCGTCGATCAATCGGCAGATGTCGAAGAACATCTCGGCGAACGCGCTCTACCGCAACACGACCCAGGACAGCAACGTCAGCACCCAGGGCCTGTACAGCGGCAACTATCGCGAGAACGCGATTCTCGCCGGACTGCACGTGAACTTCTGAGGATCGGCGACGCGATCCGGGCGAGGCAGGCATGTACGAATCGTTCTATGGCTTGACGGGCAAGCCGTTCCAGCTCAATCCCGACCCCGCGTTCTTCTTCCGCAGCCGCGGCCACGGCCGCGCGATGGCGTATCTCGACTACGGCGTCCACCAGGCCGAGGGATTCATCGTCGTGACCGGCGACGTCGGCGCGGGCAAGACGACGCTGGTGCGCAACCTGCTGCGGTCGCTCGCGCCGGGCAATCTCGTCGCGAAGCAGATCGTCAGCACGCAGCTCGACGCCGACGACATGCTGCGGATGGTCGCCGGCGCGTTCTTCGGCGTGCAGCCCGAGCTGCCGGACAAGGCCGGGCTGCTGCTCGGGCTCGAGCGCTACTTCCGCCGGCTGCAGCTCGAAGGCAAGCGGGCGCTGCTGATCGTCGACGAGGCGCAGAACCTCACGCCGCGCGCGGTCGAGGAGCTGCGGATGCTGTCGAACTTCCAGACCAACGAGCGCTCGCTGCTGCAGAGCTTCCTGCTCGGCCAGCCCGAGTTCCGCCAGATCATGCAGCAGCCGGAGATGCGGCAGCTGCGCCAGCGCGTGATCGCGTCGTACCACCTCGGTCCGCTCGGGCGCCGAAGAGACGCAGGCGTACGTCGAGCACCGGCTCGGCCTCGTCGGATGGCAGGACGACCCGAGCTTCGAGCCGGCGGCCTACGCGGCGATCCACGACGCGACCAGCGGCATCCCGCGCCAGATCAACGTGCTCTGCGACCGCGTGCTGCTCGCCGCCTTCCTCGGCGAGAAGCACAACCTGACGGAAAGTGACGTTTCTGACGTGGCGAAGGAGTTGCGGACCGAATTGCGCGGCGGCCTGACCGAAGCCGAGGCCGACGCGGCCGAGGCCGGCAACATGAAGATGCCCGGCTACGCGCCGACGCTTTCCCTCGTGAGCGGTCGCGCGGCGGTCGACGTGCGCGACCTGCCGGCGAACGCCGACGGCGTCCTGCTGAACGGCCTCGCGGAACAGGTACAGCTTTTGCAGCAGTCCGTGGCAAGCGTCGCGCGCACGCTCGATCAGCTGCGCGCGGTCGCGGCATCGAGCCAGGCGGCTCAACCCGAAGAGCGGCCTGCGCAGGCGGGCGGCATGGAGTAGCACGTGAGCGGTTTCGACGGCGGCGGCGTGAACGACCAGCGGAGCGGCGGCGCCTCGGCCGCGCGGCCGGTGCTGTGCGTCGTCGGCGCGCGTCCGAACTACATGAAGATGGCGCCGATCATCCGCGCGCTCGCGGCGCACGGCGACGCGGTGCCGCCGGTCCTCGTCCACACCGGCCAGCACTACGACGCCGCGATGAACGACAGCTTCTTCACGGCGCTCGGCATGCCGCGTCCGGCGGTCAACCTCGAGGTCGGCTCCGCGACGCACGCGGTGCAGACGGCCGAGATCATGAAGCGCTTCGAGCCGGTGCTCGACGCGTACGACCCGGCCGCGGTGCTCGTCGTCGGCGACGTCAACTCCACGATCGCCTGCGCGCTGGTCGCGGCGAAGAAGGGCGTGCCGGTCGTGCACGTCGAGGCCGGCCTGCGCAGCTACGACCGCGCGATGCCCGAGGAGATCAACCGCGTGCTGACCGACCAGATCGCGGACCTGCTGTACACGACCGAGCGTTCGGCCGCGGTCGAACCTCAAGGCCGAGGGCATCGGCGACGAGCGCATCGTGTTCGTCGGCAACGTGATGATCGACACGCTGCTCGCGAATCGCGCGTCCGCGGTCGCCGCGTCGACGACGCTCGCCGGCCTGCCGATCGCATCTGCGGCGTTCGACGCCGACGGCCGGCCGCGCTACGGCGTCGTCACGCTGCACCGGCCGTCGAACGTCGACGACGCCGCGACGCTCGCGCGACTGCTCGGCGCGCTCGCGACGATCGCGACGCGGCTGCCGCTCGTCGCTCGCGCTGCATCCGCGCACGAAGGCGCGCATCGCCGAGTTCGGGCTCGCCGACGCGCTCGACGCGTCGCGCGTCGCGATCCTGCCGCCGCAGGGCTATCTCGAGATGCTCGGGCTGATGGCCGACGCGACGCTCGTGCTGACCGACTCCGGCGGCCTGCAGGAGGAGACGACCGCGCTCGGCGTGCCGTGCCTCACGATCCGCGAGAACACCGAGCGGCCGATCACGATCGCCGAAGGCACGAACACGCTGTGCGGCACCGACGCCGCGCGCATCGTCGAGGCCGCGTTCGACGTGCTCGCCACGGGCGGCAAGCGCGGCCGCGCGCCGGAGCTGTGGGACGGCCGCGCGGCCGAACGCATCGCCGCGCATCTCGCGGGCTGGCTCGCGGCGCGCACGCGCGTCGACGCGCCGCCGGCCGAGCCCGTGATCCGCAAGGCCGCCTGACGTGTACACGTTCCTCGTCTCCACGCCCGGCTCCGACGAGCGCTTCCGCGACGCGCAGTTCGCTGCGCGACGCGCATGCTCGCGCAGGCGGCCGACACGGTCAACGCGCTGACGATCGACGTCGAGGACTACTTCCAGGTCTCGGCGTTCGCGCCGTACATCGCGCGCGATCGCTGGGACGCCATCCCGTGCCGCGCCGAAGCGAACGTGATGCGCATCCTCGGCTGGCTCGACGAGCACGGCGCGAAGGCCACGTTCTTCACGCTCGGCTGGATCGCCGAGCGTCATCCGGCGATCGTCCGCGAGATCGTCGCGCGCGGCCACGAGCTCGCGAGCCACGGCTACGGACACCTGCGCGCGTCCGACCAGACGCCCGACGCGTTCCGCGACGACATCGTCCGCGCGAAGGCGCTGCTCGAGGACATCGGCGGCGTCGCCGTGCTCGGCTATCGCGCGCCGAGCTTCTCGATCAACCAGGACAACCTCTGGGCGCTCGACTGCATCCGCGAGGCCGGCTACCGCTACAGCTCGAGCATCTATCCGGTCCGCCACGACCACTACGGCATGCCCGACGCGCCGCGCTTCGCGTACGCGTCGCGGCCCGACCTGGTCGAAGTGCCGCCGACGACGGTCGAACTGTTCAACCGCAACTGGCCCGCCGGCGGCGGCGGCTGGTTCCGGCTGCTGCCGTACGCGGTCTCGCGCTGGCTCCTGCAGCGCGTCAACCGCGTCGACGGCGAGTCGTGCATGTTCTATTTCCACCCGTGGGAGATCGATCCGGCGCAGCCGCGCGTGCCGGGCATCGACGCGCGGACGCGCTTTCGCCACTACGTCAACCTCGACCGGATGGAAGCGCGTCTCGGCCGGTTGCTGACCGACTTCCGCTGGGACCGCGTCGACCGCGTGTTCCTGCACGAGTCGCGCTGACGGGACGCGAACGATGAACGCGCAGACCCTCGACGTGCGCCGTCCCGCACGGTCGCCGTCGTCGACGATCGGCGGCGGCGCGAACGCCGCGAACGAGTCGGACATCGCGCCCGACGCACGTCGAACGACCGCCGCCGAGCCCATGGTCGTCCGCGAGATGGGCGACGCCGACCGCGCGCGCTGGGACGCGTTCGTCGAGGCCTCGCCCGACGCGACGTTCTTCCATCGCGCCGCTTGGCGCGACGTCGTCGAGGACGTGTTCGGGCAGCGCACGACGTTCCTGTTCGCGGAGCGCGGCGGCGAGATCGTCGGCGTGCTGCCGCTCGCGCGCCAGAAGAGCAAGCTGTTCGGCGACGCGCTGATCTCGCTGCCGTTCTGCGTCTACGGCGGCGTCGCGGCGACCGACGACGCGACCGCCGACGCGCTGCTCGACGCGGCCGAGGCGCGGGCCGAGCGGCTCGGCGTCGGCCACCTCGAATGCCGCAACCTCGGCGCGCGACGTCGCGCGTCGTGGACGACGACCGACCTGTACGTCACGTTCCGCAAGACGATCTCGGCCGACCACGACGCGAACCTGCTCGCGATCCCGCGCAAGCAGCGCGCGATGGTCCGCAAGGGCATCAAGGCCGGTCTCGTCGGCACGTTCGACGACGACCTCGACCGCTTCTTCGCGCTGTATGCCGACAACGTCCATCGTCACGGCACGCCGGCGCAGTCGAAGCGCTACTTCGAGACGCTCAAGCGCACGTTCGGCGACGACTGCTCGGTGCTGACGATCGCGACGCCCGACGGGCGCGCGGTGTCCAGCGTGCTGTCGTTCCGCTTTCGCGACGAGGTGCTGCCGTACTACGCCGGCGACGCGCTCGCGTCGCGCGAGACGGCCGCGAACGACTTCAAGTACTGGGACCTGATGCGGCGTTCGGCGGACGCGGGCGTCACGCTGTTCGACTACGGCCGCAGCAAGGTCGGCACCGGACCGTACGACTTCAAGCGCAACTGGGGCTTCGAGCCGCAGCCGCTGCCGTACGAATACCAGCTCGTGCGCGCGCCGAAGGTGCCCGAGAACAATCCGCTGAACCCGAAGTACCGCGCGTTCATCGCGCTGTGGCGGCGGCTGCCGCTGCCGGTCGCGAACGCGCTCGGTCCGTTCATCGCGCGGAGCCTCGGCTAGGCGGCGACATGGACGATCTCCTCTTCCTCGCGCATCGCATCCCCTATCCGCCGAACAAGGGCGACAAGCTGCGCTCGTACCACGTGCTGAAGCACCTCGCGAAGCGCTATCGCGTGCACGTCGGCACGTTCGTCGACGATCCCGACGACTGGAAGCACGTCGAGAAGGTCGAGGCGGTCGCCGGCGGCGAGACGCTGTGCCTGCCGCTGTCGCCGCGCCGCGCGCGGCTGAAGAGCGCGCTCGGCCTCGTCACCGGCCAGCCGCTCGCGCTGCCGTACTACCGCGACGCGCGGATGACGCGCTGGGTCGAGGACATCGTCGAGCGCCGCCGCATCCGGCGCGTGGTCGTGTTCTCGTCGCCGATGGCGCAGTACGTCAACGAGATGGAGGACGTCGACCGCCTGATCGACTTCGTCGACGTCGACTCCGACAAGTGGAACCAGTACGCCGCGACGAGCGGCGGCGCGATGGCGTGGCTGTACCGGCGCGAGGCGTCGTGCCTGCTCGACTTCGAGCGCTACACCGCGTCGCGCGCGATCGCGAGCGTGTTCGTCACGCAGCCCGAGTCGGCGCTGTTCCGGCGGCTCGCCGGCGACCTGATCTCGCCGGTGATCACGATCGAGAACGGCGTCGACGCCGACTACTTCTCGGCGGCAGGCGTCGGGCCGCCGGACGGCTGGACCGTGGGGCGCGACGACGACGCGAACCGCACGATCGTCTTCACCGGCGCGATGGACTACAAGCCGAACGTCGATGCGGCCGCGTGGTTCAGCCGCGAGGTGCTGCCGCTGATCCGCCACCAGATTCCGCGGCGCGACGTTCTGGATCGTCGGCGCGCGCCCGACCGCCGAGGTGCGTTCGCTCGCGCGCGACGGCGAGGTCCACGTGACCGGCACCGTGCCCGAGGTCCGGCCGTATCTCGCGCACGCCGGCGTCGTCGTCGTGCCGATGCGGCTCGCGCGCGGCATCCAGAACAAGGCGCTCGAGGCGATGGCGATGGGCGCGCCGACGATCGTCTCGACGACGTCCGCGGCCGCGCTGAACGCCGTGCCGAGCCGCGACTTCCGGCTCGCCGACGACGCCGAGTCGTTCGCGCGCGAAGTCGTCGAGCTGTTCGCCGATCGGGCCGCGCGCCGCCGCCTCGGCGACGCGGGCCGCGCGACGATCCTCGCGAACTACGACTGGTCGCGCAACCTGGCGCGCATCGAGCGCTGCTTCGATTCCGGGTTCGATCGCAGCGTCGACCAGCTGTTCGAGATCCCGCCGCGTTCCGGCGAACCGGAAGCGCAGGGCGCGCACGCGAAGCGCCGTCCGCCGCCGGGTCCGTTCCTCGGCACCGACATCGAACATGCCTGAGGCCGGCGGGACCATCGCCGACGGGGCCGTGCTCGCGCCGCGGGGCCGGCGGCCGGTCGACGCCGTCGCGACGGCGCAGGCGCCGCCCGCGGCCGCGCCGGTCCCGTCGCGCAGCCTTCGCGGGCATCCGCTCGCGGCGCCGCTGCGCGTCTTCGCGCTCGGCTTCGTCGCGCTCGTCGCGATCTACTTCGAGACGATGCTCGTGCTGTGGGACAGCTGGGGCAACACCGGCACGTTCGCGCACGGTTACTTCATCTTCCCGATCAGCGCGTGGCTCGTGTGGCGACTGCGCGACCGGCTCGCGACGGTGCCGGCGAAGCCGCAGCCGTGGGCGCTCGTCCCGCTGGCCGGCTGCGGGCTGCTGTGGCTCGCCGCGCATTCGGCCGGCGTCCACGCGCCCGAGCAGTACGCGTTCGTCGCGATGTTCCCGTGCCTCGTGTGGGCCGTGTTCGGCACCGAGGTCACGAGGCGCATCCTGTATCCGCTCGCGTTCCTGTTCTTCGCGGTGCCGGCCGGCGACTTCCTGATGCCGACGCTGATGGACCACACGGCCGACTTCACCGTCGCCGCGCTGCGCGCGACCGGCGTGCCGGTGTTCCGCGAAGGCAACTACTTCTCGATCCCGAGCGGCGACTGGTCGGTCGTCGAGGCGTGCAGCGGCCTGCGCTACCTGATCGCGTCGATCACGCTCGGCGTGCTGTTCGCGTACCTGAACTATCGCGCCGCGTGGCGTCGCGCCGCGTTCATCGTCGCGGCCTGCCTCGTGCCGATCGTCGCGAACTGGATGCGCGCGTACCTGATCGTGATGCTCGCGCACGTGTCGAGCAACAAGCTCGCGACCGGCGTCGACCACCTGATCTACGGCTGGCTGTTCTTCGGCCTCGTGATGATGGCGCTGTTCTCGTTCGGCAACCTCTGGCGCGACGACGAAGACGAACCGACGCCGGCCGACGCGTCGACGACGACGGCGCCGCCGGTCGCCGCGCCTCGCCCGGTCCGTCCGTTCGCGCTGGTCGTCGCGGCGTTCATCGCGATCGCGGCGCCGTGGCCGGTGCTCGGCGGCTTCCTCGAACGGATCGCCGACGCGCCCGAACCCGGCGCGATCGCGATCGACCGCATCGACGGCTGGCAGGCCGGTGCGCCGGCGTTCACGACATTCGTGCCGCACTACCTCCATGCGCGCTCGAAGGAGACGCGCACGTTCGCGTCCGGCGACCGCGAGGTCAACCTGTTCGTCGCGTACTACAGCGGCCAGCTCGACAACGGACTGCTCGTCACGTACGAGAACGACGTCGTCATCGTCTACGACAAGGTGTGGGGCTCGGTCGGGCAGCAGCCGCGCGTCGTGCCGCTCGACGGCGGCCGGCTCGACGTCGTCCAGAACGAGATCAAGGGCGCCGGCGCGGCCGCGCGCGAGCGGCTGCTGACCTGGCGCTGGTACTGGATCAACGGACGCCTCACGACGAACAAGTACGTCGCGAAGGCCTGGAACGCGATCGACAAGCTGACGGGCCGCGGCGACGACTCGGCGGTCGTGGTGCTGACGACGCCGATCCCGGACGGCACCGACCGCGCTCGCGCCGAAGCGACGCTCGAGGCGTTCGCCCGCGCGTCGGCCCCCGCGATCACCGCGCGGCTCGCCGCGATCCACGACGAGGCGCGGCGATGAGCGCGTCGACGTCGACGCACGCGTCGAGCCGGGCGTCGGCCGGTACGCGAGAACGGCCGCTCGTCGCGCACGTCGTCTACCGCTTCGACACCGGCGGCCTCGAGAACGGCGTCGTCAACCTGATCAACCACCTGCCGGCCGAGCGCTACGACCACGTCGTGATCGCGCTGACCGACGTGACCGATTTCCGCCGTCGCGTCGTGCGCGACCGCACGCGCTTCCACGCGCTCGGCAAGCCGCCCGGCCACGGGTTCGCGATCTACCGCGACCTGTATCGGCTGTTCCGCACGCTGCGGCCGACGATCGTGCACACGCGCAACCTCGCGGCGTCCGAGGCGCAGCTGCCCGCGGCGCTCGCCGGCGTGCCGATCCGCGTGCACGGCGAGCACGGCTGGGACGTGCAGGACGTGGCCGGCGGCAAGCCGCTCCATCGACTGCAGCGCCGGTTGCTGCGCCCGTTCGTCCATCGCCACGTCGCGCTGTCGGGCGAGATCCGCCGCTATCTCGAGCAGAAGCGTCGGCGTCGCGCCGGGCGACATCGCGCAGATCTGCAACGGCGTCGACACGAATCGCTTCGTGCCGCGGTCGTCGGCCGCACGCGTCGCGATCGACCCGTCGTTCGCGGCGCCCGATGCGATCGTCGTCGGCACCGTCGGCCGCCTGTCGCCGGTCAAGCATCAACGACTGCTCGTCGACGCGTTCGCGGCCGCGGTCGAACGGCTCCGGGCCGACGCACCGCAGGTCGCGGACCGCCTCAGGCTCGCGCTCGTCGGCGACGGTCCGGACCGCGCCGCGCTCGACGCGCGCGTGGCCGCGAGCGGCGTCGCCGACCGCATCGCGCTGCTCGGCAATCGCGACGACGTGCCGCGCGTGATGGCCGACTTCGACGTGTTCGTCCTGCCGTCGCTCGCCGAAGGCATCTCGAACACGATCCTCGAGGCGATGGCCTGCGGCGTCCCCGTCGTCGCGACGCGCGTCGGCGGCAACGCCGAGCTCGTCGCCGACGGCGCGACCGGCGTGCTGGTCGCGAGCGACGACGTCGCCGCGATGGCCGACGCGATCGCGGCCTACGCGCGCGATCCGCGACGTGTCGAGCGCGACGGCCGCGCGGCGCGCGAACGCGCGGTCGCGCAGTTCAGCATCGACGCGATGGTGTCGCGCTACGCCGATCTCTACGACGCGCTGCTCGCGACGCGCGGCCGCGGCGCGACACGACGCAACCCCGACCTCGCGCCGGACCGCCCGGCCGCGAGTCACTGAAGCACCGAGAGACGACATGTGCGGAATCAGCGGCATCTTCGACACGCGCGCCCGGCGCGACATCCCGCGCGGCGTGCTGCGTCGCGATGAACGACGCGATCGCGCATCGCGGCCCCGACGACGACGGCTTCCACATCGAGCCCGGCGTCGGCCTCGGTCACCGCCGGCTGTCGATCATCGACCTGTCGCACCGGGCATCAGCCGCTGTACAACGAGGACGGCATCGGTCGGCGTCGTCTTCAACGGCGAGATCTACAACTACCAGGAGCTCGTCGTCGAGCTCGCCGCGCGCGGCCACGCGTTCCGCACGAAGAGCGACACCGAGGTCATCGTCCACGCGTGGGAAGAGTGGGGCGAGGCGTGCGTGACGCGCTTTCGCGGCATGTTCGCGTTCGCGCTGTGGGATCGCAACCGCGAGACGCTGTTCCTCGCGCGCGACCGGCTCGGCGTCAAGCCGATGTACTACGCGTGCTGCCCGACGGCATGCTGCTGTTCGGCTCGGAGCTGAAGGCGCTGCTCGCGCATCCGTCGGTCGGCGCGCGACGATCGAGCCGCAGACCGTCGAGGAATACTTCGCGCTCGGCTACGTGCCCGAGCCGCGCACGGTCTTCCGCGACGTGTTCAAGCTGCCGCCGGCGCACACGCTGGCCGTGCGACGCGGCCAGCCGGTGCCGGCGTCGCGCGAATACTGGGACGTGCGCTTCGACACCGGCTCGCACGCCGCGACGATCTCCGATGCCGACGCGTGCGACGAGCTCGTCGCGCCGGCTGCGCGAGTCGGTGAAGCTGCGCATGATCTCCGACGTGCCGCTCGGCGCGTTCCTGTCCGGCGGCGTCGACTCGAGCGCGGTCGTCGCGATGATGGCCGGCCTGTCGACGGGCCCGGTCAACACGTGCTCGATCGGCTTTCGCGAAGCGCGGCTTCGACGAGTCGGCCTACGCGCAGCAGGTCGCCGAACGCTATCGCACCACCCATCGCAGTCGAGATCGTCGCGAGCGACGACTTCGACCTGATCGACACGCTCGCGCCGCATCTACGACGAGCCGTACGCCGACAGCTCGGCGATGCCGACCTATCGTGTCTGCCAGCTCGCGCGGAAGAACGTGACCGTCGCGCTGTCGGGCGACGGCGGCGACGAGACCTTCGGCGGCTACCGGCGCTATCGCTTCCACCTGCTCGAGGAGAAGCTGCGCGCGACGTTCCCGCTCGGCATGCGGCGGCCGCTGTTCGGCGCGCTCGGCCGCGCGTATCCGAAGGCCGACTGGGCGCCGCGCGTGCTGCGCGCGAAGTCGACGTTCGAGGCGCTCGGCCGCGACTCGGTCGAGGCGTACTTCCACACGATGTCGCTGATCCGCGCGCCGCTGCGGCAGTCGCTGTTCAGCCCGGCATTGAAGCGCGAGCTCGCCGGCTACGACGCGATCGCCGTGTTGCGCCGCCACGCCGAACGCGCACCGACCGACGATCCGCTCGCGCTGATCCAGTACCTCGACCTCAAGACCTATCTCGTCGGCGACATCAACACGAAGGTCGATCGCGCGGCGATGGCGCATTCGCTCGAGGTGCGCGAGCCGCTGATGGACCATCCGCTGGTCGAATGGATGGCGACGCTGCCGTCGTCGCTGAAGATCCGCGGCGGCGAGCAGAAGTGGCTGCTGAAGAAGGCGATGGAGCCGCACCTGCCGAACGAGATCCTGTATCGCCCGAAGATGGGCTTCTCGATCCCGCTCGCGCGCTGGTTCCGCGGTCCGCTCGCCGGCCGCGTGCGCTCGGCGCTGCTCGGTCCGCGGCTCGGCGACACCGGCTGGTTCGACCACGGCGCGCTGAAGCGGCTCGTCGAGCAGCATCAGTCCGGCGCGCGCGACCACAGCACGCCGATCTGGACCGTGCTGATGTTCGACGCGTTCCTGAAGAACGTCGTCGAGCAGGGCGTCTCGCCGAGCGGCGCCGCGCGCGACCCGGCGTCGCTGATGAAGGCCGCCTGACGCGCGGGCGGCGTCGCGCCGCGCGGCCATCATGAAGATCCTCTACCACCATCGCATCCGCTCGAAGGACGGCCAGTACGTCCACCTCGAGGAGCTCGTGCGCGCGCTCGTCGGGCTCGGCCACGACGTGCGCGTCGTCGGTCCCGACGCGGTCGGGCACGCCGCGTTCGGGTCCGACGCGGGCGTCGTCGCGTGGGCCAAGAAGCGGCTGCCGAAGGCGATGTACGAGCTCGCCGAATGGGCCTACGGGCTGCTCGCGTACCGGCGGCTCGTGCAGGCGATCGGCGCGTTCCGTCCCGACGTCATCTACGAGCGCTACAACCTGTTCTCGACGGCCGGCGTGCGCGCGAAGCGGCGCTTCGGGCTGCCGATGCTGCTCGAGATCAACGCGCCGATCTACGCCGAGCGCAAGCGCTTCGACGGCATCGCGCTCGACGGGTTGGCGCGCGCGAGCGAGCGCGCGGCGTGGCGCGGCGCAGACGTCCTGCTGCCGGTCACCGACGCGCTCGCGACGATCGTGCGCGAGACGGCCGGCGACGACCGTCGCATCGAGGTCGTCCCGAACGGCATCAACGCGGCGCACTTCGCCGGACCGTTCGACGGCGACGCGGTCAGGCGTCGCTGGAACCTCGGGGGCCGGCTCGTGCTCGGCTTCACCGGCTTCGTCCGCGACTGGCACGGGCTCGACCGCGTCATCGACGCGATCGCGGGCGACGGTGCCGACGGCGAGCGCGTGCTGTTCGTCGTCGGCGACGGTCCGGCGCGCCCGGCGCTCGAGGCGCGCGCGGTCGCGCTCGGCATCGGGTCGCGCGTCGTGTTCACCGGCGTCGTGCCGCGCGACGAGATCCCGTCGTACGTCGCGACGTTCGACGTCGCGCTGCAGCCGGCCGTCGTCGCGTACGCGTCGCCGCTGAAGCTGTTCGAGTACCTCGCGCTCGGCCGCGCGATCGTCGCGCCGGACCAGCCGAACATCCGCGAGGTCCTTGACGACGGCGTCAACGCGCTGCTGTTCGACCCGGCCGATCCGGGCGGCCTGACCGGCGCGATCGAGCGACTCAGCGCGGACGCCGCGCTGCGCGAGCGGCTCGCGGCCGGCGCGCGCGCGACGATCGCGCGTCGCGGCCTGACGTGGATCGCGAACGCGGAGCGCGTGACGCGGCCTCTTCGACGAACTGCGCGGCACGCGACGCTCCTGGCACGTCGACGAGGCGGGCGCGTCGCCGGTCGCGATGCCGGCCGACGTCGGTCGCAAAGGCGTCGCGCGATGAGGCTGCTGACGTTCACGTCGCTGTATCCGAACGCCGTCGCGCCGGGCCACGGCGTGTTCGTCGAGAACCGCCTCGTCGAGCTCGTCGCCGGCGGACGCGTCGCGTCGACCGTCGTCGCGCCGGTGCCGTGGTTCCCGTTCCGCGGCGCGCGCTTCGGGCGCTACGGCGGCTTCGCGCGCGTGCCGCGCGTCGAGCAGCGCCGCGGCATCGTCGTCCACCATCCGCGCTACGCGACGATCCCGACGATCGGCGCGCTGGCGGCCCCGCTCGCGATGGCCCTCGGCGCGCGGCCGACCGTCGCGCGACTGATCGCCGAAGGCCTGCGCTTCGACGCGATCGACGCGCACTACTTCTTCCCGACGGCGTCGCGGCCGCGCTGCTGGCGCGCTGGTTCGACGTGCCGCTCGTCGTCACCGCGCGCGGCAGCGACATCAACGAGATCGCGCGGCATCCGTTCGCGCGCCGCGCGATCCGCTGGGCCGCCGGCCGCGCCGCCCGCCTGATCACGGTGTCGCAGGCGCTGTCGACCGAGCTGATCTCGCTCGGCGCGGACGCCGGCCGCGATCGTCGTGCTGCGCAACGGCGTCGACACGGTCCGGTTCCGGCCGTTCGATCGCGACCTCGCCCGGCGGCGCTACGGACTGTCGCCGACCGACGCGGTCGTCCTGTCCGTCGGGCGCCTGCATCGGCTGAAAGGGCACGACCTCGTCATCGATGCGCTCGCGAGCCTGCCCGAAGCCACGCTGCTGATCGCCGGCGACGGCGCGGAGCGGGCGGCGCTCGAGGCGCATGCGGCGCACGCTCGGCGTCGCCGACGCGGGTGCGCTTCCTCGGCCAGCAGGCGCACGACGACCTCGCGGCGCTGTACGCGGCGGCCGACGTGCTCGTGCTCGCGTCGTCGAACGAGGGCTGGCCGAACGTGCTGCTCGAATCGATGGCCTGCGGCACGCCGGTCGTCGCGACGCGCGTCGGCGGCACGCCCGAGATCGTCGCGGCGCCGGAGGCCGGGCTGCTCGTCGACCAGCGCACGCCGGCCGCGCTCGCGGCGGCGCTGCGCCAGCTGCTCGCCGCGCCACCCGACCGCGCCGCGACGCGCCGCTACGCCGAACGCTTCGGCTGGGACGAGACGAGTCGCGGCCAGGAACGGCTGTTCGCGTCGCTGCTGCCCGAGAGCGTCGGCGCGGGCGCGGGGGCCGGCGCCGGCGTCGCCGTCGACGACCGCGAGGCCTTCCGATGAGACCGCTGCTGCCGTGGCGCGTCCGCAAGGTCCTCTCGGACCGCTTCCCGCTCGCCTATCACCTCGCGGTCAATCGCGGGCTGTCGGGCAACAGCACGGCGCACTGGGACGACTGGCTCGCGCGCACGTGGGACGGGCGCGACTGGCCGACGAAGGTCGAGCGCATCCGCGCGCTGACGTCGCCCGACGACGCGATCCTCGACATCGGCTGCGGCAACGGCAGCCTGCTGCGACGGCTGCGCGAGCACGGCTACCGCGACCTGTGCGGCCTCGAGCAGTCCGACTACGCGATCGCGCGGCTGCGGGACGAAGGCATCCGGATGGTCGACGGACGGCTGCCGGACCTGCCGCTCGACGACGCGTCCTTCGACGTCGTCATCGCGTCGCAGGTGCTGGAGCACGTGATCCGGCGCACGCGCTTCGTCCGCGAGATCGCGCGCGTCCTCGCCCCCGGCGGCCGCGCGTTCGTCTTCGTGCCCGACGACTGCCTCGGGCCGATCGACGAGCCGGAGCACGTCATCAAGTACACGGCGTCGTCGCTGCGCGCGTTCCTCGACCGCACGTTCGACGTCGTGTCGGTCGAGTCGATGCGCGACGCGGACGTCGAGATGGGCATCCTGTTCGCGCACGTGCGCCGCCGCGGAGGGCACGCGTCGTGACGCAGATCCCGCTGCGGCCGTCGCGCGAGCGGCTCACGACGCAGGTCGTGTCCGCGTTGCGCGCGGCCGCGCTCGTGAAGGTCGTCGGACAGCTCGTCAACTGGAGCATGACGCTGTTCGTCATGCGGATCCTCGCGCCGCAGGACTACGGCCTCGTCGCGATGCTGACCGTCGTGTTCGTGTTCCTCGGCATGGTCGCCGACATGGGCTTCGACTCGTCGATCATCCAGTCGCCGACGCTGACGACCGACGAGTTCCGGCAGGCGCTCGGCGCGTCGCTCGTCGTCGGCGCGCTGTTCTGCGCGCTGCTGGTCGTCGCCGCGCCGGCCGTGGCGTCGTTCTTCGGCGAGCCGCGCCTCGTCGCGATGACGCGCGTGTCGGCGCTCGGCTTCCTCGCGCTGGCGCCGTGTCCGGTGTACGCCGGGCTCCTGCAGCGCGAGATGCGCTTTCGCACCGCGACGCAGATCGAGATGGCGTCGGCCGTCGTCGGCAACGCGCTGACGCTCGCGCTCGCGCTGGCCGGCTTCGGTGCGTGGGCGCTCGTGCTCGGCACGCTGCTCGCGACGCCGATCCGCGCCGGGCTGCTGTTCGCGAGCGCGTCGCGCTTCTACGGCCCGTCGTTCCGGCTGGCCGGCGCGCGGCGCCTGTGGCGCTTCGGCGGCGGCGTGCTCGCGACGCGGGTCATCTGGTACTGGATGTCGCAGGCCGACGTGCTGATCGCGGGCCGCTGGCTCGGCAAGGAAGCGCTCGGCTTCTATTCGGTCGCGGTGCACCTCGCGTCGCTGCCGATGCAGCGCACGGCCGGCCTGATCAACGGCGTCGCGTTCGCGGCGTTCGCGAAGATCCAGCACGATCGGGCCGCGGTCGCCGTCAACACGAAGCTCGCGGTGCGGTTGATGGCGTTCGTCACGTTCCCGGTGCTGTGGGGCATCGCGGCCGTCGCGCCGGAGCTCGTCGAGCTCGCGATCGGCCCGGCCTGGCAGCCGTCGATCCTGCCGCTGACGCTGGTCGCCCTGACGATCCCGTTCCGGATGATCGGCTCGGTGATCTCGACGACGATCATGAGCACGGGCCGCGTCGACGTGGCGCTGGTGACGACGATCGTCGGCGCGATCGTCGCGCCGCCGCTGTTCTGGTTCGGCGCGCGCCACGGCATCGTCGGGCTCGCGTATGCGTGGCTCGCGGTCGCGCCGCTGATGTTCCTGCTCAACATGTACCGGGCGCTGCCGATCCTCGGGCTGTCGATGGGCGCCGTCGCGAGCGAGATGTGGCGGCCGCTCGTCGTGTCCGCCGCGATGTTCGGCGCCGTCGAGGCGCTGCGCGGCGCGCTCGCCGGCCTGCCGGTGCCGGTCGTCTTCGTCGCGCTGGTCGCGGCCGGCGCCGCGGTCTATTGTGGCGGGATCTGGCTGCTCGGTCGCACGGCCTCGATCGAGGCCCTGACGCTGTTGTTCCCGACGCGCTTCGCGCACCTGCGCGCCGGCGCGTCCACGGCCGTCTGACGGCGTCGACGGGAGAATTCCATGCGTGATGTCGGACTGGTCCTGTTCTTCCTCGCCTGCGTGCCGCTGATGCTGAAGCGGCCGTGGCTGGGCGTCATCATGTGGATCTGGCTGTCGGTGATGAACCCGCACCGGTTGACGTGGGGCTTCGCGTACGACCTGCAGTTCGCGGCCGTGACCGCCGGCGTCACGATCATCGGGCTGCTGCTGACGAAGGACGACCGCCGCCTGCCGATGACGCCGCCGGTCGTCGTGCTGATGGGCTTCACGCTGTGGATGTGCGTGACCGCGCTGTTCCCGTTCCATCCGGGATCCGGCTACGACATGTGGTCCCGCGTGATGAAGATCATGGTGATGATCTTCGTCGCGATGGCGCTGATCCACGAGAAGAAGCAGATCGAGGCCGTCGTGTGGACCGTCGTCGGGTCGCTCGGCTTCTTCGGCGCGAAGGGCGGCGTGTTCACGCTGGTGACCGGCGGCAACTACCTCGTCTGGGGCCCGCAGGGTTCGTTCATCGACGGCAACAACGAGCTCGCGCTCGCGCTCGTGATGGTGATCCCGCTGATGCGCTACGTGCAGCTGAACCTGAAGAAGCCGTGGCAGAAGTGGGGCATGACCGCGGTGATGCTGCTGACGGCCCTTTCGGCGATCGGCAGCCATTCGCGCGGCGCCCTCGTCGCGATCTCGGCGATGGCCGCGTTCCTGTGGGTCAAGAGCCGCAACAAGTTCGTGATGGCGATCGCGCTGTGCCTGAGCGGGCTGGTCGTGCTGTCGTTCATGCCGGAGGAATGGTTCGAGCGGATGCACACGATCGGCTCCTACGAGGAGGACGCCTCGGCGATGGGTCGCATCAACGCCTGGTGGATGGCGTTCCACCTCGCGCTCGACCGGCCGCTCGGCGGCGGCTTCGACATCTACGATCCCGACACCTTCGCCCGCTACGCGCCGAATCCGCTCGACATCCACGCGGCGCACAGCATCTATTTCCAGGTGCTCGGGGAGCACGGCTTCATCGGTCTCGCGCTGTTCGTCGCCGTCGGCGCGCTGACGTGGCGCGCGGCGTCCGAGAGCAAGCGCAAGGCGATCGGCCTGCCCGGCTTCGAGTGGGTCGGCTCGCTGATGGACATGGTCAAGGTCAGCATGATCGGCTACGCGGTCGGCGGCGCGTTCCTGAGCCTCGCGTATTTCGACGTGCCGTACTACGTGATGGTCGTCGTCGTCGCCACGCGCGAGCTCGTCGTGCCCGCGTGGAAGGCGCGGTCCGCGACGCAGCGTCCGAAGACGTTCCTGCGCGCCGGCCAGTTCGGCGCGGTGCAGATCGCCGACGAGCCACCTGACCTGCCGGCGCCGCAGGGGCCGCCGGGCGGCGACTGGCGCCGCCAGGGCGCGTACCTGCGATGACGCGCCGAACGATGCCGACGGAGCCGCGATGACCCTGCTCGACCCCGAAGCGCGCTTCAAGGCGCGCGCCCGCGATCGCGTCGCGGCGCCGGACGACGTTTCGCGCGACGTCGCCGTGCGCGCCGACGCCGTGCTGACGCCGCGGCAGCTCGACGTGTTCGTGGCGACGCTGTCGGTCGCCGTGCTGATCCCGTGCCACAACGAGGCGCTGTCGATCGCCCGCGTCGTCGCCGGCTTCCGCGCCGCGCTGCCGAGCGCCGTCATCTTCGTCTACGACAACTGCTCGACCGACGACACGTCGGCGCGGGCGCGCGAGGCCGGCGCGATCGTGCGGTCCGAGCCGTGGCCCGGCAAGGGCAACGTGGTCCGACGCATGTTCGCGGACATCGACGCCGACGTGTACCTGATGGCCGACGGCGACGGCACCTACGACCCGGGCGTCGCGGCCGCGATGGTCCGACGACTCGTCGCCGAGCATCTCGACATGGTCGTCGGCACGCGCCGGGACGTCTACGAGAACGCGCATCGCAAGGGCCACGCGTTCGGCAACAAGCTGTTCAACCGCTTCTACCGGCAGCTGTTCGGGCCGCTGTTCACCGACATCTTCTCCGGCTATCGCGTCTTCTCGCGGCGCTTCATCAAGAGCTTCCCGGCGATTTCGTCCGGCTTCGAGATCGAGACCGAGATGGCCGTGCATGCGAGCCAGCTGCGGATGCCGATCGCCGAGATCGAGACCGAATACGGCGCGCGCGAGGAAGGCTCGGCGAGCAAGCTGAACACGTATCGGGACGCGATCCGCATCCTGCGCACGCAGGTGCTGCTGTTCAAGGAGATCCGGCCGGCGCTGTTCTTCGGGCTGATCGGCACGGCGCTCGTGACGCTCGCGTGCGTGCTCGCGTATCCGATCGTCGTCCGCTTCATCGAGCACCACGACGTGCCGCGCTTCCCGACCGCGATCCTCGCGACCGGCCTCGTGCTGCTCGCCGCGATCTCCACGCTCGCCGGCCTGATCCTCGACAGCGTCGCGGCCGGCCGCCTGGAGCAGAAGCGCCTCGCCTACCTGCGGCTGCCGCAGCTGAAGCGCCCGCTGCCCTGATGTCCGCGTTCGCCGGCGCCGAGTTCGCCCGCTTCCTCGTCGTCGGCGTCGTCGGTTTCGCGGTCGACGGCGGCGGCACGTGGCTGCTGGTGCGGGCCGGACTGCCGCCGCTCGTCGCGCGGTTGCCCGCGCTCGCGTCGGCGATCGTCGTCACGTGGCTGCTGAACCGCTCGCTGACATTCCGCGTCGCGGCGCCGAAGACGTCGGCCGAGCTGACGCGCTACGCGGCCGTCGCGCTGTCGAGCGCGCTGTTCAACTTCCTGCTGTACGCCGCGCTCGTGACGGTCGGCGTGCCGCCGTTCCTCGCGGTCGCGCTCGCGACGGTCACGCTGCTGCTGTACAGCTTCGTCGCGTATCGGCGCGTGGTCTTCCGATGACGGCCGCCGACGTCTTCGCCGCGCGCGACCTGCGCGGCGCGCGGACCCGCGACGCCGCGATGCCGATCGCGCTGCGGCTGCTCGTCGCGGTCGCGCTCGTCGCCGGCCTCGGCGCCGCGCTGCGCTTCTTCGCGTCGCGCGGGTCGTTGTGGGAAGACGAGATCATCGCGATCACGCACGGCAACGAGCCGCTGCCGCGCTTCTTCGTCGAGACGCTGCGCAACGACATCCATCCGCCGCTGTTCTTCCTGCAGCTCGACGGCTGGCGCGCGCTCGGCGGCGACGGCGATCGCTGGGCGCTCGCGAACTCGCTCGCGTGGGCCGTCGTCAGCCTCGTCGTGATCTTCGTCGTCGCGCGCCGGTTGCACGGCCCCCGCGCCGGCTGGTTCGCGGCCGCGCTGTTCGCGGTGCTGCCGAGCTTCGCGTGGAGCGCCGGCACGCTGCGGATGTACGCGATGCTCCCGGCGTGCGTCGTCGCGGTCTACGCGGCGAACCGCCGCTGGTTCGATACGCGGCGCGTCCGCTGGCTGGTCGCGTGCCTCGTCGGCGAAGTGCTGCTCGCGTACGTGCACGCGGTCGAGTTCTTCTTCGTCGCGTTCATCGTCGTCGGGTCGCTCGTCGAGGCCTGGACGCGCGCCGCGCGGCCGCGCGCCGGCCGCTTCGTTCGATCGGTGGCGCCGTGGTTCGCCGTGCAGGTGCTGTTCGGCCTCGCCGTGCTGCCGCTCGCCGCGAGCGCGCTGCTGCGCAGCTCCGACGCGTCGGCGCCCGGCTCGCTCGGCGCGTTGCTGAGCGTCGGCGGATCGCTGATCGCCGGCTGGCGCACGTCGGGCGTCCCGGCGCTGCGGCTCGGCGGCACCGCGATCTTCGCGGTCCTCGTCGTGGCCGCGCTCGCCGATCGCGACAGCCGCGCGCGCACGATCGCGATCCCGCTCGGCGCGCTCGTCGTCGCGACGATCCTCGCGCTCGCGGTCAAGCCGATCTACAAGCAGCCGGTGTTCGCCGCGAACCTGCTGCCGTTCGTCGTGCTCGGGGCCGCGGCGGCCGCGGCACGCTACCGGGCCGCGGCACTCGCCGTCGGCGGCTGCATCGTCGTGCTCGCGATCGCGACGGTGCCGCTCGGCCCGGCGATGCGGCAGGTCGAGCCGTACGCGCCGGCCGCGCTCGCCGTGCGCGACGGCGTGGTGCCCGGCGACGTCGTCGTCGTGCCGAACGTCAGCGTCTACTGGGGCATCGTCCGCTACGCGGTCGGGCCGCGCTGGGGCCGGCCGCTCGAGGTGATGTCGCCGCCGAACGCGCAGTGGCGGGCACTCGGCGAGCGGCTCGCGCGCTGGCCGGGCCTCGACGCCCGGGCGATCGGCCTGGCGCCCGAACGCGACTTCGTCGACCACGACGGCGTGCGCTACCTGATCGGCGGCGATGCGCTCGACGCCACGATGAACGCGCCGCACGTGTGGGTCGTCACGCACGACCACTACGAGTCCGACGTGAAGATCGACCCGCGGCTCGTGCCGTCGACGGTCGTCGCGCCGCAATCGTTCGGTGACGGCGAGCTGCTCGTGCGGCGCTTCGACCGGCCGGCGTCGCCGTGAACGTCGTCGCCGCCGCCGTCAACGGCTTCGGTCGCGTGCTCGCGGCGACGAGCGGGCCGCGGCTGTCGATCCTCATCTTCCATCGCGTGCTGCCGACGCCCGACCCGCTGCGGCCGGGCGAGCCCGACGCGAAGGCGTTCGAGGCGCGGATGCGCTGGCTCGCGTCGGCGTTCCGCGTGATGCCGCTGCCGGAGGCGACGCGCCGCCTGTCCGACGGGACGCTGTCCTCGAACGTCGCGTGCATCACGTTCGACGACGGCTACGCGGACAACGCGACCGTCGCCGCGCCGATCCTGTCGCGGCTGCGGCTGCCGGCGACGTTCTTCGTCGCGACCGGGTTCCTCGACGGCGGTCGCATGTGGAACGACACCGTGATCGAGTCGGTCCGCCGGCATCGCGGCCCGACGCTCGACGCGACGGCGCTCGGGCTCGGCGCGTGGCCCACGTCGGACGACGGCGAACGCGTCGCGGCGATCGAAGGGTTGCTGACGGCGCTGAAGTATCTGCCGCAGGCGGACCGACAGTCGCGCGTCGACGCGCTGGCGGCGCTCGTCGGGTTGCCGGCGCACAGCGACCTGATGATGACGAGAGCGCAGGTGCGCGAGGTGCGGCGCCACGGGATGTCGATCGGCGCGCACACGGTCAGCCACCCGATCCTGACGACGCTGTCGATCGACGCGGCGCGCGCCGAGATCGTCGACGGCCGACGCGAGCTCGAGGCCGTGACCGGCGGCCCCGTGCGGCTGTTCGCGTACCCGAACGGCAAGCCGCTGCGCGATTACGACGCGTCGCACGTCGCGCTGGTCCGCGACCTCGGCTTCGACGCCGCGGTGTCGACGGCGTGGGGCGCGTCGGACCGCCGCAGCGACCGCTTCCAGCTGCGGCGCTTCACGCCGTGGGACGCCGGCACCCACCGCTTCGGGCTGCGACTCGCGCAGAACCTGGTGCGGCAGGACGCGCTGGCGGGCGCGGCGGCCTGACGGCGAGGCGCGCGACGCGTCGCTGCGGCGCGTCACCGCTTCTCGTCGTCCTTGCCAGCGCCGACGCGCCACTCGATACTCGACCGCACCGTGCGCATCGGCGCACTTCGACGAGGCGGCGCATCGCGCGTCCACGCGTCCTCATGCGGCCCGATTCCACCCTGTCGATCGTCATGCCGGTGTTCGACACCGGACCGATGCTGCTCGCCTCCGTGCGCTCGGTCGTCGGGCAGACGCTGTTCGCGACGCTGGCCGACGACGCCTGGGAGTTGCTGCTCGTCGACGACGGCAGCACCGACCCGGCGACGATCGCCGCGCTCGCCGAAGCGCGGACGTTGTCGCCGCGCGTGCGCGTCGTGCCGAACGCACGCCGTCGCGGCGTCGCCGGCGCGCGCAACACCGGCATCGACGCCGCGACCGGCCGCTGGATCGGCTTCCTCGACTCCGACGACGTCTGGTTCCCCGATTTCCTGCAACGACAGGCCGCCGCCTTCGCGTCGCTGCCGCGGGCGCGCTGGCGCGCAGCGCATTTCCAGTGCGGCGATCCGGACCGGCCGTCGCCGGACACGCCGCTCGCGCAGCGCTCGCCGGTGGTCCACGCGCACATCCGCGACGACTACGACGCCGGGCGCGTGTCGCGTCTCGCGCGACCCGTCGAGCTGCTGCTGCGCGGCGGGTGCATGCAGGTGATGGGCGTGCAGGTCGAGCGCGAGCTGCTGCGTTCGCTCGGCGGCTTCGACGAGTCGCTCGCGAGCGCGGAGGACTACGACCTCTGGCTGCGCCTCGCGGTCGTCGAGGACCTGTACTGGGCGCCGCTCGACGCCGGCATCTACCGCATCCGGCAGGGCAGCCTCACCCGGTCCGGCCGGCCGATGTACTTCTTCGAGGACCGGATGCTGCGATCGCTGCGCCGGCAGCGCGCGTTCCGCCGCTATCGCGCGCCGATCGACGAGCGGCTCCGCAAGGTCTATTCGAAGTTCTGCTACGACTACCGCGCGCAGCGGCGCTTCGGCAGCGCCGCGACGTACGCGCTGAAGCTCGTCGGCAGCGCGCCGCTGTCGCGCGACGGCTGGCGGCATCTCGCCGCGACGGCCCTGCTGCGCTAGCGACGACGTCGCGTCAGGCGACCGAGACGCCGACCCGATCGGCCGCCGCGTCGTCCGCTGCATCGGCGGGCACCGCGTGCGCCTGCAGCCACTGCTCGAGCATCATCAGCACCCACACCAGCTCGCCGTAGTACGTCGCGTGGTCGGCCAGCAGGTCGGCGCGCAGGCGGTCGATGAACGCCGACGCGCACGATGCCGCGGCCCTTCAGCGACTCGAGGCTCGCGAACGCGAGCGCGTTCAGCGCCGGGTCGCGGCCGAGCCAGATGCCGAACGGCAGCCCGAAGCCGTGCTTCGTCTTCGTCAGGATCTCCGGCGGCAGGAAGTCGCGCAGCGCGTGCTTGAAGAACCAGCGCAGCTTCAGGCCCTTCAGCTTCAGGTCCGGATCGAGGCGCCCGGCGAATGCGACGACCGCGTCGTCGAGGAACGGGAACGCCGCGTCGACGCCGGCGAGGCGGCATGCGGTCACGACCTTCGGCAGGTCGTTGTCGGTCAGCGTGTACTTGAGGTCGAACGCGAGCATGCGGTTGACGAGGCTCGTCGCGTTCGAGCGCGCGTACCAGGCCCGCATCGCGGCCAGCGGCGCGCCGGGGTCGACCTGCGCGAGGAAGCCGGGCTCGAAGATCGTGTCGAGCCCGATGCGCGTCAGCAGGTTGTAGGTCTGCAGCCGGTCGGGCATCGGCACGTCGGCCTGCGCGACATAGCTCTTCGCCTTGCCGACGACCGGGACCGACGTCCACGCCGACGGCGCGAGCGACGCGCGCAGCGCGCCCTTGACGACACCGGGCGCCTGCACGAACCAGTCGAACACGCGCTGCTTCGCGTAGCGGCTGTTGCCGCCGAACAGCTCGTCGCCGCCGTCGCCGCCGAGCATGCGGTCGACGCCGTCGGCGGCCGCCATCTTCGCGCAGTAGTAGGTCGGCAGGACCGACGAGTTGCCGAACGGCTGGTCGTACGCGGCCGCGATGTCGGGGATGCTCGCGACGAGGTCGGCCGGCGTGATGTAGTACTCGTGCTGCCGCGTGCCGTAGCGCTTCGCCGCGATGCGCGCGTACTGCATCTCGTCGAAGCCTTCGGCGTCGAAACCGATCGAGTACGTCTCGGCCGGACGGCCGGTGACGCGCGTCAGCAGGCCGGCGACCGTCGACGAGTCGGTGCCGCCCGACAGGAAGCATCCGGGATGCGAGGCCCCGTCGATCGCGCGCGCGACCGACGCCTCGACGGTCGACAGGAAGCGCGATTCGAGCGCCGGCAGCGGCTCGCGTTCGCGTTCGTCGTAGCGCGGCTGCCAGTACGGCTCGACCTGCACCTGACCGCGCGCGAAGCGCAGCACGTGGCCGGCCAGCAGCCGCTGCACGCCGCGATAGACCGTCGTCGGGCCGGGAATGCAATGGGAATAGAGGTAGTCGAAGATCGCCTGCGGTTCCAGCGCGCCGATGCCGGTGCCGTCGAGGCCGCGTGCACCGCGCAGCATCGATGCGACCGCGCTCGCCGATGTCGCGAACGCGAGGCGGTCGCCGTCGACGCCGTAGCACAGCGTGGCCACGCCGAGCCGGTCGACGGCGAGCACGAGCGCGTCGTCCGCGCGATCGGCGACGGCGATCGCGAACGTGCCGTGCACGTCGTCGAGGGCGCGCACGCCGGCGCGTCGCCAGGCCGTCGCGAGGGCGTCGGCGGCGCCGAGCCGGTCGACGGCCGCCGCGAGGTCGCCGCCGAACGTCGGCAGCCCGACGATCGCGACGCGGACGCCGTCGACGTCGCCGATCGCGGCCGCGCCGTCCGACTGCAGCCGCGTCTGCGACGGGGCCGACGTGCCGGACAGCACGCGACCGAGCGGACCGGCGGTCATCGCTCGACCGCGCCGGCCGGCGTCGCGAACCCGCGCAGCGCCGACGCGAAGCCGCGTGCGCCGCGCGCGACGCCTTCGTGCCGCGCCGACATCGCGACGTAGCGGACCAGCGTCGTCAGCCGACGGGCGCGGATCAGCATCACGAAGTAGTCGCGGAACTGCCAGTGCAGGTGTTCGGTCAGCGCGTCGACGAAGCGCGGCGCGACGCCGTTCGACCTCGCCCACGCGCGCACCTCGATCAGCGTCTTGATGTTGTCCCTCTGCAGGTAGGCGCGGCTGTTGCCGCGCGACAGGCTGTCCGGCAACGCGCGCACCAGCACGTCGGGTCGCTCGGTGAAGCCGACCGCGCGCGCGGTGACGACGGCGCGCCAGAACAGGTGGTAGTCCTCGCACGTCTTCTGGTCGGTCGGGAAGCGCAGCCCGTAGCGGTCGATCAGCTCGCGACGGATCATCACCGCGCTCGTCTTGATCGTGAAGCCGCTGACGAGCCGCAGCGGATCGCGCAGCGACGGCGGCGGCGCCTTCAGCCCGCGGTCGCGGCGACCGTCCGCGTAGACGTGCAGGCGGTTCGACTGCAGGAAGTCGAGCTCCGGCGACGCGTCGAGCGCGGCGGCGGCGGCGGCGACGCGACCCTCGTCCCACCAGTCGTCGGAGTCGAGGAACGCGACCCAGTCGCCGGTCGCGAGGTCGAGCCCGCGGTTGCGGGCCGCGCCGGCGCCGGCGTTGTCCTGGCGGACGTAGCGCACGCGCCGATCGCCGATGCCGGTGACGACGGCGCCGGACGCGTCGCTCGAGCCGTCGTCGACGACGATGACCTCGAGCACCGGATGGCTCTGCGCGAGCACCGAGCGCACCGCGTGTCCGACGGTCGCGGCGCGGTTGAAGACGGGAATGACGACGCTGACGTTCATCGGCTGCTCATCGGGTTGCGGGCGCCGCGCGCAGCCCGTCGCGGACGACTTCGAGATAGCGCCGGCCGTGCTCTTGGTCGGGCTCGAGGTAGTTGCCTTCGGCCCACTCGTTCCACGACTTGAGGAACACGAAGCGGCGCTCGGCCGGCAGATGGCCGGTGACGCGCACGGCCTTCTCGACCTGCTTCGTGAACAGGTCCGGCGACGCGCCCTGCAGCACGAGGCCGTTGCGGCCGCTGCGCGGCGTGTTGTCCCAGTTCGGCACGATGCACGGATACGACTCGATGCCGTCGGTGGGATCGCCGACGACGAGGTCGAGCACGTCGCGGTACGCGTGGACGGTCGGCCCGTAGACCGTCGACGGCGGCTTGCGCGACAGGCGCGTGCCGACCTGCCGCAGCTTGTGCGCGATCTTCTCGAGCGGCTTGTCCCACGTCGGCCAGGTCGAGCGCGCCGGCAGCCGGGAACGAATCAGCGCGTCGAAGCCGAACGCTTCCGGTTGCCAGCCGCGATGCTCGTCGGACTCGAAGCCGACGAGGTGCAGCCCGGGCAGCCCGGCCGCGGCGGCCAGCTCGCGCCACACGGCCATCGCGGCGGCGACGTCCGGAATCTCCATCGGTCGGTAGATCACGAACACCGGCTTGCCGTCGACGCGGACGTAGCGCGCGTCGCGGAACGCCGGCAGCAGCGACGCGAAGTGCGCGCGATGGTCGTCGATGCCGGGATAGGTCTGCTCGATCAGCGTGCGGCCGGGCATGCCGTGCCAGATGCCGGTCCAGCTCTGGTTCGCCCAGCACAGGCAGAACGGGAAGTCGGGTTCGCCGCTGTCGAGCACCTCGCGGAACGGCCGCTCGAGCACGCGCCGACCGGCGAACCAGTAGTGGTAGTAGCAGAAGCCTTCGATGCCGTATTCGCGCGCGAGCTCCGCCTGCGCGGCGCGCGTCTCGGCGACGCGCAGGTCGTAGAAGCCGAGGTCGGCCGGCAGGTGCGGCTGCACGTGGCCCCGGAACAGCGGCTTCGCCTTCGCCGTGTTCGTCCACTCGGTGAAGCCGCGGCCCCACCACGCGTCGTTCTCGGGGATCGGGTGGTACTGGGGCAGGTAGAAGGCGATGGGGCGCACGGGGATTCGTCGGTCCTGCGGTCGGCGTGGCGGCGGTGATCCTTCATCGGTCGATCCGCCGCATCATTGAGCGTCAGGCGCGCGGGTCGCCTTTCGCGGGAACGGGCGTCGGGGCGGGCTCCGGGTCGAGCAGCTTGACGACCTTGCGTCGCGCGCGACGCGCGAACGAGCGCGCGGCCGCGACGGCCCGCTCGTGCGGCGCGATCGTCGGCAGGCGCAGTTCGGGGCGACCGGTCGACGCGCGGAGCGGCGCATAGCCTTCCGCGCGCAACGCGTCCCGACGACGATGCAGCGCGACCAGCTCGTCGACGAACGTCGCCTCGATGGCCGCCGCGTTGAACGCCGCCATCGCGGTCGCGGCCGCGCGGCCGAGCACGAGCCGCGCGTCGACGTCGTGCGCGAGATGCGTCATCAGCGCGGCCGCATGGTCGAGGTCGGGCTCGGCCCAGCGCGCGCGACCGGCGATGCCGTGCTCGGTGTAGGCCGGCGCCGAACCGTTCACCGGCACGAAGCGGTGATCGACGAGGCAGGCGGTCGTCTGGCGCATGTAGGTCATGTTGCCCGACCACCCGGTCGCGATCACGGGCATGCCCATCGTCATCGCCTCGGCCATCGCGAGACCGAGGCCTTCGGCACGATGCAGCGACACGTAGACGTCGCAGGCGCGATAGAAGCCGAGAACCTGCGGGTACGACATCGGCGCGGTGACGAAGACGATGCGGGGATGACCGGCGGCCGCGTCACGCAGCTCGCCGACGATCGCGTCGGTCTTCCCGTCCAGCCGCGTCGCGTTGTTGATGCGGATCAGCAGCCAGGCGCTCGGCTCGCGGCCGACGCCGCGCCGGAAGGCGTCGACGATGCCCTGCGGGTTCTTCCGCTGCGCGTCGCTCGCCGGATCGAAGCTGAAGCAGAACGCGGTCGCATCGTCGGGCACGCCGAGCCCTTTGCGATCGAAGGCGATCGGCGTCGGCAGCGTCACCGGCAACGTCGCACCGACGACCGTCGCGCGCGACAACGACTGCTGGAAGACGTGGCGCAGGAAGTCGGACGCGCCGATCAGAACGTCGAAGCCGTCGAGCTGCGCGAGGCGTGCCGGCGGAATCACCGGCAGCTCCCAGAAGCACATGAGCGCGTTCAGCGCGCCGGCGTCGAACAGTCGTTCGGGACAGCGCCGCAGCGCCCAGTCGACAGCGCCGAGCCCGAGCACGAACACGTTGATCCGATGTGGCAGCGCGTCGCCGTCGACGACCGTCAGCCGGTCGAAGCGCGTGTCGGCGCGCTCGCGCCGCGTGCCGCGATCGACGTCGAACGCGGCGACCGGATGACCGCGACGCTCGATCAGTTCGATGACCTGACGCGTCGCGACGCCGACACCGAGATTGCCGGCGACGTGGCCGATCACGTTGATGCCGGGCCGCGTCGGATCGTCGGCGATGCGCGCGCCGGTCATGCGGCCTCCGGCCGCGGCGTGGTCGTGCGGGCGAGGGCGCGGATCTCGCTCGGGCAATCGCCGAAGCGTCGCCGCGCGTAGTCGAAGACCGCGCGCACCCGCGCGCGATGGTTCGCGTTGCGATAGTCGGCGCGCCGGAACAGTTCGCCCTTGCGGAGCAGCCAGTAGACGTGGCGCAGCGGCGGGAGGTCCGCATCGGCCTGGCAGCGGATCCGCGGGAACAGGGTTTCGCAGATCACGCGGACGAACAGGCGGCGCCGCTCGGCCGGCGGCAGGTGGCGTTCGCCGAACAGCAGCCGGTTGCGCGTGTGGAAGTACGACGGCAGCGGGGCGTCCCACGCGCCCATCGCCGACGACACCTTGTGCCACACCTTCGCGCGCGGCGCGACGACGCAGCCGAAGCCGGCGCGGCGTGCGCGATAGCAGTAGTCGACCTCTTCGAACAGCAGGAAGTAACGCTCGTCGAGCGTCCCGATCCGCGCCGGAACGTCGCGCCGGAAGAACAGCGCGCAGCCGCTCGCGAAGTCGGTCGCGCTGCTCTCGGCGTCGGTCGCGTCCGGCGCGTCGACGTCCGCGGCGCCGTCGACCTCGTCGTAGCCGACGTGAAAGAAGTCGGACCGCAGCCTGTTCCATCGCGCGCCGGCGAACCACAGGACGCGCGGCCGGCTCGCGAAGTAGATCTTCGGGCTGAACAGGCCGGCTTCCGGGTGACGCGCCGCGGCCTCGACGAGTTCGCCGACGAACGACGGGTCGACGATCGTGTCGTTGTTGAGCAGCAGGCAGAATTCGGCGGGGTCGTTCGCGAGGCAGTGGCGGATGCCGACGTTGTTGCCGCCGGCGTAGCCACGATTCGCCCCGGTGCGAAGCAGCGGGATCGCCGGGAAGAGCGCCGCGATGCGGTCCGCCGAATCGTCGGTCGAGCCGTTGTCGACGACCACGACGCGCAGTCGCGGATAGTCGACGCGCGCGAGCGACGCGAGGCACGCGACGGTGTCGTCGCCGCCGTTCCAGTTCAGCACGACGATGTCGACCGACGGCTTCACGAGCGCGCCGTCGCGTCGGGACGACGCGGTCGCAGGCGGCGCAGCAGCGACTTCGTGGCGACGGCGAGCCGATACGACGGGCGGCTCTTGATCCAGTCGAGCTCGCGTTCGAGTTCCTGGATCCGCGCGAGCCGGCCCACGCGGATCTGCTCCGGCATGCCGTCGTCGATCGCCGGGGTGCGCAGGCTCCCGAGCACCACTCGATCGTCGCGGATCGCGCGGATCTCGTCGAGGAACGCGCCGCGCGCGGCGTCTGCGTTGTACGCGCGCATGTCGGCCGCGGCGGCGGCGCCGATCGCCTGGCGGAGGGCCGCGTCGCCGAGCAGGCGCCGGATCCACGCGGCGGCCTCGTCGACGTCGGGGTCCGCCCAGCGCGTCATGTCCTCGAGTTGCTCGCGATCGTAGACCGGGGTCGATGCGCGGACCGCGACGAGGCGATAGCCGACGAGGCACGCGTTGCGGTGGTTCATGAACGTGAGGTTGCCCGACCAGCCGGTGCCGATCACCGGCCGTCCGAGCAGCATCGCCTCGGCCATGCCGAGCCCGAGGCCTTCGGCGCGATGCAGCGAGACGTAGACGTCGCAGCTGCGGTACAGCGACAGCACGCCGGCGTAGTCGAGCGGCTCGGTCCGCACGACGATGCGGTCGTCCCCGGCGCAATGCGCACGCAGACGCGCGACGATCGGCTGCTCGGCGCCGTCTTCCTTCACGGCATTGTTGACGTTGACGACGAGCCGCGCGTTCGCGATGCCGGACGCGCCGCGACGGAACGCCTCGACGGCGGCGAACGTGTTCTTCCGTTCGGGGTCGCTGTACGGCTCGAAGCTCGTGACGAAGACGACGTCGTCGGCGCCGAGGCCGAAGCGTGCCCGGTCGGGCACGACGCCGTCCGGCACGTCCACCGCGAGGCGGCCGCCGATCACGACGGGACCCGACAACGCGAACTCGAACGCGTGCCGCATGAAGTCGGACGTCGCGACGATGACGTCCATCGCGTTCAGGTGCGGGAGCCAGCGCGGCGGCACCGTCGGCAACTCCCAGAAGCAGGCGGCCGCATTCAGCGCGCCCTCGCGGCGCGCGAGCCACGGATGCTGCTCGAGCAGCCGACGAATGGTCAGCGCACCGACGACGAAGAGGTTGACCGCATACGGCATCGACGCGAGATCGGCGACGGCATAGCGGCCGTAGCCCACGTCGCGTCCTCTGCGCGCGCCGCGGTCGTCGAGGTCGTGTACCGCGAGCGGAAAGCCGCGGCCGACGATCGTCCGGGCGACCGAACGCGCCGCGACCCCGAGCCCGAGATTGCCGCTGACGTATCCGACGAGGTTGAACCCGAACGGGCGGTCGACGGCGGTCATGGCGCGCTCAACGACGCGCGCCGCCGCCGAGGCGTGCGAGGACCGGGTGCTTCAGGACGCGCTTGACGCCGGTCGCGAACCGATACGCGGCGCGGCTCTTGATCCAGCGCAGTTCGCGCTCGAGCTCCTGGACCTGTGCGAGGCGGCTCGCGCGTAGCCGGCGCATCGCGGCGTCCGATTCCGGCTCGACCGACGCCCGCGGGAACGCGTCGCGCTGTTCCCACAGCGCCTGGAGCTCGACCAGGAAGCGGCCCGGCGACGCGTCGTCGTTGTAGCGCCGCATGCGGTCGCGGGCCGCGCGCCCGATGCGACCGCGCTGTTCCGGATCGCCATGCAAACGGCGCATCCACGTCGCGGCCTCGGCGACGTTCGCGTCGGCCCAGACCGTCGTGTCCTCGAGTTCTTCCGGCTGGTAGAGGCTCGCCTCGCGGACCGGCACGAGCCGATAGCCGACGAGGCAGGCGGACAGGCGATCCATGAACGTGAGGTTGCCGGACCACGCGGTCGCGACGACCGGCTTGCCGAGCAGCATCGCCTCGGCCATCGCGAGGCCGAGCCCCTCGGCGCGATGCAGCGAGACGAACACGTCGCACTCCGCGTACAGGCCGATGACCTCGGGATACCCGAGCGGCGTGTTCAGGATGCGGATGCGCGGATGGTCCGCCACGCGGTCGCGCAGCGTCGCCATGAACGGATCCTCGACGCCGTCCGGCGCCGCGTTGTTGACGCGCACGACGAGGTACGCATCGGGCCGGCCGCCGACCCCGGCGACGAATGCGTCGATCGTCGCAAGCGGATTCTTGCGGTTCGGGTCGCTGGCCGGCTCGAACGTCGTGACGAACACGATCGCATCGGACGGAATGTCCATCGCGCGCCGCAGCCGCGGGGCGGGCACGTGCTCGGGCAGCCGGACCGGCAGCAGCGCCTGCACGACGGCCGTCCCGGAGATCGCGCAGCGATACACGTGACCCATGTAGTCGGACGTCGCGATCAGCGCGTCGAGCGACTCGAGCGCCGCGACCCAGCGCGGCGGGATGGTCGACAGCTCCCAATAGCACAGCGACGTGTTGAAGTGGCTGTCGTAGTCGAACTCGTTCTTGAGCTGCGGCAGGAACGCATGCAGCCCCCTGATCGGGAACACGAACACGTTGATCGCGTAGGGCAGCGCCGACATCGCGTCGCGGAGATGGTCCGCATGCGTGAGGACCCGGCCGTCGCGGCCGAAGCCCGCCTTGACGTCGAAGGCCGCGACCGGATGGCCGCGCGCGACGATCAGGTCGATGAGGTTGCGGGCGGCGACCCCGAGCCCGACGTTCGAGGTCACGTGTCCGATGACGTTGAAACCGAACGGACGTCGTGGGGCGTTCATGACGCGGCGGCTCGCCTCGCTCCTCGCTGCTCGGTGCATCGACGGCCGATCCGCGACGCCCGCTCGTGATCGTGCGCATCGGCGGGCGCAGCGTCAACCCGCGCGGGCGACGAGCAGCGGCGGGTCGGCCGTCGCGTCGTCGAAGCGCGTGGCCGGCGCGAGCCAGCGGCCGTCGAGCGTGAAGAACCCGTTGCCGGCGATCGGCTTGACGTCGTCGCGGTCGGACGAGACGACCTGGAAGTGCATCAGGTTCTCGGCGTAGAACGCCTGCTGCGACGCCGCGCCCTCCGAGATGCCGAAGCGCAGCGCGTAGACGCCGGGCACGAGCGGGACGCGGCGGAACCGGCAGACGAGTTCGTGAACCCCGGCCGGCAGCATCGGCATCGCGAGCTGCGTGTCGCTGTCGTGCGTCGCGAGGTACAGCATGTCGGACGTGTGGATGCCGACGCCGAACGTCGGCGAGCGCAGGTCGCGCGACGTCTTGATGCGGACGCGGACGTCGATGTCGCCGAGATGCGGGATCGTCTCGCGCGGCTCGCCGTTCGGATCGACGAGCGCGATGTCCGTCAGCTCGACGCCGGGCCAGTCGTCGACGCCGACCGGCACCGCGGCGCGCGCGGTCGTCTCGTTCGCGCGGATCTTCGCGTTGGTGCGGTCGTAGAACAGGTTGCAGACGTCGCGTGGCGCGCCGTCGGCGACGATGTGGCCGTGGTCGAGCAGGATCGCCCGCGTGCAGAGGCGCTCGACCTGGCGGATGTTGTGGCTGACGAGCAGGATCGTCTTGCGCTGCCGCCGGATGATGTCCTCGATTCGGTCGAAGCACTTGCGCTGGAACGCGATGTCGCCGACCGCGAGCACCTCGTCGACGATCAGGATGTCGCTCTCGACCGCGGTCGCGATGCTGAAGCCGAGCCGGATCGCCATGCCCGAGCTGTAGCGCTTGATCGGCGTGTCGATGAACTGCTCGAGCTCCGCGAACTGCACGATCTCGTCGAACTTGCGACGGATGTCCTTCAGCGTCATGCCGAGGATCACGCCGTTCAGGTAGATGTTCTCGCGGCCGGTCAGGTCGGCGATCAACCCCGCGCCGACCTCGATCAGCGGCGCGGTGCGGCCGCGGACGCGGACGTGGCCGCTCGTCGGCGTCGTGATCCGCGCGAGGATCTTCAGCAGCGTGCTCTTGCCGGCGCCGTTCGTGCCGATGATGCCGAGCACCTCGCCCTGGTCGACCTTGAAGCTGACGTCCTCCAGCGCGTTCAGCCGCGCGCGCGGCGGCTCGTGGGCGATGCCGACCTTCGTGAGCACGCGCTTGATGCCGTGCGCGAAATCCTGGGCCGCGCCGAGGCGGAAGCGCTTGACGACGTGATCGACTTCGATGAGGGACATGGTCGGGGGCGTCGGCCGCGCCGGGCGGCCGGAGGTCGGGGCGGTTCGGCGGTGGTTCAGGTGACGGACGGGCCGGCGCCCGCGCGCGACGTCGGGTCGGCGCCCGCGTCGATGCCGCGAAGCCGGACGATTCTAGACAACATCGGTCGATTCCCGGCGCACGGCGTCCACCGGCGCCGCCGGTCGTTCCGGCGCCTTGCCGGCCGCCGTCTGCGCCTCGATCGTCGCGAAGCGGGCGAGCGCCGCACGGCGCCCGTCCGTGAAGTCCCGCGACAGCAGCGACGGCGGCGCGACGAACGCGTTCAGCACCCGCGCGACGCGACGCTTCATCGCGTGACGGAACAGCCGCGGGTCGACGCGCTTCTTCGAGAACAGGTGCAGCTCGACGCCGTCGGTCGCGTAGTGCAGGCCGAGACGCGCGGCGATCCGCCGCATCGACTCGATCGTGAAGAAGCCGATGTGCTGTCCGGTCTCGGGCGCGTAGTAGTGCCAGTCGGCGAGCGGCGGCGGCGTCGCGCCGATCAGCAGCGTGCTGGCGAAGACGTTGTCGGCCGTCCGCGCGAACCGGTCGAGCTCGTCGAGCGGATCGGTCAGGTGCTCGAGCACCTCGAACGCGGTCAGCAGCTCGTAGTGCGCGTCGAGGCTGCCGACGAAGTCCTTCGCGAACAGGTTCTCGCAGTACTTGTCGTGCCAGCGGAAGTCGTAGCCGAGGTCGCGCATCCGTCGCACGAGAAGCCCGTAGCCGCCGCCGTAGTCGAGGCACGTGCCGCGGCGATCGAGGAAGTAGTGCAGCACGATCTTGACGCGCAGCGAATACGTGTTCATCCGCTCGACCGGCCCGATGTCGATGTCGGAGATGGCCGTCGTGTACGCCTCGTCGAGCCAGGTCGGGTCGACGACGAACAGGAACCCGCACGCGTCGCAGCGTCGGTAGCGCGCCTCGTGGCGGCCCAGCAGGACGCGTCGACCGAAGTCGGACGTCGCGCCGCCGCAGACCTTGCAGGCCGTCGATCGCGAGACCGTCGCCGCGTCGAATCGCATCAGACGACGTCCGCGAAGTACTGCTCCGCGCGCTTGAACACCGCGAAGCCGAGCGGCAGCAGCACGAGGACCACGAGCAGACCCGGCCAGACGACGCTGAAGTCGGGCGCCTGGTCGAACAGGATCGTCCGCTGGAAGCCGTCGATGATGCCGGCCAGCGGATTCATCCGGTACAGGTCGTACAGCAGGCCGGACCACGGCCCCGCGAGCTGCTGGTCGATCAGCTTGTGCCGCACCAGCGACATCGGATAGATCACCGGCGACGCGTACATCAGCAGCTGCAGCACGATCGGCAGCATCGTCCCGACGTCGCGATAGAACACGTTCATCGCGGCGCCGGTGAACGCGAACGCGAGCGACGCCATGATCGTGTAGACGAGCAGCAGCGGGACCCACACGATCGTCGATGCCGGCACGACGTGGAAGTACGCCATCAGCATCGCGAGGATGACCGCGTTGATGACGAACTCGACGAGCTTCGTGATGACGCCGGCGAGCGGGAACACTTCGCGCGGGAAGTAGATCTTGCGGATCAGCTGCGCGTTCGACACGACGCTGCTGACGCCTTCGGAGAGCGACTCCTGGAAGAAGATCCACGGCAGCAGCGCCGTGAACGACAGGACCGGATACGGGATCGCGCTGTTGTTGATCGAGATGAAGCCGTTCAGCAGCGTGAAGACGAGCATCAGCGTCATCGGCTTCAGGATCGCCCACACGAGCCCGAGGTACGACTGCTTGTAGCGCACGATGATCTGCTTCCAGGCCATGATGCCGAGCAGTTCACGGTAGGCGACGACGGTTCGGGCGATCTGCAGCATGGACGGGTCGTGAGCTTGCGTCGAAACGGCGACGCTCGAAGGGAGACGGAGAAGCAGCAATTGTGCCGCGCGCGATCCGGTGCGCCGTGAATCGCCGACGCGCAACTTACGGCCGGCTGCGACAAAAATGGTCCGCGACGAACGAACGGCGTCCGCGCGACGCGCGATCAACGGGACCCGAGGCCTCCGGTCCCGGTGACGCCGGTCGTGACGGCGAGCGCGCGGACGACGTCGCGCAGCGACCACTTCGGCGGCCGCGGAAGATAGGTCGACACGGTCCGCCGTCCGCGTCGATAGGCCGCGAGTCCGCCCTGGCTCGACGCGTACAGCAGCGCCGCCGCGACGTCGCGTTCGGTGTCGACGACGATCCGCTGCTCCGCGTCGGTCAGCGCGAGACCCGGATCGAGGCGGATCTTCTCGAGCAGCAGCAGCGCGTTCTCGTGCAGCCACGTCGCCTTGTCGGAGTGGGTGGTGTTCGACGCGTGCCGGCGCGTGCGACAGGTCTGCTCGTCGCTGAACACGAAAGGTCCGCGGCGCGCCATCTGCAGCAGGAAGTAGCGGTCTTCGCCGAGCCCGGCCTTCAACGCCGTCTCGAAGCGCGGCTCGGGCGCGCCGATGTCCATCCGGAACGACAGCGCCGAGACCGGGATCCACTGCCCGGGCAACAGGCGATCGAAGATCCGTCGCGACATCAGGTGGTACCGCGCGTCCAGCGTCTTCTCGCTCAGGGCGACCGCGAACGCGTGCGCGAGGCAGTCGGTGCGACTGCGCGGATCGCCGAAGAACCGCGAGTCGCCGAACGCCACGACGGCATCCGGGACGAGCGCGTACGCGCGCTCGAGGTTCGCGAGATGGTTCGGGAGCCAGAGGTCGTCGGCGTCCAGCAGCGCGATGGTGTCGCTGCGCCGGACCGCCATGCCGGCGTTGCGCGCGACGGAGATGCCCTGGTTGCGCTGCTGCAGGACCGTGCCCGGCAGGCCGAGTTCGGCGATCCAGCCGGTCGCGGCCTCGTACGTCCCGTCGCTCGAACCGTCGTCGACGACGACGACCTGGCACGGCGGCAACGTCTGCGCCGCGATGCTCTCCAGCGCCTCGCGGAGCATGGTCCCGGGGTTGTACGCGGGGATGACGACGGTGAATGCGGGAGTGGCGTTCGTGGACATCGCTGGATCGGATCGACGGTCCCGCGAAGCGGGGAAGGAGGGACGGGCACGCGGCGGGGCCGCCGGCCTGGGGGAGCGTTTCGGGGGAACCGTAGCAGCAAAGGTCGCGCCAAGCGTGCGCCGCGCGAACGACGCGCGATGTCGGCAGTCCGCGACGCGCCGTCGTCCGCGCATCGGCGCACCGGACGCGAACGCCCCTTCGTCGACAGGCGTGATTGTTGCTCGTCGCTCCGCCGGATCGAAGCACTCTATGCTATGCCGCCGCGGACGGTCGCGGTCCGTCGAACTCGAGCCGTCGCATGTCCCTCGCCGTCGTCATCCCGTTCTATCAGAAGACCGCGGGCCTGCTGGCCCGCGCGCTGCGCTCGATCGCCGAGCAGCGCGACTGCGCGGCGCCGCGGGTCGTCGTCGTCGACGACGCGTCGCCGGTGCGCGCGCGCGACGAGATCGCGGCCTTCAAGTCGGCGTGCGCCGCCGCGGCGAGCCTGTCGATCGACGTCGTCGAGCAGCCGAACGCCGGACCGGCCGCCGCGCGCAACCGCGGCCTCGACGCGCTCGGCACCGACGTCTCGCGCGTCGCGTTCCTCGACTCCGACGACGCGTGGACCGACCGCCATCTCGCGCACGCGAACACCGCGCTCGACGCCGGCTTCGACGTCTACTTCGCCGACCATTACCAGGCCGGCCAGACCGTCGGCAGCTTCGCGCGCGCGGGGCGCATCCGGCCCGCCGAGCATGCGGCGATCGGCGGCGACCCCACGCTGCACGCGTACGCCGGCGACATGTTCGACCAGATCGTCCGCGGCAACGTCATCGGAACATCGACGGTCGTCTATGCTTTCGATCGCCATCGCGACCAGCGCTTCGACGAGGCGTTCTTCAGCGCCGGCGAGGACTACCTGTTCTGGATCGCGTTCGCGCGGTCCGGCGCGCGCTTCGCGTTCTCGTCCGACGTCGAGGCGCACTACGGCTTCGGCGTCAACGTCTACGCCGGGTCGGGATGGGGCACGCCCGGTTACGCGGGACGGCTGCAGAACGAGATGCGCTATCGCAAGCGGCTGCTCGACCTCGGACTCTCGGCCGACCAGCGCCGCTACGTCCGCGAACGCATCGACGCGCTGCGCGCCGAGTTCGCCGGCGACCTCGTCCATCGCGTCATGCATCGGCAGCCGCTGCCGATCGACCTGCTGCGACGTCAGCTGCGCCTCGATCCCGGGTCGCTGTTCGCGGTCCCGCAGCACGCGGGCCGGCTGGTCGCCGACCGCATCAAGGGCCGGCCCGCGCGCTGACCGATGGATCGCGCCGGCATCCGCGTCTCGCTCGTCGTCCCCGTCTATCGCGGCGCCACCACGCTCGATCGGCTGATCGCCGAGATCGAACCGTGGACCGTCGAGCGTCGCACGCCGGCCGGCGCGACGTTCCGCATCGACGAGGTCCTGCTGGTGCACGACTGCGGCCCCGACGATTCGGATCGCGTCATCGAGGCGCTCGCGGCCGCGCATCCGTTCGTGCGGCCGATCTGGCTGTCGCGCAACTACGGCCAGCACGCGGCGACGCTCGCCGGCATGGCGAGCGCGACCGGTGCGTGGGTCGCGACGATCGACGAGGACGGGCAGCAGGACCCGGCCGACATCGCGACGATGCTCGACCACGCGCTCGCGCGGCGACTGCAGCTGGTCTACGCGGAGCCGTCGAACGCGCCGCCGCACGGCGCGCTCCGCAACGCGCTCAGCCGCACCGCGAAGGCGATCGCGTCGCGGATGCTCGGCAACGACCAGGTCGGACGCTTCAACAGCTTCCGGCTCGTCGACGGCGAGATCGCGCGCACGCTCGCCGCGTACTGCGGCAACGGCGTGTACCTCGACGTCGGGCTGTTCTGGATCACCGGTCGCATCGGCCACGCGCCGATCCGGCTGCGCGCCGAGATGGACCGGCCGTCCGGCTATTCGTACATCCGGCTGCTCGGCCACTTCTGGAACCTCGTGCTGACGACCGGCACGCGGCCGCTGCGGCTGATCACCGCGACCGGCCTCGCGTCGATGGTGCTCGCGACGCTGCTCGGCCTGTACGCGGCGTACGGTCACTTCGCGGGCCGCATCCCGGTGCAGGGCTGGGCGTCGCTGCTGATCGTCGTGTCGTTCTTCTCGGGCGCGATCCTGATGTCGCTCGGCGTCATCGCCGAGTACCTCGCCGTCACGATGGGCATCGTGATGGGCAAGCCGCTGTACGTCGTCAGCACGCGGCCCACGCGCCCGCCGGCGCGGCCGTGACGGTCGCCTGGGTCGTCGGTCGCGGCGGACTGCTCGGCGCGGCGCTCGAACGCGCGTTGCGGTCGGACGGCACGACGGTCTTCGTGCCGTCGCGCCCGTTCTCGTGGCATGCCGCGGACACCGTCGCCGCCGAGATGCGCGAGGCGGCCGCCGCCTTCGCCGCCGCGCTGTCGCCCGCGAATCCCTGGGAGATCTACTGGGCCGCGGGCGTCGGCACGATGGCAAGTGCCGACGCGGCGCTCGTCCCCGAGTCGGTCGCGCTCGCGGCGCTGCTCGACGCGTTGCATCGGCTCGTCGCTTCGTCGTCGCTGTCGCCGTCGCTCGGTCGCCTCGCGTTCGCCAGCTCGGCGGGCGCGATCTACGCCGGCGCGGACGTCGCCGTGATCGACGAGCGGACCGACGTCACGCCGACGACCGCCTATGCGCGGGCGAAGCTCGCCGGCGAGCGACGCGTCGGCGCCGTCGCCGAGCGTTGTGGCCTGCGTGCCCTGATCGCCCGTTTGTCGACCCTCTACGGCGTCGGACAGACGGACATGAAGGCGCAGGGCCTGCTGACGCACATCTCGCGCTGTCTCGTGGGCAACCGGCCGGTCCAGATCTACGTGCCGCTCGACACGATCCGCGACTATCTGTCGACCGACGACGCCGCCGCCGTGATGATCCGGTCCTTGCGCTCGCTGGTCCGTTCCGGGAACGGTCATGAAGATCGTCGCCTCGGAGCGGCCGGTGACGATCAGCGAGATCGTGTCGATCTTCAAGCGGCTCTCGCAGCGCCCGCCGCGGATCGTGACGAGCGCCGCGCCGACGTCCGCGATCTACAGCCGCCAGATGCGATTCCGTTCGATCGTCCCTCCGCTCGACAGCGCACCGACGGTACCGCTCGCGCTCGGCATCGCGCGCGTTCTCGCGGCCGAGCGGATGCGCTACGCGCGCGGCGGACGCGAGGCGTTGCGCGGATGAACCGGCTGCCGATGCGCCGGACGCCGCGCGCAGCCGTCGTTTCGTCGCTGCACTCGCGCCCCCCCGCGCGCACGCCGCACGACGCGGACGTCGCGGCGTCGCGACGGGCCGACTGCCGAATGCGGATGGTCGGGATGGCTTGCCTCGTCGGCTTGTGCTGGAGCTGGCTCGTCCGCGCGACCGGCGGGCTTCCGCCCGGCAGCGCGCTGCTGACGGCCGGCTTCGTTGTCGCCTGCGCATGCGTCGGCGAGCGCATGACGCGGCGGCTGACGGCCGTGCTCCCGACGCAGGGCGGCCTGGCACTCGACCTCTTGGTCGGCTTCTTCTGCGTCAACACCGGCCTGTTCGTGACGGTCCTCGTCTCGCCGTTCGGGATGTCTGCCGACGTCGCGATCGTCGGCGTCGTGGTCGCGGTCGCGGCGTGGGCGACGCGCGAGCGCGGCCGTGCCCGGTCGTCCGCGCCGCGCCGCTTCGAAGCGGCCTCGTTCGCGTGCATCGTGTTCGTCGGGCTGGCGGCGACCGGCTGGACGCGCGACCAGCAGCCCATCATGCGGTCCGAAGGCGGCTTCGACGTGTTCACCATCTGGTACGACGCGTTCATCCATGCCCGCGTAGTCAGCGCGTTCGCGCAGGCGCACGGATTCGCGACGCTGAGCGACATCAAGCTCGCCGGCGTGCCCGCAGCGGCCTATCACGTCGCGAGCTACATGATGCCCGCCGCGCTCGACGCGATGACGCCGACGACCGCGCTCGACGCCGTGGGCGCGTTCCAGCTTCCGTTCGGCATCGTGCTGGCCGGGCTCGGTGCGTACGTGCTCGTCGGCGCCTTCGTGCGGACGCCGTGGCCGCCGGTCGTCGCGGCCGCCGCGGTGCTGACGCTGCCGGACGCGTATCAGCAGGGCTTCGGGCTGCGCTACCTCTCCTTCCATTTCATGTCGCAGGTGAACCTCGGCATGCTGTACGGCCTCGCCTGCATCGCGCTCGCTTGGAGCCTCGTCGTGACCGGATGTCATCGCGGTCGCGCCTGGGGCGTGGCCTGCGGCTTCGTGCTGCTTGCCGTCTGCATCGGGTACAAGGCGCATCTGTTCGTCGCGAACGCGCTGATCATGATGTTGTACCCGTGCGCGTTCTTCGGACGGTTCAGTGCGCGCCGGCGCCTCGCCGCCGGACTCGCGGTCGTCGTGCTCTTCGTCGCGGTCGTCGCCGTCTCGCAATGGTCCCCGCGCGTGCCGACGCTTCGACTCGACGCGTCAGGCATCCGGGGCTACGTCGACCTGCTGTACCACAGCTCGTCCGACGGACCCTTGAGGCGCGCCTTCGCCGCGCTCTATCTCGACGGTCACCTGCCGCGCGTCGTCGATGCCGCGATCGTCGCGACGTACCTGCTGGTCGGATCGTTCGGCATCTGGCTCGTGCTGACGCCGGTGGCGCTGATCGCGACCCGCCGACGGTTCGCGCCGAGTCCCGTCGTGTTCGTCGCGATGATCGCCGTCAACTACCTGGCGATGTCGATGTTGCTGGCGCTCGACGAGCGAGGCATCGGCGCGCCGGAGGAATTCCTCAACCGCCCGCACGCGTGGGCGTACTTCGTCGTCGTCGCGTTCGGCGCGATGGCGTTGTACGTCGGAGCGTTCGAAGCGCGTGTCGCCCGCCGCCGGTACGCGATCCCGGCCGCGGCGGTCGCCGCGGCGGCCGGACTGCTCTGCGTCCATCGCTTCGCGCCGAACCTGCAGACGTTTCCCGAATGGCCGGGTTACAGCTCGTACGAGAGCCGCACCAGCGTGCCGTCGTGCGTCGTCGACGCGGCACGTTTCGTCCGCGACCATTCCGCACACGCCGACATCCTGCAGGACTCGAACATGGACCCGGATCTCGTGGTGACGGCATCGAGCGAACGACAGGCGTTCGTCAGCGACAACCACTTCGGCGGCGCCGTCGGCGTCGTCGAGCAGCGCGTGCGGGAACTTCGCGCAGTTCAGGCGTCGCCGGACCCCGATGCGCTGGTCGAATGGGGCCGTCGCCACCGGGTGACGTGGTATCTGCAGCGGCCCGACGCTTCGCGACCGGGCGACGCGACGAGGACGGCGGCCTACGACTGCGACGGCTATCGCGTCCTCCGCCTGTCGCCGTGACCGTTCACCCGTCGGCGTTCGCGCTCGTGCCGAGCGGCCATCGCGGCCTGACGCCGAAGGCGCGCGTCGCCGACGGCGCGCCGTCGCCTTCGAGCCGCAACGCGCCCGCGAGCGCGATCATCGCGCCGTTGTCGGTGCACCACTCCAACTCGGGGAAGTGGACGCGGGCGCCGCGCTTCTCGGCGGCCTTCGCGAGTTCGACGCGCAGCAGCCGATTCGCGCCGACGCCGCCGGCGACGACGAGTCGCTTCGAGCCGGCCTGTCGCAGCGCTGCCATCGACTTCGCGACCAAGATGTCGACGGCGGCGCGCTGGAACGACGCGGCGACGTTCGCCTTCGCCGCCGGGTCGCCGTCGAGGTCGAGCTTGCGGGCGGCGGTCGCGACCGCGGTCTTCAGCCCCGAGAAGCTGAAGTCGAGGTCGCCCGAGTGCAGCATCGGCCGCGGCAGCGCGATCGCGGCGTCGTCGCCGCGCTCCGCGAGCCGCGCGAGCGACGGGCCGCCCGGATACGGCAGGCCGAGCAGCTTCGCCGTCTTGTCGAACGCTTCGCCGGCCGCGTCGTCGACGGTCTCGCCGAGCATCGTGTAGCGCCCGACGCCCGCGACGTGCATCAGCTGCGTGTGGCCGCCCGACACGAGCAGCGCGACGAACGGGAACGACGGCGGATCGGCCGACAGCAGCGGCGACAGCAGGTGGCCCTCGAGATGATGGATGCCGATCACCGGCTTGCCGAGCGCATAGCCGAGCGCATGCGCGAACGCGACGCCGACGAGCAGCGCGCCGACGAGGCCCGGCCCCTCGGTCACCGCGATCGCGTCGAGGTCGGCCCGCGTGCGACCCGCGTCGTCGAGCACGCCTTCGAGCAGCGGCAGCAGCCGGCGGATGTGATCGCGCGACGCGAGTTCCGGCACGACGCCGCCGTACGCCTCGTGCATCGCGGCCTGCGTGTGCAGCCGCTGCGCGAGCAGCGCGCGCGACGGCTCGGCGACGGCGCTGTCGTACAGCGCGACGCCGGTTTCGTCGCAGGAGGTCTCGATGCCGAGGACGAGCATGGGTCGGGCGAGTATATCGACGGGCCGACGCGCGTCGCCGGCGCACCGGATCGATCGACGCAGCGGCGTCCCGGCTGGTGCGTCGCACAGATCATGGGCGGTGGAAGCGATTCGCCGACGACGTCGACCGGCCGCGGCCGCGGCCGCCCGCAGCCGTTCCCCCGGCGGCGGCACGGCTGCCGACGCCGTCGCATCGTGCGTCGCGCGGGTGCCGTCGATGGCACGGCGATTGCATGTCCGCACGCGTCACTGGACAGGTCCCGTATGCCGCACCGCGCTTCGTACCCGACCGGCCGCCGTCTCGCGGGCCGGCGCTTCGGGCGGCGCGCGCGCCGCGCCGCGATCGCCGCAACGACGCGGCCGGTGACGGCATCGCCCGATGCCGTCGGTGCGGGGTTCGCCCTGCCGCGGACCTCCCGGCGATGACCGACGACGACGTGCGCCTCGTGCGGACCAGCTTCGCGAAGGTCCGGCCGATCGAGGCGGTCGCCGCGAGCCTCTTCTATCAGCGCCTGTTCGAGCTCGCGCCCGACGTCCGCCGCCTGTTCCGTGGCGACCTCGACGAGCAGGGGCGCAAGCTGATGGCCATGCTCGCGACGGTCGTCGCGTCGCTCGACCGACCCGACGTGCTGGTGCCGGCCGCGCAGGCGCTGGCGCGGCGCCACGTCGGCTACGGCGTCGAGCGGGCGCACTACGCGCCGGTCGGCCAGGCGCTGATCGACACGCTGGCGACGGGACTGGGCGACGACTTCGATCCCGCGACGCGCGCGTCGTGGATCACGGCGTACGGGACGCTGTCGTCGGTGATGATCGGCGCCGCGTATCCGGACTGAGCGACGCCGAAGCGACGAACGACGACGTAACGACGACACGAACGAGGAAGGCAGCGCGACATGGATGGCGGCGATTCGCGGAAACAGCGGCTGGTGCTGGTCGGCAACGGCATGGCCGGCGTGCGCACGCTCGAGGAGCTGCTCAAGATCGCGCCGGACCTCTACGACATCACGGTGTTCGGCGCCGAGCCGCACGCGAACTACAACCGCATCCTGCTGTCGCCGGTGCTGGCCGGCGAGCAGACGATCGAGCAGATCATGCTGAACGGCGTCGACTGGTACGCCGAGCAACGGCATCACGCTGCACCTGAACAAGACGATCGTGAAGATCGATCGCGTGCGGCGCGCAGGTCGTCGCCGGCGGACGGCACCGATCGCGCCGTACGACCGGCTGCTGCTCGCGACCGGCTCCAATCCGTTCATCCTGCCGATCCCGGGCAAGGACCTCGACGGCGTGCATCGCGTATCGCGACATCGCCGACACGCACGGGATGATCGACGCGGCCGCGACAGTACCGGCACGCGGTCGTGATCGGCGGCGGCCTGCTCGGCCTCGAGGCGGCGAACGGGCTGAAGCTGCGCGGCATGGACGTGACCGTCGTGCACATCATGCCGTGGCTGATGGAGCGCCAGCTCGACCGCACGGCCGCGCGGATGCTGCAGAAGTCGCTCGAGGATCGCGGGCCTGAAGTTCCTGCTCGAGGCGCAGACGGCCGAACTCGTCGGCGACGACGGACGGCCGGCCGTGCGGTCAAGCGCGCGTGCAGCTTCAAGGACGGCAGCGAGATCCCGGCCGACCTCGTCGTCATGGCCGTCGGCATCCGCCCGAACACCGCGCTCGCGCGAGTCGGCCGGCCTGCACTGCTCGAGCGGCCCGGCGGCATCCTCGTCAACGACACGATGCAGACCTACGACCCGCGCATCTACGCGGTCGGCGAATGCGTCAACCATCGCGGCATCGCCTACGGCCTGGTCGCGCCGCTGTTCGAGATGGCGAAGGTCTGCGCGACGCACCTCGCGCAGTTCGGCATCGGCCGCTACGTCGGCTCGGTCACGTCGACCAAGCTGAAGGTCACCGGCATCGACCTGTTCTCGGCCGGCGATTTCATCGGGCGGCGAGCGGCGCCGAGGAGATCGTGCTGTCCGACCCGATCGGCGGCGTCTACAAGAAGCTCGTGATCCAGCGACGACAAGCTGATCGGCGCGTGCCTGTACGGCGACACCGTCGACGGCGCGTGGTACTTCCAGCTGCTGCGCGACGGCAAGAACATCTCCGAGATCCGCGACCACCTGATGTTCGGCGAGGACCATCTCGGCGACACCGGCCACCAGGGGCAGAGCAGGGCGCTGTCGATGGCCGACGACGCCGAGGTCTGCGGCTGCAACGGCGTGTCGCAAGGGCACGATCTGCAAGGCGATCAAGGACAAGGGGCTGTTCACGCTCGACGACGTGCGCAAGCACACGAAGGCGTCGTCGTCGTGCGGCTCGTGCACCGGGCTCGTCGAGCAGATGCTGATGTTCGACGGCCGGCGGCGACTACTCGGCCGCGCCGACCGAGAAGCCGATGTGCGGCTGCACCGACCAGACGCACCAGGACGCGCGCGACGCGATCCGCGAGCGAGCACCTGACTGACGATCCCCGACGTGCATGAAGCTGCTCGGCTGGCGCACGCCGAACGGCTGCGCGACGTGCCGCCCGGCGCTCAACTACTACCTGATCTCGACGTGGCCGAAGGAGGCGCAGGACGATCCGCAGTCGCGCTTCATCAACGAGCGCGCGCACGCGAACATCCAGAAGGACGGCACGTTCTCGGTGATCCCGCGGATGTGGGGCGGCGAGACGAACGCGAGCGAGCTGCGCCGCATCGCCGACGTCGTCGACAAGTACCGCATCCCGACGGTCAAGGTCACCGGCGGCCAGCGCATCGACCTGCTCGGCGTGAAGAAGGAGGACCTGCAGAGCGTCTGGAAGGACCTCGACATGCCGTCGCGGCCACGCGTACGCGAAGGCGCTGCGCACGGTGAAGACCTGCGTCGGCAGCGAGTGGTGCCGCTTCGGCACGCAGGACTCGACGCTGATGGGCCAGCAGCTCGAGCGCGACCTGTGGCGCATGTACGCGCCGCACAAGGTCAAGCTCGCGGTGTCCGGCTGCCCGCGCAACTGCGCCGAGAGCGGCATCAAGGACGTCGGCGTGATCGGCGTCGACTCGGGCTGGGAGATCTACGTCGCCGGCAACGGCGGCATCAAGACCGAGGTCGCGCAGTTCTTCGTGCAAGGTGAAGACGCACGAGGAGGTGCTCGAATACTCGGGCGCGTTCCTGCAGCTCTATCGCGAGGAAGGCTGGTACCTCGAGCGCACCGTGCACTACGTCGACGCGCGTCGGCCTCGATCACGTGAAGAAGCGCGTCGCTCGACGACGCGGACAACCGCCGCGCGCTGTACGAGCGGCTGCAGTTCGCGATGCGAAGGCGAGCCCGATCCCGTGGCATCGAGCCCGACAAGGCGCTGATCGACGAGCGCCAGTTCGACGCCGGTGGCGGTCGGTGAGGACGACGCGACGATGAACGGCTGGATCGACATCTGCGCGGTCGACGACATCCCGGTGCTCGGCGCGCGCGTCGTGACGCGCGCAGAGCGGCGGCGACGTCGCGATCTTCCGCACCGCCGACGACCGCGTGTTCGCGCTGCTCGACCGCTGCCCGCACAAGGGCGGCCCGCTGTCGCAGGGCATCGTGTTCGGCGAGCGCGTCGCCTGTCCGCTGCACAACTGGAGCATCGGCCTCGGCGGACGGCCGCGGCCGCGGCGCCGGACGAGGGCTGCACGACGGCGTTCGCGGTGCGCGTCGACGGCGGCCGCGTCTACCTCGACGCGCGCGAGCTGCACGGCCCGAGCGGTACGGCCGCGCCGGACGTGCCGACGAACGCGCTGACCGGCTTCGTCCGGTGACGGCGCGGACCTGAGCGCACGCCGGCCGCGTCCAGCGCCGGCAATGCCCGCTCGCATGACGATCGTCGATCCCGGCACGGCTCCCGCATCGAACGATCCGCGCGTCGACGCCGGACGACCGCTCGACCGAGACCGCGCTCGACCTGCCCGTACTGCGGCGTCGGCTGCGGCGTCGTCATCGAGTCCGACGGGGCGATCGCATCGTCGGCGTGCGCGGCGACCCCGACCATCCGGCGAACTTCGGCCGGCTCTGCACGCAAGGGCAGCACGCTGCACCTGACCGCGACCGCCGACGTCGATCCGCGACGCGGCGGCTGCAGCGTGCCGCAGCTGCGCGCGACGCGCGACGCGCCGCTCGAGCGCGTCGGCTGGGACGCGGCGCTCGACCACGTCGCCGACCGCTTCGCCGCGATCATCGCCGAGCACGGCCCGGACGCCGTCGCGTTCTACATCTCGGGCCAGCTGCTGACCGAGGACTACTACGTCGTTCAACAAGCTCGCGAAGGGCCTCGTCGGCACGAACAACGTCGACACGAACTCGCGGCTGTGCATGTCGAGCGCGGTCGCCGGCTACAAGCGCGACGCTCGGCGCCGACGCGCCGCCGTGCTGCTACGAGGACTTCGACCACGCCGACCTGCTGCTTATCGCCGGCTCGAACATGGCGTACGCGCATCCGATCCTGTATCCGCCGCATCGAGGACGCGCAGCGCGCGCGCGGCCGCGGGCGCTGAAGATCGATCGTCGTCGACCCGCGCCGCACCGACACCGCGCGCGATGGCCGACCTGCACCTGCGCGATCCTGCCCGGCACCGACGTCGCGCTGTTCAACGGCCTGCTGCACCTGATGCCTGTGGGAAGACCTCATCGACGACCGGCTTCATCGCGCGCGCACACCGAGGGCTTCGGGCCGAGCTGAAGCGCGTCGTGCGCGACTTCACGCCGCGCGACGTCGCGACGACCTGCGGCATCGCGCGAGGACGACCTCGCGCACGGCGGCGCGCTGGTTCGGCGAGGCGCGGCGCGGCGCTGTCGCTGTACTGCCAGGGCCTGAACCAGTCGTCGTCAGGGCACGGCGAAGAACGCCGCGCTGATCAACCTGCACCTGGCGACCGGCCAGATCGGCCGGCCCGGCGCCGGCCCGTTCTCGCTGACCGGCCAGCCGAACGCGATGGGCGGTCGCGAGGTCGGCGGCATGGCGAACCTGCTGTCGGCGCATCGCGACCTCGTCGAACGCCGACGCATCGCGCCGAGGTCGCCGCGCTGTGGGGCGTCGACGACGTGCCGGCGACGCCGCGGCAAGACCGCGGTCGAGCTGTTCGACGCGCTCGCCGACGGCGACGATCAAGGCTGCTGTGGATCGCGTGCACGAACCCGGCGCAGTCGATGCCCGACCAGGCATCGCGTGCGCGCGCGCGCTCGCGAAGGCCGAGCTCGTCGTGCTGCAGGAGGCGTTCGCCGACGACCGCGACCGCGCCGTACGCCGACGTGCTGCTGCCGGCCACGACGCTGGGGCGAGAAGGACGGCACCGTCACGAACTGCGAGCGCCGCATCAGCCGCGTGCGACGCGGCGGTGCCGCCGCCCGGCGAGGCGCGCGACGACTGGGCGCATCGTCGTGCGACTTCGCGCGCCGCGCTCGACGCGCGCGCATCGCGGCCGGAGCGCGCGCGCGCTGTTCGCGTACGCGGACGCCGGAGTCGGTGTGGAACGAGCATCGCGAGACGACGCGCGGCCGCGACCTCGACATCACCGGCCTGTCGTACGCGATGCTCGACGCGCGCGGCCCGCAGCAGTGGCCGTTCCCCGAAGGCGCGACGCGAAGGCCGCAAGCGGCTCTACGAAGACGGCGTGTTCCCGACGCCGTCGGGCCGCGCGCGCTTCGTCGCCGACGCCGTACAAGCCGCCGGCCGAGGCGCGTCGACGCGCGCTTCCCGTTCGTCGCTCAACACCGGCCGCCTGCGCGACCAGTGGCACGGCATGAGCCGCACCGGCACCGTGCCGCAGCTGTTCGGTCATCGAGGCCGAGCCGACGATCGACTGTCGCGGCGATCGACGCGAAGCGCCGGCTGACTGAGCGACGGCGACTTCGTCCGCGTGTCGAACCGGCGCGGCGCGCAGCCGATGCTGCCGTGCGCGTGTCCGACGCGCATGCGTGCGGGCCAGGCGTTCATCGCGATGCACTGGGGCGAGGAGTACGTCGGCGGTCGCGACGGCGTCGGCCGGCGTCAACACGCTGACGTCGCCGGCGTTCGACGCCGACTCGCTGCAGCCCGAACTCAAGTTCGCGGCCGTGCGGATCGAGAAGGTCGAGTTGCCGTCGCGCTTCGTCGCGTTCGCATGGCTCGACGGCGCGACGCTCGAGGCGACGCGCGAGCGGCTGCATCGATGCTTCGCGCGCTTCGCGTACGCGAGCTGCGTGCCGTTCGGCCGGATCGACGGCGACGAGCGACGCGTCGGCCTCGTGTTCCGCGCGGCGGACGCCGAGCCGATCGAAGACGCGTCGATCGCGTTCGTCGAGCGCGAACTCGGCCTCGTCGACCCGCACGACGGCTCGGCCTGGCTGCTGCGCTACGACGACCCGCGGCGCGCGCACGCCCGCCGCGTGCTGGTGCGCGACGGCGCCATCGCCGGCGTCGCGTTGCGCGGCGACTGGTCGGCCGAGACCTGGCTGCGCGACTACCTCGAGTCGGCCGCGCCGGTCGCGGCGCTCGGCCGGCTGCTGCTGCGGCCGGGCGCCGTCGCGCCGTCGGGCTTCAAGCCGCGCGGCCGCGTCGTGTGCAACTGCTGGAACGTCCCGGAAAGCATGATCGTCGAGACGCTCGAACGACTCGACGGCACGCCGGTCGAACGGCTCCGGGCGCTGCAGGCGGGCCTCAAGTGCGGGACGCAGTGCGGGTCGTGCGTGCCCGAGCTGAAGCGGATGGTCGGCGACGTCCGTGGCATGGTTTCTGCATCTTGAGCGGCGACGGGCGCATCCCGTAACGTCGCATCGACGCCCGCTGATCGCGGCCGGCGGCGCCGCCGCGCGGCGCGGTGACGGGCGTTGCGACCACCACGACCGACCATGAGCGAAGAGAAGCTGGACTGCGCGCGCTACATCAAGGAGATCGGCCGCGGGCGCGACAACGCGCGTGCGCTTGACGCGCGACGACGCGCGGCTGGTCTGGTCGGCGCTGCTCGACGGGCGCATCGGCGATCTCGAGACCGGCGCCATCCTGCTCGCGATGCGGATCAAGGGCGAGGCGCCCGAGGAGCTCGCCGGCTTCCTCGACGCGACGCATGCGCACGGGCTCGCGCTGCCGATGCCGGTCGACGCGTCGGGCGGGCCGTCGATCCCGGTCGTCATCCCGAGCTACAACGGCGCGCGCAACGTCCCGAACCTGACGCCGCTGCTCGCGTGCCTGCTCGCCCGCGAGGGCATCCCGGTGCTCGTGCACGGCAAGGTCGCCACGCCGGCGTCCGAGGCCGATCGCGCGTCGCTGCGTTCGGCGCACGCGTTCGACGCGCCCGGCTTCGACGGCGCGCCGCCGCCGCGCGTGACCAGCGCCGAGATCTTCGAGACGATGGGCCTGCCGGTCTGCCGCACGGCCGACGACGCGACGGCGCAGGTCGCGCGCGGCGAGCCGGTCTTCATGGCGATCAACGACCTCAACCCGCCGCTCGCGCGCGTGCTGTCGTTCCGTCGCCTGCTCGGCGTGCGCGGGCCCGGCCATACGCTGGTCAAGCTGCTGCAGCCGTTCGACGGGCCGGCGCTCAGGCTCGCGAGTTTCACGCATCCCGAATACCATGCGACGCTCAGCGCGTTCTTCACGGGCTTCGAGCAGAAGGGCGGCGTGCTGCTGATGCGCGGCACCGAAGGCGAGCCGGTCGCGAACGCACGACGACCGTCGCCGATCGAGCGCTTCATCGACGGCCAGTCGAGCCTCGTCGTGCCCGGCGAGGCCGGCGTGATCCGCACGTTGCCGATCCTGCCCGAGTCGCGCGACGCGGCGTCGACGGCGGTGTGGATCCAGGCCGTGCTGTCGGGCGAGCGGCCGGTGCCCGAGGCGATCGCCGCGCAGATCGCCGCGATCGAGCAGGCGCGCGCCGCGATGGCGGCGCGACCGGACCAGCGGCAGGCGGTGGCGTGACGCGACGACGAACGACGAAGCGAGAGATCGGATGACGACGACGATGCACAGCGACGGCACGACGCCGAGCGCCGCGATGACCAGCGACGTTCGCCCGCCCGCGCGCGGCTGCGTCACGCTCGTCGGGGCCGGTCCCGGCGACCCCGAGCTGCTGACGATCGCGGCGGTCAAGGCGATCGCGGCCGCCGACGTCGTGCTGGTCGACGACCTCGTGCATCCGGACGTGCTCGGCCACGCGTCGCCGCACGCGCGGATCGTTCGCGTCGGCAAGCGCGGGCCGTACTGCCGCGCCGGCGTCCAACGCGGCGAGACGCTGCGGCCGTCGACGCCGCAGGCCTTCATCGAGCGGCTGATGATCGGCGAGGCCGAGGCCGGCCGTCGTGTCGTGCGGCTCAAGGGCGGCGACCCGTACGTGTTCGGGCGCGGCGGCGAGGAACGCGCGCACCTGATCGCCGCCGGCGTCGACGTGCGCGTCGTGCCGGGCATCTCGAGCGGCATCGCCGGCCCCGCCGCGATCGGCATCCCGGTCACGCATCGCGACTGGAGCCAGGGCGTCGTCTTCGTCACCGGCCATCGGCGTCGCGCGGGCGACGAGGCGTCGTTCGCGCCCGACGTCGACTGGAAGGCGATCGCGGCGACCCGGCTGACGATCGTCATCTACATGGGCGTCGGCCGCTGCCGCGCGATCGCCGACGCGCTGCTGGAAGCCGGCGTCTCGCCGGACCTGCCGGCCGCGGCCGTGCAATCGGCCTGGACCGACGACCAGCGCCACGTCGTCGGCACCGTCGCCACGTTGCCCGACGACCTCGCGCGAGCCGGCATCGCGAGTCCGGCGATCCTCGTGGTCGGCGACGTCGTGCGCTGCGCCGACGTCGCGTCGCTCGACGCGATCGCCGACGAGGGACGTCGCCGCGCGGGCTGACGGTCGTTTCGACCGCGCCACCGGGTCGTCGCGCCTCCGCGCAGCGGGGTCGTGAACGCCAGCGCGCCGGTCGCGTCACCGCCGCCGCAAGGACGCGGTACCGGCGAGCGGTCGCCGGGCTGCGCGACACCGCGCGGCACGGCCTGGCTCGCGGCCGCATCCGCCGTGCACCGTGTCGTCCGGCCTTGCGTCGGTCATGTAAAATCCAGCCCCCATCGAAACATGGCGGCGACGCCTCGAGCGCGCGCGACGGCGCGAATGCGTCGCGACGCTCCGGAGACCACATGGCAGCAACGCCGCGGCTGATCAAGAAGTACCCCAATCGCCGCCTCTACGACACGCAGACCAGCACCTACATCACGCTCGCCGACGTCAAGCAGCTCGTGTTGCAGCACGAGGCCTTCCAGGTGCTCGACGCGAAGACGCAGGACGACCTGACGCGCTCGATCCTGCTGCAGATCATCCTGGAAGAGGAAGCCGGCGGCGTCCCGATGTTCACGCCGCCGATGCTCGCGCACATGATCCGCCTGTACGGCAACGCGATGCAGGGGATGATGGGCATGTACCTCGAGAAGAACATCCAGGCTTTCATCGACATCCAGGACAAGCTGAAGGACCAGTTCGGCGACCCGACGCGCCCGGTCTACGAAAACCAGGGCTTCGGGCCCGAGATGTGGTCGCAGTTCCTCGCCGGCCAGGCGCCGCTGATGCAGTCGATGATGTCGAGCTACCTCGAGCAGAGCAAGAACATGTTCCTGCAGCTGCAGGACCAGGTGCAGAACCAGACCCGTTCGATGTTCGGCAACCCGTTCGGATTCGCCGGCGCGGCGGCCGAGCCGGCGACGGCGGGCGAGAAGGCGAAGAAGTAGCGGACCGGCGCGGGGCGGTCGAGCGGGGCGGACGAGCGGATCGTCCGGCCATCGATCGATCCGGTGCTCGCGACGCAGGCGCTCGAGCATCGGGGTCGCCATCGGCATCGCGGCAATACCGGCCGTTCCCGCGAAGGCAGGAACCCGGCGGCGTTCGTCGCGCGAGTCGGGACGCGCCGGCGCGAGGCCGTCGCGCGCTCGGCTTCGGTGGACGCCTTCGTGCGACCGCAGGACGACGCTGGGTTCCCGCCTTCGCGGGAACGACGAGGTGCGGACGGCCGCATCCTCGACCGACTGCAGCGTCGCGTCGTCGCGGCAACCCGTGCGCGCCGCGAAACGAAACCCCGGAATCAACATGATCGAACCGACGAACGACACCGGCTTTCGCCGGACGACCTTCGGACGGCCCAGGCGCTGAGGGACGACGACACCGGGTCCCGGCCTTCGCCGGGACGACCTTCGGACCGGCTTCAGGCCGAGGAGGGGACGAGCGACACTGGGTCCCAGCCTTCGCCGGGACGACCTTCGGAGCGGCCGCAGGCCGCTGAAGGGACGAGCGACACCGGGTCCCGGCCTTCGCCGGGACGACCTTCGGAGCGGCCGCAGGCCGAGGAGGGGACGAGCGACATTGGGTCCCGGCCTTCGCCGGGACGACCTTCGGACCGGCCGCAGGCCGCGCCGAAGGTCGGCTTCGTGTCGCTCGGCTGCCCGAAGGCGCTCGTCGACTCCGAGCAGATCCTCACGCAGCTGCGCGCCGAGGGCTACGAGACGTCGAAGACGCTACGACGGCGCCGACCTCGTCATCGTCAACACCTGCGGCTTCATCGACGCGGCCGTGCAGGAATCGCTCGACGCGATCGGCGAGGCGCTCGCCGAGAACGGCAAGGTGATCGTCACCGGCTGCCTCGGCGCGAAGAAGGACGCGGCCGGCGACGACGGTCGTCGCGAAGGTGCATCCGAAGGTGCTCGCGGTCACCGGCCCGCACGCGACGGAGGAGGTGATGCAGCACGTGCACCGGCACCTGCCGAAGCCGCACGACCCGTTCGTCGACCTCGTGCCGGTCCCGAGGACGCGCACGGCGTCAAGCTGACGCCGCAGCACTACGCGTATCTGAAGATCAGCGAGGGCTGCAACCATCGCTGCACCTTCTGCATCATCCCGTCGATGCGCGGCGACCTCGTGTCGCGGCCGATCGGCGACGTGATGCGCGAGGCCGAGAGCCTGCTGAAGAGCGGCGTGAAGGAGCTGCTCGTCATCTCGCAGGACACGAGCGCGTACGGCGTCGACGTGCGCTATCGCACCGGCTTCGTCGACGGCCGGCCGGTCAAGACGCGGATGACGGAGCTCGTCGGCGAGCTCGCATCGCTCGGCGGCCGCACGGACGGCGCCGTGGGTGCGGCTGCACTACGTCTATCCGTATCCGCATGTCGACGAGGTCCTGCCGCTGATGGCCGAGGGCCGCGTGCTGCCGTATCTCGACGTGCCGTTCCAGCATGCGCATCCCGACGTGCTGAAGCGGATGAAGCGGCCGGCGTCGCGGCGAGACGCAACCTCGATCGCATCCGCGCGTGGCGCGCGATCTGCCCGGACCTGACGATCCGCTCGCACGTTCATCGCGGGCTTCCCCGGCGAGACCGAGGCCGAGTTCGAGTACCTGCTCGACTTCCTGCGCGAGGCCGAGCTCGACCGCGTCGGCTGCTTCGCGTATTCGCCGGTCGACGGCGCGACGGCGAACGCGCTGCCCGGCGCGCTGCCGGACGACGTGCGCGAGGAGCGGCGCGCGCGCTTCATGGCCGTGCAGGAGCAGATCGCCGCGCGTCGGCTGCGACGCCGCGTCGGCACGCTGCAGCGCGTGCTGATCGACGCGGTCGATGCGGACGGCGCCGTCGCACGTTCGTCGGCCGACGCGCCCGAGATCGACGGCAACGTGTTCGTCGATCCGCCGCGCTCCGCGAGCGCGCGGCTCGCGTGGCGCCAGAAGGTCCGCGTCGGCAACTTCGCGAACGTGCGGATCACCGCGGCGGACGGCCACGACCTGCGGGGCGACCTGGCCTGACCGCGGGCGCGCGGCGCGCGCGCCGCGATGCCGACGGCTTCGAAAAAATCTCACCGGACCCCTCTTGAAAGGCGAACGCCGCGACCTAGATCGGCGGTGTTTCGGTGCGACCAGCCGGGTCGTGCCCTTTCGTTCGAGGAGGTGATCCATGTATTCCAGTCTGTTCTCGCGCGATCTGTTTTCGGAGATGGCGCGCCTGCAGCGCGACGTCTCGCGCGCGCTCGACGCGACCGCCCCCGGCATCCGCGGCTTCGCGCAGGGTTATCCCGCGCTCAACGTCGGCAGCACGCCGACCTCGGTCGAGATCTACGCGTTCGCGCCCGGTCTCGACCCGTCGAAGATCGAGCTCGACCTCGACCGCCGCGTGCTGACGCTGGCGGGCGAGCGCCGGTCCGACGTCGGCCAGGACGGCGACGCGAAGGCCACGTCGCACATCAGCGAACGCTTCCAGGGCCGCTTCCGGCGCGTCATCAGCCTGCCCGAGGACATCGATCCCGAAGGCGTCGCGGCCGACTATCGCGACGGCGTGCTGCACGTCAGCGTCAAGCGCCGCGAATCCACGCAACCCCGTCGCATCGCCGTGCAGTGACGCGGCGGCGCCCCGACATCCGGAGACCATCATGACCATGACCGAGAACACGAACGAGTCGCAGACCGTCGCGTCGTCGAACGGCGCGTCCCAGGGCTTTTCCAACGGCGCATCCGCCGGCGCGTCCGACGGATCGCGCAAGTCGATCAACGGCAGCGGCGGCACGAACGGTCGCCGTCGCGACGAGGGCACGCTGCTGCCGCCCGTCGACGTCGTCGAGGACCCGACCGGCATCACGCTCTACGCGGACCTGCCCGGCGTCGCGAAGGACAAGCTCGACATCCGCGTCGAGGCCGAGCAGCTGACGATCGACGGCGAGCTCAGCCTGCCGATGCCGCAAGGCATGTCGGCGAGCCATGCCGAGGTCCAGGTGACGCGCTATCGCCGCACCTTCACGCTCAGCAAGGAGCTGGACGCGGAGAACGTCGAAGCCGAGTTCAACCACGGCGTGCTGAAGCTGCGCATCCCGAAGGCCCGTGACGCGCAGCCGCGTCGCATCGACGTGCGGGTGCAGTGACGAGCGTCGCGTCGGGGCGACGATCGGTGCCCCGAGGCCGCGCTCGTGTCGTCACCCCGGCGAAGACCGGGACCGATCGAGGAATCGCGACGCATGACGAGGCCCGCCCCACGCGGGCCTTTTTTTTCGGTCGACGCTCAAGCGACCGCCGCCTCGTTCCGCCGCCCGCCGCTCGCCGCCGATCGCCGCGCCGCCGACGACGAGCAGCAGCGCGGCGATCGTCCACCAGCCGAGTCGCCCCGGGTCGTCGAGGCCGAGCAGGGCCGTCGAGATCAGCGGCGTCGCGTACGCGAGCGTGCCGATGACGCGCGGGTCGCCGCGCGACAGCGCCGCGTCCCACAGGAAGAAGGCGGCGCCCATCGGTCCGATCGCGAGCGCGGCGAGCGGCGGCGCGTCGCGCGCGACGAACGCGTACGACGGCTCGAACAGCGCGTGGCAGCCGAGCGCGAGCAGCCCGGACACGAGGCAGAACAGCCCGACGGCCGACGTCGCGAACCGCGTGCCGCCGCGCCGCAGCCGCTGGCCCGCGAGCGAATAGCTGGCCCACACGAACGCGGACAGCGCCGCCGATGCGTAGCCCCACGCGGCATGCGTCGCGGCCGGCGTCGTCGCCACGGTCGACGCGACGGCGCGGCCTCCGGCGATCGCGACGATCGCACCGGCGAATCCGAGCACGCCGCCGACGACGTGCCGACCGGTCAGCCGCGTGCCGGGCAGGAACCACGGCGCGAGCAGCACGATCAGCAAAGGCCAGAGGTAGTTGATCAGGTTCGCTTCGAGCGGCGGCGCGAGCCGGAGCGCGACGAACAGGAAGAAGTGGAAGCCGAACAGGCCGTAGACGCCGAGCACGAGCACCTTCGCCGGCACGCGCCAGCCGCGCCACGTCGGCGATGCGAGGACGCCGGCGGCCGTGAGCGCGGTGCCGACCAGCAGGAACGGCGGCATCGCGGACAGCCGCACGCCGAGCCATGCGAGGCCGCCCCACAGCACGATCGCGCCGAGTGCGAGCGTGTTCGCGCCGCGGCCGCCGCGGTCCGGCGCGGCGTTCAACGCGACGCGGCGCGCGGGTCCGCGAGCGGCGGCTCGGCGCTCGCCGCACTCGCCGACTCGCGCGGATGGCCGCGCAGCGGATGGGTCGTCGTCCGATAGGGCCGTATCGAGGGCCGTCCCGATACTCGGCGCTCCACTCGTCCGAAGGATCGCCATGTTGCGCTGGGCCCTGATCTTCTTCGTCATCTCGGTGATCGCGGGATTCTTCGGCTTCACCGGCGTCGCGGCAGGCGCGCGCTCGATCGCGAAGACGCTGTTCTTCATCGCGATCGCGCTGTTCATCCTGTTCGTCATCCTCGCCTTCGCCGTCGGCAGTTCGCTTTGAACCGGGAGCCTCAACGATGACCACGCAAGACAAGCACGCCGACGTCTGGGATCGCATCAAGGATATCCGCTACGCGATGCTGACGACGCAGGATGCGGACGGCAGCCTGACGGCGCGTCCGATGACGACGGTGCAGAAGCAGTTCGACGGGTCGCTGTGGTTCTTCACGTCGCGCACGTCGCCGTCGGCGATCGCGATCGCGAAGCAGGCCGAGGTCGGCGTCCAGTACGTCGACACGCACGCGGACGTCTACGTCTCGCTGTCCGGCGAGGCGATGATCGAGCGCGACCGCGTGCGGATGGAAGGGCTGTGGAGCCCGATGGTGAAGGCGTGGTTTCCCGGCGGCCTCGACGATCCCGACCTCGTGATGCTGCGCGTCGACGTCTACAAGGCGGAGTACTGGGACGTGAAGGAGAGCAAGCCGGTCCAGCTGTTCAAGATGGCGCGCGCCGCCGTGACCGGCAACCCGCCGCTCGACCTCGGCGAACATCGCACCGTCGCGCTGTGATGTCGCGCTGTAATCGTCGCGCCGTGATCGTTGGGCCATGATCGTCACGACCGATCGCCGCGCTGCCTCCGTCACGTTCTAGCCGCGGTCCGCGGTCCGCGGTACCCTCGGACGCATGAAGTTCAAGGATTACTACGACGTGCTCGGCGTCGCGCGCGACGCGTCGGCCGACGACATCAAGAAGGCGTACCGCAAGCTCGCCCATCGGTACCACCCCGACGTCTCGAGCGATCCGGACGGCGAGGCGAAGTTCAAGGACGTCGCCGAGGCCTACGCGACGTTGAAGGATCCCGAGAAGCGCGCGGCGTACGACCAGCTCGGCCGCCATCGGCCCGGCGAGGACTTCGAGCCGTCGCAGGGCTGGCGCCAGAACTTCGGCGACCAGGCGTTCGGCGGCGGGGCATCCGGCAACCCGTTCGCGGGCGGTAATGCGCGCTTCGAGGACGTCGACCTGTCGGACCTGTTCGCGGCCTTCGGCGCGCAGTCCGCCGGCGGTCGCGCGCGCGGACCGACGCCGGGCCAGGACTTCGAGGTCGAGGCGCCGGTCACCGTCGAGCAGCTGCACGCGGGCGGCGAGATCGACCTCGACCTCGCGCTGCCGGAAGTCGGCGACGACGGCTTGCCGCATCGCGTCGCGAAGACGTTCCGCGTGCGGATCCCGCAAGGGGCCGAGGACGGGCAGCGCTTGCGGCTCGGCGGCAAGGGCGGCGCGTCGCGTGGCGGCGGTCGTCCGGGCGACCTCTACGTCGTGCTCGCGCTGCAGCCGCATCCGCTCTATCGGGTGGTCGGGCGCGACCTCTACGTCGACCTGCCGCTCGCGCCGTGGGAAGCGGTGCTCGGTGCGACGGTCGAGGTGCCGACGCCGGGCGGCACCGTCGAGCTGAACGTTCCGGCGGGGACGGCCGCCGACCGTCGCCTGCGGCTCGCGAAGCGCGGGCTACCCACGGCGAAGGGCCCGGCCGGCGACCTCTACGCGGTCGTGCGCATCGAGGTGCCGCCGTCGCCGGACGCGAAGGAGCGTTCGCTTTACGAACAACTGAAGGCCGCGTCGTCGTTCGATCCGCGAGCGCGGTCGCGCGGAGGGGGCGCGATGACCGAACGCGACGAGGTGGTGTGGCTCGAGGCGAGAACCGATTACTCGTTCGACGAGGTCGTCGAACTGTCCGGCCTCCCGCAATCGCTGCTCGACGAACTGATCGAATGCGGCGCGTTGCCGGCGCACGGCCGGCCGTCGCGGACGACCGTCGTCTTCGAGGCCGAGAGCATCGTGCTCGCCCGGGCGGCGAGCCGGCTGCGCGAGCACTTCGAGCTCGACGCCAGCGGCCTCGCGGTCGCCGTGTCGCTGCTGCGACGGGTCCGGGTCCTCGAGGCGCGGCTCGCGCGGATGCGTCCGGGCGATGCGACCGAGCGGTGACGGTCGTCGATCGCCGCATGCCTTCACGAAGGGTCGTCGTGGTGAATGCCCCGGAGTCCTCGACGGCCGGCCGCTTCGTGACGGATCCGGTCGCATGAAGACGCCGGTCGGCCGCCTGACGTCGCGCGCGCCGAAACGTCGCGTCGTCGTCGCGTGGTTGCTCGTCGTCGCGCTCGATGTCGCCGGAGCCGGTCGCGCGCGGGCGGACGATCGACCCGGCTCGTTCGGCCTCTCGCTCGCGATCGACGGCGAAGGATCCTTCGTCGACCCGACGTTGAAGTCGGTCACCGTCGACGCGGTGGTCGCCGGATCGCCGGCGGCGCGGGCCGGCATCGCGCCGCAGGACCGGATCGTCGCCGTCGAAGGGCGACCGGTCGCGGGCGCCCGGGCGCGCGAGCTGCAGCCCGATCTGAAGCGGAACGTGGGCGAGACCGTGCACCTGCGGCTGGCGCGGCCGGGTGGGGACGAATACGACGCCACGATGATCGCCGCGCCGAAGCCGACCCCGCCGTAGGACGCGCGACCCGACGGCGCGCGGCTCGCGATGCGGCCACCGGTCGTCGACGCGCAAGCGGCCGCCGCCGCGTGCTCGTGCCGCGATCGCGTTGTCGCGCCGACTCTTGCAGCTTCGACCGAACGGTCAGGCCGCGCGCCAGTGGTCCGGGATGTTCTTGTCGTTGCGATTGCGAACGCGGGCGACGAGCGGCTTGTGTCCGCGCTTGCGCGCTTCGGCGATCGCTTCTTCCTGCGTATCGAACGGGCCCTCGGACGGAGAACCGTCCGCGAACTCGAGCTGGTACTTCCCGTCGTTCGCGGGCTCGACGAAGACGTTGGCCATGGATCCTCCCATCGTTCGGTGCGATGACCCTCGAACCGGTGACGACCGGCCCGCGACCGCTCCGCGCTCGGCGAACCGGTGCCGCGGACGATACGGGGCCGCTCGTCATCATCGCGATCGTTCTCGCGTCGGGGACACTCGTCGCGCGGCGGTTGCGATGTCGTCGTTCACGGCCGACCGATGTAGGACGAGGCCGCTGCACGACCACGATCGGCGTCGCGACGAGGGGCATGCGCGGCCTGCGGCGCTAGCCGGCGCCGGCGGTTCGTCGAATCGAGCCGGCCCGCTGGGCACAGGCATTGCTGAGACCGGCGATGCATCGAACGGTCGTCGCGACCGGTCGGGGCGTCGCTCGAACGACTGGAGCGCGCGCTCGCCGATGCAACCCTCGACTTCCGGTCCCGTCCATGTTCGATCTCGTTCGCCGACTCAAGCTGGTGGCCGCGTTCCTCGGTGAACGTCGAGCCGACTACGCGGAGCTCGCGTCGCTCGAATGGGCCGAGCTCAGTCGCTCGCTCGTGCGCGCGGTCTGCGGCGGCGTCGTCGCGTCGCTCGCGCTGTTGTTCTTCCTCGGCTTCTGCTCGTTCGCGGTCGTCGTCTCCGCATGGGATTCGGACTGGCGGGTCGCGACGGCGTGGCTCGTCGCCGTCGCCTGGCTCGTCGTGTGCGCCGCGGGCGGGGCGCTGGTGTGGACGGCGTCGCGCCGGGTCCACCCGTTCGCCCGCGTGCGGGACGAGCTGACCAAGGATGTCGCGGTCGTGCGGACGGCGCTATGAACGATCCGAAAACCGATATCGCGGAGCGACACCGCCGCATCGAGACCGCGTTCGCGGCCCGCCGCGCGCGCCTCGCCGCAGACCTCGTTCGCAAGCCCGCCCGGGTACCGACCCGTCGGCCGCTCGCCGCCCTGCAGCGCGGCGGCTATCCGGCCGCGCTGGTCCTCGCGATGATCGCCGCGCTGCCGACCGTCGTGCGACTGGCATGGAAGCGACGCAAGCTGCTGTCGAAAGCCGTCGCGGCCGGGATGCGCGTGCGCAAGCTGGGCAAGCGGATGAAGTCGGTGCAGGCCGCGGACGTCGGCCCGTGAGCCGCTTCAGGCAATTGCTGTTCGGCGCGGCCGCAGCCGTCGCGACGTCGACCTACGTCGCGCGGAAGACGCCGCTGCGGGCGCACGACACGTCGCGGCCGTCCGGAATGCGTGGTCAGGCCACGACGCTCGTTCCCGGCGTCGCCGATCCCGTTGCCACGCGAGGTGGCGGTCCCGCGGCTCCCGACGCCCGCGTGCCGGCGACGTCCGACGTCCGCGTGGCCGGGTCCGACGACGCGAGCGCGCCGACGGTCGAAGACGCCCACGCCGCTACGCCGACGAAGGCGACGCTGGGCGCGCTGCCGAAGGTCGCCGTCGCCGCGGCCAAGGACTGGTCGAATCGACGCGCCGCCAGCAAGGGCGCGGCGCTCGCGCTCTACACGCTGCTGTCGATGGCCCCGATGCTGATCCTGGTGCTGTCGTTCGTCGCGATCTTCGTCGACCGCGACACGGCGCAACGGCTGATCGTCGACCAGCTCGGATCGCTGGTCGGCGACCAGGGCGGCGCCGTCGTCAAGGGCGTCCTGAGCGCGCAGGGCGAGCAGAAGAAGGGCTTCATCGCCGGCGCGATCTCGCTGGTTCTCGTCATCGCCGGCGCGACCACCGCGTTCGGCGAACTGAAGGACAGCCTCGACGAGCTGTGGGACGTCAAGGCGAAGGCCGGCTCGGGGCTCTGGCACATGCTGCGGGAGCGCTTCCTGTCGCTCGGGCTGCTGCTCGTCCTCGGGCTGATGCTGCTGTCGTCGCTGGTCGTCAGCGCGGGGATCGACGCCGTGACCGGTGCCTTCGGGGATTCACTCGGGTCGATCGTCGCGAAGTTCGCCGCGGCGGCGGTGAGCTTCATCGTGCTGATGATCCTGTTCTCGGTGATCTACAAGTTCCTGCCGGCGGTGAAGCTCGCGTGGCGCGACGTCGTGGTCGGCGCGGCGGTGACGTCGGTGCTGTTCATGATCGGCAAGTTGGCGATCGGGCTGTACCTCGGTCATGGCGGCGCGTCGACGTCGTTCGGCGCCGCGAGCTCGCTCGTGGCGCTGATCGTGTGGATGTACTACTCCGCGCAGATCTTCTTCTACGGGGCGCTGTTCACGCACGACTACGCGACGACGGTCGGCAGTCGACAGGCGTCTTCGATGGCCGCCTCGACCGCGACGGCGGGACGTCCGTAGCAGCCGACGTTGCAGGCAATGCGGTCCCGGACAGGCTCGATCGACGCGCCGACGACGAGCGGCGAGCGACGCGTCGCCGATCGCCGCGGTCACGTACCGCGATTGAACGACGAGCGTCGCATCGTCGATCAGCGCCGTCGCGCTCGCACGTCGAACGGCGATATCGACGTGGCGACCATCGGGCAGGGCTTCTCCCGGCTGCCGGAACCGGTCGGCGCGAGCACCCGCGGTTCGTTCCCGACCGGCATCGCCGGCTGGGACCTGATCGTCAGCACCCGGCGCGCGGCGATCGACGCCGCGCGGCTGGCCGCGGCGACGTCGCGACTGATCGTCCAGTCGCGCGGGCTGCTGGTGCGGCATCGCGACCTGGGATCGTAGCTGCGGGCGGGCGACCGGCGCGTGGCACGGTCCGGCGACGCGGCACCGGCCTTCGAAGGCGCCGCGTTCGCACGGAATGTCGCGACGCGTGGTGCCTCGCGAAGGTCCGCCGTTCGTCGTCGGACCTGGCGCCGATCACAAAGAGATCGCATCGCGGCGACCCCAATGAAAAAGGGGTTGCATCGCTGCAACCCCTTCGAATGTTTGGTGCGCCCGGCAGGATTTGAACCCACGACCCCTTGGTTCGTAGCCAAGTACTCTATCCAACTGAGCTACGGGCGCAGCACCGCGCATGGTAGCACAGCGCCGGTCGCGAAGCTCCTGCGGGACGGACGCCCCGTCGCGTGCGGTCCGCGCACATTCATCCGCAGAAGCGGCCGCGCAGCGCCCTTTCGTCGTTCCCGCGAAGGCGGGCGGGAACCCGGTGGCGTCGCGTGGCTTCGCGCGCGAGCGCCGAACGACGCTGGCTCCGCCTTCGCGGAACGACGAAGAGCGCGCCCCGCAAGAATGCGGACATGCAGCCCATCGCCGATGCTGCGCGCGCCTCGCTCTTCCGACCATCCGATGGTGCAATGTCTGACAAGCCCGGTGTTCCCCCGTGCCTACAGTGACCGCCTCGCGCCGGATCGACGGCGCTCGGACTAGGAGACTTGCCATGGTGACCGATACGATGAGCCGCACGACCTCGACCGACCAATCGGGCGTCGTCGACGTGCTGAACGACCTGATCGAAACCTGCAAGGACGGCGAGTACGGCTTCCGCGAATGCGCGGAGCACGCGAAGACCGCCGACATCAAGACGACGCTGTCGTCGCGCGCCAACGACTGCGCGACCGGTGCGGCCGAGTTGCAGCGGGTCGTCGCGACCTACGGCGGCCAGGCCGAGACCGGCGGGACGGCCGGCGGCGCGGTGCATCGCGGCTGGGTGTCGGTGCGCGCCGCGCTCAGCGCGAAGGACGACCTCGCGGTACTCGAGGAAGCCGAACGCGGCGAGGACGCCGCGCTGAAGAAGTATCGCGACGCGGCGTCGAAGAACCTGCCGGCCGACGTGCAGGCGATCGTCCAGCGGCAGCTGCAGGGCACGCAGCGCAACCACGACCAGATCAAGATGCTGCGCGACCGGCTGAAGGCCGCGAGCTGACCGGATCGCGGCGCGATCGGGTGACGGCGGCGAGTTGATTCGCCTCGACGCCCGGTCGCGACGGCCGCTGGACGCGGCGCTGGCGGTCGACTTCGCGACGACGTGCGGCGCCTTCGGGCGCCGCTTCTCTTGGTGGCTGCGGTTCGATATCCGGCATCGACGCGGACACCGCGCCAGCGTCGCGATCGTCCGCCGCCGCGACGACCGCGTCGCCGATCCCGTAACATCGCGTCCCGTTCGTTGCCGCGCGTCGCCGACGCGACCGACTCGTCATGGCCGCTGAAGTCCGCACCCGCATCGCGCCGTCGCCGACCGGCTTCCTGCACCTCGGCACCGCCCGCACCGCGATCTTCTCGTGGGCCTATGCGCGGCACTTCGGCGGCAAGTTCGTGCTGCGCATCGAGGACACCGACGTCGCGCGCTCGACGCCGGAAGCGGTCGACGCGATCGTCGACGGCATGGCGTGGCTCGGCCTCGACGCCGACGAGGGCCCGTTCTTCCAGATGCATCGGCTCGACCGCTATCGCGCGGTCGTCGACGGCATGCTCGCGGCCGGCACGGCCTACCGCTGCTGGTGCACGCCCGACAGAGCTCGATGCGACGCGCGAGGCGCAACGCGCGCGCGGCGAGAAGCCGCACTACGACCGGCGCTGGCGGCCCGGGCCCGGCAAGACGCTGCCGCCGGTGCCGGCCGGCGTCGACCCGGTGATCCGCTTCGCGAACCCGGTCGACGGCGACGTCACGTGGGACGACCTCGTCAAGGGTCCGATCACCATCTCGAACCACGAGATCGACGACCTGATCCTCGTGCGCGCCGACGGCGTGCCGACGTACAACTTCGCGGTCGTCGTCGACGACCGGGACATGCGGATCTCGCACGTCTTCCGCGGCGACGAGCACGTCAACAACACGCCGTGGCAGATCAACCTGTACCACGCGCTCGACGCGCCGCTGCCGGCGTTCGGCCATGTGCCCGTCATCCTCGGCGACGACGGGCAGAAGCTGTCGAAGCGGCGCGGCGCCGTCAGCGTCCTCGCCTATCGCGACGACGGCTACCTGCCCGAGGCGATGGTCAACTATCTCGCGCGGCTCGGCTGGAGTCACGGCGACGAGGAGCTGTTCAGCCGCGAGCAGCTCGTCGAATGGTTCGACACGCGGCACCTCGTCAAGAGCGCCGCGCACTGGGACCCGAAGAAGCTCGCGTGGGTCAACAACCATTACATCAAGGCCGCCGACGACGCGCGCCTCGCGACGCTGCTGATGCCGCTGATGCGCGAGCGCGGCGCCGAGCCCGAGCCGTCGCATCTCGCGTCGGTGATCGCGCTGATGAAGGACCGCTGCGACACGCTGGTCGCGCTCGCCGATGCCGCGATGCTGTTCTATCGCGACGTCGTCGTCGACCCCGCGCTGAAGGAAGCGAACGTGCCGGCGTCGATCGTGCCCGCGCTGCGGTCGTTCGCGGCGCGGGCCGCGACGATCGAATGGGATCGCGCGTCGATCGCCGCCGCGCTGAAGGCGGTGCTCGCCGAGCACGGCGCTGAAGATGCCGCAGCTCGCCGTTCCGCTACGGGTTCTCGTCGCGGGACGCCGCGAGACGCCGTCGGTCGACGCGACGCTGGAATTGTTCGGCAGAAGCCGGGTGATCGACGCGCTGGACGCAGGACTCGCGACGGCGTAGCACGCGGGGTCGCGCAGGGCTCGACAGCGGCGGACCGCGCGGGCTGCCAGGCGGGATCGAACGCGACGGCCGTGGGGCCGAAGTGGCGTCCCCAGCGGGATTCGAACCCGCGTACCGCCGTGAAAGGGCAATGTCCTAGGCCTCTAGACGATGGGGACTGCGATGCTTCGTTTCACGCTGCAGCGAGTGCAGCGGTCGTGGTGGAGGTAAGCGGGATCGAACCGCTGACCTCTTGCATGCCATGCAAGCGCTCTCCCAGCTGAGCTATACCCCCGACGAAGCGCGCGATTATAACTGCGAAGGGCGAGGGTCTGCAAAGCCGCGGCGAACGGCTCGCCGGCGGCCAGCGGCGCGGCGTCGTCGTCCGGATCGCGTTCGATCCGTCGTGCCGATCGCCGCTCGTTCCGTCGCCTAAGCCTCGCCGCCCGACACCCGGTCCCACGCCGCGCGCGTGGCGTGCTTCGCTCGATCCCACTCGACGTGGCCGTCGCCGCGCAGGCCTTCGTAGTCCTGGCGCAGGTTCGGTTCGACGTCGTCGAACGACCGGTTCGCGTACTTGTCGCGCGTGGCGGAGCCGAGGCGATAGGCCGGTGCGTACGCGTCGTAGCCGGTGCCGTCGGCGGCGTAGGCCTGGCCGGCGTGGTGTTCGCGCCAGTAGTCCGCTTCGCGCGTCGGATCGAAGTGTTCGGCGACCGCCTTGCCGCCGAGGCCGCCGACGACCGCGCCGACCGCGGCGCCGATCGCCGTGCCGATCGGTCCGGCCGCGATCGTTCCCGCCGCCGCGCCGGCCGCCATCCCGCCTGCCGCCGCACCGACGCCGACGCCGACCGGGTGTGCCCCGGGTTCGCCGCTGATCGGGTCGCGGTTCGCATGGTCGTCGGGCTTCTTCATCGTATCCATCGGATCTCCTTCGGGGGTCGATGCGGCGACGAACGCCGCGGCGTGCGACGACGACGCGACGGCACGGCGCGTCGCGAATTTGTCGCCGGGCGAGCGTGGCCGGCCGCGACGACGGCGTGCATCGGCAAGCGTCGCGACCGTCGATAGGACGACCGGCAGGCGTCCACCGTCGACGCCGCCGCTCGTCCGCGCCGCCGAACGGTTTTCGGCCGGAACTGACGACGTTCGTCACCCGCGCGGTCGTCGTCGACGCGCGATTCGGGCCCGGGCGCCGCCGGAACGACCGCCGGTCGCCCGCAGGCCGCCGCACGGACCGGCTGGCACGACGACTGCCTGTCCGACCGGGTGACGACGCACGTCGGCACGGCGGGTACGGAAGCTCAAGTAATCGCGAAGCGTGTCGAACTTGCGGTGCGTCCTTCTTCGACTCCTCACCGGTTTTCGCGATGCCGCCGCCGCTTTCCTCCGCTCGACGCCGTTCCACGGGCTTCACGCTGATCGAGGTGATGATCGTCGTCGCCATCGTCGCCATCCTCGCGGCGATCGTGCTGCCGTCGTACCGCAGCTACGTGATCCGCGGCCGTCTCACCGAGGCGACGTCGAAGCTCGCCGGCCTGCGCGGCCAGATGGAGCAGTACTTCCAGGACAACAAGAACTACGGCACCGCCAGCGTCTCGTGCGGCGTGCCGATGGCGCCGAGCAACTCGACGTACTTCACGTTCAGCTGCTACCTGACGAACGACGCGACGGCGACGACGCAGACCGACGACCAGTCGTTCGTGCTGCACGCGGTCGGCGTCAACGACATGCTCGGCTACCAGTACACGATCGACCAGTCGACCAACAAGAAGACCACGAACTTCGTCGGTGCGGCGTCGCTGCCGGCCGCCTGCTGGATCACGCGCGCGGGGGACGCATGCTGACCGTCGAACGTCAACGCGGCTTCACGCTCGTCGAGCTGATGATCACGATCGCCGTGCTCGCGATCCTCGCATCGATCGCGACGCCGAGCTTCACCCGCTTCATCCGCAACACCGAAGTGCGCGGCACGTCGGAGACGCTGTCGCACGGCCTCGAGTACGCGCGAACCGAAGCGATCCGGCGCAACCAGCAGGTGTGCTTCGACTGGTCCGGCACCGGCACCGGCTGGACCGTGTCGACCGGCTGCGCGCTGCCGGTCGGCGGCGTCCCGGCGGCGAACGTCATCCAGACGACGTCGAACCACGACGGCAGCATCGCGACGAGCATCGCGATCACGCCGGCCGGCGGCCAGCGCGTCACGTTCAACGGCTACGGCCGCGTCGTGCCGAACCCGGTCGGCGGCGCGCCGATCACGCAGATCGACATCACCGCACCGCAGGCGCTGATGCAGCGTCGCGTGCTCGTGTCGGCGGGCGACCTCAGCGGCCGCATCTTCGTCTGCGATCCGCAGGCGGCGAGCGGCACGCAGCTCGCCTGTTCGTGAGGATGCGATGACCAGCGCCCGTACCCGACGCGACGGCGGCTTCGTCCTCATCGAGGCGATGATCGCGATCGCCATCTTCTCGTTCGCCGTGATCGGCCTGATCGGCCTGCAGTCGACGTCGGTGGCGGCGGCGACCGACGCGAAGTACCGGTCCGACGCGAGCTACCTCGCGTCGCAGATCATCGGCCAGATCTGGAGCGACCGGCCGAACATCGCCGCGTACAACCACATGAACAGCGGCACGCCGTGCCAGACCTCGGGTGCCGCCACGACGAACCCGACCGTGCTCGCGTGGCTCGCCGACGTCTCCGCGACGCTGCCGGGCGCCACGAGCGGCTTCCAGGCCGTCTCGATCGGCACGAACAACACCGTGACCGTCGTCGTCTGCTGGAAGCGCGCGCAGGACGCGACGTATCACAGCCAGGTCACGGTCGCGCAGGTCAACTGATGAGCGCCGCGATGCCACTCAACCACTCGTCGCCAGCACGGCTTCTCGCTGATCGAGCTGCTCGTCGGCCTCGTGATCGGGCTGATCGCGTCGGCCGCGATCATCCAGACGCTCGGCAGCTACGAGGCGCAGAAGCGCACGACGGCCGCCGGCTCCGAGGCGCAGGAGAACGGGCTGATCGCGCTCGCGCAGCTGCAGCAGGACATCCACAACGCGGGCGCCGGCATCGCGGACCCGTGGTCGTTCGACTGCGCGCAGTCGACGACGCACACGTACTCGTCGCTCGCCGCGGGTCCGATCCCGAACTTCACGTTCGCGCCGCTCGTCATCACGACGGCGCCGGTCGCGACGGCGTCCGACACGCTGCAGGTCAACACCGGCGACCTGCTCGGCGGCCTGCCGGCTTATACGACGTCGAGCATGTCGGCGCCGACCGACGACCTCGTCGTCACGCGGATGGACGGGTTCGCGCTCGGGCGACGTGATGATCGTGATGAACGCAGGCGACACCGGCGAGTGCGCGGTCATGCAGGTCTCGGCGCTCGTGCCGGCGACGCGCACGATCAAGCACGACCAGACCGTCGGCATCTACAACGTCAACGCGAGCAGCGGCGCGAGCTGGCCCAACTTCGCGACCGGCTCGCGTGTGCTGAACCCGAAGCAGATCGCGAGCAAGACGTACCAGGTGCATAACGGCAACCTGCAGATGATCCAGTCGACGACCGGGATCACGCCGAGCGTCATCACGTACTCGCTCGTCCACAACGTCGTCGCGATGAAGGCGCAGTACGGCGTCGCCCCGGCGGGCACGCAGAGCGTCGATCAATGGGTCAGCGCGACCGGCGCGTTCGACGCGACCGCGCTTTCGACGAGCCCGGTGAACCGCAAGCGCATCAAGGCCGTCCGCATCGCCGTCGTGACGCGCAGCGACCGGATGGAGCCGGGCGTCGTCACGTCGCCGTGCACGAACGTCAGCCTCGCGGTCAACAACGGGCCGTGCGCGTGGCGCGACACGGCCGCGAATCCGGCGCCGGTCGTCGACCTGTCGGGCGATCCGAACTGGCAGCACTACCGCTACAAGGTCTACCAGACGATCGTGCCGATGCGCAACGTGCTGTGGGGAAACCTGTGACCCGCCGCGCGCTGCCCGGCCGTCGCGAGGACGGCCTCGTGCTGATCCTCGTGATGATCGCGCTGGTCGCGATGGCGCTCGCCGGCGTCGCGCTCGTCCGCGCGTCGCAGGCCAACAGCATGATCGCCGGCAACTTCGCGTTCCGCGAGGCCGCGCTGTCCGCGACCGACACGTCGGTCGAGCTCGCGTTCGCGCAGCTCGACGCGATCTCGAGCGTCGCACCGAACGCGCCGTACCCGGCGAGCTGCTCGCCCGGCGCGTGCGTCTACTACCCGACGCGACAGGCGACCGACGTCAACGGCATCCCGACGACCGTCGGCGACTGGTCGACCGTCCCGTCGACGACCGTCAACGGCTCCTACACCGCGCAGTACGTCATCGACCGGCTGTGCAGCGGCGTGCTGCCGGTCGTCGACGCCGCGTCGAACTGCTACACGAGCAACACGTCGGCCGGCGGTGGCAGCAAGAAGGTCGGCGACGTGTCGTTCACGATCACGCCGCAGATCTCGTATCGCATCACGGTGCGCGTCAGCGGACCGCGCAACACCCGAAGCTTCGTCCAGGCGATCGTCGCCAAATAACGAGAAAGCGGTGGATCCCATGTCGTTCCCTCGCGTCCTGATCCGCCTCGCCGGCGTCGCGTTGCTCGCGATCGCCGCATCGCCCGCGTTCGCGCAGCAGACCGACCTGTCCGACGTGCCGATGGTCGTGAAGAACACCGTCAAGCCGAACGTGCTCGCGGTGATGGACAACTCGGAGTCGATGGACGCCTACATGGCCGGCGTGCTGATCACCGGCGACGATCCGAACACGCGCGGCAACATCGGCCGCCGGGTGCTGAGCGACATCATCACGACCTATCGCGCCAACTTCAACTGGGGCCTGATGACGTTCCAGCTGAGCGACCTGGCGCTGCTCGACACGTACGTCTACTACTTCGGCGACGACAGCAACATGCTGTTCACGTCGGACTGCACGAACATCGATCCGGTGAGCCACAGCGGGACGTCGATGTCGAACGGCGGATTGGGCTGCGTCGCGAATCCGCAGCCGTTCGCGGGCGGCGAGTTCGTGACGTACGGCAAGACGAGCGACGAGTCGGACATCCTCGACGTGCTCTACATCGGCGCGAACTTCTCGGCGGTATGGGGCACCGACGGCTAACGGCACCTGCTTCGGACTAGTACTTCAACCACAACCCGACGGCATCGTGGGATCCGAGCCAGTTCTCAACGGCTTCTGGTTCACGGCCTGCCTCACCCCGACCGACGCGGGCTTCATCATCATGAACCCGCCGTACAAGTACCAGCTCTACGCGCCGCGCGGCTACGGCTTCTACGGCGACATCACCGGCGCCGGTCAGCTGCTCGCCGCCGTGCAGCCCGACGTTCCGGCGAGCCCGCCGTACCCCGGCATCATGGCCGCGCTCGGCCAGGAGCAGATCAACACCTGGTCGGCCGACATCAAGAACGCGGCCGTCTTCACGCCGCTGAAGGGCACGCTCGCGTCCGCGCTGAACTACTTCCAGAGCACCAGTTCGCCGATCCAGCACACCTGCCAGCGCAACTTCATCATGCTCGTCACGGACGGCACGCCGACCGGCGACGAGTACGGCAACCTGTACAGCAACCAGGACCGCGTCAACACGTACGACGGGACGAACTGGAGCTTCGGGCCCGCGTCCAGCGGGGCGATCCAGGCGGTGACCAACCTGCGCACCGCCTCGTTCCAGAGCAACGCGTACGACATCCAGACCTACGTCATCGGCCTCGGCGACACCGTGCAGAACGCGAGCGCGGTCGCGACGCTGAACGCGATGGCGGCCGCCGGCGGCACGACGAGCGCGTTCCTCGCGCAGAACGAGACCCAGCTGCTGAAGGCGATCGACGGCGTCGCGCAGGACATCATCGCGAAGGACGGCGCCGCCGCGGCCGTCACCGTCTCGAATCCGAACATCGTCGCCGGCGACAACGCGTCGTACACGTCGACGTACAACTCGGGCACGTGGACCGGCGACCTGCAGAGCTATCCGGTGAACCTGACGACCGGCGTGATCGACACGACGAGCCCGAACTGGGCGTCGTCGGCGCAGGCGCAGCTCGACAACACGATCCCGTCGGGCCGCAACATCGTCACGTACGACGGCACCCACGGCATCCAGTTCCGGCCGTCCGCCGACACGACCGCGACGAAGCTCACGGCGGCGCAGGAAGCGATCTTCGCGTCGCCCGTGACGCCGCCCGGTCCGGCCGACGGCCCGGCCGTCGTCGCCTACATGCGCGGCGACCGGACCAACGAAGGGACGCTGTATCGCACGCGGGCGCACCTGCTCGGCGACCTCGTCGACGCGGAGCCGCTGCTGGTGCGCGCGCCGAGCCAGAACTACGCCGACACCGTGCTACAGCCTGCCGGCTCCGAACTGTGCGACGCCGTTCCGCAGCGTGCAGGCGAACCGTCCGCGCGTCGTGTTCCAGGCGAGCAACGACGGCATGCTGCACGCGTTCTCCGCCGCGACCGGCGCCGAGGTCTGGGCGTACATGCCGCAGCTCGTCTGGAGCTCGATCAACCTCGAGACGCGCAAGAGCGGCTTCTATCACGTGTACCGCGTCGACGGCACGCCGGTCACGGGCGACATCGACTTCACGAACACGCAAGGCGCGACGGCCGGCGATCCGGACTGGCACACGATGCTGGTCGGCGGGCTCGGCGAAGGGCGGCCGCGGCTACTACGCGCTCGACGTCACGAACCCCGTCGTGACCGACGAGGCCGACGCGACGACGCGCGTGATGTGGGAGTTCCCGAACGTGTCGACGAGCCCGTCGGTCGTGGCCAACCTCGGCTACAGCTTCGGCCGCCCGGTACTGACGAAGACCGCGTCGCTCGGATGGGTCGTGATCGTCACGTCCGGCTACAACAACGGCTCGACGACCGGCGGCGACGGGCAGGGCCACCTGTTCGTGCTCAATCCGCGGACCGGCGCGCTGATCCGCGACATCACGACCGGCGTCGGCACGGCGTCGTCGCCGTCGGGCCTCGCGAAGGTCGCCGCGTTCGCGACCAACGCGACGGTCAACAACACGACCGACTTCGTCTACGGCGGCGACCTGCGCGGCAACGTCTGGCGCTTCGACCTGACCGCGACCGATCCGGCCGCCTGGACCGTGACGAAGCTCGCGGCGCTGGTCGATTCGTCCGGCACGCCGCAGTCGGTCACCTCGGAGCCGCAGCTCGCCGAGATCACGAAGGGCGGCGTCAGCCGGCGCTTCGTGTACATCGGCACCGGCGAATACCTCGGCGACTCGGACGTGCAGACCACGCAGACGCAGTCGATGTACGGCCTGATCGACGACCTGTCGAGCGCGCCGCTGATCACGCCGCTGCGCCTGAGCCTGCAGCAGCAGACGATCTCGACCGTCAGCTCGACCGAGCGCCAGTTGTCGTCGACGCAGCTCGACTACGCGACGCAGCGCGGCTGGTACGTCGACTTCAGCCTGACGCCCGGCGAGCGGATGAACACCGACCCGCAGCTCGCCGTCAACGCGCTCGTGCTGACGACCAACATCCCGTCGTCCGACGTCTGCATCCCCGGCGGCTCGAGCTGGTACTACATCATCGACTACGAGAACGGCGGGCTGCTGCAGAACACGACGCAGCCGCTGTTCTCGGGGCTCTACATGGGCAACGCGCTCGCGAGCCGCGCGAGCCTCGTGCAGCTGCCGAGCGGAAAGATCGCCGCGCCGATCCACCTGTCCGACGGTTCGAGCCCGACCGAGGACGTGCCGGTGCCGGCGTCGATCACCGGCGGCCGTCGCGTGTTCTGGCAGGAAGTCATCAACAACTAGATTCGCTCGGGGATCGTCATGAACAGCAACGCTCGCCATCGCCTCGCCACGTTCCGCGTCCGCGTCCTGGTCGTCGGCCTGCTCGCCCTCGCGGCCGTCGACGGGGCGCACGCGGTCGTGATCGTCAAGAACGCCGACGGCGCGGCCGCGGCCCGGAAGATCGCGGTGCCGGCGATGAAGGCGGTCGCGCTGCCGGACCGCGCCGGCGTGCTCGGCGTCGACTGGGTCGACACGAAGAACGCGCGACTCGTCGATCGGCGGTCTCACCTACGGCGTGCGCGGCGCGTTGCCGAACATCACGCTCGCCGACGGCAAGCAGGTCCACGACATCGGCTACCTGAAGAAGGGCACGCGCGTGCGCATCGAGCTCGCGAACGATGCGAACGGCGTCAACCGTCTGACCGACGTGCGCGTCGTCGCGGCCGCGGAGCCGCCGACCGCGCCGACCACCGGCCCCGCCGGCGACGCCGCAGCCGGACGCGAAGCCGGGAACCGCGCCGCGCGGCACGACGGCCGCCCACGCGCAGTAGCTTCGACGTGAGCCTCGCCGCGAGTCGGGTCTTCGCCGCCGTCGCGGTGTCGGGCGCCGTGCACGTCGGCGCGGCCTTCGTCGACTGGCGCGACGCGCCGCCGGCAACCGGCGCGACGGCGGTCGCCCGTCCGCTGCGCGTCGCATTCGCCGTGCCGGCGTCGACGGTCGCGTCGGTCGACGTCGCCGCGAATGGTCGCGAGCGGATCGTCCGCATCGCCGATCGCGGCCGCTCCGGTCGAGCCCGTCGCGCGCATCCCCGTCGCGGCGGCGCCGCGCGCGATGGCCGCGCGGTCGGCGGTCGTCGCGCCCGCGGACGACGTGCCGACCGATCCCGACCCGTCGATCGACGACCGAGACGCCGGTCCCCGTCGTCGCGCCGAAGCCGATCAGCTATCCGGTGTTCACGCTGCCGCCGAACGACGATCCGCGCCGCATCGGCCTGACGCGGCTGCTGCTCGTCGTCTCGAGCCGCGGCGAGACGGTCGACGTGATCGTGACGGCGTCGACGATGTCGCAGGACTACGTCGACGGTCTCGTGCGGACGTTCGCCGCGATGCGCTTCGAGCCGGCGCGACGCCGGGGTCTCGCGCATCCGGGCACGTACGAGGTCGTCGTGAACTTCACGTTCGAGGCGCCGGGGAGGACCGCGCTGTGAGCACCGCCGCGACGACCCCGGCGGCAATGCCCGGCACCGTCCGTCGGGTGGGCGGACCAAAACTTCAGATCGCCGCGCGCGCGCCGAAACCGGGAAAGACCCGTCGCTGCGACGGGCGATGCGGCCGCCGGCCGCGACGAGAGGAACGAGGGACCGCATGAGGAGACCGCTTCGGATCGCGATACCCGTGCTGCTGATCGCGGCGGCCACGGTCTTCGCGGCGCGCCCCGCGCTGTCGAGCCGCGGCGTGCTGGCGCGCGGCTTCCTGACCCAGCCCGACAACGGGCCGTCGTCGTCGGACGTCGACGCGCTCGAGCGCCAGCCGAACGTCGCGATCTATCCGGGCACGTGGGTCTCGGTCGCGCACGTCGGCGACGTGCGGACGCGCCAGGCGATCGAGTTCGGACGCGACGGCCGCTTCACGACCGGCTACACGATGCGGCGCGACGCGCAGCTCCTCGTCGACGAGTCGTCGACCGGCACCTATGCCGTCCACGGCCGCACCGTCACGTTCGAGACCGACTCGGGCGGGTCGCACGTCACGCGGCGCGTCGGCGTGAAGGTCGTCGACGGCATCCATCTCGTGTTGCTGACGCCGAGCGACGCGCCGCTGTCGCTGACGCGCATCTTCGACCGGCAGTCGTCGGTCGCGTACGCGCCCTGACGTCGGTGGTTTCGCCGACTGCGTCGTCAGCGACTGCGTCGTCGTCGAACGAGCCGTCCACCTCAAGCCGGTCGCGGCGCCTCGCAGTTCCAGCACTGGTAGAACTGCCCCTCGACCCGTTCGCCGCACGCGAAGCACGACCAGCCCGGCAGGCGGCCGGGCCGGCGCAATTCGTCGAGCAGCGCCCGGGCGCGCGCCTCGTCGCGATCGTCGCGAATCCAGATCTGCGGCGCGACCTGGTCGGCCGGCAGCTCGCCGACGGCCGCGCCGAGTAGCGGTTGCGCAGCTCGCACGGGATGCCCGCCGTCTCGAGCATCCGCTGCCACAGCGTCGCGATCATCAGGTTGTCGGCGCCGGTCAGCAGCTTCACTCATCGATCGCGGAACGTGGCGCTTTCGCGGGTGAGCTTCGCGAACAGATCGTAGCGCCGCGGCAGGATGTCGCCGCGGTCGCGGGCCGCGATCACCGCGCAGTCGGGCTCGTGCAGGTGCGATGCAGTTGACGAAGCGGCACTGGCCGAGAAACGGACGCAGGTCGCGGAAGCCGCGCTCGATCGTGCCGGGCGTGAGGTGCGCGAGTCCGAATTCCTGGAAGCCCGGCGTGTCGATGACGCGCGCCAGCCGTCGGGCAACGCGTAGAGCCGGGCGTCGGTCGTCGTGTGCTTGCCGGTCTGCAGCGCCTCGGAGATCTCGCGCGTCGCGGCCTGCGCGTCGGGCACGAGCAGGTTCAGCAGCGACGACTTGCCCATGCCCGACTGACCGACGAGCAGCGTCGTGACGTCGGCGAAGCGCGGCGCGAGCGTCGCGTTCGCGGCGTCCGGATGCAGGCGGATCGAGCACTCGTCGACGGCATAGCCGAGGTCGCGATAGGTCGCGAGCGTCGCGCGCGTCGTCGTCGAGACGTTCGACGAGGTCGACCTTGTTGAGCACGATGTCGGCCGGCACGTCGATGCTCTCGGCCGCGACCAGCGTGCGGCCGAGCAGTTCCTCGGAGAACGGCGGCGACGTCGCGACGACGATCGCGATCCGGTCGATGTTCGCGGCGAGCAGCTTCGTGCGGAAGCCGTTCGATCGCGACAGCAGGTTGCGTCGCGTCGCGATGCCGGCCAGCACGCCCTGGCCGGCTGCCGGTGCGCTCGACGTCGACGAAGTCGCCGCAGGCCGCCTCGCTCTTCTTGCCGCGCGTGAAGCAGACGAGTCGCTCGCCGGCGTCGGTGACGACGACGTAATGTCGTCCGTGCGCCGCGACGACCCGGCCGCGCAGCGCTCAAACCGGCGGTGCTTTCGGCCGGTCGGCGTACAGCGCGTCGCACTTCGCGGCGCAGATGAAGTCGTTCTGCGAGATGCCGCCGACCGAATGCGTGTCGAAGCGGACGTCGACGCCGTCGTACGTCACGTCGAGCTCCGGATGGTGGTCCTCGCGATGGACGACGTACGCGAGCGCGTTGACGAACGCGATCGTCTCCCAGTAGTCGGCGAAGCGATAGCGGCGATGCAGGCGCTTGCCGTCGGACCGCCACTCCGGCAGCTCGGCCAGCTGCGCCCGCACGGCGTCGTCCTTCATCGCGCCGGCCCTCGAGCGCGCGGCAGTGGGCGGCGAACAGGTCCTCGAACGTCTGGATCATCGTCGGGCTCGCATCAGGTCGCCGGCTGCGGGGTCCACGCGTCGCCGGCGCGCGAACGCGTGAGCGACTCGAGCCGTCCGATGCGCAGCGCCGCCGGCGGATGCGAGTCGTAGAACGTCGAGTGCAGCGGATCGGGCGTCAGCGTCGACGCGTTGTCCTCGTACAGCTTGACGAGCGCGCGGATCAGGTCGTCGGGTCGCGCGTGCTCGGCCGCGTACGCGTCGGCCTCGAACTCGTGGCGGCGCGACGCGAAGCTGCCGAGCGGCGCGAACGGGAACGTGAAGACCGGCAGCACGAGGAAGAACAGCAGCAGCGCGAAGACGTCCTTCGTCGCGATCGTCGGGTCGGTGCCGAGGCCGACGTAGAACCACGACTGCTGCGCGACCCAGCCGAGCAGCGCGAGCGCGACGAGGCTCGTCGCGAACGACCACGCGATGCGCTTGACGACGTGCTTCTTCGCGAAGTGGCCGAGCTCGTGCGCGAGCACCGCCTCGATCTCGTCGCCCGACAGTCGCGCGACCAGCGTGTCGAAGAACACGATGCGCTTCGCGGCGCCGAAGCCGGTGAAGTACGCGTTGCCGTGCGCCGACCGCTTGCTGCCGTCCATCACGAAGACGCCCTTCGACGCGAAGCCGCAGCGCGCGAGCAGCCCCTCGATGCGCGCCTTCAGCGCCGCGTCGGACAGCGGCTCGAACTTGTTGAACAGCGGCGCGATGACGGTCGGGAACAGCCACAGCAGCAGCAGGTTGAAGCGCGATCCAGACGAACCACGCGTCGACCCACCACCAGCGACCGGCGGCGTGCATCAGCATCAGCACGGCGGCCAGCAGCGGCGCGCCGATCAGCGCGCCGAGCACCGTGCCCTTGACGAGGTCGGCGATCCAACAGCCGCGGCGTCATGCGGTTGAAGCCGAAGCGCGCCTCGAGGCGGAACTGCCGGTACCAGCCGATCGGCAGCTCGACGAGCGAGAACAGCAGCGCGACGACCGCGGCGAACGCGAGCGCGTGCCACAGCGGCGCGACGCCGGCGAGCCGCGGCGCGAGCAGGTCGTCGATCGCCTGCAGGCCGCCGAGCAGCGTCAGCGCCGACCAGCAGCGCGGCGCCGACCAGCGTGTCGATCATGCCGAGCCGCGTGCGGGCGATCGTGTAGTCGGCGGCCTTGCTGGTGCGCGGCGAGCGACACGCGTTCGGCGAAGCGCGGCGGCACGGCAGGACGATGCGTCGCGACGTGCGCGATCTGGCGCGTCGACAGCCACAGCCGGCCGATGGTGGTCGCGACGAGCGCGAGGACGAAGAGGGTGGTGAACATGTGAGAACATCCGATCCGACTGCACACGCGTCTCGCGGGCATTCGCGCAGGCGCATCGTGGGTCGCCGCGTCGCGCGGGGACGAACGGCAAAAATTATGTCACAGGAACCGGCGCCTGATCGCGTCGAACCCGCTCTGGTCTGGGAAGACATGCCACAAGAAGCGAAGCCCGGCGACGACGATCGCCTGGTCTGGGTCGACATGGAGATGACCGGGCTCGACCCCGATCGCGATCGCGTCATCGAGGTCGCGGTCATCGTCACCGACGCGTCGCTCGAGACCATCGCCGAGGCGCCGGTCCACGTCGATGCACCAGAGCGACGAGGTGCTCGCCGCGATGGACAGCTGGAACACCGCGACGCATGCGCGCAGCGGGCTCACCGAACGCGTCCGCGCGTCGACCGCGACCGAGGCCGACGTCGAGGCCGCGCTGCTCGAGTTCCTCGCGCGCCACGTCGGCCGCGGCCAGTCGCCGATGTGCGGCAACTCGATCTGCCAGGACCGCCGCTTCATGGCGCGCGCGATGCCGAAGCTCGAGGCGTTCTTCCACTACCGCAACCTCGACGTCAGCACGCTGAAGGAGCTCTGCAAGCGCTGGAAGCCCGAGGTCGCGTCGTCGTTCAGGAAGCACCAGAAGCACGAGGCGCTCGCCGACATCCACGAGTCGATCGACGAGCTCAAGCACTACCGGACCCACTTCCTGCGCGTCTGAGCCCGCCGGTCGCCACCGCGTCGAGCGGCCGGCGCGACACGCGCAGCATCCAGCCGAGCAGCACGACGGCCGCGAGTGCGAGGCTCGATCGTCGCCGCCACCCACAGTCCCTTCACGCCGAGCGGCGCCGGACCGACGACGGGATGGAACGCGATCCACCAGCCGCCGACGAGGCCGATGCCCCACAGCGAGACCGTGTAGACGAGCATCGGCGCGACCGCGTGCCTGTACGCGCGCAGGATGAAGCCCGACATGCCCTGCACCGCGTCGAAGCAGTGGAAGATCGCGACGAAGCCGACCAGCGACAGCGCGACGGCCCGCACGGCCGCGTCGTCGGTGTAGGCGGCGACGACGCCGCGTCGCGCGAACCAGAGCGACGTCGACACGACGATCGCGATGCCGATCGCGAGCCGCAGGCCGGCGCGCGACGCGCGTCGCGCGCCGGTGGCGTCGTCCGCGCCGATCGCCTGGCGCGACGATCGCCGACGTCGCGACCGACAGCGACAGCGGCAGCATGAAGCACAGCGCCGCGAGGTTCGCGGCGATCTGGTGGCCGCCGGTCACGTTCGTCCCGAGCCCCGCCGCGAGCAGCGTCATGAACGTGAACGACGTGATCTCGACGATGTACGACAGTCCGGTCGGCACGCCGAGCCGGAGCAATTCGCGCTGCTCGACCCAGCGCGGCCACGCGAAGCGGAAGCCGAACACGCGATAGAACGGATCGCGCGACAGCGCCGACCAGCGCGAGCCCGCACGACAGCCACATCACGATCGCGGTCGCGTATCCGCAGCCGGCCGCGCCGAGCGGCGGCAGGCCGAGGCTTGACCGTAGACGAGCGCCCACGTCAGCGGAATCTTCAGCGCGAGGCCGACGAGGTTGATCGCCATCGTCACCTTCGGCCGCGAGACCGCCACGTTCAGCGCGTAGACGCTGCGGAACACGAGCCCCGCCGGCAGCGCGAACATCAGCGCGTGCAGGTAGCGATCGACGCTCGACGTGACGGTCGGGTCGACGGCGCTCATCACGAGCCACGCGTTCGGGAACGACATCGCCGCGACGCCGATGACGGTCAGCCACAACGCGAGCCACAGGCCCTGCATGTAGGTGCGACCGATCGCCTCGTGCCGCGCGGCGCCGTAGTGCTGCGCGATGATCGGCGTCAGCGCGATCACGACGCCCATCAGGCCGACGAAGACGCTCGAGTAGATGCTCGCGCCGAGCGCCATCGCGGCCAGATCGCTGCGACGACGAGTGGCCGACGACGATCGTGTCGGTGACGCCGAACGCGAGCAGCGCCCACTGGCCGATCAGGACCGGCCACGCCTGCGCCAGGATGCGCCGCGTGAGCGCCGTTCCGCGGCCGCCCGACGCGTCGCCGCGACGCGCCGGCGACGTCGGTCGTCACGGGACGGCCGGACGCGGCGCGGCGGACGGCGTGGCGGTCGGCGCCGGCGCCGGCGTGTTGAACGGCGCGTCGCGGCTGTCGTTGCGATCGATCGCGTCGACGTCGCCCTTCGTCGTCGCGGTGCCGGTCTTGCGGAACAGCCGGAAGCGTTCGTCGCGGTCCGCGGGTCGCCGGCCCTCCCACAGCTGTCGCCACTTGCCGGCCGGCAGGCCGTCGCTGCGCGGGGTGCGCGTCAGGTCCTGCCGCAGCAGGTAGTCGCATTCGTCGACGTTGCGTCCGTCGTCGCCGACGTGCGAGAAGCGCAGCCCGCCGAACCACGCGAACGACGCGCGCTGCGCGAGCCCGACGCCGTCGGTCGCGATGCAGTTCGTCGACGCCGCGGTCGACGGCTCGGCGGCGCGCGTCGTCTTCCGGCCCGCGCGCGACTCGGGCGTGCGTTGCGCCGCCTCGACGGCGCGTGCGAGTGCGGCCGCGACGCCGCGATACGTGCGGCCGTCGTCGATCGTGCGCAGGAACAGCGTCGACGTCAGCGTCCACGCCAGGATCACGCCGCCCGACGCGAGCACGACGCCTCGCCACAGCATCGGCCGACGCGCGACGAGCCGCCACCGCACGAGCGCGAGCCACGCGATCGTCGTCGCGACGGCGAGCACGAAGACCGGCCACTGGAAGTGGTACGACTCGCCCGGCGTCAGCCGCGCGAGGCTCCGCGCGAAGCCCGCCGGGATGCCGGTCATCTTCGTGAACCACGTGAACCAGATCAGCAGCGCGGCGACCGAATAGAGCAGCAGGCTGAACCAGTCGAACGCGTTCGCGCCGCCGCGCCGCAGCGTCGGCAGTCCGAACGCGGCGAGCATCGTGAGGCCCGGCAGCACGAGCAGCAGCTGCCCGTCGGACGTGTCGGACGTCGAGCACAGCACGAGCACCATCGCGACGACGAAGCCGCCCGGCAGCGCGAACTGCGCCTCGCGAAGCCGGTCGCGCCAGCTCCAGACGCTCCACGCCGCGAGCGGCCACGCGATCCAGGTCGACCACGGCAGCGTGCGGAAGTCCTTCGACGCGGCCTGCGCGTCGATGCCGTCGAAGTACTGCCGCCATTGGCTCAGGCGCGTCGCGACGTGCGCGCCGCCGTCCGGCACGAGCAGCCACGTCGCGAGCGGCCAGATCGCGACGCCGACGATGGTCAGCGGCAGCGTGACCACGAGCGCGGCGCGGCGCGCGGCGCGGAAGTCGGCGTCGAACGCGAGCAGCGCGATCCAGAGCCCGGCGATCGCGAGCGCCGGCGCGGGACCGCGCGAATCGACGAGCCCGACGATCGCGAGCGCGACCCAGCCCGCGCCGGCCATCGGCGCGTCGAGCGCGCGCGCCATGCCGTACAGCGCGACCGACAGCATCGCGAGCATCGCGACGTCGGACGAGCTCTCGTGCGCGCGGATCAGCAGGCCGATCGTCGCGAGCAGGATCAGCAGCGCGCCGTCGGCGAGCGCGCGGCCGTAGTCGCGCGGATCGGGCTGTCCGCCGAACGCGAGCGCGGCCGGCTGCGCGGCGCGGCGCCGACCGACGAGGTACGTCGCGTACCAGATGCCGGTGACCGCGACGAAGAAGAACGCGACGGTCGCGAGTCGCGCGGCGAACGCGGCGCCGAAGAGCGGGCCGAACAGCAGGATGCAGACCGCACCGACGGCAGTACATCAGCGGCCCCGAGTCGGTGACCGGCGCGCCGAACACGTTCGGCAGCAGCCAGTCGGCGACACCGCCGTATCCGGCGCCGTGCGCCATCGTCCACATCGCGCCGAACGCCGACGCGTCCTCGCTCTTCCACGGATCGCGACCGATCAGGCCCGGCAGGATGTACAGCAGGCACAGCGCGACCAGCGCCCAGCGCGGCAGCTTCAGCGTCGCCTCGGCCGTCAGCCGCGCCGACGGTTGGGGCGCGTTGCGCTGCGACGGCGTCAGGGTCGGCGAGAGGGTCGGCGAAAGGGTCGGCGACTTCACGGATCGGGCGTCGGTTCGGGGGCGGACGGTGGACCGCGGTCCGGTCGGCTCACGCGCGTGACGCGACGCGCGCCGCACCGATCAACAAAAAGGCAGCCGAAGCTGCCTTGGGTCCTTCGCCGGCGTGCCGGCGCGTGCCGGCTCCGCGACGCGCCGCGCGCGGCCCCGTCAAGCAGCGGCCTTGCCGGCGCGGTTGCCGAACTTCTGGCGGAACTTCTCGACGCGACCGGCCGTGTCGACGATCTTCTGCTTGCCGGTATAGAACGGATGCGACTCCGACGAGACCTCGATCTTGACGAGCGGATACTCACTTGCCGTCGATCGTGATCTTCTCGCGGGCCGCGACCGTGGAGCGCGTGATGAACTTGAAGTCGTTCGACAGATCGACGAACGCGACTTCGCGGTAGGCGGGATGGATGTCTTTCTTCATGCGGACCTCGGGATCGGTGCGGGAGCCGGTCCGCGCGGTCGACTCGAGCGGCAACCTGTCGGTTGCCGGGCGCGACGCGCGGACTACTTGCCGGTTGGTGAACCGCGCATTATGCCAGAAGCGGCCCGCCGCGCCGGTCAATGCATGAATTTCAGTCCGGCGAGCAACAGCCCGGCGACCGCGAACGCCGCCCCGATGATCCGCCACGTCTGCGCGTGCAGGGCCTCGTGCAGGTCCGACTTCGTGACGAGCGTCGGCAGGATCGCATCGAGCCGGGCATCGATGCCCGCCACGGCGAGTTCGACGGCTCGCAGGCGATCTTCCATTGCGCGATCATCGAAGGGGCGTGGGCGATTGTCAATCGCCGGTCCGGCAGCGGCCACGGCGCACCGTTTTCGAAAGACCCGGATGCTCGCGCAGACGCCGCGCCCCGCCATCGTCCGTTCGGACGATGCGCGACGTCGTCGTGGGTCAGCTGCCGCGACGCATCAGGTCGAAGAACTCGGCGTTGTTCTTCGTCTGTCTGCATCTTGTCGAGCAGGAATTCCATCGCCTCGATCTCGTCCATGCGTGTACAGCAGCTTGCGCAGCACCCAGATCTTCTGCAGGAGGTCCGGCTTGATCAGCATCTCTTCCTTGCGCGTGCCGGACTTGTTCAGGTTGATCGCCGGGTAGACGCGCTTCTCGGCGAGGCGGCGCTCGAGGTGCACTTCCATGTTGCCGGTGCCCTTGAACTCCTCGTAGATGACGTCGTCCATGCGGCTGCCGGTCTCGATCAGCGCCGTCGCGATGATCGTCAGCGAGCCGCCTTCCTCGATGTTGCGCGCCGCGCCGAAGAAGCGCTTCGGCCGCTGCAGCGCGTTGGCGTCGACGCCGCCGGTCAGCACCTTGCCCGACGCCGGGATCACGGTGTTGTAGGCGCGGCCGAGGCGCGTGATCGAGTCGAGCAGGATCACGACGTCCTTCTTCATCTCGACCAGGCGCTTCGCCTTCTCGATCACCATCTCGGCGACCTGCACGTGGCGCGTGGCCGGCTCGTCGAACGTCGACGCGACGACCTCGCCGCGCACCGAGCGCTGCATCTCGGTCACTTCTTCCGGCCGCTCGTCGATCAGCAGCACGAGCAGCACGATGTCGGGATAGTTCGGCGGCGATCGCATGCGCGATGTGCTGCATCATCACCGTCTTGCCGCTCTTCGGCGACGCGACCAGCAGGCCGCGCTGGCCCTTGCCGATCGGCGCGATCATGTCGATGATGCGGCCGGTGATGTTCTCGTCGCCCTTCATCTCGCGCTCGAGCACGCAGCGGCTCGTCCGGGAACAGCGGCGTCAGGTTCTCGAACATGATCTTGTGCTTCGACGCCTCCGGCGGCAAGCCGTTGACCTTGTCGACCTTGACCAGCGCGAAGTAGCGCTCGCCGTCCTTCGGCGTGCGGACCTCGCCTTCGATCGAGTCGCCGGTGTGCAGGTTGAAGCGGCGGATCTGCGACGGGCTGATGTAGATGTCGTCCGGCGACGCCATGTAGCTCGCCTCCGGGCGAGCGCAGGAAGCCGAAGCCGTCGGGCAGCACCTCGAGGCAGCCGTCGCCGAAGATCTGCTCGCCGGTTCGCGCGCGCTTCTTCAGGATCGCGAACATCAGCTCCTGCTTGCGCATGCGGTTCGCGTTTTCGATCTCGAGCGTGTTCGCCATCTCGAGCAGCGCGGAGACGTGCTGGGCTTTCAGTTCGGATAGATGCATGGGGTCTGCTGCGGGGGTGGTGAGCCGCGGACGGGCCGGGGCGCGAGTCGTCGGGCGGACGCGGGACGAAGGCGGGAGGTGACGCGGACGATGCGGGGGCGACCCGCGACGATGCGAAAGAACGTGGTTCGACGAGGAGGCGCGGTGCACCCGGGACGGTGCTGCGCGAAACAGGCGGCGAACAGGCGGTGGGTGGACTCGTTGTCGACCGAGTCTCACGCGGCGGCCATCGTGCGGCCGACCGTCGTCTATTCGGGAACTTCGGTGCTACTGCGACGGATTGTGCGACCCGTCGCGGCGATTCCACAAGCCTCCGGCCGGACTTCGGCGCCGGGTCGGCCCGCGTGTTGCACGGACGCATCATACAGGCCGCGCGTCGGCGCGGCCCGCGGCACGGCGCCGTCAGACCGCGCGCGACTGGCCGGCGTCCTCCGGATCGCGCTGTCGATGAATTGCGTGAGTTGCGACTTCGACAGCGCGCCGACCTTCGTGCCGACGATCGCGCCGTCCTTGAACAGCATCAGCGTCGGGATGCCGCGGATGCCGTACTTCGCCGGCACCGACTGGTTCTCGTCGACGTTCATCTTCGCGACCGTCAGCTTGCCGGCGTAGTCCTTCGACACCTCGTCGAGGATCGGCGCGACCATCTTGCACGGACCGCACCACTCGGCCCAGTAGTCGACCAGCACCGGTCCGCTGGACTGCAGGACGTCCGATTCGAACGTGGCGTCCGATACGGTCTTGATGGTTTCGCTCATGAAGGACCTCGAGAGTGGTGGTTGCGGTGCTGGTCGCGAACGGTCCGACGTCGCCGGGGATGTCGCAACGGTGGTGAGGAGGCGGCCGTCGTGTCGCGCGGCACCGCTTCGGCCGAAGATGATGACATAAACGCCGACTTCAAGCGCGTCGGCGATGCGCGCATCGCGGCGCGGCGGCTGCGGTAGAATCGTCGGCGGCGGGCCCCCTCGCATTGGGGCGTGGCGAACCTGGTCAGGTCGGGAACGAAGCAGCCATAGTCACCCACCCCAAGTGCCGAGGACCCGGCTCGCCTTCCGGACATTCCAGAAACGCCGATTGCGGCGTTGCGGATCCTCGACGTAGCGCTGCTACGTCTCCGGTGCCGCGCCTTGCACTCGGCGTTTCTGGAACGTCCGACTTCCCGGAAGCGCCGGCTCGGCATTTCGCATTCTCGACGTCGCGCTGCGACATCCTCGCGATGCGCACCGGCGCTCGACGTTTCCTGAACGTCCCGTCCGACGAGTCCGGCCGCCTTCTTCTCCGCATGTCCTATCAAGTCCTCGCTCGCAAGTGGCGGCCGCGTACCTTCGAGACGCTCGTCGGGCAGGACCACGTCGTCCGCGCGCTGCGGCATGCGCTCGACGCGCAGCGGCTGCATCACGCGTGGCTGTTCACCGGCACGCGCGGCGTCGGCAAGACGACGCTGTCGCGGATCCTCGCGAAGTGCCTCAACTGCATCGGACCCGACGGCGCCGGCGACATCACGTCGACGCCGTGCGGCGTCTGCCGGCCGTGCGTGGACATCGATGCCGGGCGCTTCGTCGACTACATCGAGATGGACGCGGCGTCGAACCGCGGCGTCGACGAGATGGCCGCGCTGCTCGAGCAGGCCGTCTACGCGCCCGCGAACGCGCGCTTCAAGGTCTACATGATCGACGAAGTGCACATGCTGACGAGCCACGCGTTCAACGCGATGCTGAAGACGCTCGAGGAGCCGCCCGAGCACGTCAAGTTCATCCTCGCGACGACCGATCCGCAGAAGATCCCGGTCACGGTGCTGTCGCGCTGCCTGCAGTTCAACCTGAAGCAGATGCCGGTCGCGCGACATCGCGGCGCACCTCGCGCACGTGCTCGAGGCCGAGGGCGTCGTCGTTCGAGCGCGGCGCGCTGACGCTGCTCGGTCGCGCCGCGGCCGGCTCGATGCGCGACGCGCTGTCGCTGACCGACCAGGCCATCGCGTATCAGCGCCGGCCAGGTCGACGAGGCCGCGGTGCGCGACATGCTCGGCGCGCTCGACCAGACCTACCTGCTGCGGATCCTCGACGCGCTCGCCGACGGCGACGGTCCCGCGCTGATGACGATCGTCGACGAGATCGCCGCGCGCAGCCTGTCGTTCGGCGACGCGCTGTCGGAGCTCGGCGCGCTGCTCCATCGCGTCGCGCGGCTGCAGGCGATCCCGCCCGAGGCGACGGTGGCCGAGGACTCGACGACGTCGACGATACCGACGACGCGCGGCTGCGGGCGCTCGCGGCCGCCTCTCGCCCGAGGACGTCCAGCTCTACTACCAGATCGCCGCGCACGGCCGGCGCGACCTGCCGCTCGCGCCCGACGAGACGACCGGCTTCTCGATGGCGCTGCTGCGGATGCTCGCGTTCCGCATCGACGACGGCGCGGCGGGACGCGTCGCGTCGCCGCGGACGGCGCGTCCGGCGCTCGCGGCGCCCGGCTGCGACGCGAGCGGGTCGTCGTTCCACCGTCGTCCGCACGCGCCGTTTCGTCCGCGCGCGCGGCGCCGCACCGCCGCGAGCGTCGCCGGCGATGGCCGCGGCTTCCGCGTCGCCCGCGACGCGTCGATCGTCGACGCGGCCATCGTCGTCAGCGCCCGCCGTCGTCAGCGCGCGATCGACCGCCGGTGTCGACGCCACCGTGTCGCCCTCGACGCCGGCGACGCGAGCGCCGCCGACCGCGCCCGCGCCGCTCGCGATCGGCGACTGGAATCGCGGTCGTCGGGCAACTCGAAGCTGACCGGCCTCACGCGCGAGCTGGTGCAGCAGAGCGAACTCGTGTCGCACGACGATCGTTCGATCGTGCTGCGCGTGCCGATCAAGTCGCTGCTGAGCGGCGCGGCGCAGATCGGAGAAGCTGAAGGCCGCGCTCGCCCGTCACTTCGGCCGGCCGGTCGCCGTCACGATCGAGGTCGGCGCGGTCGGCGGCGCGACCGTCGCGTCGACGAAGCGCGACGAGCGCGCCGCGCGTCAGGCCGACGCCGAGGCGATCATCGACGCGGACCCGTTCGTGCGGCGGTCGTGCGAGACTTCGGCGGCGCCGCGATCGTGCCCGGCTCGGTCAAGCCGGTCTGACCGGCGCTCATTACCTTGAAGGCGATCCACCGATGATGAAGAACCAGCTCGCGGGCATGATGAAGCAGGTCCAGCAGATGCAGGACAACGTCAAGCGCGTCCAGGACTCGCTCGCGACGATCGAGGTCGAGGGCCAGTCGGGCGCGGGCCTCGTCAAGATCACGATGACCTGCAAGAACGACGTCAAGCGCGTCGTGATCGACCCGTCGCTGCTCGGCGACGACAAGGACATGCTCGAGGATCTCGTCGCCGCCGCGTTCAACGACGCGGTCCGCAAGGCCGAGGCGACGTCGACCGAGAAGATGGCCGCGGTCACGGCCGGCCTGCCGATGCCGCCGGGGATGAAGTTCCCGTTCTGAGCGTCGGCGATCGGCACGCGGTCGGCGCAACGCCGATTGCGCGCCCGCGAATGAACTTCGGCGCGCTCCGCGCTCAAGTCCGCTTTATCGTTCGCAGGAGACCACCATGGCCGATCTCGAAGGGCAAGCGCGTCGCGATGATCGTCACCGACGGGTTCGAGCAGGTCGAGCTGACGTCGCCGAAGAAGGCGCTGGAAGACGCCGGCGCGCAGGTCGACGTGCTGTCCGACAAGCCGGACCGCGTGCAGGGCATGAACCATCACGACAAGGGCGAGCAGATCGACGTCACGGGGACGATCGACGCGGCGAACGCCGACGAGTACGACGCGCTCGTGCTGCCGGGCGGCGTGGCGAACGGCGACGCGCTGCGGCTCGTCGAACCCGCGCAGCGCTTCCTGAAGGCGATCGACGCGGCGGAGAAGCCGGTCGCGATCATCTGCCACGGCGGCTGGCTCGCGGTGTCGACGGGTCTCGTCGAGGGGCACACGATGACGAGCTGGCCGACGCTGCAGGACGACATCCGCAACGCCGGCGGCACGTGGGTCGACCAGGAAGTCGTGAAGGACGGAACGTGGATCACGAGCCGCAAGCCGGACGACCTGCCGGCATTCAACGCGGCGGTGATCGAAGCGCTCGGAGCCTGAGCGTCCGAAGCGGCCGCCGCGGCGCTTTCGACGGCGGGCCGATCCCTGCGCTGCGGCGGGACCGGACTCGACGACGCTAGGCCGCGAGCCCTGACTGGAACACCAGTCCCGCGTGCTCGCGCAGCGCGTGGAACCGGATCCGCGGCCACTCCTCTTCCGCGACGCGCAGCTCCGACGAGTGCGACGCGAGGTAGGTCGGCGCGTCGACCGCGTCGTACGCGATCCGCGCCGCGTAGAAATCGACGAAGCGCTTCAGCTCGCGCTCGCCGTCCGCGCCGGCCTCGGCCGTGATCCAGCGCGCGAGCCGGTACTTCGTGCCGAGCAGCCGCGCCTTCACGCCGTACTCGTGCTCGAGCCGGTGCAGCACGACCTCGAACTGCAGCTGCCCGACCGCGCCGAGCAGCAGCGCGCCGCCGAGCTGCGGGCGGAACACCTGGATCGCGCCTTCCTCGCCGAGCTGCGCGAGGCCGTGCTTGAGCTGCTTCGCGCGCAGCGGATCGGCGACCTCGACGGCCTGGAACATCTCGGGCGCGAAGAACGGCAACCCGGTGAACTGCAGCGGCTCGCCTTCGGTCAGCGTGTCGCCGAGCTGCAGCGTGCCGTGGTTCGGGATGCCGATGATGTCGCCGGCGTACGCGTCCTCGGCGATCTCGCGACGCTGCGACAGGAACGTCACGACGTTGTTCGGCTTCATCGACTTGCCGCTGCGCGTGACCTTGAGGTTCATGCCGCGCTCGAAGCGGCCCGCGCAGACGCGGACGAACGCGATGCGGTCGCGATGCGCCGGGTCCATGTTCGCCTGGATCTTGAACACGACGCCGGCGAAGCGGGCCTCGTCGGCCGCGACGGACCGCTGGATGGCGGCGCGGCCGAGCGGCGGTGGCGCGAGATCGACGACCGCGTCGAGCGCTTCCTGAACGCCGAAGTTGTTGACGGCCGAGCCGAAGAAGACCGGCGTCTGCTTCGCGGCGAGGAACGCGGCCTCGTCGAACGGCTCCGACGCCGTCTCGACGAGCTCGATCTCGTCGCGGGCCTTCGCGACCGTGCCGGTGCCCTGGTCGAAGCGCGCGTCGATCGCCGGATGATGCAGCCCTTCGATCGTCTCGAACGCCTGGCCCGCACGGTCCGCGCCGGCCGCGAACACGCGCATGCTGCCCGCGCGGATGTCGAAGACGCCGGCGAACGACTTGCCCATGCCGATCGGCCACGTGAACGGCACGGCCGTCATGCCGAGCGCGCGCTCGATCTCGTCGACGAGGTCGAGCGGCTCGCGGACCTCGCGGTCCATCTTGTTGACGAACGTGATGATCGGCGTGCCGCGCGCGCGACAGACCTCGAGCAGCCGCAGCGTCTGCGCCTCGACGCCGTTCGCCGCGTCGATCACCATCAGCGCGGCGTCGACGGCCGTCAGCACGCGGTAGGTGTCCTCGGAGAAGTCCTGGTGGCCCGGCGTGTCGAGCAGGTTGATCACGCAGTCGCGGTATTCCATCTGCATGACGCTCGACGCGACCGAGATGCCGCGCTGCTTCTCGATCTCCATCCAGTCGCTCGTCGCATGACGCGTCGCCTTGCGCGCCTTGACCGAGCCGGCGATGTGGATCGCACCCGAGAACAGCAGCAGCTTCTCGGTCAGCGTCGTCTTGCCGGCGTCCGGGTGCGAGATGATCGCGAACGTGCGTCGACGGCGGACTTGATCGGCGAGGCTCATGGGGAACCAGATGGTGCCGGCGAAGGCGCGCGCAAGCGCGGCCGGCAAAGCGCGCGATTGTAGCCGTCGGTAGTCGTCGGTAGTCGTCGGTAGTCGTCGGTAGCCGCCGTAGCCGCCGACCGTTGCCGGTCACCGTCGGCCGCGGCGCCGCGGCCCTTGCCGGTAGAATCGCGGCCCGTGCCCGCCTCGAAGAAACCGTCGTCGTCCCGCCCGTCGCGCCCGGACGCGCTCGAGGCGTTGATCGACGGCCTGCGCCGGCTGCCGGGTGTCGGGCCGAAGTCCGCGCAGCGGATCGCGTACCACCTGCTGCAGCACGACCGCGACGGCGCGGCCGCGCTCGGCGACGCGCTGACGAACGCCGTCGCGGCGATCCGCCACTGCGTGTCGTGCAACACGTTCACCGAGCACGAGCTGTGCGACGTCTGCTCGTCCGATCGTCGCGACCGCGCGCTGCTGTGCGTCGTCGAGACGCCGGCCGACCAGCTGATGATCGAGCAGACGCTGACGTATCGCGGGCTGTACTTCGTGCTGATGGGCCGGCTGTCGCCGCTCGACGGCATCGGTCCGAAGGACATCCACCTCGACCGGCTGCTGCGCCGGGCGACCGACGGCGTCGTGCGCGAGGTGATCCTCGCGACGAATTTCACGAACGAAGGCGAGGCGACGGCCCACACGATCGGCGAACTGCTGAAGAATCGCGGCCTCGCGGTCACGCGCCTCGCGCGCGGCGTCCCGGTCGGCGGCGAACTCGAATACGTCGACGTGGGTACCATCGCGCAGGCGGTGCTCGACCGCCGCTCGTCCTGATCACCCGAAAAGAAGCAATCGACATGGAATATCGACGTCTCGGCCGCGCCGGCCTGAAGGTCAGCGCGCTCTCGTTCGGCTCGTGGGTCACGTACGGCAACCAGATGGACACGCGCCTCGCGCGCGAGTGCATGGCCGCGGCCTGGGACGCCGGCGTCAACTTCTTCGACAACGCGGAGGTCTACGCGCTCGGGCAGTCCGAGACGATCATGGGCCAGGTGCTGCGCGAGCTGAAGTGGCCGCGGATGAAGTACGTCGTGTCGACGAAATTCTTCTGGGGCCTCGAGAAGGGTCCGAACGAGCGGAACACGCTGAACCGCAAGTACCTGCATCACGCGATCGACGCCTCGCTGCAGCGCTTCGGGCTCGACTTCGTCGACCTCGTCTACTGCCATCGCGCCGACCCCGACACGCCGATCGAGGAGACGGTCTGGGCGATGCACGACATCGTCGCCCGTGGCAAGGCGCTGTACTGGGGCACGTCGTCGTGGCCGGCCGCCGACATCCGCGCCGCGTGGGACATCGCCGAGCGGCACCACCTGCACAAGCCGGTGATGGAGCAGCCCGAGTACAACCTGTTCAACCGCACGCAGGTCGAGACCGAGTACGCACGGCTCTACGACGACATCGGTCTCGGCCTGACGACGTGGAGCCCGCTCGCGTCGGGGCTGCTGACCGGCAAGTACCGGAGCGGCGCGCCGGAGGGCAGCCGCGCGACGCTCGGCAACTACGCGTTCCTGAAGGAGCGGCTGCTCGACGCGCGCAACAACGCGATCGTCGGCAAGCTCGGCGACGTCGCGTCGGAACTCGGCTGCTCGCTCGCGCAGCTCGCGCTCGCCTGGTGCGCGAGCAACCGGCGCGTGTCGACCGTCATCACCGGCGCGTCGCGGCCGGAACAGGTCGTCGAGAACATGAAGGCGATGGACGTCGTGCCGAAGATCGACGCGGCCGTCCGCGCGCGGATCGACGCGATCATGACCGCGGAGCCGGCGTCGTGACGTTCGCGTACTGGTGCGTGCTCGTCGCGGGGCTGATGCCGATCGGCTGCGCGTATCTCGCGAAGTTCGGCGGGCGCGGCGAGCCGTCGCCGGTGCCGTACGACAACCGCGCGCCCCGCGCCTGGCTCGCGCAGCAGACCGGCATGCGCGCCCGCGCCAACGCGGCGCAGTCGAACAGCCTCGAGGCGTTCCCGCTGTTCGCGATCGGCATCGTGATCGCGCTGCTGCAGCACGTCCGGGTCGACTTGGTCGACGCGCTCGCGATCGTGTTCGTCGTCGCGCGCGTCGCGTACATCGCGTGCTACGTCGGGGACCGTCCGTCGCTGCGGTCGGCGACGTTCGTGATCGGCTTCGTCGCGAGCGTCGCGCTGTACGTCGCCGCCGCGACCGGCGCCTCGCGCTGACGCATGACGGCCTCCACCAACGACGCCGCGACGCTGGCGCAGCTGATCGCCGCGGTCGCGCTCGGCGACCAGCAGGCGTATCGACGCCTGTACGACGCGACGGCGCCGAAACTGTTCGCCATCGCTTTGCGTATCTTGCGGGAGGAGAGCCGGGCGGAGGACGTCTTGCAGGACAGCTTCGTCAACATCTGGCACGGCGCCGGCGGATACAACGCCGCGCTGGCCGCACCGATGACCTGGCTCGTGACGATCGTCCGGAACCGGTCGCTCGACTACATCCGTCGCACGGACCGGCTCGCGGTCGAGCTCGACAGCGAGCTCGAGGCGACCCTCGAGTCGGAGCAGCGCGGGCCCGTCGACCTGGCGATCAACGCGCAGGACGCGACCGCGCTCGGCCGCTGCCTGAAGCGCCTCGACGCGGGACAGCGCCAGGCGATCGCGTTCGCGTATTTCCAGGGACTGACCCACTCGGAGCTCGCCGGCGCGATGCGCATCCCGATCGGAACCGTCAAGACCTGGATCCGCCGCGGCCTCGAGAAGATGCGCCGCTGTCTCGACGGACTGCCGGGCTAGGACGACCGCATGGACATCCGGGGCAACGACACGCTGCGCGAAATGCTGGCCGCCGAGTACGCGGTCGGCACGCTCGTCGGCGGCGCGCGGCGGCGCTTCGAACGCTGGATGCGACACGACGCGGGCCTGCGCCGGCTCGCGTTCGAATGGAGCGAGCGTCTCGTGCCGCTCGTCACGAGCGTCGCGCCGGTCGCACCGCCGGCCCGCGTGTGGACCGCGATCCAGGGCCGCATCGCCGGCGCGCCGCGCACGGCCGCGCCGTCGGCGTGGTGGGACCGCGTCGCGCTGTGGCGCGGCCTGTCCGCGGCGTTCGCGACGATCGCCGTCGTCGCGCTCGGCGTCGCGCTGCGCGAGCCGACGGTCGAGCGGACGACGGTCGTGCGCGTCGAGGCCCCGCCGTCCGAGGCGCCGCCGAAGATCGTCGAGGCGCCGCCCAGGATCGTGCAGGCACCGCCGCAGGTCGTCGAGGTCCCGGTGCTGCCGGACGCCGTCGCGACGATCGTCGATCCGAAGAGCGGCGCGCCCGTCGGCGTCGTCGTCGAGGAGGCGCACGGGAAGGCGCTGCTGGTGCAGGTCGCGTCGAATATCGACGTCGGCCGCGGCAAGTCGTTGCAGTTGTGGATGGCGCCGCGCGACGCGACCGGCATGGTCTCGCTCGGCGTGCTGCCGCCCGACGCGACGCAGAAGCCGGTGCGGATCGACGCGAACACCGTCGCCGCCGCCGACCCGGCGGCGCTCGAGCGGGTCAAGGCGTACGGCCTCTCGGTCGAACCGGCCGGCGGCTCGCCGAAGCCGACGCACGTGCTCGGGCTCGGACAGGTCGTCCGCCTGCCGCGCGCGTCGTCGCCGTGAGCGCCGCGGCCGTTCGCCCCTAGAATACGGACCACCGGACCGCGCGACGTCGCGCGGTCGCGCGCATCGCACGCGCATCGGAGGAGACCGCCTTGAACCGATTCCCGATCGCCGTCGGCGCGCGCGCCGCCGTCGCGCTGGCCGCGCTGCTCGTCGCCGTCCTGCCCGTCGCCGGGTCGGCGCAGGCGCTCGAGAAGCCGAACGTCTCGATCGCCGTCGGCGGCAAGGCCGGGCTCTACTACCTGCCGCTGACGATCGCCGAACGCCTCGGCTATTTCAAGGACGAGGGGCTGACCGTCGAGATCAGCGACTTCGCCGGCGGCGCGAAGGCGCTCGAGGCGCTGGTCGGCGGCAGCGTCGACGTCGTCGCGGGTGCGTACGAACACACGATCCAGATGCAGACGAAGGGCCAGCACATCCGCGCGTTCGCGCTGATGGGCCGCTCGCCGGCGATCAGCATCGGCGTCGCGACGTCGAAGGCCGCCGGCGTCAACGGCCCGAAGGACCTGAAGGGCCTGAAGATCGGCGTCAGCGCGCCCGGCTCGTCGACGAACATCGCGCTCGACATCTACCTCGCGCAGCGCGGGCCTGAAGCCGAGCGACGTGTCGGTGATCGGCGTCGGCACCGGCGCCGGCGCGCTCGCCGCGATGCGCAGCGGCCAGATCGACGGCATCTCGAACGTCGAGCCGATCATCACGATGCTCGAGCAGAAGAAGGAGATGAAGCTCGTCGTCAGCACGCGGACCGCGAAGGAGACCGCGGACCTGTTCGGCGGCGCGATGCCGGCCGCGACGCTGTACGCGTACGACGATTTCCTGACGAAGAACCCGCGGACCGCGCAGGCGCTCGCGAATGCGATCGTGCGCGCCGACCGCTGGCTCGCGAAGGCCGGTCCGAGCGACGTGCTGAAGACGGTGCCGGAGAGCTACCAGCTCGGCGACAAGGGCTTGTATCTCGCGGCGTTCGCAGAACCAGCGCGACGCCTGGTCGCCGGACGGGCTGATGCCCGAGTCCGGGCCCAGGACGGCCGCGAACGCGCTCGCGACGTTCGATTCGAAGATCGATCCGGCGAAGCTCGACCTCGCGGCGACGTACACGAACGAGTTCGCCCGGCGCGCCGACGAGAAGTACCGGTGACTCGGCGGTGATGGTCCCCGCCGGCGACGTCGCCACGACGGCGGCACCGCGCGCGGCGTCGGCTGCGGCGCTCGCGTTCGATCGCGTCGGCTGCACGTTCGCGTCGAACGACGACGGCGCGGCGCGTCACGTCGTGCTCGACGACGTGACGCTCGACGTCGCGCCGGCCGAGTTCGTCTCGGTCGTCGGCCCGACCGGCTGCGGCAAGTCGACGCTGCTCAACGTCGCGGCCGGCCTGCTCGCGCCGTCGTCGGGCGAGGTCCGCGTGTTCGGCGCGCGGCTCGACGCGCGCGCCGGACTGCTCAACCGGCGCGCCGGCTACATGTTCCAGGCCGACGCGCTGATGCCGTGGCGCGACGCGCTCGCCAACGTGATCGGCGGGCCTCGAGTTCCGCGGCGTCGATCGCGACGACGCCCGCACGCGGGCGCGCGAGTGGCTCGCGCGCGTCGGCCTCGCCGGCTTCGAGCGACCGCTATCCGCACCAGCTGTCCGGCGGCATGAAGCAAGCGCGTCGCGCTCGCGCAGACGCTCGATCCTCGATCCGGACATCGTGCTGATGGACGAGCCGTTCTCCGCGCTCGACGTGCAGACGCGCCAGCTGATGGAGAACGAGCTGCTCGAGCTGTGGCAGGCGAAGCGCAAGGCGGTGCTGTTCATCACGCACGACCTCGACGAGGCGATCGCGCTGTCCGACCGCGTCGTCGTGCTGTCGGCCGGTCCCGGCGACGCATCCGATCGGCGAGCTTCGACGATCGACCTGGCGCGACCGCGCGACGTCGCCGAGATCCGCAACGATCCGCGCTTCGTCGCGCTGCACGCCGAGATCTGGCGCGTGCTGAAGGACGAGGTGCTGAAGGGCTACGCGCAGACGAGGACGCGCGCATGACGGGGCCATCGCGATGAACCGGCGCGCTCGCGTGCGGCTCGCCCAGGTGCTCGTGCTCGTCGCGGTGCTGCTGGTCTGGTACGTGCTGACGAGCCCGACGCTGCTGCCGCCGTTCGACTTCGACGACGCCGACAAGGCCGCGTTCTTCTTCGGCCAGCCGCTCGAGGTCGCCGACGCGCATCCGCGACTGGTTCACGACCGGCGAGATCTACGTGCACCTCGCGATCACGCTCGTCGAGACGGTGCTCGCGTTCGCGATCGGCACGGTCGCTGGGTCTGGTGCTCGGCCTGTGGCTCGCGCTCGCGCCGACGAGCGCCGCGATCCTCGACGCCGTACATCAAGGCCGCGAACGCGATGCCGCGCGTGATCCTCGCGCCGATCTTCGCGGTGTGGTTCGGCCTCGGGCATCGGGTCGAAGGTCGCGCTCGGCGATGACGCTCGTGTTCTTCGTCGTCTTCTTCAACGTCTACCAGGGCGTGCGGGAGGTGAGCCCGGTCGTGCTCGCCAACGCGCGCATGCTGGGCGCGAACCGGCGCCAGCTGCTGCGCGCCGTCTACCTGCCGAGCGCGACGAGCTGGGTCTTCTCGTCGCTGCACACGTCGGTCGGCCTGGCGTTCGTCGGCGCGGTCGTCGGCGAATACCTCGGGTCCGCGCGCGGCGTCGGCTACCTGATCCTGCAGGCCGAAGGCAGTTTCGACATCGACACCGTCTACGCCGGCATCGTCGTGCTGACGGTGTTCGCGCTGCTGCTCGACGCGCTCGTCGGGCGCATCGAGCGGCGCCTGATGCGCTGGCAGCCGCGCGGCGCCGACACGCAGGCGCTGTGACGCGCGCTACTTCGCCTGCAGGTCGGCGATCACCTTCTCGAGCTTGATCGCGTCGGCGGCGAACACGCGGATGCCGTCGGCGAGCTTCTCGGTCGCCATCTGGTCGTCGTTCATGTCGAAGCGGAACTTCGGCTCGTCGTAGATCTTCGCCTCGATGTCCATCTGGCGCTTCGCGGTCTCGGTGTCGAGATGCTTCTCGACGGAACCTTCGGTCTCGGCCAGCTTCTGCAGCAGGTCCGGGCTGATCGTCAGCAGGTCGCAGCCGGCGAGGGCGAGCACCTGGTCGACCGATCGGAAGCTCGCGCCCATCACCTGCGTCGCGTAGCCGAGCTTCTTGTACGTCGTGTAGACGGTCGCGCACGAAGCGGACGCCGGGATCGTCGTCGGGCGCGTACGTGAACTTCGCGTCCTTGCCCTCGGCCTTCTTGTACCAGTCGGTGATGCGACCGACGAACGGCGACACGAGCGTCGCGCCGGCCTCGGCCGCCTCGATCGCCTGCGGCATCCCGAACATCAGCGTCATGTTGCAGTGGATGCCCTCGCGCTCCAGCGCTTCCACGGCGCGGATGCCTTCCCACGTCGACGCGACCTTGATCAGCACGCGCTGGCGGTCGATGCCGTGCTGGTCGTACAGCGCGATGATCTGGTGCGCCTTCGCGATCGTGCCGGCGGTGTCGAACGACAGCCGCGCGTCGACCTCGGTCGAGACGCGCCCCGGGACGATCTTCAGGATCTCGGCGCCGAACGCGATCAGCAGCGGATCGATGACGTCGCCCGACGGGTCGGCGCGGTGGTCGGCGACGACCTTCTCGACGAGCGACCGGTACGCGTCCTTGCCGACGGCCTTCAGGATCAGCGACGGATTCGTCGTCGCGTCCTGCGGCCGGAAGTCCTTCATCGTCTCGAAGTCGCCGGTGTCGGCGACGACGGTCGTGTATTGCTTGAGTTGCTCGAGCTGGTTCATGTTCCGATCCGGTTGGTCGGCGGCGCCGGCATGGCGGCCGCGGTGCTTCGACACGGTATAATCGACAAGTTTAGCTTCAGCCGCCGACCGGCCTCGAGGCGCGCCACGACCGGCGCCTCGCCCGCGCGAACGCGCGGACCCGCCGATTCGAACGCCCACCCGCGACCTTGCTTGCGCGACCGCGACGACCCGCGGCCGCGCCACCGCGCGGGCAGGCCGCGAATCGCACGTCGGCCGGCCCCCGACCGGAACCGTCCTTGCTGCCGACCGAACTCTTCAAGCCCGACCCGAACGTCAACGGGGCGGCCCTCTTGGCGCTCGCGGACGGCACGGTGTTCCGCGGCGTCTCGATCGGCGCCGCCGGCCAGTCGGTCGGCGAGGTCGTGTTCAACACCGCGATGACCGGCTACCAGGAGATCCTGACCGATCCGAGCTACGCGCGCCAGATCGTCACGCTGACCTACCCGCACATCGGCAACACCGGCGCGAACGCCGAAGACGTCGAGTCGACCCGCGTGTTCGCGGCCGGCCTCGTCATCCGCGACCTGCCGCGACAGGCCTCGAACTTCCGCGCGCAACGCAGCCTGTCCGACTACCTGAGGGCCGAAGGCTGCGTCGCGATCGCCGGCATCGACACGCGGCGCCTCACGCGCCTGTTGCGCACGAAAGGCGCGCAGAACGGCGCGATCGTGGCCGGCACCGGCATCGGCTCCGACGGCGAGGTCGAACGCGCGGTCGCCCTCGCGAAGAGCTTTCCGGGCCTCGCCGGCCTCGACCTCGCGAAGGTCGTCAGCGTGCGCGAGCCGTACGACTGGACGGCGTCGGTCTGGAAGCTCGGCGCCGGCTACGGCGACGGCCGCGATCCGCGCTTCCACGTCGTCGCGTTCGACTACGGCGTCAAGCACAACATCCTGCGGATGCTGGCGGAGCGCGGCTGCCGCATCACGGTGCTGCCGGCCGAGGCGACCGCCGCAGCAGGCGATGGCGCTCGAGCCCGACGGCATCTTCCTCGCGAACGGTCCCGGCGACCCGGAGCCGTGCGACTACGCGATCCGCGCGACGCGCGAGCTGATCGAGCGCGGGCTGCCGACGTTCGGCATCTGCCTCGGCCACCAGATCATGGCGCTCGCGTCCGGCGCGAGGACGCTGAAGATGAAGTTCGGCCATCACGGCGCGAACCATCCGGTGCAGGACCTCGAGACGCGCCAGGTGCTGATCACGTCGCAGAACCACGGCTTCGCGGTCGACGCGAACTCGCTGCCGGCGAACTGCAAGGTCACGCACGTGTCGCTGTTCGACGGGTCGCTGCAGGGTTTCGCGCGGACCGACAGGCCCGCGTTCTGCTTCCAGGGCCATCCCGAGGCGAGTCCGGGGCCGCACGACATCGGCTACCTGTTCGACCGCTTCGTGTCGCTGATGGAGGGGGCGCGTGCCTGACGACGGCGCGACCGACACCCTGCAGCCGCCGATCCTGGGCGTCGAGGAGCGGATCTTCGTGCTGCGCGGGCTGCGCGTCATGCTGTCGCACGACCTCGCCGTGCTGTACGGCGTGCCGACGAAGGTGCTGGTGCAGGCCATGCGGCGCAACGCCGAGCGCTTTCCCGACGACTTCGTGTTCCAGCTCGACGCGGAGGAGTTCGCGGCTTTGAGGTCACAGGTCGTGACCTCAAACCGGGGCGGCGCGCGCTATCGGCCGTACGCGTTCACCGAGCAGGGCGTCGCGATGCTGTCGAGCGTGCTGCGCAACGACCGCGCGATCGCCGTCAACATCGAGATCATGCGGACGTTCGTCAAGCTGCGCGGGATGCTCGAGTCGAACCGTGAGCTGGCCGTGAAGCTGGCCGACCTCGAAGACCGCTACGACGCGCAGTTCCGGGTCGTCTTCGACGCGATCCGCGACCTGATGACGCCGCCCGCGCCACCGACGAAGGGGCGGATCGGATTCATCCGCGACTGACATGCCGAAACGCACCGACCTCCGTTCCATCCTCATCATCGGCGCCGGCCCGATCGTCATCGGCCAGGCCTGCGAGTTCGACTACTCCGGCGCGCAGGCCTGCAAGGCGCTGCGCGCAGGAGGGCTATCGCGTCGTGCTCGTCAACTCGAATCCGGCGACGATCATGACGGACCCGGAGACGGCCGATCGCACGTACATCGAGCCGATCACGTGGCAGGTCGTCGAGAAGATCATCGCGACCGAGCGGCCCGACGCGATCCTGCCGACGATGGGCGGCCAGACCGCGCTCAACTGCGCGCTCGACCTGTTTCGCCACGGCGTGCTCGCGAAGTACGGCGTCGAGCTGATCGGCGCGTCGCCCGAGGCGATCGACAAGGCCGAGGACCGCTCGAAGTTCAAGGCGGCGATGACGAAGATCGGCCTCGGCTCCGCGCGCTCCGGCATCGCGCACTCGGTCGACGAGGCGTGGGGCGTGCAGAAGACGCTCGGCTTCCCGGTCGATCATCCGGCCGAGCTTCACGCTCGGCGGCACCGGCGGCGGCATCGCGTACAACGCCGAGGAGTTCGAGACGATCTGCAAGCGCGGCCTCGAGGCATCGCCGACGAACGAGCTGCTGATCGAGGAGTCGCTGATCGGCTGGAAGGAATTCGAGATGGAGGTCGTGCGCGATCGCGCCGACAACTGCATCATCGTCTGCTCGATCGAGAACCTCGACCCGATGGGCGTCCACACCGGCGACTCGATCACCGTCGCGCCGGCGCAGACGCTGACCGACAAGGAATACCAGCTGATGCGCAACGCGTCGATCGCGATCCTGCGCGAGATCGGCGTCGACACCGGCGGCTCGAACGTGCAGTTCGCGATCGACCCGAAGACCGGCCGCATGATCGTCATCGAGATGAACCCGCGCGTGTCGCGCTCGTCGGCGCTCGCGTCGAAGGCGACCGGCTTCCCGATCGCGAAGATCGCGGCGAAGCTCGCGGTCGGCTACACGCTCGACGAGCTGCAGAACGACATCACCGGCGGCGCGACGCCTGCGCAGTTTCGAGCCGTCGATCGACTACGTCGTCACGAAGGTGCCGCGCTTCGCGTTCGAGAAGTTCCCGGCGGCCGACTCGCACCTCGACGACGCAGATGAAGTCGGTCGGCGAGGTGATGGCGATCGGCCGCACGTTCCAGGAGTCGTTCCAGAAGGCGCTGCGCGGGCTCGAGGTCGGCGTCGACGGCATGAACGAGATGACGAAGGACCGCGAGAAGATCGAGCTCGAGCTCGGCGAGCCCGGCCCCGAGCGCATCTGGTACGTCGGCGACGCGTTCGCGATGGGCATGACGCGTCGACGAGGTCCACCAGCTGACGCACATCGATCCGTGGTTCCTCGTGCAGATCAAGGAGATCGTCGACATCGAGCTGAAGCTCGAACGCGCGAAGCTGTCGGAGCTCGACCGCACGACGCTGTACGAGCTGAAGCGCACGCGGCTTCTCCGACCGCCGGCTCGCATACCTGCTGAAGACGACCGAGCACAAGGTCCGCGAGCGTCGCATCAAGGACGGCGTGCGGCCGGTCTACAAGCGCGTCGACACGTGCGCGGCCGAGTTCGCGACGAGCACCGCGTACCTGTACTCGACGTACGAGGGACTCGACGACGCCGAGTGCGAGGCCGAGCCGAGCGACCGCCGCAAGATCATGGTGCTCGGCGGCGGCCCGAACCGGATCGGGCAGGGCATCGAGTTCGACTACTGCTGCGTGCACGCCGCGATGGCGCTGTCGGACGACGGCTACGAGACCATCATGGTCAACTGCAATCCCGAGACCGTCTCGACCGACTACGACACGAGCGACCGGCTGTACTTCGAGCCGGTCACGCTCGAGGACGTGCTCGAGATCGTCGCGAAGGAGAAGCCGCTCGGCGTGATCGTGCAGTACGGCGGGCAGACGCCGCTGAAGCTCGCGAAGTCGCTCGAGGCCGCGGGCGTGCCGATCATCGGGACGTCGCCCGACGCGATCGACGTCGCCGAGGACCGCGAGCGCTTCCAGGTGCTGATCGAGAAGCTCGGCCTGAAGCAGCCGCCGAACCGCACCGCGAAGAGCGAGAAGCAGGCGCTCGAGCGCGCCGGCGAGATCGGCTATCCGCTCGTCGTGCGGCCGAGCTACGTGCTCGGCGGCCGCGCGATGGAGATCGTCCACGAGCAGCGCGACCTCGAGCGCTACATGCGCGAGGCGGTGAAGGTGTCGCACGACTCGCCGGTGCTGCTCGACCGCTTCCTCAACGACGCGACCGAGGTCGACGTCGACGCGATCTGCGACGCGGGTCGATGGAAGCGGGCGCGACGCACGCGTCTTCATCGGCGGCGTGATGGAGCACATCGAGCAGGCCGGCGTGCATTCGGGCGACTCGGCGTGCTCGCTGCCGCCGTACTCGCTGTCGCCGGCGATCGTCGCCGAGCTGAAGCGCCAGACCGAGGTCATGGCGCGCGCGCTCGGCGTCGTCGGGCTGATGAACGTGCAGTTCGCGATCCAGAAGAAGGACACGGCCGAGGCGGCCGTCTACGTCCTCGAGGTCAACCCGCGCGCGTCGCGCACGGTGCCGTACGTCTCGAAGGCGACCGGGCTGCAGCTCGCGAAGATCGCCGCGCGCTGCATGGCCGGCCGGTCGCTCGACGAGCAGGGCATCGTCGACGAGGTCGTGCCGGCGTACTTCTCGGTCAAGGAAGCGGTCTTCCCGTTCACGAAGTTTCCCGGCGTCGACACGATCCTCGGGCCGGAGATGAAATCGACCGGCGAGGTGATGGGCATCGGGACGACGTTCGGCGAGGCGTTCGTCAAGTCGCAGCTCGCGGCCGGCATCCGCCTGCCGTCGCCGACCGGCGACGACGGGCGAGGCCCCGGCAAGGTCTTCATCAGCGTGAAGAACGCCGACAAGCCGAAGGCCGTCGAGGTCGCGCGCGCGCTGAAGGCGATGGGCTTCCCGCTCGTCGCGACGCGCGGCACGGCCGCCGCCATCGTCGCGGCCGGCATCGCCTGCGAGAGCGTCAACAAGGTCGCCGAGGGCCGGCCGCACATCGTCGACATGGTCAAGAACGGCGACATCGCGCTCGTCATCAACACCGTCGAGGAGAAGCGCAACGCGATCTCCGACTCGCGTTCGATCCGCACGACGGCGCTCGCGCAGCGCGTCACGCAGTACACGACGATCGCCGGCGCGTGGGCCGCGGTCGAAGGCATGCGGCTGATGCAGGAGCGCGGCGACGAGATCTCCGTCTACGATTTACAAGGCCTGCATCGGCCATTAGACTAGCGCCTCGTCGCGCTGCGGTTCACGCGCGAATCGAGATTGTCCCAGCACGGTTTCCCAAGAGGTCGCTCCCGGCGGATCCACGATCGGTCGGCGGCGGCCTCTGTCATTTGAGGCGCTTCGCGCGTTCGCGTGCGTGCCTCGCTTCATCATGGTTTCGACATGAGCGCCATTCCCCTCACGACCCGCGGCGCCGAGCTGCTGAAGACCGAGCTGCACCGGCTGAAGACCGTCGAACGCCCGAGCGTCATCAACGCGATCGCCGAGGCGCGCGCGCAGGGCGACCTCTCCGAGAACGCCGACTACGACGCCGCGAAGGAGCGCCAGAGCTTCATCGAAGGTCGCATCCAGGAACTCGAAGGCAAGCTGTCGAACGCGCAGGTCATCGACCCGTCGACGCTCGACGCCGACGGCCGCATCGTGTTCGGTACCACGGTCGAACTCGAGGACCTCGACTCGAGCAGCAAGGTCGTCTACCAGATCGTCGGCGACGACGAGGCCGACATCAAGGTCGGCAAGATCTCGATCTCGAGCCCGATCGCGCGCGCGCTGATCAACAAGGTCGAAGGCGACGTCGCCGAGGTCCACGCGCCGGCCGGCGTCCGCGAATACGAAGTGCTGTCCGTCCGCTACATCTGAACGCGTCGTCGAGGCCGGTCCGCTGGGCCCGCCACGCCGCGTCGCTGTGGTGCGCGGCTGCGGTCGGCGCGCTGCTGTTCTCGATCCACGTCGCGACGACGGTGTTCCGCGAGATGCCGGGCGACCGTATCCTCGCGGGTCGCATCGCGGGACGATCGTTCACCGGCGCGTACGCCATCGCGGCGGTCGCGTCGCTCGTCGCCGTCGTCGTGGTGTTCGCGACCCGCAGCCGTGCGCTCGACCGCGTCCTCGCGCTGGCGATGGCCGCGGCGGCGCTCGTCGAGCTCGCATGGATCGCGCCGGCCATCCTCGCGCACGGCAGCGGCTGGCCCGGCTCGTTCGCGAGCCTGCACGCGGCCGGCGGCGCGCTGCACGTCGCGATCGCCGCGATCGCGCTGATCCTCGCGTGGCGGCTGCTCGACGAGCGCCGCGGCTGACGGGCCGTCAGGCCGTGGCGAGCTCGGCCGCCTGGTCGAGCGCCGAGGCCATCGCGCGTTCGCTCGCCTCGGGCCCGAGCTTCAGGCCTTCGGCGCGAATCACCTCGAAGCGCGAGACGCCGAGGAACGCCGACAGGAACGTGCGCAGGTACGTCTCCTGGTGATCGAGCGCAGCCGTCGGCGAACCGGCGCCGTAGACCCCGCCGCGCGCAGACGCGACGACGATGCGCTTCGCGCCGAGGAGGCCCTTCGGTCCTTCGGGGCCGTACGCGAACGTCACGCCGGGCACGGCCAGCGCGTCGACCCAGTCCTTCAGGCTGCTCGGGATGCCGAAGTTGTACATCGGGGCGCCGATCACGACGACGTCGGCGGCCAGCACCTCGTCGAGCGCGGCCTGGCGCCCGTCGGCGTCGCGGCGCAGTTCGGGCGTCCGGTGCTCGGGCGGCAGCGCGGCGAGATTCGCGAGCGCGCCGCTGACCGCCGGCACCGGCTCCTTCGCGAGGTCGCGATGGACGACCGTCGCATCGGGATGCGCGTCGCGCAGGCGCGCCGACGATGGCCGCGGACAGTCGACGGCTCGCCGAATGCTCGCCGAGGATGCTGGAATCGATGTGCAGGATGTTCATGTTGCTCGCCTTCCGGTTGGCTGGTATAAACAAGTGACTGAGGTCATTCTGGTGACCACGATCGACCCGCACAAGAAGGCACAGCGACGTGCCGGAGGCACAGGAAAGTGACCATGAAGACCGGCGCGGCCCGGATCGAATCGCACGAGCAGCAGGGGACGCGCGGACATGAGCCGTTGCCGTCGCAGAAGCGCGCGCTCGAGGCGCGGCTGCGGATGCGAGGCACCGACGGCATCCAGGACGACTGCAAGCCGGTCGCCGACATCCTCGCGCGCATCGGCGACAAGTGGAGCGTGCTGATCGTCATGCTGCTCGGCGGCGGGCCGAAGCGCTTCAACGAGATGCGCCGTCTCGTGCACGGCATCTCGCAGCGGATGCTGACGCTGACGCTGCGCGGGCTCGAACGCGACGGCTTCGTCACGCGCACCGTGTTCCCGACGATCCCGCCGCGCGTCGACTACGAGCTGACGGAACTCGGCGCGTCGCTGGTCGTGCCGATCTCCGGCCTCGGCGAATGGGCCTACGCGAACCGCGAGCGCGTCCGGGCGGCGCGAGACGCCTACGACCGGGCGCTCGAGGCGCCGCCAGCACCCGGCGTGCGTCGCGTGGTCGGCGGCCGCGGCTGAGACCGGCCGCAGTCCGCGATTCCGGTCAGCGGTCCCGGTCGCCGCCCCGGTCAGCGACCCTGGAACGCCTTCTTCGACGACCGCGGACCCTTGCGGATGCGCGCGGTGCGCGGCGGGCTCGCGGCGGTCTTCAGCTTGCGGGACGACACCTTGTAGGCCGGGTTGAAGGCGACCTTGCGGGCGGTCTTCCGCGCCGGTCGTCGCGGCACCGGCGGCGGCTCGTCGACCGGCTTGGCGCGATACAGCACGAGCAGCTTGCCGATCGACTGCACCGGCTCGGCGCCGAGCTCGGCCGCGATGCGGTCGCGGATCGCGACGCCGGGCATCGCGGTCGTCGCCGGTGACGCGGACCTTGATCAGCGCGTGCGCGGCGAGGCTGCGGTCGATCTCGGCCAGGACGCCCGGCGTCAGGCCGGCGTCGCCGATCAGCACCACCGGGTCGAGTTCGTGCGCGAGCGCCTTGAGGGCGCCGCGTTCGGCCGGCGTGAGAAGCTGGGACATGGGGCGGATCGGGTCGTGGCGGCGCGGACCGCCGGACCGCGGAGCATAACAAGCGATGGCGAAGAACAAGTCGAACCAGTCGTGGCTGCACGACCACATCAACGATCCGTACGTCAAGCTCGCCCAGAAGCACGGCTACCGCGCGCGCGCCGCGTTCAAGCTGAAGGAGATCGACGAGGCCGAGCGGCTGATCCGGCCCGGCGCCGTCGTCGTCGACCTCGGCGCCGCGCCCGGCTCGTGGTCGCAGGTGGTCCGCGAGAAGCTGAAGCGCGGCGCCGGCATCGACGGACGCATCGTCGCGCTCGACCTGCTGCCGATGGAGCCGATCGCCGACGTCGACTTCCTGCAGGGCGACTTCCGCGACGAGGCGGTGCTCGCGCAGCTCGAGGTGCGGCTCGCCGACCTCGCCGCGAAGGCGCCGGGCGGCCGCTGCGTCGACCTTGTCCTTTCCGACATGGCCCCCAACCTCTCCGGCGTCGAGGTCGCGGACGCCGCGCGGATGCAGGACGTGATCGAACTGGCGGCCGATTTCGCGGTCAGGTTCCTGAAGCCGGACGGCGCGCTGCTCGTGAAGGCGTTCCACGGCAGCGGCTACAGCCAGGTCGTCCAGGCGCTGAAGCGCGATTTCACGAGCGTCGCCGCGAAGAAGCCGAAGGCGTCCCGCGACCGTTCGTCGGAAACCTTCATCCTTTCGCGCGGCCTGCGCAGGACGTGACACGGCGTCCGGGGTCGCGTGGGGCGCCGGAAGGCGTTGGTTCGTCGGCATATTTCCTGCACGCCGACGGACGAGCGACTAGAATCGAACGCCTGACCCGAACTGACGCGGGAAGCGGCCCGCCGGACCGCCTTTCCGCTGCGTTTTTTCGCTGGAGAGTGCTTTGAACAACATGCTATCGAAGGCGGCCATCTGGATGGTCATCATCCTGGTCCTGTTCGTCGTCTTCAAGACGTTCGAGACGCGCCGCCAGATCGCCGAGCCGATCACGTACTCGCAGATGATGGACGACGCGAAGAACGGTCGCGTCAAGCGGGTCGAGGTGCAGGGTCGCAACCTCAACGTCACGCCGGTCGACGGCAAGCCGTACACGATCGCGTCGCCCGGCGACGCGTGGATGGTCGGCGACCTGATGAAGGACGGCGTGCAGGTCGGCGCCAAGCAGGAAGAGGAGCAGTCCTTCCTGATGCAGATCTTCATCTCGTGGTTCCCGATGCTGCTGCTGATCGGCGTCTGGGTGTTCTTCATGCGGCAGATGCAGGGCGGCGGACGCGGCGGCGCGTTCTCGTTCGGCAAGTCGCGCGCGAAGATGCTCGACGAGAACAGCAACCAGGTCACGTTCGCCGACGTCGCCGGCTGCGACGAGGCCAAGGAAGACGTCTCCGAGCTCGTCGACTTCCTGCGCGATCCGTCGAAGTTCCAGAAGCTCGGCGGCCGCATCCCGCGCGGCGTGCTGATGGTCGGCTCGCCCGGCACCGGCAAGACGCTGCTCGCCCGCGCGATCGCCGGCGAGGCGAAGGTGCCGTTCTTCTCGATCTCCGGTTCCGACTTCGTCGAGATGTTCGTCGGCGTCGGCGCCGCGCGCGTGCGCGACATGTTCGAGACGGCCAAGAAGCACGCGCCGTGCATCATCTTCATCGACGAGATCGACGCGGTCGGCCGCCAGCGCGGCGCGGGCCTCGGCGGCGGCAACGACGAGCGCGAGCAGACGCTCAACCAGATGCTGGTCGAGATGGACGGCTTCGAGACCGGCGTCGGCGTGATCGTCATCGCCGCGACGAACCGGCCCGACGTGCTCGACCCGGCGCTGCTGCGTCCGGGCCGCTTCGACCGCCAGGTCGTCGTGCCGCTGCCCGACATCCGCGGCCGCGAGCAGATCCTGAACGTCCACATGCGCAAGGTGCCGGTCGCGGCCGACGTCAAGGCCGACATCATCGCGCGCGGCACGCCGGGCTTCTCGGGCGCCGACCTCGCGAACCTCGTCAACGAGGCCGCGCTGTTCGCCGCGCGTCGCACCGGCCGGCTCGTCGAGATGATCGACTTCGAGAAGGCCAAGGACAAGATCATGATGGGCGCCGAGCGCCGCTCGATGGTCATGGACGAGGAGGAGCGTCGCAACACGGCGTACCACGAGTCGGGCCACGCGATCCTCGGCAAGCTGCTGCCGAAGTGCGACCCGGTCCACAAGGTCACGATCATCCCGCGCGGACGTGCGCTCGGCGTGACGATGTCGCTGCCCGAGAAGGACAAGTACTCGTACGACCGCGACTACATCCTCCAGCAGATCTCGATGCTGTTCGGCGGCCGCATCGCCGAAGAGGTGTTCATGAACCAGATGACCACCGGCGCCTCGAACGACTTCGAGCGGGCGACCGAGATGGCGCGCAACATGGTCACGCGCTACGGCATGAGCGACGCGCTCGGACCGATGGTCTACGCGGAGAACGAAGGCGAGGTGTTCCTCGGCCGCTCGGTCACGAGCACGAAGAACGTCTCCGAGTCGACGATGCAGAAGGTCGACGGCGAGATCCGCCGCATCATCGACGAGCAGTACCAGCTCGCGAAGCGGCTGATCATCGAGAACCGCGAGAAGGTCGAGGCGATGACGAAGGCGCTGCTCGAGTGGGAGACCATCGACGCCGACCAGATCAACGACATCGTCGAAGGCAAGCCGCCGCGTCCGCCGAAGCCGCCGTCGACGCCGGCCAGCTCGCAGCCGCTGAGCACGGTCTCGGGCACCGGCGCGCAGCCGAGCGCCACGGCGCCGGCCTGATCGCGCTTCCGCTCCGCCGATCGCCCGGTCCGTCCGGGCGATTTTCATTTCGGACTCGTGCCGTGACGCTGCGACCGTCGCACGACGCGCCGCGCCTGCTGCGCTGCGGCCGCTTCGCGCTCGACGTCTCGACGCCGCGCGTGATGGGCATCGTCAACGTCACGCCCGACTCGTTCTCCGACGGCGGTCGTCATGCCGCGACCGTCGATGCGCGTCGCGCACGCCGAGCGGCTGATCGCCGAAGGCGCCGACCTGATCGACGTCGGCGGCGAGTCGACGCGGCCCGGCGCGACGCCGGTCGCCGCGGACGAGGAGTGGCGCGCGTCTCGCGCCGGTGCTCGCGGCGCTGCGCGACGTCGCGGTGCCGGTGTCGGTCGACACGCGCAAGCCCGACGTCATGCGCCGCGCGCTCGACGCCGGCGCGTCGATGATCAACGACGTCGCCGGCTTCGCGAGCGACGACGCGCCGCCACGCGGTCGCCGCGTCCGACTGCGGCGTCTGCGCGATGCACATGCAGGGCGAGCCGGCGACGATGCAGGACGCGCCGCACTACGACGACGTCGTCGGCGAGGTCGCGACGTTCCTGCGCGACGCGGGCCGATGCGCTCGTCGCCGCCGGCGTCGGGCCGGACCGCATCGTCGATCGATCCCGGCTTCGGCTTCGGCAAGACGCTCGCGCACAACCTCGCGCTGCTGCGCGGGCTCGACGCGATCGCGGCGCTCGGCTGGCCGGTGCTGGTCGGGCTGTCGCGCAAGGGCATGATCGGCGCGCTGACCGGCCGCGCCGTCGGCGAGCGCCTCGCCGGCAGCGTCGCCGCGGCGCTCGTCGCGGTCGAGCGCGGCGCGGCGATCGTCCGCGTGCACGACGTCGCCGCGACGGTCGACGCGCTGCAGGTCCTGGAAGCGGCCCGACCGGAATCCGGCGCGACGACGGCGCGGCGATTCCGTCCGTGCCGGCCCGGTGATAGCATCCGGCGCTTTCGAAGCTGCGGGGCAGCGCGATGAGCAGGACGTATTTCGGAACCGACGGCGTCCGCGGCCGCGTCGGCGACCAGCCGATCACGCCGGACTTCATGCTGCGGCTCGGCCAGGCGGCCGGCGAGGTCTTCAAGCGCCACGACACCGGCTCGAAGCCGACGGTCCTGATCGGGAAGGACACGCGCGTCTCGGGCTACATGATCGAGGCCGCGCTGCAGGCCGGCTTCACGTCCGCCGGCGTCAACGTGCAGCTGACCGGCCCGATCCCGACGGCCGCCGTCGCGTACCTCACGCGGGCGCTGCGACTGTCGGCCGGCGTCGTGATCAGCGCGTCGCACAACCCGTACTACGACAACGGCATCAAGTTCTTCTCGGCGGAAGGCGCGAAGCTGCCCGACGCCGTCGAGCTCGAGATCGAGACGCTCGTCGACCAGACGCTGCCGTGCGCGCCCTCCGAATCGATCGGCCGCGCGTACCGCATCGACGACGCCGCGGGCCGCTACATCGAGTTCTGCAAGAGCACGTTCCCGAACGAGCTGAACCTGAAGGGCATGCGGATCGTCGTCGACTGCGCGCACGGCGCCGCCTACGAGATCGCCCCGCACGTGTTCCACGAGCTCGGCGCGGAGGTCGTCCCGATCGGCGCGTCGCCCGACGGCTTCAACATCAACGAGAAGGTCGGCGCGACGCATCCGAAGGCGCTGAAGGACGCGGTCCGCGAGCATCGCGCGGACCTCGGCATCGCGCTCGACGGCGACGCCGACCGCGTGCTGATGATCGACGCGGACGGCCGGCTCTACAACGGCGACGAACTGCTCTACGTCGTCGTGCGCGACGGCGTCGAGCAGGGCAAGCGGTCGGGCGTCGTCGGCACGCTGATGACGAACCTCGCGGTCGAACAGGCGATCCGCGACCTCGGCATCGACTTCGCGCGCGCGAAGGTCGGTGACCGCTACGTGCTCGAGCTGCTCGTCGAGAATCGCTGGCTGTGGGGCGGCGAGAGTTCCGGCCACCTGCTCGTGCCTCGACCAGCACACGACCGGCGACGGCATCGTCAGCGCGCTGCAGGTGCTGTCCGCGCTTGCGCCGCAGCGGCCGGTCGCTGAGCGAACTCACGGCGCCGGTCCGGCTGCTGCCGCAGACGATGATCAACGTGCGGATCGGCAAGGGATTCGACTGGGAAAGCTGGCAGCCGCTCGTCGAGGCGCGCGCGTCGGTCGACCGCCGACCTCGGCCGCACGGGCCGCATCCTGATCCGTCCGTCCGGCACCGAGCCGCTGCTGCGCGTGATGGTCGAGGCGCAGTCCGAGGCCGCCGCCGCGACGGCCGCGAAGCGCCTGGCCGCGAGCCTCGACGGCGCGGTCTGACGGCCCGGTCTCACGTCGGGCGAATCGCGTCCGCGCCGCCGCCGTCGGATGTCATGACAGTGTCATCGGTCCGTCTTATCGTTCGCGGATTCGAAACACCGATCCCGAAGGACACCTCATGAATTTCGTTTCCAAGGCGGCCCTGGTCGCGATGCTGGCGGTCGGCTCCGCGCAGGCCGCCGACGTCACCGGCGCCGGCTCGAGCTTCGTCGCCCCCGTCATGTCGAAGTGGGCCGACGCGTACAACAAGGCGACCGGCAACAAGATCAACTATCAGTCGGTCGGCTCGGGCGCCGGCATGAAGCAGATCGACGCGAAGACCGTCGACTTCGGCGCGTCCGACGCGCCGTACAAGCCCGAGGAGCTCGACGCGAAGGGCCTCGTGCAGTTCCCGGTCATCGTCGGCGGCATCGTGCCGGTGTTCAACCTGCCCGGCATCGAAGCCGGCAAGCTGCGGCTCGACGGCCCGGTCCTCGCCGACATCTATCTCGGCAAGATCAAGGAGTGGAACGACCCGGCGATCAAGGCGCTGAACCCGTCGCTGAACCTGCCGTCGACCGCGATCGCGGTCGTTCATCGCGCGGACGGCTCGGGCACGTCGTTCAACTTCACCGACTACCTGTCGAAGGTCAGCCCCGACTGGAAGTCGAAGGTCGGGGTCGGCACCGCGCCGAACTGGCCGCTCGGCACCGGCGGCAAGGGCAACGAAGGCGTGTCTGCGTTCGTGCAGCGCCTGCCGGGCGCGATCGGCTACGTCGAGTACGCGTACGCGAAGCAGTCGAAGATGCCGTACGCCAGCATGAAGAACGCCGACGGCGTGTTCGTCGAGCCCGACGACAAGACCTTCAAGGCCGCCGCCGCCGGCGCGCAGTGGGAACAGAACCGCTACTACGTGATCCTCACGAACCAGCCCGGCAAGGATTCGTGGCCGATCGCCGCATCGACGTTCGTCATGATGCACAAGGTCCAGGACAAGCCGGAGCAGGCCGCCGAGGTGCTGAAGTTCTTCGACTGGGCGTTCACGAAGGGCGACCAGATGGCCGAGAGCCTCGACTACGTGCCGCTGCCGAACGCGCTCGTCTCGTCGATCAAGTCGACGTGGGCGGCGAACCTGAAGGACGGTTCCGGCAAGGTCATCGCCGCGAAGTAGACCGCACAGCAGTTCCGGTAGGATTCGGCGGCGAGCCGATCGGGCGACCGATCGCTCGCCGCTTTCTTGCGAGGAGGCGCCATGCAAGCCGCCGCAGCCACGACCCTGACCTTGCCACGGGTGATGGAACGCCAGCCCGACCCCAAGAACGTCGCGAAGACGCGGAGCGGCGTCGGCGACATGCTGTTCCACAACCTGACGCGCGCCGCGGCGGTGCTGACGCTCGTCGTGCTGGCCGGCATCATCGTCTCGCTCGTCATCAGTTCGTGGCCGACGATCGAGAAGTTCGGCTTCTCGTTCATCACGAACTCGACGTGGGATCCGCCGAACGAGAAGTTCGGCGCGCTCGTGCCGATCTACGGCACGATCGTCACGTCGTTCATCGCGCTGATCATCGCCGTGCCGGTCAGCTTCGGCATCGCGCTGTTCCTCACCGAGCTGTCGCCGGCGTGGCTGCGGCGCCCGCTCGGCACCGCGATCGAGCTGCTCGCCGCGATCCCGTCGATCGTCTACGGCATGTGGGGCCTGCTCGTGTTCTCGCCGATCTTCGCGACGTACTTCGAGGCGCCGCTCGGCGCGACGCTCGGCCGCGTGCCGGTCATCGGCGCGCTGTTCCAGGGCGCGCCGATCGGCATCGGCCTGCTGTGCGCCGGCATCATCCTCGCCATCATGATCATCCCGTTCATCGCGTCGGTGATGCGCGACGTGTTCGAGGTGACGCCGCCGATGCTGAAGGAATCGGTCTACGGACTCGGCGGGACGACCTGGGAAGTCGTCTGGAAGGTCGTGCTGCCGTACACGCGCGCCGGCGTCGTCGGCGGCATCATGCTCGGCCTCGGCCGCGCGCTCGGCGAGACGATGGCCGTGACGTTCGTCATCGGCAACACGAACGTGCTGAACGACGTGTCGCTGTTCTCGTCGGGCAACTCGATCACGTCGGCGCTCGCGAACGAGTTCGCCGAGGCGTCGCCCGGGCTGCACACGTCGGCGCTGATCGAGCTCGGCCTCATCCTGTTCGTGATCACGTTCTTCGTGCTCGCGGCTTCCAAGATCCTGCTGATCCGCCTGCAGGCGTCCGAAGGGACGAAGGCATGAGCGCCGTCGCCGCCACGCAAGCAGAACGGCGTCTTCGCGCGCCGTCGCCTCGTCAACAAGGTCGCGCTGGCGTTGTCGCTCGCGGCGATGGCGTTCGGCCTGTTCTGGCTGATCTGGATCCTGGTCACGACGGTCTCGCTCGGCATCGGCGGCCTGTCGCTGCAGACGTTCACGCAGATGCACCCCGTCGCCGAACGCCGACGTCGGCGGCCTCGCGAACGCGATCGTCGGCTCGCTCGCGATGGTGGTGCTCGCGACGCTGGTCGGGACGCCGATCGGCGTCCTCGCCGGCATCTATCTCGCCGAGTACGGCGGGCGCAGCTGGCTCGCGTCGGCCACCCGCTTCATCAACGACATCCTGCTGTCGGCGCCGTCGATCGTGATCGGCCTGTTCGTCTACGCGATCTACGTCGCGCACGCGAAGAGCTTCTCCGGATTCGCCGGCGTCATCGCGCTCGCGCTGCTGGTCGTGCCGGTCGTCGTGCGCACGACCGAGAACATGCTGAAGCTGATCCCGAACTCGCTGCGCGAGGCGGCGTTCGCGCTCGGCACGCCGCGCTGGAAGGTCATCCTGTCGATCACGCTGAAGTCGGCGCGCGCCGGCGTCGTCACCGGCGTGCTGCTGGCCGTCGCGCGGATCGCCGGCGAGACCGCGCCGCTGCTGTTCACCGCGCTGTCGAACCAGTTCTGGTCGCTCGACATGACGCAACCGATGGCGAACCTGCCGGTCACCATCTTCAAGTTCGCGATGAGCCCGTTCACGAACTGGCAGAGCCTCGCGTGGGCCGGCGTGCTGATCATCACCGTCGGCGTCCTCGGGCTCAACATCGTCGCCCGTACCTTCTTCTCCCAAAAGAACGCGTGAGCATGCCCAACGCAGTCGACCGACGACCGGCCGGTCGAAGATCACCGTCAAGGATCTCAACTTCTACTACGGCAAGTTCCACGCGCTGAAGAACATCTCGCTGGAGATTCCCGAGAAGAAGGTCACCGCGTTCATCGGACCGTCGGGCTGCGGCAAGTCGACGCTGCTGCGCACGCTGAACCGGATGTACGAGCTGTATCCGGAGCAGCGGGCCGAAGGACAGATCGTCCTCGACGGCGAGAACCTGCTCGACACGCAGACCAACGTCGCGCTGATCCGCGCGAAGATCGGCATGGTGTTCCAGAAGCCGACGCCGTTCCCGATGTCGATCTACGACAACGTCGCGTTCGGCGTGAAGCTGTTCGAGAACCTGTCGAAGGGCGAGACTCGACGAGCGCGTCGAATGGGCGCTGACGAAAGCCGCGCTGTGGAACGAGGTCAAGAGCAAGCTCGGCCAGACCGGCAGCGGGCTGTCCGGCGGCCAGCAGCAGCGGCTGTGCATCGCGCGCGGCATCGCGATCAAGCCGGAGGTGCTGCTGCTCGACGAGCCGTGCTCCGCGCTCGATCCGATCTCGACCGCCAAGATCGAGGAGCTGATCGACGAGCTGAAGAGCGACTACACGGTCGTCATCGTCACGCACAACATGCAGCAGGCCGCGCGCTGCTCCGACCGCACCGCGTACATGTACCTCGGCGAGCTGATCGAGTTCGGCGCGACCGACCAGATCTTCATCAAGCCGAAGAAGAAGCAGACCGAGGACTACATCACCGGCCGCTTCGGCTGAGGGCGCGGAGCGGCTGTTCGCCGGGACGACGACGCTGCCTCGTGAACACGTCCGCCTCGGCGAGCGGCCGAGCGCGGCCTCGGCGACGCGACGCAAGGCCGCCGGGAGCAAGCCCGCGCTCCTCGCCGCCGTCGCGTTGACCGTCGATGCACCCGCGGGCTATCATCCCCGGCTTCGTCGGGGTGTAGCGTAGCCTGGTAGCGCGCCTGGTTTGGGACCAGGATGTCGGGAGTTCAAATCTCTCCACCCCGACCAGTCGTCAGGCGTTGGCCGACCGGTCGCCGGCGTCGAAAACACTGCCCGTAGCTCAACCGGATAGAGCACCGGCCTTCTAAGCCGGGGGTTGTGGGTTCGAGTCCCGCCGGGCAGGCCAGGGCGGCGTCGCGTGCAACGCGCGACGCGCGAAGCGGTTCCGTGGTGGCTGTAGCTCAGTTGGTAGAGTCCCGGGTTGTGATCCCGGTTGTCGTGGGTTCGAGTCCCATCAGCCACCCCATCGAATCAGGCACTTTTCATCCGGCTGCCGATTTGTGCCCCGAGTCGTACCGCGGGGGACGCTTTGCTCCAAAGACGCGATCGATCGTCAAGCGGTGGCGTGCTGTGCGGCCTGTCGGGGTTGGCTCGCGCCCGGCCCGGCCTGCTTCAGCGGCGTACATAGTTCGGCGGGCGGTTGCTCCGAGCCCTCGAGCATCTGATCCTCCGTGGTCACGTGATACGTCCCCGGCGATACCGGAGTACCCCACAACTTGCCGCCTGCTTGACGTGAAACCGGCGGAACCATCGATCGTGCGTGGGGCGGGTTTGCGTGGCCACCAAAACGGAGTCCGTGCCGACGCCCTGGCCTTCCGGAGAGGTGTTGAATACGGCTGACTGCAGTTCAACCCGTCCGATTCAGACCACGTCGTAGACCTCGTGAGTCGCCGTCGGTGAAAAGACGCCCGGCATGCCGTCCGATTGGAAGCTCCCCCCGACGACGTGCATCGTGTTGCCGATGAAGGCGGCGGCGAATCCGTGGCGGGTTATCTGGATGTGGGGTAGCGTTTCCCAACGCTTGGTTGCCGGCGCGAACGATTCGAACGCCCAGAACGACTCCTTGATCTTCGGCGTCTCGTATTCACCGCCGGTCACGTAGATACGCCCGTTGTAGGCGGCGCCGTTGACGTCGCCGCGATTGGTCGGCGCACGCCCGACCAGCGCCCACGAGTCGGAGGCGGGATCGTACGATTCCACCAGATCGGTGATCGACGCCATGTTGACGAAGACGGAACCGGTCCTCCCGTTCAACGCGTAGATCTTGCCGTCCACGGCCGCTGCCAGAAAATGGTTGCGGGGGGTCGGCATCGACGCGCGCGGGCGCCATGAGTCGGTGGCCGGATCGTATTCGTCAACGAAACCCACCACTGTTTGTCCGCCCGGGGTCGCGAGGGCGATCGGCTTGGACGTGAGGCCGTCCGTACTGGAACTCACGCCACCGATGACGTAGATTCGTCCGCCCACTGTGACCGCGTAGCCGGCGCCTCGCGCTCGCGGCAGAGGTGCCAACGGCTTGTAGGCATCGGCTTGAGGGTCGTACGCCCACGCACTGCTGGTCGGCTTCCACGACATCTTCGGCTCCGCGCCGAGCGTGAAGCCGCCGAAGATATAGAGCTTGCCGTCGTGCGCCGAGCACATGATGTGGTGTGCGGGCTCCGGCATGTTGCGCAACGTGCTCCAGCGGCCGTCCTGCGCGTTGAAACGATAGGCTGCGCCGTAGGGAACTTCGCCCGCGGCATCGTTCAGGCCGCCGAAGACGAACAGGCTCCGGTCGACCGCGACGCCGACCACTTCTCCCATCGCCTTGGGCATTGCCGGCGCCATCTGCCAAGTACCCGGCGCAGGAGCTTGCGCGGACGCACCTTTCGGCATCGACGTCATCAGGGCGACCGACGCGAGACCCAGCAGCGCATCGCGGCGCGTGTATCGGGACCAAGTCGACATTCGTTCCACCATGCTCAACGACCTCCTCTGCACGTTCACTTCGAGCGCGTCCGTATCACAGCGCTGTAGCGCATGCCGATTGCGGTCGCGCAATCGAGCCGGATGCCATCGGACGCTTGGCAGCGGGGTGCTCGATCGAAGTGCAGATGCGAAAGAGCTCTATCTCCGCGTTGATGCAGAGGCTACGCTTCGTCAACGCTGCACGATCGCCGTTCCTATGACGATCTTGCTGTTTTCAGAGGGCTGCCGCTCGCCGGGGCTCGTCAACCATCGTTGTCGTCGGGCTCCGATGCAGCTCGAATGCATCGAGGACAGACGCGGTGTCGCACATGTTGTCGCGTGGCACGGCCGCTTCGGCTCGATAGGGCTAAATACGGACTGCGGAATCACAGGGAAACAAGCTCAAGCCGGCTTGTGATCCCGGTTGTCGTGGGTTCGAGTCCCATCAGCCACCCCATCGAATCCGCGTGTCGACCTGTCGATGCGCGGCCGGCCTGCGACGAGGCGTTCGGATGTCTTGCGCGGGCACGGCCCCTGCTGCGTCCGTCGGGCAGCGGCATCGGATGCCGCCGGACGACGATGCGATGCACGACGCGAATGAGCAAACCCGAGCGGTCGCCCAACTGAGGGAGACCGTCGCCATCGAGCATGCGCTGCTGGTGCAGATGGCCAAGCTCGCGACGGTCGTATCGTCGGACGGACAGATCGCGGACATCGTCCGGCAGGTCGACGACGCCGTCGAATCGATCGTCCGCCTGCTCGACCACGACGCGGAACACTGAGTCCGTGACGGTCGTCGACGGGCGACCGCGACGTCGTCCGCCTGCCCGCCGGACCTCGTGCATCACCGCCATGCTGTAATGCGGCCGTGACCCACTACGACCTGGAATCGGCCGCGCACGTCGTCCAGCTCGCCCTCACGCCGGTGTTCCTGCTGTCCGGCATCGCGGCGCTGATGAACGTCTTCGCATCGCGGCTGACCCGCGTCGCGGACCAGGTCGACTCGCTGACCGACCGCGACGCCGATGCGATGCGCGACCGCCAGCTTGGCCTGCTGAAGTGGCGCACGCGGTTCCTCGACGCAGCCGTGCTGTTGTCCGCGATGGCCGGCGCGTTCACCTGCGCGACGGTGCTCGACCTGTTCCTCGGCGAGGTCAACGGGGCGGATGCCGCGACGCTGCTGTTCGCGCTGTTCGGCGGCGCGATCCTGCTGACGATGGCGTCGCTGACGGCTTTCGTCTGCGAGGTCCTCGTCGCGACGCGCGGCGTGCGACTCGAGGTCGACGAGAGGGTCGGCACCTGAACCGGTCGTCGCGCGCGTCGCACGACGACCGAATCCGGCCGGCGGCGGCCTGCGCGCGTCGCGCGCCGTGGCGCGACGACCGCGCGCATCCGGTCGGCGAGGGCGCATGCTGGCCGCGCTGATCGCGGCGCTGGTCGCGCTGCTGCTGTGGACGCCGGACATCGACCGCGCGACGCTCGAGGCGAAGTATCTGCGCGCGCCATCCGACCTGCTCGACGTCGCCGGCATGCGGCTCGACGTCCGCGACGAAGGGCCGCGCGACGCGCCCGTCGTGCTGCTGATCCACGGCTTCGGGTCGAGCCTCGAGACCTGGGACGCGTGGGTGCCGTCGCTCGCCGCGACGCATCGCGTCGTGCGCTTCGACCTGCCGGGCAGCGGCCTCAGCGACCCCGATCCGACCGGTCGCTACGACGACGCGCGCACCGTCGACGTGGTCGTCGCGCTGCTCGACCGGCTCGGCATCGCGCGGGCGACCGTCGTCGGGCACTCGCTCGGCGGCCGCATCGCGTGGACGTTCGCCGCCGCGCATCCCGAACGCGTCGAACGGCTCGTGCTGATGGCGCCGGACGGCTTCGCGCTGCCGGGCCTGCCGTACGGCGAGGCGCCGAAGGTCGGCATCGTCGGACGGACGCTGCAGTTCGTGACGCCGAAGCCGCTCGTGCGTTCGGTGCTGGCGCGCGCGTTCGCGAACCCGGCCGCGCTGAGCGACGCACTCGTCACGCGCTACGACGACCTGCTGCGCGCCCCCGGCGCCCGTGCGGTCTGGATCGCGCGCTGGCGTCAGTCGGTCAGGCTCGACCCCGTGCCCCGCCTCGCGACGATCGAGGCGCCGACGCTCGTCGTGTGGGGCACGGACGACCACGTCATCCCGTTCGGCGGTGCGACGGCGTTCGTCGACGCGATCCCGGGCGCGACGCTCGTCGCGATGCCGGGCGTCGGTCACATCCCGCAGGAGGAGGCGCCCGCCGCATCGCTGGCGATCGTCGAAGGCTTCATCGCACGGTGACGCGGGCGGGGCATCGGCGCTCGTCGGAATGCCGCGCGAGCCGGATGCAGGTCCGTGCCGGTGCGCCGGTTCATGTCGCGTACGTTCCACCGGCATGGAGTGGGCGCTCCATCGGAGCGTTCCGGTCGCACGGCCCCCCGCACGGGGACGTCGTGCCCGACGCACGCGCCGGGTGGCACGACGCGGTCCTGCAGGAATCCCTCGGTATGCTGGCACGGCACGGGCGATCGAGCCGCGAGCGGCGGAATCGTGCGAGTCGGCGCGGACGGCGATCGCCGCGAGCGAGTCGCGCGTGCGCCGGCATCGCGGCCGCCGGCGACGCGCGGCGTCGTCCGGCTGGCCGATGCCGCGCATGCTTCCCGTCCTTCCGCAGTCCCATCACCCACGAAAGGGAATCCCATGGCCAACCTGACCAACAAGTCCGCGCTCGTGACCGGCGGTTCGCGCGGGATCGGCGCCGCGATCGCGAAGCGGCTCGCCGCCGACGGCGCGCGCGTGGCGATCACGTTCTCGACCGGCAAGGACGCCGCCGCGGCGGTCGTCGCCGACATCGAGCGCGCGGGTGGCACGGCCATCGCGATCCAGGCCGACTCGATCGATGCGAGCGCCGTCGAGGCCGCCGTCGATCGAACCGTCGCGACGTTCGGCGGCCTCGACGTGCTCGTCAGCAACGCCGGCACGGCCATCCCGAAGCCGTTCGAGGAGACGACGCTCGAGGAGATGGACCGCGTCATCGACATCAACCTTCGCGGGACGCTCGTCGTCACGAAGGCGGCGCTGAAGCACCTGCCGCGCGACGGCCGCGTCATCCTGATCGGCTCGTGCGTCGGCGAGCGGTTGATGACGCCGGGACTCGCGACGTATGCGGCGACGAAGGCGGCCGTCAAGATGTTCGCCCAGGGTCTGTCGCGCGAGGTCGGCGAGCGCGGCATCACGGTCAACAACATCCAGCCGGGTCCGATCGACACCGACCTGAACCCGGCAGGCAGCGAATGGGCGACGCCGCAGATCGCCGCGACCGCACTGAAGCGCTACGGGCACGTCGACGAGATCGCCGCCATGGCGGCGTTCCTCGCCGGGCCCGAGGCCGCCTACATCACCGGCGCGAGCCTGACCGTCGACGGCGGCACGAACGCCTGATCGCCCGGCGCGACGACGTCCGTCGCGTCCGACCCGTTTGGGACGAGGCGCGAGGTCGTCGAAGCGCTCGATGACCTCGCGGCTATCGCCGACCGCTACGAGCAGGCCTTGCCGTGGTCCGGACGCGCGCCGGCCTGCTTCGCGGCCGCCTCGGTCATGTACTGGCCGGCCTTCGTCTTGCCGTAGTAGCGGTCGCCGGCGCAGTGGTAGACGTTCGACGCGGTGTTGACCCACACCTGCCCGTTGCCGCCGCCGGCCGCCGGCGTCGTGATCGCCGGCCTCGCCGGTGCGCGAACGACCGGGCTCGGTGTGGCGGTGGCGGTCGCCGGGGTCGCAGGCGCCGGGGTCGTGGCCGGCGTCGTCGGCGGCACCGGCGCACCGGCCTTCGCGGCGGGCGGTGCGGCCGGCGTCGACGTCGGCGCCGCGGCCGACGCGGCGAACCAGTCCTTCACGCCCTTGTGACCCGCGCATGCGCCGCGCTTCGACGCTGCGCTCGAATACGTGCCGTCCTTGCACAGTCCGGTCGAACCCGACGGCGCCGAGGCGGGCGCCTGCGCGAAGGCGCTGGCCGTCAACAGCATGCCGAGCAGGGTGGTGATCGTCTTCATCGTTTCTGTCTCCTGGGGTGGTCGGTGATTCGTCGGCTCGTGGCACGAAGGCCGGTGAGGCTTTCGGTCGGCGAGCGCTGGAACGCGGTCGCGCAGCCGCGCATCGCGCCGCGTCGGCCGCGTGCATGCGCCTTGTCGCGCGTCGGTTCAGGCGCCATCGCCGCTCAGCATCCGCGTGATCTTCGACTTCAGCGATTCGATGTCGAACGGCTTCGTCAGGATCGCCATGCCGGCCTCGAGATGACCGTTGCCGATCACGGCGTTCTCGGCGTAGCCGGTGATGAAGAGGACCTTGAGCCCGGGACGCGCGACCCGCGCGAAGTCGGCGAGCTGCCGGCCGTTCATGCCGCCCGGCAGTCCGACGTCCGTGATCAGCAGGTCGATCTTCTCGCCGGATCGCAACACCACGGACCCGGACCGTCCGTCCTCGGCCTCGAGGACCGCGTAACCGCCTTCGAGCAGGACCTCGGCGATGACCATCCGCACCGCCGGCTCGTCGTCGACGACGAGCACGGTGATGCCTTGCCACGGTCGCTCGTCGTGCACCTCGCGGACCTCGGCGTCGTGGCCGTCGCCGAGATAGCGCGGCAGGTAGATGCACATCGTCGTGCCGCGGCCGACTTCCGAATAGATCCGGACCGCGCCGCCCGACTGCCGCGCGAATCCGTAGATCATCGACAGGCCGAGGCCGGTGCCCATCCCGAGCGGCTTCGTCGTGAAGAACGGTTCGAACGCCTTCTCCTGGACCTCGGTCGACATGCCGATCCCGGTATCCGTGACGCAGACCGACAGGTATTGACCCGGCGGCAGGTCGCGGCCGGCCGCGGCGTGGTCGTCCATCCACTTGTTCGCGGTCTCGATCGTGATGCGGCCGCCGTCCGGCATCGCATCGCGCGCGTTGATGCACAGGTTCAGCAGCGCGTTCTCGAGCTGGTTCGGATCGACGAGCGCCGTCCACAGCCCCGCGGCACCGACGACCTCGAGTTCGATGCCGGGACCGGTCGTGCGGCGGATCAGGTCCTCCATGCCGGCGACCAGACGGTTGACGTCGACCGGCTTCGGGTCGAGCGTCTGGCGGCGCGAGAACGCGAGGAGCCGATGCGTCAGCGCCGACGCGCGCTTCACGGCCGTCTGCGCGGCCGCGACGTAGCGGTCGACCTCGCCGATGCGGCCCTGGTCGATCCGGCTCTGCATGATCTGCAGGCTGCCGCCGATCGCGGTCAGCAGGTTGTTGAAGTCGTGCGCGAGCCCGCCGGTGAGCTGGCCGACGGCCTCCATCTTCTGCGCCTGTCGCAGCTGCGCCTGCGCGGCTTCGAGCCGCTCGGCCGCTTCCTTCTCCGCGGTGATGTGGCGGCCGCTCGCGTAGACGATCCCGCGCTTCGGCCGACGCCATCCACGCGATCCATCGATAGGTGCCGTCGCGATGCCGGACCCGGTTCTCGTACGGCGGCAGCCGCGACGACTGCGCCTGCACGAGGGCCGTCGCGCTGCCGTCGACGTCGTCTGGATGCGAGAACTCGAGGTGATGCCGGCCGACGACCTCGTCCGGCCGCCAGCCGAGGATCCGGAGCCACGCCGGGTTCGCGGCCGCGAACGTGCCGTCGGGCGCGACGACCACCAGCAGATCCTGCGAGTTGTTCCACGTGCGGTCGCGTTCGCGGGTGCGCTCGGCGACCTGCAGCTCGAGCGAGCGCGCGAGCTCGTGCAGCCGCCGCTCGGCCAGCCGCCGCGCAACGGCGCCGCGCGTGCGCTCGCCGACCTCGCGGATGAAGGCGATCTCGTCGTCGAGCCAGACGCGCGGCTCCGCATGATTCGCGTAGAGCAGCGCGACGAAGCCGCCGTGCTCGGTCAGCGGCATGTTGACGACCGACTGCGCGCTGATCGCGATCAGCGCGTCGGCGTTCGACGCGGTCCGCGGATCGGTCCTGGCGTCCGCGAAGACGACGGTCTCGCCGCGCTTCAGGTCCTCGATGTACGTGCCGTAGTCGCGAAAGTGCAGCGTTCCCGCGAGACTCGAGATGCCGGGCGCGTTCCAGTCGCGCTCGATGCTGATCGTCTCGGTCAGCGGATCGATCGTCCCGTAGCCGACGCGGCTGACGCGCAGGAAGCCGCCGAGCACCTCGGCGGCCGCGTACGCGATCTCGGCCGGATCGACGAGATCCCGCAGGCGATCGTCGAGTTCCGCCCGCGCCTGACGCAGCGGCTCTTCGGCGACGGTCTGGGTCGGTTGCATCGAACTCCGGGTTCAGGGCGTCGTCGCACGTCGCGACGGATCGTCGATCGACGCGACCGACGCGACCGACCGCGACGTCGTCGGAACGCGGCGCGTCGACTCGCGTGCGGTCGTCGCGCATCGTCCTCGGCGCGCGATGCGGCGAGTCCGAACGGGGGACGCCGTCCGGCCGATCGACGACGCACAAGATCGTTCGCCGGCGAGAGGGTAGCAGGAGCGCGCGACCGCCGCAGGCGCGGCGCGGCGCGTCGTGGCGTACGGCCCGGCGTATCGCGTCGTCGGCCCGCGGTTCCAGATCGGGCCGCGGGGTGTCGCAGAAAGGTCGGGTGGCGACGGGTCTCGCGCTGCAGGCAAGGGCCGGAGGCATAGACTGCGATCCCCGCCCGCCGTCACGACGACGATCCCGAGCCGTCACGCGCCATGCTTCCTTCGCCGCCGTCATCGCTCGACCCGTCGTCGTGGGACGACTTCGGACGCGACGCGCATCGCATGCTCGACGACATGCTGTCGCATCTCGCGACGATCGGGTCGCAGCCGGTGTGGCGGCCGATCCCCGACGCGGTCCGCGAGCGCTTCGACGAGCCGCTGCCGCGCGATCCGACGCCGCTCGCCGACGCGCATCGCCGCTTCGTCGACGACGTGCTGCCGTACACGGCGCAGAACCCGCATCCCGGTTTCATGGGCTGGGTGCAGGGCGGCGGGACCGCCGTCGGCATGGTCGCCGAGATGCTGGCCGCCGGCCTGAACGCGAACCTCGGCGGGCGCGACCAGGTCCCGCTCGAGGTCGAGAAGCAGGTCGCGCGCTGGGTCCGCGCGCTGTTCGGCTACCCCGACACGTCGAGCGGCCTGTTCGTGACCGGCACGTCGATGGCGACCGTGATGGCGGTCTGGATCGCGCGCGCGGCCGTGCTCGGGCAGGGCGTCCGCGCGAACGGCATCGCGGACGGCGACGGGCCGCGCCTCGTCGGCTACGCGTCGGCCGCCGCGCACGGCTGCCTGACGCAGGCGTTCGATCTCGCGGGGCTCGGCACCGCGGCGCTGCGGCTCGTTCCGTTCGACGCCGACTTCCGCGTCGACGTCGCGGCGCTCGAGCGACGGATCGCGGCCGACCGCGAGGCCGGCCTGCTGCCGTTCTTCGTCAACGGCAACGCCGGGACGGTCGACACCGGCGCGATCGACGACCTCGTCGCGCTGGCCGACGTCGCTCGTCGCGAGCGGCTGTGGTTCCACGTCGACGGCGCGTACGGCGCGCTCGGCCTGCTGTCGCCGACGATCGCGCCGCGGCTGCGCGGGCTCGAACGGTCCGACTCGGTCGCGTTCGACTTCCACAAGTGGGGCCAGGTGCCGTACGACGCCGGCTTCCTGATCGTGCGCGACGGCGCGCGGCACCTCGCGACGTTCTCGGCGCCGGCCGCCTACCTGCGCCGCGACGGACGCGGGATGGCCGCGCACTCGCCGTGGCCGTGCGACCTCGGGCCCGACCTGTCGCGCGGCTTCCGCGCGCTGAAGACGTGGTTCACGCTGAAGGTCCTCGGGCTCGACGCGCTCGGCGCGATGATCGACCGGACCTGCGCGATCGCGGCGCATCTCGCCGCGCGCGTCGAGCGGACGCCGGCGCTCGAGCTGCTCGCGCCGGTGTCGCTCAGCATCGTGTGCTTCCGCCATCGCGGACCCGCGAGCGACGGCTCCCTCGATGCGTTCAACGCCGCCATCGTCGCGGACCTGCAGGAGCAGGGCGACGTCGCGCCGTCGACGACGACGATCGACGGCCGTCTCGCGATCCGTGCCGCCATCTTCAATCATCGGACGACGAAGGCGCACGTCGACCTGCTCGTCGATCGCGTCGTCGCGATCGGCGCCGCGCGAAGCGGCCTGCACGATCGCGGCTGATCGCGGTCGCACGACGGTGCCGGCGTCAGCGGGTCAACAGGCGCCGCAGCGCGTAGCTCGCGAAGTCGACGATCGCGACCAGCGCGACCATCGCGATCAGGACCGTCGCCGTGCGCGACATCTGGAACAGTGCCATGTGGAACGCGAGCAGCTGCCCGAGCCCGCCGGCGCCGACGATGCCGAGCACGGCCGCCGCGCGGATGTTGTTCTCCCAGCGATACAGCGTGTAGCTCGTCAGCTGCGGCAGCACCTGCGGCAGCGTCGCGTAGAGGAACACCGGCAGATCGCCGACGCCTTGCGTGCGCAGCGCGGTCGCCGGACCGCGTCGGCGCGTTCTCGATCGCCTCGGCGAACAGGCGACCGAGCACGCCGGTCGTGTGCGCGGCCAGCGCGAGCGTGCCGGCGAACGGCCCGAGCCCGACGGCGATCAGCAGCAGCGCGGCCCACACGAGCTCGGGGACCGCACGCAGCGCGTTGAGCAGCAGGCGCGTCGGCGTCCGGGTGCGCACGGCGCCGCGGCCGGGCAGCCGGCTCGCGGGCAGCGCGAGCACGAGGCCAGCCGCCGCGGCGAGCGCGGTCCCGAGCGCCGACATCGCGAACGTCTGCCACGTCGCGGCGACCACCTTGCGGACGAACGCAGGGCCGCCGTCGGGCGGGAAGAACTCGGCGACGAAGCGACCCATCGCGTGCAGCGCGTCGAGCGACAGGAACTGCGCCCACTGCAGGTCGAGCGACGCGAAGCTCGCGACGACGAACGCGAACAGCGCGAGCGCGAACCAGCGACCGCGGCCGCGCGCGTCGTCCGGCCGCGGCGGCAGCGGACGGGGGAGGGCGGCCGTCGTCATGCGAATGTCCGTCGCAGCCACGTGCTCGTACGATCGGCGAGCGCGACGAGCGCGAAGAAGACGAGCAGCATCGTCGCGACCTCGCCGCCGGCGAACATCTTCAGCGAGCCGTCGAGCAGCTGGCCGAGACCGCCCGCGCCGACGAAGCCGAGGACGACCGACGAGCGCACCGCGCACTCCCATCGATAGACGGTGTACGAGATCAGTTCGCCGGCGTCCTGCGGCAGCGCGCCGAACCAGAACGCCTGCAGGCGGCCGCAGCCGTTCCGCAGCAGTGCCTGCGTCGCCTGCGCGTCGCCGGAGTCGAGGATCTCGCCGTACACCTTGCCGAGCATCCCGCCGTACGTCAGGCCGATCGCGAGCACGCCCGCCGTCGGCCCGAGTCCGACGACGCGGACGAAGACGAGCGCCCACACGAGTTCGGGGATCGAGCGCAGCACGACGAGCATCGCGCGCAGCGCCTGGCGCATCGCGAACGGCAGCGGCGCCATCGACCCCCGCAGCGCGGAGATCGACAGCACGCGCGCGGACAGCAGCGTCGCCGGCACCGCGAGCACGAACGCGAGCGTCATGCCGGCCGTCGCCATCGCGACGGTGCGCCACGTCTCGCGCGCGACGATGGCAAGGAAGTCCGGCGCGAGCGCCGGCGGCACGAAGCCGGCGAGGAAGTCGCGCGTCACCGACAGTCCGCGCGCGTCGAACAGTCGCGACGGATCGAACTCGGTCGCGACCGCGAGCGGCCACAGCACGACGAGCGCGGCGACCGTCGCGAACAGCCGGCGGGACCATGCGGGATCGCGGATCGCGTCGACGCGAGGCGGCGCGAGCCGCGCGACGTCGCTCATCGACACGGGACCGCGACGAGCGACGGCCGGCTCTCGACCGCGTCGTGCGGCGCCGGCCGCGGCGCGCCGTGCGGCTCGTCGTCGCGCTGCGCGTAGAGCCGCGCGATGCGCTCGGGCCCGACCTCGCGCGTCGGCAGATCGAACGCGACCTCGCCGTCGCGCAGGCCGACGATGCGCGGGAACGCGGCGAGCGCGGCGTCGACCTGATGCAGCGTCGTGACCAGCGTCGCGCCGCGCTCGCGCGCGCCGTCGACCAGCGCGGCGAGCGCCTGCCGCGCGCGCGTCGGATCGAGCGACGACAGCGGTTCGTCGACCAGCCACAGCCGCGCCGGCGCGAGCAGCGCCCGCGCGAGTCCGACGCGCTGGCGTTCGCCGCCCGACAGCCGGTCGACGCGCTCGAACAGCTTGTCGGCGAGGTCGAAGCGCGCGAGCGCGTCGTGCGCGGCCGGGATGTCGACCGGACGGACGAGCGAACGCAGGCTCGCCCACAGCCCCATCGCCGGCAACCGCCCGGCCAGCACGGCCGTGACGACGCGCTGGCGCGGCGGCAGCGGCGGCACCTGCGGCGCGAGGAAGAGACGGCCCCGCAGGCGCTGCAGCGCGCGCGTCGACAGGTCCCACGGCGCCACGTCGTCGACGCGCAGCGTGCCGGCCGTCGGCGGCAACGCACAGGCGAGCACCTGCAGGAACGTCGTCTTGCCGGCGCCCGACGGACCGATCACCGCGACCTGCTCGCCGTCGTCGATCGCCAGGCTGACCGAACGCAGCGCCGACGTCGAGCCCGACGCTGCGGCGACGTGGCGCGCGTCGACGGAGACCAGCTTCAGCGTCATCGCATGCGACCGGCGCGACGGATCGTCAGAGCAGCCCGGCGCTGCGCGCGGCGGTCTCGATGTCCCGATAGTTCTGCGGCTGCGTCGGCACGAAGCGCGTCGCGCGCTGCAGTTCGAGCACCTTCGCGGCCCTGCGGATCGTCGGGTCGCAGGTCGAGGAACGCCTGCGTGATCTTCTCGCGCAGCGCGGCCGGCATGTCGGCGTGCACGGTCCAGTTGTAGTCGTGATACGGCGGCGTCGTGTAGAACACGCGGACCTTCGACGTGTCGACCTTGTGGTCGTCGACGAACTTCTGCCAGACCGAGACGTTGAGCGCGCCGGCCTCGACCTTGCCGGCGGCGACGGCCGCGATCGTCGCGTCGTGCGCGCCGCTGTACGCGACGCGATGGAAGTCGCGCTCGGGCTCGATGCCCGCCTTCAGCAGCGCATCGCGCGGCATCAGGTGGCCCGACGTCGAGCTCTGCGCGCCGAACGCGAAGTCCTTTCCCTTCAGGTCCGACAGCTGGCGGATCGCCGGGTCGGTCGTGATGAAGACGGACCGGAACGTCTCGTCCTCGACGCGCTGGACGATCGGGATGACCTTGCCGCCGGACCGCGCGTTCGCCTGCACGAACGTGAAGCCGCCGAACCACGCGAGGTCGACCTTGCGATTGACGACGGTCTCGACCGCCGCCGCGTAGTCGGTCACCGGCGTGAACTCGACCTTCATGCCGAGCTTCGCCTCGAGGTACTTCACGAGCGGCGCGGCCTTTCGCGCGAGCTCGGTCGGCGACTCGTCGGGAATCGCGGTGACGCGCAGCACGGTCTGTTGCGCGAACGCCGACGCGCCGCAGGCGAGCAGGGCGGCGACAGCGAGCGCGCGGATGAACGACAGGGTCGACTTGGGCATCGGGAACGATTCGAAAGCGCGCGATCGCGCAAAGGCGGAACTCTACCCGCGCCGGACGAGATCGAGCGCGGCGTCGCCGTGAACCGGCCTCGGTCGCGTCGTCCGCGATCCGCACCGCGGCTACGCGCGGCAGCTGCGGAAGCCCGCCGGCACGTCGTTCCGCGACGGCTCGAAGAAGTTGCGATAGCGCGCGTCGCGCATCCGCGGCTGCGTCAGGAACGACGCGCCGCGCAGCACCGCGCGACTGCCGAACCACGGCTGCGAGTAGTCGCGGTACGGATGCGCGACGAAGCCGGGATACGGCTCGAAGGCGCTCGCCGTCCATTCCCAGACGTCGCCCCACGCGAACGCTTCGGGCCGCTCGATGGCGGCGCGTTCCCATTCGGCTTCGGTCGGCAGTCGCCGGCCGGCCCATGCGCACCAGGCCTCGGCTTCGAAGCGCGTCAGGTGGCAGGCGGCTTCGTCGACGTCGAGCGCGTCCCACGCGCCGTGCCGCCATCGTCGCCAGCCGTCGGCGGTTCTCTCGACGTAACGAGGAGAGAAAGGGCGCGTTCGCGCGAGCCATGCGCGGCCGTCGGCGCTCCACGGCGTCGGGTCGCGATAGCCGCCGGCCTCGACGAACGGCAGGAACTCGGCCCAGCGCACGACGCGACGATCGATGTCGGTCGACGGCAGCTCGACCTCATGCGAGCGGAGCTCGTTGTCGAACGCGAAGCCGCTCGCGTCGCGGCCGAGCGTCCACGAACCGGCCGCGAACGCGAGCGGCTCGTTCGCGGCCGGCAGCGGCCGCGGGCGCCACCGCGCATCGTCGATCGCGATGCCGAGCGACTGCGCCATGTACAGCGCAGCCTCGTGATGCATGTCCTCGTGCGCGAGCACCAGCCGGAAGAAGTACAGCGACGCGTCGTCGCCACCAGCGGCGTCGAGCGCCGCGAGCGTGCGATCGAGTTGTCGCGCGAGGTCTTCGCGCGTGCCATCGGCGTCGGGCAGCGGCAGCGACCAGCGGGTCGCGTGCGCGACGCGGCTCGAGTCGTACAGCGCGTCGGCGTTCGCGCGCGTGGCCGGCGTTCGCGGCGCGTCCGGATCGGCCGCCGGCCCGCGATCGCGTTGCGGATTGCGGGCGACCCAGTGATCCTGGAACCAGCCGACGTGGCCGAGCTCCCAGAGCGGCGGGTTGAGCGTCTCGCGTCGCGGCACCGCGAGGCCGTCGACCGATCGCGCGACCGCGTCGAAGGTCGCCAGCGTGTCGGCGCGGCTCGCGCGCAGCATCGCGGCGAGCGTCGTCGCGTCGGCGTCGCGGAACGTCGTGACATGGGCGACGCGGCCGGCTGGATCCGCGTCGGGATACGCTCGCACCGTGAACAGCCTCCGGATCGTGATCGTGACGCCCGCGCTCGCGGATGCGAACAACGGGAACTGGCGGACCGCGCAACGCTGGTCGCGGATGCTGTCGACAGGTTACCGCGTGCGCCTGGCGACGACGTGGGACGGCGGCGACGACGACGCGATGATCGCGCTGCATGCGCGCCGTTCGGCGTCGTCGGTCGCGGCGTGGAAGCGCCGACGTCCCGACGCGCCGCTCGTCGTCGCGCTGACCGGCACCGACCTCTACGGGATCGACCTCGACGGCGAGGTCGACGACGACGATGCCGGCGCGCGTCGCGCGATCGACGCGGCCGACCGGCTGGTCGTGCTGAACGCGATCGGCGCGCGCGTGTTGCCGCCCGCGCTGCGCCCGCGCGTCGACGTCGTGCTGCAATCGTGCGCGGCGCGTCGGCCGCTGCCGAAGTCGTCGCGGACGCTGACGCTGCTCACGGTCGGCCACCTGCGCGCCGAGAAGTCGCCGGAGACGCTGTTCGGCGCGGTCCGCGCGCTGACCGGTCGCCCGCGGCTGCGCTTCGACCATCTCGGCGCGGCGCTCGACGCGGATCTCGGCGCCGAGGCGACCGCGCTGGCGGCCGAATGCCCGCGCTACCGCTGGCTCGGCGCGCGACCGCACGCCGACGCGCGGGCGCGCATCCAGCGTGCGCACGTGCTCGTCCATCCGAGCCGCATGGAAGGCGGCGCGCACGTCGTCATCGAGGCGATCCGCAGCGGCACGGCGGTCGTCGCGTCGCGCATCGACGGCAACGTCGGCCTGCTCGGCGACGACTACGCGGGCTACTTCCCGGTCGGCGACGCGGATGCGCTCGCGGCGCTGATCGCGCGGCTCGACGACGACCCGGCTATGCTCTCGCTGCTCGAACGCCAGTGCGCGGCGCTCGATCCGCTGTTCGAACCCGCCCGCGAGGCGGCGGCGCTGCATGCGCTCGTCGCCGCGTCCTTCCGATCCGCTTCCGCCCGAGCCCGCCAATGAACGCACCCGCCGTCGAACCGATCGAGCCGCGCCTGACGTCGCTGTCGCACGGCGGCGGCTGCGGCTGCAAGATCGCGCCGGGCATGCTGTCCGAGATCCTGAAGGGCACGGCGTCGGCGTTCGCGAACTTCGCGGTGCCGTCCGCGCTGATGGTCGGCATCGAGACCGCCGACGACGCCGCCGTCTACCGGCTCAACGACGAGCAGGCGCTGATCGCGACGACCGACTTCTTCATGCCGATCGTCGACGACCCGCACGACTTCGGCCGCATCGCCGCGACGAACGCGATCAGCGACGTGTACGCGATGGGCGGCAAGCCGATCCTCGCGCTCGCGCTGGTCGGGATGCCGATCGACGTGCTGTCGACGAAGACGATCGGCCGCATCCTCGAAGGCGGCGCGTCGGTGTGCCGCGCGGCCGGCATCCCGATCGCCGGCGGCCACACGATCGACTCGGTCGAGGCGATCTACGGACTCGTCGCGATCGGACTCGTGCATCCCGATCGCGTCAAGCGCAACGCGGACGCGCGGACCGGCGACGTGCTGATCCTCGGCAAGCCGATCGGCGTCGGCGTGCTGTCGGCCGCGCTGAAGAAGGGCGAGCTCGACGACGCCGGCTACGCGCGGATGATCGACTGCACGACGCGCCTCAACACGCCGGGACCGGACCTCGCCGCGCTGCCCGACGTGCACGCGCTGACCGACGTCACCGGCTTCGGGCTCGCCGGTCACGCGCTCGAGATGGCGCGCGGCGCGGGCTGCGACGTCGACATCGACTGGGCTTCGGTGCCGCTGCTCGCGGACGCGCGCGCGCTCGCGGGTCGCGGCTTCGTGACCGGCGCGTCCGGTCGCAACTGGGCCGGCTATGGCGCCGACGTCGACCTGTCGTCGTCGCTCGACGCCGACGATCGCGCGCTGCTGACGGATCCGCAGACCAGCGGCGGGCTGCTCGTCGCGTGCGCGGCGTCGTCGACGGACGACGTGCTTTCCACGTTCGCGCGCCACGGCTTCGCCGACGCCGCGGTGATCGGCCGGATCGGATCGACGAGCGACCGTCCGACGCTGTCGGTCCGCTGACGGCGTCGTACCGGGGCCTTCCTACGCGCGGTGCCCGCGCTTCTGCCGGGTCCGCTGCACGAGGCGCCAGCCGAGGTGCGTCAGGATCGCGAGGTTGACGATCAGCGCGGCGATCTGCAGCGGCGTGCGATGGTGCAGCAGCACGAACACCTCGAACGGCAGCAACGCCAGCGTGACGGCCGAGGTCAGGTGCTCGGCCCAGTGCCGGCCCTTCCAGAGGCCCGACGCCTCGACCAGCAGCACGACGGCGTAGGCCGCGCTCGCCGCGCCGATCTCGGCGAGCCGGTGCGTCGACGTGTCGTCGATGTAATCGACGATGCGCTGCGCGAATGCGGCGACGAGGCGCACGTCGTCGAGGGCGAGGCGGTCGAGCAGCGCATGCAACGCCATGCCCCACGGCGCCTCGATCAAGCCCCAGATCAGGAGCGCGCTCGCGATCAGCATCGCAGCCCGCAGCAGCTTGAGGATCGCGATCGGCTTCAGCGCCCACGAGCCCGGCTCGTCGAACTCGCGGTCCTGCGGCGGCCGTGTCGGGCGGTCGGGGTGCAGGCCGTTCATGCCGCTGGAGCGTTCGATGCCGGCGTCGAGGACGACGGGCCCGATCGCGATCCGATGTCGTCTGCGCCGAAGAAGCCGCCGGCCGCGTCCGCGGGCGACGCGTCGACGTGTCCCGGTCGACGTCGCCGCCGGCCGCGGTTCGTGGTCTTCCTCGTCGCGACGATTGCGCGCGTCGGCATCGTGTTCGACCCAATGGCTGCGCGGACCGGTCGAACGATACCCGACCGACGAGGCGCATCGCATCGAGCGGATCGCCGAGCCGCGTGTCGCCTTCGGGGCAAACGCTGCGCCGCGAGCCTCGTCGACGCGCGGTCGATCAGGCCGGCATCGACAGCGGCGCGGCGGCGCGCGGCTCGAATCGCCCTTCGGCCACGATCCGGCCGTGCGCCATCCGCACGTAGCGCTGGCAGAAGCGGCGTGCCTCGTCGGTGGAGTGCGTGACGAGGATCAGCGTCATGCCGTCGGCGCGCATCGCGGCGATGCGGCGCAGGCACTTCTCCTGGAACGCCTCGTCGCCGACCGCGAGGATCTCGTCGGCGAGCAGGATGTCGGGTTCCATGTGCACGGCGATCGCGAAGCCGAGGCGCATGTACATGCCGGACGAGTAGTTCTTGATCGGCGTGTCGATGAACGCCTCGAGCTCCGCGAAGCGCACGATGTCGTCGTAGCGCGCGCGCGTCTCGCGGTTCGACAGGCCGAACAGGCTCGCGTTGAGGTAGACGTTCTCGGCGCCGGTCAGGTCGGGATGGAAGCCGACGCCGAGCTCGATCAGCGGCGCGATGCGTCCGCTCGTGACGACGGCGCCGGACGTGGGCGCGAGAATGCCCGCGATCAGTTGCAGCAGCGTGCTCTTGCCCGAGCCGTTCGGCCCCATCAGCGCGACCGCCTCGCCGCGCGCGATCGACAGCGACACGCCGTCGACCGCGTCGAGGATCTCGGGACGCGCGCGCCAGCGCCGGTCGAATACGCCGACGAAGCGCGCCTTCAGGTCGCGCACGCCGTTGTGGACGATCGTGAACTGCTTGCTGACGCGATCGAGGTGGACGACCGACGGCCCCGGTCGCCGCACGATCCGCAGGTCCGGCGGCTCGCTCACAACCGTTCGACCAGGCGATCGGCCTGGCGTCGGTAGCACCACAGTCCGAGCGCCGCGGACAGCACGGCCCAGACGATCGCCTGCTCGGTGTCGGCCGTCGTCGGCCGCGTCGCGTCGTACAGCAGCGCGTGCAGGCAGTCGAAGTACGGGACGATCGGGTTCCAGCGGATCAGCCGCGCGACCGGCTCGGGGATCGCCGTGACGCGATAGACGATCGGCGTCGCCCAGAACAGGATGCCGAGCACGACGTCGGCGAGGTGCTTCATGTCGCGGAAGAAGACCTGCGCGACCGACAGCATCAGGCACAGGCCGCCGGTGAACGCGAGCAGCAGCACGAGGTAGAACGGATACAGCAGCAGCGGCGCGTGCCACGTGCCGCCGAGCAGCGGATACAGCACGAAGAAGATCGCGAGCGCGACCAGCCAGAACGACAGCCCGGCCAGGAAATTCGCCAGCGGCACGAGCAGCCGCGGGAAGCGCATCTTCCGAAGCAGCACGCCGTTGTCGATGAACCAGTCGCCGCTGCGACCGACGAGCTGCGACAACAGGCCCCAGTGCAGCACGCCGGTGACGACGTACAGCGCGAAGCGCGGCTGGCCGGTCGGCATGATGTACGTGAACACGACGAAGTACGTGAGCGTCGTCAGCAGCGGGTTCGCGAGCGACCATGCGAAGCCGAGCCACGCGCCCATGTAGCGCACGCGGACCTCCTTCACGACGAGGTTGCGCAGCAGGTCGAGGTACGCGAAGCGCGGCGGCACGCGCCACGTCGCGCGCAGTTCGATCGGCGACGCGTCAGGCGGCATGGGCCACCCGCTTCGAGCGTCGTTGCGACTCGACGCGGTCGCCGTCGTCGGCGGCCTCGGTCGCCGTCGCCGCCTCGCCGTCGGCGCCGCGCGCGCGGGCGCCGCGAGGTCGAACTGGGCGCGCCAGAAGCGCTCGCCGCTGAGCTCGTCGTACGCGGCGCGGTAGTCGGCGGCGAGCCGCGGATAGCGCCACGCGAGCCGCGCACTCGCCCGAGCCAGCGCCCACAGGTTGCCGAAGAAGCGCGCCTTCGAATGCGCGAGGACCATCCCGGTGCCCGTCGGCTCGTGCGTGACGATGAAGCGGCGGCGCCGGAACGTGCCGCGCAGCGGGATCACGAACGTCTTGTGGAAGCGCGCGGGACGCTTGCGGAACAGCCACTGCGGCAGCAGGTGCCCGTTGAACGTCGCGTGACGCCACAGCGTGTGCAGGCGCGGCTCCGGAATGTGCGTCCATTCGGCATCGCGCAGCAGCGCCGCGTCGAGCGGCCGCAGCTTCTCGGTGGTCGCGATCGACTGGAGCCGGCGCCGCGGGGCCGCGAGGTCGACGTGCTCGCGGAAGAACGCCGGCCCGCGACCGACGTCGTCGAGCGCCATCACGGCCGCGGCGGCGTGCTCGTACTGGCCGGCGAGGTTCGGGTGCAGGCACAGGCGCAGCGCGAGCTTCAGCGCGCGCAGGCGGCCGGCGCCGAAGTGATGGACCAGCTGGAGCACGTGGTTGCGCGCGTCGAGGTAGCTCGTCAGCGGCTGGTGCTTGAACGAGAAGTCGTCCTGCCATGACGCGACGCCGTTCATCGTCACGAGCGCGAAGCGGTTGCGCAGCGCGAAGTCGACGTCGTCGCCACGCACGAAGTACGGGTACGGATAGCCGACCGCGGACGCGAGCGGGAACGCGAAGAACCACCAGCCGCCGTAGTCGACGTCGACGTCGCGCTCGTTGTGGGCGAGGGTGCCGGGGTCGCGCAGGTCCACGCCGTGCCGCATCGGATGGCACAGGCCGTCGAAGCGCGCGCCGCACTCGAACTGCCGGAACGGCTCGTTCTCGAGCAGCATCGCGCCGACGATCGCGATGCGGTCGTCGGTCGACCACGCGAGCATCTCGATGGTCCGGCGGATCGACTCGACCTCGCACGACGCGTCGTCGTCCATGAACAGCGCGTGCGTGTAGCCGCCCGCGTCGTTGAGATGCATCATGCCGCGCGCGAAGCCGCCGGCGCCGCCGAGATTGCGATTCGGCAGCACCGTCGCGCCGGGCGCGTCGCCGGTCTCGAGGTTGCGGCTGTTGTCGACGACGACGAGCGTGACGCGGTCGGCGAACGCCGGGTCGTCGAGCAGGTCGCGCTTCAGCCGCGCGACCGCGCCGCGCAGCTGCGGACGGCGGTCGAAATGCGTGATGCAGATGCCGAGCCGCACGTCGCGCCGCCGCGGCGTCGACGTCTCGAAGCGGAAGCCGTGCAGCAGGCCGTCATCCAGCGCCGTGAACGACAGGAACACGATGCCGTCGTCGAACTCGGGCCAGCGCGGGATCGTCCAGCGTCGGGCGTCGCGGGTCGTCGACGACAGCTCGATCTCGCCGAGCACGGTCGAGATCGCGCCGATCCGCATCAGGTGCGCGCGCACCAGCATTCGTCCCTCGAAGTCGACGACGGCGTGCAGGTCGTCGAGCATCGCCGTCCCGCGCCAGCGGCGCAGCGAGACGCCGTTGAAGTACGTGTCGAACCACAGCGCGCCGCCGGGTCGCAGCCGCCAGCGACGATGGTGGAATTCGTGCGTCGCGAGGTCGTTCGCGCGGAAGTACAGCGCGACGTCGGTGCACAGCCCCATCGTCGGCGTGACGCAGCGCTGCACCGTCTCCATCGCGACGGGTGCCCAATCGTCGAGCGGCTCGCGCATCAGCGGCCGCCGCGCTTCGCGAGCGCCGTCGCCGGCGGGACGGCGTTCCACCGGCGCGTCGCCGCGTCGCGACCGGCGCGCCAGCCGTGCCACAGCGCCGCGAAGCCGCGCAGCTCGCGCTGCACGAGCAGCAGGCGTGCCGCCTCGCGCCCGAGCATCACGAACGTGCCGAACGCGAACCACAGCGGCGAGTAGACGCCGACGCGCTTCACGTAGTCCTTGACGAGCGGCCGGTTGCGGACCGTGTGGAAGCGGAACTGGTCGGACGCGTCGTTGAAGTGTCGGAAGCCGAGGTTCAGCTGCCGCTGCGTGCGCCGGCGCTCGAGCGCGACATGGTCGACATACAGCACGCGCGTGACCTTCGACGCGAGCCAGCCGTAGATCGCGTCGTCCCACGTGATGAAGAAGCGGAAGTCCGGCAGCCCGATGCGGTCGACGACGCGTCGCGAGACGAGCATCCCTTCGAACACGCCGACGTTCGTCTCGAAGGTGCCGTCGGGCCCGAACACGTCGCCGGGCACCGGCACCGGCAGCGCGAGCCGCTCCGAGAAGCGGCATTGCCAGAAGAACGGCTTGCCGTCGAAGTCCATTCGACGGCCGTGGATGCATCCCGCGCGGATCGTGTGCGGCACGAGGCCCGCGAGCGCGTCGGGGACCGCTCGAACGTCGTCGTCCATCAGCCAGAACCAGTCGTGGCCGGCTTCGTGCGCCGCGCGCACGCCGGCGTGGAAGCCGCCGGAGCCGCCGGTATTCGTCGTCATCCGCAGGTAAGTGACCGTCGGCTCTTCGGCCGCGATCCGGCGGCCGTACGCTTCGGTCCCGTCGCCGCTCGCGTTGTCGACGATGAAGATCGCGCTCGGCGGAAAGGTCTGTCGCAGCAGGCTCGGCACGAGCTCGGCGAGCAGGCCGACGCGGTTGAACGTGACGACGATCGCGGCGACGTCGGTCGCGCGGCCCGGCATGCGGTCGGCGGACGCGGTCATGCGTCGCCGACGCGCGCGAAGCGGGTGCGGGCGCCGTCCGGGGCGGTGTGGAAAGTGCGGGAGCGGACCATCGGGCGCGGTTCCGCAACCCGCGTTCCCGCGACGCATCGTCGACCGCTGGTCCGTGCGTCGAGCGCGACGCCGAGCGGTCGCGCGTAAGAGTTGCGTCGCGGCCGGAGGCCTTACCGGATCGCGCCGAGAACCGTGACGAAAGTGCCGCGCGCTTGCGCCGGACGACGCGGCGCCGGCACGCGAGCGATCCGGGCCGCTAGCGCGCGAACAGCCGCGACGGGTCCGCGAACGCCTTGAACTCGAGCGCGTTGCCCGACGGGTCGAGGAAGAACATCGTCGCCTGTTCACCCGGCTCGCCGACGAAGCGCACGTGCGGCTCGATCAGGAAGCGGACGTCGTTCGCGACGAGCCGGTCGGCCATCGCGCGCCACTGGTCCATCGTCAGCACGACGCCGAAGTGGCGGACCGGCACCGCGTCGCCGTCGACCGCGCTGACACCGGCGCGTGTCACGTCGGCCGGCGACAGGTGCGCGACGATCTGGTGGCCGAACAGGTCGAAGTCGACCCACGCGTCGGCGCTGCGGCCTTCGGGACAGGCGAGCAGGCCGCCGTAGAACGCGCGTGCGGCGGCGAGATCGTCGACCGGGAAGGCGAGGTGGAAAGGATTGAGCATGATGTCGGTCGAGGCGTTTGCGGACGGTGCGCGGATCGGTCGTCGCATCGTCCCGGCGCCGCATCGACGTCGTGCGGGACCCGGGCGAGGAGCGGTGTCGGACGTTGCGACGCGCCGCGCAGCCCGATCGTATCAACTCGGCGACGGCGCCGCCGCAGGCCCGCCGGCGCCGCGTACGGCCTCGATCGCGCGCCCGTTGTGCCGCGATGCGCCGACCGACCTCAGGCGCCGTCCTAAACCTATTTCCGATTTTGCCGCGAGGCTCGCGCTCGCGCGTTCCATCCATGCTCTCGCATCACGTTCAGGGAGCACGACATGGCAACGACCGCAAAGAAGACCACCGCCAGGAAGACGGCCAGGCAGGACGCGATCGCGTTGCTGCGCGCGGACCATCAGGAAGTGACCGCGCTGTTCGAACAGTTCGAGAAGACGCGCAGCCCGGTCCGCAAGAAGTCGATCGTCGCCCAGATCTGCAAGGCGCTGACCGTCCATGCGCAGATCGAGGAAGAGATTTTCTATCCGGCGGTCAAGGCCGCGCTGAAGGACCACGAGCTGGTGCCGGAGGCGACGGTCGAGCATGCGAGCGTCAAGGACCTCATCGCACAGGTCCAGGGCGTCGAGCCGGACGGCGAGATGTACGACGCGAAGGTCACCGTCATGTCCGAGTTCGTCAAGCATCACGTCAAGGAGGAACAGGGCGAGATGTTCCCGAAGGCGAAGAAGACGAAGCTCGACCTGATGGCGCTCGGCGAACAGCTCGCCGACCGCAAGCAGCAGTTGATGGCCGCGCAGCCCTGATCGGCGGGTCGCCGCCGTCGTGCGGCGCTCGGCCCTACGTCCCGGATCCGGCCGCCGCGGTCATGCGGCGATCAGCCCCTCGTCGGCGGCGAGCGTGTCCGGGATCGCCGCCGACACGACGCCGCGCGTCGACAGCAGCACGTCGCGCGCGGCGCGCAACGCGGGGGGCATCGCGATCGGCCGGTCGGTGAAGTTGAGCGCGACCAGCACGCTCGACGAACCGGCGCTGCGCCGGTAGACGAGCGATGCGTCGTCGCACGACACGGTCTCGTAACTGCCGGTCGCGAGCGCCGGATGTGCGCGCCGCAGCGTCGTCAGCGCGCGCACCAGCCACAGCATCGAACCCGGCTGCGTCGCGAGCCGCTCCACGTTGACGTCGCGCCAGTCGTCGGCGAGCCGCAGCCACGGACGCGCGCTGCTGAAGCCGGCGTTCGGCGTGCCGTCCCATTGCATCGGCGTGCGTTCCGGATCGCGCCCGAGGCCCTTGCCCGGCTCGTTGCGCTCGAGCGGATCCTGCACCTCGGCGACCGGGATCGGCACGTCGCGCATCCCGATCTCGTCGCCGTAGTAGACCGTCGGCGTGCCGCGCAGCGTCAGCAACAGCATCGCGGCGATGCGCGCCTGCGCGGGACCGACGCGCGTCGCGATGCGCGACTGGTCGTGGTTGCCGAGCACCCAGTTCGGCCAGCCGTGCGCCGGCAGCGCGGCCTCGTAGTCGCGCACGATCTTCTCGATCGCGCGCGCGTTCCACGGCGCCCCGATCAGCTGGAAGTTGAACGGCAGCTGCACGCCGGACAGTCGCCCATGGATCTCGCGGCCGTAGTACGCGACGAGCCGGTCGAGCGGCAGGTAGAGCTCGCCGATCAGCAGTCGCTCGCGGCCGGGTGCGTCGAACGCGCCGACGACGTCGCGCATCTCGACCAGGATGTCCTGCACCTCGGGCCGGTCCGCGGTGTACAGCGGCAGCCAGCGATGCCAGCTCGGATCGCCGTCGCGGAAGTCGGGGTTCGGCGGATTGTCGCGGAACGCCGCGTCCTTGATGAGGTGGTACAGCACGTCGATGCGGAAGCCGTCGACGCCGCGTTCGAGCCAGAAGCGCATCGCGTCGTACATCGCGTCGCGCACCGCGCGGTTGCGCCAGTTCAGGTCCGGCTGCGCGGCGAGGAACGCGTGGTAGTAGTACTGGCCGGTCGTCGCGTCGAGCGTCCAGCCGGAGCCGCCGAAGTTCGACTGCCAGTTGTTCGGCGGGCCGCCGTCGGGCGCCGGGTCGCGCCACAGGTACCAGTCGCGCCGCGCGTTCGTCCGCGACGTGCGGCTCTCGACGAACCAGGGATGCCGGTCCGACGTGTGGTTCGGCACGAAATCGACGATGACCTTCAGCTTGCGTCCGTGCGCCTCGGCGACGAGCGCGTCGAAGTCCGCGAGCGTGCCGAAGATCGGATCGACGCCGCAGTAGTCGGCGACGTCGTAGCCGAAGTCCGCCATCGGCGACGGATAGAACGGCGAGATCCACAGCGCGTCGACGCCGAGACGGACGAGGTGATCGAGGCGCCTGCGGATGCCGGCGAGGTCGCCGATGCCGTCGTCGCCGCTGTCCTGGAAGGATCGCGGGTAGATCTGATAGATGATGCCGCGCTGCCACCAGACGGATTCGGCCATGGCGATACGATGAGAAGGCGACGGTCGTTCGGATCGTCGCACGCCGCGTTCGTTCAACGCCGCGCATGCGAGTCCGACCGCGGGAGCCCGGCTTGATCACCGACCTCTGGTACAAGAACGCCATCGTCTACTGCCTGTCGGTCCGCACGTTCATGGACTCGAACGGCGACGGCATCGGCGACTTCCAGGGCCTGCAGCGCCGCCTCGACTACCTGCAGGGACTCGGCGTCACGACGATCTGGCTGATGCCGTTCCAGCCGTCGCCGGGCCGCGACGACGGCTACGACGTCGCCGACTACTACAACGTCGATCCGCGCTTCGGCACGCTCGGCGACTTCGTCGAGTTCACGCACGCGGCCGCGTCGCGCGGCATGCGCGTGCTGATCGACCTCGTCGTCAACCACACGTCGGACCAGCATCCGTGGTTCCAGCAGGCGCGCCGCGACCCGTCGTCGAAGTATCGCGACTGGTACGTGTGGTCGAAGACGAAGCCCGCGAACGCGAACCAGGGCATGGTGTTCCCCGGCGTGCAGAAGTCGACGTGGACGCGCGACCCGGTCGCGAAGGCGTACTACTTCCATCGCTTCTACGACTTCCAGCCCGACCTCGATACGTCGAACCCGCTGGTGCAGGCCGAGATCCTGAAGATCATGGGCTTCTGGACGCAACTCGGCGTGTCCGGCTTTCGCATGGACGCCGTGCCGTTCGTGATCTCGAAGAAGGGCGCCGACGTGAAGAAGGCGGTCCCGCAGTACGAGATGCTGCGGCACTTCCGCGAGCTGCTGCAGTGGCGGCTCGGCGACAGCGTGATCCTCGGCGAGGCGAACGTCGTGCCGGGCAGCGACCTCGAGTACTTCGGCGACGAGGGCGAGCGGCTGCAGATGATGTTCAACTTCCACGTCAACCAGCACCTGTTCTACGCGCTCGCCAGCCGCCGACACGGGCCCGCTGATCTCGGCGCTCGAGGCGACGCGGCCGCGACCCGCGACCGCGCAGTGGGCGCTCTTCCTGCGCAATCACGACGAGCTCGACCTCGGCCGGCTCAGCGATCGGCAGCGGCAGGCGGTCTTCGCGGCGTTCGCGCCGACGAAGGACGAGCAGCTGTACCACCGCGGCATCCGTCGCCGCCTCGCGCCGATGCTCGGCGGCGACCGCCGGCGACTCGAGCTCGCGTACAGCCTGCTGCTCACGCTGCCCGGCACGCCGGTGCTGCGCTACGGCGACGAGATCGCGATGGGCGACGACCTGAGCCTGCCCGAGCGCACCTGCGCGCGCACGCCGATGCAGTGGTCCGACGAGCCGCATGCCGGCTTCACGGTGCCCGACGCGAAGCCGTGCGTGCCGGTGATCTCCGGCGGCCCGTACGGCTACGAGCACGCGAACGTCGCCGCGCAGCGCCGCGACCCCGACTCGTTCCTGAACTGGCTCGAACGGGTGTGCCGGATGCGAAAGGAGATGCCGGAGGTCGGCTGGGGCGACTTCGTGACGCTCGAATCGCCCGACCCGGCCGTGCTGATCCTGCGCTACGAATGGCGCAACAACGCGGTCGTGTTCCTGCACAACTTCCTGAACGAGCCGCGCGAGGTCCGCTTCCGCGCCGGCCCCGACCGCCGGGCGACCGGGTCGCTGATCAACGTGCTGTCCGACGACCACAGCGGCGCGGACGCGCGCGGCCGCCACACGATCGTGCTCGAGCCGTACGGCTATCGCTGGTTCCGCGTCGGCGGTCTCGACTACATCCTGGCCCGCAGCGAGACCTGACGCGGCACGACCCGCGTCACGCGCCGAGGGCGGCGCGCGCGTCCGGCGTCAGCAGGTCCTGCGTCTCGGGATGCGACTTCATGTACGCGACGAAGGTCGGGCACTGCGGCACGACGCGACGGCCCGCGGCGCGTGCGGCGTCGAGGCCGGCCTTCACGAGCTTCGTCGCGAGGCCGCGGCCGCGCAGCGACTCGGGCACGAACGTGTGCTCGAACGTGATGACGTCGCCGTCGACGACGTAGGTCGCGACGGCCAGCTCGCCGTCGACCGGCAGCTCGAAGCGCTGCTCGGCCGGGTTGTCGTGGACGGACGGTTCGGAAGCCATGTGGGGTCGATGCCGGAGGTCGATGAAGGCGTCGATGCGACGTCGAGGCGGGCATCGATGCGGAAAAAGGAGGCGCTTCGGGGTCGCGGCCGATATGAGCGGACGTTATGTCCTGCCTGCCGCAATGTCGCACGGGACCCGGGGTGGAACGCTAGCATGGTCGACCATGTATCGCTACGATTCCATCGACCAGCCGCCTCGTCGACGAGCGGGTCGCGCAGTTCCGCGACCAGACGCGCCGCTTCCTCGCCGGCGAGCTGACCGAGGACGAGTTCCGGCCGCTGCGCCTGCAGAACGGCCTGTACATCCAGCGTCACGCGCCGATGCTGCGGATCGCGATCCCGTACGGGATGCTGAACGCGACGCAGCTGCGCATGCTCGCGCACATCGCCCGCAAGTACGACCGCGGCTACGGCCACTTCAGCACGCGCCAGAACATCCAGTTCAACTGGCCGGAGCTCGAGACGGTCCCCGACATCCTCGCCGAGCTCGCGACGGTCGAGATGCACGCGATCCAGACCAGCGGCAACTGCATCCGCAACATCGACGACCGACCATTTCGCCGGCGTCGCGCACGACGAGCTGATCGATCCGCGCGCCGTACTGCGAGATCGTGCGCCAGTGGTCGACGTTCCATCCCGAGTTCGCGTTCCTGCCGCGCAAGTTCAAGATCGCGATCAACGGCGTCGGTCGAGGACCGCGCCGCGACGCAGGTCCACGACATCGGCATCCAGGTGCTGTAGCGCGACGAGGCGGCGAATCGGCTTCCGCATCCTCGTCGGCGGCGGGCTCGGGCGCACGCCGATCATCGGGCACGTGATCCGCGAGTTCCTGCCGCGCGGCGATCTGCTGAACTATCTCGACGCGATCCTGCGCGTCTACAACCGGCTACGGCCGTCGCGACAACATGTACAAGGCGCGCATCAAGATCCTCGTGCAAGCGACCTGACGCCGGCGCGTGTTCGCCGCGCAGGTCGAGGCGGAGTTCGCGCATCTCGCGGGCGGCCCGGCGACGATTCCCGACGCCGAGATCGCGCGGATGGCGGCGTTCTTCGCGCCGCCGGCCTACGACGCGCTGCCGGCCGACGATGCCGCGCGTTCCGCGCAGCGCGTCGCCGACAGCAAGCCGTTCGCGAACTGGGTCCGGCGCAACGTCGTTCGCGCACAAGGTGCCGGGCTACAGGCGGTCGTCACGCTGTCGCTGAAGAAGACCGGCGTGCCGCCCGGCGACGCGACGGCCGAGCAGATGGACGCGATCGCCGACCTCGCCGACGCGCTACAGCTTCGGCGAGCTGCGCGTCTCGCACGAGCAGAACCTCGTCCTCGCCGACGTGCGGCAATCGCGACCTGCACGCGCTGTGGGAGCAGGCGCGAGGCGCTCGGCTTCGCGACGCCGAACATCGGCCTCGCTCACCGACATCATCTGCTGCCCCGGCGGCGACTTCTGCTCGCTCGCGAACGCGAAGTCGATCCCGATCGCCGAAGCGATCCAGCGCCGCTTCGACGACTCTCGACTACCTGCACGACATCGGCGAGCTCGACCTCAACATCTCGGGCTGCATGAACGCGTGCGGCCACCATCACGTCGGCCACATCGGCATGCTCGGCGTCGACAAGGACGGCGAGGAGTGGTACCAGGTCTCGATCGGCGGCGCGCAGGGCAACGACGCGTCGCTCGGCAAGGTGATCGGCCGCTCGTTCGCGCGCGCCGAGATGCCCGACGTCGTCGAGCGGCTGATCGAGACCTACGTCGCGCGAGCGCCACGACGACGAGCGCTTCGTCGACACCGTGCGTCGCGTCGGCATCGAGCCGTTCAAGGAGCGCGTCTATCGCGACCGGGCCCATGTCGAAGCGTAGGCTGGTCGTCGGATCGCTCGCCGACGGCGGCCGCGTCGTCGACGACGCGTGGACCTGCGTCGACAGCGCCGAGGCGCTGCATCTCGTCGATGCGGATGCGCCGGTGCTCGTGTCGCACGGGCTGTGGTCGTCCGACCGCGACGCGCTGCTCGCGCGGCGCTCGCCGATCGGGGTCCGGCTCGAACCCGACGACGATCCGGCGTCGATCGCCCCCGACCTTCGCCACTTCGCGCTCGTCGCGGTCTACTTCCCGAAGTTCACCGACGGCCGCGGCTATTCGATCGCGCGCCTGCTGCGCGAGCGCCACGGCTATGCCGGTCCGCTGCGCGCGGTCGGCGACGTGCTGCGCGACCAGCTGTTCTACCTGCTGCGCTGCGGCTTCGACGAATTCGCCCTGAAGCACGGCTCGGCCGACGACCGCCAGCTCGACGATGCGCTGACCGCGTATCGCGACTTCAGCGAGGCGTACCAGACGTCGGTCGAGCGGCCGGTGCCGCTGTTCGCGCGCCGCGGCTGAGGCCGGTTTCCGGCGGTGTCCGAAGCGCCGGTCGTCGGGTCCGGCCACTCGCGCCGCGTCGTCCGCGAACGCAACGCGCCGGCCCCGCCCGGGGCAGAATACGCGACCGGCGCGCGACGGCGCCGTCGTCCCGACCTGCACCGACTCACGGAGATCACCTTTGAAGACGCTTCTCGCGCGGCTCGTCGCCGCGCTCGTCATCGCGACCGCGGTCACGGCCGGACCGGCCGCCGTCGCCGCCGAGCAGACCTTGCTGAACGCGTCGTACGACGTCGCGCGCGAGTTCTACAAGGACTACGACGCCGCGTTCGTCAAGCACTGGAAGCAGACGATCGGCCAGGACGTCGTGATCAACCAGTCGCACGACGGCTCGAGCAAGCAGGCGCGCTCGGTCGCCGACGGCCTCGAGGCCGACGTCGTCACGATGAACTCGGCGAACGACATCGACTTCCTCGCGTCGCGCGGCGTCGTGCCGGCCGACTGGGCGAAGCGCTTTCCCGAACAACGCGTCGCCGACCTATTCGACGATGCTGTTCCTCGTTCGGAAGGGCAACCCGAAAGGGCATCAAGGACTGGGACGACCTCGCGAAGCCCGGCGTGCAGGTCGTGATCGTCAACCCGAAGACCGGCGGCAACGGACGCTACAGCTACATGGGCGCGTGGGGCTGGGCGAAGAAGAAGGGGATGAGCGACGCCGACGCGGCGGCGTTCGTCGGGCGCATCTTCCGCAACGTGCCGGTGCTCGACACCGGCGGCCGCGGCGCGACGACGACGTTCCTGCAACGCAACGTCGGCGACGTGCTCGTGACGTTCGAGAGCGAGGTCGTGCAGGTCGACCGCGAGTTCGGCGCGGGCCGCGTCGACGCGGTGTATCCGTCGGTCAGCGTGCTGGCCGAGAACCCGGTCGCGATCATCGATCGTGTCGTGCAGAAGAAGGGCACGGCCGCGCTCGCGAAGGGCTATCTCGACTGGCTGTATTCGGACGAGGCGCAGGAGATCGCCGCGAAGCACTACCTGCGCGTGCGCTCGGCGAAGGTGATGGCCGCGCACGCGGCGACGTTCAAGCCGATCGAGCTGTTCACGGTCGACTCGATGTTCGGCAGCTGGAAGGACGCGCAGGCGAAGCATTTCAACGACGGCGGCGAGTTCGACCGGATCATGGCCGCGAACGCGAAGCGGTGACGGGCTTCTCGCTCGTTGTCGTCCCGGCGAAGGCCGGGACCCGATCGCGCCTCGTGCGCAAGGGCGCATCGGGCCCCGGCCTTCGCCGGCGTGACGGCCCTGTCGAGGGTCGACCGCGCACGACGGCCAGGACATCGTTCGCGTCCGTCTCGATGCGTCGATCGATCCCGGAATCATGATCGCCTTCCGCCGCCCGAGCGTCCTGCCGGGCTTTCCGCTCGCGATCGGCACGACGCTGCTGTACCTCGCGCTGATCGTGCTGATCCCGCTGTCGGCGGCGTTCCTGAAGACGTTCACGCTGACGTGGCCCCACTTCGTCGAGATCGTCACCGCGCCGCGCGTCGCTCGCGTCGCTGCGGCTGTCGTTCGGCGCCGCGTTCGTCGCGGCGCTCGTCAACGCGGTGTTCGGCCTGCTCGTCGCATGGGTGCTCGTGCGCTATCGCTTCCCCGGCGCGCGGCTCGTCGACGCGCTGATCGACCTGCCGTTCGCGCTGCCGACCGCCGTCGCCGGCATCGCGCTGACGGCGATCTACGCGCCGAACGGCTGGATCGGCGCGCCGCTCGCCGCGCTCGGCATCAAGGTCGCGTTCACGCCGGCCGGCGTGCTCGTCGCGCTGGTCTTCATCGGGCTGCCGTTCGTCGTGCGCACCGTGCAGCCGGTGCTCGAGGACGTCGAGAGCGAGCTCGAGGAAGCCGCGCGGTCGCTCGGCGCGAACGCCGTGGCAGGTGTTCTCGCGCGTGATCGTGCCGACGATCCTGCCGGCGCTCCTGACCGGCTTCACGCTCGCGTTCGCGCGCGCCGTCGGCGAGTACGGCTCGGTCGATCTTCATCGCCGGCAACCTGCCGATGCGTCTCGGAGATCGCGCCGCTCGTCATCATCAGCAAGCTGGAGCAGTACGACTATCCGGGCGCGACCGCGATCGCCGTCGTCATGCTGCTCGCGTCGTTCGCGCTGCTGCTCGCGATCAACCTGCGCAGGGCTGGATGCGGCGTCGGAACGCGCAGGAGCGGTCCGTCTGATGGCCGCGGTGATCGAGGCGCCGGTGACGGCGCGGCCCGCGGCACGCGTCGCCGGTCGTGCGAAGCGTCGGCTCGGCGCCGGGCCGATCGCGCTGATCGCGCTCGCGCTCGCGTACGTCGGCATCGCGCTCGTCGTGCCGCTCGTCGCGGTGTTCGTCGAGGCGTTGCGCAAGGGCGTCGCGCACTACGTCGCGTCGGTCACCGACCCGGAGGCGCTCGCCGCGATCCGCCTGACGTTCACGGCCGCCGCGATCGCGGTGCCGGCGAACCTCGCGTTCGGCGTCGCGGCGGCCTGGGCGATCGCGAAGTTCGACTTTCGCGGCAAGGCGATCCTGATCACGCTGATCGACCTGCCGTTCTCGGTGTCGCCGGTCGTCTCGGGGCTCGTCTACGTGCTGATCTTCGGCCTGCAGGGCTGGCTCGGGCCGTGGCTGTCGGCGCACGACGTCAAGATCATCTTCGCGGTGCCCGGCATCGTGCTCGCGACGATCTTCGTGACGTTCCCGTTCGTCGCGCGCGAGCTGATCCCGCTGATGCAGGCGCAGGGCCGCGAGGAGGAGGAGGCCGCGATCGTCCTCGGCGCGTCGGGCTGGCAGACGCTGTGGCGCGTCACGCTGCCGAACGTGAAGTGGGGCCTGCTGTACGGCGTCATCCTCTGCAACGCGCGGGCGATGGGCGAGTTCGGCGCGGTGTCGGTCGTGTCGGGCCACATCCGCGGCGTGACGAACACGCTGCCGCTGCACGTCGAGATCCTCTACAACGAATACAACTTCGCGGCCGCGTTCGCCTGCGCGTCGCTGCTCGCGTTCCTCGCGCTCGTGACGCTCGTCGTGAAGACGGTCGTCGAGCGGCGCTTCCTGCGCGCCGGACGCTGAGCCGATCGTCGCATCGCCGCGTCGCCACCGTCCCGATCCGCATGTCCATCCGCATCGACCACGTCTCGAAACGCTTCAACGAATTCGTCGCGCTCGATCGCGTCGATCTCGACATCGCGACCGGCGAGCTCGTCGCGCTGCTCGGCCCGTCCGGGTCCGGCAAGACGACGCTGCTGCGCGTGATCGCGGGCCTCGAGGTACCCGACGAGGGCCGCATCTGGTTCGACGCCGAGGACGCGACCGGCAAGGACGTCCGCGAGCGCGCGGTCGGCTTCGTGTTCCAGCACTACGCGCTGTTCCGGCACATGACGGTGTTCGAGAACGTCGCGTTCGGGCTGCGCGTCAAGCCGCGCGGCGAGCGGCCGAGCGACTCGATGATCCGCGACAAGGTCACGAGCCTGCTGAACCTCGTGCAGCTCGACTGGCTCGGCGACCGCTATCCGCATCAGCTGTCGGGCGGCCAGCGGCAGCGGATCGCGCTCGCGCGTGCGCTCGCGATCGAGCCGAAGGTGCTGCTGCTCGACGAGCCGTTCGGCGCGCTCGACGCGAAGGTGCGCAAGGACCTCCGGCGCTGGCTGCGCCGATTGCACGACGAGATCCAGCTGACGAGCGTCTTCGTCACGCACGACCAGGAAGAGGCGCTCGAGGTCGCCGATCGCGTCGTGCTGTTCGACCACGGCCGCGTCGAGCAGGTCGGCGAGCCGGACGAGGTGTACGACCATCCGGCGACGTCGTTCGTCTACGGCTTCCTCGGCCACGCGAACCGCGTCGTGAGCCGCGTGGCGCACGGCACGGCGACGGTCGGCCGCGCGACGATCGCGGTGCCCGAGCACGCCGGCGTCGCGAGTGCGACCGGCACGGCATACATCCGGCCGCACGATCTCGACGTGGTCGACGACCCGTCCGCGGCGGCCTTCACCGCGACGGTCGAGCACGTCGTGAAACTCGGTTCGCTCGTGCGACTCGAACTGGTCGACGCCGCCGACGGCAAGCCGCTCGAGGTCGAGCTGCCGCGCGAACGCTTCGACGATCAGGCGCGTCGCCTCGGCCTCGCGGTCGGATCGACGGTCGAGCTCGCGGTGCGACGGGCGAAGGTGTTCATCGACGGCGCGGCCGCGAAGGAGGAGATGGCATGAACGACGGGACGCGGGATCGAGCGGGACGCGGATGCGCGTATCCGCGATGCGGACCTCCGCGCGAGGCCCGATGCGACTGGCCGACGGTCGACGGGGCGCCGCCGGAGACCCGACGTCGCCGGCCGCCGTCTTCCTTCGCGACGCGAGGCGTCCGATGACACGCCCGCCCGATCTCGCCGCCGCGCATCCGCTCGGGCCGAGCGACGAACTGCCCGACGTCATCCTCGACCGCGCCGCGCAGCGGGCCCGCGACACCGGGCTGCCGTACGCCGGCGCCGTGACGCCGTCGGAAGCCGCGCGGCTGGTCGACGCGGGCGTCGCGACGCTCGTCGACGTCCGCACGCGCTTCGAGCACGAGTACGTCGGCCGCGTCCCGCACACGCCGCTCGTCGAATGGAAAGCGCTCGGCGCGCCGGGGCCGAACCCGCGATTCGTCGAAGAGCTCCACGCGCTGCCGGACAAGCGCGACCACGTGCTGTTCCTGTGCCGCAGCGGCGTCCGCTCGCACGCGGCGGCGATCGCGGCGACCGAGGCCGGCTACGAACACGCGTACAACATCCTCGAAGGCTTCGAAGGCGATCTCGACGAGTCCGGGCATCGCGGCGTGCGCGGCGGCTGGCGGAAGGCGGGACTGCCGTGGGTGCAGTCGTGACGCCGCGCTTCAGCCGGACCGCGCTGTCGAGCGGCGGGTGCGCGAACGCGAAGCCGCGCAATGCGACGGTCGCCGTCGACCGCGTCGACGGCTGCCGAGCGCGCGGTCGTAGAATCCTGTCCACGACGGCCGGCGCGAACGACGCCAACCGCGTCACCAGGAGATGAGCATGGCCTTGAGACTCGGCGACATCGCTCCCGACTTCACGCAGAAGTCGACGGCGGGCGACATCCATTTCCACGACTGGCTCGGCGACAGCTGGGGCGTGTTGTTCTCGCATCCGAAGGACTTCACGCCGGTCTGCACGACCGAGCTCGGCTACACCGCGAAGCTGAAGGACGAGTTCGCGAAGCGCAACGTCAAGGTGCTCGCGGTGTCGGTCGACGACGTCGACTCGCACAAGCGCTGGATGACCGACATCAACGAGACGCAGAAGACCGACGTGCAGTTCCCGATCCTCGCCGACGTCGATCGAAAGGTGTCGGACCTGTACGACATGATCCATCCGAACGCGAACGACACGCTGACGGTGCGCTCGGTCTTCTTCATCGACCCGAAGAAGAAGGTGCGCGCGACGATCACCTATCCCGCGTCGACCGGTCGCAACTTCGACGAGATCCTGCGGGTCATCGACTCGCTGCAGCTGACCGACGGCCACAGCGTCGCGACGCCGGTCAACTGGAAGTTCGGCGAGGACGTCATCATCGTGCCGTCGCTGCAGGATCCGGAACTCATCAAGCAGAAGTTCCCGAAGGGCTTCACGGCGGTCAAGCCGTATCTGCGGATCACGCCGCAGCCCGGCCCGACGACGCAGGGCAAGTAGGCCATGACGGGCGGACCCACGACATGACGACGCTCGCCTCGTCGCGGGCGTCGATCCGCAACGCTTCGTCGTCCGACGGGACGCGGAAGCTCGCGTTCGCGGGGTTCCTGATCTGCGCCGGCCTGATCGCATTCGCGCTCTACCTGCAGTACTTCCGCGGTCTCGACCCATGTCCGCTGTGCATGATCCAGCGCGTCGTGTTCATCGGCCTCGGCTTCGTGTTCCTCGTCGCCGCGATCGCCGGGCCGCGCGGCGCGATGCGTCGCGTCTTCGGCGTCCTGGCCACGCTGCTCGCCGCGACCGGCGTCGGCTTCGCGGCGCGCCACGTCTGGCTGCAGTGGTATCCGCCGACGTTCGAGAGCTGCACCGCCGACCTGTTCACGCAGCTCGAGCGCCTGCCGTTCGGCGCCGTGATCCAGCGCGCGCTGTACGCGACCGGCGACTGCGCGAAGGTCGACTGGACGCTGCTCGGCCTGTCGATCGCGCAGTGGTCGTTCCTGTGGTTCGTCGCGCTGATGGTGCTGTCGCTCGCCTATCTGCTGAGGAAGCCGCGCAAGCGCGACGGCTGGGCGTGAGCGACGATCGACGACGGGCAGCGGGGTTTGGTTCGCTGCGCCGGTCGGCGTGACGCGCGCGATGGACGCCTCCGCCGTGCCGCGAACGGACGATGACGACGACGGCCCGACCGCGCCGCCGCTGCCGCCGGGCGCGAAGAACTACCTCACGCCGGCCGGCTACGCGAAGCTGCGCGACGAGCTGCGCCGACTGCTCGACGTCGAGCGTCCCGACATGGTCCGCGTCGTCTCGTGGGCCGCGTCGAACGGCGACCGCTCGGAGAACGGCGACTACCTGTACGGCAAGAAGCGCCTGCGCGAGATCGATCGCCGCATCCGCTTCGTGACGAAGCGCCTCGACCTGGCCGAGGTCGTCGACGCGTCGATCCATGCCGGCAGCGACCAGGTCTTCTTCGGCGCCACGGTCGACTACGCGGTCGACGGCGCCGAGCGCACGATCACGATCGTCGGCGTCGACGAGGCCGAGCCGCTCGACGGCCGGATCAGCTGGGTCGCGCCGATCGCGCGGGCGCTGACGAAGGCGCGCGAGGGCGACGTCGTGACGCTGCGGACGCCGGGCGGCGTCGAGACGATCGAGGTGCTCGCGGTGCGCTACCCGCCACCGGACCGAACGGTCGACGCCGAACGCGACGCGTGAGCGGCGCGACGGGTCTCGCCGCGCCGGCCGGCGCCGGCGTCGCCCACGGTCACGCGTCCGGCCGATGAACGATCGCCGGCCGTCGCTCGATGCCGGTGACCGGACGGCCCGACGCGTCGATCGGCCGCCGCAGGCGTCGTCGCGCTTCGGTCCTGCTCCCGTGCGGCGAGGCGCGCCGCGTCCGTCGTCGCGATGTTGTGTCCGTCGCACGGGGCCGATCGACGATCCCCGATAGGATCGAGGCCCGTCGCGCCGCCCGAGCCCGTGAGGCCCTGCTTGCTGGAACGTTCGTCCCCGTCGGACCCGGTCGCCCGCGCGCGGCGGACGCAAGCCGCCCCTTCGGCCGCACCGCGTCGTCGGCTGAGCGTTCGCGAGCGGGAACGACTCGGCATCGCGTTCGCGCTGTCGATGTTCATCCATTCGCTGCTGCTGAGCCTCGAGTTCGGCGGACAGGCGCTGCCGACCGCGCAGGTGACGTTCCCTGGCACGCCGCAGCCGGCCGGTCCGCTCGTGCTGCGGTTGCTGCCGGGTCCGGCGAACGGGGCGGTCCAGGCGTCCACCAACGCGCCGGCCGGTGACCCGACGCCGGCGAGCCCGATCGCACCGGCGGTCGATGCGTCGCCGGCCGTGTCCTCGGTCGATGCGTCGCCCGCTGCGGCGTCGTCCACCGATCCGTCGTCGGTTGCAGCGTCGCCGGTCCTGGCGCGGGCCGCCGTTGCACCGTCGGCCGCGGCGTCGTCGGTCGCGCCGGCACGCAGCGCTGCGCCGGCGCAGCACGAATCGTTGTCGGTCTCCGCTGCCGGATCGCCGCCCGCCGGGCCGCCGTCGACGCCGCTTCGGGTCGCGAGGGCCGCGTCGCCGGGGTCGTCGGGAACGGCCGGCGCGAAGCCGTCCCGCGCTCGCTCGGATCCGCATGTCGCCGCCCGTCGTCCGGCCGGCGCACCGTCGCTGCCGGCGGCGAAACGAGCGGTGATCGCGGTCGCCGGGGCGGACGACGCGTCGCTCGTCGTGCCGCCGTCGGTGCCTTCGCCGGCGATCGCCGCGTCGATCACGCCGTCCGATGGCCGCGTGGCGAACCCGGTTGCGTCGGAGACCGAGCGGTCGGAATACGTCGCGCTCGCGCCCGCGGCGGCGGCGAACGAGCGGGCATCCGTGCCTTCGAGCGTTGCGACGGATCCGCAGACCACGGACCCTGCCGACGTGCGGCTGGAGTCCGACGACCGGCAGGCGACCGAGCGACAGGCCGTCGAGCGATTGGCCGTCGAGCGACGGGCGGCCGAACAACAAGCGGTTGAGCGACAAGCGGCCGAGCGACAAGCGGCCGAGCAACAGGCGGCCGAACAGCGGGCGGCCGAGCAGCGGGCAGCGGAGCGACAGGCGGCCGACGATCGCGCTGCAGCGGAGCAACGACAAGCCGAAGCGCGACAGGCTGAGGAGCGACGGGTCACGGAGCAGCGGGCGGCCGACCAGGAGGCTGCAGAAGCAGGAGGCTGCCGAACGACGGGCTGTCGAACGGGAGGCCCGGCGACGAGAGGCGGACCGGGAAGCCCGACGGCAGGCCGCCGAACGCGAGGCCGAGCGGCAGGCGCTCGAACGGGCGACCGCGGACGCGGAGCGGCGAGAGGCCGAGCGGACGGCGGCGGCCCGGACGGCCATCGCGCAGTCGGCGGCCGCGCGCCGGGCGTCGGCGGACGTCGAGGCCGAGGCCGAGGCCGAGGCCGAGCGTCAGGCCGTCGCGCAAGCCGCAGCGGCTCTTCGCGCGGCGGCGGAAGCCGACGGCGAGCGCCGGGCCGCCGCGCAAGCCGAAGCGGCGCGTGAAGGTTCGGCACGCGCCGAGGCCGAGCGGCAGGCCGCGGTGCAGGCGGAAGCGGCCCGTCAGGCGGCGCAAGCCGACGCCGCGCGTCAGGCGCTCGCGCAAGCCGAAGCGGCTCGTCGGGCGGCGTCGGAAGCCGAGGCCGAACGGCAGGCCGCGGCCGAGGCCGATGCGGCTCGTCGGTCGACCGCCTTGGCGGAATCGGCGCGTCAGGCGGCCGCGCAGGCCGAAGCCGCTCGCCGTGCAGCGGTACAGGTCGAAGCTGCCGCGCAGGCCGAAGCCGCTCGCCAAGCCTCGGCGCGAGCCGAAGCCGCGCGCGAGGCCGCACAGGGCGAAGCGGATCGTCAGGCCGCCGGCCGCGCCGAAGCCGCGCGCCAGGCTGCGGCGCAGGCGAACGCGGACCGTCGCGCGGCCGCACGAGCGGACGCGGCAGGTGCCACCGCGGCGCAGGCGGGAGCGGCCGCCGCGACCGCGGCCGGTGGTCGGACGGCGGAAGCGCCGCGACGGCGCGTCCCGCGGGATCGGCGGAGGAGGCGGCCGTCGGCGAACGTCCCGCCGCCGACGGGCGCTCCGACGCCGAGCGCCGCGCGGACGCGGAGCGGCAGGCGGCGAAGGACCGCGAGGCGCATCGCGAGGCGGTCCTGCGCGCGATCGGGCGTCAGCTCGACGCGGAGGCGGCTCAGCGCGCGGGCGCCCTGGCCTCGTCGGCGTCGCCGCGTCAGACCTACGCGTGGCGCGCCGCCCGGCGCGGCCGGTTGTTCGGCCACACCGATGCGAATCCCGACCTCGTGAGCTACGCGGACGCGATGGCGCGGAAGATCGCGTTCAATACGCCGCCCGACGCGGTCCGCGACCTCGCGAACGTGCCGCACGTCGATCCGGTCGTGACGGTCGCCGTCCGCAGCGACGGCTCGGTCGAGTCGGTCACGTTCGTCGTGTCGAGCGGCTCGCCGCGCATCGACGACGCGATCCGTCGCCTCGTGCAGGACAACGAGCACTACCCGATCTTCCCGCCGGGGCTGGTGCGCGACTACGACGTCGTCGAGATCCGCCGAACGTGGTACTTCGACGGGGCGGTGCGATTGAACTGACGAGTGGCCCGCCGCTGTCCGCCCGGTCACGCGGGCGACACACGATCCTCATCGAGACGTCGCCCGACCGCCAGTGCCGTCGGGCAGATGTGGTCGACCGGGTCCCGCGTCGACGTCAGCTCTTGACCCGCGCCACCCGCACCGTCTCCGGCAGCCGCCGCAGCCGCCGCATCACGCGCGCGAGGTGCGCGCGGCCCGTCACCTGGATCATCAGGTGCAGCACGGTGATCTCCTCGGCCTCGTCGTCCATCGAGACATGCGCGAGGTTCGCGCCGCTCTCGGAGATCTCGACCGCCGCCCGCGCCAGCACGCCGCGCTCGTTCTTCAGCGACAGGTCGAGCTTGACGTTGAACAGGCGCGAGCCGTCGCGCTCGGCCTCGTCGCCCTGATCCCACTGCGCGTCGATCCAGCGGTCCGGGTCGCGCGTCTTCTGGCGCGCCGCCGTCGGGCAGTCGGTCGTGTGGACGACGAGTCCGTGGCCGCGCTGGATGTGGCCGAAGATCGCGTCGCCCGGGATCGGACGGCAGCAGCCGGCGAGCGTCACCGGGCCGCCGTCGGCGCCGTTGATCGACACCGGCGTCGTCGCATGCAGCGCCGCGGCGCCTTCGCCTTCGTGGGTCGCGGACGCGAGCACGAGCCGCCGTGCGACGACGCCGGCGAGGCGGCGGCCGAGGCCGATGTCCGCGAACAGTTCGTCGCGCTTCTTCGCGCCGCTCTCGCCGAGGACCCGCTGCCAGTCGGCGTCGGCAATCGCGTCGATCGAGCGATCGATCTGCTTCAGCGACTGCTCGAGCAGCCGGCGTCCGAGCTCGACCGACTCGGCGTACTTCATCGTCTTCAGGTAATGCCGGATCTCGGAGCGCGCGCGGCCGGTGCGGACGAAGTTGACCCAGGTCGGGTTCGGCCGCGACGTCGGCGACGTGACGATGTCGACCACGTCGCCGGACTGCAGCTCGGTGCGCAGCGGCGACAGCTCGCCGTTGATGCGCGCGGCGATGCACGTGTTGCCGATGTCGGTGTGGATCTGGTACGCGAAGTCGACCGGCGTCGCGCCGCGCGGCAGCGTGATGATCTTGCGACTTCGGCGTGAAGACGTAGACCGTCTCGGGGAACAGGTCGACCTTGATGTGCTCGAGGAACTCGGCCGGGTCGCCGGTCTGGTTCTGGATCTCGAGCAGCGACTGCAGCCACTGGTGCGTGCTCGGCTGCAGGTCCGACGCGGCCTCGCTGTTCTTGTACAGCCAGTGCGCGGCGACGCCCGACTCGGCGACGCGATGCATGTCCTGCGTGCGGATCTGGAACTCGACCGGCGTGCCGAACGGACCGAGCACCGTCGTGTGCAGCGACTGGTAGCCGTTGATCTTCGGGATCGCGATGTAGTCCTTGAACTTCGACGCGACCGGCTTGAACAGCGCGTGCAGCGCGCCGAGCGTCAGATAGCAGCTCGGATGGTCGGGCACGACGATGCGGAAGCCGTACACGTCGAGCACCTGCGAGAACGACAGCTTCTTCTCGATCATCTTGCGATAGACGCCGTACATCGTCTTCTCGCGGCCGTAGACGTCGGCGCGGATGCCCGCGGCCGGCAGCGCGCCGCGCACCGCCTCGAGCGTCTTGCCGACGACCTCGCGGCGGTTGCCGCGCGCGGCGAGGATCGCTTTCCGCAGCACCGCGAAGCGCAGCGGATACAGGTGCATGAACGACAGGTCCTGCAGGTCGCGATAGATCGAGTTCAGGCCGAGCCGGTGCGCGATCGGCGTGTAGATCTCGAGCGTCTCCTTCGCGATGCGGCGCCGCTTCTCCGGCTTCAGCGCGCCGAGCGTGCGCATGTTGTGCAGCCGGTCCGCGAGCTTGATCAGGATGACGCGAACGTCGCGCGCCATCGCCAGCAGCATCTTGCGGAAGTTCTCGGCCTGCGCCTCCTGGCTGTCGCGGAACTCGATGCGGTCCAGCTTCGACAGGCCGTCGACCAGGTCGGCGACCTGCGGCCCGAAGCGTTCGAGCAGTACGTCCTTCGGGACGCCCTGGTCCTCCATCACGTCGTGCAGCAGCGCCGCGATGACCGCGTTCGCGTCGAGCTTCATGCCGGCGCAGATCTCGGCGACCGCGATCGGATGCGAGATGTACGCGTCGCCGCTGGCCCGGAACTGGCCGAGGTGCGATTCGTCGGAGAAGCGGTACGCGTCGCGGACGCGCTTGACGTCGGCCTCGCCGAGATAGGCCGACAGCATCTCCATCAGCGGCGCGAGGCTGACGACGCGCGACGGCTCCGCCGGCGGCGGCGGCACGTGCGCGATGACGGAGCTCGGGTGCGGCGGCGGATGGACGACGACGTCCGCCGGATCGCGCGCGTCGTCGATCGTCGCGAGGTCGTCGCCGGTCAGTCCGTCACGGCGACGCTTGAAGTTGATCAGTCGCGCGACGGAGTCCAGTGCGGTGGACAGGCTCATGGCGTTCGCGAGCGCGCGGCGGATCGACGGGGACGACTCGTCAGGTCGGAGCGGTCGTCAGGTCGGGACCTTCTTCAGCATCTCGATGCCGACCTTGCCTTCGGCGATCTCGCGCAGCGCGGTGACCGTCGGCTTGTCGCGGCTCTCGATCTTCGGCGTGTGGCCTTGCGCGAGCTGGCGCGCACGGTAGGTCGCGGCCAGCGCGAGCTGGAAGCGGTTCGGGATGTGTTTGAGGCAGTCTTCGACGGTGATGCGGGCCATTTGGCGCTCCGGACGGTGGATGATCGCGGCCGGGCGCACCCGGGCTGCGGCAGGACGGCCGAACCCGCCTTCGTCGGGAAGACCGGTCGGCCGCGACGTCGGCCCGCCTTCGGTTGGAAGGCCGGCCGACAGCAAGGTTCAACGCGCGACGTTCGACGCGTGTCGGACACCGCGACGGGCGCGGCACCCGTCGTGGCAGGACCCGCGGCAGCACCCGCGCGGCGTTCGCGGCGGTCAGCGGACGTGGATGCCCAGCTGACCGAACAGCGCCGCATGGCGGACCGCCTGCGACGCGAAGCGCAACCGCGCGGCCTGAACGATGGACTTCAGCTGCTGCGACGCCTCGGCGAACTCCCGGTTGATGATAGCGTATTCGAAGTCGCGCGCATGGGCGATTTCGCCGCCGGCGGCCAGCAGCCGACGGGTGATGACGGCCGACTCGTCCTGGCCGCGCTGGCGCAGCCGCGCCTCGAGCGCATCGATCGACGGCGGCAGGATGAAGATGCCGACCGCGTCCGGGAAGCGCTGCTTGATCTGCTGCGCCCCCTGCCAGTCGATCTCGAGCAACACGTCGGCGCCGGCGGCGATCTGCCGCTCGATCCACGCGGCCGACGTGCCGTACAGGTGCCCGTGCACCTCGGCCGACTCGATGAACTCGCCGCGTGCGCGCATCGCGACGAACGTCGGCACGTCGATGAACAGGTACTCGCGGCCGTCGGCCTCACCGGGCCGCGGCGGGCGCGTCGTGTACGAGATCGACAGCTTGACGGTCGGATCGTCGGCGAGCAGCGCGTTGACGAGCGTCGACTTGCCGGCGCCCGACGGCGCGGCGACGATCAGGACCGTGCCGGCGTGGCGTTCCACGGCCGGGACCGTCGGCAGCGGAAGGGAAGGCGCCGTCATCCGGCGTTCGTCGTTCGACTGCATCTCATTCCAGGTTCTGGACCTGCTCGCGGATCTGCTCGATCGCGAGCTTCAGTTCGACCGCGGCGTCGGCGAGCTCGGCGGCCGCGGACTTCGAGCCGAGCGTGTTCGCCTCGCGGTTCAGCTCCTGCATCATGAAATCGAGGCGCTTGCCGACCGCGCCGCCGCGGCCGAGGATCGCGCGGACCTCGGCCAGGTGACCGGCGAGCCGGGACAGCTCCTCGGACACGTCGATCCGCGTGCCGTACAGCGTGATCTCCTGGCGGATGCGGTCGAGCGCCTCGCCGCGGCCGACCGCGGCGGCCGGCGCTTCGCCGCCGGTCGGCTCGAACACGATGCCGAGCGCCGCGGACAGCCGCTGCTCGAGCATCCGCTGATGCGCCTCGACGAGCCGCGGAACGGCGGGCTGCAGCCGCTCGACGATCTCAAGCATGGCGTCGAGCCTGCCGATGATCATGGCGGCGAGGCGTTCGCCTTCGCGGGCGCGCGCCGTCGCGAGCTGTTCGAGCGCTTCCGCGGCGAGCGACTTCGTCATCGCGAGCACCTCGTCGACCTCGATGTCGCCGCTCTCCAGGACACCCGGCCAATGCAGCACCTCGTTCACCGACAGCGGCCGCGCGTCCGGCAGCCTCGCCCGCACGCCGCGGTCGAGCGCCTCGAGCTGCGCGAGCACACGCTCGGCGGCGACGAGACCCTGCGCGGCGCCGGCGTTGCGATGGATGTAGTAGCGCACGTCGAGCTTGCCGCGCGACACGCGGGCGGTGATCGCCTCGCGCAGCGCGGTCTCGCCGGCGCGCAGTTCGTCGGACAGGCGGAACTGCGGATCGAGGTAGCGCGAGTTGACGCTGCGCATCTCGAGCACGATCGCGCCGACGCGATGATCGCGGCGGGCGAGGGCGAAGCCGGTCATGCTGGAGACGGTCATCGGTCGGGTCGGCGAGTCGTCGGCGGGTCGGGCGTTCGGTTCGTCGCGCGGTTGCGGCGCGTTCCGCGGGTCGTCTGTTCGGCGGCGCGGGCACGTACAATGGCGCCGCGCGGGTCGCCCGGTACGCGGTTCGACGACCCGCGTCCGCGACACGTCGCCGATGGCTTGTCCCGCAACGAACTTCCGTCGAACGACGTTCTCGTCGTCGAAGCCGCGCTCCCCTCGACGATCCACCCCGCCCCGATGATTCTTCTTCGCGTCCGCTGACCGCATGGCCTCGGAGTCGAACGCCGCGCTGCCCGAAGGCCACGAGGTCGAGGGGTACCGCATTGTAAAGAAGATATCGAGCGGCGGCTTCTCGATCGTGTACCTCGCGCGCGACGAGTTCGATCGTCCGGTCGCGATCAAGGAATACCTGCCGGCGTCGCTCGCGACCCGGCGCTTCGGCGAGCTCGTGCCGACGATCGTCGACGGCAACCTGCCGACGTTCCGCATCGGCCTCAAGTGCTTCTTCGAGGAGGGCCGCGCGCTCGCGCGCATCCTGCATCCGAACGTCGTGCGCGTCGTGAATTTCTTCCGCGCGAACGAGACGGTCTACATGGTCATGCTGTACGAGCAGGGCCGCACGTTGCAGGAGCAGATCCTCAAGTACCGCGATCGCGGCGACAAGAAGCTGCTCGGCGAGCGCTTCATCCGGCTCGTGTTCACGCAGGTCATGAACGGCCTGCGCGAGGTGCACACCAACAAGCTGCTGCACCTCGACCTGAAGCCGGCGAACATCTACCTGCGTCGCGACGCTTCGCCGATCCTGCTCGACTTCGGCGCCGCGCGGCAGACGCTGTCGACCGACACCGGCAAGCTGTTCCCGATGTACACGCCCGGTTTCGCCGCGCCCGAGTTGTACGACCGGCACGGCGCGCTCGGCCCGTGGACCGACATCTACGGCATCGGCGCGTCGATCTTCGCGTCGATGTCGGGCCATGCGCCGCAGCCGGCCGACGCGCGGCGCGCGACCGACAAGATGCCGTCGAAGGTCCGCGAGCTCGAGGCGCACGGCTATTCGAGGGAACTGCTCGAGGTCGTCGAGTGGTGCCTGAATCTCGACGTGCTCGAGCGTCCGCAGAGCGTCTTCGCGCTGCAGAAGGCGCTGCTCGACCGCGTGCCGACCGAGCGCCGCCGCACGCTGGTCGATCGCACCCGCGATGCGCTGCGCGGGCTGAAGCCGCGCAGCCGCAGCAGTTCGACGGTCCGCGCGTCGACGATCTCGATGTACACCCGCCAGAGCTGACGCCATGCGCTTCTCGATCTACCAGGAAAGCAAGCGCGGCGGTCGCAAGTCGAACCAGGACCGCATGGGCTACTGCTTCACGCGCGACGCCCTGCTGATGGTCGTCGCGGACGGGATGGGCGGCCACGTGCAGGGCGAGATCGCGGCGCAGATCGCCGTGCAGACGATCGGCAGCGCGTTCCAGCGCGAGGCCACGCCGCTGCTGCCGAGCCCGTCGCGCTTCCTCGAGACGAGCATCTTCGAGGCGCATCGGGCGATCCTCGAATACCGCGCGTCGAACCGGCTGTCCGAGTCGCCGCGCACGACGGTCGTCGCGTGCGTCGTGCAGAAGGGGGCCGCGTTCTGGGCGCACGTCGGCGATTCGCGGCTGTACTGGATCCGCGCCGGCGAGGTGATCGCGCAGACGCGAGACCACTCGAAGATCCAGAGCATGATCCAGCAGGGGCTCGCGTCGCCGGCCGAGATCGACACGCATCCGGACCGCAACAAGCTGTTCAACTGCCTCGGCTCTCCCGAGGCGCCGACGGTCGAGTTGTCGCGCAAGATGATCCTCAAGCCGGGCGACACGCTGTTCCTGTGCACCGACGGGCTGTGGTCGGCGGTGCCGGACGAGGCGATCGCGAAGTTCTTCGCGCAGAGCACGGTGATGCGGGCGGTGCCGGACATGATCGGCCGCGCGCTCGCCGACGCCGGCAGCGAGGCCGACAACGTGACCGCGATGGCGATGAGCTGGGAAGGCGCCGACCTGCGGTCCGACATCGGCGTGTCCACCGAATCGGTGCCGCTCGGCGCCATCACGACCACGATCGACCACTTCCGGCCGAGCCAGGCCGAGCCGTCGCCGCAGAAACCGATGACCGACAGCGAGATCGAGCGCGCCATCGACGACATCCGCGCGTCGATCCGCAAGTCGAACAAGCTGATGCCGAAGGCCGGATGACGATCGAACGGCTCGACGGACGCGCGGCCGACGCGCTGCGCGACGTCCGCATCACGCGTCGCTACACGCGCTACGCCGAAGGCTCGGTGCTGGTCGAGTTCGGCCACACGCGCGTGCTGTGCAACGCGAGCGTCGAGGACCGCGTGCCCGGCTTCCTGAAAGGCCAGGGCCGCGGCTGGCTCACGGCCGAATACGGGATGCTGCCCCGCGCGACGCACACGCGCGGCGACCGCGAGGCCGCCCGCGGCAAGCAGTCGGGCCGGACGCAGGAGATCCAGCGGCTGATCGGCCGGTCGCTGCGCAGCGTCTTCGACCTCGCGATGCTCGGCGAACGCACGCTGACGCTCGACTGCGACGTGCTGCAGGCCGACGGCGGCACGCGGACCGCGGCGATCACCGGCGCGTTCGTCGCGGCGCACGACGCGGCGTCGTCGCTGCTCGCGACCGGCGCGCTCGCGGCGCATCCGGCGCGCGAATTCGTCGCGGCGATCTCGGTCGGACTCCACGACGGCGTCGCGCTGCTCGATCTCGACTACGCCGAGGACTCGACCTGCGACACCGACATGAACGTCGTGATGACCGCGTCCGGCGGACTCGTCGAAGTCCAGGGCACCGCCGAGCGGGAGCCGTTCAGCCGCGAGCAGATGAGCGGCCTGCTCGATCTCGCGGCGCTCGGCATCGGCCGGCTGATCGACTGCCAGCGTCTCGCGCTGGCCACGTGACGACGCCACCGCGAATCCGCGTTGCGCCCGCTTGCGTAAGATCGAGGGCCGTCCCGTCCGTCGAGTCGTCCGTGATCCTTCCGCATTGCGCGTCCCGCGTCGCCGTCGTTGCCGCCGTCGCCGTCGTCGTCCTCGCCTGTCGATGACGCCCGCAGCCGCCTTCGCCGTCGGCCTCGTCGGCGTCGCCCTGTCGCTCGGCGTCGTCGCGATCGCGCAACTGAAGTCGCACAACGCGAACATGGTCGATCCGGTCTGGACGATCTCGCTCGGCGGGCTCGGTGTCTGGCTCGCGTGCGTCGGCTCGGCGCCGCTCGTCGCGCGCGCGACGGCCGGCATCGCGATCGCCGTCTGGGCCTGCCGCCTCGGTCTGCACCTGTACCGCCGCAACCACGATGCCCCGGAAGACAAGCGCTACGCGCGGTTCCGCGCGAAGTGGGGCCCGGCCGCCGGCCGCAACATGGTGCTGTTCATCGAGTCGCAGACGCTGTTCTCGGCGCTGCTGACGGTGCCGTTCCTCGCGGTCTGCTGGCGCGACGACGCGCCGCCGTCGTGGGCGATCGTCGCGGCCGTCGCGGTCGCGATCGCGTCCGTCGCCGGCGAGGCGCTGTCCGACGCACAGCTCGCGCGGTTCCGGCGGGACCCGTCGAACAAGGGCCGCGTGAACCGTGACGGGCTGTGGCGCTATTCGCGGCATCCGAACTACTTCTTCGAGTGCCTGCACTGGTTCACGTACCTGCTGCTCGCCGTCGGCGCGCCGGGGTGGTGGCTCGGCCTGATCCCGCCGGTCGTGATGGCGTGGCTGCTGCTGAAGCTGTCGGGCATCCCGATGGTCGAGGAGCAGATGATCCGCGAGCGTCCGGGATACGCCGAGTACGTGCGGACGACCAGCCCGCTGATCCCGTGGCCGCCGAAGGGCGCCGCATGACGATGGCCGTCGTCCGGCCGGACCGTCGCCGCACCGCATGAAGCCGATCGACGCTGGCCGAACGGGGCTGGCTGCCGGACGGACTCGTGCGCGCCGGCATGCGGCGGCTGATCGCGGGCCGCCTGAAAGCCGAGACGCGCGGCGGCGCCGACGCGATCGCCGAGCGCGGCAAGCGGTTCGTCGACGAACTCGCCGCGAGCCCGATCGCGATCGAGACGCAGGCCGCGAACCGGCAGCACTACGAGGTTCCCGCCGCGTTCTTCAAGCTGCACCTCGGGCCGCGGCTGAAGTATTCCTCGTGCCTCTACGCGACCGGTCGCGAGTCGCTGGCCGGCGCCGAGGAGGCGATGCTCGCGGCCTACGCCGACCGCGCGCAGCTCGCGGACGGCCAGCGCATCCTCGACCTCGGCTGCGGCTGGGGATCGTTCGCGCTGTGGGCGTCCGCGCGCTATCCGCACGCGACGGTGGTCGCGCTGTCGAACTCGCGCGGCCAGCGCGAGTTCATCGAGGCCGAGGCCGCGTCGCGCGGGCTGCGCAACCTCGTCGTGCGGACCGGCAACGTCGTCGACCACGAATTCGACGCGGCGGACGTCGGCGGCGGCTTCGATCGCATCGTCTCGGTCGAGATGTTCGAGCACATGAAGAACTACGGCCTGCTGTTCGCGAAGCTCGCGCGCTGGCTGGCCGACGACGGTCGGGTCTTCGTCCACGTGTTCGCGCACCGCCAGGTCGCGTATCACTTCGAGGACGTCGACGCCGACGACTGGATGAGCCGCTACTTCTTCACCGGCGGCACGATGCCGGGCTTCGACCTGTTCGCGTCGTTCGACGAGGACCTCGTGATCGAGGACCGCTGGTGGATCTCGGGACGGCACTACGAGCGCACCGCGAACGACTGGCTGCGGCGCATGGACGCGGCCGAAGAGCCGATCATGGCGATCTTCCGCGCGACTTACGGACCTGACGCGCGGGTCTGGTTCAAGCGCTGGCGGATGTTCTACATGGCGGTCGCCGAGTTGTTCGGCTTCCGCGAGGGCTCGCAATGGGGCGTCGCCCACTATCGCTTCGTGAAGGGCAGCAAGGCATGACCGAATGAAACGCGCGACCATCGTCGGCGCCGTCGCGTCGCTGACGCTCCTGCTCGCCGCCGGCCTTCCGGCCGCCGATGCGGCCGACCCGCAGCACTTCACCTCCACCGCGCACGACGTGCAGACCGGCAAGGTCCTGTACACCGAGCAGTACGACGTGCAGGTCGAGAACGGCCGCTGGCTGTCGGGCACCACGCGCTACGTGCTGCCGTCCGGGCGCCAGCTCGCCGAACGCAAGTTCGACTTCTCGAGCGATCGCTACGTGCCGCTGCTGTCGCTCGACGAGACCGACCCCGACTACCACGAGGGCATCTCGAAGATCGATCGCGACAAGGTCGAGGCCTACCAGACGCGCGACGGCCAGCACCGCACCGCCTCGCTCGACCGCACGAAGGACGCCGTCGCCGACTGCGGCTCGCAGGTCTACGTCACCGACCACCTCGACGACCTGCAGGCGGGCCGCACGCTGCACTTCACGCTGATCGTCCCGGGGCGGCTCGACAGCTTCAAGCTGCGCGCGTCGAAGACCAAGGACGTCGAGGTCGACGGGCATCGCGCGATCCGGGTGCGCATCGAGCTCGACTCGATGCTGAGCCTCGTGCTGTCGCCGATCGAGCTGGTGATCGATCCGCAGACGCGCCGCATCCTCGAGTACACCGGGATCACGACGATCAAGGATCCGGCCACGAAGAAGTCGTACACGGCGCGGATCGTGTTCGCGTACCGCTGACCGCGGTCGCCGGTCGCCGGTCGCCGGTCGCCGGTCGCCGGTCGCTGACCGCTGACCGCTGACCGCTGATCGCGAGCGCGGATCGCCGGTCCCGGACCGGCCCGGCTCACGCGCCGCCCGTTCCCCGCAGGTTGCGGCGCGCCGCCGCGGATCGGATCGCGTCGCCGCGGCGGCCACGCGTTCGACCGCCGCCTTCGCGGCCCTCCGCCGGCGCGACGCTCCGCTATAATCCAAATTTCCCGGTGGTGCCGCGCGGTCCTTCGTCGACTCGTCCCGCGACACGACTCTTCATGACCAAATTCGTCTTCGTCACCGGTGGCGTCGTGTCCTCGCTGGGCAAGGGCATCGCCGCCGCGTCGCTGGCCGCCATCCTCGAATCGCGCGGCCTCAAGGTCACCCTCCTCAAGCTCGATCCGTACATCAACGTCGATCCGGGCACGATGTCGCCGTTCCAGCACGGCGAGGTGTTCGTGACCGAGGACGGTGCCGAGACGGACCTCGACCTCGGCCATTACGAGCGCTTCGTCAGCGCGCGGATGCGCAAGGTCAACAACTTCACGACCGGCCAGATCTACGAGAGCGTGATCCGCAAGGAGCGGCGCGGCGAGTACCTCGGCAAGACCGTGCAGGTGATCCCGCACATCACGAACGAGATCCAGGACTTCATCCGGCGCGGCGCGGCCGCGGCGTTCGTCGACGACGGCGGCGCCGATATCGCGCTGGTCGAGATCGGCGGCACGGTCGGCGACATCGAGTCGCTGCCGTTCCTCGAGGCCGCGCGGCAGATGAGCCTGAAAGGCGGTCGCGGCTCGTGCTGCTTCCTGCACCTCACGCTCGTGCCGTTCATCGCGTCGGCCGGCGAACTGAAGACCAAGCCGACGCAGCACAGCGTCCAGAAGCTGCGCGAGATCGGCATCCAGGCCGACGCGCTGCTGTGCCGCGCCGACCGCCGCATCCCCGATGACGAGCGCGACAAGATCTCGCTGTTCTCGAACGTCGAGCTCGACGGCGTGATCTCGGTCTGGGACGCCGACTCGATCTACAAGATCCCCGCGATGCTGCACGCGCAGGGTCTCGACGACCTCGTCTGCGAACGCCTCGTCGATCACGGCGAAGCCGGCCGACCTGTCCGCCTGGGACCGGCTCGTCCACAGCCTCGAGCATCCGAAGACGGAGGTCACGATCGGCATGGTCGGCAAGTACGTCGACCTGACCGAGTCGTACAAGTCGCTGACCGAGGCGCTGGTGCACGCCGGCATCCACACCGGCGCGAAGGTCCGCATCGAGTATCTCGACTCCGAGGTCATCGACGTCGACGGCACGGCCGGGCTCGATCATCTCGACGCGATCCTGATCCCCGGCGGCTTCGGCGTGCGCGGCACCGAAGGCAAGATCAAGGCGATCCGTCACGCGCGCGAGAACCAGGTGCCGTTCCTCGGCATCTGCCTCGGCATGCAGCTGGCCACGATCGAGTTCGCGCGCAACCGCTGCGGGCTCGAAGGCGCGAACAGCACCGAGTTCGATCCCGACACGCCGCATCCGGTCGTCGCGCTGATCACCGAGTGGCAGGACCGCGACGGCCGCGTCGAGCGTCGCAGCGAGGCGTCCGACCTCGGCGGCACGATGCGGCTCGGCGCGCAGCGCTGTCCGGTCGAGCCGGGCACGCTCGCGGCGCGCATCTACGGCGCCGAGGTCAACGAGCGGCACCGTCATCGCTACGAGGTCAACAACTACTTCGCGCCGCTGCTCGAGTCGCACGGCTATCGCATCAGCGCGCACACGCCGAGCGAGAACCTGCCGGAGATCATGGAGCTGCCGCAGAGCGGGCCGAACGGGCATCCGTGGTTCTTCGGCGTGCAGTTCCACCCCGAGTTCACGTCGACGCCGCGCGCGGGTCATCCGCTGTTCACGGCGTACATCGAGGCCGCGATCGCGAACCGGGCGGCGCGGTTGAAGAAGGCGGCGTGAGGTGACGGTTCGTCGCCGTCAGCAGTCGACGGAAGCACGGTCTCGTCGTTCGTCGTTCCCGCGTGGGCGGGAACCCAGTGTCGTTGTCGAACGCCGCTGGGTCGCCGCCTTCGCGGGGACGACGGAGATCACCACATCGCGGTCATCGGCATGAAGCTCTGCGGCTTCGACGTCGGCCTCGACCAGCCGTTCTTCCTCATCGCCGGCACCTGCGTCATCGAGTCGCGCCAGCTCGCGATCGACACCGCCGGCACGCTGAAGGAGATCACCGGCGCGCTCGGCATCCCGTTCGTCTACAAGTCGTCGTTCGACAAGGCGAACCGCAGCTCCGGCAAGTCGTTCCGCGGGCCGGGCATCGACGACGGCCTGCGGATGCTCGACGACGTCACGCGCGCAGGTCGGCGTGCCGGTGCTGACCGACGTCCACGAGATCGACGAGATCGCCGCGGTCGCGGCCGTCGTCGACGTGCTGCAGACGCCGGCGTTCCTGTGCCGCCAGACCGACTTCATCCACGCCGCCGCGTCCGCCGGCAAGCCGGTCAACATCAAGAAGGGCCAGTTCCTCGCGCCGCACGAGATGAAGAACGTCGCCGAGAAGGCGCGCGAGGCCGCGATCGCGGCCGGCGGCGACGGCGACAACATCATGGTCTGCGAGCGCGGCGCCTCGTTCGGCTACAACAACCTGGTATCCGACATGCGCTCGCTCGCGATCATGCGCGAGACCGGTTGTCCGGTCGTGTTCGACGCGACGCACTCGGTGCAGCTGCCGGGCGGGCAGGGCGCGACGTCCGGCGGCCAGCGCGAGTTCGTGCCGGTGCTGTCGCGCGCGGCGATCGCGGTCGGCGTCGCCGGCGTGTTCATGGAGACGCATCCCGATCCGGCGAACGCGATGTCGGACGGTCCGAACGCGGTGCCGCTGAAGCGCATGCGCGCGCTGCTCGAGACGCTCGTCGCGCTCGACCGCGTCGCGAAAGCCGGCGACTACGCCGAAAACGATTTCAACCCCTGACGAGGCGCTCGACGCGCTTCGCTGATGCCATGGCCGCCTACATCCTCGCCGACGTGAACGTCACCGATCCCGAGCAGTACGCCGAGTACCGCAAGCTGTCGAGCGCGGCGTTCGACGCGCACGGCATCGCGCCGCTCGCGCGCGGCGGCCGCACGGTCCGGCTCGAAGGTCGGGAGCCGGGGCGCATCGTCATCATCCCGTTCGCGTCGGTCGAGGCGGCGCAGGCGTTCTACGACTCGCCCGAATACACGAAGGCGCGTGCGGCCCGGGACGGCGCCGCCGTCATGAACATGATCATCGTCGAAGGCGCGTGACGCCGCACCGACCACCCATAACGACAACAGGAGTCCCATGAGCGCCATCGTCGACATCATCGGTCGAGAGATCATCGACAGCCGCGGCAACCCGACCGTCGAATGCGACGTGCTGCTCGAGTCGGGCGTGCTCGGCCGCGCGGCCGTGCCGTCGGGCGCGTCGACCGGATCGCGCGAGGCGATCGAACTGCGCGACGGCGAGCCGGCGCGCTACGGCGGCAAGGGCGTCCTGAAGGCCTGCGAGAACATCAACACCGAGATCTCCGAGGCCGTGATGGGCCTCGACGGCAACGAGCAGGCGTTCCTCGACCGCACGCTGATCGACCTCGACGGCACCGACAACAAGGCGCGCCTCGGCGCGAACGCGATGCTCGCGGTGTCGATGGCGGTCGCGAAGGCCGCGGCCGAGGAGTCCGGATTGCCGCTGTACCGCTACTTCGGCGGCACGTCGGCGATGACGATGCCGGTGCCGATGATGAACGTCATCAACGGCGGCGCGCACGCGAACAACAACCTCGACCTGCAGGAATTCATGATCATCCCGGTCGGCGCGCCGACGTTCCGGGAGGCGCTGCGCTACGGCGCCGAGATCTTCCACGCGCTGAAGAAGATCATCGACGGGAAAGGCATGAGCACGGCGGTCGGCGACGAGGGCGGCTTCGCGCCGTCGGTGCCGCATCACGAGGCGGCGATCCAGCTGATCCTCGACGCCATCGACCAGGCGGGCTACACGGCCGGGTCGCAGATCGCGATCGGCCTCGACTGCGCCGCGTCCGAGTTCTACAAGGACGGCAAGTACCAGCTCGACGGCGAGGGACTGATCCTCGACGCGGCCGGCTTCACCGACCTGCTCGCGACGTGGTGCGACAAGTACCCGATCATCTCGATCGAGGACGGCATGGCCGAAGGCGACTGGGACGGCTGGAAGCTGCAGACCGAGCGGCTCGGCGACCGCGTCCAGCTCGTCGGCGACGACCTCTTCGTCACCAACACGAAGATCCTGAAGCAGGGCATCGACCGCGGCGTCGCGAACTCGATCCTGATCAAGATCAACCAGATCGGCACGCTGACCGAGACGTTCGCCGCGATCGAGATGGCGAAGCGTGCCGGCTACACGTCGGTCATCAGCCATCGCTCCGGCGAGACCGAGGACACGACGATCGCCGACATCGCCGTCGGGACGAATGCGATGCAGATCAAGACCGGCTCGATGAGCCGCTCGGACCGCATCTCGAAGTACAACCAGCTGCTGCGGATCGAGGAAGACCTCGGCGACGTCGCCGTCTACCCGGGCCGCGCGGCGTTCCACAACCTCAAGTAGCGCCGCCGCGCCGGCCGGGCCTCGATGCGACTCGTCCCGTTCCTGATCGCCGCGCTGCTGCTCGCGATCCAGTACCCGCTGTGGCTCGGCCACGGCGGCTGGATGCAGGTGCGCGACATGGAGCGGCAACTCGCGGCGCAGAACCGCGCGAACGCGGGTCTCGAGGCGCGCAACGAGCGGCTCGCGGCCGAAGTCAAGGACCTGAAGGAAGGCGCGGGTGCCGTCGAGGAACGCGCGCGCTTCGAACTCGGCATGCTGAAGGACGGCGAGGTCTTCGTTCAGATCGTCGACCCGTCGCCGGTGAACGGCGCGGCGCCGGCGCCGGCCGCGACGGACGCGAAACGCTGACGCGCGTGCCGCGCGATGGCGCCGGCCCGGGCGCCGCGCGACGGCCGCGATGCACATCGCACGACGCTCGGCCCCGTGGCGGCGATCGGCCGACTCCGCCGGGAAGACTTCAGGTCGCAGGCAGGGCTCGGCTGGAACGAGCGACGCCGCGACGAGGCGCCGCCGGCAAGGTCATGCCCGGTCGACCAGCCGGGCGACCGCGGCGGCTTGCTCGGGCGTGCCGGGGGTGAACACGACGAGGCTCATTCCGCTGCTGTCGTCGATGGCGAAGCTGGAATAGTCCAGCGCGAGCTCGCCGATCTCGGGATGGTCGATCACCTTTCGTCCGACCCACTGGCTGAGCATGTCGGTCTGCGCCCAGAGGCGACGGAAGTCGGCGCTGGTCGCCTGCAGTTCGGCCGCCAGACCGTGGGCCTGCGCATCGGCAGGCAGGCGCGCGAGGTCGACCCGAAACGCTGCGAGCGCGAATGCGGCGAAGTCCCGCGCCTTCGACGACAGGACCTCGTCGCCGGGCGGAAACAGCCGGCGCAGCACGTTTCGTTCGTGGGGCGGAAGGAGACCGTAGTCGCTCAGCACGCGGCTCGTCGCACGATTCCAGGCGACGACGTCCCAACCGATCGTCTTGATGAACGCAGGGCAGTGCGGGATGGCGTCGAGCACGCTCTGGAGCTGCGGCGACACGACGGGGTGGGGCGCCTGCCCGATCGGCGCGGACCGCTTCTGCGCCAGCAGGAACAGGATCTCGCGTTCGGACCGGTCGAGTTCGAGCGCCCGAGCCAGTCTCTCCAGCACCGCGCTCGACGGCGGGCCTCCGCGGCCCTGTTCGAGGAACGTGTACCAGGTGACGCTCACGTGGGCGCGGGCGGCGACTTCTTCGCGACGCAAGCCAGGGGTGCGACGACGTCCGCCGTCGGCGTCGGTCGGGGCGACCCGTGCCCGGCGCTGCCGCAGGAAGCTGCCCAGTTCGGGCGCTTCGAGGTCGAGGGTGCTACTGCTCATAGCGGTATGTCGTCTCGGCTTTTCGCGGGGAGAGCGGCGCGCGATAGTCGCCACGCGTCGCGGCCGACTCCCTCGCTCCCCGGGGACGGTGCACCGCGAAGGAAGACGCCGAAGGGACTCGTGACGTCATGCACTTCAACACGATGCTGCCGGCCTGCACCTTGCGCCGGGCGCCTGCTTCGACATGGGCGGCGCGCAACGCGCGGGGTCATGCTCCTCGGCGCAGGATTCGACGGCGGCGCGTTCGGCGTTTGACCAACGCAACGTCGATGCTACCGCGATCGCACTGGGCATGCGCGGTGCGATCCTCGATTCGACGCGGCTGTCAGCCACTGAAGCACGCCCCGGTGGTCGGCTCGATCGCTGGCGCCCCCATCCTTCATCAATGCCGACCGTAACGACAGCACCATGACCGATATCGAACGATCAGTTCAGACCACGCGCACGCTCCGCTTTCACGCATATGGCGAGCCGGCCGACGTCCTCCAGCTCGAGACGGTCCCCGTCCAGGTTCCCGGCGCCGCGCAGATCCGCATCGCCGTCAAGGCGTGTGGTTTGAATCCCGCCGACTGGGCGTTGTGCCGCGGGCTGTTCGCCGGCGCCCTGCCGCGCGGCGTCGGCATCGACGTGTCCGGCGTCGTCGAAGCGCTCGGCGACGGCGTCAGCGACGTCGCCGTCGGCGACCGCGTACTGGGAACCGCGGACTGGGCGCATCGCGACACGGCTGGCGCATCGGATCGGGCCATCATGGATCGATGGACTCCGCTGCCCGCCAACCTCGACTTCGACCAGGCAGCCGCGCTGCCGATGGCGGTGGACACGGCCAGCAGGCACCTGACGTGGCTCGGCCTCTCGGCAGGGCAGACCATCCTCATCCACGGTGGCGGCAGCGTGATCGGCTTCGCAGCGGTCCAGATGGCGCTCGCACGCGGCGCGAGGGTGATCGCCACCGCGGGTGAGACCCATGCTGCGCGCCTGCGCGAGTTCGGCGCGACGGTCACCCGGTATGGAGAAGGCATGGTGGACCGGGTACGCGCACTCGCCGATGGCTCGGTCGACCTCGCCCTCGACACCGCGCCGGTCGGCGGGGCATTACCCGATCTGGTTCGCATCGTCGGCGGAGATCCGCGCAAGGTCATGACGATCGCCGACTTCGAAGGCGCGAAGCAGACCGGGGTCCGGGACACGTTCCACGAGGACCAGTCCGTTCGCATCGACCTGCTGCCGGAATTCACCCGGCTCGCAGCGGCGGGCCGATTCGAAGTGCCGATCTCTCGACGCTACGTTCTGGACGACTGGCGCACGGCGATGGAAGTCAGTCTGAGCGGCAAGGCGCGCGGCAAGCTGCTGCTCGTTCCAGGCTGACACGACGAGGCGAACGAGCGCCGACCCTGCGATCGAGGCCGTCGTCGGGCCCTATGGCCGCGCGTCTGTCGGGCGAACCGCTCGCGCGGGGCGGCTGTCCGGAGCACGGCCTGGACTAGAACGTCCCCGCGTCGACCGGCCGCGCCGCCGGCGCCGCGTTCTCGCGTCGCCGCGTCCACCAGCGATAGACGAGGTACGCGCCGCCGACGATGCCGACGGTCTCGACGATCGCGCCCAGCGCCTTCATCCACACGACCAGCGTCGCGATGACCATGCCGAACAGCACCCAGTGCGCCCACCAGTGATGCGGCGACGTCACCGAGTTGATGAAGTAGCACAGGCCGACGATGAAGACGGCCCGGATCGGGAAGGTGACCGCCTTCACGACGGCGGCGATCGGAAACAGGGGGTTCAGCGGGCTCATCGCGGTTGCTCCGGAGGTTCGACGAGGCGGATGGTCGCCCGCGGCGCGCCGGTCCGCGAGGGCGCTGCGACGAAGCGCAGCGCGAGGCGACGAAGCGTCGTGGCCGGGGACGGACGGCGCGACGCCGGAGCGCGCGCGCCGCAGACGGCGCCGCGCGCCGGTCAGGCGCGCACGGCCTCGTCGGTGTACTGCTCGGTCGGAATGCAGCCGCAGAACAGGTTGCGATCGCCGTAGACGTTGTCCGCGCGGCCGACCGGCGGCCAGTACTTGTCCGCGCGCAGGCCCTTCTGCGGATACGCGGCCGTCTCGCGCGAATACGGATGCGTCCACTCGTCGACCAGCAGCGACGCGGCCGTGTGCGGCGCGTTCTTCAGCGGATTGTCGTCGCGGTCCATGCGACCGTCCTCGATCGCGCGGATCTCGTCGCGGATCGCGATCATCGCGGCGACGAAGCGGTCGAGCTCGGCCTTCGACTCGGACTCCGTCGGCTCGATCATCAGCGTGCCGGCGACCGGGAAGCTCATCGTCGGCGCGTGGAAGCCGTAGTCCATCAGCCGCTTCGCGACGTCGTCGACGGTGACGCCGCTCGACTCCTTGATCGGCCGCAGGTCGACGATGCACTCGTGCGCGACGAGGCCGTCGGTCGCCGCGATACAGCACCGGGATAGTGCGGCGTCGAGCTTCTTCGCGAGGTAGTTCGCCGACGAGGATCGCGGTCTCGGTCGCCGCGGTCAGGCCGTCGCGCGCCCATCATCGCGATGTACATCCACGAGATCGGCAGGATCGACGCCGAGCCGTACGGCGCCGCGGAGACCGAGCCGATCGGCTGCGCGTCGTCGGCCGAGTCAGCTGCGCCGGACGCATCGTCGCGCTGCACGCGGCCCGGCAGGAACCGCGCGAGATGCGCGCCGACGGCGACCGGCCCGACGCCGGGTCCGCCGCCGCCGTGCGGGATGCAGAACGTCTTGTGCAGGTTGAGGTGCGACACGTCGCCGCCGAAGCTGGCCCGGCGCCGCGAGGCCGACCATCGCGTTCATGTTCGCGCCGTCGACGTAGACCTGGCCGCCGTGGCGATGGACGATGTCGCAGATCGCCTCGACGCCCGGCTCGAACACGCCGTGCGTCGACGGATACGTGATCATGATCGCCGCGAGCGCGTCGGCGTGCTCGGCGGCCTTCGCCTGCGAGGTCGGCGAGATCGACGTTGCCGCCGTCGTCGCAGTCGACGACGACGACCTTCATGCCGGCCATCTGCGCCGACGCCGGATTGGTGCCGTGCGCGGACGACGGGATGAGGCAGACGTCGCGATGCGCGTCGCCGCGCGACGCGTGATACGCGCGGATCATCGAGCAGGCCCGCGTACTCGCCCTGCGAGCCGGCGTTCGGCTGCAGCGAGACGGCGGCGTAGCCGGTCGCCGCGCACAGCATGTCCTCGAGCTCGGCGATCATCGCGCGATAGCCGACCGTCTGCGCCGGCGGCGCGAACGGATGCATGTGCGCGAACTCGCGGCCACGTGACCGGGATCATCTCCGACGTCGCGTTGAGCTTCATCGTGCACGAGCCGAGCGGGATCATCGCGCGGTCGAGCGCGATGTCCTTGTCGGCCAGCCGGCGCAGGTAGCGCAGCATCTCGGTCTCCGAGTGATGCGTGTTGAAGACCGGATGCGTCAGGTAGCGCGACGTGCGGACCAGCGTCGCCGGCAGCGCGTCGTCGGCGGTCGCGTCGAGCGCGTCGAAGTCCGGCAGCGGACGTCCGTGCGCGAACAGCAGCCACAGCCGCTCGACGTCGGCGCGCGTCGTCGTCTCGTCGAGCGACACGCCGACGTGATGCCGCGTCGACGCTGCCGCAGGTTGACGCGCTGCGCGGACGCCGCCGCGTGGACGAACGCCGGCGTCGCAGCCGATCGACGTAGCGTGTCGAAGAACGCGTCGTTCGCGACGGCGATGCCGAGCTGCGCGCAGCCCCGCCGCGAGCACGGTCGCGAGCCGATGCACGCGCCGCGCGATCGTCGCGAGGCCGTCCGGCCCGTGGTAGACGGCGTACATGCCGGCCATCACGGCGAGCAGCGACCTGCGCCGTGCAGATGTTCGACGTCGCCTTCTCGCGGCGGATGTGCTGCTCGCGCGTCTGCAGCGCGAGGCGATAGGCGCGGTCGCCGTTGCGCATCGACGGTCACGCCGACGAGCCGGCCGGGCATGCTGCGCTTGAACGCGTCGCGCGTCGCGAAGTAGGCCGCGTGCGGTCCGCCGAAGCCCATCGGCACGCCGAAGCGCTGGCTCGTGCCGACGACGACGTCCGCGCCCCATTCGCCGGGCGGCGTCAGCAGCGTCAGCGCGAGCAGGTCGGCCGCGACGACGACGAGTCCGCCGCGCGCGTGGACCGCGTCGACGACGCGCGCGATAGTCGAGCACGTCGCCGTACGCGCCGGGATACTGCAGCAGCACGCCGAACGCGTCGTGCGACGCGGCCGCAGCACGGCGCGCCGACGACGACCTCGATGCCGAGCGGCTCGGCGCGCGTGCGGACGACCGCGAGCGTCTGCGGCATGCACGTCGTCGGCGACGAAGAACGTCCTCGACTTCGCGCTTGCCGACGCGCAGGCACAGCGTCATCGCCTCGGCCGCGGCGGTGGCCTCGTCGAGCATCGACGCGTTCGCGATCGTCCATCGCGGTCAGGTCCGAGACCATCGTCTGGAAATTGATGATCGCTTCGAGACGGCCCTGCGAGATCTCCGGCTGGTACGGCGTGTAGGCCGTGTACCACGCGGGGTTCTCGAGCACGTTGCGCAGGATCACGCCGGGCGTGAACGTGCCGTAGTAGCCCTGGCCGATGAACGACCGGAACACCTGGTTGCGGTCGGCGAGCGCCTTCAGCTTCTCGAGCGCCTCGGCCTCGGGCAGCGCGTCGGGCAGCGCCATCGCGCCGTCGCCGCGGGCCGGACGCCGGATCGCGGACGGCACGATCGCGTCGATCAGCGCGGCGCGCGTCGCGATAGCCGAGCGCCGCGAGCATCGTCGCCTGGTCGGCGTCGGACGGTCCGATGTGGCGGGCGACGAACGCGTCGCGGCGTTCGAGATCGTGCAACGTCGGACGGGACGTCGACGGGTCGAGCGACCGCAGGGCCGCGAGCGAGGGATCGGTGACGGTGTTCATGCGGCGGCTCGGCAGTGCGGGCGGTGGTGGGTCAGGACTTGATGAGCGCGGCGTACGCGTCCTCGTCGAGCAGCAGGTCGACGTCGGCCGGATCGTCGGGCCGCACGCGCAGGAACCAGCCGTCGCTCATCGGATCGGTGTTCGCCTTCGCGGGGTCGTCGGGCAAGGCCGTCGTTGACCGCGACGACGGTGCCGGCGAGCGGCATCTTCACGTCGGCGGCCGCCTTCACCGACTCGACGACGCACGCGGCCTCGCCCTTCGTGAAGTGCCGGTCGACGTCGGGCATCTCGATGAAGACGATGTCGCCGAGCGCGTCCTGCGCGTGATCGGTGATGCCGATCGTCACGGTCCCGTCGGTCTCGAGGCGGACCCATTCGTGGTCTTCGGTGTAGCGCATGTCGCTCCTTCTCCGGTCGATCGAGGCGGCGCGTTCAGCCGCGGTAATAGCGATGGGGCACGAACGGCGTCGGCGCGACGCGCATCGCCACCGGCTTGCCGCGGACCAGCGCGTGCAGCTCGGTGCCGGCGACCGCATGGCGCGCGTCGACATAGGCCAGCGCGACGGCGCGCTCGGCCGTCGGCCCGAACGTGCCGCTCGTGACCCGGCCGACGGCGTCGCCGCTCGCGTCGACGAGCGTCGCGCCTTCGCGAACCGGCGTGCGCTCGACGCCGACGAGGCCGACGCGCTTGCGTCGCGGCGCGCCCGGCGCACCGAGGTCCTTGCCGGCCGCGAGCTGCGCGAGGATCGTCTCGGCGCCGGGGAAGCCGCCGGGCCGAGCGCCGTCGGCGCGACGCGCCTTCGAGATCGACCACGTCAGCGCCGCCTCGACCGGCGTCGTCGTCGCGTCGATGTCGTTGCCGTAGAGACAGAGGCCGGCCTCGAGCCGGAGCGAGTCGCGGGCGCCGAGGCCGATGGGCGCGACCTCCGGCTGTGCGAGCAGCGCGCGGGCGACGCGTTCGGCGTCGTCGTCGGCGACCGAGATCTCGAAGCCGTCCTCGCCGGTGTAGCCCGAGCGCGTGACGAAGCAGGGCGCGCCGTCGATCGCGACGTCGCGCGCGGTCATGAACGTCCAGCCGGCGAAGTCGACGTCGGGACACAGCCGCTTCATCGCGTCGACGGCCCGCGGACCCTGAAGCGCGAGCAGCGAGCGGTGATCGAGCGCGACGACGTCGCAGTCGTCGTCAGCCAGACCCGCGCGCATCAGCGCCGTGTCCTGCGCCTTGCACGACGCGTTGACGACGACGAACAGGTGATCGGCGACCGCGGTCACCATCAGGTCGTCGAGGATGCCGCCGGCGTCGTTCGTGAACAGCGCGTAGCGTTGCTGATGCGGCCCGAGGCCGACGATGTCCATCGGCACGAGCCGTTCGAGGCCGGCCGCGGCGCCCGGACCGACGAGCTTCAGCTGGCCCATGTGCGAGACGTCGAACAGGCCCGCGGCGGCGCGCGTGTGCCGATGCTCCTGCAGCACGCCCTTCGGATACTGGACCGGCATCTCGTACCCGGCGAACGGGACCATCCGCGCGCCGAGCTCGACGTGCAGCGCATGGAGCGCGGTTCTCGCGAGCGGTGCGCTCGCGGGCGGGACGCTGGGAGCGCGTTCTGCGGAGGCTTCGGTCATGACGGGCGCATCGTGGAGTCCGGGGACGGACGCGCGGACGCGACCGGGACGTGCGCGGCCGTTCGACCGGTCGCGCGTCCCTCTGTCCGTTTACCTGAGAGATTGCGTCCGATCGACGTCGGTCGGACGCGTGCCCCTTCGGTGGACGACCGGCCCGCTCGCGCGGACGTCGTCGCTCTCCAGATTGGTCCTGCCGTGCGATCAGTCCCTGGAAGCCTCGCGGCTCCTGCCTGAGCGGTTATGGGAGTTGCGCCTTCGGCGGCCACCGGCGCGCGTGAAGCACGACGGCGACGCTCTCCTGATCGACGCCGGATTGTACGACAGCGACGATGGCGCGACGATGGCGCGACGTCGACCGCGACGACGCGCGCGCTCAGCGGTCGTTGTCGCCGGCGATCCGCAGCGTGCCGTCGCTGCCGAACAGGATGTCGGTCAGCGGCGGTCCCTTGCCGGCGGTCGCGCGACCGACCCCGGACGTCGTGACCGCCGCGCCGCCGCGCGACGCGTTCAGCGCGGCCGCGTCGCCCCGGGCCGCCGTCGCCCGGGCCTGATAGCCGGACGACGGCGCGCGCGCCGACTCGAGCGGCGGCGCGAACTCGTCGCCCATCGGGACGAGGCCGAAGCCGAACTCGCTGTCGTCGCGCAGGCTCTTGCGCGCGTTCGGCGCGTTCTCGATCAGCTTCTCGTTCGCTTCCTCGCTTCGCCGCATCAGCGTCGAGACGACGAGCTCGCGGAAATGGAACTGGCACTCCTCGCTCGCGAGCGCGTACGCCGCGGCGTTGACCTCGAGATACGTCGTGTCGACCATCGCGACGACGGTCGTGTTGCGACGGGCGCGCTCCGGCGACAGGAACGCGAGCTCGCCGATCACCTGGCCGGGGCCGAAGACGGCGAGCTGCCGACCCTTCAGCGACACCTCGACCTCGCCGTCGAGGATGACGCCGAAGTTGCCGCCTTCCTCGCCCTCGACCATCACCGGCCGCGACTCGTGGATGACGCGCCAGTGCGAGATGCGCAGGATCTCCCAGATCTCGTCGTTCTCGAAGTCGGTGAAGGCGGCGTTCTGGCGCAGCACCTTGAAGCGCCGCGTGAGGCGGACCGAATCGGCGTCGTCGAGGATCTGGAACTTCGCGCTCGACAGGTCCTGCGCGAACTGCGCGCCCGTGCGGTAGCGCGTGTAGAGATCCTTCTCGAGCGTCCGCTTGACGATCGGATCGAGCGAGTCGGGCACCGACGGGTTCAGCGTCGACACCGGCTCGGCGTCCATGTTGATGATCTTGTACATCAACGACGCGCGATTCTTCGCGCGGAACGGCTGGCGCCCCGTCAGCAGCTCGAACATCACCGTGCCGAGCGAGTACAGGTCGGTCTGGCCGTTGAGCGGATAGTCCTTGATCTGCTCGGGCGACATGTAGGCCGGCGAGCCGACGCCCATGATGAAGGTCGAGTCGGTGTCGCTCTTCTTCTTCATGTCGAGCGCGAGGCCGAAGTCGGTGATCTTCACGACGTCGTCGCTGCCCAGCATGATGTTGTCGGGTTTGATGTCGCGATGGACGACGCCCATCCGCGCCGAGAAGTCGAGCGCCATCGCGCACTTGAACATGATCTCGACGACGCGATGGGGCGGCAGCAGCTTGTCGAAGCCGCAGTGCTCGCGCAGCGCGACGCCGTTGACGAACTCCATCGCGATGTAGGCGAACTTCTCCTCGATGTCGGCTTCGAAGATCGTGACGATGTTCGGGTGCTTGACCTTCATCGCCAGCGCGGCTTCGGTGGCGAACAGCTTCTTCAGCCGCCGGCTCAGCTTCGCGTTCGACTGGTTGAAGAGGATCACCTTCAACGCAACCATCTGGTTGGTCTCGGTGTGCACCGCCCGGTAGACGGTCGCGGTCGCGCCCGCGCCGACCTTCTCGAGCGTGCGATAGGGACCGAACATGAGCGACGCGCCCGACTCCGCCGGTGCGCCGCGCGATGATGTCGTTGCCGTCATGTATGCGTCCGCTGCGGGACGATCGCGCGCGTCGCGCGCACCGCGCCGGAGTGAGCCAGAGAATATACCAGCCGCGACCGAGGCAGGACCCCTGCGGCGGCGACGCGACGCCCGCGCAACAGGCCCGGTTTTCGGCGCGTCCCTGCTGTCATCGCGCGAGGCGGCTGATGCGTTGACACGAGGGCGGTGCGATACCATGCACCGCCGCCTGTCCGCGGACAGGTCGCCCCGGGCGCCGGACCGGCGCAGCCGACGGGCGGACGTCCTCGCGACGCGCGACGTGCCGGTGCGGCACGCGGGCGCGAACGAGGCTCGTCCGCGGTTTCATTCAGGATTTCTTCATTGAGCATCGATCAAGCTTCCGGCCCGCCGGACAGCGGGACCGGCACGATGACCGGTGTGCGTGCGGCCGTCCCGACGCCGGATACCCCGACCGGCAGCCCGGTCGCGCCGGCGTCGACCCGACGCCGTGCGCGCGTGTCGCCGGCCACGGTGGCCTCGGCGATCCTCATCGCCCTCCTGATCGGCGCCGCGAACTGGGCGTTCTGGTCGTGGCTGAACCGGCCGCCCGAGGCGGCGCCTTGGGTCGGTCCGGTCGGCGGCTTCGCGTACAACGGCTTCCGCCGCGACCAGACCCCCGAGGGCGACAACAAGAGCTTCCCGACCGACGAGCAGTTGGACGAGGACATGAAGATGCTGTCGCACTACACGACACGCATCCGCATCTACAGCTCGCTCGACGGCGCGGCCGAGGACGACGCGTCGATCGTCCCGGCGCTCGCGCGGAAGTACGGGATGACCGTCACCGCCGGCGCCTGGCTGTCGCGTGACCGTCGCCGCAACGACCTCGAGATCAAGGGGTTGATCAAGCTGATGCGCGAGAACTCGAACATCGACCGCGTGCTGGTCGGCAACGAGACGCTGCTGCGCGGCGACCTGACGCCGAAGGAACTGATCGGGTACATCGACGTCGTCAAGCGCCGCGCGCGGGTGCCGGTCTCGACGGCCGAGTCGTGGGACGTCTGGCTGACGGGCACGAGCGAGCACAAGAGGGCGATGCACGAGATCGCGCGGCACGTCGACTTCATCACGGTCCACCTGCTGCCGTACTGGGAGGGCATCCCGCGCGCCGGCGCCGTGAAGCAGGTCCAGCAGCGCTACGCGGAGATGGCGCGCGAGTACCCGAACAAGAAGATCGTCATCGGCGAGGTCGGCTGGCCGTCCGGCGGCAGCCGCGTGCCGATCAAGACGCTCGATCCTCTGCTGCCGATCACCTATTCGACCGCGTCGGTCAAGGACGAGGCGCAGTTCATCCGCGAGTTCCTGCCGGTCGCGAAGAAGGAGAAGCTCGACTACTACCTGATGGAAGCGATCGACCAGCCGTGGAAGCGGGCGACCGAGGGACGCACCGGCGCGTACTGGGGCATCTTCAACGCCGACCGGCAGCCGAAGTTCTCGCTCGACGGCCCCGTCGTCGTCGACCCGGGCTGGCCGCGGAAGGCGATCGTCGCGTCGATCCTCGCGCTGTTCCCGATCGTCGCGTTCTGCATCGCGTTCTCGCGCTTCCGGCCGGCGGGCCGCGTGTTCTTCGGCGTCGTCATCCAGGCCGCGATGACGCTCGTCGTGTGGCTCGTCACGCTGCCGTTCGAGTTCTATCTCAACACGCTCGACTGGACGATGCTCGCGCTGCTGCTGCCGGCGCTCGCCGCGATGCTGATGATCCTGCTCGCGAACGCGTTCGAGTTCACCGAGGTCGTGTGGCAGCGGCACTGGCAGCGCCACTTCCGGCCCGAGCGGCCGGCGCTCGACGCGGTCGAGCCGTTCGTGTCGATCCACCTGCCGTGCCACAACGAGCCGCCGGAGATGGTGATCCAGACGCTGGCCAGCCTCGCGCGGATGCACTACCGGAACTTCGAGGTCCTCGTCATCGACAACAACACGAAGAACGAGGACACGTGGAAGCCGGTCGAGCGCTACGTCGAGCGGCTGAACGAGCACGCGTCCGGCGACGGGCCGCGCTTCCGCTTCTTCCACCTCGACAACTGGCCCGGCTTCAAGGCCGGCGCGCTGAACTTCGCGCTGCGCGAGACCGACGCGCGCGCCGAGATCGTCGGTGTCGTCGACGCGGACTACGTCGTCGATCCGGACTGGCTGAAGGTCACGGTCGCGCACTTCGAGCCGCCGCGCGTCGCGGTCGTGCAGTGCCCGCAGGCGCATCGCGACTGGCAGCACAACGCGTTCCAGCGGATGGCGAGCTGGGAGTTCGACGGCTTCTTCCGCATCGGCATGCATCACCGCAACGAGCGCGACGCGATCATCCAGCACGGCACGATGACGCTGGTCCGCAAGCGCGCGCTCGTCGACACCGGCGGCTGGTCCGAGTGGTGCATCTGCGAGGACGCCGAGCTCGGCCTGCGGCTGATGAACGCCGGCTGGGAGACGCGCTACATCGACGAGGTGCTCGGCCGCGGGCTCACGCCGTCGAACTTCTCCGGCTACAAGTCGCAGCGCTTCCGCTGGGCGTTCGGCGCGATGCAGATCCTGAAGCGCCGCTGGAACTGGCTGTGGGGGCGCCAGGACTCCGGCCGTCACGGCACGCCGACGACGCGCGGCTGGCCGGGCTTGAGCGGCGGCCAGCGCTTCCACTTCCTGACCGGCTGGTTCTCGTGGTTCGCCGACGCGCTGCACCTGCTGTTCACGCTCGCGTCGCTCGCGTGGACCGTCGGCATGCTGCTGGTCCCCGAGAGCTTCAGCCTGCCGCTCGACCTGTTCGTGATCCCGGTGCTGGGCTTCTTCGTGCTGAAGGCGTACTTCGGGCCGTCGCTGTACCGGGCGCGCGTGCCGTGCGGCTGGCGCGACGTGGTCGGCGCGTCGGTCGCGTCGATGGCGCTGTCGCACGCGATCGCGCGCGGCATCATCGCCGGGCTGACGCAGAAGAAGGGCACGTTCGTCGTGACGCCGAAGAGCTGGCAGACCGGCAAGAAGCGCTCGGCGCTCGCGTGGGTCGGCGCGGTCCGCGAGGAAGGGCTGATGCTGCTCGGTATCGTCGTCGCGATCATCGGCGTCGTCACGATGATGCCGATGCAGTACGAGAGCCTGCTGTGGATCGGCATCCTCGCGACGCAATCGATCCCTTACGCGTCGTCGGTCGCCTGCGCGCTGATCTCGGCGTACGCGCCGCGGCGCACGATCCGGCCGGTCGGCAGCGAGAGCACCGAGCGACCTGCACGCGTTCGAGGTGGCCGCGGTCCCGCAGGGCGGCGCGTTGCGCGCCAGGCCTGACGACGCCCGGTGCACCGACGTCCGGTCGCGCGACGCGGCGCGATTCCGCCGCGCTGCCGCCGCCTCGTCGTCGCCGCGCTGCTCGCGTGGCTCGCGGCGTCGTTCGTGCACGTCGCATCGGCCGAGGAGGTCCGCTACGACGTCACCGTCGACGCGCCCGGCGACCTGAAGACGCTCGTGCAGACGAACCTCAGCCTGATCCGCTGGCGCGACAGCGAAGGCCGCAAGGGTCGCATCGACGCCGACCAGATGCGACGGCTGTTCGACGAGGGCAAGGACGAGATCGCGCGGCTCGTCGCGACCGAAGGCTATTACGCGCCGACGATCGACGCCGACCTGCAGGAGGCCGATGACCGCTGGACCGCGCATTACCGGATCGAGCCCGGACCGGTGACGACCGTCGAGTCGGTCGACCTGCAGTTCGTCGGACCGATCGAGCAGGCGCCGCCGAAGCAGCCGCCGAACCTCGACGACGTCCGCGCGAACTGGACGCTGCACGTCGGCGACGTCTTCCGCCAGGGCGACTGGGAGACGAACAAGCGTCGCGCGCTGCAGTCGCTGCTGATCACGACGTATCCGTTCGCGACGCTGACGCGCACCGAGGCCGAGGTCGACGTGCGCACGTCGAAGGCGAAGCTGACGGTCGTGATCGCGAGCGGACCCGTCGTGCGCTTCGGGCCGCTGCAGATCATCGGGCTGAAGCGCTATCCGCAGGAGACGGTCCGCAACCTCGACCCGATCGACCTCGGCGAGCTGTACACGCAGCAGAAGCTGTTCGACTACCAGCAGAAGCTCGCGAACACCGGCTACTTCTCGCGCGTCGAGGTCGGCATCGACGCGGAGGCCGACCCCGGCTCCGATCCGCGCTCGGCGTTCGTCGCGCCGAAGGTCGCCGATACCGCGACGCCGGTGACGCCGTCGACGCCGACGGTGACGAACGCGACGTCGTCGGCGAACGCGGCGTCGGCGTCGGGCGCGGCGTCGACGGCCGCGTCGACGGCGGCCGCCGGCACAACGGCGACGCCCGCGCCGACGACCGCCTCGCCGCCGTCGCCGCTGCCGCGCGAAGTCACGCTGCCGGTCCGCGTGCTGGTCGAGGAGAACAAGTCGAAGACGGTGTCGGCCGGCGTCGGCTACACGACGAACTCGGGTCCGCGCGGCACGCTCGCGTACAACGTGATCGACTTCCTCGGCGGCGCGAAGCAGCTGCGCACGAACCTGTCGATCGACCGCCTGAACCAGACGCTCGGCGCCGACGCTGCTGTTCCCGACGACGCCGCACGGCGACGACTATTCGATCGCGACGACGGTCGGTCGGCAGGACATCCAGAACGAAGTGGACCGCACCGGGACGATCTCGGCGAAGCGCGCGTGGGGGCCGGACATCACGCAGCGCTTCACGTCGCTCGACTACGTCTACGAGCAGAAGGACATCCCCGACCTGCCGCTGTCGCTCGCCGAGACGATCGGCGTGACGTACGGCGTCACGCTCAGGCGGACCGACAGCCTGCTGACGCCGACGAGCGGCTACATCGTCAGCGGACAGGCCGGCATCGGCATCCGCCCGAACACCGGCCAGCCGTTCGGGCGGCTCTACGGCAAGGGCATCCGCTACCAGCCGCTCGGCCCCGACAACACGTTCATCGCGCGGGTCGAGATCGGCGCTCATCGCCGGCAAGGACACGAGCACGCTGCCGTCGACGCTGCTGTTCCGCGCCGGCGGCGACGGGTCGGTGCGCGGCTACGGCTACCAGAGCCTCGGCGTGCAGCAGGGCGGCGCGATCTCGGGCGCGCGCTACGTCACGACCGGCACGCTCGAGATCGATCACTGGCTCGCGCCGCGCTGGCCGCAATGGGGCGTCGCCGCGTTCGTCGACGCGGGCAACGCCGCGAACACGTTCGCGCAGCTGAGCCCGGTCGTCGGCTACGGCGTCGGCGCGCGCTGGCGCAGCCCGGTCGGCACGCTCGACCTCGACGTCGCGCACGGCGTGCAGAACGGCACGACGCGCATCCACTTCTCGCTCGGGGTCTCGTTCTGATGGATGAGCAACCGACGGCGAACGTCGACGCGCCGACGCCGCAGAAGCGCTCGCTCGCCCGGCGCATCGCGCGCGTCGTCGCGTGGACCGTCGCCGCGCTCGTCGCGACGATCGTCGTCGTCGTCGCCGTCGGCGCGTGGCTGCTCGGTCGCGAGACGACGCTGCAGCGGATCGTCGCCGAAGGCGAGAAGGCGCTGCACGGCCAGCTGCGCGTCGACGGCGTGACCGGTTCGCTGTACCGGCAGATCGGATTCGACCGCCTCGTGTTCCGCACGAAGACGCAGGTGATCACGGTCGACCACGCCGCGTTGCGCTACCGGCTCGAGCCGTTCGAGCATCGCTTCACGATCGTCGACGCGCGCGCCGAGCGGCTGACGATCGAGACGATCGCGAAGTCCGACGAGCCGACGACCGAGCCCGACACGCTCGAGCTGCCGGCCGCGATGCGCATCGACACGCTGCGGCTCGACGCCGTGCACCTCGGCGCGATCGACCTCGTCGCCGATGGCCGCACGACGTCGCTCGGACCGGCCGACCTGCGCGGCCGCTACGCGACCGAGGCGCTGAAGAAGCGCTGGATCGTCGAGCGCGTGTCGGTCGCGACGCCGTGGGGCAACGCGAGCGGCGCGGCGACGCTCGACGCGACGAAGCCGTTCCGCCTCGACGCGCAGCTCGTCGCCGAAGGCCGCGTCGACGACGGCGACGTCCACGCCGCGTATCGCGCGCCGCTCACGGTGCGCGGCCCGCTCGCGACACTGGACCTCGCGTCGGATTTCACGGTGTCCGATGCGGCATCGGCATCGGCATCGGCATCGACGTCGACCGCCACGCCGTCGTCGACCGTCGACGTCGACCGCGCCGTCCGTCACCGGCCACGCCGACGCCCGCGTGATGCCGTTCCGCGACCAGCCGATCGAGACCGCGACGCTGCACGTCGCCGGGCTGTCGCCGCAACGCTGGAAGGGCGGGCTGCCCGATGCCGACCTCGCGATCGACGCGACCGTCGCGCCGCTCGCGACGCCGCTCGCGTCGGGCGGCTCGAATCCGTTCCGCGCCGTGCTGCACGCGGTCAACGGGCGACCCGGCCCGATCGACCGCGGGCGCATCCCGTTGGCGACGCTCGACGCGACGCTGACCGGCGACTCGGCCGCGATCGCGGTGTCGAAGCTCGACGCGGACCTCGGCGCGGCCGGGCGGGTCGCGGGTCGCGGCGGCTACGTGATCGCCGACGGCGGCGCGCCGTCGTTCGAAGGCACGGTGCGCGCGCTCGACCTGCGCGCCATCGACGGCCGGTTGATCGCGTCGCGCTTCGCGGGGCCGCTCGCCGTCTCGCGACGGGCCGGCGTGCTGAAAGTCGACACGACGCTGACCGACGCCGGCCGCAGCGTGCGGCTGCGCGGCGAGCTCGAGGGTCAGCAGGTCCGCATCGCCGAAGCGCGCGTGCAACTCGGCGGAAGTCGCGCCGACGTCTCCGGTCGCGTCGACCTCGACCGCGACCGGCCGTTCGATCTCGCCGGCGACCTGGCGCACGTCGACCCGCACGACTTCGGCGACTTCGCGAAGGCCGACCTCAACGCGGCGTTCAAGGTGCGCGGCACGATCGGCGTCGCGGCGACCGCGCGCGTGCCCGAAGCGTTCCGCGTGGCCGCCGACGTCCGCATCGACCCGAGCCGTGTCGCGGGCCGGCCGCTCGCCGGTACCGTCGTCGGGACCGTCGACGGCACGATCGCGTCGTCGGCGCCGAAGGGACGTTCGCCGGTCGCGATCCGGCAGATCGCCGGCGCCCGCGTCGCGCTGACCGTCGGCGCCGACCACGTGACGGCCGACGGCGACTTCGGCCGGCCGCAGGACCGGCTGCGCTGGACCGTCGACGCGCCGCGCCTCGCGGACCTCGAGCTCGGCGTGACCGGCGCGCTGACCGGCAACGGCTTCGTCGGCGGCTCGCTCGACGCCCCGTCGATCGACTTCACGATCGCCGGCGACGACCTGCGCTACGCGAAGCCGGCGGCGGTCGCGAACACGCCGGCCGCGACCACGGCGGCGCATCCGGCGCCGGTCGGCAAGCCGACGCAGACGGTCTACGCCGTGAAGTCGTTGCGCGGCACCGGCCGGCTGCTCGCCGGCGCCGAAGGCACGCTCGACGCCGACCTCGCGCTGACCGACTTCCGCAACGCGAGCACGCGGGCCGCCGGCGGTCCGCGCGGCGCAGGTCAAGGTCACGGGCACGCGCGGCGTCGCACCGGCTGACGCTGACCGCGTCGAGCGACCGCTTCGACTTCACGGCCGCCGCGAACGGCGGGCTCGATGCGGGCAACACGTGGCGCGGGACCGTGACGCAGCTGCAGAGCCGCGGGCGGTTGCCGTTCGCGCTCGACGGTAGCGCGTCGCTCGTCGCCGGGCCCGAGCGCGTCGAGGTCGGACCCGCACACCTCGCGTTCGCCGAAGGCCGGCTCGATCTGCAGCGGCTCGTCTACGTCGACGACCGGCTCGACACCGCCGGCACGGCCACCGGCTTCCCGCTGTCGCTCGCCGGCACGTTCTCGCGCGACTTCAACCAGCGCGTCGCGACGACGCTGAAGTTCGGCGGCCAATGGGACCTGCGGATCGGCGACGCGATCGACGGCACCGTGCGTGTGTATCGCGAGTCCGGCAACGTCCGCTTCCTGACCGACCCGAAGATCGACGTCGACCCCGAGAAAGTCGAAGTCGACGCGGACATCGTCGCCGACCGCATCGACGCGAAGGTCCAGGCGACCGGCCGCGGGCTCGGCGACATCCGGGCGTCGCTGCAGACGCGGCTGACGAAGCACGACGGGCAGTGGGGCCTCGCCGGCGACGCGCCGCTCGCGCTCGACAGCGACGTCGACATCCCCGACCTGCGCTGGGTCGCGCGGCTCGTCGGCGTGCCGGGGCTCGACGTCTACGGCGCCGCGAAGATCGCGGTCCGCGGCAAGGGCACGGTCGGGCGCCCGCTGCTGGCGGGCCACGCGAGCGGCGACGGGCTCGGCATCCGCTGGCCGGACCAGGGCGTCAACGCGCGCGACGGCAAGGTCGACCTCGACTTCGACGGCGATCGCGTGATCCTGAAGGAGGCGACGATCGCGGCCGGCGACGGCCACCTGACCGCGAAGGGCGACCTGCGGCTCGCGGACCGCAAGGCCGACGGCAAGCTCGACCTGAAGTTCGACAAGTTCGAGGCCGTGTCGCGCACCGACCGCACGATGGTCGTGTCGGGGACCGGCAACGTGCGCTTCGGCGCGACCGGCATCGACGTCGTCGCCGACGTCAAGGCCGATCGCGGCTCGCTGCAGCTCGCCGAGCGGCGCGGCCCGGCGCTGTCGACCGACATCGTGATCGTCGGCCGCGAGACCGACGACGAGGCGGTGGCCGCGTCGTCGACGCCGGTGCGCTTCGACGTGAAGTTCGACATGGGCGACGACTTCAAGGTCAAGGGCTCGGGCTTCGACGGCAAGCTCGGCGGCACGATCCGCATCGCCGGGCAGGGCACCGACCTGCGCGCGATCGGCACGGTGTCGGTCCGCGAAGGGACGTACGAGGGCTACGGCCAGAACCTGACGATCACGCGCGGCAACCTGATCTTCTCGGGACCGATCGACAACCCGGCGCTCGACATCGTCGCCGTCCGCAAGAACCTCGCGGTCGAGGCCGGCGTGCAGATCTCGGGCACCGCGCTCGCGCCGCAGGCGAAGCTGACGTCGACGCCGAACGTGCCCGACACCGAGAAGCTGTCGTGGCTCGTGCTCGGCCACGGGCTTGCGGCGTCGAACAAGTCCGACTACGGGTTGCTGACGTCAGCTGCGGCGAGCCTGTTCGGCTCATCGGACTCGACCGGCATCCAGTCGCGGATCGCGGCGACGCTCGGCGTCGACGAGGTCGGCGTGTCGGGCATCGGCGGTGACAAGGGCGGCCTGCTGACGGTCGGCAAGCAGATCTCGTCGAAGCTGCGCGTGACGTTCGAGCAGGGCCTGACGAAAGCCGCGACGCTCGTGAAGCTGCGCTACAACGTCTACAACCACATCGATGTGCAGGTGCAGACGGGGACGGAGAGCGCGGTGGATCTGTTCTATACGTTCTCGTTCGATTGACGGAGCGGGGGCGGCCGTGTCCGCGCGCGCGGAGAATTGCTCGGCTCCATCGAAGCAGCGGCGGATGAGCGACGCCGCTCCTGAATCCGAAGTGGCGGGGGCGGACCGCTGGCCGAGCGTGACGGCATCGACCGCCGTTTGGGCCGTCTAAACGAGGCGCCACGCCGTCGGAGTCGAGGCGAAACAGGCACTTGCGCCGTGGTCGCGTTGACTTGGCAGGCGCCGCCTCGTAGATTGCTTGATGTCTAAATCTAGTTAGGCAACACGAGGTCAGCCTGGTGACTGCCGTCAATTCAGCCGAAGCCGTTTGCTCTGCCGACGACTTTCGCTCGTTGGAGCGGATGCGCCTACGGTCGTGGTGGAGCGGGACATGGCCTTGGCCGAGCACTTCGTTCGCCGGAGTTCCGCCTCATTACGCCAGGCGGCAAGAGTCGGTCGCGCGCGTCCTATCTCACAGCTGTTGGAGCTGGCGAAATCACGTACCTTAAGTGGCAGCCTGCCGAGATCGTGGTGCGCCGGTTCATCGACGTTGTGCTTCTCCGCTATCGAGCCGAACTCGAGATGCCGTCGGAGTCTGGTGGCACGTCTTCGTTCACCTGCTGGCACACGGACTCTTATGAGCTCCACATTGGCTTGTGGCAGGTCGTCTTCTCGCAAGCCACTCGTCTCGTCTAACGCAGAGCAAACACGTGTCGCCTAACCTCTCCATCGAGCGGACGTCTGAAAGGCCGCTTCGCGCCCTTTGCGCCGCCGCTCATGTAGATCGTTAGGCATCTCTGAAGACCGCCTTAGTGTCCGTTTCATAGTCTGCCAATTCACCGCCGTTCCGGCGGCTCTTTGAAGGAGAAGTCTGGTGCATGTTCGCGTTTCGAAGGGCTCCTACGCGGCCGCGCTGCATCGGCAGGTCAGCGACAAGCTGGATGCGTCTTCCGCGTCTCTCATCCCCGCGCTGCGCAGGCTTCCGGGTTGCGTGAGTTTCTTCGCGGCCGCCGACGCGGCTTCGAACACGATGGTCAACGTCAGCGTCTGGGACACCCTGGAACATGCCGAGGCGTTGACGTCACTCCCGGAGATGACGGCGCTCGCGAAGGAGTTCGTCGCACTCGGTGTCGCGTTCGAGCGCCCGGTCGTGAACTACGACGTGATGTGGCAGCTTCCGTAGACGATCGGCGGCGGGGCCCGACGTCTGCGGCGGACGGACGCCCCGAAGGCCGCTTCGCTTCGTCCGCGCCACCGCGCATGCCGACCGTTTCAGCAACGGGCTTTTCCGGTACCGGCCCGGGAATACAGACACCGGACGGCTGCTCAGTCGATTTTTATCGACAGTTGCCGTACATGGGCGAACTGAGCGACATCGAGACCGAGTTGGCCAAGCATCCGGCCGCGCTCGAGCTCGGGTGCGGCACCGGACGTCTCTGCAAGCGTCTGCAGGAACTCGGCGTCCGAGCCGCAGGAGTCGATGAATCAGCTGCAATGCTCGCTCTGCTCCCGGCCGGGGTCGAACGGATCGAAGCGTCGATCGAAACGCTCGACCTGGGACGCCGCTGGCCAGCGGTCCTGTTACCCAGTCATCTCATCAATCATCCGGACGACTCGATCAGAAGGCTCTTCGTCACCGCTGCCAGACGGCACATCGAGTCGGACGGCGTCTTCTACGTCAAGCGCCATTCGACGGCGTGGCTGTCGACGGTCCAAGACGGCCGCATGGGTGAGTCCAATGGCGTTGCCTATCATGCGGAAAATGTGCAGCGGGACGGTGATCTCGTGAGCATGACGCTTCGATACGAAGCGTTCGGTCACGCCTGGACTCAATCCTTTTCCACGCGTGCGATCGAAAAACCGGACCTTGAAGCTCTGCTCGCCAGTAACGGCTTCGGCAGCTTCAAGTGGTTCGGTGAACGGGAGCTCTGGGTCGCTGCCATCGCGGATACCTGACGCGGTGTTCGGGCCACCCTTGCAAGCTGCTCTCAGCAGCAGCAGTCCTGTCAAGACGGCGTGGTGATGGCGCTCGGGGCCGCTTGCGGTATTGCGATCGTCACCCCGCCAGCATCAAGAAGATCGTCGGTCGCCGCCTGAGGTCGATCGCCGTCGCCTCGCGCCATTCGGCCGCCGTCCGCATCGACGATCGTCTGCGTCGCGAGCGTGAGATCGACCGCGACCGCGATCCGCGTGTCGGGCCTGCAGTGCGCGACCAGCGCCGCGAGCAGCGCGTCGTTGCGATACGGCGTCTCGATGAAGACCTGCGTCTGTCGCAGTGCCGCGGACCGCTTCTCGGCCTCGCGGATCGCGTCGACGCGGGCGCGCGCGTCGCTCGGCAGGTAGCCGTCGAACGCGAAGCGCTGGCCGTCGAGGCCGCTCGCCATCAGCGCGAGCAGGATCGACGACGGGCCGACCAGCGGGCGCACCTCGACGCCGCTGCGATGCGCGAGCGCGACGAGCGCGGCGCCGGGATCGGCGACCGCCGGGCAGCCCGCCTCCGACACGAGCCCGCCGTCGCGCCCCGCGACGATCGGCGCGAGCAGCGCCGGCAGCGCGGACGCGGGCGTCGACACGTCGAGCTCGGCGATCCCGATGTCGCGGATCGGCTTCGCGAGCGGCACGACCGCGCCGACGCGCGCGAGGAACGCCCGCGTCGACTTCGCGTTCTCGCCGACGAAGTAGTCGAGCCGCGCGGCGACCGCGATGACCGGCGCCGGCAGCACCGCGACGAGGTCGCCGGGGCCGAGCGCGTTCGGGACGAGATACAGCGCGCCCGGCATCAGCGGCCGAGCACCGGATAGCCGGCCGCGCGCAGCATCGACACCAGCGCGATCAGCGGCAGGCCGATCAGCGCCGTCGGGTCGTCGCTCTCGACGCGTTCGAGCAGCACGATGCCGAGCGCTTCGGCCTTCGCGCTGCCGGCGCAGTCGTACGGCTGCTCGAGCGCGAGATAGCGCTCGATCTCGTCGTCGCTCGACGTCGCGAAAGCGCACCGTCGTCGCGACGACGGCCGCGTCGACGCGCGCGCCACCGGGCGACGCGACGCACGAGGCCGCTGTGGAAGCGCACGTCGCGGCCGCGCAGCGCGCGCAGCTGCGCGACCGCCGCGTCGTGGCCGCCCGGCTTGCCGAAGGCGACGCCGTCGCATTCGGCGACCTGGTCCGAGCCGATCACGAACGCGTCGGGGCGGCGGCTCGCGACCGCGAGCGCCTTCGCGCGCGACAGCCGAAGCGCGGTCGCTTCCGGCGCCTCGTCCGCGCGGCGCCGCCTCGTCGACGTCGGACACGACGACGTCGAACGGCAGCCGCAGCCGCTCGAGCAGCAGGCGACGGTACGGCGAACCGGAGGCGAGGACGAGCGGCGGCGTCAAGGCGGCGTGGGGTCGGAATCGGTGGGATCGCCGGCGAACGTTCCGGGGCGGATTCGGGCTTCCGACGACATGGATCGAGGCCGGGCCGAACGTATTATCGCGGTCGTCATCCGCCGGGGGTTCCATCGATGATCGTCGATCTGTTCGAGTTCGCGCGGCAGGGCCGCACCGCCGAGGGCGAGCTGCCGATCGCGCGGCTGTCGCGGGTCGAGACGCCGGACCGGCGCGGCAGTCTCGCGTGGCGGGCGCGCGGCTCCCTGGAGGGTCGTCACGGCGCGCCGCGGCTCGACCTCGCGGTCGACGGCGACGTCGTGCTGACCTGTCAGCGTTGCCTGCAGCCGATGAACGAGCCGGTGCACGTCGTGACGCGGCTGCTGGTCGCCGACGACGAGGACGCGGCCGAGGCGCTCGACCAGGACGACGACTTCGACGTCGTCGTCGGCTCGACGGCGTTCGATCTCGACCAGCTGATCGAGGACGAGGTGATCCTCGCGCTGCCGAGCGCGCCGCGCCACGCGGTCTGTCCGGACGGGGCGGCCGACGCGGCCGCAGCCGCGGCGAAGCGCCCGTCGCCGTTCGCGGCGCTGGCCGCGCTGAAGGGCGGCGCGGACGGCAACGGCGTCAGCGGAGACGACGGCGGCGACGAGGACGAACCCGGCGGCGGTGCATGACGCAGACGCGCGCGAGGCGGCGTTGTGCCCGCGTCGACGCGCCCGTCGTCCGTCCTTCCCGAACGACGCGCACGTGCTAGAATCGCGGGCTTTATCGATGGTCCGTCCATCGCGGTGCGGCGTGCGTTCGCCGTCGCGTCCCGGACCATCGTCGACCGCATTTGAGCCGCCCGTTCGAGCGGCCCCCGTTTCCGGAGCTTTCCATGGCCGTCCAACAGAACAAGAAGTCGCCGTCGAAGCGCGGCATGCATCGGGCGCACGACTTCCTGCCGACGCCGCCGCTGGCCGTCGAGCCGACGACCGGCGAGGTGCATCGCCGGCATCACATCAGCCCGACCGGGTTCTACCGCGGCAAGAAGGTCGTCAAGACGAAGCACGACGAGTGATCGCCTCGTCCGGGCGGCCCGACGCGCATCTCGCGGTCGCGCCGGTTCCCGGTCCGCGATGGCCGGTTTCGACGTTCGCGACCCGATCGACGTGCCGCTTCGCGCGGCCGCGCTGATGCGTCGCGCCGCGCGCGGATCGATGCCCGTCGACCCGCGCTGAGCCGCGTTTCCTCTGCCGTCGTCCCTTCCGCCATGGCGCCCGTCCGCATCGCGATCGACAGCATGGGCGGTGACCATGGCCTCGCGGTCACGGTACCCGCGTCGCTCGACTTCCTCGAACGTCACGCCGGCTTCTCGGTGATCCTCGTCGGCGACGAGGCCGCGATCGAATCGCGGCTCGCCGCCACGCCTCGCGTCGACCGTTCGCGCATCGAGGTCGTCGGCACGACCGAGGTCGTCGCGATGGACGACACGATCGAGATCGCGCTGCGCCGCAAGCGCAACTCGTCGATGCGCGTCGCGGTCAACCTCGTCAAGGAAGGTCGCGCCGCAGGCCTGCGTCAGCGCCGGCAACACCGGCGCGCTGATGGCGATCTCGCGCTACGTGCTGAAGACGCTCGACGGCATCGACCGTCCGGCCATCGCGACGCTGCTGCCGAACCGCAAGGGCGGCGCGACGACCGTCCTCGACCTCGGCGCCAACGTCGACTGCGACGCCGGAGCACCTGCTGCAGTTCGCGCGTGATGGGCAGCGCGCTCGTCGCGGCGGTCGACGGCAAGGCGCGTCCGACCGTCGGGCTGCTGAACATCGGCGAGGAGATCATCAAGGGCAACGACACCGTCAAGGAGGCCGGCGAACTGATGCGCGCGGCCGCCGATCGCGGTCAGCTCAACTTCTACGGCAACGTCGAAGGCAACGACATCTTCAAGGGCACGGTCGACGTCGTCGTCTGCGACGGCTTCGTCGGCAACGTCGCGCTGAAGACGTCCGAAGGCCTCGCGCAGATGATGGCCGACTTCATCCGCGAGGAGTTCAAGCGCGACGCGCTGTCGATGCTCGCGGCGATGGTCGCGATGCCGGTGCTGAACCGCTTCCAGCACCGCGTCGACCATCGCCGCTACAACGGCGCGAGCCTGCTCGGCCTGCGCGGGCTCGTCGTCAAGAGCCACGGCGCAGCCGACGCGTTCGCGTTCCGCGTCGCGATCGAGCGCGCGTGCGACGCCGCGAGCCACGACGTCGCGTCGCACATCGTCGCGGCGATGGCGCCGCTGCGGGCGGTGCCTCGCGAGCCGGCGTCCGGCGAGTCGTCCGGGGCGCGCAGCCCGGCCGCGCTCGGCGACGCGGCCGGCGAACAGGTCGCCTCGCTGTTCTGAGCCGCGAGATGGCGCTCCATTCGGCGATCGTCGGCACCGGCAGCTACCTGCCGCCGCGACGGGTCACGAACGACATGCTGGCGGCCGAGCTCGCCGCGAACGGCATCGAGACGAGCGACGAGTGGATCGTCTCGCGCACCGGCATCAGGGCGCGCCACTTCGCGGAACCGGACGTGCCGTCGAGCGACCTCGCGCTCGAGGCGGCGCGCCGCGCGCTCGAGGCGGCCGGGATCGACGCGCAGGCGGTCGACCTGATCATCGTCGCGACGTCGACGCCCGACATGGTGTTCCCGAGCACCGCGTGCATCGTGCAGCAGAAGCTCGGCATCGGCAACCAGTGCGCGGCGTTCGACGTGCAGGCGGTCTGCAGCGGCTTCGCGTACGCGATGACGACCGCCGACGCGTTCATCCGGGCGGGGCAGGCGACGAACGCGCTCGTGATCGGCGCCGAGATCTTCTCGCGCATCCTCGACTTCGAGCGACCGCGGCGACGTGCGTGCTGTTCGGCGACGGCGCGGGCGCGGTCGTGCTGAGCGCGTCCGACCGGCCGGGCGTGCTCGCGAGCAGGCTGCACTCGGACGGCCGCCACGTCGGCATCCTCTGCGTGCCGGGCAACGTCGATCGCGGCGCGGTGTCGGGCAGCGCGTTCCTGCAGATGGACGGCCCGGCCGTCTTCAAGCTCGCGGTCAACGTGCTCGAGAAGGTCGCGCTCGAAGACGCTCGCGGCGGCGAACGTCGCGCCGGAACAGCTCGACTGGCTCATTCCGCACCAGGCGAACATCCGCATCATGCAGGGCACGTGCCGCAAGCTCGGCCTGCCGCTCGAGAAGATGGTCGCGACGGTCGCGCGAGCACGGCAACACGTCGGCCGCGTCGATCCCGCTCGCGCTCGACGTCGCGGTCCGCGACGGCCGCATCGAAGCCGGGCCACAAGGTGCTGATGGAAGGCGTCGGCGGCGGCTTCACGTGGGGCGCCGTCCTCGTCGAGATGTGATCGGACGGATCGGAAGATGAGCATCGCATTCGTGTTTCCCGGACAGGGCTCGCAGTCGGTCGGCATGTTCGACGCGATGGTGGCGGCCCGCGACGCCTACCCGTCGGTCGCGTCGACGCTCGACGAGGCGTCGGACGTGCTCGACCAGGACCTGACGACGCTGATCGCGACCGGGCCGGCCGACGCGCTCGGCCTGACGACGAACACGCAGCCGGTGATGCTCACCGCGGGCGTCGCGATGTGGCGCGCGTGGCGCCGAGCCGGCGGCCACGCAGCCGGCGATGCTCGCGGGCCACAGCCTCGGCGAATACGCGGCGCTCGTCGCGGCCGGCGTGCTGACGTTCGCCGACGCGCTGCCGCTGGTGCGCTTCCGCGCGCAGGCGATGCAGGACGCGGTGCCGGTCGGGGCCGGCGGCATGGCCGCGATCCTCGGCCTCGACGACGACGCGGTGCGCGCGGCGTGCGACGAAGCGGCGCAGGGCGAGGTCGTCGAGCCGGTCAACTTCAACGCGCCGGCACAGGTCGTCGTCGCCGGGCACAAGGCGGCGGTCGAGCGCGCGTGCGAGGCCGCGAAGGCGCGCGGCGCGAAGCGCGCGGTGATCGCTGCCGGTCTCCGCGCCGTTCCATTCGTCGCTGCTGAAGCCGGCCGGCGAGCGGCTCGCGAGCCATCTCAAGAACGTCGCGATCGGCGCGCCGGCGATCGACGTCGTCAACAACGTCGACGTCGCGATCGAGCACGACCCCGAGCGCATCCGCGACGCGCTGATCCGCCAGGCGTCGTCGCCGGTGCGCTGGGTCGAGATCGTCCGCCGCATGGCCGACGCCGGCGTGACGCACGTCGTCGAATGCGGACCGGGCAAGGTGCTCGCGCCGCTCTGCAGGCGCATCGATCCGCGCGTGACCGGCATGTCGATCTTCGATCCGGCGTCGCTCGACGCGGCGCTCGCGGCGATGCGCGACGCCGGCGAGGCCGGGAGCGCGCCGTGAGCGACGTCACGAGGCAAGCCGCGCTGGCTGGACAGGTCGCGCTCGTCACCGGCGCGTCGCGCGGCATCGGCCGCGCGATCGCGCACGACGCTCGCGGCACGCGGCGCGACGGTCGTCGGCACGGCGACGTCCGAGGCCGGCGCGGCGGCGATCGGCGACGCGCTGGCGGCGAGCGGCGGTCGCGGCATCGTGCTCGACGTGAGCGACGCCGCGGCCTGCGAAGCCGCCATCGCGTCGATCCAGAGCGCGTCGGGCCGCCTCGACATCCTCGTCAACAACGCCGGCATCACGCAGGACACGCTCGCGATGCGGATGAAGGACGAGGACTGGAACGCGGTCGTCGACACGAACCTGTCGGCGGTCTTCCGGCTGTCGCGCGGCGTGCTGCGCGGCATGATGAAGGCGCGCGGCGGCCGCATCGTCAACATCACGTCGGTCGTCGGCTCCGCCGGCAACGCGGGGCAGGCGAACTACGCGGCCGCGAAGGCCGGCGTCGCGGGACTCACGCGCGCGCTCGCGCAGGAGGTCGGCAGCCGCGGCATCACGGTCAACTGCGTCGCGCCGGGCTTCATCGACACCGACATGACGAAGAACACTGACCGGCGCGCAGGTCGAGGCGCTGACGGCGCAGATCCCGCTCGGCCGGCTCGGCAGCCCGGACGACATCGCCGCAGCGGTCGCCTTCCTCGCGTCGCCGCAGGCGCGCTACATCACCGGCACGACGCTGCACGTCAACGGCGGGATGTACATGACGTGAGCGCGTCGCGCGGGGTCGGCCCGCCGCGAATCGGTGTTTTCGGCGCGGACCGACGGATGCCGTCCTAGAGGGCTTTCTCCTCTGGCGAAGGGGGGCGTCTGCTACAATCCGCGCGATTTTTGAACCGTCGAATGCGGCCCGGCAGCGTGCCCGACCGTGCCGTCGGCCGCGGCCGGCCCGACGGCGTCGACCCGCGCGAGCGGGTCGAGCGAGACGGCCGCCCCGACCTCATCGTCGCACCATCCCCGGAGGAGAAGAACACATGGACAGCATCGAACAGCGCGTCAAGAAGATCGTCGCGGAACAGCTGGGCGTGAACGAGGCCGACATCAAGACCGAATCGTCGTTCGTCGACGACCTCGGCGCCGACTCGCTCGACACCGTCGAGCTCGTGATGGCGCTCGAGGACGAGTTCGAGACCGAGATCCCCGACGAGGACGCCGAGAAGATCACGACGGTCCAGCAGGCCATCGACTACGTCAGCTCGCACAAGAAGTGATCGTCCGTTCGACCGCATCAAACGCTGCATGAGTCGCCGTCGCGTCGTCATCACCGGACTCGGCATCGTCTCGCCGGTCGGCAACACGATCGACGAAGCGTGGGGCAACATCCTGGCCGGCCGGTCGGGCATCGACCCGATCACGCGCTTCGACGCCTCCGCGCTGTCGTGCCGGATCGCCGGCGAGGTCAAGGGCTTCGACATCGACCGCTACATCGCGGCGAAGGAAGCCCGCCACATGGACACGTTCATCCATTACGGCGTGGCCGCGGGCATCCAGGCGTTCGAGGACTCGCGGGCTGACGATCACCGACGAGAACGCGGAACGCATCGGCGTGCTGGTCGGCTCGGGCATCGGCGGACTGCCGATGATCGAGGAGACCTGCATCGAGCTCGCGGCGCGCGGGCCGCGGCGCATCTCGCCGTTCTTCGTGCCGGCGTCGATCATCAACATGGTGTCCGGCCAGCTGTCGATCCACTTCGGCATGAAGGGCCCGAGCTACGGCATCGTCAGCGCGTGCACGACGGGCCTGCACTGCATCGGCGACGCGGGCCGGCTGATCGAGTACGGCGACGCCGACGTGATGCTCGCCGGCGGCGCCGAGTCGACGATCTCGCCGCTCGGCATCGGCGGCTTCACGGCGGCCCGCGCGATGACGTCGCGCAACGACGAGCCGCATACCGCCAGCCGGCCGTGGGACGTCGACCGCGACGGCTTCGTGCTCGGCGAGGGCGCGGGCGTGATGGTGCTCGAGGAGTACGAGCACGCGAGGAAGCGCGGCGCGAACATCGTGGCCGAGCTGATCGGCTACGGGATGAGCTCGGACGCGTATCACATCACCGCGCCGAACGCGGACGGCCCGCGGCGCGGGATGCCTGAACGCGCTGCGCAACGCGGCGTTGAACGGCGACGAGGTCCAGTACGTCAACGCGCACGGCACGTCGACGCCGCTCGGCGACAAGAACGAAACCGTCGCGATCAAGGCGGCGTTCGGCGATCATGCGAAGCGGCTCGTCGTCAACTCGACGAAGTCGATGACCGGCCATCTGCTCGGCGCGGCCGGCGGCATCGAGGGCGTGTTCACCGCGCTCGCGATCCGCGACCAGGTGTCGCCGCCGACGATCGAACATCTTCAACCAGGATCCGGAGTGCGATCTCGACTACTGCGCCAACGAGGCGCGGCCGATGAAGATCGACGTCGGCATCTCGAACTCCTTCGGCTTCGGCGGCACCAACGGCACGATGGTGCTGCGCCGCGTGTGAGCGGCAGGGCCTCCGACCGCGTCCGACCGTCGTCCGCCGTCTCCGATCCCGAACCGGCGCATCGCCGAACGCGTCGTCCCGCATGAGCCTGTCGGCGCGCATCGCGCTCGAACCGTCGCGCGCCGTCGCCGCCGTCGAACGGATCATGGCGGCCGGCGGCGTCGTGGTCGCGGCGGCGACGGCGGCTTGGCGCTGGCCGTCCGCGACCGGGTCGTGCGCGATGGCGGCCGTCGCGACGTTCGCGGCGCTGGCGGCCGTCGAGCGGCTCCGGCGACGGCGCGCGGCCCGGGCGACGATCGTCGTCGCCGATCGCCTCGAGGTCGGGCTGGCCGATGCGTCGTGGCCCGACGACGGGTCGTCGTGGACGCTCGCCGAGCCGACGATGGTCTGGCCCGGCTTCGCGGTCGTGGCGCTGGCGCCGGCGAGCGGCGCCGCGAAGCGCCTGCTGCCGGTGGGGACGAACGCGCTGCCACCGGCGGACCGCCGGGCGCTGCGCCGCTTCCTCGTGTGGTCGCTGCGGGCCGGGCACGCCGCCCCGTCGTCCGCTGACGGCGTTGCCCGCTGATGGAGCCGTCCACCGAGCGCGAGATCGACCAGCGCCTCGTCGAGCGTGTCCAGCGCGGCGACAAGCGGGCGTTCGAGCTGCTCGTCGCGAAGTACCAGCGGAAGATCAACCGCCTCGTGTCGCGGCTGGTGCGCGACGCGGCCGAGATCGAGGACGTCACGCAGGAGGCGTTCATCAAGGCGTATCGCGCGCTGCCGCAGTTCCGCGGCGACAGCGCGTTCTACACGTGGCTGTACCGCATCGCCATCAACACGGCGAAGAACTATCTGGCGTCGCAGGGTCGAAGAGCTCCGACGACGACCGGAAGCGATGCGGAAGAAGCGGAAACTTTCGATGACGCGGACCAACTAAGGGACATCAACACTCCCGAATCGCTGATGATGAGCAAGCAGGTCGGCGAGACGGTGGGTCGCGCGATGGATGCGCTGCCCGACGAGCTGCGGACCGCCATCCAGCTGCGGGAGATCGAAGGGATGAGCTACGAGGACATCGCGGCGGCGATGAACTGCCCGATCGGAACCGTCCGGTCGCGCATCTTCCGGGCTCGCGAGGCGATCGCCTCCGAACTGCGTCCGCTGCTCGGGACATCCAAGGACAAGAGGTGGTGACATGAACGTCAAGCAGAACCTGATGGCCGCGGCCCGATTTCGCCGATTCGCCCCGCGTCGAGGTGTCGGCGTTCGTCGACGGCGAACTCGATCCGGGCGACGTCGATCGCGTGATCGACGCGCTGCTCGCGTCCGACGAGCTGGCCGACTTCTGGTGCGACGCGCATCGCGCCGGCGACTGGATGCGGTCGGAAGAGGTCGTCGGGGTCGGCGACGGGCGTTCGTTCCTCCGTCGCTTCTCGGTGAAACTCTCGCACGAGCCGGCCATCGTCGCGCCGAAGCACGCTGCCCGCTCGCGGTCGCGGCGCTTCTGGGTCCGCACCGGCCTGCCGGGCGCGTCCGTCGCCGCGGCGCTGGTCGTCGTGGCCTGGGTGGCGATGCCGTCGGGCTCGAACGACCGCGCGCGCGGCACGTCCGCCGCGGTCGGCACGCCGTCGGTCGCGATCGTGCAGGTCGCGCCCGACGCGGCGGCGGCCCGGCCGGCGGAGTGGAAGACCGTCGACTCGGACCGCCTGTCCGACTACGTCGCCGCGCATCGCGACGTCACGCCGTTCTCGTTTCGCGCCGGCGTCCGCCAGACGTCTTACAGTGCTGGATCGTCGTCCGCGCCCGCCGATGCGTCGTCTTCGCGCTAGCGTATGACGGCGGCGCTCGCGCCGTCGGCGCGGTCCGTCATCTTTCCGGCGCCGTCGATCGCCATGCAGGCGGTGGTGCGCGGGCTGTCGTCGCTGCTGCTCGCAGCCTGGACGCTCGGCGCCGCGGCCGTCGAGCCCGCCGGCACCGCCGCCGCGCTGCTGACGCGGATCCAGCAGGCGGCCGAGCACCAGAACTACACCGGGACGTACGTCCACCAGCAGGGCAGCCAGGTGCAGTCGTCGCGGGTCGTGCACGTCGACGACCGGACCGGCGAGCACGAGAAGCTCGAGTTGCTCGACGGTCCGCCGCGCGAATTCATCCGGCACAACGACGAGGTGCGCTGCTACGTGCCCGACAGCCGGCTGCTGCTGATCGAGAAGCGCGCGCGCAGCGACACGTTTCCCGCGCTGCTGACGACGAACGCGCAGGACATCGACCAGTACTACCGCGTGACGCCGGGCCCGATCGAGCGCGTCGCGGGTCGCGCCGCGCAGCTCGTCACGCTCGAGCCGCGCGACCAGCAGCGCTACGGCTACCGGCTCTGGTACGACCGCGACACGTTCCTGCTGCTGAAGGCGCAGACGCTCGGCGAGCGCGGCGGCGTCCTCGAGCAGATGGTCTTCACCGACGTCGCGATCGGCGCGCCGATCGATCCGGCGCGACTGAAGCCGGACGCCGTGAGCACCGACGGCTGGCGCATCGAGACGAACCACATGGTGCCGGTCGACCTCGGTCGCGCGGGCTGGACCGTCTCGCAGCCGGTCCCGGGCTTTCGCAAGGTGATGGAGGTGCGACGCGCGTTCGGCGGCCGCGAGGACATCGGCCAGATGGTCTACTCCGACGGGCTCGCGTCGATTTCCATCTTCATCGAACCGACGGCGCCGCAGGACGCGGTCGAAGGCGACGCGAGCAAGGGGCCGGTCAACGTGGTGACGAAGCGCCACGGCGACTTCTGGCTGACGATCGTCGGCGACGCGCCGAGCGCGTCGGTGCGCCAGATGAGCGCGTCGATCGACTTCCGGCCGAAATGAGCGCGGCCGTCCGGTGACGACCGCGCCGTGCTGGCATGATGGTCGTCCGCCGGCGCCGGTACGCCGGAGCCGTTCGCCCGCCCGGAATCCCATGCGCCGCTTCCTCACGGCCGCCATCGTCGGCCTGATCGTCACCCTTTCGCCCCTCGCGCGCGCCACCCGCGCACGCGCAGGCGCGCGACCTGCCCGACTTCGCGGACCTCGTCGAGCGGGTCGGTCCGGCCGTCGTCGGCATCCGCACGACGGAACGCCAGCGCGCCGGCGACGGCGATTCCGACGACGACGACGTGCAGGAGCTGTTCCGGCGGTTCTTCGGCCAGCCCGCGCCGCAGGCGCCGTCGCCGCCGGCGCCGGACCGCGCGCCGAATCGCCGGCGCGCCGTGCCGCCGACCGGGCAGGAAGTGCCGCGCGGCGTCGGGTCGGGCTTCATCCTGTCGTCCGACGGCTACGTGATGACGAACGCGCACGTCGTCGAGAACGCCGACGACGATCTACGTCACGCTGACCGACAAGCGCGAGTTCAAGGCGAAGCTGATCGGCGCCGACAAGCGGACCGACGTCGCGCTCGTGAAGATCGACGCGACCGGGCCTGCCGCGGATGGCGATCGGCGACTCGAAGGCGATCCGCGTCGGGCAATGGGTGCTCGCGATCGGCTCGCCGTTCGGCCTCGAGAACACGGTCACGGCGGGTATCGTCAGCGCGAAGGGCCGCGAGACCGGCGAGCTCGTCCCGTTCATCCAGACCGACGTCGCGATCAACCCCGGCAACTCCGGCGGCCCGCTGATCAACATGCACGGCGAGGTCATCGGGATCAATTCGCAGATCCTGTCCGGTTCCGGCGGCAGCATCGGCATCTCGTTCGCGATCCCGGTCGACGACGCGATGCGGATCGTCGAGCAGCTGAAGAACACCGGCCGCGTGCGGCGCGGGCGGCTCGGCGTCGAGATCCGCGAGGTCGGCAAGGACGTCGCCGACGCGATGGGCATCAAGGCGCAGGGCGCGCTCGTCACGCGCGTCGAGCCCGGCACGCCGGCCGAGAAGGCGGGCGTGCTCGGCGGCGACATCATCACGAAGTTCGACGGCAAGCCGATCGAGAAGTCGCTCGACCTGCCGCGCGCCGTCGGCGACACGAAGCCCGGCACGAAGTCGACGCTGACGGTGCTGCGCAAGGGCGCCACGAAGGAGATCCCGATCACGGTCGCGGAGCTCGACGCCGACACGAAGAAGGCCGTCGACAAGGCGCCCGAGCCGCCGAAGCCGGCGGCGGTCAACGCGCTCGGCCTGTCGATCGTCGACCTGCCCGACGAGCGCCGCAAGCAGCTCGGCATCGCGAACGGCGTCCTCGTCGACAGCGTCGAAGGGCCGGCGACGACCGCCGGGATCCGTCGCGACGACATCGTCCTGAGCCTGAACAATGTCGACGCGACCAGCGCGAAGCAGTTCAACGAGCAGGTCGCGAAGCTCGACCCGAAGAAGCAGGCGTTCGTCCTGATCCGTCGCCAGGAAAACGTGTTCTACCTGCCGATCCGGCCGACCCCGCCGCAATAGCCGCCCGACGGCCCGCGGTGCGGCGACTGCATCCGATCGGGTAAAATCGCGGGTTAACCGAACGAGTCGCGGTCCGGTACCGGGCTCCGGTGCGCCGCCGCCGGCCGCGCGCCGTTCCTCCCGAATGCCCATCGCCCGCGCCCGCCGACGCGCCGGCCGCTCCTCGCCGCTCGATGCAGCACATCCGCAACTTCTCGATCATCGCCCACATCGACCACGGCAAGTCGACGCTGGCCGATCGCATCATCCAGCTCTGCGGCGGCCTGTCCGACCGCGAGATGGAGGCGCAGGTGCTCGACTCGATGGACCTCGAGCGCGAGCGCGGCATCACGATCAAGGCGCAGACCGCCGCGCTCGACATACCGCGCCCGCGACGGCGAGCTCTACCAGCTCAACCTGATCGACACGCCGGGCCACGTCGACTTCTCCTACGAGGTCAGCCGCTCGCTGTCGGCCTGCGAGGGCGCGCTGCTCGTCGTCGACGCGAGCCAGGGCGTCGAGGCGCAGACGGTCGCGAACTGCTACACCGCGATCGACCTCGGCGTCGAGGTCGTGCCGGTGCTCAACAAGATCGACCTGCCGTCGGCCGACCCCGACAACGCGATCGCGCGAGATCGAGGACGTGATCGGCATCGACGCGCACGACGCGATCCGCGCGAGCGCGAAGACCGGCGAGGGCGTCGACCGACATCCTCGAGGCGGTGATCGCGAAGATCCCGCCGCCGACCGGCGATCCGCGGACGCGCCGCTGCAGGCGCTGATCATCGACTCGTGGTTCGACAACTACGTCGGCGTCGTGATGCTGGTGCGCGTGTTCAACGGCACGCTGAAGCCGCGCGACAAGATCCTGCTGATGGCGAACGGCGTCGCAGCACGGCGTCGAGCAGGTCGGCGTGTTCACGCCGAAGTCGCGCACGCGCGAGCGGCTGTCGGCGGGCGACGTCGGCTTCGTCATCGCGGGCATCAAGGAACTGCAAGGCCGCGAAGGTCGGCGACACGTCACGCTCGCGGCGCGACCGGCCGCCGTGCCGCTGCCGGGCTTCAAGGAGGTCGCAGCCGCAGGTGTTCGCGGGACTCTTCCCGGTCGAGGCGAACCAGTACGACGCGCTGCGCGACGCGCTCGAGAAGCTGCAGCTGAACGACGCGTCGCTGCAGTACGAGCCCGAGGTGTCGCAGGCGCTCGGCTTCGGCTTCCGCTGCGGCTTCCTCGGCCTGCTGCACATGGAGATCGTGCAGGAACGGCTCGAGCGCGAATACGACATGGACCTGATCACGACGGCGCCGTCGGTGGTCTACCAGGTCCTGATGCGCGACGGCACGGTGCTCGAGGTCGAGAACCCGTCGAAGATGCCCGACCCGTCGCGCATCGAGGAGATCCGCGAGCCGATCGTCACGCGTCAAGCTGTACATGCCGCAGGACTACGTCGGCGCCGGTCATCACGCTGTGCGATCGAGAAGCGCGGCGTGCAGATCGACATGCACTATCACGGCCGCCAGGTGATGCTGACCTACGAGATGCCGCTGGCCGAGATCGTGCTCGACTTCTTCGACAAGCTGAAGTCGGTGTCGCGCGGCTACGCGTCGATGGACTACGAGTTCAAGGAATATCGCGCGGCCGACGTCGTCAAGGTCGACATGCTGATCAACGGCGAGAAGGTCGACGCGCTGGCGGTGATCGTGCATCGGGCGCAACAGCCAGCACCGCGGCCGCGAGGTCGCGGCCAAGATGCGCGAGCTGATCCCGCGGCAGATGTTCGACGTCGCGATCCAGGCGGCGATCGGCGCGAACATCATCGCGCGCGAGAACGTCAAGGCGCTGCGCAAGAACGTGCTCGCGAAGTGCTACGGCGGCGACATCTCGCGCAAGAAGCAAGCTGCTCGAGAAGCAGAAGGCCGGCAAGAAGCGCATGAAGCAGGTCGGCTCGGTCGAGATTCCGCAGGAGGCGTTCCTCGCGATCCTGCAGGTGGAGGACAAATGAGTCGTCTCAGGTCATGAGCTTGAATTTCGCGTTGATCCTGTTCTGGTTGATGGTCGCGACCGGCGTCGTCTGGTTCGCGGACCGGCTCGTCTTCCGGCGCAGGCGCGTCGCCGAGGCCGACGCCGCGCTGCGCCACTTCGACGCGCAGGCCAAGCTCGCCGAGACCGGCGGCGGCACGCCGAGCGCCGACCCGAAGGCGGTCGCAGAGCGAGCGCGACCGGCTGCGCGAGCGGCTGCTGCGACAGCCGGGATGGATCGAGTTTCCGGCCGGCTTCTTCCCGGTGATCCTCGTCGTCTTCGTGCTGCGCTCGTTCATCGCCGAGCCGTTCCGCATCCCGTCCGGCTCGATGATCCCGACGCTGCTGGTCGGCGACCTGATCCTCGTCAACAAGTTCACGTACGGCATCCGGCTGCCGATCGTCAACACGAAGATCCTCGACGTCGGCAATCCGCAGCGCGGCGACGTGATGGTGTTCCGCTATCCGGTCGACCCGTCGCGTCGACTACGTCAAGCGCGTGATCGGCCTGCCGGGCGACACGGTCGCGTTTCGCGACGAAGCGGCTCACGATCAATGGCCAGCCGGTGCCGACGGTCGCCGGCGCCCGATTACTTCGACCCCGACCGCGTCGCGTATTCGAAGCAGTTCGCAGAGACGCTGCCGCGCAGCGACGGCACGACGATCACGCACATGATCCTGATCGACGACGACCGCTCCGGTGTCATCACGCCGGACAATTTCCCGATGCGCGATCATTGCCAGTATTCGGAAGGCAATACCGCCGTGACCTGCAAGGTGCCGGACGGTCAGTATTTCATGATGGGCGACAATCGGGATAACAGCGCCGACAGCCGATATTGGGGATTCGTACCGGATCGGAACATTGTCGGGCGCGCATTCTTCATCTGGATGAACTTCGGTAATATGAGCCGTATCGGCTTGTTCCATTAGGGGAAATCGCGTTGAACACCATCGCTCGCCGCCATCGGAACATCCTCGATCGGCGCTTCGTCGACCGGCCGCACCGCCAGCGCGGGCTGAGCCTGATCGGGCTTCTCTTCGTCGTCGTCATCGTCGGCTTCCTGTTCATCCTCGGACTGCGGATCACGCCGACCTTCGTCGAATACCGCGCCATCAATTCGGCGATCAAGAAGGCACTCGCGACCGAACACACGATTCCGGAAATCCAGAAGGCGTTCGATCGCTCCGCCGCGATCGACGACATCACGGTCATGACCGGCAAGGATCTCGATATCCAGAAGGTCGAGGACGAATACGTCATTTCGTATGCGTACACGAAGAAGATCCCGCTGTTCGGACCGGTCAACCTGACGATCGACTATTCGGGCAACAGCAAATCGCTGTGACCGGCCGGCGTCGCACCGCACGAACCACCGACCCCCTGCCGACGGACCCTGGATGGATGTCCAAGCGCTCCAGAACTCGCTCGGCCACGACTTCGCGTCGAAGGACCTGCTGCAGCAGGCGCTGACGCATCGAAGCCACAGCGTCGCGCACAACGAGCGTCTCGAGTTCCTCGGCGACAGCGTCCTCAACTGCGTCGTCGCGTCGCTGCTGTTCGACAAGTTCAGCCGCATCGACGAAGGCGACCTGTCGCGCCTCCGTGCGAACCTCGTCAAGCAGCAGTCGCTGTACGAGATCGCGCAGCGGCTCGAGCTCAGCCCGCACCTGCGGCTCGGCGAGGGCGAGCTGAAGAGCGGCGGCTTCCGCCGGCCGTCGATCCTGGCCGATACCGTCGAGGCGCTGTTCGGCGCGATCTTCCTCGACGCCGGGTTCGACGTCGCCCGGCGCGTGATCCGCAAGCTCTACGAGCCGGTCCTCGAGACGGTCGACCCGAAGACGCTCGGCAAGGACGCGAAGACGCTGCTGCAGGAATACCTGCAGGGCCGGAAGATCGCGCTGCCGGTCTACACGGTCGTCGCCACGCACGGGGCCGCGCACAGCCAGGAGTTCGAGGTCGAATGCGCGGTGCCGAAGCTCGCGATCCAGGTCCTCGGCGCCGGCGGCAGCCGCCGCGCGGCGGAGCAGGCGGCGGCGAAGAAGGCGCTCGAGGCGGCCCAGGCGCTCGCGGTCGCCGCGACGAAGCGCACGCGGCGCGCGAAGCCGGCGCAGCTCAGCCTCGCGGTCGCGGTCGAGCAGAGCGCGGAACCCGACGCGACGGGTCGCAAGCCGGCCGAGCCGCGCGGGCGCGAGGCCGACGCCGCCGCGAAGTCGCCGCCACGACCGGCGGCGATCGAGCCGGCGCGGATCGTCGCGGCCGCGCCGCCGCGCACCGCCGACGCGCCGCTGGCCGCGAAGGCCGCCGACGGCAAGCTCGCCGACGCGCGCATCGAGCCGAAGCCGAAGGGCGACGCGAAGGACGTCGCGGCGAAGGCCGACGGCCGCGACGCCGCGAAGGACGTCGCACCGAAGCCCGACGGCAAGGACATCGCGCCGAAGCCCGACGGCAAGGACGTCGCAGAAGCCCGACGGCAAGGACGTCGCACCGGAATCCGACGGCTCGGACGTCGCGCCACTCGCCGGCGACGCGTCGCTCGCGCCATCCGACGACGCGCTCGACGCGCCGCCATCCAGTTCGCATGTCCGCGTCGCCTGATCCGGCGGCGGATCCGACGTCCGCCGATCCGACGTCCGCCGAGCCGTCGTCCGTCGAGCCGGCTGCGAACGCTGCGGCGGAAGACTCTGCGTCGGACGAGCGGCAGCCCGTCGACCCGTCGGCGAACGTCGACGTCGCGCCGGTCGACGGTTTTCGCACCGGCATGGTCGCGATCGTCGGACGGCCGAACGTCGGCAAGTCGACGCTGCTGAACCGCCTCGTCGGCCAGAAGATCAGCATCACGTCGCGCAAGGCGCAGACGACGCGGCACCGCATCGTCGGCATCGCGACGACCGCGACCGCGCAGTTCGTGTTCGTCGACACGCCGGGCTTCCAGACGCGTCATCGCAGCGTGCTGCACAAGAGCATGCAGCGCGCGATCCACGGCGCGATCGCCGGCGTCGCGTGCGTGCTGTTCGTCGTCGAGGCCGGCCGCTTCGGCGCGGACGACGAGGCCGTGCTGCGGCTGCTGCCGTCCGACGTGCCGGTGATCCTCGTCATCAACAAGGTCGATGGCGGCGCCGACAAGGCCGCGCTCCTGCCGTACATCCAGGCGCGCGCCGGCCAGCACCCGTGGGTCGCGATCGTGCCGGTGTCCGCGAAGACCGGGCTGCAGATCGCCGACCTGCAGCGCGAGATCGAGGCGCTGCTGCCGGTCGCGCCGCCGCTGTTCGACGCCGACGACCTGACCGACCGCAGCGAACGCTTCCTCGTGTCCGAGCTGATCCGCGAGAAGGTGTTCCGCCAGCTCGGCGACGAGCTGCCGTACGGGATGACGGTCGTCATCGATCGCTTCGTCGAGGAACCGCTGCATCGCGACGACGGGCAGGGCGGCCGCTTCTGCCGCATCGCGGCCACGATCGTCGTCGAGCGCACGAGCCACAAGGCGATGCTGATCGGCGCCGGCGGCACGCGGCTGAAGGCGATCGGCACCGAGGCGCGCGCCGACATCGAGCGGCTGCTGCAGGCGAAGTCGCACCTCGAGCTGTGGGTCAAGGTGCGCTCCGGTTGGGCCGACAGCCCGGCGCTCGTCAAGTCGTTCGGCTATGACTGACGAGACGACGTTGCCGGACCGCGTCGACCATCGCGACGACGACCGCGTGAACGATCGCGACGACGACCGCGTCGACCTTCGCGACGACGTCGACGCCGATCTCGCGGTCGAGACGATCGAGGCCGTCGACCCGCGACCGGTCGACGCGCCGCCGAAGCGTCGCCGGCCGGTGCGCTCGGAGACGCGCATCGCCGACGAGGCGGCCTTCGTGCTGCACGCCTATCCGTACAAGGAGACGAGCCTGATCGTCGACGCGCTGACGCGGCATCACGGTCGCATCGCGCTCGTCGCGCGCGGCGCGAAGCGGCCACGGTCCGCGTTGCGCGGGCTGCTGCTCGGCTTCCAGCCGCTGTCGATCGGCTGGATCCAGCCGCGCGCGCGGGCCGTCGACGGCGCGCGCAGCGGCGGCGACCTGCGCACGCTGACGCGGGCCGAGTGGCTCGGCGGCCTGCGGCCGCTGCGCGGCGAGGCGCTGATGTCGGGCTTCTACCTGAACGAGCTGATCCAGAAGCTGCGTCGCCCGCGACGACCCGCACGAGCGGCTGTTCGACGCGTACGTCGAGGCGCTCGCGTCGTTGTCCGACGAGCGGGCCGCCGCGCCGGTGCTGCGTCGCTTCGAGGCGGCGCTGCTGCGCGAGGCGGGCTACGCGCTGCACACGTCGCACACCGTCGACGGCGAGCCGATCGATGCCGGCCGGCGCTATCGCTACGTGCCCGAGCGCGGCCCGGAGCGCGTCGAGCGGACGACCGACGACGGCGACAGCGACGCGGTCGTCGACGGTCGCACGCTCGTCGGCATCGAGCAGGACGACTATTCGGACCCGGCGACGCTCGGGCAGTCGAAGCGGCTGATGCGCTTCCTGCTGCAGCACCACCTGTCGGGTCAGCTGCTGCAGACGCGGCGGCTCGTCCTCGACCTGCAGTCGCTCGAGGAGGGCGCCGCCCGATGAATCCGCTCGTCGTCGACGCGTCGTCGCCGGCCGTCGCGACCGCGCTGTCGGTCAACGTCAACAAGGTCGCGCTGTTGCGCAACACGCGCGCCCTGTCGATCCCGAGCGTGACGCGCGCCGCGACGATCGCGCTCGAGGCCGGCGCGGCCGGGATCACGGTCCATCCGCGTCCCGACGAACGCCACATCCGCGCCGGCGACGTCCGCGACCTCGCCGCGCTGCTGCGCGACTGGCCGCGGGCCGAGTACAACATCGAGGGCAATCCGTTCCACAACCTGATGGACTTCGTCCGCGACGTGCGCCCGCACCAGTGCACGTTCGTGCCCGACGACATCGCACAGTCGACGAGCGACCACGGCTGGGACCTCGCGCGCGACGGCGATCGGCTGAAGCCGCTGATCGACGAGGCGCACGGGTTCGGCGTGCGCGTCAGCCTGTTCATGGATCCGCTGCCCGACGCGATGGCGGCGGCCGCCGCGCTCGGCGCCGGGCGCGTCGAGCTCTACACCGAATCGTTCGCGCGCGCGTGGGGCACGACCGACGCGGACCGCGTGCTGTCGGGCTTCGTGGACGCGGCGCGGGCCGCGCGCGACGCGGGGCTCGGCGTCAACGCGGGCCACGACCTCAATCGCGACAACCTCACCGGGTTCCTCGCGGCGGTACCCGGCGTCGTCGAGGTGTCGATCGGTCACGCGCTGATCGCCGACGCGCTCGAGTTCGGCCTCGCCGCGACGGTCCGCGCGTATCTCGCGTGCATCGAACGCGCGGCGCTCGGGACGTCGCCGCGATGATCTTCGGCATCGGCACCGACATCCAGAGCATCGCGCGCATCCGAACGGCGCTCGACCGGCACGGCGAGCGCTTCGTCGAACGCATCCTCGGCGCCGGACGAGATCGCGATCTATCGCCGCCGCAGCGGCCGCGACGCCGCCCACGCCGACCGCTTCACGACGTCGCGCGGCATCGCGTTCGTCGCGACGCGCTTCGCGGCGAAGGAGGCGATCTCGAAGGCGCTCGGGCTCGGCATGCGCATGCCGATGCGCTGGCGCGCCGCGCAGATCCTGAAGGAGCCGTCCGGCAAGCCGCGCGTCGCGACCGACGCGGTGCTTTCGGCGTGGATGGCCGAGCGCTCGCTGATCGCGCACGTCACGCTGACCGACGACGCCGATTACGCGGTGGCGTTCGCCGTCGTCGAGCGCGTGGAGCCGGCGACCCGATGACGGGACCGGTCATGCTCGACGTCGGCGGGCTCGTGCTCGACGCCGACGACCGGCGTCGCCTCGCGCATCCGAACACCGGCGGCGCGATCCTGTTCGCGCGCAACTTCGACAGCCGGTCGCAACTGGTCGCGCTGGTCGCGTCGATGCGCGCCGCGCGGCCCGACCTGCTGATCGCCGTCGACCACGAGGGCGGTCGCGTGCAGCGCTTTCGTCGCGACGGCTTCGTCGCGCTGCCGGCGATGCGGCGGCTCGGCGCGTTGTGGGACGCCGACCCGGCGCGCGGTGCGCTGGTCGCGACGCGCGCGGCGACGGCCGTCGGCTTCGTGCTCGCCGCCGACCTCGTCGCGTGCGGGATCGACCTGTCGTTCACGCCGGTCCTCGACCTCGACCACGGTCCGAGCGCGGTGATCGGCGACCGCGCGTTCCACCGCGATCCGCGCGTCGTCGCGCTGCTGGCCAGGAGCCTGATGCACGGCCTGCTCGCGGCCGGCATGGCGAACTGCGGCAAGCACTTCCCCGGCCACGGCCACGTCGCCGCCGACTCGCACGTCGCGATCCCCGTCGACGATCGCGACCTCGAGACGATCGTCGACGACGACGCGGCGCCGTACGGCTGGCTCGCCGGCGCGTTGACGTCGGTGATGCCGGCGCACGTGATCTACCCGAAGGTCGACGCGCGGCCGGCCGGTTTCTCGCCGGTGTGGCTGCAGGACGTCCTGCGCGATCGGTTCCGCTTCGACGGCGCGATCTTCAGCGACGACCTGTCGATGGAAGGCGCGAGCGTCGCCGGCGACGTCGTCGCGGCCGCGACGCGCGGCGCTCGACGCGGGCTGCGACATGGTGCTCGTCTGCAACGACGGGCCGAAGGCCGACCGGCTGCTCGACGGGCTCGTCGACCGGCGCGACGCCCGCTCGGCCGCGCGGATCGCGACCCTGCGCGCGCGCCGCGATCCGCGCGCCCGACCCGCGCGACGACCCACGCTACGCCCGCGCGATCGACCTGCTCGGCGACGCCGGACTGCTCGTCGCACCGTGAGGCCTTGAGCGCGCGCGAACGCTGGGACGTCTTCTGCCGCGTCGTCGATCACTTCGGCGACATCGGCATCGCTTGGCGGCTCGCGCGGCAGCTGCGAGCCGCGTCGCGCGACGTGCGGCTGTTCGTCGACGACCTCGCGTCGTTCGCGCGGATCGAATCCCGTGTGGACGCGCGCGCCGACGGGCAGACGATCGGCGGCATCGAGGTCCGCCGCTGGGCCGCCGCGTCGTCGAGCGAGCCGGGCGATGTCGTCGTCGAACTGCTCGGCTGCCGGCTGCCCGATCCGTTCGTCGACGCGATGAGCCGCCGCCAGCCGAAGCCGGTCTGGGTCGACTTCGAGCACCTGTCGGCCGAGCCGTGGGTCGACGGCGTGCACGGCCTGCCGTCGCCGCATCCGCTGCGGCCGCTCGTCAAGCACTTCTTCTGTCCGGGCTTCGGCGAGCGCACCGGCGGCCTGCTGCTCGAGCCGGGGCTCGATGCGCGACGTGCCGCGTTCGTCGGCGACGCCGGTGCGGTCGACGCGTGGCGACGGCGCGTCGGTCTCGATCCCGCGTCCGGCTTCCGCCGGCTGTCGCTGTTCGCGTACGACGACGCGCCGGCCGGCGCGCTGCTCGACGCGCTCGCGGCCGACCGGACGTCGCGCTGGTCGGTCGTCGTGCCGGACGGCGTCCTCGTCGACGCGATCGACGAATGGACGCGCCGCGCCGATGCCGAGTCGCCTTCGATCGAGCGCATGGCGTTCGTCGACCAGGACGACTACGACCGGCTGCTGTGGACCTGCGACGTCAACCTGGTCCGCGGCGAGGACTCGTTCGTCCGTGCGCAGGCGGCGGGACGGCCGTTCGCATGGCAGGCCTATCGGCAGGCGGGCGCGGCGCACGTCGCGAAGGCCGACGCGTTCGTCGACCGCTTCGACGCCGTGCTGCCGCCCGGCGACCGCCCGATCGTGCGGCGCTTCTGGCGCGCGTGGAACGGCGCGGCGCCCGGTGCTTCGCTCGCGGCCGCCGACTGGCTCGCGATCCGTCCCGCGCTCGACCGCGCCGGCCGACGACTGGCGCCGTCGCATCGCGTCGTCGCCGCCGCTGATCGAGCGTCTGCTCGCGTTCGTCGACGACCGGCGGCCCTCGCCGTAGCGTTGGCCGTCGCGCTCGCCGTCGCGTTTAGCGTTTGCTAAAATGACGGGCTTTGTTCCGCGGGCCGCGCGCGTCAGTCGCCGCGTCGTCCGAACCCAACCGCGAGTCCCTTTCGATGAAAACCGCCCAGGAAGTCCGCGCCGGCAACGTGATCATGGTCGGCCAGGCGCCGATGGTCGTGCAGAAGGCCGAGTACAACAAGTCCGGCCGCAACTCGGCCGTCGTCAAGATGAAGATGAAGAACCTGCTGACCGAATCGGCGCAGGAGACCGTCTATCGCGCCGACGACAAGTTCGACGTCATCGTGCTCGAGAAGAAGGAAGCGACGTACTCGTACTTCGCCGATCCGATGTACGTCTTCATGGACAACGAATACAACCAGTTCGAGGTCGAGAAGGACAACATGGGCGACGCGCTCAACTACGTCGACGACGGCATGCCGGTCGAAGTGGTGTTCTACGACGGCAAGGCGATCTCCGTCGAGATGCCGACCGGCGTCGTCCGCGAGATCGAGTACACCGAGCCGGCCGTCAAGGGCGACACGTCGGGCAAGGTCATGAAGCCGGCGCGCATCAAGCCGACCGGCTTCGAGGTCAACGTCCCGGCGTTCGTCGCGACCGGCGACAAGATCGAGATCGACACGCGCACCGGCGAATATCGCAATCGCGTGAAGTGATCGATGCGGTGAACGCGGCCGTCGCGGATCGGGGCCCGACCTGGCGCGACGCATGACGCGCGACGCCGCCCAGGACTCGGCCGCGCGGACGCCCGCCTACGATCCCGGCTGCCGGCTCTGCCCGCGGCTCGCGACGTTCCTCGACGGCGTCCGCGCGAGCCATCCCGACTACTGGGCGCGGCCGGTGCCGTCGTTCGGCGATGCCGACGCGCGCGTCCTGGTCGTCGGGCTCGCGCCCGGGATGCACGGCGCGAACGCGACGGGCCGGCCGTTCACCGGCGACTGGTGCGGACCGCTGCTGTACTCGACGCTGCACCGCCACGGCTTCGCGACGAAGCCGTCGAGCGAGGCGCGCGGCGACGGGCTCTCGCTCGTCGACTGCCGCATCGCGAACGCCGTCAAGTGCCTGCCGCCGGCGAACAAGCCGGAGCTGGCCGAGATCCGCCGTTGCAACGGGTATCTGTCGAACGAACTCGCGGCGCTGCCGCGGCTGACGGCGATCCTCGCGCTCGGCACGATCGCCCATCGCGCGGTGGTCGAGGCGCTCGGCCTCAAGGTTTCGGCGTATCGCTTCGCGCACGGCGCGCAGCTCGCGTTGCCGAACGAGGCGACGCTGTTCGACAGTTACCATGTCAGCCGCTACAACACGAACACGGGCCGGCTCACCGACGCGATGTTCGACGCGGTCGTCGCGTCGATCCGGCGTCGCCTCGATGCGTGAACGGCGCGCCGCCGACGCGGTGCGCGTCGGCGCGAGACGATCGTCATCCCTTCCGCATCGCCTCGCTCCCTGACCGTCCCTCGCCTCGACCCGCAGCACCGTGGAATCCGCCACCGAACCGTTCGACCCGAAGCCGCTGATCGCGAAGCTGCCCGGGCTGCCGGGCGTCTATCGCTACTACGACGCGGCCGGCACGCTGCTGTACGTCGGCAAGGCGCGCGACCTGAAGAAGCGCGTCGCGAGCTACTTCAACAAGGGCACGCGCGACTCGCGGATCGCGCACATGATCGAGCGCATCGCGCGCATCGACACGACGCCCACGCGCTCCGAGGCCGAGGCGCTGCTGCTCGAGAACAACCTCATCAAGGCGCGAGGCGCCGCGCTACAACATCGTCTTTCGCGACGACAAGTCGTACCCGTATCTCAAGATCACCGCATCACCGCTTTCCGCGGATGGCGTACTACCGCGGCGCCGTCGACAAGCGTCAGCAGTACTTCGGGCCGTTCCCGAACGCGTGGGCCGTGAAGGAGAGCATCCAGATCCTGCAGAAGGTCTTCATGCTGCGGACCTGCGAGGACACGGTCTTCGCGAACCGCTCGCGACCGTGCCTGCTGCACCAGATCCGAACGCTGCAGCGCGCCGTGCGTCGGCGCGATCGCGCCCGACGCCTACGCGCTCGATGTCGAGAACGCGTCGCGCTTCCTGCGCGGCCAGACGTCCGAGGTGCTCGCCGACCTCGAACGCGAAGATGCAGTCGGCGGCCGAGGCGCTGCGCTTCGAGGAGGCGGCGGCGGTGCGCGACCAGATCGGCTCGCTGTCGCGCGTGCTGCGGCAGCAGTCGATCGAGCTCGGCGACAGCGAAGGCAGCAACGCGGACGTCGACATCGATCGCGGTGCGCGTCGAAGGCGGCCGCGCCTGCGTGAACCTCGCGATGGTCCGCGGCGGCCGGCACCTCGGCGACCGCGCGTACTTCCCGACGCACGTCGAGTCGGCCGGCAACTGGACCGAGGGCTGGTCCGACAAGCGGATCGAGGCGACGGTGCTCGAGGCGTTCGTCGCCCAGCACTACCTCGACAAGTTCATGCCGGCGACGCTGATCGTCAACGTCGATCCGGACGCGCCCGAGCTGATGGCCGCGCTCGAAGCGCAATCGGGGCATCGCGTCGCGCTGATCCGCCAGCCGCAGGCCAGCGTCGCGTGTGGCTCGACATGGCCGAGAAGAACGCCGCGCTCGCGCTGACGCGGATGCTGGCCGAGCAGGGCTCGCAGCAGGCGCGCACGCGCGCGCTCGCGGAGGTGCTCGGGCTCGAGAACGAGAAGGAGGACCTCGCCGAACTGCGCGTCGAATGCTTCGACATCAGCCACACGATGGGCGAGGCGACGCAGGCGTCGTGCGTCGTGTTCCATCATCACGCGATGCAGAACGGCGAATACCGGCGCTACAACATCGCCGGCATCACGCCCGGCGACGACTACGCGGCGATGCGTCAGGTGCTGACGCGCCGCTATGCGAAGCTGGTCGAGGCCGTCGAACGACGCGGACGCGGTCGACGCGACGGCGGCCAACCTCGAATTCGACCGCGAGGCCGTCGAGGCCGGCGAGGGCGTCATCACGAACGACTCGCCGGCGGCACCGGACGGCGTCGACGGTGCGACCGGCGACGGCGCGACGGGCGACGTCGCGACGGGCGACGGCGCCTCGCTCGGGGACGGCGCGGACGACGCGGACGCGACGCGGCCGAAGCGTCGCCGCCGCGGCGAGTCGCTGGCGCCGGCCGCGTTCCCCGACGTCGTGCTCGTCGACGGCGGCAAGGGCCAGGTCGAGATCGCGCGGCAGGTGTTCGCGGAGATCGGCCTCGACATCTCGCTGATCGTCGGCGTCGCGAAGGGCGAGGATCGCAAGGTCGGGCTCGAGACGCTGATCTTCGCCGACGGCCGCCCGGCGCTCGAGCTCGGCAAGGAGTCGGCCGCGCTGATGCTGGTCGCGCAGATCCGCGACGAGGCGCACCGCTTCGCGATCACCGGCATGCGCGCGCGCCGCGCCAAGACGCGGCTCGACGTCGCGGCTCGAGGAGATCGAAGGCATCGGCGCCCGCAAGCGGCAGAAGCTGCTGGCGCGCTTCGGCGGCCTGCGCGGCGTCGCGGCCGCCAGCGTCGACGAGCTCGCGACCGTCGAGGGCGTCTCGCGCCAGCTCGCCGAGGAGATCTATCGCCAGCTGCACTGACGGCTGCGGCGCGCCGGCACGAACATTGCATCGCGCTCCGGCATTCGATGAAGGAAGCCATGAGCACCGTCCCGCCCGTCACCGCCCCGTCCGCCGACGCCTCGTCGTCCGGTGTTCACAACCGCTGGGTCCAGCTGCTGCTCGGCCTCGTCTGCATGATGGCGATCTCGAGTCCGCAGTACGTGTGGACGCTGTTCACGAAGCCGCTGTCGGCGAAGCTCGGCGTGCCGCTGTCGACGCTGCAGATCACGTTCTCGCTGCTGATCGTGCTGCAGACGTTCTTCTCGCCGTTCCAGGGCGGCCTGATCGAACGCTTCGGCGCCCGGCGCCTGATCGCGATCGGCACGCTGCTGTCCGGCCTGAGCTGGGTGCTGTCGTCACAGGTCTCGAGCATCGGCATGCTGTACCTGACGTACGGCCTCGTCGGCGGGCTCGGCACCGGCATCGTCTACGTCGGCGTCGTCGGCCAGATGGTGCGCTGGTTCCCGGACCGCCGCGGCTTCGCGGTCGGCATGGTCGCGGCCGGCTACGGCATCGGCGCGATCATCACGACGTTCCCGATCGCCAACTCGCTCGCCTCGCACGGCCTCGAGTCGACGCTGTGGCAGTTCGGCGTCGTCTTCGCGATCGTCGGCGTGATCGCGTCGCAGGGCCTGCGATCGCCGAGCGCGGCGTATCGCGCGCCGGTCCGCGCGTCGAACCCGGTCGTGTCGGCCGTCCGCAACCTGTCGCCGCGACAGATGCTGAAGCTGCCGCTGTTCTGGCTGATGTTCGTGATGATGACGATGATGTCGACGTCCGGGCTGATGGTCACGTCGCAGATGGCGAGCTTCGCGCGCGACTTCGGCGTCGCCAGCGCGATCGTGTTCGGGCTGACGGCCCTGCCGCTGGCGCTGACGATCGACCGGTTCACGAACGGCCTGACGCGGCCGCTGTTCGGGTGGGTGTCGGACCGCATCGGCCGCGAGAACACGATGTTCGTCGCGTTCGCGCTCGAAGGCATCGCGATGGCGTTGTGGCTCCTGACGCGCGCCGACGCCACGCTGTTCGTGCTGCTGTCGGGCGTCGTCTTCTTCGGCTGGGGCGAGATCTTCTCGCTGTTCCCGTCGACGCTGACCGACACGTTCGGCACCGAGCACGCGACGGCGAACTACGGCTGGCTCTACATCTCGCAGGGCATCGGCTCGATCCTCGGCGGCCCGCTCGCCGCGCTGATGCACGAGTCGACCGGCAGCTGGATCCCGGTCTTCGCGACCGCGGTCGTGCTCGACCTGCTGACGGCGCTGCTCGCGATCGCGGTCCTGAAGCCGTGGCGCCGCCGCTACGTGGCGTCTCAGGCGGCCTCGGCCTGACGCCGGGCCCGGGCGCGGGGCGTCCGACCGGGCGTGCGCGACCGGTCGCGGTGCACGCGGGGCCCATTGCGGTGCCGGCGCGCGACGCCGCGCCGGGTGCGTCTCAAGGCGGCGGCAGGAACGGCGAGCGCGGCAGCCGCGGCAGGCCGTTCGCGTCGAGCAGCGCGACGAAGCGCGGGTCGTCGCGATACGGATCGAACGACGGGTCGGCCGGCAGGCTGACGAACAGCACCTCGCGCGCGTCGAGGACGCGTTGCAGCGTCCGCATCATGCCGTCCGCGTCGCCGAGATAGGCCTCGGCCATCGCCCGGTTGAACTGCGCGTGGGGGACGTGCTCGAGGCGCAGGACGAGCGCGTCCAGCAGGCGTCGCCCTTCGGCCTTCTCGCCGCGGTAGCCGTGGGCCATGATCTCGCAGAAGTACGCCGTCGAGAAATCGGGCGCGACCGAGGTCGCGTGGCGGAAGTGCGTCATCGCGGGCTCGTCGCGGCCGCTCCAGAGATAGGTCATGCCGAGCATGACGTGCGCGAACAGGTGGTCGGCGTCGAAATCGAGCACCGCCTCGAACTCGGCGACCGACGTCGTGAAGTCGCGCGCGTAGGCGCAGATCAGCGCGAAGTTCGACCGCAGCGCGACGTTCAGCGGGTCGAGGTCGAGCGCGATGCGACCGTGTTCGATGGCCTCGACGTAGCGGCCGTTGAAGACCAGGCCGCCGGCGTACAGCGTCCGCGCGATCGTCGAGTTCGGCGACACCCGGAGCGCCTCGCGATACATCGGCTCCGCGCGCTTCCAGTCGTGGAGCACGCGGAAGATGCCGCTCGCGATCAGCGCGTGCGCGTCGCCGTCGTTCGGGTCGAGCTCGAGCGCGCGGCGCGCGTGGCGCTCGACCTCGCGCATCGTCGGCAGCGTCGGTTCCCATTGCATCGTCGCGAGCTGGCCGATGCAGGCGCCGAGATGCGTGTGCGCGGACGCATGCGTGGGGTCCGCCGCGATCGCGCGCCGGAAGAGGGCGATGGCCTTGCGCCACCCTTCCATCGTCCGCTGCTGCTCGAGGTAGCGGCCGCGCTCGAACAGCTCGCGCGCTTCCGCAATGCCGCTCGACGGCGGTCGCGCCACCGGTTGCGCATCCGCCGGCGACACGACGGCCGCGAGGACGGCATCCCCGATGCGGTCCTGGAACGCGAACAGGTCGCCGTCGATCGCGATGTCGCAGTCGAAGCGCCGCGACCAGACGCAGGCGCGATCGCGGGTCCGGTGCAGCTGTGCGATGCATCGATAGCGCGAGCCCACGCGCTGCACGCTGCCTTCGAGCACCGTCGTCACGCCGAGCAGCTTGCCGACGGCTTTCAGGTCCCGTGCGCCGTCGCGCGCCTTCGACGCCGAGACCCGTCCGACCACGCGCAGCCCCGGCACGCGGCTCAGCAGGTCGATCAGCTGGTCGGCGAGCGCGACGCAGAACGCGGCGTCGTCGGCGGCCGTCGACAGGCTCGCGAACGGCAGGACCGCGAGCGACGCGACCTGCCGCGTCGTCGCGGGAGCCGGTTGCCGCCGCGACAGTTGCGGCAGATAGCCGCCGATCGGGATCTGGATCTCGAACGCGTCGGCGGCGCCTTCGCCGGCGTAGTAGCGGGCGAGCTTCTCGCGGACGCGCCCGGCTTCGACGCGCACGATCGGATCGCGCCGCGGATCGTAGCCGGCGATCTCGCGGTCGAAGACCTCGAGGCCGATCACGACTTCCTTCAGCTCCTCGTGGCGCCCGGCCAGCGCGGCGTCGACGACGTGTCGGAGGAAGCGTCGGTGGCGCTGCGACCGGGCGAACGTGCGGCTCGCGACGATGCGGTCCAGCGCTTCCTCGACGAGCGGGGACGCGTAGCCCGCGAACGGCTGATATGAGGTCCCGCCCCGGGTCCCGCCCCGGGTCGCGTCCCGCGCGTCGATACGATCCCCGTCGTCGGCATCGCGAACGAGGCGCAGCGCGGAGGGTCGGATCATCGAGGCGTCACCGGGCCGATCATACGTCGGCCGCGCGGTGGCGGCCAGAACGGCGTGGCACGCGGATGACACGACCGGCGTCAGCCGCGCGGCTCGCGCTCGAAGACGGCCACCGGTAGCGGCGCGAGCCCGCGCCGCGCGAGAAAACCCGGATAACGCGAGTCGTCGCGCAGCGGGGCGAACAGCGGATGGACGCGGATCCCGACGAACAGCAGGTCGCGGGCGTCGGCGGCCGCCTCGAGGCTCGCGAACGCGTCGTCGATGCGGCCGAGGCAGACCTGCGCCATCGCGAGGTTGACCCGCGAGTAGTGGCGCGTCCCGATGTCGTCGAGCAGCGTCGCGAGGTCCGCCGCGCCGCGTCCCGCGGCTTCCCGGTCGGCGCGTCCGCGCAGTCCGAGCGCGCACACCTGGCAGAAGCGCGGCGTGAAGTGATCGGGCACCGCGCGCGCCGCGCGGTCGAACTGGTCGGTCGCCGCGTCGAGCTGCCCGATCGCCAGATGCGTCACGCCGCCGACGAGCCGCGAGAACCAGTGCGCCGGTTCGAGCTGCAGGACCGCGGCGAACTCGTGCAGCGCGACCTCGAAACGCTGCGCGTGCATCGCGATCGCCGCGTTGTTCGCGCGCAGGCCGAGATTCAGCGGGTCGAGCGACTGCGCGACGCGCGCATGCGCCATCGCATCGTCGAAGCGGCCGACGAAGACGAGCGCCCACGCGAACGCGGAGTGCACCAGCGTCGAGTTCGGCGACATCCGCAGCGCGTCGTGGAACAGCGGCTCGGCGTCGCCCCACGAATGCCGCAGGCGGAACGCGATCGTCGCCAGCAGCACGCGCGCTTCGCCGTCGAGCGGGTCGAGTTCGAGCGCGCGTCGCGCCGCGCGCTCGACGTGGTCGAACGCCGGATACGACGGCTCCATGTTGAAGCCGAGCCGGTTCGCATAAGCGGCGCCGAGCTGCGAATGCGCCTGCGGGAAGCCGGGGTCGAGCGCGATCGCGCGTTCGAGCAGGTCGATGGCCTTCCGGTAGCCGTCGTAGGTCCGCTGCTGCGAGAACAGTCGCGCGCGTTCGAACAGGTCGCGCGCGCCACGGTCGCCGGTAACGTGCGCGCGCAGGCCGCTCCAGTCGCCGGGCGACGCCGGCGATCGCAGCGCCGACACGGCGCCGAGGACGGCGTCGCCGATCGCGTCCTGGTGGTCGAACAGGTCGTCGTCGGCTTCGGTGTCGTGCTCGAAGCGCTGCGACCACACCCGCATGCCGTCGCGCGTGCGCGAAAGATGCGCGATCGAACGCAGGCGCCCGCCGCTGCGTTGCACGCTGCCGTCGACGACGTGGTCGACGGCGAGCAGCCGGCCGATCGCCTTCAGGTCCATGCCGGCATCGCGTGCCTTCAGCGCCGACAGCCGGGCGACGACCTTCAACCCGGGCACGCGGCCGATGGTGTCGATCAGCTGGTCGGCGAGGCCGAGCGCGAACGAAGCGTCGTCGGGGTCGCCGGACAGGTTCGCGAACGGCAGCACGGCGAGCGACTGCGACGGCTTCGGCCGGGTCGTCGGGGACCGTCGCGTGCGCCGCACGAACTGCGGCATGTAGCCGCCGATCGGGATGACGATCTGGAACGACTCGCCGGCCCCTTCGCCCTGGTAGAAACGCGCGAGCTTGTCGCGGATGCGACGGGCCTCGACGCGCACGATCGGGTCGCGACGCGGGTCGTAGGCCGGCAACGCGCGGCCGAAGACCTCGATGCCGATGATGACTTCCTTCAGGCGGTCGCGACGGTTCGCGAGCCCGGCCCGGATCACGTGTTCGAGGAAGTGCCGATGACGTTGCGAGCGCCGGAACGTGTCGCTCGCCTTGACGCGCTCGAGCGTCGCCTCGATCAGGGCCGGCGGGTAGTCGGACAGCTTGCCGTCGCCGTCGGGGCCGGTCCGGGCGGCATGCGCGTGCGAATCGGGATGCGCGTCGTCCATGCTCGCCTGCGAGGACGAGCGCATCGCGAACGCGCGTCGTCGACCGTCGCCGGTTCGCCGCGTGCGCGCGGTCGTGGCGTCGGTCCCGCGGCCGGCGCCGCGGACGACGGTCGTGCCGCGGCGGCTACTTCGCCGGTGCGGCCGGCGCCGTGCCGGCCGGCGCGTTCGTGTTGAACGTGACGCCGCGCTTCTTCAGCTCGTCGACGACCAGCCGCGCGTTCGGATTGCCGTTGTCGGCGAGCTGTTGCGTGCCGCGGGCGAGCGAGTCGAGCGCGCCGCGCAGCTTCTTGGAGTCCTCGAGCGGCTTGTCCTGCTTCGCGAGCGCCTCGCGCATCGCGTCGCGCTCGACGCGCAGCTGGACGACCTGGAAGCCGAACCACGCGAGCATCGTGAGCGCGAGGATGATCAGCGGCAGGAAGGCGCCGGTCGTGTCGGCGTCGGACGTGACGGACGAGCCGAACGGCTGCGGTTCGAACGGCGTGCTCATGGCTTCGCTCCCTTCTTCGCGTCTGCACCGGGCGCACCGGTCGTCGGTGCGCCGGCCGTCGGCGCCGTCGCGCTGACCGTGATGCCCTGCGACGCGAGCAGGTCGGCGAGCGCCTTGTCCTGGTTGCGGATCGACAGGTCGGCGAGCGCCTTGACGATGTCGCGATACAGCGGCTCGAGCTGGACGCTCTGCTGCACGAACGCGGCGCGCGTCGCGAGCTCCGCCTGCGTCGCGCGATTCTCGCCGAACAGCATCATCGTGTAGCCGACGAGCGCCGCCACGACCAGTGCGACGATCGTCGTCAACCACAATTGCCAGCGTGCAAGCAAGACGTCCTCCGCAACGGTTTCGAACAGGATCGGCGATGGTAACCAAGTTGAACCGCGCCGCGTACCGCGCCGGACGCGGCCGCGCGGGGCTTCGGGGTTTGCGCAACGACGGGGCGACCGGCGCCGCCGGTCGCCCATCGCCTCCCCGAGACCGGCGATTCCCTGCGCCGATCAGCCCTTCGAGAGTGCCCTGCGGCGACGGCGGCCCGCGACGAGCAGCGGGATGCCGAGGCCGAGCAGGGCGAACGTCCCCGGTTCCGGCACGTTCGTCGACGCCTGCGACGTGACGGTGCCGCGCACGACCAGTTCGATGTCGTCGAGGCCGCCCGCGTAGCCGCTGTCGTTGTGACCGAGGCCGTGCAGCACGATCGTGTCCATGAAGTCGCCGAGCGTCGACGTGTCGAACGACAGGCCGAGCGTGCCGGTGCTGTCGCCCGCCGCGAGGTCCATGAAGCTCGCGAAGCCGCTCTCGCCGAAGTCCGCCGGGTCGAGGAACTGGAAGCTGCCGTCGAGCAGGTCCGCCGGGCCCGACGCGCTGTTGTCGGCGACCAGCGTCGCGGTCTCGGTGCCCGAGCCCTTGACGATCGAGCCGAAGTCGAGCGTGTAGACGGACCCGGCCTGGCTCAGCGTGCCGGCCCCGCCGGTCTGCTTGAACGCGTCGGTCGCGTAGTTGTTCACCTGGCCGGTCAGGCTGACCGCCAGGTTCGACAGCGCCGCATCCGACAGGTCGGAGTCGTGGCTGGCCGCGCTGAACGACGCGCTGCCGTTGTAGACGCCGGCGCTCGTCGTCGACAGGCCGACCTTGAGCGCGCTCGCGCTGGTCTGCCCGGCCGCGAGGCCGGCGCCGAGACTGCCGCTCGCCGTGAACGGGCCGGTCGCCGACAGCGACGACGCGACCAGCACGTCGTTGAGGGCCGTGACCGGCGCCGCGTTGGTGACCGACACGCCTTGCGCCGCGACGGTGTCGCCGACGTGCACGATGCCGAAGTTGACGCTCGGCGTGTTCTGCTGCGCCACCGCTGGCGTGTAGACCTTGCCGTTCAACGCCACGCTCTGGCCGTTGAGCGCGAGGTCGACCGCGCCGTCGGTGCCGGCCCCGGTCGACACCAGGTTCAGCGCCTGCGTGCCGCTGAACGTGCCCGCCGTGGTCGTGTTCAGCGCGACGGTGATCGCATTCGACGAGCCCTGCGCCGCGAGGTTGGTGATGCTGCCCGACGACGTGAAGCCGGCCGAGGTCGCACCGCGCGTCGCGGTCAGGCCTTCGGTGTAGACGTCCGGCGAGCTGTTGGTGACGCCGATCGTCGTCGAGGCCGAGCCGCCGACCCGCGCGGCCAGCATCGCCGGCGTCGTCACCGTCGGGTTGGCGAGGCGATACACCGCGCCCGTCACCGCGACGTTCTGCGACGCGATCGTCATCTGGCAGTTCGGCGCGCAGTTGCCGATGTTGCTCGCGTCCGAGACGAACGAGATCGTCGCGCTGCCGCTCTTCGCGCCGGCCGTCGACGTGTCGAGGCCGACCTTGAGGCTCGACGCGTCGGTCGATCCCGGGTTGAGCAGGTTGAAGCTGCCCGACGCGGTGATCGGCGCGTTGCCGGCGATGCTCGCGTTCAGCGCCGCCTGCGGCGCGGTGGTCGCCACGTTCGTCACGCTGACCGCCGATGTCGGCGAGGTCGTGCCGATGCGCACGTTGCCGAGCGCGATGGTCGGCGTGTTGACGAGCGGGCTCGCCTGGTTCACGACGTTGGCCATCGCCTGGATCGTGCCGTTGACGCCGTACGAGTCGGAGCCGACCGCGAGCGTGCCGAGGCCGTTGCTGACGCCGTTGACGGCGCCCGCGCTGACGTAGTCGACCGCGATGGCACCGCTGACCATCCCGGCCGCGCTCGTGTTGACGTTGACCGTCAGCGCGTTGCTGGTCGCGCCGGCGATCAGGCCGCTGATCGAACCGCTGCCGCTGATCAGGTTGGCGCCGGTGCCCGACGTGCCGCCGAACGACGCGTTGAGGTCTTCGACATAGCCGCTCGCGCCGGTCGCGGTGTTCTTCACGGCCAGCGTCTGGCTCACCGTCTGGCCGACCTGGACCGTGCCGAAGTTCAGCGGCGCAGTCTGGATCGCGCCGGCGGCGACCTGGTAGACACCACCGCTGACGTTGACGTTCTGCGACGGCAGCGTCAGCTGGCAGTTCGGCGCGCATCCGCCGACGTTGCTCGCGTCCGACACGAACGAGACCGTCGCCGTGCCGCTCTTCGCACCCGACGTGCTCGTGTTGATCCCCACCGACAGGCTCGACGCGTTGGTCGATCCCGGGTTGAGCAGGTTGAAGCTGCCCGAAGCCGTGATCGGCGCGTTGCCCGAGATGCTCGCGTTCAGCGCGGCCTGCGGCGAGGTCGTCGCCTGGTTCGTGACGCTCACCGTCGCGGTCGGCGACGTCGCGCCGACGCGCACGTTGCCCAGCGCGATCGTCGGGTTGTCGATGACCGGGCTCGCCTGGTTGATCACGGTGGCCATCGCCTGGATCGTGCCGCTGACGCCGTACGAGTCGGAGCCGACCCCGAGCGTGCCGAGGCCGTTGCTGACGCCGTTGACGGCGCCCGCGCTGACGTAGTTGACGGCGATCGCGCCGCTGACGCTCCCGGCCGCGCTCGTGTTGACGTTGACCGTCAGCGCGTTGCTGGTCGCGCCGGCGATCAGGCCGCTGACCGAGCCGCTGCCGCTGATCAGGTTGGCGCCGGTGCCCGACGTGCCGCCGAACGACGCATTCAGGTCCTCGACGAAGCCGCTCGGGCCGCTCGCCGTGTTCTTGACCGCGAGCGTCTGGCTCACGGTCTGCCCGACCTGCACGGTGCCGAAGTTCAGCGGTGCGGTCAGGATGCTGCCCGAAGCGGTCTGGTACACGTTGCCGCTCAGCGCGACGGTCTGGCCGCCGACGCTCGCCGGCGCGAGGCCGTTGCTGACGCCGTTGACGGTGCCCGTCGTCTGGTAGGCGAGCGTGACGCTGCCCGTCTTCGCGCCCGCCGTCGCCGTCGACAGCGACGCGCCGATCGCGTTGCTGCTGCTGCCCGCGACGAGCTTCGAGACGCTGCCGGTCGCGGTCGCGCCGCTGGTGCTGCCGACGGTGGCGTTCAGGTCTTCGCTGTACGGACCCGCGGGCGCGGTGTTGGTGACCGCGATGCTGCCCGCGAGCGTGCCGCCGACGCGCGTGTTGCCGAGCGACGCGATCGACGCGCTGCCGGCCGCGGCGTTGTAAGCCGCCGCGCCGCTGCCGAGGACGATGCTCATCGTCTGCTGCGACAGGTTGTCGAAGTTGTTCGCGATGTGGACGGCCTGGCCGTTCAGCGGCGCGAGCAGGCCTGCGGCGGTCGCCGTGAACGTGACGGCGAGGTCGCCGCTGTTCGAGCCCGTCGCGACGGGGCCGTAGTTGCTCGACGTGACGCCGCTGCCCGACAGGCGCGAGTCGGTGATGTTGCCGCCGTTGACCGACGTCTGGATCGCGCCGCGGATCGCCGGGCCCGACGTGCCGGTGTTCGCGACCTGGTAGTCGTAGCTCGTCGCGCCGACCCGCACGTTGTTGATCGTCAGCGTCGGCGTTCCGCTCGTGCCGTTCGTCACGGTCGCGCCGGTGACGGCCTGCGCGGCGTTGCCCGACGCGAGGATCTGGCCGGTGCCGGTCACGCCCGCGTGATTGTTGAACGCGTTGCCGATGCCGAAGTTCGCGTTGTTGTAGTCGGCCGAGACCGTGATGTTGTTGGTGCCGAGCGACAGGTTCGCGTTGTTGATCAGCTGGCCGGTCGTGCTCGGCGCGTTGACGACGACGGTGCCGCCGGAGTCGCTGCGGATCGTGCCGGTGCCGTTCGTCGCATCGAGCAGGTTCAGCGTGCCGCCGTTGCTCGCCTGCAGGACGCCCGACGTCTGATTCGTGATGACGTTGTTCGAGACGTCGATCGCCAGCGTCGCACCCGAGACGTTCGCGTTGATCGTGCCCGCGTTCGTCAGGTTGAGCTGGTTGATCCCGATCTGGCCTTGCCCCTGGATCGTGTGACCGGACGCGTTCGTCAGCGTGTCGTTGCCGTTGTCGGCGAAGAGGCGCGTTGCGGCAGCCATCGTGTAGGTGCCGGTGCCCGACAACGTCGCGTCGCTGCTGCCTGCGATGCGCACGTCCGTGCCGGCCTGTTGCGTGATCGTTCCGTTGTTGACGATCGAGCCGGTCAGGTAGTCGGTCTGTCCGGTCGCGATGATCACGTTGCCGGTGTTCGTCAGCGCGCCGCGCGTCGTGCCGTCGAGCGTGACGCTGTTGTTCAGCGTGATCGTTCCGCTTCCGCCGGTGGTCAGGAGGCCGCCCTCGATGACGGCGCTGTTGTAGACGTTGACGGTCGAGCCGTCCAGCGCGGCGATCGTGCCGCCGGCGTTGTTGTAGTACGCGAACAAGACGTTGAGGTTGCCGCCGTTCTCGGCACGCAGCGTGCCGGTGTTGACGAAGCCCTCGCCCGTGTTACTGCCGTCGCTCGGATCGATCTGCAGCGTCTGGCCGACGAGATTCGCGGTGATCAGACCCTTGTTGACGACGTAGACCTGGTTGATGCCGATCTGTCCCGCGCCCTGGATCGTGTTGCCGGCGTTGTTGGTCAGGACGTAGTTGCCGTTGTTGCCGAAGATGCGGTCGTTGAAGCTGGTCAGCGAGACCGTGCCGTTGTTGGCGAACGTCAGGTCGTTGGACAGGCGCAGGTCGGTGCCGTTGCCCGACCCGTCGCCGATCGTCAGGCTGTTCGTGTTGAGCGTGCCGAGCGCGTAATCGTTCTGGCCGGCGGCGACGAGGATGTTGCCGTTCAGGTTCATCGCGCCGTAGGTCTGGCCGTCGAGCGTGACGCTGTTGTTGAGCGTGATCGTGCCGGTGCCGACGGTGCTGAGCGTCGCCGCCTTCGATGACCGCGCTGTTGTAGAGGTTGACGGTCGACCCGTTCAAGGCGGTGATCGTCGCGCCGACGTTCTTGTAGTAACCCGTGTAAAACACGAGGTTGCCGCCGTTCTCGGCGCGCAGCGTCCCGGTGTTGACGAAGCCTTCCGCGCCGCTGAAGCCGTCGGTCGGGTCGAGTGCAAGGGTCTGCCCGCTGAGGTTGGCGGTGATCAGGCCGTTGTTGACGACGTACAGTCGGTTGATGCCGATCTGCCCCGCGCCCTGGATCGTGTTGCCCGCGCTGTTGGTCAGGAGGTCGTTGCCGTTGTCGCCGTAGATGCGATCGTTGACGTTTGTCAGCGAGACCGTGCCGTTGTTGGCGAAGGTCAGGCTGTTGCTGCCGGAGATGCGGAAGTCGGTGCCGTTGCCCGACCCGTCGCCGATCGTCAGGCTGTTGGTATTGAGCGTGCCGATCGCGTAATCGGTCTGGCCGGCGGCGACGAGGACGTTGCCGGTCAGGTTCATCGCGCCGTAGGTCTGGCCGTCGAGCGTGACGCTGTTGTTGAGCGTGATCGTGCCGGTACCCGCCGTGTTGAGCGTCCCGCCTTCGATGACGGCGCTGTTGTACAGGTTGACTGTCGAGCCGGTCAGCCGCCGTGATGGTCGCGCCGGCGTTCTTGTAGAAGCCGTACAGGAGACTGAGATTGCCGCCGTTCTCGGCGCGCAGCGTGCCGGTGTTGATGAAGCCTTCGGCGCCGTTCGCGCCGTCGGTCGGGTCGAGCTGCAGCGTCTGTCCGCCGAGGTTGGCGGTGATCAGGCCGTTGTTCACGACGTACATCTGATTGATGCCGACCTGACCCGCGCCCTGGATCGTGTTGCCGAGGCTGTTCGTCAGGCCGTCGCTACCGTTGTCGCCGAAGATGCGCGTCGCGATGTTCGTCAGCGACAGCGTGCCGCCGCCCGCGAGCGTGAGGTTGTTGTTGCCGGCGATCCGGAAATCGGTGCCGTTGCCCGATCCGTCGCCGATGACGAGGTTGCCACCGCTCAAGGTGCCGGATGCGTAGGCCGTCTGGCCGGCGACATCCGTGACCTGACCGTTGATCGTGATCGCCCCGCGGGTTCCGCCGTCGAGATACGCGCTGTTCGTGAGGTTGATCGCACCGGTGCCGGATGTCTTGAGCGTGCCACCCTCGACGGCTGCGCCGTTCGTGATCGTCACCGTCGAGCCGGTCTGGGCCTCGATCGTGCCCGTGGCATTGTTGTAATAGGCGAAGAGCAGTTGCGCGTTGCCGCCGTTCGACGCGCGGATGGTGCCGTTGTTGGCGAACCCTTCGCTGCCGATGGCGCCGTCCGTCGGGTCGATCTGCAGCGTCCCGCCGCTGACGTTGGCATTGACGAGCCCGTTGTTGGTCACGTAGAGCTGGTTGATGCCGAGCTGACCCGCACCCTGGATCGTGTGGCCGCTGCCGTTGGTCAGCCCGTCGTTGCCGGTGTCGCCGAACACACGAGAACTGGCGGTCAGCGTCAAGGTGCCGGCTCCGTTGAGCGCCGCGTTGTTGTTGCCGGCGACGCGGAAATCGGTTCCGTTGGCGCCGTCGCCGACGACCAGGTTGCCCGTCTGATTGAACGTCCCGTAGAAATAGCCGGTCTGCCCGCCCGCAACGCTGACGTTGCCCGACAGCGTCATCGCGCCCTGCGTCGCTCCGTCGAGGGTCGAGCTGTTGTACAGCGTCATCGCGCCCGTGCCGGTCGTCGCGATCGTGCCGCCGGACACGGTGCTGCCGAACACGTTCATCGCGCTGCCGTTGGCGATGTTGATGGTGCCGCCGGCGTTGTTGATGTTGTTGCTCTGGTCCGTCAGGTTCGCCGTCGTCGCGCCGCCGACGTTGATCGTGCCGCTGTTCGTCGTGCCGCCGCCGCTGAGCAGCGTGAGGCCGAACGCGCTGATGTTGATCGTGCCGGCGTTCGACAGCGTCGTGATCTGCTCGGCCTGGTTGATCGTGACCAGGCCGTTCAGGTTGATCGTCGCCGAGTCGCCGGCGCCGGGCTCCTGGTTGCACGACCAGTCGCCCGGCGTCTGCCACAAGCCGTTGTTCGTCAGCGTGCAGGTCGCGGCCTGGGCCGGCGAAGTCATCTGCAGGACGGCGGCGGCCACGGCGGCGGCGCAAGGCGTGAGGCGAATCGACTTCATGGGTTTCCCTGACGGATCGGATGGACGCACGGACGGCGCGCGAGCGCCGGGCATCGTCGCGACGGCGAGGCGATGTCCGGGTCGACGCGCGTCGTTCGCGCATCGCCCGCCGGAAGGAATAGCAACGAGCGAACCATCGGTCGGCGCCGCGACGACCCGGACGCGCGCGAGTCGATACCTGTCGCGACGGTCGGGCATCGGTCGCCTGCGAACGCGGGTCGCCGGGGACGCCGCGACCGCTTGGGTATCGTCAAGGTAACGGGTCGACCGATCGGGGCCGTTTCCCGCGGCCGTCGACCGGTCGCTGTAAAGTGGCCCGACACGACGCGGGCCGGCGGTCGCCTTCGGCCGGCGGTCGCCGACGCGATCGATCCCGCCGCCGACGATAGGAATGCGATGCCCGAAGGCGAGACGATCCGCGCAGCCGATGCCACGACGCCGGCGACCGGCCATTCGATCTGCGAAGGGCTGCCGTATCCGCTCGGCGCGACGCCCGACGCGAACGGCGTCAACTTCGCGCTGTTCTCCGCGAACGCGACGCGCGTCGAGCTGTGCCTGTTCGACGCCGACGGCGTCGTCGAGCTCGAGCGGATCGCGATGCCCGAATACACCGACGAGGTCTGGCACGTCCACGTCGAGGGCTTGAGGCCTGGCGCGATCTACGGCTATCGCGTGCACGGACCGTACGATCCGCCGAACGGCCACCGCTTCAATCCGAACAAGCTGCTGCTCGACCCGTACGCGCGGGCCCACCACGGCGCGCTGCGCTGGACGGCGGAAATCTTCGGCTATCCGATCGAGGACGACGACGACCCGAACGCCGACCTCGGCTTCGACGTCCGGGACAGCGCGCCGTTCGTGCCGAAGTGCGTCGTGGTCGACTCGGCATTCGAGTGGTCGAACGCGTCGCGGCCGCGGATCGCGTGGGACCAGACGATCGTCTACGAGACGCACGTGCGCGGCTACACGATGCGGCACCCCGCCGTACCCGAGGCGGCGCGCGGCACGTTCGCGGGCCTCGGTCACGAGGCCGTGCTCGACCACCTGAAGGCGCTCGGCGTCACGTCGGTCGAACTGCTGCCGGTCCACACGTTCGTCGGCGACGGCCCGCTGCCGGTCAGCGGTCCGCGCAACTACTGGGGCTACAACACGATCGGCTTCTTCGCGGCCGACCCGCTGCTATTTCTCGAAGAAGGACGTCGCCGAGCTGAAGACGACGATCGATCGGCTGCACGGCGCCGGCCTCGAGGTCATCCTCGACGTCGTCTACAACCACACCGGCGAGGGGAACGAGCGCGGCGCGACGCTGTCGTTCCGTGGCATCGACAACGCGTCGTACTACCGCCTGATGCCCGGCGACCCGCGTCGCTACCTGAACGACGCGGGCACCGGCAACACCTTGAACCTCGTCGCATCCGCGCGTCCTGCAGATGGTCGCCGACAGTCTTCGCTACTGGGTCACCGAGATGAAGGTCGACGGCTTCCGCTTCGACCTCGCGACGATCCTCGGCCGCGGACCCGACGGCTTCGACGAACGCGGCGGCTTCCTCGACGTCTGCCGACAGGACCCGGTCCTCGCGTCGGTCAAGCTGATCGCCGAACCGTGGGACTGCGGGCCCGGCGGCTACCAGGTCGGCGGGTTCCCGCCCGGCTGGGCCGAATGGAACGACCGCTTCCGCGACACCGTGCGGTCGTTCTGGCGCGGCGACGCCGTCGTCCCCGAACTCGCGACGCGACTCGCCGGCTCCGAGGACAAGTTCAACCACCGCGGCCGGCGGCCGTGGGCGAGCGTCAACTTCGTCACCGCGCACGACGGCTTCACGCTGAACGACCTCGTGTCGTACGACGACAAGCACAACGAGGCGAACGGCGAGGACAATCGCGACGGCAGCTCGAACAACCTGTCGTGGAACAGCGGCGTCGAGGGACCGACCGACGATCCGGCGATCGTGGCGCTGCGCGAGCGGCAGAAGCGCAACTTCCTCGCGACGCTGCTGTTCGCGCAGGGCACGCCGATGATGCTCGCCGGCGACGAGTTCGGTCGCACGCAACGCGGCAACAACAACGCGTACTGCCAGGACAACGAGATCGGCTGGGTCGACTGGGACGGTCGCACCGCGGCCGACGTCGCGCTGACCGCGTTCGTCGCGAAGCTCGTCGCGCTGCGCCGCGCGCTGCCGGTGCTGCGTCGCCAGCGCTGGCTCGACGGGTCGTGGAACGACCGGCTGAAGGTCCGCGACGTGACGTGGCTGCAGCCGTCCGGCGAGGCGATGACGCCCGAGTCGTGGGCCGATCCGGCGGCGCGCTGCCTCGGCATGCTCGTCGACGGTCGTGCGCAGACGTCCGGCATCCAGAAGCTCGCGTCCGACGCGACGCTCCTGATCGTCGTGAACGCGGCCGACGCGAGCGTGCCGTTCACGTTGCCCGACATCGAAGGCAGCGATCGCTGGATCTGCCTCGTCGACACGAACGCGCCGGTCCGCGACCAACGCGTCGAGCTCGGCGCGAACGAGGCGTATCCGGTCGAGAGCCGGTCGACGCTGCTGTTCGCGTTGCGGACGAGCGGGGCGACACAGGACGTGATCGACCGTCTCGCCGACGGGCGATCCGCAACGACGGGCGACGCGCGATGACGACAGACGGATTCGTCGATCGCGGCGCGACAGGGCGTGCGGGCGTTCGCGCGCGACTTGCGCGCCGGCGAGCTGCGCCTGCTGATGCTGGCGCTCGTCGTCGCGGTCGCCGCGATGACGAGCGTCGGCTTCTTCATCGACCGCATGCGCGCCGGGCTCGAACGCGATGCCGCGCAGCTGCTCGGCGCCGACCTCGTGATCGTCTCCGACAAGCCGATCGCGCCGGCGCTGGTCGAGCAGGCCCGCGCGAAGGGCCTGTCGACCGCCGAGACGGTCCTGTTCCCGAGCATGGCGCTCGCGGGCGGCGACCCGGGTTCGGGTGCCGAGCCGGCGGCGCAGCTGTCGTCGATCAAGGCCGTGACGACCGGCTATCCGCTGCGCGGGCGCTTGCGGACGGCGCCGGCGCCCGGCACCGCCGACGCGCCGGCCACGGACGTCCCGGAGCCCGGAACGGTGTGGGTCGATCCGGCGCTGCTGCCGGCGCTGCACGTGCGCGTCGGCGACGCGATCACGCTCGGCGACCGGCGCTTCGCGATCGCGCGCCTGGTGACGCTCGAGCCCGACCGCGGCGTGTCGTTCGTGAACCTCGCGCCGCGCGTGCTGATGCGGCTCGACGACCTGCCGTCGACCCACCTGATCCAGGCCGGCAGCCGCGAGACGAGCCGGCTGCTGGTCGCGGGTCCGGCCGATCGCGTCGCCGCGTTCCGCGCGGCCGTCGCGCCGACGTTGGCGCGCGGCCAGCGACTCGAGACCGTCGACTCCGGACGCCCCGACGTCCGCGCGACGCTCGATCGTGCGGAACGCTTCCTCGCGCTGGTCGCATTGCTGACCGGCATGCTGGCGGCGCTCGCCGTGGCGCTCGCGGCGCGTCGCTTCGGCGAACGGCACCTCGACGCGGCGGCCGTCATGCGCTGCATCGGCGTCACGCAGAACGCGCTGCTGCTCGGCCATCTCGTCGAGTTCGTGATCGTGGGCGTCGTCGGTTCGCTGGCCGGCATCGTCGTCGGCTACGTGGCGCACTTCGTGTTCGTCGCACTGCTCGGGTCGCTGCTCGAAGCGAGCCTGCCGCAGCCGTCCGCCTGGCCCGCGCTGCGCGGTTTCCTGATCGGCCTCGTGCTGCTGTGCGGCTTCGCGCTGCCGCCGGTCGTGCAGCTGCGACACGTCGCGCCGGTGCGGGTCCTGCGGCGCGACGTCGGACTGCCGCAGGGCCGGACGGTGATCGGCTACCTGATCGGCGTGGCGGGCTTCGCCGCGCTGACGCTGTGGAGCGCCGGGGACGTGAAGGTCGGCGCGATCACGCTCGGCGGCTTCGCCGGCGCGTTCGCCGTCTTCACGCTGGTCGCGTTCCTCGTGCTGAAGGCGCTGGCCGCGGCGCGCCACGGCGCCCATCTCGACGCGTCGTGGCGCTTCGCGCTCGCGTCGATGCAGCGGCGGCCGCTGAACACCGTCGTGCAGACGGTCGCGCTCGCGATCGGGCTGATGGCGCTGCTGCTGCTGTCGGTCACGCGAACCGACCTCGTGTCCGCGTGGCAGCGAACCGTGCCACCGGATGCGCCGAACCGCTTCGTCATCAACGTCCAGCCGGACCAGCGCGCCGATTTCGCCGCTCAGCTGAAGACGTCGGGCGTCCACGACTTCGACCTCGCGCCGATGGTGCGTGGCCGGCTCGTCGCGATCGACGGCAAGCCGGTCACCGCGAAGCCGGGAGACGGCGAGCAGGCGCGGCGCCTGATCGATCGCGAGTTCAACCTGTCGTACATGGATGCGCTTCCGGCGAACAACCGCGTGGTCGCCGGCCGCTGGTTCGGCGCGAACGCGCACGGCGACATCTCGATCGAGGAGGGGATCGCGAAGACGCTCGGCGTGAAGCTCGGGGACACGCTGCGCTTCGACGTGGCCGGTGTATCGGCCGAAGGACGCATCACGAGCATCCGCAAGCTCGACTGGGACTCGATGCGGGTCAACTTCTTCGTGATCTTCCCGCCGGCCGACCTCGCGTCGATGGCACAGACCTGGATCTCCGCGTTCCACCTGACCGACGCGTCCGCCGACGCTTCCGCCGACGTCGTCAACCGGCTCGTGCAGCGCTTCCCGAACATCACCGTGATCGACACCGGCGCGATCTTCAAGCAGGTGCAGGACATCGTCGACCAGGTCGTGCGCGCCGTCGAGTTCCTGTTCGTCTTCACGCTGGTCGCCGGGGTGCTCGTGCTCTACGCCGCGCTGCTGTCGTCGCGCGACGAACGCACGCGCGAGGCGGCGCTGCTGCGCGCGCTCGGTGCGTCGCGCCGCCAGCTGACGCGCGCGCAACTCGCCGAGTTCGTCGGCATCGGCGCGCTCGCGGGCCTCCTCGCCGCCGCCGGCGCGACGGTCGTCGGCTGGGCGCTCGCGACGCGCGCGTTCGATCTCGCGTATTCGTTCGGCGCGATGGCCTGGGTGCTCGGCATCGTCGGCGGCGTCGCACTCGCGCTCGTCGGCGGCTGGCTGGGCCTCAGGCCGGTGATGAACGAGCCGCCGTTGCGGACGCTGCGGGAGATCTGAGCAGGGGCCGGCCCGCGGGCTCGCGCGATCGACGGCCAGGTCGATGCGCGACGGGCACCTCGTCGGTCACCGCGCCGGACGGTGAGTCGGCGGGTCCGTCGGGATGCTGCGCGCTCGACGTGTCGGCTCGCGAATGCGAAACCGCCTCGTCGGCACCGCGACCTCGGGCCGAATAGCGAGAGAGTGATAGTCGGCCCATCGTCGCGCGACGATCGGGCGACCGATCGTCGACGTAGCGAGATGCCGGCCCGATTGGGTCGGCGGGCCGGGTGTCGGTGAAACGCTCGATCGCCCGACGTTGGCGAGACGATCGGCCAACCGATCGTCGGTGAACCGATCAGCCAGCGCCATCATCGGTCGAACGACCGGTCCGCCCGGTCATCGGTCGGGCGCATGCCCATCCTCGCGGCGACACTCGACCGTCGGGCGCCGGCGACGACGATCAGGCGTGCGAGCCCGAGATCGTCTCCATCAGCTTCTTGCGCGACGCGATCAGGCCGTTCGTCTTCAGCTGCGCGAGTCCGGGGATGCGGCCGGCGGCGAGCGCGGGCACATAACGCTCGAGTACCTTGAGGAAAGGCCGGATCAGGTGCGGGTCGAACTGCACGCCGGACAGGTTCAGCATCTCCTCGACCGCGACGCGATGCGGCCAAGCACCCTTGTACGGCCGTGCGTGCGTCAGCGCGTCGTAGACGTCGGCGAGCGCGCAGATCCGGGCGGCGAGCGGGATGCCGCGATCGGCGAGCGACGACGGATAACCGGCGCCGTTCCACCATTCGTGATGATGCTTGGCGATGACGGCGGCCATCTGCAGGACCGGATCCTTCGCGCCCTGCAGCATGTAGGCACCGACCTCGGCATGCGCGCGCATCGCCGTCAGTTCCGACGGATCGAGTGGGCCGGGCTTCAGCAGGATCATCTCGTTGACGCCGATCTTGCCGATGTCGTGCAGGCGCGCGGCGTGCTCGATGCGGACGCAATACGCGTCCTCCATGCCGACCTCGCGGGCGAGCATCCCGGCCAGGTGGCCGACGCGGAAGCAGTGCTGCCCGGTCTGATCGTCGAAGAACTCGGCGGCGAGCGCCCAGTTCTCGGCGGTGTCGTAGGCGACGCTGCGGATCTCCTTCAGGATCGCATCGGTCCGCAGCTTCGCGAGGTCCTCGTGGATCGCGGCCAGTTCCTCGTGCTTCGCGACCGGGCTCTTCGGCGAACCGGGCCCGTGGATCGCGTCGACCGGCTTGCCCTCCGGCGAATCGTCGCTCGCCGTCGGCGCCAGCCACTGCCGGACATTGGCGAACGGATCGAACGGAAACTCGAGCCGCGGCGGCGTCGGTTCGAGGTCGACGCCGCGGTCCGACAGCTGCCGGTAGAACTTGGCGCGCTTGACGCTGGTCGTGTACTCGACGAGCTCCTTCGCGTACCGCATCCCGAGCCGCGCGGTCTCGTTGTCCATGGCGTTGCCATGGACCTTCATGAGGGCGCGCAGGACGTCGTCGTGGTAGAGGCGCGACTTCTTGGTGACTTCGTAGAGGTCGCGGAGCTTCTTGCGGGCGGAGGCGTAGCCGGGTTCGGTGCGGGTGGCCCACTCGCAGAGGGCTTCGGAAATGAGCAGCAAAACCGCGACACGAGGGTTCTTCTCTGGAGCTAAGGTCCGAGTAGCTGCCGTGATTAAGTCGTGAGCAGTTTCGTGATCGAAAGTGTCAACTAGGTAAGAAGCGCGGTAATACTCGTAAGTTGCCCTCGACACAACATCCAGGTTTGCCGTGAGCAATAACGAATTACCAGCGTCAAGGAACATTATTGCAAGCGCCGGGTCTTGCAGACGATGAGCGCAAAACAAGCCGTTACCGGCGCATTGAAACTTTAAAAATGCGACGCTTGCGGAATCGCCTCGCAGTTCCAAGACAAATCTCGAGGACGCGATTGCATCGTGATAATGGCCCAATTCCTTTAACGCCGACATCGCATTTGCGAGGCATGCACCAATCGAGACATCATCGCCCAAAGTAACGGCGATTGATAGAGCGGTCTGGAGATGCTCTAAACACTCTTGAAAATTTGCAGAATCCAAACAGAACGCGCCAAGCGAGTTATGCAATCTGCGTTGCAGCGCCGCGTTGCCCGCATGCTCCGCTTCAACCAACAACTCTTTACTTAGCTTGTGGGCTATCGCCTGTTTCCCTATTCCCTGATAGTAGCGAGCGCAGTCAAGTAAGACGCTAACTCGCGCAACAAAAAATTCTTCACAGTCAAGCAACGTCAAGTACTGAACTATTGCAGCAATCAACTGCTCGCTTTGATGAGACTGATGTGCCGTTTCGCGTGATACTAGCTTTCCCACTTGCTCAACAATGTTAGGCGCGCCATGATGATCATTTAGCGACTCAGCGATGGCAACATAGCCCCTGCCGCTCAGCAACCTGCTCAGCGCCGCAACAGCTAGTGCCAATTTTTCGCTCATGTTGACAAAAATGTGTGGACTACGACAAAACTTGCAGCGTGATGAACAGTGCCATCCTAGTTTAATTTACCTCATAAACGACCGCTCGCGCTAAGAATTTGCTTTTTGTTCGCCTAGTATTTTACCCAGTTCAACCTTAGGAGTATCCATGAACTCTGCCGCCCAAGCACTCGAAGATGTAACTGTCGACACGAACTCCGCCGATTTGATGTTCATCGAGGATTCGTCGCTGGAATTTGTGGGCGGCGGCACTATTACGAACACGTTGTAGAACAGGTGCATTCTTGCAAGCGGAGTGCCAGTGTCGAGCTACGTAAGCCAATCCAAGATCGTTGTTAGAGGTCCGAACCGGACCGCGGACGTTGCGCGATCGCGGACAACTTGGTTCCCGTGAAATGCTATGGATAGACCAGCTTCCTGCATCATTTCGAGATCGTTGGCACCATCGCCGATCGCAATGACTTCAAACTTCGTGGCCTTGAGCTCGGATGTGAGGTGGCGCACCGAGTTTGCTTTTCCTGGTCCATCGACTGTCGGGCCATTGAGAGTGCCGACGATTAGTCCGTCATGGATTGAAAGACGGTTAGCGCAAGCGTAATCAATTCCTAATACTGTTTTGACTCGGTCAGCAAAAAAGTCAAAGCCGCCAGAAAGCATTGCAGTGAAGATGCCGTTCTTCCTGGCTATCCCAACGAGCTCACGCGCGCCCTCGTTTAAGCGCAAACGTTCGCGATACACCGCCTCCAAAGCGTCAATGGGCAATCCCCGCAGCAACGCCACCCGTCGCCGCAAACTCTCCGCAAAATCCGGAATCTCCCCCCGCATCGCCGCCTCGGTGATTGCCGCGACTTCCTTCTTCTTTCCCGCGTAGTCCGCCAGCTCGTCGATGCACTCGATCGTGATCAGTGTCGAGTCCATGTCCATCGCCAGCAGCTTGAAGTCGGAAAAGCGCTTTCCTTCTTCGATATACGCATGATCGACGCGCGAGGTGTCGCACATCGGCGCGATCCGCTGTCGCATCTCCGGTGAATCATCCGCGCCTTCGAACCGGTATGCGCGGGCGTGTAGCCGTACGACGTTTCGGGGCTTGACGAGCGCCGCGACCGCGTTGCGGAGATTGTCGTCGATCGGTCCCGACAGGACGAGGTTCACGTCGTTCGCGCCGGTTGCCCGGCCGTCGACGCTCGCGGTTCGTCTCCCCGCTGCGGCCTCCCCGGATCCCGTCCGAGGCGCGTGGTCGAGGGCTGCCTCATGCGGCCAGCGCCGCGAGCGTCGACCGGATCGCCGCGACGCGTCCGGACAGTTCCGGCGCGTTCACCGTCTGACGCAGCCGGTCCTGCCCCGACAGCTTGATCGAACGGTTCTTCTGCACCAGCGCGATGATGTTCGCGGCGTCGACCGGCGGATTCGGGCGAAACTGGAACAGCACCGACTCGGCGTGCGCGTCGATCTTCGTGATGCCGAGCGGCTCGGCGACGATCCGCAGCCGGTGCGTCTCGACCAGCGCCTGCGCCGCTTCGGGCAGCTTGCCGAACCGGTCGATCAGCTCTTCCTGGATCTCGATCAGCTCCTCGAGCGTGCGACACGTGGCGAGCCGCTTGTAGATCGACAGCCGCTCGTGCACGTCGCCGCAATACGTGTCGGGCAGCAGCGCCGGCGCGTGCAGGTTGATCTCGGTGACGGCCGCGAGCGGTTGCGACAGATCGGGTTCGCGACCCTGCTTCAGCGCGCGGACGGCCTCGTTCAGCATCTCGGTATACAGCTGGAAGCCGATCTCGTGCATGTTGCCGGACTGGTCCTCGCCGAGCACCTGGCCGGCGCCGCGGATCTCGAGGTCGTGCATCGCCAGGTAGAAGCCGCTGCCGAGTTCTTCCATCTGCTGGATCGCGTCGAGTCGCAATTGCGCCTGCTTGGACAGCGCCTCGGGATCGGGCACCAGCAAATAAGCGTAAGCCTGATGATGCGATCGACCGACCCGTCCGCGCAACTGGTGCAGTTGTGCGAGGCCGAACTTGTCGGCTCGATGGATCACGATCGTGTTGGCCGTCGGGATGTCGATGCCGGTCTCGATGATCGTCGTGCACAGCAGCAGGTTGAAGCGTTGCTGCGTGAAGTCGCGCATCACGCGCTCGAGATCGCGCTCGCCCATCTGGCCGTGCGCGATCGCGATCCGCGCCTCGGGTAGCAGCGCCTCGAGCGCCGCCTTGCGATTGAGGATCGTCTCGACCTCGTTGTGCAGGTAGTAGACCTGGCCGCCGCGCTTGAGCTCGCGCAGCACCGCCTCGCGGATCGTGCCGTCGGCCTCGCGCCGCACGAACGTCTTGATCGCGAGCCGCTTCTGCGGCGCCGTCGCGATGACCGAGAACTCGCGCAGTCCTTCGAGGCTCATGCCGAGCGTGCGCGGGATCGGCGTCGCGGTCAGCGTCAGCACGTCGACCTCGGCGCGAAGTTCCTTCATCCGCTCCTTGTGCCGCACGCCGAAGCGATGTTCCTCGTCGATGATGACGAGCCCGAGCCGGGCGAAGCGCACGTCCTGCGACAGCAGCTTGTGCGTGCCGATCACGATGTCGAGCGTGCCGTCGTTGATGCCCTTCACGGCGGCGGCGACCTCCTTCGTCGACCGGAAGCGCGACATCTCGGCGATCTTCACCGGCCAGTCGGCGAAGCGATCGACGAACGTCTGCGTGTGCTGTTCGGCGAGCAGCGTCGTCGGCGCGAGCAGCGCGACCTGCTTGCCGCCCATGACGGCGATGAACGCCGCGCGCAACGCGACCTCGGTCTTGCCGAAGCCGACGTCGCCGCAGACGAGCCGGTCCATCGGCTTGCCGGACGTCATGTCGGCGATCACGGCCTCGATCGCGGCCGACTGGTCCGGCGTCTCGTCGAACGGGAACGACGCGGCGAAGGTCTCGTAGTCGCGCGCCGAATATTCGAACGCATGTCCTTCGCGCGCCGCGCGCCGCGCATACAGGTTCAACAGTTCGGCCGCCGAGTCGCGGATCTGCTGGGCCGCCTTGCGACGCGCCTTGTCCCACTGTCCGGACCCGAGCGAATGCAGCGGCGCGTCCTCCTCGGCCGCGCCGGAATAGCGCGAGATCAGGTGCAGCTGAGAGACCGGAACATAGAGCTTCGTGTGATTCGCGTATTCGAGATGCAGGAACTCCATGCCGCCGTCGCCGAGATCCATCGTCTCGAGCCCGAGATAGCGGCCGATGCCGTGCTGCGCGTGGACCACCGGGTCGCCGACCCGCAGCTCCGACAGGTCCCGCACCATCATCTCGACGTTGCTCGCGCGCTCCTGCTGCCGCTTGCCGCCGCGACGCCGCGTGCGCGCGCCGTCGCGATAGAGCTCGGTCTCGGTGAGGTGGACGATCGCCGGTCCGGTACCGACGAAGCCTTCCTGCAACGGTCCGATGCACAGCCCGAACGCCGAGCCCGATTCGACGAACGTCCGGTAGTCGTCGAAGACGTCCGGCTTCAGGTCGAACTCGGCGAAGTACTGCAGCATCGTCTCGCGACGTCCGGCCGAATCGGCGATCACCAGCGTCGCGCCGCTCGCGCGGTCGAGATGGCGTTTCAGTGCGAGCAGCGGATCGGTCGCACGGCGTTCGACGGCGACCGGTGGCGCGGGGTCGATGCGCAGTTCGACCGCGGACGATCGGCCGCTGGCGTCGGACGCCGCTGCGACGGCGTGCGACGGCGTCGACGGCGTCGCGCGAAGGTCGCCTGCCTCGGTCGCCGCGGTGCCGACCGGCGTTGCTGGCGCGGCGGTTCCGGCGGACTCGGTCGCAGCGGTCGCGGCGGATGCATCGATTGCGGTGCCGTCGACCGTCGAGCCGTCGTCGATCGGACTGACGGCGGGCAACGCCGGCGCCGCCAGGGGCGCCCCGTTGACGACGACGCGGCCGAACGATCCGGCTCGACGGAAGAATTCGTCCGCCGGCAGGAACAGTCGGTCCGGCGGCAGCGCCGACCGTTCGCGGTCCGCCGCCGTGAAGCGATAGCGCTGTTCGGCGTCGCGGCCGAAGCGCTGCAATGCGTCCGCCGCGTTGCCGTCGAAGACGAGCGCCGCGTCGTCGCCGACATAGTCGAACAGCGTCGCCGTCTCGTCGAAGAACAGCGGCAGGAAGTACTCGATGCCGGCGCTCGGGATGCCGTTGCCGATGTCGCGATAGACGGCCGACTTCGTCGGATCGCCTTCGAACGTCGCGCGCCACCGTCCGCGGAACGCCGCGCGCGCGTCCTCGTCCATCGGGAACTCGCGGCCCGGCAGCAGCCGCACGTCCTTGACCGGATACAGGCTGCGCTGCGAGTCGATGTTGAACGTGCGGATCGATTCGATCTCGTCGCCGAGCAGGTCCAGGCGATACGGCATCACCGAACCCATCGGGAAGAGATCGATCAGGCCGCCGCGCACGCTGAACTCGCCGGGCGACATGACCTGCGTCACGTGCTGGTAGCCGGCGAGCGCGAGTTGCGCGCGCAGCCGCGCCTCGTCCAGTCGCTCGCCCTGCTTGAAGAAGAACGTGTAGGCCGCGAGGTGCGACGGCGGCGCGAGTCGATACGACGCGGTCGACACGGCGACGATCAGCACGTCGCATTCGCGGCGACAGACGTGATGCAGTGTCGCGAGGCGCTCCGACACCAGGTCCTGATGCGGCGAGAACTGATCGTACGGCAGCGTCTCCCAATCGGGCAGCAGATGGACCCGCAGCGTCGGCTCGAAGAACGGCAGTTCGTCGGCGAGACGCTGCGACGACGCGGCGTCGGCGCACAGCACCACGACCATCCGGCGCGGCGCGGCCGACGCCGCGAGGCGGGCGATGAGGAAGGCGTCGCCCGATCCGGGGACGGAACCGAGCGACAGGCGTTGGCCGGGGGCGGGCAGCTGGACGGGCATGAGAGGACGCGACGGCGGGGCATCGGGTCCGGCGCGCATCGACGGCGCCGCGTCGATCGCGGCCTCGACGCGGCGACGGCCTCGATGGAGCAGGGCGTCATTCTATCGAGAGTCGACGCGGCGCCCCGTCGTCGCGAGGCGCGGACGAGGTCTTCTTCGGGCGGGCGAAGCCGAACGACCGGCGCGCGGCGAAGTCTCGACGCGTACGAGAAGCCGGTCCGCTACCGGCACGCGACAAGAGTCTGTCACTGGCGCGTCGAACGCGGCGTGCGGCGGGGATTCCGAGCATCCCGAAGCTCTTCCGCGCGGGCATGACGAAGCCGGTCCACGACCGGCATCAGGCCTGTCGTCGGTTGACACCACCGGGTCGGCCGCTATAATCCCGCTCCTGTTGTCGCGTGCGGGAATAGCTCAGTTGGTAGAGCGCAACCTTGCCAAGGTTGAGGTCGCGAGTTCGAGCCTCGTTTCCCGCTCCACTTGAGGTCCGACGGGGAAGCCAGCGGCTTCCCTTTTTCGTTTCTACGGCCGGATAGGCCGTCGACACGACGACGGGCCGGCGGGCGTCCGCAACGGATGTCCGGCAGTGACCGGTCGCGCACGCGGCCGCGCAGGGCGGGGTGGCAGAGAGGTTATGCAGCGGATTGCAAATCCGTCTAGGCCGGTTCGATTCCGACCCCCGCCTCCAACGATCCGACGATCGGCCTCGAACGGATCGCGCCAAGAAGAAGACCGCGGCGACCTTCGCGATCCACGATCGCGCGACGGCACGATAGCGCCTCCTGGACTGCGCTCGCTTCGCCTCGCGCAACGTCCTGGCGCCCCAGCCCACGGTGCGGCCACCCCGCGCTGCAGCGGTACGTATCGCGACCCTTGCACCGGGTCCTCTGGCGAGAGCCGTGTTCTCTCGAGCGATCGCAGGCCGACCGTGCTCCGGGCGGTCCAACGCGGCGTCGACGAAGACGGCGACCGAGCCAGCAAAGCGCCGATGAGAACTTAAGGGATGTAAGCGACTGCGAGTCATGCCAGCGCGCACGCGTCGAGCTCGCGAAACGTCGCACGCCGAGTCAAGTCTATGCCCGCTCGCCGACCGCGTCGCGACCGACCTTCGCGCATAGACAAAACGTGCGGCTGGTCCCACTCTACGGCGACAGCGGCAGCGCGCTCGCCTGCGTTCCGGCGCACGCGAGCATCGAGCGTCTGGATGCGACTCGCTCGATCGTGTCGCCAGGATCGACGCGACGCTTCGCTCGAACCAATGCAGCGTATTCGCTACAGCGACGTCATCCGAACAGAGGAACCGGTTTGCCCGAGTGGTGGAATTGGTAGACACAAGGGACTTGAAGTGAATTTGAGCCCCCGGGGGGAAACGCCCGGGGTGAAGCCCGTCAAAGTCGGCGAAGGCCCTGACCGATGTCCCCCATTCGGTCGAGTTGACGCCGAACCAAGCCCCATGGATAACGATATCCAAGGGGAAGGCGTAGAGAGCAGACGGCGGGCACCTACCGCGCGACTCGGGAAAACTCACCGATTCGCGCTACGGTGAAGGCGTGCTCCAGACCACGAACGTCGGATGTGAGACCGACGGCGGTGAAAACCGAAGTGGTAAGAAAATCCCTCGGTCGCAAGATCATGCCGGTTCGAGTCCGGTCTCGGGTACCAAAGTAGCCGCCAGGAGTGCTTATGTCTAATCTTAACGCGGGACATGCTCATAGCATTGCCCTACGTAAGTCTCTTTGTGATCTCCGCGTCCCAGGAAAACTCGCGGGGGCGTTTTGCAAGGCGCTGTTAGGCAACGCTACCCCAAAGCACGCCTTAACTATAAAGCACCTCCTGGACACCGTAACGGCTAAAAATAGCGACGATAAAAAAGGCGTCCTGAGCGCAATATCGAAATATCTAGTTCAGAATAAAGAACACTTAAACGCAGCAAAGTTGCAACAAGTTCATCTAGAACTTGCTTGCGAATTTCAGTGCATCGGATTGGCAAGCCAAGCGCTTTGCAACTCACAGATCGTGTTATCGAGCGCAACTTCGAGCGCTACTCAAACAACCCGACGAGCACACAACATAGCGGCCGCCTGCCTTTTTCGAACCTATGAGTTCGAGCGATCTTGCGATCACCTAATGGCAAGTTACAAAATTGCCCAACATCTAAACGATGGCGTCGGAAAGTACGCCGTGTTGGCCAACGCAGTTGCGATGCTCGAAACGATTGGAGCGATAAATGAAGCCAAGGAGTTATCACGCTACTTGCTAAATCGCTTTGCTGATCCGGTTATGCCCGCGTCTTTGAAGTTCCAAATTGCAATCAACGGAGCACTGCTTTGTGCAGACTTTGGCAACGACGTTGGCTTCGATGAGTTCCACTCGGCGGCACGAAGTCATTCACAGGATGGCGATCTTCCAGATGACTGGCGATCAATTTTTGCATATAACAACGTTCACGCCCTGCTAATTGCAAACTGCAAGACCCAAGCGCGGCAGTACATCTCCAACGAACTTACCAGTGCACCGGTGCTTGACTCTCGTGTGTTGGCCTATTTGTTATGCGGCGAAGCTAAGGTGAACTTAGCGTACGCGGATCGAAGTGACATCATTAAGTCACGGCGGAAGCTTCGGCGTTTGCTTCGGTGCGAGGAGCTGACCGGTTACAGCAGAGAGCATTTGCTCAAAACGCTGGTGCAGTTATACGGCCAAGCCGGTACGCGAGCACGCAAAGTTGGTCTTATTTACCTAAGAATGCTTCGCGAGCATCTTATTACTACCAAGCACAGACGCTTCTTCGAGAACCAAGACAACTCCAACAATTATCGAACACGTGCCAATCTGCAAGAAGTTAGGCATGAGGCTGTGTTCAAGGAAGGGGATTTCGACGCAGTTGATTATGTTGACAGGTTGCGCAGACGGCTAGGAGAGCAACAGATGGCAGTCGAGTGGAATGCGATCCTGTCCAATCAGTTTAATCAGCACGAGGAATCGAATAAGCAATCATTGCGGTCGGGCGCGTACTTCGCGGCCGAAAGCTGGGCTGTCGCTGGCGAGATGTCCAGCGGCGGAACAGGACGTCATTGCTTTCAGATCGGACGTGTCGCTGCGGTAATCGCGCGTAGGCTTGGATGGCCCGATGCTGACGTTGAGATGTTGGAACTCGCGTGCCGGCTGCATGATATCGGTAACGCGTTCCTTGACGGCAAGCCGCACGGCTTCGTTGATCCTGACTACGACGATATGTCGCGATATTACCGAGAACACACGATCGCTGGGCAGCAGCTATTAGGCGCGTCGGTTGATAATACGTTACAAATGAGCAGCAAAATAGCAGGCCAGCACCATGAATGGTGGAATGGGTGTGGCTACCCTGCTGGGCTCGCTGGCGCGGAGATTGCGCTTGAATCGCGCATTTGCGCACTAGCGGACTGTTTTGTAAGAACATTTGAAGCGCATGGCGCAACGAGATCTGCCGTTTCTAGTGCTGCGCGACAAGTGGTTAGCATGGCCGGCGTTCAGCTAGATCCTAATTTGGTTGGCGCATTTCTCGCGGCGATTGATGGATTTTCGTTTCGTGAGGAGTTGATCGGTTCGCTTCTGGGTTCGGAGCACGCGGCCGCTGATTCCATTATTCATAACACTGCCGGTCAGCTCGGGAGGCGTCATGACGCAAGTTTCTCAGGTTAGCTCAATGCAAGCAGATCAGTTGGCAGAGGTTATTGAGTCGCTAGAGCGTGTTCGTGTTGCGGCGGAATTCCGTTGCTGGGTTCGGCGCGAATTGCGAAGAGTGTTTCCTCACGCATGCTTTCTCGCCACCGCGGGTAATCTATATGGCGTTGGCAGCGTGCCAACGCACAGAATAAGTGCTGAGTTCCCCTTGTCCTTGATTGAAGACCTGAAGAACCATACGGGAGCAGTCAACGATCCTTTAGTAGCGTCTTGGTTTAAAACCGGAAAAGTTAAATATGTTTCCGTCGAAGGAGTGTCGGACTTGTCGGACAAGCGTCATTGGAAGAAGGTATTGGCGAGCTACGGTATAAGATCAATGCTCATGCATGGGGTGATGGATCATAAGGCGAGAAAATTTGTAGTGTTTCAAATGGCGAATAGTTATTCGTGTGATTCAACAGTGGCGGCAGACGTTATGCTTAGGCTTGCACCGCAGATGGCCGTAGCAGTGCGCCGTTGTCTTGAAAATAGTCCGATGAATCGTGTTCCTGCTGCATTCGGGCATCCAACGTTAAATCTTACGGCGACTGAGTTGCAAATTGTAGGATTTTTGGCCCAAGGATTGTCGAACAAGGAAATAGCGCGCCGCCGTGGTGTTTCGGATTCGACAGTTAAGACACAAGTTTCAAGGACGGGCGCGAAGGTGGGCGCAACGCGAAGGGCTGAGATAGTTGCGATTGCTATGCCGCTTTTGTCGATTTTGCCGGGTCAGGATCTTATTGATTACGACGATCTTGACTGATCCGGTGGGTCATCAATGAAAATCCCGACTCATCGTTGCCAACGGACCAATCAACCTCGACTGATCCTCGAACCGATTCGCGAGCACATGTCGTACTTCGCCTTGCCGTTGCCACACCCCCATCGTCGTCAATAATCTCGCCGTCAACATCGTCCGGCGCTGCTCTGCGATCACGTGACTCCACACGATCACGTTGATTACGCCGGTCTCGTCTTCCAGCGTGATGAAGATCGTTCCCTTCGCCGTGCCCGGGCGCTGACGGACCGTCACGATGCCGGTCGTGCGGACGTATCGGCCGTTCGGGACGTCCTGTAGTTCGCGGGCGCTCAGCAGGCCCATCTTCTTCAGTCGCGGGCGCAGCAGTGCGAGCGGATGGCGCCGCAGGGTGAAGCCGGTCGCCGCATAGTCCTCGACGATCTCCTGACCCTCGGTCGCGAGCGGGAGTTCGACTTGCGATTCGTCGATCGCCGTCGTCTGCATCAGGTCGCTTTCCAGTCGATGCGGGGCCGCCTGCCAGCGCGCGATCCGGCGGTGGCCGGCGATCGTCGTCAACGCGTCGGCAGCGGCCAGCGCGTCGAGTTCGAGCGTCGACAGCGCGGCCCGCCGGCCGAGGTCGTCGATGCTGGCGAACGGCCGCTGCTTCCGGGCGGCGACGACGCGTCGCGCGGCATGGAGATTGAATCCGCCGACGCTGTTCAGGCCGAGGCGAACCGCGGGTTGCGCGTGGCGGTCGATCGTCGTCGACGGGGCGTCGATCGGCGTCGACACGGCGTCGATCGTCGTGGACGGGAGGTCGCTCGTCGTCGACCGGGCACCGGTCGTCGTCGACGGGACGTCGCCCTTCGTCAGACGCTTCGTTTCGCCGGGCGTCCTGGGGCCGCTGCGCGCTCGTTCCGCGGGCGCCTCGGGCGAACTTCCGTGGACGCGTCGGCTTCCCCACTTCGCATCGGCGCTTTCTGTTCCCTCGGCGATTCCGGTCCCATCGGCGCTTCCGGTCCCACCGGCGACTTCGGTTCCGTCGGCGATTCCGGTTCCATCGCCTATTCCGCCGCCATCGACAATGCCGGGTCGATCGCCGATCGGCCCCACCTGGCCCAGCGGTCCGCCGATGTCGGGAAGGCCCCCATCGTCTGACGACCGTTTTCCGACGAATGTCCTGCCGTCCACGGGCGCCTGCGGATCCGCAAGCGCTCCCGGTTCGCCGACTTCGAAACGATCACCGATGGCCGACGACGCGTCCGTCTCCTCCAGCGTCGAATCCCATTCGCTGACCGTCACGTCGATCGGCCGCACCTCGACGCCGTGCCGCTTCGCGTCCTGGATCAGTTGCGACGGCGAATAGAAGCCGAGCGGCTGGCTGTTCAGCATCGCGGCGAGGAACGCGGCGGGTTCGTGGCACTTGATCCAGCACGAGACGTAGACGAGGAACGCGAAGCTCGCCGCATGCGATTCGGGGAAGCCGTATTCGCCGAAGCCCTCGACCTGCCGGAAGATGCGTTCGGCGTAGCCGCGCTCGTAGCCTTCCTTGACCATCCCTTCGACGATGCGCGTCTCGAACGGGCCGAGGCCGCCTTTGCGCTTCCACGCGGCCATCGCGCGGCGCAGCTGGTCCGCTTCGCCGGCCGTGAACTTGGCCGACAGCATCATCAGCTGCATCACCTGCTCCTGGAAGATCGGCACGCCGAGCGTGCGTTCGAGCGCTTCCTTCACGGCCGGCTTCGGATAGCGGATCGCCTCGCCGCGTCGCTGGGCCTCGCGCGCCTTCAGGTACGGATGCACCATGCCGCCCTGGATCGGTCCGGGCCGGACGATCGCGACCTCGACGACGAGGTCGTAGAACTTCCGCGGCCGCAGGCGCGGCAGCATGCTCATCTGCGCGCGGCTCTCGATCTGGAACACGCCGACGGTGTCGGCCTTGCAGATCATGTCGTAGGTCGCGGGGTCTTCCGGCGGCACGTCGCGCATCGCGAACGGCCGGCCGCGGCGCTGCCCGCAGAGGTCGAGCGCGCGCCGCACGGCGGACAGCATGCCGAGCGCGAGGACGTCGACCTTCAGCAAGCCGAGCGCCTCGAGGTCGTCCTTGTCCCACTGGATCACCGACCGGAACGTGGGGAACAGCGCAGGCTCGTCCGAAGACGGTCGTCGCGGTGAACGCCGGTGTCCGGGGGGCGTGGAATCGGTGGCGGGGTGGGGCACGAGACAGGCGCCCCGCGGCAGAGGGTCCGTCGTCGATGCGGTTGCGGCTACTTCGATCGGCATCCGGTGGGTCGACGCGTCGCCGTCCGACTCGCTGAGGACCGATCGTCGAACCGCGAGCGCATCCGAGCCGCTCGACGCGAATGCGTCGTTCGGGTCGCGTTCGACGACGCTGGGTTCCCGCCTTCGCGGGAACGACGGGGAATCGAGCGGCGACGTTTCGTTCGCGGGTGGATTCGACCCGCTCGCATCCGAGCCGCTCGACGCGAATGCGTCGTTCGGGTCGCGTTCGACGACGCTGGGTTCCCGCCTTCGCGGGAACGACGGGGAATCGAGCGGCGACGTTTCGTTCGCCGGTGGATTCGACCCGCTCGCATCCGAGCCGCTCGACGCGAATGCGTCGTTGGGATCGCGTTCGACGACGCTGGGTTCCCGCCTTCGCGGGAACGACGGGGAATCGAGCGGCGACGTTTCGTTCGCCGGTGGATTCGACCCGCTCGCATCCGAGCCGCTCGACGCGAATGCGTCGTTCGGACCGCCGGTCTCGTCGTCCTGCCCCGATCCGGTCGCCGCGACGCTCGTGTCCATCGCGCCGCTCTCTTGCATCGCTTCGCTCTCGTGCATCGCTTCGCTCTCGTACACCGCGCCGCTCTCGTGCATCGCGCGGCTGTCGTGCATCGCGCCGTCCGCATACACCGCGCGCCGCCCCAATTCCTCGTCCCAGTCCTTCGGACGTTCCATCGCCGCGTTCTCGATCGGCACCATCCGCGACAGCTTGTCGCGACTGATGACGAAGCCGCCGACGTGCTGCGACAGATGCCGCGGGAAGCTGCGCAGCGTCGACGTCAGCGTCATCAGCTTGTGCACGAGCGGGCTGTCGGGGTCGAAGCCGTTCTCTTCGAGCCGCTCGCGCATCTCTTCGCCGCCTTCCCAGAACGCGTGCGACGCCGACAGCCGGTCGATGCGTTCGGGATCGAGGCCGAGCGCGCGGCCGACGTCGCGGATCGACGAGCGCGTGCGATACGCGATCACCGTCGCGGCCAGCGCCGTGCGATGCCGGCCGTACTTGTCGTAGACGTACTGGATGACCTCTTCGCGACGCTGATGCTCGAAGTCGACGTCGATGTCGGGCGGCTCGTTGCGCTCCTTCGTCAGGAAGCGCTCGAACAGCGTCTCCTGCAGCGCCGGGTTGACCTCGGTGATGCCGAGGCTGAAGCAGACCGACGAGTTCGCGGCCGACCCGCGGCCCTGGCAGAGGATGCCGACGCTGCGCGCATAGCGAACGATGTCGTGGACCGTCAGGAAGAACGCCTCGTAGCGCAGCTCGGCGATCAGCGCGAGCTCGTTCTCGATCTGGCGGCGCACCTTCTCGGGCGTGCCCTGCGGATAACGCGTGACGAGGCCTTCCTCGGTCAGGTGCCGCAGCCAGCTCGTCTGCGTCTGTCCGTCCGGCACGATCTCGCGCGGGTATTCGTAGCCGAGTTCGGCCAGCGAGAAGTGGCATTGATCGGCGATCGTGACCGACGCCTCGAGCAGCGCCTGGTCGAACAGCGTCGACAGCCGCCAGCGCGAACGCAGGTGCCGTTCGGCGTTCGGCGCGAGCGCGTCGCCGCAGTCGGCGATCGGCCGGCCGAGTCGGATCGCCGTCATCGTGTCCTGCAACGGCTTCCGCGATCGCGCGTGCATGTGGACGTCGCCGGTCGCGACGCACGGCAGGCCCGTCCGTTCACCGAGTGCCAGCAGGCGTTTCGCGACGAGCCGGTCGTCCATCCGCTGCGTGCGCCGGATCGCGATCCACGCGCGCCGCGGGTCGAACGTCGCGTCGTCGAGCGGAGTCCGTTCGCGCGGACCGAACGTCGACGCGAACCAGGCCGCGTCCGCATCGAGCGCCTCGTCGCTCGCGTCGCGCGGCGCGATCCACAACACGATGCAATGCGGCAGGCCGGCGAGATGATCGATCGTGCCGGCCGATTCCGGGATCCGGCCGGCGGGCTGCGGACTGCCGTCGAGGTCGGCGCGCGTCAGGCGATACGTGCCTTTCTCGCAGCGCATGCGGCCGAGCGTGATCAGCTCCGACAGGTTGCCGTATCCCTCGCGGTCCAGCGCGACGACGACGAGCCGCAGCCCGTCGTCGAGCACGAAGCTGCTGCCGATCAGGAGTTTCAGCCCGTGCTGCTTCGCCTCGACGTGCGCGCGGACGACGCCGGCCAGCGAGCATTCGTCGGTGATCGCGAGCGCCGCGTAGCCGAGCTCGACCGCGCGCAGCACGAGTTCCTCGGCGTGCGACGCGCCCTTCAGGAAGCTGAAGTTCGTCACGCACTGCAGCTCGGCGTAGCGGGGAAGGGCGACGGTCACCGGATGCCTCGCGACCGGACCTTCGGCCGGATGAAGTCCAACGCAAGATGAGGCCCGCCGCAACGAGTCGGCAGCGCCCCTTCGCGGGAACGACGAGAGGATCGGCCGTGACGCTTCCACGGAATCCCGGTCAAGGCTGTTGCCGAATGGCTTCGACCGATGCGCGGGCACGAACCTGGGCCCAGGCCTTCGCCGGAGTGACAAATCATCAAGGGGCCACTCTGCCGTGTCGACCCGCGTTCATCCAACTCGATCGTGCCTCGATCGACCTCGCACCCGACCGGTCTCAATCGAGCCGGACCACCGTCAGTCCGTCGATCCGCTTGACCATCAACCGATAGACGTCGGGATCGAACGGCCGTTGCCGGACGGCGAGCGCGCGGGCGTCGTCGATGGTCGTCGCCATCCCGAGGTAGGCCCAGCGGTCGAGCACGTGGATGCTGCGACCTTCGCGGAACGCGATCGCGTCGTCGAACGGCCACGGCCGGATCGCGAGCGACGCGAGCGCGTCCTTCAGCCGTCGCGTGTGTTCGGTCACCGTCTCGACGCCGACACAGGCGCCGCGACAGCGCTTGACCTGATGCGCGAAGCACGGCTTGCCGGGCAATGACTTGTCGAGCTTCAGCAGCGCCGGACACAGGCCGTGCGCGTCGGCGATCGCGCGCAGCGTCACGCCGGCCTGGCGCGGCGTCGCGAACGGGCCGTAGAGGTCCGGGTCCTGCGCGAAGAACAGGTCGTCGGGCCGCGCGATCGCGAGCCGCCAGCCGGGCCGGCCGCCGCGACGTCCCGGATCGACGACGAGCCGCCATGCGCAGACGTCGTCGCTCTTTCGCAGCTGCCGGTTGTAGGCCGGCATCAGCCGCTTGACGAGCGTCGCCTCGGTCAGCAGCGCGCCGAGGTCGTGCTGCGTGCCACCACCGGTCTCGATCCATTCGAGCCGCGTCATCTGCTGCGAGATCTCCATCTCGCGCGCCGACAGATGGTCGCCGGTGAAATGCGCCATCACGCGTTGCCGCAGGTTCTTCGCCTTGCCGATGTACAGCGGCCGCGGCTCCTCGACGCGCGCCGCTTCGTTCGGCCTCGCATCGTCCCACGTCGCCCCATCGCGCGTCGCGCCGTTCGACGTCGCGTCGTTCGGCGCCGGACCATCCGGCGTCGCACCGTCCCGTTTCGCGCTGTTCGACGTCGCGCCGTTCGACATCGCACCGCTCGACGTCGCGATGCTCCGCGTCGCACCGTCCGACGTCGCATCGTCCGGACCGCCGTGGAACAGGTAGACGCCGGCCGTCTTCGGCAGCGTGTCGAGCACGTCGGGGTCGAGATGCCGCGGCAGGCTCGGCCGCGCGGTCAGCTGGTCGATCGCCTTCGCGATCTGCTCGGCCGGCAGCGCGTCGTGGAAGCGCTGCCACAGCTGCCACAGCAGCCGGGCGTCGCCGAGCGCGCGATGGCGCATGTCGACGACGAGCCGATGTCGCTCGATCAGCGTGTCGAGGTTGTGCCGCGAATAGCCGGGATAGAGCTTGCGTGACAGCCGGACCGTGCACAGCACCGGCGGCCGGAACGGATGGCCGAGGCGACGGAACGCGTTCTTCAGGAAGCCGTGGTCGAAGCGCGCGTTGTGCGCGATGAACAGCCGGCCGTCGAGCCTCGCGAGGATGTCGGCGGCCAGGTCCTCGAAGCGCGGCGCGTCGGCGACCATCGCGTTCGTGATGCCGGTCAGCGTCTCGATGAACGGCGGGATCGGCGTGCCGGGATTGACGAGCGTCGACCATTCGCGCACCGGCGGCAACGCGCGGCCCGCATCCGCCGCGACGCGCATCGCGAGCCCGAGGGCGGCCCGTCGCGCCGGCCGTCCGCGATCGGCGACCGGGCCGGACGGCGGCTGCGCCGGACCGGTCGGGCGGGACGACGACCGACCGTCGGTCGACGGGGCGGACGACCGCGAAGACCGGCGGGCGCACGACGGACGCGAAGACGGTGCGTGTCGTTCGGACGACGGCGGGCCGGACGCATCGAACGACGAAAGACCCTGCGGCAGCACGCCGAGCGACGACAGACCGAGCGACGTCGTGACGCGCGTCGGCGAACGGAACGACGCCGGACCGGACGACGACGGGCCGAACCGGGGTGGTCCCGACGGCGAATCGAGCGGCGACCGTCCGAGCGACGATGAGCCGAGCAGCGATGAACCGAACGACGATGAATCGAACGACGGTGATCCGAGCGACGATGAATCGAGCGACGGTGAATCGAGCACCGGTGAACCGCGTGACGAGCTGAGCGACCGAACCGGCAACGAACCGAGTGGTGAACCGGTACGAACCGGGTGATGACGGACCGAACGCCGACGAGCCGGGCGACGAGGGGCCGAGTGACGACGAACCGAACGCCGACGAACCGAACGGCGGTGAACCGAACGGCGGTGAACCGAACGACGGTGAACCGAACGGCGGTGAACCGATGACGACAGACCGAGCGGCGACGAACCGAACGCGGATGGACCGAGCGGTGACGGACCGAGCGGCGACGGACGGCGTGACGACGAACCGAACGGCGGCGGACCGACCGACGACGCACCGAGCGGCGACGGACCGAGCGACGGCGAACCGAACGCCGACGGATCGAGGGGCGACGGATCGAGTGGCGACGGACGGCGAGGCGACGGACCGAGCGACGAGCTCATCGCCGCGGTCGATGCGGCGGCCTTCAAGGTCTCCTCGAACGTGCTCGACGAACCGAACGACGACCGACCTGGCGACGACGGATCCGACGACGCCGGCTCGAGCAACGACAGGCCGAACGACGCGAGACCGGACGGCGACAGATCGAATCCGTCGAGATCGACCTGGATGATGCCGACCTCGGTGATGCGGTCCTCGAACGGCGAACCACCGGTGGTTTCGAGGTCGACGAAGGCGAGGCGCATGGCGGGCTTGGCGTAAGGCGGTGTTCAGGAACGACGTCATGATCCGATGCGTCGCGGCGATCGGCAAACGGACGGCTGGTCGTCGGCGATCCCGGCGAGCGGGGCCCGGGTCGGTTGCAGGTGCCTTCCTTCGTCGTTCCAGGGAAGGTGCTTCGTTTCGTCGTTTCGGGAAGTGCTCGTCTTCGTCGTTCCCGCGAAGGCGGGAAGCCAGCGGCGTCGAAGTCGGCCCGATTCGGCGCGGATGACCCTTTCGCGGGAACGACGAGAGCGGGCATCGATCGTGCGGTTCGGTGTCGTCATCGCGGATCGGACAGGCTCATGCGGCAACGACGCTGGTTCCCGCCATCGCGGGAACGACGGGGATCGGGGCATCGATCGTTCGGTTCATGTGTCGTCATCGGACGTCTGCGATGCTTCATCGAAGGCGACGACACCGGGTTCCCGCCTTCGCGGGAACGACGAGGAGGTGACATCGATCGTTCGGTTCGCATGTCGTCATCCGACGTCTGCCGGATCCGTTCATGGCAACGCGCTGGGTTCCCGCCATCGCGGGAACGACGGGGATCGGGATATCGATCGTTCGATTCATGTGTCGTCATCGGATGTCTGAGAGGCTCCATTCAAGGCGACGACACCGGGTTCCCGCCATCGCGGAACGACGAGGGCGGGGCATCGATCGTTCGGTCCCGTGTCGTCCTCGCGGGTCGAACGGGGTCCATGTGCAACGGGGGTCGGCGGTCACGCGAACAGCCCTTGCAGGTACCAGGTCGGTCGTTCGTCCGGCGCGACCAGCCGCTCGCGGTAGACCCACACCAGATGGCCGGCCGCGTTCTCGGCGATGAAGTAGTCGCGCGTCACGGTGTCGTCGTCCCACCAGCCGGATTCGATCCGCTCGGGGCCGGCCACGAGATCCAGCGGCAGCGACTCGTACAGCGGGCGGTCGACGCGAACCTCGAGCTGCATCGGCTCGGACAGCAGCCACGCCGGCCGCGGACCGCTCGAACAGCCCGGCGCCAGCGGCCGATGGGCGACGCCGGTGTCCGGATCGGCATCGGGCACGGCGCCCGTCGTGCACGACGTCGTGCGGGTCTTCGTCGCGGTGCTCGCACCCGCACGGGCATTCGTCGCTGCGACGACACCCGGCGCATGAGGGTTCGGCGCTGCGACCGCGCCTGGCGCACGGCGGTCCGGCGCTGCGACGAAGCCCAGTGCAGGAAGGTTCGTCGCTGCGACGGCGCCTGGCGCACGGCGGTCCGGCGCTGCGACACCCCCGGCTTGCGGAGGTTCGTCGTCGCTGCGGCGTTCGGCGAACGCAGGTTCGTCGCCGCGGTAGCGCCCGGCGTGCGGGCCGTCGTCCGGCGCTGCGACGATCGCGCGGCATCCTGCATCAGCCGGGCTTCGAGCAGATCGCCGCGAATTTCCCGCCAGGCGCGTTCGGGTCGATGGTCGGCCACGCGTTCGATCCGGGCCGTCGCGTCGGGGCCGAGTCGCGCGGTGAGCTTCTCGAGCAGCCGCGCGAGCGTCTCGACGGCCGCCTCGCGTTCGGGGAACAGCGTGTGATGGGTCTCCTGTTCCTCGACGACGACCGGCGCCGCGAGGGCCAGCTCGAGCACCGGCGCCTTCAGCTCGAGGCGCGCGAGCCGTTCACGAACCAGCGTCAGCAAGCGCGCGTGATCGCTCGACGGCGTCGCGAGCGCGATGTCGACCGACGTCGGCTCGATCGCGTCGCGCGTCCAGCGATCGTGATGCAGGACCAGCGTGAAGCGCCGCACGGCCGCACGTCGCGCGGCGAGCCAGCCGCTCAGTTGGCCGAGCAGCCGCTGGCTCGCGAACACGAGCGCCTCGGCGCTTTCGACACGCGCCATCAGCTCGAGGCGCGCGTCGAACCGGGATGGCGCCTCGAAGACGATCTGCGGATCGGGCTTGTCGCCCGTCGCGCGCGCCAGTTCGTCGATCAGCCCGGGGCCGAAGCGGCGCGCGAGGCCTTTCGCCGGCAGCCGTCGCAGGTCGGCGAGCGTGAACAGCCCGATGCCGCGCATCCGCTTCGCCGACGGCCCGAGCGATTCGAGATGCCCGATCGGCAGCGCGTCGAGCGCGGCCTCGAATGCGATGCGCGTCGTCCGGGACGGAGCCGGCGGCGCGCGTGATGCTGACGATGACGATGCCGTTCCGGAGGCCGGCGTCGGCGGCCCGATCGACCTCGAGGGTGCCGGCGGCATCGGGATATGCGCGAGGCGATCGTCGTCCCGAACGCAGGGACTCGGTGTCGCGGGAGACGGCGGCAGCGACGGCGGCACCGACGGCGAGGGCGATGCGGGCGTCGACACGGATGTCGGCGTCGACATCGGCATCGCCGCCGTCTCGTCGCACGCCACTGGGTTCCCGCCTTCGCGGGAACGACGGGTTGTAGTGGACGGCGGGATCGACGGCGAGATCGGGATTTCCGCCGTCTCGTCGCACGCCGCCGGGTCGCCGTCTTCGCGGGAACGACGGGTTGCGGGACGACCGGTTGCGGCGGGCGTCGAGATCGATGGCGGGATCGGCATCGTCCGGATCTCGTCGCATGCCGCCGGGTCGCCGCCTTCACGGGAACGACGGGTTGTAGTGGACGTCGGGATCGACGGCGAGATCGGCATCTCCGCCGTCTCGTCGCACGCCGCCGGGTCGCCGTCTTCGCGGGAACGACGGGTTGCGGGACGACCGGTCGTGGCGGACGTCGGGATCGATGGCGAGATCGGGATTTCCGCCGTCCCGTCGCATGCCGCCGGGTCGCCGACTTCGCGGGAACGACGAGTTTTTTCGGGACGACCGGTTGCGGCGGGCGTCGAGATCGACGGCGGGATCGGCATCGTCCGGATCTCGTCGTTCCCGCGCAGGCGGAAATCCGACGGCGTGGTCGACGTCGACTTCGACGTCGAACCCGTGCGCGTTTCGACGTCGGGATGCGCATCCGGCTGCCCGTGTGTCCGTCGCTGCTTCGATGGAGCGCGCGAATGCCGGAGCGCATCGCGCGTCGCCTCGAAACGCCGGCGCGCGTTCTCCTTCGCCAGCAGCCAGGCTCCGTGCGGCGTCGGCGCTTCGGCCGCGGCGATCCGCAAGCCCTGGCCGCGCATTGCGAGCGCGAGGCTCTTCTTCAGCGCCGGTCGCCCCCCGAACAGCCGCAGGCTCGCCGAGATCTCGAGCACGAGGCCCGACGTCCGCAACGACACCGTCGGCGTGAAGCGCAGCGCCGCCAGCGCCGCCTCGGTCAGCGCCCGACGCTCGTCCTCGATCCGGCGAGCGACGACGAGCAGGTCCGGCAACAACGCGAGCGCCGTCGCGACCGACTGGCCCGCGAACACGCCGGACGCCTGTGCGGTCAGCGTCGTCGCCGCGATGAAGCGCCGCGTGCCGTCGACGTCGCTGACCGCCATCGCCGGTTCGAGGCCGTCGGGCCAGCGGCGCAGCAGGCAGTCAAGCGCCAGCGTCGGACAGTAGAGAGCCAGCCAGAGCATCGGAAGCCGGCCACGCAGACGACGTTGTGCGCGACGGTGTGTGCGACGGCATGTGCGACGGCATGTGCGATGGCGTGTGCGACGGCATGTGCGATGGCGTGTGCGACGGTGTGTGGCACGCGGCGGCCGCGCGTACCGCGGCGATCCGTGCCGCCAGGCCGTCGATCGGAGCCGCGATGCCCGGCGGGCGATCGTCGAGCGCTCGCGGGGCCGGCGCCGGTGCGATGCGCGGCGTCGGCGTGATGCTCGGCATCGGCATCGTGCGCGCCGTCGGCGTTCCGGTCGACGGAACGGTGACTCGCGATCGCGCGACGGTCGCCGACGCCTCGTCGTCGACGGGCCGGAACGCCTTCATCCCGCGATGGACCTCGGGCAGCAGCAGCATCAACGGTTCCGCGAGGACCGGACCGCGACGCTTCAGCAGACGGACCGACAGCGTGCGTCGCGGACCGTGCGGCTCGCCGGTCGACAGCGTCAGCCGCAACGGCGCCGGCGACGCATGGTATTGCGCGGCGAACGGTCGCATCAGGAACGTCGGGCCGGCAGCCGACGCCGCGGCCAGCTGCAGGCGCCGCAGCGCGTCGTGACGGGCGAGCGTCCGTTCCTCGGGCAGCCAGGCGACGAGCGCACCGAACGCCGAGCTCTTCAGGCTCTGCTCGAGCGCCCACAGCCGATCGGCCGGCTGCGGCGTGCGGACGATCAGCACATGCCGCATGTCGATGCCGAGCTGCTCCCAGCCGGTCGGATCGGGAATGTGCGGCGGGCCGAGCAGGATGATCTCGCGACCGGCCTGCGTCAGCGACGACAGCGTCGACGCCAGGAAGCGGATCTCGCCGACGCCGGTGCGCGACAGCAGCAGTTCGGTCAGGCAGCGCGACGGCCAGCCGCCGCCCGGCAGCTGCTCGTCGAGCGCGCGAAAGCCGCTCGGCGTCGCCGGCAGCGGCGACGTCGACATCGCATCGCCGCGCCAGAAGCGACCGGCCAGGCCGGCGTCGCGCAGCGCGGCTTCGGTCCGCTCGACCGTCGAAGCCGGCGCGACCACGACGGGTCCGGAGGGCTCGGGCTGTGGATCGAACGGCGCGACGACTCGCGGTGGAACGACGCGGGGGTCATCGGCCTGGGGGACATCGATTCGCGGTGCATCGACGCGCGGCGCATCGTTTCGCAGCGCATCGAACAGCGTCGGATCGACTCGCGCATCGATGACCGACGGATCGAAGCCCGGGGCGGCGGGACGCGGCGGGGCGGACGGTTCGAACAGCGATCGATCCGTCGATCGCGGCGGCGCGGAACCCGGCCCGGTCGCGCGAGCGCTGCGCGACTTCGTGGCGGCGGCCGGCCGGGTCGACGGGAACGTCGCGCCGTCGCGCGGCATGAACGACGGAGAAAAGAGGGGTAGCGATGCCATGCGGGCCGGGGATGCGGACGGGGACGGGCGGGATCAACGCCGCGGACGCGTGTGACCGACGCGCGGGGAGGCCGTCTTGCGGAACAGGCCGACCATGACGCCGTGGATCTCGAGTCCGTTCTCGGGCCGGATCGGCGCATAGGCGCGGTTGGCGGCCTCGAGATAGAAGCCGTGCTCGTCGCGCGCCAGCGTCTTCAGCGTGAACTCGTGGTCGACGTACGCGAGGACGACGTCGCCCGGCATCGCCGACAGCGTCTTCTGCACGACCGCGAAGTCGCCGTCGCGGATGCCGGCGTCGATCATCGAATCGCCGCGGACCTGGAACAGTTCGGTCTCGGACGGCTTGTCGATCAGGAACTTGTCGATGGCCCAGGCTTCGCGCGCGCTTTCGTTCGCGGCCTGCGGCAGGCCGGCGCGGACGGTGTCGGCGATCGTGCGCTCGAAGAAGCGTTCACCGGGCTTGAGACGCTTGCCGGCCGCCTCTTCGAGGAAGCCTTCTTCTTTCAGGCGGGCGACGACACGATGGGTCCAGGCGCGGCCGGCGATGCCCCACAGCTTGCCGAGCTCGGTCAGCGACGGGATGACGCCGTTGGTGACGAAATAGTCCTGCAGGGCGCCGAGATGGCCGGAGAGATCGGAACGCGGACGTGCCATGGTAGGGTCGCGGTTCCGGGGCGGACCGCAGGGTAGGAGCTCGGTCCGGGGCGGACCGTCATCGGTGAATGCTCGTTCACCAAACGATAACAGCGCGGTCCGGACGCGTCAACATCGATCGTCGAAAAAGGCATCGATCGTCGAGAGCGTCGGCCGAAGCCGTGGGCCGTCGAGGCCGTCCGCCGGGACAACCGCCCGTCCGGAAACGTCGCCGTCAGAAGAACAGCCGCCCGATCAGCACCGCGTTCAGCCCGGCGATCACGACGAAGATGCCGACGCCGACGACCTGCATCGTCCGCGTGTTCGCGTGGTCGCCCATCACGTCGCGGCGACTCGTGAAGCGCAGCAGCGGCCCCATCGCGAACGGCAGCTGCAGGCTCAGCACGACCTGACTCAGCACCAGCAGCTTCGCGACGCCGCCGTCGCCCGCCATCTCGGCCGCGATCAGCGCCGGCACGATCGCGATCCCGCGCGTCCACAGGCGCCGCGCCCACGGCGCCATCTTCCAGCCGACGAAGCCTTCCATCACGACCTGACCGGCCAGCGTCGCCGTCAGCGTCGAACTCTGTCCGGACGCCAGCAGCGCCAGCGCGAACAGGAAGCCCGCCATCACCGCGCCGGTCAACGGGTCGAGCAGCTTCCACGCGTCCTGCAGCTCGGCCACCTCGCGATGCCCGCTCGCGTGGAACACCGCCGCGGCGACGACCACGATCGCCGCGTTGATCAGGAACGAGATGCCGAGCGCGAGCACGACGTCGACGGTCGAGCGTCGCACCGTGCCGCCGATGTCGTCGCGGTCGCGGCGCGTCTGCACGATCGACGAATGGAGGTAGAGGTTGTGCGGCATGACGGTCGCGCCGATGATGCCGATCGCGAGGTACAGCATCTCCGGATCGGTCGCCATCCGCGCGTCCGGCACGAGCCCGCGCGCGACCGGACCCCACGCCGGATGCGCGAGCACCAGGTTGATCGCGAAGCACGCGAACACGATCGCGATCAGCGTGATCACGATCGCCTCGAGCCGCCGGAAGCCCTGCTTCTGCAGCGCGAGGATCAGCAGCACGTCGAAGATCGTCAGCACGACGCCGCAGTCGAGCGGCAGCCCGAACAGCATCTTCAGCGCCACCGCCGTCCCGATCACCTCGGCGAGGTCGCACGCGCAGATCGCGACCTCGCACGCGAGCCATTGCGCGATCGCCGAGCGTCGCGTCGCATGGCGGCGGGTCATCTGCGCGAGGTCCATCCCGGTGACGAGGCCGAGGCGGGCGGCCAGCACCTGCAGGAACATCGCCATCGCGCTCGACATCAGCACGACCCAGAGCAGCGAATAGCCGTAGGCCGACCCGGCCGCGACGCCGGTCGCCCAGTTGCCCGGGTCCATGTAGCCGACGGCGACGAGATAGCCGGGACCGAGGAAGCGCAATTGCTGCCGCAGCCACGACGCCTTGGACCGCGGCGGCGCGACCGCCGGGGTCAGCGGGCGATACGGCGCGTCGAACGGGACGGCGAGATCGTTGGGCGGCGGCGGCGACATGCGGCGATCCTTCGGCGACGGGTTGGCAGACGATGCGGCGGGCGACGCGCCCGCCGCACCCGTGCGATCAGACGAACGCGCTGCTCATCCGCAACGTGCCGTTGACGCCGGCCGGGAAGAAGCCGCCCTGGGTCACCGCGTCCTTGCTCAGGAACACGATGTTCAGGACGTCCGCGTAGCTGCGGCTGAAGGCGAGGCCGTTGGCATCGGTCGGCACGATGTTCGACATCGTCGGGTCGGAGCCGGTCACGCCCTGGTCGTCGTCGATCGAGTTGTCGAGCGAGTCGCGCGCGTCGGAGATCGCGACGGTCGCCGTGCGCAGGCTCGGGGTCGCGAGGCCCTTCGAGTACAGCACCGTGCGGATCAGGCCGGCGTGATACGCCTCGACGGCGAGGATGCCGGCGGCGGCCTCCAGGTACGTCTTGTTCGTGACGAGCGGCGACGCGCCCTTGTAGGCCGTGACGCCGACGTCCTCGAAGATGAACGCGGCCAGCAGGAAGTTGTTGTCGTTCGCATACGGATTGAACGCGACGTTGGGGCCGACGAGCCCGGCCGCGCGCGCGGCGTTCGAGAACGCGCCGTTCGGATCGGTGCCGCCGATGTCGATCGCCGGCTGCGCGATCGCCGACGCGCCGAGCGCGCTGCGCAGGAACGCGACGTGCGCGACCTCGTCGGCCGCGATCTCCTTCGCGTAGGCGGCGACGATCGGATCGCTGAACGGCACGGCGGTGCCGCCGATCACGGCGCCTTGCGTGCCGGTCCCGGTCAGCATCGAGTTCGGCAGGCCGGTTCCGTTGACGGCGTAGCTGTAGAACTGCGACTCGAGATACTCGAGGTTCAGCGCGAAGTTGAGGATATCGGGGTCGCTCGGACCGGTGGCCGTCGGCGCGACCTGCGCGACGGCCTGTCCGTCGTCGTGACCGCACGCGGCGAGGATGCCGCCGCCGAAGACGCCGATGCCGAAGCCGGTCGTCTGCTTGAAGAAGACGCGACGCGCTTCGCGCTTCTTCGAGATGGTTTCCATCAGGTCGATGGTCTGGGATTCGTGGGACATGTCGGACTCCTGTCGGGCGCCGGTCGTCGACGACGCGGGCCGTGAAGCGGTTGATGAAGACTTCGCGATGCGCGGAACCGGCGGCCGGCGACCGGGCATCGGATGGATTACGCCGCGCGCGCGCGACCGGTTGTCGTCCGCGCGGCATCGGCGGACGAATCATCGGAAGGTCGACCGTTCGATCGTCGACGCGCCGACCGACGATTGCGGCATACGCCTGAATCCGGTCGGCGCCCCGATACGTCGCTGCGCGAGGCAACGCGCACGGCCAAAAAAAAGGCCCGCGCGAGGCGGGCCGTCCGACGTGCAGCGGAACGTGCGTCAGCCGCGTCCGTGCATCAACTTCTTCAGCAGAGGCGTGATCGCGAGCAGCACGAGCCCTGCGCCGATCGACGAGCCCACGAGGAACCAGTACAGCGGGATCTGCGTCGACTTGAGCATCGCCTCGAGCGAGCCGGCCAGGTAGTTCGCGATCGCGTTGGCCGTGTACCAGAGGCCCATCAGCATCGCGGCGAGGCGCGCCGGCGCGAGCTTCGTGACCATCGACAGGCCGATCGGCGACAGGAACAGCTCGCCGACCGTATGGATCACGAACACGAAGAACAGCCACTCCGGTCCGACCTTGCCGAGGGGATTGTCGGCCGCGTGCGAACGCGCGTCGGCGATCGCGAGCACGATGAAGCCGAGGCCGAGGATGATCATCCCGAGTCCCATCTTCGCCGGTGTCGGGATCGCGTAGCGCGACGAATCGAGCCGCGTCCACATCATCGACAGCAGCGGACCGAGCGCGACGATCGCGAGCGGATTGATCGCCTGGAAATACGACGCCGGGATCTCCCAGCCGAACAGCATGCGGTCGGTCTGCTGGTCGGCGAACAGGCTCATCGTGCCGCCGGCCTGCTCGAAGCCCATCCAGAAGAACACGACGAACAGGCCCATCACCGCAATCGCGACGATCCGCTGCCACTCGTCGCGCGTCAGCGGTTCGACGCCGGCCTTCGGGCCGCGCGCGCGGCCGGCGAACCACAGCGCCGCGACGACGACCACGACCGCGAGCAGCTGGACGATGCCGCCGAGCGAGGCCCACATCGGACCGAAGACGTCGACCGCCCGCAACACGAGGTAGACGAGCGGGATCATCGTGACGGAAAGCACGGCGATCTGCGTCCAGTCGGCACCGTCGAGCTTCGACTTGCCCGGCGGCAGGCCCTGGCCCTCGAGCTTGTCCTGGCCGAGCGTGAACTGCACGAGCCCGAACACCATGCCGACGCCGGCGGAGGCGAAGCCGTAGTGCCAACCGACCTTCTCGCCGAGCGTGCCGGCCACGAGCGGCGCGAGGAACGCGCCGAGGTTCACGCCCATGTAGAAGATCGTGAAGCCGCCGTCGCGACGCGGATCGTGCTGCCGGTACAGCGTGCCGAGCAGCGTCGAGATGTTCGGCTTGAAGAAGCCGTTGCCGATGATCAGCAGGCCGAGCGCGAGATGCAGCAGCGGCTCGAACGCCATCGCGAAGTGGCCGAACGCCATCGTCAGGCCGCCGATCAGGATCGCCTTGCGACGGCCGAGGAAGCGGTCGGCGAGGTAGCCGCCGACGATCGGCGTCAGGTAGACGAGCGCCGTGTAGGTGCCGTACAGCGCGAGCGCGTGTTCGCGTTCGTAGTGCAGCGAATTGACGAGATACAGCACGAGCAGCGCCCGCATCCCGTAATAGCTGAACCGTTCCCACATCTCGGTCAGGAACAGCATCCGCAGCGCCGGCGGATGACCGTCGGGCAGGGCGGTCGTGCCCTCCGCGGCGCGGTCGCCGGGCAGGTCGGTCAGGACGGTCATGGCACGGCTCGGATCGAGGCGGCGTCGAAGCCGCGGATTATGCAAGCAACGCGGCGCCTACGACGCGACGCGCCGGGCCCGCTCGGGCTGCGTCGGGCGCAGCCAGGGCTTCAGCACGCGACGCAGCGGCTCGCCGGGCGGCGTTCCGGCCGGCGTCTCCAGCAGCTGTCGCCTCTTCAGGTGCCGGATCGCCGCCTGCACCGACGACTTGGAGAGACCCGTCTCGGTCGCGATCCGCTGCAGGCTCGTCGCGACGGTGCCGTGGCGCGACGCCTTCGACCCCAGATGCAGGTAGACGAGGAACGCCGACGGTTTGCGGTCGTGGCCGACGAGGTCGGCCATCAACACGTCGAGCACGTAGGCATCGACGGCGATCGTCGGCGCGGGCTTGGGCATGGTATCGGATACTATAGCAACGTCCGCTATGTCGCTGCCGTCGCGTGAGCCTATCCTTCGCGGACCGAAACCCCGGGGAACCGTTTCGATGATCACGCAGCTGAAGTTCGCCGGCGTCCCGATCGCCGACGCCGATCGCGCACTCGCGTTCTGGACCACGAAGATGGGATTCGATGTCGCCACCGACCAGCCGATGGGGCCCGGCCGCCGCTGGATCGAGCTGCGCATCGCACACTCGCCGACCCGCCTCGTGCTGTTCACGCCCGACGGCCACGAGGATCGCATCGGCACGTTCTTCAACGGCTCGTTCGCCTGCGACGACGTCGAGGCGACGCATCGTCAGCTCGCGGCGCGCGGCGTCGAATTCGTCGAGTTGCCGACGAAGCAGCCGTGGGGCACGTTCGCGAAGTTCCGCGATCCGGACGGCAACACGTTCGTGCTGTCGTCCGGCTGAACGGCCGCCGCGCACCGTCAGCGCCGCTCGAGCCGGTAGATCCGCGACGTGCCGTAGTTCTTGGCGAGCGCGACGTCGCCGACGTACTCGAACACGTAGTCGGTCGACGGCCGCACCGCCAGCGTCGCGACGAAGGCCTCGCTCGCGTAGACGAGTCCCGGCGGCGTGATCGGTTCGATGCGCGCCGTCTTCGTCACGCTCGTGCCGAAGTAGCCGACGCGCTGCACGATCGGATCGAATTCGCAGAACACCGGGCCCGCGTGCAGCGCGATGCGGATATGGCTCGTGTCGGCGAGACCCGTCGTGGTCCAGTCGACCGCGTCGATCCGTTCCAGCAGCCCGACCGAGAACGCGGCGCCGTCCGCGACGTCGTCGAACACGAGATAGATCGCGTCGCCCCATGTGTTCGCCTCGAGCGGCGGTGTCGACAGCGCGGCGATCTGCTCGGCCACGATGCCGAGGAAGCGCGCGCGGAACAGCGGCACCGTCTCGTCCTGCAGGATCCCGAACCCGGCGATGTCGGCGAACAGCGTCGCCTTCAGGCTCCGCGGCGGCCGTGCGGGCGACGCGACCGCGGCGTCGCGGCCGCGCGTCGCGCGGACGATGTCGACGTCGTGCGGCGATGCGCGGGGCGCGGGATGCGTCGTCGTGCGCGCGGCGGATGCGTCGAGCGCGATGACGTCGAGCGGACGACCCGCGCGCGACCAGCGATCGTGGAACGCGCGCGTGCCGCCGAGCGCGTCGCCGGCGCGCGGATCGAGCACGCACAGCAGCGACGCGGTCGTGTGCAGCTGCGACGCGCGCAGCACGGCGAGGCCGCCGACGAGGTGCTGTGCGTGCTCGAACAGCACGTCGTCGCCGAGATGACGTTCGTCGGTCGCCTGGATCACGCGGGTCGCATCGGCGAGCGCGCGGTCGAAGCGCTCGACCCAGCCGTCGCCGGCGAACGCGACGCTCGTCGCGACGAAGTCGTCACGGCCGAACGGCAGCACGATGTTGACCTCGGCGCCGACCGCGAGACCGGCCTCGACGAACATCAGGTCGGAGCCGCAGGCGGCCGACGTGTAGATCACGATCGGGCCATGCAGCGCGTCGAGTCGTGCGAGCAGCGCATCCGCGACCTCGGCTTCGAGCGACGGCGGGAAGCGCGGCACGTCGCGGCCGGCGGCGTCGATCATGTGGCCGGCGAACGCGATGACGGCGGCGGCCGGCAGCACGTCGAGGATCGCGCGCGCCGCGGGGACCGCGCGTTCGAGCAGCACGAGCTGCCGCCGCATGCTCGCGACCGCGCCGACGTCGTCTTGCGCCGCATCGCGTGCCCGCTCGTAGCAGCGGCGGGCGCCGTCGACGTCGTCGAGCAGCAAAAGGGCCTCGCCGACGGTCGCGTCGTCCCACGGCGACGGCGCCGCGTCGTCGTGGGACGGTGGTCGCGCGACGATCCCGGACGCCAGCGATCGCGCGGTGGCGACATCGCCGAGCAGCATCGACAGCGACGCGGCGTTAGCGGCCGGATACGCCGCCCCGTCGACGGCGTACGCGGCGAGATAGTCGTCGCGGGCGCGGCGCGCGGCGTCGCCGCCCGAAGGACCGCCTGCGCCGCTGCGCTCGATGCGATCCTTCCAGAGGCGGCCGCTCAGGCAGAGCGATTCGCGGCGGATGTCGGCGGGCGCCGACGGGTCGTGGCGGATGCGATCGAGCAGGCGTCGCGCCTCGCGCGTCGACCCGCAGCGCGCATACGCGAGGGCACCCCAGTACGTCAGTTCCGCGTCGGCCGCCGGATCGTCGGCGGCCGCGCGATACGCGTCGCTGGCCGCCCACGGGGCGCCGCTACGCAGCAGGGAGCGAATGCGGTCGAGGGCGGCGGGGCGGGTCAATGGCGATCGCGCGAGTCGGGGAGGCCCCCGACCCGTCGATCAGGCGACGGCCGTTCGCGACGCGCGACGGCGCGTGGCGACGCGACGCAGCGCCAAGCCGAGTCCGCCGAGGGCGAGCAGCGATGCTACATCGGGCTCGGGGACCGACGTGGAGCCGCCGCTCGCGGCCGCGAGGCAGGCCGCGGTCGAACTGAACTGCATCGCCTTCCCGTTCGCGAAACAGAACTCGGAACCGTTGCCGCTCACCGTCCCGCCGGTGAGGATCGAGTCGACGTTGCTGCCGAGCGCGAACCCGACGTCGACGTTCGTCGTCGCGTAGTCGCCGTAGTTGAACTGCAGCACGAACGCCTCGTCGCTCAGATAGAAGAAGACGGCCTGGAACTGCGACATGTCGGTGTCGTTCGCGCACGTCGTGTCGTTGGGCCGGCAGACGCGGTTCCAGAAGAGGCGAAAAGCCTGCAGCGGCGACTCGTTGAGCGGGTCGAACGCATAGTTGTCGACGTAGCTGCGGTCGATCATCCCCGCGCCCTTCTCGTAATTCGTGGTCGACGGGTCCCACGGCAGCGCCGCCTTCGCGACGTCGATCGTGTCGGGCAGCGCATTGCCGAGGCTGTCGTAGAAGACGCCTTGTCCGACGAAGTTCGGCGCCGCCTGCAGGCCGGTCATCGGGCCGCTACCGAAGTCCAGCGCGAACGGGATCGTGGCCGGCGGCTGGAAGCCGAAGGCGGTCGTCGGGTCGATGAACCAGTTCTGTCCGTCCGACGCGTAGTTGTCGCCGAAATCGGCCATCAGGCTTCGTTGGGCGAAGGCTTGGCTCGACACGAGGAGCGACGTCACGACGACAACGAAAAAGCCGAATTTCTTCAGCATGGCAACTCCCCGGTGGTGAATCGCACCGGGAAAGCAACTTGCGCGCCATCGCGCGGCGTCCTAGTGCGTCGTCGCCACCGAGTGCGCGCCACTCCTTGTTTTCATGGCGATCTTTTCGCGGATGCGCGCCGCCTGGACGTCGTAGAGATTGCCGCGACCGAAATGCGCGTCGAGGAGTGGCAAGGAATCCGACAGCAGCCGGGCCGCGCCCGCCGGGTCGTCGTCGGCCGCGCACGCCGCTCGGGTCAGATCGAGCACGGCCGTGCGCCATCGCTCGGTCGCCTTCAATCGGCCTTCGTATTGGCGCACGAGCAGCGCGTCGGCTTCGTCGAGGTCGCGCCGGGCGCGGCCGCAGTCGCCTTCGCGTTCGTCGAGCGCCGCGAGATTGCCGACGACCTGATTCAGCGCCCAGTGCCGCCGTTCGCGCGCGATCCGCTGCGCCTGGTCGAGAGACGCGCGCGCGGCGGGCAGATCGCCCGCCTCGACCTGCGCCATGCCGAGGCTGTTGAGCGGCAGCACGAGCTGGTCGCTCGCGTCCCCGAGCGACTTGCGGACAATGGCCAGCGCGTCGACGAGATGACCGCGTGCCGGCTCGATGCGGTCGGACATCAGCTCGACGCGTCCGAGGTTGTTGAGGACCGATGCCACGTTCACATGGTCCGGTCCGAACACGTGCCGATAGGTCGGCAACACCGCTGCGTATGCCGACGCGGCGTCGTCGAGCCGTCCGGCCTGGTAGTAGAGCGTGCCGAGGTTGTTCAGGCTGACCGCGACGCGACCGTCGTTCGGGCCGAGCAGCCGGCGGCGGATCGCGACCGACTGCTCGAGCAGCGGGATGGCTTCGGCCGTGCGCGCCTCGGTGAACATCGATCGACCGAGCCCGTCGAGGTCGCGCGCGTAGGCCAGCGATTCGGCGCCGTGGTCCTTCAGGTCGCGGGCCATGGCGTCGCGGAACAGGCGCTCCGCCTCGTCGGGGCGGCCCGCGACGGCCAGCGTTTCCGCGAGGCCGGCCTCGGCGGTCGACACCGCATCGCCGCCACGACCGTCGCGACGCGTCGCCTGCTCGAGCGCGGCGCGATACAGCGACTCGGCCTCGGGATACGCGCCGGCCTGATAGCGGTTGTCCGCGAGCGCGAGGCGCGCGCTCAGCAGCGTGTCGGGTTGTGCGGCACGATCGCTTTCGGTCATGGCGGTCGCCAGCACCGCGCGGCCCCTGTCGAAGAGGCCGAGGCCGGTGTACGACTGCCCCATCGCGCGCAGCAGGTTCGCCTTCACCGCGCGCTCGCCCGACAGGTCCTTGTCGATCTGCTCGACGCCGCGATCCAGCACCTCGCGCACCGTGACCTTGTCGCCCTTGCTCTGGTCCGGATCGGCTTCCGCGAACAGCCCGATCATGAAGTCCGTCGTCCGCTGCGCCGTCGTCGCCTGCACCTGCGCGCGCCCGCGCTCGATGCTCGCCTGCCACGCCGCGATGCCGGCCGCGACCGTCAGCACGACGAGTCCGGCGACCGCGCCGTTGCGCGCCAGCGCGAAGCGTCGCGCGCGCCGTTGCGACGCTCGCAGGATCGCCGCCTCGGCCGGCGTCAGGCGGATGCCCGCCCCGGCGAGTTCACGCGCTTCGGCCAGCGGCTTGCCGCGCGGCAGCAGGAGGTCGGGTCGTCGTCCGTGCCGTTCCCATTCGCGCGTCGCCGCCTCGAGCCGTGCGTGGACCATCAACAGCTCGCGATCGTCGTCGACCCACGTCTTCATCGCGCGGCCAGAACTGCAGCAGCGCTTCGTGCGCGAGCGAGACGATCGGCGCACCGTCGGCGCTCGACCCGGCCACCAGCAGCCGCGCGTCGAGCAACGCCTCCACCAGTTCGTTCGACGCCGCGTCGACGAACGCGTCGCGCGGCGCGACCCGTCGCAGCGCGCGCGACTCGTCGTCGATGCCGAACGTGACGAGCTCGCGCAGCACCTTCGGCAGCGCGTCGCGGGCCGCGTCGCCGACGCCCGCGAGGACGGTCTCGGCACGCTGCACGAGCGCGCCTTCGACGCCGCCGAGTTCCTCGTACGCGTGGAACGTCAGCACGTCGTCGGCGCTGCGGCGTCGATAGAGTTCCTCGAGCAGGAACTGCAGCAGCGGCAGCGCGCCGGGATTGCGCGCGGCGTCGTCGCGGATCGCGTCGTCGAGCTTCTCCGCCGTGTTCGGCCGCGTCTCGAAGCGCAGGCCGGCCGCGGCCGCCGGCAGGCGGATGATCTGGCCGATCTCCCGGACGCTCGGCGGCAGCAGGTCGACCTGGCCTTCGCCTTCCTTCAGCGCGACCAGCGCCGGCGCCTCGGCGATGCGGACGTAGGCGTCGCTGCGCATCGTCGCGAGGATCCACACGACGTGCGAACGGGCCAGCGCGTCGAGCGCCGCGAAGAAGCGGTCGCGTTCGGCCGCGTCGACGCGCTCGTCGGAGAACACTTCCTCGAGCTGGTCGACGACGAGCGCGAGATGGCAGGCGCTCCCCGCATCGACGGACGTCGACGCGTCCACCGCCAAGCCCGCGAGCCGGTCGACGATCGTGCGCGATAGCGCGTCGGCGTTCGTGGACGACCGCGCGAGCGTCTCGACCTCCGTCGACGCGGTGTCCGCCGCGGTCGTGGCGCCGCCGGCACGTTTCGTCGCATCGAACAGCGCGGCCGCGAGCGCCTCGAACGGGCGGCCCTGGCCGTCCGAGGGCCTCATCACCGCGTGCCGCCACGCCGTCGCCTCTCCGACGATGCCCGGCTGCAGCAGCAGCGGCAGCACGCCGGCCCGCACGAGCGACGACTTGCCGCCGCCGCTCATGCCGACGATCAGCACGAACGCGCGGCCGGCCTGGCCCTGCGCGCGCAGCTTCGCGAGCACCGTCGCGGTCGCGGCCGTTCGTCCGAAGAAGACCGGCGCGTGCTCCGGCTCGAACGCCTGCAGCCCGCGGAACGGCGATCGTCCGAGCCACGTCGGCGCGCTCGTGCGGCGCGCGACGCCCGGCGGCACGAACGTCTCGGCGAGCTGCGTGAGGTGCGACTCGAGCAGGTCCTCGAAGTCGGCCGGCGTGGCGAAGTTGTGGAACGCTCCCTTCAGCGTGCCGTCGGCCTCGTTGCGGAACCAGCGCGTGACGAAGCGTTCGAGCGCGGCTTTCTGCGCCGCGGTCTCCTCGAGCGACGCGAGGTGGCCGGCCGACGTGATCGGCGCCGTCTTCAGATAGGTGAGGATGTGCGGCCGGCCCTCGGCGCGATAGCGCGCGATCGCGTCCTCGAACTCGAACTCGGTGCCCGACGCGTAGGTCGAGCCGTCGGGCCGGACGATGTGCGCCGGCAGCGGCGTGCCGAGTCGCGACCAGAGGATCACGACGACGATGTCGCTGTCGCTCGGCCGGACCAGCTGTTCCTGGAACGTCGCGGTCGCGACGAGCGGGAAGCGCTCCCAGAGGATCGATTCGAACTGCAGCGCGCCGCCGAACGACGCGTCGAGACGGCCGATCAGCCGACGCGCGAGCAGCCGCTCCTCGGCGACGTCGCCGGGCGACGAGATGAAGATGCGGACCGTGCGCAGCGCCATCGCGTACCGACCTCCGACGATCGTCCGAAGACGGCCGACCCGCCTTCGTGCGGCAGGATACGCGACGGTCGTGCGCCGCCGACAGCCGTCGTCCGGCCGCGCGCGGCGCATCCGCGAACTTCACGCCGGCCGATCGCCGACCCGCGTCGTCCGCTCAGACCAGCGCGGCGACCCGTCAGTCGTTCGAGCGTGCGCAACGGCGACGCCGCCGACGTCGGCGAGCGCGTCGAGCGGCAGTCGATAGGTCTGCTCGAACATGAACTGGCCGGACATCGCCGCGTGCATCACCTGGTCGGAGAAGCAGATCCACGTCGTGCCCGGCGCGAAGTCGATCGCACGCTGCGGACACGTGCGCTGGTAGTCGAGGTCGGCCTTCGCGAGGTCGTGCAGCTGCAGCATCAGGTGGTCGTACGCCGAGCGCGGCCGCTTCGTGATGCCGACCCGATGCATCAGCCAGGCGGCGCCGGCCGGCAGCGCGCGCGTGCGCGGCAGGAAGCGCCGGGCCATCGACTCGAACGCGCTCGCCGACGCGCCAGCCGCGCGGCATCGCGTCCGGATGGACGTTCGTGAAGACGCGCAGGATGCGTTCGCCGTGCGTCGGGATTCGACGGGAACGCGTCGACGTGCAGACGCGTGTCGTCCTTGCGCCACGACAGCGCGCGGCCCGACGACGTGTCGCCGATCGCGCGCGGCCGGAAGCTCGTGCCGGTCGCGTGCGCGGCGGCGCGCCAGGTGCGGGAAGAGTCCGTCGACGAGCGCGTGGCTCGCGTCGGCGAAGCGTTCGATCATCGCCGCGACCGCGTCGCGGGCCGCGCCTTCGGCCGTCGTTCCGGTCAGGCCCGCGCGTCCCGCGCGCAGGTAGATGCTCTTGCGACGGTCGTCGGCGAGCGACGCGCCGAACAGCGCGCGCTCGTCGGGCGAGACGTCGAACGCGAGCGACGGGCACGCGACGACGCCGCCGTGCTCGATCGTCGCCTGCAGCGCCGGCGCCGGCCGCTGTCCGCGCCACGCGGCGATCGGCGACTCGACGACGTCGGCGACGTCGCCGACGCGAGTCAAGGTCGCCATGCCTTCCACGCCATCGACAACGCGAGCGCGATCAGCAGCGTCGCGAACAGGACCTTCAGCGTCGCGGGGTTCATCCGGTGCGTCGAGCGGGCGCCGAGCGGCGCGGTCGCCATGCTCGCCGCCGCGCAGCAGACGAGCGCCGGCACGCTGACGAAGCCGATCGAGTACGCCGGCAGGCCCGGCACGTCGCGGCCCGCGACGATCCAGCCGACGAGGCCGCCGAGGGCGATCGCGAAGCCGACGGCCGCACTGCTGCCGACCGCCTCGCGGATCGCGACGCCGCGCCATTGCAGGAACGGCACCGTCATGAACGCGCCGCCGGCGCCGAGCATGCTCGCGAGGAAGCCGACGCCGCCGCCGACGCCGAGCAGCGTCGCGCGGCCCGGCAGCGCGGCGACGTCGACGGGCGGCGGACGGCGCGCCTTCGTCAGCATCGAGACGCCCGACCAGCCGATGAACAGCGCGAAGACGATCGCGAGCCAGCGCGTGCCGATGCGGCTCGCGAACTGCGCGCCGACGAACGTCCCGACGATCGCGCCGAGACCCATCGGTCGCACGACGTCCCATCGCACGCCGCGGCGGACGTGATGCGCGCGGATGCTCGACATCGACGTGAACAGGATCGTCGCCAGCGCCGTCGCGACGGCCATGTGCAGCACGTGCTCGGGCGGCACGTCGTGGGCGCCGAACACGTACGTGAGGAACGGGACGAGCAGCATGCCGCCGCCGACGCCGAGCAGGCCGGCGAGGAAGCCGGTCACGAGGCCGAGTCCGATCAGCGACGCGACGAGGAGTGGGCTCATCCCGAGGCCCGGGTCAGCCGGCGAGACCGACGATGATCGCGTATTCGTCCGGCGTGACCGGCGTGATCGACAGGCGGTTGCCGCGGCGGAGCGTGCGCAGTTGCTCGAGGCCGGGCGTCGCGCGAAGCTCGGCGATCGACACGAGCCGCGTCTTCTTCGTGACCTGCACGTCGACCAGGAACCAGCGCGGGTGCTCGCGCGTCGACTTCGCGTCGTGGTACCGGCTCTTCGGATCGAACTGCGTGTCGTCGGGATACGCGGCGCTCGCGACCTTCGCGAGACCGGCGACGCCGGGCTCGGGACAGCTCGAGTGGTAGAACAGCACGAGGTCGCCGACCGACATCTCCTCGCGCATCATGTTGCGCGCCTGGAAGTTCGCGCACGCCGTACCACGCGACGGTCTGCTTCGGCATCGCGAGCGCGTCGTCGATCGAGACGTCGGACGGCTCCGACTTCATCAGCCAGTGCTTCATGACGCGTTCGCTATCCCGGATGCGACGGCGCGGTCGCACAAAAAAGAACGGCCGACGAACTGATCGTCGGCCGTTGCAGAGGGCCCCGCCGATGCCGCCAGACCATGATCCTGAACCGGTAGGTCCAGGGGGTCGCAGTCAATGGCGCTTCAGGTTCATCCGACGAGGGATGATCTCAACGGCACCATGATGTTCCACAACCGAAGCAACACAAGTTGGTACAGGACGATCTGGTCTAAAGCAAACCCGGCAGGGTGAAACGAACCGGTCCATGCGATCCGCGGCGCCGTCGTTGGTTCCGCGAATCGATCGACCCTGACTCGACACATCGGGTCGCGATCGAGGCCTGCAAGACCCGGTCGCGCCCCCTCGCGCATCACCGGACCGACGACGTCTCGTTCGACGATCCGCTCGATCAGAACAACCGCTCCTGATCGACGAGCGCCGTGTCGAGCAGCGCATTGATCGAACGCATTCTACCGAGTATTTCCTCGTCGGCAACCGCCGGGACGCGGCGTCGTCGACGCCGTCGGCGAAGGCGCGCGCGCGACTCGAGCAGGTCGCTCGCGATGTTGAGCGCCGCGAACACCGCGATGCGATCGGGACCGGCGACCGGCCCTGGTCGCGGATGGCCTTCATCGTCGCGTCGACGTGCGCGACGGCCGCGAGCAGCTGCTCGCGTTCCGACGGCTCGCACGACAGTCGATAGTCGCGATCGAGGATGCTGACGTTGACCTGTTCCATCGCGACGCTCAGGTATCGGCCGGCATGCGGCGCGATCAACGTCTCGACGCGATCGCGCGCCGTGTCGAGCCGCTCGCGCAGCAGGCGGTTCTCGCCGTCGCGCTGATCGACCGCGACGCGCAGCTGCTGGTTCTCGTCGCGCAGCGACTGCATCGAGGCGCACGAGCGTCGCGACGCGTTCGGCGATGCGGTCGAGGTCCTGTTCGACGACGGAGGACATGACGCGATGCTAGGTGCGATGACGAACGAGCGTCAAGGCGACCTGTGGTCGCCGTGTGCACGCCGACCTCCGCGACGTTTGACGCGCGGGACGCCGCGCCGCAGACTCACCGTCGCTTGGTGCTCGCGACGACGCGGTTCGTCGTCGCGGGAAAACGGGAAACAGGGTCGCCGGTCCGCCGGTGCAACCTGTGCTGCCCCCGCAACGGTCAGCAGGCGCATCGCGTGCGATGCAGTCGCTTCACAGGCCACTGTGCAACGGGTCGTCGATACCACGTCGACCCCGCGCATGGGAAGGCCGAAGCGGCCGTCCTGCCAGCCCGGATACCGGCCAGGCATTCGTCGGGACCGTCGCGGTGGGCGACTGCGCCGGCCGTCTTCCGTTCGGCAGACCCGCCGTCGCGTTCGTTCGTCCTGTCGTGCATGCGCGACGGGACCGCGTCGTTCCCTCCTGCCGATCACCCCGCGGGGATGCGGGGAAAGGGAGCGTCCACATGTCGTACCGCCAAGGAACCGCCGTCGCGCTCGTCGCCACGGCCTGCGTGCTGTCGTACCCGTCCATCGCGACGGCGCAGTCGCCCACCGAACTCGATCCCGTCGTCGTGACGGCCGCGCGCACCGCGCAACCGCTGTCCGCCGCGTTGCCGGCGACGACCGTCATCACGCGCGAAGACATCGAGGACAGTCACGCGCCCGACCTCGCGACGCTGCTGCGCACGCAGGCCGGCGTCGACGTCGCGCAGTCCGGCGGCCTCGGCTCGCAGACGTCGCTGTTCCTGCGCGGATCGAATTCGAACCAGGTGCTCGTGCTCGTCGACGGGCTGCGGATCAACGCGGTCAACAGCGGCGCCGCGTCGCTCGCGCACCTGATGATCGACCAGATCGACCACGTCGAGATCGTCCGCGGCAACGTGTCGAGCCTGTACGGCTCCGAGGCCATCGGCGGCGTGATCCAGATCTTCACGCGCGGCGGACAGGAGGCCGGCGGCGCGCTGACCGCGGGCGCGAGCGGCACGTACGGCAGCGAACGCACGCGCGCGCTGGCGGCCGACGTCGGCCAGTCGTTCGGCCCCGACGGCGCGCGCACCGACTACGGCGTCTCGGCGTCGTATCGCTCGCAGAAGGGCTTCTCGGCGATCGACGCCGATCGCGTCGCGGCCGCGAATCCCGACTACGACGGCTATCGCAACACGTCGATCTCTGCGCACCTCGCACAGCATCTCGGCGACCAGGAGATCGGCGTTCGCTACTTCGAGAGCTACGGCCACCTCGACTTCGACGAGTCGACCGACTACGGCTTCATCGACCCGTCGTACGACGGTCGCGTGCAGACGCAGAACGAGCGCTCGAGACAGACCGACGCGACGCTGTACGCACGGCTGAAGCCGCTCGCGGCGTGGACCATCGACCTGTCGGCCGGGCAGGCCCGCGACCTGTCGGCGAACACCGCGTCGTTCCCCGAGTCGTTCGTGATCGGCACGACGGTGAGCCGCCAGCGGCAGTATCGCGTCGACAACACCGTGCGACTGGACGCGCACGCGTTCACGCTCGGCGTCGAGCGGCTCGACCAGACCGGGTTCTCGACGGCATACGGCGACGGTGTCGACGGCGCGGCGTTCTCGCGGCACGTCGACAGCGTGATGGCCGGCTACACCGGCCCGCTGTTCCTGCCGGCGTTCAACGAGTTCCAGCTGAACGCGCGTCACGACCGCTACAGCGACTTCGGCGACGCCACGACCGGACTCGCGGCCTACGGCCTGAAGTTCGCGAAGGACTGGAAGGCGATCGCGAGGTCTCGAACGCGTTCCGCGCGCCGAGCTTCAACGACCTCTACTTCCCGTTCTTCGGCAACCCGGCGCTGAAGGCGGAGCGGGCCCGCAGCGTCGAGGTCGCGCTGCAGTACGCGACCGGCGACGCGCTCGCGCGCGTGTCCGCGTTCGCGACGCACACGCGCAACCTGATCGTCTTCGATCCGAACCTCGAGATCGCGAACAACGTCGATCGCGCGCGCGTGAAGGGCGTCGAGCTGACGGTCCGCACGTCGATCGCCGGCTGGCTCGTGACCGGCAACCTCACGCTCGACCGGCCGATCGACGAGGACACCGGACAGCGGCTGCTGCGCCGCTCGACGCACGGCGGCGACGTGGCGATCGCGAAGAGCTTCGGGCGCTGGCGCTTTTCCGGCGACGTGCAGGCGGCCGGTTCGCGGCCCGACACGGACATCGAGACGTTCGGCCCGACGACGGTCGCCGGATACGGCATCGTCGACCTCGGCGTGCGCTACGAGATCGTGCGCGGCACGAGCGTCGGCGTCGCCGTCACGAACGCGTTCGATCGTCGCTACGCGCTGGTCGACGGCTACCGCACCGCCGGCCGCATCTCGATGGTGACGCTCGCGACGCGCTACTGAGTCAGCCCTTCGGCCACAGGACCATCTGCGTGCAGCGGAACAGCGCGAGGGTCCGGCCGTCGGCATCCGAGACGACGGCGTCCCACAGCTGCGTGGTGCGGCCGCCGTGCAGCAGCGTCGCGCGCGCCGTCGACGCGGCCTTCGAGCGTCGTCGCCGAGGAAGTTGCTCTTCAGCTCGATCGTCGTGAAGCCGCGTGCGCCGTCGGGCAGGTGGGCGACGCAGCCGTAGCCGGCCGCCGTGTCGGCCAGCGCGACGACGCTCGCGGCGTGCAGGTAGCCGTTCGGCGCGAGGTGCTTCGGCTCGACCGCGAACGACAGCGTGACCGCGCCGTCGTCGATCGCGTCGACGCGGATGCCGAGCAGATCGGGCAGCGTCCCGGCCTGTCGGGCTTCGAAGGCGGCAGGGTGCTGGTCGGGTCGAAGAGGCATGCGCGCACGGAAAGTTTTCGGGGAGGGCCGATCGACTTTCTTGCGTTCGCGCGGCGGTTGGAGTATAAAGGCGCGGCAAAATTTTCAAGACAAGCAGTGGCTGTTCGTCAACGCGGTTGCAGTTCCCGTGGTCGTCGGTTGTCCAGTCCTTCCTTGATCGTTCTGCGCCCTCAGTGCGTGTTTGGCTCAACGACGCGCAATCCATCTCTGCAAGGAAAGCAATATGGCAACCGGTACCGTCAAGTGGTTCAACGATGCGAAGGGCTTCGGCTTCATCACCCCGGACGAAGGCAGCGGCGACCTGTTCGCGCACTTCTCGGAAATCCAGGGTAGCGGCTTCAAGTCGCTGCAGGAGAACCAGAAGGTGTCGTTCGAAGTGACGAAGGGCCCGAAGGGTCTCCAGGCGTCGAAGATCACGCCGCTGTAAGCATCGGGGTCGCCGCGTCGATCGCGGCGTTCTCCACGAAAGCGCACCTTCGGGTGCGCTTTTTCATTTTCGGAGCAACGAACGATGGACGATTCCGCGCCGAGCGGCCCGATCCGCGTCGACGACGTGCCCTGGGAGGAATGGTCCGAAGGCGTCCGCTTCGGCGGACGTGCGCGTCACGTCGGGGCCGCGGCCGGCGGAACGCGGGTCGGCGTGCTGATCGAGGAGTTGCCGCCGGGCCGGCAGTCGGCGCCGCTGCACTGGCACACGGCCGAGGAGGAGCACGTGTGGTTCCTCGAAGGCCGGGCGACGCTGCGGCTCGGCGACGCCCGCCATCCGCTCGCGGCCGGCGACTACGTCTGCTTTCCCGCCGGGCGGCCGCTCGGCCACTGCCTCGTCAACGACGGCGACGCGACGTGTCGCTACCTCGTCATCGGCACGCGCGTGCCGGACGACGCCTGCCTGTATCCGGACTCGGGGAAGCTGCTGGTGCGGGCGGCCGGGCCGCCTGATCGTCGCGGCCGGGCCGGCGCTGGACTACTGGGACGGCGAGGACGCCGATCGCCCGCCGGCCTGAACCGCGCGGGCCCGAAGACGGCCGGCGACGCCGGCCGGTCGAGTTTCAGCGGTGATGGAAGCCGCCCCCGTGATACCCGCCGCCGTAGCCACCGCGATACCCACCGCGATAGCCGCCGCGGTAGCCGTAGTAGTGGCCGAAGCCGAACGACAGCGACACGCCGGGATACCAGGGGTACAAGCCGCCGTAGTAGGCCGGATAGCCGTAGTAGTACGGGTACGGATCGACGTAGGCCGGCGCGACCGGGTAGGCGTACGAATACGACTGCGCCGTCTGCGCGGCCTGGTCCTGCTGCTGGACCTGCGCGTTGTCGCGCGCGATCCGGTCGCGGTCGGCCTGCGTGAGGTTCTGGTTCTGCTGATTCGCGAGCGCGGCCGACTGTTCGGGCGACAGGCGGGCGACCGGCGCCGGTTGGTAGACCGGATAGGTGTAGCAGCCGGTCAGGGCCGCCGAGATTGCGGCGGCGGCGAGTAGGGCGTGGATCCGCATCGTGGTTCCTTCGGTTCGATCGTTCGACGACCGCGGTTGGAGCGGTCGCAAGTCCTGGGGTTCAATGCGACGGCGAGGTCCTCGCCGTCGGCGTCGAAGATGGTGGTCGGGCGTCGCCATTCAATGGCGTTGCTGGACCGGCGCCCGAACGCCGTCCATCGTATTGGACGTTGCGAACAGCTGCGCGCAGTCGACCGTGTCGAAGTCGTAAGACTTGTTGCAGAACTCGCAGTCGACGTGGACGCCGCCCCGCTCGGCGAGCAGTCCGTCGATCTCCGGTTCGCCGAGCGAGACCAGCATGGCGGCGACGCGTTCGCGCGTGCAGCTGCAGCGGAACGCGCACGGCGCGGGGTCGTAGACGGCGAGCGTCTCTTCCCAGAACAGCCGGCGCATCAGCGTCGGCGGATCGACGCGCAGCAACTCGCCGCGTTCGAGCGTGTTCGCGAACGTGACGGCGCGCTCCCAGACCTCCTCGGCGTGACTTTCGGCCTCGCTGTCGATCGCGCCGCCGCTCCCGCCTTCGAGCGGCAGCTTCTGCAGCAGCAGCCCGTTCGCGTGCTCGTCGTCGGCGGCGAGCCAGAGCTGCGTCTGCAGCTGCTCCGAGCGCCGCATGTAGCCTTCGAGCGCGGCGGCGACGGAGCCGCCTTCGAGCGGCACGATGCCCTGGTACGGCTTCTGGCCTTGCGACCGATCGCGCGGGTCGAGCGTCAGCGCGAAGCGGCCCGTGACCGCCGGGGTTGACGAGTTCGTCGAACGTCGCGTCGTCGGCGATCGGCCGGTCCGTCGACAGCTTGACGGTCGCGCGCACCGTCAGGTCGGCGTTGCATTCGACGACGAGCAGTCGCACCGGGCCGTCGCCGTGGATCTGCATGATCAGCGCGCCGTTGAACTTCAGGTTCGCCGACAGCAGCGTGCTCGCGGCGACCAGCTCGCCGAGCATCCGCAGCACCGGCTCCGGATACGGATGACGCTCCTTGATCTGGCGCCAGGTCGCGGCCAGCGAGACGATCTCGCCGCGCACCGGCGAGCGGCTGCCCGACCCGGCGTCGAACAGGAACTTGTGCAGCGTGTCGCTCATGCGCCGACGTCTCCCGCGACGTCGATGCGGACCGCGTGCGCGCGGTAGTGCTCGGCTTCCTCGACGTAGTGATTCGCGGCGTGGCGCACGCGCGCGACGTCGTCGGCGGTCAGCTCGCGGATCGCGCGCGCCGGCGAGCCGACGATCATCGTGTTGTCCGGGAAGACCTTGCCCTCGGTGACGAGCGCGCCGGCGCCGACGAGGCAGCCACGGCCGATCACCGCGCGGTTCAGCACGACCGCCTGGATGCCGATCAGCGCGCCGTCGCCGATCGTGCAGCCGTGCAGCATGACCTGGTGGCCGATCGTGACGTCCTCGCCGATCGTCAGCGGCACGCCGGGGTCGGCGTGCAGCACGGCGCCGTCCTGCACGTTGCTGCCGGCGCCGATCGTGATCGTCTCGGTGTCGCCGCGCACGACCGCCTGCGGCCACACGCTGACGCGATCCTTCAGCAGCACCGCGCCGATGACGGTCGCCGATTCGTGGACGTACGCCGATGCGGCGATCTCGGGCACGCGTTCGCCGATCTGGTAGATGGCCATGTGGGTCGCGGTCGCGGCGTCGCCTAGACTGACGGGCCGCGCAACGCGCTTCGAATGTGGAAGATGAGCCTCGATTCTAACGACCGATCGCCGCCGTCGCCGACGACGCTGAGCGACGCAGGCCCTGCGCGTCGTGCTGGAAGCGCGTGGCCGACGCGAAGGCGGCGCGCGCGCGCGTCGGCGCGACGCGACGCTCGACGCCGGCGCGCGCCGACGCGCTCGATGCGCCGCGCGGTCCTTCCCGGGCGTCCGGCGCGCCCGCCGCTGGTGCCGCCGGCGCAGCTGCCGAAGCGGTCGCTCGCGACGCGTCGAGGGCCGCGCGGCGCTGATCCACGCGCTCGCGCATATCGAGCTGAACGCGATCGACCTCGCCGCCGACGCGTGCTGGCGCTTCGCGGGACTGCCCGACGCGTTCTATCGCGACTGGACGCGCGTGATGAGCGAGGAGGCGCCGCCACTTCCGGCTGCTCGCGGCGCACCTCGCGACGCTCGGCCATGCGCTACGGCGACTTCCCGGCGCACGACGCGCTGTGGCAGATGGCCGAGCGCACGAAGGACGACGTCGTCGCGCGGATCGCGCTCGTGCCGCGCACGCTCGAGGCGCGCGGCCTCGACGCGTCGCCCGGCGTGCGACGGCGGCTGCTCGCGGCCGGCGACGCGGCCGGCGCGGCGATCGTCGACGTCATCCTCGCCGACGAGATCGGGCACGTCGCGATCGGCAACCGCTGGTTCGCGTGGCTGTGCGAACGCGATCGCCTGGCGACCCGAAGGCGACGTACGCGCGCCTCGCCGCGCAGCACGCCGCGCCGCGCGCGCGAGCGCCGTTCAACGTCGAGGCGCGCCGCGCCGCCGGCTTCACGACCGCCGAGATCGACGCGCTCGCGGAACGCATCCGTTGACCGTCGCGGTCACGCGCGACGCACCTCGCGTGCGTCCCGCGCGACGGCGGCCGGGCAGGCCCGCACGCTAAACTAGCGCATGGCCGAACCCGCTTTCCGCGACCCCGACTTCGTGCATCTGCGGATGCATTCGGAGTACTCGATCTCGGACGGCATCGTGCGGATCGACGCGGCGGTCGCCGCGGCCGCGGCCGACGGGCAGCCGGCGCTCGCGCTGACCGACCTGTCGAACCTGTTCGGGCTCGTCCGCTTCTACAAGGCGGCGCGCGCGGCGGGCGTCAAGCCGATCGCCGGTTGCGACGTGTGGGTGCAGCACGCCGAGACCGGCAGCGCCGCCGTCGTCGAGCCGCGCGCTGCTGCTCGCGCGCGATCGCGGCGGCTACCTCGCGCTGTGCGAGCTGCTGTCGCGGGCGTACCTCGAGAACGCGTCGCACGGCCGCGCCGAGCTGCGCTTCGAATGGTTCGACGACGTCGACACGTCGGGCCTGATCGTGCTGTCGGGCGCGCAGGCCGGCGACGTCGGCCTCGCGCTCGCGGCGGGCCGGCGCGAGCAGGCGGTCGCGCACGCGACGCGCTGGTCGCGGCGTTTCCCCGGCGCCTACTACCTCGAGCTGCAGCGCTACGGTCAGCCGGACGCCGAGACGCTACATCGACGGCGCGACGTCGCTCGCGGCCGAGCTCGGCCTGCCGGTGGTCGCGACGCACCCGGTCCAGTTCCTCACGCGCGGCGAGTTCGTCGCGCACGAGGCGCGCACCTGCATCGCGGAAGGCGAGATGCTCGCGAATCCGCGCCGCGCAGCGGCGCTTCACGGCCGAGCAGTACCTGAAGATCGCGGCCGCGAGATGGCGGCGCTGTTCGCCGACATCCCGTCGGCGCTCGCCAACGCGGTCGAGATCGCGAAGCGCTGCAACCTGACGCTCGAGCTCGGCCGTCCGCGGCTGCCGCTGTTCCCGACGCCCGCGGGCCGTTCGCTCGACGAGCACCTGCTGCTCGAGGCGGAGGCCGGCCTCGACGACCGGCTGCGCCGGCTCTATCCCCGACGACGCGCGACGCGAGGCCGAGCGTCCGCGCTACGCCGAACGGCTCGCGTTCGAGGCCGACACCATCTCGAAGATGGGCTTCCCCGGCTACTTCCTGATCGTCGCGGACTTCATCAACTGGGCGAAGAAGCAACGGCGTGCCGGTCGGGCCGGGCCGCGGGTCGGGCGCCGGGTCGCTCGTCGCGTATTCGCTCGGCATCACCGACCTCGATCCGCTCGCGCTACAACCTGCTGTTCGAGCGCTTCCTGAACCCGGAGCGCGTGTCGATGCCGGACTTCGACATCGATTTCTGCCAGGAAGGCCGCGACGCGGTCATCGACTACGTCAAGAAGAAGTACGGCGCCGAGTCGGTCGCGCAGATCGCGACGTTCGGCACGATGGCCGCGAAGGCGGCGGTCCGCGACGTCGGCCGCGTGCTCGACCTGCCGTACAACTTCGTCGACGGCATCGCGAAGCTGATCCCGTTCAAGCCGGGCCGGCTCGTCACGATCGCCGACGCGCGTCGCGAGGAGCCGCTCCTTGCCGAGCGCGAGGCGAACGAGGACGAGGTGCGCGAGGTGCTCGCGCTCGCCGAGCAGGTCGAAGGCATCACGCGCAACGTCGGCATGCATGCCGGCGGCGTGCTGATCGCGCCGGGCCGGCTGACCGAGTTCACGCCGCTCTACGCGCAGCCGGGCACGCACGACGTCGGCGCGTCGGTCGTCAGCCAGTACGACAAGGACGACGTCGAGGCCGCGGGCCTCGTCAAGTTCGACTTCCTCGGCCTGACGACGCTGACGATCCTCGACTGGACCGTCGAGCACATCCGGCGGCTCTACGACGACCAGCGCGACTTCACGCTCGAAGGCATCCCGCTCGACGACCCGCGCGCATACGACGTCTTCCGCCGCGCCGAGACCGTCGCCGTGTTCCAGTTCGAAAGTCCCGGCATGCGCCGCATGCTGATCGACGCGCGGCCCGACCGCTTCGGCGACATCGTCGCGCTGAACGCGCTGTATCGACCGGGACCGATGGACCTGATCCCCGACTTCATCGCGCGCAAGAAGGGCCAGCGCTTCGAGTATCCGGACCCGCGCGTGAAGGCCATCCTGGAAGAGACCTACGGGATCATGGTCTACCAGGAGCAGGTCATGCAGATGGCGCAGATCATCGGCGGCTACTCGCTCGGCGGCGCCGACCTGCTGCGTCGCGCGATGGGCAAGAAGAAGGCCGAGGAGATGGCGCAGCAACGCGCGATCTTCGCGGCCGGCGCCGAGAAGAACGGCCTGTCGCGGTCGAAGGCCGACGAGATCTTCGACCTGATGGAGAAGTTCGCCGGCTACGGCTTCAACAAGGCGCACGCGGCCGCGTACTCGCTGCTCGCCGTGCAGACCGCGTGGCTGAAGGCGTACTTCGCGGCCGAGTTCATGGCGGCCAACCTGTCGGCCGCGCAGGACGACACCGACAAGGTCAAGTCGCTGATCGAGGACGCCCGGCATCACGGCCTCGACATCCGGCCGCCCGATCTCAACGCGTCCGCCGCGCGCTTCGTGCCGGTCCGCGACGACGCGGCGGGTCGCGCGGCCGCGATCCGCTACGGCCTGTGCGCCGTCAAGGGCACCGGCACGGCGGCGATCGACGCGATCGTCGCGGCGCGCGCGTCGGGTCCGTACGCCGACCTGTTCGACCTGTGCGGCCGCGTCGACAAGCGGCTCGTCAACCGTCGCGTCGTCGAGGCGCTGGTGCGCGCCGGCGCGCTCGACTCGCTGACGGTCGACGGCCGCGAAGGGCGCTCGTCGCTGTTCGCGTCGATCGGTCGCGCGATGGACGCGGCCGAGCATGCCGAGCTGCACGCGAACCAGGTCAGCCTGTTCGGCGGCCCCGACGACGACGCGCACAAGCCGGAGCCGGTCCGCGTGCCGGCGTGGACCGAGAAGCAGACGCTCGGCGAGGAGAAGCTCGCGCTCGGCTTCTACCTGTCGGGCCATCTGTTCCGCGAATACGAGGACGAGGTCCGTCGCTTCGCGCGCACGCCGCTCGCGTCGGTGCAGCCGTCGCGCGAGCCGCAGACCGTGGCCGGCATCGTCGCGGCCGCGCGTCCGACGATGACGCGCCGCGGCCGCATGCTGATCGTGACGCTCGACGACGGCAGCGGGCAGCTCGAGGTCACCGTCTTCAACCAGCTCGCCGACGCGCATCGCGCGCGGCTGCGCGAGGACGAGCTCGTCGTGCTGACCGGCGTCGTCCGCAACGACGAATTCTCCGGCGGACTGCGGATGAACGCAGATACCGTCTACGACCTCGGCCTCGCGCGCGCCCGCTACGCGCGCGGCCTGCGACTCGTCGATGAACGGCGCGTCCGACGACGTGCGGCTGCGGCAGCTGCTCGCGCCGCACCGGGCCGTCGGCGACGCCGACCGGCGACGGCGTCGACGGCTGTCGCATCGTGATCTCGTATCGCACGTCGCACGCGCCGCCGGGCGCGCTGCTGCGAGATCGACCTCGGCGAGGCGTGGCGCGTCGTGCCGAACGAGGCGCTCGTCGGCGGCCTGCGCGAATGGCTCGCGCCCGAGAACGTGCGCGTCGACTATGGCTGACGCGCGTCGTGCGTGAGCCGGTGCGGCGCGCGCCGTGACCGCCGCGAACGCGGCGCCGTTCCTGCAGCGTCCTGCCGACGCGATCGATGTGGCGTCGCTGCGGCGCGTGCTCGTCGTCATGCTGCGTCACCACGGCGACGTGCTGCTGACGTCGCCGGTGTTCCGTGCGCTGAAGGCGGTCGCGCCGCAGGCCGAGCTCGACGCGCTGATCTATCGCGAGACGTCGCCGATGCTCGCGTTCAATCCCGACGTCGCGACGGTCCACGCGATCGACCGCGGCGCGCGGCGCGGCGCGTTCGAGAAGCTGCGCGACGAGTGGCGGCTGTTCGCGTCGTTGAAGCGCGCGCGGCTACGACCTCGTGATCCACCTGACCGATCATCGTCGCGGCGCATGGCTCGTCCGCGGGCTCGGGCCGCGCTGGTCCGTCGCGCCGAAGCGGCGCGCCGATCGCGCGAGCCGCTTCTGGGACGCGAGCTTCACGCATCGCTATCCGAACGCGTCGTCGGTCGCGCCCGGCTCGGCGCTCGGGCGACGGCACGTCGTCGACCAGAACCTCGACGCGCTGCGCCGCCTCGGCATCGCGATCGACCGCGCGCCGCCGCTGACGATGGTCGCCGGTCCCGACGGCGAGCGCGACGCCGACGCGCTGCTCGCGCGCCTCTCGGTCGACGGTCCGTTCGTCGCGATGCAGCCGACGTCGCGCTGGTCGTTCAAGTGCTGGCCGGTCGCGAGCAACGCCGCGCTCGTCGCCGCGCTGCTGCGGCGTGGCGAGACCGTCGTGCTGTCGTGCGCGCCGGACGCGCGCGAGCGGCGGATGCTCGCGGCGATCGCCGACGCGGTCCGGGCGACGCCCGGCGTCGACACGACGCGGCTCGCGATGGCCGACGACGGCGGCACGTTGAACCGGCTCGCGGCGCTGATCGGCCGCGCGAAGCTGTTCGTCGGCATCGACTCGGCGCCGATGCACGTCGCCGCCGCGATGCAGACGCCGACGGTCGCGCTGTTCGGTCCGTCCGGCGAGTTCAACTGGGGGCCGTGGCAGGTCGCGCATCGCGTGGTGACGAGCGACGCGTACCGGTGCCGGCCGTGCGGACAGGACGGCTGCGGCGGCGGCAAGGTCAGCGACTGCCTCGTGCGGCTGCCGGTCCGCGACGTGCTCGCCGCGATCGACGACCTGACGCGCGAGACGGACGAGCGGCACGATCCGCTGCGCTTCGCGTGATCGCCGCGGCGCGGGCCGTCGCTTGAGGATCGCGTTCGTCCGGGCCCGCTACACCGCGCACGGCGGCGCCGAACGCTTCGCGGCGCGCGCGATCGACGCGCTCGTGCGGTCGGGCGAGCCGCTCGACGTCGCGGTGCTCGCGCGGCGCTGGCGAGCCGACGCGACCGGGGCGTGGCGCGTGATCCGCTGCGACCCGTTCTACGTCGGCAGCACGTGGCGCGACGCGTCGTTCGCGTCGGCCGTACGCGCGCGTCTCGCGGTCGAACGGTTCGACCTCGTGCAGAGCCACGAGCGCATCGTCGGGCTGCCCGTCTACCGGGCCGGCGACGGCGTGCACGCGTCGTGGCTCGAGCGTCGGGCCCGCACGATGTCGCCGATGCGCCGCGCCGGCCTCGCGCTCGATCCGCATCATCGCTACCTCGTCGCGACCGAGCGCGCGATGTTCGAGCATCCGGCGCTGCGGGCGGTGATCTGCAACTCGACGATGGTCCGCGACGAGATCGCGGCGCGCTTCGCGATCGATCCGGCGAAGCTCGCGCTGATCCGCAACGGCGTCGACGTCGAGCGCTTCCATCCCGACGCCCGCGAAGCGCACCGGGGACCGATGCGCGCGCGGCTCGGCCTCGATGCGTCGGCGCCGGTCTTCGTGCTCGTCGGGTCGGGCTTCGAGCGCAAGGGCGTCGCCGCCGCGATCGCCGCGCTGAAGCGACGTGCCGGACGCGCGCCTCGTCGTCGTCGGCGGCGACCGGCACGCGGCGCGCTATCGCGAGGCCGGCGCGCGACGTCGCCGAGCGCGTCCGCTTCGTCGGCGCCGGTCGACGACGCGCTGCCGTACCTCGCGATGGCCGACGCGTTCGTGCTGCCGACGCTCTACGACCCGTTCCCGAACGCGGCGCTCGAGGCGTGGGCCGTCGGCCTGCCGGTCATCACGAGCGACGCGAGCGGCGCCGCCGAGCTGGTCGACGAGCGGGTCAACGGCTGGGTCGTCGACGCATACGACCGCGGACCGCTGGTCGACGCGATGCGCGACGCGGTCGGACGCGGACCCGAGCGAACGGTCGCGATGGCGGACGCCGCCCGCCGCACGGCGCTGCCGCTGTCGCTCGATGCGCTGGCCGACGCGCTGACCGCGTTGTACCGCACGCTGCTCGCGCCGCGCTGACCGCGACGTCGGCGGCGGCCGAGGCCCGATGCTAAACTCGCCGACCCCTCGTTCCGGGCGCCGCCCGCGGGTCGTCCGTCCCGTCGTGCCGACCGGCCGCCCGCATGACTGATCCGTCGCCGTCCCCGTCGCCCGACGCGAAGCCGCCCGCGAAGCCGGCGGCCCGCGCGCGCGCGACCGGCACCGGCCCGCTGTTCCGCCGGCTCGCCGGCTACCTGCTGCCGTATCGCGGCATCTTCGTCGCCGGCACGCTGTGCTCGCTGTCGCCGGCGCGACCGACGGCGCGTTCGCGCTGCTGCTGAAGCCGCTGATCGACCAGGGCTTCAGCGGCGCCGCGAAGACGATCTGGATCTATCCGGCCGCGATCATCGGCCTGTTCATCCTGCGCGGCGTCTTCACGTTCCTGAACTCGTACGCGATGGCGTACATCGGCAACCGCGTGCTGACGAAGCTGCGCACCGACATGTTCGATCGGCTCGTCGCGCTGCCGGCGAACTACTTCGACGCGCACTCGTCGTCGAGCCTCGTGTCGCGGATCGTGTTCGAGGCGCAGAACGTGATGCAGAGCACGACCGGCGTCATCACGAACGTCGATCCGCAACTCGTTCTCGGCGATCGCGATCATCGCGAGCCTGTTGTGGATCAACTGGCGGCTGACGCTGTTCGCCGTCGTCGTGCTGCCGGTCGTCACCGTCATCTCGCGCAAGGTGTCGCGGCGCATGCGCGACCTGTCGCGGCGGAACATGCACATGACCGGCGAGCTGACCCGCGTCGTGCAGGAGACGATCGACTGCCAGAAGGTCGTCAAGATCTACGGCGGCGAGACCGAGGCGCGCGAGCGGCTTCGCGACGATGATGGACCGGCTGCGCGGCAACGCGATGCGGATCAGCGTGACGAGCTCGACGACGGTGCCGGTCACGCAGCTGCTGATGGCGATGGCGATGTCGGCGATGATCTACTTCGCGCTGCAGCTGTCGCGCGGCGGCGGCATGACGGCCGGCGACTTCATCACGTTCGTCACGCAGGCGTCGCTGCTGCTGCAGCCGATCAAGCAGCTCGCCGAGATCAGCGGACCGCTCGAGCGCGGGCTCGCCGCGGCCGAGGGCGTCTTCGCGCTGATCGACGAGCACGCCGAGGACGACCGCGGCGCCGTCGTGCTCGGCCGCGCGCGCGGCGCGGTGCAGTTCATCGACGTCGAGCTGCGCTATCCGCGCGTCGCGGCGACCAGCGCCGAAGGCGAGGTCGAAGGGCGCGACGAATCCGCGCGGCGGTCGGCGCTGGACGGCATCGACATCGAGATCGCGGCCGGCGAGACGGTCGCGCTGGTCGGGCCTTCGGGCAGCGGCAAGACGTCGTTCGCGAACCTGATCCCGCGCTTCTATCACGCGACGCGCGGCCGCATCCTGATCGACGGCGTGCCGATCGAGGACATCCGCCTCGCGAGCCTGCGCGAGCAGATCGCGATGGTCAGCCAGGACGTCGTGCTGTTCAACGACACGATCGGCGCGAACATCGCGTACGGCGCCGGCGCCGGCCGGGCGCTGCGGGGCGACGCGTTGCGCGCCGCGGTCCGCCGGGCGGCCGACGCGGCGCACCTGCTGCAGGTCATCGAGGACCTGCCGGACGGCTTCGACACGATGATCGGCGAGAACGGCGTCCGGCTGTCCGGCGGCCAGCGGCAACGCCTCGCGATCGCGCGCGCGGTGCTGAAGGACGCGCCGATCCTGATCCTCGACGAGGCGACGTCGGCGCTCGACTCCGAGTCCGAGCGCCACGTGCAGGCCGCGCTGTCGGAGCTGATGCGCGGACGCACGACGGTCGTCGTCGCGCATCGGCTGTCGACGATCGAGAACGCCGACCGCATCGCGGTCTTCGATCGCGGCCGCATCGTCGAGCTCGGCACGCACGACACGCTGCTCGCGGCCGACGGCATCTACTCGAAGCTGTACCGCATCCAGTACGCGCTCGACGGCGACGACGCCGGCGCGCCGGGCGAGAGGATCGACGGCGCCGTCGACGCGGCGATCGACACGCTGACGGCGGCATGACGGCGCCGCGGTCCGGCGCCGCCGCGGCGCCGATGCACATCGTGCACACCGAGTCGTCGTGCGGCTGGGGCGGCCAGGAGCTGCGCATCCTCGCCGAGGCGCGCGGCATGATCGGCCGCGGCCATCGCATCACGCTGATCGCGCCGGTCGGCGCGCGCATCTTCGCCGAGGCGTCGCGCTATCGCGTCCCGGTCACCGCGCTGCCGATCGAGAAGAAGCGGCTCGGCGGCATCGGCGCGATCCGCGACTGGCTGAAGCGTCATCCGGCACACGTCGTCAACACGCACAGCTCGACCGACAGCTGGCTCGTCGCGCTCGCGTGGGCGTCGCTGCCGCGCGCGCCGGCGATCGTCCGCACGCGGCACATCTCGGCGCCGGTGCCGGACAACCTCGCGACGCGCTGGCTGTATCGCGACGCGTCGCGCTACGTCGTGACGACCGGCGAGTCGCTGCGTCGCCAGCTGATCGAGCGACTGCGGCTCGACGCGTCGCGCGTCGTGTCGATCCCGACCGGCATCGACACCGACACGTTCCGGCCGCCGACCGCGCGCGAGCGCACGGCCGCGCGGCAGGCGGTCGGCGCGGCGAGCGGCACGTTCGTCGTCGGCATCGTCGCCACGCTGCGCAGCTGGAAGGGCCATCGCTACCTGATCGACGGCTTCGCGCAGGCGCTCGCCGCGTCACCGTCGACGCCGATGAAGCTCGTGATCGTCGGCGACGGCCCGCAGCGCGATGCGCTCGAGATGCTGGTCGAGCAGCGCGCGATCGGGCCGCACGTGCGCTTCGCCGGCAACCAGCCGAACGTCGTGCCGTGGCTGCACGCGATGGACCTGTTCTGCGCTGCCGTCGTACGCGAACGAAGGCGTGCCGCAGGCGATCCTGCAGGCGATGGCGACGCGGCGTGCCGGTCGTGACGACCGACGCCGGCGCGATCGGCGAGGTCGCGCACGAGGCGAGCGACGACGCTGCCGGCCACCGCGGCGATCGTGCGCGAAGGAACGGGCCGACGCGCTCGGCGACGCGATCGTCGCGTTGCGCGACGACGCGCGCGCGCCGCGACGCGATGGCCGCGGCCGCGCTCGCGGTGGTCCGCGCGCGGCACGGCATCGACGGCATGCTCGACCGCATGGAGTCCGTGTTCCGCGCCGCCGCCGGATTCGCCCCGACGATCGATGGAGGAGCCTCATGAACGCACCGCTCGAAGCGACCCGCTGCGCCGATCAGCCGCTGGCCGGTCCCGACGCTCGGCGACCTGCCCGACGACCTGCGCACCCGCATCCTCGCGGTCCAGGAGAAGGCGGGCTTCGTGCCGAACGTGTTCCTCGCGCTCGCGCATCGGCCGGCCGAGTTCCGCGCGTTCTTCGCGTATCACGACGCGCTGATGGACAAGGAGACCGGCGGCCTGTCGAAGGCCGATCGCGAGATGATCGTGACCGCGACCAGCGCGCGCAACCGCTGCCTGTACTGCGTCGTCGCGCACGGCGCGCTGGTGCGCATCTACTCGAAGCAGCCGCTGCTCGCGGACCAGGTCGCCGTCAACCACGCGAAGGCCGACCTCGGCCTGCGCGAGAAGGCGATGCTCGACTACGCGATGAAGGTCTGCGAGGCGTCCGACACGATCGGCGAGGCCGACCACGACGCGTTGCGCGCGCATGGCTTCGACGACGAGGACATCTGGGACATCGCGGCGATCACGGCCTTCTTCGGGCTGTCGAACCGCATCGCGAACGTGACCGGCATGCGGCCGAACGACGAGTTCTACCTGATGGGTCGCGTGCCGCGCGTGCGTTGAACGGCGGGCTCAACGCGACGGCGGCCGCGCCGCGTCGATCGCGCGGCACAGCTGTTCGGCGCCGATCAGGATGCGCGGCGTCTGGCGCGTGATCAGCGCGGGGTCGAGGAACAGCCAGCGCCGCTCGCGGACCGCCGTCACGCCGGACCAGCGCGACCACGTCGCGATGTCGCGCGCGTGGTCGGCGTTCTCGGCCGACGTCACGATCAGCTGCGGGTCGGCCGCGATCACGGCCTCGACGTCGACGACCGGCGCAGCATCTTCACCGACGCGAAGACGTTGCGGCCGCCGCAGAGCTCGATCACCTGCGTGATCGGTTGCGGTCCGCCGATCGTCATCAGCGGATCGTTCCACACCTGGTAGAAGACGCGCACCGGCGACCGCGACGCGTAGGTGTCGCGCAGCGTCGCGACCCGCGCGCGGAAGTCGGCGGCGGCGGCGTTCGCGCCGGGTTCGTCGCCGGTCAGCGTGCCGAGCCGCGCCATCGTCGTCGCGATGTCGTCGAGCGTGCGCGGCTCGTTGCGGAACACCCGCAGTCCGAGGCGTTCGAGGGTGTCGAGCTCGGCCTCGGCGGTCCCGCTGCGCCACGCGACGACGAGGTCGGGCTTCAGCGCGAGCAACCGCTCGACGTCGAGTCCGTAGAGCCCGCCGACGCGCGGCAGCGCCGTCGCCGCGGGCGGATAGTCGCTGAACCCGGTCACGCCGACGAGGCGGTCGCCGGCGCCGATCGCGAACAGCAGTTCGGTCAGGTGCGGCGCGAGGCTGACGATCCGCGTCGCCGGGCGCTCGAGCCGGACGACGCGTCCCGCGTCGTCGCGCACCTCGACGGCCGCCGACGCGATCGCGCAGCACAGCGACCAGGCGACGCAGACGAGGGCGGGGAACGACCGGCGCATCCGGCGAGTCTAGCGGCCGCCGCGCACCGCCGCGCACGCGCCGTCCGGCGCCGCGCCGTGACGTCCGGCGACGGCGCTGCGCCGGTGCGTGCGCCGCGAGTCCGGACGACGCGGCCGGACGACGCGGCACGACGACGACCGGATGGCGCGGTGGGACCACGCGGCGTCGCCGGTTATACTACGAATGCAAACCATTCTCGTTACGCGCAACCGGCGTCGGCGCGGCGCCGGCGATTTTCCCGCGATGAAGATGTTCGACCTGCCGTCCGAAGCCCTGACGTCCGCGGCGCTGCAAGCGTCGATCGACGACGAGCCGGTCGCGATCGCGCTGTCGGACCTGCCGGTCGGCGCCTTCGCGACGATCCACGCGGTCCGTCCCGCGCGCGACGACGCCGAGCGCGACCTCGTGATGCGGATGATCGAGATCGGCTTCGTTCCCGGCGAACGCGTCCGCGTCACGGCCGTCGGGCGGCCCGGACGGCAGCCGATCGCGGTGCGCCTGATCGCCGCGCGACAGCGGCCGCGGCGGCGTCGGCGGCGCGACGTTCGCGCTGCGTCGCCACGAGGCCGACTTCATCCGCGTCGTCCCGGACGCGACGGACGCCGTCGTGAGCGACGCGATCGTCGGCGACGCGCTGTCCGTCGCGCTGCTCGGCAACCCGAACTGCGGCAAGACCGCGCTGTTCAACCTGCTGACCGGCAGCCGCCAGAAGGTCGCGAACTACGCCGGCGTCACCGTCGAGCGGAAGGAAGGCGCGTTCGTCACGCCGCGCGGCCGCCACGTCCGCGTGCTCGATCTGCCGGGCGCGTACAGCCTGAACGCGCTGAGCGCCGACGAGGCGCTGACGCGCGACGTCGTGCGCGGCGCGCGGGCCGACGAGCGCCGGCCCGACCTGCTCGTCTGCGTCGCCGACGCGACCAATCTCAAGCTCGGCCTGCGGATGGTCGTCGAGGTCAAGCGGCTCGGCGTGCCGATGCTGCTCGCGCTCAACATGAGCGACGTCGCGAAGAAGCGCGGCGTCGCGATCGACGTCGACGCGCTGTCGCGCGAGCTCGGCATGCCGGTCGTCGAGACGGTCGCGATCCGAGCGCGGCGGCGCCGAAGCGCTGATCGAGTCGATCGAGGCGCGCGGCGGGCTCGACGCGCCGCCGACGCCCGCCGCGCCGTGGACGAAGCCGTCGATCGACGACGTGCTGCGCCGCGCAGGCCGAGGTCCGCCGCGTGCTCGCGATCGCGGTCGCACGAGCCGCCGGCCGACGCGCTGCCGCCGTGCGCGTCGACGAGTCGATCGACGCGTCGTGCTGCATCCGGTGCTCGGCCTCGCGATCCTCGCCGCCGCGCTGTTCCTGATGTTCCAGGCCGTGTTCAGCTGGGCGCAGGTGCCGATGGACGCGATCAAGGCCGCGATGGAGTCGCTCGGGCAGGGCGTCGCGTCACGTGCTGCCGACAGGCATCGCTGCAGAGCCTGATCGTCGACGGCGTCATCGCCGGCGCCGGCAGCGTGCTCGTGTTCCTGCCGCAGATCCTGATCCTGTTCCTGTTCATCCTCGCGCTCGAGGACTCGCGGCTACCTGCCGCGCGCCGCGTTCCTGCTCGACCGGCTGATGGGCACGGTCGGGCTGTCCGGCCGATCGTTCATCCCGCTGCTGTCGAGCTTCGCGTGCGCGATCCCCGGCATCATGGCGACGCGGACCATCGCGAACCTGCGCGACCGGCTGGTCACGATCATGATCGCGCCGCTGATGACGTGCTCGGCACGACTGCCGGTCTACGCGCTGATCATCTCCGCGTTCGTGCCGCGAGCGGACGGTCTGGCGGCTCTTCAACCTGCAGGGCCTCGCGCTGTTCGTGCTGTACGTCGCCGGCATCGTCGGCGCGATGGCCGTCGCGTGGGTGTTCAAGCTGCATCGGCGGCCGCACGACGCATCAGCCGCTGCTGATGGAGCTGCCGGCGTATCGCTGGCCGAACCCGCGCAACCTCGCGCATCGGACTCGTCGAGCGCACGCGCATCTTCCTGTCGCGCGTCGGCACGATCATCCTCGCGCTGATGATCGTGCTGTGGTTCCTGTCGAGCTTCCCGGCGCCGCCGGACGGCGCCACCGGCCCGGCGATCCAGTACAGCCTCGCCGGCATGATCGGCCGCGGGCTCGAGGTCGTGTTCGCGCCGATCGGCTTCAACTGGCAGATCTCGATCGCGCTGATCCCCGGGCTCGCGGCGCGCGAGGTCGCGGTCGGCGCGCTCGGCACCGTCTATTCGCTGTCGGCGAACGACGAGCAGGTCGCGGCGCAGCTGACGCCGATGATCGCGTCGGGCTGGTCGCTCGCGACCGCGTTCTCGCTGCTCGCGTGGTACGTCTTCGCGCCGCAATGCCTGTCGACGCTCGCGACGGTCAAGCGCGAGACGAACTCGTGGCGCTATCCGCTGGCGATGGCCGCCTATCTGTTCGGGCTCGCGTACCTCGCGTCGTTCGTGACGTACCGCGTCGCGGTGTGGGCGGGCGCGGGATGAACGCCTTCGTGCAGTGGGCCGTCGTCGCGACGATCGTCGCGGTCGCGAGCGGCTATGCGGCGCTGAAGCTGATGCCGGGCACTTGGCGGCGACGCGTCGCGACCGTCGGCGCGCGCTGGGCCGCAGGCTCGGGGCTGTCGGCGGCGACGGCGCGACGCGTCGAGGCGAAGCTCGCGAGCGGCGGCGCCTGCGGCAGCTGCGATTCGTGCAAGGCGTGCGTGACACCGGCGGCACCGGCGGCGCCCGACGCGCTGTCGTCGCCGACCGGCGCCCGCGCGATCCCGATCCGTCGCGCGCGCTGACTGGACGCGACCGAACGGGGCGGCCACGCCGGCGCGCGCGTCGCCGCAGCGATCAGTCGGACCCGATCTCGCCGATCATCGTCTGCTGGAAGTTCTCGAGGCCGACGCGGTCGATCAGCTCGATGTGCGTCTCGAGCCAGTCGATGTGTTCCTCGGTGTCGTCGAGGATCTTGCGGAAGAGGTCGCGCGTGACGTAGTCCTTGACGAGCTCGCAATGCGCGATGCCGTCCTTCAGCACGCCCTGCGACGCGACCTCGACCTTGAGGTCGCAGCCGAGCATCTCCGGCGTCGACTCGCCGATCAGCAGCTTGTGGAGGTCCTGCAGGTTCGGCAGGCCGCCGAGCATCAGGATCCGCTCGATCAGCAGGTCCGCATGCTTCATCTCCTCGATCGACTCGTCGTACTCGTGCCGGCCGAGCGCGGCGAGTCCCCAGTGACGGTAGATGCGCGCGTGGAGGAAGTACTGGTTGATCGCCGTCAGCTCGTTCGTGAGCTGGCGATTGAGGAACGCGAGGACGCCGGGATCGCCGATCAAGAGGACTCCAGGTTCGCGGCCGGCCGGCGCCGCGTCGGCGACCGGTCAGGCGAGCGCGGTCAGGCGAGGGCGGATTCGCGCGTCGTGACCGGCAGCGGGCGGCGGACCGGTCGGACCGTCGGATTCGCGTCGAAGACGGCGCCCGCGCGGGCCTCGCATAGTACCTCGCAGGCGGTGGCGACACACTTGCCGCAGCAGGTTCCGACGCCGAGCTCGAACTGCAGCTCGTCGAACGTCTCGACGCCGTCGGCGACGGCGCGGCGGATGGCCCGGTCGTTCACGGCCTTGCAGATGCAGACGATCATGGGATGCGGTCAATGAAATGCGAACGAGAACGATTATCAATCACTTCGCGCCGTCGTGCAACCGCGTCGTCCGATCGGTCGATGCGCGGCGGCCGGATGCGGCTTACAGTGCGGCTTCACGGAGGATGCGATGGAAGTGACCGAGCGGATCGCGAAGCTGGAAGCCAAGCTCGACCAGGTGCTGGATCACGTGCTGCCGACGCTCGTCACCAAGGCGGACTTGCGCGAAGCCCTGAACGAAGCGCTGGTCGACGTCCATCAGGCGCTTCACACGCAGACCTGGAAAATGATCGGCGCGGCTCTCGGCGCAGCCGGGCTGATCGTCACGTCGGTCAAGCTGTTGCACTGACGCGCGGCGCCGCGCCGACGAACGGATCGACCCGCTGCGTCCCGGCGCGCCCGTCCCGCCGCCGTTACGGCGCGGCCTCGCCCGCGGCCCGCCGCATCAGCGCCCGCGTCGACGCGTCGTGGTCGCCGGCGCGGCCCGCCGCCATCTCGTCGACGATGCTCTTCGCGAGCACCTTGCCGAGTTCGACGCCCCACTGGTCGAACGAGTCGACGTTCCAGATCGCACCCTGCACCATGACCTTGTGCTCGTACAGCGCGACGAGCGCGCCGAGCGACGCGGGGTCGAGCCGCTGCAGCACGATCGTGTTCGACGGCCGGTTGCCGGGGAACGCCTTGTGCGGCGCGAGCCGCTCGGCCTCGTCGTCGGGCATGCCGGCGGCCACGAGTTCGGCCTTCGCCTCGTCGCGGGTCTTGCCGCGCATCAGCGCCTCGCTCTGCGCGAAGCAGTTCGCGAGCAGCGCGCGGTGATGCTCGACGTGCCGATGCGTCGGCTCGATCACCGCGACGAAGTCGATCGGCGCCCACTCGGTGCCCTGATGCAGGCACTGGAAGTACGCGTGCTGCGCGTTCGTGCCGGGCTGGCCCCAGATCACCGGCACCGTCGCCGTCGCGACCGGCGTGCCGTCGAGCGTGACCGACTTGCCGTTGCTCTCCATCTCGAGCTGCTCGAGATGCGCCGGCAGCAGTTCGAGATGCTGGTGATACGGCGCGATGCAGACGCTGCGCGCGCCGAGCACGTTCGCGTTCAGGAGGCCGATCAGCGCGAGCCGGACCGGCAGGTTCGACTCGAGCGGCGCGTCGCGGAAGTGCACGTCCATCGCATGCGCGCCGGCGAGCAGCTCGCGGAAGCGGTCCATGCCGACCGACAGCGCGATCGGCAGGCCGATGGCCGACCACAGCGAATAGCGGCCGCCGACCCAGTCCCAGAAGCCGAACATGTTCTTCGCGTCGATGCCGAAGGCGGTCGACGTCCTTCTCGTTCGTCGAGACGGCGACGAAGTGACGATGCAGCTCGGCCTCGGGCACGCCGTGCGCGAGCGACCAGTCGCGCGCCGAGCGCGCGTTCATCATCGTCTCGGCGGTCGTGAACGTCTTCGACGCGATCACGAACAGCGTCGTCGCGGCGTCGAGGCGGCGGACCGTGTCGTCGAGCGCATGGGCGTCGACGTTCGCGACGAAATGCACGCGCGAGTCGCTCGTGACGGTACGACGCGAGTGCCGCCTCGACGAAGCGCGGACCGAGGTCCGAGCCGCCGATGCCGATGTTGACGACGTCGGTGATCGCGCGACCGTCGTGGCCGGTCCACGCGCCGCTGCGCACGTCGCCGACGAAGGTCGCCATGTGGTCGAGGACCGCGTGGACGTCCGGCACGACGTCGTGGCCGTCGACGCGGATCACGGCGTCGCGCGGCGCCCGCAACGCGACGTGCAGCACCGCGCGATGCTCGGTCGGGTTGACCTCGTCGCCGGCGAACATCGCGTCGCGCCGGGCTTCGACGCCGGCCCCGCGCGCGAGCGCGAACAGCGCGGCGAGCGTCGCGTCGTCGACCCGGTTCTTCGACGCGTCGAGCGTGAGCCCGGCCGCCTCGAGCGACGTGCTTCGACAGCCGGTCGGCGTCGGATGCGAACAGCTCGCGGATCGGGGCGACGCCGGCGGCGGCGCGGGCGAGGGCGGTCCAGGACGGGGGCAGGGCGGTCATCGGTTCTCGATCGGTGGTGGTTTGAATGCGGCGAACGTCGGGCCCACCCGCGGGCTCGCATCGTCGATCGCATGCTTCGACGACGACGCCGGTTCGTCGGTTCGCCGATAGTGCCGGCGCGCGCGCCGCCCTATCGTCGGCGCGTCGATCGTCTCAGCGGGGCGCGTGATGAAGCTCGAAGGTTCGTGTCACTGCGGCGCCGTCCGCTTCACGCTCGAATCGGAGTGTGCCTATCCATTCCTGCATTGTCATTGCTCGATCTGCCGCAAGACCGGCGGGTCGGGCGGCTACGCGCATCAACATCGGCGGCGACGCGACGACGATGAAGGTCCGCGGCGGCCAGCATCTCGGGCGCTATCACGCGGTGATGCGCGAGCCCGGCAAGCGGGCGACGCGCTCGAAGGCCGAGCGGCGCTTCTGCCTGAAGTGCGGCAGCCCGCTGTGGCTGTGGGACCCGCGCTGGCCCGAACTGATCCATCCGCACGCGTCGGCGATCGACACGCCGCTGCCGAAGCCGCCCGACGTCGTCGAGGCCGCGCTCGACTACTGTCCGGACTGGGTCGACGTGCCGCGCGGCAAGGATCACGTCCGGTGCGGGCAGTGGCCGTCGGAATCGCTCGCGGACTGGCACCGACGGCACGGTCTCGAGACGTGACCGTCAGCCGGCCCGCAATGCGTTGATCGCCGCGCGGATCGCCGGGATCAGTTCGGTCGCCGCGAGGCCGACCGGTCCGGTGCCCGATGCGACCAGCGTGTCGGCCGCGTGTCCGTGGAGCCAGACCGCCGCGCGCGCCGCGTCGGCCGGCGGCAGGTGCTGCGCGAGCAGGCCCGCGACGAGCCCCGTCAGCACGTCGCCGGTGCCGCCGGTCGCGAGCGCCGGGTTGCCGGTCGCGTTGACGACCCATGCGCCGCCGGGCTCGCAGACGATCGTGCCGGCGCCCTTCAGCACGACGACGCTCGCGAAGCGCGACGCGAGCTTGGCCGCCGCCGCGAGCCGGTCGCGCTGCACGTCCTTCGCGTCGCAGCCGAGCAGCCGCGCGGCCTCGAGCGGGTGCGGCGTCAGCACGGCCGGCACGGTCCGCGCGCGCAGCAGGTCGCCGAGGTCGGCCCGCTTCGCGATCGCGTTCAGCCCGTCGGCGTCGACGCACAGCGCCGGCGCGTCGACGATCCACCGTGCGAGCAGCCGCATCGCCTCGTCGCCGTGGCCGAGTCCGGGTCCGATCGCGACCGCCGTCGCGTCGACGCCGTCGAGGGTGTCGCGCAGCATCAGCTCCGGCTGCACGACGTCGTAGCCCGGCGCGTCGTCGGCGATCAGCTTCACGTAGACGCGTCCGGCGCCGGCGTGCAGCGCCATCCGCGACGCCATCAGCGCGGCGCCGACCATGCCGTGGTCGCCGCCGACGACCGCGACGCTGCCGTAGCTGCCCTTGTGGCTGTTGCGTCGTCGCGGCCGTCGCAGCGCGTCGAACGACGACGGTCCGTTGATCGTGCCGAGCTGTGCGACGTCGAGGCCGAGGCCGTCGATCGTCGCGTCGTCGGCGCCGAGCGGATCGACGACGACGTCGCCGACGTGGTCGAGCGCGTCGCCGGTCGCGAGCCCCGGCTTGTTCGCGACGAACGTGATCGTGCGGTCCGCGACGATCGCGATGTCGGCGACGTGCCCCGTGTCGGCGTCGACGCCGCTCGGCACGTCGATCGCGAGGACCGGCCGACCCGACGCGTTGATCCGCTCGATCCACGCCCGCGCGCGGCCGGTCGGCGCACGGGCGAAGCCGATGCCGAACAGCCCGTCGACGACGAGCGACGCATGGTCGATCGCCGCGCCGATCGCGGCGTCGGCCGCGTCATCCGGATCGACCACCGGCTCGCCGCAGCGCTGCCAGCGCGCCCACGCGTCGGCCGCGTCGCCGCGCAGTCGCGCCGGGTCGTCGAGCAGCGCGACGCGCACGCCGATGCCGCGTTCGTGCAGCACGCGCGCGGCGACGAGCGCGTCGCCGCCGTTGTTGCCGGGCCCGACGACGAACAGGATCGGCTGCGCGCGCTCCGCGGCCATCCGCAGCGCGACGCGCGCGACCGCGGCGCCGGCGCGCTCCATCAGGTTCGCTTCGGGATCGCGCGCACGCAGCGCATCCTCGAGCGCGCGGACGGCGGACACGCGCAGCAGCCGCGTCCGGTGCGACGGCGTCCGGTCAGCCATAGCGGGCGAGCGTCAGCCCTTCGAGGTCGATCTCGGGACGACGCTGCATCACGACGTCGGCGACGACGCGGCCCGAGCCGGCCGCCATCGTCCAGCCGGTCGAGCCGTGGCCGACGTTGACGAAGACGCGCGGATGACGCGTCGGGCCGACGACCGGCGGTCCGTCCGGCAGCATCGGCCGCGCGCCGACCCACCAGCTCGACGACTGGTACGCGGCCGCGCCCGGAAACCAGTCGCGCGCGACCTTCAGCAGCGTCGCGAACGCGCGCTCGGCGTTGCGCGAGTCGAGCGACAGCGCGCGATCGCCGAGCTCGGCCGTGCCGGCGACGCGGATGCGATTGCCGAGCCGGACGATCGCGACCTTGTACGTCTCGTCCATCAGCGACGCGAGCGGCGCGTAGGTCGGCTCGCGGATCGCGACGGACGCCGAATAGCCTTTCACCGGATAGAGCGGCAGCGTCGTGCCGAAGCGGCGCAGCAGCGGGACGCTCGCGACGCCGGCCGCCACGACGACGGCGTCGGCGCGCCGCTCCTCGCGGCCGTTCGCGCCGCGCAGCGTGGATCGCGACGCCGTCGCCGTCGGCGCGGATCGCGTCGACGGCGGCTCCGAACACGAAGCGCGCGCCGTGCTCCTCGCAGAGCGTCTTCAGTTGCCGCGCGAACGAGCGGGCAGTTGCCGGCCTCGGCATCGGGCAGGTGCAGGCCGCCTTCGAACACGATGTCCGACAGTCCCGGCTCGTGCGCGCGGCACTCGGCCGGCGACAGCAGCCGGTGCGGGACGCCGGCTTCGGCGAGGAACGCGATCGTCGCCTGCGCGAGCGTGAGGTCGCGCTCGCCGCGAAACAGCTGCAGCATGCCCGTCGTGCGCTCGTACGAAAGCCCGAAGCGCGGCCGCAGCTCGTCCATCACCGACAGGCTGTAGTACGCGAGTCGCTGCATCCGCGCCTTGTTGACCCGGAACCGCGCCGCCGTGCATTCGCCGAGCCAGCGTCCGATCCAGCGCCACAGCGCGACGTCGGCCGACGGGTCGAAGCGGACCGGCGCGTGCCGCGCGAACAGCATCGACAGCACCTTGCGGGGCATGCCGGGCGCGGCCCACGGCGCGACGTACGGCGCGGCCATCATCCCGGCGTTGCCGTAGCTCGCCTCCTGCGCCACGCCGGCGTTGCGTTCGACGACCGTCACCTCGCAGCCGGCCTCGACGAGCGCCCACGCGGTGCAGACACCGACGATGCCGCCGCCGACGACGACGACGCGCATGCGTCAGGAGGCGGTCGGTGCGGTCATGTGCCGATCATACGTGCGCCGGGCCGACGCCCGATTCGACGGCGGGCCGGACATCGACGAGAATCCGCGGTCCGGCATTCTTCGAGCGAACCTCCGACGTGCATATCCGATCCCTCGCGGCCGCTGCGGCCGCCCTCCTGTCCGGCATCGTCCACGCGCAGACCCCGGTCGAGCGCGAGCAGGACCGATGGAACCTCGCCGACCTCTACGCCACGCAGGCGGACTGGGACGCCGACGCCGCGAAGCTGAAGTCGCAGCTCGACCAGTTCGGCGGCTGCAAGGGCCGGCTCGGCGAGTCCGGCGCCCGCTTCAAGTCCTGCCTCGACCTGTACGGCGACATGCAGAAGCGCTTCGGGCGCCTCGCCGTCTACGGCTCCGAGGAACACAACCAGGACACGAGCAACCCGGCCGGCATCGCGCTGAACCAGCGCGTGCAGCTGCTCGACTCGCAGCTCGACGAAGCGACGTCGTTCCTGTCGCCCGAGGTGCTGTCGATCGGAAAGCCGAAGCTCGACGGCTTCATCGCGCACGACCGGTCGCTCGCGATGTATCGCCACATGATCGACGACATCTTGCGAAAGGCGCCGCACACGCTCGACGCGAAGAGCGAGGCGATCGTCGCGAGCTTCGGCCTCGCGGGCGACAACTCCTCGTCGGACTACACGCTGCTGTCGACGGCCGACCTGCCGTGGCCGAAGGTGACGCTCTCGGACGGCACGCAGTTCACGCTCGACCAGTCGGCCTACACGAAGTACCGCGCGGTCCCCAACCGTGCCGATCGCAAGATCGTGATGGACGCGTTCTTCGGCGCGATGAAGCAGTTCGAGCACACGTTCGGCTCGACGCTGTACGGCCAGCTGAAGATCGATTCGGTCAACGCGAAGGTCCACAAGTATCCGGACGTCATCACCGCGAAGCTCGACGGCCGCGCGATCCCGGTCGCGGTCTACGACACGCTGATCAGCGAGGCCAACGCGCATCTCGACACGCTGCATCGCTATTTCCGCCTCCGCGCGAAGCTGCTCGGCGTGACGGACCTGCACTACTACGACATCTATCCGCCGCTCGTGAACGTCGATCGTCATTACACCGTCGACGACGCGGAGCGGCTCACGCTCGAGGCCGTCGCGCCCCTCGGTCCCGACTACGTGGCCGCGATGAAGAACGGCTTCGAGCACCGCTGGATGGACGCGTATCCGCGGCCGCACAAGCTGTCCGGCGCGCACATGGCCGGCTACGCGTACGACGTGCATCCGTACGTGCTGCTCAACTTCAACGGCGACTACGAGTCGGTGACGACGATCGCGCACGAGTGGGGCCACGCGCTGCACACGGTCCAGGCGGACAAGGCGCAGCCGTTCGCGACCGCGAACTATCCGATCTTCGTCGCGGAGATCGCGTCGACGTTCAACGAGGCGCTGCTGCTCAAGCACATGCTCGACATCGCCAAGGACGACGACGAGCGGCTGCTGTACCTCGGCTCGGCGCTCGAGAACCTGCGCGGCACGTTCTTCCGGCAGGCGATGTTCGCCGACTTCGAGCGGACCGTGCATGCGCGCGTCGATCGCGGCGACACGCTGTCGGGCACGGAGATGACGAAGATCTACGGCGAGATCCTCAGGCGCTATCACGGCGAAGCGCAGGGCGTGATGAAGATCGACGACATCGACACCATCGAGTGGGCGTACATCCCGCACTTCTACAACGCGTTCTACGTTTTCCAGTACGCGACGTCGATCGCCGCGAGCTCGCTGTTCGCCGACGAGGTGCTCGCCAACGAGCCCGGCGCGCGCGAACGCTACCTCGGCCTGCTGCGCGCGGGCGGCTCGGACTATCCGTACGATCTCGTGAAGAAGGCGGGCGTCGACCTGGCCTCGCCGGCACCGTACCGCTCGATCGCGGCCCGGATGGACCGGATCATGGACGAGATCGAGGCCATCGAGGCGCGCAAGAAGCCGTCGTGACCGGCCGATGAAGCAACCGGCCCCGACGCGGGACGAGATCGCGGCGCTGCCGCCGTTCGAGGGGCTGACGCTCGACCGCGTCCGCGTGCCGGCGACGCCCGCCGATTTCGCGGCCGCGGACGCCGCGATCCGGGCCGCCGGCACCGTCGGATTCGACACCGAGTCGAAGCCGGTCTTCACGGCCGGCGTCGTCGGCGACGGTCCGCACGTCGTGCAGTTCGCGACGCGCGACGAGGCGTTCATCTTCCAGGTCCATCGCGCAGAAGGCCTGCCGACGCTCGTCGCGTTGCTCGAGGCCCCGGACGTGACGAAGGTGGGCTTCGGCCTGTCGTCGGACCTGCGCCACATCCGCGACCGCTTCGGCGTCGAGCTCGCATCGGTCGATCGACCTGAACGCGGTGTTCCGCGCGGCCGGCTTCCGCGCCGCGACCGGCGTCCGTGCGGCCGTCGCGATCCTGTTCGACCGGCGCTTCCTGAAGTCGAAGCGCCAGACGACGTCGAACTGGGCGCGCCCGACGCTCGACGCGAACCAGCTGCTGTACGCCGCGAACGACGCGTACGCGGCGCTGCGCGTGCACGACGAATTGCAGCGGCTGCGGCCGGACGAGGCCGCGCGAGATCACGCGGACAGCGGTGCGCGGGACGCCGCCGACGACGAATGACCCGATGAGCGACGACGTCCATTCGTACGAGCCGCGCGACGGGCACCGGCTGCCGCACGATCCGTTCAACGCGATCGTCGGACCGCGCCCGATCGGCTGGATCTCGACCCTCGCGGCCGACGGCACGCCGAACCTCGCGCCGTACAGCTTCTTCAACGCGTTCAACTACACGCCGCCGATCGTCGGGTTCTCGAGCATCGGCTACAAGGACACCGTCCGCAACGTCGAGGCGACCGGCGAATTCGTCTGGAACCTCACGACGAAGGCGCTCGTCGAGCGGATGAACGCGACCTGCGCGTCGGTCGCGCCCGACGTCGACGAGTTCGTGCTCGGCGGGCTCACGCCGCTCGCGTCGACGGTCGTCGCGGCGCCGCGCGTCGCCGAGAGCCCGGTCACGTTCGAGTGCCGCGCGATCTCGGTCGAGCGGCTGCGCACGGCCGCCGGCGAGCCGGTCGACGCGTGGCTGACGCTCGGCGAGGTCGTCGTCGTCCACATCGCGCGCGCATCGCTGAAGGACGGCGTGTACGACACCGCGCACGCCGGCCACGTGCTGCGCGGCGGCGGTCCGGCCGACTACTTCGACATCGGTCCGACGCAGCTCTTCCGGCTGCACCGGCCGCGTTGAGTCAGCGACGCACGACGCGGCGCGTCGACGGCCGTGGTCGGCGTTCCAGCGCCCGCATGAACTCGGGCTGCCACGGACGCACCGCGAGCAGCAGGCTCACCGGCCGGCGCTGCGACGGCGGTAGCCGCGCGTCGTCCCCGTGCTGCTCGGACACGTCCTTCGCGAGGCGCTGCAGGCGGTCGATCAGCGTCGCCGCATGGGCCTTCGACAGGCGCGCGTTCAGCAGCACCATGAACTCGTCGGGCCCGTCGAACGCGCTGTCCAGATACTCGTTCGCGTGTTCCTTGAACGAACGCTGGATCGGACCGTCGGGCAGCCAGCGGAACGTCCGCGCGATCAGCAGCCGATAGCGGTTGTTCGGCAGCAGGCGCAGGAAGCCGATGCGGTCGAGCGCGACGAACGCCTTGACGAGCGCCGCGTCGTCGATCGCGTACTGATCGAGGATCTGCCGGAACGACAGCAGGTTCAGCGTCGAGATCGCGGCGACGAAGAGCGTCGGATCCTCGATCAACGCGGCCTCCTGCTGCACCGTCAGCGCCGACAGCAGCCGCTCCTCGGGGTCGATGTCCGCGCGCGAGGTCGGCGAGGTCGATCGCCGCGACGTCGCAGATCGCCTCCAGTCGCGACAGCGACAGGTCGCGCTTCGAGAACAGCCGCTTGACGCTCGCCTCGGACAGGCCGATCGCGCGACCGACCTTCGCGTACGTGAGGTCGCGGGCCTTCAGTTCCAGCTTGAGCCGGTCGATCAGCGCTGCCGCCTGCGACATCGGCGTCCCCCGCGAAATGCCCGAAGGTAGCATTTTGCGATACCGGTCCGCGCACCGGGCGCGCCATCGGACACGTCGCTGGCGACGCCGACGCGGCCGATGCATCGTCCGGTGACCGCGTCGTCGGACGCGCTTTCGAGGAGACCGCCGTGAAGCATCGCCATCGCATCCAACGTCCCGCGCGCGACACCGCGTCGCGTCGCCGCAGCAGGCTCGCCGGACCGGCCGCCGCCGTCGTCGCCGCGATGCTGACCCTGTCGTTCGCGTCGTCGCCGGCCCGCGCCGACGGTCCCCTCGACGCGTCGACCCGCGCGTCCACCGCATCGGTGCTCGCGCCGTCGGTCGCCGGCGGCGTGCTCGTCGCCGGCACGCTCAGCGCTCTGCAGCTCGGTGGCGAGGCGGTCGTCGACGAGCGTCGAGACAGCGGCGGACGGCACGACCGTCGTGCTCCGGGTCGCGTCGGAGCGGCTTCCGAAGCCACGACCGCTTCGGTGCGGATCGCGGGCCAGGCGCTCGTCGGTGTCGGCACCGTCGTGCGCGTCGTCGCGATGAGCACCGGCTGCGCGCTGATCGCCGGCGGCCGGACGATCGCGTTCGTGCCGAACGCCGCGGGCCAGGCGCTGCTGCATCGCAGCCGCGCGACCGCGCTGCGCGGCGGAGACCGGTGATGAAGGCCGCGCGCCACGTCGTCGCGCTCGCGCTGGCGGCGCTCGGTCGGCACGGCGGCGCACGCGCGGCCAGACCTGCGAGCCGTGGGTGCCGACGCCCGCGTCGGTCGCGCGGGGGCTCGAGCTCGGCGGCGCGCGTCCGCGATGCGCTCGATCGCGAGCGGCGCCGAGGTCGCGCTCGTCGCGCGCGCGGGCCAGGACCTCACGCAATATCGTTTGCGCTGGTCGCACATGGCCTTCGCTTGGCGCGACCATCCGGACGGTCGCTGGACGCGTCGTCGAGGAGCTCAACGACTGCGGCAGCGCGTCGTCGGCGCTGTTCGACGAAGGGCTCGGCGACTTCTTCCTCGACGCGCCGTTCCGCTACGAGGCCGTCGTCGTCGTGCCGGACGCCGGGACGCAGCGTCGGCTCGCGGCGCTGCTCGCGAGCGCCGTGCCGCAGCTTCTGCACGACGATCACTACAACGTCGTGGCGTATCCGTTCTCGACGCGCTACCAGAACTCGAACCAGTGGGTGCTCGAGACGCTCGCGGTCGCGATGGCGCACGATCCGCTGGTCGACGACCGCACCGGCGCGCAGCAGTGGCTGAAGCAGAACGGCTATCGACCGACGACGCTCGACATCCCGGCCACGACGCGCCTCGGCGCACGGATGTTCCGGGCCAATGTCGCGTTCGACGACCATCCGTTCGACGAGCGGATGGCCGGCCGGATCGATGCGGTGACGGTCGAGTCGGTCATCGCGTTCGTCCGCGCGCGCGAGCCGGACGCGCAGGTCGAGGTCGTGCGGCTCGGCGCGCTGCCGGTCGGACGGTAGGTCGAGCGTCGGCATCGGCTCGTCGCGCACGGTCGCGGCCGGTGGCGGTGGCGCCCGCGGCCACGGGGACGTCTCCCCGCCGTCCTATAATCACGGGCTTCCCATTCGGACCGTCCCGGCCCGTGTCGAACCGCCTTCCGCCGTCCTCGCGTCCGCACGTCCTTCGCCTCGACGGCGGTTCCGCGCCCGGCGGCTTCCGCATCGAACGACTCGTCGAGCGACTACGGGCCGACGGCGTCGCAGTGAAGTCGCTGACCGCGCGCCACGCGCACTGGATCGCGTCCGCCCGACCGCTCGACGACGACGAGCGCCGCAAGCTCGACGCGTTGCTGAACGACGGCGACGACGCGAAGCCCGCCGACGAGCGCGGCGAATCGCTGATCGTCGTGCCGCGGCTCGGCACGCTGTCGCCGTGGGCGAGCAAGGCGACCGACATCGCGCACCGCTGCGGTCTCGACGCGGTCGCTTCGCATCGAGCGCGGCGATCGTCTATCGCGTCCGGCCGAAGGGCGGCCTGTTCGGCGCGAGATCGCGTCGATGACGCGGTGCGCGCGCGCATCGCCGCGGCATTGCACGACCGCATGACCGAGACGGTCGTCGACGAAGGCTTCGACTTCGCGCGGCTGTTCGAGCCGCTCGCGGCCGAGCCGATGCGGACCGTCGATGTCGTCGCCGCGCGGCCGCGCGGCGCTCGTCGACGCGAACGTCGAGCAGGGCCTCGCGCTGTCCGACGACGAGATCGACTACCTGTTCGACGCGTTCACCGCGCTCGGCCGCGATCCGACCGACGTCGAGCTGATGATGTTCGCGCAGGCCAACAGCGAGCACTGCCGCCACAAGATCTTCAACGCGTCGTGGACCATCGACGGCGTGCCGGCGGACCGCTCGCTGTTCGCGATGATCCGCAACACCGAGGCGGTCTCGCCCGGCGGCACGATCGTCGCGTACGCGGACAACGCGGCGATCATGGAAGGCGCGTTCGCCGAGCGCTGGTTCCCCGACGCGCGACGGCGTCTGGCGCGCGCGACTCGAGCCGACGCACGTCGTGATGAAGGTCGAGACGCACAACCATCCGACCGCGATCGCGCCGTTCCCCGGCGCGTCGACCGGCGCCGGCGGCGAGATCCGCGACGAGGGCGCGACCGGCCGCGGCGCGAAGCCGAAGGCCGGGCTCGCCGGCTTCTCGGTGTCGAACCTGAACCTGCCCGACGCCGCGCGCGCGTGGGAGCGTTCGATCGGCCTGCCGTCCGCGGATCGCGTCGCCGCTCGACATCATGATCGACGGACCGCTCGGCGCGGCCGCGTTCAACAACGAGTTCGGCCGGCCGAACCTCGCCGGCTACTTCCGCGTCTTCGAGCAGCGCGTCGGCGACGTCGACTACGGCTATCACAAGCCGATCATGATCGCCGGCGGCATCGGCAACATCCGCGACGAGCACACGCACAAGGACGACGCTGCCGGCCGGCGCGCTGCTGATCCAGATCGGCGGGCCCGGCCTCCGGATCGGCCTCGGCGGCGGCGCCGCGAGCTCGATGGCGACCGGCGCGAACACCGCGTCGCTCGACTTCGATTCGGTCCAGCGCGGCAACCCGGAGATGCAGCGTCGCGCGCAGGAGGTGATCGACCGCTGCTGGCAGGCGGTCGACGACGAAGGGCTCGACGCGAACCCGATCCTGTCGATCCACGACGTCGGCGCCGGCGGGCTGTCGAACGCGTTCCCCGAGCTCGTCGAAGGCGCGCATCGCGGCGCGTCGTTCGAGCTCGACCGCGTGCCGCTCGACGCGACCGGCCTGTCGCCGCGCGAGATCTGGAGCAACGAGGCGCAGGAGCGCTACGTGCTCGCGATCGCGCCCGAACGCCTCGACGCGTTCGCCGCGATCTGCGAGCGCGAGCGCTGTCCGTTCGCGGTCGTCGGGCGCGCGACGGCCGATCGCGTGCTGAAGCTCGACGCCGCGTCGTCGCCGCGCGCCGATCGACCTGCCGATGGACGTGCTGTTCGGCAAGCCGCCGAAGATGCATCGCGACGCGACGCACGTCGCCGCGTCGCGGGCGCCGATCGACCTTACCGGCCTCGATCTCGACGATCGTCGCGCGCGACGTGCTGATGCATCCGACGGTCGGCAGCAAGAGCTTCCTCGTCACGATCGGCGACCGCACGGTCGGCGGCCTCACGTCGCGCGACCAGATGGTCGGGCCGTGGCAGGTGCCGGTCGCCGACTGCGCGGTCACGCTGATGGACTACGCGGGCTTCGCCGGCGAGGCGATGGCGATGGGCGAGCGCACGCCGCTCGCGACGATCGATGCCGCCGCGTCGGGCCGCATGGCGGTCGGCGAGGCGATCACGAACCTCGCTGGCCGCGCCGGTCGAGCGGATCGACGACATCAAGCTGTCGGCGAACTGGATGGCCGCGTGCGGCGCGCCGGGGCAGGACGCGGCGCTGTACGACACGGTGCGCGCGGTCGGCATGGAACTGTGCCCGGCGCTCGGCATCGGCATCCCGGTCGGCAAGGACTCGTTGTCGATGCGCACCACGTGGACCGACGACGACGGCGTCGCGCAGGCGATCGTGTCGCCGGTCTCGCTGATCGTGTCCGCGTTCGCCGCGGTCCGCGACGTGCGACCGTCGTGGACGCCGCAGCTGCGGCGCGGCGTCGCGAGCGTGCTGCTGGTCGTCGACCTCGGCGGCGGGCCGTCACCGGCTCGGCGGCTCGATCCTCGCGCAGGTCACGGGGCAGGTCGGCGACGCGGTGCCCGACGTCGACGATCCCGCGACGCTGAAGGCCGCGTTCGCCGCGATCGCCGAGCTGCGCGCGGCCGGACTCGTCCTCGCGTATCACGACCGCTCCGACGGCGGCCTGTTCGCGACGCTCTGCGAGATGGCGTTCGCCGGCCGCACCGGCGTGTCGATCAACGTCGACATGCTGACGCTCGAAGGCGGCGGCGCCGACGACTGGGGCGACTCGAAGAACTGGGCGACGCAGGTGGCCGCGCGTCGCGAGGCGGCGACGCTGAAGGCGCTGTTCGCGGAGGAGCTCGGCTTCGTCGTGCAGGTCCGCGTCGACGACCGGTCGAAGGCGATGGACGTGCTGCGTCGCCACGGCCTCGGCGCGATCGCGCACGAGGTCGGGCGGCCGAACGACCGCGACGTCGTCGAGGTCTGGCGCGACGCGAAGTGCGTCTGGTCGAAGTCGCGTGCCGAACTGCAGCAGGCGTGGGACGACACGAGCATGCGCATCGCACGGCTGCGCGACGAGCCGTCGTCGGTCGCCGAGGAGCATGCCGCCATCGCCGACGACGATCCGGGCCTGCCGGTGCAGGTCGCGTTCGACCTCGACGACGACGTCGCGGCCCCGTTCATCTCGCGCGGTGCGCGACCGCCGCTCGCGATCCTGCGCGAACAGGGCGTCAACAGCCAGAGCGAGATGGCGTACGCGTTCGCGAAGGCCGGCTTCGAGAGCGTCGACGTGCACATGAGCGACCTCGCGGCCGGGCGCCGCTCGCTCGCGGACTTCGCCGGCTTCGTCGCGTGCGGCGGCTTCTCGTACGGCGACGTGCTCGGCGCCGGCGCAGGGTGGGCGAAGGCGATCCGCTTCGACGAACGCCTCGCCGCGATGTTCGCCGCGTTCTTCGAACGCGACCGACACGTTCGCGCTCGGCGTCTGCAACGGCTGCCAGATGATGGCGGTCGCTCGCGCCGATGATCCCGGGCGCCGACGCGTGGCCGCGCTTCACGGACAACCGCTCGCGCTACGAGGCGCGGCTGTCGGCGGTCGTCGTCGAGCCGTCGCCGTCGCTGTTCTTCGCCGGCATGGAAGGCACGGTCGCGCCGATCGCCGTCGCGCACGGCGAAGGACGCGCCGACTTCGCCCGGCAGGGCGACGCGACGCGCGTCGACGTGCCGCTGCGCTTCGTCGACCATGCCGGGCGGCCGACCGAGCGCTATCCGTTCAACCCGAACGGCAGCGTCGGCGGGCTCGCCGGCGTCACGACACCGGACGGTCGCTTCACCGCGCTGATGCCGCATCCGGAGCGCGTGTTCCGCGCGGTGCAGATGTCGTGGCATCCGGACGCGTGGACCGGCGACAGCCCGTGGATGCGGATCTTCCGCAACGCGCGGCGCCACGTCGGCTGACCACGGCGCGGACACCGGCATGAACGGCGTCGCGACCCACGACGCCGCGACCACGACCGCGCTGCTCGACCCGGAACGACTCGTCGCCGCGATCGAACGCGCGGCGCTCGAACGCGAGGCCGGCTCGATCGCCTGTCCCGAGCGGCTCGTCGTGCCGCTCGCCGGCGACGCGACGATGCTGTCGATGCCGGCCGTCGCCGCAGACGTCGCGATCCACAAGCTCGTCACCGTCGCGCCGCGCAACGCGGCCCGTGGACTGCCGACGATCCACGGCACGCTGACGGCGTTCGAACCGACCAGCGGACGACCGCTGTTCGTGCTCGACGGTCCGGCGGCGACGGCCGCGCGCACCGCCGCCGTCTCCCTGTGCGCATGGCGGCGCCTTGCGGGCCCGGCGCGACGCGCGTGCTGCTGATCGGCACCGGCGTGCAGGCGGCCGCGCACCTGCGCGCGATCGGCGCGTTCGATCGCGCGCTTCGCGTGCGCGTGCGCGGCACGTCGCGCGAGCGGGCCGCTGCGTTCTGCGCGACGCATCGCGGCGTGGTCGACGATCTCGCGGTCGATGACGGACAGAAGGACCACGCCCGCGGGTTCGACGTCGTCGCGACGTGCACGACGAGCGCGTCGCCGGTGTGGGACGAACCGGCGCGCGAGGGTCGACTCGTCGTCGCGGTCGGTTCGTTCCGGCCGACCATCGCGGAAATCGCCGCGGGGACCGTCCGCGGCAGCGACGTCTGGGTCGACGACCCGGCCGCTGCGCGCCACGAGGCGGGCGACCTGCTCGCGGCCGGCGTCGACCTCGCGACGGTCGGCTCGCTCGCGTCGCTCGTGCGCGGCGATGCGCCGCCGACCGGCCGGCCGACGCTGTTCAAGAGTGTCGGCTGCGCGGCGTGGGACCTGGCCGCCGCCCGCGTCGCGATGGCCGCGCTACGCTGAGCGGCGCGACGCCTCGAGCCCGAGGCCGCGCGCGACGCTCGAAAAGCGGTCTCCGTGGACCGCCTCGGCGCTCGGGAACGCGTCGCGCAGGCGCGTCGACAGCACGCGCAGCCCGGTCGAGCCGCCGGTGAAGTAGAGCGCGGCGACGGCGTCGGTTCCGACGCCGGCCCGCCGCACCGTCTCGCGCGCCGCTGCGACGACGCGCTCGAGCGGCGCGGCCAGCCACGCGGCGAGATCCGCGCGGTCGATCGATGCCGCGAGCGCCGGCTCGACGTCGTCGAGCCCGATCCCGAACGCATCGTCGTCCGACAGTGCGATCTTCGCGGCCTCGGCGCGCGCGACGAGCCGATGACCGAGCCGCTGCCGGACGACCCGCATCAGCCGCCGGTGATGCTCGGGACGTTCGTAGAACCACTGCATCGCCTGCAGCTCGGCCACGCGTCGCGGCGCGTAGACGCCGTTGATCAGGTGCCAGGTCGCGAGGTCGTGATAGACGCGGTTCGGCACCTCGCGACCTTCCGGCGTGCGACCGCCGAAGCCGAGCAGCGGCATGATCGCGCCGAGCTCGACGCGCTGGTCGAAGTCGGTGCCCGCGACGTGCACGCCGTGGTTCGCGAGCACGTCGCGCGAACGGTCGGCCCGCGGTGCGCCGCCGATACGGATCAGCGAGAAGTCCGACGTGCCGCCGCCGATGTCGGCGACGAGGACGAGTCGCTCCCGGTCGACGGTCCGCTCGTAGTCGAGCGCGGCGGCGATCGGCTCGAACTGGAACGACACGTCGACGAAGCCGACGCTGCGTGCGGCGCCGGCGAGCGCCTCCTCGGCGCGGCGGTCGGCCGCCGCGTCGTCGTCGACGAAGTACACCGGCCGGCCGAGCACGACGCGGTCGACCGGCGCGTCGGCGGCACGCTCCGCCGCGGCCTTCAGCTGCTTCAGGAAGCCGGCGACGATGTCGATGTAGCGCACCGCGATGCCGTCGCCGAGCTGCGTCGTCTCCGTCGCGAGCGACGAGCCGAGGATGCTCTTCAGCGAGCGCATCAGCCGACCCTCGTGACCCTCGACGTACGCGGCGACCGCCGCGCGTCCGTAGCGGCGCGACCCGTCGTCGCTGTCGTGGAAGACGGCGGTCGGCATCGTCGAATGGCCCGCCTCCAGCGCCGCGAGTCGCACGGCCCCGTCGCCATCGACGACGGCGACCGCGGAGTTGGACGTCCCGAAGTCGATGCCGCAACCGGGGACGCGTCGGGAGGGCGTCATCGATCCGCCGCGAAAAAGGGCGCGATTCTAGCCGATCGACGTCGACGACCGGAGACCGGCGGTGCGAGCGGCGATCTGCCGGCGCCGGACGAAAAAAAGCCCGGCGTTGCCGGGCTCTTCTTCGAGACAGTCGAAGCTTCAATCCTTCGCGGCCTCGATCTCGACGTGCAGCTTCGTCTCGTCGGACACGAACGGGATCAGGTAGCGGACGTCCCACAGGCTGCGCTGGACGGTCGTCTCGAAGCTGCCGCCGCAGACCGTCTTCTTCGCCATCGGGCTCAGGTAGCAGTTGTAGTTCGTCGACGTCAGCGTGACCGGATTCGTCTTGCCGTGCATCGTCAGGTCGCCGGTGATCGACGCGACCTTGTCGCCGTCGAACGTGAACTGCCGCCCGACGAACGTCGTGTCGGGATAGGTGTTCGCATCGAAGAAGTCGGCGCTCTTCAGGTGCGCGTCGAGCTTCGGGACGCCGGTCTCGATCGTCGTCATGTCGAGGTCGATCGTCGCCGAGCCGGTCTTCGCGGCCGGATCGATCGTGATGCTGCCGCTCTTCGCCTGGAAGTGGGAGCGGACGGTCGACGTGCCGAAGTGCTTCGACTCGGCCGTGACCGACGTGTGGTTCGGGTCGACGGTGTAGCTGGTCGGCGCGGCGAACACCGGCGCGGTGGCCACGACGGATGCGACTGCAAGTGCGATGGCGATGGTCTTGTTCATGATTTTCTCTCTCGGTTGTGTTCAGGGACCGGGCGTGCCCTGCACGGTGAGCTTCGGACGGACGAGCACCTCGTCGGCGACGAGGCTCGTGTCGCCCCACTGGCCGGCGCCGACCTGGTAGTCGAGCCGCTTGATCGTGAATTCGCCGCTCGTCTTCAGCAGGTCGCCCTGCGTCGCGAGCGTCATCGGCACGTGGATCTCCTTCGTCACGCCCTTGATCGTCAGCTTGCCGACGACATCGATGCGGCCCGGACCGGCCGGCTTGATCGACGTCGACCGGAACGTCGCGGTACCCGACTTCGCGACGTCGAACCATTCGGGCTTCTTCAGCTCGATCGCGGTCTCCGGCGCGCCGATGACGACGCTGCCGAGATCGACGGTGAACGCGACGGTCCCGCCTTCGGGCTTCGCCGGGTCGACGTTCACGGTGCCGTCGAAGCGCTCGAACTTTCCCTGGACCGGCGACCCCATCTGCTTGCTGACGAACGTGATCTCGCTCTGCGCCGGAACGAGCTTCTGCGCGGCGTGCGCGGCGGGCGGTGCGCCGCAGGCCACGAACGCCGCGACGAGGAAGGCATGAGGACGTTTCATCGGATGGATTCCGTCGGATTGGAAGGGCGCGCCGGCGTTCAGAAGCCCGGCGTGATGCGGCGAAGGTAGTGGACCGGCTCGTGCATCGCGTGCCGCAGCGCCGCCGCGACGTGCAGCACGACGACGGCCGCGAGGCCGTACGCGAGCGTCGCATGCAGCGACATCAGCTGCTTCGCGAGCGCCTCGTCGACCGGCACCCAGTCGGGCAGCCGGATCAGCCCGAGGAACGTGATCGGGAACCCGGCGGCCGAACTGTAGGCCCATCCGGCCAGCGGCACCGCGAAGAACAGCGCGTACAGCAGCCCGTGCACCGCGTGCGCCGCGCGACGTTGCCACGCCGTCACGTCGTCGGGGATCGGCGGCGGGCGATGGCCGAGGCGCCACGCGAGGCGCGCCGCCGCGAGCAGCAGGATCGTGATGCCGGTCCACTTGTGATAGTTGAACAGCCGGATGCGGGCCGGCGAGAACGGCAGGTCCGACATCGTCCAGCCGAGCACGACGTTCGCGACGATCAGCACCGCCATCGTCCAGTGCAACGCGATCGCCGTGCGCGTGTAGCGGCCGTTCGCCGCGCGCGATTCGCGCGATGCGTGCGAAGGGTCGACCGCTGTCGTCACGCGACCTCGGCCGCAGTCGGCGCGCCGGCCGCGGCGAAGCGCACGGCCGCCTCGGCGACGCGACGGCCGAAACGCCGGCCGGTCTCGAGATCGCCGGCGCCGGGCGCCTCGTCGGGCGACGCGTCGGACGGCGACTGCGAATACAGGCCGGCCGATGCCCCGAGGTAGTTGACGTCGTCGCGTCGCGCCGCCTTCTGGTTCGCCGGCAGCATGCCGGTGCCGATCCAGCAGCCGCCGTGCTGCATCGCGAGCGTCGTCAGATAGGCGATCGTCGAGTGCTTGTCGCCGTTCATCGAGGCGGAGTTGGTGAATCCCGCGAACAGCTTGTCCTTCCAGCCCTGCGTGAACCAGATCTTCGACGAGGCATCGGCGAATTTCTTGAACTGCCACGACACGCTGCCCATGTACGTCGGCGAGCCGAAGACGATGGCGTCCGCCGCATCGAGGTCGGCCCAGGCGGCCGGCGGCAGATCTCCGTCCGCGCCGATCGGATGCAGCGTGGCGTCGACGCCGTCGACGTCGGCCGCGCCGGTGCGCACCGCATCGGCGAGCTTGCGCGTGTGGCCGTAGCCGGAGTGGTAGACGATGGCGATGCGGGTCATGAACGGACTCCTGAAAAGTGAAGGCGACGGCGCGTTGCCGGGTCGACGGAGGTCGCGGCGCGTCAGGCGCCGAGATCGAACAGCAGCACTTCGGCGTCGCGACCGGACTCGATCTCGACGTCGCCCGACTCGACGACCTTCAGCGCATCGCCGGCCTCGAGTCGCGTCCCGCCGACCGTCACGGCGCCGCGCGCGACGTGCAGGTACGCGAGGCGGCCCGACGGCACGCGGAAGCTCGCGCGCTCGTCGCCGTCGAAGCGTCCGATGCGCAGTTCGGCGTCGGCGTGGATCGTCACCGACCCGTCGCGACCGTCCGGCGACGCGACGAGCCGCAACCGCCCGCGCTTGTCGTCGTCGGAGAAGCGCTTCTCCTCGTAGCTCGGCGCGATGCCGTGGACGTTCGGCATGATCCAGATCTGCAGCAGGTGCACTTCGCGATCGGGCGAGTCGTTGAACTCCGAGTGCATCACGCCGCGGCCCGCGCTCATCCGCTGCACGTCGCCGGGCCGGATCACGGCGCCGCGGCTGCCGTCGTTCATCCGCGCGCCGCTCGCCATCGAGTCCTTGTGCGTCAGCTCGCCGTCGAGCACGACCGTGATGATCTCCATGTCGCGATGGCCGTGCGTGCCGAAGCCCGACGACGGCGCGATGTGGTCCTCGTTGATGACCCGCAGCGGCCCGAAGTGGACATGCGCCGGGTCGTGATAGTCGGCGAACGAGAAGCTGAACCGGCTCTTCAGCCACCCGAGATCCGATCGTCCGCGGTCGGCGCCGCGGCGCACGTCGAATCGTTCCATCACTTCAACCATTTCGAATCTCCCGTCCTTGCCCGCGGATCGACACCGCGACGCGAGATTCGAAGATAGTGGCACCCGGCGCGGAATGATAGGCTTCGCGACTGTCGACTTCATTCAGATTTTTCGAACGATGCTGCTGAACCTCGAGGCGCTGCGCGCCATCGACGCGATCGACCGCAAGGGCAGCTTCGCGCGCGCCGCCGCCGAGCTCGGGCGCGTGCCGTCCGCGCTGACCTATCTCGTCCGCAAGCTCGAGGACGACCTCGACGTGCTGCTGTTCGACCGTCGCGGCCACAAGGCGAAGCTGACGCCGGCCGGCCTCGAGCTGCTGAACGGCGGCCGTCACCTGCTGCAGGCGGCGAGCGACCTGCAGCGGCGCGTGAGGCGCGCCGGCGACGGCTGGGAGCCCGAGCTGCGCATCGCGCTCGACACGATCATCCGCGTCGACGCGCTGTTCGACCTCGTCGCGGCGTTCTACCGACAGGAGCCGGGCACGCGCGTGCGCATCGTCAGCGAGGTCCTGTCCGGCACCTGGGACGCGCTGCTGTCGGGCCGCGTCGACCTCGCGATCGGCACGTTCTCGACCGCGCCGGGCGTGTCCGGCCTCGCGAGCGGATTCCAGAGCCATCCGCTCGGCGACTTCGAGATGGTGTTCGCGGTCGCGCCGGACCATCCGCTCGCCGACGCGCCGGAGCCGCTGTCGCCGGACGTCGTGCGCGCGCATCGCGCGATCGCGGTCGGCGACAGCGCGCGCAACCTGCCGGCGGTGACGGTCGGCCTGCTCGGCGGCCAGGACGTGCTGACGGTGCCGACGATGCGCGACAAGGTCGCCGCGCAGGTCGCGGGCCTCGGCTGCGGCAACATCCCGGTGCGCGATGCCGCGCCGCACGTCGAGGCGGGCCGCCTCGTGCCGAAGCTGCTCGCCGAGTCGCGCGTCGTCGGCACGCTGTACTACTCGTGGAGCACGAGCGCGCGCGGCAAGGCGATGCAGTGGTTCCTGCGGCGCCTGCGCGACGCGCGCACGCGCGAGGCGCTGCTGGCGTGAGCGGCGGGTCGGGGCGCCCGCTACTTCGCCGCGAGCACGTCGAGCTTCTCGATCACCGGCGGCTTCGCGAGCAGCTCGGCGGCGTTCGCCATCAGCGCCTTCGCGATCTCGCCCGACAGGTGCGCGTCGCGGGCGGCCTCGTCGTCGAACGTGTCGAAGACGCCGAACGTGTGCGTGTCGATCTTCCACGCGTACCACGTGCGCGTGCCGGGTTCGGCCTGCGCGAGCGCGAGCGCGCCGCTCAGGAACTGCTGCACGTCGGTCTCGCGGCCGGGCTTCGCCTCGACGCGCGCCAGCAATCCGTACTTGACCATCGCTTCATCCTCCATCCGGGGTTGCAGGGGACGAGAGCCGGACCGGATCGAAGCGGATCTCGCGGGGGTAGGGGAACACGTCCTCGATGTAGCCGTCCTCGATGCGACGCTTGAGGCCCTGCCAGAAGCCGGCCTCGAAGATTTCGGGATGCAGGTCGAGCAGCGTCTCGCGGATCGCCGGGTCGCCGAGCAGGAACGTCTTCCATTCCTCCGGGAACACGTCGTTGCGCGCGACCGGATACCACGGCTCGCTCGCCATCTCGTCCTCCTCGTTGCGCGGCGCGGGGACGACGCGGAAGTTGCACGCCGTCATGTATTCGATCTCGTCGTAGTCGTAGAACACGACGCGGCCGTTGCGGGTGACGCCGAAGTTCTTGTACAGCATGTCGCCCGGGAAGATGTTCGCCGCGGCGAGCTGCTTGATCGCGAGCCCGTACTCGCCGAGCGCCCGTCGCCGCTCGTCGGGCTTCACGGACTGCAGGTACAGGTTCAGCGGCGTCATGCGACGCTCGATGTAGCAGTGGTTGATGACGATCGTGTCGTCCTCTTCGGCCACCATCGACGGCGCCTTGCGTCGCAGTTCGTCGAGCAGTGCGGCCGAGAAGCGCGCGCGCGGGAAAGCCACGTGCGAATACTCGAGCGTGTCCGCCATGCGGCCGACGCGGTCGTGCAGCTTGACCATCCAGTACTTCGCCATCACGCCCGCGCGGTCGACGTCCTTCGGCCGCGGGATGTGGTCGTTGATGACCTTGAAGACGAACGGGAACGACGGCAGCGTGAAGACCGTCATCACGAGGCCGCGGATGCCCGGCGCCTCGACGAACGCATCGCTCGAATGCGCGAGGTGATGCAGGAAGTCGCGATAGAAGAGCGCCTTGCCGTGCTTCTGCAGGCCGATCATGTTGTAGAGCTCGAACTTCGGCCGCTGCGGCAGCATGTCGTGGATGAACTGCACGTACGCGGCCGGCACCGGCGTGTCGACCATGAAGTACGCGCGCGAGAAGCTGAACAGGCCGAGCAGGTCGACGCGGTCGAACAGCACGGCGTCGATCGCCAGCGCCGCCGTCCGGCGCGTGCAGCAGCGCGACCGCGAACGGCACGCCGAGGTTGCCGTTGATGATCCGGCCGATCGCGTACGCGCCCTTGTTGCGGAAGAACAGCGACGACAGCAGCTGCACCTGGAAATTCGGCGCGGGGTCGAACGGCTGCGGCAGGCGGTCCATCGCGACGTCGAGCACGAGGCGCAGGTCGCGATCGAGGTCCTCGAACGGCACGTCGAGCCCGAAGTCCGCGAACGCGCGGCGCAGGCTCGCGACCAGTCCGTCGCGGCCGGCCGCCTGGTCCGGGTAGTACGCGCGGTAGGCCGGCGGATCGGCGTCGAGGTGCTCGGTCGAGATCGTCGGCCGCACGAACAGGAACGCGTTGTTGTAGTAGTTGCGATGCAGGATGCGGCAGCACACCGAGTTGAAGAACGTCTCGGCGAGCTCCGGCTGCAGGTGGTCGAGCAGCAGGTTCGTGTAGTGGAACTTGACCTGCTGCCAGAAACCGCCGGACCGCGAACCGGCGTCGAACTCGCCTTCGAGGCGCCGCACCGTCTCGGCGACGCGCCGGTCGTAGAACTGCAGGCGTTCGCGCGACGCGTCCTGCACGTCGCGCCAGCGGCGTTCCTCGAACCGGCGTTTCGCCGCCTGCGTGGTCTCGCGGAACAGCCGGTAGTGCTTGTTGAAGCCCCACAGCACGACTTGCGCGACCGCGAGCGCGCCGCCCTGGTCCGCCGCGCGCCGGCCCGACGGGCTCTTCGGCGGCGGGCTGACGAGACTGGGGTGGCCGGCGTCCATCGATCCGATTATCGCAGGGCTCGGTGAAAGCCCCTGTGGCGCGGTCGCCGAAACCGCGCCGTCCCGTTGTTGACGGTTGCGATCGGGCCGGCTTAGCGTCCGTCGGACCAAAAAGAACGACGGAGGAGAAGCCGATGGAGCGGAAGCCGCTGGAGCGACGCGTCTGGTTCGTCGCGATGAACTGCGTCGTCGCGCTGCTCGTCACGTGGTGGTCGTTCTGGGTCGTGTTCGAGGCGATCCCGCCCGGGCACACCGCTGCGTTCTGGGGATTGCAGGTGCTGGCGCTCGGCTCGACGGCCGGCCTGATCTTCGTGCTCGAGCGCGCGCTGCCGCCGGCGCTGATCCGCTGGTTCCCGAATCTGCAGCGCTGACGTCGCGACGAGGCGGGCGTCGATCGACCGATCGCGCCGGCCGGCAGCAACGAAAAAGGCGCCCGCGGGCGCCTTTTCGTCGTGTCGACCGTCCTCGCGGACGGCCGTCGTTCACTCGACCTTCGCCTTGTCGCGCAGGTCCTTCATCATCTGCTGGAAGCGCGCCTGCTGCCATTGCTGGTTCGACATCATCGCGTTCGCGATCTGCGGCTTCGCTTCGTCGAACGACGGGATCTTCGCGTCGCGCACGTCGTCGAGCCGGATGATGTGATAGCCGAACTGCGTCTTGACCGGCGTCTGCGTGTACTCGCCCTTCTTCAGCTTGACGAGCGCGTCGCCGAACTCCTTGACGTAGGTCGACGCCGGCGCGTAGCCGAGGTCGCCGCCGTTCGCGGCCGAGCCCGGATCCTTCGAGTTCTGCTTCGCGAGGTCCTCGAACTTCGCGCCGGCCTTGAGCTTCGCGATGATCGCCTTCGCGTCGGCTTCCTTCTCGACGAGGATGTGGCGCGCGTCGTATTCCTTGCCGCCGGTCTCCTTGACGAGCAGGTCGTACTGCTGGCGGAGGTCGGCATCGCTCGGCGGGTTCGCGCGGAAGTAGTCCTGCGCGAGGGCGCTGATCAGCACCTGCTGGCGCTGCTTCTCGAGCGCGGCCTGCACGTCGGGATCGGCGGCGAGACCCTTCTTCTCGGCTTCCTGCATCAGGATCTCGCGCGAGATCAGGTCTTCCTTGACGGCGTTCTGCAGTTCCGGCGAATCCTGCTGGCCCTGCCGCACGAGTTGCTGGACGACCGCGTCGGCCTTGGCCTTGGGAATCGGCTTGTTGTTGACGACGGCGATGTTCTGGGCGGCGGCCATCGACGGCACGGCCGCGAGCGCGACCAGGAGTGCCGTGGCGAACGTCGCACGGGCGGCGACATCGAGGGTCGATCGGAATCGCGTCATCGGGGATCCTTGCTGTGGAATCGGAGGTGGGCCGGTGCGAGGGGCACCGATGGCGCGAAGCGGTCGTGCACGCGCGGAGATCGGGGGTCGGACCGGAACTTCGGGATCGGCGCCCGCTAGCGCGCGGGGGGCGCCACGGCCGACGCCGCATCTTCGTCGGGCGTCAGCGCTTCGATCGCGAGCGCATGGATGGCGCCGCGCATCATATCGGACAACGCATCATACACGAGGCGATGGCGGGCCAGCCGGCCGAGACCGGCGAAGCGGGCCGCGACGACGCGCACCTGGTAGTGGCCGCCGCCGGAGGCGGCGCCGGCGTGGCCGGCGTGCTTCGCGCTGTCGTCGACGAGCGTGACCGACGCCGGCGACAGATGCTCGGCGAGGCGTCGCTCGATCGTATCGGCGGTCGGATCGCTCATCCACGTTCCTCGGCGGGCCGCGTGTCGGGCAGCGGCTTGCGACGGGCCTCGTCGGCCTCGACGCGGTCGAGGTGGCGCGCGATCAGGAGGCCCTGGCCGAGCGCGAAGACGATCGTCAGCGCGGTCAGCCCGAACGACTTGAACGTGACCCACGTCGTGCGCGAGAAGTTGAACGCGACGACGAGGTTGACGACGCCGAGCACGACGAAGAACGCCATCCACGATTCGTTCATCCGCTTCCAGACGCCGTCGGGGAGCTCGACGCCGCCCGGCTCCATCAGCGCGCGGATCAGGTTGCGCTTGAAGGCCACGACGCTGATCGCGAGGGCGGCGGCGAACAGCCAGTAGAGGACCGTCACCTTCCACTTGATGAACGCGTCGCTGTGGAAGTAGATGCTGGCCCCGCCGAACACGACGAGGATCGCGAAGCTCACCCATTGCACGACGCTGACGGGTCGGCGACGCAGCAGCAGCCAGGCGATCTGGATCGTGAACGCGACGATCGCGACCGCGATCGCGAGCAGGATCGACGCCTGGTCCTCGGGGATGACGCCGCCGCGCGTCACGCCGCCGAGCAGCGACGACGCGAGTGCGTGCGCCTGCGCGGGGAACTGCTCGCCGGCGAGATAGACGGCGAAGAACAGCAGCAGCGAGAAGAAGTCGGAGACGAACTTCATCGGCCGCGCGTCACGTCGGCGTGAAGCTCAGCGAGGCGGAGTTGATGCAGTAGCGCAGACCGGTCGGCGGCGGGCCGTCCGGGAAGACGTGCCCGAGGTGCGCGTCGCACACGTTGCAGATGACCTCGATGCGCCGCATGCCGTGGCTGTCGTCGGTGATCTCGCGGACGTTCGCCGGGTCCAGCGCCCGGAAGTAGCTGGGCCAGCCGCATCCCGAATCGAATTTCGTGTCCGACTCGAACAGCGGCGTGCCGCAGCACACGCAGGTGTAGATGCCGTGCTGGTGATGATCGTTGAACTCGCCGGTGAACGGCCGCTCGGTCGCCGCGTGGCGCGTGACCTGGTACTGCATCGGCGTCAGCTGCTTCTTCCAGTCGGCGTCGTCCTTGACGACCTTGCGATCTTCGTTCTGCACTTCGCTCATGGTGTCTCCTTCGTCGTTGCGCCGTCGTTCGGGCCGTCGTCCCGCGTCGTCGTCGCTTCGTCGTCCAGCGCCATCGTTCGGGGTCAGGACGAGCAGCTGACCTCGAGGCCCTTCGCCCAGCTCGGCGGGAGATCCGCGTACCGCTCGTGGTCGGGCTGCTCGTCGAACGGCCGTTCGAGCAGCCGGCAGAGCCGATCGACCTCGGCGAAATCGCCGCTGCGCGCCTGCACGATCGCCTGTTCCGCGAGGTGGTTGCGGAGGACGTACTTGGGGTTGACCGCCCGCATCGCAACGCGCCGCTCGTCGTCGGACCGGCCTTCGTGCGCGACACGCGCGCGGTAATCGACCGCCCAGCGATCGAATCGTTCGCGGTCGACGAACAGGTCGCGGACCGCGCGGCCCGGCGTCGGCGGCTCGCGATCCTCGAAGCCGAGGTCGCCGAGGCGGCGGAAGAAGATCGTGAAGTCCGCGGCCGCGTCCTGCAGCAGCGCGAACAGGTCGCTCGTCAGCTTCGCGTCGTCGGGCCGCCGTTCGGCGAGGCCGAGCTTCGCGTGCAGCGCAGCGTCCATCGCGTCGCCGAACGTCTTCTGGTAGCGTCGCGAGCGCGGCCTCGGCCGCGTCGACGTCGCCGATCAGCGGCAGCAGCGCCTCGGCCAGGCACAGCAGGTTCCAGCGGCCGACGGCCGGCTGCCGCGCGTACGAGTAGCGCCCCTGCCCGTCGGTGTGATTGCAGATGTGGTTCGCGTCGAACGCGTCGAGGAAGCCGAACGGTCCGTAGTCGAGCGTGAGGCCGACGATGCTCATGTTGTCGGTGTTCATCACGCCGTGGCAGAAGCCGACCGCCTGCCACTGCGCCATCAGCCGCGCCGTGCGCTCGACGACCGCCGCGAGCAGCGCGCGGTAGCGGTCCTTCGCGTCGGCGATCTCCGGATAGAACGTGTCGACGACGTGATCGGCGAGCGTCTTCAGTTCGTCGTGGCGATTCAGCGAGAACCAGTGCTCGAACGATCCGAAGCGCACGAACGTCGGCGCCATCCGCATCACGACGGCGGCCGTCTCGACGGTCTCGCGGATGACCGGCTGGTCCGAGCCGACGACCGCCAGCGCGCGGGTCGTCGGGATGCCGAGCCCGGCCATCGCCTCGGAGCAGAGGAACTCGCGGATCGACGAACGCAGGACCGCGCGGCCGTCGCCCATGCGCGAATACGGCGTGTGTCCGGCGCCCTTCAGCTGCAGGTCCATCACGCCGGCCGGCGTCTCGATGCCGCCGAGCAGGTGCGCGCGGCCGTCGCCGAGCTGGCCGGCCCAGACGCCGAACTGATGGCCGCTGTAGACCGCGGCGAGCGGCTCGGCGCCGCGCGGCACGCGATTGCCGGCGAGCGCGTCGACGGCGGCCGGCGTGCGCAGCGCGTCGACGTCGAGGCCGACGAGGTTCGCGGCGCCGCGGCTCGCCGCGACGAAGTACGGGTCCGGCAGGGGCGTCGGGTCGAGCCGCGTGTAGAACGCCGGCGGCAGCGCGGCGAAGCGGTTGCGCCAGACGCGTTCGTCGAACGGCGTTCCGCCGCCGCGGATCGGCCGTTCGTCGGGCGCCGGTGAGGAATCGGGCATGCCGCGATTCTATGTCGGCGGCGGGGCGGGGGATCGGCCCGGCGATGCCGTCCGGTGCCGACTCCGCGCTGCAACATGAGAAATCCGTTGACGCGTCGCAAAACGCGCCTCGACAATCGCTCCCCCGGACGCGGCCGACTCGTCGGCCTCGCGTCCCGCCGCACGAGGAGCGCTCCATGCAGGGCCTGATGATGGGCGTGCCGCTGCTCATTTCCGACGCTGATCGAGCACGCGAGCCGCCATCACGGCGATACCGAGATCGTGTCGCGCCGCGTCGAAGGCGACATCCATCGCACGACCTGGCGCGAGTTGCGCACGCGCGCGAAGCGACTCGCGAACGCGCTTGCTCGCGTCGGGCGTGAAGCCGGGCGACCGCGTCGCGACGATCGCGTGGAACGGCTACCGGCATCTCGAGCTGTACTACGCGGTGTCGGGCATCGGCGCCGTGCTGCACACGATCAACCCGCGGCTGCATCCCGGACCAGATCGCGTGGATCGTCAACCACGCCGAAGACCGGCAGGTGTTCTTCGACGCGACGTTCCTGCCGATCGTGAAGGCGATCGCGGCGCGCTGCCCGACGGTCGGGCGCTGGTGCCAGATGACGGACGCGGACCGCATGCCGGCCGATGCCGGCGACATCGCGTGCTACGAGGACCTGCTCGCCGCCGCAGTCCGACGCGCTCGAGTGGCCGACGTTCGACGAGAACACCGCGTCGTCGCTGTGCTACACGTCGGGCACGACCGGCAATCCGAAGGGCGTGCTGTATTCGCATCGCTCGAGCGTGCTGCACGCGCTCGGCGCCGCGCTGCCGGACGCGATGGGCGTGTCGGCGAGCGACGTCGTGCTGCCCGTCGTGCCGATGTTCCACGTCAACGCGTGGGGCATGCCGTACACGATGGCGCTGGTCGGCTGCAAGGTCGTGTTCCCCGGCGCGCGCGCTCGACGGCAAGTCGCTGTACGAGCTGTTCGAGACCGAGAAGGTCACGTTCTCGGCCGGCGTGCCGACCGTGTGGCTCGGCCTGCTCAACTACGTGAAGCAGAACGGCCTGCGCTTCTCGACGTTCAGGAAGACGGTGATCGGCGGCTCGGCGTGCCCGCCGGCGATGATCCGCACGCTGACCGACGACTACGGCGTCGAGGTGATCCACGCGTGGGGCATGACCGAGATGTCGCCGCTCGGCACGACCTGCAAGCTGCAGAACCGGCACCTGTCGCTGCCGGAGGACGAGCAGCGCCGCATCCTCGAGAAGCAGGGCCACGTGATCTTCGGCGTCGACATGAAGATCGTCGATCCCGACGGCCGCGACCTGCCGTGGGACGGCCAGGCGTTCGGCGACCTGCTGGTCCGCGGACCGTGGGTCGTGCGCGAATACTTCAAGGGCGAGGGCGGCGATCCGCTCGTCGCCGACGAGCACGGCACGACGTGGTTTCCGACCGGCGACGTCGGCAACATCGACGCCGACGGCTATCTGCAGATCACCGATCGCAGCAAGGACGTCATCAAGTCCGGCGGCGAATGGATCGGCTCGATCGACCTCGAGAACATCGCGATGGCGCATCCGGCGTCGCGATGGCCGCGGTCATCGCGGTCCCGCATCCGAAGTGGGACGAGCGGCCGCTGCTGGTCGTCGTGCGGAAGCCCGACGTCGACGTGCGAGAAGGCCGACCTGCTCGCGCACTACGAAGGCAAGATCGCGAAGTGGTGGACGCCCGACGACGTGGTCTTCGTCGATGCGATCCCGCTCGGCGCGACCGGCAAGATGCTGAAGACGAAGCTGCGCGAGGCGTTCCGCGACCACCGGCTGCCGACGGCCTGAACGACCGTCGCCGGCGCGTTGGGGTATTTCCTAGATATGGGAGGTCCGCGACTTCAGTAGACTGCGCCGGCCCGCCGCCGCCACCGGCCCGGTGCGTGCAGACGGCGAGGCGGCCTCGCCGAAGGTCGCCGCGACGAATCGATCCCATCGGCAATGGAATGCGACGCCGCGATCCCCGGACGCAGGCACGCATCAACGGACGGAGACACCATGAAACGCAATCTCGGCGCACTGCGCCCGCGGCGCCATCGCACTCGCGATCGGACTTTCGCCCTTCGCCGTGCCCGCGACCGCCGCCGCGGCCGAAGTCGTCAAGATCGCGTTCATCGACCCGCTGTCCGGCATCCTCGCGCAACGTCGGCCAGAACCAGCTGAAGAGCTTCCAGTTCCTGGCCGAGAAGATCAACCAGGAGAAGCGCGCCGGCCCGGGCATCACGTTCGAGATCGTCCCGTTCGACAACAAGGCGAGCCCGCAGGAAAGCCTGACCGCGCTGAAGTCGGCGCAGGACCAGGGCATCCGCTACGTCACGCAGGGCAACGGCTCGGGCGCGGCGGGCGCGATCATCGACGCGATCAACAAGTTCAACGAGCGCAATCCCGACAAGGCGATGCTCTACCTGAACTACGCGGCGGTCGACCCCGACCTGACGAACAGCAAGTGCAGCTTCTGGCACTTCCGCTTCGATGCCGACACGTCGATGAAGATGGAAGGCCTGACGACGTTCATGGCCAAGGACCCGAAGATCAAGAAGGTCTACATCATCGGCCAGAACTACGCGCACGGCGATCCAGGTCGCGAAGTACGCGAAGGAGGAGCTGGCGCGCAAGCGTCCCGACATCCAGATCGTCGGCGAGGACCTGACGCCGATCGCCCAGACGAAGGACTTCGCGCCGTACGTCGCGAAGATCAAGGCGTCGGGCGCCGACACCGTCATCACCGGCAACTGGGGCGCCGACCTGACGCTGCTGATCAAGGCCGCGAAGGAAGCGGGCCTGGACGCGAACTTCTACACCTACTACGCCGGCGTGACCGGCACGCCGACGGTGATGGGCGCGTCCGGCGACGAGAAGGTGAAGATGATCGCGTACTGGCACAACAACGTCGACCAGAACGCGTTCGAGCCGTTCTACGTCGAGTTCAAGAAGAAGTACAACGACGAGCTGTACGTCGCGAACGCGTGGATCGAGCTGAGATGCTCGCCGACTCGATCAAGAAGGCGGAGTCGACCGATCCGGACGAAGGTCGCGTTCGCGATGGAAGGCATGACGGAGAAGGGGCCGGGCGCCGGCGAGGACACGATGCGCAAGACCGACCACCAGCTGCAGATGACGCTGTACATCGCGACGTGGACGAAGGCCGGCGGCAAGCTGAAGCACGACGTCGAGAACACCGGCTACACGTTCCGGACCGATGCGGTGCTCGACCCGTACGTGTCGTCGACGCCGACGTCGTGCCAGATGAAGCGGCCGACGCAGAGCTGACGCAGCGCCGCAGCCGGACGCCGCGGCCGTCGTCGACCGCGGCGGCGGTGGCGTCCGGCGGCGGCGCGGCGCGCGGCCGTCCCATCGTTGTGATGCGCGGCGACCCGAAGCCCGGCGAGAAAATCCGTCCTTGGAGTTCTTCCTCATCTCCCTCCTGAACGGCGTCAGCTACGGGCTGCTGCTGTTCATGCTGTCGTCGGGTCTCACGCTGATCTTCAGCATGATGGGCGTGCTGAACTTCGCGCACGCGGCCTTCTACATGCTGGGCGCTTACGTCGCGTACCAGATCAGCACCTGGGTCGGCTTCTGGCCGGCGCTCGTGATCGCGCCGCTCGTCGTCGGCGTCGCCGGCGCGGTGTTCGAGCGCTACGCGCTGCGCCGCGTCCACAAGTTCGGCCACGTGCCCGAGCTGCTCGTGACGTTCGGCCTGTCGTACTGTCATCAGCGAGTTCGTGCAGCTGTCTGGGGCCGCGCGCCGGTCGACTACCGCATCCCGCCGTCGCTCGACGGGCCGCTGTTCACGATCTACACGTCGACGTTCCCGACCTATCGCGTGTTCATGATGGGCATCGCGGTGCTGATGCTGCTCGCCGTGTGGCTGCTGTTCACGCGGACGCGCGTCGGCCTCGTGATCCAGGGCGCGCTGTCGCATCCGGAGATGGTCGAGGCGCTCGGCCACGACGTGCCGAAGGTGTTCATGATGGTGTTCGGCGGCGGCTGCGCGCTCGCGGGGCTGGCCGGCGTCATCGGCGGCAACGCGTTCGTGACCGAGCCGGGCATGGCGCTGACGGTCGGCTCGATCATCTTCGTGGTCGTCGTCGTCGGCGGCATGGGATCGCTCGCCGGCGCGTTCATCGCGTCGCTGCTGATCGGCATCGTGCAGACGTTCGCGGTCGCGCTCGACGACTCGTTCGTCACGCTGCTCGTCGCATCACGGCGTCGTGCTGACGCCGGACAGCGTTCGGCTATCCGGTGCTGAAGCTGACGATCGCGCAGGTCGCGCCGATCCTGCCGTACCTGCTGCTGGTGCTGATCCTGATCTTCCGGCCGCGCGGCCTGCTCGGCAAGCGCGAGGGCTGACGATGGCGTCCACGACGAACGGGCCGGACGATCCGGTTCGCGCCGCTCGACGTCGGACAGTGGACGCTGTGGATCGCGTTCGCGCTCGTGCTGATCGTGTCGCCGCTCGTCTTCCGCTCGAGCCTGTCGCTGACGATCCTGTCGCAGATCGGCACGCGTCATCATCGTCTGCCTGTCGTACAACATGCTGCTCGGCCAGTCCGGCATGCTGAGCTTCGGGCACGCGGTCTACGTCGGGCTCGGCGCGTTCCTCGCGATCCACGCGATGAACGCCGTCAGTCGCGGCGCGTTCTGGCTGCCGACGTCGCTGATCCCGCTCGTCGGCGGGCTCGCCGGCGCGTTCTTCGCGGTGCTGTTCGGCTACGTCACGACGAAGAAGTCCGGCACGACGTTCGCGATGATCACGCTCGGCATCGGCGAACTGGTCGCGTCGAGCTCGCTGATGCTGCCCGAGTTCTTCGGCGGCGAGGCCGGCATCACGACGAACCGCGTGATCGGCAAGCCGGTCCTCGGCATCACGTTCGGGCCGCAGATCCAGGTCTACTACCTGATCGCGATCTGGTGCCTGATCTGCACGATCGCGATGTACGCGTTCACGCGCACGCCGCTCGGCCGCATGGCGAACGCGGTCCGCGACAACCCCGAGCGCGCGGAATTCGTCGGCTACGACACGCAGCGCGTCCGCTACCTGGTCGTCATCATCGCCGGCTTCTTCGCCGGCATCGCGGGCGGCCTCGGCGCGATCAACTTCGAGATCGTCAGCTCCGAGAACGTCAGCACGGTCCGCTCCGGCGCCTACCTGCTGTTCACGTTCCTCGGCGGCGTCGGCTTCTTCGTCGGCCCGATCATCGGTGCCGTGCTGTTCGTGCTGTCGTTCGTGGTGCTGTCCGAGCTGACGAAGGCGTGGCTGCTGTACCTCGGCATCTTCTTCCTGCTGATGGTGATGTACGCGCCCGGCGGCATCGCCAGCCTCGTGATGATGAACCTGCGCGTCGCCCGCTTCGGCAAGTTCCGCCGGCTCGTGCGCGCCGTACGTCGCGGTGATCGCGGCGGCGCTGCCGCTGTTCCTCGGCATCGTGGCGATGATCGAGATGATCTACCACTACCAGCTCGAGTCGGCGAACGGGACGACGAGGACGCTGTTCGGCATCGCGGTCGACACCGCGACGCCGACGCCGTGGATCGTCGCGGGCGTGCTCGTCGTCGTCGGCGCGCGTCGCGATGCGCTTCGCCGGCGCGCTGGTTCCGGCGCGTGTGGGGCGGCGCGCAGGGCGAGATCCAGGCGCGAGCTCGAGCGGGCGATCGCATGACGCGCGCCGCGCGATCGAACTGCGCGACGTGCGCAAGTCGCTTCGGCAAGTCGGAGATCATCCGCGGCGCGACGCTGTCGATCCCGGCCGGCGAGCGCCACGCGGTGATCGGCCCGAACGGCGCCGGCAAGTCGACGCTGTTCAACCTGATCTCCGGCCGCTTCGGCGTCACGTCGGGCGCGATCCTGCTGAACGGCCGCGACACGGCGGGGCTGACGCCGTTCCAGATCAACCGGCTCGGCCTGTCGCGCAGCTTCCAGATCACGAACATCTTCCATCGGCTGTCGGTGTTCGAGAACATCCGCTGCGCGGTGCTCTGGTCGCTCGGCTACCGGTACTCGTTCTGGCAGTCGCTCGACCGGCTGCGCGACGCGCGCGTGCGCGCCGACGAGGTGCTCGAGCTGATCGGCCTGAAGCGCCGGCGCGACGTCGCCGCCGGCATGCTGACGTATGCCGAGCAGCGCGCGCTCGAGATCGGCATCACCGTCGCCGGCGGCGCGACGGTCATCCTGCTCGACGAGCCGACCGCCGGCATGAGCCGCTCCGAATCGGACCACGCGGTCGAGCTGATCCGCCGCGTGACGGTCGGGCAAGCACGCTGATCATGGTCGAGCACGACATGAGCGTCGTGTTCGGCCTCGCCGACCGCATCTCGGTGCTCGTCTACGGCGAGGTCATCGCGACCGACACGCCGGTCGCGATCCGCTCGAACCGCCGCGTGCAGGAGGCGTATCTCGGCGCGCATGCCGACGACGAGCACGCCGAGGCCGCGTCGTGAGCGCGCTGCTCGAGCTGCGCGACCTGCACGCGTTCTACGGCAAGAGCCACGTGCTGCACGGCGTCGACCTGCGCGTCGACGCCGGCGAGATCGTCAGCCTGCTCGGCCGCAACGGCGTCGGCCGCTCGACGACGGTCAAGTCGATCATGGGGCAGGTCGCGACGACCGGGTCCATCGTGTTCAAGGGCGACGAGATCCGCGGCGAGAAGGCGTTCCGCATCGCGCACCGCGGCATCGGCTACGTGCCGGAGAACCGCGACGTCTTCCCGCGGCTCACGGTCGAGCAGAACCTGCTGCTCGGCGAGAAGGCCGGCCGCAAGGACGACGCGCTGGCAGCTCGCCGACATGTACCGGCTGTTCCCGCGGCTCGAGGAGCGGCGCGACGTCGCGGCCGGCGTGCTGTCGGGCGGCGAGCAGCAGATGCTGACGCTGTGTCGGACGCTGATGGGCGATCCCGACCTGATCATGATCGACGAGCCGACCGAAGGCCTCGCGCCGAAGATCGTCGAGCTCGTCGCCGACTACCTGAAGGCGTTGAAGGACCGCGGCATCTCGGTGCTGCTGGTCGAGCAGAAGCTCGCGATCGCGCTCGAGATCTCGCAGCGCGTCTACGTGATGGGACACGGGCGGATCGTGTTCGAAGGGACGCCGGCAGCGCTGAAGGCGAACCCGGCGGTCCGCAAGGAGTGGCTGGAGGTCTGACGGCCCGCTGGCGAGATGCGACCGCGTCATGCCGCCGCGAAGATCGCGCGCACCTGCCCGATCGTGCGGTCCGCGGCCGCGACGCGTCCGGTCGCGAACACCATGCGGGCGGTCGCATCGGCGCGTTCGACGGTGACGCGCAGCCAGTCGCCCGCATGCGCCGCCGCCACGTAATCGATCGCGAGGCTGACCGTCACGAGCCGCCTCGGCGGCGTGTCGGCCGGGCCGCCGAAGGCGAGCAGGTAGCCCATGCCGGTGTCGGCGAGCGTCGCGACGACGCCGCCGTGCAGCAGGCCGCGCGAATTGAGATGGCGGTCGCCGACGAGCAGGCCGATCTCGAGCGACGGCCCGCTGCCGCGGCTCATGAAGCCGCCGAGTGCGTCGAGCAGCGGGCTCGTGCGAAAGATCGGCGCGAAGCCGTCGGGGGCGCCGCGTTCGCCGTCGTCGTCGCCGTCTCGTGATCGTTCGTCCATGTCCGAATCCTTTGTCGTGGGGATGGCGCCGCTGGCATCGCGCATCGACGGCGACGATCGATCGTGCGCGAGCACGCGAAGGACGGCGGCGTCCACGACGCGAATCCTGCCCCGCCGATCGCGCCTGCGCGACAAGCTGTCATCGCGTCCGACGGCGACGTTCCGTGCGCGTTCGCGGGCGGCCCGAGCACCGGGGCGACGAGCGCTTTTCCGGAAAACGAACGGTCGTTCTATTTGATATCATCCTCGCCCGACGTCGGGGCCGCGGGGATCGTATCGACCGCGACTCGCGCGGACGCACCCGACGTGCGCCGACGCAGTTCCGACGCGAACCCGACGCGGACCTGACGCGGACCTGACAATCGCACCAGAACGATTCGAGGAAGACATGACAGCATCCATCGAGGTGAAGGACGGGATCGCCGTCATCACGGTCGACAACCCGCCGGTCAACAGCATGAGCCACGCGGCGCGCAGCGGCATCGCCGACGGCATGGAGCAGGCGCTGGCCGACGCTTCGGTGAAGGCGATCGTGCTGACCGGCCGCGGCAAGTCGTTCTGCGCCGGCGCCGAGATCAAGGAGTTCAACACGCCGGCGGCGTTCGCGGAGCCGACGCTCGGCACCGTCATCGACCTGATCGAGAACTCGCCGAAGCCGGTCGTCGCCGCGATCAACGGCACCGCGATGGGCGGCGGCCTCGAGCTCGCGCTCGGCTGCCACTATCGCGTCGCGGTGCGCGGCGCGCAGATCGCGCTGCCCGAGGTCAAGCTCGGCATCCTGCCGGGCGCCGGCGGCACGCAGCGGCTGCCGCGCGTGATCGGCGTCGAGCACGCGCTCAACATGATCGTCAGCGGGACGGCCGTGCCGTCGCGACATGCTGGCGCCGACCGCGCTGTTCAACCGCATGGTCGACTCGCACGAGGACGTCGTGGCAGCGGGCGATCGCGTTCGCGAACGAGATCGCCGACAAGCTGCCGCCGCCGAAGATCCGCGACATCCAGCATCGACTTCCCGCTGCACGAGGCGTTCTTCGCGTTCGCGCGCAACACGGTCGGCGCGGTCGCGAAGAACTATCCGGCGCCGAAGAAGTGCGTCGACGCGGTCGAGGCCGCGGTGACGAAGCGCTTCGACGACGGCATCGCGTTCGAGCGCGCGTGCTTCCTCGAGCTCGTGCAGACGCCCGAGTCGAAGGCGCTGCGTCACGCGTTCTTCGGCGAGCGCGCGGCGTCGCAAGATCCCCGACGTGCCGGACGACACGCCGACGCGCCCGATCAAGTCGGCCGCCGTGATCGGCGCCGGCACGATGGGCGGCGGCATCGCGATGAACTTCGCGAACGCCGGCATTCCGGTCAAGGTGCTCGAACTGAAGCAGGAAGCGCTCGACCGCGGCCTCGGCACCGTCCGCAAGAACTACGAGAACACGCTGAAGAAGGGCAAGCTGACGCAGGACAAGTTCGACCAGCGCGTCGGCCTGATCAGCGGCACGACGAGCTACGACGACATCAAGGACGCCGACATCGTCGATCGAGGCGGTGTTCGAGGAGATGGGCGTCAAGGAAGCGGTGTTCAAGAAGCTCGACGAGGTGATGAAGCCGGGCGCGATCCTCGCCATCGAACACGTCGACGCTCGACGTCAACAAGATCGCCGTCGTTCACGAAGCGGCCGCAGGACGTCATCGGCACGCACTTCTTCAGCCCGGCCAACGTGATGAAGCTGCTCGAGGTCGTGCGCGGCGACAAGACCGGCCAAGGACGTGCTCGCGACCACGATGCAGCTGTCGAAGAAGCTCAAGAAGACCGGCGTCGTGTCGGGCGTCTGCGACGGCTTCATCGGCAACCGGATGATCGAGCAGTACTCGCGCCAGGCCGGCTTCCTGCTCGAAGAGGGCGCGCTGCCGGAGCAGGTCGACAAGGCGATCGAGAAGTTCGGCTTCGCGATGGGTCCGTTCCGCATGGGCGACCTCGCCGGCAACGACATCGGCTACGCGATCCGCAAGCGCCGCTACGTCGAGAAGCCGCACATGACGTATTCGAAGACGGCCGACCGGCTCGTCGAGATGGGCCGCCACGGCCAGAAGACCGGCGCCGGCTGGTACGACTACAAGCCGGGCAACCGCACGCCGATCCCGAACGCGAAGGTCGACGAGATGATCGTCGAGGAGTCGAAGCGCCTCGGCATCGACGCGGCGCAAGATCAGCGACCAGGAGATCGTCGAGCGGCTCGTGTTCGCGCTCGTCAACGAAGGCGCGCAGATCCTCGACGAGAAGATCGCGCAGCGCGCGTCGGACATCGACATGGTCTACCTGACCGGCTACGGTTTCCCGGTGTGGCGCGGCGGCCCGATGTGCTACGCCGACACGGTCGGCCTGCCGCAGCGTCGTGATGCGGATGCAGCAGTTCGCGAAGGGCCCGAACGCGGAGCGGCAGGGCAACTCGTGGAAGCCGGCGCCGCTGCTCGCGAAGCTCGCGGCCGAGGGCAAGACGTTCAACTGAGCTCACCGACGAGTCGACGACGGCGCTGCGCGACGCGCCGGTGACCTCGACCGAAATGTCACAGGAGCTTCCATGACCGACGCCGTCATCGTTTCCACCGCCCGCACCGGCCTCGCCAAGTCGTGGAGGGGCGCCTTCAACATGACCCACGGCGCGACGATGGGCGGCCACGTCGTCAAGCACGCGATCGAGCGCGCGAAGCTCGACCCGGCCGAGGTCGACGACGTCGTCATGGGCTGCGCGAATCCCGAAGGCGCGACCGGCTCGAACATCGCGCGGCAGATCGCGCTCGCGCGCCGGCTGTCCGGTCACGACGTCCGGGCATGACGGTCAACCGCTTCTGCTCGTCGGGCCTGCAGACGATCGCGATGGCCGCGCAGCGCGTGATCGCCGGCGAAGGCGACATCTTCGTCGCCGGCGGCGTCGAATCGATCTCGTGCGTGCAGAGCGAGATGAACAAGCACATGATCCGCGACCCGAACCTGATCGCGAACAAGCCCGAGATCTACTGGAACATGCTGCAGACGGCCGAGAACGTCGCGAAGCGCTACGGCATCTCGCGCGAGCAGCAGGACGAGTACGGCGTCGAGAGCCAGCAGCGCGCCGCGGCGGCGCGCGCCGCAGGACGCTTCAAGGACGAGATCGTGCCGATGACGACGCAGATGGGCGTCGCCGACAAGGCGACCGGCATGCTCGGCATCAAGCGAGGTCACGATCAGCGAGGACGAAGGCATCCGCGCCGACACGACCTACGAAGGCGTCTCGAAGATCAAGCCGGCGATGCCGGGCGGCGTCATCGCGGCCGGCAACGCGAGCCAGTTCTCCGACGGCGCGTCGGCCGCGGTCGTGATGAACGCGAAGACGCGCCGAGCAGAAGGGCCTGAAGCCGCTCGGCATCTTCCGCGGCTTCGCGGTCGCGGGCTGCGAGCCGGACGAGATGGGCATCGGTCCGGTGTTCGCGATCCCGAAGCTGCTCGCGAAGACCGGCATGAAGGTCGCCGACATCGGCCTCTGGGAACTGAACGAGGCGTTCGCCGTGCAGGTGATCTACTGCCGCGACAAGCTCGGCATCCCGAACGACCGGCTGAACGTCGACGGCGGCGCGATCGCGGTCGGCCATCCGTACGGCGTGACCGGCGCGCGGCTCGTCGGCCACGCGCTGATCGAAGGCAAGCGCCGCGGCGAGAAGTTCGTCGTCGTCACGATGTGCATCGGCGGCGGCATGGGCGCGGCGGGGCTGTTCGAGGTCGTCTGACGGCGCGATGGTCGTCGGCCCGGTCCGCAGGCCGCGTCGCGCGACCTCGATGCGATCGTCGCCGTTCGGGCGATCGACGGCGACGCCGCGTTCGGCGAAGCTGTGTCCGCTTGCGTCCGCCGCGGCCCGGCAAGCGGCCGCTCCTCGCCGGAGACCCACCATGCAGCACATCCCGTCGTCCCGCATCGTCCTGACCGCCGCCCTGCTTTTCGCCGGCGCACTGTCCGGCGTCGCCCGCGCCCAGTCATCCGACGACGTCGTCGCCGCGATCGGCTCCGGCGACTGCAAGACGGCCGGCGCCGCGATCAACGCGGCGATGGATCGCAACGATCCGCAGGGCTATTACTACGCCGGCTACCTGTACGACGCGACCGGTTGCGTCAAGGACGATCCGGCGAAGGCCGCGCACTTCTATCGACGCGCCGCCGATGGCGGCAACGCCGACGCGGCGAACGCGCTCGCGGTGTTGTACGGCACGGGGCGCGGCGTCGAGCGCGACTACGCGGAGGCCTATCGCTGGTACGCCTCCGCGTCGAAAGCGACCGGCACGGCGCAGCCTCCGGTCGAGGGCGGCGCGATCGTCGCGGCCGGATACGCGATGACCGTCGTGCGCATTGCGCATTCGAGGCTGCGCTACCCGCGGCAGATGGAGCAGGACGGGGTCACCGCGACGTTCGATACCGTGTTCGTGCCGGCCACCGGCGCCGTCACGTTCCGCAACATGAAGTCGGGCGTCGCGATCGGCAGCAACGTCTCGCGCTCGTACGTGTTCACGCAGGCGGTCGGCGACGCGTATTCGGCTGCGCTTGCGACGTTGCCGCGACCCGACGGCATCGGCGCCGACCTGGCGTTCGTGACGCCGTGGCACTTCACGATGCTGCGCGGCAACGACGGGGGTCCGACGAAGAATCGGCGACGTGACGCTCGGCGCGACGACGACCGCCGCGCCGTGATGCCGTCTTCCTCGTTCCGACGACGATGACTTCGAAGATCCTCTCCCGCCGCGACCTCGCGTTCCTGCTCTACGAATGGCTCGACGTCGAGTCGCTGACGACGCGCGCCGCGCTTCGCCGACCATTCGCGCGAGACGTTCGACGCGGCGCTCGCGACCTGCGAAGCCGATCGCGACCGACCTCTTCGCAGCCGCACAACAAGAAGAGCGACGAGCACGAGCCGCGCTTCGACGGCGAGCGCGTCACGATGATCCCCGAGATCGGCGCGGCGCTGAAGGCGTTCAACGACGCCGGACTGATGGCCGCCGGCCGCGACTACGAGCTCGGCGGCATGCAGCTGCCGGCCGTCGTCGAGAAGGCCGGCTTCGCGTGGTTCAAGGCCGCGAACGTCGGCACGTCGTCGTATCCGTTCCTGACGATCGGCAACGCCAACCTGCTGCTCGCGCACGGCTCCGACGAGCAGGTCGAGCGCTTCGTGAAGCCGATGATGACCGGGCGCTTCTTCGGCACGATGTGCCTGTCGGAGACGCAGGCCGGCTCGTCGCTGTCGGACGTCACGACGCGCGCCGTGCCGCATGGCGACGGCACGTACCGCCTGTTCGGCAACAAGATGTGGATCTCGGCGGGCGAGCACGAGCTGTCCGAGAACATCGTGCATCTGGTGCTCGCGAAGATCCCCGGGCCGACGGTGCGCTGCCGCCCGGCGTCAAGGGCATCTCGCTGTTCATCGTGCCGAAGTTCCTCGTCGAGCGACGACGGCATCGCTCGGCGAGCGCAACGACGTCGTGCTCGCGGGCCTGAACCACAAGATGGGCTATCGCGGCACGACGAACTGCCTGCTGAACTTCGGCGAGGGCCGCTTCCGGCCGCGACGGCGAGGCGGGCGCGATCGGCTACCTCGTCGGCGAGCCGAACCGCGGCCTCGCGCAGATGTTCCACATGATGAACGAGGCGCGGATCGGCGTCGGCCTCGGCGCGACCGCGCTCGGCTACACCGGCTACCTGCACGCGCTCGACTACGCGCGCAACCGGCCGCAGGGCCGCCCGCCGGCCGGCAAGGACCCGTCGCAGCCGCAGGTGCCGATCATCGAGCACGCCGACGTCCGGCGGATGCTGCTCGCGCAGAAGTCCTACGTCGAGGGCGCGCTCGCGCTGATCCTCTACTGCGCGAAGCTCGTCGACGACGAGCGCACCGGCGCCCGACGACGCGACGCGACGCGAGGCGCACCTGCTGCTCGACATCCTGACGCCGATCGCGAAGAGCTGGCCGTCGCAGTGGTGCCTCGCCGCGAACGACCTCGCGATCCAGGTCCACGGCGGCTACGGCTACACGCGCGACTACGACGTCGAGCAGTTCTATCGCGACAACCGGCTGAACCCGATCCACGAAGGCACGCACGGCATCCAGGGGCTCGACCTGCTCGGCCGCAAGGTCGTGATGCAGGGCGGGGCGGCGCTGGCGGCGCTGACGGCGCGGATCCGCGCCACGATCGCGCGGTGCGGCGCCGTGCCCGACGCCGGATCGCAGCGGCTCGCGGGCGAACTCGACGCGCAATGGACGCGGCTCGAGGACGTGACGCGCACGCTGCACGGCGGCCGGCGACCCGAACCGCACGCTCGCGAACGCGACGGTCTACCTCGAGGCGTTCGGGCACCTCGTCGTCGCGTGGATGTGGCTCGAGCAGGCGCTGGTCGCCGGCCGCAGCATCACCGGCCGAGCGACCACGACGGCGGCGACGACGCGTTCTACCGCGGCAAGCTCGCGGCGTGCCGCTACTTCTTCGCGTACGAGGTGCCGAAGGTCGGCCCGATGCTCGACCTGCTCGCGTCGCTCGACACGACGACGCTGACGATGCAGGACGCGTGGTTCTGACGCCCGCACGTCGTTCCCGCGGACGACGGTCACCCGGCGGCGTCCGCGCGATCGTGATCGAACGAAGCGGCCGGCCTGCCGCCGCCGCGGGCACGCCGCATTCCCTTACACAAGAGGAGACGATCCATGAGCATCAAGCAACTGTTCGACCTCACCGGCCGCACGGCCCTCGTCACCGGCGGTTCGCGCGGCCTCGGGCTGCAGATCGCCGAAGCGCTCGGCGAGCAGGGCGCGCGGCTCGTGCTGTCGTCGCGCAAGCAGGACGAGCTCGACGAGGCCGTCGCGCACCTGAAGGGCATGGGCGTCGAAGCGACCGCGGTCGTCGCCGACCTCGGCACGACCGACGGTGCTCAGACGCTGGTCGACCGAGGCGATGAAGCACCTCGGCCAGATCGACATCCTCGTCAACAACGCCGGCGCGAGCTGGGGCGCGCCGGCCGAGGATCATCCGCTCGAGGCGTGGGAGAAGGTGATGAACCTCAACGTGCGCGGCATCTTCCTGACGAGCCAGGCGGTCGGCCGCGCCAGCATGATCCCGCGCAAGTCGGGCCGCATCATCAGCGTCGCGTCGATCGCCGGCCTGCGCGGCAACGCGCCGGGCACGATGCAGACGCTCGCGTACAACACGAGCAAGGGCGCGGTCGTCAACTTCACGCGCGCGCTCGCCGGCGAATGGGGTCCCGTACAACATCAACGTCAACGCGATCGCGCCGGGCTTCTTCCCGTCGAAGATGACGAAGGGCATCCTGGCGACGCTCGGCGAGGAGCGGCTCGCGCAGCGCGCGCCGCTCGGCCGCATCGGCGGCGACGAGGACCTGAAGGGCGTCGCGCTGCTGTTCGCGTAGCGACGCCGGGCGCCACATCACGGGGCAGATCCTCGCGGTCGACGGCGGGGTGCTCGCGGTCTGACGCTGCGTCCGATTCGGCGACGAGGCGCGCGAACAGCGGCATCAACGTCGCGTCGTCGAGCGCGAGCAGCTGGTCGCCGACGTAGATCTCGGCTGACTGACCAGCCCGGCACGTCGGCCGCGCGCGGGCGATCGACGAGCCAGGCGCCGGCGCTCTTCGGCGATGCGGTCGCGCGCGTCGAGTCACCGCGTCCGCCGGCGCGTCGATGAACAGGTGCAGCATGTTGACCTGCGGCACCGCCGGGTCGACGCGCAGGCCGCGGCACCGACGCGAGCGCGGCCGCGAAGCGTCAGCGCGCGCTCGAACAGCGCCGGCATCGTCGCGAGGCGCTCGTCGAAGCGCATCGCGGCCGACGCGACGAACGGCGCCAGCTGGTGCAGCGTGCCGCCCATCCGCCGCCGCCACAGCCGGGCTTCCGCGACGAAATCGTCGTCGCCGGCGAGCACCGCGCCGGCGAACGCGCCGATGCCCTTGTAGAGCGACACGTAGACCGACGCGAAGCCGTCGGCGATCTCGGCGTGGCCGCGCGCGTAGAACGCGGCGCACTCCCACAGCCGCGCGCCGTCCATGTGCAGCGGCGAGTGCCGCGCGCGCGTGCGGCGTCCTTCAACGCATCGAGCTCGTCCCAGATCGGCAGCTGGCCGCCGGCCTCGCGGATCGGCAGCTCGACGATCGAGGCAGGCGAGCCGCTGCTTCGACGGCGTCGAGATCGTCGGCCGTCATCGGTCGCAGGCGCTCGCCGATCGGCACGGCGTGCAGCCGCAACAGCGCCGCGTAGGCCTGGTCCTCGTGAGGCGCGAGATGCGACGTCGGATGGAAGCCGAAGCGATCGACGCCGGCGCGATCGCTCCAGACGCGCACCGCCGCGAGTTGCGCCATGACGCCGCTCGGGAAAACGACGGCAGCCGGCTTGCCGAGCATCGCCGCGACGCTCGCCTCGAAGTCGCCGACGAGCGCGCCGTCGCCGTAATGATCGGCGTCGACGCCGCGCGAACCGCACCACGCGGCGATCGCCGCGAACTCCTCGGCCGGCGTCGTCGCGCGAAAGCCGGGAACGACGACGCGCAGCGTTTCTTCAGCGCCTTGCGTTCGGCGTCGGTCAGCGGCATGGCGTTCGTGCACGGGTCGGCCGCCAGTATGCCGCCTGCCGCGCGGCGTCGACTTCCGGGATCGCCCGGTATCCGTTATCGTCGGGTCATGCGCTTCTCGCACGTCGTCGGCACGACCACCTGGCGCTTCGCCGACCTGAAGGACCTGCTCGCGAAGGCGTCGCCGCTGCGTTCGGGCGACGTGCTCGCCGGCGTCGCGGCCACGTCGGCCGAGGAGCGCGTCGCGGCGCGGATGTGCCTCGCGGACGCTGCCGCTGTCGACGTTCCTCGACGAAGCCGCTCGTCCCGTACGAGGACGACGACGTCACGCGGCTGATCGTCGACTCGCCACGACGCGCGCGGCGTTCGCGCCGATCGCGCACCTGACCGTCGGCGACTTCCGCGACTGGCTGCTGCGCGACGCGGCCGACACGGCGACGCTCGCGCGCATCGCGCCCGGCGTCACGCCCGAGATGGCGGCCGCGGTGTCGAAGCTGATGCGCAACCAGGACCTGATCGCCGTCGCGCGGAAGTGCTCGGTCGTCACGCGCTTCCGCGAACACGATCGGCCTGCCGGGACGCCTGTCGATCCGCCTGCAGCCGAACCATCCGACCGACGATCCGAAGCGGCATCGCGATCTCGCTGCTCGACGGACTGATGTACGGCGCCGGCGACGCGGTGATCGGCATCAATCCGGCGAGCGACGACGTGCAGGCGCTGATCCGCCTGTGGCACGCGCTCGACGAGGTGCGATCGCGCTTCGACATCCCGACGCAGACCTGCGTGCTGACGCACGTGACGAGCCAGATCGCGGCGATCGAGCGCGGCGCGCCGGTCGACCTCGTGTTCCAGTCGATCGCGGGCACCGAGAAGGCGAACGCGAGCTTCGGCGTCACGCTCGCGATGCTCGGCGAGGCGCGCGATGCCGCGCTGTCGCTGAAGCGCGCGACGGTCGGCGACGCGGCGACGGCAACGTCATGTACTTCGAGACCGGGCAGGGCAGCGCGCTGTCGGCCGAACGCGCACCACGGCGTCGACCAGCAGACCTGCGAGGCGCGCGCCTACGCGGTCGCGCGCGCGTATCGCGCCGCTGCTGGTCGAATTCGGTGGTCGGCTTCATCGGCCCGGAATACCTGTACGACGGCAAGCAGATCGTCCGCGCCGGGCTCGAGGACCACTTCTGCGGCAAGCTGCTCGGCGTGCCGATCGGCTGCGACGTCTGCTACACCAACCACGCCGAGGCCGACTCCGACGACATGGACACGCTGCTGACGCTGCTCGCGACGGCCGGCGTGACGTACCTGATGGGCGTGCCCGGTGCCGACGACGTGATGCTCGGCTACCAGAGCACGTCGTTCCACGACGCGCTGTACCTGCGGTCGCTGCTCGGCCTGCAGGCGCGCGCCGGAGTTCGAGGCGTGGCTCGCGCGGATGGGTCTCGCCGACGAGGCCGGTCGGCTCGTCGACCCGTCGCCCGTGCATCCGCTGCTCGCGGACTTCTCGCGACGCTGGGCGCGCATGAACGACGCGCATCCGGTCGCGTCGCGCGATCCGTGGGAGGCGCTGCGCGAGGCGACGGCCGCGCGCGTCGGGCTCGGGCGCGCGGCGCCGCGTTGCCGACGGCCGCGCTGCTCGCGTTCGAGCTCGATCACGCGAAGGCGCGCGACGCCGTGCATCGGGCGCTCGACGTCGACGCGCTCGACGCGGCGTTGCGGTCGACCGGTCTCGCGACGCTGCGGGTGCACAGCGCCGCGCCGGACCGCGCGACCTACCTGCTGCGACCCGACCTCGGACGTCGGCTCGACGACGACAGCCGCGCGCGCCTCGATGCGCTCGAACGCCGACCGGTCGACGTCGCGATCGTCGTCGCCGACGGCCTGTCGGCGCTCGGCGTGCAGAGCCACGCGTCCGCGCTCGTCGACGCGCTGCTGCCGAAGCTCGACGGCCTCGCGATCGGGCCGCTGGCGATCGCCGAACAGGCCCGCGTCGCGCTCGGCGACGAGGTCGGCGAACGGCTCGGCGCGCGGCTCGTCGTCGTGGTGATCGGCGAGCGCCCGGGCCTGACGTCGCCGGACAGCGTCGGCTGCTACCTGACGTTCGCGCCGAAGGTCGGCCGCCACGACGCCGAGCGCAACTGCATCTCGAACATCCGGCCGGCCGGACTCGGTCCGGCGCTCGCGGCGGTCGCGACTCGCGTGGCTGGTCCGCGCGTCGCTGCGCCTCGCGCTGTCCGGCGTCGCGCTGAAGGACGACAGCGCGCTGATCGAGGTCGACGTCGACGCGCGGGACGGCGGGACCGCCGCGGTAGAATCGCCGGCCGTTTAGCACGATCGTTCGCTTCCGATCGGCGACCCGCCGGCGTCCTTCACGCGCGCATCCTTCCGCAAACCATGGCGTCCAGTCCCGCCCGCCTCGTCGTCCCGTTCATCGACGATCTCGGCATCGAGTTCCTCGACGCGCCGCCGAACGAGGGTCGCGTCGCGCTGCAGCTCGCCGAGCGGCACCTGAACAGCTGGCGCGTCGCGCACGGCGGCGTGATCATGACGCTGCTCGACATCGCGATGGCCGTCGCCGGCCGCTCGATCGATCCCGGCGTCGCGCGGCGGCGTCACCGTCGAGATGAAGACGAGCTTCCTGCAGCCCGGCCCCGAAGGCAGCCGGCTCGTGGCGACCGGGCGCGCGTTCCATCGCTCGACGACGATGGCGTTCTGCGAAGGCGAGGTCCGCGACGCGGACGACCGGCTGATCGCGAAGGCGATCGGCACGTTCAAGTCGATCAAGCGACTCCAGCGCCGCGACGACACGGCGACGAGCCTGCCGGACGGCGGCCGCGGCGGCGACGGCGGCTGACGTCCTGGCCGACGACGACAACGACAAGCGACAACGACGAGGAGACGCATCCCATGACCGCCACGTATCGCCGCATCGTGCTCGCCGCGCGACCCGAGGGCGCGGTGTCGCCCGAGCACTTCCGGCTCGAGGAACAGCCGCTGCCGACGCCGTCCGACGGTCAGGTGCTGGTGACGAACCTGTTCCTGTCGCTCGACCCGTACATGCGCGGCCGCATGAACGACGACGAAGTCGTACGCGACGCCGCAGCCGATCGGCGAGACGATGATCGGCGCGACCGTCGGCGAGGTCGTCGAGTCGCGCAACCCGAAGTTCGCGAACGGCGACATCGTCGTCGGCATGTACGGCTGGTCCGAGTACGGCTGCTCCGACGGCGCGGGCCTGATGAAGGTCGACACGACGCACGTGCCGACGTCGGCGTACCTCGGCGCCGGTCGGCATGCCGGGCATGACCGCCTGGTACGGGCTCAACAAGGTGATCGAGCCGAAGGCGGGCGAGACGATCGTCGTCAGCGCGGCGTCGGGCGCGGTCGGCAGCGTCGTCGGCCAGCTCGCGCGCCTCGTCGGCTGCCGCACGGTCGGCATCGCCGGCGGTCGCGAGAAGTGCGACTACGTGACCGGCGAGCTCGGCTTCGACGCCTGCGTCGACTACAAGGCCGCGGCCGACCGCGCGGCGCTCGACGCCGCGCTGAAGGAAGCCGCGCCGAACGGCGTCGACGGCTACTTCGAGAACGTCGGCGGCACTGGTGATGAACGCGGTGCTCGCGCGGCTCAACCCGTTCGCGCGCGTCGCCGTCTGCGGGCTGATCTCGGGCTACGACGCGCGGCGGCGCCGCGCCGCTCGAGAACCCGGGCCTGTTCCTCGTCGCGCGCTTCAAGATGCAGGGCTTCATCGTGTCCGACCACCTGCCGCTGTGGCCGCAGGGACTGAAGGAGCTCGGCACGCTCGTCGCGACCGGGCGTCTCAAGTATCGCGAGTCGATCGCCGACGGCCTCGCGGCGGCGCCCGACGCGTTCATCGGGTTGCTGAAGGGCCGCAACTTCGGCAAGCAGCTCGTGCGGCTCGCGTGATGCGACGCGCGCGGCCCGACGCCCTTTCCAGCGACGCCGACCTACGGCACGCTCGCGAGTCCGGGCGGACGGGATGCGCGTCGCACGAAGATCGAACATCAGCGGACCCCGAGTCCGGAACCAGGAGACCACGATGAATGCACCCGAGCGACACGTCATGAACCGGGAGCCCGAGGCCCGCGGCATCACCGGCCGCGGCACGATGCCGATGCCGCCGACCTTCGCGACGCTGGCCGAGGAACGGCTGCACCGCAAGCAGCGCCTCGCGGCGGGCTTCCGGCTGTTCTCGAAGTTCGGCTTCGACGAGGGCGTCGCGGGCCACATCACCGCGCGCGACCCGGAGTTCACCGACACGTTCTGGGTCAACCCGTTCGGCGTCCATTTCAGCCAGGTCAGCGTGTCGAACCTGATCCGCTGCGACCACGACGGCAACGTCGTCGAGGGCAATCATCCGGTCAACACCGCGGCGTTCGTGATCCATTCGCGCGTCCACGGCGCGCGGCCCGACGTCAACGGCGCGGCGCATTCGCATTCGACCTACGGCCGCGCGTTCTCGACGCTCGGCGTCCCGCTCGCGCCGCTGACGCAGGACGCGTGCGCGTTCTACGGCGACCACGCGATCTACGAGGACTTCGGCGGCGTCGCGGTCGAGCTCGACGAAGGCGCGCGGATCGCGCAGGCGCTCGGCGACCACAAGGCCGCGATCCTCGCGAACCACGGGCTGATCACCGTCGGCCGGACCGTCGACGAGGCGGTCTGGTGGTTCATCACGATGGAGCGGTCGTGCCAGGTGCAGCTGCTCGCGTCGTCGGCCGCCGGCGCGCGCGGCACGACGCCGAAGCCGATCGGCGAGGCGTCGGCACGGCAGTCGTTCGGCATCGTCGGCACGCCGTTCGCCGGCTGGTTCCAGTTCCAGCCGCTCTACGCGCGCATCGTCAAGGAACAGCCGGACCTGCTCGACTGACGTCCCCGTTGCCGCCGGCGACCCGCTCGCCGCGACCGCCGACCCGCCCGAGCCGCCGATGAACCCATCGTTCTCCGACAGCCAGATCGTCCAGGTCGATCAGCTGATCCTGCATCACTACGCGACGTCGCCGTTCTCCGAGAAGATCCGCGCGATCCTGAGCTTCAAGGACGTGCCGTGGACGTCGGTCGAGACGCCGCCGATGCTGCCGAAGCCCGACCTCGTCGCGCTGACCGGCGGCTACCGTCGCGCGCCGGTGATGCAGATCGGCGCGCACATCTACTGCGACTCCGCGCTGATCGCCGAAGTGCTCGAGCGGCTCGCGCCGACGCCGGCGATCTTTCCGGCCGAGTCGGCCGGCGTCGCGCGCTTCCTCGCGCAGTGGGCCGACTCGACGCTGTTCTGGACCGTCGTCGGCTACGTGTTCCAGCCCGAGGGCGCGGCGTCGATCCTCGTCGCACCTGTCCGACGACGACAAGCAGCGCTTCGCCGAGGACCGCAAGGCGTTCCGCGGCCGCGTTCCGCGGATGCCGCCCGCCGAAGCGACCGGTGCGCTGCTGGTCTACCTGCGGCGCTTCGAGACGATGCTGATCGACGACCGCGTCTGGCTGCTCGGCAGCTCGGCGTCGATCGCCGACTTCTCCGTCTACCACTGCCTGTGGTTCGTGCGGCGCGCCGGCCCGCTGTCGTCGATCGTCGACGACTTCCCGTACGTCGCGGGCTGGTACGAGCGGATGCGGCGCCTCGTGATGCCGCCGCATGCCGACATGACGGGCGCGGCCGCGCTGCGTCACGCGAGCGACGAGCAGCCGCAGCAGGACATCGAGCCCGAGTTCTACACCGACGTCCACGGCATCGCGCTCGGCGACGAGGTCACCATCACGCCGATCGACACCGGTTGCGACCCGGTGGGCGGCGAGCTCGTGCTCGCGATGCGCGACGAGCTCGCGGTGCGGCGCTTCGACGATCGCGTCGGCGAGCTGATCGTGCATTTCCCGCGGATCGGCTTCGAGATGAAGCGCGCCGGATGACCCGCGTCGTCCCTCGCGTGCCCGCGACGTCTCGTCGGTGCCGTTGAGCGACGGCGGTCCGCGCTGGACCTGGCAGCGCTTCGACCGGCTTTCGGGCGACGGACGTGTACGACGCGCTCGCGTTGCGGGCCGACGTCTTCGTCGTCGAGCAGGCCTGCCCGTTCCTCGATCCCGACGGCCTCGACGCGCGGGCGTCGCACCTGCTCGGCCGATTCGCGGACGGCTCGCTCGCCGGCGTACCTGCGCTGCCTCGACCCGGGCGTGCGCTACGACGAGCCGTCGATCGGTCGCGTCATCGTGTCGCGCGCCTGTCGTGGAACCGGCCTCGGGCGCGCGCTGATGGTCGAGGGCATCGCGCGCTCGCGGGCGGCGTGGCCGGGCGAGGACATCGTGATCGGCGCGCAGCAGCGGCTCGACGCGTTCTACGGCTCGCTCGGGTTCGTCGTCGAGGGCGACGCGTACATCGAGGACGGCATTCCGCATGTGAAGATGCGGCTTTCGGCGGCGATCGAACCGGCCGGGCAAGAACAGGAGATGCGATGAAGGACTTCGACGGCCGCACCGCGGTCATCACCGGCGGCGGCAGCGGCTTCGGCCGCGAGTTCGCGCACGTCGCCGCGACGCTCGGCATGAACGTCGTGATCGCCGACGTGCAGCAGGACGCGCTCGATCGCGTCGCGGCGGAACTCGAGGCGAAGGGCGCGAAGGTCGTGGCGCGCAAGGTCGACGTGTCCGACGGCGACGCCGTGGAGGCGCTCGCCGTCGCGACCGACGCGGCGTTCGGGCCGACCCACCTGCTGTTCAACAATGCCGGCGTCGGCTCCGGCGGGCTGATCTGGGAGAACAGCCTGCGCGACTGGCAATGGGTGCTCGGCGTCAACGTGTGGGGCGTGATCCACGGCATCCGCTCGTTCGTCCCGCGCATGCTCGCGGCCGGCGAGGCCGATCGCGGTTACCGCGGCCACGTCGTCAACACCGCGTCGATGGCCGGCCTGCTGAACGCGCCGAACATGGGCGTCTACAACGTCTCGAAGCACGCGGTCGTGTCGATGACCGAGACGCTGTACCAGGACCTGCAGCTCGTCGATGCGCCGGTCGGTGCGTCGGTGCTGTGCCCGTACTTCGTGCCGACCGGCATCAGCCAGTCGCAGCGCAACGCGCCGGCCGACGTGACGAGCGAGCCTCCGACGCCGTCGAAGCGCGCGCAGCAGATGATGTCCGCGAAGGCCGTGGGCTCCGGCAAGGTCACCGCGGCCGACGTCGCGCTGTCGGTGTTCGACGCGATCCGCGAGGACCGCTTCTACGTGTTCTCGCATCCGCACGCGCTCGGCAACGTCGAGACGCGGATGAAGGACATCGTCGACATGCGCAACCCGAGCGATCCGTTCGCGGCACGGCCCGACGTCCGCACGCGGCTGCGCGACGCGATGACGCAGGTCGCGGCGCAGGTGGCCGGAGCGACGAACGCATGACCACGCCGACGACCCATCTCCCGCCGGCGGTGATCGACGACACCGCGTACGCCGACCTGTCGAACGGCATCCGGCTGCACTACGCGCGCGCCGGCGCGCCCGACGGCCGCAAGCTGATCGATCTTCCTGCACGGCTTCCCGGAGGCGTGGTTCACGTGGGAGGCGCAGCTGGCCGAGTTCGGCCGCGACCACTTCGCCGTCGCGCCGGACCTGCGCGGCTTCAACCTGTCGTCGAAGCCGGTCGAGCCCGAGGCGTATCACGTCAAGCACGTCAGCGAGGACATCCGCCTGCTGATCGCGCAGCTCGGCTACGCGTCCGCGATCGTCGTCTGCCACGACTGGGGCGGCGCCGTCGGCTGGCATCTCGGCATCTTCCATCCGGAACTCGTCGAGCGTCTGATCGTGATCAACTCGCCGCATCCGTGGCTGTTCATGCGCGAGCTCGCGACGAACCCGGCGCAGCAGAAGGCGTCGGCGTACATGAACTGGCTGCGCAAGCCCGGCTCCGAAGAGGCGCTGCTCGCCGACGACTTCGCGATCGTCGAGCAGTTCCTCGCCGACGCGCAGGGCACGATGCCCGCGTGGTACACGCCGGAGGTCCGCGCGCGCTATCGCGCGATGTGGTCGGTGCCGGGCGCGCCGAAGGCCGACGGCACGCCGTCGCATCGGCATGACCGGCGGCTGCAACTACTATCGTGCGACGCCGCTGAAGCCGCCGTCGAAGGGCGAGTCGGCGCGCGAGCTGCCCGATCCCGCCGACTGGCGGGTCGAGGTGCCGACGCGCGTGATCTGGGGCGAGACCGATCGCGCGCTGACGACCGGCCTCGTCGACGGCCTCGAGCTCGTCTGCAGCGACCTCGAGCTGCAGCGCATCCCCGAAGGGTCGCACTGGATCGCGCACGAGCAGCCGGACCGCGTCAACGCGCTGATCCGCGGGTTCATCGAGGGCTGACGTCGGCGTCGCCGGCGAGTCGATAGCCGACGCCGGTCACCGTCAGCAGGTGGACCGGATTGCGCCGGGACCGCCTCGAGCTTCGCGCGCAGGTTCGCCATGAACACGCGCAGGTAGTGCGCGCTCTCGACGTGGCTCGGTCCCCAGACTTCCTTCAGCAGGAAGCGTTGCGTCAACGCCTTGTTGATGTGCGCCGCGAGCACGGTGAGCAGCCGGTATTCGGTCGGCGTCAGGTGCACCGGCGCGCCCGCGCGCGTCACGGTGCGCGCGACGAGATCGATCGCGATGTCGCCGAAGTGCACGACCGACTCGTCGTCGTTGCCGCCGGCGCGACGACGCGTCGCCGCGCGCACGCGCGCGAGCAGCTCGCCGAGCCCGAACGGCTTCGTCAGGTAGTCGTCGGCGCCGGCGTCGAGCGCCGCGATCTTCTGCGCCTCGTCGGAGCGCGCCGACAGCACGATGATCGGCACGGCCGACCACGACCGCAGCTCGCGGATCAGGTCGATGCCGTCGCCGTCGGGCAGCCCGAGGTCGACGATCGCGAGCTCCGGCCGGCGCGTGCCGCACTCGACGAGCCCCTGCCGCGCGTTCGACGCTTCGTAGACGCGCCACGACGCCTGCTCGAGCGCGGCGCGCACGAAGCGGCGGATCTGCGGCTCGTCCTCGACCAGCACCGCCGACGGGTCGTTCGCGCTCATCGCGCGTCGGCCGCGTCGACGATGATCGCGGCCTCGTCGACCGGCGGCGCTTCGGCGCGCGGCAGCGTCACCGTCACGCGGAACCCGCGGCGCCCCGAGGCGGGCAGGTGGCGCGACGCGTCGACGACGATCGTGCCGCCGTGCGCTTCGACGATCGCGCGGCAGATCGCGAGGCCGAGGCCGACGCCGGTCGTCGCGGACTCGTCGACGCCGCGCACGAACTTGTCGAACAGCGCGTCGGCCGATCCGTCCGCGACATAGGCATCGGACGGTCCCGGCCCGTCGTCCTCGACCGCGAACGACGCGGTGCCGGGTCCGGACCACGCCTCGACGAGCACCGTCGATCCGGGCGGCGCGTACTTCGACGCGTTCTGCAGCAGGTTGTCGAGCACGCGCTCGATCAGCACGGCGTCGTACTCGACGAGCGGCAGGCCGTTCGGCACCGACGTCTCGATGCGATGGTCGGACAGCTCGCGCCCGCAGGCCGCGAGCGCGGCGCCGATGGTCTCCTCGAGCAGGTGCCAGCCGCGCTTGAGCGTGACGTCGCCGCTTTCGATGCGCGCCATGTCGAGCAGGTTCTCGACGAGCGCGCCCATCCGGTGGACCTCGTCGCGCATCGCCTGGATCAGCGGACGGTCCACGCGGACGGCGCCCGTCATCGCGAGCGTCTCGGTGAGTCCGGCGAGCGCGGCGATCGGCGTGCGCAGGTCGTGCGACAGCGCCGACAGGATCGAGTTGCGCAGGTGCTCGGACTCGATGCGCACGATCGCGTCCTGCGCGACCTCGACGTAGTGCACGCGCTCGATCGCGATGCCGATCAGCGTCGCGAGCGTCTCGAGGAAGCGCCGCTGCTCGGGAATCATCAGCAGCCGCCGGCGCGTCGGTCGCAGCGCGAGCACGCCGCGCGTCGCGATCGGTGTCGCGAGCGGCAGGAACAGCCATGCGCTGCCCGACAGCGTGTCCGTTCCGGCGCCCGCGGGCTGGCCCTGCTCGAACGACCATTGCGCGATCGCCGGCTCGAAGCCCGACGCGCGTTCGAGCGCGGCGTCGATCACGAGCCGCTGGCGTCGCGCGTCGTCGGCGGCGTCGGCGGCGTCGACGCGCGGCGGGAGCAGCACGGTCGCCTCCGCATGGAACAGCTTGCCGAGCGCCTCGCCGGCGTAGCGCGTCACGTCCTCGGTGCGCAGCGCGCGCGACAGCTCGCGCGCGATCTCGTACAGCGACCGCGCGCGTTCCTCGCGATGGCCGGCGACGCGCGCCTGGTAGCGCAGGTCGGCGGCGAGCCGGCCGATGACGAGCGCGACCGTCAGCATCGTGGCCAGCGTGACGACGTACTGCACGTCGGCGACCGCGAACGAGTAGCGCGGCGGCACGAAGAAGAAGTCGAAGGCGGCGACCGCGACGACCGCCGCGAACGCCGCCGGCCCGCGCCCCGAGCGCATCGCGACGACCGTGACCGCGAGCAGGTAGATCATCGCGATGTTCGTCGGATGGAGCAGCGTCGCCAGCGGCATCGCGGCGCCGGTGACGAGCGCGACGGCGAGCGCGGCCTCGACGAACCCGCGGCGGCGCGCGAGCCGCGTCGCGAAGCCGGCCGGCGCCGCGGCTTCGTCGTCGAGGGCGCGCGCCGCGGGTCGTGCCGCGCCCGGTTCGGCCGGCGCGTCGTGCGCGTCGCCGACGACGACGACGTCGAGTTCCGGCGCGGCCTCGGCGATCCGCGAGACGAGCGGTGGTCGCGGCCACCACGCGAACGCGCCGACCCGCGGTCCGCCGCGGCCGACGACGAGGCGCGACAGGTTGTGGCGGCGCGCATGACCGGCGATCGCGTCGGCGATGTCGCTCGCGGCGACGACCGACGTCGTCGCGCCCAGCTGCTGCGCGAGGGCGAGCACGCGCAGGATGCGATCGCGCTCGGCGGCCGCGCGGCGCTGCAGCCGCGGCGTCTCGACGTACAGCGCCTGCCAGGCGACGTCGAGCTGGCCGGCGAGCCGCGCGGCCGCGCGGACGACGCGCTCGGCGCCGGCGTCCGGTCCGACGCAGCACAGCAGCGCGGCTTCGGTCGCCCACACGGCGCCGATCGCGCGCTCGTCGCGATACGCCTGCACGTCGCCTTCGACGCGACGCGCCGTCCGGCGCAGCGCGATCTCGCGCAACGCGATCAGGTTGCCCTTGCGGAAGAAGTTGCGCGCGGCGCGCTCGGCCTGCGCCGGCAGGTAGACCTTCCCGGCCGCGAGCCGCTTCAGCAGCTCGTCGGCCGGCACGTCGACGAGCACGACCTCGTCGGCGCGGTCGAAGAACGTGTCCGGGATCGTCTCCCGCACGCGGATGCCGGTGATGCCGCCGACGACATCGTTGAGGCTCTCGAGATGCTGGACGTTGAGCGTCGTGAAGACGTCGATGCCGGCCGACAGCAGCTCGTCGACGTCCTGCCAGCGCTTCGGATGACGTGATCCGGGCGCGTTGCTGTGCGCGAGTTCGTCGACGAGGATCAGCTGCGGCTTGCGCACGAGCGCGCCGTCGAGATCGAACTCGTCGAACGATCGGCCGTCGAGCAGGCGATGCGCGCGCGGCAGCACCGGCGGCGCGGGACCGGCCTCGTCGTCGCCGAGCAGCGCCTCGGTGTCGACGCGACCGTGCGTCTCGACGATACCGACGACGACGTCGCGGCCCTCGCGCGCGACACGCCGCGCCTCCTGCAGCATCGCATACGTCTTGCCGACGCCGGCCGACGCGCCGAAGTAGATCCGCAGCCGGCCGCGCGCGCGCGCGGCGGCGGCCTGCTTCGCCCGCGTCAGCAGCGCGTCGGGGTCGGGACGGATCGGCATCGCCGCATGCTAGACCAACGCGGCGCGACGTTGCGGCCGCTCAGAACTTCTGCGAGACGCCGACGTAGCCCTGGACGCGCGGCGTGTTGCGGTTCAGGCCGGCGTTGAAACCGACGTCGAACTGCAGCGTCTTGCTGAACGCCCATGCGAGCGCGACGTCCGCCGAGTACTGGCGCACGGTGCCGGACGGGTCGACGTTCCAGTCGCCCCACAGCTCGCCGTAGACCGTCAGGTCGTGCGGCAGCGAGTAGGCGACGTTGACGAGCTGCGCCGTGTTGAAGTGGTGACCGACGCCGTCGCCGTCCTTCAGCGAATCGAATTCCGGCACCGTCGTCAGGACCAGCTTGTCGGTCAGCTGGTAGTTGACCGGCACGATGATGCCGCTCTCCAGCGCGCCGTTGCCGATGCCGTGCCGCGCGGTCGGCGCCTTGACGTACGGGATCGCGGCGATCGTCAGCTTGTCGTCGAGGCCCGAGAAGAAGTTCCACTTGACGCGGACGTACGTGTCGCCGGGACCGCGCAGGATCGACGTGTCGCCCGCGCCGTCGTGCGTGCGGACGACTTCCCACGGCGACACGTTGACCTCGACGTCGACCGACTTCGCGATGCCGTACTTGAACGTCGGGTTCGTTGCCAGCCAGGTGTCGACCGTCGTGCCGTCGACATGCAGCCGCGAGCCGTTGATGAGGTCCGTCTCGTACTGGAAGTGCCCGGGGTCGACGACGCACGCGGCGTTCGACTTCGTCGGACGGTCGGTGCAGATCGCCGACGGCCCGTCGTCGGTCTGTGCCCGGGCCGGCGGGCAGGCGGCGACGAGCGCCGCGAACAAGGGAGCGGCGAGGAGCCGGAAGGAGGTCGTGTGCGTCGTCATCGCGTTGCCGTGAATGCCCGGCCACATGGACCGGTCCGATCTGCGGGGAGCCGATCGTAGACGGCGACGGTTCAAGGCCTCGCATGGACGCGTCGAGCCGTCATCAAGGCCGCATCAAGGGACAACCTGCCTTCGGACAATGCCGACATGGCGTTGCGGCGGGTGCCGACGCTATGGCCGATGCGGCGCGGGCAACCTCGCCGCATCCGATCCATAACGAGGAGCGATCATGCATCGTTCGATGACAGGAGCCGCGCTCGCGGCCGCCGTCGCTGCGGCGTTCACGCTGAGCGCCTGCAACAAGTCCGAAAGCCCGAAGACCGACAGCTCGATGTCGAACCCGTCGAGCACGAGCACGACCGGCAGCACCTCGATGACGCCGAACACGACCGGCAACGCCGGCTCGACGAGCGGCGGCGGCATGACGTCGTCGCCGTCGACCGGCAGTTCGGCCGGCAGCGGTTCGAGCACCGGTTCGTCGACCGACACGACCGGTACGCCATCGGGCACGACCGGCACGATGTCGTCGCCGACGACCGGTTCGTCGAACACGCCGTCGGGCACTGCTGGCACCGGCATGAGCGACACGACGAAGTCGGGCCAGAGCAACACGACGAACTCGACGTCGCCGTCGGGCGTCAAGGGTGGCGGCGGCTGACCGTCTCCCGGGAACGGGCGCGCCGCGCGCCCGCCCGATCCGTCAGTAGGTCTTGTAAGGCAGGAACTTGCCGGACAGCGTGACGCGGACCCGGTCGCCCTTCGGGTCCGCCTCGCGATCGATGTCCATCGAGAAGTCGATCGCGCTCATGATGCCGTCGCCGAACTCCTCGTGGATCAGCTCCTTGATCGTCGTGCCGTAGACGTTGACGATCTCGTACCAGCGATAGATCAGCGGGTCGGTCGGGATCGCGGTCGGCAGCGACCCCTTGTAGGGCACGATCTGCAGCCACGCGACGGCCTCGTCGGGCAATCCGAAGATCTCGCCGACGACGCCGGCCTGCTGCTTCGTCAGCGTCATCTGGCCGAGGCAGGCGGCGGTCGTCCACTCCTTGCTGGCGCCGACTTTCGCGGCCACGTCGGCCCAGCGGATGCCGTTGCGCACCTTCGACATCAGGATCATGTTCGTGACCTGCAGGCGGTCGGTGATCGTCGTCATGTGAAGCTGGTCGGTCAGGTTCGTCATCGCGGTCTCCTCGCGGTTGAGGGCGCGACGTGCCGGGCGGCACGTCGTCGATCGGACATCGCGCGCGAGGCGTGCAAGATGGGTGCCCGTCGCCATCGGACGCGCGACGCCGATCCGACGGCGGCGTGGTGCGGGATCGGTTCGCGCCGCACCGCCGCGACGCCGTCTTGCACCGCCGCCGGACGCAGCCGCGGCGCACGCGATGCTAGACTCGCCGCCGCCGTGAAGCCGGTCGCGCCTGCCTTGGGCGCACGCCGTCGCGGCTTTCTCGCCGGCGGACGACGTCCGTCGCGCAGCGCCCGCCCCGCATGCCCGCGATCCTCGCCGTCCTCGTCCTCTTCGCCTCGTTGATGCCGTCTCCCGCGCTGCCAGCCGACGCGCCCGCAGGGGTGGCCGCGGACGAAGCCGATCCGTATCTCTGGCTCGAGGACGTCGAAAGTCCGCGGGCGCTCGCATGGGTGCGGGAGCAGGACGCGATCACGACCGCGGAACTGCAGGGCGATCCGGGCTATCCCGCGCTCGAACGACGGCTGCTGTCGATCTTCGACTCGAAGGATCGGATTCCCGGCATCACGAAGATCGGGCCCTGGTTCTACAACTTCTGGCGCGACGCGGACCACGTGCGCGGCATCATGCGCCGGACCACGCTCGACGAATACCGCAAGCCGCAGCCGCACTGGGAGACGGTGATCGACGTCGACGCGATCGCGGCCGACGAGCACGAGAACTGGGTCTGGAAGGGCTGGGACTGCCGCGAGCCCGACCACCGGCGATGCATCGTCTACCTGTCGCGCGGCGGCGCCGATGCGACGGTCGCGCGCGAGTTCGACCTCGAGTCGCGTCGCTTCGTCGCGGCCGCCGACGGCGGCTTCGCGCTGCCCGAGGCGAAGGGCAACCTGTCGTGGATCGACGACGACCACGTGTTCGTGCGGACGAACTTCGGTCCCGGCTCGATGACCGATTCCGGCTATCCGCGCATCGTCAAGCGATGGTCCCGCGGCACGCCGCTCGCGTCGGCGACCGAGGTGTTCGCCGGCGCGTCGACGGACGTCAGCGTCGACGCGACGCGCGACCGGCTGCACGTCGGCGACACGATCGTCGAGCGCACGCTCGTCGTTCGCGCCACCAGCTTCTTCACGAACGAGACGTTCCTGCTGACGACGGCGGACGGTCGTGACGCGCTGACCCGCATCGACATGCCGGACGACGCGACGGCGACGCTGTGGCGCGACCAGATCCTGATCACGCTTCGCAAGTCGTGGGCGGCGAACACGCACGGGCTCGGCGATCGTGCGATCCCGTCGGGCGCGCTGCTCGCCATCGGTTTCGATCGCTTCATGGCCGGATCGCGCGACTTCGCGATGCTGTTCGAGCCGGGCCCGCGACGCTCGCTCGGTCAGGTCGCGGCAACGCTCGACCACCTCGTCATCGACGCGATGTCCGACGTGCGCCACCACGTCGCCGAATGGCGCTTGGACCACGACGGCCGCTGGACGAGCCGCTCCGTCGAGCTGCCGTCGGACGGCACCGTGGCGATCGTGCCGGTCGACGCAGACGAGAGCGACGACTGGTTCGTCTACCTGTCGAACGCGCTGCAGCCGACGACGCTGTTCCTCGTCGACGCGGCGAGCGGCGGTCGCGAGCCGCTGAAGGCGATGCCGTCGCTGTTCGACGCGACCGGCATGGGCGTCGAGCAGCGCGAGGCGACGTCGCCGGACGGCACGCGCATCCCGTACGTCGTCGTCACGCCGCGCGGCTATCGCCCCGACGGGACCGCCCCGACGATCCTGTACGGCTACGGCGGCTTCGAGGTGCCGATGCTGCCGCGCGCGTACAGCGCGGGCAACGGCGCGGCCTGGCTCGAACGCGGCGGCGTGTTCGTGGTCGCGGGCATCCGCGGCGGCGGGGAGTTCGGACCGGCGTGGCACGAAGCGGCGCTGAAGCAGAACCGGCAGCGGGCCTACGACGACTTCGCCGCCGTGGCGCAGGACCTGATCGCGAACCGCATCACGTCGTCGGCCCATCTCGGCATCATGGGCGGCAGCAACGGTGGCCTGCTGGTCGGCGCGGTCGCGATGCAGCGGCCCGAACTGTTCAAGGCGGTCGTCTGCCAGGTCCCGCTGCTCGACATGCGTCGCTACAACAAGCTGCTCGCCGGCGCATCGTGGATGGGCGAGTACGGCGACCCGGACGTGCCCGACGAGTGGCGCGCCATCGCGAAGTACTCGCCGTACCAGAACGTGTTCGCGGACCGGACCTATCCGCGCATCCTCTTCACCACGTCGACGCGCGACGATCGCGTGCATCCGGGACACGCGCGCAAGATGGCCGCGAAGATGCTCGCGCAGAAGCACGACGTGCTGTACTACGAGAACGTCGAGGGCGGCCACGCGGGCGCGGCCGACAATCGTCAGCAGGCGAAGATGACCGCGCTCGAGTACACGTTCATGTGGCGCGAGCTGCGCTGACCGCGGCCCGGGCCATCGACGGCGTCGCGAACACGAAGCGACGTTCCTCGACCGGCCCGTCCGGCTCGCAGCGCCGCTCGACGAACGTCGCGGCGCCGTCCGCCGACACCACGAACACCGTCGACGATCGCGTGCCGTAGCCGGGCATGCGGATGAACGCGGCGGACAGCGCGCGCTCGACGTCGAGCGGCACGCCGGTCGACGGCAGCGCGTCGTCGGGCGCGGTGCGACGGTCCGCGAGCAACGCCATCGAGCGTTCGACGAGCTGCATCGGCGTCGTCGCTCGCGTCCAGCGCTTCGCGCAGTCCCGCGTCGAGCGCCTCGACCTTCGGCCACGGCGTGTCGAGCGCCGCGTTCGACAGGCCGTGGACGCCCGCGCCGATCGTGGCGACCGCGTCGGGGCCCGGATGCGAGACGATCGCCATGCCGTCCGCGGCATCCGCACCCCAGCGCGCCGTCAACAGGTGGAAGCCGTTGAAGCGGGCGCGTTCGCGCGCGATCGCGACGAGCGTCGCGTCGGGCGACGACGACGCGAGATAGCGGTCGACGAGCTCGCCGCGCGACGGCGCGTCGCTTCGGACGCGGCTCGGATCGCGATGGTTCGTCAGCGCGGCGAAGCGCCCGTCGCGCGAAACGCCCATCCACGTGCCGCCGCCGCGCAGGTCGCGACCCGACAGCCGGTTGCCGTCCGACGACCAGTCGGCCGACGCCGTCGGCCGCGCGTAGAACTCGTCGCGGTTCGCGACGACGACGAGCGGCCACGCCGCGTGTGCCTGCCACGCGAACGCGATCAGGCACATCTCAGGTCGATTCCATCGCGACGTCGCCCGCGACGTCGACGAAGCGTTCGACGTGCCGCGGCCCGGTCAGCGCCGCGAGTCCGTCGCGTTCGACGAGCGCCGCGAGCGTCGCCTCGAACGGCGCGTCGACGTCGTCGTAGCACTCGAGCCAGGTGTCGATCGAGGCCGCCTCGTCGTCGCGACGCATCACGCGCGGCGCCTGCGTCCCGAGCGTGCGACCGAGCGCGGCGAGCCGTTCGACGACGTCGCGTCGTCGGTCGCGATCGACGGTGTAGTAGACGAACAGCCGCATCACAGCTTCGGCCGCACGAACACCTCGTTGTCGGGCAGTTCGTACGGCAGCGGCTGCAGGGTCAGCGCCGGCCCGTCGGCGGTCCCGGCGCGCAGCGCGTCCGACGCGAACAGCGCGAGCGGCAGTTCGACGAGCAGCGCCACCCGGCCATCGGGGCCGCGTGCGGCGTCGACGACGAGACCGACCGGCTCGGCATCGCCCGCCCGCACGACGTCGCAGCCCGGCGGCGGCGCGTCGCCGCCGTCGAGCGACGCGAGCGCCATGCGACGCTTCAGCTTGCCGAGGTACTGGCTGCGCGCGACGACTTCCTGTCCCGGAAAGCAGCCCTTCTTGAAATCGACACCGCCGAGCGCCTCGAGATTGACCATCTGCGGCACGAAGCGGTCCTGCGTCGCGGGCCCGATCGTCGGCAGCCCGGCGCGGATGTCGAGCCAGCGCCACGTCGCGGCATCGACGGCGCCGGCGCGATCGGCCGACCGCGTCGAGCCGATGCGCAGCAGCCGGCGGCGGCCGTCGGCGTCCGGATAGCGCAGCCACGTCGTGTCGTCGACGTCGACGACGGACCACGGCTGCGGCAACGCGGGCGATGCGGCCGGCTCGACGAAGCCGTCGATGGCGGTACGGTCCGTCGCGTCGTCGATCGCGACCTTCGCGCGCAGCACGTACATCCGCAGCCGCTTCGCGATCGGCGCCGCCAGCACGGTCGGCGTCAGCAACGCGATCGCGTCGCCCCGTCGCCACGTGACGAACGTCGCCAGCAGGCGGCCCTTCGGCGAGCAGTAGCCCGCGAGCGACGCCGCGCCGTCGGCCGTCGGCACGTTGCGCGTGAGCTGGCTGTCGAGGAACGACGGCGCGTCCGCCCCGGTCACGAGCAGCAACGCGAGCGCCGGCGACGCGTCGTTCTCGACATGCGCGGCGGGATCGACGGCGGCGGCAGTGACGGCGGGAAGGTGGTTCATCGACGATCGACAGGCGGGGCGGGTTCGCGTTCGCGGCCCGGAGGCGAGCCGCGCGCCGTTATTATGCGGTTCCTTCGCGAACCCGCTCCTCGTTGAAAGCCGTCGCGCTCTTCCTCCTGTTCGCGGCGGCGATCGTCGCGGCCGCCGCCTTCGGGCTCGTGCACTGGTCCACGCAGCCGTTCGTCGCGTCCGATCGGGTGCTGCCCGACGTGCCGGTGATCGTTCCCGCCGGCTCGTCGGCCCGCGGCATCGCCGAGCACGTCGCGGCCGCCGGCGTGCCGGTCAACGCATGGCTGTTCGCGGCGTTCGCCCGGCTCCAGGGGCGCGCGAAGCGGCTGCAGGCCGGCACCTACGCGGTTTCGCCCGCGTCGACGCCGAAGCAGCTGCTCGCGAAGCTCGAGGCGGGCGACGTCATCCGCATCGCGGTCGTGATTCCCGAAGGCTGGACGTTCGCGCAGATGCGCGCGGCGCTCGCTCGGCAGCCGGATCTCCGCCAGACGACCAAGGGTCTCAGCGATGCGCAGCTGATGGCCGCGATCGGCGCGGACGGCGAGCAGCCCGAAGGCCGCTTCTTCCCGGACACCTACATCTACACGCCCGGGACGCCGGACCTGGAGCTGTATCGTCGCGCCTACCGCGCGATGCAGAAGAAGCTGGCCGAGGCGTGGTCGTCGCGCGCGTCCGACCTGCCGCTCGCGACGCCGTACGAGGCGCTGACGCTCGCGTCGCTGGTCGAGAAGGAGACCGGCCGCCCCGAGGACCGGCCGCTGGTCGCCGCGGTGTTCGTGAACCGGCTGCGGCGGGGGATGCTGCTGCAGACCGACCCGTCGGTGATCTACGGCCTCGGTCCGCGCTTCGACGGCAACCTGCACAAGAGCGACCTCGTGACCGACACGCCGTACAACACGTACACGCGGCCCGGGCTGCCGCCGACGCCGATCGCGCTCGTCGGCACCGCGGCGCTCGCGTCGGCGGTCAACCCGCCGCACAGCGACGCGCTGTATTTCGTGTCGCGCGGCGACGGCACCAGCGCGTTCTCGGATCGCCTCGTCGACCACAACCGGGCCGTCGACCGCTACCAGCGCGCCGTCGGGTCGCGTCCCGGCCCTTGAGCGGCGCGCCGCGCGCGGACGGTGATCCGCGCTTCGTGACGTTCGAAGGCGTCGACGGCGCGGGCAAGAGCACGCACCTCGAGTGGTTCGCCGAGACGCTCGCGGCACGGACCGGCGACGAGGTCGTCCTGACGCGCGAGCCGGGCGGGACGCCGCTCGGCGAGGCGCTGCGCGAACTCGTCCTGCATCGGCCGATGCACCTCGAGACCGAGGCGCTGCTGATGTTCGCGGCGCGGCGCCAGAACGTCGCCGACGTCATCGCGCCGGCGCTCTCGCGGGGCGCGTGGGTCGTCTGCGACCGCTTCACCGACGCGACCCGGGCGTATCAGGGCGGCGGGCGAGGGCTGTCGACGGCCCGGATCGACGCACTGGCCGCCTGGGTGCATCCGGACGTCAACCCCGGCACGACGATCCTGTTCGACCTCGCACCGGCGATCGCTCGGCAGCGCCTGACCGCGCGGGAGCAGGACCGGTTCGAGGCCGAATCGCAGCCGTTCTTCGAGCGCGTGCGCGAGGCCTATCTCGCGCTGGCCGCGTCGCAGCCGGGTCGGTTTCGCGTGATCGACGGCGCGAACGATGTCACGAAGGTTCGCAAGTCGCTCGAGGAAACCATTGCAGTGCTTTGTTCGGCAAAGTGATTTCATTAGATTGACGAATCGTATGTCCGACTCTCGTCTTTCACATCAGTTTTCGTCCGCAAGCCGATGATTCCCGAGCATTTGACAATCACCGCGCCCTGGTTCGCACCGCAGTTGCACGAACTGCTCGGTCGGGGCGACCGGCTGCCGCACGCGCTGCTGCTGCACGGGCCGCCGGGCATCGGCAAGCGGCGCCTCGGTCGGGCGCTCGCCCGCGCGCTGCTGTGCGAGACCACCGACGACGCCTTGCGACTCGACGGCGGCTGCGGCGCGTGCCGCGCCTGCGGCTGGTTCGACCGCGGCAATCATCCGGACTTCCGCCGGGTGACGTCGGAGGCCATCGCGGCCGCCGAAGGCGTCGCCGAACCCGACGACGGCGACGACGAGGCCGGCGACGCGCCGGCGAAATCGTCGAAGGCGCCGAGCCGCGACGTGAAGATCGAGCAGATCCGGGCGCTGCAGCGCTTCCTCGCCGTCGGGACGCATCGCGGCCACGCCCGCGTGGTCCTGCTGTATCCGGTCGAGGCGCTGAACGCGATCGCGGCGAACGCGCTGCTGAAGATGCTCGAGGAGCCGCCGCCCGAGACGATCTTCGTGCTCGTCGCGGACCACGTCGGCGCGCGTGCCGGCGACGATCGCATCGCGTTGCTGCAAGGTGCCGCTGCGCGCGCCGCCGCCCGACGTCGCGGCGTCGTGGCTCGCCGCGCAGGGCGTGCCCGACGTCGAGACGGCGCTCGCGCTGGCCGGTGGCGCGCCGTTCGACGCACTCGCGCGGTCGGCAGACGCCGGACGCGATCGAGGCACAGCGCACGCTGACGCGCTTCCTGGCCGCGCCGGGCGCCGACCAGGCGCTCGCGACGGCCGAGTCGTTCGCGCGGACCGCGCCGGCGCCCCTCGTGCTCGGCCTGCAGCGCTGGCTGGCCGACTGCGTCTCGGCGCGCCTCGCCGGACGCGTGCGCTATCATCCCGCGCGGGCCGACGTGATCGCGAAGCTGGCCGGCGGAGCCGACCTCGACGCGCTGCTGCGGCTGGTGGCGCGGGTGTCGGCCGTCCGCCGCACCGTCGACCATCCGCTCAACGTCCGCCTGCTGCTCGAAGGATTGCTGCTCGCGTACGCGGACGTCATGACGGGCGCGGCCGTGCCGGCCTGACGCAACGGAACCGGATCGACCGAACGATGAACGACGATGCCAGGGCAACGCCGCAGGTCGCGCGACCGAGCGTCCTGTCGCTCAACATCAAGGAGAAGGCCGCGCTGTACGCGGCCTGGATGCCGTACCTGCGCAACGGCGGCATCTTCGTGCCGACCGGCCGCGCGTACGCGCTCGGCGACGACGTCTACCTGCTGCTGTCGCTGATGGACGATCCGACGAAGTTTCCCGTCGCCGGCAAGGTCGCCTGGGTGACGCCGCAGGGCGCGCACAACAACAAGGCCCAGGGCATCGGCGTCCATTTCGCCGACGACGAAGGCGGTCGCGCCGCGCGCAAGAAGATCGAGGACATCCTCGGCGCCGCGGTCAAGTCGTCTCGCCCGACGCATACGGTCTGACGATGGTCTCGTCGGGCGTCGCCGCATCCGGCGGCCGCGCGCCGGACGTCGTCTTTCGCGACGCGGTGCTCGCCGACCTGCCGGACGTCGTCGCCATCTACAACACCACGATCGCCGGTCGCGAGGTGACGGCCGACCTCGAGCCGGTCGGCGTCGACAGCCGCCGCGCCTGGTTCGACGCGCACGAGCCGTCGCGCCGGCCGCTGTGGGTCGCGACGGTCGGCGACGCGGTCGTCGGCTGGCTGAGCTTCTCCGACTTCTACGGTCGCCCCGCGTACGCCGCGACCGTCGAGGTCAGCATCTATCTCGCGGAGTCGGCACGCGGCCGCGGGCTCGGCCGGACGTTCCTGCGCCGGGCGATCGACGCGGCACCGGGCTTGCGCATCCGCACGCTGCTCGGCTTCGTGTTCGGCCACAACGCACCGAGTCTCGCGCTGTTCGAAGGCTTCGGCTTCGCGCGCTGGGGCACGTTGCCGCGCGTCGCGTCGCTCGACGGCGTCGAGCGCGACCTCGTCATCCTCGGGCTCGCGCTCGACCGTCCCGCCTGAAGCACGGCGCGCCCGACGGTCGCGCCGGCGTCCCGCCATGTTCGTCGACTCCCACTGCCACCTCGACTTCCCGGACTTCGCCACGCGACTGCCCGACGTCCTCGACCGGATGCGCGATGCGCGCGTCACGCATGCGCTGTGCATCTCGGTGACGCTCGAGGACTTTCCGAACGTGCTCGCCGTCGCGGGGCATGCGTCGAACCTGTTCGCGTCGGTCGGGGTCCATCCGGACTCGCACGACGTCCGCGAGCCGACGCGCGACGAGCTGGTCCGCCTCGCGGACGATCCGAAGGTCGTCGCGATCGGCGAGACCGGCCTCGACTACTACCGACGCGGCGACGAGCCGGTCGGCGATCTCGAATGGCAGCGCGAACGTTTCCGCACGCACATCCGCGCGGCGCGCGAGACCGGCAAGCCGCTCGTGGTCCACACGCGGGCCGCCGCAGACGACACGCTGCGCGTGATGCGCGAGGAGGGCGCCGGCGACGTCGGCGGCGTCATGCACTGCTTCACCGAGACATGGGACGTCGCCGAGGCGGCGCTCGACCTCGGATTCCACATCTCGCTGTCGGGCATCGTGACGTTCAAGAACGCGCGCGACGTGCAGGACGTGGCGCGGCGCGTACCGCTCGACCGGTTGCTGATCGAGACCGATTCGCCGTATCTCGCGCCGGTGCCGTTCCGCGGCAAGACGAACGAGCCGGCCTACGTCGCACACGTCGCCACGAAGGTCGCCGAACTGCGCGAGACGACGGTCGAGGCGATCGGCGACGCGACGACCCGCAACTTCTTCCGGCTGTTCGCCGGCGCGAGGCCCGCATGAACCGCTGGACCGCATCGCTCTTCGTCGCGCTCGCCGCGCCGGTGATCGTCTTCGTCGTCACGCCCGCCGTCGCGCGCGAGCTGACGCCGCAGGAAGAAATGTTCCGCGACGTCTCGATCGACGACCTCCGCGACGTGCGCCGGCTGCTGCAGGATCGCGTCGTCGATCCGAAGACGACCGACGAGCATGGCGACACGATCCTCATCGCGGCGATCCGCAGCGACGCGAACCGCGTCGTCGACTACCTCGTCGCCGATCCGTCGACGAACATCGAGGCCACCGACGCGGTCGACGAGACGGCGCTGATGATCGCCGCGTACCGCAAGCGGCGCGACGTCGTCGAGAAGCTGCTCGCGCGCGGCGCCGTCGTCGACCGGCCGGGCTGGACGGCGCTGCACTACGCCGCGGCCGTCGACGCGGGCGACATCGTCACGCTGCTGTTGCAGCATGCGGCACCGATCGACGCCGGGTCGCCGAACCGGACGACGCCGCTGATGATGGCCGCGCGCGGCGGGTTCGACGCGCTCTGCCGCACGCTCGTCGCCGCCGGCGCCGATCCGACGCTCGTGAACGATCGCGACCTGACGGCGTCCGACTTCGCGCGGCGCGACGGCGACGCGAACCTCGCCGACTGGCTCGCCGCGCAGGCGGCGCAGCGACGTGCAAAATACGGTTCCTCGCCGGGCGCCGACGTCGCACCGCGCGACTGAGTCCGCACAGGATTCGATCATGCAAACCGACCGGATCGCGCAGTTCCGAACGGCCCCCGGCATCGCCGCGGGGAGCCCGGGCCGACGCGCATCGCCCGCGCTGGGCACGCCGCGCTTCGTCACGCAGTCGCATGCGCTGAGCGCGCCGATCGCGCGACCGCGATCGCTGTTCCTCGCGGCGACGATCGCGATCGCGCTGTACCTGCTCGGACGCCGGATCAGCGAATAGCGAATCGATAGCGAATGGCGACCGGCGTCAGCGCGCGACGGTGAATCCGACCGTCGTGACGCCGTGCTCGCTCGACGCGAAGACCGTGCCGGCGTGCATCGTCGCGACCGCCTTGACGATCGACAGCCCGAGGCCGTGGTTCTCGCCGCTGTTCGGACGTGCCGCGTCGATGCGGTAGAAGCGGTCGAAGATGCGGCCGAGGTGCTCGTGCGGAATCTCGGGCCCGGGGTTCGAGATCGCGATCGACGCGTCGGCCGGCGTCTGCGACAGCCGCACGACGATCTCGTCGCGCGGGCGCGTGTGGCGGATCGCGTTGTGCAGCAGGTTCGTGATCGCACGTCGCAGCAGCGAACGTTCGATCGGCGCGGTCGCCGTGCCTTCGACGCGGACGGTGACGCCGGCTTCGTCGGTGATCAGGTCGAGGAACTCGATCGTCTTCTGGACCTCGTCGCCGAGCGACGCCGGCGCGAGGCTCATCGCCTTCTCGCCCTGGTCGGCGCGCGCGAGGAACAGCATGTCGGCGATGATCGTCCGCAGCCGCTCGAGCTCCTCCAGGTTCGACTGCAGCGTCTCCTCCAGCTCGGCCGCGCTGCGTTCGCGCGACAGCGCGACCTGCGTCTGGCCGATCAGGTTCGCGAGCGGCGTCCGCAGCTCGTGCGTGACGTCGGCGTTGAACGCCTCGAGCTTCTGATACGCGCTGTCGAGACGGTCGAGCGCGCCGTTGAACGAGCGTCCGAGGTCGGACAGCTCCGTCGGCAGCGACGCCGTGTCGAGGCGCTGCGCGCGGTTCGCGGCGTCGATCGTCTGCGCGTTCTGGGAGATGCGCTCGAGCGGCAGCAGCCCGAGGCGCGCGGCCCAGTAGCCGAGCACCGCGACGAGCACGACGCCGAGCGTCGACCATGCGATCAGGTCGCGCTCGAACTGCCGCTCGGTATGGACGAACGGACCGGAATCGATGCCGACCATGAAGCGCAGGGCGGGGCGCACGTCGGTCGCGGGGAAGTACTCGGCGCGGATCTTCATCGGCACCGGATGACCCTCGATCGTCACCTCGCCGCGACCCGACGCGTCGCCGGTCACGCCGCTGATCTCGGCACGATCCGCGCCGTACTGCACGACGGCATCGTCGCTCCAGATCCAGTAACGGGTCCCGCCGTCGGGCGGCGTCAGCGCGTCGAGCTTTGCATGGATGCGGGCCCACTGTTCCGGCGACCGCACGTTGCGGATGAAATACGCGACGTCGCGGAACTTCGTGTCGAGCTGCTCCTGCTGGTGCGCGTCGATCGCGCGATCGAAGACGTTCAGCAGCTCGGCGCCGATCAGCGCGAAGACGACGAGCGCGGCGACCGCGAACAGCGCCGCGAGGCGGATGGCGATCGATCGCGGCTTCAGCACGCCGGGCCGCGCCTCACGTCACCGGCTCCGTCGCGCCCTCGCGCCGCGCCTCGAGGACGTAGCCCATCCCGCGCACCGTGTGCAGCAGGTTCGTCGCGTACGGCCCGTCGATCTTCGCGCGAAGACGCTTGATCGCGACCTCGACGACGTTCGTGTTGCTCTCGAAGTTCATGTCCCAGACGAGCTCGGCGATCGCGGTCTTCGACAGCACCTCGCCCTGGCGGCGGGCGAGCACCGACAGCAGCGCGAACTCCTTCGCGGTGAGGTCGATCCGCGTGGCGCCGCGCGTCACCTTGCGCGCCAGCAGGTCGATCGACAGGTCGCCGACCTTGAGCTGCGCCGCGTCCTGCGTCCGGCCGCGGCGCGTCAACGCCTGCAGTCGGGCGACGAGCTCGAGGAAGGAGAACGGCTTGACGAGATAGTCGTCGGCGCCCTCGCGCAGGCCCATCACGCGATCCTCGACGCGGTCCCGCGCGGTCAGCAGATGATCGGCGTGTCGCGCGTGCGCCGCGCGGCCCGCAGCGAGCGCAGCACCGAGAAGCCGTCGAGGCCGGGCAGCATCACGTCGAGCACGATGACGTCGTAGTCGAACTCGAGCGCGAGGTGCTGCCCGTCGATGCCGTCGTGCGCCTCGTCGACCGTATAGCCCTGCTCGACGAGGCCGCGCCGCAGGTAGCCCGCCATCTTCAGCTCGTCCTCGACCACCAGGATCTTCATCGCGCGGTCCTCAGTGCGCCGTCGGCTCGGGCGCCGGGCGGAGCAGGGCGGCGCGACGATTGTGCTTGCGATCGCGCTTCGCCTGCTTGCGGCGCACGTACCAGTGATGCGCGCCGTCGAGGTACAGGTAGATGACCGGCGTCGTGAACAGCGTCAGCGCCTGCGACAGCAGCAGGCCGCCGACCATGGCGTAGCCGAGCGGCCGTCGCAGCTCGGACCCGGCGCCGTGGCCGAGCATCAGCGGCAGGCCGCTGATCAGCGCGCACATCGTCGTCATCATGATCGGGCGGAAGCGCAGCAGGCACGCCTCGTAGATCGCGTCGCGCGACGACAGGCCGCGCTCGCGCTCCGCGACGAGCGCGAAGTCGATCATCATGATCCCGTTCTTCTTGACGATGCCGATCAGCAGGATGATGCCGATCAGCGCGATGACGGACAGGTCGTAGCCGCCGATGCGCAGGATGAGCAGCGCGCCGAGACCGGCCGACGGCAGCGTCGACAGGATCGTCAGCGGATGGATGTAGCTCTCGTACAGCAGTCCGAGCACGATGTAGACGGCGATCAGCGCCGCCGCGATCAGGTACGGCTGCGACGACAGCGAGTCGCCGAACGCCTTCGCGGTGCCCTGGAAGCTGCCGAGCAGCGCCGGCGGCGTGCTCATCTCGCGCTGCGCGGCGTCGATCGCCTTCGTGGCGTCGCCGAGCGCGTACCCGGGCGCGAGGTTGAAGGACAACGTGACCGCGGGGAACTGACCCTGGTGGCCGATCGACAGGTAGGCCGTCTTCGTCGTGTCGACGTGCACGAACGCCGACAGCGGCACCTGCTGGCCCGTGATCGGCGACGTGACGTACAGCTTGTCGAAGATCGACGGATCCTCCTGCAGCTGCGGCGTGACCTCGAGGATGACGTGATAGCTGTTGAGCTGCGTGAAGTACTGCGCGACCTGACGCTGGCCGATCGCGTCGTACAGCGTCGCGTCGATCAGCGACGGCGTGATGCCGAAGCTCGACGCGCGCGCCCGGTCGATCGTCAGCGTCGCCGCGCCGGCGGCGTTCTGCTGGTCGGACGCGACGTCGGTGATCTGCTTCAGCTTGCGGAAGCGGTCGAGGATCCTCGGCGCCCACGTGTTGAGCTCGTCGAGGTTCGCGTCGGTCAGCGTGTACTGGTACTGCGTCCGCGACAGGCGGCCCCCGACGTTGATGTCCTGGCCGGCCTGGAGGAATGCCGTGACGCCCTCGACCTGCGCGAGCTTCGGTCGCAGCCGCGCGATGATCTCGTCGGCGTTCGCCTTGCGACCCTCGTCCTTCGGCTTCAGGCCGATGAACAGGTTGCCGGTGTTGGCCGTCGTCTGGCCGGCCGGCATCGCGAAGCCGGCCACGTCCGGATCGGCGCGCACGATGTCGGCGATCTGCAGCATCCGCTTGGACATCGCCTGGAACGACGTGTCCTGCGACGACTCGACGAAGCCGAAGACGAATCCGGTGTCCTGCTGCGGGAAGAAGCCCTTCGGGATCCAGATGAACATCAGCACGGTCAGCGTGACGGTCGCGAGGAACGTGCACAGCGTGACGAACGAATGCCGCAGCACGAAGTCGAGGCCGCGCCGGTAGCCGCCCAGCATCGCGTCGAAGCCGCGCTCGAACAGCTGGTACATCCGCCCGTGCCTGCGGCCGTGCTGGTTGCGCAGGAAACGCGAGCAGAGCATCGGCGTCAGCGTCAGCGACACGACGACCGACACCGCGATCGTCAGCGTGACGGTGACCGAGAACTCGCGGAACAGACGTCCGACGATGCCGCCCATCAGCAGCAGCGGGATGAACACCGCGACCAGCGACACCGAGATCGAGATGATCGTGAAGCCGATCTCGCCGGCGCCCTGCAACGCCGCCTCCATCGGCGACATGCCGTCCTCGACGTGACGATAGATGTTCTCGAGCATCACGATCGCGTCGTCGACGACGAAGCCGACGGCGATCGTCAGCGCCATCAGCGACAGGTTGTCGAGGCTGTACCCGACGATGTACATGATCGCCGCGGTGCCGAGGATCGCGAGCGGCACGGTGATGCCGGGGATGACGGTCGCGGCGATATCGCGCAGGAACACGAAGATGACGGCGACGACCGCGATGATCGTCAGCACCAGCGTGAACTCGACGTCCTTCACCGACGCGCGGATGTTCTGCGAGCGGTCGCTGATCGCGCTGACGGTCACCGTCGGCGGGATGGCCGCGCGCAACCGCGGCAGCGCGGCGTCGATGCGATCGACCGTCTCGAGCACGTTCGCGCCCGGCTGCTTCGTGATCGCGAGGATGATCGTGCGATCGTTGCGCAGGTCGCTGTCCGCGGGCGCGCCGGCGCCCTTGAACGCCCACGCGGCGACCTTGACGTTCTCGGGCCCGTCGATCGCGGTCCCGATGTCGCGGACGCGCACCGGCGCGCCGTGGCGATACGCGAGCACGACGTCGTTCCACGGCGACGCGCCGAGCACCTGGTCGTTCGTGTAGACGGTGAAGCTCTGCGACTTGCCGTCGATGTTGCCGGTCGGCGCGTTGACCGTCGTCGTCGCGATCACGCCGCGGACGTCCTCGAGCGAGATGCCGAGCGCCGCCAGCTTCGTCGGATCGACCTGGATGCGGATCGCGGGCTTCTGCGCGCCGCCGATGTTGACGAGGCCGACGCCGGTGATCTGCGAGATCTGCTGCGCGAGGATGTTGTCGGCGTAGTCGTTGACCTGCGTCAGCGGCAGCGTGTCGGACTGCACCGCCATCACGAGGATCGGCGAATCGGCGGGGTTGATCTTGCGGAACGTCGGCGGCGACGGCAGGTTCGTCGGCAGCTGTCCGCTCGCCGCGTTGATCGCGGCCTGGATGTCGAGCGCCGCCGCGTCGATGCTGCGGTTGAGGTCGAACTGGACCGTGATCTGCGTCGTGCCGAGCGCGCTCTGCGACGTCATCTGCGACAGGCCGGCGATCTGCGAGAACTGCCGCTCGAGCGGCTGCGCGACGTTCGACGCCATCGTCTCGGGACTCGCGCCCGGCAGGTTCGCGGAAACCTGGATCGTCGGGAAGTCGACCTGCGGCAGCGGCGCGACCGGCAGCTGCGGCCACAGCGCCGCGCCGACCAGGATCAGCGCGACCGCGAGCAGCGTCGTGCCGATCGGCCGCTTGATGAATCCGGCGGAGATGTTCATCGCGGCCTCACTTCGTCGTGCTGCTGCTGTTCTCGGGCGCGCTCCGCTCGGCCGGATTGCCGGAGGCCGCGGCCGCGTTCGACGCGCTGCCGCTGCCGGCCGGCGTGCCGGTCGGAACCGACGACGACGCGGCGGCCGGCGCCGTCGTCAATGCGACGCCCGGCTTGACCTTGTACACGCCGTCGACGACGACCTGCTGACCCGCCGACAGGCCGCGATCGACGACCGCGACGCCGTCCTGGATCAGCGCGACCGCGATCGGCTGCATCTGCGCCTTCCGGTCGGCGTCGGCGATGAACGCGAACGTGCCCTTCTGGCTGCGCTGCACGCCGGCGGCCGGGATGACGATCGCGCCGCGGCCGCGTCTGGACGTACAGCCGCACGTTGACGTACTGGCCGGGCCACAGCGCGTGGTTCGCGTTCGGGAACGTCGCCTTGATCTGCACCGTGCCGCTGGTCGTGTCGATGTGGTTGTCGACGAGGACCAGCCGACCCTTCGCGAGCGGCTTGGCGTTGTCGTCGCGCGAGTAGGCGAGGGCCTCGAGCGGCGCCTGCGACGATCGCATCGCGGCGTTGACCTGCTGGAACGCCGCATCGGGCAGCGTGAAGACGACGCTGATCGGATCGATCTGATCGATGACGACGAGTCCGTTCGTGTCGGCGGCGTGGACGATGTTGCCGACGTCGACGAGCCTGAGGCCGGTGCGGCCGGAGATCGGCGCCGTGATCGTCGTGTAGTCGAGCTGGGTCTTCGCGTACGCGATCTGCGCGTCGTCGGTCTTCACCGCCGCCTCGAGCTGCGCGACGAGCGCCTTCTGCGTGTCGAGCTGCTGCTGCGACGTCGCGTCTTCCTTGATCAGGTCCTGGTAGCGCCCGAGGTCGAGCCGCGCGTTGGCGAGCGTCGCGGCGTCCTTGCCGCGCGTGGCCTGCGCCTGCGCGAGCTGCGCCTGGAACGGCCGCGGGTCGATCTGCGCGATCAGCTGGCCCTGCTTCACGTCCTGGCCCTCGGTGTAGCCGAGCGTCTGCAGCTGCCCGTCGACGCGCGCCTTGACGGTCACCGACTGGTTCGGCATCACGTTGCCGACCCCGGCGATGTAGACCGGGAAGTCCTTCTGCTCGACGGTCGCGAGCGTCACCTGCACCGGCGGTGGCGGCGGTGGCGTCTTGTCCTTGCCTTCGAACCAGCGCAACGCGATCCACACGATCGCCGCGAGCAACAGGAGCGCGACAGCGAACCACGGCCAGCGGCGCCCCGAGCGGCGCGGGCGGTCGTCGACCGGGGCGTCCGTCGCCGGCGGTTCGTTGAAGGACAGAGGCTTCATCGGGAGGTCGAGCCGGAGCTCGCGTCAGGGTTCGTCGACGTCGCGGCCAGCGCCGGTTGGAGATCGGTCGCGGCCCACCCGCCGCCGATCGCGCGGATCAGGCCCACGCTCGCGGCGTAGCGACGGCCGCGCAGCTGGACCGCGATGCGCGCGTTCGACAGCGCCGTGGTCTGCGCCGTGATGACCGACAGGTAGGTCGTCGTGCCGGCGCGGTACTGGCTCGTCGCGATCCGCTCGGCGTCGCGCGACGCGGCGACGGCCTGGTCGTCGGACGCCTGCTCGTTCGCGAGCACGCGCAGCGTGGCGAGATTGTCCTCGACGTCCTGGAAACCCGCCAGCACGGTCTGGCGATATTGCGCGACCGTCGCGTCGTACGACGCGATCGCCTGTTCGGTCCGCGCGCGTCGCGCGCCGCCGTCGAACAGCGTCTGCGCGAGCGTCGCGCCGAGCGACCACACGCGGCCCGGCGCGGTGAAGAACTCGCCGAAGCTCGCGAGGCTGTCGCCGCCGCTCGCGCCGAGCGTCAGCACCGGGTAGTAGGCCGCCTTCGCGACGCCGATGTTCGCGTTCGCCGCCGCCGCGAGCCGCTCGGCCACGGCGATGTCGGGCCGCCGTTCGAGCAGGTCCGACGGCAGCCCGGTCGGGACCTCGGGCAGGACCGCCTTCAGCGGTTCCTGCGCGATCGAGAAGCCGGCCGGCGGCCGACCGAGCAGCACCGCGATCGCGTGCTCGTACACGTCGCGCGTCGCCTCGACGTCGGTCAGCAGCGACTGCGTCGATGCGAGCTGCGCGGTCGCGAGCGCCACGTCGCTGCCCGACACGGTGCCCGCCTTCCGCTGGCTCTGCGACAGCTTCAGCGCGCGTTGGTACGCGTCGACGCTGCTCGCGAGCAGGTCCCGCAATTCGTCGTTGATGCGCAGCAGGAGATAGTCCTGCGCGACCTGCGCCTGGATCGACAGGCGCACGCCCGCGAGCGTCGCGTCGCTCGACTGCGCGTTCGCGCCGGCGGCCTCGACGGAGCGGCGGACGCCACCCCAGAGGTCGGGCTCCCAGGTCGCCTGCAAGCCGAACGTATGCGCGTCGCCGACGGCCGACGAATTGCGGCTCGTCGCGACGCTCGCGCGCGACTCGCCGACGGACACGCCGATGTTCGGGAAGTAGGCGGATCGGGCGAGCGCGACCAGCGCGGTCGCCGCCCGGTAGTTCGCCTCGGCCTGCGCGATCGACTGGTTCGCGCGGCCGGCGTCCGCGACGAGCGCGTCGAGCGTCGGGTCGTCGAACACGGCCCACGCCGCGGTCGACGCGTCGGCGGGCCGCGGCTGCGCGGTCTTCCAGCCGCCGCCGACCGGCGGGTCCTCGCGATACGCCGTCGGCACCGCGACGTCGGGTCGCCGGTAGTCCGGCCCGACGGTGCAGGCGGAGAGCGCGACGACGAGTGCGGCAGCCGCGAGCGACGGGCCGGTGACGCGACGGCGGACGTCGGCGCGGAGTCTTCCGATCATGGGATGGAGAAGCAGGACAAGGCGTGCAATCTAGCGAGCCCGCCGGCGCAGGTCGCTGTCGCGCGGATGACGGAATTGTCAGGAAGCGGCTCGTCGGCGAGCCCCGACCGATCGCGCGTGCGGCCGACCTCGATGTCGAGCGACGACGTCGCGCCGAACCGTGAGATCGCGTGACGACCACGTGGCGTCGATCGCAGGGCAATTGCGCGGCGATGGGCACCGGGCTTGCTGGATCGTCGGCGGCGCGGACAGGCGATCGTCCGCCACCCAGGGTCGCGAAGCGGCCCGAAGCACCCCGACGTCATGCGGTCCGGAAGCGGGCTCGCCGAAGGCCGCCCGCGCGCCGATCGTGCCGCGAGGCCGGCTAGCGGCGCGAAGTCGACGGTCGCTGCGCCGGCGTCATCCACCTCTGTCTCCTGTCGAACATGACTTGCGTGCTGGGTATCTCCGCGTTCTATCACGACGCCGCCGCGGCCCTCGTCCGCGACGGCGAGGTCGTCGCGGCCGCGCAGGAAGAACGCTTTTCGCGCAAGAAGCACGATCCGCGCTTCCCGAAGCGCGCGATCAACTACTGCCTCGGCGAGGCCTTCATCGAACCGTCCGAGCTCGACGCGGTCGTGTTCTACGACAACCCGATGCTGACGTTCGATCGCGTCGTGAAGAACGCTTTGACGGTCGCGCCTTCGGGACGCGAGCAGTTCGTCGCCGCGTGCCGGACGCTGCTCGGCGCGAAGGCGAGCCTGCGCCGCGAGCTCGAAGCCTGCCTCGGCGAGGTCCCGCGGCTGCTCGTCACGCCGCACCACCTGTCGCACGCGGCGAGCTGCTTCTATCCGTCGCCGTTCGAGTCCGCGGCGATCCTCACGATCGACGGCGTCGGCGAGTGGGCGACCTGCACGCTCGGGTCAGGCGTCGGCACGACGATCGAGCTGCTCGACGAGATCCGCTACCCGCATTCGCTCGGCCTGCTGTACAGCGCGTTCACGTCGTACTGCGGCTTCAAGGTCAACTCGGGCGAGTACAAGCTGATGGGACTCGCGCCGTACGGCACGCCGCGCTACGCGTCGCTGATCCGCGACGCGCTGGTCGACGTGAAGGCGGACGGCTCGTTCCGCCTCGACACCGCCGCATTCGGCTACCTCGACTCGCCGATGATGACGAACGGCCGCTTCCACGACCTGTTCGGCGGACCGCCGCGCCTCGCCGAGTCGCCGATCACGCGCCGCGAGATGGACCTCGCCGCGTCGATCCAGCAGGTCGCGGAAGACATCGTGCTGAAGCTCGTCGCGCACGTGGTCCGCCGGACGGGTCACCGCAATCTCGTCATGGCCGGCGGCGTCGCGCTGAACTGCGTCGCGAACGGCCGGGTCGCCCGCGAGTCCGGGCTCGACGGACTGTTCGTCCAGCCGGCCGCCGGCGACGCCGGCGGCGCACTCGGCGCCGCGCTGTCCGCGTCGTACCGGCTGTTCGGTGTGCCGCGTCGCGTCGACGCGACGCGCGACGCGCTCGCCGGGAGCCTCCTCGGACCGGCTTTCTCGACGCACGAGGTCGAGGACTTCGTCGACCGCGTGGAGGCGCCGAGCGACCACGTGCCGGACGACGACGAACGCGCCGGCATCGTCGCCGACGCGCTCGCCGACGGCCAGGTCGTCGGCTTCTTCAGCGGACGGATGGAGTTCGGCCCGCGCGCGCTCGGCGCGCGCTCGATCCTCGGGGACCCGCGTCGCCCGGACATGCAGAGCCGCATGAACCTGAAGATCAAGTTCCGCGAGAGCTTCCGGCCGTTCGCGCCGTCGGTGCTGGCCGAACATGCGGCCGACTGGTTCGAGCTCGACGACGAGAGCCCGTACATGTTGCTGACCGCGCCCGTGCAGGCGACGCGACGGCTCGACGTCGACGCGACCGACGCGGCCGGCGACGACCTCGTGAAGACGCTGCACCAGCCGCGCAGCGACGTCCCCGCCGTCACGCACGTCGACTACAGCGCGCGCGTGCAGACGGTCGGCGCCGATGCGAATCCGGCGTTCCGGCGGCTGCTGGAGGCGTTCCACGCGCGCACCGGCTGCCCGATGCTCGTCAACACCTCGTTCAACGTGCGCAGCGAGCCCATCGTCTGCACGCCGCAGGACGCCTATCGCTGCTTCATGCGGACCGGGATCGACCTGCTCGTGCTCGAGGACCGGCTGCTGTGGAAGGACCGGCAGCCCGCGCTCGCCGGGGACGACGACTGGAGGACGGAACATGAGCCGGACTGACGCCGCGGAGCTCGCCGGCACGCTGTTCGACGACGTGCTGGAGCCACTGGCAGCCGCGAAGAAGCGGGCCGGCGACGCGCCGTATTTCGCGGCCGCGCGGGACGCCGGCGTCGCGAGCTACTTCGTCCCGTCGACGGTTTCGTCGATGACGTCGGCGGACTTCGCGTTTCCCGGCGACGGCGGTGCCGACGGACTGATCGAGGCGCTGGTCGCGCACTGGACGGAGGAGGGCGAGGCGGCGCTCGCGGCCCTCGGCCCGCGCCTCGCCGCGATCGCCGACGCGATCGCGCGCGACGCCGTGATCGACGACGGCACCGTCGACATCTTCTGCTACACGCTGTTCTGACGAACGATGGCCGACACCGTGCAGGAGATCGAGGCGATCGAGGCCGACATCTGGACCTGGATGCGCGAATTCGTCGCCGTCAAGAACGCGTTCTACGGCGCGAAGTTCCCGCCGTGTCCGTTCGCGCTGCGGGCCTTGATGATGAAGACGGTCGACGTCGCCGTGTGGTGGTCGGGCGACGCGCGGGCGTTCATCGCGCAACAGGCGACCGCGATGCGCGACGCGCCGAAGCTGACGACGCGCGTCATCGCCTTCCCGCCGCGGATGCAGTTCGCGTGGGGCATCAGCGAGTTCGTCGAGTCGCTCAACGTCGAGCTGATCCGGCACGACGTCTTCCTGAACACCGGCGTCGCGAAGACGACGACGAGCCGCTATGCCGGCTCGCTCGGCAAGCCGTACTTCATCGTCGTCGCCAACAGCCTCGGCGCCGTGCTCGAAGGGGCCGACGCGTTGAAGCGCACCGACTACTACGCCGACTGGCCGAAGTCGCACTTCGAGATCGTCGTCGGACGGCGCGAACGGATGGCCCGGCGCTACGCGCGGGACGAGGAGCCGGACCATCGCTAGCGCGTTGACCAAGTACCACCCGCGCATCGGCTACACGTACATGCCGGGCGCGAAGCTTCGCGTGCAGGGCCCGAACGGCGGCTATCTGGTACGCACGAACGCGGCCGGCTTCCGCTCCGACCGCGAGTTCGCGAACGCGCGGACGCCGGGGACGTTCCGCGCGCTGCTGTACGGCGACTCGCAATCGTCCGGCGACGGGATCCCGAACGCCGCACGCTACAGCGACCTGCTCGAAGCCGCGCTGCCGGGCCTCGAGATCGACAACTACGCGGTGTCGGGCACCGCGACGGACCAGCACTGGCTGATCCATCGGGAGCACGGCGCGGTCGAGCACGACCTCGTCGTGATCGCGGTCTATGTCGAGAACATCCGCCGCATCACGCGTCGGGTCGTGCGGGCGCGCGATGCCGCGGGCGCCGAACTCTTCACCGCGAAACCGTACTTCGAGCTCGACGGGCAGGGGTTGACCGTGCGCCACGTGCCGGTCCCGAAGCAGCTGTGGACCGAGGACACGTTGCCGACGGACCTGCGGCCGCACGTGTATTCGTTCGGCGAGGCGAACCTCGTCTTCAGGAATCATTCGGCCCGGCACGACCGCCTGATGCGCGTCCTCGCGCGGATGGGACCGGTGCGCCGCGTCGCCAAGCACGTGCTGACGCGGGTGCGGCGGTTCCAGCCGCTGCCGGACTACGACCGGCCCGACACGCCGGGCTGGTCGCTGATGCGGGCGATCCTGACCGCATGGATCGGCGCGAGCCGGACGCCGGTGCTGCTGGTGCCGCTGCCGCACGACTCGTCGCTCGCGCGCCTGAGCGACCCCGGCAACTGTCAGGCGCGCTTTCGCGAGCTCGCCGCCGACACCGGCTGCCACCTGTACGACCCGCTGCCGGCGCTGCTGCAGCGGACGGCCCCCGAGCGCGCCGCGTTGTGGTCGGACGCGTACGGGCATCTGTCGGCCGACGGACACGCGGCGATCGCGGCGCTGCTGCGGCCGGTCCTGCAGCGGCTGATGGCAGCGACCGGCGCGCGACACGCAGCCTGAGCGCCGCCGGCCGAGCGCCTCGATGATCGGGCAGCCGTCGAGGCCCGACGGATGCGGCAGGTCGGATCCCCGGCTCGACGAACGCGCTTTCGACTTCGTTCTCTGCTACTGCGCATAATTTGTATTATGTCAACTCCTGTCGTGGTCGCTCGTCGCGATGCCGGCGTCACCCTCTTGCGGCCCCTACCGATCTGAGAGCGACCGTCCCACGCGGGTCGCGGATGCGGTCGGCGCATCCGCCCGGGCGCAGCGCGCGAGGAACGCTTCGGACGCGGCGAGGCGCTCAGCGCCGTAGTCGTCGATAGGCGCTGTAGTGCTGCAGCGCCTGCTGCGGCATCCGCTGTTCCTCGTAGAGCCGCGCGGCGTTCCAGTGCGCGTCGGCGAACGACGGGTCGAGCCGGACCGCCGCCTCGTAGCCGTCCAGCGCTTCGGCGATCCGCCCGAGGTCCTCGAGCGCCATCGCGCGGTTGTAGTGCAGCGCCGCCTCGCCGGCCGCACGCGCGATCGCCGCGTCGTAGACCGCCAGCGCGTCGCCGTAGCGACGGCGCTCGTACAGCAGCGCACCGAGGCCGAGCGCCGGGTTCGGATCGTCCGGATGCCGTTCGCCGGCGCGTCGATACAGCGCTTCCGCCGCGACCGCATCGGACGCCTCGACGGCCGCGGCCTCGGCGAGCAGCGCGGCGAGATCGTCGTCCGCCGCGCCTTCGGGCGCGTCGTCGTGTCGCGACGGAAACGCCAGCACCGATCCCGTCGACGCGACCTCGAAGTCGAACAGCAGCTGGCCGGACTCCAGCGCGACGTCCTGCCCTGCCTCGCGGACCGCGACGTCGTCGCCGATCGCCGTGATCCGCAGGCCGGTCAGCGGCGCGGCGGCCGGCAGTTGCGCGCGCAGCCGCTTCAGCGCGCGGACGATGCGGCGTGTCGGGATCCGCGCGTCGCGCAGCGTCTGCGCCGTCCGCAGCAGCACGACGTCGCGAAAGCCGAAGCGATACGCGTTGCGCGGTCCGCGCGTCGGCGTGACGAACCCGGCCTCGACGAAGCCGAGGACGTCGCGTCGCGACAGCCCGAGCATCTGCTGGATCGCGCGCAGCGTGTAGAAGCCTTCGTCGTCGTCGTGCGCGTCGTCGACGCGCGGGTCCGGCCGCTTCGTCACCGGCGCGGAGCCTTCGGCGTCATGTCGTCAACGCGACGTGGCGCGACGCGTCGGCCGGGGCATCACTTGCGCGCCCGGGCGCGGGTCGGCTGCGCGACCGGCTCGGCGACCGCCGCCTTGGCGGCGCGACGGATCGGCTTGCGTTCCTTCGCGGTCGCGTCGTTGGCGGCGACCGCCTTTGCCGGCGCCTCGACGACCGGACCCGCGACCGGCTTCGCGGCGCCGGCCTTGCCCTTCGCGGGCTTCGCGGACAGGCTCGCCCGCAGCGCGGCCATCAGGTCGATGACGTTCGACGCGGCGGCCTCCTCGCGATGTTCCGACGCGACGATCTGCTGGCCCGCGACCTTGCGATCGATCTCGGCCAGCACGCGCTTCTTCTCCTCGTCGACGAACTGCGTCGGATCGTAGGTCTCCTGCGAGATCTGCTCGATCAGCTGCAGCGCGAGCTTCAGCTCGTTGTCCGACACGTCGACGGCCTCGATGTCGAGGTCCTTCAGCGAGCGCACCTCGTCGGCGTACAGCAACTGCTGCAGCACGAGCCCGTCGTCGGCGGGACGAACCTGCACGACGTACTGCTTCGTCTTCCAGGCCCAGGTCGCGAGCGCGCAGCGGCCGCTCTTCTGCATCGCGGCCCTCAGCAGCGCGTACGGCTTGCCGCCGCGCTTGTCCGGCGCGAGGAAGTACGCCTTGTCGTAATAGATCGGGTCGATCGTCCGCTCGGGCACGAACGCGACGATGTCGATCGTGTGGCGGCCGCCCTCCTCCAGCGCCTTCAGCTCCTCGGGCGTGAACAGGACGAAGCGGTCCTTCTCGAATTCGTAGCCCTTCACCATCTCGCGACGCTCGACGACCGTCTGGTCCTTCTCGGACACGTATTGCTGCTTGACCCGCGAGCCGTCCTTCGCGAGCAGGTTGAAGCGGACCGTCGCCGAACTCTCGGTCGCCGAGAACAGGCGGACCGGGATCGAGACGAGGCCGAAGGTGAGCGAGAGCGATGCGATCGAACGTGCAGCCATGCGAACTCCGTCGAGTGCGGGCCGGTGACGCCGAGCCGGGCCGACGACTCTAGCGCAGCGGGCGCGGCGCCGGAAGGTCCGCGAAGCTTCAAAACAACGTCGGCGCCCGTCGGTGGCTGCGGCTCGGCGTTTCGCGAAGCGGGTGCCGGCGGCTACCGCTCGATGCGCCGATCGCCGACAATTGCGGCCCCGCACGCCGCGCCGCAGTCCCGCGCATCGCCGACATGTACCGTCCCGCGCACTTCGACGAACCCCGTCTCGACGTCCTGCACGCGCTGATGCGCGCGCATCCGCTGGCGCTGCTGATCACGGGCGACGAAGGCCGGCTCGTCGCCAACCATGTGCCGTTCGTGCTGGTCGACGACGGCGACCGCGGCACGCTGCGCGCCCACATCGCGAAGGCGAACGACCAGGTCGAGCCGCTGCGCGCCGGCGGCGAGGCGCTGGTCGTGTTCCAGGGTCCGCAGAGCTACGTCAGTCCGTCGTGGTATCCGTCGAAGGCCGTGCACGGCAAGGTCGTGCCGACGTGGAACTACGTCGTCGTGCAGGCGAAGGGACGGTCGCGCGTGATCGACGACGCCGCGTGGGTCCACGCGCAGATCGAGTTGCTGACCGCGAGCCAGGAGGGGCGTCGTCCGAAGCCGTGGCACGTCGACGACGCGCCGTCCGACTTCGTCGCCGCGCAGATGCGCGCGATCATCGGCATCGAGATCCCGATCGCGACGCTCGAAGGCAAGTGGAAGGTCAGCCAGAACCGGCCGGAAGCCGACCGTCGCGGCGTCGAGGCCGCGCTGCGCGACGAACGGCACGACGACGACATGGCGGCGCTGGTCGCCGATCGCGGACGCGGCGGGACGTGACGCGATCGCGTGACGCGGGCGGCGCGCCGTCGGCCGACGGCGCGCCTCAGCGATAGCGCGCCAGCAGCTGCTTCGCGGCGTTGACGAGCACCATCGTGTCGATGCCGACGGCGAGGAACGTGACGCCGGCGTCGAGCCACTTGCGCGCCTGGTCGTCGGTCGTCGACAGGATGCCGGCGGCCTTGCCGGCGCGGCGGATGCGCGCGATCGCGTCGGCCATCGCCTGCTGCACGTCGGGATGGCCGGGCTCGCCGACGTGTCCCATCGACGCCGACAGGTCGGCGGGTCCGATGAACACGCCGTCGACGCCCGGCGTCGCAGCGATCGCGTCGAGCTCGTCGAGCGCCTCGGCCGACTCGACCTGCACCAGCAGGCACGCCTGCGCGTTCGCCTCGTGCAGGTAGCGCGGGTACGCCTGCCAGCGCGACGCGCGCGCGAGCGCCGCGCCCATGCCGCGGATGCCGTCCGGCGGATAACGCATCGCGCGCGCAAGTTCGCGCGCCTGTTCGGCCGTCTCGACCATCGGCACGAGGATCGTCTGCGCGCCGATGTCGAGCGCCTGCTTGATCAGGTCCGCGCGGCCGACCGGGATGCGCACGACCGGATGCGAGCGATGCGGATGCGCGGACCACGCGCTCGACACGGCCTGCAGCTGATGCAGCGTCGAGCGCAGGTCGTTCGGCGCGTGCTCGCCGTCGATCAGCAGCCAGTCGAAGCCCACGCCGGCGAGCACCTCGGCCGCATAGCCGTCGGCGAGCCCGACCCAGAGGCCGATCTGCGTGCGGCCTTCGGCGAGGGCGCGCTTGAAGTCGTTCGTCGGGGTGTCCATGCGTCGTCGAAGTCTGTCGTCGGATGTGTCGTGCGGGCCGTCAGGCGAACCGGAACGCGATCGAGCCGAGCGGCCCGTAGTCGGCGTGGAACGCGTCGCCGGCGGTCGCGACGACCGGGCGCGTGAACGAGCCGGCGAGCACGACCTCGCCGGCCTCGAGGCATTCGTCCCACGGCGCGAGCCGGTTCGCGAGCCACGCGATGCCGTTCGCCGGATGGTTCAGCACGGCGGCCGCGAGCCCCGACTCCTCGATCGCGCCGTTGCGGAACAGCAGCGCGCCGACCCAGCGCAGGTCGACCGCGTCGGGCTTGACCGGACGACCGCCGAGCACGATGCCGGCGTTCGCCGCGTTGTCGGAGATCGTGTCGAAGACCTTGCGCGGCGCGCCGGTGTGCCGGTCGAACTGCTCGATGCGCGCGTCGATGATCTCGATCGCGGGGACGACGTAGTCGGTCGCCTTCAGCACGTCGAAGATCGTCGCGTCGGGACCGGCGAGACGGCGACCCAGCACGAACGCCAGCTCGACCTCGACGCGCGGCTTGATGAAGCGCGCCGACGGGATGTCGCCCTCGGCGAAGAACATGTCGTCGAGCAGCGTGCCGTAGTCGGGTTCGTCGATCTGGCTCGACTGCTGCATCGCGCGCGACGTGAGGCCGATCTTGTGACCGCGCGCGACACGGCCGGCGGCGATCTTCGCGCGCACCCACGCGCGCGACACCGCGTAGCCGTCGGCGATCGTCATCTCCGGGAAGCGCTTCGAGAAATGCTCGAGCTGCGCACGGTCCTTCTCGGCGCGATCGAGCTCGCCCGCGAGCGCCGCGATGCGGTCAGCGTCGAACATCGGACTGCGGAATGTCGAACAGCGCGTGCAGGTTGCCGAGCTTCGCGTCGAAGACCTGCCCGGGGCTCTCGTCGATCTGCAGCGTGATGCCGATGCGCCGCCCGGCCATCAGGTCCGCGAAGTGCCGCTTCACGACCGCCGACAACGCCTCGCCGACCGTCTTCTTGACGGCGTCGGACCGGCCCTTCGCCATTCGCAGGTTGATGTACACGAAGCCGTGGTCGCCGTCGCGATCGGCGACCGCGTGATGCGCCGACGGCATCGCGAACACGCGCGTGCCGCCGGGCGGGAACACGATCGCCCCGGCCTCGTCGCGCTGCGCGATCAGCGTGTCGGCGAGCGCGCGGCACAGCACCGGCATGTTCGCGTCGCGTTCGAGGTTGCCGGTGTAAAGGACGACGATGTGCGGCATGGATCGACGGGCGTCAGTGGATCGACATCGTCGCCGCGGTGCACGTCACCGCGAAGATCGGGATCGGCTTCATGTGCAGGATGGTACCGGTGCCGCCGGCGGCCGCGGCGACGGTGATGAACGTGCGGATCTCGAAGCCGCCCTGCCCCGCGTCGCGATAGGTCGCCTCGTCGGTGTACGACAGCAGCGCGTCGCGATCGTTGGCGCACCAGCGCGTCATGAATTCGCGATCCCAGTCCTCGTTGATGCGGCCCGAGTCCGGCGTCGCCGGCCAGTGCGAGATGCCGCCGGTGCCGACGATCGCGATGCGCTCGTCGACGCGGTCGCACGCGCGACGCAACGCCTCGCCGAACGCCCACGCGCGCGGCAGCGGCGTCAGCGGCGGCCCCTGGCAGTTGATGTTGACCGGGATCACCGTCGTGTCGAACGACGGCGTGAGGAACGACAGCGGCACGATGATGCCGTGATCGAACTTCCATTCCTCGGCGTACGCGACGTCGACCGTCCGCATGACCTCGGCGATGATCCGCCGCGACAGCGCGGCGTCGCCGGGCACGCGCGTCTTCGCGATGCCGAGCCACGCCTCGTCCTCGATCGGGCCTTCGTAGTGGTCCGCCATGCCGATCGCGTACGCCGGCATGTTGTTCATGAAGAAGTTCGCGAAGTGTTCGGCGGCGACGACGACGATCGCGTCGGGCCGGCTCGCGTGCAGCGCCTCGCCGAGCCGCCCGAACTGCGCGTGGAACTCGTCCTTCACTTCCGCGTCGGCGAGATGCGCGCGGCCGGTGATGCCCGGCGCGTGGCTGCAGACGGCGGCGAAGACGAGCGGCATCAGACGCCCGCGACCTTTTCGTCGGCGCGCGTCGTCATCGCGTACACGCCGGCCCGCACCGGTCCGTACTTCGCCACGCCGTCGCGCATCGCGGCGATGTAGTCGGCCCACGGCAGGCCGAGCAGCGGCGCGAAATGCATCAGCAGCTGGCCGTTGCAGCCGAGCACGTACAGCAGGCCGATGTCGCCGGCGTCGATCGCCGCACGCTCCTCGCCGTCGAGGTCGAAGCGGTCCAGCAGGGCGGCGCGCGCCTCCCCGCCGTCGAGATAGGCGCGCTGGACCGCCGGGTCGCGATTGATCTCGAACAGGAACTTCTGCGCCGCGTACAGGCTCATCGTCAGCCCTCGAGCGGGACGTTCGCCGCACGGATCACGGCGGCGTACTTCGCGATCTCGTCGTTCAGGAACTGCGCGAAGGCGCCCGGCGACCCCGACAGCGACGCGATGCCGCCGGCGTGGAACGCGTCGACGACGGCCGGCGTCGCGAGCGCGCGATCGACCTCGGCGTTCAACCGCGCGACGATCGCGTCGGGCGTCGCGGCCGGCGCGAGCAGCCCGTTCCACGAGTTCGATTCGATCGGCACGCCCTGTTCGGCGAGCGTCGGGATCGTCGGCGCGTACTGACGAGCGCTTCGCCGTCGCCATGCCGATCGCGACGAGCCGGCCGCTGCCGATCGGTCCGCGGAACTCGGGCCAGTTGCCGAACATCATCGTCACGTGGCCGCCCATCAGGTCGGTCATCGCCGGACCCTGGCCCTTGTACGGCACGTGGACGAGGTCGACCTGCAGCTGCTGCTTCAGCATCTCGCCGGCGAGATGGGCCGACGTGCCGATCCCGAACGATGCGAAGCTCAGGCTCTTCGTGCGCGCCTGCGCCTTGAGATCGGCGATGGAGCGGATGCCGCTGTCCGGATGCGTCGCGAGCACGTGCTCGGACATGCCCATCAGCGCGACCGGCCGCAGGTCGCGGCGCGTGTCGTACGGCAGCGTGCGCACGAGCGTCGCGTTCGCGGCGAAGCTGTTCGCGACGGTGACGAAGCTGTAGCCGTCGGGCGCGGCGCGCGCGACGTTCGACACGCCGATCACCGTGCCGGCGCCGGGCCGGTTCTCGACGACGACCGACTGCCCGACCGCGCGACCGACCTCGGCCATCACGAGCCGCGTCACGTTGTCGGTCGTGCCGCCGGGCGGGAACGGCACGACGACGCGCAGCGCCTTCTGCGTCGGCCACGGCGCGTCTGCGAACGCGGCGTCGATCGCGGCGAGCGGCAGCGCGCACGCGGCCGACGTCGCGGCGACGAACGCGCGCCGCCTCATGTCGCGCCCCAGTGCGGGATGTGATGGCTGCCGAGCGACACCGCGACGTTCTTCGGCTCGAGGAAGACCTCGTAGCTCCAGGTGCCGCCTTCGCGGCCGGTGCCCGATGCCTTCGTGCCGCCGAACGGCTGGCGCAGGTCGCGGACGTTCTGGCTGTTGACGAAGCACATGCCGGCCTCGATCGCGGCGGCGACGCGATGCGCGCGGCCGACGTCGCCCGTCCACACGTAGCTCGACAGGCCGTAGTCGATGTCGTTCGCGAGCCGGATCGCGTCGGCCTCGTCGTCGAACGGGATCAGGCACGCGACCGGTCCGAAGATCTCCTCCTGCGCGATCCGCATGCGGTTGTCGACGTCGGCGAACACCGTCGGCACGACGTAGTTGCCGTCCTTCACGCGGTCCGGCAGCGTCGGCGCGTCGAGGCCGCCGGCGACGATCGTGGCGCCTTCGGTGGGCCCGAGCTCGATGTAGCCGCGCACCTTCGCGAGATGCGCCTGCGAGATCATCGGCCCGACGATCGTCGACGGGTCGCGCGGGTCGCCGACGATGAGCGCCTTCGCGCGCGCGGCGAAGCGCTCGACGAAGTCGGCGTAGATCGATCGCTCGACGAGGATGCGCGAGCCGGCGGTGCAGCGCTCGCCGTTGTTGCTGAAGATCATGAACACCGCGGCGTCGAGCGCGCGGGCCCGGTCGGCGTCGGCGAAGATCACGAACGGGCTCTTGCCGCCGAGCTCCATGCTGAACTTCTTGAGGCCCGCCGCGCGCACGATGCGGTTGCCGGTCGCGGTCGAGCCGGTGAACGAGATCGCGCGCACGTCCCGATGCGCGACCAGCGGCTCGCCGGCCTCGCGGCCGGTGCCGTGGACGACGTTCAGCACGCCTTTCGGGATGCCGGCCTCGAGCGCGAGCTCGCCGAGCCGCGCGGCCGTCATCGGCGACAGCTCGCTCATCTTCAGCACGGCGGTGTTGCCGAACGCGAGGCACGGCGCGACCTTCCACGTCGCCGTCATGAACGGCACGTTCCAGGGCGAGATCAGCGCGCAGACGCCGACCGGATGGAACAGCGTGTAGTTGAGGTGCGTCTCGGTCGGATACGTGTGGCCGTCCACGCGCACGCACATTTCGGCGAAGTAGTGGAAGTTGTCGGCGGCGCGCGGGATCAGCTGGCTTGCCGGTCTGCGCGATCGGCTGGCCTGCGTCGTCCGTCTCGGTGGATGCGATGTCCGCGACGTTCGCGGCGATCAGCTCGCCGAGTCGACGCATGCGGGACGCGCGCTGCGGCGCCGGCAGCGAAGCCCACGCCGGGAACGCCGCCTTCGCGGCCATGACCGCCGCGTCGACCTCGCGTGCGCCGCCGGCCGCGACCTCGGCGAGCACGTCCTGCGTCGCCGGGTTGATCGTCTCGAAGTAGTCGGCGCTCGCGACCGCGACGCCGTCGATCAGGTGGTCGATGCGCATGTCGTTCACCCGGCGACGATCGTGTTGACGAGCCGGCCGATGCCTTCGATCTCGGTCACGACCTCGGCGCCGACCGGGCAGTCGACGACGCCTTCCGGCGTGCCGGTCAGGATCACGTCGCCGTCGTCGAGCGTCATGAAGCTCGACAGGTATGCGATCAGTGCGGGCACGTCGTGGATCATGTTCGCGGTCGTGCCGTCCTGCACGAGCCTGCCGTCGACGCGCGTGGAGAGACGCAGGTTCATCGGGTCGGGGACGTCGGCCGCGTCGACCAGCCACGGCCCGATCGGGGTGCAGGTGTCGCGGTTCTTCACGCGCAGGTTCGGCCGGTAGTAGTTCTCGAGATAGTCGCGGATCGCGTAGTCGTTCGCAACGGTGTAGCCACGGACGACGTCGTAGGCGGCCTCGCGACGCACGTCGCGGCAACGTCGACCGATCACGACCGCGAGCTCGCATTCGTAGTGCATGAACGCCACGCCGGCCGGCCGGACCGTCTCCGACCGATGGCCGGCCAGCGTGTTCGGACCCTTCAGGAACAGCAGCGGTTCCGCGGGCGCGGCGCCGAACGCGAGTTCCTTCGCATGGTCGGCATAGTTGAGACCGAGCGCGAAGATCGTGCGGAACGCGAGCGGCGGCAACCACGCGAGCGACGCCTCGTCGACGACGCGTCCGTCGGGCAGCCGCACGCCATCGTCGGTGCCGACGACGTCGACCGGCCGGCCGTCGATCGCGACGCGGCCGCGCCTCACGACGCCGTCTCCGCGACGAGCGCGACCGTCAGCGTCGCGAGTCCCGGCACGCGGATCGACACCGTCTCGCCGGGACGCGCGAGCGGCGCGTCGTCCGGACCGCCGAGCAGCAGGATGTCGCCGGCGTCGAGCGTCATGAACGCCGTCACGTCGGCGAGCAGCCGCGGCAGCGGACGCACGAGCGCGTCGAGCGAGCGGCGATGCACGTCGACGCCGTCCACCGCGATCGTGACGACCGCGCTCGCGACGTCGAACGCATCGACCGGCGTCGGCTCGCCGATCGGGCAGAAGCCGTCGCGGCAACGCTGGCGCACGGCCGGGCGATAGACCGAGTCGTGCGGCAGCGTCAGGTCGCCGACGATCGCGTACCCGCCGACGAACGCGAACGCATCGTCGACCGACACGCGCGTCGCCCGACGGCCGATCACCGCGCCGATCGTCGCGTCGATGCGCACGCGACCCGGATCGGCGGGGACGCCGACCGTCGCGCCGTCGGACGCGAACGTGTTGCGCGACTTCACGTAGAGGATCGGCGCGACCGGCGGCGCGCGGTACGGCGGCTCGTGGAACGCCGGCGCCAGCCGGGCGAGCGCCGCCGGATCGTTCAGCAGCACGCCGTAGACCGTCCCGATGCGCGTCGTGTCCATGCGTCGCGATGCTAGCGCGCGAGCACGTGCGCGGGCACGGCCTTGCCGACCGCGCCTTCGATGCGCTGGGCGATCTGCTCGTCGGATTCGCCGAGCCGCCGCAGCTGATCGATCTCGTCGCCGCACATGCCGACGAGCGCCTCCCACGTCAGCAGCTCGGGGCCGAGGTTCATCGCGTCGCGTAGCGACTGCTGCGCGCGCGCCGCGTCGAGCATCGTGAGTCGAACGTCCTCGGCCGCCGGCCCGCGTTCGTCGCGCGCGCGACGCGGCCGCTCGAACAGCTTGCCGATCTCGTCGACCAGCACGTCGGTGTCGGCCGCCTTCGTCAGGAACAGGTCGTAGTCGTCGAAGCGCTCGCGCACCCAGTGCTCGTCGAGGCCGGTGTGGATCGCGATCAGCACGTCGCGCGTCTTCGCCTGCTCGCGCAGCGCCTTCGCGACGTCGACGCCGCTGACGCCGGGCATCGAGATGTCCATCAGCACGAGGTCGAACGGTTTCGCGCTCGCGGCCGCGATCGCCTGCGGGCCGTGCTCCGCCGTGACGACGACGTATCCCGCGTCCTCGAGCATCAGCTTCAGCACTTCGAGGACCGCCCAGTCGTCCTCGACGATCAGGACGCGTCGCCGCTCCTTCCTGCTGCGGAAGAGCATCGTCAGGCGCGCGGCAGCCGGACCCGGAACCTCGTGCGGTCGTCGGATCCGCAAGCGGCCTCGACGCTGCCGCCGTGCGCGACGGCGATCTGCTCGACGATGTAGAGACCGAGGCCGAGGCCCTCGCTGCGGTTGCGCTGTCCCTGCCGGCTGCGGAACGGATCGAACAGGTGCGGCACGAGCTCTTCGGCGATGCGACCGTCGTTCGCGACGTCGATCGTGACCGCGTCGGGCGCCGAACCGTCGAGCACGAATTCGACCGGCGATCCGTCGTCGCCGTGCCGCGTCGCGTTGTCGACGAGGTTCGACATCAGCTGGCTGCAGCGGTCGCCGTCCCACTCGCCCGACAGGTCCCCGATCGCGCGCAGCTCGACGCGGCGCGTCGGCGCGACCGTCCGGTGCTCGACGACGATGTGCTCGGCGAGCGCCTTCAGGTCGACCGGTCTGCGGAGGATCGGGATGCCGCCGGCGAGTCGACCGCGCGCGAGGTCGAGCATCTCGCCGATCATCCGGCTCATCCGCTTCGCGCTCTTCAGCGTGCGCGACGCCGACTTCTTCGCGTTGTCGTCGCTCGCGCGGCGCTCGAGCAGGATCGCGTCCATCACGATCGCGGAAAGCGGCCCGCGCAGGTCGTGGCCGAGCATCGCGGTGAACATCTCGTTGAAGCGCAGCGTCTCGGTCGTCTTCTGCAGTTCGCGCGCGAGTGCGAGCTTCTGCTCCTCGAGTTCGATGAAGACGCCGACCTTGCTCTGCAGGATGTGCGGGTCGATCGGCTTGTAGAGGAAGTCGACGGCGCCCGACTCGTAGCCCTGGAACACGCGCCGGGCGTCGCTCGCGCCGGCCGTCACGAAGATGATCGGCACGTGGCGCGTCCGCTCGCTGCCCCGCATCAGCTCGGCGAGCTCGAAGCCGTCCATCCCCGGCATCTGCACGTCGACCAGCGCGAGGGCGATCGGGTTCGCGAGCAGCAGCTCGAGCGCCTCGGGCCCGGACCGCGCCAGCAGCAGCTCGACGCCGTCGCGCCGCAGCAGCGCCGACAGCGCGAGCAGGTTGTTCTCGAGGTCGTCGACGAGGAGGATCTTGACGCTGGCGGAGGGGCCGACGGTCATGCGGGTCCTTGGGCGCGCGGACGGTGCGACAGACGAAAGCGGAGCGCCGCGAATCGTACCGGGTTCGCGATCGTCGTGCCGCGCCGGCCCGCGTCGCTCCGGGCCTGCGGCTTGCTGACTGCATTCCCGCAACGCCGGCCTGGCAGCGCATCACGCCTTCGCCGACGTTGCGACACACCGTGACGATTCCGTGCGTCGCGATGCGAGTCGATCCCCCGCTCGAACGGCGGACGACGGTACTCATCAACGAGGAGACATCGATGTCGAGATTCGAATCGGCCCCGTCCGGGGCCGACGGCCGTTCGACGCGCGCGACGCGCGCGTCATCCCTGCACCGCCTGGCCCGCTGGGCGAAGGCCGCGACGCTCGGCGTCGCGGCGACGCTGCTGCTCGGCGCGTGCCACGACGACGGGGGCGCGCCGGCGACGCCTGCGCCGACCGTGCGCGTCGTGTCGAATCGCGCGGACTTCGTGACCGGCGGCGACGCGCTCGTCGAGGTCACGCTGCCGGGCGGCATCGCGCCGACCCAGCTGACCGTCTCGGTCGGCGGCAAGGACGTGTCGGCGCAGTTCGCGCCGCGGGCCTCCGCCGGCGGACGCATCCTCGGCGTCGTCAGCGGCCTCGGGAACGGCGCGAACGTGCTGACCGCCGCGGCCGGCGGCTCGGCGGCGACGCTCACGATCACGAACCATCCGATCGGCGGTCCGGTGTATTCGGGTCCGCAGATCCTGCCGTTCGTGTGCGCGACGCCGGTCGCGCAACCCGCGTCCGGCAACAACGCGGCGACGAACGCGAGCGGGCTGTCGACGAACGCGACCGACGTCCAGTGCGACATCGCGACCGAGTACAAGCTCTACTACAAGACGACGGCCGCGAACTGCAGCGCGTCGCTGCCGGACCCGAACCCGCCGATCGGCCGCGCCGACGAACCCCTGCTACAAGCCGTACACGCCCGGACCGGCGCCGTCCGACCTCGCGACGACGACGACCGACGCCGGCCTGACCGTCCCGTACATCGTGCGGGTCGAGCGCGGGACGATCAACCGCGGCATCTTCGACATCGCGGTGCTGTACGACCCGACCCAGCCGTGGGCGGCGACCGCGCCGCAGCCGCAGTGGAACCGCAAGGTCGTCTACACGTTCGGCGCGAGCACCGGACAGCCGCGGCGCCAGTACCGCAGCGAGCAGAGCTGGACCGACGATTCGGCGCTGTCGCGCGGCTTCATGGTCGTCGACAACAGCATGACCGACTCGTTGTACGACTCGAACCGGGTGCTGATGACCGAGACGTTGATGATGATGAAGGAACACATCGTCGACGCGTACGGCGAGGTGAAGTACGTGGCCGGCAACGGCTGCTCGGGCGGCTCGATCCAGCAGAACACCGCGGCGTCGATCTTCCCCGGGCTGCTCGACGGCGTGCAGGTCGCCTGCGACTTCCCGGACTCGATCACGACCGGCATCGAAGTGTCCGACTGCGTGCTGCTCGTCAACGCGTACGTGAAGCCGCAGTGGGCCGCGCTGATGACGAGCTACACGCAGGCGCAGGTCAATGCGAAGAAGGCGTCGATCGAGGGCCACCTCGACCAGCTCGGCTGCCAGTCGTGGAACAACTCGTTCGGGTTCGCGAACAAGCCCGGCAACTACGTTCCGCTGCTCGTCGTGAATTCGACGACCGGCGCGATCGCGCCGTTCGGCGCGTCGCGCAACAACTGCGAGTTGCCGGCGGCGCTCGTCTACGATCCGGCGACGAACCCGAACGGCACGCGCTGCAGCGATCCCGACGCCGCGCTGCCGGTGTGGGGCACGGCGCCGAATTCCAACCGGCGCGAACCAGACCGACGACAACGTCGGCGTGCAGTACGGCCTCGCGGCGCTGAAAGCCGGCGCGATCACGCCCGAGGAGTTCGTGACGCTCAACGAGATCGTCGGCGGCCTCGACAAGGACGACAACCTCGTCGCGGCGCGCACGACGGCCGATGCGGCGGCGCTGCCGATCGCGTATCGCGCCGGCATCGTCGCGAACGGCACGAATCTCGCGCGCGTGCCGATCATCGACCAGCGCGGCTACGACGAGCAGGGCATCCATTACATCTGGCGCAGCTTCTCCGAGCGCGACCGGCTCGACGCCGACGCCGGCGGCCACGGCAACCAGGTGATCTGGCGCTACGGCACCGGCCTGCTCGCGCCGGCCGCGTCCGGGCTCACGCTGATGTCGTTCCTGCAGATGGACCAGTGGCTGAACACGCTCGTGGCGAACGCGCCGAAGGCGTCGCTGAACGACGCGCGCACCGCATCGCAGGTCGTGGCCGCGAAGCCGTCGACGGCGTTCGACTTCTGCTACCTGACGAGCGACACGACGTTCTCGACGAAGGTGACCGACTTCAACGTCTGCAATGCGGACCCGAAGCTGACCGTCCGCGCGTCGCCGCGGCAGGTCGCCGGTGGCCCGCGGACCGAGAACATCCTGAAGTGCCAGCTGAAGCCGGTCGATGCCGCGGACTACGCGCCGGCGACGTTGACGTCGGGCCAGATGACCCGGATGACGAACGCGTTCCCCGGCGGCGTCTGCGACTGGACGAAGCCCGGCGTCGGCCAGCAGGCGCCGGTGTCGCCGCTCGACTTCTCGACGACGCCGGGCGGCACGCCGTTCCCGGCACCGCCGCGCTCGACCTGACGGAGGGTCGGCAACGAAGGAGGGACGGGCCTCGGTCCGTCCCTTTCGTTTTGGGCCCGGCCCGTTCACGGCGATACTGGCGGGACCACGCCCGCCTCCGATGAACCTCGACCCCCGCCCCCTGCTGCCCGCGCCGGAGACCCGCCTGTCCGGGCGGCAGCTCGTCAGCCTGCTGTTCACGGTGCTGATCCTGCTCGGCGCGTTCGTCGTCCTGAAGCCGTTCCTGCTCGCCATCATCTGGGCGGCGATCATCGCGATCGCGTCGTGGCCGCTGTACCTCGCGATCGAGAAGCGCTGCGGCGGTCGCCGGCCGGTCGCGTCGGTGGCAACGACGGCGCTGATCTGCCTGCTGCTGGTCGGGCCGATGGTCCTGCTGATCGTGTTCGTGCTGCAGGACGTCGTGTCGGTCGCGACCTACCTCGTGAAGGTCAACGCGGACGGCGCGCCGGCGCCCGACTGGCTGCGCGACGTGCCGTGGCTCGGCACGCTGCTGGTCGAACGCTGGAACGTCTACCTCGCGCAGCCGAACCAGCTGTCGGCGATCCTGCGCAGCACCGCCGCGACGCGCATCGACGTGCTGCAGGCCGCCGCGCAGTTCCTGCTGTTCAGCCTGACGGCGCGCGTCGTGACGCTGATCTTCGCGCTGTGGGTCCTGTACTTCTTCTATCGCGACGGGCCGCGGCTGATCGAGCGGATCGGGCGGATGGGCAACCGCTGGCTCGGACGTCGCTGGAGCGAATACGTGATCCACGTGCCGAACGCGCTGCGCGCCGCCGTCAACGGGCTCGTCATCGTGGGCTTCGCCGAGGCCATCATTCTCAGCTCGCTGCTGTACGCGGTCGGCGTGCCGTCGGCCGTGCTGCTCGGGACGGCGCTCGCGATCCTCGCGTTCGTGCCCGGCGCCGCGCCGCTGGTGCTCGCGATCATCGCCGTCGGCCTCGGCATCGGCGGCCGCACGATCGCCGGCGTGGTCGTGTTCTCGCTCGGCATGCTGATCGTGATGGTCATCGACTACACGATCCGCCCGATGCTGATCAAGGGCGGCACGAGCCTGCCGTTCCTCGCGATCCTGTTCGGCATCTTCGGCGGCGTGATCGCGATGGGCGTCGTCGGGCTCGTGATCGGACCCGTCATCCTCGTGCTGCTGATGGTCTTCATCCGCGAGGCGGCGACCGAAGAGGTCGATTCGCTGCCGCGCATTCGGGCGGCCGCGCTCGCGCACGACGCCGATCCCGACGGCACGAGCCGCTAGCGCGTCACGGCTCGAGTCGCAGCGTGCCCGCGGCGCCCTGCTCGACCGCCGGCCGGCGCGTCTGCATCGGCACCGTCTCGCCGACGCGCCAGACGTCGAACAGGTTGCCGTAGAACGGCGACAGCCGGTTTCCCGACTCGCCGGTCGACGGCACGAAGCGCGAGCGCTCGAGGTCGCCGAAGTCGACGATCATCCGCAGGCTCGGCCCGTGACGGTCCGCGAACGGCGCGGCGTCGTCGTCGATGCTGTAGGCCGCGGCATCGACCGTGTTCGAGTCACCACCGACCGGCGCCTCGAGCTCGAAGAAACGGGCGAGCGCGGGCACGCTCGAGAACGGTCGATGCGCCGCGTGCACGCGATGGAGCGCGTCCCAGCGCCACGTCGAGCGGTCGGTGCCGAGGCGCTTCGTCAGGTCGGCGAGCGCGAGGTCGAGCGCCTTCGTCTTCATGTCGGCGCACGTCTCCACGATCGGCGTGCGGATGTCGTCGCACCAGCGCGACTGGCCGTCGCGGTCGGACAGCACGTTGACGAGGAACACGATGCGCTGCTGCAGGTAACGCTTCGACAGCTCCGGCCCGAGCTCGTCCTCGGCGATCACCTCGACGAGCGCGCGCATCCACGCCGCGAAGACGAGCGGCTCGACGCGGTCGCCGGCCATCGTGCCGTCCCATGCCTTCAGGCGATCGAGCGCGTCGCGCGCGGCGTCGTGCATCGGGCCGTCGGGCGGTCGAGTGTCCGCGAGCAGCGGCAGCAGCTGCACGGCGGCGAGCGAACGCACGTCCGCCTGGATCGCCGCGAACGACGCGACGTCGTGCTTCGCCGTCGTGTCGAGCAGCGACTCGATGCGACGGGCGCGGTACGGCGCGGCCCATTCGGACGTGAAGAAGACGGGGTCGTCGTCGGCCACGACTTTCTGGTTCGCCGTGACGACGCGGTTCTCCGGCGGGTTCATCCGCTGCGGCAGTCGTTCGAACGGCACGAAGCCCTGCCAGTCGTAGCGCGCGTCCCATCCGGGCGCCGGCGCCTGCCCCATCAGGTCGTTGTCGGCGCGACGGACCGGCACGCGGCCCGGCGCGACGAAGCCGATGTTGCCCGCCGTGTCCGCGTAGACGAAGCTCTGCTGGGGCGCGTGGAAGTCGCGGGTCGCGGCGACGAAGCCCGACGCGTCGCGCCGCATGGTCCATCGCGAGGATCGCCTGCAGCGTGCGGTCGTCGGGACGCAGCGCGGCCCACTGCATCGCGAGCGCGAACGTGCCGCCGTCGAGAATCGACATCGCGTCGCGCGCGCCGCGCGACGCGTCCGAGATCAGCGGCCCGTGCCGCGACGCGCGGACCTTCAGCACGATGTCGGCGGCGCCCTTCACGCGGATGGTCTCGTCGCGCGTCTCGAGCGGCTGCCAGCCGTCCGGCGTGCGCGCCTCCGCGACGCCGTCGCGATCGCGCAGCGCCTCGATGTAGAGGTCCTGCGTGTCGGGCCCGGTGTTCGTGGCGCCCCACGCGACATGGTCGTTGCGGCCGATGACGACGAACGGAATGCCGGGCAACGTCGCGCCGATCACGTTCGTCGTCGGCGTCGACACGTGCGCGAGGTACCAGATCGACGGCGCCGTCAGCGACAGGTGCGGATCGTTCGCGAGCAGCGGCCTGCCGGACGCCGTGCGCGCGCCGGACACGACCCAGTCGTTCGAGCCGATGCCGTCGGCGGCCGGATCCGCCGAACGCGCGAGCAGCGTCTCCGCGCGCGTCGACAACGCGGCGGCATCGACCTTCAGCTGCCGGTACAGCGCCGGATAGTCGGCGACCGGCAGCGGCGCGTCCGGCACCGGCGGGGCGACATGGCCTTCCGCATCGACGCGCGGATTGCCGGGATACGGCGGCATCAGGTCGTCGATCTGTCGTTTCGTCAGCCGCGTCGCGAGCCGCATCCGCGTCGTCTCCGCCGACGAGTTGCCCGACAGGTCCCACGCCATCATCGTGCCCCAGCCGATCGAGTCGGCGACGGTCCACGGCTCGGGTCGCGGCGCGCCGGTCAGCAGGAACTCCGGCGGCATCAGCATCCGCGGACGGGCCGCGCGACGCGCGAACTCGGCGTTGACGCCGGCCGCGTAGCGTTCGAGCGCATGACGCGTCGGCGCGTCGAGATTCGCGGCGATGGCCTGCGCGTTGCGCGCGACGCCGATCGTGCGCAGGAAGCGGTCGGTGTCGACCGCGCCCGGACCGAGCACCTCCGCGAGCCGTCCGGCCGCGATGCGCCGGTTCAGCTCCATCTGCCAGAGTCGGTCCTCGGCGTGCAGGAAGCCGATCGCGAACCACGCGTCGTCGTCGCTCGCCGCGTAGACGTGCGGGATGCCGGCGGCGTCGCGGACGACGTCGACCGGCGCGCCGAGTCCGGGGACGGTGAGCTCGCCGTCGATCGTCGGAAGTTCGAGCGCGCGCCAGGCGAAGAAGAGGCCGACGACCGTGATGACGAGAAGCGCGACGGTCCAGACAAGGAAGCGAGCGAGGCGCCGACTCATGTTCGTCGCCCCGGCGCAGGCCGGGGCCCCATTGCCCGTCCGATCGACTCGGGTCCCGGCCTTCGCCGGGACGACAGCTCGCCCTGCCGTCGCGCTACACCACGCCCTGCGACGTCAGGTATTCGTCGTACGTCCCGTGGAAGTCGGCGACGCCTTCGGGCCGGACCTCGAGCACGCGCGTCGCGAGCGAGTTGACGAACTCGCGGTCGTGCGACACGAACAGCAGCGTCCCGTTGTACTTGTCGAGCGCGAGGTTCAGCGACTCGATCGACTCCATGTCCATGTGATTCGTCGGCTCGTCCATCAGCAGCACGTTGTGACGGCCGAGCATCAGCTTGCCGAACATCATGCGGCCCTTCTCGCCGCCCGACAGCACCTTGACCGGCTTCTTCACCTCGTCGCCGGAGAACAGCAGGCGGCCGAGCATGCCGCGCACCGACTGGTCGTCGTCGCCCTCCTGCGTCCAGCGGCCCATCCAGTCGGTCAGGTTCTCGTCGCTCGTGAACCATTCGCTCGGATCCTGCGGCATCAGGCCGGGGTTCGCGTTCTCGGCCCACTTGACGCGACCGTCGTCGGGCTCGACGACCTTCGCCGTGCACGACAGCAGCGTCGTCTTGCCGGCGCCGTTCGCGCCGACGATCGCGATCTTCTCGCCGGCCTCGACCATGATGTTGAAGTCGTGGATCACCGGCTTGTCGTACGACTTCGCGAGATGCTCGACCTCGACCGCGAGTCGATGCAGCTTCTTCTCGCCTTCGAAGCGGATGTACGGATTCTGGCGGCTCGACGGCTTGAAGTCCTCGATCTTGATCTTGTCGATCATCTTCATGCGGCTCGTGGCCTGGCGGGCCTTCGACTTGTTCGCCGAGAAGCGTCGCACGAACTCCTGCAGGTCGGCGACGCGCTCCTTCGCCTTCGCGTTGGCGTTCGCCTGGCGTTCCTTCGCCTGCGCCGACGCCAGCATGTAGTCGTCGTAGTTGCCCGGCCAGACGGTCAGCTTGCCGTAATCCATGTCGGCCATGTGCGTGCAGACCTGGTTCAGGAAGTGGCGGTCGTGGCTGATGATGATCATCGTGCTGGCGCGCGCGTTCAGCACGTCCTCGAGCCAGCGGATGCTGTTGATGTCGAGGTTGTTGGTCGGCTCGTCGAGCAGCAGGATGTCCGGGTTCGAGAACAGCGCCTGCGCGAGCAGCACGCGCAGCTTCCAGCCCGGCGCGACGGCGCTCATCGGTCCCTGGTGCTGTTCGATCGCGATGCCGGCGCCGAGCAGCAGCTCGCCGGCGCGCGCCTCGGCCGTGTAGCCGTCGTACTCGGCGAACTTCGCCTCGAGCTCGGCGGCCTTCATGTAGTCGTCGTCGGTCGCGTCCGGGTTCGCGTAGATCGCGTCGCGCTCGGTCATCGCGGCCCACATCTGCTCGTGGCCCATCATCACGACGTCGAGCACGCGCATGTCCTCGAACGCGAACTGGTCCTGGCGCAGCTTGCCGAGGCGCTCACCGGCGTCGAGCATCACGTTGCCGCCGGACGGCTCGAGGTCGCCGCCGAGGATCTTCATGAACGTCGACTTGCCGCAGCCGTTCGCGCCGATCAGGCCGTAGCGGTTGCCGTCGCCGAACTTGACCGAGATGTTCTCGAACAGCGGCTTCGCGCCGAATTGCATCGTGATATTGGCGGTGGACAGCACGGGGAACGCGTCTCGAGGAAAGGGCCGCGGCGCGCGACGCCGGGATGGGAGCGGGCCGGTCGACGCGATCGGCGGCATGCGCGGACCGGCGTCGAGGCGGCGCGCATTTTATCATCGCGGGTCGCCGTCGCCGTTCCGCGCGACGTTCCTCCCCGGATTCGCCCGCCATGCCTCCTTCGACGATCCGCCGCGTCTGCGTCTACTGCGGCTCCTCGCCCGGCGCCCGCCGCGCCTATCGCGCCGCCGCCGACGCGCTCGGCCGGCTGATCGGCGAACGCGGACTCGAACTCGTCTACGGCGGCGGCCATGTCGGGCTGATGGGCGCCGTCGCCGACGGCACGCTCGCGGCCGGCGGCCGCGTGACCGGCGTCATCCCGCGTGCGTTGATGGACCGCGAACTCGGCCACGTCGGCGTGACGGACCTGCGGATCGTCGCCGACATGCACGAGCGGAAGATGACGATGGCCGGCCTCGCCGACGCGTTCGTCGCGCTGCCGGGCGGCTGGGGCACGCTCGAGGAGCTGACCGAGATGCTGACGTGGCTGCAGCTCGGCATCCACGCGAAGCCGATCGGCCTGCTGAACGTCGACGGCTACTTCGACGGCTTCCTCGCGTTCGCGGAGCACATGATCGCGGAGCGCTTCGTGCGCGAGGAGCATCGCGCGCTGCTCTCGGTCGAGGTCGAGCCGGCCGCGCTGCTCGACCGGCTGACGCGGCCGGTGCCGCCGCCGCTCGACAAGTGGGTCGTCGCGTCGCCGGACTGACGGCGCGAACCGATGGCCGTGCGCGGCCCACCGGCGCGCGAAGCGCTTCCAGTCCCGAATGGCGATCAGTCAGGAAGCGGGTTCTGCGCCATGCGTCGGCGACCGAGCTCGGCCGCTTCGCGGACCACGGCGAAGCCGTAGTCGACCAGCCCGCGTTCGTATCGCGCGAGCGCCGAATGGAGCGGCGTCGCGCCGGCCGCGACGGCCGCGAGCGCCCGACCCAGCAAGGCGCCGTCGCGCATCGCCACGTTCGCGCCGCGACCCAGCGTCGGCGTCATCGCATGGATCGCATCGCCGAGCAGCGTGACGTCGGTCGGCGGATCGAGCTCGCAAGGCACGCTCGTGACCATCTCGACCCGGAAGAAAGCCGACGGTTCGCCGGCGCGAACGATCGCGGCGGCCCGATCGGGCCAGTCGACGATCAGGTCGGCTGCCATCCGTTGCAACCCGTGCGGCGCGGCATGGCGGACGTCGTCGGGGAAGAACGCGTGACGTCCGCCGACGATGCAGACGACGTAGTTTTCCTGCGCCCGCATCGGCACCTGCGGCGCGAACATCGCCGCGGCCCGATCCGGTGGCGTCGGGAAGCGGACGGTGCCGAGCCCGAGGAAGACCTTGCGGTCGTCCGACGCGATCGTGAAGATGTCGTCGAGCGTCTCGCTCGGGACCAGCGCGACGGCCTTCGCGAGCGGGACTCGGCCGTAGATCGCCGTGACGCCGGCATCGACCGTTCGGGCGTGCGGCGCGCGTTGGCGACGGACGGCGGAACGGACGCCGTCGGCACCGACGAGCACGTCGCCGCGCGCCTCGGTGCCGTCGGTGAAATACGCGGTCACGCCACGCGAGTCGCTGGCGTAGCGAGCGAGTGTCTTGCCGTAGTGGACGTCGCCGTCGAGCCCCGCGAGCAGGATCTGCCGCAGCGTCGCGCGATCGACGTTGGCGTGCAGCGGCGGACCGTCGTACTGCGGCCAGGCATCGTCGCCGTGGTCGTCATCGACCGGAATCCGCTTGATCACCGACAGGTCCTCGGCGAGGATCGTCGTGTACGGCCGCGTTCGTTGCGAGGTCGCCTCGAACAGCGCATGCAGCTCGGGCGTCAGCACCTCGCGCAGCGCGTGGATCGCATCGGCGTCCAGATGCAGGCGGTAGCCCTGGGGCCGGTCGAACGGACCGACGTCCCGCTCGAAGACTCGTACGCCGATCCGGCGACGGTGAAGCGATTGCGCGAGCGTGAGGCCGCCGAGACCGGCGCCCGCGATGAGCACGTGGAAATCCGACATGGGTCGTCCCTTGCAAGTGGTTGGCAAGAGACGCACCGGTGGCCAGCCCCGAAGGGCAGGCGCTTGCACGAATGCATCGCATCGCCCGGACTACCGACCGGGCCGTGACTTTCGCGCGTCGAGCGGGACTGTAGGGACGGGCGCCGGAAGCGTCAAGCGACGTCGCGGACGGACGGCTGTGCGCCCTGCCCTCGCGGTTCCGACCGCGACGGCGTCAACGGATCGTCCAGCGCTGCCGAAGCCGGCAACTCCCGTGCGCGACGTCGACGTCGGCCTCGACGCCGACCGCGAACGTCGACGTCCGCGGACCGTGGCCGAACGGCAGGCCCGCGACGATCGGGACCGTCGTCGTCCGCTGCACGCGCGCGAGCGCGGCCGAGACGTCGTAGCCGTTGTCGTAGTCGACGGTGCGAAAGCCGGAGAAGTCGCCGGCGAGCACCATCTTCTGGCGGTCGAGAATGCCGGCCTGCTGCAGCTGCAGCAGCATCCGCTCGATGCGGTACGGCGGTTCGTTGACGTCCTCGACGAAGAGAATGCCGTCGTCGATGCCCGGCATCCACGGCGTGCCGACGAGGCTCGTCAGCATCGCGAGGTTGCCGCCCCACAACGGGCCGCGCGCGGCGACCGCGCCGTGGAACGGCGTGTCGAACGCGACGTCGACGCGCGCGTCGTCCATCGCGCGCCAGAAGTGCTCCTCGGTGAACGGGTCGACGTCGTCGCGACCGAAGCCGAAGCTCGCCATCGGTCCGGCGAAGGTGGCCGCGCCGCGCGTCGCGAGCAGGCCGAGGCCGATCGCCGTGAAGTCGCTGTGGCCGACGAAGCGGACGCCGCGCGCGACCGCGGCGGCCATCGCATCGAAATCGATCGACGGCAGCAGCCGCGTCGCGCCGTAGCCGCCGCGCAGCGCGATCGCGATCGCGTCGTCGGGCAGCCCGCACGCGGCGTGCAGCCACGCGAGGCGTTCGTCGTCGGTGCCCGAGAAGCGTTCGTGGCGGCCGCCTTCGGCCAGCATCGTCTCGACGCGCAGGCCGCGCCCGGCGAAGTAGTCGCGCGCGACCTTCAGCCGGGCCGGGTCGGGGTCGTAGCCGCCGGGCGCGAAGATCGCGACGGTCCGCACGCCGGCGACCGGCGCCGGCCCGTCACTGCTTCGCGGCATTCCACTCGGCCATGTCGATGTCGGTGACGATCGTGCTCGACAGGTCCGGCCCCGCGACCGCCGGGAACGGCGACGCGGCGCGCCGGGCGGTGGCCTGCTGGCGCTTCGCGCGGCGCTCCTCGAAGAACGAGCGCAGCACCGCGACGCTTTCCGCGGCCATCACGCCGCCGACCGCCTCGGTGTGATGATTGATCGCGGCTTCGTCGAACAGGTTCAGGACGCTGCCGCCGGCGCCCGTCTTGCGATCGAACGCGCCGAACACGACGCGTCGCAGCCGCGCGTGCAGCATCGCACCCACGCACATCGCGCACGGCTCCAGCGTGACGTAGAGGTCGCAGTCGGGCAGTCGATAGTTGCCGCTGCCGAGCGCCGCCTGGCGCAGCGCGATGATCTCGGCGTGCGACGTCGGGTCGTGACTGCCGATCGGCTGATTGAATCCGGTGCCGATGATGCGACCATCGCGGACGACGACCGCGCCCACCGGGACCTCGCCGACCAGTTGCGCGTTCTGCGCCTGCTCGAGGGCGGCGGACATGAACGTGTGATCGGCGGCGTCGACGGCCATGGGGCGAGCGAAGAACGGGAGAGTCGCCGATTGTACCGATCCGGCGCACGAACATGACACGATGGTGCATTCGATACAACGCGGGAACGCGGACCCCCCGGACGACGGACGAACGCCGGATCGCATCGACGACGGTCGCCGTCGACGCTTCGTGCGCGACGTCGTCGCCGCGTCGCTCGCCTTCGCGTGGACCCCGCCCGGCCGCGCGCAGCCGTCGGCGCCCGCCCGCATGAAGACGCGGCCGATTCCGTCGACCCGCGAGCCACTACCGGTCGTCGGCTGCGGCACGTGGATCGGCTTCGACGTGCCCGACGATCCGGCGTCGCTGGCGCCGCTCGCCGGCGTCGTCGACGCGCTGTTCGCCGCCGGCGGCACGGTGCTCGACAGCTCGCCGATGTACGGCCGCTCCGAGGCCGTCACGGGCCGCCTGCTCGCGTCGTCGCGCCGGCCGGCGTTCGTCGCGACGAAGGTCTGGACGTCCGGACGCGCGGCGGGCATCGCGCAGATGGAGCAGTCGATGCGGCTGCTCGGCCGCGTCGACCTGATGCAGGTCCACAACCTGCTCGACTGGAAGACGCACCTGCCGACGATGCGGCGCTGGAAGGCGGACGGCCGCATCCGTTACGTCGGCGTGACGCACTACACGTCGTCGGCCTACGACGAACTCGAGGCCGTGATGCGGGCCGAGCCGCTCGACTTCGTGCAGGTCGACTACGCGCTCGACGATCGCGAGGCCGAGCACCGTATCCTGCCGCTCGCGGCCGATCGCGGCGTCGCCGTGCTCGTCAATCGCCCGTTCGGCGGCGGCGGATTGCTGAAGCGCCTCGCCGGTCGACCGTTGCCGTCGTGGGCCGCCGACATCGGCGCGACGACGTGGTCGCAGGTGCTGCTGAAGTTCGTGCTGTCGAACCCGGCCGTGACGTGCGCGATCCCCGGCACGGCGAATCCGGCGCACATGGCCGAGAATGCGGCGGCCGGTACCGTCGATCCGCCCGACGCGGCGTTCTGGACCGCGCACGCCGACGCGCTCGTCGGTTGAGCGCCGCACCGCCCTAGTCAACAGGAGACCCGCATGACCGTCGCCAGAGTCCTGACCGCCGCCGTCGCCGGCATCGTCGTTGCCACCGCCTCGCCGGCGTCCGCCGCCGGCGCCGACGTCGTCGTCACGCCGCTCGGCAGCCACGACGGCGAGTTCTGCGCGCTCGACCGCGCGATGATCTTCGAGGACCCGAACGGCACGCGGATCCTCTACGACCCGGGTCGCACCGTCCGCGGCGGCGACGATCCCCGGCTCGGCCGCATCGACGCCGTGCTGCTGTCGCACGTCCACGGCGATCACCTCGGCGACGTCCACGCGTCGGCGGCGAACGCCGGCACCTGCGCGAAACCCGAGTTCGACGTGAAGGACACGCCCGCGTCGAACACCGTCAGGATCGTCGTCGCGAAGAAGGCGAAGTTTCCGGTCGGCGGCGAGATGAACACGCTGTTCACGAGCAAGGTGCGGGCCGCCGGCGGCGACCCGTCGCAGGTCGTCGTGCTGCGCTTCGGCGCGTCGACGCGGATCGGCGGCGTCGACGTGTCGAGCGTGCCCGCGGCGCATACCAACGGCCTCGACCCGTCGTTCCTCGAAGGCGACCTCGCGCAGTCGCTGAAGGCGAACGGACTCACCGCGTACGTCGGTCCGGCCGGCGGCTTCGTCGTGAAGTTCACGAACGGCCTGACCGTCTACCTGTCCGGCGATACCGGCGTGATCGCGGACCAGGCGCTCGTCGTGCGAGACCTCTACCGGCCGAACCTCGCGGTGATGAACATCGGCGGCGGCTTCACGACCGGGCCGACGGAGGCCGCGTACGTCATCAACGAACTGGTGCGGCCGAAGGGCGTCATCCCGTCGCACGCGAACGAAGGGGCGACGGTCGACGGCAAGCTCGTGCAGGACAGCAAGACGGGCGCGTTCGTGAAGGCGTCGAAGGTCCCGGTCTACGTGCCGCTGTCGGGCAAGCCGATGACGTTCGCCGGCGACGGGCGCTGCACGTCCGGCTGCTGACGCCGACGCGCCGGGCGGCCGTCCGGTGCGCGTTGTACGCGCACCACCGTCGCGCGCCGATGGCCGCCCATCGGCGTCGGGACTTGCGCCGCATCGCCTAGACTGGCGCGTCGCCGTCGCGTGGCGTCGACTGCATCCGCGTCGCGGGCGACCTGCCGGTCTCGGATCCGACGCGGCGCGCCCTCCGCCCGTCCGTCATGTCGAACCCGTCCGCCCCGTCCTGGTCCCGCGAGCTCGCGTATCGCGCGCGCCATCACCTGCTGCTGAAGGCCGCCGGCACGACGCTGTGGATCTGGGTGTTCTTCGTGGGCTACTTCCACCTGTTGCGCCACGCGGCCTATCCGGTCGCGACCGTGCCGCTGACGCCGCTCGACGCATGGGTGCCGCTGGTGCCGGTCGCGATCTATCCGTACCTGTCGCTGTGGCTCTACGTCGGCATCGCGCCGGGGCTGCAGCGCACGTTCCGCGAACTGCTCGCGTACGGCGCGTGGGCGGGGCTGCTGTGCGCCGTCGGGCTCGCGATCTTCTATCGCTGGCCGACGCGCATCCCGACGTTCGTGGTCGCGAGCGGCGGCGTGCCCGGCTTCGACCTGCTGCAGGGCATCGACTCGACCGGCAACGCCTGTCCGTCGATGCACGTCGCGTTCGCGATCTTCACGGCGATCTGGGTCGACGTGCTGCTGCGCGAATGCCGCGCGCCGCGCTGGCTGCGCGGCGTCAACGGGCTGTGGTTCGCCGCGATCACGTTCGCGACGCTCGCGATCCGCCAGCACGTCGTGCTCGACGCGGTCGCCGGCGCGGCGCTCGGCGCGGCGTTCGCGTGGCCGTCGCTGGCGTGGCGTCCGCGTGTCGACCGGCTCGCGCATCCGGCTATCATTCGCGCGACGGAACAAACCGACAGGAAACCGACGATGAGCTCTGCCCGATGAGTGCCCAGGACGAGGTCGCGCGCGACGAGGTGCGGCAGCCGGGCTCCCTCGCGGAACTGCAGGACCTGATCCAGAAGAAATACGCGCTCGAACCGGACGCCATCGACCCCGACAAGCCGATGCAGGAGCTCGGGCTCGACTCGCTCGCGATCGCCGAATTCCTGTTCGAGGTCGAGGACCACTTCGTCATCCGCCTCACCGACGACGACCCCGAGATCGACACGCTGCGCAAGCTGTCCGTGCTGGTCGACCGGACGATCGCCGCGAAAGAGGCCAAAGAGGCCGAAGAGGCCTCGGCCACGCCCGTGACCTGATGGCCGTCGCGATCACCGGCCTCGGCGCGATCGCGCCGCACGGCGACGAGACCGGTCCGCTGTTCGAGGCGCTGATGAGCGGGCGCTCGGCGCTCGCGCCGGTCTTCGCCGACCTGCTGCCGAAGCCCGCCGTCGCGGCGACCGTCGCGTTCGACGTCGCACGCTGGTTCACGAAGCTGCAGCTGCCGGGCGTCGATCGCGTCAGCCAGCTCGCGGTCGCGGCGGCCGACCTCGCGCTGCGCGACGCCGGCGGCCTCGACGACGTCGACCGCGAGCGCGTCGGTGTCTACGTCGGCTGCGGCATGGGCGGCGCGTCGTCGCTCGAGACCGCCTACCGCGGCGCGCGGGTTCCCCCGCTGACGATCCCCGCGTTCATGCCGAACGCGCCGGCCGGCCACGTCGCCATGCGCAACGGCGTCCTCGGACCGGTCCTCACCTATTCGGTCGCCTGCGCGTCGTCGGCCGTCGCGATCGCCGAGGCCGCGGCCGCCGTCGAACGCGGCGATCTCGACATCGCGATCGCCGGCGGCAGCGAGGCGCTGATCGTGCCGGGCGTCGTCGTCGCGTGGCAGGCGATGCAGACGCTCGGCGCCGTCGAGCCGGGCCGCGAGTCGGAGTCGGTCCGGCCGTTCGCGAAGGACCGCAGCGGCTTCGCGCTCGGCGAGGGCGTCGGCGTTCCTGATCGTCGAGCGCGAGGATCGCGCGCGTCGCCGCGGCGCCCACGTCTGGGCGCGGCTCGCCGGCTGGGGCACGTCGTGCGACGCGACGCATCTCACGAAGCCCGATGCGCCGGGCCAGGCGCGCGCGCTGCGTTCGGCGCTGCGACGCGCCGGCCTCGCGCCGCGCGACGTCGGCTACTGCAACGCGCACGGCACCGCGACGCGGATCGGCGACGTCGTCGAGCGCGACGCGCTGGCCGACGTCTGGGGCGCCGACCTCGACCGGTTGCGCGTGAGCTCGACGAAGGCGTTGCACGGCCACCTGCTCGGCGCGGCCGGCGCACTCGAGGCGCTCGTCACCGTGATGGCGGTGCACGAACGACGGTTGCCGCCGAACATGCACTGCGCCGAGGTCGACGACGCGTGCCGGCTCCCGGTCGTCGCGGCCGGCGACGGCGACGCGCCGTCGCTCGAGGCCGCGATCAGCAACTCGTTCGCGTTCGGCGGGACGAACTCGGTCCTGCTGTTCACCCGCGCCTGAGCGGCGCGTCGCTCGTCGGCCGCGACACCGCCGCGAGGCCGAACGTCATCCCGAGGCACGACCAGAACAGCAGCGAGCTCTCGCGCACGAGGATGTCGTCGGTCATCACCTTCAGCACGATGCCGGTCAGCATCGCGAACGACCAGATGCCGAGCGGTCCGACGTCCGGCCGCGGGTCGCGGGCGATGCGCCACGCCTCGCGGAACGAGCGTCGCGAACAGCAGGACGATCGCGAGGCCGCCGGCCACGCCGGCCTCCATCACGGCGTCGATCGGCCATGTTGTGCCCGTGCCATTTCAGCGGATCGCCGAAGCGCGCGCGGAAGTCGCGTCGCAGGATGCCGCGGCCGTACCCGTAGCCGGTCCACGGGCGCTCGGCGATGCGCTCGCCGGCGTAGTGCCAGATCTCGAAGCGCGGGTCGCGGTCGAAGCGCGCCTGCTCCTCGACGCTGGTTCCCGACACGACGGCCTTCTGCTCGATCACGAACGCGACGAGCGCCGCGAACGCGATCACGCCGGCCGCGCCGGCGACCATGAAGCGCCGGCCGAGTGCACGGCGCCGTTCGCGCGACGCGCGCAGCCACACGAGCGCCGCGAAGACGACGCACTCGGCCGCGATCGCGAACCACATGTTGCGGTTCTGCGTCGACGCGCCGGCGAGCACCGCGAGGACGAACGCCGCGACCAGCACCGCGCGTCGCGTGCGATCGGCGAAGTCCGGCGACGTCCACGACAGCAGCAGCAGCGGGACGATCAGCACGACGTACGTGCTGAACGCGTTGCGGTCGCCGACGAAGCTGCTGCGCAACCAGTCGGCGTCGCGCTGATAGCTCGTGATCGCGACGATCGTCACGACGAAGAACGACGCGAGCAGGATCGTGCGGAAACGCCGCCACGCGGTGACGTCGTCGGTCAGCCAGAAGAACGCGGCGAACGCGACCGTCGGCGTCGCGACCTCGTTGCGGAACTCGCCCCACGAATAGGCCGGCTCGATGCTCGAGAACGACGCGACGAGGCACACGACGATCCAGAGCGCCATCGCGACGAGCACCGCGCGCGGCGGCGTCCGCGGCGCGCGATGGAACGCGAGCGTCGCGACCGCGCCGACCGCGGACAGCCCGATGCACACGAAGCGCAGCGGCGTCGTGTGCGCGATCGGGAGGACGAACAGGACGATGCACGGAGCGACGAGCTCCCAGCGGACCCGGGCGCCGCCCGTCATGGCGCGTGCATCGCCCGGTGCGGTGCCGCCGCGTTCGGCCTCCCGCGAGGATTTGCGAGCACCTCGTCGATCGCCGCGGCCACCGTCTCGACCGCCAGCCGCTCGATCTGTTCGTCCGGGGCGCGCAGCGGCCGATGCCGCAGCAGCGGGTTCGGCGACGCGACGTCGTGCTTCAGCACGCCCTGCCGCGGGTCGGCCCACAGCGAGACGACGTCGAGCGGCTCCCGCACGTCGAGGTAGTACGACATCGTCAGCACGCCGCTGTCGGGTGCGATCAGCACGTCGCACCGATCCTTGATCACCGCCAGCATCTCGAGCAGCGACGTGCGGCCGCGCAGGTCGACGAAGCGCGGCCCGGGAAACGTCGGTTCGGCGACGTGCCCGAACAGCACGAAGCGGACGTCGTGGCGGGATTCGACCGCATCGAACAGGGCGCGCCAGTGGTCGACCGGCCAGTCCTTCCGGTAGCGGTAGTAATGGCCGGTCTCGGACTGCAGGTGGACGCCGATGACGATCGGCCGGTCGGCGCGCGGCCCGAACGCGTCGTCGAATCGGTGCGACAGGCGGTCCAGCTCGGCCGGCCACGCGAGCCGCGGCTGCCGCGACGGCAGGTTGCGGATCCAGTGCGTCGGATCGGGCCGCTCCAGGATCTCGTCGAAGCGCCCGGGATCGACGTCGAGGCGCGGCAGCAGCGTCTCGAGCGCGACCGGGTCGCGCCGTCGCAGCTGCGGATCGACGATCAGCTCGTCGACGGGAAGCAGCGTGAACGCCTCGGCGAGGTCCGCTCGGGTCAGCACCGCGATCGACACGCCCGGCACCGCCCGGCGCAGCTCGTCGACGATCGGATACAGCCCGAGGGCGACGTCGCCGAGCCCGCGATTCCAGACGATCAGCACGCGCCGCCGCTCGCCGGCCATCAGCCGGCGCAGCAGGCGTTCCCATTCCGTGCCGACGGCACGTTCGATCAGGATCCGGAGCGTCTTGCGGGCCATCGGTCCCTTTCGTGTCCGATCGCCCCATTGTCGTCGACGCCCGGACGCCGTCGACGTCGCGCGCGCACGGCGCGTCTCATTTATGCCGCAGCCTGGGGGTCGCCGGCGGCCGGCGGCGCGGCGGCGTCGAGGAAGTACGGCTCGACGCGGCCCTTCAGCGTCAGCAGCACCGGGTTGCCGAAGCGATCGCGCGCCTTGCCGGCCGCGACGCGGATCCAGCCCTCGGCGACGCAATACTCCTCGACGGTCGTCTTCTCGACGCCGTTGAAGCGGATGCCGACGCCGCGTTCGAGCGCGCCGGCGTCGTGCCAGCGGCTCTTCGGATCGACCGCGAGCCGGTCCGGCGGCCGGTCGGGACCGGCGGCGTCAACGGTCATCGACGGCCTCGCGCGGCGGCGCCGACGCGTGCAGCGGCGGGACGCGCCCCGACCACGGCATCGCCGCCTCGAGCATCGTCGCGAGCTGCAGCAACAGGTGTTCGTTCGCCGGTCCGGCCGCGAGCTGGACGCCGATCGGCAGCCCGTTCGAGTGGACCGCGAGCGGCAGCGACAGCGCGGGCGTTCCCATGATGTTGTGTGGCAGCGTGAACTGGCAGGTCGGGCGAAAGAGCGTCTCGGCGAGGTCGCGGACGTCGACGTCCGCGCGTCCGAGATTGTAGAGGCCCCACGGCTCGGCGACGCGCGGCGTCGTCGGCGTGATCCAGACGTCGTGCGCGGCGAACACCGTCGCGAGGCGCCGGCGGGACACGTTCAGCGCGGCCAGCGCCGCGAGGAAGCGGGGCGCGGTCAGCGTCTTCGCGTACTCGTACAGCTTCAGCACGACCGGCTCGAGCGTGTCGGGGCCGATCGAGCGACCGCTGCGGGCCGCGTAGCCGTCCAGCCGCGCGTCGAGCCCGAAGAACCAGACGTCCATCATGCCCTGCATCGCCGCCAGGCCGTCGAACGCCGGCGTCACCTCGTCGACGTCGTGGCCCTGCTGCTCGAGCAGCGTCGCCGTCCGCACGATCGCGTCGGCCACTTCGGGATCGACGGGGAAGCCCATCAGCGGCGCGGTCGACCAGCCGATCCGCAGCGGCTTCGGCGGCTTCGTCGCGAGCGTGGCGTAGCGCTCCGCGGGTCGCGGGATCAGGAACGGATCGCCGACCTGCGGCACCGCGAGGCAGTCGAGCATCGCCGCGGCGTCGCGGACGGACTTCGTCTGGACGAACGTCTGCGCGAGGCCGTAGCCGTTCTCGTCGAGCAGCGGCGCGAACGAGATCCGGCCGCGCGACGGCTTCAGCCCGACGCCGCCGCAGAAGCCGGCCGGGATGCGGATCGAGCCGGCGATGTCGGACCCGTGCGCGATCGGCACGATGCCGGCGACGACCGCCGCCATGCCGCCGCCGGTCGATCCGCCGGCGCTGTACCCGGCCCGCCAGGGATTGGACGTGTTGCCGTACAGCGCGCCTTCGGTCGTGCCGGACATCGAGTATTCGGGCGCGGCCGAGCGGCCGATGACGTTGACGCCGGCCGCCTTCACGAGCGTGCAGTACGCGCTGTCGCCGTCGGCCGTCATCCCGGCGCACAACCGGCTGCCGAGCTCGATCCGGCGCCCGGCCTCGTGACCGAACACGTCCTTCATCAGGAACGGCACGCCGCGGAACGGGCCGTCGCCGAGCGACGCCTCGTCGAGCCCGCCGATGCGGTCGGGATAGGTCTCGACGACCGCGTTGACGGCCGGATTCACCGCGTCGATCGCGCGCATCGCCAGGGCGGCGAGTTCGGTCGCCGTCACGTCGCCGCACGCGACGAGCGCCGCGAGACCGAGCGCGTCGTGCGCCGCGTATTCGTCGAGCGTCACGACGCCGGTCCTTCGCGGCCGTCGGGCGGCGTCATGCCGGCGCCACTTCGGCGATCGTCCGATGCAGGTCGGCCGCGACGAACGGCTTCGCCAGCCGGGCGACCTCCACTTCCGGCTGACCGCCGAAGTCCGCGTAACCCGAGACGAGGATCACGCCCATCGCGGGCCAGCGCGCGCGCGCCGCGCGGATCAGCTGGAGGCCCGTCATGCCCGGCATCGCGTAGTCGGTGATCAGCAGCTGGACCGGCTCGGCATCGAGCACCGCGAGCGCCTGGTGCCCCGATGCGGCCTGCAGCACGCGATGTCCGAAGTCCTCGAGCATCGCGACCGTGTTCGTCAGGACGAGCTGGTCGTCGTCGACGGCGAGGATCGTCATCGCCTCGGCCATCGACGCGATGCCGTGCGTCGGCGCGTCGTCTTCGGCGACGGCGACGTCGTCCGCGATCGGCAGCCACAGCGTCGCCGTCGTGCCCTCGCCCTTCAGGCTGTCGAGCTCGAGCTTGCCGCCGCACTGGTCGGCGAGCCCCTGGACCATCGACAGCCCGAGTCCCGTGCCCTTGCCGATGCCCTTCGTCGTGAAGAACGGTTCCATCGCGTGCCCGAGCGTGTCGGCGTCCATGCCCTCGCCGGTGTCCGTCATGCGCAGGCGGACGTACTCGCCGGCCTTGAGGCCGTCCTCTCCGGCCGCGATGCGCACCTCGGCCGCATCGAGCACGACGAGGCCGCCGTCCGGCGTGGCGTCGCGGGCGTTGAGCGCGAGGTTCAGGATCGCCAGCTCGAGTTGCGTCGTGTCGGCACGGACCGGACGCAGGACCGGCGGAAAGCGCGTGTCGACGGTGATGCCCGCGCCGATGGTCCGTTGCAGCATGTCCGTCATCCCGGCGATCAATCGCCCGAGGTCGACGGTCTCGAGCTTGAGCTGCTGCTTGCGTGCGAACGCGAGCATCCGCTGCGTCAGCGTCGCGCCGCGCTCCGCCGCGCGCAGTGCGTTGTCGATGAAGCGCGACACGTCCTTGCCCTGCGCGAGACGACGCTGCGCGAGGTCGAGGCTGCCGATGACCGCGGACAGCAGGTTGTTGAAGTCGTGCGCGACACCGCCGGTCAGCTTGCCGATCGCGTCCATCTTCTGCGCCTGGAAGAAGGCCGCCTGCGTGCGCTCCAGCGCGAGCTGCGCCTCGCGTCGCTCCGTCAGGTCGCGCGTGACCTTCGCGAAGCCGAGCAGGCGGCCGGACGGGTCGCGGACCGGATCGATCACGACGCTCGCCCAGAAGCGCGTGCCGTCGCGACGCACGCGCCAGCCTTCGGCCTCGAAGCGGCCCTCGGCCTCCGCCGTGCGCAACGCCCGCTGCGGCAATCCGCTCGCGCGATCCTCGTCGGTGTAGAAGCGGGAGAAGTGCTGGCCGACGATGTCGCGTTCGCCGTAGCCCTTCGCGCGCTCGGCACCGGCGTTCCAGCTCGTCACGATGCCGGTCGGATCGATCATGTAGATCGCGTAGTCGGTCACGCTCTGCACGAGCATGCGGAAGCGTTCCTCGCTCTGCCGCAACGCCTCCTCGGCGGCACGACGCTCGGTGAGGTCGCGCGTGATCTTCGCGAAGCCGACGAGTCGGCCCGTCGCCGGGTCGCGCACCGGATCGATGACGACGTTCGCCCAGAAGCGGGTGCCGTCCTGGCGCAGCCGCCAGCCTTCGGCCTCGAAGCGGCCTTCGCGCTCGGCGGTCGCCAGCGCGCGCGCCGGGATGCCGGCGGCGCGATCCTCCTCGCCGTAGAACACGGAGAAGTGGCGCCCGATGATGTCCTGCGCCGGATAGCCCTTGAAGCGTTGCGCGCCGGCGTTCCAGCTGGCGACGATGCCGGTCGGGTCGAGCAGGTAGATCGCGTAGTCGGTGATGCTCTGGACGAGCAGCTCGTAGCGGTTCGTCGGGTCGCCGGCGGGGACCGGGGCGACGGCCGGGTCGAGACGATCGTCGGCGGGCTCGCTCACTCCCACTCGATCGTCGCCGGCGGCTTGCCGCTGATGTCGTAGACGACGCGGTTGATGCCGCGCACCTCGTTGATGATGCGGTTGCGAGACGCTGCGCCAGCAGCGTCGTGCGGCAGCGGCGCCCAGTGCGCCGTCATGAAGTCGGTCGTCTGCACGGCGCGCAGCGCGACGACCTACTCGTAGGTCCGGCCGTCGCCCATCACGCCGACCGACTTCACCGGCAGGAACACCGCGAACGCCTGGCTCGTCAGCGTCGTACCAGGTCTTGCCGGCTGACCGGATCGAACGTCGGTGCGCAGCTCCTCGATGAAGATCGCGTCGGCGCGGCGCAGCAGGTCGGCGTACTCGCGCTTCACCTCGCCGAGGATCCGCACGCCGAGGCCCGGCCCGGGAAACGGATGGCGATAGACCATCGTCGCGCGGCAGGCCGAGCGCGACGCCGAGCTCGCGCACCTCGTCCTTGAACAGCTCGCGCAGCGGCTCGAGCAGCTTCAGGTCGCAGCGTCTCGGGCAGGCCGCCGACGTTGTGATGGCTCTTGATCGTCGTCGCCTTCTTCGGTCTTCGACCTTGCTCGACGCCGACTCGATGACGTCCGGATAGATCGTGCCCTGCGCGAGCCACTTCGCGTTCGGCAGCTTCGCGGACTCGGCCTGGAACACCTCGACGAACTCGCGGCCGATGATCTTGCGCTTGGCCTCGGGATCGGCGACGCCGGCGAGCTCGCGCGAGGAACGCGTCGCTCGCGTCGACGTGGATCACCTTGACGCCGAGATGGTCCGCGAACGTCTCCATCACCTGCTCGGCCTCGCCCTGCCGCAGCAGGCCGTGGTCGACGAACACGCAGGTCAGCTGGTCGCCGATCGCGCGATGGATCAGCGCCGCCGCGACCGACGAGTCGACGCCGCCGGACAGGCCGAGGATCACCTCGTCGTCGCCGACCTGCGCGCGGATCGACGCGACGGCCTCGTCGACGTAGTCGCGCATGATCCAGTCGGGCTTCGCGCCGCACAGATGTCGAGGACGAAGCGTTCGAGGATCGCGCGGCCCTGCACCGTGTGCGTGACCTCGGGATGGAACTGCACGCCGTAGAAGCGGCGCTCGTCGTCGGCCATGCCGGCGATCGGGCAGCTCGGCGTCGACGCCATCAGCCGGAAGCCCGGCGGCATCGCGGTGACCTTGTCGCCGTGGCTCATCCAGACCTTCAGCATGCCGTGGCCGTCGGGCGTGACGTGGTCGGCGATGCCGTCGAGCAGCTTCGTGTGGCCGCGCGCGCGGACCTCGGCGTAGCCGAACTCGCGCTCGACGCTCGGCTCGACCTCGCCGCCGAGCTGCACCGCCATCGCGAACATGCCGTAGCAGATGCCGAGCACCGGCACGCCGAGCTCGAACACCGCCTCCGGCGCGCGCAGCTCGCGGTCCTCGTAGGTCGCTCGCGTGGCTGCCGGACAGGATGACGCCCTTCAGCGCGCCGTCCTGCGCGTAGTCGCGGACGAACGCGTCGTCGACGTCGTCCGGATGGATCTCGCAGAACACCTTCGCCTCGCGCACGCGCCGCGCGATCAGCTGCGTGACCTGCGAGCCGAAGTCGAGGATCAGGATCTTCGAATGCGTCATGCCGGCGCTCCCGCGGCGGCCGACCCGGTCGGTGACCGGCGGAACTGCAGCACCGCGAACAACAGCGACAGCGTCTGCAGCGCGGCGCAGAAGAACATCGGCGCGCCGATGCGCCAGTCGCCGGGCGGCAGTTGCGCGACGATCGCGAGCACCGGCGCGCCGAACAACGGCGCGATCACCGCCATCGAGGCTCGACAGCGACGTCACCGCGCCCATCGTCTGGCCCTGCGGCTCGCGTCGGCCGCGCCGGAGACGATGCCCTGCAGCACCGCGCCGACCGCGTTGCCGAGGAAGTTCGCGACGATGACGACGTACAGCATCCAGCCCTGCGGTCGCGAGCCCGAAGCCGAGGTACGACGCCGCCGACGACAGCAGACCGACGATCGCGAGCCGCCGCGGCGAGAAGCTTCTTCAGCAGGCGGCCGAGCAGCAGACCCTGGACCAGCGCCGCGACGAGCCCGACGGCGAACAGCGACCAGCCGTTCTCGGTCGGTCCCCAGTCGAACTGAACGTCGTGTACAGCACCCACGTCGTGTAGAGCATGAACTGCGCGAGCCCGGAGCAGGCGTAGATCCCGACGAGCCACCACGAGCCGGAGCTGGCCGAGGTTGCGCAGCGACGCGAGCGGATTGGCGCGGCGCGAGCGAGAACGGCCGGCGACGTTCGACCGGCAGCGATTCGGGCAGCACGAAGACAGCCGTACGCGAGGTTCGACGAGCGCGAGCGCGCCGGCGGCGAAGAACGGCAGGTGCAGGTTGATGCCGCCGAGCAGGCCGCCGATGACCGGGCCCGCGATGAAGCCGATGCCGAACATCGCGCCGAGCTGCCGAAGCGCTTCGCGCGCTGCTCGGGCGCGCGTGATGTCGGCGACGTAGGCGTTCGCGACCGCGGCGTTCGCCTGCATCGCGCCGCCGACGACGCGCGACGCCGACCAGCATCCACAGCGCGGTCGCGAGCGCCGGTGACGAAGAAGTTGAGCGCGAGCCCGCAGAAGCCGACAGCAGCACCGGCCGGCGGCCGTAGCGTCGGACAGCGCGCCGAGGATCGGCGAGAACGACGAAGCTCGAGATCGCGAACGCGAAGACGATCACGCCGTACCACGTCGCCTGCTCGGCCGCGTTCGTCGTGAACGTGCCGACGAGCGACGGCAGCACCGGCACGATGAGGCCGACCGACAGCATGTCGATCAGCACGACCAGCAGGATGAAGCGCATCGCCGCCTCGCGAGGCGCCGCGCGGGCCGGAGGTGCGCCGGGTGCAGCCATCTATTCGACGCGGTAGTTCGGCGCTTCCTTGGTGATCTGCACGTCGTGGACGTGGCTCTCGCGGATGCCGGCGGTCGTGATCTCGACGAACTCGGCCTTGCCGCGCAGGTCGTCGATCGTCGCGCAGCCGCAGTAGCCCATCGACTGCGCGCAGGCCGCCGACCAGCTGGAACAGGATCGCGGACGACCGAGCCCTTGTACGGCACCCGGCCCTCGATGCCTTCGGGCACGAGCTTGTCGATGTTGTTCGACTGCGTCCTGGAAGTAGCGGTCGGCCGAGCCTTCTGTCATCGCGCCGACCGAGCCCATGCCGCGATAGCTCTTGTACGTGCGGCCCTGGAACAGGATGACCTCGCCGGGCGCCTCCTCGGTGCCGGCGAACATGCCGCCCATCATGACCGGTCGACGCGCCGGCCGCGATCGCCTTGGCGATGTCGCCCGAGTAGCGGACGCCGCCGTCGGCGATCAGCGGCACGCCGCTGCCGTCGAGCGCCTTCGCGACGTTCGTCGATCGCCATGATCTGCGGCACGCCGACGCCGGCGACGATGCGCGTCGTGCAGATCGAGCCCGGGCCGATGCCGACCTTGACGCCGTCGGCGCCGGCGTCGGCCAGCGCCATCGCGGCGGCGCCGGTCGCGATGTTGCCGCCGATGACCTCGACGTTCGGGATAGTTGCGCCTTGACCCAGCGCACGCGCGTCGATCACGCTCGGCGCTGTGGCCGTGCGCGGTGTCGACGACGAAGACGTCGACGCCGGCGCGCAGCCAGCAGCTCGGCGCGCTCGTCGGTGCCGTCGCCGACGCCGAGCGCGGCGCCGACGCGCAGCTTGCCCTGCTCGTCGCTTCGCGGCGTCGCGGATGCTCGATCGCCTTCGGTGATGTCCTTGACGGTGATCAGGCCGCGCAGCTCGAACGCCGTCGTTGACGACGACGCACGCGCTCGAGCTGGTGGCGGTGCATCAGCGCCTTCGCCTCGGCGAGCGTCGCGCCTTCGTGGACCGTGACGAGCTTCTCGCGCGGCGTCATGATCTCGCGCACCGCGCGCGTCGAGCGCGTCCTCGAAGCGCAGGTCGCGGTTGGTGACGATGCCGACCGACCTTGCGGCCTTCGACGCACCGGGAAGCCCGAGATGCCGTGCGGCTGCGTCAGCGCGATGACCTCGCGCACCGTCATCGACGGCGGGATCGTGATCGGATCGCGCAGCACGCCGGATTCGTAGCGCTTGACGCGCGCGACCTCGGCGCGCCTGCTGCTTCGGCGGCATGTTCTTGTGGACGATGCCGATGCCGCCTTCCTGCGCCATCGCGATCGCCAGGCGCGCCTCGGTGACGGTGTCCATCGCCGCCGAGACGAGCGGGATGTTGAGCGTGATGCTGCGCGTCAGGCGCGTCGTGAGATCGGTGTCGCGGGGCAGGATGGCCGAAAAGGCCGGAACCAGGAGAACATCGTCGAACGTCAGGGCTTTTTGACTCAAGCGCATCGCGTTCCCTTTTTTTCCAAAAACGGATTATACCGATGCGACGCCCGGCGGCCGGCCCTCCAGTTCCGCCGCGACACGCCGATGAGGTCGTGCAGACCTGCGTTCTCGCCCGGCGCGGTCGCGGGCCCGGTGCGTCGAAAGCGACAGCCGTAACGCACCCGTCACCCCCGCGTCGTTGACGGTCCGCGCGCGCCTGTCGTACCGTGGCGCCTCTCCAGGAAAAACGATGACCCGTCCTTCGCGAACACTGCTTTCGACCCTGCTGATCGGCCTCGCCCTCGCGACCGCGTCGTCGACCGCGTTCGGCCAGTGGGTCTGGAAGGACGAGGGCGGCCACGTCGTCGCCAGCGACCAGCCGCCGCCGATGAACGTGCCGCCGGGCAGCATCCTGAAGCAGCCGCGCCCGCGCAGCGGCGCCCGGGCGCCCGCCAACGCGCCGGCGGCCGACGCGAACGTCGCGAAGACCGACGCCCCGAAGTCGCTCGCCGATCGCGAGCTCGAATCGAAGCAGCACGCGAAGGAGGCCGCCGAAGCCGCCAAGAAGTCGGACGAGGACGCCGCCCGCGCGAAGGCGTTGAAGGACAACTGCTCGGCGGTCCGCGGCAACCTCGCGGCGTTGCAGGCCGGCGGTCGCGCGTCCCGCTTCAACGAGAAGGGCGAGAAGGTCTACATCGACGACGCCGACCGGCAGAGCGAGATCAACAAGCAGCAGGCGCAGGTCTCGCAGTACTGCAAGTCGTAGCGCGACGCGCAGCTCCGCTCGCCAGTCGTCGCGGCGACGCGCGGCCACCGTGGCGCGTCACCGCGGCGATCCCGTCGCTGTCAACGCCCGGCCGGATCGGCGTTCGCGGCCTTCTTCGCGGCGCGCCGCCGCCGCGCCTCCATCGGATCGACGACCAGCGGCCGCAGCAGCTCGACGCGGTCGCGGTCGCGGAGCCGCGTCTGCGGCGTCGCCCGACGTCCGAACACCGCGAACGCGAGCGTCTCGGGATCGAGGCCGAGCCGCGCGACGATCCCGCTTCGCGCGACCGCCTCGCCGACCGTCGCGCCGTCGTCCAGTTCGACGACGACGCGCGTGGCTTCGGTCCGGGTCGCGTAGCAGACCTCGACGTCCATGGTCATTTGTGCCCCGGCGATCGTCCGCGCGATCTCCGCGCAGGGTCCGCGGCGCCGTTCGTCCTATCGTTCGTCACGCCGGGCGCGCCGCGACCGCGTCGGCGCGCTTCACGAAGCTGTCGACCATCGTCGCCGCGATCGTCTGGAAGACCGGACCGACGAGCGTGCGCAGCAGGAAGTTGTCGAACGAATAGTCGAGCGTGAGGGCCACGCGGCAGGCGTCGTCGGCGAGCGGCGTGAACCGCCACGATCCGTCGAGATTCGAGAACGGACCGCTGGACGAGCCGGAGGTCGATGCGCTCGACCGGATGCTGCTCGTTGACGGTCGTGAAGCTCTGGCGCACGCCGTGGAAGTCGATCACGACCTCGGCCGTCACGCGTTCGCCGTCGCGTTCGACGACGCGCGCCCCGCCGCACCACGGCAGGAAGTCGGGATACGACTCGATGTCGGCGACCAGCGCGAACATCGCGGCGGCGCTGTGGCGAACCAGGACGGTCTTCTCGATCGATGCCATGCGCGGCGAGGCCTAGAATACCGGCCCGATTCTACCGAAGGGCGGCGTTCCGCCATGAGCATCGTCGACAACCGCAAGGCGTTCCACGAATACTTCGTCGAGGATCGCTTCGAAGCCGGCCTCGTGCTCGAAGGGTGGGAGGCCAAGGCGATCCGCGCCGGCCGCGCGAACATCAAGGAAGCGTACGTGCTCGTGCGCGGCGCCGAGGTCTTCCTGTTCGGCGCGCACATCACGCCGCTGATCAGCACGTCGACGCACACGACGCCCGATCCGACCCGGACCCGCAAGCTGCTGCTGCACGGCGAGGAGATCAAGAAGCTGATCGGCAAGGTCGAGCGCGCCGGCTACACGCTCGTGCCGATCAACCTGCATTTCAAGGGTGGCCGGATCAAGCTCGAGATCGGCCTCGCGAAAGGCAAGAAGCTTCACGACAAGCGCGACGCCGACCGCGACCGCGACTGGAAGCGCGAGCAGCAGCGGCTGATGAAGACCCGGACGCGGTGATCGCGTCGCCGCCGCCGTCGCATCGCGACGAGAACATCGATCTGCTGCGCGGCGTCGCGGCGCTCCTCGTCGTCTGGCTCCATGCGGCCGAGGTGTTCGTCGTCCTTCCCGGCATCGCCGCCCATGGCACCGCGTGGTTCGACGCCGCCGACCTGCTCGACACCGGCCGGATCGGCGTCACGGCCTTCTTCGCGATCAGCGGCTACGTCATCGTGCCGACGTTGCGCGGACCACGCGATCCGGCCACCCGCGATTTCCTGATCAAGCGCTTCTTCCGGCTGTATCCGCCGTTCTGGGTCTCGATGGCATGCGCCGCGATCACCGTCTGGTGGATGTTCGGCCGGCCGTTGTCGGTCGCCGTCGTCGCGGCGAACACGACGATGGTCCCGATCGAGTTCGGTCTGCCGCAGATGATGGGGCAGTACTGGACGCTCGAAGTCGAGCTGATCTTCTACGCACTCATCGTGCTGCTGTTCAGGAGCGGCCGGCTCCATCGGGACGGAACGATCGCCGCCGGGCTCGTCGTCGCGGCGATCGCGTGGCCGTTGCTGTATCGCTCCGCACTCGGACGATCGATCGTCGATCGAAACCTCGTCTGGTCGTTCCTGGCCTACTTCCTGACGATCATGTTCTGGGGCTCGATGGTCCGCGCGCGAATGCGCACGCCGTATCGCCGACTCGACGTCCCGTTCGTCGTCGTCACCGCGCTCGTCTTCGCCCGGCCGGTGCTGGCGCTCGTCTTCGGGTCGCCGACCGTGCATCGCGAGGACTGGCGCGGAACGCTGCTCGGACTGCTGCTGTTCGTCGCGTTCACCCGACTGCCGGCACGGCATGCGAAGCCGTTCGTCTGGCTCGGGACGATCAGCTACTCGCTGTACCTGTTCCATCCGGCCGTGTTCTACCCGATGTACCGGTTGGTCTCGACGCATCCGGCCCTCGCGCAGGCGTGGCTGCCGCTGTACCTGCTCGTCGTCACGCTCGCCTCGGTGGCGGTCGCCGCCGTCGTGCATCGCTGGGTCGAAGAGCCGTCGAACGCGTTCGCGCGCCGCATCGTCGCCCGCCTGCGCGCATCGGGAGGCACCGACGCTTCCGACGACGCGCAACCGGCGCGCGCGATGTCCTTGCACTGACCGATCGCGAGCGCCGTCGCACGACGCGTCACTTGCGGCCCTTCGTCGGCGCTTCCATGCTCGGGGACTGGATGCCCTGCGGCGCCGCACCCGGGCCGGGCTTCGTCGCGGCCGGTTGCGACGACCCGTTCGCGGGTCCGCCGGGCGGCGGCGACGACGCCTTCGCCGTGGTACCGGCCGGCGGTCCGCCCCCGTCGCCCGCTTCGCCCTTCGGCTTGCGCGGATGCGGGATCACGAACGCGCCTTCCGTCACCTCGTCGCCGGGATTCGCGACGACCGTCGCGCCGGCCTGCAGCCCGCGCGTGATCTCGATCTCGGTGCCGTAGTCGCGGCCGACCTGCACCTGCTGCAGATGGATCCGCTTCGCGTGCGACGGATCGTCGTCGATCGCGTCGGCGCCGCCGGCCCCCTGCCCGCGACTACCCTGGCTGCCGCCCTTGTCGTCGTCCTTCTCGCCCTTCTTGCTGTCGCCGCCCTGCGCGCCGCCGCCGGACTGCGCCTGCTTGCCGCTTTTCTTCGACGACGCGTCGCCGCCGCCTTTTTTCGTCGCGTCGTCGTCCGGCGGCGGCTGGCGCTTCGGCAGGCGGTCGCGATCCTCGGGCCGCAGCGCCTCGAGGACGGCGACGTGCAGCCCGTCGGCGCGCGCGATCACGGCCTCGCCGGGCACGAGGAGCGGCGTGCCCTGGCGCGGGCTGCGGAACGCGACCTCCGCGTACATCCCGGGCACGAGCGCGCGCCGCGGGTTCGGCACCTGCACCTCGACCAGCAGCGTGCGCGCCGACGGATCGAGCGACTGCGACGTCCGCGTCAGCCGGCCGTCGAACGGCTCGTCGAAGCCCTGCACGTAGACGCGCGCGTCGTCGTTCGGCTCGAGCGCGGCCGCGCTCTCCTGCGGCACCGTGACGAAGACGCGGACGGTGTCGGCCTGCGCGATGCGGAACAGCTCGGTCGCCGCGCCGCCCGAGCCGCCCTGCGCGTCGCCGCCGCCGCCGGAGGACGTCGTCGATCCGCCGGTCCCACCGCCCGACGACGATCCGCTCGACGCACTCGACGACGCGGACGATCCGACCCCGGACACGCCGCTCGCGGCGCTGCTCGCACCGGCGCCGTTGACGAGCGCGCCGACGTCGACGCTGCGCGCCGTGACGACGCCGTCGAACGGCGCGCGCAGCTTCTCGAAGCCTTGCAGGACCGCGAGTCGCGCGAGGTTCGCCCGCGACGCGCCGACGTTCGCGATGCTCGACGCGAGTCCGGCGTTCGCGGTGTCGAGGTCCTGCTTCGCCTGGTCGACCTGCTGCTGCGCGACGGCCTGGTCCTTGACCAGCGTCAGCAGCCGCAGGTACGTGACCCGCGACAGGTCGACGCGCGCCCGCGCGTCGTTGACGGCCGAGCCCGCCTGGCTCACCTGCTGGCGCGCCATCGCGACCTGCTGGTCCAGGTCGGGTGCGTCGATCTCCGCCAGCACCTGACCCTTCCGCACGCGGTCGCCGATGTCGACGTCACGCGTCTTCAGGTAGCCCGACGCCCGCGCGAACAGCGACGCCTCGGTCAGCGGCGAGATCGAGCCGGGCAGGCGCAGATCCGCGAGCGGCGGCGACGCTTCGACGGCGACGGTGCTGACGACCGGCAGACGGTTCCGCTCGCGCTCGGCCGCTTCCTTCGCCTGCCGGTCGCGCCGATGGTGGAAGAACCAGCCGACGAGCAGCAGCGCGACCAGCACGATCGCCGCGATCGCGATCACCTTGCGTCGTCGGCGGCGCGCCTCGCGCTCGTCGCTATCCGTTCGGGGCGCCGGGCCGGGTGGCGCCGGCAGCAGCAGCGGTTGCTCGGGTGCCGGCAGCGCCAGCGGTTCGTCGACGTGGGTCATGTCACGCGGGCTGCGGTGCGGGCCCGCGATCGCCGCGCGCCGGTTCGGGGTCCTGCCGGTATTCGTCGTCGACCTCGCGATCGCGGTCGCGCGGCGGCTTCGTCCGCAGCCAGCTGTACAGGACCGGGACGACGAACAGCGTGCCGACGGTCGCGACGAGCAGTCCGCCGATGACGGCCCGGCCGAGCGGCGCGTTCTGCTCGCCGCCCTCGCCGAGGGCGAGCGCCATCGGCAGCATGCCGAGAATCATCGCGAGCGCGGTCATCACGACCGGCCGCATCCGTGTCGCGCCGGCGGCGAGCGCCGCGTCGCGCGGCGATTTCGGTTCGTGCTTCGCGTCGTCCTCGCCGCCGTTCTTGGCGCCGGCCTCCGCGTCGTCCTTCTTCGGGCGTCGCTCGTCCTCGGCGAACACGATCATCAGGATGCTGTTCGACGTCGCGACGCCGATCGACATGATCGCGCCCATCATCGACGGCACGCTGAACGTCGTCAGCGTCAGGAACAGCATCCACAGCACGCCGGCGAACGCGCCCGGCACGGCCGCGAGCATGATCAGCGGATCGATCCAGGACTGGAAGTTGACCGCGATCAGCAGGTAGACGAACAGGATCGCGAACACGAGCCCGAGCTCGAGCCGGTCGAACGACTTGCGCATCGTGTCGAGCTGGCCGCGCACGGTGACCAGCGTCGCCTTCGGCGTGTCCTTCAGGTGGCGTTCGACGATCTGGTCGATCTGCGCGCCGAGCGCGCCGAGGTCGCGCCGGTCGTTGCTCGCGAACACGTCGTACACCGGCTGCACGTTGTAGTGCGAGACCGAGGCGGTCGACGTCGTGCGATGCATCGTCGCGAGGTTGCCGAGCAGCTGCGGCGTCGCACCGGGACTCGCCGCCGTGATCGGCGTGCGACGCAGCGCGTCGAGCGTGTCGATGCGGTTCTGCGGCGTCTGCACCGCGATCTGGTAGCTGACGCCGTTCTCGGGATCGAGCCACTGCGTCGGCGCGATCTGGCCGCTCGACGCGAGCGAGATCAGCACGCTGTTCGCGACGTCCTTCTGCGTGAGGCCGGCCATCTGCGCCTTGTCGCGGTCGATGTCGACATGCATCGTCGGCGCGTCGGTCTCCTGGCCGAGGTGGACGTCGACGGCGCCCGGCAGCTGCTCGATGTCGGCCATGATGCCGCGCGCGACGTCGAGGTTCTGCTCGCGGTCGCGACCCGCGACCTGCACGTCGATCGGCGCCGGCAGCCCGAAGTTCAGGATCTGGTTCGTGATGTTCGCGGCCTGGAAGAAGAACGTCTCGTCCGGAAAGCGCCGCGCGAGATCCTCGCGCAGCTGTCGCTCGTAGTCCTGCGTCGGGCGATGGTCGGGCTTCAGCTCGATCAGGATCTCGCCGTCCGCCGGGCCGAGCGTCGCGATGTCGCCGGTGCCGAGGTTGATCGTGCCGGTCGGCAGCCCGATGTCGTCGAGGATCGTCTGCAGCTCACCGGGCGGGATCTGTCGCCGGATCTCGCGCTCGACCGACGCGAAGATCTGCTCGGTCTCCTCGATCCGCGTGCCGGCCGGCGCGCGCACGTGCAGCCGCATCTGGCCCGAGTCGACGTACGGGAAGAAGTCGCGGCCGATCGCGAAGATCAGGCCGAGCGACAGCACGACGAATGCGGCGAACGGGATCAGCACCCAGCCGCGATGGTCGAGCGCCCAGCCGAGGCCGCGCTCGTAGCGCTGCCGGACGCGCTCGAAGCGCTGCTCGAAGCGGTCGTGCACGCGCTCGAGGACGTTGCGGCGTCGTCCACCCTCCGCGTCGCCGTCGCGGCCCTCGAGTTCCTTCGGCAGCAGCAGCCGGACCATCGTCGGGATGATCGTGCGGCTGAGCAGGTACGACGTCAGCATCGCGAACACGACGGCGCCGGCGAGCGGCGTGAACAGGTAGCGCGCGACGCCGGTCAGCAGCAGCACCGGCACGAACACGATGCAGATCGACAGCGTCGACACGAACGCCGGCACCGCGATCTGCTGCGCGCCGTCGAGGATCGCGCGCGTCAGCGGCTTCTTCATCGCGAGGTTGCGATGGATGTTCTCGACCTCGACCGTCGCGTCGTCGACGAGCACGCCGACCGCGAGCGCGAGCCCGCCGAGCGTCATGATGTTGATCGTCTGCCCGAGCGCGGCCAGCACCGCGAGCGACGTCAGGATCGACAGCGGGATCGTGACGAACACGATCAGCGTGCTGCGCCAGCTGCCGAGGAACAGCAGGATCATCAGCCCCGTCAGCACGGCGGCGATCGCACCCTCGCGCAGCACGCCGTTCATCGCGGCGCGCACGAACACCGACTGGTCGAACAGCTGCTCGACGTGCAGCGCCTTCGGCATGTCGGCGCCGAGCTGATCGAGCTTCTTCTTGATGTTCGAGACGATGTCGAGCGTCGACGTCTCGCCGTGCTTGACGATCGTCAGCAGCACGCCGCGATGGCCGTCCTGCCGCACGATGTTGGTCTGCACCGTCGCGCCCTGCCGGACCTGCGCCACGTCGCGCAGGTAGATCAGCGACCCGTTCATGAGGCGGATCGGCAGCGCGTTCAGACCCTCGACCTTCAGCGGGCTGCTGTTGAGCTGGACCTGGTATTCGCGCGCGCCGATCTTCGCGGTGCCGGCCGGCACGATCAGGTTCTGCGCCGCGAGCGCGTTCGACACGTCGGTCGCCGACATGCCGCGCGCGTACAGCGACGCGGGGTCGAGGTCGACCATGATCGTCGGCGTCGCGCCGCCGAGCGGCAGCTGCACCGACGCGCCTTCGACCGTCGCGAGCTGCGTGCGGATGAAGTTCTGCCCCTGGTCGTAGAGCTCCTGCTGCGACAGCGTGTCGCTGTTGAGCGCGAGCTGGATGATCGGCACGCTCGACGCGTCGTACTGGATGATGTTCGGCGGGAAGATGCCGGGCGGCAGCGGTCGCAGGATCGTCTGCGACAGTGCCGTGATCTCGGCGATCGCCGTCTCGACCTTCGTGCCGGGCTGCAGGAACACCTTGATGACGGCGACGCCCGGATACGACGTCGACTCGAGGTGCTCGATGTCGTTGACGGTCGTCGTCATCGCGCGCTCGTCGATCGTCACGATGCGATCGGCCATCTCCTGCGGCGGCATGCCGGTGTACGCCCAGACGACGCTGACGACCGGGATGTCGATGAACGGGAAGATGTCCTTCCGCATCGCGACGATCGAACCGATGCCGAGCACCAGCATCAGCACCGCCATCACGGCGAAGGTGTAGGGTCGCCGGAGGGCGAGGCGGACGATCCACATGGCGTCGGGAGGAAGACCGACGGCGTCGGTCGTCGGCGGTCGAAGGACCGGACGCCGCGTCCCGTGCGGGCCCCGACGCGCCGCCTAACGTAGCGGCCCGGAATTCGGCGGCGTATGGGACAAGCGCCGATTCCGGCGCGCGCCGCGTCCGCGGGCGTCACGCGACGTGACGCCGTCCAACCGGCGCCGCAGCCGATAAGCCCGACGACGCGGCGCGATCCGCTGGAGTCAGCCCGCCGGTTGCCCCGCGGGCTCGTCGTTCCAGGACTTGCGGGTCGTCGCGAAGCTCGCGTTGACCGTATCGCCGGCGACGATCGGCGGATAGTCCGGGTCGGCGCCGGGGCCGACCAGGTCGCGCGGATCGACCACCGTGTGATAGCCCGGATGGACGAACAGCGGGATCGAATAGCGGTCGCGGCCGGAGCGGTTGATCACGCGATGCAGCGCCGCGTTGTAGCGGCCGCCGCTCCAGTGCCGCAGCATCTTGCCGACGTTGACGACGACGGCTTCGGGATTCGGGACGACCGGGATCCACACGCCGTCGCGGCCCATCACCTGCAGGCCGGCGTTCTCGTCCTGCAAGAGCAGCGTCAGCAGGCTCTCGTCGCGATGCGCGAAGACGCCTTCGTCGGCGACGTGCGACACGATCTCCTGCGGCGGATAGTGGTTGATGCGCAGGTGGGAATACGTGTCGACGAGCGCGTCGCGGAAGAAGCGCGGCTGCGCGCCGAGATGCCGCGCGAGCGCGCCGAGCAGATCGTGACCGACGTCGTAGAGCGACCAGTACAACGCCTCGAGCGGCTCGCGGAAGTCGGGCAGCGGCGGCCACGGCGTCGCCGAATGAAACGGCAGCGCGAGCAGCGCCGGGTCGGTCGGCGGCTGCGGATGCCCGATCGTGTAGCCCTCCTGCGCGCTCGGCTTGCCGTCGTGGCGCAGGTTGTCGTACATCGGCTGGTAGCCGCGATTCGAGCGCCGCTCCTGGATGCTGCGCTTGTACGCCTCGGGCAGCTCGAAGAAGCGACGACCCGCGTCGAAGGCGCCGGCGATCGTCGACGGCGCGATGCCGTGGCCGACGATCAGCGCGAAGCCGTCGGCCTCCGCCGCGTCGCCGAATGCATGCACGAACGCGTCGACGGCGGCCGGATCGTCGCCGCGCCGATACGCCGCCACGTCGATGGTGGGGATCGCGCGCGCCTCGACCGGCGCCGCCTCGTGGATCATCGCTTCGGCGCTCATCGCGAGGCTCCGTTCAGCGCGTCGCGACCGGTCCCGCCGTCGTGCCGCGCACCGTCTGCATCGCGGACGCGATCAGCGACGCGATGTTCGACGAGGTCGGCCGGCACGATCAGCGTGTTGCCGGTCTTCGCGAGCTTCTCGAACGCGGACACGTACTGCTGCGCGACCTTGAAGTTGACCGACGCCATGCCGCCCGGCTCGTCGATCGCCGCGCCGATCTGGCGGATGGCCGTCGCGTTCGCCTCGGCGACCGCGAGGATCGCCGACGCCTGGCCCTGCGCCCGGTTGATCGCGGCCTGCCGGTCGCCTTCCGAGCGCTGGATCTGCGCCTCGCGCTCGCCGGACGCGACGTTGATCTGCTGCTGCCGCGCGCCCTCGGACGTCGCGATCACCGCGCGCTTCTCGCGCTCGGCCGTGATCTGCGCCTGCATCGCGTGCAGGATCTCGCGCGGCGGCGTCAGGTCCTTGATCTCGTAGCGCAGCACCTTCACGCCCCAGTTCGCGGCCGCCTCGTCGAGCGCGGCGACGATGTGCGCGTTGATGTGATCGCGCTCCTCGAACGTCTTGTCGAGCTCCATCTTGCCGATGATCGAGCGCAGCGTCGTCTGCGCGAGCTGCGTGATCGCGACGATGAAGTCGGACGTCCCGTACGACGCGCGCATCGGGTCGGTCACCTGGAAGAACAGGATGCCGTCGACCTGCAGCTGCGTGTTGTCGCGCGTGATGCAGACCTGGCTCGGCACGTCGAGCGGGATCTCCTTCAGCACGTGCTTGTACGCGACGCGATCGATGAACGGGACCACGATGCTGAGGCCCGGCGCGAGCGTCGCGTGGTACTTGCCGAGCCGCTCGACGATCCACGCGTGCTGCTGCGGGACCACCTTGATCGTCTGCACGACGAACACGATGAAGATGATGAACAGGACGATTGCGACGATGCCGACGCCTTCCATGACTGCCTTTCGGACGATGGGTGATGCGATCGCGGCCGGACGGCCGGACCGTCAGGAAACCGGTGCGACGACGAGCGTGCTGCCGCGGACCGCCTTGATGATCTGCGCGCCGGGCTTCGGGACGGCGCCCGGCTCGAGCATCGCTTCCCAGCGGCAGCCGCGGTAGCGGACGTCGGCCGTGCCGTCGACCCAGCCGTCGACCTGCACGACCTCGCCGATGTCGAGGATCACGTCGCGGTTCGCGGTGGCGTCGCCGCGGACGCGGCGCACGCCCCAGCGCGTGCGCCGCAGGATCATCGTCGCGGCGATGCCGACCGCGGCGCCGACGACGAACTGCAGCGGCTCCGACCCGCCGGCGAGCGCGACCAGGCCGCCGACGGCGCAGCCGATCGAGACCATCAGCAGGTAGAACGTCCCGGTCAGCAGTTCGGCGACCAGCAGGCCGAACGCGACCGCGAACCAGATCGTCATGTCCGTCATCGGAAACTTCCTCGGGGAGCGGCGATCATGCTGCCCCGCCGCGCAACCTTCGTCAACCGAACGCCGTGCGACGCGTCGCGTGTCGAGCGCCCGCCGGCGCTCGCACGTCGCGTCCGCGGCAGCGCCGCCGGCCGCCCGGACTCAGGCCGACTGCAGCTTCGCGAGCTGCTGCCACGTCGTCGACGACCGTGTCCGGATTCAGCGACATCGACTCGATGCCCTCGCTTCATCAGCCACTCGGCGAAGTCGGGATGGTCGGACGGGCCCTGCCCGCAGATGCCGCAGTACTTGCCCTTCGAGATGCACGCCTGGATCGCGCGCTGCAGCATCGCGGTGACCGCCGGGTCGCGCTCGTCGAAGCCTTCGGCGACGAGCCCGGAGTCGCGGTCGAGCCCGAGCGTCAGCTGCGTCAGGTCGTTCGAGCCGATCGAGAAGCCGTCGAAGTGCTCGAGGAACTCGTCGGCCAGCATCGCGTTCGACGGCAGCTCGCACATCATGACGATGCGCAGCGCGGTGGCGGACGAGTCGCCGCTCGTGGCGCCGCGCTCGAGGCCGTTCTTGCCGAGCAGCGCGATCACCTGCGCCGCCTCGGTCAGCGTGCGCACGAACGGCACCATCAGCTCGACGTTCGTCAGGCCCATGTCGTCGCGCACGCGCTTCATCGCCGTGCATTCCATCTCGAAGCACTCGGCGAACTCGGGCGCGAGGTAGCGCGACGCGCCGCGCAAGCCGAGCATCGGGTTCTCCTCGTCCGGCTCGTAGCGCGAGCCGCCGATCAGCTTCTTGTACTCGTTCGACTTGAAGTCCGACAGCCGCACGATGACCTTCTTCGGCCAGAACGCCGCGGCGATCGTCGCGACGCCTTCGGCGAGCTTGTCGACGTAGAACGCGCGCGGCGACGCGTGGCCGCGCGACATGCTCTCGACGGCCTTCTTCAGGTCGGCGATCGATGTCCGGGTAGTCGAGGATCGCCTTCGGATGGACGCCGATGTTGTTGTTGATGATGAACTCGAGCCGCGCGAGGCCGACGCCCTCGTTCGGGATCGCGCGGAAGTCGAACGCGAGCTGCGGATTGCCGACGTTCATCATGAGCTTGACCGGGATCGGCGGCAGCGCGCCGCGCGTGACCTCGGTGATCTCCATCTCGAGCAGGCCCGCGTAGACGTGGCCCTCGTCGCCCTCGGCGCACGACACCGTCACCTCGGCGCCGTCGGGCAGCGTGTCGGTCGCGTCGCCGCAGCCGACGACCGCCGGCACGCCGAGCTCGCGCGCGATGATCGCCGCGTGGCAGGTGCGGCCGCCGCGGTTCGTGACGATCGCCGCCGCGCGCTTCATCACCGGCTCCCAGTTCGGATCGGTCATGTCGGCGACGAGCATGTCGCCCGGCTGCACCTTGTCCATCTCGGACGGGTCGCTGACGATGCGCACGCGGCCCGTGCCGATCTTCTGGCCGATCGCGCGGCCGGTCGCGAGCACGTTCGACGTGCCCTTCAGCCGGAACTTCTGCTCCGACGCGCCGGCCTTCATCTGCGAGCGGACCGTCTCGGGCCGCGCCTGCAGGATGTAGAGCTTGCCGTCGTGGCCGTCGCTTGCCCCACTCGATGTCCATCGGGCGGCCGTAGTGCTGCTCGATCGTGACCGCGTAGCGCGCGAGCTCGAGCACCTCGTCGTCGGTCAGCGAATAGCGGTTGCGGTCGGCCGTGCGGCACGTCGACCGTCACCACGCGTTCCTTCGAGCCGGCCGGCGCGAATTCCATCTTGATCAGCTTCGAACCGATCTGGCGGCGGATCAGCGCGCGCTTGTCCGGCGCGAGCATCGGCTTGTGGACGTAGAACTCGTCGGGATTCACCGCGCCCTGCACGACGGTCTCGCCGAGCCCGTAGCTCGACGTGATGAAGACGACGTCCTCGAAGCCCGACTCGGTGTCGATCGTGAACATGACGCCGGCCGCGCCGGTGTCGCTGCGGACCATCCGCTGCACGCCGGCCGACAGCGCGACCTCGGTCGTCGCGCGTAGCCCTTGTGGACGCGATACGAGATCGCGCGGTCGTTGTACAGCGACGCGAAGACCTCGCTTGATCGCATGCAGCACGTCGTCGATGCCGACGACGTTGAGGAACGTCTCCTGCTGCCCCGCGAACGACGCGTCGGGCAGGTCCTCGGCCGTCGCCGACGAGCGCACGGCGAACGACGTGACCGTCGGCGTCGGCGCCGGCGAGCCGCTCGAACGACGCGCGGACGTCGGCCTCGAACGTCGGGCGTCAGCGGCGTGTCGACGATCCAGCCGCGGATCTCCTTGCCCGGCGACGGCGAGCGCGCGGACGTCGTCGGCGTCGAGCGTCGTCGAGGCGCGCCGCGATGCGTTCCGTCAGGCCGCTCTGCGCGAGGAATTCGCGATACGCCGACGCCGTCGTCGCGAAGCCGTCGGGCACCCGAACGCCGGCCGACGCGAGCTGGCTGATCATCTCGCCGAGCGACGAATTCTTGCCGCCGACCGAATCGACGTCGGTCGAGCGCAGTTGCGTGAAATCGATGACGCGCGGGGATGAGGACATGGAAGCTGCGCTTTCGTGATGGTAGATTGCGGCACTGCCGAAGGGGGCCGGTCCGCCGCGCGGCGATTCTAACCCCCGACCCCTGCACGAGCCTTCGCAAGATCGAAGCAATCCCCGTGCCGTAGCGGCGCGCCTGACCGAGATCCCCGCCGTGCGCGTCCTCCCGTCCTCCGTCGAACGGCGCGAAGCCCGCCGTGCGCACCGTGTTCTTCGTCTCGGACGGCACCGGCATCACGGCCGAGACGTTCGGACACAGCCTGCTCGCGCAGTTCGAAGGCGTCCCGTTCAAGCAGATCCGCCTGCCGTTCATCGACACGATGGACAAGGCGGCCGACGTCATCGAGAAGATCAACAACACGTCGCGCGCAGACCATCTGCGGCCGATCGTGTTCTCGACGCTCGTCGACACCGAGATCAACTACGCGGTGCGCTGCGCGCACGGCCTGTTCCTCGACATGATCCAGACGTTCGTCGAGCCGCTCGAGAAGGAACTCGGCGTCAAGTCGACGCACTCGATCGGCCGGTCGCACACGATCGCCGACTCGAAGGAATACAACCAGCGCATCGAGGCGATCAACTTCTCGCTCGCGCACGACGACGGCCAGACGCACGGCGGTCTCGCCGACGCCGACGTGATCCTGGTCGGCGTGTCGCGCAGCGGCAAGACGCCGACCAGCCTCTACCTCGCGATGCAGTACGGCATCAAGGCCGCGAACTATCCGCTGATCCCCGAGGACTTCGAGCGGCGCACGCTGCCGTCGGCGCTGCCGAAGTTCCGCGCGAAGCTGTTCGGGCTGTCGATCGCGCCGGAGCGGCTCGCCGAGGTGCGCAACGAGCGCCGGCCGAACAGCCGCTACGCGGCGCTCGAGACCTGTCGCGAGGAGGTCGCGCTGGCCGAGGCGATGATGCGACGCGAGGGCATCCGCTGGCTGTCGTCGACGACGAAGTCGATCGAGGAGATCGCGACGACGATCCTGCAGGAGATCCGGCTGGAGCGCCGCTCGTTCTGAGCGGCGCGGTCCGCCGCGATCGACACGGCGTCGGCGATGGCCGGTCGGGGGACGCCGACGCGCGCCGCGGCGTCCGGACGACCCGTGTCTATAATCGGCCGAGGAGGCCGCCGGTGTTCGCACAACTGATCAACCGCATCAATCGCGACGTGCCGACGGACGAGACGCCGTCCGACGGACTGTCGACGGCGAACGATCCGTTCGGCGCTCGAACCGCCGGCCGTCACGGCCGAGCAGCGCGACCTGATCCATCTCGCGATCGACTGGGTCGACGCGCCGCTGGCCTTCTTCGATCGCCGGCTCGTCGTGCAGTTCGCGAACGCCGCCTACTGCACGCTCGTCGGGCCGCGCGCGGCCGAGCTCGTCGGCGGCTCGATCGACGACGCGCTCGCCGGCCGGGCCGGCGGCGGCGACGGCTACGCGCGCCGCGCGCTCGCCGGCGAGAGCGTCGACGTCGACATCGCCCATCGCCACGACGGCGTCGCTCGACGGCGTCAGCCGCGTCCAGTACCGGCCGCAGCGCGACGCCGACGGCGACGTCGTCGGCGCGCTGTGCGTGCTGCATCGTCTCGGACGCCGACAGGCCGACCAGGCGGCCGCGAACGAGGCCGCCGAGCGGTCCGACGCCGACGACGGCATGCTCGACGGCGCGTCGACCGGACGTTCGACGCGACGCTGCTGCCGCTCGGCGGCGCGACCGTCAACGCGCCGCTGCGCGCGGCGCTCCGGCTCGCGCAGGACGACGTCGTCGAGCGCGAGCGCAAGCAGCGCGAGCTGATCGAGAGCCTGCCGCTGCCGCTCGTCTTCATCGGCAACGACGGCCGCTGCAAGTGGGCCAACGCCGCGTTCGGCGCGCGTTCGACGTCGCCGACGACGACATCGCCGGCGTCGCCGCGAGCGAGCTCGCCGGCCTCCCGGCGGCCGACGATGCGCGACGGGCCTCGCGACCGCGAACACCGGTCGCGCCCACAGCGTCGAGGCCGAGCTGTCGCTCGGCTCCGGCACGTCGCGCTGGTACCGCATCGACTTCCTGCCGGGCTTCGACCGCGACGACGTGCAGAACGGCGTCTACGTGCTGCTGTCCGACGTGACCGAGTCGCGGCTCGCGCTGACGCGCCTGCGCGACGCCGAGGCCCGCACCGCCGAGGACGAGCGCGCGCGTCCGCGAACGCGACGAGCGCATCCGCTTCCTGACCGACAACCTGCCGGCGCAGATCGTCTACCTCGACGTCGACCTGCGCGTGCAGTACGGCAACCCGCGCTTCCTCGCCGACCACGGCATGACGCGCCTCGACGAGGCGATCGGCAAGTCGCCCGAGGAGCTGATCGACCCGGGCGCCGCGGCGCAGGTGCGCACGATGGCGGCGGCCGCGCTGCGCGGCGAGCGGGTCGCGTACGAGCGGCCGATGACGCCGGATCCGGCCGACGAGCGCTGGGTCTCGGTCTCGATCTCCGGCGACTTCGACGAGGACGGCACGCCGCGCGGCGTCTACATCATCGCCTACGACATCAGCGACTCGAAGCGCAGCGAGAGCGACCGCGCTGCGCCAGCAGCAGCTGATCGAGGCGTTCATCGAGAACTTCCCGCAGCCGCTCGCCTACCTCGATCCGCACGGCGTGCACCGGCACACGAACCGCGCGTACGAGGAGTTCATCGAGCGGCCGAAGGCCGACATCGTCGGCCGCACCGGCGTCGCGGTGTTCGGACGCGAGATCGCGGTCGACTTCGACCCGCCGTTCCAGCAGGCGCTCGCCGGACGAGCGCGCTGCACGGCGAGCACGCCGTCTCGCTGTCCGGCGGCACCGACCGGCGCTTCGTGTCGTCGGACTGGCTGCCGGACGTCGACGAGCGACGGCGCCGTGCGCGGCGTGTACCTCGTCGTCGCAGGACGTCAACGAGGCGCGGCTCGCGCGGCTCGCGTACGAGGAATCGCTGCGCGAGATGCAGCGCGCGATGGACAGCGTCGCGCTGCCGATCAGCTTCGTCGACCGCGACGAGCGGCTGCGCTTCGTCAACCGCGCGACGACGACGTGGTACGGCCGCCCGGCGGACGAGCTGATCGGCATGCGCGCTCGCGCGACCTGATGTCCGACGACGACTACCGCTTCGCGAAGCCGTACGTCGACGCCGCGCTGTCCGGCGAGTCGGTGCAGTACGAGCGCGAGATGCGCTATCACGACGGCGCGCGACGCTGGGTGCTGATCCGCTACGTGCCGACGCGCGACGAGCAACGGCGTCGTCACCGGCTTCTACACGACCGCGACCGACATCCAGGCGCGCAAGAAGCACGAGATCGCGCTGCAGCAGGCGAACGGCCTGCTGACCGCGCACTTCGAGAACACGCCGCTCGCGTCGTTCACGCTCGACGACGCGCGGCGCGTCACGCGCTGGTCGTCGCAGGCCGAGACGCTGTTCGGCTGGCAGCGCGACGAGGCGATCGAGCGATCGTTCGACGAACTGGCGCTCGTCGACCGCGACTTCGCGCCCGACTTCCTGCCGCACGACGACGACCCGGACACGACGTTCGGCAACACGCGGCTGCACGTCGTCGAGACGCGGCGCCGCGACGGCACGACGGTGACCTGCGAATGGCACATCGCGGCGCTGCGCGACGCGGCCGGCCGCATCGCGTCGACGCTCGCGCTCGTGCAGGACGTGTCGCAGCGCGTCGAGGCCGAGCGCCGGCTGACCGAGATCGCCCATCGCGACACGCTGACGCGCCTGCTGAACCGCAACGCGCTCGAGCCGACGCTGCGCGCGTTCATCGAGCGCGCGCGGCAGAGCGGCACCGGCGTCGCGGTGCATGTTCCTCGACCTCGACCACTTCAAGAACATCAACGACACGCTCGGCCATCGCGTCGGCGACCTGATGCTGATCGAGGTCGCGGCGATCCTGCGGCACAGCGTGCGCGCCGAGGACCAGGTCGCGCGCATCGGCGGCGACGAGTTCATGGTCGTCATCGAGCACAAGTCGCCGAAGTCGATCGCGCACGAGACCGCGCAGCGCATCCTCGCCGCGCTCGGCACGCCGATCCGCGTCGACAACCAGCGGCTGTCGGTCACGTCGTCGATCGGCATCGCGATCTATCCCGACCACGGGCGCGCGCCGGAGGCGCTGATCCGCAGCGCCGACCTCGCGATGTATCGCGCGAAGGAGAACGGCAAGAACCGCTTCGAGTTCTTCTCGGCGCTGCTCGCGCAGCGCAGCGAGCGCCGCGCGGCCGTCAAGGGCGCGCTGAAGCTGGCGATGCAGAAGGAGGCGCTGCGGCTCTACTTCCAGCCGCGCGTGCGGATCGCCGACGGTCGCATCGTCGGCGCCGAGGCGCTGCTGCGCTGGACCGACCCGCGGCTCGGCGTCGTGTCGCCGAAGGAGTTCATCGTCATCGCGGAGGAGTCGGGGCTGATCCACGAGCTCGGGCTGTACGTGTTCCGCAAGGCGTGCCGACAGCTGCGCGACTGGCAGGACCGCGGCATCGTGCTCGGCATGCTGTCGGTCAACTTCTCGGCGCACCAGCTGCTCGTCGCGACGTTCGTCGACGAGGTCGCCGACGTCATCGAAGAGACCGGCGTCGACCCGCGCTTCATCGAGGTCGAGATCACCGAGACGAGCATGCTGTTCGACCTCGGCGTCACGAAGAACGTCATCGCCGACCTCAAGCAGCGCGGCATGCGGATCGCGATCGACGACTTCGGCACCGGCTTCTCGAGCCTGTCGCACCTGCAGCAGCTCGACGTCGACACGCTGAAGATCGACCAGAGCTTCATCCGCGACATGCTGCACGACGCCGGCGACGCGGCGATCACGACGTCGGTCATCAGCCTCGCGAACGGCCTCGGCCTGTCGACGACCGCCGAAGGCGTCGAGCAGGAGCGACAGCTCGAGGTGCTGCGCGACGGCGGGCTGCGACTACTACCAGGGCTTCCTGTTCTCGCCGGCGATCGTCGTCGAGGACATCGAGGAACTGCTCGTCGCGCAGGACCTGTCGACGACCGGCTAGGCGCCGCGCTGGCGGACCTGCTCGAACAGGCACACGGCGGCCGACGCCGCGACGTTCAGCGACTCGCCGCGGCCCGGCTGCGGAATGCGCACGGTCGACGCGTCGTCCGCCGAGCGCCGGATCGACGCCCTGCCCCTCGTGGCCGAACACCCAGACCACGTCGCCGGTGAGGTCGACGTCGTACAGCGACCGGGACGCATGCGGACTCGTCGCGAGCCAGGGCCGCTCCGATCGCTCGCGCAGCGCCGCGAGGTCGCGGTCCTCGAACAGCCGCAGCGCGAAGTGCGCGCCCATCGCCGCGCGCACGACCTTCGGCGACCACGCGCCGGCACAGCCGGGCGACAGCCAGACGTCGACGATGCCGGCCGCGGCCGCGCTGCGCAGGATCGACCCGACGTTGCCGGGGTCCTGCACGCGGTCGAGCAGCACCGCGCCGCCGACGATCGATTCCGGCGCGACCGGCGCGGGCCGCTCGGCCGTCATCAGGACCGCGACACCCTGCGCGACGCCGCTCGCGGCGGCGAACAGCGCGTCGTCGAGCACGCAGCGCGCCGCGTCGCCGGACCGGTCGACGAGGTCGACGACGTCGCGCGTCGTCCAGCGCCGAAGTCGCCGACGACGACGTCGCGCGGCGCGACGCCGCTCGCGAGCAGCGCGTCGCACAGATGCACGCCCTCGACGACGCACGAGTCCTTCGTCGCGGCGCGCCGACGCGTCGTGCGGCGAGCGCGCGCAGCCGGCGTGAAGAACGGGTTGGCGCGCGACGCGATGCGCTTCATCGCCCGCGTCGCGTCGGCGCCCGCTTCAACGCTCGGGCTCCTCGATCCACGCCGACAGCGCCTCGGCGCCGATGGTGCGACCGGTCGAGCGCGCCTCGATCACCGCGCGCACCGGCGCGAAGGTCCGTCGATGGATCGCCGACGCGCCGTGCTCGACCAGCGACGCGAGATGCTGGCGCGTCGCGTAGCCGACGTGGCGATCGAAGCCGTATTGCGGATGCTCGTCGTGCAGCCGCCTCATCAGCGCGTCGCGCGACGTCTTCGCGAGGATCGACGCGGCCGAGATCGCGGCGACCTTCGCGTCGCCCTTGACGACCGCCTCGCAGGTGCAGCCGAGCTTCGGCAGCTGGTTGCCGTCGACGAGCGCGTGGCCGGGCTCGACCGACAGTCCCTCGACGGCGCGCCGCATCGCGAGCAGGCGCGCCTGCAGGATGTTGATCGCGTCGATCTCGTCGACCGACGCGAACGCGACCGACCACGACAGCGCGCGTTCGCGGATGCGGTCCGCGAGCCGCTCGCGCGTCTCGGCCGGCAGCACCTTCGAGTCGCGCAGCCCGCGGATCGGCCGCGCCGGGTCGAGGATCACCGCTGCCGCGTAGACCGGCCCGGCGAGCGGGCCGCAACCGGCCTCGTCGACGCCGCAGACGTTGACCGCCGACGTGAAGAAGCGCAGCGACAGCGTGCGGTTGCGCTTCGTCGTCATGCCGCCATCCGCGAACGTTCGATCAGGCCGGCGATGACGTCGGCGGCGAGCCGGCCGGTGTCGCGCCGCAATTCGATGATGCAGCGCGGTGAAGCGCTCGACGAGCGAGCGTCGGTTCGCGTCGTCGTTCAGCTGGCGCTCCAGCGCGTCGGCGAGCGCGGCCGGCGTCGCGGCGTCCTGCAGCAGCTCGGGCACGACGAAGCGCCCGGCGAGGATGTTCGGCAGTCCGACCCACGGCGATCGTGCCGCGGCGTCGCATCAGCATCCCGGTCAGCGGCGCGACGCGGTACGCGATGACCATCGGCCGCTTGAACAGCGCGGCCTCGAGCGTCGCGGTGCCGCTCGCGACGAGCGCCGCGTCGGCAGCCGCGAGCACGTCGTGCGACCGGCCGTCGACGAGCGTCAGCGGCGGGGCGGCGCGCGCGGCGACGATCGCCTCGAAGCGCGCGCGCGTCGCGCGGTTGGCGAGCGGCACGACGAAGCGGACGTCGGGATCACGGGCGTGCAGCAGCGCGGCGGCGTCGACGAACGTCGGCGCCGAGCTGCTCGATCTCGGCCACGCGGCTGCCGGGCAGGATCGCGACGACGCGTGCCGTCGCGGGCAGGCCGAGCGCCGATCGCGCCGCGGCGCGATCGGGTTCGAGCGGGATCACGTCGGCGAGCGGATGGCCGACGTAGGTCGCCGGGATGCCGGCGTCGCGATAGATCGCGGCCTCGAACGGGAACACGACGAGCATGTGGTCGACGGCCCGCTTGATGCGCTCGATGCGCTCGCCGCGCCACGCCCAGATCGACGGCCCGACGAAGTGGACGACCGGCCGCCGGCCGCGCCACGCGTCCCGCAGCGCCAGCTCGAGGCCGAGGTTGAAGTCGGGCGCATCGACGCCGACGAACGCGGCGGGCGGTTCGGCGAGCAGTCGCCGACGCAGCGCGCGTCGGATGCCGACGATGTCGAACAGGTGCTTCAGCACCTCGACGTAGCCCATCACCGACAGCCGCTCGATCGGCCAGTCGGCGCGGAAGCCTTCGGCGGCCATCCGCGGGCCGCCGATGCCGAACGCCGCGAGGTCGGGCAGCCGGTCGCGCAACGGCCCGAGCACGCGGCTCATCGAGCAGGTCGCCCGACGCCTCGCCCGCCACGATCGCGATCGGCGTGCTCATCGACGTCGGCGTCGGTCAGCGCATGATGCCGCGCGACGCCGAGCCGAGGAAGTCGCCGAGCAGCGCGAGCGGCGTCGGCCGCGGCGGGCGTCTCGTCGACCTGCTTCGCGATCGCGTCGCGCGCCTCGGCGAGCGACAGCCCGTCGCGGTACAGCGTGCTTGTGCGCCTGGCGCAGCGCGGCGACGACGTCGGGCGCGAAGCCGCGGCGCTTCAGGCCCTCGACGTTGATGCCGTGCGGCGCCGGCGGCTCGCCGCCGACCATCGCGAACGGCGGCACGTCCTGCAGCACCAGCACGTCGGCGCCGACCATCGCGTGTGCGCCGACGCGCACGAACTGGTAGACGCCGACATCGCCGCCGAGCACGACCCAGTCGCCGATCTCGACGTGGCCCGCGAGCTGCGCCTTGTTCGCGAACACGGTGTTGCTGCCGACGATGCAGTCGTGCGCGACGTGCACGTAGGCCATGATCCAGTTGTCGTCGCCGATCCTCGTCACGCCGCCGCCCTGCACGGTGCCGGTGTTGAACGTGCCGAATTCGCGGATCAGGTTGCCGTCGCCGATCACGAGCTCGGTCGGCTCGCCGCCGTACTTCTTGTCCTGCGGTTCGCCGCCGATCGAGTTGAACGGCGCGATGCGGTTGCGTGCCCCGATCGTCGTGCGCCCCTCGATGACGACGTGCGACGCGATCTTCGTGCCCGACGCGATGCGCACGTCGGGGCCGATCACGCTGTACGGCCCGACCTCGACGTCGTCCGCGAGCTCGGCACGCGGGTCGATCAGCGCCGTCGGATGGATGCGAACCGCGAAGCCGGCCATGCGACGCCCGTCACTTGCCCAGCACGTTGACGCGGTAGCTCGTCATCAGCTCCGCCTCGGCGCACAGCACGCCGTCGACCGACGCCTTCGCGGCGTACTTCCACATGCCGCGCATCGAGCGCGTCAGCTCGACGTCGAGGATCATCTGGTCGCCCGGCATGACCGGCTTCTTGAAGCGCGCGCTGTCGATGCCGACGAAGTAGTAGACCGATTGCGGATCGGGCTTCGCGTTCATCGTCACGAACGTCAGGATCGCGGCCGTCTGCGCCATCGATTCGATCACCAGCACGCCCGGCATCACCGGGCTGACCGGATAGTGGCCGGGGAAGAACGGCTCGTTGATCGTGACGTTCTTCAGCGCCCTGATGCGCTTGCCCGACTCGAGTTCGAGCACGCGATCGACGAGCAGCATCGGATAGCGATGCGGCAGGTGCTCGAGGATCTGATGGATGTCGAGGGACGTCATGCTGGCCTTTCGGGCACGGATGGGGCGGGTGGAATGCCTCGGGCGGATTCGAGGCGGCGCACGCGCTCGCGCAGGCCGTCGAGCCGCCGCAGCACCGCGGCGCTCTTCTCGAAGACGGCGTGTTCGGCCATCGGATAGTAGCCGGTGTACCGGCCGGGCTTCGCGATCGAGCGGCTGACGAAGGTCTGCGTCGACACGACGACGTCGTCGGCGATCGTCACGTGGCCGATGATGCGGGCCGCGCCGCCGATCAGGCAGCGCTTGCCGATGACCGCGCTGCCGGCGACGCCGACGAACGCCGCCATGATCGTGTCGTCGCCGATCTGCACGTTGTGCGCGATCTGGATCTGGTTGTCGAGCTTGACGCCGTTGCCGATGATCGTGTCGTCGAGCGCGCCGCGGTCGATCGTCGTGTTCGCGCCGATCTCGACGTCGTCGCCGATCACGACGCCGCCGGTCTGCGGGATCTTGACCCAGCGCGCGCCGTCCTTCGCGAAGCCGAAGCCGTCCGCGCCGATCACGGCACCGGCGTGGACGATGCAGCGCGCGCCGATCGTGCAGCCCGGATAGACGGTGACGCCGGCGTGGATCCGCGAGTCGATGCCGACGCGGCTGCCGGCGCCGACCGTGCTGCCGGCGCCGATCCGCACGCCGGCCGCGATCGTCGCGCCGTCGTCGATCACGGCCAGCGCGTCGATCGTCGCCGACGCGTCGACGACCGCGTCGGGCGAGACGACCGCCGTCGGCGCGACCCCCGGTTCGGCGGCGTCGCCTCGGGCCGACTCGAACAACTGCGCGATGCGCGCGAACTGCAGGTACGGGTCGCGGCAGACCCAGAGTCGCCCGGTCTGTTCCGGCATCGACGCCGCGTCGCCCTCGCCGACGAGCACGGCGCTGGCGCGCGACGGGCCGACGTCGGATCGATAGCGCGCGGCGGTGAGGAACGCGAGCTGTGCCGGCGTGGCCGAACGCAGCGTCGCGAAGCCGGACACCCGGCGGCGCAGGTCGCCGCCGCAGTCGCCGCCGAAGCGCTCGACCAGCTCGGCGAGCGCGAAGTCGGCCGACGACGCGGCGGACGACGCCGCGCCGACGCGCTCGACGACGCGACCGACGACTCGCCCGGCGGCGCGACCGACGACGCGTTCGCCGTCATCCGCGGCGCCCGACCGGTCGAGACGCCATCGCGGTTACTTCGTCGGCGCCGTCGCGGTCGCCGGCGCGTTGAGCTGCTTCAGCACCTTCTCGGTCACGTCGATGCGCGGATTCACGTACACCGCGTCCTGGAACACGATGTCGTACTTCTCGCTTTCGGCGATCTGACGGATCACGCGGTTCGCGCGGTCGACGACCGCCGCGAGCTCCTCGTTCTTGCGCTGGTTGATGTCTTCGTTGAACTCGCGCTGACGACGCTGGAAGTCCTTGTCCATGTCCGCGAGTTCGCGCTGGCGCCGCGAACGGTCGCTGTCGGACAGCACCGGCGAGTCCTTGTCGAACTTGTCGGCGGCGGCCTTGATGCGCGCGCCGGTGTCCTGCAGGTCCTTCTGGCGCTTCGAGAACTCGGCCTCGAGCTTCGTCTGCGCCGCCTTCGCCGGCATCGAATCGCGCAGGATGCGGTCGAGGCTGACGAAGCCGATCTTGGAAGCCTCCTGCGCGGAAGCCGTCGGGACGACGGTCGCGAGCAGGGCAAGGAAGGCCGTGGCCGTCAGACAGCGTCGAATGAATCGCATGTGCATACCTCGAACCTCGTACGAGAAAGAATGGTGCCACGACGGCGGGCCGCCCGCGACCCGCGAGGGTCGGGACCGCATCGGACCGCCGCGGCTAGAAACCGTTTCCGATGGTGAACTGCAGCCGCTGCAGGTGATCCGTCGGGCGGCGTGCGTAGCGGCACCGCGTAGCTCACGCGCAGCGCGCCGAGCGGCGACAGCCAGTTGAGGCCGAAGCCGACCGAGTACTTGATGCCGGAACCGACGACGGTCTGCGCCGTGACCGGGGACGTCGTGATGATGCCGGTCGTCGGATCCTGCGTGGACACGAACGTCGTCGTGTTCGCGTAGCGCTCGGTGGCCGTGATCTTGACGTTCTCGGCGAAGACGCCGCCCATGTCGCCGAAGATGAACGCGCGGAACGCCTTGTCCTTGCCGGTGCCGGGGATCGGGAACAGCAGCTCGGTGTTCAGGTTGAAGCGCTTCGCGCCGCCGATCGGCGTCCCGGTCGCGTCGATCGGGCCGATGGTGCTGGTGTCGAAGCCGCGCACCGATCCGATACCGCCGGCGTAGAAGTTCTTGAAGACCGGCAGCGTGCGCCCGTCGAAGCCCCGGCCGTAGTCGAACTCGCCGTTCAACGACAGCGTGTACGTCTGGTTGATCGGGTAGTAGTAGGTCTGCTGGTACGACGCCTTGTAGTAGCGCAGCTCGCCGACCGGCATCGTCGCCTCGACGCTGAAGCGCTGGTAGCGGCCGCGCGTCGGGTTGATCGCGCTGTCGCGACTGTCGCGCTGCCAGCCGATCGTGCCGAGGATCGAGTTCGTCTGGCCGGTCGTGTTGCACGTCGTCGGATCGGCCGCGCACGACGCGACGTTGTTCGTCAGCTGCTGCACGTAGTCGACGTACGCCGACGGGCTGTCGGCGTACGTGTCGAGCTTCGTGTGCTCGAAGCGCGTCCCGAAGAACACCGTGTCGTACTCGGTGAACGGCACGCCGAACGACAGTCCTGCGCCGGCCGTCTTCAGCGAGAAGTCGCCGAGGTCCGTGTTCGACGGGTCGGTCGTGCGATAGAACAGGTCGACGGTCCGCGACACGCCGTTGTCGGTGAAGTACGGGTCGGTACCCGACAGCACCGCGGTACGGCTGAGCGAGCTCGTGTTGACCTCGAGGCCGACGTTCTGGCCGCTGCCGAACAGGTTGCCCTGCTGGATCGACGTCGTCAGGATGACCTTGTCGATCGCCGAGTAACCGGCGCCGATGTTGAACGTGCCGGTCGGCTTCTCGGAGACCGCGACGTTGACGTCGACCTGATCGGTCGTGCTCGAGACCTGCGGCGTCTCGACGTTGACTTCCTTGAAGTACGACAGCCGCTCGAGGCGCTCCTTCGACAGCTTGATCGCGTCGACGTCGTACCAGCCGCCTTCGGCCTGGCGCATCTCGCGGCGCACGACCTCGTCGCGCGTCTTCGTGTTGCCGGTCACGTTGATGCGGCGCACGTACACGCGCCGGCCCGGGTCGACGAAGATCGTGAACGCGACGGCGTGTTCGGCGCGGTTCGAGCTCGGGCTGCGCGTTGGCGTTCGCGAACGCGTAGCCGAGCGCGCCGAGGCGGTCCTGGATGGCCTTCGTCGACGCGGTCAGCTTCGCGCCCGAATACGTCTCGCCCGGCTTGACGCAGGATGAGCTTGCGCAGCTCCTCCTCGGTGACGAGCGCCTCGCCGGCGATCTTGACGTCGGAGACGGTGTACTTCTCGCCTTCGGAGATGTTGATCGTGACGTAGATGTCCTTCTTGTCCGGCGTGATCGACACCTGGGTCGACTCGACGTTGAACTCGAGGTAGCCGCGGTTCGAGGTAGAAGTTGCGCAGCGCCTCGAGGTCGGTGTTGAGCTTCTGCTTCGAGTACTGGTCGTTCTTCGAGTACCACGTGAACCAGCCCGGCGTCGTCAGCGTCATCTCGTCGAGGAGCTCCTTCTCGCTTGAACGTGCTGGTTGCCGACGATGTGGATCTGCTTGATCGTCGCGACGTCGCCTTCGTTGACGTTGAACGTGACGTTGACGCGATTGCGTTCGAGCGGCGTGACGGTGGCCGTGACGTCGGCGCCGTACTTGCCGCGCGACAGGTACTGGCGCTTGAGTTCCTGCTCCGCGCGGTCGAGCGCCGACCGGTCGAAGATCGCCGAGTCGTAGAGGCCGATCTCGCGCAGCGCCTTCGTCAGCGTGTCCTTGTCGAACTCCTTCATGCCGGTGAAGTCGACGGACGCGATCGCGGGCCGCTCCTCGACCACGACGACCAGCACGCCGCCATCCTCGTTGATGCGCACGTCCTTGAAGAACCCGGTGGCGTACAGCGCCTTCAACGCCGCGGTCGCCTTGTCGTCGGTGAAGGTCTCGCCGACCTTGACCGGCAGATAGCTGAACACCGTGCCGGCGTCGATCCGCTGGATGCCTTCGACGCGGATGTCGCGTGACGACGAACGGCTCGAACGCCTGCGCGCTCGTGGCCGACAGCGCGCCGGCGACCGCCGTCGCGATCAGCAACGGACGCATCAGCGGCCGCAGCAGTGCGGGACGATGCGCCGCCCGGCCGACGTTGCACGCGACGGCCGACGACAGGAACACGGATGCTGGGATGAGGCGGCGACGCGCACCGGACGGCGTCGCCTTCGGCGACAAGCGGGGAATCGTCATCAAGGGATGCGTCGGTGCGATACGCCGGGTTCCGGAAATCGTCGTGCGGGAGTTGTCGGTGCGGAGGAGGGCCGCGCCGGTCGGAATCAGGACAGCAAGCGCATGAAGTCGTTGAACAGGGCCACGACCATCAGGCCGGCGAGGACGAACATGCCCGCGCGCTGACTCCACTCGAGAAACCGTTCGGATGGCGGGCGCCCCCTCACAATTTCGGCCGAATAATACAGCAAGTGTCCGCCATCCAGCATCGGAATCGGTAACAGGTTCATCACGCCGAGACTGATGCTGATGAACGCGACGAAGCTGATGAACGCGAGCGGTCCGAGCCGCGCCGACTGGCCCGCGTAGTCGGCGATCGTGACCGGTCCGCTGATGTTCTTCAGCGAGACTTCGCCGGACAGCATCTTGCCGATCATCCGCAGCGAGAACGTGCACAGGTCCCAGGTCTGCTGCGCGCCGTGGACGACCGCGTCGACCGGACCGTAGCGCACGCGGACGGTCTGGATCTGCGCGCGCAGCTGGACGCCGATGCGTCCGACCGGCGCCTCGCCTTCGGCCTTCGTCGCGATCGGCACGACGGTCGTCGCCAGCGTCCGCCCCTCGCGATCGACGGTCAGCGCGAGCGGCTTGCCGGGCGCCGCGCCGATCAGCCGCTGCAGCGTGTCGACGTCGTCGACCGTCGCGCCGTCGACCGTGACGATGCGGTCGCCGGCGCGCAGACCCGCCAGCGCCGCCGGTCCCTTCGGATCGGCGAGGTCGCGGATCGTCGGACGCGGGCGCAGCGTGACGAGGCCGAGCTTCTGCATGAAGTCGCCCTCGAAGTCCTTCGTCTCGAGGCGGCCGAGGTCGAGGGTCACCGTGCGTTCGGCACCCGGTGTCGCGGCCGTCGTTCCGTCGGACGCCACGACGCCGTGCAGCGTCAGCGTCGCGACGTCGTGGTCGACCCCGAGCTTCAGCAGCCGCCAGCGCAGGTCGACGAGCGAGCGCATCGGCGTGCCGTCGAGCGACGTCACCTCGAACGGCGTCGAGACGCCGCTCGCCGCGACGACGGAGCCGGCCGGCGGCGCGGCGAACAGCGCGCGCGGCTCGTCGACGCCGTACAGGTTCACGCCGGCGTACAGCAGCACCGCGAGCACGAGGTTCGCGAGCGGCCCGGCGACGACGATCGCGATGCGCTTCAGGACGTGCTGTCGATTGAACGCGCGCGGCAGGTCGGCCTCGTCGATCGCCGCGCCGTCGCGCTGCTCGCGCTCGTCGAGCATCGCGACGTAGCCGCCGAACGGGATCAGCGAGACGACCCATTCGGTGCGGTCGCGCCCGCGGACCCACTTGACGAGCGGCCGGCCGAAGCCGACCGAGAAGCGCAGCACCTTCACGCCGGCGAGCCGGGCGACCGTGTAGTGGCCGAGCTCGTGGAAGACGATCAGCGGTCCGAGCGCCGCGAGGAACGCCGCGATGGTCCAGAGGATGTTCATTCGGGGCTCCTGTTCGTCGCGACCGTCATGCGGCCGGCGCCGTCGCCGCGCAGTCGAGCACCGCGCGCGTCGCGCGGCGCCGTGCGTCGGCGTCGATCGCGAGCACGTCGTCGAGGTTCGCCGGCGCCGCCGCGCGATCGTCGTCGAGCACGCGCCGGACGACGTCGGCGATCGCGTCGAAGCGGATGCGTCCGTCGAGGAAGGCCGCGACGGCGACCTCGTTCGCCGCGTTCAGCGTGGACGGCGCGCTGCCGCCGGCGCGCAGCGCGTCGTACGCGAGGCCGAGGCACGGGAAGCGGTCGTGGTCGGGCGCCTCGAAGTCGAGCCGCGCGATCGCCGCGAGATCGAGCGACCGGACGCCCGATTCGACGCGGTCGGGATAGGCGAGCGCGTGCGCGATCGGCGTGCGCATGTCGGGATTGCCGAGCTGGGCCAGGACCGAGCCGTCGACGTACTCGACCATCGAGTGGATGACGCTCTGCGGATGGATGACGACCTCGATGCGATCCGGCTCGAGCCCGAACAGCCAGCGCGCCTCGATCACCTCGAGGCCCTTGTTCATCATCGTCGCCGAGTCGACGGAGATCTTGCGACCCATCGACCAGTTCGGATGCGCGCACGCCTGGTCGGGCGTCACCGACGACATCCGCGTCGATCGGCATCGTGCGGAACGGGCCGCCCGACGCCGTCAGCAGGATCTTCGCGATGCCGCAGTCGTCGGCGAGCCCGCCGGGCAGGCATTGGAAGATCGCGTTGTGCTCGCTGTCGATCGGCAGCAGCGTCGCCCCGCCCGCGCGCACGGCGTCGATGAACAGCGCGCCGGCCATCACGAGCGCTTCCTTGTTCGCGAGCAGCACGCGCCGGCCCGCGCGCGCCGCGGCCATCGCGGCCGGCAGTCCGGCCGCGCCGACGATCGCGGCCATGACGGCGTCGGCCTCGCGCGCGACCTCGCACAGCGCGTCCGCGCCATGGTCGACCTGCGTCGCGCTCGCGTCGGTGCCGGCGAGGCGCGTGCGCAGCCGCGCCGCATCGGCCGCATCGGCGACGACCGCGCGCGCGGGCCGCATCCGCACGCACGCGTCCGCGAGTTCGGCGATGCGCGTGTGGCCGGTCAGCGCATGGACGTGCCAGCGATCGGGGTGTCGCGCGACGACGTCCAGCGTGCTCATGCCGATCGAGCCGGTCGCGCCGAGGATGGTGATCGATTGCGTCATGGGAAGGCGACTTGCCGCGATGGCCGCATCATGCCGCGCGTTGCAGCAGCAGCGCCATCGGCACGATCGGCAGCAGCGCGTCGACGCGGTCGAACACGCCGCCGTGCCCGGGCAGCAGGTTGCTGCTGTCCTTCACGCCGCGCTGCCGCTTCAGCTGCGATTCGAACAGGTCGCCGACGATGCTGAACACCGCGAGCACCAGACCGACCGCGAGCGCGGCGACGAGAGACCAGCGCCGGCCGACGATCGCGAAGAAGCTGTCCGACAACGACGGCACGACGCAGCAGACCCAGGCGACCGCCATCGCGGCGACGGCGCCGCCGACCGCGCCCGCCCACGTCTTGCCGGGGCTGATCGACGGCGCGAGCTTGCGACGGCCCCACGCGCGACCCGCGAAGTACGCGGCGACGTCGGCGGCCCAGACGACCGCGAGGATCGACAGGAGTTCGACGAGCCCGTCGCGATAGGCCGCGACGAGCGCGAACCAGCACGCCGCCGGGACCAGCAGCGCCAGCAACGCGTAGACGAGCCGTGCGCGGTCCGACGGCGGGAATCGTCCGCTCGCGAACAGCCCGGCGGCGAGCGCGACCCAGACGACGGCGGCCGCGGCCCACGATGCGGCCGCGACGCGGTCGGCGTACGGCGAGCCGTCGACGATCCACAGCACGAACGCCATGACGCCCGCGACGACGACCGACGTCGTGCGCGACAGCGACGAGCAGCAGCAGCCATTCGTAGATCACGACCGCGGCCATCGCGAGCACGAACAGCGGGAAGCCGCGCGGCGCGAAGACCGTCATCGTGAGCCCGAGCACGAAGACGAGCACGAGCGCGGTGGCGATGCGCTGCTTCAGCACGGGCGCGACCGATGGAACCGACGCGAACACGCGAGCGACCGCATCGCCGACCGGCGCGGCCGCGCCGCGTTCACGCGCTCACCTGCGCGCTCGTGCGGCCGAAGCGGCGCTCGCGCATGCGGTACGAATCGATCGCGCGGTCGAGTTCGCCCGCGTCGAAGTTCGGCCAGTACGATATCGGTGAAGTAGAGCTCGGTGTAGGCGAGCTGCCACAGCAGGAAGTTGCTGATGCGCTGCTCGCCGCCGGTGCGGATGAACAGGTCCGGCTCCGGCGCGTCGTGCATCGCGAGATACGGCGCGAGCGCCTCCTCGTCGATCGCGCGCGGATCGCTCGCGAGCTCGGGACGCGTCGCGAGCAGCGTGCGCACCGCCGCGAGGATGTCCGCGCGACCGCCGTAATTGGCCGCGATCGTCAGCGTCAGGCGGTCGTTGCGCGCGGTGCGCTGCTGCGCGTTGACGATCAGCTCGCGCAGCCGCGGCTCGAAGCGGGACGAGGTCGCCGATCACCCGCAGCCGGATGCCGTTCGCGTGCAGCTGGGCGACCTGGCGCTCGAGCGCGCCGACGAACAGCCGCATCAGCAGCGACACCTCGTCGGCCGGACGCCGCCAGTTCTCGGAGCTGAACGCGAACAGCGTGAGATGCGTGACGCCGCGGACGATGCAGGCCTCGACGATCTCCTCGACGCGATCGACGCCCTTCGAGTGTCCCGCCGCGCGCGGCAGGTGGCGCTCGGTCGCCCAGCGCCCGTTGCCGTCCATGATGATCGCGACGTGCCGCGGCACGTCGCCCGACTCGGGGATGGTCTGCGTCGAGCTGACCGGTCGTTTGGGCGCCATCGTGCTCAGCAACGGGGCCGTCGCACGCGACGTCCGTCGGTCACGGGATTCGCGGGGTCGTCGTTCATCGTGTCGCGGCGGTCGCTCAGACCGTCATGATCTCCGCTTCCTTCTGCGCGATCATCCGGTCGATCTCGGCGATGTTGCGGTCGGTGAGCTTCTGCACGTCGTCCTGCGCGCGGCGCTCGTCGTCCTCCGAGACCGTCTTCGCCTTGAGCTCGTCCTTGAAGTGGTTGTTCGCGTCGCGCCGCAGGTTGCGGATCGCGACCTTCGCGTCCTCGCCCTCGCCCTTGACGACCTTCGTCAGCTCGCGGCGGCGCTCCTCGGTGAGCGCCGGCATCGGCACGCGGATCATGTCGCCGCTGGTCGCCGGGTTCAGGCCCAGGTCGGACTCGCGGATCGCCTTCTCGACGACCTGGACCATCTTCTTCTCCCACGGCTGCACGCCGATCGTCCGCGCATCGACGAGCGTGACGTTCGCGACCTGCGACAGCGCCGTCGGCGAACCGTAGTAGTCGACGTGGATGTGGTCGAGCAGGCCGGTGTGCGCGCGGCCGGTGCGGACCTTCGCGAGGTCGGCGCTTGCAGCGTCTCCAGCGACTTCTGCATCTTCTGCTCGGCGGTCTTCTTGATGTCGGCGATCGACATGTGAAACGGTCTCCTTCGTCGCCGGCCGAGGCCGGCGCCCTTTTCTTCTAGACGTGGACCAGCGTGCCCTCGTCGCCGCCCTCGCAGACGCGCCTGAGCGCGCCGGGCTTGACGATCGAGAACACCTTGATCGGCAGCTTCTGGTCGCGGCAGAGCGCGAACGCCGTCGCGTCCATCACCTTGAGGTGCCGGCCGATGGCTTCGTCGAACGTGATCGTCGCGTAGCGCGTCGCGCCGGGATCCTTCTTCGGATCGGCGCTGTAGACGCCGTCGACCTTCGTCGCCTTCAGCACGATCTCGGCGCCGATCTCGGCGCCGCGCAGCGCGGCGGCCGTGTCGGTCGTGAAGAACGGATTGCCGGTGCCGGCCGCGAAGATCACGACGCGGCCCTCCTCGAGATGGCGCATCGCCTTCGGCGCGGATGTACGGCTCGACGACCTGGTCCATCCGCAGCGCCGACAGCACGCGCGCGTCGACGTGGGCCCGCATCAGCGCGTCCTGCAGCGCCAGCGCGTTCATCATCGTCGCCAGCATGCCCATGTAGTCGGCGGTCGCGCGATCCATCCCGGACGCGCCGAGCGCGACGCCGCGGAAGATGTTGCCGCCGCCGATGACGATCGCGAGCTCGACGTCCGGCGCGCACGACCTCGGCGATCTCGGCCACCATCGACTCGATCGTCGCGCGGCTGATGCCGAACGCGTCGTCGCCCATCAAGGCTTCGCCCGACAGCTTCAGCAGCACCCGCTTGTAGGCCAAAGGCATCGCGCCCCTATCCCCTCGTGCTCGCGACGTCGTCGCGACGGTTGGCTCCGCGCAGGTCGTCGCGGCGACCTCGACGCGTCGACCGGCCCCGGCGAACCGGCGGCATTATCGTCGATTTTTTGCGAGCCGAACCCCGCGGGCGCCGCTTCTCGCCCGTCCTGCGATCCTACTTCTGCGCGGCCGCGACCTGCGCGGCGACCTCGGCGGCGAAGTCGTCGGTCCGCTTCTCGATGCCCTCGCCGACGACGTACAGCGTGAAGCTTCTGCACCGTCGCGCCCTTCGCCTTCAGCATCTTCTCGACCGTCTCGTCCGGATTCTTCACGAACGGCTGACCGAGCAGCGCGACCTCGGCCAGGTACTTCGACACGCGCCCCTCGACCATCTTCGCGACGATCTCCGGCGACTTGCCCGACTCTGCGGCCTGCGCGGTGAACACCTTGCGCTCGGCGTCGACCTTGTCGGCCGGCACCTCGTCCTTCGAGACGGTCAACGGCTTGCTCGCCGCGATGTGCATCGCGAGGTCGCGCCCGACCTGCTCGTCGGACGCGTCGTACTCGACGAGCACGCCGATCCGCTTGCCGTGCAGGTAGGTGGCGAGCTTGCGGCTCGTCTCGTAGCGCACGAAGCGGCGGATCGCGAGGTTCTCGCCGATCCTGCCGACGAGCGCGGCACGCGTCTCGTCGACCGTCTTGCCGTCCAGCGGCAGGTTCGACAGCGCATCGACGCTGCCCGGATCGTGCAGGACGATCGCCTCGGCGACGCGCTCGGCGAACGCGAGGAAGTCGTCGTTCTTCGCGACGAAGTCGGTCTCGCAGTTGATCTCGACGAGCGCGCCGACGTTGTCGAGGTCGCCGGAACGGACGTGCGCCGCGACGATGCCCTCGGCCGTCACGCGGCTCGCGGCCTTGCTGGCCTTGCTGCCGAGCTTGACGCGCAGCAGCTCCTCGGCCTTCGCGAGGTCGCCGTCGGCCTCGGTCAGCGCCTTCTTGCATTCCATCATCGGCGCGTCGGTCTTCTCGCGCAGCGCCTTGACCATGCCCGCGGTGATTTCCGCCATGTCGTTCTCCTAGCTGATCGTTCGGTCCGCGCCGCCGTCGGGTCGGACGCCAAAAAAGGGGCGCCGTCGTCGACACCCCCGTCGCGGCGTGCGGTCGCGCCGTCAGGCTCCGGCCGCGACCTCGACGAATTCCTCGCCGTTCTCCGGCTGCTCGACGATGTCGTTGAGCGCGTTGTTGCGGCCTTCGAGGATCGCGTCGGCCACGCCGCGCGCGTACAGGCGGATCGCCTTGCTGCGAGTCGTCGTTGCCGGGGATCACGTACGCGATGCCGTCCGGCGAGTGGTTCGTGTCGACCACGCCGATCGACCGGCATGCCGAGCTTCGTCGCCTCGGTGACGGCGCCCTTGTGGTAGCCGACGTCGATCACGAAGATCGCGTCCGGCACGCCGTTCATGTCCTTGATGCCGCCGATCGACTTCTGCAGCTTCTCCATCTCGCGCGAGAACGTCAGCGCTTCCTTCTTCGACATGCGCTCCTGGCCGCCGTCGGCGATCGTGGCTTCCATGTCCTTCAGACGCTTGATCGACGCCTTGACGGTCTTGAAGTTCGTCAGCATGCCGCCGAGCCAGCGCTGGTCGACGTACGGCATGCCGGCGCGCTTCGCTTCCTCGGCGATGATGTCGCGGGCCTGACGCTTCGTGCCGACGAACAGGATCGTGCCGCGGTTCGCGGCGAGCCGCCGCACGTACTTCATCGCCTCGTTGTACGATCGCGAGCGTCTTCTCGAGGTTGACGATGTGGATTCGGTTGCGATGGCCGAAGATATACGGGGCCATCTTGGGGTTCCAGAAGCGGGTCTGGTGTCCGAAATGGACGCCCGCTTCGAGCATTTCACGCATGCTGGTCGACATCGAAAGCTCTCCTGAAGGGTTGGGTCTGGAACGCGCGACGCACCGGACCGGACGCGATCGGCTCGCGACGGGCACGGCACCCTCGGGTGCGCGCGTTCGGGATTGAACGACGGAGACTGCGGACCTGCGGCGACGCGCTGGCCGCCGCGGCCTTGCCACTTCCACCGCGACGGCGACGCCGTCCGGCGATTCCCGGCCGCTGCTCGGCACGCGCCGGCCCCGGAACCGGGCGCCGAAAGCGGTCGCGAATTGCGGTGAGCCCGCTATTATAGCGGCTTGCGTCAGACCTGCGAAGCCGACCGGCTTGATCGCCCGCCGAGGGTCGCCATCTGACCGAGGCGCCCGCGTCCGGGCGCGTCGCCCGCCCCGAAAGAACCGCCATGAGTTCCCTGCCCCGCCCCGCGCCGAAGCCGGCGATCAAGACCGACGACGACATCGCGCACATGCGCGTCGCGGGCCGCCTCGGCGCCGAGGTGCTCGACTACGTCACGCCGTTCGTCAAGCCCGGCGTCACGACCGGCGAGCTCGACCGCGCTCTGCCACACGTACATGGTCGACGTGCAGGGCACGATCCCGGCGCCGCTGAACTACGCGCCGCCCGGCTACCGCCCGTTCCCGAAGTCGGTCTGCACGTCGGTCAACCATCAGGTCTGCCACGGCATCCCCGGCGACCGCGTGCTGAAGAACGGCGACATCGCTCAACATCGACGTGACGGTGATCAAGGACGGCTATCACGGCGACACGAGCCGCATGTTCTTCGTCGGCGAAGGCTCGATCCAGGCGAAGCGCCTCGTCGACGTCACGTTCGAGTGCATGTGGCTCGGCATCCGCGCGGTCCGGCCCGGCGGCCATCTCGGCGACATCGGCGCGCGTGATCCAGCGCCACGCGGAGCGCAACGGCTTCTCGGTCGTCCGCGAGTTCTGCGGCCACGGCATCGGCAAGCGCTTCCACGAGGAGCCGCAGGTCCTGCACTACGGCAAGGCCGGGCACGCTCGAACGCGCTGGTCCCGGGCATGATCTTCACCGTCGAGCCGATGATCAACGCCGGCCGCCGCGAGATCCGCGAGATGAACGACGGCTGGACCATCGTCACCAAGGATCACAGCCTGTCGGCGCAGTGGGAGCACACGGTGCTCGTGACGGACGACGGCGTCGAGGTGCTGACGCTGTCCGCCGGCGCCCCGCCCGCACCGGCGCAGCTCCCGGTCGCCGCCTGACGTCGTCGCGGCGCGGCCGCGTCTCCGCGCGGCGCGGCGCCGGCGTCCCGCATCGCCCATGACCGCCCTCTCGCTGCTTCCCGCCCATGTCGCGACGGCCCCGGTCGTCGGGCCGGCGGCGTTCGCGATCCGCGAGTCGCTGCAGCGCGAGAGCGCGCGCCTGCTCGCCGAGTTCGATGCGACGGCGCGCCCGCAGCGGCTGCTGCGCGGACTCGCCGCCGCGCACGACGTCGCGTTGCGCGGCTGCTGGGCGCTGACGGCCATGCCGCGCGAAGCCGCGCTCGTCGCGGTCGGCGGCTACGGGCGCAACGAGCTCTATCCGCATTCGGACGTCGATGTCATGGTGCTGCTCGCGGTCGCACCGACGACCGCCGAGGCGGCCGCGATCGAGGGCTTCGTCGGGCTGCTGTGGGACCTCGGGTTCGAGGTCGGCCACAGCGTGCGCACCGTCGACGAGTGCCTCGAGGAGGCGGCGCGCGACGTGACCGTCGCGACCGCGCTGCTCGAGGCGCGACACGTCGCCGGCGACCAGCGGCTCGCCGGCACGATGCTCGGGCGGCTTCGCGCGGCCGTCGATCCGCAGCAGTTCTTCCGCGCCAAGACGTTCGAGCAGCAACAGCGCTATGCGAAGTTCCACGACACGCCGTACGCGCTCGAACCGAACCTGAAGGAAAGCCCCGGCGGCCTGCGCGACCTGCAGATGATCGTGTGGACGGCCGGCGCCGCCGGCTTCGGCTCGTCGTGGGGCGAGCTCGAGCGACGCCGGCTCGTGACGCCGCTCGAGGCGCGCCAGCTGCGGCGCTGCGAGACGTTCCTGCAGCGGCTGCGCATCCGCCTGCATCGCATCGCGCGGCGTCGCGAGGACCGGCTGGTGTTCGACCTGCAGACCGCGCTCGCCGAGCAGTTCGGTTTCGTCGAGACCGCGACGCGGCGCGCGAGCGAAGTGCTGATGCAGCGCTACTACCGGACGGCGAAGGCGGTGACGCAGCTGAACACGATCGTCCTGCAGACGATCGAGTCGGCGCTGATCCCGGCCCGCCACGTCGCGCCGGTGCCGCTCGACGACGGCTTCGTCAACGCGGGCGGCCTGATCGACGTCGTCGACGAAGGCGTCTTCTTCCGCGACCCGTCGGCGCTGCTGCGCGTGTTCCTCTTGATGCAGCAGCATTCCGAGATCGAGGGCATGACCGCGCGGCTGATGAACGCCGTGTGGCACGGCCGCACGCTGATGGATGCGCCGTTCCGGCGCGACCCGCGCAACCGCGCGCTGTTCCTCGAGATCCTGAAGCAGCCGCGCGGCATCGTGCACGCGCTGCGGCGGATGAACGAGCTGTCGGTGCTCGGCCGCTACCTGCCGGTGTTCCGCCGCATCGTCGGGCAGATGCAGCACGACCTGTATCACGTGTACACGGTCGACCAGCACATCCTGATGGTGATCCGCAACATCCGCCGCTTCACGATGCCGGAGTTCGCGCACGAATACCCGCTGTGCTCGCGGCTGATCGCGAACTTCGAACGGCCGTGGCTGCTGTACGTCGCCGCGATGTTCCACGACATCGCGAAGGGCCGCGGCGGCGACCATTCGCGCCTCGGCATGGCCGACGTGCGCCGCTTCGCGCGCGACCACCTGCTCGAGCCGGCCGACGTCGAGCTGCTGTCGTTCCTCGTCGAGCATCACCTGACGATGTCGCGCGTCGCGCAGAAGGAGGACTGGAGCGACCCCGAGGTGCTCGGCGACTTCGCGCGCGTCGTGAAGACCGAACGCGCGCTGACCGCGCTGTACCTGCTGACGGTCGCCGACATCCGCGGCACGAGCCCGAAGGTCTGGAACGCCTGGAAGGGCAAGCTGCTCGAGGATCTCTACTTCCGCGCGCTGCGCGTCGTCGCGCACCGCATCGGCGGCGGCGTCGAGTCTGCGCCGAGCGAGCTCGAGGCGCGGCGCGCCGAGGCGCTGCGCATCCTCGGCGCTCTACGCGTACGACCGCGAGGCGATCGAGCGCTTCTGGAAGCGGCTCGACGTCGCGTGGTTCCTGCGTCACGACGCGCAGGACATCGCGTGGATCACGCGCGCGTTCGCGCTCGTCCGCGACGCCGCGCGGCCGCGCGTCAAGGCGCGGCTGTCGCCGGCCGGCGAAGGGCTGCAGATCGCGGTCTTCACGCCGGACCAGCCGGACCTGCTCGCGCGCATCTGCCAGTACTTCGACCGGCAGCGCTTCGGCATCGTCGACGCGCGCGTCCACACGACGCTCGGCGCGGCCGGCGAGCGTCATGCGCTCGACAGCTTCCACGTGCTCGACCCGGGCGGCGACCACTATCGCGACCGCATCGCCGGCATCGAGCGCGACCTCGCGCTGCATCTCGCGGTCGCGGCGCCGCTGCCGCCGCCGGCGACGGGCCGGCCGTCGCGCCAGTCGCGCAGCTTCCCGATCGCCCCGACCGTCGACCTGCGGCCCGACGACCGCGGCCGCTTCTTCCTGCTGACGCTGTCGACGTCCGACCGCGAGGGCCTGCTGTACGCGATCCTGCGGACGTTCGCCGCGCACCACGTCAACGTGCAGGCCGCGAAGATCACGACGCTCGGCGAACGGGTCGAGGACTTCTTCCTCGTCGACGGCGGCACGCTGACCGAGGCGAAGCAGCAGATCCAGCTCGAGACCGACCTGCTCGAGGTGCTGGCGGCATGACCGGACCCGACGCGCCGCTGCGGCTGTCGAAGCGGATGGCCGAGCTCGGCCTGTGCTCGCGACGCGAGGCCGACGAATGGATCGCGCGCGGCTGGGTGTTCGTCGACGGCGTGAAGACCGACGTGCTCGGCAGCAAGGTGCTGCCGCACCAGAAGATCAGCGTCACGCGCGCGGCCGAGAAGGAACGCGACGAGCGCGCGACGGTGCTCGTCAACAAGCCGATCGGCTTCGTGTCGGGCCAGGCCGAGGACGGCCACAAGCCGGCGGCGACGCTGATCGTGCCGGACCGTCACTGGAGCGGCGACGCACGAACGCTCGCGGCGAACTGGCGGCCGCCGCGCGCGCTCGCGCCGGCGGGGCGCCTCGACATCGACTCGACCGGCCTGCTCGTGCTGACCGAGGACGGCCGCATCGCTCGGCAGCTGATCGCCGACGACTCGCGGATCGAGAAGGAATATCTCGTCCGCGTCGAAGGCACCCTCGCCGACGCGGACCTGCGTCGCCTGCGGCACGGCCTGTCGCTCGACGGCGTGCCGTTGCAGCCGGCCGAGGTCGCGTGGCAGAACCGCGACCAGCTGCGCTTCGTGCTGCGCGAGGGGAAGAAGCGGCAGATCCGCCGGATGTGCGAACTCGTCGGGCTCGCCGTCGTCGGCCTGAGACGGGTGCGGATCGGCCGCGTGATGCTGGGCGACCTGCCGGTCGGCGAATGGCGCTACCTGGCGCGGGACGAGACGTTCTAGCCGAGCCGCGCGGTCAGGGCCGCTGCCAGATGACGCGGCCGCCGCGGATCGTCGCGCGCACGCGAGCGAACGCCGTCGGGTCCTGCGCGGGATCGTCGTCGAGCACGACGAGGTCCGCGTCCATCCCCCGCGCGACGCGTCCCTTGCGGGGGTAGCCGAAGCGTTCGGCCGGCGCGGTCGTCAGCGAGGCGAGGATCGCACGCCAGTCGAGCGCGGTCGCCATCAGCCGGTACTCCTCGGTCGTGTCGAAGACGTCGATGTAGCCGACGTCGGTGCCGAACAGGATCTGCCCGCCGGCCGCCCCGAAGGCGCGCACCTGCTGCTCGACCATCAGCAGGTTCGCCGCGAGCCGCGCCGGATGGCCGCCGGAACGCCGGTCCTCGACTTCCCACAGCGTGAGCGTCGGCGTCAACGCCATGCGATGGGCGCGCAGCGTCGCGATGAACGCCGGCGACCACGTGCCGTCTTCGGTCGTGTGCGCGAGCACATCGACGCCGGACGCGATCGCGACCGCGACGCCGACGCGATCGGTCGGATGCGCGAACGCCGGCTTGCCGCGGCGGTGCGCCACCTCGACGATTGCGCGGCCCACATCGACGCGCATCGGCAGCACGCCGACGGTCCCGCCGACGATCGCGCCGGTGAACAGCTTCACGCCGTCGGTCCCGGCGTCCAGTTCGCGGGCGGCGCGCGCCGCGGCCTCGGCGGGCGTGCGGACCTCGTCGTCGGGGAAGTGGTTCGCCTTCAGGAAGTCGCGCACGTAGATCGGCGTGCCGTCCTCGGGGAAGAACGGGTCGCCGACCGTGAGGACGAGCGGCCCCGCGACCTCGCCGGACTCGATCCGGCGACGTACCGCCAGCGCGTTGTGGGTCTCCGACGCGAGGTCGAAGACGGTCGTGAAGCCCCAGCGGGTCAGCATCGCGGCCAGGGCGCCTTCGAGCTGCGCGGCCGGCTTCGTGTCGGCCTCGAGCACGTCCGGGATCAGCAGGTGCACGTGGCTGTTCCAGAAGCCCGCGGTGACGACGGCGCCGTGCGCGTCGATCGTCGCCGTGCCGGCCGGAATCTCGACCCGCGTCCGCGGCCCGACGGCCACGATGCGGCCGCCGTGGACGACGACGGTCCCGTCGACGATCGCCGGCGCGCCGGGCGCGGGATAGATGCGGGCACCGACGATCGCGAGGTCGCCGGTCGGGGCGGCTCGCGCGGCAGGTACGACGGCGAAGAGGACGCCGATCGCGACCCGCGTCGCCACGACCTGCGAACGACGCGCGATGCGATGGAACATGCCGGTCGTCTTCGCGGACGACGCGGTCAGTCGTCGTCCCCGACGTCCTCGCCCGGGAACAGTTCCTCGGTGAAGCCGAAGCGGCCGAAGTCGCGGATGCGCATCGGATACAGGATGCCGTCGAGATGGTCGACCTCGTGCTGCACGACGCGCGCATGGAAGCCGGTCGCGACGCGGTCGATCGGCTGTCCGAACGGGTCGACGCCGCGATAGCGGATGCGGGTCGCGCGCGGCACGACGCCGCGCATCCCGGGCACCGACAGGCAGCCTTCCCAGTTCTCCTCGACGCCGTCGTCGAGGACCTCGATCACCGGATTCAGCAGCACCGTTTCCGGCACCGGATCGTCGGCGTCGCGCTGGTTCGCGGCCGCGAAGCCGAAGATCACGAGTCGTCGATCGACGCCGATCTGCGGCGCGGCGAGCCCCGCGCCGTTCGCGTGATGCATCGTCTCGAACATGTCGGCGATCAGCGCGTGGAGCTCGGGCGTGTCGAAGCGTTCGACGGGCTCGGCGACGCGCAGCAGTCGCGGGTCGCCCATGCGGAGGATGTCGTGGATCATGCGGACCCCGTGGTGCGGACGAACGACATGATGAGCGCGCGGACGTCGTGCATCGCCTTGTCGAGCGTGCGGGTGATGTCGGCCGTCGAGATCGCGAGCTTCGAGTCGCCGCGACCGGCCGCGTGGTTGACGACGACCGCGAGAGCCGCGTACGGCAGGTCGACCTCGCGGGCGAGCGCCGCCTCGGGCATCAGCGTCATCCCGACGACGTCGGCCCCGTCGCGCGCGACGCGGACGATCTCGCCGGCGGTCTCGAGCCTGGGTCCCTGCATGCACGCGTAGCAGCCGCCGTCGATCAGCGGATGGCCGACCGACGCGGCGACGTCGAGGATGCGGGCGCGCAGCGCGACGTCGAACGGCAGCGTGAAGTCGATGTGCGTGACCGGCGATTCGGGTCCGTCGAAGTACGTCGAGTCGCGGCCCCACGTGTAGTCGATCAGCTGGTCGAGCAGCGCGATCGCGCCCGGCGTCATGTCGTCGCGGATGCCGCCGACCGACGCGACGGCGATGATGCCTTCGACGCCGATCGCCTTCAGCGCGTGGATGTTCGCGCGATAGTTGATCGCGTGCGGCGGGATCGTGTGGCCGTGGCCGTGGCGCGGCAGGAACGCGACCGGCACGTCGTCGATGAGGCCGATCGTGACCGGCCCCGACGGCTCGCCCCACGGCGTGCGGACCACTTCGCGGCGATCGATCGCGAGCTCCGCGAACGACGTCAGCCCGCTGCCTCCCAGGATGCCGAACATGTTCCCCCTTGGTATCGGATGGCGGAATGGTCCGCCGGCGACCGGTCGCCCGTCAGCGGGCGGCGCGCGTCTCGTCGAGATAGCGCCGGAACTCGGCGCCGACCTCCGGATGCTTGAGGCCGAGCTCGACCGACGCCTTCAGATAGCCGATCTTCGAGCCGCAATCGTAGCGCACGCCGTCGAAGCGATAGGCGAGCACCGGCTCGTCGTCGAGCAGCGCGACGATGCCGTCGGTGAGCTGGATCTCGCCGCCCGCGCCCGGCCTGACCTGCCGCAGCCGGTCGAAGATGCCGCCCGACAGGATGTAGCGGCCGACGACCGCGAGCGTCGACGGCGCGTCGTCGGGCTTCGGCTTCTCGACCATGTGGGTCACCTCCTCGAGTCGCCGGTCGCCCGCCGCGATCGACGAGCCGAGCTTCGTGCCGACGATGCCGTACGACTTCGTCTCGGGCCGCGGCACGTCCTGCACGGCGAGCACGCTGGCCTGCTTGACGTCGAACACGCGGACCATCTGCTCGAGCACGCCGGGCGTGCCGTCGGGCGCGTCCATCAGGTCGTCGGCGAGCAGCACCGCGAACGGCTCGTGACCGACCACCGGCAGCGCGCACAGCACCGCGTGGCCGAGGCCGAGCGCCTCGTTCTGCCGGATGTAGATGCAGTTGACCGACGGCGGCACCGTGTTGCGGACGATCTCGAGCAGCTCGTGCTTGTTCTTCGCCTCGAGCTCGGTCTCCATCTCGTAGGCCTTGTCGAAGTGATCCTCGATCGCCCGCTTGTTGCGGCCCGTGATGAAGACCATGTCGGTGATGCCGGCCGCCGCCGCCTCCTCGACCGCGTACTGGATCAGCGGCTTGTCGACGACCGGCATCATCTCCTTCGGACTCGCCTTCGTGGCCGGAAGGAAGCGGGTGCCCATGCCGGCCACCGGGAAAACCGCCTTTCTGACGCGCATTCGTTGCTCCTCGAGGAAATCATTGCCGATCGACCAGCGCCAGCAGCGCGGCCTGGTCGATGACCGGAACGCCGAGCGCGACGGCCTTGTCGACCTTGCTGCCGGGCTCGTCGCCGGCGACCACGTAGTCGGTCCTGCGCGACACGGAAGCAGCAACCTTGCCACCCGCCGCCTCGATTCTTGCCTTCGCATCGTCGCGCGTCAGGTCCGGCAGCGTGCCGGTCAGCACGAAGACCTTGCCGGCGAGCGGACCGGCCGGCGTCGCCGCGTCGTCCGCGTCGTCCTCCGCGTCGATCGTGCCCGGCTGCTCGGGCCACGTCACGCCGGCGTCGCGCATCCGCGCGATCGCGTCGCGGTTGTGCGGCTCGGCGAGGAACTGCGCGAGCCCCTGGACGATCTCGTCGCCGATCCCTTCGAGCGGAACCGGCCGCGGCGGCTCGCCCTTCGTCCGACGCGACGCGTTGACCTTCTGTCGCGCGCGCTTGCGCTCCATCAGCGCCGGCCAGTCCGCCGCGAGCAGCGCGTCGAGGCCGCCGAACTCGCGGGCGAGCACGCGCGCGACCTCCTCGCCGACGTGGCGGATGCCGAGCGCGTAGAGGAAGCGCGCGAACGTCGTCGTCTTCGCGCGCACGATCGCGTCGACGACGTTCGTCGCCGACCGGTCGGCCATCCGGTCGAGCGACGCGACGGTGTCGCGATCGAGCCGGAACAGGTCGGCCGGCGTGTGCACGAGGCCGCGCGCGACGAGCTGGTCGACGATGCGTTCGCCGAGCCCTTCGATGTCGAGCGCGCGGCGCTGTGCGAAGTGCAGCAGCGCCTGCTTGCGCTGCGCGGCGCAGACGAGGCCGCCGCTGCAGCGCGCGACCGCCTCGCCGTCCTCGCGGACGATCGCCGAGCCGCACACCGGGCAGGCCGTCGGCATCTCGAACGCGCGCGCGTCGGCCGGACGCCGCTCGACGAGCACGCGCAGCACCTCGGGAATGACGTCGCCCGCGCGCCGCACGACGACCGTGTCGCCGATCCGCACGTCCTTGCGACGGACCTCGTCCTCGTTGTGCAGCGTGGCGCTCGTCACGGTGACGCCGCCGACGAACACCGGCTTCAGCCGCGCGACCGGCGTGATGGCGCCGGTGCGGCCGACCTGCACGTCGATGCTCTCGACGACCGTCGTCGCCTCCTCGGCCGGGAACTTGTGCGCGATCGCGAAGCGCGGCGCGCGCGAGACGAAGCCGAGCCGGCGCTGCGCGTCGTGATCGTCGACCTTGTAGACGACGCCGTCGATGTCGTACGGCAGCGAGGCCCGCTCGTCGCCGACCGCACGATGGAACGCGATCAGACCCGTCGCTGCCGACGACGACCGCGCGATGCGCGTCGACCGGCAAGCCGATCGACGCGTACCAGTCGAGCAGCGCGTGATGGCTGGCGGGCTGCTCGGGTCCGCTCGCGCCGGGGTCGTAGCGGCCGATGCCGTACGCGAGGAAGTGCAGCGGACGCGACGCCGTCACGCGTGCGTCGAGCATCCGCAGCGCACCGGCGGCCGCGTTGCGCGGATTGACGAACTCGCGGGCGCCGGCCTCGCGCTGCCGCGCGTTGATCGCGTCGAAGTCGGCATGGAACATCAGCACCTCGCCGCGGACGTCGATCAACGTCGGCGGTGCGTCGGTCGCGAGGCGCAGCGGCAGCGACGCGATCGTGCGCGCGTTCGGCGTCACGTCCTCGCCGACCATGCCGTCGCCGCGCGTCGCGGCCTGCGTCAGCACGCCGTCCTCGTAGCGCAGCGTGACCGCGAGCCCGTCGAACTTCAGCTCGGCCGCGTAGCGCACGTCGCCGACCGCGACGCCGAGCCCGTCGCTGACACGCCGGTCGAACGCGACGATCGCGTCGTCGTCGAACGCGTTGCGACAGCGACAGCATCGGCACGTCGTGGCGCACGGTCGGCAGGTCGCTGCGCGGCGCGCCGCCGACGCGCAACGTCGGCGAGTCGGGCGTCTGCAGCGCCGGATGGTCGGCCTCGAGCCGCTGCAGCGCGCGGAACAGCGCGTCGTACTCGGCATCGCTGGCGAGCGGCGCGTCGAGCGTGTGATACGCGTGGTTCAGCAGCGCGAGCCGGGACCGCAGCGCGGCCGCCTCGTCGACCGGCGAACGATCGACCGTGTCGTCGGCGGCGACGTCGGCGAGTCGACCGGCGGTGTCGTCCGTCGCGCTCACGCGTCGACCCCCGCGACGATCAGCCGAACAGCGCGAGCGCGCGGGGCGATCCGGCCGGCATCCCGGCCTCGGCGAGCTTCGCGTAGACCGGCTCGACCTGGCGACCGATCGACGCCAGCGACGCGGCCGTCAGCGGACGCGACTGGTCGTCGACGATCGCGGCGTCGAGCGCGCTCGCGAGTTCTTCGGCGAACTCGACGAGCCGGTCGAACGGATGCTGGTCCTGCGGCGCGCGCGGCACGTCGAGCAACAGCGTGAGCCGCGACGTCTGCTGCGCGTCGAGCGTGTCGGCCCGGAACGCGCCGCCGTCGCCGTTCTGCAGCACGAACAGGGTCGCGCCGTCGCTGCCGAGCGCGTGGAAGCGCCCGTCGGGCCGCAGGATGAGCCCGTGGCGGCGCGCGAGATCGGCGACGTGCGCGCCGGGCCAGCCGTTGTGCAGCGTCGCCAGGTTGATGCCGATCTGCGCGTCGAGCGGCACGCAGACGGCGTCGAGCGCGCGCGCACGCGCCGTGGTCTCGCGCATGTCGGGGATCTCGCAGGTCGCCGGGATCTGCTCGCAGACATGCTGGAGCGCCGCGACGAACTCGGACCACTCGATCTCGTTCAGCGGTCCGCTGCGGTTCGCGAGCTGCACCGCGACGAGCACGGCCTCGTAGCGCTGGCCGGCGCGGATCGGCTCCTGCAGGTCGCCGCGCACGCCGACGAGCATGACCGGCTGGCGACCCGCGTGGCGGAACGGATGCAGCAGCGACCACGCCCGCTCGCCCGACAGCAGACCTTCGGGCTCGAGCGTGACGACCGCCTGGATCTCGTCGTCGATCAGCGACGGCTGCGAGGGCGCGCCGTCGGGCCGCGACACGCCGTCGGTCGCCGGCTCTTCGTCGACGTCGTCGCCGGCCGACGTCGCCAGCGCCGCCATCACGTCGTCGGCCGGCAGGTCGCCGAACGTGGGCTCGGCGCGGAGGACGGGCTCGGCCGCTCCCGGGGCTTCGTTCTCGGCGAGCCGCGACGTGCCGCGCGGCTTCAGGCGCTGCTCGAAGACGCGCGTGCGCCGCATCTCGACGAGGCGATTGAACAGCCAGACGCCGGCGATCGCGATCAGCGCGAGGACGATGAGGCTCAGCTGCAGATCGCTCACGGCCGCCCTCCCTCGCGACCGACGGACACCGGCCGAGCGCGCGTCACGCCGCCTCCTCGATGCGCTCGTTCGCGAAGCCGACGGCGGCCTCGAGGTCGACCGCGACGATCCGCGACACGCCCTGCTCCTGCATCGTCACGCCGATCAGCTGTTCCGCCATCTCCATGGCGATCTTGTTGTGCGAGATGAACAGGAACTGGGTCTGCGCGGACATCGTGCGCACGAGGTTGCAGAAGCGCTCGGTGTTCGCGTCGTCGAGCGGCGCGTCGACCTCGTCGAGCAGGCAGAACGGCGCGGGATTGAGCTCGAACATCGCGAACACGAGCGCCGTCGCCGTCAGCGCCTTCTCGCCACCGGACAGCAGATGGATGCTGCTGTTCTTCTTGCCGGGCGGCTGCGCCATCACCTGCACGCCGGCGTCGAGGATCTCGTCGCCGGTCATCACCAGCTTGGCCTCGCCGCCGCCGAACAGCGCCGGGAACAGCCGGCCGAAATGCGTGTTGATCGCGTCGAACGTCTCCTGCAGCAACGCGCGCGTCTCGCGGTCGATGCGCCGGATCGCGTCCTCGAGCGTCGCGATCGCCTCGCCGAGATCGGCCGACTGCGCGTCGAGGAACGTCTTGCGCTCGCGGGCCGTCGACAGCTCGTCGAGCGCCGCGAGGTTGACCGCGCCGAGGGCCGCCAGCGCCTGCTGAAGCCGCTGCACGTCGGCCTGCAGCGGTCCGGGCTTCGGCGGACGGCCGTCGTCGCCGGCCGCCCGGCGTGCGAGCGCCTCGCGATCGGCGCCGGCCGCGTCGAGCTGTTCGTCGAACTGCTGCCGCGTCAGTCGCGCGGCCTGTTCCTTCAGCTGCACGTCGGCGATCGTCGCGCGCAGCGGATCGAGGTCGCGTTCGACGACGATGCGCTCCTCGTCGAACGCGCGGATGCGACCCGACAGCGCGTCGAGCTCGGCGCGCGCGTCGGCGAGCCGCGCCTCGCTCGCGGCGCGCGCGGCGACGGCGTCCTGCAGGCCGGCGCGCGCCGCCTCGTCGGTCAGGCCCGCGAGCTCGGCGACGAGCCGACCTTCGGCGGTCGTCACGCGGACCCGCTGTTCCGACGCCAGCCCCGCCTGATGCCGCAGGTCGGCGATGCGTGCGACCGCGTTGCGATGCTCGAAGCGCGCCTCGTGCGCCTCGCGTTCGAGGTCGGCGAGGCGCGTGCGTGCGGCGTCGACGCGGGTCTTCGCGGCCTGCGCGCCCGACCGCGCGTCCTCGAAGCGCGCCTGCACGTCGGCGAGCGACGCGTCGAGCCGCTCGAACGCGGCCTCGGCCGCCGCGCGGGCCTCGGTCTCGCGCGCCGCCTCGGTCGCGAGCAACGCGAGCTCGTCGGCGATCCGCCGATCGCGGTCGCGCGTCTGCGCCGCCTGCTGCTGCATCCGCTGCAAAGTCATCTGGCGGCCGTGCAGATCGCTCGTCGCGGCGGCCATCGCGTCGCGGATCGTCGCGAGCGATGCCGACGCGCGCGTGACGGCCGCGTCGGCCCTGACCATGCGGTCCCGCGCGTCGTCCACCATCAACGACTGCGCGCGAGCCCGCTTCTCGAGGTCGCCGATCTCGTGCTGGCGCGCGAGCATGCCGGCCTGTTCGGTGTCGGCCGCGTGCAGCTGCAGGTGGTTGCGTCCGACCTGGTGGCCCGCCGGCGTCACGAACGTCGCGCCGGCCGGAAGCCGGTCGCGGCGCGCCAGCGCATCGGCCTCGTCGCGCGCCACGAAGACGTCGCGCAGCCACTCGCCGAGCACCGCGCGCAACGTCGGATCGCGCAGCTCGACGCGGTCGAGCAGCGGCTCGAGCGACGGGTCGGCCGGCGGCGACGCCGGCGCGGCGTCGACCCGCTCGGCGTAGATCGCGAGCTTGGTCGGCGGCGCGTCGCCGAAGAACGCCTGCGCGCGGTCGAGGCGGCTGACCTCCAGCGCGCCGACGCGCTCGCGCAGCACGGCCTCGACCGCGGTTTCCCAGCCGCCATCGACGACGAGGCGCTGCCACAACCGCGGCAGCCGCCCGAGCTCGTGACGGTCGAGCCACGGCTGCAGCCGGCCGTCGGTCTGCACGCGCTGCTGCAGGTCCTTCAACGCGGCGAGGCGCGCCTCGATCTGCGCGCCGTCGCGGCTCTCGCGGTCGAACGTCTCGTGCGCCGACGTCCGCGCCGACTGCAGGCCGGGCAGCGCACGCTCGGCGTCGTCGAGCGAAGCCCTGTGCGCGGCAAGCGACGCCGACGCCGCGTCGACGTCGCGTTGCAGCGCGGCCAGCCGATCGTCGTCGGGCACGTCGAGCCGGCGACGCTCGTCGTCGAGCCGCGCGCGCCGCTGGCCGATCGATTCGAGGTGACGGTCCGCGTTGCGCTGATGCGTGCTCTCGAGCTCGAGGTCCTTCTGCACGCCGACGGTCTCGGTGCGCAGTCGATCGACGTCGGCATCGCAGGCGCGCGACGCCGCCTCGGCCTCCGGCAGCACGCCGGCCTCGTCGGCGAGCGCGTCGTCGCACGCGGCGATGCGGTCCGCGAGAGCGCCGACGGCGGCCTCGGCATCGACGGCGGCGGTCGACAAGCGCGCGACCTCGGCGTCCCAGTGATCGCGTTGCGCCGCGAGCTGCGCGAGCTGCGCCTGCAGACGGTTGCGCGATTCGACGACGACGCGGATCTCGGACTCGATCGCCGACACGGCCGACGCGGCCTCGTAGTAGCGGCCCTGCGCGGCGTGCACGCCGTCGCTCGCCGACTGATGGGCGCTGCGGACGTGCTCGAGGTCGGCCTCGACGCGACGCAGGTCGGCGACCCGCGCATCGAACGCGACCTGCGCCGCGCCGGCGTCCTGGCGATGACGATCGGCCTGCGCCGCCGCCTCGTTCGCGCGCAGCAGCCACAGCAGCTTCTGCTTGCCGTCGACTTCCTGCTCGAGATCGCGATAGCGTTGCGCGACGACCGCCTGCTGCTCGAGCCGGTCGAGGTTGGCCGTCAGCTCGCGGAGGATGTCCTCGACGCGCGTCAGGTTCTCGCGCGTGTCGGACAGCCGGTTCTCGGTCTCGCGCCGTCGTTCCTTGTACTTCGAGACGCCCGCCGCCTCCTCGAGGAACACGCGCAGCTCGTCGGGACGCGCCTCGATGATGCGGCTGATCATGCCCTGCCCGATGATCGCGTACGCGCGCGGCCCGAGGCCCGTGCCGAGGAAGATGTCCTGGATGTCGCGACGCCGGACCGCCTGGTTGTTGATCAGGTACGTCGACGTGCCGTCGCGCGTCAGCACGCGCTTGACGGCGATCTCGCTGTAATGGCCCCACGGACCGCCGACCTGCTTCCCGCTCGCGTCGGGCGCGTTGTCGAACACCAGCTCGACGCTCGCGCGGCCCGCCGGCTTGCGCTGGCCCGAGCCGTTGAAGATGACGTCCTGCATCGACTCGCCGCGCAGCTCGCTGGCCTTCGACTCGCCGAGCACCCAGCGCGCCGCGTCGATGATGTTGGACTTGCCGCACCCGTTCGGGCCGACCACGCCGACGAGCCGGCCCGGCAGCGAGAAGTGCGTCGGGTCGACGAACGACTTGAAGCCGGACAGCTTGATCTGCGTCAGGCGCACGTCGGATGCCCCACGGTGGAAAGAGACCGGATTCGGGAAGCGAGCGTCAAGCGACGGGCCGTCTGCGCGTTGATGATGGAAGGTGCACCGCTCCGGCCTCGGCCGACCCGCCGACCGGGCGCGTCGGACATGAAGCACGCAACGACGGCGAAGACGGCGCCCGGGGCGACGACGGGCCCGCGTCACGACGGCCGTCGGTGCAACGGACGTCGCGAGCACCGGCCCGCGAGGCTTCACGAGCGCTTCGTATAATAGCAGCCTGGCCTTCCCCGCCCGGCCGGCAACGACCCCCCAACGACATGTCGGCAACCCTGCAAGCCGCGGCCGAGAGCCGCACCAGCGATCCCGTTTCCATCGGCGAGCGACGACCGTCGCCCGCCCGTGCCGCGCCGTCGAAGTCGCTCGACGTCTTCCCGAATCCGAACCCCGGCCGCGACTACCTGATCCATCTGCAGGTCCCCGAGTTCACGTGCCTGTGCCCGCTGACCGGGCAGCCGGACTTCGCGGTCTTCACGATCGACTACGTGCCCGACGCGCAGTGCGTCGAGTTGAAGAGCCTGAAGCTGTACGCGTGGAGCTTCCGCGACGAAGGCGCGTTCCACGAAGCCGTCACCAACCGCGTGCTCGACGACCTCGCCGCCGCGACGCGTCCGCGCTTCATGCGCGTGACGGCCCGCTGGGGCGTACGGGGCGGCATCTTCACGAACGTCGTCGTCGAGCACCGGATGGCGGGCTGGATCCCGGCCCCGCCGGTCGCACTGCCGTCGTTCGAGCGCGAGAGCGTCGTCCTGTGACGGCCGCCGCCACGCCGGACGACGACGCCCGCGCGGTCGTCGAGCGCGCCTGGGACGCGCGCGCCACGCTGTCGCCGGCCGGCTCGCCGGACGACGCGCTGGCCGAGGTCCGCCACGCGGTCGACGCAGCGATCGACGGCCTCAACGTCGGCCGTCTGCGGGTCGCCGAGAAGGTCGACGGCCAGTGGATCACGCATCAATGGCTCAAGAAAGCCGTGCTGCTGTCGTTCAGGTTGTACGACAACGCGCTGATGCACGCGGGCGAGCTCGCGTTCTTCGACAAGGTGCAGACGAAGTTCTCGAAGCTGTCCGACGACGAGATGCGCGCGACCGGCGTGCGGGTGGTCCCGCCGGCGGTGGCGCGCCACGGATCGTTCATCGGAAAGAACGCCGTCCTGATGCCGTCCTATGTCAACATCGGCGCGCGCGTCGGCGAAGGGACGATGGTCGATACCTGGGCGACGGTCGGGTCGTGCGCGCAGATCGGCCGCAACGTGCATCTGTCGGGCGGCGTCGGCATCGGCGGCGTCCTGGAGCCGCTGCAGGCGAACCCGACGATCATCGAGGACAACTGCTTCATCGGCGCCCGTTCGGAGGTCGTCGAGGGCGTGATCGTCGAGGAGAACTCGGTGCTGTCGATGGGCGTGTTCCTGTCGCAGTCGACGAAGATCTACGACCGTCGCAGCGGCACCGTGACGTTCGGCCGGGTGCCGGCGGGGTCGGTCGTGGTGCCGGGCACGATGCCGTCGTCCGACGGGACGCACGGCCTGTACTGCGCGGTGATCGTGAAGCAGGTCACGGCCGAGACGCGCGCGAAGACGAGCATCAACGAACTGCTGCGCGGCGACTGACGCGTCCGTCCGTCGCCGCATTGACCGAGGATCCGCGATGGCGATGGAACGTCTGTTCAAGCTGATGGCCGAGAAGAAGGCGTCGGACCTCTTCATCGCCGTCGGCTCGGCCGTGCACATGAAGGTGAACGGGACCGCCATCCCGATCAACCAGCAGCTGATGGACAACGGCATGATCCGCAGCCTGCTGTCCGAGATCGTGTCTCCGGCCGAATTCGACATCCTCACCGAGACGCACGAGCTGAACCGCGGCTTCGGCGTCAGCGGCGTCGGGCGCTTCCGGCTGTCCGCGTTCCAGCAGCGCGGCTCGGTCTCCGCCGTGATCCGCTACATCGCGAGCGACGTGCCGCCGATCGACACGCTGAACCTGCCGCCGATCGTCGGCGACATCATCATGGAGAAGCGCGGACTCGTGCTCGTCGTCGGCGCGACGGGCTCGGGCAAGTCGACGACGATCGCGTCGATGCTCGACCTGCGCAACGCGAAGCGCACCGGTCACATCCTGACGCTCGAGGATCCGATCGAGTACGTGTTCCGCAACAAGAAGTCGATCGTCAACCAGCGCGAGATCGGGACCGACGCGCTCAGCCTCGACGTCGCGCTGCGCAACGCGCTGCGGCAGGCGCCCGACTGCATCCTGATCGGCGAGATCCGCGACAAGGACACGATGACGGCCGCGATCGCGTACGCGCAGTCGGGCCATCTGTGCGTCGCGACGCTGCACGCCAACAACAGCTATCACGCGCTGAACCGCATCGTCAGCTTCTATCCGCTCGAGAACCGCCAGACGCTGCTGTCGCGACCTGTCGGCGGCGCTGCGCAGCATCATCTCGCAGCGCCTCGTCCGCGCGCGCACCGGCGGTCGCATGCCGGCCGTCGAGGTGCTGCTGAACACGCGCCACATCGCCGAGCTGATCGAACGCGGCGAGATCAACTCGATCAGGAGGCGATGGAGAAGAGCCTGTCGCCGGGATCGCAGACGTTCGAGCAGGCGCTCTACCGCATGATCCGCGAGGACCAGATCACCGAGGAGGAGGCGCTGTCGTACGCCGACTCGCCGACGAACCTGCTCTGGCTGATCAACAACGCGCCGCCGGTCATGCCGGCGCAGGAATCGCTCGAGTCGTCCCGCACGCACGACGTCACGTCGTTCCAGGAATTCACGCTCAATGCCTGAGGCGTCGGCGGCGGTCGCGCGCGTCGACCGCACGCCGGCCGAGGAGCCGACCCTCGCGCTGGTCCGCGAGCTGATCGGCCGGCCGTCGGTCACGCCGGACGACGCCGGGTGCCAGCGGACGATCGCGGCGCGGCTCTCGGCGATCGGCTTCGCGTGCGAGACGATCGCGTCGAACGGCGTCACGAACCTGTGGGCGCGACGCGGCGCCGCGCGGCCGCTGTTCGCGTTCGCGGGCCATACCGACGTCGTGCCGACCGGTCCGCGCGAGCGCTGGCGGTCCGATCCGTTCGAGGCCGTCGTGCGCGACGGCTTCGTCTACGGGCGCGGCGCGGCCGACATGAAGACGTCGCTCGCCGCGTTCGTCGTCGCGACCGAGGAGTTCGTCGCCGCGCATCCCGATCATCGCGGCTCGATCGCGTTCCTCGTCACGTCCGACGAGGAAGGCCCCGCGATCGACGGCACCGTGCGCGTCTGCGAGGCGCTGAAGGCCCGCGGCGAGACGCTCGACTGGTGCATCGTCGGCGAGCCGAGTTCGCGGCGCACGGCTCGGCGACACGATCAAGAACGGCCGGCGCGGCACGCTGTCGGGCCGCCTCGTCGTCAACGGCCGGCAGGGGCACATCGCGTATCCGCAGCTCGCCGACAATCCGATCCCGAAGGCGGCCGGCGCGATCGCCGCGCTGTCCGCGATCGAATGGGACCGCGGCAACGAGCACTTCCCGCCGACCAGCTTCCAGGTCTCGAACCTCCACGCCGGCACCGGCGCGACGAACGTGATCCCGGGCGATGCGGTCGTCGACTTCAACTTCCGCTTCTCGACCGACAGCACCGTCGAGTCGCTGCGGCGACGCGTCCACGCGCTGCTCGACGAGCGCGGCCTCGACTACACGCTCGCGTGGACCGTCGGCGGGCTGCCGTTCCTGACGAAGCCCGGCGCGTTGTCGGCGGCGCTGTCCGGCGCGATCGTCCGCGTGACCGGCGTCGACGCCGTCGCTGTCGACGACCGGCGGCACGTCCGACGGCCGCTTCATCGCCGCCATCTGCGACGAGACGATGGAGTTCGGACCCGTCAACGCGACGATCCACCAGCTCGACGAGCGCGTCGCCGTCGCGGACATCGAGCCGCTGAAGAACGTGTATCGCGAGACGCTCGCCGCGCTGCTCGCGCCGACATGACGTCCGCGGACGTGCGGGCCGACGACGAGCGCCGCGTCTTCGTCACGATCCGCGACCTGCTGCGGCACGCGGTCAGCCGCTTCGGCGCGGCGGGCCTCGCGTTCGGCCACGGCAGCGCCGACGCGTGGGACGAGGCGGCGTACCTGATCCTGCACACGCTGCACCTGCCGCTCGACCGGCTCGACCCGTTCCTCGACGCGCGCGTGACCGATCGCGAACGCGACGCGGTGCTCGCGATCGTCGGCCGGCGCGTCGACGACCGCGTCCCGGCCGCGTACCTCACCGGCGAGGCATGGCTCGGCGAGTACCGATTCGCCGTCGACCCGCGCGTCATCGTGCCGCGCTCGTTCATCGCCGAGCTGCTCGTCGACGGGCTCGCGCCGTGGATCGCCGATCGGGACGCCGTCGGCGCGGTGCTCGACCTGTGCACCGGCTCGGGCTGCCTCGCGATCATCGCGGCCGACGCCTTCGCGTCCGCGCGCGTCGACGCCGTCGACCTGTCGGCCGATGCGCTCGCGGTCGCGCGCGTCAACGTCGACGCGTACGGCCTGCAGGATCGCGTGCGCCTCGTCGAGTCCGACCTGTTCGACGCGCTGCCGGCCCGCCGCTACGACGTCATCGTCAGCAATCCGCCGTACGTCACCGATCGTTCGATGGCGGCGCTGCCGCCCGAATATCGCCATGAGCCGGGCCTCGCGCTCGCCGGCGGCGTCGACGGGCTCGACGTCGTCCGTCGCATCGTCGAGGCGGCCCCGGCGCGCCTGACCGACGACGGCCTGCTCGTCGTCGAGGTCGGCCACGAACGCGCGAGCGTCGAGGCGGCGTTCCCCGACCTGCCGTGCACGTGGCTCGCGACGAGCGGTGGCGACGACGCCGTCTTCGCGGTGCAGGCGGCCGACCTGCGATGATCCGCTGGACCGCGCTGTCGTTGCGCCGCGGCGCGAAGCTGCTGCTCGAGAACGTGTCGGCGGTCGTCAATCCCGGCGAGAAGGTCGGCCTCGTCGGCGCGAACGGCAGCGGCAAGTCGAGCCTGTTCGCGATGCTGCGGGGCGAACTCGCGCCGGACCAGGGCGACCTGTCGATCCCGGCGTCGTGGCGCATCGCGCACGTCGCGCAGGAGACCGTCGCGAGCACGCGCAGTGCACTCGACTTCGTCATCGACGGCGACCATGTGCTGCGCGACATCGAGTCGCGGATCGCCGCCGCCACCGCGTCGCACGACGACCACGCGCTGGCCGATCTCCACGTCGCGTACGACGACGCGGGCGGCTACACCGCCGCGTCGCGCGGCGAGGCGCTGCTGCTCGGCCTCGGCTTCACGCTCGCGCAGTCGCAAGCAGCCGGTCGCGACGTTCTCCGGCGGCTGGCGGATGCGGCTGCAGCTCGCGCAGGCGCTGATGGCGCCGTCGGACCTGCTGCTGCTCGACGAGCCGACGAACCACCTCGACCTCGACGCGATCGTGTGGCTCGAGCAGTGGCTGCGCCGCTATCCCGGCACGGCGATCGTGATCTCGCACGACCGCGAGTTCCTCGACGCGGTCTGCGAGCGTCACGCTCGCGCTCGAGCGATCGCCGGCTGGTCCGCTGGAGCGGCAACTACACCGCGTACGAGCTGCAGCGCGCCGAGCGGCTGCGGCAGGCGCAGGGCGCGTACGAGAAGCAGCAGCGCGACATCGTCGCACCTGCAGAGCTTCGTCGATCGCTTCAAGGCGAAGGCGACGAAGGCGAAGCAGGCGCAGAGCCGCGTCAAGGCGATGGAGCGGATGACGCTGCTCGCGCCGGTGATCGACGCGTCGCCGTTCACGTTCCGCTTCCGCGCGCCGCGGTCGTCGCCGGACCCGATGCTCGTCGTCGACGCGCTCGACTGCGGCTACCGGCTCGACGACGGCGACGTCGCGCGTCGTCGTCCGCGGCGTCGACCTGCGGATCGCGTCCGGCGAGCGGATCGGCCTGCTCGGCGCGAACGGCCAGGGCAAGTCGACCGTCGTCAAGACGCTCGCCGGCACGCTCGCGCCGCTCGCGCGGCACGATGACGGCCGGTCGCGGGCTCGTCGTCGGCTACTTCGCGCAGCATCAGGTCGACATGCTCGACCTCGACGCGTCGCCGCTGCTGCAGCTGCAGCGCGTCGCGCTCGCGAGCCGCGCCGACGGCGCCGCGCCGCGCGAGCAGGAGCTGCGCGACTACCTCGGCAGCTTCGACTTCCGCGGCGAGATGGCGACCGCGCCGGTCGCGCCGTTCTCCGGCGGCGAGAAGGCGCGGCTCGCGCTCGCGCTGATCATCTGGACGCGGCCCAACCTGCTGCTGCTCGACGAGCCGACGAACCATCTCGACCTCGAGACGCGCGAGGCGCTGACGCTCGCGCTCGCGCAGTTCGAGGGCACGCTGATCCTCGTGTCGCACGATCGCGCGCTGCTGCGCGCGACGACCGATCGCTTCCTGCTGGTGTCCGACGGCCGCTGCGCCGACTTCGACGGCGACCTCGACGACTATCGCGCGTGGTCGCTGAAGAAGACGAGCGCCCGAGGCGCCGGCGGCGCCGACGACGCCGGCTTCGGCGCCGGCCGAGCGTCCGCGCGAGCAGCGTCGGGTGGACGCGGAGACGCGCAACGAGCTCGCGCGCCGCCGCAAGCCGATCGAGCAGCGCATCCGGCGCATCGAGACGAAGCTCGCGGAGGCCGAGGCGACGAAGGCACGGATCGAGGCGACGCTCGCGGAGCCCGGGATCTACGACGACGCGGCGCGCGAGCGCCTGAAGCAGTGCCTGATCGAACAGGCCTACGTCACGCGCGACATCGAGGCACTCGAGGCCGAGTGGCTCGAGCAGCAGGCGCAGCTGGAACGCGCCGCCTGATGTCTGGCGACCGCGGCGGTCAGGTGATCGACGACGAGCGGATCACCGCGATCAGCACGCTGCACGGCGAGATCTCGACGAGCGACTTCGACAGCGAGCCACGCCACCAGCGCTCGGCCCACGACGCCGCGCGGCGATGGCCCATCACGATCAGGTCGGCGCCCCATTCGCGCGCGACGCGGGCGATCTCGTCGACCGGCTCGCCGAACGACAGCTGGCCCTGGCACGCGTAGCCCTTGCTCTGCAGTTGCGCGATGCCGTCGTCGAGGATGTCGCGGTAGCGTTCCTTCTCGGCGTCGAGCGAGTCGGTCGGGATGAAGCCCTCGCCGACATAGACCGGCGGCATCGACGGCGTCACGGCGAGCAGCTTGATGTCGGCCTTCGTCAGGCTCGCGACCTCGCCGCATTCGAGCAGTGCCCGGCGGCCCGACTCCGAACCGTCGTACGCGAGCAGGATCCGTTTGAACATGCGCTGTCTCGTGGCAACGCCGGGCGGGCGCGCTCGGATGCTTGCGCAACCGGGCGGCGCTGTCAACGCATCAGGAAACGGGCTTCGGCGGCGTCGCGTCGCGCTTGTCGATCAGGTCCGCGTAAGGCGCCGACACCTGCACCTTGACGCGCCGCCGGAGGTCGGCCACGTACCCGCCGAACTCGATCGCGCCGAGCTGCTTCGCGATGCTCTGCGAAAGCGCCGTGCGCGAGCCGGGATTCGGATCGGGCCGGCTCGTCACGCCGGTGATCTCGTAGACGACGTAGTCGCCCGACGGCACGAGCGTGCCGGTGAACGCCGGCAGCTTGGACGCATCGGTGCGGAAGATGTCGGTCACCGCATCGGGCGGCACGTCGGAGCGCTCGACGCGCGACACGGCGACCGGCGCGCCGAACGACTTGCCGTCGACGGTCGCCGTCGGCGCGGCGCGCAGCTTCGCGAGCGCGGCCTGCCCGGCCTGCAGCGCGAGCCGGCCGGCCTCGGCCTGCGTCAGGCGCGACTTGATGCCGTCGGCGACCTCGGCGAGCGGACGCTTCGCGGCCGGGGAATCGTCGACGATGCGTGCCGCGACCAGCGTGCCGGGCGACGTCTCGACGGCCTCGGTGTTGTGATGGTTCTTGAGCGAGTCGGCCGAGAACAGCGCGGCCAGCAACTTCGCGTTCGCGAGCGGGCTGGCCGGGTCGGCACCGGGCGCCGGCGTGCGCGTGACGCCGTCGGCCGTCATCACCTGCAGGCCGAACTTCTGCGCGGTCGGCGCCAGCGAGTCGCCCTGCTCGTACACGCCGTTCGCGAAGGCCTCCGCCGCGTCGGTGAACTTCTTCTGCGCCGCCTGCTTGCGCAGCTCGTCGGTGATGTCGCCGCGCACCGCGTCGAGCGGCTTGATGTCGGCCGGCTTGACGCCGGTCAGTTCGATGATGTGATAACCGAAGTCGCTCTGCACGACGTCGCTGACCTGCCCGTCCTTCAGCGCGAACAGCGCGTTCTCGAACGGTGGCACCGTCGCGCCGCGGCCGAGCCAGTCGAGGTCGCCGCCCTTCGCGGCAGAGCCCGGATCGTCCGAGTTCTGCTTCGCGAGCTTCGCGAATTCGGCCGGACGTTCGCCGGCGGCGTCGCGCGGATCTGCTTCAGGAGTCCGTCGGCCTTCGCCTTCGCCTTCGCCTTGTCGGCGTCGCTCGCATCCTTCGCGACCGCGACGAGGATGTGGCTCGCGCGTCGCTGCTCGGGAATCTCGTAGCGCTTGCGGTTCTGCTCGTACGCGGCGCGGACGTCCTGGTCCGGCACCGTCACCTGCTTCGCGAGCGCGTCGGCCGACAGCACGAGGTACTCGACCTTCGCGCTCTCGGGCTTCATGTAGGCGTCGGGATGCGCGTCGTAGTCCTTCTGCACCGCGTCCGGCGCGAGCTTGACCTGCGAGACGTAGTCCGCGGCCCTGAACGTCATCGGCCGCACCTCGCGACGCTGCGACACGATCGACGAGAACCGATCGACGACCGCCTTCGGCACGATGACGGAGTTCTCGATCGCCGCGTCGAGCTGCTGCAGCGCGAGGTCCTCGCGCATCCGCCGCTCGAACGCCACCGGCGTCATGCCCTGCTGCGCGAGCAGCGCCTCGTAACGATCGCGATCGAAGTGGCCGTCGACCTGGAGCGCCGGGATCGCCGCGATCGTCTCCTGCAGCTTGCGGTCGGACGTGCCGAGCGACTCCCGCTGCGCCTGCACCATCAGCACGCGCTGCGAGATCAGGTTGTCGAGCGTCTGTGCGCGCGCCTCGGGCGTGTCGAACGTCGATGCGTCGATGCTCGCGCCGTAGGTCTGACGCATCCGCGCGACCTGCTCGCGCTGCGCGTCGTCGAGCTCGGCCTGGCTGATCGGCTGACCGCCGACCTTCGCGACGCTCTGCGACTGCTGGCGCATCCGCTCGTAGCCCTGCACGCCGAAGAACACGAACGACGGCACGATCAGCAACAGCAGCAACAGTTGCATCAGGCGCTGATGCGAGCGAATGAAATCGAACATGAGGACGACCGAGGTTGGGAGCCGCGCCGCGCGCGTGTCGCTCGCCGGTGTCGCGACGAGCAGGTCGGCGTGCCCGGTGCGCGCCGCCGGGAAGCGGACCACGAACGGGCGCGGAGCGGGGCAAGAATCGGGGCAGGAAGCGGGACGGGATGATACCAGCGCGTCGACCACGGTCACAACGCGCGAGGCGCCGGTGCGGTCGTCGGGAACGCGCGATGCTGAGGGATCCGGCTGCGACCCCGCATCGTGCCGTCGCCGATCCCGTTCGTCCGATTCCGTCCACGTTGCCCGCACCCACGCTCACGCCCCCGGCCCATCCCGTCGTCGTCATCGGAGCATCGAGCGGCGGCGTGCATGCCATCCTCGACCTGGCCGCGCAGCTTCCGGGCGACCTGGAGGCGTCGGTGCTGATCGTCCTGCACATCGATTCGTACGACAGCAACATGCCGCTCCTGACGTCGCGCCGCGCCGCGCTTCCGGCGGCCTACGCCCGCGACGGCGAGGCGATCGCGCCGGGCCACATCTACTTCGCGCCGCCGGACCGGCATCTGATCCTCGAAGGTCCGACCCTGCGACTGACGCAGGCCGCGAAGGAAAACCACGCGCGTCCGGCGATCGATCCGCTGTTCCGGTCCGCGGCGCTGACGTGGGACGGACCGGTGATCGGCGTCATCCTCACCGGCATGCTGGACGACGGCGCGTCGGGCCTGCGGATCCTGAAGCAGTGCGGCGGCGTCGCCGTCGTCCAGGATCCGGCGGACTGCGCTGCGCCCAGCATGCCGAAGGCCGCGCTGGCCGCGACGAAGGTCGATCACTGCGTTCCGCTGACGGCGATGGGGCCGCTGCTCGTCTCTCTCGTCAGGAACGCCATGCCGAAACGTCCTGACGCACGGCCGGTCAGCGCCGACAGCGAGCTGTCGCTGTCGCTCGGCCGGGGGAACGCGATGGAAGTCCTCGCGCGGATCGGGCAATTGACGCCGTTCACCTGCCCCGAATGCGGTGGCACGCTGTGGGAACTGGACGAGCCGATCCCGCGACGCTTTCGCTGCCACACCGGCCATGCCTACACGCTGCGCACGCTCGAGCACGCGCACTCCGAATCCGCTTCCGAAGCGTTGTGGGCCACGCTTCGTACGCTGAGCGAGAAGCAGGCGCTTCTGCGCGAGATCGCCAAGACGTCCGGCGAGGGGCGCGAGGCCGCGGGCAAGGCGGCGCGGGACCTCGGCGCCAGTGTCGAACGCGCCACCGCGGCGCTGCGCGCGCTGATCGACGCGCTGCCCGGCTCGATCGCGACCGTGGTCCCCGACGAGCCGATCGGGGACGGCAAACCGTGAGCGTCGCTCGCGTCCACCGCCATGGTCGCCGACTTCGACATCCAGCAGGTCCTGCAGGTGATCGGTCCGACCGCCAGCCTGCTGTTCGCGGCCTGGATCTTCCTGCAGTACCTCAACCAGCGCTTCACCGAGTCCGTCGAGCGGCTCCGCGACCTCGCTGAAAACCTGCGCCAGGCCACGAAGGAGGATCGACGCCGCGCCAGCGTTGTCGAGCAGATCAAGCTCTATCAGCGGCGCTGCGTGCTGATGCGCTGGGCGACGCATACCGGCCTCGTCGCGGCCGTGCTGCTGCTGATCACGCTGACGCTGGCCGCGATCGTCACGGTCTTCCACGGCCCGTCGGCGTTCGGCGTCGTCGCGGTCGTCTGCGCGTGGGTCGGGCTGACGCTCGTGGTCGCCGCGACCGTCCTGGTCGTCCGCGAGAACATGCTCGTCGGCGACGCGCTGCGCAGCGAACTCGCGGACCTCGACCTGCCGCGTTGAGCGACGGCCCATGCGGCGGCCCATGCGGCGGGCATCCGGCCGTCGTCGAGCGTCGTGAGACGATCGCGGCATGGCCGGATCGATCGATGCGAACGCCGCGACACCCGACTCGTCCGTGCTCGACACGGCGATCTCGACGCCGACAACGGCCGGCGCCTTCGCGATCGTCCCGAACAACGACCTGGCGACCGCGGTGCGGTTCTGGGAGCGCCTCGGATTCACGCGCGCCGGCGACGACGCCGACTACGTCGTCGTGACCGGGTGGGGATGCGAGGTGCACCTCGTCCAGGCGGGCGACGGACCCTGGCGCGTGCCCGCAGACCACAATCCGTTCGGCGTCTTCATCCGCACGCCGGACGTCGATGCGATCGCGGCGCGCGTCGACGACCTGGTCATTCGCCCCGGCGGCGTCCTGCGCCATCGCCCGTGGGGACTTTACGAGGTCGCGCTCCACGGACCCGACGGCCTGCTGGTCCGCATCGGCTGGCCGTCGGCCCTGATGGCACTGCGAGGCGCCTGAGCGAGCATCGCGACGCTGCGGCCGCGAACACGAAAAGGGCCGCTCGATGGCGGCCCTCTCGGTTGCTGCTCGGGAATTGCTTGGCGGAGTGGACGGGACTCGAACCCGCGACCCCCGGCGTGACAGGCCGGTATTCTAACCAACTGAACTACCACTCCCCTTCTTGAAACCGTTGCTGCCGACTGCCGCTGCACCGATGTCCGGACCTCGCGTGCGAGCGCTGGTGGGTGCTGAGAGGCTCGAACTCCCGACCTTCGCCTTGTAAGGGCGACGCTCTACCAACTGAGCTAAGCACCCGTCGCCGCCCGCGGGTGTTCGCGCCTACCGCTGCGCCATCACCGCGACCCGTGCCGCCACTCGCGTTGTCACCCGCGAGAAGCCCGTCAGTTTACCGCATCCTTGAGCGCCTTTGCCAGCGCGGAACTTCGGCACCTTCGCGGCCTTGATCTTGATCGCCGCGCCGGTCGCGGGTTGCGACCGGTCCGCGCCGCGCGCTTGCCGACCGTGAACGTCCCGAAGCCGACGAGCGTGACGCTGCCGTTCCTTCTTGCAACGTCGTCTTGATGCCCCCCACCACCGATTCGAGCGCGCGGCCGGCGGCCGCCTTCGAGATGTCGGCCTGCTTGGCGATGTGTTCGATCAAGTTCCGACTTGTTCATCGAGGTCCCCTTCGCGGTGGTCGCGCCGACGATGTGATTGCGAGCGTCGACGCGCGTCGGCATCGCGTGCGCTGATGCGGCAGTCATTAGAGCAATGCGCGAACCGGGCAGTGTCAAGCGCGATGCGCGACGTCGAGCGATCGCGCAAAAAAAACGCGTGGCCGAAGCCACGCGTTTCGCTGATCGCGACGCGTCGTCAGTGCTTGACGAGCGTGCCGTCGTCGGCCCGTTGCTCGGTCGCGATCACCGGCGGCGGCCGGCGTCGCGAGCGGCTCCTCGTCGGGCAGCGGCACCGGCTGCCGTTCGAGCGCGAGCTCGAGCACCCGATCGATCCACTTCACCGGAACGATCTCGAGGCGGTTCTTCACGTTCTCGGCGATCTCGTGCAGGTCCTTGACGTTCTCTTCCGGGATCAGCACCGTCTTGATGCCGCCGCGATGCGCCGCCAGCAGCTTCTCCTTCAGGCCGCCGATCGGCAGCACCTCGCCGCGCAGCGTGATCTCGCCGGTCATCGCGACGTCGGCGCGCACCGGGATCCCCGTCAGCGCCGACACCATCGCGAGCGTCATCGCGGCGCCGGCGGACGGACCGTCCTTCGGCGTCGCGCCTTCGGGCAGCGTGGATGTGGATGTCCGTCTTCTCGTAGACGTCGTCGGCGATGCCGAGCCGGCGCGAACGCGACGCGCACCACCGACCGCGCCGCCTCGACCGACTCCTTCATCACGTCGCCGAGCTAGCCGGTGCGTTCGATCTTGCCCTTGCCCGGCATGACCGCGACCTCGATCGTCAGCAGGTCGCCGCCGACTTCGGTCCACGCGAGGCCGGTGACCTGGCCGATCTGGTTCTTCTTCTCGGCCATGCCGAACGTGTAGCGACGCACGCCGAGGAACTTGTCGAGGTTGCGCGCCGTGACGCGGACCTGCTCGCTCTTCTTGCCTTCGCCCTTCTTCAGCAGCAGCGTCTTCACGACCTTGCGGCAGATCTTGGAGATCTCGCGCTCGAGCGCCCGCACGCCGGCCTCGCGCGTGTAGTAGCGGATGATGTCGCGGATCGCGCTCTCGGCGACGTGCAGCTCCTCCTTCTTCAGGCCGTTGTTCTTCATCTGCTTCGGCAGCAGATAGCGCATGCGCGATGTTCGATCTTCTCGTCTTCGGTGTAGCCCGACAGGCGGATCACTTCCATCCGGTCGAGCAGCGCCGGCGGGATGTTGAGCGAGTTCGACGTCGCGACGAACATCACGTCCGACAGGTCGAAGTCGACCTCGATGTAGTGGTCGGCGAACGTGTGGTTCTGCTCCGGATCGAGCACCTCGAGCAGCGCCGACGACGGGTCGCCGCGGAAATCCATGCCCATCTTGTCGACTTCGTCGAGCAGGAACAGCGGATTGCGGACGCCGACCTTCGTCAGGTTCTGCAGGATCTTGCCGGGCATCGAGCCGATGTACGTGCGGCGGTGGCCGCGGATCTCGGCCTCGTCGCGCACGCCGCCGAGCGCCATGCGGACGAACTTGCGGTTCGTCGCGCGCGCGATCGACTGGCCGAGCGACGTCTTGCCGACGCCGGGCGGGCCGACGAGGCACAGGATCGGCGCCTTGAGCTTCTCGACGCGCTGCTGGACCGCGAGGTATTCGAGGATGCGTTCCTTGACCTTCTCGAGGCCGAAGTGGTCCTCGTCGAGCACGAACTCGGCGCGTTTGCGAGGTCCTTGTTGATCTTGCTCTTCTTCCGCCACGGCAAGCCGATCAGCGTGTCGATGTAGTTGCGCACGACCGTCGCCTCGGCCGACATCGGCGACATCAGCTTGAGCTTCTTGAGCTCGGCGTCGGCCTTGATCTTCGGCTTCCTTCGGCATGCGCGCGGCCTTGATGCTTCTTCTCGATCTCCTCGAGGTCCGCGCCTTCTCTCGCCTTCGCCGAGCTCCTTCTGGATCGCCTTGACCTGCTCGTTCAGGTAGTACTCGCGCTGGCTCTTCTCCATCTGGCGCTTCACGCGGCCGCGGATGCGCTTCTCGACCTGCAGGATGTCGAGCTCGGCCTTCGAGCTGCGCGAGCAGGTGCTCGAGGCGCTTGCGACACCTTGAACATCTCGAGGATGTGCCTGCTTCTGCTCGAGCTTGAGCGGCAGGTGCGCGGCGATGGTGTCGGCGAGGCGGCCCGACGTCGTCGATGCCCGACAGCGACGTCAGGATCTCCGGCGGGATCTTCTTGTTCAGCTTCACGTACTGGTCGAACTGCTGGACGATCGCGCGGCGCATCGCCTCGAGTTCGGCGTTCGCGTCGTCGTCGGACGCGACCGGCGTCAGGTCGCAGACGAAGTGCGTGTCGAGCTCCTCGATCTTGTGGATGCGCGCGCGCTGCGCGCCTTCGACCAGCACCTTCACGGTGCCGTCGGGCAGCTTCAGCATCTGCAGGATGTTCGCGACGCAGCCGATCTCGTAGATGTCTTCCGGCGACGGCTCGTCCTTCGCCGCGGTCTTCTGCGCGACGAGCATGATGTCTTGCCGGCTTCCATCGCCGCCTCGAGGGCCTTGATCGACTTCGGGCGGCCGACGAACAGCGGGATCACCATGTGCGGGAAAGATCACGACGTCGCGCAGCGGCAGCAGCGGCAGCTGGATGCGCTCTTCCGTGGAACTGGTAGTCAAGGCCATTTGTTTCCTTTCAATCCGGGTCGAGTCGACCCCGTTCGCCGTCACAGATGAAGCCGCGCGCCCACCGTTGCAAGGGAGCCGCCCGGCGGCGCATGCAGGCCGGCCCAAAACAAAAAGCCGCTCACGCAACTCGCATGAACGGCTTTTCGATTGAAGCCGGATCGGATGCCGCTCGGACGGCGGCGAGTGTCCTGCGTCTTGCCGGTCATGTCGCGGACCCGACGCCGACCCATCGGAGTCGGCGCGTGCCGCACAAACTTGACCGCGTCAGCTCAATCCGGCGACCTTCGGCTGGTCGCCGTAGATCAGCAGCGGCTTCACGCCGCCGTTGATCGTGGTTCTCGTCGAGCACCACCCGCACCACGCCCTTGGAGCTCGGCAGTTCGTACATCACGTCGAGCAGCGCCTGCTCGAGCATCGAGCGCAGCCCGCGCGCGCCGGTCTTGCGCTCCAGCGCCTTCCTGGCGATGGCCAGCAGCGCGGCCGGCCGGATCTCGAGCTCGACGCCTTCCATCGCGAACAGCTTCTGGTACTGCTTGACGAGCGCGTTCTTCGGCTCGACGAGGATCTGGATCAGCGCCTCCTCGTCGAGCTCGTTCAGCGTGGCCACGACCGGCAGACGGCCGACGAGCTCGGGGATCAGGCCGAACTTGATCAGGTCCTCGGGCTCGACCTCGCGCAGCACGTCGCCGACGTGCGCGGTCGGACTGGCTCTTGACCTCGGCGCCGAAGCCGATGCCGCTCTTCTCCGAGCGGTTGCGGATGACCTTCTCGAGGCCGTCGAACGCGCCGCCGCAGATGAACAGGATGTTCGTCGTGTCGACCTGCACGAACTCCTGGTTCGGATGCTTGCGGCCGCCCTGCGGCGGCACCGACGCGATCGTGCCTTCGACCAGCTTCAGCAGCGCCTGCTGCACGCCCTCGCCGACGACGTCGCGGGTGATCGACGGGTTGTCCGACTTGCGCGAGATCTTGTCGATCTCGTCGATGTAGACGATGCCCCGCTGCGCCTTCTCGACGTCGTAATTGCAGTTCTGCAGCAGCTTCTGGATGATGTTCTCGACGTCCTCGCCGACGTAGCCGGCCTCGGTCAGCGTCGTCGCGTCGGCGATCACGAACGGGACGTTCAGCAGGCGCGCCAGCGTCTGCGCCAGCAGCGTCTTGCCCGAACCGGTCGGCCCGACCAGCAGGATGTTGCTCTTCGCCAGTTCGACATCGTCCTTCTTGGACATGTGCTTCAGGCGCTTGTAGTGGTTGTAGACGGCGACCGAGAGGATCCGCTTGGCCGTCTCCTGGCCGATCACGTACTGGTCGAGGATGTCGCCGATCTCCTGCGGCGTCGGCAGGTCGGACCGCGTGATCGTGCCGGACGGGTCGGCCTGGGCCGCCTCGTCGCGGATGATGTCGTTGCACAGGTCGATGCACTCGTCGCAGATGAACACCGACGGACCCGCGATGAGCTTCTTGACCTCGTGCTGGCTCTTCCCGCAGAAGGAGCAGTACAGCAGCTTCTCGCCGCTCGAACCCTTTTTCTCCGACATACCGCCCGTGCCCCGCGAAATGAACGCGAAATAACTATACCGTGGATTTGCGGGACGACCGAACCGGGCGCCGGCCGCTTCCGCCGGCCGTCCGCACCGCGCAACACCCGTCTTGCGCGCCCTTCGTCGACCCGGCCGCGGCCCCGCGCGACCGCGGTCGCACGGCGTCGTCTGCGGCCGCGCCCCGCGGCGGCGTCAGGTCTCGGTCGTGCGCGTCGTCAGGACCTTGTCGATGAGGCCGTATTCCTTCGACTGCTCCGGCGACATGAAAGTGTCGCGGTCGGTGTCGCGGGCGATCTTGTCGATCGGCTGGCCGGTCCGCTCCGAATAGATGGCGTTGAGCCGCTCGCGCAGATAGAGGATCTCCTTCGCCTGGATCTCGATGTCCGACGCCTGCCCTGCGAGCCGCCCGACGGCTGGTGGATCATGATCCGCGAGTTCGGCAGCGCGAAGCGCTTGCCCTTCGCGCCGGCCGCCAGCAGGAACGCGCCCATGCTCGCGGCCATGCCGATGCACAGCGTCGAGACGTCCGGCTTGATGAACTGCATCGTGTCGAAGATCGCGAGGCCGCCGTAGACCGACCCGCCCGGCGAGTTGATGTACAGCGAGATGTCCTTGTCGGGATTCTCGGATTCGAGGAACAGCAGCTGCGCGACGACCAGGTTCGCCGTCTGCTCGTTGACCGGGCCGACCAGGAAGATGATCCGCTCCTTCAGCAGCCGCGAGTAGATGTCGTACGCGCGCTCGCCGCGGCCCGACTGCTCGATCACCATCGGGACCATGCCGAGGCCGACGGGCTCGTTCGCGCTGAATGCCGGGGGATTGCTCATCGATCGGGTCCTTGCAGGGTGAATGGGATCGCGGGCGGCGTCAGTTGCCGCCCATCAGCTCGTCGAACGGCACCTCGACGTCGGCGACGCGCGCGCGACCGAGGATGAAGTTGACGACGTTTTGCTCGAGCACAAGGGCCTCGACGTCCGCGAGCCGCGAGCGGTCCGCGAAGTACCAGCGCACCACCTCGCTCGGCTTCTCGTAGCTCTGCGCGAGATCCTCGACGTGCGCGCGCAGCTGGTCCGGCGTCGGCTGCAGGTTCTCGCGCTTGACGAGCTCGCCGAGGATCAGGCCGAGCCGCACGCGGCGCTCCGCCTGCGGCGCGAACAGGTCCGGCGTCAGCGGCATCGCGTCGACGCTCATCCCGCGGCGACGCATCTCCTCGCGCGCGTTCTCCGTCAACCGCTCGATCTCGGCGTCGACGAGCGCCTTCGGCGTCTCCATCTGCGACGTCGACAGCAGCGCGTTCATCACGCTGTCCTTGTTGCGGCCGTCGAGGCGCTTGCGGACCTCGCGCTCGAGGTTCGCGCGGATGTCGGTGCGCATGCGGCCGAGGTCGCCGTCGGCGACGCCGAGCGCCTCGGCGAACTGCGCGTCGACCGCCGGGACGTGCGCCCAGGCGACGTCCTTGACGGTGATCGTGAACTGCGCCGTCTTGCCGGCGACCTCGCTGCCGGGATAGTCGGCGGGGAACGTGACGTCGAACGTCTTCGTGTCGCCGGTCGAAAGCCCGAGCGCGGCGCTCTCGAACGACGGCAGCATCTGGCCGGAGCCGATCACGAACGAGACGTCGTGGCCGGTACCGCCGTCGAACGGCACGCCGTCGATGGTGCCGACGAAGTCGACCGTGACGCGATCGCCGTCGGCCGCCGCGCTCGATGCGCCTTCCGGTGCGGCGTGGCCGTGCCCGTCGTCGTGCGCCGACTTCGAGTGGAAGTGGCTGCGCTGCCGGCGGAGGATCTCGATCGTCTTGTCGACCGCCGCGTCGTCGACGGCCGTCGTGGACCGCGTGACCTCGATCGATTCGATCGGCGCGAGCCCGACGTCCGGATAGACCTCGAACGTCGCGTCGAACGCGACGCCGTCACCGTCGGCCGACTCGCTCGCGGTGATGTTCGGCGAGCCGGCGACGCGCAGCCGGTTCTCCTCGACCGCCTTGCTGAACGCGCTGCCGACCTTCTCGTTCAGCACCTCGTTGTGGACCTGGAAGCCGTATTGCTGCGCGACGATCTTCATCGGCACCTTGCCGGGCCGGAAGCCCGCCATCCGCACCGTGCGCGACAGCCGCTTCAGGCGCGTGTCGACCTCGCGCTCGATCTCGGCGCGGGGAACCGACAGGTGGACACGACGTTCGAGCTTTCCGAGGTTTTCGACTTGCATGGACATTCCGTGATCCGGGAAGGGACGCGCGATCGGGCCGACTTCGCGTGCGTCGGTCGCGAGCGGCGGGACGTGAGGCGGTGGCCGTCGATCGAACGGGGCGGTCGCGACGGCGAAGCGGTGCGAAGCGGGTGCGACACTGATGCGACACTGGTGCGAGGGAGGGGACTCGAACCCCTACACCATTGCTGGCGTCAGGACCTAAACCTGGTGCGTCTACCAATTTCGCCACCCTCGCGGTGACGCCGCCCGACCGCAAAAACCGCATCCGCCGCGCCGCTCGCCGCGCCGCCGCCGACGCGATGGTCGTCCGGGACGCCTTCCGAGCCGGCCGGCCTCGATCGCGGCGCGATTATACGTGAGGCCCGACGGCCGCCGCCCCGCGTCGCGGCGCGCGCCGGACGTCATCGCTCCTATACTCGCGCCTCCTTCGTTCGTCGGGCGCCCAAGCCGCCGATGCCGGTCGATCACTACGAGAACTTCCCGGTCGCGTCCCTGCTGCTGCCGCGACGCCTGCGTCGTCCGGTCGAGGCGATCTACCGCTTCGCGCGCGGCGCCGACGACCTCGCCGACGAGGGCGTCGCGACGCCCGACGAGCGCCGTGCGGCGCTGGCCGCGTGGGACGCCCAGCTGGACCGTCTCGAAGCCGACGCGGCACCGGCCGACGAGCCGGCAGGCCGCGTCTTCGTCGACCTCGCCGAAGCGGTCCGCGAGCACGCGCTGCCGATCGGCCTGTTCCACGACCTGCTGTCCGCGTTCTCGCAGGACTGCGTCGTCGCCCGCTACGACGACGACGCCGCACTGCTCGACTACTGCCGCCGTTCGGCGAATCCGGTCGGACGGCTGCTGCTCGTGCTGTATCGCGCCGACACCGACACGCATCGCTGGTGGTCGGACCGCATCTGCACCGCGCTGCAGTGGATCAACTTCTGGCAGGACGTCGCCGTCGATCGCGACAAGGACCGCGTCTATCTGCCGCGGGTCGACCGCGAGCGCTTCGGCGTGACCGAGGCGATGCTGTTCGGCGATGCGAAGGCGCTCGTCGCGAGCGACGCGTGGAAGTCGCTGATGCGCCACGAGGTCGTGCGGACCCGCGCGATGATGGTCGAAGGCAGCCCGCTCGCGACGGCGCTGCCGGGCCGCGCCGGCTTCGAGCTGCGGCTCGTCGTGCAGGGCGGTCTGCGCATCCTCGAGAAGATCGAGCGCGTCGACTACGACGTCTTCTTCCGGCGGCCGACGCTCGGTCGCGCCGACGGCCTCGTGCTCGCGACGCGGGCGCTCGCGATGCGCGGCCGCGCCTCGGCCGCCGCGACGCCCGCGACGGCGTCCGATCGATGAGCGCCCGATGACGCCCGAACAGTATTGCCAGGAGAAGGCCGCGAAGAGCGGCTCGAGCTTCTACTACGCGTTCCTGTTCCTGCCGCCGCCGCGACGCGCGGCGATCACCGCGCTGTACGCGTTCTGCCGCGAGGTCGACGACGTCGTCGACGAGTCGACCGACCCGTCGCTCGCGGCCACGCAGCTCGCGTGGTGGCGCGCCGAGGTCGACCGCCTCTACGCCGGAGCGCCGACGCATCCCGTCACGCGCGCGCTCGCGCCGCACGTCGTGCCGTTCTCGATCGCCCGCGAGCGGCTGCTCGAGATCATCGCCGGCATGGAGATGGACCTGCACCAGACGCGCTATCTCGACTTCGCGGGCCTCGCGCACTACTGCCATCACGTCGCCGGCGTCGTCGGCATCCTGTCGTCGAACATCTTCGGCGCGACCGATCCCGGATCGGTGGCGTACGCCGAGAAGATGGGACTCGCGGTCCAGCTGATCAACATCATCCGCGACGTCGGCGAGGACGCGCGGATGGGACGGATCTACCTGCCGGTCGAGGACCTGCAGCGCTTCGGCGTGCCGGCGTCCGACCTGCTGAACGCGAGGAGCAGCCCGGCGTTCGTCGAGCTGATGCGCTTCCAGGCCGAACGCGCGAAGACGATCTACGCCGAGGCGCTCGCGCTGCTGCCGCCGGCCGACCGCCGGCCGCAGCGGACCGGCCTGATCATGGGCGCCATCTATCGTGCCGTGCTCGACGAGATCGAGCGCGCCGACTTCGCGGTGCTGAACCAGCGCATCTCGCTGACGCCGATCCGCAAGCTGTGGATCGCGTGGCGCACGTGGGTCGCGCCGGGCCGGTGAGCGCGCCCGCGAAGCGCGTCGCCGTCGTCGGCGGAGGCTGGGCCGGGCTCGCGGCCGCCGCGCATCTCGCCGATGCCGGCGTGGACGTCACGCTGTTCGAGGCTTCGCGCACGCTCGGCGGCCGCGCGCGGCGCGTGCCGTGGGTCGCCGCGGACGGACGGGAGATCGCGCTCGACAACGGCCAGCACATCCTGATCGGCGCGTATCGCGAGACGCTGACGCTGCTGCAGCGTCTCGAGATCGACCTCGACGCCGCGCTCGAACGCACGCCGCTGCATCTCGTCGCGGCGAACGGCCTGTCGCTGCGCGCGTCGGCGCATCGCGCGCCGTGGCATCTCGTGTCGATGATCGTCACCGCGCGCGGGCTGTCGATCGACGAGCGTGTCGCGATCGCGTCGTTGATGTCGCGCGCGAAGAAGATCCGCTGGCGGCTCGTCGACGACCGGCCGGTCGCCGCGCTGTTCGGCGCGTGGAACCAGCCGGCGCGCCTGATCCACAAGCTGTGGGAGCCGCTGTGCGTCGCGGCGCTGAACACGCCGCGTCGCGATCGCGTCGGCGCAGGTCTTCCTGAACGTGCTGCGCGACAGCCTCGGCGCTGCGAACACCGACTCGGACCTGCTGCTGCCGCGCGTCGACCTCGGCAGCCTGCTGCCCGACGCGTTGCGCCGAGCGCCTGCCGTCATCGGCGATCCGCCTCGCGGCGCGCGTGCAGAACGTCGCGCTCGACGCGTCGCGGCGTCGCCGTCGCGTGCGGGACCGCGACCGACGTCGCGTCGCCCGAGCGCTTCGACGCGGCCGTGCTCGCGACGCCGCCGGTCGACGCCGCGTCGGCTGATGGCGTCGCCGGCGCTGCACGACGCGCGCTTCCGGCCGCTCGTCGCCGCGTGCGAGGCGTTCGTGTTCCAGCCGATCGTGACCGCGTACCTGCGCTATCGCGAGCGGCCGCGCTGGCCGAGCCGCATGCTCGCGCTCGAGTCGGCGCCGCACGTCGACCACTACGCGCAGTGGGTCTTCGACCGGTCGGACCGCCTGACGAGCGACGTGCATCACGCGTCGCCGGCGTCGGGTCACGGGCTCGTCGCGGCCGTCATCAGCGCGGACGGGCCGCATCGCGAGCTCGACAACGACGCGCTCGTCGTCCGCGATCGCGCGGCAGCTCGCGACCGACGTGCGGACTGCCGAGCGCGGCCGCTCGAGTCGCGCGTGATCGTCGAGAAGCGCGCGACGTACGCGTCGACGCCGTCGCTCGGTCGCGCCCGACGCGATCGACGCCGCATCCGCGGCGTCGTGCTGGCCGGCGACTACGTCGGCGCAGGCCGACCCGACGACGCACTACCCGGCCACGCTCGAGGCCGCCGTCGCGGCCGGTCGCCGCGCCGCCGAGCGGCTCGTCGCGACGCTCGCCGACTGACCGCGATCGGCGGCGCGTCAGCGGCCGCGCAGCGCGTCGAGCGCCTCGTCGATCCGCGACACCGCGACGACCTCCATCCCTTCGATCTTCGAGCCGCGACCCTTCGGCGCGTTCGCCGACGGCACGAGCGCCGTACCGAAGCCGAGCTTCGCCGCCTCGCGCAGCCGCTCCTGGCCGCGCGGCGCCGGCCGGATCTCGCCGGCGAGGCCGACCTCGCCGAACACGACCATCCCGCGCGGCATCGGCTTGCCGCGCAGCGACGACTGGATCGCGCACAGCACCGCGAGGTCGGCGGCCGGCTCGACGATCTTCACGCCGCCGACCGCGTTGACGAACACGTCCTGGTCGTAGCACGCGATGCCGGCGTGACGATGCAGCACCGCGAGCAGCAGCGCGAGCCGGTTCTGCTCGAGGCCGACCGACAGCCGCCGCGGGTTCGGGTTGTGCGCCGTCGTCGACCAGCGCCTGGATCTCGACCAGCAGCGGCCGCGTGCCTTCCTGCGTGACGAGCACGCACGAGCCCGGCACCGTGCCGCCCTTGCCGTCCGGCCCGTGCTGCGACAGGAACAGCGCCGACGGATTCGACACGCCCTTCAGCCCGCGCTCGGTCATCGCGAACACGCCGAGCTCGTTGACCGCGCCGAAGCGGTTCTTGATCGCGCGCACGAGCCGGAAGCTCGAGTGCGTGTCGCCCTCGAAGTACAGCACCGTGTCGACGATGTGCTCGAGCACGCGCGGCCCGGCGAGCGTGCCCTCCTTCGTCACGTGGCCGACGAGGATGATCGTCGTGCCGAGCTGCTTCGCGATGCGCGTCAGCTGCGCCGCGCACTCGCGCACCTGCGCGACCGAGCCGGGCGCCGACGTCAGCGCGTCGGAATACAGGGTCTGGATCGAGTCGATCACCGCGACGTCGGGCCGCTCGCGCGTCGATCGCGCGCCTGGATCTTCTCGAGGTTGATCTCGGCGAGCAGCCGCAGGTCGCCGACGCCGCCGATGCCGCGCGTCGTCGCCGGCGAGCCGCTGCGCGCGCAGCGCGATCTGCGCGCCCGACTCCTCGCCGCTGACGTACAGCGTCTTCTTCGTCGCCGACAGCTGCGACAGCGCCTGCAGCAGCAGCGTCGACTTGCCGATGCCCGGGTCGCCGCCGATCAGCACGACGCGCGCCCGGCGACGAGCCCGCCGCCGAGCACGCGATCGAACTCGTCGATGCCGGTCGAGAAGCGCGGCACCTCGGTCGCCTCGATGTCGGCGAGCGCGCGGCACCGGCGACGCGCCGCGCCAGCGACTGCGAAGCGATGCGCGCGGCGGCCGGCGCCTCGGCGACGCCCTCGACCAGCGTGTTCCACGCCTGGCAATGCGGGCACTGGCCCTGCCACTTGGCGGTCTGGCCGCCGCATTCGGTGCAGACGTACAGCGTCTTCGCCTTCGCCATCAGCTCTGTTCACGTGATCGCGCGTCGCGACGCGCTTCGGCACGCGCGGCGCGAGCGCGCACAGCAGCTCGTAGCCGACCGTGCCGGCCGCCTGCGCGACCTCGTCGACCGGCACCGCGCCGCCCCACAGCTCGACGCGCGCTGCCGACGTCGGCGCCGCGGCACCGGCGTCAGGTCGACCGTCAGCATGTCCATCGACACGCGGCCGACGAGCGCGTGCGCACGCCGTCGACGACGACCGGCGTGCCGTCCGGCGCGACGCGCGGATAGCCGTCCGCGTAGCCGCACGCGACCACGCCGATGCGCATCGCGCGCTCGGCCGACGAAGCGATGGCCGTAGCCGACCGCGTCGCCCGGCTCGAGCCGCTGCGACGGCGATCAGCTCGCTCGTCAAGCGTCATCGCGGGACGCAGCCCGAACTCGGCGGCGCCGGCCGCGTCGCGAACGGCGACGCGCCGTAGAGCATGATGCCGGGCCGCACCCAGTCGGCGTGCGTCGCCGGATGCGCGCAGCACCGCCGCCGAGTTCGCGAGCGAGCGCGGCCCGGCGATGCCGTCGGCGCCGCGCTCGAACGCTGCGAGCTGCGTCGAGCGACGCCGTCGCGGTCGCGTCGGCGTCGGCGAAGTGCGTCGTCAGCGTGATCGTGCCGACGCCCGGCACGCGCGCGCAGCGCTCGCATGCGCGGCGCGATAGCGGTCCGGCGTGAAGCCGAGCCGGTTCATGCCGCTGTTCATCTTCAGGTAGACGTCGACAGCGGCCTGTCGGACGCGCGCCGCCTCGAGCATCGCGATCTGCTCGTCGTCAGTGGACGCCGATCGTCACGCCGTAGCGCGCCGCGACGCGTCGAGGTCGGTCGCGTCGAAGCAGCCTTCGAGCAGCAGGATCGGCTTCGTCCAGCCGAGCTCGCGCAACGTCGCGGCGGTCTCGATCTCGAGGATCGCGATGCCGTCGGCGTCGCGCGAGCGCCGGACTGCCGCGGCGACCGCGCGCGCGAGGCCGTGGCCGTACGCGTTGGCCTTCAGCACGGCCCAGACCTTCGACGCCGGCGCGTGCCGGCGCACGACGTCGATGTTGTTGGCGATCGCGCGGCGGGACAACAGCGCCTGGATGGGTCGGGACACGGGGCGAGGATGAGGCGCGAACGGTGCGCGGCATGGCGCGGGCGTGCGAGCGGCGCCATGATAAGGGCTGGCGACGGCATCGCGTCATCGTCGGGATCGACGACGCGCGCGCAGCCGGCTCGTGACGTCGCCGAATCGCGTGCAATCGATTCATGCTATAACCCTGCCCGCAAAGGGGACGATCGATCCCCGCGCGGCGCACCTCGGCCACCGGATGCAGCGTGCCGCAACGCAGGGAACCATGCATCGGCGAACCGCATCGCGGAACGCGGTGCGGATGCGGATCGCGGCAGCCGAGGCGATCCGGCCAATCGGAGACGGGCCTTACGGATGAAGCGTGGCTTCTACACCATCATGGCGGCGCAGTTTTTCTCGTCGCTCGCCGACAATGCGCTGCTGATCGCCGCGATCGCGCTGCTGATCGAGATCTCACGCGCCGGACTGGATGACGCCGCTGCTCAAGCTGTTCTTCGTGCCTGTCGTACGTGCTGCTCGCCGCGTTCGTCGGCGCCTTCGCCGACTCGCTGCCGAAGGGCCGCGTGATGTTCATCACGAACACGCATCAAGATCGTCGGCTGCCTGACGATGCTGTTCGGCGCGCATCCGCTGCTCGCGTACGCGCATCGTCGGCCTCGGCGCCGCCGCGTATTCGCCGGCGAAGTACGGCATCCTCACCGAGCTGCTGCCGCCCGAGCAGCTCGTCGAGGCGAACGGCTGGATCGAAGGCACTGACGGTCGGCTCGATCATCCTCGGCACGGTGCTCGGCGGCGCGCTCGTCAGCCAGCAGCTGTCGGCGATGATGCTGTCGATCGACCTGCCGTACATCAACACCGGCATCGACACGCCGCCGCAGGCCGCGATCGCCGTGATCGCGCTGATCTACGCGATCGCCGCGCTGTTCAACCTGCGCATCCCCGACACCGGCGTGCGCTACGCGCACCAGGAACGCAATCCCGCGCGGCTCATCATCGATTTCGCGCAGTGCTTCTCGACGCTGTGGCGCGACAAGCTCGGCCAGATCTCGCTCGCGGTGACGACGCTGTTCTGGGGCGCCGGCGCGACGCTGCAGTTCATCGTGCTGCGCTGGGCCGGCGGCGTCGCTCGGGCTCGACCTCACGCAGGGCGCGACGCTGCAGGCCGTCGTCGCGATCGGCATCGCGGCCGGCGCCGTGCTCGCGGCCGCGCGCGTGCCGCTGAAGCGCGCGCTGTCGGTGCTGCCGTTCGGCATCGCGATGGGCCTGCTCGTGATGTCGCTCGCGTTCTTCCGGCGCGACGCGATCCCGCCGATCGCTGGTCGACGTGGCTTCGGCCTGCACGTGCCGCTGTACCTGATCGTCGCGAGCCTGCTGCTGACGCTGATCGGCGGCCTCGCCGGCTTCTTCGTCGTGCCGATGAACGCGCTGCTGCAGTATCGCGGCCACGTGCTGATGAGCGCCGGCCATTCGATCGCCGTGCAGAACTTCAACGAGAACCTCTCGGTGCTCGCGATGCTGTGCCTCTACGCGGTGCTCGTGCGCTACGACCTGTCGGTGCCGACGATCATCGTGCTGTTCGGGCTGTTCGTCGTGACCAGCATGCTGCTCGTGATGCGCCGCCATCGGCACAACCTGCGCCGCACCGGCAGCAGCGATCCGCTGACGCTGATCCGCGACGTGCGGCACTGACGCGGTCAGCCGGCGTCCTCGCCGCCCGCTCGTGCAGCGAGCGCGCGAAGCACAGGTCGGCCCAGGCCTTCGCCTTCTCGTCCGGCGAGCGCAGCAGATAGGCGGGGTGATACGTCGCGACGACCGGGAGCGTCGCGGCCGGCGACCTCGATGCGATGGGCCTTGCCGCGCAGGCTCGCCCATCGGCCCGTCGGACTTCAGCAGCGCGCGGCTCGCGACCTTGCCGACGACGAGGACCATCTTCGGCGCGAGCAGCGCGATCTGGCGCTCGAGGAACGGGCGGCAGCTGCTCGACCTCGTCCGGCAGCGGATCGCGGTTGCCGGGCGGCCGGCACTTCACGACGTTCGCGATGAAGCGCGTCCGCGGTCCGGACGTCGGCGCGCGAGAAGCCGATCGACCGCGAGCATCGCGTCGAGCAGCTTGCCGGCCTTGCCGACGAACGGCTCGCCGACGGCGTCCTCGTCGGCGCCCGGCCCCTCGCCGACCACGAGCCAGTCGGGACGCTCGGACGCCGACGCCGAACACCGTCGCGTGCGCGTCTCGCAGAGCCGGCACGCGCGGCATCCGGCGACCTCCGCCTGCAGCGCGGACCAGTCCATCGCCGCGATGCGCGCGGCCCGCGCGTCGGGCGCCTCGTCGCCGGACTCGTCGGCCGGCGATCCGGCGCCGGACCCACAGCGGGCCGAGGCCCATCGCCTCGATCGCGCGACGTCGCGCGATCGCGTCGATCACAGCGCCAGCCGCATCACGATCGCGTCCTCGCGCGTCGTCTGGTCCGACGCGCTCGCCGGGTAGTAGCGCCTGCGCAGGCCGTGGTCGCGAAAGCCGAAGCGCCGGTAGACCGCGAGCGCGCGCCGGTTCGACGGCCGCACCTCGAGGATGACCGACGACGCCTTGTGCTCGAGCGCGAGCGTCGACCGCGCGCCGCAGCAGGAAGAGGCCGTGACCCCGCGACCTGCCACGGCGTCGCGACGCTGACGTTCAGCAGGTGCGCCTCGTCGACCGCGGCCATCAGGATGAAGTAGCCGATCAGCGGCGCGCGGCACGCCGCGCGTCGGCGGCGCAGCGCGCAGCGTCCACGCGCAGTAGCCGGCGTTCAGCGAGTCGACGAAGTTGCCTTCGGACCACGGCGCCGCATAGATCGACCGCTCGATCGTGCGCGACCTCGGCGACATCGGACAGCTGCATCGGCGCGAAGCGGCGCGTCGGCCGACGCGTCGGCGAACCCGATCGGCTGCGCGCTCATGCGGCGAGCGCCGCGGCGCGGCCCCGGGCATCCGCCGCCCGCTCGGCCGTGGTCCGCGCCACGTCGTCGCGCACGTAGATCGGGCTCGCGTCGGTCGGCATCGACCAGCGTGCCGTCGCGCCAGCGCCGCGACGCCGAGACGCGCGACGTCGACCGCGTCGGCGCCCGTGCGCGGCACGATCCGTCGCGCGAAGCCGTCCATCGCGGCGCCGTGCAGCGGCCCACGCGTTGCCGCGCCGAGCGTCGAACGGTCGTCGACGGACCCGCGGCGAGGCGCTCGCGCAGCCGGTCCGGCGACGCCAGCGACGGCGCCGACTCGCGGACGAGCGCGCCGTCGACGCCGTCGAAAGCTCGCCCAGTAGACCTCGCCCATCCGCGCGTCCTGCGCGACCAGCAGCGACTCGCCCGGCGTCGTCCGACCGCACGACGCGGCGATCGCATCGAGCGTGCCGATCGCGGCGACGCGGCAGGCCGGCCGCGAACGCGAGTCCCTGCGCGACGGCGCAACCGACGCGCAGGCCGGTGAACGAGCCCGGTCCGGCGCGCGAACGCGATCGCCGCGCAGTCGGCGAGCCGCAGCGACGCAGTCGCGCAGCACGGCGTCGATCATGGTCGAGCAGATGCTCGGCGTGCGCGTTGCCGACCTCGAGCCGGCGTGCGGCGAGGCGGTCGCCGGAGACCAGCGCGGCGGAGCACCAGGACCCCGACGTGTCGATTCCGAGGACGGCGGACGGCATGGACGGCGGCGCGTGAGAACGGCCGGTCGCGAGAAGCCCGGCGCAGTCGCGCAGTTTAGAGGATGCCGAGGGCGCCGAGGACGCCGACGCTGCCGACGACCGATGTCAGGCCCGCGGCATCGCATCGTCGATGGTCGGAAGCGACTTCGGAACGACGACTTCGGGACGCGACTTCGGGCCGCGACACCCGACCGGCGCCGATCGCCGTTGTCGGCAGCCGACAACCACCGTCCGTCGGCCGACGATGCCGTGCCGCAAGCTCGCGAAGGGCGTGAGCTATGATAAACGGAGGCTTGGGGCGTCCCGGCGTGGCGGTTCGCGGTGCGTGCGGCCGGCCGTCGCCGGGCGCACGATCCGGATCCGCGGCGCGGTCAGTAGTCCATCAGTCCCGTGCCGCCGCCGACGTGGACCAGCTCGGCATCGATGACGAATTGATACTGGATCGGTTCTTCGTGGATGGCGAGCTCGGGCGTCGACGATTCGTGGTTCATGGCTGCTCCGGAAAGACGGTACGGGATGTGGGGGGACGGTCCAGCGGGCGACCGACCCCTTCAGATTAGGGTAGCTATCCGGGGAATCGCGACGTCATGAACCCTCCGTTCGGCGACGATTTGTTTTCAGGCCACAGTGACCGGGCGGGACCGCTGCCGCCGCCGTCACTCGATTTCGTCGAACTGCAGCAGCGTCTCGCGCAGGCCACCGCGGGCTTCGACCCCGAGCGCCGGCGCCAGGTCGACCACCTGACGAACCTGCTGATGACGTGGCGCGGCGACGACCACGTCGAGGAGCGCTGCGCGGCGCTCGCCGGCGCGTGCTTCTACTACCAGCGGATCGGCTGCAGCTTCGACGGCATCCCGCGCGGCAAGGCTGCTCGCGAGCTCGCGTCGGCGCACGGCCTGCTGAACCACGAGCGCCGCGCGTGCAACGTGCTCGGCGGCGTCTTTCTCGACAGCGCGAACTTCGAGGACGCCTGCAAGTGCCTCGAGCGTTCGCTCGTCCTGGCGCGCGAGATCGGCAATCCGTTCCTCGTCTGCGTCGCGTACGCGACGACCGGCGCGCTGTTCAAGGAGATGGGCTGCTACGTCGATGCCATGGCGATCATCGACAAGGCGCTCGAGATGCACTTCGAGACGAAGGAAGGCGAGCACGCGCGCTTCACGAACGCGACGAACGGGCTGTTCTGCGCGCACCGGATGCGCGACGAGCAGGCGGCGCTGCGCTACATGACGATCGCGGCGAGCACCGCCGACAACCCGCTCGTCGACGTCGTCACGCGCGCGGCATTCGAGTACTACCGCGCGCTGTACCTGCTGTCCCACGACGACAACGAGACGGCCGAGATGCTGATCGACGCGGCGCTCGCCCGTCGGCCGGCGGCGGCCCGCAACGCGCGCGTCGACCTGTTCCTGTCGACCGCCGCCGCGCTGTGCGACTGGGCGAGCCGCGTGCCGACGCGCCAGCAGGAGGCGCGACGCAAGCTGCGCGAGCTCTATCACCGCAGCCGCCAGACGCGGCTGCATCACGACGACGTGCTGCGCGCGCTGATGCAGGTCCACAGCGCGCCGATGTCGCGCGAGGACGCCGAGGTCGGGCTCGCCTACGCGAAGGAGCTGATCGAGTTCACGACCAGCGTCAAGCACGCGAAGTTCTATCGCCAGATGAGCGACAACGGCGTCGCGGTCCGCACGTCGCCGGCGCCGATGCCGGTCGGGCGCGGCGACGAGACGGTCAACTACGACGTCTTCGCGAACGTCCGCCGCTGGCTCGCCGAGGAAGCCGGATCGGCGCTGCCGGAGGCCGGCCATGCCGACCCGCGCTCGTTCTCGAAGGACATCCGCAAGCACGACGAACTGACCGCGATCCACGACGACCTCGCGACGATGCGCACCGCGTCGCTGAAGGCGTCGATCCGGACCGTCGCGTACGACACCGCCGAGAACTGGGCGCTGGCGGCCGAGTTCTTCGACGACCAGACCGGCCAGCATTGCTTCCGGGTCGGCCGCCTCGCCGGCCTGCTCGCCGCCGAGATCGGCATGGACGCCGAGTACTGCGTCCGCATCGAGCACGCCGCGCGGCTGCACGACATCGGCAAGATCACCGTCAACGAGCTGATCCTGCTGAAGCCGGGCCCGCTGGATCCGGGCGAGCTGATCGCGATGCGGGCGCACGCGGAGGCCGGCGCCTACCTGCTGCAATATTCCGAGGATCCGACGCTGCAGATGGCCGCGACGATCGCGCGCCATCATCACGAGTGGTGGAACGGCACCGGCTACCCGGCGTTGTACGCCGGCGAACGCATCCCGCTCGAAGCGCGCATCTGCGCGCTCGCCGACGTCTACGATGCGCTCACCAACGCCCGTCCGTACAAGCGCGCGTGGCCGCATCGCACGACCATCGAGCAGATGATGTGCGAGTCGGGCGTGCACTTCGATCCGCGACTGCTGACGCCGTTCCTGCGCGTCCTCGAGCGGCACGTCGGATCGAACGCGGTCCCGCCGTCGACGCAGCTGCATCTGCGCGACATGGATGCGAACGGGCTGCTCGTCTCCCGTCGCAAGCTGATGGCGACGATCAACCAGCAGTGAGTCGGCGAGCCGCGAGTCGGCGTCCCGCGCGCTACGGCACGCGGTAGATGTCGCGGCCCGCGTCGTTGATCTGCTGACGCAACGCGCGTCGCTCTTCCGGCGTCAGTCGGCCGGGCCGGCCGCCGCGATCGACCGGCGCCGGCATCGGCGGACGCTCGACTGCCTGCGGCTGCGGCGGCGCGACTTCACGGAACTGCGGCACCCGCGGACCGGCGTTCGGGAAACGTTCGGCACGCATCATCCGGTTGTTCATCTGCGCCGCCCGCATCCCGCCGCCGCCGCGCGGGCCGCGCGCCAGCCGACCCTCGCCGGCGAGCGCGGACGAGCCGACGGCCACCACGAGCGCGACGACGCCCGCGGCGCGCGCGGCGCGGCGCGCGACGCGGCGGCGTCGGCCGGTCGGATCGTCGAAGGCGAGCGGATTCATGGCTCGATGCATGTTAGGGCCGGCCCCGCCGGAACGCGGTACGGGCATTCCGCGTTTTGTAACGCTTTGTGTCCCGGACCGTCCGGTGTCTCGCTTCGCCGACACCCGTCGACGACGCGCGTCGCCGCCGCGCCGGACATCTTTCGCAATCAGCGTGCGACGCGGCGGCCGGCGCCGCGATGGCGACATCGCGGCGGCCGCATTACCATCGGGCATGACTGCGCTCATGACCAACAAGATCCTCGTCGTCGACGACGACCAGCGGCTGCGCGATCTGCTGCGGCGCTACCTCGCCGAACAGGGCTTCAACGTGTTCCTCGCGGAGAACGCGTCCGCGATGAACAAGCTGTGGACGCGCGAGCGCTTCGACCTTCTCGTGCTCGACCTGATGCTGCCGGGCGAAGACGGCCTCGCGATCTGCCGCAAGCTGCGCGGCACCGGCGACACGACGCCGATCATCATGCTCACGGCCCGCGGCGACGAGGTCGATCGCATCATCGGGCTCGAGCTCGGCGCCGACGACTACCTGCCGAAGCCGTTCAACCCGCGCGAGCTGGTCGCGCGCATCCACGCGGTGCTGCGCCGGCGCAGCGCGCCCGAGGCGCCGGGCGCGCCGGCCGCCGACGTCGAGAACTTCGTGTTCGGCCCGTACAACCTCGACCTGCGCACGCGCACGCTGACGAAGGACGGCGCGTCGAAGCTGCTGACGACCGGCGAGTTCGCCGTGATGAAGGCCTTCGCGCGCCATCCGCGTCAACCGCTGTCGCGCGAGAAGCTGATGGAGCTGGCGCGCGGTCGCGAGTACGAGGTCTTCGACCGCTCGCCTCGACGTGCAGATCTCGCGGCTGCGCAAGCTGATCGAGGCCGATCCGTCGAGCCCGCGGTACATCCAGACGGTCTGGGGTCTCGGCTATGTCTTCATCCCCGACGGACCGCCGGAGAAGACCGAGCCGGTACCGCAGCCGGCGGCCGAACCGGCCGCGAGCGAACCGCGCGACTGACCGCACGTCGCCATGCCGGGCGGCGTCTTCTGGCGCACCTTCCTGCTGCTCGTCCTGCTGATCGGCGCGAGCCTCGCGGCGTGGTACCAGAGCTTTCGCATCTTCGAGCGCACGCCGCGCGCCCAGCAGATCGCGCAGACGATCGTGTCGGTCGTCAACGTCACGCGGTCGGCGCTGATCCACTCCGACCCTGCCAAGCGTGCGGACCTGCTCGCCGACCTCGCGAGCAACGAGAGCATCCGTATCTATCCGCTCGAACCGAGCGACGTCGTCGAGCCGCTGCGCGAAACCGAGTCGAACCGGCTGATGCTCGACTACGTGCGCGCGCGGCTCGGACGCGAGACGCGGATGGTGCGCGACGTCAACGGCCGGTCGGGCTTGTGGGTCAGCTTCTCGATCGAGGACGACGACTACTGGGTCGCGTTCGAGCGCGACCGCATCGAGGCGGTCGCCGGCCTGCAGTGGATCGGCTGGGGCGCGGTCGCGCTCGCGCTGTCGCTCGTCGGCGCGGTCGCGATGAGCCGCCTCATCAACCTGCCGCTGAAGCGCCTCGCGACGGCCGCGCTGGTCATCGGCGAAGGCGGTCGACCGGCGCCGCTGCCGGAGAAGGGGCCGCGCGAGATCCGCGACGCGAACGCGAGCTTCAACGCGATGGTCGAGGACCTCGCGCGCATCGAGGCAGACCGCGTGCTGCTGCTCGCCGGCATCTCGCACGACCTGCGCACGCCGCTGACGCGCCTGCGACTCGAAGCCGAACTCAGCATCGCCGACGACGAGGCCCGGCAGGCGATCCAGGCCGACGTCGAGCAGATGGACGCGATCATCAACCAGTTCCTCGACTACGCGCGTCCGCTCGACGGCGCCCGGACGTTCGACGATCTCGACCTCGCGTCGCTCGCCCGCGAGACGATGGCGGACTTCGCGAACGATCCGCAGCTCGCGATCGAGACCGACCTCGAGCCGACGGCGCCGGTGCGCGCGGACCGCACCGACCTGCGCCGCGTGCTCTTCAACCTCGTCGAGAACGCGCGTCGCTACGGCCGCACGCCCGGCACCGATCGCGTCGAGCTGACGGTGCGCACGCGCGACCAGCCGCCGCGCATCGAGGTCATGGATCGCGGCGTCGGCATCCCCGCGGATGCGATCAAGCGGATGAAGCAGCCGTTCACGCGACTCGATCCCGCGCGCGGCCAGGCGAACGGCGCGGGTCTCGGACTCGCGATCATCGACCGCATCGCGCAGCGCCATCGCGCGCGCTTCGAGCTCGCGCCGCGCGACGGCGGCGGACTCGTCGCCCGGATCGTGTTCGGCCGGAAGGCGTGACGCCGCGCGGCGACGCCGCGGCGACGACGCCGGCGCGTCACGCGCCGTCGGCGCTCGTCAGCAACGCGATCGCCTCGGCCGCGATGCCTTCGCCGCGGCCGGTGAAGCCGAGTCGCTCGGTCGTCTTCGCCTTGATGTTGACGCGACCGGGCTCGATGCCGAGGTCGGCCGCGATGTTCGCGACCATCGCGGGGATGTGCGGCGCCATCTTCGGCGCCTGAGCGACGATCGTCGCGTCGACGTTGCCGATCGCGTAGCCGGCGCCGACGACGAGTTCGCGCGTGCGACGCAGCAGCGCGCGCGAGTCGGCGCCGGCGAACTCGGCCGACGTATCCGGGAAGTGGCGACCGATGTCGCCGAGCCCCGCCGCGCCGAGCAGCGCGTCGGTGATCGCGTGCAGCAGGACGTCGGCGTCGGAATGACCGAGCAGCCCGCGCTCGTACGGGATGGTGACGCCGCCGATGATCAGCGGCCGTTCGGCGACGAGCGCGTGGACGTCGAAGCCCTGGCCGACCCGCAGGCCGGTCACGTCGGCGCCGCGCTCAACCGTGCCCGTGCGTCGGCGCGCGGCCGACGCAATCGCGGCAGATGCCGTACATCGACAGCGAATGCTCGTGCAGCGCGAAGCCGCGTTCCTTCGCGATCCGCTGCTGGCGCTTCTCGATCTCGGCGTCGACGAACTCCTCGACACGACCGCAGTGCAGGCAGACGAGATGGTCGTGATGCGTGCCCTGGTTGAGCTCGAACACGGCCTTGCCGTTGTCGAAGTGGTTGCGCGCGAGCAGGCCCGCCTGCTCGAACTGCGTGAGGACGCGATAGACCGTCGCGAGGCCGATGTCCATGTTCGCGCCGAGCAGCTGCTTGTAGATGTCCTCGGCGCTCATGTGGCGCCGGTCGCTGGTCTGGAAGATCTCGAGGATCTTCAGACGCGGCAGCGTCGCCTTGAGGCCGATCGTCTTCAGTTCGCTCGGATGGGACATGGATTTCTCGAAGTGCCCGCGGTGCGGCGCGGGCCGCCGGGCGCTCGCCCGGCTTGCGGCTATCATAGCGCCTCCCAAGACGGACGCCCGGGCCCACCGGCGCGCGCCGCCCCCGTCCGCGCCATCGTCGCGGGCCGCTCCGGCCCGTTCGCCCATGACTCTCGGTTTTCCGCTCGTCCGTCGCCGGGCCGTCGTCCTCGCGACCGTCGTCGGCGTCGCGTCGCTCGCCGGCTGCGCCAATCCGTTCTCGCGCCAGTCGCTCGACCGCTTCAGCCTCACCTACAAGATCAACATCCAGCAGGGCGTCGTCGTCACGCAGGAAATGGCGGACCAGCTGCGCGTCGGGATGACGAAGGATCAGGTGCGGTTCGTCCTCGGCACGCCGATCCTGACCGACCCGTTCCACGCGAACCGCTGGGACTATCCGTTCCGCTTCCAGCCCGGCCGCGGGAAAGTCGAGGAGCGCCGCTTCACGGTCTTCTTCGACGGCGACAAGATGACCGGCTACAACGGCGATTCGCTGCCGACCGAGGAAGAGTTCGCGAAGAGCCGCAATTTCGCCACGACGCGCATCGTGCGCGGTCCGCCGCCGGGCGTCCGTCCGCTCGCGCCTGCGGCCGGCACCACGTCCGACATCGGCAACACGACCGTCACGCCGGGTCGCAACCTGGTGCCCGATCGTCCCGCCGGACCGGTCGACCAGACGCCGGCGCCGCCGACGACGCCCGGCAGCTGACGGGTCGCGACAGGATGCTGCGCATCGCCGTGACCGGCGCGTCCGGCCGCATGGGGCGCATGCTGATCGACGCCATCGCCGCGGCGCCGGAGGTCGTGCTGTCGGGCGCGCTCGATCACGCGTCCTCGCCGTCGATCGGCGCGACCGTCGGCGGACGGCGTCGTCGTCACGTCCGACGTCGACGCCGCGCTCGCGACCAGCGACGTGCTGATCGACTTCACGCGTCCCGAAGCGACGCTGCCCTGCCTCGCCGCCTGCATCGAGGCGCGCGTCGGGCTCGTGATCGGCACCACCGGCTTCGACGACGAGGGCCGCGCCGCGATCGCCGCCGCGGCCGAACGCATCGCGATCGTCTTCGCGCCGAACATGAGCGTCGGCGTCAACGTGCTGTTCAAGCTCGTCGAAGACGCGTCGCGCGCGCTCGCGACCGGCTACGACGTCGAGATCGTCGAGGCGCATCACCGCCACAAGGTCGACGCGCCGTCGGGTACCGCGCTCCGGCTCGGGGAGATCGTCGCCGAGGCCCGCGGCGCGCGGCTCGCCGACGTCGCCGCGTTCGATCGTCACGGCACGACCGGCGCGCGCCCCGCATCGGCGATCGGCTTCTCCGCGATCCGCGGCGGCGACATCGTCGGCGATCACACGGTGCTGTTCGCGGGCGTCGGCGAACGCATCGAGATCACGCATCGGGCGAACAGCCGCGCCGGCTATGCCGACGGAAGCCTCGTCGCGGCGCGCTTCGTCGCCGACGCGCGACCGCGGGCTGTTCGACATGCAGGACGTGCTCGGCCTGCGCTGACGCGTCAGGCCGCTTCGTCGACGACGCGACCGCCGACGAGCGTGATCCGCCGATCGCAGCGCGCCGCGATCGCCGGGTCGTGCGTCACCATCACGAGCGTCGAGCCGTGTGTCCGATTGAGCGCGAAGATCAGCCGCATGACGTCGTCGCCGGTCGCGGCGTCGAGGCTGCCCGTGGGTTCGTCGGCGAACAGCACCGCGGGCTCGGCGACGAACGCGCGGGCGAGCGCGACGCGTTGCTGCTCGCCGCCCGACAGCGTCTTCGGATAGTGACGCTCGCGCGCCGCGAGGCCGACCTGCGCGAGCATCGCCGACGCCTTCGCGCGCACGTCGTCCGCGCCGGCGAGCTCGAGCGGCAGCATCACGTTCTCGAGCGCGTTCAGGTGACCGAGCAACTGGAACGACTGGAACACGAAGCCGACGCCGCGCGCGCGCAGCCGCGCGCGGCCGTCCTCGTCGAGCGTCGCGAGGTCGCTGCCGAGCAGCGCGACGTGGCCGCTCGTCGCGCGATCGAGACCGGCCAGCAAGCCGAGCAGCGTCGACTTGCCCGATCCCGACGCGCCGACGATCGCGACCGTCTCGCGCGCGCGGATCGAGAGATCGACGCGGTCGAGGATCGTCAGCGTGCCGACCGCGTCGACGACCTGCTTCGTGAGGCCGCGCGCCTCGACGACGCACGCTGCCGCTTCGCTCGCGTCTGCGGGCTCGCCCGGCCGCGGCACCGCACGGCCCGTCACCGGACCGCTTGCCATCCGTCGACCCGCCTCGACATGCCCCGCAACGCCGTCATCCATCGCGATCCGATCGTCCGTCCCTTGCCATGATCTCTCCCATCCGATTGTTCCCGAAGCTGCGTCGCGCCGCCGGCGCGTTCGCCGCGTCCTGCGCCGTCCTGTCGTTCGCGATGGCCCCGGGGTCGACCCTCGCCGCCCCCGGGAGTTCGGCGAAGCCGCCGGCGCATCCTCGTGCTCGGCGACAGCATCTCGGCCGGCTACGGCCTTCAGAGCGGCGCCGGCTGGGTCGACCTGCTCGCCGCGCGCCTGCGCGAACAGCGCTTCGACTACGCGATCGTCAACGCCAGCATCAGCGGCGAGACGACGATCGGCGGACGCACGCGGATCGACGAACTCGTCGCGCGCGTGAAGCCGGCGATCGTGATCGTCGAGCTCGGCGGCAACGACGCGCTCCGCGGCCTGTCGCTCGACGCCATGCAGAAGAACCTCGAGACGATCGTGGCCCGGGCCCGCGGCGCGCATGCCGATGTCCTGATCGTCGGCATGCAGATCCCGCCGAACTACGGCAAGGCCTACGCGGACCGCTTCGCCGCCGCGTTCAGCGCCACGGCGAAGGAATACCACACGCAGCTGACGCCGTTCTTCTTCGCCGGCTTCGCGGACCGCGACGAGCTGTTCCAGCCCGACCGCATCCACCCGACCGCGGCGGCGCAGGTGCGCCTGCTCGACAACGTCTGGCCGGCGCTGCAGCCGCTGCTGAAGCACGGCTGACGACCGGCGCGTCGCGCCGCGGCGCCGGCGACGACGATCACGCGCCGGTCGCGCTGCGGCCGACGAGGAAGATCTTCGCGGCGTCGAGCAGGTCGCGCTGCAGGACCGCGTTGAACACGATCGCGTCGGGCTGGTCGCGGCCGCACAGGAGCGACTGCAGTCGCGCGAGGCCCGCCTCGGTGCCCCACGACGACTCGATCTCGGTGTCGAGCTCGCGCATCGCGGACAGCGGCGTCTGCGGCGTGCGCTCGGCCAGCGTCTCGTTCCAGCCGGTCATCGTGCGCCCGTAGCGCCGCGAGAAGTGATCGGCGAGCGCTTCGTAGACCGGCTTCTTGTCCACCGCCTTGTACAGCTCGAAGAGCCGCAGCCACAGCAGCGTGGGGATCGCCTCGTCGCGCAGGACGTACTGTCGCAGCTGCGCGATCGCGCGCAGCGGGTCCGACGGCGCCGTCTCGTCGACCTGGTTCATCAGGTCCGCGAAGCGCGTCATCCGTCCCTGCGTCGAGTTCGGATCGACCGCCGCGCCGTCGGTCGGCAGGCCGGCGGTCAGTCGATCGACCTCGCTCGTGCTGAGCGGCGAGCCGTGCCGATCGTCGAGGTCGAGGATCGTGTCCGGCCCGAGGCGGCTCGCGCCGGCCGGGAACAGATTGCCGAGCGCCGACGCGCCGTGGCGCGGCCGGGCGCCGTCGCCGGACTCGACCAGCGACGAGATCGCCGTCGTCGACGGCAGCTCGAAGTCGAGCGCGGTCGGGTTCGCGGGCAGCTCGAAGTCGACGCCGGCGGGCTCGTCGTCGTGGTCGATGACCGTCCGCTTGTGGCTGTCGGTCGACAGCGGGTCGAACGCCGTCGGCAGGTCGAGCCTGAGGTCGAGCGGCGTCGTCGCCTGCGGCGCGTAGGCGGCGCCGGCGGGTTCGTCCGCGACGACGTCGGGCTCGCGTTCGGCCGCGGCGGGATGTCGATGTGCGCGAAGCGCGCGCCGTCGACCGGCGACCGGTCGTTCTGCGCGGGCGGCGGCGGGTCGGCGAACGGCGACGGCATCGTCGGTCCGCCCAGCGGGCCGAGGTCGGACTCGCTGAGCGCGCCCGGTGGCTTGCGCGGCGGCGAGACGGTGCGCACGGCCGCCATCGCGGCCTCGATGTCGGACACCGTGAAGTCGGTCTCGATCGGCGGCGGGTAGCGATTCGTCCGCGGCGTCGGACGCGGTCGCTCCGGCGCGACCGGCGACGATTCCATCAGCCCGCCGTGACCGGGCCGCAGGTCGGTACGGGTCGCGGGTCGCGGCGCCATCCGCGTGCCGGCCTCGAGCGGCGCGAGATCGCTCGGCGCCCCGGCGGCCGGGGCCTCGCCGGGCGGCGGCACCTGGATCGTGTTGCCGCTCCACCAGGGCGAGCCCTCGAGCGAACGCTGCAGTCGCGCGTAGCGCCATGTCATCCACGCCGCCGCGAGCGTCGCCAGGATCGCGACGGCGACCAGCAGCCACAGCAACGGATCGGGCGACGACGATCGTTCGAGCGCTGCGTTGCGCGCCACCAGCGCGGCCGTCTGCGCGCGCAGGGCCGTCATCTGGTCGCTCAGCGACTGGACCCGCGTCTGGAGCGCCGCCTGCTGCTCGCGGGCCACCGCGGCCGCGGCGTCTGCCGCGGCGGACGACGACGGTGCCGCCGTCGCGGACGCGGCGGGGCCGGGCGCGGCGCTGGCGACGCCGCCGCTCGCGGACGCCGGCGTCGTCGACGACGCGGACGCCGTCGGCGACGCTGCGGGGACGAGCGGCGCCGCCGTCGACGGCGGCGGCTCGGTCGGCGTGACGCTGAGGCGGTCGCTTCCGCCCGACGGTGCGGACGACGATGCGGCGCGACGGACGCGGCGCGACGACGAAGACGACGCGACGCGTCGCGAGCCCGCCGGCGCGCCCGCCCGTCGTCGCGACCGCGCCGGCGCCGTCCGCGCGCCGGACGACGCCGATGCGACACGGGCCGACGACGCGGCCCTGCGCGGCGCGGACGCCGCGAAACCGCGCGGAATCGTCGGTTGCACGACGCTGCGCGTGCCCTCGGCGACGACCGCGGCGCTCGGCGCGGCGGCCGGCGGCTCGAGCAGGAAGACGTACGCACGGGCGACGGGCGACGTGCAACCGACCGAGACGACGAGCGCGACCGCCGGATCGTTGACGATCTGGGCGGTCGTCACCTCGATGCGGGCCGCGTCGCCGCTGCGGACCACGCGACTGCGCGGATTGAACGCGGACGGGAGGTCGTCGCCGCGCGGGCGGACCTGGATGCAGCTGATGTCCTCGTCGGGCGCGGCCGTGACCGGCACCGAGAAGCGCAGCGGCTCGCCGAGGCCCGACTCCAGCGACGGGGTGCCGAGGCCGAGCGCGAGCGCGCTGCCCGGGACGCCTGCGACGAGGGCCGCGACGAGCGTCGCGCAGAACGACACGAACGCGGACGAGAAGGAACGCGGCACGCGCGCGCGGCGCGCCGACGTCGCGATGCCGCGGGCCGCCATCAGGAGGCGTTCGGGGCCGACCCCGTAGCGCGACGATCGGGACGGACGACCGGTTCGCGGATTGCACGATCCGTTCGACGAGGTGTCACCGGCATTCGACGCGACGGTCAATTTCCCCCCTGCACGATCGCCCCCGACCCCTGCCGGGCGGCGATTGACGGACGGATTCTGCCGCAAAGGCCCGGGACTGCACAGGGGCGCGTCGGCGCCACCGCAACGCCCGCGCGAGCGACGACGCGCCGTTCAGAACGCGAGCGACGCGCCGCTCTTGGCGAGCGCGCGGCCGATGATGAGCTGCTGGATCTGCGACGTGCCCTCGTAGATGCGGAACAGCCGCACGTCGCGGAAGAACCGTTCGATCGCGTAGTCGGCGATGTAGCCCGCCCCGCCGTGCGCCTGCACGCAGCGATCCGCGACGCGACCGCACATCTCGGACGCGAACAGCTTGCAGCACGACGCGTGGACGCTGACGTCCTGGCCGTCGTCGCGACGTCGCGCGGCATCGACGATCATCGAGCGCGCGGCATACAGCTCGGCCTGGCTGTCGGCCAGCATCGCCTGCACGAGCTGGAAGCTCGCGAGCGGCTCGCCGAACTGCTTGCGCTCGCGCGTGTACGCGAGCGTGTCGTCGAGCATCCGCGACGCGGATCCGACGCAGGCCGCGCCGATCGTGAGCCGGCCCTTGTCGAGCACCTTCATCGCCGTCCTGAAGCCCTGCCCCTCGCGACCGCCGATGATGTTCTCGGCCGGCACGCGGCAGTCCTCGAAGATGACGTCGGCCGTGTGCGCGCCGCGCTGGCCCATCTTCCGGTCCGGGCGGCCCACGGTGATGCCGGGCGTGCCGGCTTCGACGATGAACGCCGACACGCCGCCCGCGCCCTTCTGCTCCGGGTCGGTCCGCGCCATCAGCGTGAACAACCCGGCCTCCGGCGCGTTCGTGATGTAGCGCTTCGTGCCGTTGACGATGTACGAGTCTCCGTCGCGTCGCGCGGACGTCGTCAGCGACGCGGCGTCGGAGCCGGACCCGGGTTCGGTCAGCGCGAACGAGCCGATCAGCTCGCCCGACGCGAGGCGCGGCAGCCACTTCGCCTTCTGCTCCGGCGTACCGTCGATGACGATGCCCTGCGACCCGATGCCGTTGTTCGTGCCCATGATCGAGCGGAACGCCGGCGATGCGCGCGTCAGCGCGAACGTGACCTCGACCTCTTCTTCCATCGTCAGGCCGAAGCCGCCGTACTCCTCGGGAACCGTGAGCCCGAACAGGCCGATCTCGCGCATCGCGTCGACGATGGCCTCGGGGATCGCGTCGGTCGCGGCGACCTCCTCCTCGGCCGGCACGAGGCGCTCGCGGACGAAGCGTTCGACGGTGTCGAGCAGCAGGCGATGACTGTCGGGGTCGCGGATCATGGATCTGGCATGCGTGAAACGATGCATCCAGTCTAACGCGGCGCCCGCGCCGTCCCGGCCGGCCGGACCGATGCGCGGCGTGCACTAGAATCGGGCCGTCGCTCGCGCCGCACCGTTCGCCCTCCCCTCATGTCCTTCGACCCGCAGGCCGCCGCCCTGCCCGTCGCCGTCGTCGGCGCCGGCGCGATGGGCCGCGGCATCGCGCAGATGCTCGCGCAGGCCGGCTGTCGCGTGCGCCTCCACGACGCGGACGCGGCCGCGCCGCCGAAGGCGATCGCGTCGGTCGGCGACGCGCTCGGCAAGCTGGTCGCGAAGGGCAAGCTCGACGCGACGGCGCGCGACGCGACGATGGCGAACGCTCGTGCCGGTCGCCGCGCTCGGCGATCTCGCCGGCTGCGCGCTCGTCGTCGAGGCGATCGTCGAGCAGCTCGACGTCAAGCAGCAGCTGTTCCGCGCGCTCGAGGACGTCGTCGACGACGACGCGGTGCTCGCGTCGAACACGTCGTCGCTGTCGATCACCGCGATCGCGGCGGCCTGTCGGCGTCCCGCGCGCGTCGCGGGCTGGCACTTCTTCAACCCGGTCCCGCTGATGAAGGTCGCCGAGGTGATCGACGGCCTCGCGACCGATCGCGCGGTCGGCGACGCGTTGATGGCGCTGACGCAGCGCTTCGGGCACACCGCCGTCCGCGCGAAGGACACGCCCGGGCTTCATCGTCAACCACGCCGGGCGCGGCTATCCGACCGAGGCGCTGCGGATCGTCGGCGAAGGCATCTGCGACTTCGTCGACGTCGATCGCGTGATGCGCGAGGCCGCCGGCTTCCGGCTCGGGCCGTTCGAGCTGATGGACCTGACGGCGCTCGACGTGTCGCATCCGGTGATGGAGTCGATCTACCGGCAGTTCTACGACGAGCCGCGCTTTCGCCCGTCGGTGATCACCGCGCAGCGGCTCGCGGCCGGCCGGCTCGGCCGCAAGACGAAGGGCGGCTTCTACGACTACGGCGACGACGCCGCGCCGGTCGCCGAGCCGCCGGCGCCGGTCGCGCTGCCGGCGTCGGTGTGGATCAGCCGCGCCCGGGTCGAGGCGCAGAGCGAGCTGACGTGGCTGCTCGGGAGGATGGGCGCGACGGTCGAGGCCGGGCCGGTGCCGTCCGACGACGCGCTGATCGTCGTCGCGCCGCTCGGCGACGACGCGACGACCGCCGCGATCGACGAAGGGCTCGACCCCGAGCGCACCGTCGCGATCGACACGCTGGTGCCGCTCGCGCTGCGTCGCACGCTGATGACGACGCCGGTCACGCGGCCCGACGTCCGCGCCGAGGCGCACGGCCTGTTCGCGTCCGACGGCGTCGCGGTCACGTGCATCGGCGACTCGCCCGGCTTCATCGCGCAGCGCATCCTCGCGACGATCGTCAACATCGCGTGCGACATCGCGCAGCAGAAGATCGCGACGCCGGCCGACATCGACCTCGCGGTGCGGCTCGGCCTGAACTATCCGAGCGGGCCGCTCGCGATGGGCGACGCGCTCGGCCCGAGCAGGATCCTCGCGATCCTGCGCGCGATGCAGGCGTTCTACGGCGACCCGCGCTATCGCCCGTCGCCGTGGCTGACCCGGCGCGCGCTGCTCGGCGTGTCGCTGACGACGCCGGCGACGCTGACATGGCCGCCGAACTGCTCGTCGAGCGGCGCGATCACGCGCTCGTCCTCACGTTCTCGAACCCGGGCGCACGCAACGCGCTCGGCCCGGAAATCTACGAGCCGGCGATGAAGGCGTTCGGCGACGCCGGCGACGACGCGTCGATCCGCGCGGTCGTGCTGACCGGCGCCGACGGCACGTTCTGCGCCGGCGGCAACCTGAACCGGCTGCTCGAGCAACCGGTCGCAGCCGCCGCAGGTGCAGGCCGACTCGATCGACGGGCTGCATCGCATGACGCGCGCGATCACCGGCTGCCCGAAGCCGGTGATCGCGGCCGTCGAGGGCGCCGCGGCCGGCGCCGGCATGTCGCTCGCGCTCGCGTGCGACCTGATCGTCGCCGGGCGTTCGGCGAAGTTCGTGATGGCGTACGTCAAGGTCGGGCTGTCGCCGGACGGCGGCGGCTCGTGGTTCTCGACGCGGGCGCTGCCGCGGCAGTCCGCGTCGGAGCTGCTGCTCGAAGGCGGCGCGTGGAGCGCGGAACGGCTGCATGCGCTCGGCGTCGTCAACGCGGTCGTCGACGACGGCGCGGCGCTCGATGCCGCGCTCGAACACGCGGACGCGCATCGCCGCGCTGTCGCCGCACGCCGTCGCGCGGATCAAGCGGTTGATCGCGGCCGCCGGCGACGCACCGCTCGCCGATCATCTCGACGCCGAGCGCGACTCGTTCGTCGCGTGCCTGCATCACGCGGACGGCGGCGAGGCGATCGCCGCGTTCCTCGAGAAGCGCAAGCCGCGCTTCGACTGACCGATGACGGACGTCGCCCCCGAATCGCCGAAGACCGGCCGCCGTCGCATCTTCCTGATGCGCCATGGCAGCGTCACGTACTTCGACGCGGCCGGCAAGCCGTACCTGCCCGAGGCCGTGCCGCTGAACGAGACCGGCCGCATGCAGGCGAGCGCGGCCGGCGCGGTGTTCGCGCAGCTCGGCCTGACGTTCGATCGCGTCGTCACGAGCGGCCTGCCCCGCACCGTCGAGACGGCGCGCGCGCGTGCTGGCCGAGACGAAGCAGGCGATCGACGTCGAAGTCTGGCCCGATCTCGCGGAGATCCGCGGCGGCCGGCTGTCGGCGATCCCCGACGACGCGCTGCGCGACGCGTTCGTCGGCGCGTTCGAGGGCGTCGTCGCCGAGCACCGGCAGTTCCTCGGCGGCGAGACGATCGGCCAGCTGCTCGACCGCGTGCTGCCGGCGATCGCGAGGCTGCGCGCCGACGCGACGTGGGAGACGGTGCTGCTGGTCCTGCACGGCGGCGTGAACCGCGCGATCGTCTCGTATGCGCTGACCGGCGCGCGCACGTTCCTCGGCAACCTGTCGCAGGCGCCCGGCTGCATCAACGCGCTCGATGTCGGCGCCGACGAACGCGACTGGGTCGTGCGGATGACGAACTACGCGCCGTCCGACCTGCTGCAGCCGCGCGAACGCGAGACGACGATGGAAGTGCTGTACGGCCAGTACCTGAAGTTCCGCAACGCGTTCTGACGCGAGGACGACATCCGCATGTACGAGGAATTCATCGGCACGCAGCCGGTCGCCGAGCGGCAGCGCTTCGACGTCGCGCGACTCGAGGCCTATCTCGCCGCGAACGTCGACGGCTTCGCCGGACCGCTGACCGTCGAGCAGTTCAAGGGCGGGCAGTCGAATCCGACGTTCAAGCTGACCACGCCGCTGCGCGCGTACGCGATGCGCGCGAAGCCCGGACCGGCCGCGAAGCTGCTGCCGTCGGCGCACGCGATCGAGCGCGAATACCGCGTGATGGACGCGCTCGCGGACACCGGCGTGCCGGTCCCGCGGATGCACGCGCTGTGCGAGGACGAGAGCGTCATCGGCCGCGCGTTCTACGTGATGGACTTCGTCGACGGCCGCGTGCTGTGGGACCAGAGCCTGCCCGGCATGACGCCCGACCAGCGCGGCGCGATCTATCGCGAGATGAACCGCGTCATCGCCGCGCTCCACAACGTCGACCATCGCGCGATCGGCCTCGAGGATTTCGGCAAGCCGGGCAACTACTTCGCGCGCCAGATCGGTCGCTGGAGCAAGCAGTACAAGGCATCGGAGACGGAGCACATCGACGCGATGGAGCGGCTGATCGAATGGCTGCCGGCGCACATCCCGCCCGACGACGCGACGGACGCGAACACGACGTCGATCGTCCACGGCGACTACCGGCTCGACAACCTCGTCTTCCATCCGACCGAGCCGCGCATCCTCGCGATCCTCGACTGGGAGCTGTCGACGATCGGCCATCCGCTCGCCGACTTCTCGTATCACCTGATGAGCTGGCACATTTCGCCGTCGGGCTTCCGCGGGATCGCCGGGCTCGACCTGCCGGCGCTCGGCATCCCGACGCAGGCCGAGTACGTCGCGATGTACTGCACGGCGACCGGGCGGCACGGCGGCATCGCGGACCTCGACTTCTATCTCGCGTACAACATGTTCCGCATCGCCGGCATCCTGCAGGGCATCATGAAGCGCGTCGTCGACGGCACCGCCGCGAGCGCGCAGGCCGCGGCGGCCGGCGCGCGCGCGCGGGCGATGGCCGAGCTCGGCTGGACCTACGCGCAGAAGGTCGGCTGATCGGCCGGCGCCACGACGATGGGTCGGGGCGATCGTCGTGACGACGCGCGACGACGACAACGGAGGAACGCGATGATCGACGTCTACAGCTGGGCCACGCCGAACGGCCACAAGGTCCACATCATGCTCGAGGAGTGCGGACTGCCGTACGCGGTCCACGCGGTCGACATCGGCGCCGGCGACCAGTTCAAGCCCGAGTTCCTCGCGATCAGCCCGAACAACAAGATCCCGGCGATCGTCGATTCGGACGGGCCCGACGGCAGGCCGATCGCGCTGTTCGAGTCGGGTGCGATCCTCGTCTACCTCGCCGCGAAGACCGGCCTGTTCATGCCGGCGACGGACCGCGGGCGCTACGAGATGCTCGAGTGGCTGATGTTCCAGATGGGCGGCGTCGGCCCGATGCTCGGCCAGGCGCATCACTTCCGCCTGTACGCGCCCGAGAAGATCGAGTACGCGATCGCCCGTTACACCAACGAGGCGAAGCGGCTGTACGGCGTGATGGACAAGCGGCTCGGCCAGTCGCGCTTCCTCGCGTGCGACGACTACACGATCGCCGACATCGCGACGTGGCCGTGGACCCGCTCGCATGCGAACCAGGGCATCGACCTCGACGACTTCCCGAACGTCAAGCGGTGGTTCGACACGATCGGCGCGCGGTCGGCCGCGCAGCGCGGCGTGCAGGTGCTCGCGAAGGCGCGCAAGCCGCTGACCGACGACAAGGCGCGCGACCTGCTGTTCGGCGCGGGACAGTACCGGAAGCGCTGAGCACTCGACGTGCGCCTGTCGAGTCGTCGACGATGACGAGGACCGCGCGCTGCGCGTGCGCACGAGCGACGATCACGTTGACCGGCGAGCCCGTGATCCATGGCGTCTGCCACTGCACGAACTGCAAGCAGCGCACCGGCAGCGCGTTCGGCATCTCCGTGTACTTCCCGCGAACGGCGGTCGTCGGTTCGGCCGGCGATACGACCACCTACGCGTTCCGTTCCGCCCAGGACCACGATCAGTCGCGTCACTTCTGCGCGCATTGCGGAACGACGCTCTACTGGACGCTGTCGGCGCTTCCCGAACTCGTCGGGATTGCCGGCGGCTGTTTCGGCGAAACCGATCTCGGCGAGCCGACGATGTCGGTCACGCATGCGAAGAAACTGGACTGGGTGGCGCTGCCGGACACCTGGCGCATCGTCGAGCGGTGAACAGCCGCGGGATCGAGGCGGTCAGCTGCCGTACCGCCGCGCGACGCTCTCCGCGACGCACACCGGCTTGTCGCTGCCCTCGCGCTCGATCGTCGTCTCCCAGACGAGTTGCACGCCCGCGTGGCCGGCCTGCGGCGGCAGGTGCTCGATCGACACCAGCCTGAAGCGCGCGCGCACGCGGCTGCCGACCGGCACCGGCGACGGGAAGCGGACCTTGTTGAGACCGTAGTTCACGCCCATCACCGTGCCCTGGATGTCGATCGCCGATGCCATCAGGTGCGGCAGCAGCGACAGCGTCAGGAAGCCGTGCGCGATCGGCGCGCCGAACGGGCCGGCCTTCGCGCGCTCCGGGTCGACGTGGATCCACTGATGATCGTCGGTCGCGTCGGCGAAGCGGTCCACGCGCGCCTGGTCGATCGCGATCCAGTCGCCGACGGCGACCTCCTGGCCGACGACCGTCTCGAGTTCGGCCAGCGATCGGAACGTGCGCATGCGGTCTCCCTGTCGATGCCTTCGCGGCCGCCTCGAACCCGAGAACTCAGGCGGCGCGGCGGCGGAACATGCCCATCCCGCGCAGCGTCAGCACGAGCTCGTCGTGCTGGTTCGTCGACGCGCCATTCGGTGACGACGACGCCGCGGTCGGGCTTGCTTCGCGACGGTCGCGTCTCGACGACCGCGACGTCGCAGCGGATCGTGTCGCCGGCCCGCACCGGCCGCAGCCAGCGGATTTCGTCGACGCCCGGCGACCCCATGCTGGTCGAGTCGAGCAGGTAGCCGTCGCAGACCAGCCGCATCGCCATCGACACGGTGTGCCAGCCGCTCGCGATCAGCGATCCGTAGATCGAGCGCCGGCCGGCGTCCTCGTCGACGTGGAACGGCTGCGGGTCGAACTGCTTCGCGAACGCGACGATCTCGTCGGTCGTCACCGTGCGCGATCCGCAGTCGACGACCTGCCCGACCGCGAAGTCCTCGAACGCGTAGCGCGGCATCGGCGCGACGTCAGGCCGCGCGCTGCAACGGCGCCGGCGCGTCGTCGGTTTCGGCTTCGACCGGCCGCTGGCCCGACGTCTCGTGCGACGCCGCGATGAAGCGCTGCAGATGATGGTCGGTGTCGCCGAGCGTCATCTCGATCATCGTCAGCCGCTTGAACAGGTGCGCGGCCGGCAGCTCGTTCGTGACGCCCATGCCGCCGTGGATCTGCACCGCCTGCTGGCCGATGAAGCGCGCCGCCTGGCCGATGCGGACCTTCGCGGCCGAGATCGTGCGACGACGCTCGCGCCGCATCGTCCGACGTCGCGCGCACCGCCGCGAGATAGGCCATCGAACGCGCCTGCTCGAGGTGGATGAACATGTCGACCATCCGGTGCTGCAGGACCTGGAAACGCGCGATCGGCTGGCCGAACTGCTTGCGCGTCTTCGCGTAGTCGAGCGTCGCCGCGTTCAGCGCCTCCATCGCGCCGACCGCCTCGGCGCACAGCAGCGCGATGCCGTAGTCGACGCACGCGTCGAGCAGTTCGCGCGCGGCGCGACCTTCGGCGAGCAGCGCGTCGGGACCGGCCGTCGACGTCGTCGAAGCGGATCCGCGCGACGCGCTGGCCGTCGAGCGTGCGGGCGTCGTGGCGTTCGATGCCGGCCGCGTTCGCGTCGACGACGAACAGCGCGAGCCCGTCGTCGCCCGGCGGCGAGCCGCGCCGAGACGACGAGGCGGTCGGCCTGCGCGCCGAACGGCACGGCGACCTTCTCGCCGGACAGCCGATAGCCGTCGCCGTCCGGCACGGCCGTCGTCGACACCGCGAACACGTCGTGGCGCGACGCGCGCTCGCCGAGCGCGGCGGCCATCTTCAGCGTGCCGTCGGCGACGCCTCGAGCAGCAGCGTCGTCGCCGACGCGCGGCCGGCGCGCTTGACGAACTCGGCGGCGAAGACCGTCGCGAAGTACGGCTCGGCGACGAGGCCGCGGCCGAGTTCCTGCATCACGAGCAGCAGGTCGACCGCGCGTGCCGTCGAAGCCGCCGGCGTCCTCCGGCATCGGCAGCGCGGTGACGCCGAGCTCGACGAGCTTCGCCCATAGCGCCGGCGCTCGTGCCGTCGCCGGACGCCACGATCTTCTTGCGCGCCTCGAAGCCGTAGTCGTTCTCGATCAGGCGCCGGACCGCAGTCGGCGAGCTGCGTCTGTTCCGGCGGTGAAGTCGAAGTCCATGGGCGTCGCTCCGTCAAAGCCCGAGGATCATCTGCGAGATGATGTTCTTCTGGATCTCGTTCGAGCCGCCGTAGATCGACGTCTTGCGATAGTTGAAGTAGTGCGGCGCGAGCGGCGCCGCGTCGAACGTCGTCCTGCCCGAGCGCGCCGGCGCGCATCGTCGCCTTCGAGCAAGCGCCGCGTCGAACGGCATCGCGAGCGGCCCGGCGGCCTCGAGCATCAGCTCGCTCAGCGCCTGCTGGATCTCGGTGCCCTTGATCTTCAGCATCGACGCCTCGGGTCCGGGCCCCTTCTTCGCGCCTTCCTGCGACACGACGCGCAGCACCGTCATCTCGAGCGCCATCAGCTCGATCTCGAGCGACGCGACCTTCGCGCGCGAACAGCGGGTCGTCGAGCAGCGGCCGGCCGTTCTTCGACCTGTTCGCCGGCGATGCCGCTTCAGGAAACCGAGCTCGCGCTTCGAGCGGCCGACGGCCGCGATGCCGGTGCGCTCGTGGCCGAGCAGGTACTTCGCGTAGGTCCAGCCCTTGCCCTCCTCGCCGACGAGGTTCTCGACCGGCACGCGCACGTTGTCGAGGAACACCTCGTTGACCTCGTGATCCTCGTCGAGCGTGATGATCGGACGCACCGTGATGCCCGGCGTCTTCATGTCGATCAGCAGGAACGAGATGCCTTCCTGGCGACGCTCGGTCTGCTCGGTGCGCACGAGGCAGAACATCATGTCCGCGTGCTGGCCGAGCGTGGTCCACGTCTTCTGGCCGTTGACGACGTAGTGGTCGCCGTCGACGCGCTCGGCGCGCGTCTTCAGCGACGCGAGGTCCGAGCCGGAGCCCGGCTCCGAGTAGCCCTGGCACCACCAGTCGGTGCCGTCGGCGATGCGCGGCAGGTAATGCTGCTTCTGCGCGTCGGTGCCGAACTTCATGATCACCGGCGCGACCATCGCGACGCCGAACGGCAGCACGATCGGCGTGCCGGCCGCCGCGCATTCCTCGTCCCAGATGTGACGCTGCGTCGCGTTCCAGCCGGTGCCGCCGTACTCGACCGGCCACGCGACCGTCGACCAGCCGCGGCTCGCGAGGATGCGGTGCCAGCGGACGATGTCGTCCTTCTGCAGCCGCCGGTGGTTCAGCACCTTGGAGCGCAGGTCGTCGGGCAGGTTCGCCTGCAGCCAGCGCGCGCACTTCCGCGCGGAACGCGTCGTCGGCTTCGGAATAGTTCAGGTCCATCGCTTCTCCCTCGGCGGCACGCGGCGCGTCGCCGTCACTGCAGCGTTTCGGTCAGCGGCGCGGGCAACGCGATCGTCAGCGTCTCGATGCCCTCGTCCTCGAGCTCGCGGCGCTCGCGCGTCGGTCGCGGTGCCGCGGATCGCGCGCGACGGCGTCTCGTCGTAATGGATGCGGCGCGCCTCCTCGGCGAAACGCGGGCCGACGTTCTCGACGGCCGCGACGAGCTGACGCAGCGCGGTCGAGCCATTCGGCCGGCGACCGCTCCGCGCGCGACGGCGATCGGGACGGCGCCGGCGGCGCGTCGCTCGTCGCGGCGCGATCGAGCCGCGGCGCCGACGGCGCGCGCTCGACGTCGGCCGAGTCGCAGACCGGGCAACGGACGGTCGACGACGCGCACTGCGCGGCGAACGCGTCGGCCGACGCGAACCAGCCCTCGAAGCGATGGCCGTCGCGGCAGATCGAGGTCGAACACCTTCATGGCGGATGCGGGCCGGTCGAGCGCCGGCGCCGGCACGAAAACGAACGATCGTGCCATTTTAGCCGGAATGCGCGCGCGACCGCGGCTCAGTCGGCCGATCCGAGCGCGGCGAACGCGTCGCGGACGTCGTCGGGGATCGGCATCGCGCTTGCCGCTGTCGAGGTCGACGTGGACGATCGATCGTCGACGCCCGCAGCCGGTCGCCGTCGTCGCCGCGGATCACGTAGTCGAGCCCGACGCTCGCGCCGCCGATCCGCCGCACGCGCACGTCGATCGCGACGCGGTCGCCGTAGCCGGCTCATCCGCACGAAGTCGACGTCGAGCTTGCACGATCGGCCAGCCGCGCCGCGCCGCGATCTGCTCGTGCTGCGGCTTGTCCGGCCGCGGCCATGAAGTCCTCCATCGCCTCGCGACAGCAGATAGAAGTACTGCGGATAGAAGACGATGCCGGCCGGGTCGCAGTGCTGGAAGCGGATCTGCTTGTCGGTCGTGAACATCGGGCGGCTGTCGGGTTCGAGGCCGCGCATGATAGAGGCCGCGCCGCGTCAGCTGCCGCCGAACCAGTTGTAGCCCTGGTCTTCCCAATAGCCGCCCGGGATAGCGCGTTCGTCACGAACATCGCGAGGATGTGCTTCGGGTTCTTGTAGCCGAGCTTCGTCGGCATCCGCAGCTTCATCGGGAAGCCGTATTCGGCCGGCAGCGTGCGGCCGTCGTAGGTCAGCGTCAGCAGCGTCTGCGGATGCAGCGCCGTCGGCATGTCGATGCTCGTGTAGTAGTCGTCGGCGCACTGGAAGCCGACGTACTTCGCGGTCGTGTCGGCGCCGACGCGGTCGAGGAAATCGGAGAAGCGCACGCCGCCCCATCGCCCGATCGCGCTCCAGCCTTCGACGCAGATGTGCCGCGTGATCTGCTCGGTCTGCGGCATCGCGTGCAGCTCCGGCGAGCGTCCACGGCTTGCGTTCGGTCACCATGCCGCCGACCTCGAGCCGGAACGCGTCGCCGTCGACGTGGCGCACCTCGTCGATGCCGTAGTACGCGTTGAACGGGAACGGCCGCGTGATCATCGACTCGGGATAGGTCGGCGCGAGCGCGTTCGGATCGAACAGCGCCGCCTGCACGCGATCGTTGAGGAACGAGATCCGCGTCAGCATCCGCGCCGACCGACGCGTTGTCGTCGAGCGCGCAACCGGTCAGCAGCGACAGGCCGCCGAGCGTGAGGCCGCGCTGCAGGAACAGGCGGCGCGCCGGCGCCTTCATCGTGTTCAGCGCCTCGCGGACGACGGCGTCGGCGTCGACGTCGGGCAGCGGACGGTGCGTTGGGGCTTCGCATCGGGTCTCGTCATCGCGTCGAGTCGTCACTACATCAGCGGCCGCGGATCATCGCGACGAGCGTGCGCGGCACGAGCGCCGTCATCACGACGTGCACGACGAGGAACGCGGCGATGCCGGCCATCGCGAAGAAGTGGACGCGCCGCGCGATCTCGTAACCGCCGAACAGCGTGCGCAGCAGCGGGAACTGCACGCTCTTCCACAGCGCGAGGCCCGACAGCACGAGCACGACGACGTCGACGATCACGAACAGGTACGCCGCGCGTTGCACCGCGTTGTAGGTGCGCAGGTCGGCGTGCGACAGCGTCCCGCGCAAGCGCGTCGCGCAGGTCGCTGCGGAAGCGCGCGGAACGAGACCGGCAGGAACTGCGTTCCACAGGCGCCGCGAGACGATGTTCGCGGCGAGATAGAACAGCCCGTTGACGACGACGATCCACATCGCCGCGAAGTGCCATTGCAGCGCGCCGCCCAGCCAGCCGCCGAGCGTGATCGGGCCCGGGAACACGAAGCCGAACAGCGGCGACGCGTCGTAGATGCGCCAGCCGCTCATCAGCATCAGGATCACGCCGAGCGCGTTCAGCCAGTGCGTGATCCGCAGCCACAGCGGAAACACGGGTCGGCTGGCGAGCCCCGGAAGCGGCAGCGGCTCGGTCGGGGCCAGCGTGATCGATTCGGCCATCGTCGTCGGTTCAGGTCGGTCGGCAGGTGCCGGTCGCGGCGACCTGCAGCACGTCGGCGGTCGTCGCGTCCTGGATGAATGCGACGACCATCGTGCGGCCGTCGGCGAGGCCCGGCACCTGGAGGACCCGATCGTACGCGACGCGGCCGCCGACGACGTCGATCGGGCCGACCCAGACGCGCGCGACCGCATCGTGCTCGAGGCGTGCGCCGCGGTTCTCGCCGGCCGAGACCTGCGACGCGAGCCCGCTCTCGGTCACGACCACGAACAGCTGCGCCGGTCCGCGCGCCGGGCCCGCCACTTCCCCGTCGACGCGGACGCGCAGGTCGCCGCCGGCCGCGTCGGCGGCGATCGCGAGATGCGCCGTCGCAGCCGCGGTCGCCGGCTTCAGCGCGGCGTCGAGATCGGACTGCCAGTCGTCGACGACCCGTCCGTTGACGAAGAAGTGCGGCGTGAACGACGTGCGCTCGCCGTTCGCGCGCACCTCCCAGCGCTGCCGCTCGGCGAACGACGGCTGCGCGAAGCGATCCTTCCAGCCGAGCGAGTCCCAGTAGTCGACGTGCAGCGCGACGGAATCACGCGCGCGCCCCGCGCCGCGAGCGCGTGCAGCGTGCGGTCGGCCGGCGGACAGCTCGAGCAGCCCTCCGAGGTGTACAGCTCGACGAGCGTCGCGCGCGCGGTCCCCGAGTCGGCGTGGCAGACGGCGGCTGCGGCGGGCGACGCGACCGTCGCGGCGATGGTCGCGACCAGCGCCGACGCGATCGAACGGAACCCGGTCATCGTCGTCATCGCATCACTCCACGGTGTCGCGCCACGCGTGCATCGCGTCGCGGATCTGGTCGAGCTGCCGGATCACGATCGGACATGCGTCGCAGATCGACAGGTGAAGCCGCAGCCCGAGGCGCTCGATCGGACCCAGCGGACGATCGAGCCGCGCCGTGATCAGGTGCGCGGCCTGCCGGCACGACAGGAACGGCGAATATCTCATGGCCTCGCGCCCTCGAACCAGCGCAGCCGCAGGCACTCGCGCAGGCGCAACCGGGCACGATGCAGCAGCACGCCGGCGTTGGTCGCGGTGATCGCGAGTTCCTTACAGATCTCCGGCGTCGGCAGCTCGAGCCATTCGCGCATCAGGAAGATGCGTCCCTGCGCCTGCGGCAGCATCTGCACGCAGATCTCGAGCGTCTCGAGGAACTGGTCGCGGGAGAGTTGCGATTCCGGCGTCACCCAGTCCGTCGGCCAGTCGCGGTAGTGCCCGTCCGGCCTGAAGATGCCGTCGTCGATCTCGTCGTCGTCCGGATCGGCCAGCGGCTGCTCGCGGCGGTGGGCCCGGAACGTGTCGACGATCTTGTGCTTCAGGATGCCGACGACCCACGTCTTGAGCTTCGAGCGCGCCTCGAACTCCGTGCGGTTCTCGAGCGCCGCGAGCAGCGTCTCGGAGACGCAATCCTCGGCCCACGCGTCGTTGCGCAGGTGCAGCCGCGCGATCCGGAGCAGCGCCGGCCGCAGCGCGTCGAGCTCGTGCCCGCGCGCCGCGTCAGCGTCCATGGCGTCGCGTCGTCAACTAGGGCTTCGCTGCGGTCGACGACGGGTCGGCCGCCACGTCGACGCGACGGGTCTGGCCATCGTTGCCGGGGAAATCGGTGAACAGCGCACGGATCAGCACGGGCATCGCCTGCGGCAGGGAGTCGCTGCCGCCGGACGTCTCCGCGCGGCCTTCGTAGTAGCGCTTGCCCGGCACGATCCGCGAATCGATGTCGAGCTCGAGGCGGCGCTGGTAGATCCGCAGCGCCGTGGCGCCGAAGTCCGCAGCGTACCAGCCCGGGTCGTACCAGCCGTAGCGGCGACCGTAGACGTTGCCGTAGAAGCCGCCGTACGCGCCGACGTACGGCCCCCAGAACGGATCGCCCGGCCAGCTCTGCGAGCTGGACCGTCGCGCCGGTCACCGACGGGCGCAGCGTGACGACGAGGCTCGCCTGCGTCGGGTCGGCGACCTGCCGGAAGCCGCGCCGCGCGAGTTCGTCGGCGCACCATCGCCTCATCGCTGCGCACCTCGAGGCTGTTGCGATACTCGAGCGTCCGCGCGAACACGTACGCACGGTCCGCCGGCAGCGACGACCAGTCGTCGAACGTCGTCACCTCCGCGGGCACCGTGCGCGGACCGGTGGCGCAGCCGGCGAGCGCGACGAGCGTCGCGGCCAGCGCCGTCGCGGCGAGGCGACGGGTCGAGCGATGCAGCGGAATCACGAGCCCTCCGATCGTCGTGGCGACGCAACGCCGGATTCGACCACGACCGGCGACGGGAGTTTTCGGGGTCGCCCGGCGGATACGGACCGCCGACGCGCGCGGACGCCACCGTAAAATACCGCCGAGGACCGAACGCGACGCACGGATGAAGACGGAAACGCACGACACGATCCACCGCAAGGACTACCGCCCGCCGACGTTTCGCGTCGAGCGGATCGAGATGGGCATCGACCTCGACCCGCGCGCGACGATCGTGGCGGCGCGCCTGCGGCTCGTGCGCCAGACGGACGGTCCGCTCGCGCTCGACGGCGACGGCCTCGCGTTGCTCGCGCTGTCGATCGACGGCCGGCCGCTCACTCGCGACGCGTATCGCCTGTCGACGCACGGCACGCGGCAGACGCTGACGATCGACACGCTGCCCGACGCGTGCGACCTCGACGTCGCCGTGCGCATCGCGCCCGCGACGAACACGTCGCTGATGGGCCTGTACGTCTCCAACGGCAACTTCTTCACGCAGTGCGAGGCCGAGGGCTTCCGGAAGATCGTGTTCTTCCCGGACCGCCCCGACGTGATGGCCCGCTACACCGTGATGCTGCGCGCCGACCGCGCGGCCTGCCCGGTGCTGCTGTCGAACGGCAACCTCGTCGAGTCCGGCGACCTGCCCGACGGTCGCCACTACGCGAAGTGGGACGACCCGTTCCCGAAGCCGAGCTACCTGTTCGCGCTGGTCGCCGGCCGCCTGTCGTGGATCGAGCGTCACGCACGCACGAAAAGCGGCCGGCCCGTGCTGCTGCAGGTCTACACCGAGGCGCGCGACCTGCCGAAGGCCGGCCACGCGCTCGACTCGCTCGAGCGCGCGATGCGGTGGGACGAGCGACGCTTCGGCCTCGAGCTCGACCTCGACCGCTTCATGATCGTCGCCGTCGGCGACTTCAACATGGGCGCGATGGAGAACAAGGGACTCAACGTCTTCAACACGAAGTACGTCCTGGCCGATCCGCGCACCGAGACCGACGCCGACTTCGCGAACGTCGAGGCGGTCGTCGGCCACGAGTACTTCCACAACTGGACCGGCAACCGCGTCACGTGCCGCGACTGGTTCCAGCTGACGCTGAAGGAAGGCCTGACCGTCTTCCGCGACCAGGAGTTCTCGGCGGACATGGCGGTCGCGCAGCTCGGCGGCGACGACGGATCGGCCGACGACGCGGTGCGCGCGGCCGGCGTCCGGGCGACGCTGCGGATCGACAACGTCCGCACGCTGCGCGCGTCGCAGTTCCCCGAGGACGCCGGTCCGATGGCGCATCCGATCCGGCCCGAGAGCTATCAGGAGATCGGCAACTTCTACACCGCGACGGTCTACCAGAAGGGCTCCGAGGTGGTCCGCATGCAGCAGACGCTGCTCGGCCGCGACGGCCTGCGCGCCGGGCTCGACGAGTATTTCCGGCGCCACGACGGTTCCGCCGTGTCGTGCGAGGACTTCGTCGCGGCGATGGAATCCGTCTATTCGGCCGCGCATCCGGGCGCCGACCTGCAGCGCTTTCGCCGCTGGTACGGGCAGGCCGGCACGCCGCGCGTGCTCGTCGCCGACGACTACGACGCGGCGAACCGCCGCTACACGCTGACGCTGCGGCAGATCTGTCCGCGCGTCGGCGTCGAGAAGCGGTCGGCGGTCGACAAGCAGCCGTTCCACATCCCGTTCGCGATCGGCCTCGTCGACCGTTCGGGCGCCGCGGTCCCGCTGCGCATCGACGGCGCGCGCCCGTCCGACGAAGGTCCCGACACGGTCGTGCTCGACCTCGTCGACGACGAACAGCGCTTCGTGTTCGACGAGGTGCCGGCCAGGCCGGTGCCGTCGTTGCTGCGCGGCTTCTCGGCGCCGGTGATCGTCGAATACCCGTACGCCGACGACGAACTCGCGATGCTGGCCGCGCACGACGGCGACCCGTTCAACCGCTGGGAGGCCGGACAGCGCCTCGCGGTGCGCGAGCTGATGCGTCTCGCGCGTGCGGCGCAGGACGGCGACGCGCTGACGGTCTCGAGCGCCGTCGTCGACGTGTTCCGGGCCACGCTGCGCGACGACCGGCTCGACCCCGGCCTCAAGCAGGCCGCGGTCACGCTGCCCTCCGAAGGCGTGATCGGCGAGCAGCTGCCGGTCTACGACCCTGCCGCGGTACGGCGCGCGCGTCTCTGCCTGATGGACACGCTCGCGACGTCGCTCGCCGACGACTGGCATCGCACGTACCGCGCGAACCGCACCGACGGACCGTATTCGCCGGCGTGGCGGCAAAGCGCGCCGCGCGGGCTCAAGAACGCCGCGCTCGGCTACCTCGCGCGGCTCGACGATCGCGACGCGCAGGCGCTGCTCGAACACCAGTGGTCGACGGCCGACAACATGACCGACCTGCTGTGCGCGTTCAGCGCGATCGTCAACGCGCCCGAGCACGACGCGCGGGTCACGGCGCGCAAGCGCCGCACCGTCGCCGGCTTCTATCGCCGGTTCCGCGACGACCCGCTCGTCGTCGACAAGTGGCTGCGCGTGCAGGCGACGACGTTCGAGGCCGACGATCGCGTGCTCGACGGCGTCGCCGCGCTGACGCGTCATCCGTCGTACGCGGCGACGAATCCGAACAAGGTCAGCGCGCTGCTCGGCGGCTTCTTCAACGGCAACGCGGCCGCGTTCCACCGGCCCGACGGCCGCGGCCACGCGTTCTGGGCCGATCAGGTGCTGCTGGTCGACGCGATCAATCCGTCGGTCGCGGGCCGCCTCGCCCGCGCGCTCGAGCGCTGGCGGAAGTTCGGCCCGGTGCTGCAGGACTCCGCGCGTCATGCGCTCGGCGCCGTGCGCGACGCGAAGGGGCTGTCGAACGACGTGCTGGAGATCGTCGACAAGGCGCTGTCCGTGTAGTCGCCGGCGCGCGCCGCGCGCCGCACCTCATCCATTCCGACCCATGCCCGAATCCCCCGCGATCCGCGGTCGCGTCTCGCTGACCCGCTATCTCATCGAACAGGAGCGCGACCACGACGCCATCGCGTCGTCGGCCCCCGCGCTGCAGCCGGCGCTGCGGCTCCTGATCGAGGTCGTCGCCCGCGCGTGCAAGCAGATCGCGCACGAGGTCGGCAAGGGCGCGCTCGGCGGCGTGCTCGGCGAGGCCGGGACCGGCAACGTGCAGGGCGAGGCGCAGAAGAAGCTCGACGTGATCGCGAACGAGATCCTGCTCGAGGCGAACGAATGGGGCGGTCACCTCGCGGCGATGGCGTCGGAGGAGATGGCGACCGTCTTCCCGATCCCCGAGCACTATCCGCGCGGCGAGTACCTGCTGCTGTTCGATCCGCTCGACGGCTCGTCGAACATCGACGTCAACGTGTCGATCGGCACCATCTTCTCGGTCCTCGCGTGCGCCGAAGGGTCCGAGCCGCGCGAGGACGCGTTCCTGCAGGCCGGCTCGCGCCAGGTCGCGGCCGGCTATGCGGTCTACGGCCCGCAGACGCAACTCGTGCTGACGCTCGGTCGCGGCGTCGCGATCTTCACGCTCGATCGCGAGACGCAGTCGTGGATCCTGACCGACGACCAGGTCCGCATCCCGGAGGACACGAAGGAGTTCGCGATCAACATGAGCAACCGCCGCCACTGGGAGGCGCCGGTCGGCCGCTACGTCGACGAACTGCTCGACGGCCGGACGGGAACGCGCGGCAAGGACTTCAACATGCGCTGGGTCGCGTCGATGGTCGCCGACGTCCATCGCATCCTGTCGCGCGGCGGCGTGTTCCTCTATCCGCGCGACGCCCGCGAGCCGGAGAAGCCCGGCAAGCTGCGGCTGCTGTACGAAGCGAACCCGATGAGCATGATCGTCGAACAGGCCGGCGGCGCCGCGACCGACGGACGCACGCGGATCCTCGACGTCGTGCCGACCGGGCTGCACCAGCGCGTCGCGGTGTTCCTCGGCTCGCGCAACGAGGTCGAGCGCGTCACCGGCTATCACGGCTGACGCGCGCGGGCCGGCGGTCGCTCCGCGACGCGTCGGCAGGCGACCCCGTCTTGCGTTCGACTACTTCGTCGACGGCGACACCGGGATGCCGGTCGTGACGGTCTCCTTCACGTCACCGCCGCCCTTCACGTCGGCGCGCGGCGTACCGGCGTCGACGCGAGCCTCGCAATCGGCGCGATCCTTCGACGGCAACGCGGCGCAGCGCGCGAGCGCGTTGTCGCGATAGGCGGTGTTCGGGTTGCGCAGGCGACCGTCCTTCGCTTCCTGGTACGCGGCGCCGGCGCTGCGCAGGCACGACGCCTGGTCCTGGCCCGTGGTTCCGGCGAGGCAGCGCGCGCGTTCGGCGTCGTACTGCGTCTTCGCGGGATCGCCCGTCGCGGGATCGGCGGCGTGGACGGCGGCCGACGCGCACAGCGCGGCCGCGACGAAGGCGATGCGGATCTTGTTCATGGCTTGTCTCCCGGACGAAACGCGCATTGCCGCATCGACGGCGCCGCGGCGGCATCGGTCATCGCCCGATGCGCCGTCCGGCGATCCGATCAGTCGCGGCGCGCCCGAAGGATGCCGAACGCCGTGCCGACCGCGAGCAGCACCACGGCGCCGGCCAGCAGCACCGGCGTCGTTCCCAGCCGCTCGACCGCGAGGCCGCACAGTGCGACGCCGGTCGACTGCCCGAGGAAGAAGGACGACGCGAACAGCGCGACGGCCGTGCCGCGCGTCTCCGGCGCCATCTGCGTCGCGTTGATCTGCAGCGTGTTGTGCAGCATGTAGAACCCGAGCCCCATCGCGAACAGTCCCGGCAACGCGAACGGCGCGGCGGGCAGCGACGTCGGGCCGAGCGCGACGGCAACGATGCCGACGAACATCAGCAGTGCGCCGCCGCGCGCGAGGCCCGCCTCGCCGAGCCGGCCGACGAGCCGGCCGGCACCGAACGAATACGAGATGCCGCCGACCGCGAACGCGACGAGCATCGAGCCGGAGAGAGACAGCGACAGGCCGTGCTTGAGATGCAGGTGCGTCGCGAAGAATGCGAACGGCCCGTACAGCGCCGCCCCTTCGACGAAGACCGTCGCGAGCACCTTGCGCGCCCACGGCCGGACGATGACGGACCGGCACTGCGCGAGCAGGCTCGGCGCGGGACCCGAGCGCGGCGTCGCGCGATGCCGCGGCATCCGCACGACGCGCAGCAACAGCACGGCCATCACGACGAACCACACCGCGAGCGCGACGAACGGCGCGCGCCAGCTCAGCAGGTCCGACGCGATGCCGCCGGCCGCCTGGCCCGCCGCGATGCCGCTGATCTGCCCGACGAGGAACTTCGCGAGCACCGGCTGCCGGTTCTCGTACGCGACGTTGTCGCCGATCCACGCCATCGACAGCGGCATCATCGACGCCATCGACGCGCCCGCCCACATGCGCGCCGCGAGCAGCAGCGGGAAGTCGCGCGCCAGCGCGCACGCGGCCGACGCGAGCGCACCGCTGACGCACGCGAACAGGATGACCTGCAGCTTGCCGAAGCGGTCCCCCGACGGGCCGAACACGACCTGCAGGCAGCCGTACGTGATCGCGAACACGGTGACGACGTTCGACGCCTGCCGGATCGAGACGTCGAAGTCGCTCGCGAGCTTCGGGATCGCCGCGTCCATCACGCGCATCGACATCGCGCTGCCGAACGCGATCAGCGCGAGCAGCGCGATGACGCGGCCGGTCCCCGGCGCGGTCGCGTCGTCGCCCGCCGCCGCGGGCGCCGCCGTCGCGTCGGCCGGCGCGCTCAGGGCAGCAGCACGCTGGAGCCGGTCGTCTTGCGCGACGCGAGGTCCTCGTGCGCGCGTCCCGCTTCGGCGAGCGGATAGGTGCGATCGACGTCGAACTCGAGCTGCCCCGACGTCACCAGGTCGAACAGCTCGCCGGCCGCGGCCTCGAGCTTCGGCCGCGTCGCGACGTGCGTGCCGAGCGTCGGCCGCGTGACGAACAGCGAGCCCTTGGACGCGAGGATGCCGAGGCTGACGCCGGTCACCGGTCCCGACGCGCTGCCGTAGCTGACCATCAGGCCGCGCGGCTGCAGGCAGTCGAGCGACGCCTCCCACGTGTCCTTTCCGACGCCGTCGTAGACGACCGGCACCTTCTTGCCGTCGGTCAGTTCGAGGACGCGCTTCACGATGTCCTCGCGGTGGTACTCGATCGTCTCCCACGCGCCGTGGCGCTTCGCGAGCGCCGCCTTCTCGGGCGAGCCGACCGTGCCGATCACCTTGACCCCGAGCGCGCGCGCCCATTGGCACGCGATCAGGCCGACGCCGCCGGCGGCCGCGTGAACCAGGATCGTCTCGTCGCCCTGCAGCCGGTACGTCTGGCGGAACAGGTACTGCACCGTCAGGCCCTTCAGCATCATCGCCGCGCCGACGTCGAAGTCGATGCCGTCGGGCAGCCTGACGACCTGCAGCGCCGGCATCGTGCGACGCGTCGCGTACGCGCCGAGCGGACCCTGCCCGTAGGCCACGCGATCGCCGACCGCGACGTGCGACACGCCGTCGCCGACGGCCGTGACGACGCCCGAGGCCTCGAAGCCGAGGCCGCTCGGCAACTGCGCCGGATACGCGCCGGTGCGAAAGTAGATGTCGATGAAGTTGACGCCGATCGCGCGATGCTCGATCGTGACCTCGTCCTTCGCCGGCGCCGGCACGTCGACGTCCTCGAGCTTCAGGACCTCGGGACCGCCGGTCTCGTGGATGCGGATCGCGCGCGCCTGCGGCGTCGCGCCGCCCTTCGACTTGTTCTTCGCCATGCTGCTTCTCCTAACGAGTGGACACGCGCGCCGACGCGACCGACCGGTTCGCGGTCGCGCGATCCTGTGAAACGATGAACACGCCGACCAGCACGAGCACGGTGCCGACGACTTGCGCCGCGCCCATCCGCTCGTCGAGCAGCAGGTCGGCCAGAACGATCGTCGAGACCGGACCGATCATGCCGACCTGCGACGCGACGCTCGCGCCGAGCCGGGCGATCGCGGCCATCACCGCGAAGACCGGCAGCACGGTACATGCGGTGCCGTTCAGCAGCGACAGCCCGTACACCGGCGCCGGCAGGTCGAGCAGCAGACCGGGCGGTCGCGTGACGACGAACTGCAGCACGCAGCACGCCGAGGCGACGCAGCTCGCGTACGCGGTCAGCCGCAACGTGCCGACGCGCTTGACGAGCTCGCCGCTCGCGACGAGATAGATCGCGTAGGCGAGCGCGCTGCCGAACACGAGCAGGCTCCCGGTCACGATGCGGTCGCCGCCGAAGCGGAAGTCGTGGACCAGCGCGATCGCGACGCCGACGTAGCCGACGACGAGCGCGACGAGCTGCTTCGCGGTCGCGCGACGTCCGAACAGCGCGACGCCGATCAGCAGCACGAGCGTGGGGTTCAGATAGAGGATCAGCCGCTCGAGCGACGCGCCGACCGATTCGAGTCCGAGGAAGTCGAGGTAGCTCGCGAGGTAGTAACCGAGGAAGCCGACGACGGCCACCGACCAGCGGTCCTTCGGCGACAGCGGGACGACGCCGGGCCGACGCGCCGCGACGATGCCCATCACGACGAAGAACGGCAGCGCGAAGGCCATGCGCAGCGCGATCAGCGTGATCGCGTCGGCGCCGTACCGATAGCCGAGCTTGACGATGATCGCCTTGCCGGAGAACGCGATCGCGCCGAGCGCCGCGAGCGCGATGCCCGCGCCGACGCCGGTCGATGTGCCGGCCGCAACGGCCGCGACGGGGCCATCGGCGACGGCGGTCGGCAGCGGCGGCTCGGAAAGGCGGGACATGGGATCGGTCGCGCGACGCGGGCCGTCGTCGACGTCCGGCGCGAGGGCCGACTATACCGTCCGCCCGTCGCGCCCGTCGTCATCGCACGCGGCGAGCGTCGAGCGCCTGCGATAATGCGCAACATCGGTCGCACGCCTCGCCGCGTCGACGCCCTCCTCCCCGCTCATGAAGATCATCGTCCTCGGTGCCGGCATCCTCGGCGTGACGTCCGCGTGGTTCCTCGCCCGCGACGGGCACGACGTCACGGTGATCGACCGTCAGCCGGGCGCGGGACTCGAGACCAGCTACGCGAACGGTTCACAGATCTCGGTCTCGTACGCCGAGCCGTGGGCGAACCCCGGCGCGCCGCTGAAGATCCTGAAGTGGCTCGGCCGCGACGACTCGCCGCTGCTGTTCCGCCTCAATGCCGACCCGCATCAATGGGTCTGGGGACTGTCGTTCCTCGCGAACTGCACGCCGGGCCGCACGCGTTTCAACACGATCCAGCTGACGAACCTCGGCATCTACAGCCGCGACACGCTGATCGCGTTGCGCGAGGAGACCGGCGTCCGTTACGACGAGCTCAGCCGCGGCATCCTGCACCTCTACGAGAGCGAGGCGGACCTCGACGCCGCGCGGCCCGGGCTCGAATTGATGCGCGACTTCGGTTGCGCGATGAACTTCCTGAATCCGGAAGAGATCGTCGCGCTCGAACCGTCGCTCGCGTTCTACAAGCCTCGGCTCGTCGGCGCGGCCCATGCGCCCGACGACGAGTCCGGCGACGCGTTCAAGTTCACGCAGCGGCTGGCCGCGCTCGCGGCCGAACGCGGCGTGACGTTCCGCTACGGCACGCAGATCGTCTCGCTGCAGTCGAACGCCGACCGCATCGCCGGCGTCGTCGTCAAGGAGGGCCAGCCCGGCGGCCCGGGTCGCGAGGAGACGCTGATGGCCGATGCGTACGTCGTCTGCCTCGGCTCGTGGTCGGCGCCGATGTTGCGCGACGTCGGCGTCTCGACGCTGATCTATCCGGCGAAGGGCTACTCGGCGACGCTGCCGATCAAGCCCGGCGCCGTCGCGAACACCGTCAGCCTGACGGACCACCAGCTGAAGATCGTGTTCTCGCGGCTCGGCGACCGCATCCGCATCGCCGGCACGGCCGAGCTGTCCGGCTACGGCACGGAGCTCAACCGTCGTCGCTGCGAGCAACTGACGCGACGCGCGGAGGAGATCTTCCCCGGCGTGCTCGACGTCGAGCGCGTCGAATACTGGACCGGCCTGCGGCCCGCGACGCCGTCGAACGTCCCGTACATCGGGCGCAGCCGCCTCGGCAACCTGTGGCTCAACACCGGCCACGGGACGCTCGGCTGGACCCACGGCGCCGGGTCGGGCCGCGCGATCGCCGATCTCATCGGCGGTCGCAAGCCCGACGTCGACTTCGCGTTCTGCGGCCGCTAGGCCGCGCGGTCAGCGCTCAGCCTCGCGGCCCGGCCCCGGACCGCGCTCGGCCCTCGGCGCGGCCGGCTCGGGCCTCGGCGCGGCGGCCGGTGCGGCGGGCGCCGCCGGCGCCGGCCTCTGCTCGATGCGGGCCGGCCGCTCGGCCGGCTGCGGCCGGATCACCGCCGGCTGCGGGGCCTGGGGCGCCTGCGGCGCTTGCGGCGCCGGCGGTGCGCGGAACTCCCGAGTCGGCCGCTCGGCGTTCCGCTCGGCGTTTGGGAGTGGCTGCCTTCCGCGCTCGACGGTTTCGGCCTGTTCGCGCTGCATCGCCTGCTGCCGGGCGTTGAACCGCTCGACGTTCGGCGACCGCGGATTCGGCGCTTCGGGCGCCACGGCGGGCGCGGCGGGCGGAACCGCCTGCTGGACGACCGGCCGTCCTTCGCGACTGAAGTTCGGCGCGTTCGGCCCGCGCGGCGCCTGCGGGACGTTGGGCTGCGGCCCGCGCTCCGCTTCGGCGGCGCGGCCGGGGAAGTTCGGCTGCAGCGTCCGCTCGCCTTCGGCCGCGCGTGCCGGGACGTTCGGCTGCGGCGCACGCTCGGCCTCCGGACCGCGCGGCGTCTCGGGCAGCCGCCGGACGTTCGGCGGGAGGGTCGACCGCTCGCCGACGGCGCCCGGCTGCGGACGCATCGCCTCGACGGCCCGCGGATCGCCGACCGGCGCGCGCTGCGCGAACTCGCGCGGCTGCCGGAACTCCGGATGCGGGATGCCGGCGCCCGGCTCCGGCCCGCGCCGCACGGCACCCGGAACGGCGATCGGTCGCGGCAGCTCGGATGGATTGAACGACCCGGCGCGGCCGACGAGATTCGGCGGTGCGGCCATCGCGACGCGCGAGATCGATCGCTGGCTCGCGAACGCCGACTGCGGGACGATCGTCGCGCCGTGCTCGCGGTTCCAGCCTTCGCGCGCGGCGAAGCGCGCCGGCGGATTGACGATCGTGATGTTGTTGACCTGGTTCACGTACGTCGCGTTGTGCGCGTAGTACGGCGAGAAGCGCTCCCACGGCGCGAGCGGATACCAGCCGATCGCCGGACCGGTGCCGACCGAGAACGACGCGGAGAAGCCCGCGCCGCCGTAGAAGCCGACGAGCGCCGGCGCGAACACCGGCCGCGCGACGTACGCGCCCGGGCACCAGCCCCAGCGTCCGCCGACCTGCAGCCAGCGGCCGTAGTGGAACGGCGCGAAGCCCCACGGCGCGTCGTCGATCCACGTGTAGCCCCACGGCGCGACGTAGGCCCAGCGGCCGTGGCGATACGGCGCCCAGTCGGCGGTGACGTAGGTCGTCGGATACCAGATCGGGCCGACATCGGGCTCGCTCGACCAGCGGCCGTTCGCCTCGAGGTCTTCGTAGCCGGTCATGTTCGGCGAGACGTAGCGCTGCGTCTGCGCCTCGGCGAAGCGGTTCTCGCGCGCGACGACCCAGTCGTCGAGCGGCACGGTGACGGGTCCGGCGGAGACGAGTTGCGGCGGCGCACTCGGGTCCTGCGCGTTCGCGATGACGCGCAGCGCGTTGCCCGCCGCGATCGTCGTCGGTCCCTGGGCGCCCTGCACGCCCGCCTGTCCGGCGAACACGGTGATGCCGCTCGCGCCGTCGAGCGCGTCGATCCGGTAGCGTCCCGGTTGCAGCAGCGCGAACGCGGCGCCCGGTACCGCGACGTTGTACTGGTCGCCCTGGTCGAAGCGGCGCACGCGCATCGACACGCGGCCGCGCACGACGTTGGCGTTGAACGTGTTGTCGTCGAGCTGCTGGATGTCGACCTGCGAGCCGGCGTCCAGCGCGAGCGTCGTCGAGCCGACGCTGACCTCCGCCCGGCCCGCGTCGCCGACGAAGATGGAGTTGTGCGACGTGATCGGCTCGTTGACGTACGCGACCTTCCACTGCGGGTCGTCCTCGGAATAGCTCTGGACGTCGCCTTCCATCAGCGCGATGCGGCCGACCCGTCCGGGAACGTCGGCGAACGCGGCGTGCGGCGCAGCGAGGAACGTCGCCGCGAACAGCGCGGAGAAGGTGAACCAGCGGCGCAAGGTCGTGGCATTCATGGGTTCGTTCGGGCTCCCTGGTTGTCGATCGGATCGATCGATCGATCGGTCCATCGGACATCGCGGCCGCGTCGGACGCGCGATGCGATTGAGCAGACGAACGGCGCGAACGGCCGGACGTTGACCGATGTTACTCGCCGAAACAAAGCGGCCCGGCGCCGCGCGGACGACCCGGATGTCGGCGCGACCCCTTACCATGCGCGCGATTCCACGACCCGCAGACGAGATGAACGAACGCCGCGACGACCGATGCGCCTGATGTCACCGCGAACCGTCGCGACGGTCGTCTTCTGCCTCGCGATCGCAGCCTGTGGCGAGCGACGCGTCGACGCGTCGAACGCGCAGACCGCCGTCGCCTTCGAGTCGTGCCGGCTCAAGGGCGTCGAGTACGCGCTGCGCTGCGCCTCCATCGACGTGCCCGAGGATCGGGCCGCGGCAGCCGGCCCGCACGCGCGCCGCATCGCGATCCGCGTCGCGGTCGTGCCCGCGCTCGCGAGCAAGCCGGAGCCCGACGCGGTCTTCGTCGTCGCCGGCGGTCCGGGACAGGCGGCGACCGACGTCGCGGCCCTCGTCGTGCCGATGCTGTCGAAGCTGAATCGCTCGCGCGACCTCGTGTTCGTCGACCAGCGCGGCACCGGCGGATCGAACGCGCTGTCGTGCGGCGAGGAGACCGCCGGCGACGGCCTCGCCGACGCGTTCGATCCGGACCGTTCGGGCGGCGTCGGCACGCGCGCGGCGCACTGCGCGGCGCGCCTGGCCGCGAAGGCGGACCTGCGGTTCTACACGACGCCGATCGCGATGCAGGACCTCGACGCCGTGCGCGCGCGGCTCGGCTATCCGACGATCGACCTGTGGGCCGCGTCGTACGGGACGCGCGCGGCGCTCGAATACGCGCGGCAGTTCCCCGATCGCATCCGCACGATGACGCTCGACGGTGTCGCGCCCGCTTGGCGCAAGCTGCCGCTCGCGTTCGGCGTCGACACCCATGCGGCGATCGTCGCGATCGTCGCGGCCTGCGCGCACGATGCCGACTGCGCGAAGCGGCATCCGCACCTCGGCGAAGACATCGCATCGCTGTTCGCGAAGCTGTCCGCGGGTCCCGTCCGCGCGGACGTGACGAACCCGGTCACGGGGCGCCGCGAGACGGTCGCGATCGCGGCGAGCGGCTTCGCGCAGATGCTGCGCGTGCCGCTGTACACCGGCCTGACCGCCGCGCTGCTGCCGGCGGCCGTCGATGCGGCGCTGCACGACGACTTCGACGCGCTCGCCGCGCTCGGCTTCACGATCGCGAGCGGCATCGACGACCACCTCGCGCTCGGCATGCACCTGTCGGTCGTCTGCTCGGAAGACGTCGCCGCGATCTCCGACGCCGACGTCGCGGCCGCGCATGCCGAGGCCGCCCGCAGCGTCGTCGACGGCCGCCCGAATCCGTTCGCGACGATGTTCGTCGACCAGTACCGGCAGCTGTGCGCGTCGTGGCCGCGGGGAACCGTGCCGGCCGCGTACTTCGAGCCCCTGACCGGCAAGCCGGGCGCGAACGTGCCGACGCTGCTGCTGTCCGGCGGCATCGATCCGGCGACGCCGCCGGCCGACGCCGCCGTCGTCGCGAAGACGCTGACGCATGCACGCCATCTCGTCGCGCCGAACATCGGCCACGGCGTTTCGATCAACGGCTGCGCGCCCGACCTGATCGAACGCTTCGTGCGGACCGCGGACCCGAGTGCGATCGACGGCGCCTGCCTCGCCGCGATCCCGCGGCCGCCGTTCTTCGCGCCGATCGACGACGGGCCGCGCGACAGGACGACGGGAGTCGTCCCGTGATCGAGGTCGACGGCCTGTCGAAGACGTTCGCGGCGAAAGGTGCGCGCGGCGCCGTCCGCCGCGTCGAGGCGGTCCGCGGCGTGTCGTTCGTCGCGGCGGACGGCGAGACGACGGGCCTGCTCGGTCCGAACGGCGCCGGCAAGACGACGACGCTGCGGATGATCGGCACGCTCGTGCGTCCCGATGCCGGGCACGCGCGTGTCGACGGCCACGACAGCGTCGTCGATCCGGTCGCGGTGCGCGACCGGCTCGGCGTGCTGTCGGACGCGCGCGGACTCTACGTGCGGATGACGGCGCGCGAGAACATCCGCTACTACGGTCGCCTGCGCGGGATGGCCGACGACCGCATCGACGCGTCGATCGACCGGCTCGCGGATCTGATGGAGATGAAGCCGATCCTCGAGCGGCGCACCGACGGTTTCTCGCAGGGCGAGCGGATGAAGGTCGCGATCGCGCGCGCGCTGGTCCACGATCCGCAGAACCTGATGCTCGACGAGCCGACGAACGGACTCGACGTCAACGCGACGCGCGCGCTGCGCGAGCTGATCCGGCGGCTTCGCGACGCGGGCAAGTGCATCGTGATGTCGAGCCACGTGATGCAGGAGGTCGCCGCGCTCGCGGATCGCGTCGTCGTCGTCGCCGACGGTCGCGTCGTGGCGGACGGCGCGCTCGACGCGGTCGTCGCGGCGACCGGCGCGGCGAGCCTCGAGGACGCGTTCTTCCGGCTCACGGATCAGGCCGTCGCGCACGCGGCCGCGGCGCGCGCCGACGACCCGACGGAGCCGCGATGATCGCGACCTGGTGGGCCGTCGTCCGCAAGGAACTCGTCGACGGGCTGCGCGACCGCCGCACGATCCTGACGATGCTCGTGACCGGCATCGCGCTCGGCCCGCTCGCGCTCGTGATGATGGCGAACTACGTCTCCGGCCTCGAGGCGCGCAGCGCCGCGAAGAAGGTGATGGTCGACGGGCTCGACCACGCGCCGCAGCTCGCGAACTGGTTCGCGCGCAACGGCATCACGCCGATCGCCGCGCCGCGCGACTACGCCGACCGCATCGCCGACGGGACGCTGCAGGAGGCCGTCGTCGTCGTGCCGACCGACTTCGAGGCACGCTTCGAGCGCGGCGAGACGGTCGACGTGTCGCTCGTGTTCGACGACTCGCGCAACGGCGCGCAGCCGTCGATCCGCCTCGCCGACAACGCGCTGAAGGGCTTCGGCCGCGAGACCGGCATCGTCCGCGCGATCGCCCGCGGACTGAGCCCGCAGCTGCTGCAGCCGGTCAACGTCGAGCGCATCGACATCGCGACGCCGAAGCAGCAGGCCGCGTTCCTGCTGTTCATCATCCCGATGTTCGGCCTGCTCGGCTCCGTCATCGGCTGCCTCGGCGTCGCGCTCGACACGACGGCCGGCGAGCGTGAACGCGGATCGCTCGAGCCGCTGCTGATGAACCCGTCGCCGCCCGGCGCCGTCGTCGTCGGCAAGTGGACCGTCGTCGCGCTGTTCGGCGCGACCGTCGTGCTGCTGATGTTCGCCGGCTTCGCGCTCGCGACGCGCTTCGTCACGAACGACAAGCTGTCGACGCTGTTCGCGTTCGGGCTGCCGGAGCTCGTGCGCTTCGTCGCCCTCGCCGCGCCGTTCGCCGCGATGATCGGCTCGCTGCTGATGCTGATCGCGACGTTCGGCCGCACCTACAAGGAGGCGCAGACCTACGCGAGCTACGTCGTGCTGGTCGTCAACCTCGTGCCGATGACGACGATCTTCATGACGATCGCGGAAGCGCGCTGGCAGCTGTTCGTGCCGGGTCTCGCGCAGCAGCTCGTGATGTCGCGCATCCTGCGCGGCGACCGCATCGGCGCCGTCGACTACCTCGTGCCGCTCGGCGTCGCGGCCGTCGTCACGATCGCCTGCCTCGCGGTCCTCGCGCGACTGCTCCGCCGCGAGGCGATCGTGTTCGGCCGCTGACGTAGAATCGCCGCCCACGCGCGACGCGAGGTCCGCCACGGACCCGCGCGACGCGGCGCGCAGCACGAGAGACGACGCCGATGGCAGGACATTCGAAGTGGGCCAACATCCAGCACCGCAAGGGCCGGCAGGACGAGAAGCGCGGCCGCATCTGGACCCGGCTGATCAAGGAGATCACCGTCGCGGCGCGGCTCGGCGGCGGTGACGTCGCGATCAACCCGCGGCTGCGCCTCGCGATCGACAAGGCCAAGGAACAGAACATGCCGGCCGACAACATCAAGCGGGCGGTCGACCGCGGCACCGGCAGCCTCGACGGCGTGAACTACGAGGAGATCCGCTACGAGGGCTACGGCATCCACGGCGCCGCCGTCATCGTCGACTGCATGACCGACAACAAGGTCCGCACGGTCGCCGACGTCCGCCACGCGTTCTCGAAGTTCGGCGGCAACCTCGGCACCGACGGCTCCGTCGCGTTCCTGTTCAAGCACTGCGGGCAGTTCCTGTTCGCGCCCGGCACGCCGGAAGACAAGGTCATGGAGGTCGCGCTCGACGGCGGCGCCGAGGACGTCGTCACCGACGACGAGGGCGGCGTCGAGGTGATCAGCGAGCCCGTCGACTTCGCGAACGTGAAGGACGCGTTCGACAAGGCCGGCCTGAAGGCCGACGTCGCCGAGATCGTGATGAAGCCGCTGAACGAAGTGGTCTTCACCGGCGACGACGCCGCGAAGATGCAGAAGCTGCTCGACGCGCTCGAGAGCCTCGACGACGTGCAGGAGGTCTACACGTCCGCCGTCATCGGCGACTGACGCGACCGCCGTGTCGCGCCGATTCGCCGCTCGCGCTTGAAGATCCTCGTCGTCGGTTCCGGCGGCCGGGAGCACGCGCTCGCGTGGAAGCTCGCCCGCTCGCCGCGCGTGCAGCGCGTCTGGGTCGCGCCGGGCAACGGCGGCACCGCGCTCGACAAGCGGCTGCAGAATTTCCCGACCGACGATCCGCGCGTGCTGCTCGCGTTCGTCGAGCGCGAGAAGATTTCGTTGACGGTCGTCGGTCCCGACGCGGCGCTCGCGAACGGCATCGTCGACCTGTTCCAGGCCAAGGGCCTGCGCATCTTCGGTCCGACGCGCGCCGCGGCAGAGATCGAATGGTCGAAGGACTTCGCGAAGGGGTTCATGCAGCGTCACGCGATCCCGACGGCGCCGTACCGCACGTTCGTCGACGCGGCCGAAGCGCATGCGCACGTCGACGCGGAACTCGGCGCGCGACCCGACCTGCCGGTCGTCGTGAAGGCCGACGGACTCGCGGCCGGCAAGGGCGTCGTCGTCACGGCCGACGCCGCGGAGGCGCATCGCGCGATCGACCGCTGGCTGCCTTCCGGCGCGCACGGCGCGCGGCTCGTGATCGAAGGCTTCCTCGACGGCGAGGAGGCGAGCTTCTTCCTGATCTGCGACGGCCGCACGGCCCTGCCGTTCGCGACCGCGCAGGACCACAAGCGACTGCTCGACGGCGACCGGGGCCCGAACACCGGCGGCATGGGCGCCTATTCGCCGGCGCCGATCGTCTCGCCTGCCGTGCATGCCAAGGTCATGCAGCAGATCGTGCGGCCGACGATGGCGGGCATGGCCGCCGAGGGCCGCCCGTTCACCGGCTTCCTGTACGTCGGCCTGATGATCGACGCGCACGGACAGCCACGCGTCGTCGAGTACAACGCGCGGATGGGCGACCCCGAGACGCAGGCGATCCTGCCGCGGATGAAGTCCGACCTGCTGCCGGTGCTCGACGCGGCGCTGACGGGCCGCCTCGACCGTGTCGACGTCGAGTGGGACCGGCGCACCGGGCTGACCGTCGTGCTCGCGAGCGACGGCTATCCGGACGCGCCGCGCACCGGCGACCCGATCGTCGGCCTGCCGCGCGACATCGACGACGACGGCGACACCGCGATCTTCCACGCGGGCACGGCGACCGTCGACGGCGTGACGCGCACGGCCGGCGGCCGCGTGCTCGGCGTCACGGCGCTCGGCGACAGCGTGCGCATGGCGCAGAAGCGCGCCTACGAGGTCGTCGAGACGATCGCGTTCGACGGCATGCAGTACCGACGGGACATCGGCTGGCGCGCCGCCGCGCGTCGCTGATCGCCGCGTGACGAATCCTTCCGACGACGTCGACGCCGGCGCGGTCGAGCGCTACCTGCGCGGGCTGCAGCGCGACATCGTCGCGGCGGTCGAAGCCGTCGACGGCGGCCGCTTCGCCGAGGATCGCTGGACGAAGGCGCCCGGCGAGGCGCTCGGCGGCGAAGGCGTCACGTGCATCCTCGAGGACGGCCCGGTGATCGAGCGCGGCGGCGTCGGCTTCTCGCGCGTGCACGGCGACGCGATGCCGCCGTCGGCGACGGCCGCGCGGCCCGAGCTCGCCGGCCGCGGCTTCGAGGCGACCGGCGTGTCGCTGGTCCTGCATCCGCGCAACCCGCATGCGCCGACGGTTCACCTGAACGTGCGCTTCTTCGTCGCGCGCGCGGCCGACGCGCCCGACGTCTGGTGGTTCGGCGGCGGCATGGACCTGACGCCGTCGTACGGCTACGACGACGACGCGGTGCACTTCCACCGCACGTGCCGCGACGCGCTCGCGCCGTTCGGCGACGGGCTGTATCCGCAGTTCAAGGCGTGGTGCGACCGGTACTTCGTCGTGCGCCATCGCAACGAGATGCGCGGCATCGGCGGCGTGTTCTTCGACGACCTGCACGCGCCCGACTTCGCGACCTGCTTCGCGATCCAGCGGGCGGTCGGCGACGCGTTCCTGCCCGCCTACGGGCCGATCCTCGAGCGCCGCCGCACGATGCCTTACGACGACGAGCAGCGACGGTGGCAGGCGCTGCGGCGCGGCCGCTACGTCGAGTTCAACCTCGTCCACGACCGCGGCACGCTGTTCGGCCTGCAGTCCGGTGGACGCACCGAGTCGATCCTGATGTCGATGCCGCCGCAGGCCGCGTGGCGCTACGACGTCCGGCCGCCGCCCGACAGCGCCGAGGCGCAGCTCGCGACGCGCTATCTCGTGCCGCGCGACTGGCTCGGCGAGCCATGATCGGCATCCTCGGCGGCAGCTTCGACCCGGTCCACGCCGCGCATCTCGCGATGGCCGACGCGTTCGCCCGAGCGTTGCCGCTGTCCGAGATCCGCTTCCTGCCGGCCGCGCATCCGTGGCAGAAGCACGGCCTCGCCGCGACGGCCGCGCAGCGACTCGAGATGCTCGAGATCGCGCTCGCGAACCATCGCTCCGCCGGACCGCCGTACGTCGTCGACACGCGCGAGCTGCATCGCGGCGGCGAGACGTTCACGGTCGACACGCTGGCCGAACTGCGCGCCGAACTCGGGCCCGACGCGTCGCTCGCGTTCCTGTTCGGCGCGGACCAGCTCGTCCACCTTCACACGTGGCGCGACTGGCGTCGGCTGTGGACGTATGCGCATCTCGCCGCCGTCACGCGACCCGGCTTCGACGCGACGGCCCTCGCGCCCGACGTCGCGGCCGAATGGTCGACACGGCTCGGCGACGCCGCCGCGCTCGGCGCGACGCCGTGCGGCCGCAGCTTCCTGCTCGAGACGCTCGCGCTCGACGTCTCGGCGACCGGCATCCGTGCCGCCCTGCCCGACCCCGCCCGCCGCGACGACCTGGCCCGATTGGTCCCGCCGGCGGTTCTCGACTATATTCGGGCGACGCACCTGTACCGGAGCTGAATGGACATCCGCAAACTGCAGCGTCTCGTCGTCGACGCCCTCGAAGACGTCAAGGGCTTCGACATCAAGGTCTTCAACAGCACCGGCCTGACGCAGCTCTTCGATCGCGTGATCATCGCGAGCGGGACGTCGAACCGGCAGACGCGCGCGCTCGCCGCCTCCGTCCGCGACCGGGTCAAGGCCGCCGGCGGCGACGTCGTGAGCGTCGAGGGCGAGGACACCGGCGAGTGGGTGCTCGTCGACCTCGGCGACGCGGTCGTGCACGTCATGCAGCCGGCGATCCGCCAGTACTACAACCTCGAAGAGATCTGGGGCGCGAAGCCGGTCTCGCTGAAGGCGCTCGCCGCGAACGATCCGGTCGGCCCCGACGCGCGTCGCACCGTCGCGAAGAAGTCGACCGCGCCGCGCAAGGTCGCCGCGAAGCGGCCGGCACGCAAGACCGGAACCACCGAGTGACGCCGCGTGCGACGGTCGGCTGAACGGCGCGTCGCATGCAACTCGTCATCGTCGCCGTCGGTTCGCGGATGCCGGCGTGGGTCGACGCGGCGTTCGGCGACTATGCGTCGCGGATGCCGCCCGAGTGCCGGATCGTGTTGCGCGAGGTGCGACCCGAATCGCGCACCGCCGGCAAGACGGTCGACGCGATGATGGCCGCCGAGGCCGAGCGCATCCGCGCCGCACTGCCGAAGCGCGGTCCGCGGATCGTGCTCGACGAGCGCGGCCGCGACGCGACGTCGCAGGCGTTCGCGGACGCGCTCGCCGGCTGGCGCGACTCGGGCGACGACGCGGCGTTCGTCATCGGCGGTCCCGACGGGCTCGCGCGCGAACTGAAGGACGAGGCGACGTCGTCGTTGCGGCTGTCGAGCCTCACGCTGCCGCACGGACTCGCGCGCGTCGTGCTCGCCGAGCAGCTGTACCGCGCGTGGTCGATCGCGCGCAACCATCCGTACCATCGGGCCTGACCGCGCGACGGCCTCCGCATGACGACCGCCGCCGCCGACGATCCGCCGCCGCTGCTCCATCTCGCGTCGCAGAGCCCGCGTCGTCGCGCGCTGCTCGACCAGATCGGCATCCGCTATGCGCTGCTGCTGCCCGACGACGACGAGGACGCCGAGGCGCTCGAGGAACGCAGCGGCGACGAGACGCCGCGTGCCTACGTGCGGCGCGTCGCGCGGCTCAAGGCCGACGCGGCGCTGCGGCGCGTCGTTCGGCGCGCGCTGCCCGAGGCGCCGGTGCTCGCCGCCGACACGACGGTCGCGATCGAGCAGACGATCCTCGGCAAGCCGATCGACCGCGACGACGCGCGTCGCATGCTGCGCAGCCTGTCGGGTCGCGCGCATCGCGTGCTGTCGGCCGTCGTCGTCGCGGACGCCACGCGCGTCGAGGAGGCGCTGTCCGAATCGCGGGTGCGTTTCCGCACGCTCGACGACGCCGAGATCGATCGCTACGTCGCGACCGGCGAACCGTACGGCAAGGCCGGCGCCTACGCGATCCAGGGCCGCGCCGCGGCGTTCGTCGAGCGCATCGCGGGGAGCCACAGCGGGATCGTCGGATTGCCGCTGTTCGAGACGATGGCGCTGCTGCGCCGCTTCGGCATCGAGCCGCAATGAGCGACCTCCTCGGACCATCGCCGCGATGAGCGAAGACATCGTCATCGACATCACGCCGCCAGACGCGAGCAGGGTTTCGCGTCGCCCGCGACGCGCTGCGAGCGCGGCAGGCGCCTGCAAGCGCCTGTCGTGTTTCCTGAGGCGTGACGGCCGTGAGCGAAGACATCCTCATCAACATCACGCCGCAGACGCGAGCAGGGTTTCGCGTCGCCCGCGACGCGCTGCGAGCGCGGCAGGCGCCTGCAAGCGCCTGTCGTGTTTCCTGAGGCGTGACGGCCGTGAGCGAAGACATCCTCATCAACGTCACGCCGCAGGAAACGCGCGTCGCCATGCTCGAGCAGGGCATCGTGCAGGAACTGCACGTCGAGCGGCAGGCGCTGCGCGGCACTCGTCGGCAACATCTACCTCGGCCGCGTCGTGCGCGTGCTGCCGGGCATGCAGTCCGCATTCATCGACGTCGGGCTCGAGCGCGCGGCGTTCCTGCACGTCGCCGACATCTGGCGTCACGAGCCGCTGCGCGAGTCGCCGGCGCGGCCCGACGGCGTTCCCGACGAGCGCGGGCCGGCGCGCGCGCTGCTCGCCAACGGCAACCAGAACCACGAGCCGATCGAGCGGATCGCTGCACGAGGGCCAGTCGCTGCTCGTCCAGGTCGTCAAGGAGCCGATCGGCACCAAGGGCGCGCGGCTGTCGACGCAGATGTCGATCGCCGGACGCCTGCTCGTCTACCTGCCGCAGGACCGCGCGCGCCACATCGGCATCTCGCAGCGGATCGAGGACGAGGCCGAGCGCGAACAGCTGCGCGCGCGCGTCCAGCACCTGCTGGCGCCCGGCGAGCGCGGCGGCTTCATCGTCCGCACGATGGCCGAGGACGCGAGCGACGAGGACCTCGCGGCCGACATCGAGTACCTGCGCAAGCTGTGGGGCGACATCGTCGAGAAGAGCCGCACCGCGCACGCGCCGACGCTGCTCTACCAGGACCTCAGCCTCGCGCAGCGCGTGCTGCGCGACTTCGCCGGGGAGGCGACCGGCTCGATCCAGGTCGACTCGCGCGAGACCTTCGACAAGCTCGCGGAGTTCGCGCACGCGTACACGCCGAAGGTCGCGTCGCGCATCGCGCACTACGCGGGCGAGCGGCCGCTGTTCGACCTGCACGGCGTCGAGGACGAGATCGAGAAGGCGCTCGCGCGCCGCGTCGACCTGAAGTCGGGCGGCTACCTGATCATCGACCAGACCGAGGCGATGACGACGATCGACGTCAACACCGGCGGCTTCGTCGGCGGGCGTCAGCTTCGACGACACGATCTTCAAGACGAATCTCGAGGCGGCGCAGGCGATCGCGCGGCAGCTGCGGCTGCGCAACCTCGGCGGCATCATCATCATCGACTTCATCGACATGGAGAACGCCGAGCATCGCGACGCCGTGCTCGCCGAGCTGCAACAGGCGCTCGAGCGCGACCGCACGCGGCTGACGGTCAACGGCTTCACGCAGCTCGGCCTGGTCGAGATGACGCGCAAGCGCACGCGCGAGTCGCTCGCGCACGTGCTGTGCGAGCCGTGCCCGACCTGCGCGCGGCACGCGGCGAGATCAAGACCGCGCAGACGATCTGCTACGAGATCCTGCGCGAGATCGCTGCGCGAGGCGAGGCAGTTCAACGCGCGCGAGTTCCGCATCCTCGCGTCGCAGTCGGTCATCGACCTGTTCCTCGAGGAGGAGTCGCAGAGCCTCGCGCAGCTCGGCGACTTCATCGGCAAGCCGATCTCGCTGCAGGTCGAGTCGATCTACACGCAGGAGCAGTACGACATCATCCTGATGTGACGGTCGATGCGGCTCAGCGCATCCGCGTCGCGCCGTCGAACACGCCGGACGCGAACGATGCACCGAGCGTGCGGCCGACCTCCGTGCCGAAGCGCCGCGCGAGGCGCTCGCTCAGGCTCTGCTTCTCGGTGAAGTCGACGACGTCCTCGGCCTTGACGACGTCGCGCGCGACGCTCTGCACGGTGCCGTAGTCGTCGGCGAGCCCGAGCGCGATGCTCTGGTCGCCGGTCCAGAACAGGCCGGAGAAGAGGTCCGGCGTCTCATGGAGCCGCGTGCCGCGACCGTCGCGCACGACCTTGATGAACTGCTGGTGGATGTCGTCGAGCATCGCCTGCAGATGCGCCTTCTGCTCGTCGGTCTCGGGGCTGAACGGATCGCCGATGCCCTTGTTGCGGCCGGCCGTCATCAGCCGGCGCTCGATGCCGAGCTTTTCCATCGCGCCGGTGAAGCCGAAGCCTTCCGACAGCACGCCGATCGAACCGACGATGCTCGCCTTGTCGACGAAGATGCGATCGGCCGCGGCCGCGGCGTAGTAGCCGCCCGACGCGCACAGCTCCTCGACGACGACGTACAGCGGCTTGTCGGGATAGGTCTTGCGCAGGTGACGGATCTCGTCGTAGATCATGCCGGCCTGCACCGGGCTGCCGCCCGGGCTGTTGATCCGCAGGATGACGCCGGCGGTCGTCGCGTCCTTGAACGCCGACTCGAGCGACCCGTTGATCTTCTCGGCCGACGCGTCGCCGTCGGCGTCGATCACGCCGCGCAGGTTCACGACCGCGGTGTGCCGCGTCGACAGGCCGCCGCCCTTGTCGGCGCCCTTGCCCGCCCACAATCCGGCGACGAACAACGCGAACAGCAGCACCCAGAGGATGCGGAAGAAGATGCGCCAGCGGCGCGCGTCGCGCTGCTCGCGCAAGCGTCGCGAACATCAACCGCTCGAGCACGTCGCGCTCCCAGCCGGGCACCCCGGTCGCGACGGCGGTGGGCGGCGGGACCGTAGCCCATGGGCGGAACGGTGGACGGTGGATCGATGCGGGCGTCGGACATGGGATCGATGCGGTGGAGAAGCGATGCGTCGTCGAGCGGGCGGCGGCGCGCGTGGGCGGCGTGCGGCGGGTGGCGACGCGCGTCCGCCGAGTATAGGCCGGGCCGACCGACGCCCGCGTCGCGCGAGTCGGACGATCGTCTGCCGCGTCGATCCGCGATCGTCGACGTCCGCCGCGACCGCCCCGCCGGTCAGACGTTCGTCTCGAGCCAGGCGCCGAGCTGCGCCGGCGAGCCGACGATCGCGAGCGCGCCGTGGCCTTCGAGGCTGCGCTCGGGATGCGCGCCGTAGCTCACGGCCAGCGACGCGGCGCCGGCGTTCGCGGCCATCAGCAGGTCGTGCGTCGTGTCGCCGATCATCAGCGTGCGGTCGCTGCGCACGCCGAGCTCGTCGCCGAGGTCCCACAGCATCTGCGGATCGGGCTTCGAGCGGCATTCGTCGGCGCAGCGCGTCGCGTCGAACAGCGTGCGCAGGCCGCAGTGGTTCAGCGCGCGGTCGAGTCCCGCGCGGCTCTTGCCGGTCGCGACGGCGACGAAGTGTCCGGCCTCCTTCAGCGCCACGACGATCTCGCGGACGCCGGCGAACAGCGGCAGCTCGGCGTCGCGCGACAGATAGTGATGGCGATAGCGCTCGACCATCGCCGGCACCAGTGCCTTCGGCAGCTCGGGGACCGCGTACGACAAGCGCATCGCCGAGCCCGAGGCCGATCACGTGCCGCGCGCGTTCGTCGCTCGGCACCGGCAGGCCGAGGTCGGCGCACGCGCGCTGGATGCTCGTCGAGATGACGGCCGTCGAGTCCATCAGCGTGCCGTCCCAGTCGAACGCGATCAGGTCGAAGCGGCGGTCGCGGCGCGTCCGCGTCGCGCGGGGCGCGGCCGGCGTCGTCGTCACGGCACTCTCGTCACGACGTCGTCGCGGCGGTCGCCGCATCGCGCAGCGCCGCGAGGAACGTCGTGCATTCGTCCGGCAGCGGCGCCTCGAGATGCAGCGGCGTCGCCGTCGAGCGGATGCCGCAGCGTCGAGGGTCGCGGCGTGCAGGAACATCCGGCGCAGCGTCGGCGGCAACGGTCGCCCGCGCCAGGCGATGGTTCAGCGCGAAGTCGCCGTACTTGTCGTCGCCGACGATCGGTCGCCCGAGGCTCGCGAGATGGACGCGGATCTGGTGCGTGCGACCGGTCTTCAGTTCGACGTCGAGCAGCGCGAACGCGCCGTCGGCGGTGTCGAATCGTTCGAGCCGATGGAAGACCGTCATGCGCCGGCATGCCGTCCGGATCGTCGACGCCCGGTCACGCGCACGCGCCGCTCGCCGTCGGCACGGTGAACTTGACGAGCGGCGCGCGGACCTGGCGGCGTCGCCTCGGGCCACGGCCCGGCCGCACAGGCGAGCGTAGCGCTTCGCGACGCGTCCGTCGCGCCACTCGGCGTGCAGCGCGACGAGCGCGCTGCGGCGTCTTCGCGACGAGCAGCAGGCCCGACGTCTCGCGATCGAGCCGATGGACGAGCTCGAGGAAGCGGGCGTCGGGCCGCGACGCGCGCAGCTGCTCGATGACGCCGAAGCTGATGCCGCTGCCGCCGTGGACCGCCACGCCGGCCGGCTTGTCGACGACGAGCAGCGCGTCGTCCTCGTGCACGATCGGCGAAGTCGACCGCCTTCTCGCGGCGCGCGCGCGGCCGGACGCGTCGCGACGCGCAGCGGCGGGATCCGCACGACGTCGCCGGCCTCGAGCCGACGTGCGGCGTCGACGCGGCGGCCGTTCACCCGCACTTCGCCGCCGCGCACGATCCGGTAGACGTGGCTCTTCGGCACGCCCTTCGCGAGCCGGAACAGGAAGTTGTCGAGGCGCTGGCCGGCGTCGTCGGCGTCGATCGCGACCTGCGTCGCGCGGTCGGCCGCCGCGGTCGCCGACGCGTCGGCGGGCGCCGGCGCGGACGACGCGTCGCGCGGGCGTTTCGACCCCCGCTTCGCGGCATTCCGCAGGGCCTCCGCAACGCGTTCGCCTAAGCCGTTCATCCTGAACTATAATTTGCGGCGTTGGCAGGACCGGCGCGTCGGGTGGACCGGGTTGCACCGATTCGCACCGATGCGGCGACGCGACGGGATCGCGGCGGCATCGTCGCGCGGCCCGTTCGCGAGCGAGGGCCTGACAACGCCATTGCATGGAGCTTCGTCGCCATGCGCACCACGCCGACGCGACCTGCGGCGGAACCTGCGGTGCGCCAGACGCAGTCTACATGCCGGTCGTGATGCCCACCGCAACGGGCACGCGCGCGAACGTCGCGCGGCAGACAGGGACGGCGCCGGAGCGCCGGCCGGTCGATGTCGCGCGACGGATGCGGAAAGACAGCAACAGCGGTCGTCAAGAATTCCTGGGGCGTCGAACGTTTCGACGCCCGGTACGAATGCGGTAGCTCGTTCGTCCGAGCGTCGGACCATCCCGGTCCGCGCGCCGGTCGCGGATGCGGTCTCGCGAACACGCGGACGGTCCGCCGGCGCAGGTCGCGACGGCACGACGGGCGAGACCGCTTCGGCCCGCGCCTCGAGCGCGTTCGGCGCGGCATCCGTCGCGGCGCCGACCCGTTCCGCCGGCCATTCCTGCCGCTGTCGCCGCTTTCCTCGCGCTGGACGCAACTGTTCGCCGACGGGCCACGCCCGTTCGCGAGGGAGCCGATATGAAACGCATGTTGTTCAACGCGACGCACGCCGAAGAGCTGCGCGTCGCCATCGTCGAAGGTCAGAAGCTGATCGACCTCGACATCGAAGCTGCCGGCCGCGAGCAGCGCAAGTCGAACATCTACAAGGGCGTCATCACCCGCGTGGAGCCGAGCCTCGAGGCGTGCTTCGTCTCGTACGGCGAGGAACGACACGGCTTCCTGCCGTTCAAGGAAATCTCCCGCCAGTACTTCCGCGAAGGCGCCGACCCGAAGAACGCCCGGGTCCAGGACGCGGTCAAGGAAGGCATGGAGCTGTTCGTCCAGGTCGAGAAGGAAGAGCGCGGCAACAAGGGCGCCGCGCTGACCACCTACATCTCGCTGGCCGGCCGCTACCTCGTGCTGATGCCGAACAACCCGCGCGGCGGTGGCGTCTCGCGCCGCGTCGAGGGCGAGGACCGGCAGGAACTGCGCGAGACGATGGACCAGCTCGAGCTGCCGGACGGCATGAGCATCATCGCGCGCACCGCCGGCATCGGCCGCAGCGCGCCCGAGCTGCAGTGGGACCTGAACTACCTGATGCAGCTGTGGCGCGCGATCGAAGGCGCCGGCAATTCGCAGGGCGGCGCGTTCCTGATCTACCAGGAGTCGAGCCTCGTCATCCGTGCGATCCGCGACTACTTCCAGCCGGAGATCGGCGAACTGCTGATCGATACCGACGACGTCTACGAGCAGGCGCGCCAGTTCATGGCGCACGTCATGCCGGACATGGTCAATCGCGTGAAGCGCTATCGCGACGACGTGCCGCTGTTCTCGCGCTTCCAGATCGAGCACCAGATCGAGACCGCGCATTCGCGCACGGTGCCGCTGCCGTCCGGCGGCGCGATCGTCATCGACCACACCGAGGCGCTGGTCTCGGTCGACGTCAACTCGGCGCGCGCGACGCGTGGCGGCGACATCGAGGAGACCGCGACGCGGACCAACCTCGAAGCGGCCGACGAGGCCGCCCGACAGATGCGGCTGCGCGACCTCGGCGGCCTGATCGTCATCGACTTCATCGACATGGAGTCGGCGCGCAACCAGAAGGACGTCGAGCAGCGGCTGAAGGACGCGCTGCGCTACGACCGCGCGCGCGTGCAGACCGGCAAGATCAGCCGCTTCGGCCTGATGGAGCTGTCGCGCCAGCGGCTGCGGCCGAGCCTGTCCGAAGGCAGCCACGTCGTCTGCCCGCGCTGCAACGGCACCGGGCACATCCGTGACATCGAATCGTCGGCCCTGCACGTCCTGCGGATCATCCAGGAAGAGGCGATGAAGGAGAACACCGCGGCCGTCCACGCGCAGGTGCCGATCGACGTCGCGACGTTCCTGCTGAACGAGAAGCGCACCGACATCGCGACGATCGAGGCACGCCTCAAGGTCAACGTCGTGCTGATCCCGAACAAGAACCTCGACACGCCGCACTACACGCTCGAGCGCCTGAAGCACGACGATCCGCGCCTCGAGACGACGAAGGCGAGCTACGACATGGTCGAGGCGCCGGCCGAACCGGACGCGTACCACAGGAAGCTCGTCGACCCGACCGCGAAGCCGCGCCAGGAAGCGGTCGTGCGCGGCATCACGCCCGACCAGCCGGCGCCGATCGTCGAGAAGCCGGCACCGGCGCCGGTCGTCGCCCCGGTGTCCGTCGCGCCGCCGGCCCCGGCGCCTGCGCCGGTCGCGCCGGCCGCCGCGTCCGCCGTCGGCATCCTCGATCGCATCGTGAACTGGTTCAAGGGTCCCGATGTCGCGCCGGCCCCGTCGCGGATCGAGCAGATCGTCGTGCCGGCGCCCGCGCCGGTCGCCGTCGAACCGACCCGCGCGCCGCGCGAGGGTCGCGAGGGTCGTCCCGCAGGCGCACGCGGTGGCCGGGGCCGTTCCAGCGGCGAGCGCGCCGAACGCCCGCGCACCGACGGCGAGCGCCGCGGCGGCGACGAGGCGCGTCCGCCCCGCGCACCGCGTGGCGAAGCCCGCGAAGCGCGCAACGGCGAAGCGCGCAACGGCGAAGGTCGAAACGGCGAAGCGCGCAACGGCGAGGGCCGCGGCGAGCCGCGCACCGATCGCGACGGTCCCGGCCGTCGTGCGCCGCGGGCGCCGCGGACCGACGCGCCGACCAGTGAAGACGGGGCGCCGCGCGAGGCGACGGGCCGCAACGACCGGCGTCGCAAGCCGCGTCCGCCGCTCGACGCGCAGCCGACGCCGTCCGAGTCCGGCGTCGAGCCGTTGCCGATGCAGCCGGCCGGATTCGTGCCGGCCGACCCGGACATCGCGCCGGTGGACCAACCGTTCGCGGACACCGCGGCGCTCGGCATCACGGTGCAGGGCATCGAGGAGCCGACCGTCGCCGGTGAAGTCGGTGACGCCGCGGCCGGGGCATCGGCGGCCGGCGGACGTCGTCGCCGTCGCGGCGGCCGTGGTCGCAATCGTCGCGATCGCGTCGAAGGCGAAGCCGGCGCGCCCGGATCGGCCGACCTGTCGGCGGAGGAGGACGAGGACGCCGTGCCGAGCGCGCCGGTCGATCACGAGGCGGCCGTCGCCGCCACGTCGGACGTCGCGATCCTCGACAGCGAGGTCGTCGTCGCTGCCGTGGACACGACGATCGAGACCGTGACGCCGTCGCCCGAACCGGTCGTCGAGGCCGCGTCCGAGCCGGTCGCGGCGTCGCCGTCGATCGAGTGGCCAGCGGTGTCGACGCCGTCGGAGCCGCTGGCGTCGACCGAGCCGCAGGCCCGCGAACCGCTGTTCGACGCCGCACCGACTTCAGCCGCCCCGGCCGCCGAAGCCGAAGGCGAAGCGTCGGCGCCGATCGTCGGTCCGACCGATCCGGTCGTCGCGCTGGCCGAACGCTCGCCCGACCCCGCCGACGCCGCGCCGGTGCCGTCCGCCGTCGAGCCGTCGGAGCCGCTCGTCGCGAAGGCGATGCGGACGTCGCCGACCCCGGCGCCGGCGTCCGTCCCGATCGTCGCACCGGCCGCCGACCTCGAAGGTGCGCTGTCGAAGGCGGGCCTGCAGCTCGTCAACACCGACGCCCGGAAGCTCGAGCACGCCCGCGCCGAAAGCGTCACGGCGGCGCCGTCGAGCCGGGCGCCGCGGGAGCGCAAGCACGTCGCGCCCCCGCCGGCGGAACCGCTGGCCCAGGTCGAGACTCGCAAGCACTAGGACACGACGGCAGGAAGAAGCGATGCAGGCGACCCCCGAGTTGTCGCGTTGGGTCGACGAACAGCTCGGCCGGGGCTGCGACCCGGCCGAGATGATCGAGGCGATGGTCACCGTCGGCCATACCCGGCGCTTCGCCGAGTCGGTCGTCGGGCAGGCGTCGGGCCGCGAGCGTCCGTCGCCGGTCGCCGCGTCGCCCGACGACGAAACGGTCAACGTGGTGCCGGAGCCGTTGTCGGCGCCGCTCGCGTCGGGCGCCAGCGTGCTCGACGTCGACGGCCACCGCGTCGCGGTGCTCGTCAACATCCATCACCCCCGGATCATCCTGTTCGCCAACGTGCTGAGCGACGACGAGTGCGACGCGCTGATCGCCGCGTCGCGGCCGAAGCTCGCGCGCTCCGAGACGGTCGATCGCGCGAGCGGCGGCACGGAGCTGAATCCCGCGCGGACCAGCGAAGGCACGTACTTCTTCCACGACGCGTCGCCGCTGCTCGAGCGCATCAACCGGCGCATGGCCCAGGTCACGCGCTGGCCGCTCGCGCACGGCGAGCCGCTGCAGATCCTGCACTACGACGTGGGCGCCGAGTACCAGCCGCACTACGACTACTTCTCCCCCGAGGACGAAGGGACGCCGACGCTGCTGCAGCACGGCGGCCAGCGCGTCGGCACGCTGATCACGTACCTCAACACACCGGACGCCGGCGGCGCCACCGTCTTCCCCGACATCGGGCTCGAAGTCGCCGCGATTCGCGGCAACGCGGTCTTCTTCGCCTACGAGCGCCCGACGCCCGCGAGCCGCACGCTGCACGGCGGCACGCCGGTCACCGCCGGCGAAAAATGGATCGCGACGCGCTGGATGCGCGAAGGCGTCTATCGTTGAGCATGCCCGACGAACGCATCCCCTCGATCGCGCGCACCGCGCGCGCCGTGATCCCGATCGTCGACGCCGCGGTCGCCGCCGATCGCGGCGTCGACGTGGCCGGCCTGCGACCGGAGCACCGGCCGACCGGTGCGCTGCAGGACGCGCTCGGCCGGCCGCTGCGCGACCTGCGGATCTCGGTCACCGATCGCTGCAACTTCCGCTGCACGTACTGCATGCCGAAGGACGTGTTCGACCGCGACCACCGCTACCTGCCGCATGCCGACCTGCTGACGTTCGAGGAGATCGCGCGACTCGCCCGCGCGTTCGTCGCACACGGCGTCGAGAAGATCCGCCTGACCGGCGGCGAGCCGTTGCTGCGCAAGGACGTCGAGCGACTGATCGCGATGCTGTCCGCGATCGAGGGGCCGGCCGGCAAGCCGCTCGACCTGACGCTGACGACGAACGGCTCGCTGCTGCGCCGCAAGGCCGCCGCGCTGAAGGCGGCCGGCCTGACCCGGCTGACCGTCAGCCTCGACGCGCTCGACGACGCGCGCTTCCGGGCGATGAACGACGTCGACTACCCGGTCGCGGACGTGCTCGACGGCATCGACGCCGCCGCCGCCGCGGGCTTCGCGTCGATCAAGATCAACATGGTCGTCAAGCGCGGCGTCAACGACGACCAGGTCGAACCGATGGCCCGCCGCTTCCGCGGGACCGGCCGGACGCTGCGGTTCATCGAGTTCATGGACGTCGGGACGTCGAACCACTGGACGTCCGGCCAGGTCGTCCCGAGCGCGGAGCTGCAGGCGCGGCTGCATCGTCTGTTTCCGATCGAGCCGGCCGAGCCGTCGTATCCGGGCGAAGTCGCCGAGCGCTGGCGTTACGTCGACGGGGCCGGTGAGGTCGGCTTCATCTCGAGCGTCACGCAGCCGTTCTGCCGCGACTGCACGCGCGCCCGGTTGTCGCCGGAAGGCCGGCTCTACACCTGCCTGTTCTCGGCCGACGGCACCGACCTCAGGCGCTGGCTGCGCTCGGACGTCACCGATTCCGAAGTCGCGCAGGCGGTCGGCGCGGTCTGGAGCCGGCGCGCGGACCGCTATTCGGAAGTCCGCGGCGCGCCCGCCGCGCCGGCAACGCGCCGGATCGAGATGTCGTATATCGGCGGCTGACACCGGCCGTTGTTGCGATGCAACGATCGGCGGCGATGACGTTGCCATCTCGTTCTCGACTCGACGCGAGAATCCCGCTGTAAGCGATTGTTTAAGCGACAATCCAGGCGGCGTCGCCGAGTCTCCAACGCGGCGCGAAGTCAGATTCGCGCTTTGTGACGATTCATGAATCGGTAAGATCACTTCACGACAGTTGCGCCTTCGTGAACGGATCGAACCCCGATGCGGCATTGGCAAACCCCCAGGAAACCGAAGGCCCGGATCGAGATCATCCCGATGATCGACGTCATGATGTTCCTGCTGGTCTTCTTCGTCCTGATCAGCATCAACGTCATCCCGGCGCTCGGCGTCAAGACCACCCTGCCGACGTCCGAGCAGTCGCAGGACATCAAGTCCGTCGTCAACGCGCTGGTGACGCTCGGCCCCAACGACGTCCTCCAGCTCAACGGCAGGATGGTGACGATCGACCAGCTGGCGCCGGCGATCCATGCACTTGAACGGCCGGACAACAAGGTCGCGGTGATCGTCAACAGCGACCGGGGCGTCGAGGTGCAGCGGCTGATCGACGTGATGGACGCGTTGAAGGGCAACGGCTTCGCTTCGTTCTCGATCGCTGCGAAGAAGAAGTCGTAGCCTGGACGATGGCGTATCTCTACAGGCACCGGAACGTTCCGGCCGGCGCGGCTGCGTGCGCGGTCGTCGCGCTGGCGATCTATTCGCAGACCCACCGCACGCCGCCGATCCATCGCGAGAACGCGCAGGAGCCGATCGCGGTGACACTCGTCGAGCCGCCGCCACCGCCGACGCCGATCCCGCCGCCGCCGGTCCCGCCACCGCCCGCGCCGACCCCGCCGCGCCCGACACCGCCGGTCCCGGCGCCGCCGAAACCGGTCGAGGCGAAGCCGACGCCGGCGCCCGCGCCGAATCCGATTCCGGTGCCGAAGGTCGAGCAGCCTCCGCCGCCGGCACCGCCGCCGCCCGCGCCGCCGCCGGCCCCGCCGCCACCGGCCGCGCCGCCGACGCCTCCTGCCCCGCCGCCGCCGCCGACCGTCGACCTCAGTGCGACGTACACGGGCCGCGTTCGCGCCTACCTGAACAGCACGAAGCGCTATCCGACCGGTCGCGAGGCGAGCATCCAGCACCCCGAAGGCAAGGTGCGCATCTGGTTCGTGCTGCGTCGCGACGGCTCGCTGGTCGACGCCGGCATCGACGATTCATCGAATTCCATCCTGCTCGACAACGCCGGACTCGCCACGGTCCGACGCGGAACGATGCCGCCGTTCGAAGGGGCGTTCGGCAACGAGGAAACCCATCGCTTCACCGTCGACCTCGACTTCAAACCCGCTTGACCTCTCCTCCCACCGATCCATTGCCACGGAGCAATCCATGATGTTTCGACGTACCCAACTCTCGATGCTGGTCTCCGGCCTGTTCCTCGCCGCGGCCGGCGCGCACGCGCAGACCACGACCGACGTCGGCACGATCAACGTGCAAGGCGCGCCGGGCGGGACCGACACGGGCCTGATCCAGCAGGAAGAGACTCCGAAGCAGCGCAGCTCGGTGAACCGCGACTTCATCGACAAGCAGGGCGCGTCGTCGAACCCGTACCAGCTGATCAACCTGCTGCCGGGCGTCAACTCGTTCGGCTACGACGCCACCGGCCTGTTCGGCGGCAACATCCGCATCCGCGGTTTCAACAGCGACCAGATCGGCCTGACGATCAACGGCGCGCCGGTCAACGACTCCGGCAACTTCGCTCTCTTCCCGCAGGAGTATCTCGACCAGGAGAACATCTGCTCGATCTTCGTCACGCAGGGATCGACCGACACCGACGCGCCGCACGTCGGCGCCACCGGCGGCAACATCGGCGTGCAGAGCTGCCCGCCGAAGGACACGCTCGGCGGGCAGGTCGCGACGGTCTTCGGTTCCGATGCCTATCGCCACAACTACGCGCGACTCGACTCGGGACGCTTCCTCAACGACATGCTGAAGTTCTACGTGTCGCAGTCGCACTCGGAAGCCGACAAGTTCCGCGGCTTCGGCGGCGCGAACCGCGACCACACCGACGCGGGCGCACGTCTCGATCTCGGCAAGGGCAGCTTCGTCGATGCCAACTTCCTCTACAACCGCGCCATCAACAACAACTACCGCGCGCTGACGAAGCAGGACATCCAGAAGGAAGGCTATTACGCCGACTTCGGCACGATCGCACCCGTCCACGTGACGCCCGTCGGCGGCACGGCGCAGAACGACGCGACGTTCCCGCAGAACGTCGCGAACAGCATCAGCACGAACGCGCCCGGCACGAACTCGTCCGACGGCTACTACGGCTTCAACCTGAACCCGTTCAAGAACTACATCGGCTCGGCGACCGCGCACTGGCAGATCTCGCCGACGATGAGCGCAGAGCTCGTGCCGTACATGTGGTACGGCTACGGCACCGGCGGCAACGAATTGCAGACCGCGTCCGAGAGCATCGGCGGCAACCGCCTGCACGGCGGCGTGCGCGACTTCAACGGCGACGGCGATACGCTCGACACGCGCTACTTCTACAACGGCAGCGTGACGAAGACGTACCGGCCTGGCGCGATCGCGAAGTTCAACATCGATGCGTTCAACAACCACGTCCAGATCGGTTACTGGTACGAGAAGACGCGTCACCAGCAGACGGCACCGTACATCCCGATCGACAGCAGCGGCAACGTGCCGGACCTGTGGGAGGCGGACCCGAAGTACTGGATCAAGCAGCAGGACGGCCAGCCGCTGCAGTTCCGGGACTGGTACACGCGCAACACCGTCAAGACGCCGTATGTCCAGGACACGATCGGCCTGTTCGACGACAAGCTCGTGCTGCAGGGCGGCGTGAAGCACAACAGCTACGACCGCAACTTCGTCAACTCGGCGAACCAGGGCACCGGTGCCGGCGCCGACTACACGGTCGACCGCGACTACTCGAAGACGCTGCCGCAGCTGGGGGCGACGTATCACTTCACGCCCGAGCAGTCGGTGTTCGTCAACGGCGCGAAGAACGCGCGCGCGCCGAACAACACGGCACTGTCCGGCCTCGTGACCGGCGGCACGTACGTCAACGGCGTGCTGCAGGGCTACACGCTGCGCGACCCGGACGTCATCCAGGAGACGTCGTGGAACGGCGACGTCGGCTACCGCTATGCCGGCGATCTCTGGACGTTCTCGGGTTCGGTGTTCTACGTCAACTACGACCACCGCATCGCGACGTCGTACGACCCGGATCGCGGCATCAGCACCGACTACAACGTGGGCCATTCGACGTCGCTCGGCACCGAGCTCGAGTCGAGCTACAAGCTGACGCAGCAGATCAGCCTCTATGGCTCCGCGACGTATCTGAACAGCAAGATCGACAACGACTTCCGGTTCAGCCAGGGCATCTACCTGCCGACGACCGGCAAGCAGTTCCCGGGCTCGCCCCGCTGGCTGGGCGCGTTCCAGACGCAGTTCACGCAGGGACCGTACTACGCGTTCATCAACGCGAAGTACACCGGCAAGGTCTTCGACACGCTCGTCAACGACGACCGCATCCCGGGCTACACGCTCGTGAACCTCGGGACCGGCTACACGTTCCCGTCGGCCGGCTACATCAAGGACCCGACGATCCGCGCGAACATCTTCAACCTGTTCAGCAAGAAGTACCTGAGCCTGAACTCCGGCAGCGGCAACTCCTTCAAGCTGAACTCGGTCCCGATCGTGACGCCGGGCGGAACGAAGGCGGCGGAGATCCCGAACTTCTACGTCGGGTCGCCGATCACCTTCACCGTCTCGCTCGGGGCGTCGTTCTGAGCGCCGGCGGCGGGCATCGATCATGAACCTGAACATCCTCCACGACATCACCTTCTACGCGCTGTACGCGGCGCTCGCGATCGCCGTCTTCGTGGCCGTCGAGCGACTGATCTTCTTCGGCACGACGTCGCGTCGCACGCGGGAGCTCGAGGACGCCGTCGAGCACGGCAACGCACCGCCGGCGCCGCTGGTCGGGGCCGGGAACGTGCCGGCGCGCGCCGCGAAGCACATGCTCGAGCGGCTGCCGGCCGTCCGTTCGCGGCACGACCTCGAGGACCTGTCGGAAGAGGTGTTCATCGATGCGCAGACCGAGCTGAAGAAGCACCTGTGGATCCTCGACACGATCGTGACCGCGTCGCCGCTGCTCGGGCTGCTCGGCACGATCCTCGGGATCATCGACACGTTCACGGCGCTGGCGCGGTCCGGCATCTCGGACCCGTCGGGCGTGTCGGCCGGCATCGGGACCGCGCTGTTCGCGACGGCGCTCGGCATCTCGGTCGCGCTGTTCGGGCTGGTGTTCTTCAACCACTTCCAGGAGCGCATCGAGCGGCTGTCGGACCAGATGAAGGTGCTGATCCTGCGGCTGTCGGCGCTGAAGCCGATGGCGTGAGGTTCCCGACGCGAAGGAAAAAGGGCCGCGAAAGCGGCCCTTTCCACATCGTCCGAAGCGCCTGCGTTCAGGCTACGGCGCCGGGCAAAGGCCGAGGATGCGGTCGCTCCGCGAGCAGGCGCCGGGTGCTCGCCAGTACCCGATGGCCGTCGAGCGAGCCGCACGACGGCGCGAGGAAGAGCGATGCAGGCGCCGCGACCGCGTCGTCGTGTGTCGGACCGGCCGCCGCGACCTCAGCGATGTCGCGCGAGGTTCTCGAACTTCGTGAATTCGCCGATGAACGCGAGCGGGACCGTGCCGATCGGCCCGTTGCGCTGCTTGCCGATGATGATCTCGGCCGTGCCCTTGTCGGGCGTGTCGGGGTTGTAGACCTCGTCGCGATAGATGAAGAGGATCACGTCGGCGTCCTGCTCGATCGCGCCGGATTCGCGCAGGTCGCTCATCACCGGCCGCTTGTTCGGGTCGCTGCTCGAGACTGCGATTGAGCTGCGACAGCGCGATCACCGGACACTGCAGTTCCTTCGCCAGCGCCTTCAGCGATCGCGAGATCTCGGAAATCTCGGTCGCGCGGTTCTCGCCGTTCGACGTGGCGGACATCAGCTGGATGTAGTCGATGATGATCAGGCCGAGCTTGCCGCACTTCTTCGACAGCCGGCGCGCACGCGAGCGCAACTCGAGCGAGTTCAGGGCCGGCGTCTCGTCGATGAACAGCTGCGCGTCCTGCATCTTCGCGATCGCGTGCGTGAGGCGCGGCCAGTCGTCGTCGCCGAGCTGCCCGGTCCTGACCTTGTGCTGGTCGAGGCGACCGACGGAGCCGAGCATCCGCATCGCGAGCTGCGAGCCGCCCATCTCCATCGAGAACACCGCGACCGGCAGGCCCTGATCGATCGCGACGTGCTCGCCGATGTTCAGCGAGAACGCGGTCTTGCCCATCGACGGGCGACCGGCGACGATGATGAGGTCGCCCGGCTGCAGCCCCGACGTCTTGCCGTCGAGGTCCGCGAAGCCGGTCGGCACGCCGGTGATGTCGCTGGGGTTGTCGCGGTGATACAGCTCGTCGATGCGCTCGACGACCTGCGCGAGGAGCGGCTGCAACTCGACGAAACCCTGCGATCCGCGCGCGCCCTCCTCGGCGATCATGAAGATCTTGGACTCGGCCTCGTCGAGGATCTGGTCGGTCTCGCGGCCGTTCGGGCTGAATGCCGACTCGGAGATCTCGTCGGCGACCGTCACCAGGCGGCGCATCACGGAGCGCCCGCGGACGATCTCGGCGTAGCGCCGGATGTTCGCGGCCGACGGCGTGTTCTGCGCGAGCGCGTTCAGGTAGACGAGCCCGCCGACCTCGTCGATCTTGCCGGACGACGTCAGCGCGTCGAACACCGTGATCACGTCGGCGGGACGCGACTGGTCGATCAGTCGCGCGACGTGCTCGAAGATGATCCGGTGGTCGTGGCGATAGAAGTCGTCACCGCGCAGGTAGTCGGAGATCTTGTCCCACGCCGCGTTGTCCAGCAGCAGGCCGCCGAGGACCGACTGCTCGGCCTGCACCGAATGCGGCGGCAGGCGCAGCGCATCGGTCGACTGGGCGTCGTTGCCGGCGGTGCGCTCGGGTCGCAGCGGGATCGGAGTATTCATCGGGGATCGGTCGGCGCGGCGGGCTCGGCGATCGACGATCGGCCCGGTCGATCACTATAGATCACGCGCGCCGGCCGGGCTGTGGGCAGACCTGTGCAAAAGCGGGTGGCGCGATGTGGACGGCCGGTGGATGGATCGCGAGGCGCCGACCCGCGGGCGGCCGGGACGACCGGCGGCGATGCGCGACGGTCGCCGGCATCGCATCGCGATCCGATCGACGACGCATGTCGACCGCACGATTCGCGAACCAGAAAAAAGGCCGGGCGAACCCGGCCTTCGCGAACGATCGCGCGATCGCTCAGGCGTGCTCGCCCTTGACCGACACGGTGATCTCGCTGACGACGTCGCTGTGCAGCGCGACCGAGACCGGGAAGTCGCCGACCGTCTTCAGCGGGCCGTTCGGCAGGCGGACCTGCGCCTTCTCGACCTTGAAGCCCTGCTTGCCGAGCGCTTCGGCGATGTCGAAGTTCGTGACCGAACCGAACAGGCGACCGTCGACGCCGGACTTCGCGGCGATGACGACCGTCTGGCCGGTCAGCTTCTCGCCGACGCCCTGCGCGCTCGCCAGCTTGTCGGCCGCGGCCTTCTCGAGCTCGGCGCGCTTCGCGGCGAACTCGGCGATGTTCGACTCGGTCGCGCGACGCGCCATCCGCTGCGGGATGAGGAAGTTGCGCGCGAAGCCGTCCTTGACGCGGACGACGTCGCCGAGCCCGCCGAGGCTGTTGACCTTCTCGAGGAGAATGACTTGCATGATCGAAGACTCCCGTCGGTCAGTGGTGGAGGTCGGTGTACGGCAGCAGCGCGAGGAAGCGCGCACGCATGATCGCCGTGCCGAGCTGGCGCTGGTAGTGCGCCTTCGTGCCGGTGAGGCGCGCCGGCATGATCTTGCCGTTCTCCTGGATGAAGTCCTTCAGCAGCTCGACGTCCTTGTAGTCGATCTGGTCGACCTTGGCCGCCGTGAAGCGGCAGAAGCGCTTGCGCTTGAACAGCGGATTCTGCTGTTGGCGCTTCTTCAGGTCCTTGCCCTTGCCTTTGCCTTTGCCGAAGCGTCGTGGGGATGGCATGTGCGTTTCCTTTCAGCTATTCGAAATCGGTGATGTGGAAGACGGTGCGCTTGCTCTTGCGGCTGCGGTTCGCGACGAAGCCCCGGAAGCGATACGTCGTGTCGAGCCTGCAGGCCGCGAGCCGTTGCGCCACGCTCTCGAACGCGACCGCCGGTGCGTCGACCTCGACCTGGCGCAGGACGCCGGCTTCGCTTCGCTGCGAGACGTGGTGCAGGATGCAGTCGACGAGCGGAAGGCCCGCCGGCGTGTACCGCATCACGTCGCGCTCGATCAGCGTCGCGGTCAGCTCGAAGGCGTTCGCGGTCGGGTCGGACATCGAGCCGGACGCGCGCGACGTCGCGATCAGCCCGCGGGCGTCGTCTCCGGTGTCGCGGCAGGCGCAGGCGCAGGTGCCGCAGCCGCGGGTCGACGCTCTTCGCGTCCGTCCCGTCCGCCGTCGCGACCGCCGTCACGGCCTTCCTTCGCGCCGTCCTTGCCGTCCTTCATCATCGGCGACGGCGTCGTCTCGGCCTTCTTGGCGGTGACGATCAGGTGACGAATGATGGCGTCGTTGAACTTGAAGCCGTGCTCGAGTTCCTCGAGCGTCGCGCGGTCGACCTCGATGTTCAGGCAGACGTAGTGCGCCTTGGCGATCTTGTCGATCGGATACGCGAGCTGGCGACGGCCCCAGTCCTCGCTGCGGTGGATCTTGCCGTTCTTGCCCGTGATCAGGCCCTTGTAGCGCTGGATCATGGCCGGGACCTGCTCGCTCTGATCGGGGTGGATGATCAGGACGATTTCGTAATGACGCATCGATTCTCCTCGTGGACTGGGACGGCCGCCCGCGATGCGTGCGCGGTGCGGCAAGGAAGTAAAGCCCGCGATGATAGCGGGTTTCGCGCCGCTGCGTCAAGCAACGGCTTTGCGATCAACCGGTTAGGCGCTCAGGCCGCGGCCTTCGCCGGCGCGGGGAACAGGTCGCCGAGCGCGCGGACGTCCGGATGGCTGCGCATCACGCCGGACAGCACCGCCTTCATCGACGCGTGGACGATGTTCGCGTCGATGCCGACGCCGAACACCGCCGGCTTGCCGGCGACGCGCACCTCGAGGTACGCCGCCGCGCGCGCCTGCGCGCCGCCGCCGACCGCGTGCTCGTGATAGTCGAGCACCTCGATCCGCTGGCCGGTGATCGCGTTCAGGCCGGCGACGAACGCGTCGAGCGGCCCGTTGCCGGTCCCGTCGACGGTGAAGCGCTTCGTGCGGCCGACGACGTCCGCGCGGATCGCGACCTTGCCGTCGTCGTCGTCGGCGATGCTCGCGTGCTCGATCCGCCAGCTCGTCGCGCCGAGCCCGTACTCGCGCTCGAAGATGTCCCACAGCTGGGCCGCGGTCAGTTCGCGCCCGTCGTCGTCCATCACCGCCTGCACGACCCGGCTGAACTCGATCTGCAGCCGGCGCGGCAGCTCGAGGTGGTACACGGTCTCGAGCAGGTACGCGATGCCGCCCTTCCCCGACTGGCTGTTGACGCGGATCACGGCCTCGTAGCTGCGGCCGAGGTCCATCGGGTCGATCGGCAGGTACGGCATGTCCCACACGTCGCCGGCGCGACGCGCGGAAAACGCCTTCTTGATCGCGTCCTGGTGCGAGCCCGAGAACGACGTGTAGACCAGGTCGCCGACGTACGGATGCCGCGGATGCACCGGCAGCTGGTTGCAGTGCTCGACGACGCGGCGGATCTCGTCGATCGCCGAGAAGTCGAGCTTCGGGTCGACGCCCTGCGTGTAGAGGTTCAGCGCGATGTTGACGAGGTCGACGTTGCCGGTCCGCTCGCCGTTGCCGAACAGGCAGCCTTCGACGCGGTCGGCGCCGGCCATCAGCGCGAACTCGCCGGCCGCCGTGCCGGTGCCGCGGTCGTTGTGCGGATGGACCGACAGGACGATGCCGTCGCGCCGCTCGAGGTGGCGATGCATCCACTCGATCATGTCGGCGAAGATGTTCGGCGTGCTGTGCTCGACCGTCGACGGCAGGTTGACGATCAGCTTGCGCTCCGGCGACGCGCCCCATGCGTCGCTGACCGCGTCGACGACACGTTTGCTGAACGCGAGCTCGGTGCCGGAGAACATCTCCGGCGAGTACTCGAGGCGCCACTCGGTGCCGGGCCGTGCGTCGGCCATCGCGCGGATCAGCATCGTGTGCGTGACCGCGAGGTCGACGACGCCGTCCTCGTCGAGGCCGAGCACGACGCGCCGCATGATCGGCGCCGTCGCGTTGTAGAGGTGAACGATCGCGCGCGGCGACCCTTCGAGCGCCTCGAACGTCCGGGCGATCAGCGGCTCGCGGGCCTGCGTCAGCGCCTGGATCGTCACGTCGTCGGGCACGTGGCCGCCTTCGATCAGCAGCCGCACGAAGTCGAAGTCGGCCTGCGACGCCGACGGGAAGCCGACCTCGATCTCCTTGAAGCCGATCGAGACGAGCGTCTTGAAGAGCTTCAGCTTGCGTTCCGGATCCATCGGCTCGATCAGCGCCTGGTTGCCGTCGCGCAGGTCGGTCGACAGCCAGATCGGCGCGGCAGTCAGCACGGCGTCCGGCCAGCGGCGGTCGGCGAGGCCCACCGGCGGGAACGCGCGGTACTTGGCGGAAGGATCGGTCAGCATGGTCTTCCTTTCGAAGACGTCGACGCGGCGGCGGTCGACAGAAACAAAAACGGCCCGGTGCGGAAGCAGGCGGGCCGTGGGACGAAGCGAAGGACGTGAACGCTCAGCGGGCCCGGGACTCCACGATGGCTAGCGCTAGCAGGCCCGAAACCGGGCCGGCGAAAGCGGACAGCGGGAGCGCGAAACGGCGGCGCGCGAACGAACGAATCGACATGCGATCGACTGTATCACGCGAATCGACGGCGGCGAACGCCGTGTTGCGTCGACGCTTCAGCCGTCCGTCGGCCCGGTGCGCACGACCGGCGACCCCGGCCGGCGTCGCGCGCGTCGCCACAGCCACAGCACGTGGCCGGACAGCCCGTACACGACGAACATCGCGAACAGCCACTTCGGCGGGTCGCTCGACACGAAGCCGAACACCAGCACGATCAGCACGATCGCGATGAACGGCACGCTCTTCTTCAGGTTGAAGACCTTGAAGCTGTAGAACGGCGAGTTGCTGACCATCGTCAGGCCCGCGTAGACGGTGACGATCCACGACGGCCACGCGAGGTCGCTGCCGACGTAGCGCAGGTCGTCGAACACCCACACGAAGCCGGCGACGAGCGCGGCGGCCGCCGGGCTCGGGATGCCCTGGAAGTAGCGCTTGTCGACGACGCCGATGTTCGTGTTGAAGCGCGCGAGCCGGAGCGCCGCGCCGGCGACGTACACGAACGCCGCGACCCAGCCCCAGCGCCCGAGTCCGCGCAGCGACCACTCGTAGATGACGAGCGCCGGCGCCGCGCCGAACGACACCATGTCGGCGAGGCTGTCGTACTCCGCGCCGAAGTCGCTCTGCGTGCGCGTCATCCGCGCGACGCGGCCGTCGAGGCTGTCGAGCACCATCGACGCGAAGATCGCGAGCACCGCGGCGGTGAACTGCTGGTTCATCGCCTGCACGATCGCGAAGAAGCCGCTGAACAGCGCGGCCGTCGTGAACGCGTTCGGCAGCAGGTAGATGCCGGGATGCGGACGGACCGATGCCGCGCCGGCGACGCTGCGCGTCGTCGTCGTCGTCGATCGGCAGGCCGCGGACCGGCCGGTTGCGGCGGCGCCAGATGCGTCCGCCGGCGGGGTCCTTGATGCGACGTCGGGTGAAGCGCGCCATCGGGTCCGTTCAGTCGGGGTTCAGCCGAGCCGGCCTCGGGACGCCGCGACGGGCGCCGGAGTCCTCGCCGCGCGGGTCAGCGGCCTTCCTCGTCGGCCTTGCGGCCTTCGGCGTCGACGCCCTTCTGCATCGTCTTGCCGACTTCCTTCGCGCGTTCCATCGCGTCGCGCTGCGTCTTCAGGTAGTCGGGCGGTGGCTCGCTGCGCTTGCACGCGACGAGCGCGAGAGCCGCGACCAGCGTGCAGACGATTCGAAGGGTCATCGTGCGGGCTCGTCGTGCGGCATCATCGTCCGGATGTCCGTCGTCCCACGGCGGGTGGTCGGGATCGCCGCATGTCCCGTGCCCACCGACGATGCGGCTCGACGGGCGGCATGTAGGTTAGCACGCGGCCCGCGCGCGTCGCGCCGTCCGCACGCCGTTCAGGATGCCGTTCGCGCGTCGTCGAGCCGGCGTCTCAGCGCTTCCAGGCAGCGCTCGATCGACGCCGCGTTCGAGAACACGAATCGCGACAGGAAGCGGAAGACGACGTTCGACACGTCGCCGTCCTCGGTGATCGTGACGCGCGTCGCGTCGCCGTCCGGCGCGAAGCGATAGGTCCACGAGCCGCCGTAGCCGAGGTCGCGATCGGCGATCCGGGTGACGAAGCGGTCCGGCGCGTCGTCGACGATCTCGTACGTCACGGCGCCGCGTCGCGAATGCTCGCGGAAGTGCGTCGCGTCGATCGTCTCGACCCGCGCGACGTCGCTACGCCAGGTCGGCGTCGACGCGACGTCGCGCACCAGCGCACGAACGTCGCCGATCGGCCGGCGGACGACGATCGACCGCGTCGTCGTGTGCTGGCGCGGCAGCAGCGCGCCGATCGCGGCCATCGCGGCGACGGCCAGCGCGAGCAGCGCGACGAAGCCGCCGACGACGACGAACGCGAGCCTCACGGTGCGCCGCCGATCTCGCGTGCGGCGCGGGCGAGCAGCCGGAGCCCGGCGACCGCGGCCGCGCGGTCGTCGTCGCCGAGCCGCCGCAGCAGCGCGCGCACGCGCGTCTCGTCGAGGACGGACGTCGACGCGATCGCCTCGGCGCCTTGCGACGTCAGCAGCAGCGCGTGGCGGCGGCGGTCGTCGTCGCGGACACGTCGCTCGAGATAGCCGAGGGCGGCGAGCCGCTTGATCGACGCCGACAGCGTCGACGCGACGACGCCGAGATGCGCGGCGAGCGCGGCCGGCGACATGCCGTCGGTGCGATCGAGGTGCGAGAGGATCGCCGCGTCGTGCGACGACACCCGCCACGCCGTCGAGCCGGCGCGCACGTGGGCCCGATGGCAGGCCAGGTACACCTGCGGATAGAAGCGCTGGACGTCCCGGACGTGATCGTCGGTCATGCCGCGATTGTCGCGGTCGCCGATCGTTCGTCAAATCGAAGCGTCGCCGTGCCGCGACAGCGGCGACGTTCGCGGCTCGCTGCCGGCTAGTTGCGCGTCTGGTCGACGAGCTTGTTGCGCCGGATCCACGGCATCATCTCGCGCAGCCGGCCGCCGACCTGCTCGATCGGATGCTCGGCCATCAGCCGGCGCCGCGACAGCAGCGTCGGCCCGCCGGCGCGGCTCTCGAGGATGAAGTTCTTCGCGTATTCGCCGGTCTGGATGTCCTTCAGGCACTGGCGCATCGCGTCCTTCGTCGCCTGCGTCACGATCTTCGGGCCGGTGACGTACTCGCCGTACTCGGCATTGTTCGAGATGCCGTAGTTCATGTTCGCGATGCCGCCTTCGTAGATCAGGTCGACGATCAGCTTCAGCTCGTGCAGGCACTCGAAGTACGCCATCTCCGGCGCGTAGCCGGCCTCGACCAGCGTCTCGAAGCCGGCCTTGATCAGCTCGACGGCCCCGCCGCACAGCACGGTCTGCTCGCCGAACAGGTCGGTCTCGGTCTCCTCGCGGAAGTTCGTCTCGATGACGCCGGCGCGGCCGCCGCCGATCGCCGCCGCGTACGACAGCGCGATGTCGCGCGCGTGGCCCGACGTGTCCTGATGCACCGCGATCAGCATCGGCACGCCGCCGCCCTGCACGTACGTGCCGCGGACCGTGTGTCCGGGCGCCTTCGGCGCGACCATCACGACGTCGAGGTCCGCGCGCGGCATCACCTGGCCGTAATGCACGTTGAAGCCGTGCGCGAACGCCAGCGCGGCGCCTTCCTTGATCGCCGGCTCCACGTCGTCGCGATACACCTGCGCGATGTGCTCGTCGGGCAGCAGCATCATCACGAAGTCGGCGCCCTGCACCGCGTCGCGCACTTCCGCGACCGCGAGCCCGGCCTTGCCGACCTTGTCCCAGCTCGCGCCGCCCTTCCGCAGGCCGACGACGACGTCGCCGCCCGAGTCCTTCAGGTTCTGCGCGTGCGCATGGCCCTGCGAGCCGTAGCCGATGATCGCGACCTTCCGGCCCTTGATCAGCGAGAGGTCGGCGTCCTTGTCGTAGTAGACCTTCATGTGCTCTTCCCTGGTTGTGCGTCAGATCTTGAGGATGCGTTCGCCGCGGCCGATGCCCGACGCGCCGGTGCGGACCGTCTCGAGGATCGCGGCGCGGTCGACCGCCTCGATGAACGCGTCGAGCTTCGACGCCGCGCCGGTCAGCTCGATCGTGTAGCTCTTCTCGGTGACGTCGATGATGCGACCGCGGAAGATGTCCGACGTCCGCTTGAGCTCCTCGCGCTCCTTGCCGACGGCCCGCACCTTCATCAGCATCAGCTCGCGCTCGATGTGCTGGCCTTCCGTCAGGTCGACCACCTTGACGACCTCGATGAGGCGGTTCAGGTGCTTCGTGATCTGCTCGATGACGTCGTCGGAACCGGCGGTGACCATGGTCATCCGCGACAAGGTCGGGTCCTCGGTCGGCGCGACCGTCAGCGTCTCGATGTTGTAGCCGCGCGCGGAGAACAGGCCGACGACGCGCGACAGCGCGCCGGGCTCGTTCTCGAGCAGGACGGAGATGATGTGTCGCATCGGCCGCTCCTCAGAGGTCTTCGGAGCCGAGCAGCATCTCGGTCAGCCCGCGGCCCGACTTCACCATCGGCCAGACGTTCTCGGTCTGGTCCGTGACGATGTCGAGGAACACGAGCCGGTCCTTCTTCGCGAACGCTTCCTTCAGCGCCGGCCCGACGTCGGCCGGACGGTCGATGCGCACGCCGACGTGGCCGTACGCTTCGGCGAGCGCGACGAAGTCGGGCAACGCGTCCATGTAGCTCTCGCTGTAGCGGCTCGAGTAGTCGATCTCCTGCCACTGCCGCACCATGCCGAGATAGCGGTTGTTCAGGCTCACGACCTTGATCGGCAGGCGGTACTGCAGGCACGTCGACAGCTCCTGGATGCACATCTGGATGCTGCCCTCGCCGGTCACGCACGCGACGTCGGCGCCCGGGTTCGCCTTCACGACGCCCATCGCGGCCGGCAGGCCGAAGCCCATCGTGCCGAGTCCGCCCGAGTTGATCCAGCGACGCGGCCGGTCGAAGCGGTAGTACTGCGCGGCCCACATCTGATGCTGGCCGACGTCGGACGTGACGAACGCGTCGCCGCCGGTGACCTCGCACAGCGTCTCGATGACGAACTGCGGCTTGATCAGTTCGTCGGAGTTCGCGTAGCTCATGCAGTCGCGCCGTCGCCACTCGTTGACCTGCGACCACCATGGCGGCGATCCGCTTCGCGTCGACGCGCGCATCGATGTGCGCCTTGTCGCGCGCCGCGTCGAGCTGCGCGTTCAGCTCGATCAGCACCTCGCGCAGGTTGCCGACGATCGGCACGTCGACCTTCACGCGCTTGCTGATCGACGACGGATCGATGTCGACGTGGATGATCTTCCGCGGGTTCTGCGCGAAGTGCTCCGGATTGCCGATCACGCGATCGTCGAAGCGCGCGCCGACCGCGAGCAGCACGTCGCAGTTCTGCATCGACAGGTTCGCCTCGTAGGTGCCGTGCATGCCCGGCATGCCGACGAACTTCGGATCGCTCGCCGGGAAGCCGCCGAGGCCCATCAGCGTCGTCGTGCACGGCGCGCCGAGCCGCTCGACGAGCTGCGCGCAGCTCGTTCGACGCGTTCGCGAGGATCACGCCGCCGCCGGCGTAGACCATCGGCCGCTCGGCGGCGAGCAGCAGCTGCACCGCCTTCTTGATCTGGCCGAGGTGACCCTTCTCGGCCGGCTTGTACGAGCGCATCTCGACCGGCATCGAATAGTCGAAGACGGCCTTGTGCGTCGTGATGTCCTTCGGGATGTCGACGAGCACCGGACCCGGACGGCCGGTGCGCGCGAGATGGAACGCCTTCTTGATCGTCAGCGCGAGATCGCGGACGTCCTTCACGAGGAAGTTGTGCTTGACGCACGGCCGCGTGATGCCGACGGTGTCGCACTCCTGGAACGCGTCCTGGCCGATCGCGTGGCTCGGCACCTGACCCGAGATCACGACCATCGGGATCGAGTCCATGTAGGCCGTCGCGAGGCCGGTGACGGCGTTCGTCACGCCGGGGCCGCTCGTGACGAGCGCGACGCCGACCTTCGTGCTCGACCGCGAGTAGCCGTCGGCCGCGTGCAACGCCGCCTGCTCGTGGCGCACGAGGATGTGCTGGAAGCGGTCCTGCTTGAAGATCTCGTCGTAGATGTAGAGGACCGCGCCGCCGGGATAGCCGAACACGTGTTCGACGCCTTCTTCGGCGAGACTGCGCACGACGATTTCCGCGCCGGTGATGGCGGCGTCGTCCATGGGTGCTTCCTTTCAAGGTCCACGGGAGATTGATCGGACGTTCTCCCCACGCGCTCGTGACACGGGTTCGAACTGCGCGTGCGGCCGACGGGCGGCACGCGGCGGCGCCGGCGGCTCGGCCACCGGCGAGGGTCGGACGTTAGCCCAGCATCGCGACCAGGGTCAAGGCGAGCGGCCCGTTTCCGGCGGTCGCGGCGCGGCAGGCGTGGCGCTTTTGTTACGATTGCCGCCTTTTCGATGGCCGAGACCCTGCGCGGACGACGACCGCGCGGCGCCGACGCCGACCAGGCGACCGGCCCGACCGTCGCTGCCGCATGGCCAGCTCCGCCGAACTCTCCACCTTCCTCGAATCGGTCGAACGGCGCGCCTACAAGCAGGCGGCGTATGCGGTGCGCGACGACGCGTCCGCGCTCGACATCGTGCAGGACGCGATGATCCGGCTCGCGGAACGCTACGGCGACAAGCCGGCGGCCGAGTGGCCGATGCTGTTCCAGCGCATCCTCCAGAACGTGATCCACGACTGGTTCCGGCGGCAGAAGGTCCGCTCGACGTGGACGACGCTGTTCTCCGACCTGTCAACCGGAAAGGACAACGAGGAGTTTGATTTCCTGGAAAGCCTCGAAGCCGAGGACGGCAGCCGCCGCTCGGAAAGCGCGGCCGACGAGGTCGAACGCAACCAGGTTCTCGCCGCGATCGACCTGGAGATCCAGCGTCTTCCGGCACGTCAACGCGAAGCGTTCATCCTCCGTTACTGGGAGGAGCTCGACGTGGCCGAGACCGCCGCCGCGATGGGCTGCTCCGAAGGCAGCGTCAAGACGCACTGCTCCCGGGCGACGCACGCACTGGCGCAGGCGTTGAAGGCCAAGGGGATCAGACTATGAACCGCAACGACATCTCGAACGACGCAGGATCGCCCGCGCGGGCCGGCGACGCGGGCGGGCGCGCGGAGCGTCTGTTCGTCGGCCGCGTCCGCGAGGCGCTCGACGCGTCGGCGGCCAACCTGCCGTCGGCGACGCTGTCGCGCCTCGCGCTGGCGCGCAAGGCCGCGCTTCGCGCGCACCGATTGCCGGCGATGCGGCTGTCGCCCGCCGCGCAGGCCGTCCCGGCCGGCGTCGACGGGTCGCGGCTGTCGCCGCGCCTCGGCTTCGGTCGCGCGAGCCTCGTCGCGTCGGCCGTCGTGCTCGTCGGCGCGTGCCTGGCCGGGCTGTACCAGTTCGAGCAGGACCGCCGCATCGAGGAACTCGCCGACGTCGACTCCGCGGTGCTCAACGACGACCTGCCGATCAGCGCCTACGCCGACCACGGCTTCAACGCGTTCATCAAGCAGAACCCATGACGCCTCCGCGCAAGCGCCGCTTGCGCCTGCCGCCGCGTCCGATCGTCGCCCTGTTCGCTGCCGCGCTGCTCACCGTCGGCGGTTTCGGCGGGCTCGTCACGGCGGGCGCCGCGGCCGAAGGTTCGGCGACGCCGCTGCTCAGGCCGGCGCGACCGTACTGGCCCGAGCTGACCGTCGCGCAGCGCGACGCGCTGGCACCGCTCGCCGACGACTGGGAGCGTCTCGACGTCCAGACCAAGAAGAAGTGGGTCGAGATCGCGAACCGCTATCCGCGCATGGCGCCCGAGGAGCAGACGCGCACCCACGATCGCATGCGCGAATGGGCGATGCTGACGCCGGAGCAGCGCCGGGTCGCGCGCGACAGCTATGCGCGCACGCGGGCGATGTCGCCCGAACAGCGCGCCGAGATGCTGCGCCGCTACCAGGAGCTGTCGGCCGAGAAGCGCGAGGCGCTCGCGAACGAGAGTCGCGCCGTCAAGCCGCTCGTCGTCCCGCGGCCGCTGGCGACGGCCCCGGTCCCGCGTCGCACGCAGATCCGCGAAGGCGCGAAGGCGCGCAACCCGGCGATCGCCGCCCAGAAGAGCGCGAGTCCGATCGTCGCGCCGGCGCGCGTCGCGTCGAAGCCGGCGCCGGCCTCGCCGGCCGTCGCCGGCGCCGCCCTGCCGGCGACCCTGGTGCCGCCGGCGTCGCAGCCGGCCGCCGCTTCGCTCCCGTCGCCGGCGTCCCCGACCTCCAGCGCGACGCCGTCGGTCGTGGCGCCCGCGGCAGGTCCCGTCGCGGGCACGCCGACGACGAACGGCCCGCCGCCGGCCTCGCCCGCCCGCCCGCCGGCCCCGTGACCCGGGACGGCGGGCGATGACCGTCGCGCCGACGACGGCCGAGCCGTCGCCGCGGCCCGACGCGTCGCCGCTGCGACGCCGCCTCGCGTCGATGATCTACGAGGCGATGCTGCTGTTCGCGGTCGTGTTCGTCGCCGGCTACCTGTTCGACACGCTGACGCAGAGCCGTCATGCGCTGATGCTGCGGCACGCGCGACAGGCCTGGCTGTTCACGGTCGTCGGGCTCTACTTCGTGTGGTTCTGGGTCCACGGCGGCCAGACGCTGGCGATGAAGACGTGGCGCGTGCGGCTCGTCGGTCCGGGCGGCGCGCCGCTCCGCTACGGCCGCGCCGTCGCCCGCTACCTGCTGCTGTGGATGTTCGTCGTGCCGACGCTCGCGCTGGTGTGGCTCGCCGGGCTCGACGGCTGGACGTCGGTCGGCGCGCTGGCCGCTCGCGCTGGCGCTGCCGCCGTTCTACGCGCTCGTCGACCGCGACCGGCAGTTCGTCCACGACCGGCTGCTCGGCACGCGCGTCGTCGCGGCGTGATCGCCCGGCTGATCCGCGGGCTATGGGTGGCGATGGTGGTCGCCGCCACGCTCGCGGCGTGGGCTTCGATCCGGCTGTTCGGCGCCTCGATCGGACCGTGGTCCGCCGCGCTCGCCGCTGTCGTGGCGGTGATCGCGATCCACCCGTCCGCGATCGCGTTGAACTTCGCGCTGTCCCGCCTCGCCGGCGACGAGGTGCCGGCCGAGCATCGGCTCTCGTGGCGGCGCGCGCTCGCGATGGTCGACGCCGAGATCGACGCTTCGATGCGCGGCGTGTGGTTCGGGACGCCGTTCCGGTCCGGTTTCCCGGCGCCGCGTCCGCCGGCCGATGCGCCGCGGAGACGGCACGCGCTGCTGTTCATCCACGGCTACTTCTGCAACCGCGCGGTCTGGCGATCGTTCATGCGCGACGCCGCGTCGCGCGGATACGCCTGCGAGGCGATCACGCTCGACGATCCGCTCGGGCCGATCGAGGCGCACGCCGACGCGGTCGAGCATGCGATCGCCCGCCTCGTCGACGACGGCGCCGAAGCCGTGGCGATCGTCGGTCACAGCATGGGCGGCCTCGTCGCGCGGGCGGCGCTGCAGCGGATCGACGCGTCGTCGCGTCGCGCGCGTGTTCACGCTCGGCACGCCGCACGACGGGACGCTGCAGGCCCGCTACGGCCGCTCGCCGAGCGTGCGGCAGATGCGGCCGCGCAGCGCGTGGCTGCGGTCGCTCGCGGCGCGCGAGAACGACGGCGGCGCCGGGCTGCCGCGCGCCGCGTACACGACGATCTTCAGCTGGCACGACGACATCGTCTATCCGCAGACGACCGGCCGGCTCGACGGCGCGGAGACGATCGCGATCGGCGGTTGCGGCCACGTCGCGCTGCTGTACGACCGGCGCGTGCGGACGATCGTGTTCGACCGGCTCGCATCGCTCGAGGCCGAGGCCGAGGGCCGCGTCCGTGACGAGCTTCGGGCCGGCGTTCAGGCCGGCGCGGCCGACGGCACGTAGCCGCGCGGGATCGACGCCAGCAGCTGCTGCGTGTACGGGTTCTGCGGGCTGCGATAGATCGAGTCGGCGTCGGCGATCTCGACGACCTCGCCGCGGTTCATCACCATCACGTCGTCGGAGATGTAGCTGACCACCGCGAGGTCGTGCGAGATGAAGATGTACGCGAGCCCGAACTCGTCCTGCAGGTCCAGCAGCAGGTTCAGCACCTGCGCCTGCACCGACACGTCGAGCGCCGAGACCGACTCGTCGCAGATCAGCACGTCGGGCTTCATCGTCAGGCAGCGCGCGATCGCGATGCGCTGCCGCTGGCCGCCCGAGAACTCGTGCGGGTAGCTGGTTGAACGCCGCCTCCGGCAGCCCGACGCGCGTCAGCAGCTCGAGTCGCGACGTCGACGCGCGCCGCGTCGTCGGCCTCGATGCGATGGATGCGCATCGGCTCGAGCAGGATCTGCCCGACCGTGAAGCGCGGGTTCAGCGACGCGTACGGATTCTGGAAGACGATCTGCATGCCGCCGCCTGTACGCCATCAACTCGCGCGCCGACAGCGTCAGCAGGTCGCGGCCCTCGAACAGCACCTCGCCGGTCGTCGCCTCGTGCAGCCGCATCAGCGTCAGGCCGACCGTCGTCTTGCCGGAGCCCGACTCGCCGACGAGGCCGAGCGTCTTGCCGCGTCGGCAGCGCGAACGACACGTCGCTGGACCGCCTGGAACTCGCGCTGCCGAACAGCCCTTCGTCGCGAGTAGAAGCTCTTCGACAGCCGCTCGACGTCGAGCACGACGTCGCCGTCGGCGCGCGGCGCGCGGTCGGCGCATCGCGTCGACGGCGTGCGCGCCGGACGCGCGGCCGGTCATGAAGTCGGCGACGACCGGCAGCCGCGCCGGCCGGCGGTCGAGCGACGGACGGCACGCGAGCAGCGCCTGCGTGTACGGGTCGCTGCGCGCCGTCGAAGATCGCCGCGACGGTGCCCCTGCTCGCGAATCTCGCCGTTCTGCATCACGACGACGTCGTCGGCGATCTCGCCGACCACGCGCAGGTCGTGCGTGATGAACAGCACGCGTCATCGCGTGCTCGCGCTTCAGCCGCGCGATCAGGTCGAGGATCTGCTTCTGGATCGTGACGTCGAGCGCGGTCGTCGGCTCGTCGGCGATCAGCAGCTGCGGCTCGCAGGCGATCGCCATCGCGATCATCACGCGCTGCTGCTGGCCGCCGGACAGCTGTGCGGATAGCGGCGTCGACGCGCCGCTGCCGCGTCGGGGATGCCGACCTCGCGAGCAGCGCGACGACGCGCCGCTGCAGCGCGCTCGCCGCGGCAGGCCCATCGTGCAGCCGCAGCATCTCGGCGATCTGGAGCCGACCGTGAACACCGGGTTCAGCGACGTCATCGGCTCCTGGAAGATCATCGAGATGTCGCTTGCCGCGCAGTCGCGCAGATCGCCGCGGCGTCCGCGCTGCGCGAGGTCGCGGCCGTCGAAGCGGATCGCTGCCGGCGCACCGTCGGCGTTGTCCGGGCAGCAGGCCGAGGATCGCCAGCGCGGTCACGATCTTGCCGCTGCCCGACTCGCCGACCAGCGCGACGGTGCGGTTCGGCGGGATGTCGAAGCTGATGCCCGCACGGCCTGGAAGCGCGCGATCGCGCTGCCGACGCGGAAGTCGACGCGCAGGTCGTCGCACCGACAGCAGCGGCGTGCCGGTCGGCAGCGCGGCGCCGTCGGTGGCGCGTCAGTCCGAGCTTCGGGTCGAGCGCGTCGCGCAGGCGTCGGTGAACAGGCGAGAACGCCGTGACGAGCATCGCCATGCCGGCGCCGGCGGCGACCAGCTGCCACCACTTGCCGAGGATCAGCTCGCTCTGCGCCTCGTTGAGCATCGTGCCCCACGACACGACGTCGACCGGCACGCCGAAGCCGAGGAACGACAGGATCACCTCGGCCTTGATGAACGCGACCGTCAGCATGCGACAGCTGCACGAGCACGACGTGGCTCGACGTTCGGCAAGATGTGCACGAACATCCGCGACGCGTCGGACGCGCCGATCGCTTCGGCCGCGCTGCACGTATTCGCGCGCTTGTGCTTGATGTACTCGCGCGCGCATCAGCCGGTAGACGCGCGGTCCAGCCGGTCAGGCCGAGGATCAGCGACGATCGTCGCGACGCCGGCTGCGCAGCACCGCGTTGCTGCGGAACACGGCCGCGAACGCGAGGATCAGCAGGATGTACGGGATCGACGTGAACACGCTGTAGAACCATTGAGGACGTCGTCGACCCAGCCGCCGTAAGTAGCCGGCGACGCGCGCCGAACACGGTGCCGATCAACGTCGCGACGACGCGCCGACGACAGCCCGACGAAGATCGAGTCCTGCGCGCCCTTGATCGCCTTCTTCAGCACGTCGCGGCCCCACTTGTCGGCGCCGAACGGCAACGTCGCGGCTGCGCGGCGCGCGTGACGGTCGCGCTCTTCGCCGTGCGCTCGGCCCATTCCGCGATAGCGCGGCGCGAGCGGATCGACGTCGGCGACAGGTCGACGTTCGGCGGCGCCGCCGATCGACGCGTCGCCGGACGCCGACGACGCCTCGAGGTTCTGCGACCTTGCCGAGGAACGACGGGCTCGCGATACGACACGCCGCGTTCGACGCGCCAGTCGGCCGCGATCCAGCCGGAGCGCCGCCGCGACGATGACGACCAGGTAGACCGCGACGACGGCGGCCGACGCCATCGCCGACGCGGTCGCGCGCGAGACGCTTCAGCGACGCGCGCCACACGCTCGTCGACGGCGCGTCGCGCGCTCGCGAGCGTCGCGCGGATCGGGCGATCGATCCGAAGTCGTCGACGACCGCGAGCGCCGCCCGGCTCGCCGGCGCGCGGGACGATCGCCGGGCGTTCGTCGATGGTCGCCATCGCTCACTTGAACTGCACGCGCGGATCGACGGCCTTGTACATCAGGTCGGCGAGCAGGTTGACGACCATCGTCAGCGACCGCGACGTAGACGGTCGATCGCCTTGATCACCGGGAAGTCGCTGCGATTCGACGGCGAGTGATCACCTCGCGGCCGATGCCCGGGATCGAGAAGAAGCACCTCGATCAGGAACGCGCCGACGAACAGCGCCGGCACCTGCACCGCGACGTTCGTCATGATCGGGATCATCGCGTTGCGCAGCACGTGCTTCAGCATGACGCGTGCGCTCGGACAGCCCCTTCGCGCGCGCGGTGCGCACGTAGTCCTGGCTGATCTCGTCGAGCAGGAACGATGCGGTACAGCCGCAGCTGCGGCGCGATGCTGACGAACACCGCGATGCATGACCGGCAGCGGCGCGTACGTGACGAGGTTGCGCGAGCGTGCTGTCGCTCCAGCCCTGCACCGGGAACCAGCCGAGCTTGAACGCGAACAGCCACTGGAACACGATGATGTAGACGAGGAAGCTGATCGACACCGCGACCGTGCACAGCGATCATGATCGCGCGGTCGGTCAGCGAGCCGCGCACGTGCGGCGACCGCGAGCGCGAGCAGCGATCGCCGAGCACCGTGTCGAGGATCAGCACCGGCACCATCATGGTCAGCGTCGCCGGCGAGCCGCGTCGACGAGGATGTGCGACGACCGACTCGTTGGTCGCCCAGCTGTTGCCGAAGTCGAACGTCACGACCTGCTTGACGAAGATCCAGCAGCTGCTGCCAGACCGGCTGGTCGAGGCCGAGCTCGCGGCGGATGCTGTCGATCTGCGCCGGGTTCGAGATCTGGCCGGCGAGCTGCTCGGCCGGATCGCCGCCGACCGAGTTGAACAGGAAGAACACCAGCAGGATGACGCCGAGCAGCGTCGGGATGATCTGCCAGATGCGGCGAACGAGATAGGCGAGCACGGCGGGCGGGTCGGGGTCGACGGCGGCGCGGACGATTATGCCCGCGCCCGACGCGCTAGCACGGCAATTCGCTATGCCGTCGACGACCCGGGTCGCGCGATCGCTACAATCGCGGCCGCAAGTCGCCGACGCGACGATGCGCCCGTCCCTGCCGCCGCGCGCGGACCGCCATGCGTCGCCTCCTCCTCGTCGTGCTCGTCGCCGCATGCGCGGCCGCGTCGTCGCGTCGCACGGGCCGAGGCGCCGCCGCGGCGGACACGCGCCCGGCGTGCTGCGCTACGCGTTCCCGATCGCCGAGACCGGCTTCGATCCGGCGCAGCTGTCGGACCTGTACTCGAACTTCGTCACCTCCGACATCTTCGAGACGCCGCTGACGTACGACTACCTCGCGCGGCCGGTGAAGCTCGTCCCGAACACGGCCGAGTCGATGCCGGAGATCTCGCCGGACGGCCTGACGTGGACGCTGCGGATCAAGAGGGGCATCTACTTCACCGACGACCCGGCGTTCGGCGGCAAGCGGCGCGAGCTGACCGCCGCGGACTACGTCTACAGCATCAAGCGCGTCTACGACCCGAAGTGTGAAGTCGCCGCAGCTCTACCTCGTCGAAGGCTTCATCGTCGGCATGGACGAGCATGCGCGCGAAGGCGCTCGAAGACCGGCCGCTTCGACTACGACACGCCGGTCGAGGGCCTGCGGACGCTCGACCGCTACACGCTGCGCATCGAGCTCAGCGAAGCCGTACTTCGAACTTCATCAACAACCTCGCGTACTGCTTCACGAGCTGCGCCGTCGCGCGCGAGGTCGTCGAGGCCGCGCCCGACAAGACGATGGAGCATCCGGTCGGCACCGGGCCGTACGTGCTGTCCGAATGGCGTCGCTCGTCGCGCATCGTGCTGACCGCGAACCCCGGCTATCGCGAGCGCTACTACGAGGCGCGAGCCGGCCGCCGACGACGCGATCGCGCAGGCCATCTACGCGCAGTTGAAGGGCCGCCGCCTGCCGATGACGCCGCGCGTCGAGATCAGCATCATCGAGCAGACGCAGCCGCGCTGGCTGTCGTTCCTGAACGACGAGGCCGACTTGATCGAGCGGCTTGCCCGAGGAGTTCGCGAACGTCGCGATCCCGAACGGCAAGCTCGCGCCGAACCTCGCCAAGCGCGGGATCAAGCTCGAACGCAATCCGGGCGTCGAGGTCACGTTCACGTACTTCGCGATGGAGAACCCGGTCGTCGGCGGCTACACGCCCGAGAAGGTCGCGCTGCGGCGCGCGATCAGCCTCGGCTACGACGTCGGACGAGGAGATCCGCGTCCTGCGGCGCAACCAGGCGATCCCCGCGCAGTCGCCGATCGGCCCCGGCGCCGACGGCTACGACCCGAACTTCCGCAGCATCGGACCCGAATACGACCCGGCGAAGGCGCGCGCGCTGCTCGACCTGCTACGGCTACGTCGACCGCGACGGCGACGGCTATCGCGAGACGCCCGACGGCAAGCCGCTCGTCATCGTCCGCTCGTCGCAGCCCACGCAGGACTACAAGGAGATGGACGAGCTGTGGAAGAAGGACATGGACGCGATCGGCATCCGGATGACGTCAGCAAGCAGCAGTTCCCCGAGCTGCTGAAGCAGTCGAAGGCCGGCCAGCTGATGATGTGGGGCCTCGCGTGGTCGGCGACATCGCCCGACCGCCGAGACGTTCCTACGCGACGCTGTACGGCGGCGGCATCGGGCAGACCAACCACGCGCGCTTCAACCTGCCCGAATACAACGCGCTCTTCGAGCAATCGCGCGAGCTGCCCGACGGGCCCGAGCGCAACGCGCTCTACCGGCGCATGAACGAGCTGATGCTCGTCTACGCGCCGTGGAAGCTCGGACGTCCACCGCATCTACTCGGACCTGATGCAGCCGTGGGTCTACGGCTATCACCGCCATCCAGTGCTGACGAACTGGTGGCCGTACGTCGACGTCGACGGCGACGCGCAGCGCAAGGCGCTCGGCACACTGACCGTCACGACGCGTCACACGCGGTGACGCCTGTCGGCCGAATGCGCCAAAGCTCGGCGACCGCCTACAAGGGATGCACGCTCGCACCGATGCGCGGCAGAATCGCCTCCGATAGTGTCGCGTCGTTCATCCGCATCGGTCTTCGAGGATCACTGTCATGCCCAATAACAAGTTCAAGCTCGCCGTCGGCGTGGTCGCCCTCGGCGCCCTGCTCCAGTCCGCGCACGCGCAGGAGTTGAGGTACAACCCGTCCGTCTATGTCGTCGGCGAAGGCGGCTTCTTCAACCCGGACAACCGCTTCGGCACGAACGCTCGACCGGCTTCGATGCCGGGCTCAAGTTCGGCAAGGCGATCAATCAGTGGTTCGACGTGCGGGTCGGCGGCAGCTACGCGCGGGCCGACGACGCGAACACCCGTTACCAGCAGGCGCTCGGCGGCATCGACGGCTTGTTCTTCCTGATCGCGGCCGGCTGCGGCCGTTCGTGTCGGTCGGCATCGGCGCCGAGAACGACCGTCGCAACATCCCGAACCAGCAGAACTCGCGGACGTCGCCGTACGCGGCCGCCGGGGTCGGTGTGCAGTACGCGATCAGCGACCAGTTCGCGGCGGAGCTCGAGTACAAGAAGGTGTTCGGCTTCCAGCGCAGCGACGTCTACGGCTTTCGTCGCAACGAGAACAACTACGTCAACCTCGGCCTGACCTACTACTTCGACAAGACGCCGACGCCGGCGCCGCGGATGGCCGAGGCCGCGCCGCCTCCGCCGCCGCCCCCGCCGCCGCCGCCGCCGCCGCCGCCCCCGCCGCCGCGCTTCGAGAAGCAGACGCTGTCGGCGACGAAGATGTTCGACTTCGACCGCGCGACGTTGCGCCTGCCGGCACCGAAGCTCGACGACATCGCGAACACGCTGAAGGCGAATCCGAGCGTCGCGAACGTGCGGATCACCGGCTACACCGACCGCATCGGATCGCCGGCGTACAACCTCAAGCTGTCGCAGCGTCGCGCCGACGCGGTCAAGGCGTACCTGGTCCAGCAAGGCGTCGACGCATCGCGGCTGACGGCGGTCGGCAAGGGCGAGGCCGATCCGGTCGTCCAGTGCAGCGAGAAGAATCGCGCCGCGCTGATCCGCTGCCTCGAGCCGAACCGTCGTGTCGAGGTCGAGGACATCACGATCGAGCGACGCGTGCAGTAGACGGTCGACGCGGGATCGAAGGCCGGCCTCGCGCCGGCCTTTTTTTCGGGCTTGCGAACCGCCTCAGGCGACGCGGTTCGGCGGCTCGCGCCCCTCGAGCGCGGCGACGAGGTTGTCGATCGCCAGCATGCCCATCGCGCGGCGAGTCGCGCGCGACGCGCTGCCGAGATGCGGCGTCAGCGCGACCCGGTCGAGCGCCAGCAGTCGCGGATTGATCGCCGGTTCGCCTTCGTAGACGTCGAGGCCCGCGCCGCCGAGTCGCCCGGCCTCGATCGCGTCCGCGAGCGCCGCCTCGTCGACGAGCCCACCGCGCGCGATGTTCGTCAGCGTCGCCGTCGGCTTCATCCGCGCGAGCTCGGCGGCGCCGACCGTGTGATGGTTGTCGCGCGTGTACGGCAGCACGAGGATCAGATGATCGGCTTCCGCGAACAGCCGCGTCGCGCGGCACGTAGCGTCGCGCGGCAGGCGTCCTCCATCGTCGCCTGGGAGGCGCGACCGGTTGTGATACAGGACCGGCATCGAGAAGCCGGCGGCGCGTCGCGCGAGCGCCTGCCCGATCCGTCCCATGCCGAGGATGCCGAGCGTCGCGTGATGCACGTCGGCGCCGAGGAACTGGTCCAGCGCCCAGCGGCGCCAGTGTCCGGCACGCAGCCAGTGCTCCGACTCCGTGACGCGGCGCGCCGCCGCCATCATCAGCGCCCAGCCGAAGTCGGCCGTCGTCTCGGTCAGCACGTCCGGCGTGTTCGTCACGACGATGCCGCGCGCACGAGAGGCCTCGAGGTCGACGTGGTTCGTGCCGACCGAGATCGTCGCCACGCAGCGCAGCCGCGACGCGTGCGCGAGGACGGTCGCGTCGACGCGTGTCGCCGCTCGCGCAAAGCAGTCCGTCGACGCCGTCGAGGCGCCGCGCGAGCTCGGCCGGGCCGAACGGTTCGTCGGCCTGATTGAGCGACGCATCGACCGATGCGCGCGAGCCGTTCGACGTGCTCGGGAAAGATCGCGCGCGTCACGAGCACGCGCGGCCGGGCGGACGAAGCGGGAGAGGTCATGGCGAAGGGTCGTCGTCGCGGCTGGCGTCGCGCAAGACGATACGCGCGACGACGCCATGGTATCCGCGCGAAGGGCGCGGGGCGCTTCTCCGTTGCTCGACGGCGCGCGGGTCGCTTCGCGCGACACCGTCGTTCGGTCGAGGCCGTGTCTCTCGCCGGATGGGATACTCGCCCGGCGACCGCAACCGACGACGATCACCGGAATCCCGCCGCGATGTCCCTCTTCGAACTGATCGGCCTGCTGCTGACCGCGACCGCGGTGCTCGGCTACGTCAACCACCGCTACATCCAGCTGCCGGACACCGTCGGCATCACGTTCATGGGCCTGCTCGCGACGCTCGTGCTGACGGCGATCGGCGCGGTGGTTCCCGGCGCCGTGAGCTGGGCGTCGTCGTTCGCGACGCGGCTCGACGTGACCGAGATCGTCTTCCACGGCCTGCTCAGCGTCCTGCTGTTCGCGGGCAGCCTGCACATCAACTTCGCCGACCTCGCGCGCCACCGACTGCCGGTGCTGGTGCTGTCGACGGTCGGCGTCGTGCTGTCGACGGTGATCGTCGGCTACGGCGCGCACGTGCTGCTCGCGATGATCGGCATCCGCATCGGCCTTTCGTACTGCCTGCTGTTCGGCGCGCTGATCTCGCCGACCGACCCGATCGCGGTGTTGAGCGTCCTGCGGACCGCCCGCGCGCCGCGCTCGCTCGAAGTCGTCATCAGCGGCGAGAGCCTGTTCAACGACGGCACCGGCGTCGTCGCGTACCTGCTGATGCTCGGCATCGTCACCGGGTCGACCGAGCCGTCGCTCGCGTCGGTCGGCGCGCTGCTCGCACGCGAAGTCCTCGGCGCGGCGGTCGTCGGACTCGCGGTCGGCTACTTCGGCTTCTTCATGCTGAAGGGCGTCGACAGCTATCCGGTCGAGATCCTGATCACGCTCGCGCTCGCGACCGGCGGCTATGCGCTCGCCGAGCGGCTCGAGGTGTCGGCCCCGCTCGCGGTCGTGGTGATGGGCCTCGTGATCGGCAACGAGGGTGCGCGCCACGCGATGAGCCGCCGCACGCGCGAGCACCTGTTCTCGTTCTGGGACCTGCTCGACCAGGTGCTGAACCTGATGCTGTTCGGCCTCATCGGCATTCGCATGATGTCGCTCGGCGCGGACCGCATCTCGGTGCTCGCGGCCGTCGTGCTGCTGCCGCTCGTCGTCGTCGCACGCTTCGTCAGCGTCGGCCTGCCGGTCACGGTGCTGCGCACCTGGCTGCCCGCGACGCCGCACGGCATCAAGATCATGACGTGGGGCGGCCTGCGCGGCGCGATCTCGATCGCGCTCGCGCTGTCGCTGCCCGTATTCGAGGGTCGCGAGGTGTTCGTGACGGCGACCTACGGCGTGGTGCTGTTCAGCCTGCTCGTGCAGGCGCCGACGCTCGGCCCCACGCTGCGTCTGCTGAAGGTCGGGCGACGAGCACCATCGGACCGGCACGGGTCGCCGGCCGAGGCACCGTAGCCTGCGGCCGGCGGCTCAGTCGATCCAGAGCCCCGGAATCGACCACGCGATGAACGTCAGATCGGCCTGCGTCGCGGCGCCGGTCTTGACGAACACGTTGCGCAGTTGCGCGCGGACCGTCGCGAGCGACACGCCCCGCCGCTCGGCGCAACGATGCAGCCGCTCGCCGCCGGCGATGCCGGCCATCAGCGTCGCTTCGGCGGCCGTGAGGCCGAACAGCTGTCCGAGCATCGCGGCGTCGGGCGAGCGCTGTCGCGGGCTGCCGATGCACAGCAGCGCGAGGCCTTCGCCGTCGTGACGGGCACGGCCGGCGATGCGTTCGACCGACAGCACGCGAAGCGGCCGGGCGACCACGCCGCCGCGCTGCGGGCCGAGCAGCACGGCACCGTCGACGAACGGCGGGCGACACGCGTTCGCGAGCGCGGCCGCGAACCGTCGTCGCAGGTCGGATCCGAGCGCGACGACGCGTCCGTCGCGCAGCGCGAGGCCGGCTTCGTCGCCGAGCGTCTCGCGAGCGGCCGTGTTCAGCCAAACCGCCCGAGCGTCGGGCGCGACGAGCGCCGCGCCCATCCGCATCGTGCCGATCACGTGCCACAGCGGGCCGTCGGGCTCGATCGGCGGCGCGGCGGCGTGCGCGTCGCGCCACAGCAGCGCCGCGCGCCGCGGTTCGCCGGCGTGCGCGCCGACCTCGTCCTGCATGCCGATCGACTGCCCTGCCATCGCGCTCTCCCGAACCGTGCGGCCGGAATCGCCGGCCCGTCGCATCAGGACGAAACGTACGCAACGGGACGCGTTCCGCGGATGGGGACGGTGTAGTAGGACGAACGGCCAATCCGTTCGACGTGGCCCGAGCGGTACCGCGGAGCGCGGCGGCGCGTCGGTCCGTCGCGGCCGGGATCGCGAACACCTGCCGCTGATCAGCGGGATAGACCTCGTCGTCGCACATGTCCTGCCGTGTCGATCGTCCATGGCGAACATCTGAGTCGATCGGTCTCGTCCGTCCAAGGTCTCGATCGGAGAGATCGTGGCGACGATCAAGGCACGCGGAAAGCGCTTCACGGCGATCGTGCGGCGCCGGGGCCATCCGGCCCGATGCACGACCTTTCGTCTGCGCGCTGATTCGTTGGCTGGAGTCACCAGGTTGAGCGAGAAATGGAGCGCGGCACGTTCGGTCACGGTGCCGGGTGCGGCGACCGTTCCAGCGTCGCGGCGCTTCTGTCGCGGTATGGCGAGAAGATCAGCGCGAGCGAGCGAAGCGGACGACTCCGGGCTCGTCCGACTGCTGGCGGGCACGAAGCTTCGGAGAAGCCAAGTCCAAGGCATGACGTGCGGTCGTGCGCATCAGTGGCGAAGGTGCGGCGGCATGTTCATCCAGGGGTAATCGCCAGGGTCACTTTCGTAGTTCTCCGGCGCCCCGCAGACCGGGTACGGGTTGGGGACGTCCTCGCCGCAGGTCCGGAACGAACTCGATGTCGACCGATCATTCGGGGCTGCCAAGCCGTCGAAACAAGCCTTGCTCTGCCTGTATCGCGTCCTCCACGCTTTGCAATTCCGCGCGGTGTACTCGAAGGCGACCGACGTCGGTGTGACGGCCGACGGCGAGGGCACAGCGGCTGCACCGTCGCGCGCGGACGGCAGGACGATACGATCCGCTGCGGCCTTGAGCGCAGCCGCCCGGGCCTCGGCTTCCGCTTTTTCGGCGGGACCCGGGTCCGCGACGTTCAAGTCCATTGGCCGGGCGACGGTCTTGTAGGCCTCGGGCACGACGTCAGAGAAGTGAACATGGCCGGCTTCGTCGACCCAACGATAGACGGTCGCAGCATCGGCCGCCACAGCAGGTAGCAGCGCCATCAAGAAAAGCGCGACTCGTCGAAAGGTCATGACGTTCCCCGATGCTGAAGACACTGGTCGGTCCGCAACTCGTGGAGCCCGTAGCGGCCGCACATCGATCGGATCACCGCTCGTTCCATCCGACCGTCTCATTCGAAATTGTCAGGGCACACAGGAACTGCAGCGGCTGACGGAAGTGGATTTCGCGCCCATCACCCTTTAGCGCTTGCGATGCCGTGCGAAGTCAGCATGCCGATAGGCGCTCCACGCTGAGCCTCGGCTATCACCCGCCAATGCTGCGCCGGCCCGCAGACCTCCGGCTCACGGAACCTCGGCGTCATCCAGACGACATTGCAGACGGGCGGCGGCCGCTCCTCGTCCATCCGCGCGACGCGCTTCGCGAGCCCGTGCGCGTATCGTTCGAGATGATCGTTTTGCGCCTTCAGCGCGCGGTTCTCGGCGCGCAGTGCGAAGGCGTCCTGCTCGGCGAGGTCGGCGCGCGCGGCGCGGTCCACGGCCCGCTGATAGCGACACACGAGTTGCACGAGCAACCATAGGCGCTCGCGTGGCGACGTCGGCTCCTCGCCGCTGCAGACGGCCAGGAAGTGCTCTTCCTTCTCGTTGCTCGGGTTCGACCGGAAGCAGGCGAGCTCGTCGAGCCGCGCGCCGTAGCGTGTGATGAAGGCGCGCTCATCGCGCGTGAAGTAGCGCCGGCGCACCTTTTCGTCAACGGACCACCACGCGGACCAGACCGAGCGCGACTTGTACTCGTCGACCGCGTGCTGCGCGTCCGCCGAGAGGCGCTTCACGGTGTAGCGGGACGCGTTGTGGCCCATCGAGCAATGATAGCGAAAGGGGTGCGGTCGCCGAACAGCGTGTATCGCCGCTGGTACGGACCTCGCCTCCGCGGCGATCGGCTCGCGAGCTTCGCCCCCATGTCCGCGGCGATCGATCGAGCGAACGGCATATCGCGAACGCTCCGTTTCGCTGAACGTCAGTGCAAGGCTTCAGCGACCGAATCCGCAGCGCACGACGAGCGCCTCACCATCGCTGCGGGCAACGGTACGTCCCGGCGCCCGGCGTCTTCGCGCTTGAAACGGCTTCAGGCAAGGCGTTTATTTCAGGATGAGCCGTCGCGTTCGGCGCCGTCGTGCTGGCGCGGCGTCGCCGTCGGTACGCGGTTCGTCCCGCTTCAGGCGGTCGCGGCCGGAATCTCGAACACCTGCCGCAGGTAGGCCAGATACGCCTCGTCGTCGCACATGTTCTTCGCCGGCGTGTCCGACAGCTTCGCGACCGGCTGGCCGTTGCAGCGGACCATCTTGATGACGATCTGCAGCGGCGTGTAGCCGAGGTCGTTCGTCAGGTTCGTGCCGACCCCGAACGCGAGGCGCGCGCGCGGCGAGAAGCGCCGGTGCAGCTCGATCACGCGCGGGATGTCGAGGCTGTCGGAGAAGATCAGCGTCTTCGTCTTCGGATCGATCCGGTAGCGCTCGTAGTGCGCGATCATCCGCTCGCCCCACGCGACCGGGTCGCCGGAGTCGTGGCGCACGCCGTCGAACAGCTTGCAGAAGTACATGTCGAAGTCGCGCAGGAACGCGTCGAAGCCGTAGACGTCGGACAGCGCGATGCCGAGGTCGCCGCGGTATTCGTGCGCCCAGCGCTCGAACGCGAACGTCTGCGAGTCGCGCAGTCGCGGACCGAGCGACTGGCAGGCCTGCAGGTATTCGTGCGCCATCGTGCCGAGCGGCACGAGGTCGTGCGTCATCGCGAACCACGTGTTGCTGGTGCCGGCGAGCTGCGGGCCGAGCGTCTGCTGCGCGATCTGCAGCACTTCCTCCTGCCACGCGCGCGAGAAGCGCCGGCGCGTCCCGTAGTCGGCGATCTTGCAATCGACGAGACCGTCGTCGCCGGTGATCAGCCGCAGCTTCGCGTGGAGCCGCCGGCGGCCCTCGACGACATCGGGGAACGGGTGCGTGCGCCGGAAGTAGACCTCGTTGACGATCGCGAGCAGCGGAATCTCGAACAGGATCGTGTGCAGCCACGGTCCTTCGACGACGAGGTCGATCTCGCCGTTGCCCTTCGGGGACGGCGCGAGCCGCACGTACCTGCGGTTCATCTGGAACAGGTCGAGGAAGTCGACGAAATCGCTCTTGATGAACCGGAAGCCGCGCAGCCATTGCAGCTCGTCGTCGCGAAAGCGCAGCCGGCACAGCGCGGCGATCTCCTCCTCGATCTCGGGAATGCACGGCACCAGATCGATGTCCGGCGTGCGGCACTTGAAGCGGTACTCGACCTGCGCACCGGGGAACTGGTGCAGCACGACCTGCATCATCGTGAACTTGTACAGGTCGGTGTCGAGCAGCGACTGGATGATCATGTCGACAGGTCCGGGGCCGGCGTGGTCGAACGGTGCGGCTCGCGCGCGAGCAGCGAATCCATCATCGCGAGGTCGTCGGCGGTCGTCACCTTGAAGTTGCGGGCCGAGCCGCGAACGAGCAGCGGCCGGCGGCCGACGGCCTCGAGCGCGCTCGCCTCGTCGGTCACGACGACGCCGTTCGCCCGCGCGCTCGCGAGCGCGTCGACCAGCAGGCGATAGCGGAACAGCTGCGGCGTCTGCGCGCGCCAGAGACCCTCGCGATCGACCGTCGCGGCGACGCGCGCGGTGTCGTCCGCCGTCGCGCGCTTGACCGTGTCGTCGAGCGGCACCGCGAGCACGCCGCCGACCGCATCGTCGCCGACACCGTCGATCAGCCGCCCGATCAGCGCGGCCGTGATCCCGCAGCGCGCGGCGTCGTGGACGAGCACCCAGTCGTCGTCGGCCGCGACGCCGTGGAGCGCCGCGAGCCCGTTCTCGACCGACGCCGCGCGCGTGGCGCCGCCGCGCCGGACCGGCCTGACGCGCGCGTTCCGCGAGGCGGCCGGCACCGCGACGTCGAACAGCGCGTCGTCGGGCGCGATGACGACGACGATCCGCTCGACGACCGCGACGGCGGCGAACGCGTCGAGCGTGCGGACGATCATCGGCCGCCCGGCCACGTCGACGTACTGCTTCGGTGTCGAAGCGCCGGTGCGCGTGCCGGTGCCCGCGGCCGGGACCACCGCGAAGTAGCGACGGCCGCTCACGACGAGCGACGAGTCGTCATTTGTCCGGCGCCGCGCGCGGCGGCTCGGTGCGCGCGACCGGTCGCCCGACCGGTCGACGGAAGCGGCCCCGGCGTTCCTTCGTTCGCGTCCGCGCGAGGATCTTCGGATAGGCGCGTCGCATGTAGTAGCCCATCGACCAGACGGTCAGCAGCGCGGCGATCCAGATCAGCCACGTCCCGACGCGATGCGAGTCGAAGAACAGGAACCAGTCGTCGTACAGCAGCATCGGGATCGCGATCATCTGCGCGATCGTCTTGATCTTCCCGAGCCAGTGCACCGCGACGCTGCGGCCCGCGCCGAGCTGCGCCATCCATTCGCGCAGCGCCGAGATCGCGATCTCGCGGCCGACGATGACGAGCGCGACCAGCGCGTTGATGCGCGACAGCTGCAGCAGGATCATCAGCGCCGCCGTGACCATCAGCTTGTCGGCCACCGGGTCGAGGAACGCGCCGAAGCTCGAGGTCTGCTTCAGCCGCCGTGCGAGCCAGCCGTCGAGCCAGTCGGTCAGCGCGGCGACGACGAACACGACCGTCGCCGTGATGTTCTTGTCCGGCCCGCTCATCCAATGGTCCGGCACGAAGAACACGCCGACCACGAGCGGGATCAGGACGATGCGCAGCCAGGTGAGGAGGATCGGCAGATTGATCGGCATGCTGGACGGCCGGGCGGAGCGGCCGATGCAGATCGAGGGCGCCGCGAGGCGGGTCCGATTATAGGCGCGCGCTCCGGGCGTTCCCGACGCGGCGGAGGTCCGACGCGACCGCTGCGCTAGAATACGGCGCTTGCCCGCTGTTCCGGAGTGCCTCGCATGACGCACGTCGTCACCGAATCCTGCATCAAGTGCCGCTACACCGACTGCGTCGACGTCTGTCCCGTCGACTGCTTCCGCGAAGGCCCGAACTTCCTGGCCATCGATCCCGACGAATGCATCGACTGCGCCGTCTGCATCCCCGAGTGTCCGGTCAACGCGATCTTCGCCGAGGAGGACGTGCCGGCGGACCAGAGGCCGTTCATCGAGCTCAACGTCGAACTGGCCAAGGGCTGGCCGAGCATCACGCGGATGAAGCCGCACTTCCCCGACTCCGATGCGTGGAAGGACGTCAAGGACAAGCGCCAGTATCTCGAGAAGTGAGCGCGCGGCCGCGCGCCGCGGCGACGCGATGAGCGCGGACCGGTCGGCGTCCTGCGCGATCACCTGGCGCCACGACTGGGCGCCGCACCTGTTCTCGTTTCGCACCGAACGTCCCGTCGGGCTGTCGTTCGTGCCCGGCCAGTTCGTGCGACTCGGCCTCGACGACGCGAACGGCGTCGACGTCCGCCGCGCGTATTCGATCGCATCGGCGCCGGCCGATCCCGAACTCGAGTTCTACTCGATCGTGGTCCCGGACGGCCCGTTCACGCAGCCGCTCGCGAAGTTGCGGGTCGGCGACGCGATCCGCATCGATCCGACGGTCTACGGATTCCTGCGCACCGACCGCTTCGACGGCGGCGGGCGGCTGTGGCTGCTCGCGACCGGCACCGGCATCGCGCCGTTCCGCTCGATGCTGGCCGACGCGGCGGTCTGGACGCGCTTCGACGACATCGTGCTCGTGCACGGCGTGCGGACGCCGGCCGAGCTCGCGTACCGCGACGACTTCGAGCGATGGACGACGTCGCCGCCGGTCGCCGGGGCGTCGCTGACCTACGTGCCGACGTTGAGCGGCAGGGCGAGCGTCGCCGAAGCCGGATCGATGCAGGGTCGCATCACGACGATCGTCGCGGACGGCAGCCTCGAGCGACGCGTCGGCGCACGCCTCGCCGACGACGCCCGTCTCATGATCTGCGGCAACCCGTCGATGATCCGGGAGATGCGCGAAATGGTCGGTGCGAGAGGGTTGCGTCCGGTGCGGCGCGAGACCCCGGGCCAGTACATCGTGGAGAACTTCTGGTGAGCGCGGGTCGGCATTCACGCCCGCTCGATCACGGCTTCGGCCGACTTGAGGGCGCCTCGGCCGGACGCCGATAATCGAGGACCGACCGGCGACCGCCGACGAAAGAACGAACCGATGCTCTACCAACTCCACGAGATGCAGCGCGCGATGCTGAACCCGATGACGGCGTTCGCCGCGGCCGGGGCGAAGATGTTCTCGAGCCCGCAGAGCCCGCTGTCGTACATGCCGTTCGCGAACCGGGTCGCCGCGGGCTACGAGCTGTTCTACCGGATCAACAAGGACTACGAGAAGCCGCAGTTCGGACTGCACTCGACGACCGTCGACGGCGCCGAGGTGCCGGTCCTCGAACGCGTCGAACTCGAGAAGCCGTTCTGCCGGCTGCTGCACTTCGAGCGCTTCTTCACGAAGGGCATGTCGGGCCGCGCGGCCGATCCGAAGGTGCTGCTGGTGGCGCCCCTCTCGGGCCATCACTCGACCTTGCTGCGCGACACGGTGCGCCAGCTGATCACGGCGCACGACGTCTATCTGACCGACTGGACCGACGCCCGGATGGTGCCGGCGTCCGACGGCCCGTTCCATCTCGACGACTACATCGCGTACGTGCAGGAGTTCATCCGCCGGCTCGGACCCGACGTGCACGTGATCTCGGTCTGCCAGCCGACGGTGCCGGTGCTCGCGGCGATCTCGCTGATGGCCTCGGCGAACGACCCGAAGCTGCCGCGCACGATGACGATGATGGGCGGTCCGATCGACACCAGCAGGAGCCCGACGCAGGTCAACAACCTCGCGACGACGAAGCCGTACGCCTGGTTCGAGAACAACGTCATCTATCGCGTGCCGGCGAACTTCCCGGGCTACCTGCGCAGCGTCTATCCGGGCTTCCTGCAGCACGCCGGATTCGTCGCGATGAATCCGGACCGGCACCTCAACTCGCACTACGACTTCTACCTGCAGCTGGTGCGCGGCGACGACTCCGACGCCGAGCAGCATCGACGTTTCTACGACGAGTACAACGCGGTCCTCGACATGCCGGCCGAGTACTACCTCGACACGATCCGCACCGTGTTCCAGGAACGCGCGCTCGCGAACGGCACGTGGGTCGTCAAGGGCGAGAAGGTCGCGCCCGAGACGATCCGCTCGGTCGCGCTGTTCACCATCGAAGGCGAGCTCGACGACATCTCGGGCAGCGGTCAGACCGAGGCCGCGCACGCGCTGTGCAGCGGCATCCCGAAGAACCGCAAGCAGCACTTCACCGCGCCGCAATGCGGCCACTACGGCATCTTCAGCGGCTCGCGGTGGCGCCAGGTGATCTATCCGCGCATCCACGACTTCATCCGCAAGCACGCCTGATCGCGAGGCGCGGGCGGTGAGCATCACGACGACGTCGGGCGTCGACGCGATCGACGCGGTCCTGCCGCAGACGCAGTGCCGTCGCTGCGGCTTCGACGGCTGTCGGCCGTACGCGGAGGCGATCGCCGACGCGCGCGCCGACATCGACCGCTGCCCGCCGGGCGGCGACGCGGGTGTCGCCAAGCTCGCGGCGCTGCTGCGTCGCGACCCGATCCCGCTCGATCCGACGCGCGGCGCGCCGAAGCCGCTCGCGCTCGCGGCGATCGACGAATCGATCTGCATCGGCTGCACGCTGTGCATCCAGGCCTGCCCGGTCGACGCGATCGTCGGCGGCGCGAAGCGGCTGCATGCGGTCGTCGCCGCGCTGTGCACCGGCTGCGAGCTGTGCCTGCCGCCCTGCCCGGTCGACTGCATCGTGCTCGAGCCGGCCGGCTTCGATTGGGACGACGCGCATGCCGACGCCGCCCGCGCGCGCCATCGGGCGCGCGATGCGCGGCTCGCGACGAAGCCGACCGTCGACGTCGCGCCGGCCGTCGACGACACGACGCGCCGCCGGCAGGCGATCGTCGCGGCTGCGATCGAGCGCGCCAGGGCGACCGCGGCACGACGGCTCGACGCGGCGAAGGCCGCCCGCGACGCGGCGCGATGAAGCCTGGCGATCGCGAAGCGTTCTTCGCGCGGCTCGCCGAGGCGAACCCCGATCCCGCGTCCGAGCTGACGTTCGGCTCGCCGTACGAGCTGCTCGTCGCGGTGATCCTCTCGGCGCAGGCGACCGACCTGTCGGTCAACAAGGCGACCGACAAGCTGTACCCGGTCGCGAACACGCCGCAGGCCATCGTCGCGCTGGGCGCCGAAGGACTCGAGCCGTATATCCGCACGATCGGCCTGTATCGCACGAAGGCGAAGAACGTCGTCGCGATGAGCCGCCTGCTGATCGAGCGGCACGGCGGCGAGGTGCCGCGCGATCGCGTCGCGCTCGAGGCGCTGCCGGGGGTCGGACGCAAGACGGCGAACGTCGTGCTGAACGTCGTGTTCGGCGAGCACACGCTGGCCGTCGACACGCACGTGTTCCGCGTCGCGAACCGCACCGGCCTCGCGCGCGGGACCACGGTCGAGATCGTCGAGACGAAGCTGATGAAGGTCGTGCCGAAGCACTACCTGTTCGCCGCGCACCATTGGCTGATCCTGCACGGCCGCCACGTCTGCAAGGCGCGGCTGCCCGAGTGCTGGCGCTGCATCGTCGCGGACCTCTGCGCGTATCGGCCGAAGACGCCGCCGCCGGCGGTGGAGGCCGGCGCATGAGCGGGTCGACCCGGACGGGGCCGCCGATGACCGCGACCCCGCCGCACGCCGAGCGGCACTTCGAAGGCAGCGACACGGTCCGCGACGTCGTCCTCGGGATGGCGGACGGACTCACCGTGCCGTTCGCGCTCGCGGCCGGCATCAGCGGCGCGCTCGACGCGGCGGCGACGCACGGCACGTCGCTGATCGTGACCGCGGGCGTCGCCGAGATCGTGGCAGGCGCGATCGCGATGGGACTCGGCGGCTACCTGTCGGCGCGGGCCGAACGCGAGCACTACGAGGCCGAGCGGCGCCGCGAGGAGGCCGAGATCGTCGAGAAGCCCGCGCACGAGCGCGGCGAGATCGTCGAGATCATGGCGACCTACGGCGTCGGGCCGGCCGACTGCGCGCCGCTGATCGCGGCGCTCGAGCGCGATCCGGTGCGCTGGCGCGACTTCATGATGCGGTTCGAGCTCGGACTCGAGGAGCCGGACCCGCGCCGCGCACGACGCAGCGCCGCGACGATCGCCGGCGCGTACGTCGTCGGCGGCCTCGTGCCGCTGTCGCCGTACCTGCTGATCGACGCGGTGCCGCGCGCGCTCGCCGCGTCGATCGTCGTCACGCTCGCGGCGCTGTTCGCGTTCGGCTGGCTGAAGGGCCGCTACACCGGCACCCGGCCGTTCCGCTCCGCCGTGCAGACGCTGACGATCGGCGGCCTCGCCGCGGCGGCGGCGTTCGCGATCGCGCGGCTCGTCGCCTGAGCGGTCCGGCTCGCGCGCAAGCTCGATCCACGCGCCGACGGCGGTCGTCCCCGCGACCCCACCAGCGTTCGTCGCGGGCGTCGCCCCGACCCGCCGCGGACGGTCCGCTTGCGGTCTAATGCACGGTGTCCGTCCCGACGGCGAGCCGACCCACGCGCCACCGATGAGCGACATCGATCAGACCGGCCGCGTCTTCATCAGCTACGCGCAGCAGGACCGCGCGACCGCCGACGCGATCGTCCGCGTGCTCGAGTCGCGCGGCCGTCGCTGCTGGATCGCGCCGCGCGACGTCGCGCCGGGCGCCGACTGGGCCGAGCAGATCGTCGACGCGATTCGCACGGCGCCGCTGATGGTGCTGGTCTTCTCGCCGGCGTCGAACGCGTCGCCGCAGGTCCGCCGCGAACTCGAACGCGCGGTCGCGCGCGACCTGCCGGTCGTGGCGTTCCGCATCCGCGACCTGCTGCCGACCGGCAGCCTCGAATACTTCCTCGGCACGTCGCAATGGTTCGACGCGTTCGCGGGGCCGATCGACGCGCAGATCGAGCGCCTCGCGGCCTTCGTCGAGGCGCCGCCGCGATCGACCGGACGGTCCGCCGGGCCCGGGCCGCCGCATGCGGCACGGCGTCGATGGATGGTCGCCGCGGGGACCGGCGCCACCGTGGCCGCCGCCGGCGGCTGGTGGTGGTGGCGCACAGGAGGCGCGATGCCGGACGTCGTGCGCATCGCCGTGCTGCCGTTCGAAGACCGCAGCGCGGACCATCTCGAGCAGGCGACGGCCGACGGGCTCGCGAACGACGTGATCCATCGCTTCGAGCGCGCCGACCGGCTGCGCGTGCTCGCGCGCAACTCCGCGTTCACGTTCCGCGGGACGACGGATCGCAAGGCGCTGCTGCGCGCGGTGCGCGAGCAGCTCGACGCCGACTATGCGCTCGTCGGCGCGCTGACGCGGGCGCTGCAACGCGTGCATGTCGGCGTCCAGCTGTTCCGCCTGCGCGACGACGACGCCGTGTGGGCCGGCCAGTTCGAGGAACCGGATGCGCAGCTGGCCACCCTGCCCGGCGCCATCGCCGATGACGTCCTGAAGGTGCTCCATCGCCCGCAGCCTCAGGCGCCGGAGGTCAATCCGCTCGGCGCCTACGAGTTCTACCTGCTCGGCATCTACGCGCTGCACCGGCAGGTGACGCTCGACGGGATCGAGAAGGCGCGCGCCTACTTCCGTCAGGCGATCGAGGCCGACGCCGGCTATGCCCGTGCCTACGCCGGGGTTGCCGAGACGTGGATGGCCCAGCTGGCGTACGGCGCGGGCGTCACGGTCCCGGAGGCCGCGGCGCACGCGCAGGAAGCGATCGACCGCGCGTTCTCGCTCGATGCCAACGTGCTCGAAGGCCTGCTCGCGCAGGCGAAGCTGTTCTTCTTCGTGCGCTGGAACGAGAGCGTCCGCGCGCGGACGTTCGCGCAGAAGGCGGTCGACCTCTATCCGGGCAATGCGGACGCCCGCTTCAACCTCGGCATGAGCTTCGCCTACGACGAGCAGCCGCGCGTCGCGATCTCGCACTACGCGGCGGCGCTCGAGCTCGATCCGCTGAGCCCCGTGATCCATTCGCGCTGGGGCCAGGACGCGACGTTCAGCGGCGATTACGAAGCGGCGCGGTCCCATTTCGCGCGAGCCGGCGCGCTGCTGCCGACGTATCCGTGGCGCTTCCTCGGCCCGGGCCAGAACGACTACGCGCAGGGCCGCCTCGACGACGCCGTCGCGAACTACCGGCTGCAGCTCGAGCAGGACGCGAGGCGACCCGACGTCTGGGACGAGCTGGCGGACTTCTATCTCGACCTCGGGATGACGGCGGACGCCCGCGCCGCGTTCGCGAGGAAGTCGGCGCTCCTCAAACGTCCGGAAGTCGCCGCCGTCGACGAGGGCCGGGTGCTGCTCGCGGACGGACAGCGCGCACGCCTCGCGGCGCATCTGGACGCGAGCGGCCTCGACCGGCCCGTCGCGGGGTCGCTCGAGACGATGCGGCTGGAACTGGCCGCCATCGCCGACCGCCCGCCGTCGCGCCAGGCCGTCGATGCGCTGGTCGGCGCGATGCGTGCCGACGGATCGCCGTGGGTCGGTTCGTACTGGGTCTTCCTCGGCCGCATGGCCTGGATCGACGTCGCGGCGCTCTACGCGCACATCGACGCGTTCGACGCGGCGCGGCCGCTGCTCGACGACGCGCAGGCGATGCTCGACCGCCTGCGCACGCGCGGCAACGTCTTCCACGCGATCCCGTTCCTCGAGGCGCGCATCGCGGCGCTGCGCGGCCGCGGCGACGCGGCCGTGGGGCTGCTCGAACGAGCGGTCGATGCCGGCTGGCGGCGGCTCTGGACGATTCCGTTCGATCCGGCGTTCTCGCACGTCGCCTCGGACCGGCGCGTCGCGCAACTCACCGCGCGTGTCCGCGCCGACCTCGACGTTCAGCGCCGGCACCTCGGATGAACGGATCGCTACACTCGCGCGATGTTCAACCCGACCCGCGACGACGTCCGCCGCTTCTTCCGCGAGGCGCTGGCGAAGCGTCGTGAAGGTCGCGTGACGACGTCCATCGAGACGATCGCGGCCGACTGGATCGAGCGGCATCCCGAATACGAACCCGCGCTCGCGCCGGTGCCGCCCGGCGAGCCCGACCCCTACGCGCCGCGCGACGGCGCGCCGAATCCGTTCCTGCACCTGTCGATGCACCTGTCGATCGCCGAGCAGCTCGCGATCGACCAGCCGCCCGGCATCCGTGCCGCCGTCGAGCGTCTCGCCACGCGGACCGGGTCGCTGCACGACGCGCATCACGAGGTCATGGAATGCCTCGGCGAGATGCTGTGGACCGCGCAGCGCGACGGCCGCGAGCCGGACGGCGCGGCCTACGTGCGCTGCGTCGAGCGCCGCGGCGGTCTTTGAAGTCGACCTCGATCGGGTCCCGGCCTTCGCCGGGATGACGCGTGACGAGCTCCCGGGCCTTCGCCGGGATGACCACGCGTGACGGGCTCCCGGCCTTCGCCGGGACGACATGCGGGCCTCGGAGGGCTCGTCAGCGCTTCAGCACGAGCGCCGGCGGCAGGCTCGACAGATACGCGGCGATGTCGTCGATCTCGGCGGCCGACAGCGGCTTCGCCTGCGCCGACATCACCGCGTTGTTGCGGCCGTAGGTCGGATGCTCGCCGCGCTGGTACGCGAGCAGCGCCTGGCGCAGGTAGTCCTCGTGCTGGCCGGCGAGCTTCGGATAGCTCGGGTCGATCGGCGACGCGAAATTGGCGCCGTGGCACGACGCGCAGGCGTACTTCTTCGTGACGAGCTCGTGGCCGGCACCGGCGTCGCCGCGCGCGTGCGCGACGCCGCCGAAGGCGATCGAGACGGCGACGAGCGAGACGCGCGACGCCAGGCGGGGAATCAGTCGGATCATCGGGCGGCCTCAGTGTTGCGACGAGAAGTACGCCGCGAGGTCGGCGATGTCCTGGTCCGACAGCGACTTCGCCGTCGCCATCATGCTCGGGAAACGACGCTCGCCCTTCTGGTATTCCTTCAGCGCGTTCTCGATGTATTTCGCGTTCTGGCCGCCGAGCATCGGGACCTGGTAGACGGTCGGGAAGTCGGCCTTGTAGCCGGGCACCGCGTGGCAGCCGAGGCAGGTCGCGGCCTTGCGGAAGCCACGCTGCGGATCGCCGGTCGGCTCGGCCGGCGTCGCGGCCGCCGCGGTCGCGGCCGGCTGCTGCGCCGATGCGGGCGCGAGGTCGACGAGCGCGAGGACGGCGAGGCCTGCGCCGGCCAGGACCAGCGCGGCGGAACGTCTGCGGATCGTCGGCAGAAGGGTCATCGGAAGGACGAAGGGTGGTCGGGCTCGAGGTCCGCGACGCGAGTCGGGACGTCGCGGATCGCCCGGCGATCGAGCCGTCGGGCGGCGCGTATTGTAGCCGACCGATCGCCGACCGATCGCCGACCAAAGCGCGCCCCGACGCCGCCGTCGCGCAGCGACGACGAAGCGGCCGCCTTATACTCGCCCGCACCGCCGCCGCCCGCGCAGCCCCGCTGCCGGCGCGGTCCTCGAGCGGATCCTCTCCTCCGTCACCTCGATCTTCCGCCATGCGCTTCGAAGGCTCCGCCAGCTACGTCGCCACCCCCGACCTCAAGCTCGCCGTCAACGCGGCGCTGACGCTGCAACGCCCGCTGCTGATCAAGGGCGAGCCCGGCACCGGCAAGACGATGCTCGCCGAGGAGGTCGCCGCGGCGCTCGGCATGCCGCTGCTGCAGTGGCACATCAAGTCGACGACCAAGGCGCAGCAGGGCCTCTACGAATACGACGCCGTCAGCCGGCTGCGCGACTCGCAGCTCGCGGACCTCGACGGCGGCGAGCGCGTCAAGGACATCCGCAACTACATCGTCCGCGGCGTGCTGTGGCAGGCGTTCGCGTCCGACGTGCCGGTCGTGCTGCTGATCGACGAGATCGACAAGGCCGACATCGAATTCCCGAACGACCTGCTGCGCGAACTCGACCGCATGGAGTTCTACGTCTACGAGACGCAGCGAGCTCGTGAAGGCGAAGCATCGGCCGCTCGTCGTCATCACGTCGAACAACGAGAAGGAGCTGCCCGACGCGTTCCTGCGCCGCTGCTTCTTCCACTACATCCGCTTCCCGGACAAGGAGACGATGCAGGCGATCGTCGACGTGCACTTCCCGGGCTGAAGAAGGAACTGCTCGCGGCCGCCCTCGCAGCGCTTCTTCGAGCTGCGCGACGTGCCGGGCCTGAAGAAGAAGCCGTCGACGTCCGAGCTGCTCGACTGGCTGAAGCTGCTGCTGGCCGAGGACATCCCGCCCGAGGCGCTGCACAGCAAGGACAAGAAGGCGATCGTGCCGCCGCTGCACGGCGCGCTGCTGAAGAACGAGCAGGACGTCCATCTGTTCGAGCGGCTCGTGTTCATGGCGAAGCAACAACCGCTGAGGCGATCGTGGCCTTCGCCGTCCCGCTGACGCTGTCCGGCGAGCACGTCCGCCTCGAGCCGCTCGCGGTCGCGCACGAGGCCGACCTCGCCGACGCGTCGCCGACGGCGAGCTGTGGAAGCTCTGGTACACGTCGGTCGTCGCGCCGGACGACATGCGCGCCGAGATCGACCGTCGCCTCGCGCTGCAGGCCGCGGGATCGATGCTGGCGTTCGCGGTCGTCGAGCCGCGTCGGGGCGCGCGGTCGGCATGACGACGCTACATGAACGTCGACGCGGCGAACCGCCGGCTCGAGATCGGGTCGCACCTGGTATGCGAAGCGCGTGCAGCGCACGCCGCTCAACACCGAGGCGAAGCTGCTGCTGCTCGCGCACGCGTTCGAGACGCTCGACTGCATCGCCGTCGAGTTCCGCACGCACTGGATGAACCAGCAGAGCCGCGCGGCGATCGCGCGGCTCGGCGCGAAGCAGGACGGCGTGCTGCGCAACCATCAGATCGCCCGGACGGCAGCTGCGCGACACGGTCGTGTTCTCGATCATCGCGTCGGAGTGGCCGGCGGTGAAGAGCCACCTGACGTTCCTGCTCGCGCGACGCGACTGACGGCCCCGACGGAGGACCTCATGCTGATCGACTTCTTCTTCGCGCTGAACGCCGCGAAGCTCCCCGTCTCGGTCAAGGAATACCTGACGCTGCTCGAAGCGCTCCAGAAGGACGTGATCGGTCCGGCCGCGCCCGACGGCGCGTCGATCGACGACTTCTACTTCCTCGCGCGCACCGCGCTCGTCAAGGACGAGGCGCAACTTCGACAAGTTCGACCGGGCCTTCGGCGCGTACTTCAAGGCGTCGAGCAGGCTCGACCGATTCGCGCGAGCATCCCGCTCGACTGGCTGCTGAAGAAGCTCGAGCGCGAGCTCACGCCGGAGGAGAAGGCGCAGATCGAGGCGCTGGCGGCTGGGACGAGCTGATGGAGACGCTGAAGGAGCGCCTCGACGAGCAGAAGGAACGCCACGAAGGCGGCAGCAAGTGGATCGGCACCGGCGGCACGTCGCCGTTCGGCACACGGCGGCTACAACCCGCGAGGGCATCCGCATCGGCGGCGCGCGGCCGGCAACCGCACGCGCGGTCAAGGTCTGGGACGCAGCGCGCCTATCGCGACTACGACGACTCAGGTCGAGCTCGGCACGCGCAACATCAAGGTCGCGCTGCGCCGCCTGCGCCGCTTCGCGCGCGAAGGCGCGGACCGAAGAGCTCGACCTGGACGACACGATCCGCGCGACCGCCGACGAACGCCGGCTGGCTCGACATCAAGATGGTGCCCGAGCGGCACAACAAGGTGAAGGTGCTGCTGCTGCTGGACGTCGGCGGCACGATGGACGACCACATCCACGCGCGTCGAGGAGCTGTTCTCGCGCCGCGAAGGCCGAGTTCAAGCACCTCGAGTTCTATCTACTTCCACAACTGCGTCTACGACTTCCTGTGGAAGAACAACCGGCGCCGCCACGCGCGAGCGCATGCCGACCTGGGACGTGCTGCGCAAGTACAAGCCCGGACTACGAAGCTGATCTTCGTCGGCGACGCGACGATGAGCCCGTACGAGATCCTGCAGCCGGGCGGCAGCGTCGAATACAACAACGACGAGGCCGGCGCCGTGTGGCTGCAGCGCCTGACCGATCACTTCCCGAAGTTCGCGTGGCTCAACCCCGAGCCGGAGCCGCTGTGGCAGTACCGCCAGTCGATCGCGGTCATCCACCAGATCATGACGCAGCGCATGTTCCCGCTCACGATCGAAGGCCTCGAGCGCGGCATGCGGCTGCTGTCGAAGTAGCGGCGTCGAGCGGGCGGCTTTCTCGGTGGCGCGTTCCGCCACGACGCCCGATTCGTCGTCCCGCGTCCGTCGCGAATCGGCGCGATCGGCAGCGGGGCGCCGGTGTGACATTCCCTTGCGCTTGAAACGCTCGCGTTGCACGGCGCGGCGATCGTGCTGCGGCCGGGTCGGTCGAACGGCCGATCGCGACTTTCAGCAACGCGCCGACACAGCGCCGGACCGCGATCCGGCATCGTGCGGCATCGCGCGCCCCGCCTGCCACGCGCGCTCGAAGGAGGACGCATGGAACCGACCAACACCCCGACGACCGGCACCACGACACGCCCCCGTCTGCATCCGCTCGTCGCGACCGCCGCGATCGCGGTCATCGTCCTGTCCGCCGTCGGCGTGACGGCCTTCGTGACGAGTCGGTCGAACGCGACGCCGTCGCCTTACGACGCACCGCCGCCCGCCGCGCTCGCGAACGCGGCGACACCCGCGGCCGCGCAGCCTGCGACGGCCGTCGCGCCGTCGCCGGCACCCCTCGCGCCGACGTCGACCAGCGTCGCGCCACCGGCGCCCACCGCGTCGGCGCCGGTGACGCCGAACTACGGACCGCCGGCGCCGCCCGCGGCGCCGGTCTACGAAGCGCCGCCGCCGGTCGCCCAGGCCGCGCCCGCATGCCGCGACTGCGGCGTCGTCGCCTCGATCAACGAATACAAGGTGCAGGGCCAGGGTACCGGCGTCGGCGCGGTCGGCGGCGCGGTCGTCGGCGGGCTGCTCGGCAACATGGTCGGCTCGGGTCGCGGCAAGGCGCTGGCGACCGTGGCCGGTGCCGTCGGCGGCGGCTTCGGCGGCAACGCGATCGAGAAGAACGTCCGCTCGGAGGTCGAGCACCGGATGGTCGTGCGGCTCGACAACGGCCGTACCCGCACGTTCACGCAGGCGTCACCGTTCCCGTACCACGAAGGCGAACGGGTGCGCGTCGTGAACGGCCATGTCGAGCGCGGCTGATCGTCGTCGCGCAAGGACGTCGTGCCGCTCATGCGGGTCGACGTCGACCGCCCTTTTTTCCACCGAGCGAAAGCGATCGATGAAACGCACTCTCCCGCTGTTGCTGCTCGTCGCGTGCACGCTCGGCGCCTGCGCGTCGCCACCGCCGCCGCGGCGCGAGGTCGTCGCGGTCCGTGTCATGCAGCCGCCACCGCCGCCGCGCACGGAGGTCGTGCCGCCGCCGCGCGCGTCGAACGAGTACTGGATCGGCGGCCACTGGAAGTGGGAAGGCGGCGGCTACGTCTGGGAGCCGGGCCGCTGGATCGAGCCGCGACCCGACGAGACGTTCGTGCAGGCGCACTGGTCGCGGCGCGGCGACGAATGGATCTATCACCCCGGTCACTGGCAGGCTTCGCGCAATCCGCCGGGCATCGTCGTCGCGACCGCCCCCGGGGCGCCGCCGCCGCCGCGGATCGAGGCGATCACGCCGCCGCCGGGCGTCGAATTCATCTGGATCAACGGGCACTGGCGCTACGACCACGGCCAGTACGTCTGGGAGTCCGGACGCTGGGAACGCCGACACGAAGGCGAGCACTGGATGTCCGCGCACTGGGTGCAGCGGGGACCGGCGTGGACGTACGTGCCGGGACGCTGGGAGACGGACTGACGCAGGACGGCGCGACCGCCGCGCGCCCGACGGCGCCGCCGTCCGACGTCAGGCCTCGACGCTCGGCGTCGCCTTCAGCACTTCCTCGATCGTCGTCGTGCCCGCGACGACCTTCAGCGCGCCGGACACGCGCAGCGGGCGCATGCCTTCGCGCAGGCCGCGCTCGGCGGATCGCGTCGATGCCCGGCTCGCCCGACACGAGCGTCTTGACGGCCGGCGTCATCTCGAGGATCTCGTAGATGCCGGTGCGGCCGCGATAGCCGGTCATCCGGCATTCGATGCAGCCGACCGGCTTGCAGAGCCGCTGCGGCGGCTCCGTCTTGAACGGCGCGATCAGCGCCTTCCACGGCTCGACGTCCACCGTGCCCGGCGCCTTGCAGTGCGGGCACAGCGTGCGCACCAGCCGCTGCGCCATGATGCCGATCACCGTCGCGTTCAGCAGGTACGGCGGCACGCCGAGCTCGAGCAGTCGCGTCATCGCCGACGGCGCGTCGTTCGTGTGCAGCGTCGAGAGCACGAGGTGGCCGGTCAGCGCCGCCTGCACCGCCATCTCGGCCGTCTCGAGGTCGCGGATCTCGCCGACCATGATGATGTCGGGATCCTGCCGCATCAGCGCGCGCACGCCGTCGGCGAAGTCGAGGTCGATGCCGTGCTGCACCTGCATCTGGTTGAACGCGCCCTCGATCATCTCGATCGGGTCCTCGATCGTGCAGACGTTGACCTCCTCGGTCGCGAGCGTCTTCAGCGTCGAATACAGCGTCGTCGTCTTGCCGGAGCCGGTCGGGCCGGTGACGAGCACGATGCCGTACGGCCGCGACGTCATCGCGTTCCAGCGGCGCGCGTCGTCGTCGGAGAAGCCGAGGTCCGCGAAGTCCTTGACGACGACTTCGGGATCGAAGATGCGCATCACGAGCTTCTCGCCGAACGCGGTCGGCAGCGTCGACAGCCGCAGCTCGACCTCGGCGCCCGTCGCCGTGAGCGTCTTGATGCGGCCGTCCTGCGGCCGCCGCTTCTCGATGACGTCCATGCGGCCGAGCAGCTTGACGCGGCTCGTCATCGCCGACATCACCGCGCTCGGGACCTGGTAGACCTGGTGCAGCACGCCGTCGATGCGGAAGCGCACGACGCCCTGGTCGCGGCGCGGCTCGAGATGGATGTCCGACGCGCGCTGGTCGAACGCGTACTGCCACAGCCAGTCGACGATCTGCACGATGTGCGCGTCGTTCGAGTCGTACTGGCGGTTGCCGGCCTTGGCGTTGCCGAGCTCGACGAGCTGCTCGAAGTTGTTCTGCGCGGCCGCGCCGCCCTTCGCGGCCGCGCCCTTGACCGAGCGCGCGAGGCTGAAGAACTCGGCGATGTAGCGCGTGACGTCGTTCGGATTCGCGAAGACGCGGCGGATGTCCTTCCGCCACATCCGCTCCATCTCGGGCAGCCACTCGACGAGATAGGGTTCCGACGTCGCGATGACGACCTCGGTCGGCTTGATCTCGATCGGGAGGATGCGAAAGCGCGTCGCGTAGTTGACCGACATCAGGTCGGCCACGCGCGAGAAGTCGACCTTCAGCGGATCGATGCGCGCGTACGCGAGGCTCACCTTGCCGGCGAGCCATTCCGACAGCACGTCGAGCGTCATCTGCCGGTGCGGCGCCGCGCGCGACTTGAGCTTCTTGTCGGCGACGACGACGAGCGGATGCAGGTCGGGCCGCAGCCGCATCGCGTCGGCGTGCAGCGCGTCGGCCTCGGCCGCCTCGATCATGCCGTCCGCGCGCAGCCACAGCAGCACCTGGCCGAGCGACAGCCGCTGGTCCTTCGTGTTCGTGGTCGGCAGCGCGCTCATCGATCGATCGCTCGGGGGGGACGACCGATTATAGGCGGGGCCTTCGCGTCAGATGCGAAAGGTTGTGGTGGCGACGCCGCACGATTCGCGCAGGCCGTCGACCCAGGTCGACGCCGGCAGCTTCAACGCGCGGGCGACGACGGCGGCGCGTTCGCGGATCGCGACCCAGCGGACGGACAGCGGCGGCCCGCTGAACGCGAGCGCGACGCGGTTGCCTTCGTGGACGTCCGGCAGCACGGCGATGCGACCGTCGAACGCGTCGCGCAGCGCCCGCACGTTGCGGTCGAAGCTCGCGTGCGCGCCGAACAGGTTCACGGTCAGCATGCCGGGCGACCGCAGGCAGGCGCGGCATGCGGCATAGAACCCCGCCGACTCGTGGACCGGTCCGCGCGCGGTCGCATCGTAGAGGTCGACCTGCAGCGCGTCGAAGCGACCGTGGTTGCCGGCGTCGTCGACGAAGTCCGCGGCGTCGCCGACGACGATCGACAGGTGCGCGTCGTCCGGCGGCAGCGCGAACATCGTGCGCGCCGCGACGACGACGGTCGGGTCGAGCTCGACCGCGACGACGTCGGCGTCGGGCCAGTGCCGATGGCAGAACTTCGTCAGCGCGGCGGCGCCGAGCCCGAGCTGCGCGAGCGCGCGCGGCCGCTCGATGAACAGCGTCCACGCCATCATCTGCTGCGCGTATTCGAGCTCGATCGCGTCCGGATCGTCGAGCCGCATCGCGCCCTGGATCCATTCGGTGCCGAAGTGCAGGAAGCGCACGCCGCCTTCCTCCGAGAACGTGACCGGCGCCTGCACGATGCGACGCCGCGCGGCGCGCTGCGGTGTCTTGTGTCGCGTCATCGCGACGCTCCAGCCGTCGGCGTCAGCGCGGGCCGCAGCGCCGCGATCCACGCGGCCTCCTTCACCGCGAGGCTGTGCGTCGCGTTCGCCGGACTCGACGACGGCAACGCGACGAGCGCGCAGCGCGCGGCCTCGGGGATCGCCGCGACGCGCCGTCGATACGACGCCGACTTGCCGCCGTTGAACGCGATCGTCGCGATGCGCGGACAGCCGCGCAGCAGCGCGCCGATGTCGTTCGCCGACCTCGCCGCGGATCGCGGCGTCGAGGCTGCCCTTCCGCTCGCAGCGCGCGATGACGTCCCACAGCGCGATGCCGTGCGCCCGCAGCCGGACGAGCCGCGCGTCGTAGCCGAGGTCGTGCAGCGGCTCCCCGACGACCGCGCCGACGAGGCGCCAGAACTGGTTGCGCGGATGGCCGTAGTAGCGCGCCGCGGCGAGCGACGCCTCGCCGGGGAAGCTGCCGAGGATCAGCAGCCGCGCGTTGGCGTCGGCGACCGGCGCGAGGCCGTCGAGCGTCGCGGGGATCGCCGCGGGCCGTACCCCCGTCTCGATGGACTGCGTCATCGTGCTGCGTCGTCTTCCGTGCGATTGCCGCGAAGGCCGTTACGATAGCGGTTCCGTCGGCCGTCGGCCGCCCGCCCGAATCGGCGCATGACCGAGCCCGTCGTTCCCGCACCGTCGTCGCGAACCCGTGTCCTGCGGGGCCAGGCCGTCACGCTGATCGACGATCCGTTCGTCGTCGGCGACGCGGCGCTGCGCCACGAGAGCGACGCGCTGATCGTGATCGTCGACGGGCGCATCGCCGCGTTCGGCGACCATGCGTCGCTGGTCGGCACGCTGCCGCCCGGCACGGCGATCGAGCATCATCGCGACGCGCTGATCGTGCCCGGCTTCATCGACGCCCACGTCCACTATCCGCAGACCGGCGTCATCGGTGCCGGCGGCAAGCGGCTGATCGACTGGCTCAACGACTGCACGTTCATCGCGGAGCAGCAGTTCGCGGACCCGCGCCCATGCGACGCACGTCGCCGACGTGTTCCTCGACGCCTGCCTCGCGCACGGCACGACGACGGCGTCGGTCTACTGCACCGTCCATCCCGGATCGGTCGACGCTTTCTTCGCGGCCGCGGAGCGACGCGGCCTGCGGATGAACGCCGGCAAGACGCTGATGGACCGGCATGCGCCGGACGCGCTGCTCGACACGGCGCAGCGCGGCTACGACGAGTCGAAGGCACTGATCGAGCGGTGGGCCGGGCGCGGCCGGCTCGGCTACACGATCACGCCGCGCTTCGCGGCGACGAGCACGCCGGCGCAGCTCGAACTCGCGGGTACGCTGCTCGCCGAACATCCCGACGCGTGGTGCCAGACGCACATCGCGGAGCAGCTCGACGAGGTCGCCTGGATCGCATCGCTGTTCCCCGATCGGCTCGACTACCTCGACGTCTACGATCACTTCGGGCTGATCGGCCCGCGCACGCTGCTCGGTCACGGCATCCATCTGCGCGAGCGCGAATGGGCGCGCTGCCACGAAGCCGGCGCGACGATCGTCCACTGCCCGACGTCGAACGCGTTCCTCGGCAGCGGCCTGTTCGACTGGTCCGCGGCGAAGAAGCCGGGCGTCCGGTGTCCGTCGCGCTCGCGACCGATGTCGGCGGCGGCACGACGCTGTCGATGCTCGCGACGATGGGCGCCGCGCACCAGATCGCGCAGCTCGGCGGGCATCGCCTGACGGCCGCGCAGTCGTTGCATACCGCGACGCGCGGCGCGGCGACGGCGCTGCGGCTCGAGCGACCGGATCGGCTCGATCGCGCCGGGCCTCGAGGCGGACCTCGTCGTGCTCGACCTCGGGCACTCGCCGTTGACGAAGCTGCGGATGAAGCTCTGCCGCTCGATCGACGACGTGCTGTTCATGCTGATGACGATGGCCGACGACCGCGCGGTCCGCGAGGTCTACGTGATGGGCGCGCCCGTCGGCCGGCGGCGCGGGTCGCCCGCGGCCGAGGCCGCACCGCTCCGCGACGCGGCGGACGTCCTTTCCTGACCACCCACACAAGGAGATCGCATGGCGCTCGACAAGGTCCTCTACACCGCGCACGGCAGCGCGACCGGCGGCCGCGAAGGCACCGGCAAGTCGTCGGACGGCGTCCTCGACGTCAAGCTGACGACGCCGAAGGAACTCGGCGGCAGCGGCGCGACCGGAACGAATCCGGAGCAGCTGTTCGCCGTCGGCTACGCCGCCTGCTTCATCGGCGCGATGAAGGTCGTCGCCGGACGCGACAAGGTCGCGCTGCCGCCCGACACGCGGATCGACAGCAGCGTCGGCATCGGACCGAACGGCGCGGCGTTCGGCGTCCAGGTCGAGCTGAAGGTGACGGTGCCCGGCATGGATCGCGCGCAGGCCGAACAGATCGTCCAGAAGGCGCATCAGGTCTGCCCGTACTCGAACGCCACGCGCGGCAACATCGACGTGGTGCTGACGGTCGTCTGATCGCCCGGCGGTCGAAGGGCCGGCGAGGACGCCCGGTCGATCAGCGGGTCCATCGCAGGCGGCTCGACCCCTTCATTCGATCGGCATCCACCAATTGCTTCATTGAGGCCCGCATCGGCCGGCGATATCGTTGCGTCAGGGCCGACGACGAACCATCGTCCTCGACATCCCGACACGTTCAACCGATCCGGAGGAAAGCGATGCGACATCTCGACACGACCGAAGCGATGCAGGTCGGCGGCGGCGAAGTGGGCCAGACCCACGAGTCCGCGTATCAATACACGGGCAACATCGGCGACCAGACGTTCTCCGAAGCGATGGGGGACTGGATCAACTTCATCATGAACACGAGTCACTACGCCTTCTGACAGCCACGGCGCTGCGCCGGCCGTCTGCGCGGCGGCCAGGTCTGCGGTCGCGGCGCAGACGACTCGAATGAATCGACCAACCGCCGTCCGTCGGCTCGTGCGATGGACGGCGCGGACCGCGGTCGTCGCCGCGTGCTTCGTGGTGCCGCTGCCGGTCACGAAGGCGATCCTGAGCCTCGTCGATGCGAAACACGACAGCGTGCATGCCGCAATTGGCTGGACGGCATCGGCCGCGGCGACGTTCGTCTGGTACGCGATTGCGAGACGGTGGCTGTTCGCGACGGTCGTTCACCGCCGCAGTGTCGTCGGTGTCAGGTCTGGCATCGCCGGCGTTGCGGCAACCGTCGCCGGGGCGGCGGTGTACGCGGCGATCCTGATCGGCTCGTATTTCCTGACGTTCGAGACGGCACACGTCGACAATCTCGACGGCTCGTTGATCGTCTGCGCGACGGCCGCCTCGCTCGTGCCGGCGGTCTACGAGGAGATCCTCTTTCGCGATCTCCTGCTGCGCGCGTCGATCGCCGCGATGCCGACCTGGGCGGCCCTCGCCGTGCAGATCGTCGTCTTCGGCGGGCTGCACGTGATCGCGGCGCGATCGACCGGCATCAACGTGGCGTCGATGGCCGTCTCGACGCTGCTGCTGTCGGCGCTCTGGCTGCGACGGCGCGCGCTCGGTCCGCCGGTCGCGATCCACTTCGCGTGGGACTTCGCACTCAACGTCCTGCACGGCGTCAGCACGCCCGCCATCGTCCGCGCCGGACTCTTCTATACGAGCGACTCGCCGAAAGGCGCCGAAATCCACCTCGTCGTGACGATGATCGTGCTGATCCTGGTCTGCGCCAGTTTCCGCTGGCGGCCCGCCGACCGGGCCACAGCCGCGAGTTGCGCGGCCCCCGATCGAACGGGGGTCGCCATCAGAGCGTGATGCGAGGCGCGTCGAACGCGCCTCGGGTCATGCCGCCGCGCCGAGCAGCGCGTTGACCCGCCGCACGAACGCCGCCGGGTCCTCGAGCTGGCCGCCTTCGGCGAGCAGTCGCCTGGTCGAACAGCATGTGCGCCAGTCGTCGAAGCGCGTCGCGTCGGCGCGCTCTTCAGCCGCTTCGACGAGCGCGTGCTCCGGATTGACCTCGAGGATCGGCTTCGTCTCGGGCGCCTTCTGGCCGGCCGCTTCAGCATGCGCGCGAGGTGCGCCGCTCATCGTCGCCGTCCTCGACGACGAGGCACGCCGGCGAATCGGTCAGGCGGAACGTGACGCGCACGTCCTTGGCCGCGTCCTTCGAGCGCTGCCTTCAGCTTCGCTACGAGCGTCGGCTTGAACTCGCCGCGACTCCTTCTCCTGCTCGGCTTCTTCTCGGCCTCGTCCTCGAGCTTGCCGAGGTCGAGGCCGCCCTTGGCGACGCTCTGCAGCGGCTTGCCGTCGAACTCGTTCAGGAAGCGACAGCAGCCACTCGTCGACGCGGTCGGTCAGCAGCAGCACCTCGATGCCCTTCTTGCGGAAGATCTCGAGCTGCGGGCTGTTCTTCGCGGCCGTGCCAGCGTGTCGGCCGGTGACGTAGTAGATCTTGTCCTGGCCTTCCTTCATGCGCGCGACGTAGTCGGCGAGCGAGACGTTCTGCTCGTGCCGTTCGTCGTGCGTGCGACGCGAAGCGACGAGCTTCGCGATGCGCTCGCTTGTTCGCGTGGTCCTCGCCGATGCCTTCCTTCAGCACCTGGCCGAACGTCCTTCCAGAACGCGGCGTACTTGTCCTTCTCGGCCTCGTCTTCGCTGTCGGCCAGGTCCTCGAGCATCGACAGCACGCGCTTGGTCGAGCCTTCGCGGATCGCCTTCACGTCGCGGCTTTCCTGCAGGATCTCGCGCGAGACGTTGAGCGGCAGGTCGCTCGAATCGATCACGCCCTTGACGAAGCGCAGGTACACCGGCATCAGCTGCTCGGCGTCGTCCATGATGAAGACGCGCTTGACGTACAGCTTGACGCCGCCGCGCTTGTCGCGGTTCCACAGGTCGAACGGCGCCTTCGCCGGGATGTAGAGCAGCTGCGTGTATTCGCTGCGGCCTTCGACGCGGTTGTGCGTCCAGGCGAGCGGCGCGTTCGATGTCGTGGCTGATCGTGCTTGTAGAACTCCTTGTACTGCTCGTCGGTGATCTCGCTCTTCGGCCGCGTCCAGAGCGCGCTCGCCTGGTTGATCGGTCTCGACCTCGTCCTTCGTGACCGTGCTCGCTCTTCTCCGCGTCCCACTCTTCCTTCTGCATCAGGATCGGCAGCGAGATGTGGTCGGAGTACTTCTGAGATGATCGACTTCAGCTTCCAGCGTCGACAGGAACTCGTCCTCGCCGTCGCGCAGGTGCAGCGTGATCGTCGGTGCCGCGCTGCGGCGCGCGTCGATCGTCTCGACGCTCGAACTCGCCGGCGCCGTCGCGATCTCCCAGCGCACGCCTTCGCTCGGCCGGCAGGCCGGCGCGGCGCGACTCGACCGTGACGCGTGTCGGCGACGATGAAGGCCGAGTAGAAGCCGACGCCGAACTGGCCGATCAGCGCGCGTCCTTCTGCTGGTCGCCGGACGAGCTTCGACGAAGAACTCGCGCGTGCCGCGACTTGGCGATCGTGCCGAGGTTGCGCGACCGCCTCGTCGCGGCGCATGCCGATGCCGTTGTCGGCGATGGTGATCGTGCGCGCGGCCTTGTCGAACGACACGCGATCGTCGAGGTCGCGTCGCTCCTCGTACAGCTCGGGCTTGTCGAGCGCCTCGAAGCGCAGCTTGTCGGCACGCGTCGGACGCGTTCGAGATCAGCTCGCGCAGGAAGATCTCCTTGTTGCTGTACAGCGAGTGGATCATCAGGTGCAGGATCTGCTTGACCTCGGCCTGGAAGGCGCGGGTCTCCTTGACGGGTTCGGTCGTGGTGGTCATCGGGTCGTCGATCGGAAGCGGGATGGCGTCTGGATAGCGGACGCATCGATCGATGCGTCGCGCGGAAACATCGGGGCGCCGGCGGCGCGTTCAAGAGCGTTCGGTGGCCGCGCAAACGAAAACGCCGGACGGGTCTCGTCCGGCGTCTCGGGAAAGCGCGTGCCGTCAGTCGCGATCCCAGTGCCCCCGGCGGAATCCGTACGCGTCGCGATCGCGCGCCCAGCCCGGCTCGACGTAGTGATAGCCGCGGCGCACGCGCTCCCAGTGGCCGTCGTACCAGACGTGCCGGCGACCGTTCCAGCCCCAGTAGCCCGGCGCCCAGACGTAACCCGGCCGCGGCCGGGGCGCCACGACGACGCGCGGCGGCGGTGGCGGCGTGCCGATCCGCAGGTCGAACGACGCCTGCGCCTGCGCGGCCTGCGACACGAACAGCGGCGCGGCGATCAGCGCCGCGAGCACCAGCGATCTGCTCTTCATGGATCCCCCTCTTCGACGACGCCCGATGATGGACGCAAGTTCGGACGCTACCCGAACCGCGTTGGTTCCGCTCGTCCTCGCACCACGGGCCGCGAAACGGTGAGCGAATGTGTCCGGCCGCATTACCGGCGTCCGCGGGGAGCGCGTGCGATGATCCGCGCCCGACGCGTCGCGATCCCGCGCGCGAACCCGAAAGGTCCGACCGATGATCCCGTTCACGTTTCGCGACCGTCTCGCCGCGCCGATGCACGCGGCCGTTCGCGCCGCGCTCGCCGTCGGCTGCATCGGCATCGCGCAGGCCGCCGTCGTCGAGATCCCGATGACGAAGGTCGGCGCCGACGGCGTCGGCGAGCCGATCGGCACCGTCACGGCGACCGACACGCCGGCCGGGCTCCGGCTCGCGCCCGCGCTGAAGGGGCTTCCGCCGGGCGAGCACGGCTTCCACGTGCATGACAAGCCGAGCTGCGCGCCCGGTCCCGATGCCGACCATGGCGGGGCGCCGGCCGCGGCGTTCGCTGCCGGCGGCCACTTCGATCCGGACAGGACCGGTCGTCACGAAGGCCCCGCCGGCATGGGTCACAAGGGCGACCTGCCGGCGCTCGTCGTCGCGGCCGACGGCGACGCGACGATGCCGCTCGTCGCGGCGCATCTGAAGACGTCGGATCTCGCGGGCCACGCGCTGATGATCCACGCGGGCGGCGACAACTATTCGGACCAGCCGGCGAAGCTCGGCGGCGGCGGCGCGCGCATCGCCTGCGGCGTCGTGCCCTGACGGCACGCCGGACGCGGAGGCGGCACCGCGCCGCGCGACGTCAGCCCTCGAGCACGCGACGCATCTCGGCCGCGCACAGCGCGACGGCCGTCCGGGCCTCGTCGAGCACGCCGCCCATCGTGATGAAGCCGTGGACCTGCCGGTCGAACGACACGGCGCTGGCCGCCGTGCCGGCGTCGGCCAGCACGCGCGCGTAGTCGAGCCCCTCGTCGCACAGCGGGTCGAATCCGGCGACGACGACCAGCGCCGGCGGCAGTCGCGCATGGTCGCGCGCGAGCAGCGGCGACGCGCGCCAGTCGAGGTCGTCGGCCGGATCGACGATGTAATGGTCGTGGAAGTACGCGATCGTCTTCGCGGTCAGCAGGTAGCCGCTGCCGTTGGAAACGTGCGACGGGTGGCCGCGCCGCATGTCGGTCGCCGGATAGATCAGCAGCTGGAACGCGATCGGCAGCGGATCGGCCGCGTCGCGTGCCGCGAGGCAGACCGCGGCCGCGAGGTTGCCGCCGGCGCTGTCGCCGCCGACCGCGAGCTTCGTGGCGTCGACGCCGAGCGACGTCGCGTTCGCATGCACCCAGCGCGTCGCGGCGAGCGCATCGTCGTAGGCGGCCGGGAAGCGGTGCTCCGGCGCGAGGCGATAGTCGACGGAGACGACGACGTGTCCCGACGCATGCGCGAGGTCGCGGCACAGCACGTCGTGCGTGCCGAGATCGCCGATCACCCAGCCGCCGCCGTGGAAGTAGACGAGGACCGGCGACGGGACGCCGCGATCGACGGCCGCCTGCGGACGATAGAGCCGCAGCGGGATCGGGCCGTGCGGACCGCTCGCCGCGTCGGCGCGCACCTCGGCCATCGGCCGTGGCGGCGGCTGCAGCGCCGAGCGACCCTTGCGATACGCGTCGCGCGCCTCGACCGGCGGCAACGAGTCCATCGGCGGCACGCCGCGCTCGACCAGCAGGTCCAGCAACGCACGGGTTTGCGGATGCATCATCGACGTGTCTCCTCAGGGTAGCGACGCCGTCGCGTCGCGGGTCGGCCGTTCGAGCACGCGCGTCTCGCCGTGCTCGAACACGACGAAGCGATCCGGCGGCCATCCGGCCTTCGACCGCGCGGCGGCGAGGTCCTTCGGCGGCTGGTCGAACGGCTCGGTCGTCAGCACGAACGTGCCCCAGTGGATGCCCATCGACTGACGGACATCGAGGTCCTCGGCGATCTGCACCGCCTCGGCCGGCGTGACGTGCTGCGCGTGCAGGTAGCGGTTCGGCTCGTAGGCGCCGATCGGGATCGCCGCGAAGTCGAAGCGCTCGAAGCGCTTGTGGATCAGGTCGCGGAAGAACGGCGCGTAGCCGGTATCGCCGGCGAAGTAGAAGCGGTAGTCGACCGCGTCGTCCGGTCGCACGCGTTCGATCGCGTAGCCGCCCCACAGCGTCTCGAAGCGGTCGAACGGCGATCGCGCGCTCCAGTGCGCGGCCGGCGTCATCGTGATGCGCAGGCGCGCGCCGTCGGCCGCCGGCAGCACGCGCGCGTCCCACCAGTCCATCGGGACGACGTTCGTGATGCCGCGCGCCTTCATCCACGCGTCGACGCCCTTCGGCACGATGAACAACGGCGGCCCGCCCGGCTGCCGCGCGAGCGCGTCGACCGACGCGGCGTCGAGATGGTCGTAATGATTGTGCGAGATCAGCACCACGTCGACGTGCGGTCCCTCGGCGATCGTGAACGGCACCCGCACCTTGCGTTCCGGTCCCATGAAGTCGACGAAGAACGCGCGGTCCGAGAACATCGGATCCGTCAGCACGTTGACGCCGGCGAGCTGCAGCAGCACGGTCGCGTGTCCGACCCACGTGACCGTCGTGTCGCGACGGTTCGCGCGCAGGTAGTCGAGGTCGGGCCGACGCACCGGCACGTTCGCGTAGCCGCCCGGCGGCGGTCGCGTGCCGCCCTGGCGCCACCAGTGCCAGTACCAGTTCGCGAGGTCGACCCACGTCGGCAGGCGGAACGGCCCGAGGTTGGCGTACTTGCCGTCGTGATGCGGCGCCGGCCCGAACGTCTCGGGCGCGGCGGGGTCGGCGCCGTCGGCGGCCGCGAGCGCGATCGCGGCGACGACCGCCAGCGAAACGCCGGCCGCAGCGAGACGCAGCACGCGCCTCATCGGCCCGTCGCCGCGTCGTCCGTCGCGTCGCCCGGCTTCGACAGCCGAGCGCGACGACAGCTTCGCGCCGACCTTGCGGCCCTTGCGGGCGCGATGGCCGCGGTAGTCGTCGAGCGTCGCGCCGGTAGCCCGCCACTGCTGCGATTTGCCGCGCGGCGACGTGCCGGACACGACGACGCCCTTCGCGCCGATCGGCAACGCGTCGACCAGCGACGCGCCGGCGCCGAGCGCCTGCAGCGTGACGCCGCGTCCGCCGCCCGACAGCTTCTTCATCTCCGACGCCGGAAACACGAGCAGCGTGCCGTCGCTCGACAGGCATGCGACGTCGGTGTCGTGCGCGATGTCGATCGTCCGCAGCCGCAACGGTTGCGCGTCGGGCCGGCTGTCGGCCTCGTCGGCGCCGGCGATCGTGACGAAGCCCTTGCCGCCGCGCTGACGGCTCGCGAGATCGCCGAGCTGGCAGACGAAGCCGAAGCCGTTCGACGTCGCGACGAGGATCGGACGATCGGCCGGTCCGGCCATCGTCGTCGCGATCCGCGTGCCGCTCGCGACGTCGACGAGCGAGCTGATCGGCACCGCCTCGACCTTCTCGCGCGCCGATCGCGCGCCCGGCAACGAACCGACCGGGATCGAGTACGCGCGGCCGTCGGACCCGAGCGCGAACAGTGCGTCGACGCTGCGGCATTCGTAGACCGCGTCGAGCGCGTCGCCCGGCTTGACGGCGAACTGCGACGCGTCGAGGCCGTGGCCCGGTCGCGCGCGGACCCACGCCTTCTCGGACACGATGACGGTGACCGGCTCGTCGACGACCTTGACGTCGAGCGACGCGCGCTCCGCGGCCTCGATCAACGTGCGCCGCGGGTCCTTCGCGCCGAACGTCTTCGCGTCGGCCTCGATCTCGCGGATGATCTGCCGCTTCAGCGCGGCCGGGCTGCCGAGCAGGTCCTCGAGCTTCGCCTTCTCGGCGCGACGCTCGGCCAGTTCCTGCTCGATGCGGATCGCCTCGAGCCGCGCGAGCTGGCGCAGCCGGATCTCGAGGATGTCGTCGGCCTGGCGGTCGGACAGCCCGAACGCCGCGACCAGCGCGGGTTTCGGGGCATCGGCCTCGCGGATGATGCGGATCACCTCGTCGATGTTCAGCAGCACGAGGCTGCGGCCTTCGAGGATGTGGATGCGGTCGTCGACGCGCTCGAGCCGGTGGCGCGTGCGACGCATGACGCACTGCTGCCGGAACTCGGCCCACTCGCGCAGGATGTCCGCGAGCGGCTTCTGCCGCGGCCGTCCGTCGATGCCGATCATCACGAGGTTCAGCGGCACGCTCGACTCGAGGCTCGTATGCGCGAGCAGGGTCCGCACGAACGCGGCCGAGTCGACGTTGCGCGACTTCGGCTCGAACACGAGCCGCACGGCCGCGTCGCGACCCGACTCGTCGCGCACGCCGTCGAGCAGGCCGAGGATCGTCTGCTTCGACGCGAGCTGGTCGGACGACAGCGCCTTGCGTGCCGAGCTTGACCTTCGGGTTCGTCAGCTCCTCGATCTCCTCCAGGACCTTCTGCGACGACGTGTTCGGCGGCAGCTCGTGGACGACGACCTGCCACTGGCCGCGCGCGAGCTCCTCGACGGTCCAGCGCGCGCGCAGCTTGAGGCTGCCGCGACCCGACTCGTAGATCGCCGCGATCTCGTCGGGCGACGAGATGATCTGCGCGCCGCCGGGGAAGTCGGGACCCTTGATGTGCTCGAGCAGCTCGGCCGTCGTCGCCTGGCCGTTCGAGCGGACCATCGCGACGGCCGCGGCGGCGACCTCGGCGAGATGATGCGACGGCACCTCGGTCGCCATGCCGACCGCGATGCCCGACGCGCCGTTCAGCAGCACGAACGGCAGCCGCGCCGGCAGCAGGTCGGGCTCGGTCGACGAGCCGTCGTAGTTCGGGCCGAAGTCGACGGTGCCCTCGTCGATCTCGTCGAGCAGCAGCCGCGCGATCGGCGTGAGCCGCGCCTCGGTGTAGCGCATCGCCGCCGCGCCGTCGCCGTCGCGCGAGCCGAAGTTGCCCTGCCCGTCGATCAGCGGGTAGCGCAGGCTGAAGTCCTGCGCCATGCGCACCAGCGCGTCGTAGACCGACTGGTCGCCGTGCGGATGGAGCTTGCCGAGCACGTCGCCGACGACCGCTGCGCTCTTGCGCGGCTTCGCGTCCGCGCCGAGGCCGAGCTGGTCCATCGCGTGCAGGATGCGGCGCTGGACCGGCTTCTGGCCGTCGGCGACCTCGGGCAGCGCGCGGCCCTTGACGACGGAGATCGCGTAGTCGAGGTACGCGCGCTCGGCGTAGTCGCCGAGCGTCAGGACGTCGTCGCCCGCGTCGGGACCGTCGGGCCCATCGGGCGCGGCGTCGTCGGGCGGGAACAGCGAGGCCTGCTCGGTCATCGGTCGGAGGCTTCGGAAGGATCGCCGTCCGGCGCTGCGGGCGGCGCGACGGACGTGCGCAGGCGGTCCGCATCCGGCACGTTGCGCCGCGCCGGGATCGTGACGCGCACGCGCGCAGGCGACGACGCCGACGTCGACGCACCGGCCGCGGCCGCCGGCCGATAGAACGCATGGAACTGTCCGACGAGCTTCACGTAGGCCCGCGTCTCGGGATACGGCGGCACCGTGTTGCCGCGCCGGCTCACCGCGTTCTCGCCGGCGTTGTACGCGGCCAGCGCGAGGTCGACGCGGTCGGGGAACATCGCGACGAGGTCCGACAGGTAGCGCGTGCCGATCGCGAGATTCAGCTTCGGGTCCATCAGCTTCTGGTCGACGGTCCGGCGACGATCGGCCTGCACGCCGTAGCGCTCGCCGGTCGCCGGCAGCACCTGCATCAATCCGACGGCGCCCTTGTCCGACACCGCGTGCGGATCGAAGCCGGACTCGACCGCGACGACGGCCTTCACGAGGCCCGGGTCGAGGCCGTGCGACGTCGCCGCGTCGCGGATCAGCGGCTCGTAGCGCGCGATGTCCGGATCGTCGGACGAGGCGCCGGAACAGCTTCGAGTGCGCGAGCGCCGCATCGGGCGCCGGGGCCGGAACGGCCGCGGGTGGCGCGCCGCCCGCGAGCACGGCCTGCCCGTCGCGCGACCGCAGGAACAGTCGATAGCGATCGTCGACCTTCTCGGTCGCGAGATGCAGCGTGCCGCCGTCGTCGACGTAGCCGTAGACGTCGGCGCGCGCATTCGACAGCGGTACGACGAACGCGAGGGCGAGCAACACGATCGTCCGCTTCATGCGCCGGATCCGGTCAGTCGTCGATGAACGCACGGATCACCTCCAGCGCGGCCGCCGGCTCGTCGCGCCACACGCCGTGGCCGCAGTCGTCCATGCAGACGAAGCGCGCGTCGGCCGGCGTCGACGACGATGTCAGCGCGTCCGACATTTCCCGCGACAGCTCCCACGGGATGACCGGGTCCTCGCGGCCCGCGAGCACGAGCGTCGGACACGTGATCGCGGCGAGCGACGCGCGCAGGTCCATCGTCTGGAAGAAGCCGCCGGGACGCAGGAAGTGCCGCATCACGTCCTCCTTGTTGAGCACCATCGCCCGCGCGTCCTCGCTGCTCGTCTTCGCCGCGTACAGCGGCAGGCACGTGCGGCGATACGCGACGACGTCGTCGGGGTCCATGCGACCCCAGAACGCGCGCGCGACCCGCTCGGCGTCCGGACCGCCGCGCGTCGCGAAGCGCCGCATCGAAGCCTCGAAGTCCCAGCGCGACGCGATCGACGACAGGATCAGCTTGCCCGGATGATCGGGATGACGCGCGCCGTAGCCCTGCGCGACCGTGCCGCCGAACGATTGCCCGAGCACGATCGGCTTCACGATGCCGAGCGTGTCGCAGAACGCCTTCACGTCGTCGGCCCACTGATCGAGCGTCCAGTGCGACGGATCGCTCTGCGCCGAGCGGCCGTTGCCGCGATGGTCGATCCAGACGAGCTGGTAGCGCTCCGCGAGCGGCAGCAGCGGCGCCTTGACCGCGCTGTGGTCGGAGCCCGGGCCGCCGTGCAGCAGCAAGAGCGTCGGCACCTCGGCGAGCACGCCGTCGCGCGGGCGCAGGCCCGGTCCGGCGACGTCGAAGAAGAGTCGCGTGTCGTTGACGTTGACGTACAAGTCGATGTCCGGTGGATGGCGGCGCCGCCTCGGCGTCAGATGTCGGCCTCGACCTCGTTGCCGTGCTCTTCGAGCCAGTTGCGGCGCGCGGCCGCCTCGCCCTTGCCCATCAGCATCGTCATGCGCGCGACGGTGGCCGCGAAGTCGAGCGAGCCGAGCGCCACCTGCGACAGGCGCCGCGTGTCGGGGTTCATCGTCGTTTCCCACAACTGCTCGGCGCTCATCTCGCCGAGCCCCTTGAAGCGGCGAGATCGTCCAGTTCTGCCTTTCGGCGACTCCGATCCGTTCGCGCCGTCGGTGCCGCGTTCCTTCGACAGCTTGTCCTCGATCGCCTCGAGCTCGCCGTCGTCGAGCGCGTACAGCTTCTGCGCCGGGCGTCTTGCCGCGCGCCGGCACGTCGACGCGATACAGCGGCGGGCGCGCGACGTACAGGTGGCCGTGCTCGACGAGCTTCGGGAAATGCCGGAAGAACAGCGTCAGCAGCAGCACCTGGATGTGCGAGCCGTCGACGTCGGCGTCGGACAGGATGCAGACCTTGCCGTAACGCAGGCTCGACAGGTCGACGGTGTCGTCCGGCCCGTGCGGATCGACGCCGATCGCGACCGCGATGTCGTGGATCTCGTTGTTCGCGAACAGGCGGTCGCGCTCGGTCTCCCACGCGTTCAGCACCTTGCCGCGCAGCGGCAGGATGGCCTGGAACTCCTTGTCGCGGCCCATCTTCGCCGAGCCGCCGGCCGAGTCGCCCTCGACCAGGAAGACCTCGTTGCGCGCGATGTCCGTCGACTCGCAGTCGGTCAGCTTGCCGGGCAGCACCGCGACGCCGGAGCCCTTCTTCTTCTCGACCTTCTGCGCCGAGCGCTGGCGCGCCTGCGCCTGGCGGATCACGAGTTCGGCGAGCTTGCTTGCCCTGGTCGACGTGCTGGTTCAGCCACAGCTCGAGGCCGGGCCGCGCGCACGACGGACACGAGCTTCACCGCGTCGCGGCTGTTCAGCCGCTCCTTGATCTGCCCCTGGAACTGCGGGTCGAGCACCTTCGCCGACAGCACGAACGACACGCGCGCGAACACGTCTTCCGGCAAGCAGCCGCACGCCCTTCGGCAGCAGGCCGTGCAGGTCGACGAAGCGCTTCACGGCGTCGAACAGTCCTTCGCGCAGGCCGGCCTCGTGCGTGCCGCCCGCCGGCGTCGGGATCAGGTTGACGTACGACTCGCGCAGCAGCGCGCCGTCCTCGGTCCACGCGACGACCCAGTCGGCGCCCTCGCCGTCGGCGAAGCCGTCGTCGTCGGGCCGCTGCCGTTGCCGGCGTGCCGGCGCGCCCTCGAACAACGGGATCAGCGGCTCGGCGCCGCTCGACTGCGCGAGCGCTTCGAGCAGGTAGCCGCGCAGCCCGTGCTCGTAGCGCCAGGTCTCGACGGTCGGCGGCCGGTTCTTCGCTCGTTCGTCGTCAGCGTGACGGTCACGCCCGGCAGCAGCACGGCCTTGCTGCGCAGCAGTCGCTGCAGGTCGGCGAGCGGGATCGCGTCGACGTCGAAGTACTTCGGATCGGGCCTGAGCGCGACGCGGGTGCCGGTCGCGCGGACGCCGCGGTCGTCGCGACGTTCGAGCGGGCGCGACGCGAGCGGCTTCGCGACGTCGCCGTTCGCGAAGCCGATCTCGTGGACGCTTGCCGTCGCGCCACACCGTCACGTCGAGCGACCTCGACAGCGCGTTCGTGACCGACACGCCGACGCCGTGCAAGCCGCCGGAGAACGCTGTACGCGCCGCCGGCGCCCTTGTCGAACTTGCCGCCGGCGTGCAGCCGCGTGAACACGATCTCGACGACCGGCACGCCTTCTTCGGGATGCAGCCCGACCGGGATGCCGCGGCCGTCGTCCTCGACGACGATGCGACCGTCGGCCGCGCAGCGTGACGTCGATCGTCGACGCGAAGCCGCCGAGCGCCTCGTCGGCCGCGTTGTCGATCACTTCCTGCACGATGTGCAGCGGGTTCTCGGTGCGCGTGTACATGCCGGGCCGCTGGCGACCGGCTCGAGTCCCTTCAGGACCCGGATCGACGCTTCGGAATAGCGCGCCGGGCCGTTCGGCGACCGGACGCGTCACGCGCGCCTTTCCGATGCTTGTGCGGCGTCGTCCGACACGGGGTAGGACTTATCCCCACTTTCTGTGGAAAAGACAGCGTTCAAACGGCGTAACTCCTTGGTCGACGCGGGTTTCGGGGCGCTGGTCAAAAATCAGGCAGCGGCGAGCCGGCTCCAGCGCTTCCCAGCGCGCGATCGCGTCGGCCAGTTCGCGATCGACGTCGACGGCGCGCCGCCGCAGCGCGCTCGGCGGCGTCGCGGTCGGACTGGTACAGCGCGGGGTCGGCGAGCCGCGCCGCGATCCGGCGCCTGCTCGGCCTCGAGCTCGCCGATGCGGTCGGGCAGCGCCGCGAGCTCGCGTTGCTCGCGATGGCCGAGCGCGGGCTTCGCGGACTTCGAGGCAGGCGCGGACTTCGGCGCCGACTTCGGCGCCGGCGACGGGGCCGGCGCGGGCGTTGCAGCCCGCGCGCGCGCCGCCTCGGTGTCGGCATAGCCGCCGACGTACTCGCGCCAGCGACCGTCGCCTTCGAACGCGATCGTCTGCGTGACGACGTTGTCGAGGAACGCGCGGTCGTGGCTGACGAGGAAGATCGTCCCGGCGTAGTCGGTCAGCAGCCCTTCGAGCAGCTCGAGCGTCTCGACGTCGAGGTCGTTCGTCGGCTCGTCGAGCACCAGTGCGTTCGCCGGCCGCGCGAACAGCCGCGCGAGCAGCAGGCGGTTGCGCTCGCCGCCCGACAGGCTCTTGACCGGCGAGCGCGCGCGTTCGGGCGCGAACAGGAAGTCGCCGAGATAGCTCATGACGTGCTTGCGCTCGGCCGCCGCGCCGTCGCCGATCTCGATCCAGTCGGAACCGGGGCTGATCGTCTCCAGCAGCGTCTTCTCCGGGATCGAGCGACGCGCGGCCCTGGTCGAAGTACGCGACCGTCAGGTTCGTGCCGCGCCGCACGCGGCCGGCGTCGGGCTCGAGGTCGCCGAGGATCAGCTTCAGCAGCGTCGTCTTGCCGGCGCCGTTCGGCCCGATCAGGCCGACGCGGTCGCCGCGCATGACGGTCGTCGTGAAGTCGCGGATCACGATGCGTCGCTCGGCGCCGTCGCCGAATCCCTTCGTGACGTCCTCCAGCTCGGCGACGAGCTTGCCGGAGCGCGCGCCGGTATCGACCGCGAGCCGGACGTCCTTCGTGCGCTCGCGACGCGCCTGCGCGCTCGACCCGCAGCTGTTCGAGCCGGCGCACGCGGCCCTCGTTGCGCGTGCGCCGCGCCTCGACGCCCTGCCGGATCCAGGCCTCTTCCTGCGCGAGCCGCTTGTCGAACTTCGCGTGCTCGACGCGCTCGACCTCGAGCTCGTCGGCCTTGCGCGCGCGGTATGCCGCGTAGTTGCCCGGATAGCTCGCGAGCCGCCCGCGGTCGAGCTCGACGATGCGCGTGGCGACCGCGTCGAGGAACGCGCGATCGTGCGTGACGAAGAACACGCTGCCCGGCGCAGTCGCGCAGCAGCTGCTCGAGCCAGCCGATGGTCTCGATGTCGAGATGGTTCGTCGGCTCGTCGAGCAGCAGCAGGTCCGGGTCGAGGACCATCGCCCGCGCCAGCGCGACGCGCTTCTTCTGTCCGCCGGACAGGTCGGCGACGCGCGCGTCTCGGTCGAGCTCGAAGCGGCTCATCGCGCGCTCGACGCGGTGCGCGGCGGCCCAGCCGTCGTTCGTGTCGAGCCTCGACTGCAGCTGCGCGAGCGCCGCCATCGCCTCGTCGGAGTGATCGGTCGCGACGCGCAACGCGGCGCGCTCGTACGCCGCCACGTCCGCCGCGGCCGGCAGCCCGCTCGTGACGACGTCGAGCACGCTCGCGTCGGCCGGCAGCTCGGGCTCCTGCTCGACGAGCGCGACCGAGACGCCGGACGCGCGCACGAGCGTCCCGTCGTCCGGTTGCCGCGACCCGGCGACGAGCGCGAGCAGCGACGACTTGCCGGCGCCGTTGCGGCCGATCAGGCCGATGCGCTCGCCGCGTTCGATCGACATCGAGACGCGGTCGAGCAGCGCGACGTGACCGAACGCGAGCTCGACGTCGTGCAGCGACAGGATGGCCATGGGCGTTCGGGCCGCGCCGCGCTCAGGCGTCGGCGACCTTCAGGATCAGCTTGCCGAAGTTCTCGCCGCGGAACAGCTTCAGCAGCGCGTCGGGGAACGTGTCGAGACCCTCGACGACGTCCTCGCGGCTCTTGAGGCGGCCGTCCTTCAGGTAGCCGGCCAGTTCGGCGATCGCCGCCGGGAAGCGCGGCGCGTAGTCGAACACGACGATGCCCTGCATCCGCCCGCGGTTGACCAGCAGCGACAGGTAGTTCGCCGGGCCTTTCACCGGGCCGGTGTTGTTGTACTGGCTGATCGCGCCGCAGATCACGATGCGGGCGTTGCGCCGGATGCGCGTCAGCACCGTGTCGAGGATGTCGCCGCCGACGTTGTCGAAGTAGACGTCGACGCCGTCCGGGCAGTGCTGCTTCAGCCCCGCCTTGACGTCGCCCGCCTTGTAGTCGATGCACGCGTCGAAGCCGAGTTCGTCGACGACCCACGCGCACTTCTCCGGTCCGCCGGCGATGCCGACCGCGCGACAGCCCTTGATCTTCGCGAGCTGGCCGACCGTCTGCCCGACCGCGCCGGCGGCGCCCGACACGACGACCGTCTCGCCGGCCTTCGGCTCGCCGACGTCCATCAGCCCGAAGTACGCGGTCATGCCGGGCATGCCGAGCACGTTCAGCCACTGCTCGACGGTGCCGAGCCGGAGGTCGATCTTCGACACGTCGCCGCGCGCGACCTGCTTCTCGCCGACGAGCCAGTATTCCTGGACGCCCGGCGCGCCGGTCACGATGTCGCCACGCGCGAACGCGGGGTTCTTCGACGCCGCGACGACGCCGATGCCGCCGGCGCGCATCACCTCGTCGATCCCGACCGGCGGGATGTAGCTCTTCGCCTCGTTCATCCAGCCGCGCATCGCGGGGTCGAGCGACAGCGACAGCGTGCGGACCAGCACGCCGCCTTCGTCGGGCTCGGCGACCGGCGCGGTCTTGAACGACCAGTCGTCACGCGTCGGCATGCCGTTCGGCCGGGCGGCGAGCCGGATCTGGTGATTGACGAGCGTCGTGGGGTCGGCCATGCGGGTCTCCGGTGGTTGGTGCGGTTCGGCCGTGACGACGGCCCGCGGCGACGTTCGGCCATCGCGCTCTCTCCGACAGCGCTTTGACACGCCGTCTCATGCGCGGCTTCCGCGACGGCGCTTAAGTTGCGACAACCGCGCGGTCGGCATGGTCCGCCTCGGGGCGGTCGGCGCGGCGCGAGAACGGCGGCTCGGCGGATCGAAGTCCCTCCGCCGGGAATCGAACCTGGATTTGCCGCTTAGGAGGCGGCCGTTCTATCCATTGAACTACAGAGAGAGCGCCGAATTATAACGACGTGCCGGTCCGCGACCGGCCGCCGCGTCCCCTGCGGCATCATCCCGCGGCATCCCATCACGGCAGGAGCCCTCATGACCCGCATCATCGCCGGACGTTTCCAGACCGCCAACGAGGCCGAGGCCGCCGCGCGGCTGCTCGCCGATCGCTCGATCGCGCGCGACCGCATCAGCGTGTTCTACGTGACGCCGCCCGGACAGCACGACGCGACGCCGATCGGCGGCGACGAACAGAGCTCGGCCGGGCTCGAGCAGGCCGACAAGGGCGCGGGCCGCGGTGCGGCGGCCGGCCTCGTCGTCGGCGTCGCCGGGGTGGCGATCGGCGCCACCGCGGGGCTCGCGGCGCCGGTCATCGCGGCGGCCGGCATCGGCGCGGCGGCCGCCGGCGCGTTCGCCGGCTCGCTCGCCGGCGCGATGGCCGCGAGCGAGGACCCCGGCAAGCACCGCATCCGGCACTCGGGAATGATGGTCGCCGTCGATGCCGGCGCTGCCGACGCGGACGTCGTCGACGCGCTGCGCGACGCCGGCGCGGTGGACATCGAGGAAGCGGACGGCACGTGGGCCGGCGGGACGTGGGAAGACTTCGACGCGACGACGCCGCCGAAGCTCGTCGACGGCCCGAAGGTCCGCGTCAGCAATCCGGACGCGCAGCGCTGAGGCGCGTCGTCGCGCGCCGTACGCGCGCCAGTCGCCACCCGCGTCGTCACCCGCGGCGTCACGCGCATCGTCACTACGCGGCGTCGGTGGCCGCGTCGTCGTCGCGCAACAGGATCGGCGCCCGTCGATTCGCCTTGAACTGCTCGGCCATCTCGACGTACGCCGCCTCGATCGCGCGCGTCGTCGCGGCCGTGTCGAACAGCGGCGACGAGCGGACCGACGTCTCGAGCTGCCGCCGCATCGCCGCCAGCCGTGCCGGATCGCCCGCCCACGCGACCGCGAGCGACACGTAGTTCGCGCGGTCGGGCGCGATGTTGGTCGCGAGGCCGACGGCCGTCAGCAGGCTCGCCGCGACGCGCCCCGCGAACGTCTCGCCGGCGATCGTCAGCACCGGACAGCCGGCCCACAGCGCGTCCGACGCCGTCGTGTGCGCGTTGTACGGCCAGGTGTCGACGAACAGGTCGGCGAGGCGATACAGCGCGAGGTACTCGGCATGCGGCCGGTGCCGCGCGAACACCAGGCGGTCCGGCGCGATGCCGCGCGCCGCGAACTGCGCGACGAGCCGGCCCGGCACGCCGTCCTCGCCCGCGCGGGCGAGCAGCCACAGCACCGTCCGCGGCGCGCGACGCAGGATGTCGGCCCACACGTCGACCACGTCCTCGTTGATCTTGTAGGTCTGGTTGAAGCAGCACAGCACGACCGCCTCGTCGGGCAGCCCGACGTCGGCGCGGGTCGGCGGCGCGGCGATGGTGCGGCGATCGTCGTTGACCTGGTAGCAGTGCGGCAGGTGCACGAGCGTCTCGGTGTAGTCCTTCGCGTGCGCGAGCGGCGTGACGATGCGGTCGCCGATCAGGTAGTCGACGAACGTCGCGCCGGTCGTGCCCGGGTAGCCGAGGTACGACACCGCGATCGGCGCCGGCCGCATCGCCATCACGGCGACGGCGGCGCCCGACGTGTGGCCCTTCAGGTCGACGAGGACGTCGATGCCGTCGGCCGCGATGCGCGCCGCGAGTCGCGCGGCCGACCAGCCGGCGCGCGTCGACGAACGTGTCGAACGCGGCGACGAGCCGACGCCGCAGGTCGCTGCCGTCGTCGGGCCCGGTCGAGTAGGCGAACACCTCGAAGCGCGCGCGGTCGTGGCGCTCGAACAGCCCGACCGCGAGCACGCCGGTGGCGTGCGCGTGCAGGTCGGCCGACAGGTAGCCGATCCGCAGCCGACCGGTCGACAGCGGGCGCGTCGGCGCGGCGGCCGGCGGCCAGCCGTGCGACGCGGCCTCGGCGGCCTCGCGCTGCTCCGCCCGCGTCGACGGATCGGACAGGAACGAGAACGGCGTCAGCAGGCTCGCCGTGCGGGCGCGCGCGTGATGGTCGACGCGCTGGCGGAACGCGGCCTGCAGCGCCGCGAGCCCGTCCCACACCGCATGACGCTTCTGCAGGAAGACGAGTTCGGACAGCGCCATCTCGCGCGTCGCGTCGCTGCCGAAGCCCGGCCGCAGCAACGCACGATAGTCGGCGATCGCCGACGCGACGTCGCGCTGCGCCTCCGCGAGCCGCGCGCGCTCGAAGCGCAGCACCGGATCGTCGCCGGTCGCGAGCGCGGCGTCGAGGACGCGCCGGGCGCCATCGCGGTCGCCGGTCGCGATCGACAGTTGCGCGCGCAGGCCGGCGAGCGCGGGATCGAACGGCGCGTCGGCCGCGTTCGCGTCGAGGACGTCGAGCGTCTCGAGCGCCTCGCGCGTGCGCCGCTGCGCCGCGAGCGCGAGCGCGAGGTTGAACCACGCGTTGCGCATCGGCGCGAGCGCGACCGCGCGCCGCCCTGCCGCTTCCGCGCCGTCGACGTCGCCGGCGGACAGCCGCTGCGACGACAGGTTGACCCACGCTTCGGGCAGCTCGGGCTCGAGCGCGATCGCCCGTTCGAGCGCCCGCACCGCCTCGTCGTGACGACCGAGCACGCCGAGGATCGAGCCGGCGTTCGACCACGCGTCCGGAACCGACGGATCGATCGCGAGCGACCGTTCGACGCGCGCGAGCGCCTCGACATGGCGCGCGCGCTGGTGCAGGTGCAGTCCCGACAGATGCAGCGCGCCGGCATGGTCGGGCCGCACGGCGAGGATCTCCTCGTACAGCGCGAACGCCTCGTCCCCGCGGCCGTCGCCGTGCAGCACGAAGGCCCGCGCGAAGCGGTCGTGGAGGTCGGTCGGCGTGGCGCTCATCGGGCGCGGAGTCTAGCAGCGGCGACGGGGTCGCATGGCATGATCGTTGCGCCCGGCAGGCGACGCACCCGCGGGCAATCGTGTCGATGCACGTGTGCACGAGCGCGTCGCTTCGCGCGCGACGTACGCCCCGAAACCCGACGAGGACCGATCGATGGGAATGTTCAAGCACGCAGCCTGCCTCGCCACGGCGCTCGCCGTCGCCGCGATCGCCGTGCCGGTCGACGCGGGAGCGAAGACGCTGCGCTGGGCGACGCGCGGCGACATCCAGACGATGGATCCGTATTCGCAGAACGAGCTGCTGACGACGAACTTCTCGAACCTGATCTACGACTTCCTGGTCGAGCGCCAGCGCGACTCGTCGATCGGCCCGTCGCTCGCGACGTCGTGGACCGTCGTCGATCCGACGACGTGGCGCTTCAACCTGCGGCACGGCGTGAAGTTCCAGGACGGGCGGCCGTTCACCGCCGACGACGTCGTGTTCTCGATCGAGCGCGCGCAGCAGCCGACGTCGCAGCTCGCGCAATACGCGCTCGCGCTCGGCAAGCCGGTGAAGATCGACGACTTCACCGTCGAATTGCGGCAGCAGAAGCCGAACCCGCTGCTGCTCGAGCACCTGAACACGATCTTCATCATGTCGAAGGCCTGGTGCGTCGAGCATCACGCCGAGAAGCCGCTCGACTTCAAGGCGCACGAGGAGACGTTCGCCGCGCGCAACGCGAACGGCACGGGTCCGTTCATGCTGAAGACGCGCGAGCCGTCGGTGAAGACGGTGCTGGTCGCGAATCCCGGCTGGTGGGGCAAGCGCGACGGCAACGTCACGGAGCTCGTCTACACGCCGATCGCGTCGGACCCGACGCGGATGGCGGCGCTGCTGTCCGGCGAGATCGACCTCGTCACCGACCCGGCACCACAGGACATCGCGCGCTTCACCGGCAACGCCGACTTCAAGGTCTACAGCGGCCTCGAGAACCGCGTGCTGTTCTTCGGCATGGACCAGTATCGCGACGCGCTGGAGGGATCGAACATCACCGACCGCAACCCGTTCAAGGACGCGCGGGTCCGCGAGGCGTTCTTCAAGGCGATCGACATCGACCTGCTGCAGTCGAAGATCATGCGCGGCCAGTCCGTCGCGACCGGCTGCCTCACGACCGCGCCGGTCGGCTGCCTGGACCCGGCGCTCGAGCCGCATCCGCCGGCCGATGTCGCCGGCGCGAAACGGCTGATGGCCGAGGCCGGCTATCCGAACGGCTTCGAGCTGACGCTCACCTGCCCGAACGACCGCTACATCAACGATCGCGACATCTGCATCGCGGCGGTCGGCATGCTCGCGCGGATCGGCGTGACGCTGAAGGTCGACGCGATGCCGAAGACCGTGTACTTCCCGAAGCTCGAGAAACACGAGATCAGCATGTACCTGCTCGGCTGGGGAGGCGCCATCACCGATGCGCAGATCGTGCTCGATCCGATCGTGCACAGCCCCGACCCCGCGACGCAGAAGGGCTCCTACAACTACGGTCGCTTCTCGGACCCGTCGCTCGATCGCCTGATCGACGCGGCGTCGATCGAGATGGACGCGAGCAAGCGGAAGCAGCTGATCGTCGACGCACTGGACCGCGAGACGCGCGACCATCGCTATCTCGTGCTGCACCGTCAGAAGCTGTCGTGGCTCGCGAAGAAGAACGTCGTGCCGGTGCTGATGCCGAGCAACGTCGTGCGGGTCGAGTGGATCAACGTGGAGTGACGCCGGGCGCCGGATGCCCGATGGTCCAGGACTTCGCGCGCGCGAGGTCGTGTACGGCGCGTCGCCGAGCAGGCGTCGCGGAATCTGACACTTCCTGACAGAACTCGGCAGCGGCGACGCACGCCCGCGTCGACGAAGTCCCGACGGATCAACGCGCTGCTTACGAAGCGTCGCAATTGGCGTGGTCCTTGCAGGTCAACAGGATCACGCGCACGTCGTTGATCGTCGATGCCGCATCCGCTCGATGCGGCCGAGCAGCGATCCGCCGACGTCGCGACGCCGGCGCCCCGCTCGCGGCCGATCGCATCCGAGTCCTACGGTGCGTTCGATCGGTCGTCGCACGCCGATCCGAGCCCACCGTCGTCCATCCGCTTCGCGCGATGGATCAGCTTCCTCATGCCCATTCGCCACGCGTCGATCGTCCTGTGCAGCCTCGTGTTCGCCGTCGCCGGCTGCGCGTCGCTGCCCCCCGGCTCGAGGTATCCACGCGCCGCTTCGAAGGCATTCGAACATCCCGAAGAGACGCGCCTCGGCCAGGCCGCCCGCGCGCGGACCGCGGATCATGTCGACACGTCGGGCTTCCGGCTGCTGTCGGTCGGCGTCGACGGGTTCCTGACCCGGATCGAACTCGCGGACCAGGCTCAACGCACGCTGGACCTGCAGTACTTCATCCTGCGCGCCGATCGCAGCGGCCGCGCCTTGACCGACGCGCTGCTGCGCGCGGCCGATCGCGGCGTCCGCGTGCGCATCCTGATCGACGACGGGGAGACGATGCCCGGCGACGAGAAGATCGCGTTGCTCGACGCGCATCCGAACATCGAGGTGCGGGTCTTCAACCCGTTCGCCTATCGCGGACACTCGCCGTTCATCCGCGCGATCGAGTTCGCCGCGAGCGGCGGCCGCCTCGACTACCGCATGCACAACAAGCTGTTCGTCGCCGACAACGCGATCGCGCTCGTCGGCGGGCGCAACGTCGCCGACGAATACTTCCAGATCGATCCGAAGACGCAGTTCGCGGACGACGACGTGTTCTCCGTCGGCCCGGTCGTCCCGGAGCTCTCGCGCTCGTTCGACCGGTACTGGAACGACGCATCGTCGATTCCGGTGCCGGCGCTGTACGGCGCCAAGGCCTCGCCCGATGCGCTCGCCGACTACCGCCGCGAACTCGTCGCCGACCGCGACGAGCCGCTGCCGGACGGGCAGGACTATCGCGGCCGCGTCGCGGCGGCCGACCCGCTGAACGGCATGACGTCGGGCCAGCTGCCGCTCGAATATGCGACGTGGCATCTCGTCGTCGACAGCCCCGACAAGAAGGACATCGAGAAAGGCTGGCGGGTCGGCGCGTTGATGGAGCGCCCGGTCGCGGAAGCGACGAACGAGGTGGAGCACGAGCTGCTGATGATCACGCCGTACCTCGTTCCCGGCGACGACGGCATGCGCCTCCTCGACGGCGTGCGGAAACGGGGCGCGCGGCTCGGCATCCTCACGAACTCGCTGGAGTCGCAGACGGTCCCGCCCGCGCAGGCGAGCTACATGCACTACCGCATCCCGTTGCTGAAGGACGGCGTCGAGCTGTTCGAAGTCCGATCGCTGCTCGGCAGCACGCGCGGCAGCGGACAGAGCGCCGCGATCTCGCGCTTCGGCAACTACTCGCTGCACGGGAAGATGTACGTGTTCGACCGGCGCCGCGTCTTCATCGGGTCGATGAACTTCGACCAGCGGTCGATGCACCTCAATACCGAGATCGGCGTGATCATCGACAGCCCGGCGATCGCACGCCAGGTGGTGGCGCGCTTCGATGCCATGACGGCGCCCGAAAGCGCGTATCACGTGACGCTGGACGGCACCGGTCCGTTGCCACCGAAACTCGTCTGGACGACGGTCGAGCACGGGATCACCGTCCGCTACGACGACGAGCCCGCGAAGTCCGCGCTGCAGAAGCTGCGGGTCGAGGCGCTGACGGTGCTGCCGATCGATTCGGAGATGTGACGCGCGCGGCGGACCGTCGCGCTGCTCGCGGCTAGCCGCCGCTTTCCGCCGCGACCGGTCGGCTTGCCGGACCGACGGCGAGATGGTCGACGTACCACGGCATCGCCGCCGCGAGGCCCGCGGCGAGGTCGTGCGTCGGCGCGTAGCCGAGCAGGCGTTCGGCCTTCGAGATGTCGGCCTGCGAATGGCGGACGTCGCCGGCACGGAAGTCGCGGTACGTCGCGCGGCGGTCGGCCACGTCCGGCGCGAACGGCGCGAGCGTCGCCTTCAGCATCGCGTACAGCGCGTTCAGCGACGTGCGGCCGCCGACCGCGACGTTGTAGATCTGGTTCACGCTCGCATCGTCGGTCGTCGTCGCGGCGAGCAGGTTCGCCTGCACGACGTTGTCGACGTAGCAGAAGTCGCGCGTCGTCTCGCCGTCGCCGTTGATCGCGACCGGCTCGTCGGCCAGCAGCGCGCCGATCCACTTCGGGATCACGGCCGCGTACGCGCCGTCCGGGATCCTGGCGTCGGTCCGAAGACGTTGAAGTAGCGCAGGCCGATCGATCGACAGCCCGTAGCTGCGCGCGAACACGTCGGCGTACAGCTCGTTGACGTACTTCGTGACCGCGTACGGCGACAGCGGGCGCCCGATGCGCGTCCTCGACCTTCGGCAGCGCCGGATGATCGCCGTAGGTCGAGCTCGACGCCGCGTAGACGAAGCGCGACACCTTCGCGTCGCGCGCGGCGACGAGCATGTTGAGGAAGCCGTCGACGTTCGCGGCGTTCGTCGCGACCGGATCCTCGAGCGAGCGCGGCACCGAGCCGAGCGCCGCCTGGTGCAGCACGAAGTCGACGCCGTCGCAGGCGCGCGCGGCAGTCGGCGGCGTCGCGCGATGTCGCCGTCGATCGATCGTGAAGCGCGCCGCGCGTCCGGCCCCGACCGCCTCGACGACCTCGTCGAGGTTGCGTCGATGACCGGTCGCGAAATTGTCGAGGCCGACGACGTGCTGGTCGAGCGCGAGCAGCGCCTCGACGAGGTTCGAGCCGATGAAGCCGGCCGCGCCGGTGACGAGCCAGCGGCGCGGCTCGGCAGCCAGCCGCGCGCGGACCGCCGCGTCGCGCGAAGCGCTCGTCATGCCGTCCGCATCGAGTGCGACGCGACCGTCACAGCCGCCAGACCGTCGCGCCGGCCTTGCGCATCGCGTCCGCGTCGAATGCGCACTTCACGTCGATGAACGGCGCCTGCGCCGCCATCTTCGCGACGTAGTCGGCGGTGCCGCGATCGCGGAACGCGCGGTGCGCGACGGCCGCGACGATCGGCGTCGGAGCGCGGCAGGTCGTCCCACGACCTCAGCGTGACGCCGTACTCGTGGACGCGCCTCGTCGGCGTCGGCGATCGGGTCGTGCACGTGCACGTCGACGCCGTACGACTCGAGCTCGCGGATGACGTCGATCACGCGCGAGTTGCGCAGGTCGGGACAGTTCTCCTTGAACGTCAGGCCGAGCACGGTGACGTGCGGCGCCCTTGACCGGCGAGCCGTTGCGGATCATCTGCTTGACGGTCTGCTCGGCGATGAACTTGCCCATGCCGTCGTTGATGCGCCGGCCCGCGAGGATGACCTGCGGGTGGTAGCCGAGCATCTCGGCCTTGTGCGTCAGGTAGTACGGATCGACGCCGATGCAGTGGCCGCCGACGAGGCCCGGCCGGAACGGCAGGAAGTTCCACTTCGTGCCGGCGGCCTCGCAGCACCTCGATCGTGTCGATGCCGATCTTGTCGAAGATGATCGCGAGCTCGTTCATCAGCGCGATGTTGAGGTCGCGCTGCGTGTTCTCGATGACCTTCGCGGCCTCGGCGACCTTGATGCTGCGACGCCGGATAGACGCCGGCCGTGATGATCGCGCCGTACAGGTCCGCGACCTTCTTCGAGCGTGTCGGCGTCGTCGCCGGAGACGACCTTCGATGATCTTCGTCAGCGTGTGCTCCTTGTCGCCCGGGTTGATGCGCTCGGGCGAGTAGCCGACGTGGAAATCCTGCTTCCACGTCAGGCCCGACTTCGCCTCGAGGATCGGGATGCAGACCTCCTCGGTCGCGCCGGGATAGACCGTCGACTCGTAGACGACGATCGCGCCCTTCTTGAGGTTCGCGCCGACCGCCTCGCTCGCGCCGACGAGCGGCGTGAAGTCGGGCTGGTGCGCCTCGTCGACCGGCGTCGGCACCGCGACGATCGACGAAGTCGGCGTCGGCGAGTTTCGTCGCGTCGGTCGTGACCTCGAGCAGCGTCGCGGCTTTGAGGTTCTCCGTCGAGCATTCGCCGGTCGGATCGACGAAGCGCCGATAGCTGTCGATCTTCTTCTGCGAGAGATCGAACCCGATCGTGCGAAAGCGCTTGCCGAACTCGACGGCCAGCGGCAAGCCCACGTACCCGAGCCCGACCACGGCGACCACACTCATCTTCATCTCCGATTGATCCGATCGCGCGGCCGGCCCGACGGGGCGCGGCATTCTAGCCGAGATCGAACCGCCTTCGATGCAGGAACGATGCCACCGGTTTTTGGTGTCAGAATCGCCGTCCCGACGCGCCCGCGCGGTCCGTCGGAACCGATTCGCGTCGCAGTCTGACGAAAACCGTCGCGTCGCCGGACGAAATGCGCCCGCGTCGCGTCGCCGCCGCGCGGCGCCCGGCGGCATGGACTTTGCTGCCTGTCCCGATCCGTCCCCGCGCATCGTCCCCCATGGTCCGTCCGTTGCTCCGCTTCACGATCGTCCTCGCGGCCGCCCTCGCCGGCACCGCCGGCGTCGCGCATGCGGACGAGGACACCGATCACGTCTGGCGGCTGCCGGCGTTCACCGCCGACGATCCGCCGCCGCGTCGCGCCCCGCTGCCGACGGGCCTCGCCGCCGACGCCGCGCGCTACGAGAACGGAGAAGGCATCGGCCGCGACTACGCGATGGCGGCCGACCTCTACTGCCGCGCCGCGCGGACCGGCGACGCCGACGCCGCGTATCGGCTCGGCTGGATGTACGCGAACGGCCGGGGGATGCTGCGCGACGATCGCATCGCGACCGGGCTGTTTCGTTATGCATCAGAACGATCTCACGAGTACGCGAAGCGGATGCTCGAGCACGTCAACACGAGCGAGGCCGTGCTGCCCGACTGCATGCTGCCGCCGAAGGTGATCGCGCAGGACAGCCATCCGCTGCCGTTCGAGTGGACCGCGACGCCGGACCGTCGCCGCATCGTCGAGATCGTCAACGTCAACGCGCCCGCGTTCGGCGTCGACCCGCGGCTCGCGCTCGCGATCATCCAGGCGGAGTCGGGCTTCCAGGTCAGCGCGAAGTCGAACCGCAACGCGCAGGGGCTGATGCAGCTGATCCCCGAGACCGCCGCGCGCTTCAATGTCAAGCACATCACGGATCCGCGCGAGAACATCCGCGGCGGCCTCGCGTACCTGCGCTGGCTGCTGTCGTTCTTCGAAGGCGACGTGCGGCTCGTCACCGCGGCCTACAACGCCGGCGAGCACGCGGTCGAGCGTTATCACGGCGTCCCGCCGTACGCCGAGACGCGCGAATACGTCGCGCGTGTCACCGGGGCCTACGGCAAGGTCGTGCACAAGTACGACCCGATGGTCGTCGATCCGTCGCCGATGGTCGTGCTGCGGCGGCTCCAGCACCTCACGTCCGCGGACGCGAAGTCCGCGCGATGACGGCGCTGCGGCGGACGGCCGCGATCGCCGCGCTCGTGATCGGCGTCGTCGGTCTCCTCGTCGGCGCCGCGTCGCCCGTCGCCGCACGCGCGGCCGGGTCGGCGCCGCTGCCCGACACGATCGACCGTGTCCGCCATTCGATCGTCGCGGTGGGCACGAACGAGCCGACGCGCAACCCGTCGTTCCGCTTCCTCGGCACCGGCTTCGCGGTCGGCGACGGCACGTACGTCGCGACGAACAACCACGTCCTGCCGGTCGACACCGATGTCGGCCACCTCGAGGTCGTCAGTGTCGCCGTCCCGGTGGCCGGCGGCGAAGCGATCCTCCGCGAGGCGGTGATCGTCGCGCGCGACGTCGAGCACGACATCGGCCTGCTGAAGATCGGCGGTCCGGCGATCGCGCCGCTGCGCTTCGGCGACTCGACGAAGGTGCGCGAAGGCGAGAGCTACGCGTTCACCGGCTTCCCGATCGGCAACGTCATCGGCCTGTTCCCGACCACGCATCGCGCGACCATCTCGGCGATCACGCCGGTCGTGCTGACGCAGCCGACCGCGCGGACGCTCGACCCGGCGATGATCAGGCGGCTGCGGGCCGAGCGCTATCCGATCTTCCAGCTCGACGCGACCGCGTATCCCGGCAACAGCGGCAGCCCGATGTACGACGTCGAGACCGGCGACGTGATCGGCGTCGTCAACAGCACGCTCGTCAAGGCCGGCAAGGAGTCGGCGCTGACGCAGCCGAGCGGCATCAGCTACGCGATCCCGTCGATCTGGTTCGCGCGCGCCGTCGAGCAGGCGCGTGCCGCCGGACGCTGAGCGCGCGTCGCGCCCGCGTCAGTCCTGCCACTTGCCGGCCTTCTTCAGCCGGTTCTGCAGCGCCGGTAGCGGCGCGCCGAGCGCGTAGGCGCGCTTCGCGGCGACCATCGCCTGGTCGTAGTCGCCGAGGTCGCTGTAGAGGATGCCGAGGTTGTAGTCGAAGTCGAAGTTGGTCGGGTCGCCGCGCAGCTTCTCCGCCTCGTCGAGCTCGCGCTTCGCCTCGGCCTTGCGCCCGCGATCCTTCAGGTACACCGCGTAGATCAGGTGCGGCATCGGATCGTCGGGCTGCCAGCGGAACGCGCGGTCGAAATAGCACTCGGTCGTGTAGTGCGCGCCCGGCACCATCTCCTGATGACGGGTCGTCGAGTAGCGCGTCAGCGACAGCAGCGCGCGCGGATTGTTCGGGAACGCGCGCAGCGTGTAGTCGACGTCCGCGCCGAACGGGCCCGTGTTGCCTTCGAGCTGGCGCTCGACCTTCGGCGGGAAGTGATAGTCCTCGACGCGGTGCTTGATGTCGGTCGGCACCGTCCGGTAGTCGAACGGACCGAACTGGCCCGGCGGCGAGATCGGCCCGCACGCGAACGCGTTGATCGCGCCCGGCTGGGCACGTGCCGTTGCGGCGGACAGCAGGACGACCAGGAGTCCGGCGGTGGTGGCGATCGTCTGGCGTGCTCGCATGGGTTGCTCCTGAACGGTTGAAGTCTAGCCGGCCACGACGCCGTCGAGCAGCGTCGCGAACGCCTTCGTGCGGCCCTCGCGCGAACTCGCCGCGATCGCGTCGGGCGTCGCGACCGGCTCGCGCCGCTCGCGGACGCGCGCGATGAACGCCGGGATCGCGGCCGCGATGGCGGTCGCGTCGTCGAGCGGCGCGATCGACGCGAGTCCGGCCGCGCGCAGCGTCGTCGCCGTATCCCCGACCGGATCGGTCAGTGCGAGGACCGGCCGCTTCGCACGGACGTATTCGTACAGCTTCGCCGGGATCTGCTGGTTGCAGTTGCTCGCCTGCAGGATCAGCAGCGCGTCGACGTCGAGCATCTCCTGCAGCGCCGCCGCGTACGGGATCGCGGGTTCGAGCGCGACGAGGTCCGCGACGTCGTGCTTCGCCGCGAGCTCGGCGAGCATCGGGTCGTACGCGCTCGCGCGCAGGCGCAGGCAGAAGTCGGCGGACGACAGGATGCCGGCGGCCTTCAGCCGGCCGAGCGCCTCGAACAGCGGCCGCGGGTCGCGCTCGTCGGGGTAGACCACGCCGCTGTGGAGCATCGTGAATCGTCCATCGGTCCTTTGAGCCGCGGCCGGCGCGGCGCGTCGCTCGGCCTCGGCCCGCGCGAACGTCTCCTCGTCGTAGCCGTTCTCGATGACGACGCTGCGGTCGCCCGGGATGTCGGGATAGCGCTCGCGATAGAGCTCGGCGCAGCCCGGCGTCGTGAACACCGCCGCGCGCGACGAGCGCAACGCGTCCTCCTCGATCGCGCGATACGCGCGCCAGGCCCGCGGATCTGCCGGATAGCCGTCCTGCGCCATCGGATCGCGGAAGTCGGCGATCCACGGCAGGCCGCTGCGCTTCGCGAGCGTCGCGCCGATGACGTGCGCCGTCGCGATCGGATACGTCGACCACACGGCGTCGGGACGGTAGTGGCGGATCATCGACAGGCCCGTCTTGACGGCGTCGAAGCGCCACGTCGCCCAGCGGTCCGGCAGCGCGAGCGCGCCGGGATAGCGACCGAACAGCGACAGGTGACGGGCCGTGTTGAGCGCGAACGCGCGCCGCACGACCACGTCGTCCGGGATCTCGCGGAGCTGGTCGTCGGCCGTCTCCTCGTACGCGCGCGGGCTCGCGGTCAGGACGAGCGGCTCCCAGCCGAACTTCGGCAGGTTCTGCACGAAGCGCAGCGTGCGCTGGATGCCGCTCGAACCGCGCAGCGGCGGGAAGTGGTACGCGACCATCAGCAGGCGGCGTCGTCTGCCGTCGGCGGACCTCATGCGGCCACGCGCGTGCGCCCGTCGCGATCGGCGTCGCCCGTCGTGGGGCGATCGGCCGGCGCGGGCGGGATGCGGCGCGCGAGCCAGTCGGCGGTCTGCTCGGCGACGCGGTCGCGCCACGCGGCGCGCGAGAACGTGTGGTCGGCGTCCGGGACGTTGCAGCGCGCGACGCGCCGCTCGTCGAGCAGGCCGGACCATTCGGCATCGCGCGCGGCGTGATCGACGAACTCGCGCGCCGTCAGGTCGTCGCCCGAGCAGATCAGCAGGATGTCGCCGCGGAAACGCCGCCAGCCGCGGGCCATCCGCGCCCGGAAGTCGAGCGTCGCGTCGTCCTCGGGCGCATCGGCGCGCGCGGCGCCCCGCGCGGCGACGATCGTCGCGAGCAGGCCCTTCACCGCGCGCAGCACGCCGACGCGGCCCCGGACGAGGTCGCGCCAGAACGCGCCGTCGGCGAGACGCCGCGTGTAGTAGTGCCGCAGCTGCGTCCGCGCGAGCCCGCTGTCGCTGCGCACCCACGGGTTCAGCAGCACGAGATGGCGCACCCGCGGGTCGCGTGGCGCGTACATCAGCGCCGCCGACGCCGCGTCGCACAGGCCCCAGATCGCGACGTCGGACACCGACGGCACGCGGGTCGCGAAGGCGTCGATCGCCGCGCGAAGATCGTCGTCGTGCTCGGTGAACGGGCGCTCGACGCCGTCGCTGTCGCCCATGCCGGCGAAGTCGAAGCGCATCGTCGCGAAGCCGCGCGCGGCGAGCGCCCGTGCGAGCAGGACGAACTGTCGATGGCTGCCGACGCGGTACTGCGGACCGCCGACCGCGATCAGCACGCCGAGTCGCGGCCGTCGCGTCGCGTCGTCGGCGTCCGAGGCCGGCATCGAGACGATCCCGACGAGGCGCGCGTCGCCGGACGGGAACAGGAACGCGTCCTCGCGGATCGCGGTGCGACCGGCCGATGGCGAGCGGCTCATGCGACGCTCGACGCCGCCGCGACGGGGCCGACCAGCGCGACGACCGTCGCGTCGACGAGCGCCGGACAGCGCTCGGTCTCCTGCGTCTGCCAGAACGCGGGGCCCGGCACGGTCGTGACCGTCACGTCGGTCCCGGCCGCGCGCCAGCGCTCGACGACACGCGTCGCGACCGGCGCGATCGTCGGCGTCGGTTGCGACGAGACGTCGAGCCAGCGCACGCGCGGCACGGCGCGTCCGGGCTGGCCCTCGAGCGGCCCGAGCCGCGCGGCCTCGACCGCGTCCGCGAGCACCGGCGTCAGGCGGTAGCCGGCGACCTCGATCGCGCGGCCCGACGCGAGGTCGGCGCGCGGCGACGGCTGCTCGACCTGCGCGACCGGCGTCGATGGCGCGTCGCCCGCCGCCGCGCCGCGGAGCAGGCCGCCGACGGTCTTCAGGCGCAGGAACTGTCCGAGATGCTGCGCGCCGCTGACGACCGGCTGCCACAGCAGCAGGCCGTCGGACGCCGGCGTGCACGTCGCCGCGAAGCGGTCGGCGAGCAGCGCGCCGAGACGCGTGCCCCACAGCCAGCGCGGTCCCGGCGCGCGCGGCGCGAGCCAGCGCCACGCCGCGTCGAGGTCGGCGAGCCAGGCGGTCCACGTCGCGTCCGCGAAGTCGCCCGCGCTGTCGCCGCAACCGAGCAGGTCGACCTGGAGCACCGCGTAGCCGGCGCGCGCGAGCGCCCGCGCGCCGTCCGCGACCGCCGCGCGCGTCCTGTTCATTTCCTCGGCGAACGCGTGGACCGCGAGGACGGCGCCGCGCGGGATGGCGCCGTCGGCGGGCGCGTGGAAGAAGCAGAACCGTTCGCCGCTGCGGGCGTCGGGACCGCGATCCTCGACCGACAGGAAGAACGGCCCGTGGGCCGGCGATGCCGACACGTCAGTCCTTCAGCTTGTCTTCGACGAAGCGTCGCAGCGAGCCGAACGTCGCGAACGTCTGTGCGCTGATCTCGTCGTCGCCGATCGCGATGCCGAAGTGTTCCTCGACCGTCGTGATGACCGACACGACGGCCATCGAGTCGAGCTCCGGCAGGCTGCCGAGCAGCGGGCTGTCGTCGGTCAGGCGATCCGCCCGCTCGCCGAGGCCGAGAATCTCGCCGAGGATGTTCCTGAGGTGCGCGTCGACGTTCAAGAGGCTTCTTTCGATTGCGGTGGGGCCGGCGCGCGGCGGGGGCGACGGCGGGACCGGCCGGATCCGGGGCCCTTCGCGCGTTTCGGCACGGCCGGCTCCGACTGTAGCGCCGACTTCGGCCGCCGAGCGTATCGCCGACCGTGCCGCCGACTGTAGCGCCATGTAGCGCCGACTGTAGCGCCGACGCCGCGATGCGGACCGCATCAAGTTCGGCCGGACCGGGGCGATATTATAATTTCACGCCTCGCCCGGCGGCGCCGCGCATGCGTCGCGCTTCGTCCGATCCGGCCGCGGCGAACGGCGTGTCCCGCGGATCCGCGACGCCGACCCCCGATGCCGACCCCGTTCGAGCCGGCGCCAGACCGGCCGGACCGCCCGCCACCGATCACAACCCGCCGCCGCGACCGCGACCGCTCGATGCCCTCACACGCCGGAACGCAGAGCGGAACCCCGCCGGACGATACGCCGTCGCCGCGCTTCCCGATCCCGCGCGTGCCGAAGAACCCGGTGCTCGGCTGGTCGTCGTTCGCGCGCGGCGCGTCGTCGAGCGACGACGGCTCCGCGCTGCCGAGCGTCCTGTCGCTGCCGAACAAGCGCTACGTCACCAGCGCGCGCGTCGCGATCGCGCTCGCGCTGCAGCGGCTCGGCGTCGGTCCCGGCGACCGCGTGCTGGTGCCGGCCTATCACTGCCTGTCGATGGTCGAGCCGATCGTGTTCTGCGGCGCCGAGCCGGTCTTCTTCCCGCTGACGCCGACCCTCGAGGTGCCGATCGACGCCATCGCCGCGTTCGACCTGTCGCGCGTGCGGGCGATGATCGTCACCCACTACTTCGGGTTCCCGCAGGCGATGGCGTCGATCTGCGCGTTCGCCGCCGCCCGCGGCATCCACGTCGTCGAGGACTGCGCACATGCCATCTTCGGCGTCGCCGACGGCCGGCCGATCGGCTCGTGGGGCGACTACGCGGCGGTGAGCCTGATGAAGTTCTTCCCGGTCTACGACGGCGGCTGCCTCGTGTCGGCATCGCGGACGCTCGACGACGTCGCGCTGCGGCGGCCGTCGAACCGCTTCGAGGCGAAGGCCTTCCTGAACTCGATCGAACGCGGCCTGTTCTACCGACGGTTCCCCGGCATGCAGGCCGTCGCGAAGACGACGCTCGTCGCGAAGGACGCGATGTGGCGCGCGATCAAGCGGCTGCGCGCGTCGCGCAGCACGACGCCGTTCGCGTACCACGACCCGGCCGCGTCCGACGGCGTCAACGGGCTCGACCCCGCGTGGCTCGACCGGCAGATCTCGTTCGCGTCGCAGCAGCTCGTCGAACGGTTGCCGATCGAACGCATCGTCGACCGCCGTCGACGCCACTATCGCCGCCTCGCGTCGGCGCTGGCCGACCTGCCCGGCGCGCGCCCGCTGTTCGCCGAGCTGCCGGACGGCGTCGTGCCGTACGTGTTCCCGTTGTGGGTCGACCGTCCGCAGCGCGTGTTCGTGCGGCTCAAGAACGACGCGGTGCCGCTGTTCCGCTGGGAGCGGCTGTGGGACGACGCCGCGGTCCGTGTCGATCCGCAGTCGGCGCGCTACGCGACCGAGATCTTCCAGCTGCCGTGCCATCAGGAACTGACCGACGCCGACCTCGAATGGATCATCGAGCGCGTCCGCGCGGCGTTCGCGGCGGCGCTGCCATGAGCGCGCGCTGGCGGGTCCTGCCCGCGGCGGGCTTCGCGACGCACGCGGCGCGCTGGGACGAACTGAACGACGCCGGCGTCCGGTCGCCGGTCCTGCACGCGGACTTCGTCGGTCCGCTGCTGACGCACTTCGGCGACGGAGGCGAACGGCTCGCGTTCGTCGAGGGGCCCGGCGGAAACTGGTCGCGCGCCGGGTTGTTCGTGCGGTCCGGCGCGTTCGTGCACGACCTGTTCCAGCCGTCGCAGGCGCCGCTCGGCCCGTGGCTGCAGGACGACGGGGCACGCGGGCTGCCGCCGGCCGGCGAGACGGCCTCGCTCGCGGCCGCGCTCGGGCGCGACCACCGCGATGGTCGGCTTCAGCCAGCTCGACCCCGAGCACGTCGCACGCGACGCGGCGGCGCGCGACGACCGCGTCGCGATCGACTACATCGCGACCGCACGCGTCACGGTCGCCGGCGCGTTCGACGACTACTGGGCCGCGCGCGGCAAGAACCTGCGATCGAACATGAAGAAGCAGCGCAACAAGCTCGAGGCCGACGGCGTCGACCTGCGGTTCGACTGCGTGACGCGCGCGGCCGACATGGCATCCGCGATCGCCGACTACGGGCGCCTCGAGACCGCCGGCTGGAAGGCGGGCGGCGGCACCGCCGTGTCGGCCGACAACGCGCAGGGCCGCTTCTATCGCGACGTCTTCGAGCGCTTCGCGGCCCGCGGCGCCGCGCGCGTCCATCGCTGCTTCTACGGCGACCAGCTCGCCGCGATGGACCTTTGCATCGTGCACGGCGACGCGATGGTGATCCTGAAGACCGCGTTCGACGAGACCATCCGCGGCACGTCGCCGGCATTCCTGATGCGCCACGACTACCTGCCGGCGATCTTCGCGGCCGGCACGCCGGCGCGCGTCGAGTTCTACGGTCGCGTGATGGACTGGCACACGAAGTGGACCGACGAGGTCCGCACGCTCTATCACGCGACGGCCTATCGCTGGCCGCTCGTCGCGCGGCTCGACGCGATCCGTCGCGCGCGCGGCGCGCGACGCGCGCAGCCGGACGTCGAGGTCGCCTCCGCATGAACGACTTCCTGCTCCACCAGCTCATCACGAGCGCCGCGTCGCGCTCGCCCGACGCGCCGGCGCTGCGCGCGCAGGGGCGCGACGTGTCGTACGCCGCGCTCGCGAACGACGTCGAGCGCTTCGCCGGCGGCGTCGTCGCGGCCGGCGTCGCGCGCTCGGAGCGCGTCGCGGTCTATCTCGACAAGCGCATCGAGTTCGTCGTCGCGGTGTTCGGCGCGGCCGCCGCCGGCTGCGCGTTCGTGCCGGTCAACCCGCTGCTGAAGAGCGACCAGGTCGCGTACATCCTCGCCGACTGCGACGTGCGCGTCCTCGTCACGACGCGCGACCGCTGGTTCGGCCTGCGAGACGCGCTCGCGACCTGCACGGCGCTGACCGCGGTCGTGCTCGTCGACGGGCTCGACGACACGCCGGCATCGACGTCGTACCGGCTGCTCGCATGGGACGCGTTCGTCGACGTGCAGCGGCCGCCGCATCGCGTGATCGACGCCGACATGACGGCGATCCTCTACACGTCGGGCAGCACCGGCCGTCCGAAGGGCGTCGTGCTGTCCCATCGCAACATGGTCGCCGGCGCGAAGAGCGTCGCGAGCTATCTCGAGAACCGGCCGGGCGACCGGCTGCTCGCGGTGCTGCCGCTGTCGTTCGACGCCGGCTTCTCGCCAGCTCACGACCGCGTTCGCGTCCGGCGCGACGACGGTGCTGATGAACTACCTGCTGCCGCGCGACGTGCTCGACGCGGTCGACGCGGAGAAGATCACCGGGCTGACCGCGGTGCCGCCGCTGTGGATCCAGCTCGCCGCGCTGAAGTGGCCCGCGTCGATCACGGGCCATCTGCGCTACCTCGCGAACACCGGCGGCCGCATGCCGCGCGCGACGCTCGACCAGCTGCGCGCGCACCTGCCGGCGACGAAGCCGTTCCTGATGTACGGCCTGACCGAGGCGTTCCGCTCGACGTACCTGCCGCCGTCGGAAGTCGATCGCCGCCCCGACTCGATCGGCCGCGCGATCCCGAACGCCGAGATCCTCGTGCTGCGCGACGACGGCAGCGAATGCGACGCCGGACGAGCCGGGCGAACTGGTCCATCGCGGCGCGCTGGTCGGCATGGGCTACTGGAACGATCCCGCGAAGACGGCCGAGCGCTACAAGCCGCTGCCGCGCGCGACGGGCTCGCCGACCGGCGGCCTCGTGATGCCGGAGATCGCCGTCTTCTCGGGCGACACCGTGCGGCGCGACGCCGAGGGCTATCTCTACTTCATCGGCCGCCGCGACGAGATGATCAAGACGTCCGGCTATCGCGTCAGCCCGACCGAGGTCGAGGAGGCGCTGCACGCGACCGGCCTGCTCGCCGAGGTCGCCGCGTTCGGCGTCGAGCATCCGGTGCTCGGCCAGGCCATCGTCGTCGTCGCGATGGCCGCCGACGTCGACGGGCCGGTCGACGCGACGCGCGTCAAGCGCGCATGCCAGCGGTCGCTGCCGGCGTGGATGCAGCCGGCGGTCGTCGAGCTGCGGACCGTCGCGCTGCCGCGCAACCCGAACGGCAAGATCGACCGCAAGCGGCTCGCGACCGAGTTCGTCAATCCGTTCGTCGCGGACGTCGCCGCGAGCGCGGTCGCTCGATGAACGATCGTCCGAAACCGGTCCACGCGGCGACCGAAGGCTTCCCGTTCGTCGACGGCCGCCTGACGGTCGGCGGCATCGCGATCGACCGGCTCGCCGCGCGCGTCGGCCGCACGCCGTTCTACGCGTACGACCGAGCGCTGCTGTCGGCCCGCGTCGCCGAGTTGCGTCGCCACCTGCCGGCGTCGATCAGCCTGCACTACGCGATGAAGGCGAACCCGATGCCGGCGGTCGTCATGCACATGGCGCGCGAGGTCGACGGCATCGACGTCGCGTCGGGCAGCGAGCTGACGGTCGCGCTCGATGCCGGCATGGATCCGCGCGAGATCAGCTTCGCCGGACCCGGCAAGCAGGCCGGCGAGATCGGCCAGGCGATCGCGGCCGGCGTGCTGATCAACGTCGAGTCGCCGGGCGAGCTCGCGACCATCGCGCGGGTCGCGACGTCGCTCGACCTGCCGGCCCGCGTCGCGATCCGCGTCAACCCGGACTTCGAGCTGAAGTCGTCGGGCATGAAGATGGGCGGCGGCCCGAAGCCGTTCGGCATCGACGCCGAGACGCTGCCCGACCTGCTGCCGACGATCGCCGCGCCGCTCGTGTTCGAGGGCTTCCACATCTTCAGCGGCTCGCAGAACCTGCGCGCCGAATCGATCGTCGACGCGCAGACGAAGGCGCTCGACCTCGCGATCCGCCTCGCCGCGCACGCGCCGTCGCCGGTACGCACGCTGAACCTCGGCGGCGGCTTCGGCATCCCGTACTTCCCCGGCGAGGAACGGCTCGACGTCGCGGCCGTCGGCCGGCACCTGCACGGACTCGTCGACGAAGCGAAGCGCGCGCTGCCCGACGCCGAGCTCGTCGTCGAACTGGGTCGCTATCTCGTCGGCGAGGCCGGCGTCTACGTCGCACGCGTCGTCGATCGCAAGGTCTCGCGCGGCCAGACGTTCCTCGTCACCGACGGCGGACTGCATCATCATCTGTCCGCGTCGGGCAACTTCGGCCAGGTGATCCGCAAGAACTACCCGGTCGCGATCGGCACGCGCGACGTCGTCGGCGAACGCGAGGTCGCGTCGGTGGTCGGACCGCTGTGCACGCCGCTCGACCTGCTCGGAGACCGGATGGATCTCGCTCGGGCCGACGTCGGCGACCTCGTGGTCGTGTTCCAGTCCGGCGCGTACGGACTGACCGCGAGTCCCGGACACTTTCTCAGCCATCCCGCGGCAGCCGAGGTGCTCGTCTGACCGCCACCCGCTCCCGATGATCAAGGCGATCGCGTTCGACGCGTACGGAACGATCTTCGACGTGCAGTCGGTCGGCGTGCTCGCCGAGCGGCTGTTTCCGAAGCGCGGCGACGAGCTCGCCGCGCTGTGGCGCGTGAAGCAGATCGACTACACGCGGCTGCGGACGATGTCCGACCGCTACGTGCCGTTCTCGCAGGTGACGCGCGACGCGCTCGGCCATGCGGCGCGCGCGCTTCGTCTCGACCTCGGGCCCGAGCGAGCCGAGGCGCTGATGACCGAATACGACCGGCTCGCGGTCTTCCCGGACTCGGCCGCCGCGCTGAAGAAGCTGAAGAGCCTGCACGTCCCGATGGCGATCCTGTCGAACGGCGACCCGCCAATGCTCGAGGCCGTCGTGTCGAACGCGGGCCTCGACGGCATGTTCGACCATCTGCTGTCGGTCGACCGCGTCGGCCGCTTCAAGACGTCGCCGGAGTGCTACGCGCTCGGCCCGCAGGCGTTCGGCGAGGCGGCCGAGGACATCCTGTTCGTGTCGAGCAACTGCTGGGACGCGTGCGGCGCGGCGTGGTACGGCTACACGACGTTCTGGATCAACCGGGCCGGGATGCCGCTCGAGGCGCTCGGCGTCGAGCCGGCCGCCACCGGCAGCACCATGCACGAAGTGCTCGCGTTCATTGCCGCTCATAATGCGGCCCGCGGACAGTAGACGCGCACGCAGGATCGCGCAGGCGAACCGCCGTCAGCACCATCCCGCGTCCGGCCCACGGCAGGCCGACGCCCTCCACCAACCACAACGAAGCACGGAGCCCGCATGACCGATTTTCCTCAGGGCATGACGATCGATGCCGAGATCACGCCCGAGTTCGCCCTGATCCTGACGCCCGACGCGCTCGCGCTCGTCGCGAAGCTGGTCCGCGCGTTCGAGCCGCGCCGACAGGAACTGCTCGCCGCGCGCGCCGCACGCGCGAAGAAGCTCGACGCCGGCGCGAAGCTCGACTTCCTGCCCGAGACGCGCGCGATCCGCGACGGCGACTGGAAGATCGCGCCGGTGCCCGACGCGCTGCTGTGCCGACGCGTCGAGATCACGGGGCCGACCGACGCGAAGATGGTCATCAACGCGTTCAACTCGGGCGCCGACAGCTACATGACCGACTTCGAGGACAGCAACTCGCCGACGTGGGCGAACCTGATCCAGGGGCAGATCAACCTGAAGAAGGCGATCCGTCGCGAGCTGACGTTCACGCAGGAGTCGCCGGCCGGCACGAAGAGCTACCGGCTCGCCGAGAAGATCGCGACGCTGCAGGTCCGTCCGCGCGGCTGGCACCTCGACGAGAAGCACGTCCACGTCGACGGCAAGCGCATCTCCGGCGGCATCTTCGACTTCGCACTGTTCATGTTCCACAACGCGAAGGAACAACTCGCGCGCGGCGCGGGGCCGTACTTCTACCTGCCGAAGATCGAGTCGCATCTCGAGGCGCGCCTCTGGAACGACATCTTCGTCGCGACGCAGGACGCGCTCGGCCTGCCGCGGGGCACGATCAAGGCGACGGTGCTGATCGAGACGATCATCGCCGCGTTCGAGATGGACGAGATCCTGTACGAGCTGCGCGAGCACTCGGCCGGCCTCAACGCGGGTCGCTGGGACTACATCTTCTCGTGCATCAAGAAGTTCAAGGTCGACGACGACTTCTGCCTCGCCGATCGCGCGAAGGTCACGATGACGGCGCCGTTCATGCGCGCGTACGCGCTGCTGCTGCTGAAGACGTGCCACAAGCGCGGCGCGCCGGCGATCGGCGGCATGAGCGCGCTGATCCCGATCCGGAACGACCCGGTCCGCAACGAGGCCGCGATGGCCGGCATCATCGCCGACAAGCGTCGCGACGCGACCGACGGCTACGACGGCGGCTGGGTCGCGCATCCGGGCCTCGTCGACGCGTCGATGAAGGAGTTCGTCGCGGTGCTCGGCGACCGCCCGAACCAGTTCGAAAAACAGCTGCCCGACTACGAGGCGACCGCGTCCGACCTGCTCGACTTCGAACCCGAGCATCCGATCACCGAAGCCGGCCTGCGGATGAACATCAACGTCGGCATCCACTACCTCGGCGCCTGGCTCGGCGGCAACGGCTGCGTGCCGGTCCACAACCTCATGGAAGATGCCGCGACCGCGGAGATCAGCCGCAGCCAGGTCTGGCAGTGGATCCGCTCGCCGAAGGGCAAGCTCGAGGACGGTCGCAAGATCACGGCCGAGCTCGTGAAGTCGCTCGTGCCGGAGGAGCTCGGAAAAATCAAGGCGGGCGGCTTCGAGGGCCGCTTCGACCGCGCGGCCGAGGTGTTCACCGAGATGAGCACCAAGCCCGAGTTCGAGGAGTTCCTGACGTTGCCGCTGTACGAGGAAATCGCCTGACGCGGTCGTCGCGACGAGGTTCGCGACGACGAACGACGCTCATTCGCCCGAGGAGAACCCCATGTCGCACCGCTTCCGCACCATCGCCGCTGTCGCCCTGCCGTTCGCACTCGCGGCCTGCGGCACGCTCGACCGCAACGCGGCCTCGTCGAGCACCGCCGCGTCGACGCCCGACGCCCCCGCGTCGATCGCCGTCCCGTCGGACAACCATCTCGCGTTCACGCTGAAGGGATCGGGCCTGCAGAACTACGAGTGCCGCGCGAAGGGCGGCGGCTTCGAGTGGAACCTGATCGGCCCGGAAGCGGCGCTGCGCGACGACAAGGACGCGCTGGTCGGCCGTCACTACGGCGGCCCGACCTGGGAACACGCCGACGGCAGCAAGGTGACCGGCAAGCTCGTCGCCGACGCGGCATCACCGACGTCGGGCAACGTTCCGTGGCTGTTGCTGAAGGGCACGCCGAGCGGCAACGGCGCATTCGCCGGCACGACGTTCGTCCAGCGCGTCGACACGGTCGGCGGCACCGCGCCGTCGGAGCCCTGCAACGCGTCGCTCGCGGGAACGAAGAAGTCGACGCGCTATTCGGCGGCGTATCGGTTCTACAAGGGGTGAACCGAGGCGGGCGCAGACCGTTTCGGCATCGATCACGCCGAAGCGGCGGCCCGCCTCACGCCCCGATGAAGTCCCGCTTCCCGATCACCACGCCGTTGTGCCGCATGATCGCGTAGGCGGTCGTGCAGTGGAAATAGAAGTTCGGCATCGCCATGTGGTTCAGGTAGTCGAGACCCTTCAGGTCGACGGTGCGGTCCCGCAGCTTGATCGTGATGTCGCGCTCCTGGCCGGCGTCGACGTCCGCCTTCGACACGCTCTCGACGAACGCGATCACCTTCGCGATCCGCGCCTTCAGCTCGTCGACCGTCTTCTCGTCGTCCGGGAACGCCGGGACCGGCACGCCGGCCAACCGCGCCGACGCGCCTTTCGCGAAGTCGCACGCGAGCTGCACCTGCTGCACGAGCGGGAACATGTCGGGATAGAGCCGCGACTGCAACAGCACCGCCGGGTCGACGTTGCGCGCGGCGCAGTCGGCGACCAGCTTGTCGAGCAGCGCAGACTGCGCGCGCAGCATCCGCGTGAACACCGGCACCGAGACGTCGTAGAGACCGCAGGTCATGGGTCGTTCCCTTGGTTGGAATCGGCGCGACTCTAGCAGCATCGCCTGCACCAGCGAAGCGCCGACGCCCCTGTCGGACGCATTCCGATGCCGCCGACGAAGCAAAGCGGTGCGGCGGGACGTCCGTCGCGCCCGTCGTCGATCGGGATCCGAGCGGCACCGGCCGGGCAGCCGCTCACCGCTCTGAGAGGGAAACGCGGCGCGCAGGACCGGCGTACGCGGACCGCGGGAACGGCATGGCACAGCTTTCGCTAAAGCTTGCCCTTGCTCGTATACCAGTCGGTGTTCCGCTCGATGCACGTCTTCGCAAGGCCATCTCCCGCTTCGATCGATGCCCCCGCGGCGGACGTGCTGTTCATCTCGCGCGACGACGCCGTCCGCGCGCCGCGCCGCGACGGTCCGCTCGCCGGCCGCACGCTCGCGGTCAAGGACAACATCGACGTCGCCGGCTTCGCGACGACCGCCGGCTGCCCCGCGTATCGCTACGAGCCGCAGGCGTCCGCCGCGACGGTCGAACGGCTCGAGGCCGCCGGCGCGCGCGTCGTCGGCAAGACGAACCTCGACCAGTTCGCGTGCGGTCTCGTCGGCACGCGCTCGCCGTACGGCGCCGTGCCGAACAGCTTCGACGCGCGCTACGTCAGTGGCGGCTCGAGCTCGGGCTCGGCGGTCGCGGTCGCGCGCGGCCTCGTCGACGCGTCGCTCGGCACCGACACCGCGGGCTCGGGGCGCATCCCGGCCGGCTTCAACAACATCGTCGGGCTGAAGCCGACCCGCGGGTTGCTGAGCACGCGCGGCGTCGTGCCGGCCTGCCGCCACATCGACTGCATCTCGATCTTCGCGACGACGGTCGCCGACGCGGTCGACGTGTTCGCGGCCGCGGTCGGCCCCGACGCCGACGACCCGTATTCACGGATGCTGCCGCTCGATCCGCGGCCGATGCCGGCGACGTTCCGCATCGGCGTGCCCGACGCCGCGCACCTCGCGTTCTTCGGCGATCGCGCGTACGCCAGCGCGTTCGACGACGCGCTTCGCCGCCTCGCGGAGCTCGGCGGCCGCATCGCGCCGTTCGACTTCTCGCCGATGGCCGAGGTCGCGCGGTCGCTGTACGAAGGCGCGTGGGTCGCCGAGCGCTACGCGGCGATCAGGCCGTTCTTCGACACGCACGAGCACGAGATCGACCCGGTCGTGCGATCGATCATCGGCAGCGGCCGGCGCTACTCGGCGACCGACCTGTTCCAGGCGATGGACGCGGTCGAGCTCACGAAGCACCGGACGGCCGGCCTGTGGGACCGCTTCGACGTGATCGTCGTGCCGACGGCGCCGACCATCTACACGGTCGAGCAGGTCGCGGCGGATCCGGTCGGGCTCAATCGCAACCTCGGCACGTACACGAACTTCGTCAACCTGCTCGACATGGCCGCGATCGCGGTGCCGTCGTCGATCGTGGCGAACGGGCTGCCGTTCGGCATCACGCTGATCGGCCCCGCCGGCAGCGACCTGCGGCTCGCCGACCTCGCGCAGCGCTATCACCACGCGAGCGGCCTCGCGCTCGGCGCGACGGGCCTTCCGTTGCCGCCGGCCCGATCGCTCGCGCGACCGGCGCTCGCCCCGGTCGGCGCGACCGTCGACGTCGCCGTCGTCGGCGCGCACCTGTCCGGGCTGCCGCTGAACGGCCAGCTGACGGATCGCGGCGCGACGCTCGTCGGCGAGACGACGACCGCGGCGCGCTACCGATTCTTCGCGCTCGCCGGCACGGTGCCGCCGAAGCCGGGCCTCGTCCGCGTGGCCGAAGGTGGCCTGCCGATCGCCGCCGAGGTCTGGCGCATCCCGGTCGCGCACTACGGCTCGTTCGTCGCCGGCATCCCCGCCCCGCTCGGCATCGGCTCGGTCGAGCTGGTGGACGGCTCGCTGGTCCAGGGCTTCGTCTGCGAAGGCGTCGCGACCATCGACGCCGAGGACATCAGCCGTCACGGCGGTTGGCGCGCCTATCTCGCCAGCCGCGCATGAGCCGCCGCACCGCATTCCGCTTCCACCGCGAGCTTCGTTTCGAGGCGCCCTGCCGCATGCCCGCCGCAGGGACGCTTTCATTTCATCCGGCGGGCGCGTCGACACAAGGGAACTGACATGCGCAGAAGAGGATTCATCCACACCACGCTAGCGGTTTCGCTTGCGGTCGCCGGGCTCGGCACGACCGTCGTCGCGAGCGCGGCGGACACGATCAAGGTCGGCATCCTGCATTCGCTGTCCGGCACGATGGCCATCTCCGAGACGTCGCTGAAGGACGTCGCGCTGATGACGATCGACGAGATCAACGCCAAGGGCGGCGTGATGGGCAAGAAGCTCGAGCCGGTCGTCGTCGACCCGGCGTCGAACTGGCCGCTGTTCGCCGAGAAGGCGCGCGGGCTGCTCTCGCAGGACAAGGTCGCCGTCGTGTTCGGCTGCTGGACGTCGGTGTCGCGCAAGTCGGTCAACCCGGTGTTCAAGGAGCTGAACGGCCTGCTGTTCTACCCGGTCCAGTACGAGGGCGAAGAGCTCGAGAAGAACGTGTTCTACACCGGCGCCGCGCCGAACCAGCAGGCGATCCCGGCCGTCGAGTACCTGATGAGCAAGGAAGGCGGCGGCGCGAAGCGCTGGGTCCTGCTCGGCACCGACTACGTGTACCCGCGCACGACGAACAAGATCCTGCGCGCGTTCCTGAAGTCGAAGGGCGTCGCCGACGACGACATCATGGAGGACTACACGCCGTTCGGTCACAGCGACTACCAGACGATCATCGCGAAGATCAAGACGTTCGCGTCGGCCGGCAAGAAGACCGCCGTCGTCTCGACGATCAACGGCGACTCGAACGTGCCGTTCTACAAGGAACTCGGCAACTCGGGCATCAAGGCGACCGACGTGCCGGTCGTCGCGTTCTCGGTCGGCGAGGAAGAACTGCGCGGCGTCGACACGAAGCCGCTCGTCGGCCAGCTCGCGGCGTGGAACTACTTCGAGTCGATCAAGAACCCGACGAACACCGAGTTCATCAAGAAGTACAAGGCCTACGCGAAGGCGCACAACCTGCCGAACGCCGACACCGTGGTGACGAACGACCCGATGGAAGCGACCTACGTCGGCATCAACATGTGGAAGCAGGCCGTCGAGAAGGCGAAGTCGACCGACACCGACAAGGTCATCGCCGCGATGGGCGGCCAGACGTTCAAGGCGCCGGACGGCTTCACGATCGAGATGGATCCGAAGAACCACCACCTGCACAAGCCGGTGTTCATCGGCGAGATCCAGCCGGACGGACAGTTCAAGGTCGTCTGGAAGACGAAGGAGCCGATCAAGGCGCAGCCGTGGAGCCCGTTCGTCGCCGGCAACGAGAACAAGAAGGACTATCCGGACGTCGCGGTCGGCGAGACCGGCCCGGCGCCCGTCTCGTTGAAGAAGTGATCGGGGCCTGACGTCGTGAACTCGACGGGACGCCGCCGCATGGACGACGACCGCATCTTCCGACCCGCCTCGCGCGGGTCGGTCGCCGGGTCGTCGTCCGGTGTCGTCGCGACGGTGACTCGTCGAATCGTTCCATCGCATCGCCGGACGCGCCCCGCGGCGCGTTCGGCGGCGCACCCCGCCGCGCACCCCGCGGCGTCGTCGTTCTTCACACGGCTCCTCCGGTCGTTCGGGCCGTGGCTGTTCGTGCTGTCGCTGTTCATCGCGCATCCGGCCTCCGCCGCGGTCGACGCGTCGATCGTCAAGCTGCTCGCGAGCGACGACTCCGACCAGAAGGTCGCCGCGATCGCGAAGCTCGGCGTGCTCGCGACGCCCGACGCGGTCGCGCTGCTGAAGGCGTTGCGCGACGAGACCGTCTACGTGACGACCGACGGACGCGTGCTCGTGTCCGACGCCGACGGCAACGCCGTCGATCCCGCGACCGACGAGAAGCTGAAGCTTCCGGACGGGGCCGACAACATCACGATCAACAACCGGCTGCGCGGCGCGCTCGACGCGGCCGACTCCGGGCTCGACCTGCTGTCGCCCGACGTCGCGAAGCGTCGCGCCGCCGCGACGGCGCTCGAGCAGAACGCGGCCGTCGATCAGCTGCCGCTGATCCAGCGCGCGCTCGCGGCCGAGAAGGATTCGGCGACGCGCGAATCGCTCGCGCTGACCGCGTCGACGCTCGAGCTGAAGAGCGGCGACGCCACCGTGCGTCGCAAGGCCGCCGAGCGCCTCGCCGAGAGCCCGAACGCGTCGGTGCAGCCGCTGCTCGCCGCGCTCGCCGAGCCGGACGCGCAGGGCCACTACGCCGAGCCGGACCCCGCGGTGCGCAGCGCGGCGTCGATCTCGCTGCGGTCGGTGCAGTCGCGCGTCAAGCGCGCCGAGTACCTCGGCAACGCGTTCTACGGCATCAGCCTCGCGAGCATCCTGCTGCTCGCCGCGCTCGGCCTCGCGATCACGTTCGGCCTGATGGGCATCATCAACATGGCCCACGGCGAGCTGCTGATGATCGGCGCGTACTCCACGTATCTCGTGCAGAGCGCGTTCCGCAACTGGTTCCCGGCCGCGATCGAGTGGTACGTCATCGCGGCGCTGCCGGTCGCGTTCGTCGTGTCGGGCGCGATCGGCATGGTGCTCGAGCGCAGCGTGATCCGCTGGCTGTACGGCCGTCCGCTCGAGACGCTGCTCGCGACCTGGGGCATCAGCCTGATCCTGCAGCAGGCGGTGCGGTCGCTGTTCGGCGCGCAGAACGTCGAGGTCTCGAATCCCGATTGGATGTCGGGCGGCATCACGGTGCTCGGCGGCGTCGTGCTCGCGTGGAACCGCATCGTCATCGTCGTGTTCGCGGCGCTCGTCGTGCTGCTCGTGTGGGTGCTGCTGAACAAGACGCGGCTCGGGCTGTTCGTGCGCGCCGTCACGCAGAACCGTCGCATGGCGGACTGCGTCGGCGTGCCGACCGGCCGCGTCGACATGCTGACGTTCGGCCTCGGCAGCGGCATCGCCGGCCTCGGCGGCGTCGCGCTCTCGCAGCTCGGCAACGTCGGGCCGGACCTCGGCCAGAACTACATCGTCGACTCGTTCATGGTCGTCGTGCTCGGCGGCGTCGGGCAACTCGCCGGCACGATCATCGCGGCGCTCGGCCTCGGCGAGGTCAACAAGTTCCTCGAGCCGGTCGCCGGCGCGGTGCTCGCGAAGATCATGATCCTCGTCGTCATCGTGCTGTTCATCCAGAAGCGTCCGCAGGGCCTGTTCGCGCTGAAGGGACGCAGCGTCGACTGATGAGCGCCCCCCTGCCGCGCGCCGTCCGCACCGTCAGCTACGCGCCGCCGCGTCCCGGCCTGTTCACGCGGCCGGTGTGGATCGGCCTCGTCGTCGTGACGATCTTCCTGGCCGCGCTGCCGCTGCTCAATCTCTTCGTCGCCGAGAACAGTCCGCTGCACGTGTCGTCGTACGCGATCGCGCTGCTCGGCAAGTTCATGTGCTACGCGATCGCCGCGCTCGCGCTCGACCTGGTCTGGGGCTACACCGGCATCCTGTCGCTCGGCCACGGGCTGTTCTTCGCGCTCGGCGGCTACGCGCACGGCATGTACCTGATGCGCGCGATCGGACGCGAGGGCGCGTACCAGTCCGACCTGCCGGACTTCATGGTCTTCCTCGACTGGAAGGCCTACCCCTGGTACTGGTCGTTCACCGACCACTTCTGGTACGCGATGCTGCTCGTCGTGCTCGTGCCGGGCGTCCTCGCGTTCGTGTTCGGCTACTTCGCGTTCCGCTCGCGCATCAAGGGCGTCTACTTCTCGATCATCACGCAGGCGCTGACGTTCGCCGCGATGCTGCTGTTCTTCCGCAACGCGACCGGCTTCGGCGGCAACAACGGCTTCACCGACTTCAAGCGCATCCTCGGCTTCCCGATCACGGCGCCGTCGACGCGCGCGGTGCTGTACCTCGTCACGCTCGCGTTCCTGTTCGCGACGCTGATCGGCGCGCGGATGCTGGTGCGCTCCAAGTTCGGCCGCGTGCTGACCGCCGTGCGCGACGCCGAGAGCCGGCTGATGTTCGTCGGCTACGACCAGCTGTGGTTCAAGCTGTTCGTGTGGACGCTGTCGGCCGTGCTGTGCGGCATCGCCGGGGCGCTGTACGTGCCGCAGGTCGGCATCATCAACCCGGGCGAGATGTCGCCGCCGAACTCGATCGAGATGGTGATCTGGGTCGCGACCGGCGGCCGCGGCACGCTGATCGGCCCGATCATCGGCGCCGGCGTCGTCAACGGCCTGAAGACCTGGCTCACGACCACGTTCCCCGAGATCTGGCTGTACGCGCTCGGCCTCGTGTTCGTGCTCGTCACGCTGTTCCTGCCGCAGGGCATCGTCGGGCTGTTCCGCAAGCTGATCCGGGCGAAGCGGACGCCCGAGGACCTCGCGGTCGATGCGCCGCCGGTGCCCGCGCCGGTCGCGCCCGCCGCGCTGCAGGACGCGGAGCTCGCGGAAGCGGTGGCGACGCGATGAGCACCGACGTCATCGGCTATCGCTCGAACCCCGACGATGCGCCGGCCGCGCCCGGCGACGCCACCGCGAGCTACGGTCGCGTCGCCGGCGAAGGCCTCGACACGACGCACGGCGCGATCCTCTACCTCGACGCCATCAGCGTCAGCTTCGACGGCTTCAAGGCGCTCAACGCGCTGACGCTCGACATCGCGGTCGGCGAACTGCGCTGCATCATCGGGCCGAACGGCGCCGGCAAGACGACGATGATGGACGTCATCACCGGCAAGACGCGGCCCGACGCGGGCACCGCGTTCTTCGGCCAGACCATCGACCTCACGAAGCTGTCCGAGCCGCAGATCGCGCGCGCCGGCATCGGTCGGAAGTTCCAGCGTCCGACCGTCTTCGAGAACCACAGCGTCCACGAGAACCTCGAGCTCGCGATGAAGATGGACAAGCGGGTGTGGCCGACGCTGCATGCGAAGCTGTCGGGCGCGCAGCGCGACGCGATCGACGACGATGCTCGAGCTGATCCGCCTGCAGGACGCGGCCGCCCGGCCGGCGGGCCTGCTGTCGCACGGCCAGAAGCAGTGGCTCGAGATCGGCATGCTGCTGATGCAGGAGCCGCAGCTGCTGCTGCTCGACGAGCCGGTCGCCGGCATGACCGACTCCGAGACCGAGCGCACGGCCGAGCTGCTGAACGAGCTGCGCGGCAAGCATTCGATGATGGTCGTCGAGCACGACATGGACTTCGTCACCGCCATCGCCGGCACCGGCAAGGTGACGGTGCTGCACGAAGGCTCGGTGCTCGCCGAAGGACGGATGCACGAGGTGCAGGCGCACGAGCGGGTGATCGAGGTCTACCTGGGGCGATGATGATGATCCCGCAACGCACTCAGGACCGTGTCGTCCCGGCGCAGGCCGGGACCCAAGTCACGACTGCCGCGAAAGGCAGATCGGCTCCCGGCCTTCGCCGGGACGACAGCGACGCATGCAGCCAGCCATGCTGACCGTCGACCACATCGACCAGTACTACGGCGGCAGCCATACGCTGCGCGGCGTGTCGATCACCGCCGAGCCGGGCCGCTGCACCGCGCTGCTCGGCCGCAACGGCGTCGGCAAGACGACGCTGCTGAAATGCATGATGGGCGTGCTGCCGGTCGCGAGCGGCCGCATCGTCTTCGACGGCGACGACATCACGAAGCTGTCGCCGCATGCGCGCGCCGCGCGCGGCATCGCGTACGTGCCGCAGGGTCGCGAGATCTTCCCGCGGCTCACCGTCGAGGAGAACATCCTGATGGGAATGGCGACGAAGCCGTCGTCGCGCGCGAAGCGCATCGACGGCACGGTCTTCGAGCTGTTCCCCGTGCTGAAGGAGATGCTCGGCCGGCGCGGCGGCGACCTGTCGGGCGGCCAGCAGCAGCAGCTCGCGATCGCCCGCGCGATGGTCGCCGACCCGAAGCTGATCATCCTCGACGAGCCGACCGAAGGCATCCAGCCGTCGATCATCAAGGACATCGAACGCGTGATCCGCATGCTGCGCGAACGCGGCGACATCGCGATCGTGCTGTGCGAGCAGTACTACGATTTCGCGCGCGCGCTCGCCGACCAGTTCGTCGTGCTGTCGCGCGGCGCGGTCGTGCGCGCCGGCACGCGCGCGGAGATGGAAGGCGACGAAGTCCGCGAGCTGCTGTCGGTATGACGTGGACGCGGGATCCACAGTGCGTCGCCGAGCTTCGCGAAGTCCGGCGGACGGGGCAGCGGCCGGCCGCCGCGACCCCGTCCGGGCGACCACGGCGACCATCGCGACTCCGGGGCCGCGCGGATCGAGGCGCCCGATGACCGGCGCCGTCGTCGCGTCCGGCCAGACCGGGGTCCGCCCTTCCGCGCCGGCGAAGCTGGCCGACGGCGCCTACGCCCAGCTCAAGCGGGACATCTTCGACTTCCAGCTCGTGCCGGGCGATCGCTTTTCCGAAGCCGAGGTCGCCGAACGCCTCGGCATCTCGCGCACGCCGGTCCGCGAGGCGCTGTTCCGCCTGCAACGCGAGGGCTACCTCGACGTCGCGGCACGCAGCGGATGGGTCGTGCTGCCGCTCGACTTCGAGCTGTTCGATCATCTCTACGACCTGCGCATGGTGCTCGAGACGACGGCGGTCGGACGACTGTGCGATCGCATCGAGCCTGGCGCCGATCAACGGGATCCGACGGACGACGACCCTCTCGACGAACTGCAGCGAACCTGGCTGGTGGCACCCGAAGAGCGCCTGACCGACGGCCAGCGCGTCGCCGAGCTCGACGAGGGCTTCTACACGACGCTCGTCACGGCCGCCGGCAATCCCGAGATCGCCCGCGTGCATCGCGAGGTGACGGAACGGATCCGCATCATCCGTCGGCTCGACTTCACGCAGCCGATCCGCATCGAGATCACGTACGACGGGCACGGCAAGATCCTGCGCGCGATCCTCGATCGCAGCGCCGACGAGGCCGCGCGGCTCCTCCATGCGCACATCGAGGCGAGCAAGGCGGAGGTCAGGAAGATCACGCTGCACTGCCTGCAGATGGCGATGCGCGCGCCGTCCCGCATGCGGGTGCCGGGGTAGCGAGCCGATGACGACCTGCTCCGGTCGAGGTCGCGGCATGATGTCGACGCGGCCGAAACGAAGCGATCGCGCCGATTGCGCGCGCCCGCTGCGGACCCTTCGACAAGACGGATGACGGACGAACGATGGATGGCGCTCGCACCGGCCCGTCGCTGACGTCGGCCGACAGCCGGCACTGGGACGCGCGACTCGAAGTCGGCGTCGCGGTGCGCGGCGACACGTCCGTCGCCGTGCATCGCCGCCACAGCGGGCCGTTGCGGCTGCAGAAGCCGCTCTATCCGGAAGGCCCCGGCGTCGCCCACCTGCTCGTCGTCCACCCGCCGGCGGGAATCGCCGGGGGCGATCGGCTGGAGATCGACATCGACGTGGGACGAGAGGCTCACGCGCTCGTCACCACCCCGGGCGCGACCAAGTGGTACCGGTCGGGCGGCGCGCGTGCGCATCAGCGGGTCGCACTCGCCATCGCCGGCAACGCATGCCTCGAGTGGCTGCCTCAGGAGAGCATCGTGTTCGACGGCGCCGATGCGGAGACCTCGATCACGATCGCGTGCGAGCGCGGCGCGGCCTGCATCGGCTGGGACATCGTCGTGCTGGGACGGGTCGCATCGGGCGAGCGCTTCGAGCGCGGTTCGATCCGCCAGGACCTGGCCCTTTCGAGCGACGGCCGGATCGTGTGGCGGGATCGAGCGCGCTTCGGCGGCGACGACGCGCTGCTCGGCTCGCCGGTCGGCTGGAACGGACGCCGCGTCAGCGGGACGCTGTGGGCGTACGGGCCGACGCTGCACGAGGCGGATCTCGAACGCTGCCGCGCCGCGACGATGGCGCGGCCCGAAGCCGGCGTGACGGCGCTCGGCGACGGCCTCGTCGTCGCGCGCGCGCTGGCCGACTCGGCCGAAGGCATCCGCGATCTGTTCCATCAACTCTGGACGATAATCCGGCCTGCGATGACGACGCGCCGCGCGACGTCCCCGCGGATCTGGGCCACATGACGGGCGCATGCGATGGACGACCGCGACGCGGGGCGTGAGGGCACGACATGGAACTGACGCCGCGCGAGAAGGACAAGCTGCTGCTGTTCACCGCGGCCCTCGTCGCCGAGCGCCGCCGCGCGCGCGGACTGAAGCTCAACTATCCGGAGGCGGTCGCCTTCATCTCGGCGGCGATCATGGAAGGCGCGCGCGACGGCCGCAGCGTCGCCGACCTCATGCACTACGGCACGACGCTGCTCGCCCGCGACGACGTGATGGAGGGCGTGCCCGAGATGATCCCCGACATCCAGGTCGAAGCGACCTTCCCGGACGGGACGAAGCTCGTGACGGTTCATCATCCCGTCTCATGAACCGATCCACCCGCGAGGGGACGCACGATGATCCCCGGCGAACTGATCGTCGCGCCGGGCGACGTCGACCTCAACGCCGGTCGCGACACGGTCACGATCGTCGTCGCGAATCGCGGCGACCGCCCCGTCCAGGTCGGCTCGCACTTCCACTTCTTCGAGGTCAACGAGGCGCTGTCGTTCGATCGCGCCGCGGCCCGCGGCTTCCGGCTCGACATCGCGGCCGGGACCGCCGTGCGGTTCGAGCCGGGACAGTCGCGCACCGTGAGGCTCGTCGCCCTCGCCGGCGACCGCATCGTGTTCGGCTTCAACGGCGCGATCATGGGCCCGCTCGATCCGAACGCTTCGGGGCACGGCTGATGGCGACGCGCATCGGACGGCAGGCCTATGCCGAGATGTTCGGGCCGACGACCGGCGACCGCGTGCGGCTCGCCGACACCGAGCTCGTCATCGAGGTCGAGCGCGACCACACCATCTACGGCGAGGAAGTGAAGTTCGGCGGCGGCAAGGTGATCCGCGACGGCATGGGCCAGAGCCAGCGCATGTCGAAGGACGTCGTCGACACCGTGATCACGAACGCGCTGATCGTCGATCACTGGGGCATCGTCAAGGCCGACATCGGGATCAAGGACGGCCGCTTCGTCCGCGATCGGCAAGGCCGGCAACCCGGACATCCAGCCGGCGGTCGACATCGTGATCGGGCCGGGCACCGAGGTCATCGCCGGCGAAGGCATGATCGTCACGGCCGGCGGCATCGACAGCCACATCCACTTCATCTGCCCGCAGCAGATCGACGAGGCGCTGATGTCGGGCACGACGACGATGCTCGGCGGCGGCACGGGGCCCGCGACCGGCACGTTCGCGACGACGTGCACGCCCGGTCCGTGGCATCTCGCGAACATGCTGCAGGCCGCCGAGGCGTATCCGATGAATCTCGGCTTCCTCGGCAAGGGCAACGTGAGCCTGCCGGAGCCGCTGCACGAGCAGATCGAGGCCGGCGCGATCGGCCTGAAGCTGCACGAGGACTGGGGCACGACGCCTGCCGCCATCGACAACTGCCTCACGGTCGCCGACGCGACCGACACGCAGGTCGCGATCCACACCGACACGCTGAACGAGGCGGGCTTCGTCGAGGCATCGATCGCCGCGTTCAAGGGCCGCACGATCCACACGTACCACACCGAAGGCGCGGGCGGCGGCCACGCGCCGGACATCATCAGTGTCTGCGGCGAGCCGAACGTGCTGCCGTCGTCGACCAATCCGACGCGGCCGTACACGGTCAACACGCTCGACGAACATCTCGACATGCTGATGGTCTGCCATCACCTCGATGCGGCGATCGCCGAGGACGTCGCGTTCGCCGAGTCGCGCATCCGCAAGGAGACGATCGCCGCGGAGGACATCCTTCACGACATCGGCGCGTTCTCGATGATCTCGTCCGACTCGCAGGCGATGGGCCGCGTCGGCGAGGTCGTCATCCGCACGTGGCAGACCGCGCACAAGATGAAGTTGCAGCGCGGCGCGCTGCCCGGCGACCCGGCGCGTCACGACAACTTCGCGGGTCAAGCGCTACGTCGCGAAGTACACGATCAACCCGGCGATCACGCACGGCATCGCGCACGAGGTCGGGTCCATCGAGGTCGGCAAGTGGGCCGACCTCGTGCTGTGGAAGCCGGCGTTCTTCGGCGTCAAGCCGTTCGCTGATCGTCAAGGGCGGACATGATCGCCGCGGCCGCGATGGGCGACCCGAACGCGTCGATCCCGACGCCGCAGCCGGTGCACTATCGGCCGATGTTCGGCGCGCACGGCAAGTCGGTCGCGCGCGGCTCGCTGACGTTCATGTCGCAGGCCGCGGTGCGCAGCCGGCCTGCCCGAGCGGCTGCGACTCGACAAGCCGGTCGTCGCCGTGCGCGGCTGCCGGACCGTGACCAAGAAGGACATGGTGCACAACGCCCTGACGCCGAAGATCACGGTCGATCCCGAGACCTACGCCGTCGTCGCGGACGGCGAGCTGCTGACCTGCGAGCCGGCGACCGAGCTGCCGATGGCGCAGCGCTACTTCCTGTTCTGATGGAAGCGCATCGCTCCGGCGCGTCGCCCGCGGTGCTGCGTCTCGTCGACGTGCTGACGGACGGTGGCGCGTCGTCGGCGCCCGCGTCGTCGGCCCCGACCCGCAGCGTCGTCCTGACGCGCGAGCAGCGCGCGAAGACGCGCTTTCGCGCGACGCTCTCCGACGGCGCCGACGCGGCGGTCCTGCTGCCGCGCGGCAGCGTCGTGCGCCCCGGGACGTGCCTCGTCGCCGACGGCGGGGAACGGGTCGCGGTGGTCGCCGCGTTCGAACAGGTGTATCGCGTGACGGCCCGCGCCGACAGCGCCGACCCGGCGTTCGACCTGCTGCGAGCCGCCTACCACCTCGGCAATCGCCATGTCCCGGTCGAGCTCGGCCCGACCTGCCTCAAGCTCGAACGCGATCCGGTGCTGCGCGATCTGTTGCTGCGGCTCGATGTGAGCGTCGCGAACGCCTTCGAGCCGTTCGATCCCGAGCCCGGCGCCTATGGCGGCGGCCATCGGCACGACAGCGACGCCGAAGGCGGCTCGATCGGGGAGGCGCTGTCGCGCGATCGCGCACGCGGGGCCGACGCACGGGTCGGACGTGCTGCCGTGACCGACCTGCTCGAGGCCGAATCTGCACTGCTGCAGCTGTCGAGCGCGGTGCTGCCGGTCGGCGCATTCAGCTACTCGCAGGGCCTCGAGACGGCGATCGCCGACGAACGACTGCGAACCGCCGATGACGTCGAGCGCCACCTCCGCGACGTGCTCGCACTCGTGATCGCGCGTTATGAAGCGCCGGTCTGGTGGCGGCTGCGAGCGGCGCTCGACCGCGACGATCGCGATGCGTTCGGCGGCTGGAACGACGACTTCCTCGCGACCCGGGAAACGGCGGAGCTTCGCGCCGAGACGTTGCAGATGGGCCATTCGATGATCGAGTTGATGCGCGGCCTCGCGATGCCGGTCGACGCCGCCGCTGCGACGATCGACGCGTGGACATGGCCTGCCGCGCATGCGTTCGCGTCGCGGGCGTGGCGCATCGCGCCGCGCTCGGCGCTGAACGGCTATCTGTTCGGCTGGCTCGAGAACCAGGTCGTCGCCGGGATGAAGGCGTTGCCGTACGGCCAGCTCGCCGGCCAGCGGATGCTGCAGGCGCTCGCGGCCGTCGGTCGCCGCCGTCGTCGCGTCGGCGGCCGTCACGTGCGACGACGACCTGTCGACCCAGGCTCCGGGCTACGCCATCACCAGCGCCCGGCACGAAAGCCAGTATTCGCGGCTGTTCCGGTCCTGATCATGACGAACCCCGCGTCCGGTCCCGCTACCCGTTCCGCACCCGATCGTGCGTCCGGTCCGCTGCGCGTCGGCATCGGCGGCCCCGTCGGCTCGGGCAAGACGACGCTCGTCGAAATGCTTTGCAAGCGGCTGCGCGGCCGCTATCAGCTCGCGGTCGTGACCAACGACATCTACACGAAGGAAGACGAGCGCCTGCTGGTCGCGGCGGAGGCGTTGCCCGCCGAGCGGATCATGGGCGTCGAGACCGGCGGCTGTCCGCACACCGCGATCCGCGAAGACGCGTCGATCAATCTCGAAGCCGTCTCGCGGATGCAGAAGCGCTTCCCGGACCTCGACGTGATCTTCATCGAGTCGGGCGGCGACAACCTCGCGGCGACGTTCAGCCCGGAGCTGTCGGACCTGACGCTCTACGTCATCGACGTCGCCGGCGGCGAGAAGATTCCGCGCAAGGGCGGCCCCGGCATCACGAAGGCCGACCTGCTGATCATCAACAAGACCGACCTCGCACCGTACGTCGGCGCGAACCTCGACGTGATGGCGAGCGACGCGAGGCGCATGCGCGGCACGCGGCCGTTCGTGATGACGGACCTGAAGACCGGGCACGGGCCTCGACGACGTCGTCGCGTTCGTCGTCGAGCACGGCATGCTCGACGGCTGACGCGCGCGACCTTTCGCCGGGGTGCCTCTGCGTCGTCGCGACGGAGGCGGCGACGAGCCTCGTCGGACGGGTCCGGCCGCAACCCGGTCGGCCGCCCCCGGTCGAACGGCCTACGCGAAGAACGCCTTGACCTTCTCCGCCCAGCCCTTCGTCTGCGGGCTGTGCTTCGCGCCGCCTTCGCTTCGTCGACGCGTCGAACTCCTTCAGCAGCTTCTTCTGGTGCTCGGTCAGCCGCACCGGCGTCTCGACCGCGACGTGGCAGTACAGGTCGCCCGGATAGCCGGAGCGCACGCCCTTGATGCCCTTGCCGCGCAGCCGGAACGTCTTGCCGCTCTGCGTGCCTTCGGGGATCGAGATCGCCGCGCTGCCGGACAGCGTCGGGATCTCGAGGTCGCCGCCGAGCGCGGCCGTCGCGAACGTGATCGGCATCTCGCAATGCAGGTCGTCGCCGTCGCGCTGGAAGACCGCGTGCTGCTTGATGTGGATCTCGACGTACAGATCGCCGTTCGGGCCGCCGTTGACGCCCGGCTCGCCGTTGCCCGACGAACGGATGCGCATCCCTTCGTCGATGCCGGCCGGGATCTTCACCTCGAGCGTCTTCGTCGACTTGACGCGTGCCGACGCCGTCGCAGGTCGCGCACGGCTCGGGGATGATCTTGCCGGTGCCGTGGCAGCGGCCGCAGGTCTGCTGGATCGAGAAGAAGCCCTGCTGCATGCGGACCGTGCCCGATCCCGAGCAGGTCGGGCAGGTCTGCGGCTTCGTGCCGGGCTTCGCGCCGGAGCCGTGGCAGGTCGTCGCACGGCGTCCAGCTCGGGATCTTGATCTGCGTCTCGTAGCCGTTCGCCGCCTGCTCGAGCGTGATGTCCATCGCGTAGCGCAGGTCCGCGCCGCGATAGACCTGCGGGCCGCCGCCGGCGCGGCGCTGCCGCGCCGCCGAAGATGTCGCCGAAGATGTCGCCGAACGCTTCCGCGAAGCCGCCCATGCCGGCGCCCGGCCGCCGAGTTCGGATCGACGCCCGCGTGGCCGTAGCGGTCGTACGCCGCGCGCTTCTCGGCGTCGGACAGCATCTCGTAGGCTTCCTTCGCCTCCTTGAATTTGTCCTCCGCTGCCTTGTCGCCCGGATTGCGGTCCGGGTGATGCTTCATCGCGAGGCTTGCGATACGCCTTCTTGATCTCCTCGTCGGTCGCGTTCTTCGCCACGCCGAGCGTTTCGTAGTAATCCCTCTTGGCCATGCTGGTTCCGGTCGGCGTTCGTTGAGCATCGATACGACAACGTCGAGCAAGTCGGATGCCACGCCGCCATGCCCGACAAGAAGACGGCGCCGTTCAGGGCGCCGTCTCGTCACGCGTACTTCATCCCGCGTCCTTCGCCATCGTCATCCGCGGCAGCCGATCAACCGCGCTTGACTTCCTTGAACTCCGCGTCGACGACGTTATCGTCCGTCGCGGCGTGCTGCTGCCCGGCGTTGTTGGCGCCCTGGTTCGCCGACTGCGCTGCGGCGCCGGCCGCGGCCTGCGCCGCCTGCGCGTCGGCGGCCATCTTCTCGCCGAGCTTCTGCGACGCCGTCATCAGCGCCTCGCTCGCGGACTCGATCCTCGCCTTGTCGTCGCCGCGGATCGCTTCCTCGGTCGACTTGATCGCGTCCTCGATCGACTTCTTCTCGCCGTCGTCGAGCTTGTCGCCGTAATCGGCCAGCGACTTGCGCACCGAGTGCACGAGCGCGTCGGCCTGGTTGCGCGCCGTCACGACCTCGATCACCTTCTTGTCGTCTTCGGCGTTCGCCTCGGCGTCCTTCACCATCTTCTCGATCTCGCCCTCGGACAGCCCCGAGTTCGCCTTGATGGTGATCTTGTTCTCCTTGCCGGTCGCCTTGTCCTTCGCGCCGACGTGGAGGATGCCGTTCGCGTCGATGTCGAAGCTGACCTCGATCTGCGGCATGCCGCGCGGCGCCGGCGCGATGCCCTCGAGGTTGAACTCGCCGAGCGTCTTGTTCGCCGCGGCCAGCTCGCGCTCGCCCTGGTAGACCTTGATCGTCACGGCCGGCTGGTTGTCGTCGGCCGTCGAGAACACCTGGCTGAACTTCGTCGGGATGGTCGTGTTCTTCTTGATCATCTTCGTCATCACGCCGCCGAGCGTCTCGATGCCGAGCGACAGCGGCGTCACGTCGAGCAGCAGCACGTCCTTGACGTCGCCCTTCAGCACGCCGCCCTGGATCGCCGCGCCGACGGCGACCGCCTCGTCGGGATTGACGTCACGACGCGGCTCGCGGCCGAAGAATTCCTTGACCTTCTCCTGCACCTTCGGCATCCGCGTCATGCCGCCGACGAGGATGACGTCCTGGATGTCGCCGACCGCCACGCCGGCATCCTTGATCGCGGTGCGGCACGGCTCCATCGTGCGTTCGATCAGCTCCTCGACGAGCGACTCGAGCTTCGCGCGGGTCAGCTTGATGTTGAGGTGCTTCGGACCCGACGCGTCGGCCGTGATGTACGGCAGGTTGATGTCGGTCTGCGCCGACGAGCTGAGCTCGATCTTCGCCTTCTCGGCCGAGTCCTTCAGCCGCTGCAGCGCGAGCACGTCCTTCGACAGGTCGGCGCCCGACTCCTTCTTGAACTCGGAGACGATGTAATCGATGATCCGCTGGTCGAAGTCCTCGCCGCCGAGGAACGTGTCGCCGTTCGTCGACAGCACCTCGAACTGCTTCTCGCCGTCGAGGTCCGCGATCTCGATGATCGAGATGTCGAACGTGCCGCCGCCGAGGTCGTAGACCGCGATCTTCGCGTCGCCCTTGCCGTGCTTGTCGAGGCCGAACGCCAGCGCGGCCGCCGTCGGCTCGTTGATGATGCGCTTGACGTCGAGACCCGCGATGCGGCCGGCGTCCTTCGTCGCCTGGCGCTGCGAGTCGTTGAAGTACGCCGGGACCGTGATGACGGCTTCCGTGACCTCTTCGCCGAGGTAGTCCTCGGCGGTCTTCTTCATCTTGCGGAGCACCTCGGCGCTGATCTGCGGCGGCGCGAGCTTCTTGCCGCGCACTTCGACCCATGCGTCGCCGTTGTCGGCCTTGACGATGCTGTAGGGCATCAGGTTGATGTCCTTCTGCACTTCCTTCTCGTCGAAGCGGCGTCCGATCAGCCGCTTGACCGCGTACAGCGTGTTCCTCGGAGTTCGTCACCGCCTGCCGCTTGGCCGGCGCGCCGACGAGGATCTCGCCGTCCTCCATGTACGCGATGATCGACGGCGTCGTCCGCGCGCCTTCCGAATTCTCGATCACCTTGGGCTGTCCGCCTTCCATGATGGCCACGCACGAGTTCGTCGTGCCGAGGTCGATGCCGATGATTTTTGCCATTTTTCGTCGCTCTCCGAACGGTCGTCCTGTTTGTTGCGCTGTCTATCGCGCTGTGGGTTCCGGGTCATCGCCGGGGCCGAGACGACGCGCCGAACGCGCCGAATCGACCGGTTGCCGCTGCAATTGGTGGATTCCCCTCGCTTTTCAAGGGTCTTTCATGCGCCGGTCGACGGCGCGCGCCGCCGACGGTCAGCTCGAGACGGTGACCAGCGCCGGGCGCAGCACCCGATCGGCCAGCATCCAGCCCTGCTGCAGCACCGTCACGACGTGGTTCGGCGCGACGCCGGGGCCGGCGCGGGACGGTCGAGATCGCCTGGTGACGATGCGGGTCGAACTTCTCGCCGACCGGATCGAGCGCGACCAGCCGGTTGCGCTCGAGCGCCGCCTGCAGCTGCTTCCTCGTCAGTTCGACGCCTTCGCGCAGCTTCGCGACGTCGGTCGTCGGGTCGGCGAGCGCGGCCTGCAGGCTGTCCATCACCGGCAGCATCGCCTCCGCGAAGTTCTCGATGCCGAACTTGTGCGCCTTCGCGACGTCCTCCTGCGCGCGGCGGCGGGCGTTGTCGGCCTCGGCCTTCGCGCGCAGCAGCGCGTCGTAGTGCTCGGCGGCCTTTGCCTCGGCGGCCGACAGGGCCGCCTGCAGCGACGCGGTATCGACCTGACCGCCGGCCGGATCGCCCGGGTCGCCGGCGGCCGGCCGACGTTCGCCGTCCGCGCCCGCTCCGCTCCCCGCCGGCGGCATCGGCGCCGGCGCGTTTTTCGTCGTTGTTCATCGCTGCATCCATCGTTGGTGCTCCGAATCGTCAAAGTCGGACAGGCTCCGGCGAGATCGCGGCGGCCCTCCCGATTTCAAGCGACGGATCGCCGCGATCGTCGCGCCAGCCGGCCGTCTCGCGGTCGACGATCGCGGCGAGCGCCTCGATCCAGCGGGGATCGTCGTCGAGACACGGGATGTAGTGATACGCGCCGCCGCCCGCGTCGACGAACGACTGGCGCCCTTCCATCGCGATCTCTTCCAGCGTCTCGAGACAGTCGGCCGGGAAGCCCGGGCAGCAGATCGACAGGTTGGCGAGCCGCGCCGCGCCGAGCTCCTGCAACACGTCGACGGTGTACGGCCGCAGCCACGCGGCGCGTCCGAAGCGCGACTGGAACGTCGCGATCCATTGACCGGGAGCGAGTCCGAGCCGCGCCGCGACCCGTTCGGCCGTCGCGAGGCACTGCTCGCGGTACGGGTCGCCGAGCCGCACGGACCGTTCGGGGATGCCGTGGAAGCTCATCACCAGCTTCGCGCCCGCGTCGGCCGCGGTGCCGTCCCGCATCCGCGTCTTCGTGATCCGCGCCGCGAGCGCCGCGATGTAGCCGTCGTCGTCGTGATAGTCGTGGACGAAGCGCAGGCCCGGGACGTCGCGCTTCGTCGCGGCCCAGCGCGCCACCGCGTCGAACGTGGACGCGGTCGTCGACGCCGAGTACTGCGGATAGAGCGGCACGACCAGCACGCGATCGCAGCCGTCGGCCGTGAGCCGGTCGAGCACGCTCGCGATCGACGGGTTGCCGTAGCGCATCGCATAGTCGACGACGTACGGCCGCCCGCGCAGGCCGCACAGGCCGCGCAACAGCTTCGCCTGCTTCTCGGTCCAGACCTTCAGCGGCGAACCCTCGGTCATCCAGACCATCCGGTACTTGGCAGCCGACCGGCTCGAACGGATCGGCAGGACGACGCCGTTCAGGATCAGCGACCAGACCACGCGCGGGATCTCGACGACGCGCGGGTCGGACAGGAATTCCTTCAGGTAGCGACGCACCGCCGGCGCGGTGGGCGCGTCGGGCGTACCGAGGTTGACGAGGAGGACGGCGGTTTTCATCGAATGACGGGCACGGAGCGCGCCGCCCGTCGTTGACGCCTCGACGCCGGCGGGACATGCTAGCCGATTCGACCTCCCGCCTTCGAAGATGCGTCCAAGTCGAAGCCTGATCGACGGTCTGCTGATCGCGCTCGTCGTCGCTTCCGCGCCCGAGGCCCGGGCCGATCCGGGCGGCAAGCCGGGCGCAGACCCGACCGCTTGCCGGGCGGCTTGCGAGACCTGGGCGCGCTACGCCGACGCGGCGCGGCACTCGGCGGATCTGCGGCTGCGCATCGCGTTCTCCGAGGGCCGGGCGGAGATCGACGACCGGGGCCTCGCGACGGCGCCGGAGCTGATTCCGCTCGAGACGCTCGTCGAACAGGCGCGCGGGTCGACCGACCCGCTCGTCCTGTCGATGCTCCTCGGACGCTGCGAACGACTCGGCCCGCCGCAACGCCGATGCGACCCGCTCGACTTCGCGACACGGTGGGTCGACGCGGACCGGCAGAACCAGGTCGCGTGGCTGGCGCTCGCGAGCGTCCATCGTCGCCGGCACGACGCCACGGCGGAGCAGGCCGCGTTCGAACGGGCCTCGAACGCGCCGCAATGGCACGAGTACGCCGCCGACCTGCTGACGACGCTCGTGCGATCGCTCCCGCACGACGAGTCGCGGTATGCGCATTACGACGCGCTGCGCCGGACCTCGGCCATCGCGATGGCCTACGGTGCCGACGCCAGCCTCCGGACACCGGATCGTCGCGGATCGGTGCCGGGACCCGCAGTCGCGCGATGCCTGCCTGCGCGTGCTCGACACGATGTCGCGCGACGCCGACAACCTGCTGACGTCGAACGTCGCCGCGCGCCTGTCGGTGAGGTACGGCGCCGACGCGACGATCGCCGCCCGACGGCAGCAGCGTTCGGACGCGGTGTACTGGGGAGCCATGCAGCGCGCGCGCACGGTGCCCGACGGTGCGATGCCGACGACCGATGGGCCGGCGCTGGAACAGGCGATCGCGTTCTACGAAGAGAAGACCCGGTACTCCGAGATCGAGATCGGGACGCGATGGCTCGACGACCACGGGATTGCGCAAGAGGTCGCCGCGGCCGATCTTCGGGCGTGGCGGACCGAGCAGCGCCGCGCCTACGACGCGCGACAGGCCGACGATGGACGCGCCGCGGCCGTCAGTGCTGGCTCAGCGCGTTCGACAGCAGCTTCGCCGTGATGTCGACGATCGGCACGACGCGCTCGTAGGCCATCCGCGTCGGGCCGATCACGCCGAGCGTGCCGACGATGCGGCCGTCGACGCGGTACGGCGACGTCACGATCGTCATGTCGTCCATCGGCACGAGCTGCGACTCGCCGCCGATGAAGATCTGCACGCCCTCGGCGCGGCTCGACACGTCGAGCAGCTGCAGGAAGCCGGTCTTCTGCTCGAACAGCTGGAACAGCTGTCGCAGCTTCTGCATGTTCGCGGACAGGTCGATGTTCTCGAGCAGGTTGCGCTCGCCGTGGAACACGACCCCGCCGTCGTCGGCCATCGCCTCGGACCCCGCCTCGACGGCCGCCTGCATCAGCTTGCCGGTCTCCTGGCGCAGCAGGTCGAGCTCGTCGCGCAGCCGTTCGCGGATCGTCTCGAACGACTGGCCCGCGAAGTTCTGGTTGAGGAAGTTCGCGGCCTCGATCAGCTGCGACTGCGTGTACGGCCGCTCGGGGAACAGGATGCGGTTCTGCACGTCGCCGTCCGGCGTGACGATGATCAGCAGCACGCGCGCGTCGGACAGGCTCAGGAACTCGATGTGGCGGAACGACGAGTCGCGCCGCGGCGTCATCACGACGCCCGCGAACTGCGACAGGTTCGACAGCACCTGCGCCGCGGCGGAGATGACCCGCTGCGGCTGGTCGGGCTTGATGCGGCCCTCGACGGCCGACGCGTCGCGCTCCTCGAGCGGCTTGATCGTCATCAGCGAGTCGACGAAGAAACGGTAGCCGCGCGGCGTCGGCACGCGGCCCGCCGACGTGTGCGGGCTCGCGATGAGACCCATCTCCTCGAGGTCGGCCATCACGTTGCGGATCGTGGCCGGCGACAGGTCGAGACCGGAGAAGCGCGACAGCGCGCGCGAGCCGACCGGCTGCCCGTCGGCGATATAGCGCTCGATCAGCGTCTTCAGCAGCGTCTGGGCACGGCGGTCGAGCGTCTCCTGGGCCATGTCCGATTCTAGCCCGACGCGTCCTGCATAATCCGCGGCATGCCGTCACTCACCGTCGCGATCGTCGGGAAGTATCAGGCCGAAGGCATCGCCGACACGCTGCTGGAGATCGCGGCGATCGTGACCGCGGCCGGTCATCGCGTCGTCGTCGACCGCGACACGGCCCACCTCTGTGCGCTGAAGGACTTCCCGGCGCTCGACCACGCCGAGATCGGCGAGCAGGCCGCCGCCGCGATCGTCGTCGGCGGCGACGGCACGATGCTCGGCATCGCCCGGCAGCTCGCGCCGTACGACGTCCCGCTGATCGGCATCAACCAGGGCCGGCTGGGGTTCATGACCGACATCCCGCTCGACTCGATGGTCGATGCGCTCGGCGAGATGCTCGCCGGCCGCTACGAGGTCGAGGAACGCACGCTGCTGTCGGGCCGCGTCCATCGCGCCGGCGCGGGCGACGACGGCGACGTCTTCCGCGCGCTCGCGCTGAACGACATCGTCGTCTCGCGCGGCGCCGTGTCGGGCATGGTCGAGCTGACCGTCGACGTCGACGGACGCTTCATGTACAGCCAGCGCTCCGACGGGCTGATCGTCGCGACGCCCACCGGCTCGACCGCATACTCGCTGTCCGCGAACGGTCCGATCATGCATCCCGGCCTGCGCGGCTTCCTGATGGTGCCGATCGCGCCGCATTCGCTGTCGAACCGGCCGATCGCGCTGCCGGACGGCTGCCGGATCGACATCACCGTCACCGGCGGCCGCGACGTCGGCGTGAACTTCGACATGCAGTCGTTCACCGCGCTGCAGCTCGGCGACCGCGTGTCGATCGAGCGCGCGCCGATGACGATCCGCTTCCTGCATCCGGCCGGCTACAGCTACTTCGCGACGCTGCGCCAGAAGCTGCACTGGAACGAGCCGCCGGCCGGCGTCGACGGCAAGGCGGCGCGACGGCCATGACGGCGCGGGCGGCGCGCGACGATGCGATGATCGTGCTCGCTTCCTCCTGACCGACATGCTGCAGACCCTCTCGATCCGCGACTTCGTCATCGTCGACGCGCTCGACCTCGAGTTCGAGCCCGGCTTCACCGTCTTCTCCGGCGAGACCGGCGCCGGCAAGTCGATCCTGATCGACGCGCTGGCGCTCGTGCTCGGCGAGCGCGGCGACGCCGGCGTCGTCCGCGAGGGCCGTCCGCGCGCCGACCTGTCGGCCGCGTTCACGACCGACGCGACGATCGAGGCGCTGGCTCGCCGACCACGAGCTCGACGGCGACGGCGACACGCTGCTGCTGCGCCGGACGATCGACGCCGGCGGCCGCTCGAAGGCGTGGATCAACGGCGTCGCCGGCGACGCTCGCGCAGCTGCGCGAACTCGGCGACCGGCTCGTCGACATCCATGGCCAGCACGCGCACCAGTTGCTGCTGCGCGGCCGGCGCGCAGCGCGCGATGCTCGACGCGCAGGGCGGCCTCGGACCGCTCGCCGCCGAGGTCGCGACGCGCCTGGCGACGCCTGGCGCGCGCTGACGCAGCAGCTGCGCGCGCCTCGAGACCGACGCGCGTGCGCTCGACGACGAGCGCGAGCGGCTCGCGTGGCAGGTCGACGAGCTCGACGACGCTCGCGCCGAAGGCCGGCGAATGGGACGCGGTCGGCGACGAGCATCGCCGGCTCGCGCACGCGGCGTCGCTGATCGAGGGCGCGCAGGCGTCGGTCGACGCGCTGTCCGACAGCGACGGCGCGATCGCGTCGCAGCTCGCGACGATCGTCCATCGGCTGCGGTCGCTGGCCGGCATCGACGCGTCGCTGAACGACGGTGCTCGCGTCGCTCGAGCCGGCGCAGATCGAGATCGAGGAAGCGACGCGCACGCTGAACGACTACCTGTCGCGCGTCGACCTCGACCCGGCGCGGCTCGCGCCGTCGCCGAGGCGCGCATCGAGGCGCTGCATTCGGCGGCGCGCAAGCTGCGCGTCGCGCCCGAGACGCTGCCCGACGAACTCGATCGACGGCGCGCGCGGCTCGCGACGCTGCAGGACGAGCGCCGATGCCGACGCGCTGCGCGCGAAGGAGGCCGAGGCCGCGGTCCGCTACCGCGCGCTCGCGGCGACGCTGTCGGAACGCCGCGCGACGGTCGCCGCGCAGCTGTCGACGGCCGTCACCGACGCGATGCAGACGCTCAACATGACCGGCGGCCGCTTCGAGGTCGCGCTGCTGCCGGCCGATCCCGGCTGCGCACGGCATCGAGGACGTCGAGTTCCGCGTCGCGGCGCATCCCGGCGCCACGCCGCGCGCGATCGCGAAGGTCGCGTCGGGCGGCGAGCTCGCGCGGATCAGCCTCGCGATCTCGGTGATCGCGAGCACCGCGACGACGCGTGCCGACGCTGATCTTCGACGAAGTCGACAGCGGCATCGGCGGCGCCGTCGCCGAGGTCGTCGGGCGGCTGCTGCGTCGTCTCGGCGAGACGCGGCAGGTGCTGTGCGTGACGCACCTGCCGCAGGTCGCGGCGCTCGGCAACGACCACTTCGCGGTCCGGAAGCAGCGTCGAGGCGCGGCCGAGGACGACCGCGCGTGCGCTGACGCGCATCGAGCGCCTCGACCGCGACACGCGCATCGACGAGGTCGCGCGAATGCTCGGCGGCATCGAGATCACCACGACGACGCGACGCCACGCGCGCGAACTGCTCGCGTCGGTCTGACGCCGCGACGACGTCGCCGCCGACGACGGCTCGCGGCATCGCGCACATCTTGTGATCCATCGCCATCGCGGCGCGACTGCTGGACGTGCAGCATCACGTCGACCTTGCCCGCATGCTGGAACTGCAGCGTCAGCGGCACCTGGTCGCCGACCGCGAGCGGACGGTGCAGCCCGATCAGCATCAGGTGGTAGCCGCCGCCGGGCGCCATCGTGACCGGCTTGCCGGGCGCGATCGCGATCGACGGCACCTGGCGCATCCGCATCACGTTGCCGTCCATCGACATGTCGTGGATCTCCACGCGGTCGGCGATCGGCGACGACGCGCCGACGAGCGTTTCCGCATCCGCGCCGTGGTTGTCGATCTCCTTCAGGTACGCGCCGCCGGTCGTCGCGCCGGGCGGCGTCGCGATCGCGTACGGATGCTCGATCGCGAGGTCGCCGCTCGCGTAGCCGTGGGCGAGCGCGGCGGTCGTGGCGAGCGCGAGCAGCAACGTCGCGAGGGTCTTGGTCGGGTTCATCGTCGAATCCTTTCGATGCGTCAGAGGTCGTAGCCGAGCTCGGCCACGAACGTGCGTTGCGGGTAAGGGTGGAACGCCCAGTACTTCTCGTTGCCGAGATTGTCGACGCCGACGGCGCCGGTCCAGTGCGGGTCGAAGCGGTAGCGCACGCGGGCGTCGAACACGAGGAAGCGCGAGAAGCCGGTGTACGCGAACGCGTTCGGATCGCTGTTGTCGAGCGTGCTGTACTGCCGGCCGCTGTAGCGTCCGCCGACCGTCGCGGTCAGCCGCGTCGTCGCATGCCACGTCACGAGCAGGTTCGCGCGCCAGTCCGGCACGCGCGGCTGATCGTGGCCGACCGCCGTCGGGAAGCGCGCGTCGGCCACGATCTTCGAGATCGCGCGCGTCGCGCTGCCTGCGACGTCGAGTCCCTTGATCGGCCAGTCGGCGACGACGCCCGAGAACTCGAGCCCGTTCGTGCGGATCAGGTCGACGTTCTGGATGTTCGTCACGTTCGGCGTGACCGTCACGTCGGTCTGCGAATACAGCGCGTCGTGCGTGCGCTCGTGGAAGAACGTGAGGCGCGCGCTGCCGCCGTCGAACGTGCGCTCGGCCGTCAGCTCCGACGTCCACGATCGTTCGGGCCGCAGGTTCGGATCGTTGTTCGTGACGACGTTGCCGACGAGCGCGCCCTGGTACAGCTCGGACACCGTCGGGAAGCGGATCGCGCGCCCGAGCGACGCCTTCAGGTGCCAGTCCGCGATGCCGTCGTAGCCGATCGCGGCCTTCGGCGAGACGTCGCCGTCGCGGCGCGGCGCGAACGTCGACGTCGTCGTCGCGTTGCCGAGCCGGCCGTCGTGCGCGGTCCAGCGCTCGGCGCGCAGCCCGACGATCGCCTTCCAGTCGGAAGCGAAGCGCCACGCGTCCTGCAGCCACGCGCTCGTCAGGTCGGTGTCGCCGTCGAAGAGGCCCGTCCGCGACTGCGGGCCGCCGGCGATCCAGTCGTTCGTCGCATCGACCCGCGTACGCAAGCGGAACGCGTCGCGCTGCAGCGCCGAACTCGACGACCTGGCGGTCGCTGCCGGGCTCCATCCGCCACGTGCCCTTCGCCGCGAGCGCCGTCCAGCCCGAGTCCTTCATGTCGGTGATCGTGCCGGCGCCGGGCGCGGACGCCGACGTCACGGCCACGGTCGGCGTGCGGACCTGGTCCTTCGCGAAGTCGTACACGCTCGCGTCGAGCGACACGTCGAAGCGTTCGCGCGTGTCGGTCTTGAACGACAGCCCGTGCGTGTCGTGGACGAGCGCCGTGCGCGTCGGCGCGAAGTCCGACGGCGTCAGCGCGAACGCGAGGCCGTCGATCACCACGTTGCCCGACACGACCGGATTGCCGGCCGCGTCGCGCAGGTACGACGACGTCGAGCGCACCGAGTCGTTGCGCCACGTGCCGAACACGTAGGTGATCCGCATCTCGGGCGCGACGTCGAACGCGAGCTTGATCTTCGCGTGGTCCTGCGTCGTGTGGGTCTGCGTCGTCGAGCCGAGGATGAACCAGTTCTGGTCCTTCGGGTTCTGGTCGAACACGGCGCCCGTCACCGGCGTGCCGGCGCCGCCGGCGACCCCGGCCGACAGCAGCCGGTTCGCGAACGAGACCGGCTGCGCCTCGCTGTCGAGCCGGTTCACGTCGACCCACCACGCGAACGGCCCGTCGCGGCTGCCGATCGCGGCGCTGCCCTCGCCGCCGCCGTAATGGCCGGCCGTCGAATAGATGCCGCCGAAGTGCTGCTCGAAGCCGGTGACCTTGACGTGCGCCTCGGTCGCGGTCGGCATGCGCGTCACGAAGTCGACGACCGCGCCGACCGAGTTGCCCGGATAGGCGGCCGAGAACGGGCCGTACAGCACGTCGATGCGTTCGATCTCCTCGGGCACGACGAGTCCCCAGCGCGGCGTGAACGTCGCGCCGTTGCCGAGCAGGTTCGACAGCAGCATGCCGTCGGCGTAGACCAGCGATCGCGCGCTGTTGCCGGTGCCGGACGCGCGCGAGCCGAGCACCGCGTGGTCGTAGTCGCCGATGTAGCGCTTGCGCACGAGCAGGCTCGGGAAGTACTTCAGCGCGTCCTCGGCATCGGTCGCGTTGATCGCGTCGTCGATCTGCGGCTTCGTGATGCTCTCGACGGTCGTCGGGATCTCGGTCGGCAGCGACGACGGTCGCGGTCCGGTGACGGTCACGCGGTCGAGCGACTCGGGTTCGTCGGCAAATGCGTCGGTGCCGGGCGCGACGAGCGCGACGCCGATGCACAACTTCGCCGCGACGGCGAAGCGGGATGAGGCCATGGGAACTCCTGTCCGGAAGTCGAACGCCGCCAGCGCCGGAGCGCGGCGGGCGGGACGAGCGACGGCCTCGAGCGAGGCCGCGGATCAGGAAACGAGCGGGGGTCCGCGCGGCGGAAGCGGCGCGCCGACGAGGCTCGCGAGGCGCGCGGCGGGGATGCTGCCCTGGACGAACGCCGGCAGCGAAGGCGGCGCCGACGGCATCGCGAAGAAGGCCGGCGGCGGGCCGCCGGCCGGCATGCAGAGCGGGCAGTGCGCGGCGTGGTCGGCCGGCGACGGAACGCCGCCGGTGCCGTGGTCGAGCGGGCCCGCGTGCGCGGTGCAGACGAAGTCGTCGACCGCCGGCGCGATGAACGGCGCGACCAGCGTGACGAGCACCGCCGCGACGAACGTCGCGAGTGCGGCGCACGCACGCGTCCGCAACGACCTGCGTCGCGCGTTGCCGTGGGGATCGATCGCGCTCACCCGCCGATTGTAGTCGACGCGTCGCGTGAACGAACGGCCCCGACGCGGCGGCCGGGCCTCACCGAAGGCGACTCACAGGAACGGCTTGCCACCGGTCACGGCGAGCGTCGCGCCCGACGTGTAGCTCGACTGCGGATCGGCGAGCATCACGTACGCGGTCGCGAGCTCCGCCGGCTGGGCCGGCCGCTTCATCGGGACCTGCTTGCCGAATTCCCTGACCTTCTCGTCGGGCATCGTCGACGGGATCAGCGGCGTCCAGACCGGTCCCGGCGCGACCGCGTTGACGCGGATGCCGTCCTCGGCGAGCAGCTGCGCGAGCCCGCCGCTGAGATTCTGGATCGCGCCCTTCGTCGTCGCGTAGGCGAGCAGGTTCGGGCTCGGCGTGTCGGCGTTGACCGACGCGGTATTGATGATCGCGCCGCCGTTCTTGAGGTGCGGCGCGGCCGCCTTCACGAGATAGAACATCGCGTGCACGTTGACCGCGAACGTGTGCTGCCACTCGTGTTCGTCGATGTCCTCGATCGACTCGAACGATCGCCTGGTGCGCCGCGTTGTTGACGAGGATGTCGACGCCGCCGAGCTCGGATACGGCGCGCTCGACGATCGTGCGGCAATGCTCGGCGGAGCTGACGTCGCCGGGCACGAGCACGGCCTTGCGGCCGGCCTGCTCGATCCATCTTCTTCGTTTCTTCCGCGTCGTCGTGCTCGTCGAGATACGCGACCAGCACGTCCGCGCCCTCGCGCGCGAACGCGATCGCGACGGCGCGACCGATGCCGCTGTCGGCGCCGGTGATGACGGCCCGCTTGCCGGCGAGCTTGCCCGATCCGCGATAGCTCTCCTCGCCGTGATCGGGACGCGGGTTCATCTCTTTCGTCGAGCCCGGCATCGGCTGATGGGGCGTGGCGAACGGCGGTTTCGGATCGTTCATGGTGACTCCTCGGATCGGGATGCGTGACGCGACCGGGCGATTGTTCCGCGACGCGTCGCGGGGCCCGGTCGGATCAGCGCCGATCGTCTTGTCGCCGGTGCGACGGTCCGCGCGATGCGGCTTGATCAGCGTTGCGCGGTCGTGCGGACGCCGGAGAATTCGATCGCGGTCCGCCGGTTCTGCGCGCGGCCGTCCGCGCTGTCGTTGTCGGCCACCGGATCGGCCGCGCCCTTCCCGGTCGTGGCGACCATGTCGGCGCTGACGCCCTTGCTGACGAGATAGTTCTTGATCGCCGCCGCGCGTCGCTCCGACAGTCCCTGGTTGTAGGCCGGCGTGCCGACGCCGTCGGTGTAGCCGACCGCGTTGACCGACTGCCACGTCACGGCGCCGGCCGCGCCGAGCTGCGCGAGGATCTTCGCCCGGTCCTCGGGCTTCACGACGTCCTGGTCGAAGTCGAACAGCGCGGTGGCTCGCACGACGACCGGCTCGAGCGAGTCCGCTGGTGCCGGCGGGTTCTGCGCGACCGCGTGCGCGGACCATGCGAGCGACGCGATCGTCAGGGTCTTCGTGAAGGTGAAAGTGCGCTTGCTCATCGTCGGTTCTCCAGGTTGGTCGAAAGTTCGGCGGACGCGGCGGCGGCGGCCGGCGCGGTTCGAGGCGGACAGCGGTCCAGATCGGTCAGGCTCGCGGGCGCGTAGCCGAAGCCGATGGCGAGCTTCAGCGTCACGTCGACCTCGCGCCACTTCGGGTGGCCCCGCTCGCGAAGGACGCCGACGTTGCGGCATAGCGATCGCGCGAAGAGATCGAGTTCGCGCGCGCTCGCGTCGGACCGGTTCGCGCTCGTCACGAGGAAGGACAGGACGGATAGCGTCGGCACGTCGTCGGCGAGCCAGTTGGGATAGCTCGATGCGCGGATGGTCGCCGGAAAGTAGGCGCGGTAGGCGGCGTGGCTCGACGGCCGCGCGGGATCGACCGGCAGCAGGCGGATGAAGAGCCGCGCGTCCGCCGTCCACCGCGAGAGCGCGCCGGTCGGCTGCCCGGCGATCAGGATCGCGACGTCGATCGAGCGGTCGATCGTCAGCGCGGCGAGCGCGGCGTGCTCGTCGAGGTACGACGTGCGCGATCGCGCCAGCGGCTTGCCGAACATCTGCCGGTAGAGCGACGCGGCCGTCACCGCGCCGCCGCTGCCGACCGGGCCGACGTTAATCCGCGCGCCGCGGATGTCGTCGGTCGTGTGCAGCGGCGAGTCCCGGCGCACGATGAAGTACACCTCCTCGGTATTCAGCGGCGCGACGATGCGCAGCGGACGCACGAGCGACGCGGCATCGCGGTTGCCGGCGCGCGCCGCCTCGGCGAACGCCTGGAGGACGTCGTATTGCACGATCGCCAGGTCCACGTCGGCAGAGTCGCGCAGTCGATGGACGTTGTCCGCGCCGCCTCGCGACGGCAGCACCGTGAGCGTCAGCCCCGCCGGCCGCGCGACGTAGTCCGCGAGGTCGCGACCGATGCGGAAGTCGGTCTCGCCCTCCTCGCTCGTCACGAGCGTGAGTCGTCGCAGCGGGGCCGCCGGCACCGCGCGCTCGCCGACCGGCGACGTCGACATCGGCGTCGATGCGGCCGCGGTCCTCGACGTCGCGGACCGTGCGGCATCGTCGGCCGACGGCGCGCGCGCGCATCCCGAGATCGCGACGAGCGAACCGACGCACGCGACGACGAGCGCCGCTGACGTTCCGCATTCGACGCGGACCATGACGGGACGCACGAGGACGCGCACGACGAGACGCACGAGGACGCGCACGACGAGACGCACGACGGGACGCACGACGCCGCGCACGACGCCGCACAGGACGACGCCGCGCGACGATCTCGCGGCGTCGCCGGCTCGGCAGTCGTCAGCGCGCCGCGGCCGTCTTCGCATCGCCGTCCAGGTTCAGCGCGAAGCGGATCGCGTCCGCGTCGGTGTCCGACCCCTTCTGCTGCGGCGTCGCGGTCGCGGGCTCGACGCGTCGAACGACGGTCGACGGCTCGGCGCGGAGCGGCGTCGCGACGGCGACCGGCGACGGCGGCGCATCGGCCGGCGGCTTCGCGATCGGGCCGCCGCCCGGCGGCGTCGTCGACCGCGGTTCCGGCGACGGACGCTGCGACGCGGCGGCCTGCGACGGTTGCCGCGCCGGTTGCGCGTCGCCCGGCGCCTGCGCGGTCGGTGGTTCCGCCGCCGTCGGCGTCGCGACCGGCGACCTTCCGACCGTCGCCGCGACCGACGGCGCCGGCTGCGTCGCCGTCGCCGCCCGCTGCCCGGCGACCGCGTCGGCCGGCGGGCGCTGCGCGGAGCGCGCCTCGAGCTCCTCGGCCATCACCTGCTGCGGCGTCTTCTCGTCGCCGTGCGTCAGCTTGCCGGTGAACGTCAACGTGTCGTTGACTTTCGCCATCGTGGCCTGGCGCGCGAGCGCTTCGGCGCCGGCCTGCTGCTGCGCGCGCATCGCCTGCGCTTCGCGCTCGCGCGCCGCCTGCGAGGTCGCCGCGTCGCGCAGCGCGGCCTGCTGCTGCGCGGCGTCCTTCGCGGCGAGCGCCTCGCGGGCGTCGCGGGCCTTCAGCGCCGCCACGACGACGTCCATGTTCTCGAGGATCGCGTTCGCGACGTCCATCCGTCCGAGCATCGCCGCCACGCGCGCCGTCTCGCGCGCCTCGCAACCGCGATCGACGGTCGACAGGTTCGCGCCGATCGCCATGCCCGGCAGCCCGACGCCGATGCCGCCGCTCGCACCGTTGCAGGGTCCCGACGCGGGGCCGCCGATGCTGATGTCCGGTGTGTTCTTGACCTTCGTCGTGCCGCTGTAGTGGACGTTGTTGTCCGAGACGACGTGGCCGGTGGCCGGATCGACGCCGGGCGCCAGGCCGTTCAGTCCGGTCGCGCCGGACGGCGTGATGTAGTTGACGCTGATGTCGGACGCCTGCGAATTGCCACTGGTCGCCGCGCCGACCGACGCGGTCCCGCCGCTTCCGCCGGTGCCGCCCGTCCCGCCGGTGCCGCCGGTGGCCATGCCGCCGGTCGCGGTGCCGCCCGCCGCGCTGCCGCCGGCCCCGCCCGACCCGCCGTTCGCATTCGAGTTGCTCTGCGCCGTCGCGATCGGCGCGTGCTGCAGCAGCAGCGACGCGGCGACCGCGACCATCGCGCGATGAATCGGTTTCATGAGGATGCGATTCGTTTCGACGAGGCGAGGCACCGGGGTCGCCCCCGATGCCTCGTGACCGCCGGACCGACCGTCAGCTGCCGCGCTTCGCCGCGACGGCGGCCGCCGCCGCGCCGGCCGGCTGCGTGGCCGACAGCGACGTTCCCGGCAGCGACGGCGTCATCGTCGTCGTCGCCAGCGCGGACCCGCCGTTCCCGCCGCTGCCGCCGGTCGCGGCGCCGGAGCGCGCAGCCCCGCCGATGCTGACCTGCGTCGACGTCAGGTCGCCGCTGCGCGCCGCGCCCGACATCGACGCGCCGGCCACGTTGCTGTTGCCGCTGGTGCGGCTCGTCGCGGTCGACGGCGTGCTGATCGAGTTGCCGCCGAGCGACGCCGAGTTCGACGTCGCGCCGATCGTCGTCGCGCCGGTGCCCGACACGCTGCCGCCGCTCTGCATGCCGCCGTTCGCGTTGCCGCTCGTGCCGAGGCCGCCGATGCTCGCGCCGCCACGACCCGTCGCCGTCGATCCGCCCGACGTCGAGGCGCCACCGATCGTCAGGCCTGCCGCGAGGCCGCCCGCCGAGTCGCCGCCGTTCGCCGCGCCGCTGCCGGTCGTGCCGCTCGTCGTCGGCGCGCCCGTCGCACCGCCGCCGTTGCCGGCGCCGGCGGTCGAGCCCGACCCGGTCGCCGCGCCGGCGCGCGCCATGCCGCCCGACGCGTCGCCGCCGAGCGAATCGCCACTCGTCGAGCGACCGCTCGCCGCCGTCGCGCCCGACGCGCCGGTCCCGCTCGATCCGGTGCCCATGCCGGCCATCGTCGACGACGGCGTGCCGGTCCCGGTGCCGGTCCCGGTACCCGTTCCGCCGCCGGACGCCGGCGTCGCCGCGCCGCCGGTGCCGATGCCGGTCGCCGCGCCGGCGACGTTCGTGCCGCCGGTGCCGGTGCCGCTCGTCGACGTGCCGGACGACGCGGTGCCCGCGCTCGGCGAGCCCCCGAACGCGGCGCCCGCGGTCGTCGGTCCGCCGGTCGACGTACCGCCGACGCCGGTGCCGGCCGTCGTGCCGCCGCCGACCGCCGCGCCGCCGGTCGCCGCGCCCGACAGGCCCGTGCCGGCCGTCGACGCGCCGCCGGTCTGGTTGCCGGACGTCGTCGCACCGCCGGTCGCCGCGCCGCTCGTCGAGACAGGCGTCGCCGCGCCACCGGTCGCCGCACCGCCGTAGCCCGAGCCCGTGGTCTGCGATCCGTTCGTCGCGGCGCCGGCGTTCGTGACCGACTCTGCGAGCGGGTCGGCGTTCTGTGCGCCGCCGTTGATCGAGACGCCGACCGATGCCCCGGCGACGGCGCCGGCGTTGCTGTTCGTCTGCGTGGCCGCACCGCCGGTCGAGCGGCCGCTCGTCGCGATCGAGCTGCCCGAGTTGGTCGACGATCCCGACGCCGCGCCGCCGGTCGCTGCGCCGCCCGTCGCGCCGCCGCCCGCCCCGCCCGCACCGCCGTTCGCCGTCGGCGTGGCGGTCTGGATCGCGTTGCCGACGTCGCTCAACGTGCGCGTCGCGGTCGTGTTCGTGGTGGCGGTGCGCGTCGTGTTCGTGGTGTTGACGTTGCGACCGCTCGAATTGTCGTTGCCGCTATTGCGCGTCGTCGTCGCCGAATTGCCGCCGTTATTGCTGCGGGTCAGCGTCGTGCCGTTATTGCTGTTGAGTGTCGGATCGGCAACTTCGGTGTTGTTGTTACCGTAATTGCTTCCCGATCCGCTGGTCTGCGCGAACGCAGAACCGGAAATGAAAACGCCGGCCACGGCCAGGGCGATCATCGTTCTATTCATTGTTTGCTCCACTAAAGAGAATTGAAAATTGCGATTGAATCTGCTGGCGCCCGGAGAGACCGCCCATGCACCGCGATTTTGAATCCGGCGACTGCCCCGACACGTAGACCGGCTTTCGTCCGTGTTTCCAAGACGGATCGTCGAACCGAATCGCCGCTGGTTCGGGCTTTGCTTATTCGGAAGACTGCGGACCGATTCCACATTCCGTTCGCACTCGGATCGCGACCCGCACGGATCATGGGGCGCGACTCCGCGTCGGCCAGCACGAAGAAAGACGAAGAATCGCGCAGCGCACACGACGTGCGCCGAAAACGCGAATGCCGCATCGGAGGCGAGTGGATGGAGAAGCTGACGAAGCTCAGCGGATGGAAAGCGATGGCCCGATATCTCGGACGCAGCGAACGCACCGTCCAGTTGTGGGAAACGGAACGCGCATTGCCGGTTCACCGAATTCCCGGGGTGAAGGGCTGGACCGTTTATGCATATGTGGAGGAGATCGACGCCTGGATGGCGAACGACTCGCTCGGCGCCGACGAGAAGTCGCCGCGTGCCGACGCGCGCGACGCCGGGACCGTCGACCGCGAGCCCGGGCTGCTCGTGCTGCCGTTCGACTGGCGCGTGCCGCCGATCGATCGCTGGACCGCGAACGCATTCGCGGAGGAGCTGATCGGTCGCTTCGCGTTCCACGAGCCGACGATGCGCGTGCTGTCCGCAACGACGTCGCGAAACCTGCGACAGGCGCTGCCGTCGACCGATGCGCTCGGACGCGGCCTGGCCGTTCGCTACCTCGTCGAAGGCAGCGTCAGCGGCACCGACGCGGCGCCGCTCGTCGACGTGCGCATCGTCGACGCGCAGCGCGATCGCGTGCTGCTCGCGAGCCGGTTCGCGCCGGCGCAGACGCCGTCCTCCGCGTTCATGGGCCTCGTCGCGCGCGCGATCGTCGAGCACTTCTCGCTCGTCGTCGCGGGGGCGCTCGTCGAGCCGCGATGCCTCGAAGCGGTCGATCCGCGATGCTTCCTGCGCTATCTCGAAGGTGTGCGCCGCTTCGACGAGGCGGGCGACGACGCGTTGCGGGCGGCGCGGGATGCGCTCGACGACGCACTGCGCATCGAGCCGCGTTTCGCCGCCGCGCACGCATTGCTCGGCCTCGTCGCGCTGCAGCTCGCCGCGACCGGTACCTTGTCCGTGCGACAGGCGCTCGAGACCGCGCAGTCCGCGGCGCTGTGCAGTCGGCGCGCGCACGACCGCGATGATTCTGCCCGGCTCACCGCGGCGTTCCTCGACGCCGCGATCCTCCTCGAGTCGTGCAGCGAGCCGGAGCGAGCGAGCCGCCGCTGGTCCGACGCGCTGCTCGCGATGCCGGCGTCGCTCGCGTCGAGCGGGCGCCTCTACGAGCGTCGTTCGACGATCGGCCCGCGCGTATCGAACGCACGCTCGCCCGAACGGCGACGCATGCCCGGCGGCACGGCGGCCGTCACCGCGGCGGCGCTCGACGACGTGATCCGTGCCGACCCCGCCAACGTCTTCGCGACCGTCCTGCGCGCGATGATCGACGGGCGACCGCCGGCGTCCGCGTCCGGCAGCGCGCCGTCGGACGGCATGGCCGGGACCCGGCGCTCGACGCTGCCGCGCGTCGGTCGTCACGCGTCCGAGCGGCCGCCGGCGTCCGATGGAGCCGCGCCGGACGACGGTCGCGACGGCGGGGCCGCGGGCACGAGGCCTGCTGGATGATCGGCGACGCGAGCGGCGTCAATGGAACACAGGGACGCGCATGCACGACATCGTCGTACCGGACATCGACGACATGGAAATGGACGAGGACGAGTCCGAAACGTCGCTCGGCCCCGCCGGAATCAACGGCGCGGCGGTCGCCGCGCTGATCTCGACGCTGCGCCTGCGCTACCCCGACATGCGGGGTTCCGGCGCGATGATCGTGCACTGGAGCGACGACGGCGACCAGATCGAACTGCAGATCGAGCCGTGGCCCGAAGAGGCATCGTCGCGGACCGGCGACGAGGACCCGGAGCTGACCTCGCTGACGTTCGACGCAGCGCCGATCGTCGCGCCCGACGACCCGGCCGCCGACGGCACGGTCGTCGAGGCGATGGAGACCGACGAGGGGCCGCCGCCGCGCGCGTGCCGCGCCAGGCTCGTCGCGAGCAGCCGGGTGTTCCGGCATTCGCGGCGACGCTCGGGTTCGCCGCGGCGCTGATCAGCGGCCGAAATCGACGCGGCGCGCCGCCGCGATCGTCTTCAGCAGGTCGTGCGGATTGACCGGCTTCGACAGGAAGAAGTCGAACGTCGGGCCCGCCCCGCGGACCGCGTCGGTCCGCTCCGCGAAGGCGCTCAGCGCGATCACCGGCAGGTGCGCCGTGCGATCGGCCTCGTACGCGCGGAGCCGCCGCACGAAGGCGTAGCCGTCTTCTTCCGGCATCGCGATGTCGCAGATCACGATGTCCGGCGTCACGTCGTGGCGGATGACCGAGATGCCGGCCTGGCTCGAGCCCGCGAGGTGCACGCGCGCGCCGTACTGCATCAGCAACGCGCTGAGCGCCTCGCGCGCCTCGATCTGGTCGTCGATCACGAGCGCCGTCACGCCGACGAGCTCGTGCGGCGAGTAGCCGTCGCGCGACGCGCCCATCGGCAGGACGGTCGCAGGCTCCGACAGCGGCAGCGTCACGACGAACGTCGCGCCGAGGTGCGGTCCCGCGCTCTCGGCGCGGATCGTCCCGCCGTGGCGCTCGGCGAGCTTGCGGGCGAGCGCGAGGCCGAGCCCGATGCCGCCACTGCGACGCGTGTTCGAACTGTCCGCCTGGCGGAACGGCTCGAACAGCCAGTCCTCGAAGTTCGCGGCGAGTCCCTTTCCGCTGTCCCGGATCGTGATGCGGGCCTCGCTGCCGTCCTGCGTCGCGCGCAGCCAGACGCTGCCGCCGGATGGCGTGAACTTGATCGCGTTCGTCAGCAGCAGCTGGAAGATCTGCTCGACCCGTTGCGCGTCGCCGGTCATCCGCTCCTCGCCGAGCGCGTTCTCGACGTGCAGCTGGATGTCCTTCGCCAGCGCGGTCGCGCGCACCCGAGCGGTCGCGGCATCGACGGTGCGGCGCACGACGATCGGTCCGAGCGCGAGTTCGAGCTCGCCGGCCATCGCGGCGCTCGCATCGAGCAGGTGCTCGATCAGCCGCACCTGCTGATCGACGCCGGCGCGGATTCCTTCGAGCGCGCGCGTCGCGATCGGACTGTTCGCGCCGCTCGCGTTCAGCTGGTTCTCGAGCACGTGCGACCAGCTCTGCACGCTGTTCAGCGGTGACCGGAGCTCGTGCGAGACGATCGACAGGATCTGCTCGCGCATCCGCGCCGACGCCTCGGCCTTCGCACGCTCGCCGTCGCTGCGCGCGCTGACGTCGATCAGCGTGCCGACGACACCGACGATCGTATCGTCCCCGTCGCGCAGCGGCCCGAACGCGGCCACGACGGAACGCTCGATCCCGTCGCCGCCGAAGAGCAACTCGCGCTGCATCGCGCCGCCGGCGAAGGCGCCGTCGATCAGCGGTGCGAGCGACGCGGCCGCGACGACCCCGACGAGCGCCGCGAGCGGTTCGCCCGCTGCGGCTTCGCAGCCGCACAGCGCCTCGAACGCCGGATTCGCGAAACGCACGCGACGGTCGCGGTCCACGTGCACCAGTGCGGCCGGCGCCGCGGCAGCGAGCGCATGCAGGTCGTCGGCCGCATCCGACACGGCGTGAACCACCTCGGGATCGACCTCCATCGGCGTCACCGGCACCTCCTTCACCTCGAGCGAACCCCGGCGCGGCCGGGACGGCGCATTGCGACGACCCGCATCAAGAACCATGCCGTCCGCACACGAGCCCGCCATCGTCGCCACGTCGGCGCCCGTCGGGCGTAACAACTGCACGTTCAGGCAAGCTTTACCCGCAGGGCTCCTTCGGATCGGTGCTCCTGGCGGCGCGCGATGTTGCGAGCGCGTCGCCGGGGGCGTTGACCGGCGCGCCGCCGACTGCGGGCATGCCGGTTGCGCTGCGGTCGGCCTCGACCCGAGGAGATCACGATGTCCCGTAGCACGCCCGCGCACGCCGCGCACGCCACGCCGACCCCGGCCCGCCGCGAAGTGTCGCACCGATGACGCCGGTCGTCGCGTTCTGCCATCTGCGCTGGGACTTCGTCTACCAGCGCCCGCAACACCTGCTGACGCGCTTCGCGAAGCGCGCGCCGGTCCTGTACGTCGAGGAACCCGTCTACGATCCGCGTGAGCCGTGGCTCGAACGCATCGACGCCGCACCCGGCGTGACGGTCCTGCGCGTCCATTCCAACGTCGGCGGCGCCGGCTTCCACGACGCGCAACTCGCGATCATGCGCAACCTGCTCGCGCCGGTGCTCGCCGAACAGGCCGGCGCCGTCGCCTGGCTCTACACGCCGATGGCGCTGCCGCTGCTCGGTGACCTCGACGCGAGCGCGATCGTCTACGACTGCATGGACGAGCTCACGGCGTTCCTGCATGCGCCGCGACAACTCGCGCAGCGCGAGCACGCGCTGTTGCAGCGGGCGGACCTCGTCTTCACCGGCGGCCCGAGCCTGTACCGCGCGAAGCGCGACCTGCATCCGTCGGTGCACTGCTTCGCGAGCAGCGTCGACGCCGCGCATTTCGCGGCCGCCGGATCGCAGGAAGACGCCGACGCGGCGAACGAAGGGATTCCCTCGCCGAGGCTCGGCTTCTTCGGCGTCATCGACGAGCGCTTCGACGCGAACCTCGTCGCGGCGCTCGCCGACGCCGATCCGCGCTGGAACATCGTGCTGGTCGGACCGGTCGCGAAGGTCGACCCGGCGACCCTGCCGCGACGGCCGAACGTGCACTACCTCGGCAAGCGCTCGTACGACGAACTGCCGCGGCTGATCGCCGGCTGGGACGTCTGCCTGCTGCCGTTCGCGCACAACGAGTCGACGCGCTTCGTGAGTCCGACGAAGGTGCTCGAGTACATGGCCGCCGGCAAGCCGATCGTCAGCACGTCGATCCGCGACGTGGTCGATCCGTACACGGGCGTCGTCGCGATCGCGGACCATGCGTCGGACTTCGTCGAAGCGTGCCAGTCGCGCGCTAGGCGAGACGCCGGCACGCAAGCGCCAGCGCGCAGGACGACATGCGCCGGCTCGTCTCGGGGACGTCGTGGGACGCGACGGTCGACGGGATGGCGACGCTGATCGACGCGGCCGTCGCGCGCGCGGCGGCGACGCCGGTCGCGCCGGTCCGCGAGACGCCGCCGCGCGATGCGCTGCGGGCCGCGGTGCCGATCCAGATCGGCTGCGCGGTGATCGGCGCGGGTCCGACCGGGCTGTCGGCCGGGTACCACCTGCCGCCCGACGCGGTCGTGTTCGAGCGACACGGGACCGTCGGCGGCTGGTGCCGCTCGATCGAGGAAAACGGATTCACGTTCGATCACGCCGGCCACATCATGTTCTCGAACGACCCGGTCGTTCACGAGATGTACCGCGTGCTGCTCGGCGACAACGTGCACTGGCAGGACCGCGAGGCGTGGATCTTCAGCCAGGGCGTCTACACGCGCTATCCGTTCCAGGGCGCGCTGTACGGCCTGCCGCCGAAGGTGCTGAAGGAATGCCTCGTCGGCGCGATCGAGGCGCGTTTCGGATCGCTCGGCGGCTCGGCCGCGCATCCGGCGCCGCGCTGCGCGACGCCGTCGGACGACGACTGTTGCGGCGACGGCGAGATGACGCGGCCCGACGCGTCGTCGTCGGGCGCCGCCGTCGTGCTGCCGCTGTCGAGCACGCCACGCAACTTCGAGGAGTTCATCCACAAGGTGTGGGGCGCGGGCGTCGCGAAGTACTTCGCGGTGCCGTACAACCGCAAGCTGTGGACGCTGCCGCTGACGGAGATCGAGACGTCGTGGCTCGGCGGCCGCGTGCCGCTGCCGGACCTCGGCGAGATGATCGAGGGCGCGGTCGAACCGTCGAAGAAACCGGTCGGTCCGAACGCGCGCTTCGGCTATCCGCTGCGGGGCGGCTTCCAGGCGCTGATGGACGGCTTCCTGCCGCACCTCGAAGGCAAGCTCGAGCTGAACGCCGAGATCGTCGCGATCGACGTGAAGCGGCGGCGGCTCGCGCTCGCCGACGGTCGCTGCTACGCGTACGACCGCGTGATCAGCACGATGCCGCTGCCCAGGCTCGTCGCGCTGATCGGCGACGCGGCCCCCGCATCGGTCCATCAGGCGGCGGCCGGCCTGCGGCACGTCTCGGTCCGCTGCGTCAACCTCGGCGTCGCCCGCGCGGACGTCACCGAGAAGCACTGGATCTACTACCCCGAGGACACCGTATTCCATCGCATCTTCGTGCAGGGCAACACGAGTCCGCACTGCAATCCGCCCGGCGGCTTCGGCCTGACCTGCGAGATCAGCCACTCGCCGACGAAGCCGCTGCCGTGCGACGGCGACGCGCTGATCAAGCGCTGCTTCGACGACTGCGTGCGGGTCGGGCTGCTGCGCGCCGACGACGAGCTGCTGGCGGCGAACCAGGTCGACATGGACTACGCGTACGTCGTCTACGACCATGCGCGCGCGGCGAACGTCGCCACGATCCGCGAGTGGCTCGCGCACTTCGGCGTCGTGCTCGCCGGCCGCTACAGCGAGTGGGAGTACTACAACTCCGACCACGCGTTCCTCGCCGGCCGGCGCGCGGCGCTCGAGGTGCGGGGGGAAGTCGTCGAGCAGCGGGCCAGCGGCGCAGCCTGATCGCCGATCGGTGCGACGGGGGCCGGGACCGGCCTCCGTCGCGTCGTGGCGCGGTGCCGCGAATGCGCCCGATCAGCCGGCCGATCGCGCCAGTTGCGTGCGGTCGTCCGGCGCCTCGTCTTCGTCGGTGCGGTCGTCGTCCGCGTCGAGCGGAACCGTCGACGCATACTCCTCGAGCCGGTTGTAGAGCGTCTTCGAGCTGATCCCGAGCATCTGCGCCGCGCGCTTCTTGACGCCGCCGCAGCGACGCAGCGTCGCGAAGATCAGCCGGCGGTCGGCTTCGGCGAGCGACGTGCCGATCGGGATCGCGACCGAATCGGCGGCCCCTTTGCCGTCGAGCGTCATCGACACCGGCTCGACCGGCGCCGTCAGCACGCCGTCGTCGGCGAGGATGTACGCGCGCTGGACGTAGTTCTTCAGCTCCCGGACGTTGCCCGGCCAGTCGTGCACCGTCAGCGCCTCGAGCACGTCGTCGTGGAACACCTTCGTCGTGCGCCGCTCGCGGTTGAGGCGGTCGAGGAACGACTCGGCCAGCATCCGCACGTCGGCGCCGCGCTCGCGCAGCGGCGGCAGCGCGAGCGGGAACACGTTGAGCCGGTGATAGAGGTCCTCGCGCAGTCGACCGAGCCGCACCGCCTCCTCCGGATCGCGGTTCGTCGCGGCGACGACGCGGACGTCGGCCGCGGTCTCCTTCGTCGTGCCGACCCGCATGAACATCCCGGTCTCGAGCACGCGCAGCAGCTTGACCTGCAACTCGAGCGGCATCTCGGTGATCTCGTCGAGGAACAGCGTGCCGCCGTCCGCGCGCTCGAAGAAGCCCTTGTGCTGGCGCTCGGCGCCGGTGAAGCTGCCGCGCTCGTGGCCGAACATCTCGGACTCGATCAGGTTCGGCGAGATCGCGCCGCAGTTGATCGCGATGAACGTCTCCTTGCGACGCGTCGACAGCTCGTGCAGCGTCTGCGCGACGAGCTCCTTGCCGGTGCCGCTCTCGCCGACGACGAGCACCGTCGCTTCGGTCGGCGCCACGCGCATCATCTCGTCGTAGAGCTTCTGCATCGCCGGCGAGTTGCCGAGCATCGACCCGAAGCGACCGTACTGCCGAAGCGTCTCGCGCAGCGCGAAGATCTCCGCGCGCAGGTCGACCGGCTTCGGGATGCGTGCCAGCACCGCGCGCAGCCGCTGGATGTTGACCGGCTTGACGAGATAGTCGGCGACGCCGAGCCGCAGTGCGTCGATCGCGCTGTCGACGCTCGCGTGGCCGGTCATCAGGATCATCTCGACGCCGCTCTTCGGGTCGAGGCTGCGCAACAGGTCGAGCCCGCTGCCGTCGGGCAGTCGCAGGTCGCTCAGGATCGCGTCGGGCGTCTGCCGGCCGAGCTGGATCGTCCCTTCGCGGACGTCGCGGGCCGACGCGACGGTGAAGCCTTCCGCCATCACGATCTGGGTCAGCGCTTCGCGGGTATTGTCGTCGTCGTCGACGATCAGCACGTGGGACATCGGTTCGGGGCTCCTCGCGGAACCGCAACGTTAGACCAGCCGCCCGAAGGCGTCGCTCGGACGGACGACCATCTTCGTCTCGTCCGCCGACGCGGCGGGAAAAGCGCGCCGATCCGGTGCAGAATGGACCCATGACGGTCGAAGCCCGAGCCGAACCGCGGACGCGTCCCGCGAGACCGGCGCCATCCTCCGAATCGACGGTCGCCCTCGACCGCTTCTGCGAGCTGCTCGGCGCGTCGCCGCCGATGAAGGCGCTCTACGGCGAGATCGAGCGCGTCGCCGCGACCGACGCGACGGTGCTGATCGTCGGCGAGAGCGGCACCGGCAAGGAGCTCGTCGCGCGTTCGCTGCACCGGATGAGCCATCGCGGCGAGCGCGACTTCATCGCGGTCAATTGCGGCGCGATCCCGCATCACCTGCTCGAGGCGGAGCTGTTCGGGCACGAGAAGGGCAGCTTCACCGGGGCGCACCAGCAGCACGCCGGCTACTTCGAGCGCGCGTCGGGCGGCACGCTGTTCCTCGACGAGGTCACCGAGATGGCGCCCGACATGCAGGTCAAGCTGCTGCGCGTGCTGGAGACCGGCCGATTCCATCGCGTCGGCGGCACGCAGACCGTGCAGGTCGACGTCCGCATCGTCGCCGCGACGAACAAGGATCCGCGCGAGGCGGCGCTGTCGGGCGCGTTCCGGGACGACCTGCTGTACCGGCTCGCCGTCTTCCCCATCCGCGTCCCGCCGCTGCGCGACCGCGGCAGCGACGTCGTCGGTCTCGCGCAACACTTCCTCGACGAGCTCAACGCGAAGTCGGTCACCTCGAAGCGCTTCGCGCGGCGCGCCTACGACGCACTCGCGGGGCATCGCTGGCCGGGCAACGTCCGCGAGCTGCGCAACGCCGTACAGCGCGGCTACATCCTCGCCGACGACGAGATCGAATTGCCCGATCCGGTCGTGCGCGCGCCGCGGCGTTCGGCGCAGCAGGCCGAGACGCTCGACGTCTCGATCGGCACGGCGCTGGCCGACGCGCAGCGCGCGATCATCCTCGCGACGCTGTCGCACTTCGACGGCGACAAGGGCCGCACCGCGGCCGCACTCGGCGTCAGCCTGAAGACGCTCTACAACCGGCTCGCGCGGTACGACGCGAAGGACACGGGGCGCGAGGCGCCGTTCAGGCCGTGACCCGCACGCGCCGCGGCGACGGCACGACGCGCGTCGCGAAGTAGTCGATCGTCCGGCGCAGCCCGTCGTCGAGTGCCACGGTCGGTTCCCAGTCGAGCAGCCGGCGCGCGAGCGCGATGTCGGGGCAGCGCTGCAGCGGATCGTCGACCGGCAGATCGAAATACTCGATCGTCGACGACGAGTCGGTCAGCGCGAGCACGCGCTCGGCGATGTGTCGCATCGTGCATTCGTGCGGATTCCCGAGGTTCACCGGCGTCCCCGGGTTGTCCTTGTCGCGCATCAGGCGCAGCAGACCGTCGATCAGGTCGTCGACGTAGCAGAACGAACGCGTCTGCGTGCCGCGTCCGTAGATCGTCAGCGGCCGGCCGCTCAGCGCCTGCACGATGAAGTTCGACACCACGCGCCCGTCGTTCGGATGCATCCGCGGACCGTACGTGTTGAAGATGCGCGCGATGCGGACCGACAGCCCGTGCTGCCGGCGATAGTCGGCGAACAGCGTCTCGGCGCAGCGCTTGCCCTCGTCGTAGCACGAGCGCGGCCCGATCGGATTGACGTGGCCCCAGTAGTCCTCGGTCTGCGGATGCACCGACGGGTCGCCGTACACCTCGCTCGTCGACGCCTGCAGGATCGGCGCGCGCAGCCGCTTCGCGAGGCCGAGCATGTTGATCGCGCCGTGCACGCTCGTCTTCGTCGTCTGGACCGGGTCGTGCTGGTAGTGGACCGGCGACGCCGGGCACGCGAGGTTGTAGATCTCGTCGACCTCGACGTACAGCGGGAACGTGACGTCGTGCCGCATCAGTTCGAAGTTCGGACGCGTCAGCAGGTGCGCGATGTTCGCGCGCGCACCGGTGTAGAAGTTGTCGACGCACAGCACGTCGTGGCCTTCGCCGACGAGCCGCTCGCACAGATGCGAGCCGAGGAAGCCGGCGCCGCCGGTCACGAGCACCCGCTTCGCGTCGCCCTTCATGCGGCCTCGCGTCCGAGCAGATCCGCGTCGGCGTCGTCGTCCGGGTCGGCGAAGCGTCGCTGCTGGCGCCGCAATTCGGCGGCGAGCGGCTCGTGCACGCCGCGGTGCCCGGCGTCGTCGGCGTAACCCCAGAAGCCGTTCTGGCAATGACGGTCGTTGTCCCAGCCGGCGAAGTCGACGATCGGATACAGGCAGACGCCGTTGATGTCGGCACCGCGCGCGATGGCGACGGCGACCTCGTCGCAGACCGTGCGCAGCCACGCGCCGCGCGCGTCGCCCTCGCAGCCGGTCTCGCCGATGTAGATCGGGCGTCGATAGCGCTCGGACCATTCGACGAAGAGGTCCGCCATCGGCTTGTAGCGCGGGTCGTCCGGGAGGATGCGCTGCGCCGGCTGACGCGGCGTCCCGAACGTCCACTGGTTCCACGGGTAGTAGTTGACGCCGATCACGTCGAGGTAGTCCGGCCGCCCGCCGAGCTGCGGCCATTCGAGGCCGGCGAGCAGGTCGCAGGCCTGGAACTGCAATTGCCGCGACGTCTCGGCGGCTTCGACCTCCTCCGGCCGGTCGGGCGCCGCCGCGACGTGGAACGCCGGGTCGTGGATCACGAACCGCGCCTCGCGGACGACCGACCGCACCGCTTCGATCGCCGCGATCGACGCGCGCACCAGCTGGCACTTCAGCTCGAAGCCGCGGCATTCGACGAACGGGTTGAACGCGGCGACGTCGCCGCCCGCCCACGCGAGGAACGAGATCTCGTTGACCGGGCAGATCCACGGCGGCTCGTCGCCTTCGTGCACCAGCAGCCGTGCCGCGTCGCGCGCGAACGCCGCGAAGCGGTCGACGAACTGCGGCGTGAAGATGTCGATGCCGTCGGGCCAGCCGAAGTGCAGCAGATCCCAGATCACGCGCACGCCGTGGCGCCGCGCGGCGCGCACGAGCGGCACGACCGACGAGAAGTCCCGACGATGCGGCGTCGTCTCGATGCGGTGCCACGCGAACCCGTCGCGCGCGACGCGAATGCCCTGCTCCGCGAGCCGGCGATAGTCGGCGTCGGCGAACTCGACGTGCCGCGTCGACGTCGCGAGATCGAGCCGGCGGCCCGAGCGCAGCCGGTGCGTCGAGCACTCGAAGCCGCCGGCGAAGAAGCCCGGCACGAGCGGCCCGGGCCGCACGATCGACGCGGTCACGCGGTCACCATCGCCAGCGCGTCGTTCCAGTCGGCGACGAACCGGTCGATCGAGAAGCGTTCCGCGATCGTGCATCGCGCGGCCTCGCCCCACGCGCGCGCCTGGTCGCGATCGGCGAGCAGTTCGTCCATCGCGCTGAGCAGTTGCTCGAGGTCGGTGTCGACGTAGCCGTTGCGGCCGTTGACGATCACGGTCGACAGCTCCGTCGCCGCGAGGCCGATGACCGGCACGCCGACGGCCATCGCCTCGAGCACCGCGAGTCCGAGGCTCGTCCAGCGGACGGGATGGAAGAAGAAGCGGTACGCGGCGACGAACGCCGGCACATCGGGATTCGGGATCTCGCCGATGCCGCCGAGCGCCTCGGCGTCCATGCCGACGAGGTCGAGCGCGACCCGCTCGCGCGCGCGCTCGAACAGGTCGCAGCCGAGCTTGCGACCGCGCCGCGCGAGGTGGTTCACGACGACGATGCCGCGCGGGATCGCGCCGACGTAACGGACGTGATCGGGCACCACGACGCCGTGCTCGACGACGCGCGAGCTGACGCCTTCGTTGTCCCACATCAGCGCGTTGAACGGCGTCACGTGGACCAGCAGCGCGCGCGGATCGGTCATCCAGTGCCGTGTCGAACACGGATGGTCCTGCGGCGGATCGTGCTCGAGCACGATCGTCGGCAGCGCGCGCTGCGCGTCGCTGAGGATCGACTTGCGGTCGCCGTCCCAGTGCATCCGCGACTGGTACAGGACGCAGTCGAAGCGCTCGCCGGCGACGCGCGACGCGTCGATCTCGTGGACGTTGTCGCCCCACGGCAGCGCCCCGACGCGGCCGGACCAGCCGGGCGGATGACCCGGCCGCGTGACGAGATAGAAATCGTGCGGCGCGTGCGTCAGGTAGAACAGGTAGTTGCCGTGGACGTGCCACGTCAGGATGCGCAGGCGTCGCCGTCCGCGCAGGACGACCGGCGGCGCGGCGACCGGATCAAGCAGCATGATCGAAGGCTCCGAGGCCGAGTTGCGAGAAAGCGGCGTCGACGACGGCGTCGACGGACACGGCGGTCGAGCAGCGATGATCGATCGGGCAGTCGCGATACATGCACGGCCGGCACGGCGCGTCGGCCGCGAGCACGCGATGCCGATGGCGGTCGAGCGGCGCCCAGCGCGCGACGTCGCTGCCCGACGCGACGACGACGCTCGGTGCGCGCATCGCCGCCGCGACGTGCGAGATGCCGGTGTCGTTCGAGACGAGCAGCGCCGCGTCGCGAACCAGCGCGGCGAGCGCGCCGAGCGACGTGTGCCCGGCGACGTCGACCGCCTTCACGCCGCGCTGCGCGAGGTCCGCGACGAGCGTGCGTGCCAGCATCCGCTCGTCGGCGCTGCCGGTCACGACGATCCGCAACCCGCTTTCGGCGAGCCGCGCCGCGACCGCCACGAAGCGCTCGAGCGGCCAGCGACGCGACGACCAGCGCGCGCCCGGATGGACGCAGACGAAGGTCGACGGCCGCAGGCGATGCGACGCCGCGAGCGCGCGCCATTCGGCCTGCTCCGCCGACGTGACGGGCAGTTCGAGCGACGCGTCGGCGACCGCGACCGGGTCGGCGCCGAGCCGGCGCGAGCAGCGCGAGTCCGGTCGACGGTTCCGGCGCGTGCGGGTCCCACGGCAGGTAGTGCGACTCGCCGAGGCGCGCGACGTCCGCGGCACGACAGAAGCCGGCGCTGTCCGCGGCGCCGAAGCTGCGCACCAGCGCGTTCGTCACGGCGCCGTCGCCGTGCAGCTGGATCGCGAGATCGAAGCGGCGCGATCGCAGGTCGTCGACGAACGCCGGCAGCGCGTCGTCCCGCGCCGGTTGCTCGGGCATGCCCGTCATGCCGGGGAAGTCGATGAACTCGTCGACGTCGCGCGGATAGCGCGCCGCGAAGTCGCGCATCGACGGCAGGCCGACGAGCGCGACGCGGGCTTCCGGCGCGGTGGCGCGCAACGCGCGCAACGTCGGCATCGCGCACAGCATGTCGCCGAGCTGCAGCACGCGAAAGACCACGATGCGGCGCGGTCGATGATCGTCGAAGTAGAGCGTCGCCATGATCAGAGGAACGCGACCCGGTAGCGGATCGCGCCGACGAGCCGCCACGCGATCGCGAGCGGCGGGATCGCGATCGACGTCCACAGCATCTCGACGACGTGCGACCAGCGACGCGACGTGCCGCGCAGCCGCATCGCGGCGAAACGCAGCGTGAGCGCGAGCCAGGCGACGAAGGCGATCAGCGCGAGTTGTCGCAGCCCTGCCAGCGCCGCGGCGACCGCGATCAGCAGCGAACCGACGCTCGCGTAATAGCTCCACGGCGGGCTGCGCAGGATGCGCGTGCGATACAGCCGGCGATGCTTCTTGTAGAGCAGCGCGTCGTAGACGACCTTCTTCTGCTGCGAGACGCTGACGCCGAAGCGCGCGGGCCGGACCGGATGCACGACGACCGCGTCGTGCGCGAAGCCGACGCGCCAGCCGCCGCGCATCAGCGAGAAGTGCAGGTCCGAGTCCTCGCGCCAGGCCGACCCGAAGCGTTCGTCGAAGCCGCCGACCGACGCGAGCGCGTCGCGCGCGACGAAGCAGTTCGCCGTCGCGAACTCGGCGCGCGACAGGCCGGCGGCGTCGCGCTCGTAGTCGGTCGGACGCGGCGACAGCGGCATGCGGATCGCGCCGCCGGCCGCGTCGAGTCCGTCGGCGAGCGCGGCGAGTCCGGCCTCGAGCCAGCGCGCGTCGGGGATCGTGTCGTCGTCGGTGAACGCGATCACCGGCGCGCCCGACGCGCGCCAGCCCGCGTTGCGCGCCGCGGCGGGGCCCTGCGTCGCGGCGACCGGCACGTAGCGGAGCGAGGGCGCGCCCGGCCGCGACGCGAGCGCGTCGACGAGCGACCGGATCGCGCCGGCGGTCGGACCGCCGGCGTCGTCGTCGGCCACGACGATCTCGTAGCGCGACGCGTCGATCGTCTGCGCGAGCAGCGCGTCGAGGCAGCGGCCGAGCAGGTCGGGCCGTCGATAGGTCGCGATGACGACGGCGACGTCGGGTCGCGGGACGCTCGTCATCGCGAACCCTTCTCGACGAGGAACGAGCCGATCGCGAGCGCATCGAGCGGCGACGTCCAGAAGCTCTCGACCGCGTCGCGCGGCGTGCAGACGATCGGCTCGCCGCGCGTGTTGAACGACGTGTTGACGAGCACCGGCACGCCGGTCAGCGCCTCGAATTCGGTCAGCAGCGAATGGACGAGCGGGTTGTCGGCCTTCGAGACGGTCTGCACGCGCGCCGTGCCGTCGACATGCCGCACGGCCGGGATGCGATCGGCCTTCTCGGGCCGCACGTCGAAGACGAACAGCATGAACGGCGCGTACAGGCGATCCGTCGACGCATCGCCATCGCCACCGTCGCGCGTGACGAACCACTCGTGCGCCTTCTCCTCGAGCGTCATCGGCGCGACCGGCCGGAAGTCCTCGCGATCCTTGATCTCGTTGAGACGCGCCTGCATCGACGCGTTCAGCGGCGACGCGAGGATCGAACGCGCGCCGAGCGCGCGCGGCCCGAACTCCATGCGCCCCTGGAACCAGCCGATCACGCGATCGTCGGCGAGCAGCTTCGCGGTCTCCGCCGCGATGTCGTCGACGCGGCGATAGCGCACGCCGGTCCACGCGAGGAAGCGACTCGATCTCGTCGTCGTCGAACGCCGGCCCGAGATACGCGTGGCGCATCGACCAGCGCCGGGGCGCGCGGTCGCGGGCCTCGTGGTCCGTCCACAGCGCGGCGCCGAGCGCCGTGCCGGCATCGCCGGCGGCCGGCTGCACCCACACCTCGTCGAACGGGCCGCGGTCGCGCAGCGCCGCGTTCATCACGCAGTTCAGCGCGACGCCGCCGGCCATCGCGAGGCGCTTCGAGCCGGTCTCGCGCGCGAGCCATGCGCCGAGCCGCAGCACCGCGTCCTCGAGCGCCGCCTGCAGCGACCGCGCGACGTCGAAGTGACGCTGCTCGAGCGGGCCGCCGCGACGTCGGGCCGGACCGAAGCGGCGTTCGAGGTCGAGCGTGCCGACGCGATAGCGGCCGTCGTCGCCGACCTCGAGGATCGCGTCGAACGCCTCGCGATGGACCGGCTCGCCGTACGACGCGAGCGCCATCACCTTGTACTCGTCGGACGAATGCAGGAAGCCGAGGTAGCGCGTCACGTCCTCGTACAGCAGGCCGAGCGAATGCGGCAGGTCGACCGACGCGATCCGTCGATAGTCGCGGCCGTCGAAGTGGCCGAAGCTCGTCGTCGCGCTCTCGCCGCGACCGTCCATCGTCAGCACCGCGGCCTCGTCGAACGGCGCGGCGAGGAACGCGCTCGCCTCGTGCGCGAGGTGATGCTCGACGGAGCGCCAGCGCGACCGCACGTCGGCGAGCGTCACGCCGCGAAAGCGCGACGCGAGGTGATGCGGCGCGCCGTCGACGAGCTGGCCGGGCGCGTTGACGACGTACGACAGGAACAGCGGGTCCCACGGCGCAGCCCCGCGCGGATTCGCCGACGGCTCGAGCGGCAGCGCGATCGTCGCGTCGCCGGCCGAGCCGTTCAGCAGCAGCGCGGGGTCGTACGAATAGGCGAAGCGGTCGACGTCGGCGATCGTCGCGTCGATCGCCGACAGGCAGTAGTCGATCGCGTGGAACGGCAGCTGCCACGTCGTGAACGGCACCGGCCGCTTGCCGTGCTTGACGTGCGTGAAGCGCTCCTCCTCCGCCGCCGCGACGACGACACCGTCGTCGACGAGCGCAGCCGCGCAGTCGTGATAGACCGCGTTGATGCCGAGCGTCAGCATGCGAGTGCGCTGCGGACCGCGCTGCGCGCCGAGCGCTGCGCGGCGGTCTCGTCGAGCAACTCGAGCGATGCCGCGACGACCTCGTCGGCGTCGATGCCGGCCAGGCACGCGTGATGGCCGACCGGGCAGATGCTGCGCTGGCAATTCGCGCACGGCACGTCGCGCGTCAGCATGCGGTTCGGCACGCGCCACGGCGTGTGCTGCGGATTCGTCGCCGCGTACAGCACGACGACCGGCGTCTGCCGCGCGGCCGCGATGTGCACCGGTCCGCTGTTGTTCGACACCAGCAGCGCCGCGCCGTCGACGGCGGCGATCATCTCGTCGAGCGCGAGCTCGCCGGCGAATCCGTGGATCGCGCCGTCGCGTCCGAGCGCTTCCTCGCCGTGTTCGACGACGCGGGCCACGACGTCGCGCTCGCTCGGGCCGCCGGTGACGACGATCGGCAGGCCGGTCTCGCGATGCAGCGCCGCCGCGACGGCGCCGAAGCGCTCGGCCGGCCAGCGGCGGGACTCGGCGGTCGCGCCGGGATGGACGACGATGTAGTCGGCGTCGTCATCGCCCGGCGACATGCCGCGCGCGGCGAAGATCGCGGCGAGCCGATCGCAGGCGCCGCGCGACACGGCGCAGGAGAGCCGTTCGTCGGCATCCGCATCGGGTGCCCCGACGACCGCCTCGACGAGCGCGCATTGCCGCTCGACCTCGTGGCGAATGCCGGCGCCCGGCTCGGGATCGCGGACCCAGTCGGTCAGCAGCGCGTACGGGTTCTCGCGGCAGTGGCCGAGGCGCAGCGGAATGCCCGCCTGCCCGGCCATCATCGCGGCCGGCAGCACGCTCTGGCTGTAGCACGTGAAGAAGATCGCCGCGTCGAAGCGATGCGCCGCGAGCCGGGAGCCGATGTCGCTGCGCAGTGGCGCCTCGCGGCCGGCCGCGACCCACGGCGCGTCGTACACGAGCACCGCGTCGATCTCGGGGACGTGTCGTGCCACCGCGCATCCGGCCGACGAGCCGAGCAGCGTGATGTGCGGCCGGCGCCCGCTGTCGCGCTCCAGGCCGCGACGGAGCGCGCGGATCGCCGGCGTCGTCATCAGCACGTCGCCGAGGTTGTCGAGCCGCACGCACAGCACGCGCGACGCGGACCGCCATCGACTGTTCGAGAGAACCGTCATGCGCGCTTCGTCGTGCCGGGCGACGTACCCGAGCGCGCAGCGGCGCGCCGCAGCGATTCCAGATCCGGTCCGCGCGTCGGACCGCTCGCGCTGCCTTCGATGATGCGGGCGGCCGCATCGATGTCGCGGACGACGTGGTCCGGGGTGCGCAGGTACGGATTGCGCGGATCGACGATCCACTGCGTCTCGTTGCCGTTGTCGACGAGGATCGTGCGACAGCCGCCGCGCCGCCCCGCCTCGACGTCGTCGAGGATGTCGCCGACGAACCACGACCGTCGCAGGTCGACGCCGTGATCGACCGCCGCGCGCCGCAGCAGCCCCGGCATCGGCTTGCGGCACAGGCATGCGCAGGCGTATTGCGGCACGCGGCCCTTCGGATGATGCGGGCAGGCATAGACCGCGTGCAGCGTCGCGCCGCAGCGCGCGAACATCGTCGCGAGGCGGTCCTCGACGCCGTCGAGCGCGTCGAAGTCGAAGAAGCCGTGCGCGATGCCCGGCTGGTTCGTGACCACGATCAGCGGGACGTCGAGCCGCCCGAGCCTGCGCAGCGCGGATTCCGCACGCGGCGCATAACGCATCTTCGCCGGGTCGACGTTGTACGGCTCGTCGTCGAGGATCGTGCCGTCCTTGTCGAGGAAGATGGCCGCGCGGCTCGGCGCCCGCTTGCCGTTCACCGCCACGACGGCTCGCGCATCGGCAGGACCGTCGTTTCGGGACCGTCGCCGCTCACGCCGCGATCTCCATCACGTCGCCGGTCTCCTCGGCCGCGTCGAACGACGGGACGAACCGCTCCCCGCGCGCATCGGCGATCGCATGCCGATAGACGTCGACGAGCCGGTCCACCACGACGGGCCACGTGTAGCTCGTGTTCGCCCGCGCGCGGCCGGCCTCGCCCATCGCGCGACGCAGCGCACGGCTGCCGGCGAGGCGATTCAGGCGGTCCGCGAGCGCGCGCGGGTCCTTCGGCGGCACGAGGAAGCCGGTGACGCCATCGACGACCGTCGTGCGAATGCCGCCGACCTCGCTGCCGATCACCGGCGTCGCGCAGGCCATCGCCTCGACCGGCGTGATGCCGAACGGCTCGTACCACGGCGTCGTCACGAAGACGTCGGCCGCGCTGAAGCAATGCGACAGCTCGTCGCGATCGCGCCGACCGACGAAGTGCACGCGACGCGCGACGCCGGCGGCCGACGCGCACGCGGTGAGCCGGCCGATCTCGGGCGTCGCGATCGCGCTCGCGCGCTTCGAGCTGCCGCCGACGACGTACAGCGACGCCTCGCAGCGATGCTCGCGCTCGAGGACGCCGATCGCGTCGATCACGTTGTCGATCCCCTTGCGCGGCACGAGCCGGCCGAGCTGCAGCACGATGAACGCGTCGAGCGGCCAGCCTAGAGCCGTACGCGCGACGTTGCGCGGCACCGGCCGCAGCTCGCTCGCGTCGTAGCCGCACGGCACGACGTCGATCCGCGACGGGTCGCCGCGATAAAGACCGAGCAGGTCGTGGCGATCCTCCGGGCACTCGGCGACGATGCGATGCGACGACGCGACGAGTTCTTCCTCGATCGCGAAGCGCTCGTCGGGAAAACCGTCGCTGTCGCCCTGATGACGACGCCGCACGCGACCGAGCGCATGGAACGTCGTGACGAGCGGCAGCGGCACGCGTCGCGTCGCCCGCAGCGACGCCATGCCGCTCATGAAGAAGTTGGCGTGGACGCAGTCGTACGGCGTGGCCGCGAACGCGTCGGCGAGGCCGTCGCCGAACGCCGGCATGAACGGCAGCAGCGCTTCCTTCGGCAGGTGCTGCGGCGGTCCGGCGTCGACGTGGATCACGCGCACGCCGGGACGCGGCGCGACGATCGGCGGCAGCAGAGGGTTGTCGCGGCGCGTGAAGACGTCGACCGCGATTCCGCGTCGGGACAGCTCTCGCGCGACGGCGGCGACGTAGACGTTCTGACCCCCGCTGTCGACGCCGCCTGCAGCGGTCAACGGAGAGGCGTGCTCGCTGACGAGGGCGATACGTTGCATGAGGCTCGAGGTCGCGGACGAGGGTCGGTGGGCTGGGCCTTCTTGCGGTCTGCGCGACGTTCTGACGGTCGGTTCGACGGCGCCGACAGGTAGCACGGGCTGTGCCCAACGGTTCGTCAGCGCCATGCCGGAAGCAACGCGTCGAAACGAAGCGCTCGGACAAGAGCAATCCGTCGACGAGAAGCGCTTCACGCGACAGACGGCGCGCAAGAAAGCGGCCGTCGCTGCCGGGTTCGACGATGCTGCCCGCGGTTTCTACAAGCGCGGGTAAGCGTTACAGGGCAGTCGGACGCGGACCGGCCGAACGTCCGGCGAGAGCCACGACGCGACCGATGGCCCCCTTCGGCACCTCGAAGAGGAGGTCGCTCGTGCGTGCTCCGATGCCGAAGCGTCGACCGGTGCCGTCAGCGATCGGCGCCCCGCCGCGTCGGCGACTCGGTCGCCTCGGACGCGCCTTCCGCATCGATCGTGCGGGCGCCGGTGACGCCGCCGGGTCGCGGCTCCGACGCGTCGTCGTCGCGGTCCGATCCGTCCGGCGTGCCGCTCGCGCCGGGCGGCAGGCTGTCGCCGAGGTTCGCGTTGCTGGTCGCCATGCCGCCGCCGGCCGGCTCGCCGCCGCCCGCGTCGCGCGGGGCGCCGAGCGCGTCGTGCGTCGCGTCGGCGCCGCCCTCGTTCGTGAAGCCGCCGTAGCTGCTCTGCCCGGGATCGGCGCTGCGACTGCGGACGGCCCCGTCGCCGCCGGCGACCTGATGCAGCGCATTCGGATCGTCGCGCATCGCGCCGCCCTTCTCTCCGGCCGCCTGCCACGTCTGCTCGCCCTTCGGCTTCGGCGCCGGCTCCTGCGACGTGCCGGGTCCCCCGCCGGCATAGCGGCCGACCGGTTCGCCCTGCGCGTAGTCGGACGAGAGCGCAGTCTCCATCGGGTCGTCCTTGCGCGCCGGATCCGGCTTGTTCGACTCGGTCATGCGGGTCTCCTCGTGATGATGTGGTCGGGTGCCGGCAGAGGCCCGCAACGGCCGTGCCGGACACCGCCTGCGGCGCCGTCCGACCGGCGCTTCGGCAGCGCAAGAAAAGTTTGCGCAGCGTTGTAACGGCTGCCTGACGCCGGACGGTCGCGCCGCGCACCCGCCCGACGCAGACGGTCTTGGCACGGGCTTTGCAATGCGCCTTCGCCGACCCAGGCCGCGAAGCGCTCCACCGACGAGCGTCGTGTCTTTCACCCTCCAGGAGCTTCATTGACTCAAGCGACGCTCGTCCTGCGCGCCACCCAGCAGACTGCGCTCACCCCTCGATTGCAACAGTCGGTTCGCCTTCTCCAGCTGTCTTCCCACGATTTCATCCAGGAGCTCGAACAAGCGGTCGCCAGCAATCCGTTTCTCGAAGTCCCGTTGCCGGACGAGGCGCATCCGGCCGGCGTCGACGGCAGCGCGTGGGCCGGCACCGACGCCGCGACCCGCGCGACGACGAGCGAAGGCGCCGTCGCCGACGCGGAGCCGAGCACCGACAGTGGCAGCGCGGCGATCGACGGCGAGCCGGGCGACTTCGCGCCGTACACCGAACAGACGCGCAGCCGCGGCGCCGACGACGGCGAGGCCGGCGACATCGGCGAATGGGTCGAGGCCGCGTCGTCGCTGCGCGCGCACCTGCGCGACGAACTCGCGGCCTACCGGCTCGGCCCGCGCGACCGCGCCATCGCGCTGCTCGTCATCGAGGCGCTCGACGACGACGGCTACCTGCGCCAGGCGCTGCAGGACGCGGCGGCGCGCTTCGCGTTCGACCCGCCGGTCGACGACGACGAACTCGCGATCGCGCTGAAGCTCGTCCAGCAGCTCGGCCCGACCGGCATCGGCGCGCGGTCGGTCGTCGAGTGCCTCGCGCTGCAGCTCGAAGCGCGTCGCTCGACACAACCCGCGTGCGCGCCGACGGTGGTCGTCGACCTCGCACTGCGCATCGTCCGCGACCACCTGACGGCGTTCGCGGCACGCGACTGGGCCCGGCTCGAACGCACGACCGGCTGCAGCTGCGGCGACCTCGCCGCCGCGGCCGACCTGATCCGCAGCCTCGATCCCCATCCGGGCTCGGCGTTCGGGGAAGAGGTCGCGCAGTCGATCGTGCCGGACGTGATCGTCCGTCGCGGCAAGGCAGGCTGGCGCGCCGACATCAACCCGGCCGTCGTTCCGCGCGTCGCGCTCAACCGCGTGTACGCGGCGCTGCTGCACGACACGCGCGCCGGGAATCGGCCGCAACTCGACGAGCAGCTGCAGGAAGCGCGCTGGCTCGTCCGCAACGCGGCGCAGCGCTTCGTGACGATCCGTCGGGTCGCGCGTGTCATCGTCAAGGAACAGTCGGCGTTCCTCGACTACGGCGACATCGCGATCAAGCCGCTGCTGCTGCGCCAGGTCGCGGACCGGCTCGAGCTGCACGAGTCCACGATCTCGCGGGCGATCGGCAACAAGTTCATGGCGACGCCGCGCGGCGTGTTCGCGTTCAAGCACTTCTTCTCGCGGAAGCTCGCGACGACGAGCGGCGGCAGCTGTTCGGCGGCGTCGATCCGCGCCGCGATGCGCGAGTTGATCGACGGCGAGGATCGCTGCGAGCCGCTGTCCGATGTCGCGCTCGCGAGACGCCTCACCGAGCAGGGCCTGTGCGTCGCGCGTCGGACGGTGACGAAGTATCGGGGGCTGATGCGGATCCCCGCGGTGGAGATGCGCAAAGAGCTGGTCTGACTCGGCGTCGTTTCGTCGCGGCGCGAACGGTCGACGGATCTCCGATGGTAGGCTTCACGCCGCGGCGCGGGTCTTCCGAACCTGCGGCCGGCCCACCGACCGCGAGGTAACCGACTTGACCCGCTCCGTCGCCGACAAGCGTGCGGCCTTCCGTGCGCTGCACGAACGCGGCTGCTTCGTGCTGCCCAACCCGTGGGACGTCGGCAGCGCCCGCGTCCTCGAGCGCCTCGGCTTCGTCGCGCTCGCGTCGACCAGCTCCGGCTTCGCCTGGACGACCGGACGACCCGACTACGGCGTGCGCCGCGACGACGTGCTCGCGCACCTCGCGTCGCTGTCCGAGGCCGTCGACGTGCCGGTCAACGCCGACTTCGAGTCGGGCTTCGCGCGCGATGCGGACGGCGTCGCCGACAACGTCACGCGCGTGATCGCGACCGGCGTCTCGGGCGTGTCGATCGAGGACACCGCGTTCGACGAGAGCGGCGACCTGTACGACCTGCCGCGTTCCATCGAGCGACTGCGCGCGGCGCGCGCGGCGATCGACCGCTCGGGGCACGACGTCGTGCTCGTCGCGCGCACCGAAGGCCTGCTGCACGACCCGACGGCCGTCCCGGCGGCGATCGACAAGCTGGTCGCGTTCGCGGACGTCGGCGCCGACTGCCTGTACGCGCCGGGCCTCACGAAGCGCGAAGACATCGCGGCCGTCGTCCGTGCGGTCGCGCCGAAGCCGGTCAACGTGCTGATGTCGAGCCCGCTGTTCACCGTCGCCGAACTCGCCGACCTCGGCGTGCGCCGCATCAGCATCGGCGGCGCGCTGTCCCGCGTCGCGTGGGCCGCGATGTTCGCGGCGGCCGAGCAGCTGAAGGCCGGATCGTTCGAGGGCCTCGCCGGCGCGATGCCGCACGCGCGGCTCAACGAGACGTTCGAGCGCCGCGGCTGACCACGCCGGTCATCCATCGCGCCGTCGTGTCGAGCATCGCCGCGAGCACGGTCGCGTCGTCGCTGCCGCTGCGCTTGCGGACGTGGAACGCGTGGTCGGCGTCGTCGAACAGCGCGAGCGTCGCGTCGTCGCCGAGCGATGCGACGACACCGTCGATCAGCGCGACGTCGGCCAGCGCGTCGCGCGTGCCCTGCAGGAACAGCATCGGGCGGCGGACGTCCGCGAGATGCCGCGCACGAAGCGTCGACGGCGCGTTCGCCGGATGCAGCGGAAAGCCGACGAACACGAGGCCGCGCACGTCGATGCGGCCCGCGGCCGCGGCCTGCGACGTCATGCGCCCGCCGAACGACTTGCCGCCGGCGAACAGCGGCACGCCGGCGAACGCGAGCGACGCCGCGTCGCACGCCGCGCGCACCGCGGCCTGCGCGACGTCGGGCGCGTCGGGACGCTTCGAGCCGTTCTGCATGAACGGGAACTGGAAGCGCAGCGTCGCGACGCCGCGCGTCGCGAGGCCGTCGGCGAACGACGCCATGAACGCGTGATGCATGCCCGCGCCGGCGCCGTGCGCGAAGACATACGCGGCGAGCGGCGCGGCGGCCGGCCGCGTGACGATCGACGCGAGCGGCGCGCCATCGGGCATGCGAACGACCGCTTCGTCGTCGATGGTCATCGCGACTTGTGCCGACGCGTCATCGCTTCGTCACCCTGATCCACACCGGCGCGTGGTCGCTCGCGCCGTCCCATCCGCGGACCTCGCGATCGACGCGCGCGTCGCGCAGCCGCTTCGCGAGCGGATCGCTGAGCAGCAGATGGTCGATGCGCAGGCCCGCATCTCGCGGCCAGCGGTTGCGCAGGTAGTCCCAGAACGTGTAGATCGTCTCGTCGGGATGCAGCGTGCGCAGCGCGTCGGTCCAGCCCTGCGCGAGCAGCCGCCGATACGCGGCGCGCGGCTCTTCCTGCAGCAGCGCGTTGTCGTCGTACGACGTCGTGCGATAGACGTCGCGATCGGTCGGCACCACGTTGAAGTCGCCGAGCAGCGCGACCGGCAGTCCGGTGTCCCGCAACGACTGCGCGTGGGCGATCAGCCGCTCGAACCACGCGAGCTTGTAGTCGAACTTCGGACCGGGCCACGGGTTGCCGTTCGGCAGGTAGATCGACGCGACCAGCAGCCCTTCGACCGCCGCCTCGACGTAGCGCGCCTGACGATCGTCGTCGTCGCCCGGCAGCGCGCGACGCACGGCGATCGGCTCGACGTCGCGTGCGAGCAGCGCGACGCCGTTCCAGGTCCGCTGGCCGACCGTCAGGGCGCCGTAGCCGACGGCCGCGAGCCGCTCGCGCGGGAAGTCCGCGTCGGTCGACTTCGTCTCCTGCAGCGCCACGACGTCGGGTCGCGCCGCGTCGAGCCAGCGCAGCAGCAGGTCGAGGCGGCGGTTGACGCCGTTGATGTTCCAGGTCGCGAGCTTCACGCGGGGCGTCGTCGAGCCGGGCGGACCACCGCCGTCAACAGATCACGCGGAACGGGCTCTTGCTCGCGGCGACGAGTCGCACGCCGTGGTCGTCGACCAGTTCGACGAGATGGATGCCCCGCTTCGTCGCCTCGCGCTTCGCGACGTCGAGACCGCCGTGCTTCTCGATCGACGCGACCTGGCGCTGGCTCATCGACTGCGGACCGATGCCGTCCAGCCATCCGGCCAGCCACGCATCGTCGGTCTGCGGTTCCATCGCGGGTTCCTCAGGTCCGCACCTCGTCGGCCCACACGCGGAAGTGCGTGAGGACGTTCCAGCCGAACGTGTTCGTCAGCGCGACGTCGCACGCGTCGCGGCCGTAGGCCATCAGGACGCGGCCGATCCGCGGCGTGTTGTTGCGCGGGTCGAACGTGTACCAGCGGTCGTCGATGTACGCCTCCATCCAGCCGGCGAAATCCATCGGCGCGTACGGCGGCGGCTGTCCGATGTCGGTGACGTAGCCGGTGCAGTAGCGCGCCGGGATGTTCATGCAGCGGCACAGCGCGATCGCGAGATGCGCGTAGTCGCGACAGACGCCCCGCCCTTCCTGGTAGCCCTCGAGCGCGGTGCGCGTGCGTCGCGCGTAGGCATAGCCGAACTCGATGTGCCGATGAACGAAGTCGCAGATGGCCTGCACGCGTCCCCAGCCCGGCGGCGTCGAGCCGAACAGGTTCCACGCGGTCGCCGACAGCTGGTCGGTCTCGCAGTAGCGGCTGCCGAGGAGGTACATCAGCGTCGCGTCCGGCAGCGCGTCGACCCACGTCTGCTCGGCCGCCGGGAAGACCGGATCCGCCCGGCCATCGTCGTTCAGGATCGCGTCGGAACGGATCAGGAAGTCGCCGGCCGGCGCGACGAAGCGGGTGCACCAGTTGCCGAACAGGTCGCGATAGCCGGTCAACGGAACCGGCGGCACGGTCTCGATATGGTCGGGCTTCACGAGATCCGGCGCGCGCGTGAAGTGGACATTGAGCGCCGCGAGCACCGGCGTCGGCTGCTGGAACTGATACCCCATCTCGAAGCCGACGTTGATCTGCATACGGTCTTGGTCCTTTCGCGTGCGCGACGAAGACGCCGGGCGGCGCCGCGACGCCGGCGGCGTCCGCATCGATGATACGGCCCCGGCGTCGAATCGACCGGCGACCGGATGGTTCGCACGCGACCCGGCGTCGAAGCCGCGACGGCGGACGTTCGTCGCGATCGTCCGACGCGGCGATTGCGGGCGCGACGCTGCTACCCCATGCTCCTTCGACGATCGCCTCGCGAGCCGCCCGGCCGACGACGCGCCGAACGCAGCGACCGGGCTCGGGGAGATGCGATGTCGGACGCGTGGCTCTGGGCTCGCCAGCGAAGGATCGCCGGCGTCGGCACGAGCTTCCGTCCGTCGCTGGCCGTCTACGGCGACCGCCTGTTCGCCGCGTGGAAAGGCGTCGGCAGCGACAGCGGCATCTACTGGGCGAGCGGCGACGGTCGCGCGTGGACCGGCCAGCAGCGCATCGCCGGCGTCGGGTCGAGCGTCGGCCCGTCGCTCGCGGTCTTCGGCAACCTGCTGGTCGCCGCGTGGCAGGGCGTCCCCGGCGACGACGGCATCTACTTCGCGTCGTTCAATGGCGCCGGCTGGTCCGCGCAGCGGAAGATCGCGGGCGTCGGCACGAGCCTGATCCCGGCGCTCGCGACGTTCGGCAACCGGCTGTACGCGGCCTGGAAAGGCATCCACGACGACCAGGGCATCTACTGGTCGAGCTTCGACGGCGCGAACTGGGCGCCGCAGCAGAACATCGGCGGCGTCGGGTCGAGCGTCGGTCCGTCGCTCGCCGTCTTCGGCGGCCGTCTCTACGCGGCGTGGAAGGGCATCCACGACGACTCGGGCATCTACTGGTCGAGCTTCGACGGTACGCACTGGGCGGCCCAGCAGCGGATCGGCGGCGTCGGCACGACGGTCGGTCCGTCGCTCGGCGCCGCGAACGGCCGGCTGTACGCGGTCTGGAAGGGGATCGCCGGCGACAGCGGACTCTACTTCGCGAGCTTCGACGGCAACGGCTGGTCGCCGCAGCAACGCATCGCCGGCGTCGGCAGCAGCGTCGGCCCCTCGGTCGCGGCGTTCGGCAACCTGCTCTACGCGGCCTGGCAGGGCATCGCCGGCGACGACGGCATCTACTGGTCGGCGCTGTACGACGACACGACGACGAACGTGAAGCTGTCGTTCGCGATGCAGTCGCAGGCGCAGGTCAACTGGTGCTGGGCCGCGGTCGCGACGAGCATCAGCCACTACTACGACGGCGGCAGCACGTGGACGCAATGCGGCATCGCGAACCAGCAGCTCGGGCAGACGACCTGCTGCGTGTCGCCGTCGTCGAACGCGTGCGACCAGGGCGGCTACCTCGACCGCGCGATGACGACGATGGGCAACCTCGACGCGTGGCAGAACGGCACGGTCCCGGTGTCCACGCTCGACGGCGAGGTGCGACGCTCGCTGCCGGTCGGCCTGCGCATCGTGTGGTCCGGCGGCGGCGCGCACTTCGTGGCGGTGACCGGCTCCGTCAACCCGAGCGGCCTTCTGCACGTGCAGGACCCGCTCTACGGCACGTCGGACATCGCGTACGGCACGCTGTCCGGCAAGTACCAGGGCACCGGCACGTGGGTCGAAACGAACTTCAGCAAACCCTGAGGAGCACGCGATGCCCGTCTCGTTCGCCGAGCCGCCCGCGGGCGTCGAGCAGCTGACGCACGACCGCCTGCGGACAATTGCGGCGAACGGCGACTTCCGCGTCGCGTCGCTCGCCGCAGCCACGCCGGACCGCATCCGCCTCGCGTCCGCGCATCCGGTCTTCAACGTCGGCCTGACCGATCTCGTCCGCGGACGGCCGCTCGCGGACCTGCCGCTGACGTCGTGGCGCTTCCTCGTCGACGGCGGCACGTCGACGACGACGGCCGCGGAGACGATCGCCGCGACCGCGACCGACGACGCGCAGCTCGCGTCGGTCAACGACGGCCCGTTCGTGGCCGGCACGGCAGAAGCGTTCACGGCGATCGCGAAGGACCCGCTGTTCGCGCGCGGCGACTGGGAGCTGCGCCTCGTCCGCGTGCCGGCGTTGTACGTGCTCGCCGTGTGGGCGCACGACCGGCTGACCGGCGACGACCGGCTACGACCGATCGCGCCGGTCCCCGGCTTCCTCGACGCGTCGAAGACCTGCGGATGGGAGGCGTTCGCGGCCGCGTTGGCGCCGCACGCGGCGGCGAAGCTGCAAGCCGACGCGCCGCGGCGGTCGTGACGGGCGACGGTTCACCGACCGCCGGCGCGAACTTGCTTCGGTGTTAGCCTCCCCGCTTCGCACGGCCGGGGCGCAGGGAATGAAGCAAGGCGAGATCGATTACCTTCGCAACGCCGGTGAAGCGTATGCCGTCGGCGCCTTCGACAAGCCGTTCTCCGAACAGCAGTGCGCGAAGAACCTCGTCGGCCTCGGGCTGCTGCTGAGCCTGCTGCCGGGTCCGTCGTCGCGCGTCCTCGACCTCGGTTGCGGGACCGGCTGGACCAGCTGGTTCATGGCGAAGAACGGCCATCACGTCGTCGGCCAGGACATCGCGCCCGACATGATCGACCTCGCGAACCGGAACCGCGACCGCTTCCAGGCGCACACCGCGAGCTTCGTGCTGTCCGACTACGAGTCGCTTCCGTTCTGCGACGAGTTCGACGCCGCGGTCTTCTACGATTCGCTCCATCACGCCGAGAACCCGCAGGCCGCGATCGACTGCGCGTTCCGTGCGTTGCGTCCGGGCGGCGTGCTGATCACGCACGAGCCGGGCGTCGGCCACTCGACGCATCCCGCGTCGATCGCGGCCATGCAGAAGTGGGGCGTGTCCGAGAAGGACATGCCGCCGTCGCTGATCTTCGCGCTCGGCCGGCGATCGGGCTTCCGACAGTGCCGGCGCGTCGTCGACCCGACGGCGGTGTTCCGCCTGTTCTATCGCGTGAACCTCGACACGCAGGCCGCGGAACACGGATTCAGGGCGCAGGCGAGAAGCGTCGTCGGCGTGCTGCGGCGCCTGTTCGACGCGCGTCACGGAGCGATCTGCATCCTGACGAAGTGATCGCGCGGCGCGCGTCGGCGATCACCCACGCGACGCCGATCAACGCGAAGTTCAGCGCGTTCTCGTTCCAGACGGTCCGGTTCGCCGGGTCGCCGACGAACATCGGCGCGTGCACGAGCACCGCGAACACGCCATACATCGCGGCCAGCAGGAGCGCCGCGAGTCGCGCCTTGACGCCGATCACCAGCGCGAGGCCGGCCGCGATCTGCGCGACGCCGGTCGCGCAGGCCCAGAACGTCTGCGACGGCGGCAACCAGCCCGGCACGAGCGGCGCGGTGAGCGAGAGATAGACGAAATGCGCGCCGCCGAACAGGACGGCGCAGAGACCGAACGCGCGCTGCGCGACGTCGACGAGCCGGCGCGCGGTCGCTTCGCGGATCGGGGCGTGCGTCGCGTAGACGACGAGTGTGGCTGCCGCGATCGCGAGCTGTTCGGCAGTCCCGCTGTAGACCCCGAACTCGCGCGGATGCGCGACGACGATGCGTCCGTTCATCAGCGCGACGACGACCAGCGCGTAGTAGATCGTCAGCGCGCCACCGCCGAAGGTGGCCCAGCGCCGTCGCGCGACGGCGACTCCGGCGGCGAGCAGGAACAGCGCGGCGGTGAGCGCGAGCGCCGGGCGCCCGGGCAGCGCCTTCGGCACCGGTTGCCCGAGGAGGAAGTCGCCCGACGCGAGCGCGACCGCGCCGAGCGCGATGAGGCCGATCGCGAAGAGGTAGCGGGCAGGAGATGGATCAGCGGCGTTCGGTTTCATCGCAGATCGCGCCGCGGTTCGCGGCAAAGGGCCGTCGACGAGCGGCAGCACATCGCCGGACGCGGCGATCGCGAGCCTGCTCGATGTTCTCCGGAACGGCACGTGACTCCACGCAACTGCCTCACCCGCCACTTCGGCTTCCGGTCATCGACCGGACGATCGACGCGTCGCCCGGACCAAAGACCGTCAGCGCGAATTCTGCGGCGCTTCCGGCGCCGTCAGGACCTGCACACGGGCCTTGGTCAAGGCGTATAGGCACGCGACGTACGCGTAGCCTTCGCCGGTCCCGCCGAGAGCCACGGTGCTCTGGTAGTTGCACTCCGCGTCCCTGAACGCGATCCAGGCGCGTTCCGCCGAGACCAGGCGCTTCGGCACTTCGGGATCGTACGGCGCGTGCGTCGGTCCGGGATTCTTCAGGCTGTTCAGTACGCCGTCGTAGACGTCGTTCAGCCGACGATTGGCGGCGGCGTTCGCCGCCACCGTGCAGTTCGACGCGCCGGGGTTGTCGGGGCGCTTCGCCATGCACGCCGCGAGTTGCGCATCGATGACGGAGAAATCGGCAGCAGGGGACTGCGGCCATGCTGGCGCGCAGAAGAGAGCGGCCAGCGCGGCGACGAGGGTTCGGTTCAAGCGCGATCTTTCGAAGGGATTGGCGGCGATCGTTCTTCGCCTGCGATCGTCGTGTCGCGACCCGACGCCGAAAGGGCCGCGCATGGGCGGGCCTGCCCGTCGTGCTCTTCGGCGGAAGCGGTGAGATTCGAACTCACGGACGGGTCGCCCCGTCGCCGGTTTTCAAGACCGGTGCCTTAAACCGCTCGGCCACGCTTCCTTCGTTGCTCAGGCGAACCGGGTCGCCTCGATCGGTCGACCGCGTCCCGGGTCACGACGAAATCCGGGACGCGACCGATCGATCGCGACGACGAGCGGATCGCTCACTTCTCCGCGACGACGACCGCCCTGTTCGACGATTTGTCGGCGACCGCGAGCGTCGTGTTCGGCGTCGCGAGGCGGCGGCTCGCTTCGAGCACCGCCTTCTGCGCGTGCGCCTCGCTCGACTCGCCCCAATGGACGGCATTGGGACTCGGCGACACGACCATGTACGAAACCCACGACACGAGCCACGAAGCGGCGACGGCGAGCGCGATCTTGTCTTTCATGATTGTTTCCCTTGAGATTGGTTGGAACGACCGGTCGAACGAGGCGACGAGGAATGCACGGCGAATATATAGGCGGGCCGCAGGCAGCGCACCGCTTTTCGCAGGGCGCTCGTGCGCCGAGAAGCACCGTGACCGTTCAGTGTCGTGGCTGACGTCGTGGCCCGATGCCGGTTCCTCTGGTGTCGCCGGCTCCCGGTGTCGCCCTGAACGGGGTCGGCCGCGCTCGCGGAGCGCGCGCGGCACGCGGTCACTTCGCGCGACCGGGTCCGTAGAGTTCGCCGGTCGGGTCGTCGAACACGCGTTCCATCGACACGCGGAACGGCGTCGTTCGCGTCGGCTCGATGTCGACGCGCATCCACGCGCCGTCGATCGCGAACGGCGGCGCCGCGATGCGGTACAGGTTCTCGATCGGGCGGCCGGCCGCGTCGCGCAACGGATGGTCGAGCGCGGACGGCGGCTCGAGGTCCCGGGCGTCGCGGCCCTGCACCAGCAGCACCCGGCCCTTGAACGTCGACACGAGCTCGCGCATCGCGAGCTTCCATTCGTAGTAGCCGTCGCGCTCGCGCGTGCGCGAGTCGGGCGCGCGCAGCGGCATGCCGAAGCGCGGCGCCGCGTCGACGAACAGCACGACCGTCGGCAGCCGCCGCTCGGTCGCGATGCGGAACGTGCGCTCGAGCCACGCGCGATTCGCGACGACGCGCTCCTCGAACTCGCCGTTGCGCCCCGCGCCCATCCGGTAGTCGTTGTTGTTCGCCGGCAGGTTGATCGTCGCGAACAGCACGCGCCCCGCCTGCCATCGCAGGTTCTCGCGATAGCGCCGGAAGCGCGGCAGCGCGCTCTCGCGCGCCCACGGCATTCGGTTGCGGCCGAGCGACTCGTCGTTGCCGTAGAACGCGTCGGCGACGCGCTGCAGGCGCTCGAACGGATCGCCGGCGCTCGCCGGGCATTCGGCCCATTCGGTCGCACCGACCACCGGCACCGCCGGCTTCGCGCTCGCGTCGAGCAGCGTGCGGCGGCGCTCGAGCACACCGTCGTCGCAGACGGTCGGCGCGGCGCCGCCGCGCTCGAAGTGGACGACGAAGCGGGCGTCGCTGTCGTCGATGGCGCGGACCGCGAGCGCGGTGCGGTCCGGGTCGGCGGTCGTGTCGCTCGCGAGCACCGCGAACACGACCTGGCCATGGTCGGCCTTGCCGTCGGCGTCGTCGGACTCGGCGCGCGCGTGATGCGCGGCGGTCACCAGGCAAAACGCGAGCGTCGTGCCCGCGAACATCGCGCGCATGTCGCGGCGATGGAACATCGGTCGGCCGTCGACGCGCGTCGTTGCCGTCCGCTGGTCCGGACCAGTCGTGGGCGACCGTTCGCCGATCGGCCTCATCGCGCCGCCCTCGCGCGCCGACCGCTCATCGCCCGCTTTCGCCGACGGTCAGCCGCTTCAGCCGATACAGCGCATCGAGCGCGTCGCGCGGCGTCAGGCGGTCCGGGTCGATCGTCGCGAGCGCGTCGACGAGCTCGACGGCGACGGTCGAGGGGTCGCGGGCCTCGTCGATCGGCTCGTCGACCGGCGCGTCGAACAGGTCGCGCTGCGGGGCCGCGTCGCGCGCGGCCCGCTCGAGCGACGCGAGCTGCTTCTCGGCCGCGCGGATCACGCTCTGCGGCACGCCCGCGAGTCGTGCGACCTGCAGGCCGTAGCTGCGGCTCGCGGGGCCCGGCTCGACCGCGTGCAGGAACACGATGTCGCGGCCGTGCTCGATCGCCGACAGGTGCACGTTCGCGACCGACGGGAATTCGTCGGCGAGCCGCGTCAGCTCGAAGTAATGCGTCGCGAAGAACGTCATCGCGCGATTGTGTTCGATCAGCCGGCGCGCGATCGCCCACGCGAGCGCGAGCCCGTCGAACGTCGAGGTGCCGCGGCCGATCTCGTCCATCAGCACGAGGCTGGCCGGCGTGGCGTGGTTGAGGATCGCCGCGGCCTCGGTCATCTCGACCATGAACGTCGAGCGGCCGCCGGCGAGGTCGTCGGACGCGCCGATCCGCGTGTAGATCGCGTCGACCGGCCCGATCACCGCGCGCGTCGCCGGCACGAACGACCCGGCGTACGCGAGCAGCACGATCAACGCCGTCTGCCGCATGAACGTCGACTTGCCGCCCATGTTCGGGCCGGTGACGATCAGCATCCGGCGACTCGGGCCGAGCCGGCAGTCGTTCGCGATGAAGCGGTCGACGCCGCTCGCGCCGGCGCGCGCCGTGCATTGCGCCTCGACGACCGGATGACGGCCCGCGTCGATCGCGATGCCCGGCTCGACGACGAGCTCGGCGCGCACCCAGCCGCACGCGTCGGCGCGGTCGGCGTACGCGGCGAGCACGTCGACCGCGGCGAGCGCGCGCGCGACGCGCTGCAGCTCGCCGATCGACGCGGCGAGGCGATCGAGCAGCGTCTCGTACAGCGCCTTCTCGCGCGCGAGCGATCGTTCGCGCGCCGACAGCGCCCTGTCCTCGAACGCCTTCAGCTCCGGCGTGATGTAGCGCTCGGCGTTCTTCATCGTCTGCCGGCGGCGATAGTCGTCGGGCACGTTCGCGGCCTTCGCGTGCGCGACCTCGATGTAGAAGCCGTGGACGCGGTTGTATTCGACCCGCAGCGTCGGGATGCCGGTGCGCGCGCGTTCGCGCGCCTCGAGGTCGACGAGGAACGCGCCGGCGTCCGACGACAGCGCGCGCAGCTCGTCGAGCTCGGCGTCCCAGCCGACCGCGATCACGCCGCCGTCGCGGACCATCGACGCCGGATCGTCGGCGACGGCGCGCGCGAGCAGGTCGGCGGCGTCCGTCGGCGTCGCGAGTTCGCGGCCGAGCTCGGCGAGCAGCGAGCGTTCGGCGTCGATGTCGTCGCCCGAGGCCGCGACGAGCAGTGCGCGCAGCGGCTCGAGCCGAGCGAGCGCGTCCCGCAGGCCGGTCAGGTCGCGCGGCCGCGCGCTGCCGAGCGCGATGCGCGCGGCGATGCGGTCGACGTCGGCCGTGCCCGACAGCCGTTCGTGGACGCACGCGGCGTGGGTGCGCGCGCCGGCGCGCCGCGTCAGCGCCTCGACCGCGAGCGCGCGACACGTCGGCACCTCGCGGTCGCGCAGCGGCTCGTGCAGCCAGGTGCGCAGCAGCCGGCTGCCCATGTGCGTCGCGCAGACGTCGAGCAGGTCGAACAGCGTCGTCGGCGCCGTCGTGCGGCGGTCCGCGCTCGACAGCGTCTCGTCGATCTCGAGGTTGCGACGCGTCGCGCCGTCGAGCGCGATCGTGCGGTCCTCGCGCTCGATGGCGAGCGTCGCGATGTGCGCGAGCGTGCGGCCGCGGGACGCACCGGACGCACCGAAGCGGCGGACGCGTCGCCGCCATCGAGCGCCTGCGTGCGCCGCAGGTGGCGCAGCACCGCGCCGGCCGAGGCGAGCGCGAGCGTCTCGTCGACCACGCCGAAGGCCGCGAGATCCGCGACGCCGAAGTGCGCGCAAAGCGCGCGGCGTCCGCCGTCGACGTCGAAGTCCTGTGCCGGCGCGCGCGTGACGTGCCCCGCGCGCTCGAGGGCATCGGCGCCGTCGGCGACGAGCATCTCGGCCGGCTGCAGCCGATCGAGCGTGCGGTCGACGTGCTCGCGCGGGCATTCGAGCAGCCGCAGGTCGCCGGTCGCGAAGTTCAGCCACGCGATGCCGGCGATCGTCGTGCGCAGCCGCGACGAGCGGCCGATGCAGACGGCCGCGAGCAGGCGGTCGGCCTTGTCCGGCAACAGCCCCGCGTCGGCGAGCGTGCCGGGCGTGACGATGCGCACGACCTTGCGCGCGACCGGGCCCTTCGTCGTCGCGGGGTCGCCGATCTGCTCGCAGATCGCGACCGACTCGCCCTGCCCGATCAGCTTCGCGAGATAGCCGTCGAGCGCGTGGTACGGGATGCCCGCCATCGGGATCGGCGCGCCGTTCGACTGGCCGCGCGCGGTCAGCGTGATGTCGAGCAGCTGCGCGGCGCGCTTCGCGTCGTCGTGGAACAGCTCGTAGAAGTCGCCCATCCGGTACAGCAGCAGCGAGCCGGGATGGCCGGCCTTGATGCGCAGGTACTGCTGCATCATCGGCGTGTGGCCGGCGACGTCGGGCGCCCCGCGCTTCGCACGCACCGACGTTTCGCTTCTGTCCAACGACGTCCTCCGATTCGATCGAGCCATCGACGCCGCCTGGCGTCCCGACGTCGTCCCCGCCCGACGGGCGACGTCCGACCGCACGAATTATGTCGTCTGCGGCGCCGGTCGCGACGCGGGGTCGCGCTCCGGCACCCGGATCGCGACGCGGCGTCCAATCGCCTGGCCGGCGGGCCGGGCTTCCGCAACGATCGGGCGCGGCGGCGGCCCGCGCACCCGTCGCCGATTCATCGTTTCGAGCCATCGATGTTTGCGACTTTCCGGACGTTCGTCCGGCCGACGACGCGCGCTAACCTGACGGCTGACGCGCAGGTGATCGGCGATGCGGCGGCAGTCGAAGCTCGAACGGCCTCTTCGATGCGATTCCCGACGTCGATGGCGCGCCGTCCGCGTCGACCGTCCCACCTTTTCCGGGAGACTCTGCATGGAACTGAAACGCGCCGGCTCGCAGCCGTCGACCAAGGGCCCCGCCGACTATTTCACCGGCACCGTGCGGATCGATCCGCTCAACAGCCCTGCCCCGCCGGCGCGCGTCTCCTGCGCGGCCGTCACGTTCGAGCCGGGCGCGCGCTCGGCCTGGCACACGCACCCGCTCGGCCAGACGCTCGTCGTCACGGCCGGCTGCGGCTGGACGCAGTGCGAAGGCGAATCGATCGTCGAGATCCGCGCCGGCGACGTGATCTGGTGCCCGCCGGGCCGCAAGCACTGGCACGGCGCGACGCCGACGACGGCCATGACGCACATCGCGATCCAGGAAGCCCTCGACGAGACGAGCGTGAACTGGCTCGAGAAAGTCACCGACGCGGAGTACCTGGCCGGTCCGCCCGCGGCGCAGCGTTGACCCGACATCCGACGGACCGCCGGGCGTGGCCCGAGACCGGCGACGAACGCATTCGCGTCGCGTCCGGTCGCGATCGCTCGCGGCGGCCGGGCTCGGCCACGCCAGAGGCGGACCGCGGACCATCTTCGCCATAATCCGGCCACGGTCCGACCGTCGAGACTGCGCGGCGCGTGCGTCGAGCAGGGTCGGTCGCACGAAGCCATCGACCCCATGACCACCCATCTCAGCCCGCTCGCCGGGAAGCCGCTGCCGCCGTCGTCGCTCGTCGACGTGCCGAAGCTCGTCACGGCCTACTACACCGGCATCCCCGATCCGTCGGTGCCCGAGCAGCGCGTCGCGTTCGGCACGTCGGGCCATCGCGGCTCGTCGTTCAAGGCGTCGTTCAACGAGCGCCACATCCTCGCGACGACGCAGGCGATCTGCGACCACCGCCGCGCGGAAGGCATCGGCGGTCCGCTGTTCGTCGGCATCGACACGCATGCGCTATCCGAGCCCGCGTACGCGACGGCGCTCGAGGTGCTCGCCGCGAACGGCGTCGACGTGATGCTGGCCGTCGACGACGAGTACACGCCGACGCCGGCCGTGTCGCATGCGATCCTCGTGCACAACCGCGGCCGTGACGAGCGCGACGCCGGCCGCGCCGACGGCATCGTCGTCACGCCGTCGCACAACCCGCCGACCGACGGCGGCTTCAAGTACAACCCGCCGAACGGCGGCCCGGCCGACACCGCGATCACGAAGAGCATCGAGAACGCGGCGAACGCGTACCTCGAGCGCGACCTCGACGGCGTGAAGCGGATGCCGTACGCGCGCGCGTTGCGGGCGTCGACGACGCATCGCCACGACTACATCGGCGCGTATGTCGGCGAACTCGGCGACGTGATCGATTTCGACGCGATCCGCGGCGCCACGCTGCGGGTCGGCGTCGATCCGCTCGGCGGCGCGGGCGTGCACTACTGGTCGCGCATCGCGGAGCGCTACGGCATCGACCTCACGGTCGTCAGCGACGTCGTCGATCCGACGTTCGCGTTCATGAGCGCCGACTGGGACGGGAAGATCCGCATGGACCCGTCGTCGTCGTACGCGATGCAGCGGCTGATCGCGATCAAGGACCGCTTCGACGTCGCGTTCGCGTGCGACACCGACCACGACCGCCACGGCATCGTGACGCCGGGCGAAGGGCTGCTGCCGTCGAACGACTACCTCGCGGTCGCGATCGACTACCTGTTCCGCCATCGACCGCAGTGGAGCCCGCAGGCGGCCGTCGGCAAGACCGTCGTCAGCACGCGGATGATCGATCTCGTCGCCGGTCGGCTCGGCCGCCGGCTGTACGAGGTACCGGTCGGCTTCAAGTGGTTCTCGGCCGGTCTGCTCGACGGCTCGCTCGGCTTCGGCGGCGAGGAGAGCGCGGGCGCGACGTTCCTGCGGCGCGACGGCACGGTCTGGACGACCGACAAGGACGGCCTCGTCGCCGCGCTGCTGTCGGCCGAGATGACCGCGCGCTGCGGCCGCGGTCCCGGCGTGCTCTATCGCGAACTCGCCGACGCGCTCGGCCGGCCCGACGCCGATCGCGTCGAGGCGCCGGCGAACGCGGCGCAGAAGAAGAAGCTGTCGGCGCTCGACCGCGCGCAGGTCACGGCCGACACGCTCGCCGGCGAGCCGATCGTCGGCGTGCTCGACCGCGCGCCCGGCAACGACGCGCCGATCGGCGGCATCAAGGTCGTGTCGGCGAGCAGCTGGTTCGCGGCGCGGCCGTCCGGCACCGAGGACATCTACAAGATCTACGCGGAAACGTTCGTCGGCGAAGGCCACCTGCAGCAGGTCATCGACGAGGCGCAGGCGATCGTCGATCGGGCGCTCGCCGGGACGTCCTGACGATCGCGCTCGAGCCGGTCGGCGACGGGCCGGTTCGCGTCCGGCTCCGGCCGCCGCGAAGCGAACGATCGCGTCGCGTCCGTTATCCTGCGGCGTTTCGGCGTCGCCTGTGCGTCGCATCGACGCCCGCGCGCCGCGTGGACCGCATCGCGCACCGGGCCTTGACGTCGCGACCGGAAACGCCGCATTGCCCGACGAAACCGCATCGACGAAGCCCGAGTCCGACGCCGACCCGCGCACCAGCGCGCCGATCGGTGCGCTCGCGGCGCTGGCCGTCGTGCCGGTCGCCGCGGTCCTGCGCTGGATCGACGCATCGCCGGCCTGGATCTTCGTCGCCGGCGCGATCGGCATCGCGGTGCTCGCCGACTGGGTGCGGCGTGCGACGGAACAGGCAGCCACCAGCGTCGGACCGTCGATCGGCGGCCTGCTGAGCGTCAGCTTCGGCAGCATCGCGGAAATCGTCCTGGCGTTGTTCGTGCTGGCGGGAGGCCACGAGGCGGTCGTCAAGGCGCAGATCACCGGCTCGATCATCGGGACCAGCCTGCTCGGGCTCGGGCTCGCGATCGTCGTCGGCTCCTTCGGCGGCACGCGACTGACGTTCCGGCGCGAGCGCGCCGGGCTCCTGACGAGCCTGATGATCCTCACGATGATCGCGCTGCTGCTGCCGGCGGTGTTCGACCTCTCGCAGCGCACGTTGACCGGGTCGCGCGGCCGCATCGACGAGGAAGATCTCAGCCTCGGCGTGTCGCTCGTGCTGATCGGCATCTACCTCGCGAACCTCGTGTACACGCTCGTCACGCAGCGCGACGTGTTCGCGTCGGACGAGCCGCGCGACAGCCGGAAGCCGTGGCCGCTGGCGCTCGCGATCGGCGTGCTGGTCGTCGCGACGGCCGCGATCGCGTACGAGGCGGAGCTGGTCGCGTCGTCGCTCGAAGCGACCGCGGCGAGACTGGGGCTGTCGGACGTCTTCGTCGGCGTCGTGTTGCTGGCGCTGGTCGGAACGGCGTCCGACCTGATCTCCGCGGCGTTCTTCGCGCGACGGGCGAAGATGGGGCTCGTACTGAACCTCTGCGTCGGCTCGTCGATCCAGGTCGCGCTCGTGATCGCGCCGACGCTCGTCGTGGCATCGTGGTTCATGGGCCGCCCGATGACGCTCGTGTTCGGCAACCCGCTCGACCTGTTCGCGATCGCCGGCACGGCCGTTCATCGTCAACGCGATCGCGAGCGACGGCGAGGCGACCTGGTTCGAGGGCGTGCTGCTGATCGGGGTCTACCTGCTGCTCGCGATGGCGTTCTACTTCGTCGCGTGATTCCCGACACGACGACGCGACGGGCGCGATCGCACACCGGCCATCGGAAGGACCGGCGGTGTCCGCCGGCTCGATCGTCGCCATCGTCGCGACGACGATGGCGTTCACCGCGCCGACGCTGCTGCTCGTGATCAGCATCGGCCTCGGCGATCGCCGGATCGGTGCGCGGCTCGGCCATCGCAACAGCGTGGCCGACGCGCGGTTCCAGCGGTCGATGTCGTCGGTGCTGACGCGGCTGCAGTTCTAGCGGGACATCGCATCCATGTACCACCTCGCGGTCGACTGCATCGTGCTGACAGCGCTGCTGGCGTACCTCAGCCAGCGGCTGTTCAGGTTGCCGATCACGATCGGGGTCATGGCGTTGTCGCTCGCGTTGTCGCTCGTGCTGATCGGTCTCGACCGCTTCGGGCTCGGCGGCCTGCACGACCGCGAGGTGCGCGCTGCTCGGCGGCATCGACTTTTCGCGGGTCGTCATGCAGGGGATGCTGTCGGTGCTGCTGTTCGCCGGCGCGCTGCATGTCGACCTCGGGCGGCTGCGGGCGTATCGCTGGCAAGTGGCGTTGCTGGCGCTGCTCGGCACGGCAATTTCCACCGCGATCGTGGGCGTCGCGACGTGGTACGTGCTGCCTCTTTTCGGCCTGCGGCTCGATCTCGCGTACTGCTTCGTCTTCGGCGCGCTGATCTCGCCGACCGATCCGGTCTCCGTGATCGGCATCCTCCGATCCGCCGGCGCGCCCGAGAGCCTCGAGACCGTCATCGTCGGCGAGTCGCTGTTCAACGACGGCATCGGCGTCGTGCTGTTCGTGCTGCTCACCGGGATCGCCGCGGCCGGCCGTCTCCCCGCAGCGGGCGAGGCCGGCGCGCTGTTCCTCCGCGAGGCCGGCGGCGGGATCGGCTTCGGACTCGCACTCGGCACGCTGACCTACTGGATGCTGCGCAGCATCGACAGCTACCAGGAGGAGGCCCTGCTGACGCTCGCTGCCGTGCTCGGCGGTTACGCGCTGGCGGACTCGCTGCACGTGTCCGGCCCGATCGCCATGGTCGTCGCCGGGCTGATCGTCGGCAACCAGGGCCGCTCGTTCGCGATGTCGGAGAAGACACGCATCCGCCTCGACCTGTTCTGGGACCTGCTCGACGTCATTCTCAACGCCGTGCTATTCGTCCTGATCGGACTGCAGGTCGTCCTCGTGGCGTTCACGGTCGACACGATCGCCGCGGGCGCCGCGCTGATCGTCGTGACGCTCGTCGCGCGCGCGATCTCGGTCGGACTGCCGGTCGCCACGCTGCCGAACGTCTTCCGCCTCGTGCCGGGCAGCTGGCGCGTGCTGACCTGGGGCGGCCTGCGGGGCGGCATCTCCGTCGCACTCGCGCTGTCGCTTCCGCAGGGCCCCGAGCGCGACCTGATCCTCGTGCTGACCTACAGCATCGTGCTGTTCTCCGTCCTCGCGCAGGGACTGACGATCGGCCGCGTCGCGCGGAAGTTGCCGCGTGACGGTCGCCGCGACGACGGCTGACGCGCGGCGCTCAGCCGGCGACGGCCTCGGGCGAACGCTTCGGGAACATCGGCCCGAGCGTGGCCACGAGCTGGCCGAAGATCTTCGGCGTGCCGGCGAGCACGTCGCCGACGTAGAGGAAGTCGGCGTCGCCCTGGAAATCGCCGACGAGCCCGCCCGCCTCGGTCACGAGCAGCGTGCCGGCCGCGAGGTCCCACGGCTTCAGCCCGATCTCGAAGAAGCCGTCGAGCCGTCCGCAGGCGACGTAGGCGAGATCGAGCGCCGCGGCGCCGGGCCGGCGGATGCCGGCGCTCTGCCCGGTCATCAGCCGGAACATCGCGAGGTAGCGGTCGAGCGTCTCGAGGTTCTTGAACGGGAAGCCGGTACCGAGCAGCGCTTCGTTCATCCGATAACGCTTCGAGACGCGGATGCGGCGGTCGTTCTGGAACGCGCCGCGACCCTTCGTCGCGACGAACAGGTCGTTGCGGTTCGGGTCGTAGATCACGGCCTGCGTGATCACGCCGCGCTGCGACAGCGCGATCGACACGCAGTACTGCGGATAGCCGTGGATGAAGTTCGTCGTGCCGTCGAGCGGGTCGATGATCCACAGGTGATCGACGTCCGCCGTCGCGGCCGATCGCGACGCCGACTCGGCCGCCTCGAGCGGCGCCTTGAGGTCGGACAGCCCGCTCTCCTCTGCTAGGATCCGATGGTCCGGATAGGCCGTCAGCAGCACGTCGATGATGGCCTGCTCGGCCGCCTTGTCGGTCTCCGTCACGAAGTCGTTGTGCTGCTTGCGACTGACCTTCACGCGCTCGAGATCGAGGCTCGCGCGGTTGATGATCGAGCCGGCGCGCCGGGCGGCCTTCACGGCCGTGTTCAACATCGGATGCAGGGCGGCGGACATGACGGGGCGAGAGGCTTGAAGCGGTGACGGAGGGAACGCGAATGGCGGCACGTCGCGCGACGCGATCATCCTGCGGGCGGCGGTGAAAAGAACGTCGATCGCGGACCGTTTCGGCAGCGTCGCGACGACTCGTCGTCATGCGGCGGTTCGCGACCGTCGCGATCGATCGAGACGCGCATTTTATCCGACGCGGCCGCGCGTCGAGGGCACGGCGCGATGACGGCTGCCGCCGACGCCTCGATCGCGTCGCTCGACCGCGTCGCGATCGTCCTCGTCGAGACGAGCCATCCGGGCAACGTCGGGGCCGCGGCGCGCGCGATGAAGGTCATGGGCCTGTCGCGGCTCGCGCTGGTCGCGCCGCGCTTTCCCGACGTGCTGGCGCGGCCCGACGCCATCGCCTTCGCGAGCGGCGCGGTCGACGTCCTCGAACGCACGACGATCCACCCGACGCTCGCCGACGCGCTGGCGTCGACGACGCATGCGATCGCGATGACGGCCCGCGACCGCGCGTTCGCGCCGCCGGCCGTGGCGCTGCGCGACGCCGCCGCCGACGCGATCTCGCGCGCATCGCGACGACGTCGACGTCGCGTTCGTCTTCGGCAGCGAGCGTTATGGTCTGTCGAACGACGACGTGCTGCGCTGCCAGGCCTCGTGCCGCGTCGAGACGTCCGCCGACTACGCGTCGCTGAACCTCGCGCAGGCCGTGCAGCTCGCCGCGTACGAATGCCGGCTCGCGGCCACGTCCGGCCGGCCGTCGCGAACGACGGTCGTTGTGCGCGACGACGACGCGGCGCTCGCGACGCACGACGAACGCGAGGCGCTGATCGACCACTTCGAGGAAGGCCTGCTCGCGATCGGCTACCTCGACCCCGCAGCCCCGAAGAAGCTGATGCCGCGGCTGCGACGGCTGTTCGCCCGCGCCGGGCTGGAACGCGACGAGGTGCAGTGGCTGCGCGGCATCGCGAAGGCGATGCTGCGGACGGCCGAGGCCGCGCGCCGGTGATGCGCGTCGAACCGCAGATCGCACCCGCGACCGGCGGGGCCGACGCGGCCGACGACGTCGTCGCGATCCGCGCGACGTGGATGCGCGGCGGCACGAGCAAGGGCGTCTTCTTCGCGGCCGACGACCTGCCGGGCGGCATGCTGCAGCGACCGAGCGTGCGCGACGTGCTGCTGTCGCGCCTCATCGGCAGCCCCGATCCGTACGCGAAGCATACGGACGGGCTCGGCGGCGCGACGTCGTCGACGAGCAAGGTCGTGATCGTGTCGCGGTCGCTGCGCGAGGACTGCGACGTCGACTTCCTGTTCGGTGCCGTCGCGATCGACGCGCCGCTCGTCGACTGGTCCGGCAACTGCGGCAACCTGACGGCGGCCGTCGGCCCGTTCGCGATCGCGCGCGGCTGGGTCGCGCCGGCCGACCGCGACCCGACGAGGACCACGACGACGACCGTGCGCATCTGGCAGCAGAACCTCGGCAAGCGGATCGTCGCGCACGTGCCGACGCGCGGCGGCCGCGTCGTCGAGACCGGCACGTTCCACGAGGACGGCGTGCCGTTCGGCGCGGCCGAGATCCGCCTCGAGTTCCTCGACCCGGCCGACGACGGCGAGCACGGGCTGCTGCCGACCGGCAACGCGTGCGACGACCTGCGCGTGCCGGCGCTCGACGACGGTCCGTCGTCGACGATCCGCGCGACGATGATCAACGCCGGCAACCCGACGGTCTTCGTTCGCGCCGACGCGCTGAAGCTGACGGGCCGCGAGATGCCCGACGCGGTCAACCGCGACGCGAAGCTGCTCGCCAGGCTCGAGGCGATCCGCGCGCGCGCCGCCGTCGCGATGGGACTCGCGCGCACGGTCGACGAGGCGACGCGCGACCGGCCCGCGACGCCGAAGATCGCGTTCGTCGCCGCGCCGGCCGCGTACCGCAGCGCCGGCGGCGTCGACGTCGACCGCGCCAGCATCGACGTCGTCGCGCGCATCGTGTCGATGGGCCGGCTGCATCACGCGTTCACCGGCACCGGCTCGATCGCGCTCGCGGTCGCGGCGGCGCTGCCGGGCAGCGTCGTGTCCGAGGTCGCGCGGACGCTGCCGGGCGTGCCGACGCGGATCGGCCACGTGTCGGGCGTGCTCGCGGTGGGCGCGGTCGTCGAGCGACGCGACGACCGCTGGCACGTGGAGCGCGCGACGATGAGCCGCAGCGCGCGGCGGCTGATGGACGGGATCGTCTACGCGCCGCGGCCGGGCTGACGCCGCACGACGAAAGCGTCGATCGGCATGGCGCGTCCCGGCCGGAAATTTCCCCGCGCGCGACGCGCGCCGCTATGCTGCGGTCACCCTCGCGAGAGCGCCGTCGAAGGCTCCGAAGGGGTGCCGACATCGTCCCTCGACCTCTTCGGAAGCACGCCATGTCTCGTGTCCGACCGCACCGCCGAGCCCTCCGCGGCGAATCCGGAGATGGCGATCCCGGAGCCGGTCATGGGGTCGCCGGTGATCGTCGCGCTCGCGTCGCTCGGGGCGTCGGCAGGCGGCGCGAGGCGCCGGGGTCGCGCACGCGGCTCGCCGCGGTCGTGGCCTGACGATGACGGCGTCGTCCGCGGTGCGCGCGTTCGCGATCGGCCTGGTGGCCGCGACCGCGACGTCGGTCGTCGAGGCCCCCGCGGCGACCGTCGACGGCGCGGCCGATGCCGACCGGTCCGGCGTCGCGATCGAACGGGCGGCGCGTCGATCCGGCGATCTCCGGCTACGCCTGCTGTTCGCGTCGACGTCGCCGACGGACGCCGACGTCCCGACGACCGAGCCGACGGCGCTCGCCGAGCTCGTCGAGTCGGCCCGCGGATCGACCGACCCGCTCGTGCTGCAACTGCTGCTCGCCCGCTGCCGCCAGCGCGCGACGCACGACGTCGGTCCGTGCGACGCGGTCGACGTCGCGACCCGCTGGACCCGCGCCGATGCCGAGAACGCGATGGCGTGGGTCGAGCTCGCGACGCTGCTCGACGAATCCGGCGATCGCGCGGGCGCCGACGCGGCGATCGAGCGGGCCGGACGCGCGTCGACGTTCCGCGATCCGACCGACGCGTTCGCGCGGCATCGTCCTCGCCGCCGCGCCGCGCACGACCGACGCGCGTCGGCGCTACGACGACCTCGTCGTCGCGCTCGGCGTCGCCGCGGCGGTGCCGGTGCCGTGGTATCGCGACGTGCGTGACGCATGCAAGGCCGGCGCGCGAGCCGCCGCCTGCGCGCGGATGGCCGATGTCGCGTTCCGCGACGCCGACACGTTCGCGGCGCTGATGACGGCGCGGCAGCTCACCGCGCAGGCCGGCGAGCCGGCGTGGCTGCACGACGGACGCCAGCGCCGCGAGGAGGCGCTTCGATGGGCCGCGTCGGCCGCGTCCCGCGACGTCGGACTCGAGTCGGTCGACGCGCCGCCGCCGGGGCGGCTCGCCGCCGCGGTCGCGCTGCTCGAGGCGCGCATCCGCCGCGGCGAGGTCGCCGTCGCCGGCGACGCGCTGCAGGCGCGCCGCGTCTCCGACGCCGACGGCGCGCATCGCTATCGCGACGACATGGCGGCCCTGATGGCGCGGCTGAAGCCGGCGAACTGACGGTCGTCCGCGGCGTCTCGGCGCGTCCGGCAGGCTTCCGCGTCCGCCCTTAGAATGCCGCGATGTTCTCCCGACTCTCCGAAGACGTCGCGACGATCCGCGAACGCGATCCCGCGGCCCGCAGCGCGTGGGAAGTGCTCACGTGCTACCCCGGCCTGCACGCGCTGTTCGTGCACCGGATCGCGCATGCGTGCTGGACGCGCGGCTGGCGCTGGCTCGGCCGCTGGCTGTCGCACTGGGGCCGCTTCCTGACCGGCATCGAGATCCATCCGGGCGCGACGATCGGCCGCCGCGTCTTCATCGATCACGGCCTCGGCGTCGTCATCGGCGAGACGGCCGAGGTCGGCGACGACTGCACGATCTACCAGGGCGTGACGCTCGGCGGCACGTCGCTGAATCGCGCGAAGCGCCACCCGACGCTCGCGCGCGGCGTCGTCGTCGGCGCCGGCGCGAAGGTGCTCGGGCCGTTCACCGTCGGCGAGAACGCGCGGATCGGCTCGAACGCCGTCGTCGTCAAGGAAGTGCCGGCCGGCGCGACCGCGATCGGCATCCCGGCCCGCATCATCAGCGAGGCGGTCGCGCAACGTCGCGAGCAGACCGCCGCGCGGATGGGCTTCTCGGCGTACGCCGTCACCGGCGACGCCGACGATCCGCTGTCGGTCGCGCTGCACGGCCTGATCGACCACACGGCCGAGCTGACGCAGAAGGTCGAGGCGATGGCCGCGGCGCTCGACGCGATGGGCGCGTGTCCCGCGAGCGCCCGGAAGGAATCGCCGTTCGACGCGGAGCGGCTGAACGAGATGGTCGACTGACGGTCGGCCGCGCGACCGCCGTCGCGGCCGACGCGGTCGTCAGCCCGGCATCGGCAGCACGATCACGCGACCGTCGACGAGCGCGAGGCCGCCGCCGCGCGGCGGGTCGGCATCCGCGTCCCAGTCGGTCAGCACCCAGCGCTCGCGCGCGTCTTCCCCGACGCGATGCACGTGATGCGCGGGCCGATGCGTGTGGCCGTGGATCAGCAGCGCGCCGTCGTGCGCCGCGAGCAGCGACGCGATCGCGCCGTCGTTCGCGTCCATGATCGCCATCGACTTCTCGCGCTTCGCCGCCTCGCTCTGCTGCCGCGCGCCGGCGATCATCGCGCGACGCATCGCGAGCGGCTTGCCGAGGAAGTCCTGCTGCCACGCCGGCTGCCGCACCATCGCGCGAAAGCGCTGGTAGTCGACGTCGTCGACGCACAACGCGTCGCCGTGCGACAGCAGCAGGTCGACGCCGCCGATGCGTTCGCGATACGGATCGGGCATCAGCTTCATCCCGGCCGCGGTCGCGAACGCGTCGCCGAGCAGGAAGTCGCGGTTGCCGGCCATGAACGCGACGTCGACGCCGTCGCGTGCGAGCTCGCGCGAGCGTCTTGGCGACGCGCCCCGCGAGCGGGTCGTCGAGGTCGTCGTCACCGGCCCAGTACTCGAACAGGTCGCCGAGGACGAAGAAGCGGCCGGTGCGGCCCGCGACGCGTTCGTCGACGAAGCGCAGGAACGCGTCGGTCGTCGCCGGATGATCGGCCGAGAGGTGGACGTCGGACGCGAAGACGGCGTCGTAGCGCGCGTCCGCGTCCGGGACGGCGGCCGTCGTCAGACGACCTCGGCGCGCTCGATGACGACGTCCTCGACCGGCACGTCCTGGTGCCCGTCGGCGCGACCCGTCTTGACGGCCTTGATCGCGTCGACGATGTCGATGCCGTCGACGACGCGACCGAACACGGCGTAGCCCCAGCCGCGCGCCGTCGGCGCCGTGTGGTTCAGGAAATCGTTGTCGGCGACGTTGATGAAGAACTGCGCGGTGGCCGAATGCGGATCGTTGGTGCGCGCCATCGCGACGGTGTACTTCTCGTTCTTCAGGCCGTTGTCGGCCTCGTTCGCGATCGGCGTGCCGGTCGGCTTCTGCTTCATGCCGGGCGCGAAGCCGCCGCCCTGCACCATGAAGCCGTTGATGACGCGATGGAACACCGTGCCGTCGTAGTGCCCGCTCTTCGCGTACTCGATGAAGTTCGCGGCGCTCTTCGGCGCCTTGGCGGCGTCGACTTCGATCGTGATGACGCCGTGGTTGGTGTGCAGCTTGACGGTTTCGTTCGCGGCCATGATCTCTCTCAGTGGTGTGGGCGGCAGCAAGCGCCGCCCTTTGGATGACGACCGGTTCGACCGGCACGTTCTCGTAGGTTTCGCTCGCCTGCGACCGTGTGCACCGGCACGTGGCGGATGCGCTCGACGACGTCCATGCCGTCGACGACGCGGCCGAAGACCGCGTAGCCGAACACGCGGTTCGCGTCGGCCTGCGCGAAGAACACGTCCTGCCCGCGGCGCCGGATCGTGACGCCTTCGGGCGGCACGTCGACGTGGTCGAGGCGCGCGTTGTCGGCGACGTTGATGAAGAACTGCGCGTCGCGGAGTCGGCGCGCGTCCTCGCGGGCCATCGCGATCGTGCCGGCGGCGTTCGACAGGCCGCCCGCCGCCGGGCTGCGCGCCTCGTTCGACGATCGGCTCGTGCGTCGGCTTCTCGACCATGTCCGGCGTCAGGCCGCCGCCCTGGATCACGAAGTCCTCGACGACGCGATGGACGAGCGTGCCGTCGTAGTGACCCTCGTCGACGTAGCGCAGGAAGTTGCGGCTCGTGACCGGCGCGCGATCGACGTCGAGCTCGACGACGATGCGGCCCATCGACGTGTCGAGCGCGACGCGCGGGCGTTCGGCGAATGCGTCGGTCGCGAACGTCGCACGACGCGCACGAACGCGAGCATCGCGACGACGACGCGCGCGAAGCGTCCGACGTCACGACTCGATCCGGTCGTCGGTCACCGTCCATCCGCCCGCCGTTGCGATGAAGCGTCAGCGCGTGGCTGCGCGAGATCGTCGCGACGCACGTTCGCGCTGCTCCTCGCGAAAGCGCGCGATGGCGGTGTCGCCGTCGACGCGGATGCTGACCGGCGCCGGTCGCGATCGAGCGACTCGGCGGCCCAGCGCTGCACGGCCGCGTTGATCGACGGGATCGGATTCGCGGGGTCGGGCGGAATCGTCGTCGACACGCCGGCGAGCGTCGTCGTTTCCGTTCGACGAGGCGGCGTCCGGCGTGCCGACGCCGACGACGTTCGAGCCTTGCGGAACCGCGGTGCCGACCGACGGCACGACGATCTCGGGCGCCTCGCGATCCGAAGCGCGTCAGCGTCGACGGCGCGACCGGCTGGCGCCATGCCGACGTTGCGCTGCGCGCGCGGGTCGGGCGGCGCGGCGCCGGTCGACGCCGGTTGCGCGGCGGGCGTCGGCGATCCGACGGTCGCGGCGGGGCCGGTCAGCAGCGTCGCGGATCGTGTCGAGCTTGCGCAGCGCGGCCGCGTCGTTCGCGTCGTAGCGCCGCGCATCGCGATACGCGCGGGCGGCCAGCGCGGCATAGACGTCGCCCAGGTTCTCGTAGGCCGTCGCGTCGTTCGGCGCCACGCGGATCGCCATCTCGAGCGCGCCGCGCGCGTTGTCGTACTGGCCCTGCGCCGCGTAGATGCACCGCGAGGTTGTTGTACGGCTCGGGCAGCTCGGGATAGTCCTGCGTGAGGCCGGTGAACACGGCGATCGCGTCCTCGCGATGGCCGCGCTGCGACAGGATCACGCCCTTCAGGAAGCGCATCTGCGCGTCCTTCGGGTTCTTCAGGAGGAACGCGTCGGCCTTCTTCTGCGCGTCGTCGAGCTTGCCGTTCGCGACGAGCTTCGACACGTCCTGCTGCTCGTCGGCGCGCGCGACCGGGCGCGAGCGTGACGCACGCGAGCAGGCAGGCGCAGGCCGCGACGGCAAGCGGGCGACGTCGGCGTCGCGGCATCGGATCCGACGGGAGAGGCCGCGCGAAGGTCATGGCTGCGGGTCGGGATGAAGAAGGGGTGCGGCGAAGCGATGACGGTGGCAGCGCACGACGACGGCGCCACGCGCCGCGTCGCTCGCGAAGGCTCGACGCACGGCGCGAACACGCGTCGCGAAGCGGTCGTGCGATCGCGTCGCGATCCGATCGTGCGGCGACCGCAGGACGGTCGACGACGCGGACCGCGATGCTATACTCGCCGCACAAAAAGAACGATCAAGTTTAGCAAACACCTGCCACTCGACGGACGCTCCGATGTTGCCGAGCGCCCCTTCATCGAGTGGCTTGTCATTTGTGCGGGAGGACGTGCGTCAGGGTGATCTCGACCATCGTTCCATGGGACTCGCCCTGCCGGTACCGTCCGGCCACGACGCAGCGCCTCGCCGGTGCCCTTCGCGCCGTCGCGCCCCGACGCGCCCGGCCGCGTCGCGCTTCGATGCGGCGTGACCGGCCGTCGCGACCGGCCTCGCGCGGGGCAGTCGCGGCCGCGTCCTCGATCCGATCGCATGCTGAAGATCCACAACACGCTGACGCGCGAGAAGGAAACGTTCACGCCGATCGAGCCCGGTCGCGTGCGGATGTACGTCTGCGGCATCACGGTCTACGACTACTGCCACATCGGCCATGCGCGGATGATGATGGCGTTCGACGTCGTGCGACGCTGGCTGCGCGCGTCGGGCTACGACGTCACCTACGTGCGCAACATCACCGACATCGACGACAAGATCATCCGGCGCGCGGCCGAGAACGGCGAGCCGATCGGCGCGCTGACCGAGCGCTTCATCGCCGCGATGAACGAGGACGCCGACGCGCTCGGCATCGAGCGGCCCGACCACGAGCCGCGCGCCACGGACCACGTGCCCGAGATGCTCGACATGATCGGCCGACTCGAGTCGAAGCAGCTCGCCTATCCGTCCAGCGACGGCGACGTCAACTTCGCGGTCCGCAAGTTCGACGGCTACGGCCGGCTGTCCGGCAAGTCGCTCGACGACCTGCGGGCCGGCGAGCGCGTCGTGGTCAACACCGGCAAGGCCGACCCGCTCGACTTCGTGCTGTGGAAGAAGGCGAAGCCGGAAGAACCGGCCGACGCGAATGGCCGTCGCCGTGGGGACCGGGCCGGCCCGGCTGGGCGATCGAGTGCTCGGCGATGAGCTGCGCGCTGCTCGGCAACCACTTCGACATCCATGGCGGCGGCGAGGACCTGCAGTTCCCGCATCACGAGAACGAGATCGCGCAGAGCGAAGGCGCGAACGGCGAGACGCTTCGTCAACGTGTGGATGCACAACGGCTTCCTCAACGTCGACGACGAGAAGATGTCGAAGTCGCTCGGCAACTTCTTCACGATCCGCGACGTGCTGAAGCACTACGACGCCGAGGTGCTGCGCTTCCTGCTGCTGCGCAACCACTATCGCAGTCCGCTCAACTATTCCGACGCGCATCTCGACGACGCGCGCGCGGGCCTGACGCGGCTCTACACCGCGTTGAAGAACACGCCGATCGACGCCGTCGACGCCGTCGACGCGATCGACTGGGCCGAGCCGCACGCCGCGCGCTTCAAGGCCGCGATGGACGACGACTTCAACACGCCGATCGCGGTCGCCGCGCTGTTCGATCTCGCGAGCGAGGTCAACCGCACGAAGTCGTCGGCGCTCGCGACGCAGCTGAAGTCGCTGTCCGGCGTGCTCGGCCTGCTGCAGCGCGAGCCCGAAGCGTTCCTGCACGCGGCTCCGGCGCGCGGTGAGCGGCCGACGGCCGACGTCGCGCGGATCGACGAGGCGATCGCGGCCCGCGCGATCGCGAAGCAGAACCGCGACTTCGCCGAGGCCGACCGCATCCGCCGCGCGCTGGCCGACGAAGGCGTCGTGCTCGAGGACGGCGCGTCCGGCACCGTGTGGCGCCGTGCCTGAGCCGCGCCGTCGATGGCGCCGCTCGAACGCCGAGTCGTCGTCGCGGCCGCCGGTCCGGTCGTGCGGCCGGCCTGCCCGGGCTACTGGGACGAGGCGCGCGCCGACCTGATCAAGCGCGACCGCATCCTGCGTCGCGTGATCCCGAAGCATCCCGACGTCTTCCTCGTCAGCCGCGGCGATCCGTTCGTGACGCTCGCGCGCGCGATCACCGGCCAGCAGATCTCGACGAAGGCGGCGCAGGCCGTCTGGGATCGCGTCGCGGAGGCGGTACCGCGGATGACGCCGACGGCCGTCATCAAGTGCGGCCACGAGACGCTGCTCGGCTGCGGGCTGTCGAAGCGCAAGTGCGAATACATCCTCGACCTCGCCGCGAAGTTCAAGGCGCGACAGGTCCATCCCGACAAGTGGTCGACGATGGGCGACGAGGACGTCATCGCGGAACTCGTCGGCATCCGCGGCATCGGCCGCTGGACGGCCGAGATGTTCCTGATCTTCAACCTGCTGCGACCCGACGTGCTGCCGCTCGACGACCTCGGCCTGCTGAAGGCGATCAGCCTGCACTACTTCAGCGGCGAGCCGGTGTCGCGGCACGAGGCGCGCGAAGTGGCGGACAATTGGCAGCCGTGGCGCACCGTCGCGACGTGGTACCTGTGGCGCAGCCTCGACCCGCTGCCGGTCGACTACTAGACGACAGCCCGCGCATCGACGCAGACAAACGGATGGAGACAGCCGGATGGCATTGAAGACCACGTTCCTGGAGTTCGAGCAGCCGGTCGCGTCGCTCGAGGAGAAGATCGAGGAACTGCGTTTCGCGCAGGACGATTCGGCCGTCGACATCTCGGAAGAGATCGGGCGGCTGCAGAAGAAGAGCGACGCGCTGACGAAGGACCTCTACGCGAAGCTCACGCCGTGGCAGGTCGCGCTCGTCGCGCGCCATCCGCAGCGGCCCTACACGCTCGACTACGTCCGCGACATCTTCACCGACTTCCACGAGATGCACGGCGACCGTTCGTTCTCCGACGACCTGTCGATCGTCGGCGGCATGGCCCGCTTCAACGGCCAGGCGTGCATGGTCATCGGGCATCAGAAGGGTCGCGACACGAAGGAACGCGCGGCGCGCAATTTCGGCATGCCGAAGCCCGAGGGCTACCGCAAGGCGCTGCGGCTGATGAAGCTCGCCGAGAAGTTCGGGCTGCCGATCTTCACGTTCGTCGACACGCCGGGCGCGTATCCGGGCATCGACGCCGAAGAGCGCGGGCAGTCCGAGGCGATCGGCCACAACCTGTACGCGATGGCGGAACTCAAGGTGCCGATCATCGCGACCGTCATCGGCGAAGGCGGATCGGGCGGCGCGCTCGCGATCGCGATGGGCGACCAGGTGCTGATGCTGCAGTACTCGACGTACTCGGTCATCTCGCCCGAGGGTTGCGCGTCGATCCTCTGGAAGAACGCCGAGAAGGCGCCGGACGCCGCCGAGATCATGGGCATCACCGCGCATCGGCTGAAGGCGCTCGGCCTGATCGACAAGATCGTCTCCGAGCCGGTCGGCGGCGCGCATCGCGATCCGACGCAGATGGCGCAGATGCTCAAGCGCGCGCTCGGCGACTCGCTGCGCCAGTTCCAGGGCGTCGCGACGGCGGACCTGCTGGCGCAACGACACGCGCGATTGATGGCCTACGGAAAGTTCAAGGAGATCGCGCCGCAGGCCGAGTGACGGCCGCCCGATGCGCTTCGACGCGAGCCTCGAGACGACGCTGCAGGCGACGCTCGCCGACGCGCTCGGCCCGCGGACGGCCGGTTCCGCACCCGCGCGCATCGCGGTCGCTTACAGCGGCGGCGGCGACTCGACGGCGCTGCTGCACGCCGCGGCGATGCTGCAGCGGCGCGGCGCGTACGAGGTCTTCGCGTTCCACGTCCATCACGGCATCGCCGACGACGCCGACCAGTGGCTCGCGCACTGCGCCGACCGCGCGGCCGCGTTCGGCGTCGCGTTCGACGCCGATCACATCACGCCGTCGCGCTCGAACGGCGCGGCGACCGGCGGGCTCGAGGCCGACGCGCGACGACTGCGCTACGCCGCGCTCGTGCGCCTCTGCAAACGGCGCGGCTGCGTCGCGCTGCTGACCGCGCATCACGCGGACGACCAGGCCGAGACCGTCCTCGTCAATCTCGCGCGCGGCGCGGGCATCGGCGGCCTCGCGGCGACGGCGCGCAGCCGGATGGTCGACGGCATCGTGCTGCTGCGACCGTTCATCGACCTGCCGTCGTCGCGGCTCGCCGACCATCGACGGACGCATCGACTCGATCACGTCGACGACCCGTCGAACGCCGACCGCCGCTTCACGCGCAACGCGATCCGCCACGAGGTCATGCCGGCGCTGCGCCGCATCGTCCCGTCGATCGCGACGCGCCTCGCGCAGACCGCGAGCCATGCGTCGGCGATGCAGGCGCTGCTCGACGAGATCGGCGACGAGGACCTGCGCGGCGACGGCACGGCGGACGCCGAGCTCGACGTCGACCGGCTCGCGTCGCTGTCCGACGCGCGGGCCGCGAACGCGCTGCGCGTCTGGCTCGCGCGCCGCGGGCTGCGGCCGCCGACCACCGCCGCACTGCGCGAGATGCTCGCGCAGCTGCTGCATGCGTCGCCCGACGCGCAGATCGAACTGCTGCACGAACGCCAGACGCTGCGCGCCTATCGTGGCCGCGTGTCGCTCGATCGCGGCGGGCCACCGCGCGCCGCGTTCCGCGCGCTGGTGTGGCGCGGCGAGCCGTCGCTCGACGTGCCCGAATGGGACGGCGCGCTGCACTTCGTACCCGGGGACGAGCGCGGCTTCGACGCGGCGACGCTGCGCGACGGCCCGCTCGCGCTGCACGAGCGACGCGGCGGCGAACGGCTGCGCACGCAAGCCGATGGTCCCAGCCGCACGCTGAAGAATCTCTACCAGGAAGCCGGCATCGCGGCGTGGCGGCGCGGGCGGCTGCCGCTCGTCTACTGCGGCGAACGGCTGCTGCTCGCCGCCGGCCTGCCGCCGAACGCGGCGGCGATGGTCGACGCCGCACCCGGCACGGAGGTCGTCCGGCTGGAGTGGCGGGCCGCCTGACCCCGCCGCGCGCCCGATTGTCATCGTCGCGACGCGGTGCGCCGGCAGCATCGAAGGTTCGCCCAACTTCGATCCGGCCACGACCATGCTTCGTACGACGCTCCGCTCGGCGCTCCTCGCGACGACCTGCCTGACCGCCCCCGCCTTCGCGACGCCGATCCTGCTCGCGACCGGCGCGCTGACCGGATCGGCCGCCGGGTCGGGCGTCGACCTGTCCGGGCTGACCGCGCCGCTCGAGAACGGCCTGCCGGGCAACGTGCTCGGCGGCATCGGGTCGGCGCTCGCTTGGGCCGGCGGCAACACGTTCCTCGCGGCGCCGGACCGCGGACCGAACGCGACGCCGTACAACGGCGCCGTCGACGACACCGCGTCGTACATCGCGCGCTTCGAGACCGTGCAGATGAAGCTGACGCCGAACGGCGCGAGCGGGTCGCTGCCGTTCGTGCTGACGCCGACGCTCGTCGCGACGACGCTGCTGTCGAGCCCGACGCCGCTGATCTACGGAACCGGCGCGAACCTCGGCAACCGGATCGACGGGACGCCGCTCGGCTCCGGCGCGCCGGCGGTCAACACGGCGACGAAGAACTACTTCACCGGGCGCTCCGACAACTTCGGCGCCGGGACGTCGGGCAACACGAACGACGCGCGGCTCGACCCCGAAGGCATGCGCGTCTCGAACGACGGCAAGAGCGTGTTCGTCTCCGACGAATACGGGCCGTACGTCGATCAGTTCGATCGCGCGACCGGCAGCCGCATCCGGTCGTACGTGCTCCCGGCGAATCTCGACGTCGCGACGCTGAGCCCCCAGGGCGCCGTCGAGATCGCCGCGAACACGAGCGGGCGCGTCGCGAACAAGGGCATGGAAGGCCTCGCGATCACGCCGGACGGCAAGACGCTGGTCGGCATCATGCAGGCGCCGCTCGAGCAGGACGCGTCGAACAAGGCGACGAGCAAGATGCTGCGGATCGTGACGATCGACATCGCGAGCGGCGCGACGCACGAGTACGGCTACCTGCTGACGGCCGGCTCCGGCGTCAGCGAGATCACCGCGCTGAACGACCATCAATTCATCGTCGACGAGCGCGACGGCAAGGGCCTCGGCGACGGCAGCACGGCGCTCGTCAAGTCGCTGTTCGAGATCGACCTCGCCGGCGCGACCGACATCACGAACCTCACCGGCAGCGACGCCGCGAAGGCCGCCGTCGGCAAGACGCCGTTCCTCGACCTGGTCGCGCTGCTGAACGCGAACGGCATCGCGTCGACGCAGATCCCGTCGAAGATCGAAGGCCTCGCGTTCGGTACCGACGTGACGCTCGACGGCATCGTCGAGCACACGCTGTGGATCGGCAACGACAACGACTTCGTGCCGGACACGTCCGGGCCGAGCCTCTACTACGTCGTCGGCTTCAGCGACGCGGACCTCGCCGGCGCGACGTTCGTGCCGCAGGCGATCGTGCCGGAACCCGGCGCGATCGCGCTGCTCGGCATCGGGTCGGTCGGACTCTTCGCCGCACGACGCCGGCGGCGCGCCTGATTCCGCGCCGCGCCGAGGCACCGGCGCGAGTTGCCTGGGCGCAGCGCATCGGCTAGATTGCTGGGCTTTGCCGAACGCGGACTCGAGTCCGCGTTTTGTTTTGTCGGCTCACCGCGCGCCATGGCCCTGATCGTCCACAAGTACGGCGGCACGTCGATGGGTTCGACGGAACGCATCCGCAACGTCGCGCGTCGCGTCGCGAAGTGGCATGCGGCCGGCCATCGCGTCGTCGTCGTCCCGTCGGCGATGGCGGGCGAGACGAACCGTCTGATCGCGCTCGCGCGCGAGATCGCCGCCGACCCCGACCCGCGCGAGCTCGACGTGATCGCGTCGACCGGCGAGCAGGTCTCGGTCGGACTGCTCGCGATCGCGCTCGCCGGCGAAGGCATCGACGCCCGCAGCTACGCCGGCTGGCAGGTGCCGATCCGCACCGACAGCGCGTACACGAAGGCGCGCATCCAGGGCATCGACAAGCTGCGCGTGATGCGCGACCTCGACGCCGGCCGCGTCGTCGTCATCACCGGCTTCCAGGGCGTCGACGACGAAGGACACATCACGACGCTCGGCCGCGGCGGGTCCGACACGTCCGCGGTCGCGGTGGCGGCCGCGCTCGGCGCGGCCGAGTGCCTGATCTACACCGACGTCGACGGCGTCTACACGACCGACCCGCGGATCGTCGCGGAGGCGCGGCGGCTGAAGGTGGTGTCGTTCGAGGAGATGCTCGAGATGGCGTCGCTCGGCTCGAAGATCCTGCAGATCCGGTCGGTCGAGTTCGCCGGCAAGTACCGCGTGCCGGTCCGCGTGCTGTCGAGCCTGACCGATCCCGCGATGCCGCTCGACGAGGAGATGGCGTCGGGCACGCTGATCACGTTCGAGGAAGCAGACAACATGGAACAGGCCGTCATTTCCGGGATCGCGTTCAACCGCGACGAGGCGAAGATCACGATCCTCGGCGTGCCGGACAAGCCGGGCGTCGCGCATCGCATCCTCGGACCGATCGCCGACGCGAACATCGACGTCGACATGATCATCCAGAACCAGAGCGTCGGCGGCACGACCGACTTCTCGTTCACGGTCCATCGCAACGAGTACCGGAAGGCGCATCGAGGTCCTCGACACCGACGTCAAGGACGTGATCGGCGCGCGCGAGATCCGCGGCGAGGAGAAGGTCTGCAAGGTCTCGGCGGTCGGCATCGGCATGCGCTCGCACGTCGGCATCGCGAGCCTGATGTTCCGCACGCTGTCCGAGGAAGGCATCAACATCCAGATGATCTCGACGTCCGAGATCAAGATCTCCGTGATCATCGACGACAAGTACATGGAGCTCGCGGTGCGCGCGCTGCACAAGGCGTTCGAGCTCGAAAAAGCCGTCTGACGCGTCGCGGACGCCGGTCCGCGGCGCCGGCCGCATCGGACGGCGCCGGACGGCCCCTTCCGCGCACGGGTCGAAGCTGACGTGCGGCGCAGCCATGGCGCCCCGACACGGCCTCGCGCGCGCCATGCCACGCGTGTCGAGAACCTTGACACTCGCGATCCGCGCGCGTTTCGCGGCGCTCGGCAAGTTGTTGATCTTGCAACGAACCGCAAGCGATTGGCGCGGGAATTGCACAGCGATTCCATCCGTGGGAGATCGGCGCGACGCCGGTCGAAGTGCCCATGACGCGACGTCGGGCGCTCGCCCGAATCCGCGTCGTTCGAAGCCGCGTCGCCCGTCGTCGGGCGCCGGCCGATCATCGTCCCACGGAGAAACAAGAGATGCGTCGTGTCGCCCGCCTTTCCGCCTTGCTCGCTGCAATCGTTTCCCTTTCCGCCACCGCGGCGCCGGTCGTCGACGGCGCGTACGACGCCGAATACGGCGCGCCGACCGCGACCGTGCTGTACGACCCGGCCGCCCCCGAAAGCAACTTCGGCGCGCCGACCAACGCCAGCGACACCACCGCGTACTCGATCTACCTGCTCGACGAGGGCGGCATGTACTACGGCTTCCTGAAGTCGGCGACCCAGACCGGGCTGTCGTTCGCGAACCTGTATTTCGACCTCGACCCGCAGAACAACAACGGCTCGGACATCGGCATCGAGATCACGAACTCGCGTGCGTTCATCGCCGGCGGGAACGGCGACTACGCGCCGGTGCCGGGCTTGCAGTTCGTCGTCAGCGCCGACGGAACCGGCATCGAATTCGCGTTCTCGAACGCGGCGTTCGAGACGGCGCTGCCCGGGCTGACCTACGTCGCGGGCCAGCAGTTCGCGACCGACGGCAGCACCGTGACGCTGCGGCTGTCGCAGTCGTTCGGCTATTCGGTGGCCGGTGGCGCGACGTACGGCGACGCCCGGCTCGGCGCCGTGACGCTGGCCGACGCCGCCGCCGTGCCGGAGCCCGAGACGGTCGCTTTGATCGGGCTCGGCCTCGCGGCAGTCGCGTTGGCGCGCCGACGGACGCGCCGCGCGGCCTGACGTCGTCCGCACGACAAAGAAGGCCGCCTCGAGCGGCCTTTTTCTTTTGCGCAACCCGGCAGCGCCGGCGCGTCCGACGAAGGCGCTCCCGTCACGACGTCGACGACGCGCAAATCGCCGCCGACGGCCCGCTTCGCGTGCGCGCCGCGTCCGCGCTCCGCCGATGCCGGGTTGCGATGCGCAGGTAGAGCAGCCGGGGACCGGTCGCGGACAATGCCGATAGCGCCGCCGGACGCCCACGCGGATCGCCGGTGACGACGTCGTCGTCGGTCGTCGCGTGCCGGCCCGCAGCGGTCCGTCGAAGCGATCACATCATCGCGTCGGCTCGCCGGCGGCTTCCTCATCGCTCCTCATCGAAGGACATGCGCATGGCACTCACCGCACCGCAACGCAAGGTGGTCATCGCCGCCTTCCTCGGCTGGACGCTCGACGCGTTCGACTTCTTCATCCTCGTCTTCACGCTGCCGGCGATCGCGAAGACGTTTCAGGTCGGCGTGCCGGACGTCGCGTACGCGATCTTCCTGACGCTCGCGATGCGCTTCATCGGCGCGTTCATCTTCGGACGGCTCGCCGACCGCTACGGCCGCAAGCCGCTGCTGATGATCGACATCGTGTGCTTCTCGGTGCTCGGCGCCGCCGCGGCGTTCGCGCCGACGCTCGCCATCTTCCTCGTGCTGCGCGCGCTGTTCGGCGTCGCGATGGGCGGCGAGTGGGGACTCGGCTCGTCGCTCGCGATGGAGTCGATCCCGCCGTCGTCGCGCGGCATCGTGTCGGGCATCCTGCAATGCGGCTATCCGACCGGCTATCTGCTGGCGTCGATCGTGTTCGGCGTCTTCTACGACCAGACGATCTTCGGCCACACGCTCGGATGGCGCGCGATGCTGCTGTTCAGCATCGTGCCGGCGCTGGTCGTGCTGTTCATCCGCTCGCACGTGCCGGAGTCGCCGGCGTTCGCCGAGGCGCGTTCGCAGCCGATGCCGGGCTTCTTCGCGACGCTGGCCACGAACTGGAAGGTGTCGCTCTACGCGATCGTGCTGATGATGTTCTTCAACCTGTTCAGCCACGGCACGCAGGACCTCTATCCGACGTTCCTGCAGAAGCAGCATCACTTCGACACGCACACGGTGAGCCTGATCTCGATCGTCGCGAACGTCGGCGCGATCGTCGGCGGGCTGCTGTTCGGCTACGCGTCCGAACGGATCGGACGGGTCAACGCGATCACGATCGGCGCGCTGCTCGCGCTGCCGGCGATCCCGCTGTGGGCCTACAGCGCGACGCCGGTGATGCTCGCGGTCGGCGCCTTCGTGATGCAGTTCGCGGTGCAGGGTGCGTGGGGCGTGATCCCCGTCCACCTCAACGAGATCGTGCCGGGCGCGGTCCGGGCGACGCTGCCGGGCTTCGTCTACCAGATCGGCAACTTCCTCGCGTCGTACAACGGCCCGTTCCAGTCGAAGCTCGCCGAGGAGCCGGGGAACACGTACAGCTACGCGCTGGCGGTCGTCGTCGGCGTCGTCGCGATCGCGATCGCGATCATCATCCGCTTCAGCCCGGAGCGACGCGGCCAGGTGATGTCGGTGCTCGAGCCGGCGGCGTCGGGCGCGCGCTGAGCGTCGTCGGCGTCGCGAGCGCACGTCGCGCGTTTGCCGTCGACCGACCGAGCCGCTACACTCGCCCGCTTCCGGCGGCCGCGGCAATCGACGCGCGGCGACGGGACCGGAGACGTGGCCGAGAGGTCGAAGGCACTCCCCTGCTAAGGGAGCATACGGTCAAAAGCTGTATCGAGGGTTCGAATCCCTCCGTCTCCGCCAGTGCTTTTCTCCCTTCGCGCTTCGTTTGGTTGACCCACTACGCCCACATGAGACAGGCGATAGCGGCGATGCAGCCGACGGCTTCGAGCGCACACCTGACGGCGAATTAGTCTTCCCGCATCACATCCTCGCGGCGTCGGTCGTTAGGCGCGGCTACCTGTGGATGATCCAAAACAAGGACCTCCAGACGGTCGAAGACATCGAGCAGCTTCGTAGTCTAATGTTTCAATTTCCTGAAGGTGATTTCCAATTCTTCGTAAGGGAGGGCGAACAGTTTGCCCCTCTGCTTCGACAGCAAGTCGACGCTCATAGAATAAACGTTATTTCATCAGCGGGACTGTTCTATCCGCACCCGAACTTCAAAGACGATTTTGTGCGGATTCATGACGGGCCTGTATCCGGCATTTCATCGCTCACAAGTTGCCTCGTCAACGTAGGGAGTCAGGGGGCGATGACGCGGCCCGTCCACTCGCTACGCACAGTCACAGCGTTGCCCACGCGAATGAACGCGACCAGCCGACTTTTCAGAGCGAACCAGCTTCCGATTGGAAGTTTGTCCGCGGCTTCGTTGACAAAGTTGAGGCAGTCGACAAGCGTCGTCATCGAATGTTCTTCATAGGTAACGCCGTTGACCGTCGTTCGATAACGCGCGGGGTAGCCAAGCGCTGCAACTTCAGCGACTAAATCAGGAAGGAAAGCGCGGAGCGTTGCGACGATCCGATGCTTTAAGCGGGCGATGTCTGCTTCAACAAGCAATGCAAGTTTCTTATAGTCCTTCGCGATCCAATGGACACTGCCAAACTTTTCTCGAAAGTGACGTTCGAAATCGGGTCGATTGTCGTTGACAATCGATTCCGCCGTGTTTGATTGCAATCGCTCGAACCCTTCGTCCAGCGGACACTTTCGCGAGTTGTCAAATAGTGCCATCACCAGCAACATGTCATAGACCGAGCTTTGATTAGTGACGACCGCTAGACAAGCTGATCGTTTGTTAACTGCGGCTTTGAGGTGGTCAAGCGTTTCGTTGTTCATCGGTTTTCGCTTCTACTAAGAGGTTCGATATGTGGTACGGCAGATAACTTCGTTTCTAAGTTGCTGAATTAATTACGTTACCGGCGGACGGGCTCTCCGCTATGCATATCAACCCTGATACCCCTAATGACCCTAACAACCCGGATGTCCCGAACGACCCGCATGTCCGTTCGGGTTATTCGCGCTTAGCGGCGTAGCGCCCGTTTGCTGACATGACCTTGCCGGCGTTCGCGAGCGATTGCAGACGTTCGTGCGCCGAGGAAGGCGCAATACCAAGTTCCCGCGCGAGTTCGGTCGGCGTAATCCCTGCGACGTGTTGCTTTATGATTGCCAACGCGTCAACTTGCGAAGATCGCAACCCGTCAAACGCCGACTGTAAGTGCCATCGCTGATTGCGTCTTGTAAGTCCAAACTCGGCTTGATCGCGACTCCAGATTCGACCACCTACGTGAAGCGTTGCACCAAGCGCGTGGTGACGCATAACCATGTATGTGTCGCATGCACCGGTTAGTCCATATGTTCCGCTAATTTCGTCTATGGGATCGTCCGACTTCATCTTTCGTGTGTGATGAATCACCACGATCACGACGCCCGCGAATTGCTTTGATATTTCGTGTAGAACGTCGACCGCGCTGTAGTCCGCTTGGAATGCTGGAACCTTTCCGGTTTCGGGATCGCGGAATTTTGTCAAGCTATCAATTACGACGAATCGGACGTCCGTGTACTGCGCTAGATATTCGCCAAGCGCTTGTGCGCCCGCTCGACCACGTTGCCACTCATACTCAATGTAGATGTTCGACAACTCCTCGTGGGAGTAGGCGGCGAGTTCAAGCTTGTGTTTATTGAGCCTGTCGCCTTCTTCTAGGCACAGAAATAGCGCCGATGCTTGCTGGCACCGCTCTCCAAAGAATTCACTTCCTGCGCTTACCGCAGCCATCATCTGCCGCGCTAGCGTTGTCTTTCCGAGCTTCGGACGCCCTGCAACTACGATCAAACCTTCGGCTAGCCATGGATCACTAAGATAGGAGATCGCCCGCATCGGCCGAACCATGAGTTCGGCTCCTGATTCGCCGCGTGATCGAGTCTTAGGCGATGGAGCGATCGCGATGGCCGCTTTCCGCTTGGCATCGTTCGCACGCATCGCATCAAGATCGGTCTTCACCCCGGAAGCTAGCTTCGTCTCGCCTGCTTCGCGACTACGTATAAACTTCAACGTGTCATCGAGGTAGTCTTTCCTCGCTGCTTTGGATCGCTGGCCCAGCGCAGACGTTAGAAAGATGCGCTTTGCTTGTGCGTTGCTTCGCGTATGCGTTGCAATTATGGCCATCAACGCGGCATCCGCTTCCGACTGCGATGGATAGTTGTGCTCTTCCCATCGTCCGGCAAATAGGTCGTCAAACTTCGGACTTGCCGCCTGCGTTATGACGGCTTCGTCGCTTGCTACTTGTGGTCCTTCGATAAGAAGCTCGCCTTCGTTTGCGGCGGGCATCGTTGACACTAGTGCGTCTAGGTTCGGTTGGCGATGCTCGATTGTCTTCGGCGATTCAGGCACATGATCGCCGGTGAAAATCATGAAGCGGTCCTGCGAATAAACTTCGATGCCGCCGTTGTCCCTACGACCTTTGCCGATTTTGCCTCGCACAACGACATGAAATCCACGACCGTTTCGCGAGCGTTCGGTGTAACTATGAAATGAGCCTGCGATGTTGCTTCGGCGCACGAACTCCGCGTCTGACGTATCCGCTTTTATGTCGATGTCGACGATTGAAAACGGGTCGTCCTTCGTTAGTACGAAGCCGATTCCAAGCTTCCTTTCGGCAGCGCAGCGTTGCGCCGTCTCGAAGTCGGTCCATGTACTCGGATCGGTCGGGCTCGCGTGTCTACTTGAGCCGTCCGCTACGACGCACATCGGTGACTTGTCCCACGCTGCCATACACCACTGCGGGAGCGCGCGGAGTTCGGCCGGGATGCGCTCGAACGGGTCGACGGCTTGCGTAGCGGCCGCAGGATCGACGATCGACGACGGGTTAAGGTGGCGTACCCCCGCCCCATTAACGCCTTGTGCGCCCGGCTGATGCATGGGGCGATTTAGGCGGCGGCTGCGATGGTGCGGCGCTGTTCGAGGCTCGCGACGAGCGCGCGGACTTGCTCGTCGCTCTGGCCCGCAATGCGTGCCGCGATGACGGCCTGTACCTCAAAGTCAACCCATCCCCTCGCGTGCGCGGTGAGCGCCACGGGCTTGGGAAACAGACCCTTTTTGGCGCGCGCATACACACTGCTGCGGCTGAGTCCGCATTGGGCCATTACAGCCGGAAGTCTGAGTAACGAAGTCGCCATTTGCAATCTCCATAGCAGTGAGAGGACTGGTATGGATGCTAGTGGCCGCGACCGGCTAACGCTAGGGGCAACAATAAATCTAAGTCTTGTCCTTCAAACGTTTCGCGAGATACTTCACTTTCTCATTAATGGCATCAACGTCTGTAATGTTCGGATAAACACGACCAATTAAACTTCTAGCTGCATGAGGCCTGCTATCGTAAATACCACTCTTTAGCCCCGCGCGTGCATCCCGCTCGAATTCAACAAGCTTCGAAGCTGGTTTGCGTCCCCTAGTCTCAGGAATTGGCACGACTTGCGTAAATATCTCGAACTGACTCATGCGGCTTCGCGAAGTGGAGTGACGCTAGCAATCGTCGGCTGCTTCGCACAGTACGTCGTCCAGTCCGCCATTAATGCCTTTCGCTTCTCCATGTAAAGGCCGTGAAAGTAGGCCGCGTCCACCTTATCCTTCAATTGATGCGCTAGAGCCTGTTCAATCACTTCTTTTGCAAAATGCGACCGCTCTCCGGCCCAAGTGCGAAAAGTCGATCGAAACCCATGCTGCGTCAGGTCCGCACGCTCCATGCGCTTGAGGACCGCCGTCAGGCTCATGTCCGACAGCATGCCGCCGCGCGGGGCCGGAAAGACGTAATCGTGCGCCTTCCCCTGCGGCAAGGCTTCGAGGAGCGCCACGGCCGCGTCAGACAGCGGCACGATGTGTTCCTTGCCCGCCTTCATGCGCGCAGCCGGAACCGTCCAACGTGCGCCGTCGGCGTGCTTCAAATCAAGTTCGGCCCAAGTTGCGCCGCGAACTTCGCCGGATCGTGCGGCCGTCAAGATCGCGAATTCCAACGCTCGCGGCGTCACGCCACCGCGTGCGCGAAGTGCGACCATAAATGCGCCAACTTCGGGATATGGCAACGCCGCATGATGCTCGACCTTTTGCTTGCTGCGCGCGGACAACTTGTGCTGTAGATGGCCCTTCCATTGCGCCGGGTTGTCGCCAGTGCGAAGGCCGTCAGTTTTCGCGGCGTCGAGTATCACTTCTATCCGACCACGAAGGCGACTCGCGGTCTCTGTCTTCGTCTGCCAGATCGGCCTTAAAACGTCGAGGACGAGCGTTGTGTCGATCGCGCTGACGGGTAGGTCTCCAAGAGTCGGATACGCATAAGTTTCAAGCGTTGCCGACCACTGCGCGGCGTGCTTCGCGTTTTTCCATTCGGCACGATGTGCTTCGACGTACGCTTCCGCACACTGGCGAAACGTCTTCGACTTCGCCTTCTCGACGAGCATCGCGACGCGTTGTTCGCGTTTCTCCTGCAACGGGTTCGCTCCGTCCCGGATGCGGTTCCGATGCTCGCGTGCCTTCTCGCGCGCCATCGCTAGCGAAACTTCGGGATAGGGTCCGAGACCCATGTCGCATCGCTTCGGACCAACTTTCAACCGAAGCACCCATGCCCGGCTCTGTCCGGCAACTCGCAAATGCAACCCTTCGGCTCCGCCAACTGCGTACCGACCCCGCAACTTGAGCGAATCAACCTTTAACTTCGTCAGTTCCTTCGCTTTCTTCGGCATGGCTGAACTTTCGTGGAATGCGATCCCACGTAGGATGCCGGATTTGCGTGGACTGCGCAAGCCGTCGGTGGACGAGTGTCGTGCGTAACAGACTGACAAAGCACGGGAAACTTAACCTGCTTTGGACGCTGCTGGACGTTGGTGGACGCCATATTGGCGGACTCCGTCTCCGCCAGACAACCGGGCCCGCGTCAGCGGGCCTTGTTGTTTGGCGGGGACGAGGAAGGCGCCTGCGCGCCTTCCGCGAGGGATTCGAAGGGCGGCGCCTGCAAGCGCCGCAGCGGCCCGCGCCCGCGTGGGCGAATCCCTCCGTCTCCGCCAGACAACCGGGCCCGCGTCAGCGGGCCTTGTTGTTGATCGAGGCCGGGAAGGCGCCTGCGCGTCGCGTGCGGGCGATTCGAGGGGCGACGGCCGGCCGACCGCTCGCCACTCAGGGCCAGGCCGCCTTCGCGGCGTTCGCGACCGCCATCAGCGAGGCGCGCGATCGGCCGTCCCGAGCCAGCACGGAAAGTCCCTGCAGCACGGCGATCGTCAAACCGGCGAGGCCCGCGGCGTCCGTCCGAGCCGGCAGCTTGCCTTCGACCACGTCGCGCTCGATCCGCTTGCGCAGTGCGCTCTCGACGCGGCCCCGGACGGCGGCAACCTCGGATCGCACATCGGCTTCTTTCTCGGACCCGCTGGCCGTCGAGCTCGCGAGCAGACACCCCCGCGGCGTCGTCCTGCCCGTGTAGGTCCTGACCGCCGACGCGAGCATCTGCCAAGCGATCTCCCGAGCAGACGCCGCGCGCTCGATCGACTGGACGACGACCGCCGGGTCTCCGACATAGAGGCGTACCGCCTCCAGGAAAAGCCGCCGCTTGTCCCCGAAAGCCGCGTACAGGCTCGGCGGTGTGATGCCCATCGCGGCGCACAGATCCGCGACGGACGTGGTCTCGTACCCGTGCTCCCAGAAAGCCAGCATCGCGGCCCGCAAGGCGATATCGCGATCGAAGGACAGCGGACGGCCCCTCTTCGCCGGCGCGGGGCGAACTCGTGAACGCGCAGTCGATTTGACCGATGGGGATTTGGCGCGCAACATTTATATATCGAACACTACGAAAGTCGCCGGATGTCTCTTGCCAATTTTCGCACGCTCGGGCGCTCGGGCCTGGTCGTCAGTCCGCTCGCTCTCGGCACGATGACCTTCGGCCAGCCTCGCTGGGGATGCGACGACGCCACGGCGCGCGACCTGTTCGACGCGTATCGCGACGCCGGTGGCAACGTCGTCGATACGGCGGACATCTACGCGGGGGGCGCGAGCGAGACGCTTCTCGGTCGATTCATCGAGGAAACCAAGGCCCGCGACGAGATCGTGCTGTCGACGAAGTTCGGTTTCAACGGGTCGGCGAGTCCGCTCGCAACGAACCAGAAGGGTGGCGGCGATCCGAACGCCGGCGGTGCGGGGGCGAAGAACATCCATCGTGCGCTGGACGCGTCGCTGAAGCGTCTTCGCACCGACTACATCGACTTGTACTGGATGCATATCTGGGACGGTGTCACGCCGGTGGAGGAGATCGTCCAGACGCTGGGCGACCTCGTCCGGGCCGGCAAGATCCGCTACTTCGCGTTGTCGGACATGCCCGCGTGGCTCGTCATGAAAGCGGCGACGATCGCTTCGGAGCGTCGGGTACCCGGCCCGATCGCGATGCAGGTCGAGCACTCGCTCGTTGCGCGCGACGTGGAGGCGGAGCACTTTCCGGTGGCCCGCGAGGCTGGTATCGGCGTCGTGCCGTGGAGCCCGTTGGCCGGTGGCTTCCTGACCGGGAAGTATGTGCCGGACGACGTTCGCGATGCCGGGCGCCTGAGCGGCGCCAACCCGTTCGGCGACAGCAAGTTCATCGAGCGCAACTGGCAGATTCTCGAGGTGTTGAGAGAGGTGGCCGCCGACATCGGGAGCCCCATGGCGCAAGTCGCCCTGGCGTGGGTGATGGGACGGCCCGGTGTCGACACCACCATCGTTGGAGCGAGCAGGCTCGCTCAGCTCCAGGGGCATGTCGCCGCGGCGTCGCTGGTGCTCAGCGACGCGCATCGCAAGCGTCTGGACGATTCCAGCTCGGCCCCGCCAGGCTTCAGCGCCAGCCTGACGATGCCGATGATCCGCCGAATGATCTTCGGCGGGCACGACGTGAAGGGCTGGGGCGAATGACGGACCGGCTTCGACGCTGAAGCAGACGTCCATCCGGAAGTCCGCCGGACCCAACGTTCTCGTCGTTTCCCGGAGATGCTGACGGGCGCGATGCCGGCCCGGTAGCGGCCGTCGACGACCGGGGCGTTGGATGCGCTCCATGATGCGATTCGGAACTCGTTCGGGCGGCGTGCGGTCGCAAGCGTTCCACCGACGTCGCGTGCCGCGACCCTGTCACGAAGCGTGGCGCAGCATGACGGGACTCGATGACACCGACGCCACGTGGCGCATCGCGTCCCGCGCGCCCGCCGCAGAACCATGACCGCCTTTCGCGTTCGCTCTTCGATCGTGTCCGTCGCGACGATCGTCGCCGCTTTCACGCTTCCGCTCGCGCCCGCGCGGGCGTGGGGTCCCGAAGGGCACGAGATCGTCGGCGAGATCGCGATGCATTTCCTGCAGCCCGCGGCAAAGGCGCGCGCCCTCGCGATGCTCGCCGCCGACACGACGTCGCTGACCGCGCACGACTTCCGGTCGGAGACGACGTGGGCCGACGCGTTCCGCGACGCGACGAAGGCGAACGCCGCGGCGACGGCGCCGTGGCACTTCACCGATCTCGAGATCGACGGGCCCGACGTCGCTGCCGCGTGCTTCGGCAGGCCCGCGATCCCGCCGGGGACGCCAGCCTCGGCGGGTCCCGCGAACGACTGCGCGATCGACAAGATCGACGAGTTCGCATCGGAACTGGCGTCGCCGTCGACGCCTGCCGCCGAACGCCTGCTCGCGCTGAAGTTCGTGATGCACTTCGTCGGCGACCTGCATCAGCCGCTCCATTCGAGCGACGACCACGATCGCGGCGGCAACGACAAGAAGGTGACGGCGACCGGCATCGGCTCGGGGGTGCTGCACGGCTTCTGGGACACGCAGTTCGTCCGGCGGCTCGGCGACGATCCGGTCGCGGTCGGCGACGCGCTCGCGAAGAAGATCACCGCGGCCGACGTGACGGCATGGTCGACGGGCACGTCGTCCGACTGGGCGATGGAAGCCTTCGTCATCGCGCGCGACCAGGTCTACGGCAAGCTGCCGAAGCCGACGGCGAGCGGGACGTTCGTGCTGCCGGCGAGTACCGTCGCGGCCTCGAGGGCCATCGTGACCCTGCAGCTGTCGCGCGCCGGCGTGCGGCTCGCCCACGTGCTCAACACGGCACTCGGTTCTTCCTGACTCGTCGCGATCGGTCGGGCCGCCCGCTCGACCGGCAGGTGCGTGCTGGCACACGCGGTGATCGAGCGCCTTTCGCAGCGAGACGGACGGCCAGGCGGCGGACCGGAACGCCGGCGGACGGCCGACGACGCGTCGACACGTCGACGGCGATCCGGCATCGGCAACTTCGCGAAGATCGGCCGGCCCTCGAAGCGACGACCCGAGGGTTCCTCGTCGTTCCGGTTGCCGGACGCGCGCGATCGGCGCATCGTCGCGACCAGCGCACCGACGCGGCACGGCTCGCACATCCTGAACGGCACGCGATTCGGTGCTTGCCGTCGCGAAGTGCACGCCGCGCGAACGAACGAGAGGAGACGACATGCAGGAGGAGGGCAGCGCGGCGTCCACGACCCCGCCATCGGAGGTCGAGTCGCGCACGATGCGCAAGGTGACGTGGCGCCTCGTGCCGTTCCTGATGCTGTGCTACTTCATCGCGTTCGTCGACCGCGTCAACGCGGGGTTCGCGGCCATCGACATGAACCGCGACATCGGGCTGACGGCCGCGGCCTTCGGCCTCGGCGGCGGGCTGTTCTACATCACGTACGTGATCTTCGAGGTGCCGAGCAACCTCGCGATGCAGAAGGTCGGCGCGAAGCTCTGGATCGCCCGCATCATGATCTCGTGGGGCCTCGTGTCGGGCGCGATGGCGTTCGTCGTCGGGCCGAAGTCGTTCTACGCCGTGCGGCTGCTGCTCGGCGCCGCCGAGGCCGGCTTCTTCCCCGGCGTCATCCTGTACCTGACGTACTGGTTCCCGGCGGCCTATCGCGGCCGCATCGTCGCGATCTTCATGATCTCGGTGCCGGTGTCGAGCTTTCTCGGCTCGCCGATCTCCGCGACGCTGCTGCAGCTGCCCGGCGCATTCGGCCTGAAGAGCTGGCAGTCGCTGTTCGTGCTCGAGGCGATCCCGGCCGTCGTGCTCGGCTTCGCGAGCCTCCTCGTGCTGCCCGACCGACCCGCGAAGGCAAGGTGGCTCGCGACCGACGAGCGCGACTGGCTGGCGTCGCGGCTCGCGCTCGAGCAGTCGATCCGCAAGCCGAGCGTGGGCCATCTGCCGCTGCGCGAGGTGCTGCTCAACAAGTACGTGCTGGCGGCCGCCCTCGTCTACGCCGGCGCGTCGGGTGCGAGCCAGTGCCTGTCGCTGTGGCAGCCGCAGATCATCAAGTCGTTCGGGCTGTCGACGACCGAGACCGGATGGGTCAACGCGATCCCGTTCGGCCTCGCGTCGATCCTGATGGTGCTGTGGGGCCGCAGCTCCGACCGCCGCGACGAACGCGTCCTGCACACCGCGATCCCGCTCGCGCTGCTGGCCGCGAGCCTCGCCGCGACGCTGCTGACCGGCAACCTCTACGCGACCGTCGCGCTGTTGTGCCTCGCGGTGATCGGCACCTACACGTTCAAGGGACCGTTCTGGGCGCTCGCGACGAGTTGGCTGTCGACCGGCGCGGCCGCCGCCGGCATCGCGCAGATCAACGCGATCGGCAACATCGGCGGGTTCCTCGGAACGTACCTGCTCGGGCTCATCAAGGGCGCGACGAACAGCTATCCGCTCGGCTTGCTCCCGCTCGTCGTGTTGTCGACCGCCGGTACCATCGCCGTGCTCGTGCTCGGCCGCGACCGGCCGGCGGGCGGCGCCGTCGAAGCCGTCGTGCACTGATCGCCGTCGTCGCACCCCTTTCCCGAAACCGGAGCTCCGGCATGACCGCCCCTTCCGCGCTGCGCATCCCCGCCACGCTCATCCCCGGCGACGGCATCGGGCCGGAGATCGTGAAGGCGACCGTCGACGTGCTCGCTGCGCTCGGCGCGCCGTTCGACTGGGAGACGCAGCAGGCCGGGCTCGCCGGCATCGAGGCGTCCGGCGACCCGCTGCCGACCGCGACGCTCGACAGCATCCGGCGCACGAAGCTCGCGCTGAAGGGGCCGCTCGCGACGCCGTCCGGCGGCGGCTACCGGTCCTCGAACGTGCGGCTGCGCGAGGAGTTCCACCTGTACGCGAACCTGCGGCCCGCGCGCACGCTGATCCCGGGCGGCCGCTACGACGACATCGACCTCGTGCTGATCCGCGAGAACACCGAGGGCCTCTACGTCGGCTTCGAGCACTACATCCCGATCGGCGACGACCCGCACGCGGTCGCCATCGGCTCCGGCGTCAACACGCGCGCGGGGTCGCGACGCATCGCGGAGTTCGCGTTCGAGTACGCGCTGAAGAACGGCCGCAAGAAGGTCACGATCGTCCACAAGGCGAACATCATGAAGGCGCTGACCGGCGTCTTCCTCGACACCGCCCGCGACGTCGCGAAGAAGTACGAAGGCCGCGTCGCCGTCGACGAGCGCATCGTCGACGCGTGCGCGATGCAGCTCGTCCTGAATCCGTGGCAGTTCGACGTGATCCTCACGACGAACCTCTTCGGCGACATCCTGTCCGACCTGATCGCGGGGCTCGTCGGCGGGCTCGGCAGCGCGCCCGGCGGCAACATCGGGGTGGACGCGGCGATCTTCGAGGCGGTCCACGGCTCGGCGCCGGACATCGCCGGCAAGGGCATCGCCAATCCCGTGGCGTTGCTGCTCGCGGCCGCGATGATGCTCGAGCACGTCGACCGGCTCGACCTCGCGACGCGGCTGCGCGGCGCGATCGACGCGACGCTGCAAGCGCGACGGCGTCCGCACCGGCGACTTCGGGGGCAAGGCGACGACGAACGAATTCGCGGACGCGTTGATCCGCAACGTGAAGGGGAGCCGATGATGGCCGCACTGCTGACGCCCGACCCGAACGACGAGCCGCACGACGCGAAGCCCGCGACCGCGAAGCGAACGACAGCCGCCGAGCTGCTCGTGCGATGTCTCGAGAACGAGGGGGTCGAGTACATCTTCGGCATCCCGGGCGAGGAGAACATCGACATCATGGATGCGCTGCTCGAGAGCCCGATCACGTTCGTGACGACGCATCACGAGCAGGGCGCCGCGTTCATGGCCGACGTCTACGGGCGGCTGACCGGACGCGCCGGCGTCTGCATGTCGACGCTCGGGCCGGGCGCGACGAACCTCATCACCGGTGTCGCCGACGCGAACATGGACCGCGCGCCGATCGTCGCGATCGCGGGCCAGGGCGCGACGACGCGGCTGCACAAGGAGAGCCACCAGATCCTCGACCTCGTCGAGATGTTCGCGCCGATCACGAAGTATTCGACGCAGGTCCTCGATCCCAAGATCGTGCCCGAGATCGTCCGCAAGGCGTTCAAGGTCGCGCAGACCGAGAAGCCCGGCGGCGCGTTCATCGACTTCCCCGAGAACATCGCGGAGATGCCGGTGGACAAGCAGCCGATCCACGTGCAGACCGCGTACACGTCGGTCGCGCCCGACCACAAGCTCGACCAGGTCGCGAAGCTGATCGAGGCCGCGAAGGCGCCGGTCATCCTCGCCGGCAACGGCGTCGTGCGGCAGGGCGCGGCCGATGCGCTCGTCACGTTCGCCGAGGTGCTGCGCATCCCGGTCGCGAACACGTTCATGGCGAAGGGCGTCGTGCCGTTCTCGAACCCGATTTCGCTCGGCACGATCGGCCTGAAGGCGCGCGACCTGCCGTGGTTCGCGTTCGAGAAGGCCGACGTCGTGATCTGCGTCGGCTACGACATGGTCGAGTACCACCCCGACGTGTGGAATCCGGACAACGACAAGATCATCATCCACATCGACGCGCTGCCGGCCGAGGTCGACGAGCACTACGTCGTCGCGGCCGGCGTGCTCGGCGACATCCAGTCGTCGCTGCGCGGCATCGTCGTGCGCGCGAAGCCGCAGCGCGCGGTGGGCTTCGCGTCGGTCCGCGACGCGATCATCGCCGACCGCCGGCAGTACGCCGACGACGACGGCTTCCCGATCAAGCCGCAGAAGATCGTGTGGGACCTGCGCGAGGTGCTCGCGCCCGACGACATCGTCATCTCCGACGTCGGCGCGCACAAGATGTGGATGTCGCGGATGTACATGGCCGAGCGGCCGAACACCTGCATCATCTCGAACGGCTTCGCGGCGATGGGCATCGCGCTGCCGGGCGCGATCGCGGCGAAGCTCGCGTATCCGGACCGCCGGATCGTCGCGGTGACCGGCGACGCCGGCTTCATGATGAACTCGCAGGAGATCGAGACGGCGATGCGGATGAAGACGCCGCTCGTCGTGCTGATCTGGAACGACTCCGAGTACGGGCTGATCACGTGGCACCAGCTGCGCCACTTCGGGCGCGCGAGCCACATCGAGTTCAAGAATCCCGACTTCGTGAAGTACGCCGAGAGCTTCGGCGCGAAGGGTTATCGCGTGGCCAGCGCCGCCGACCTCGTGCCGACGCTGAAGCGCGCGCTGGCCGACGAGACGGTCGTCATCGTCGACTGCCCGGTCGACTACGGCGAGAACATGAAGCTGACCGAGAAGCTGAAGAACCTGCGGTCGCCGGCATGAACGCGCGCGACGCAGAGCGCTCGACGAGCCGAAGGGACCCGCGATGAGGATCCGTGCCGCGGTCCTCGACCGCATGGGCGCCGAGCATCCGTACGCGACGAGCCGCCCGCTCGCGATCGCCGACGTCGAGCTCGACGGCCCGGGTCCCGGCGAGGTGCTGATCAAGGTCGCGGCGGCCGGCCTGTGCCACTCCGACCTGTCGGTCATCAACGGCGACCGGCCGCGGCCGATGCCGATGGCGCTCGGCCACGAGGCGGCCGGCATCGTCGAGGAACTCGGCGACGGCGTGACGGACCTCGCGGTCGGCGACCACGTCGTCGTCGTGTTCGTGCCGAGCTGCGGCCACTGCGCGCCGTGCGCCGAGGGCCGTCCCGCGCTGTGCGAGCCGGGCGCCGCCGCGAACGGCGCCGGCACGCTGCTGTCGGGCGCGCGTCGCATCCATCGCGACGGCGCGAACGTCAACCATCATCTCGGCTGCTCGGTGTTCGCCGAATACGCGACCGTCTCGCGCCGTTCGCTCGTGAAGATCGATGCGTCGATCCCGCTCGACGAGGCCGCGCTGTTCGGCTGCGCGGTGCTGACCGGCGTGGGTGCCGTCGTCAACACCGCGCAGGTCCGCGTCGGCTCGTCGGTCGCCGTGATCGGACTCGGCGGCGTCGGGCTCGCGGCGCTGATCGGGGCGCACGCGGCCGGCGCGCGGCAGATCGTCGCGGTCGACCTCGCCGACGACAAGCTCGAGCAGGCACGCGCGCTCGGCGCGACGCACGCGTTCAACGCCGGCGCGCCCGACGCGATCGAGGCGATCCGGGACGCGACGGCGGGCGGCGTCGACTTCGCGTTCGAGTTCGCCGGCGCGATCCGCGCGCTGGACCTCGCGTATCGCATCACGCGGCGCGGCGGCACGACGGTCACCGCCGGCCTGCCGCCGCCGACCGCGACGCTCGCGCTGTCCGCCGTCAACCTCGTCGCCGAGGAACGCACGCTGAAGGGCAGCTACATCGGCACCTGCATCCCGTCGCGCGACATCCCGCACTACGTCGCGCTGTACGCGCAGGGACGGCTGCCGGTCGACCGGCTGCTGTCGGGCCGGCTCGCGCTCGACGACATCAACGAAGGCTTCGATCGACTGCACGACGGGCGCGCCGTCCGCCAGGTGGTCGTCTTTCCCTGACGCCGCATGAACGACTGGATGAAGAGCTGGGCCGAGCAGTGGAACGCGGTGCTGCCGGCGTCGATGAAGGCGGTCTGGCCGCCGCAGCCCGCGGCGCCGGGCGACGCGACCGCCGGCGCCACGACCGCATCGTCGCCGCTCGAGGCGCATTACGACGAGTTGCGCGCCGTCTGGCAGGAGTCGCTGTCGAAGTGGACCGAGTTCTCGAGCGGCGCGACGAAGGGCGCGGCGTTCGATCCCGAGGCGATGCGGCGCCTGTTCGCGCCGGACCGCTGGGCCGGCATCGGCACGATGGAAGAAGGCTTGCGGCGCGTGCTCGACGGACCGCGCTACGCGACGCTGTGGACCATCGACCGCAAGATGATCGAGTTGCAGCGGCTCGCGCTCGCGCGCGACCAGGCGATCGCGCGTCATCAGGCGGTCGTCGCGGGCGCGTGGGCGACGGCGTCCGAGCGCTTCGTCGCGTCGTTCGCCGGATCGTCCGACGACGCGCCGACGACGTGGCGCGCGGTGACCGACCGCTGGACGAAGGTCGTCGACGCGACGCTGATCGAGGTCTATCGGTCGGACGCGTTCCTCGACGCGCAGCGCGCGATGCTGCGGGCGGCGTCCGACTACCGGCTCGCCGAGCGCGCGATCGCCGAAGCGTACTGCGAGGCGGCGCACATCCCGACGCGGACCGAGATGGACGACGTGCAGCGCGAGGTCGTCGAGCTTCGGCGCCGGCTGCGCGCGCTGGCCCGCGAGACGAGCGCGAGCCACCGGTCGGGCGACGGCGTGCGCCCCGCCCCGCCGCGGATCGCCGACGCGACGGCGCCGTCGGCGAATCGCGACGCCGCGTCGAAGCGGCCGGCGACCGCGAAGCCGGCGACCGCGAAGCGGACGCGTCGCACGTCCGCGAAGACCGCGAAGACCGCGAAACGCGACGCGCCGCGCCGAACGGAGCCCGCGCATGACGACGAAACCGCGATCGAGCGCCGCGCAGGCACTCGCCGAGCTGTCCGATTTCAACCTGAAGATGGCGAAGGGCCAGCGGCTGCTGTCGTCGATCAGGGACGAGGACGTGCAGATCGCGACGGCGGACAAGGACGTCGTCTTCCGCACCCATCGCACGACGCTGTACCGCTATCGGCCGGTCGCGAAGCGGACGATCGACACGCCGCTGCTCGTCGCGTACGGCCAGGTCGGCCGCTACACGATGACCGACCTGCAGGAGGACCGCTCGCTGCTGCGCAACCTGCTCGCGCTCGGCGTCGACGTCTACGCGGTCGACTGGGGCAGCCCGACGCGCGGCGACCGCTGGCTCTCGTTCGACGACTACGTCGACGGCTTCCTCGACGACTGCGTCGCGCACATCGCCGACACGCACGGCATCGAAGCCATCGACCTGCTCGGCATCTGCGAAGGCGGCATCTTCTCGCTGTGCTACGCGTCGCTCTACCCGGAGCGCGTGCGCAACCTCGTGCTGACGATCACGCCGGTCGACTTCCATCGCGACCAGGACGAGGGACGCACGAACCACGGCTTCATCAACCTCTGGTCGCGCGGCCTCGGCGAGGAGGACATCGACCGGCTGATCGAGGCGAACGGCAACCTGCCGGGCGAGCTGATGAGCTACGTGTTCTCGCTGATGACGCCCGGCGCGACGATGTCGAAGTACCACGTCGGCATGGTCGACGCGTTCGACGACGAGAAGAAGCTGCTGAACTTCCTGCGGATGGAGAAGTGGCTCGCGGATCGGCCGCATCATCCCGGCGTCGCCGCGAAGCAGCTGCTCGTCGACCTCTATCAGAACAACGCGCTCGTCGAAGGGACGTTCGCGATCGGCGGCCGGCGCGTCGACCTCGGCGCGATCGACTGCCCGATCCTCAACATCTACGCGAAGGACGACCACGTCATCCCGCCCGGCACGACGCGCGCGCTCGGCGCGCTCGTCGGCACCGACGACTACAGCGAGATCGGGCTCGACGGCGGACACGTCGGCGTCTTCGTCGGCGGTCGGTCGCAGGGACTGCTCGGCCGCGGCATCCACGACTGGCTGAAGAAGCGCGACCGATGAGGTCGCGTCGCGCGTGCGCGGGTACGGGCGACGCCGTGACGTCTGCGACCGACCTGCGAGCGGCACCGACCCGGCGGGTCGCGGCGTGATCGCGGACAAGACCGTCTCGGCCGACGAGGCGATCGCGCTGATCCGCGACGGCGACGCCGTGTCGGTGTCCGGCTTCGTCGGTTGCGGCACGCCGGACGAACTGATCGCGGCGCTCGAACGTCGCCATCTCGACACCAATGCGCCGCGCGACCTGACGCTCGTGTTCGCGGCCGCGCCCGGCGACGGCCGCGACCGCGGGCTGAACCGGCTCGCGCATCCGGGCCTCGTCAAGCGCGCGATCGGCGGCCACTGGTCGCTGGTGCCGAAGCTCGCCGCGCTCGCGGTCGCGAACGAGATCGAGGCGTACAACCTGCCGCTCGGCACGATCTCGCACCTGTATCGCGACATCGCCGCGCATCGCGCCGGCACGCTGTCGAAGGTCGGCCTCGGCACGTTCGTCGATCCGCGTCATGGCGGCGGTCGCATCAACGCCCGCACGACCGAAGAGCTCGTCCGCACGATGGAGATCGACGGCGAGACGTGGCTGTTCTACAAGGCGTTCGCGGTCCAGGTCGCGCTGCTGCGCGGCACGACCGCCGACCCGTCGGGCAACGTGACGATGGAACGCGAGGCGCTGATCCTCGACGCGCAGGCCGCGGCGATGGCCGCGCACAACGCGAACGGCCTCGTCGTCGTGCAGGTCGAGCGGATGGCCGCGACCGGCTCGCTCGATCCGCGGCGGGTCGTGATCCCGGGCGTGCTCGTCGACTGCGTCGTCGTCGCCGAGCACGAGCATCCCCAGACCTACGGCACGCCGTACAACGCCGCGTTCTCGGGCGAGCTGCGGCTGCCGGTCGACGCGCTGCCGGTCCCGCCGCTCGACGAACGCAAGATCGTCGCGCGGCGCTGCGCGTTCGAGCTGCCGCTCGGCGGCGTCATCAACCTCGGCATCGGCATGCCCGAGATCGTCGCGGCCGTCGCCGCCGAAGAACGCATCCTCGGCAACCTCACGCTGACCGCGGAGCCCGGCGTCATCGGCGGCATGCCGCAGGGCGGCCTGGATTTCGGCGCCGCGATCAACACCGACGCGCTGCTGCACCAGAACCAGCAGTTCGACTTCTACGACGGCGGCGGACTCGACCTCGCGTGCCTCGGGATGGCCGAGGTCGATCGCACGGGCAACGTCAACGTCAGCCGCTTCGGTCCGAAGCTCGCCGGCGCCGGCGGCTTCATCAACATCAGCCAGAACGCGCGACGCCTGGTGTTCGCCGGCACGTTCACCGCCGGCGGGCTCGAGGTCGCGATCGAGGACGGGCGCGTGCGGATCGTCAAGGAAGGCCGCACGCGCAAGTTCGTCGACGCGGTCGAGCAGATCACGTTCAACGGGTCGCTCGCCGCCGAGCGCGGACAGCCGGTGTCGTACGTCACCGAGCGCTGCGTCTTCGAGCTGACACGCGACGGTCTCGCGCTGATCGAGGTCGCGCCCGGCATCGACATCGACACGCAGATCGTCGCGCTGATGGGCTTCGCGCCGCGGATCGACCGGCCGCGGCCGATGGACCCGCGCATCTTCCGGCCGAAGCCGATGGGCCTCGCGTCGGTCCTGCTCGACCTGCGGCTGTCCGACCGCCTGAGCTACGACCCCGAGCGCAACGTGCTGTTCGTCAACTTCGAGGGTTATGCGATCCGCACGGCCGACGACGTCGACAGCGTGCGTCGCGTGTTCGAGGCGCTGTGCGAAAGGATCGGCCGCAAGGTCGACCTCGTCGCGAACTACGACGGCTTCGTCATCGACGACTGGGTCGTCGACCGCTGGTTCGACATGGTGGCCGGCCTGCAGTCGCGCTTCTACGCGTCCGCGACGCGCTACGCGACGAGCGCCTTCATGCGGCTGAAGCTCGGCGCGGGACTCGGCGAACGCGACGCCGCGGCGCACATCTTCGAGACGCGCGCCGAAGCGCACGCGTTCCTGCAGGCGGAAGGCGCGATCGGCGTCGACGAAGAGACGCCGGGCGCGGCCTGAGCGCGCGCGACGTCGTCAGCCGGCCTTCTTCTTCGCCGATCCCGCACCGTCCGCCAGCGGCGCCTTCTTCGACGCGCCCGCGGCCTTCGCCGACGCCGGCTCGGGCGCCGGCGGCGTCGCCTTGCCCTTCCCCGCGTCGAAACCGGACTCGGACTTCGTGACCTGGTCGATGAAGTCCTGTCGAAGCAGGTTCTGCGGCACCCACAGCGGATAGCTGATCTCGTGGATGCCGACCCAGCGATGGCGATGGTGCACGTCGCACAGGACCCACAGGTTGTCCGGCGAGTGGTCGACCCAGGCGCTGATCTCCTCGGGCGTCATGTCGCGCGCATACGTCGCGTTCGTCGGATGTCCGGCCGCGAGGTTGGGACGCAGCGTCCGGTTGAACAGCGCCGGGTCGATCGCGTTCGCGAGCGCCCATTCGATCGTGTGGTGATGCGTCTCCATCGCCGACGCGCCGTACGGATTGAACGCCGGATCCCTGGCCTTCTTCGGATCCTTCAGCATCGAGTTGCGGACGCCGCAGACCATGCACGGCAGGTCCTGCGCGCCGGTCAGGTCGGCGTGGACCTTCTGGTACGCGGCCGTCTCCGTGCGCTCGTCGTGCGGCGGATAGAACATCGGATCGTCGAGCACCTTCGGCGCGCCGTGGATCGGCGTCGCGGCGACCGGCGCGCCGCCCTTCGCCTTCGCCGCATTCGACGTCGGCGCGACCGTCGCGGCGCGTGCCTCCCGCACCGCGTCGCGGATCGTCCGTCCGCGGGCGATGATCGCGGCCTGCATCCGGCGCAGCGCCTCCTGCCCGCCGTCGAACGGCGGTTCGGTCTTCGAAACGCGTGCCATGGGGCCTCCCGTCGAGTCGCTTTCAGCGGATCGCCGGACCATGCGACGAAGCGCATTCCCCGTCAACGGGTCCGACGTCCGACCGCCCGCCGACGCTGCCCGCCGACACGGCCGGTCCGCAGGCGCACGACCGAACCGCGGCGATCGTCCGACGCGATCAGCGTTCGTCCGAAACCAGCCGCTTCGGCAAGGTTCGACAATGCGCTTCGGACGGCCGCAGTCGCGGGTCGTCGTTCGGAGCACGCGATGGCTGCAGGATCGCAGGAAACGGAATCGTCGCCGATGCGGGGGCGGGACGCACGTACCGTCCGCGTCACCGCGGCGGCCCGGCGAACGCCATGATCGACGGACCGGTGTCGCTGCCGTCCCACGCGCCCGAGCGACGGTCGATCGCCGGTCGGGGGACCGACGAGCGCGTCTGGCTGTCGTCGTCGCGCCTCGCGTCGCTCGACGTGCTGAACGTGGGCGACTGGGCGACGCGCTATCGCCGCATCTGGCTGCTGGCGCCGCATCCCGACGACGAGGTGCTCGCGCTCGGCGGCAGTCTCGCGCGGCTGTCGGCGGCGGGCGCCGACCTGCGCATCGTGTCGGTCACGAACGGCGAGGCGAGCCATCCGCACTCGCAGCGCTGGCCGCGCGCGCGGCTCGCCACCGCGCGACCGATGGAGCTGCGCCACGCGCTCGACCGACTCGGCGTCGCCGTGCCGGTCGTCGCGCTCGACCTGCCCGACGGCCGCGTCGACGCGGTGCGCGAGACGTTGCTGAAGGCGCTCGCCGAACTCGTGGACGAAGCGGACCTGCTGCTCGCGCCTTGTCGCTTCGACGGCGATCCGGACCACGAGGCATGCGGCGAGGTCGCCGACCTGGCGCGACAGCTCACCGGCGCGGCGCTGTTCGAGTATCCGGTCTGGATGTGGCACTGGGCGATGCCGGACGAAGGGACGATCCCTTGGGACCGCGCGCGTCGCCTGCCGCTCGGCGAAGCGGCGATCGGCAGCGAAGCGTCGCGCGATCGACGCCTTCGTGAGCCAGCTCACGCCGGACGGCGACCGACCGCCGGCGCTGCCCGCGCACGTCGTGCCGCGGTTCCTGCGGCCGTTCGAGCTGGTGTTCGCCTGAGCGACGCGGCTCGTCGTCGACCGACGACGACGCGACGTCGGGCGGCTCAGACCGCGTGCGAAGCCGGCTCGGCCAGCGACGTCGCCGGGTCGTCGTCGACGTCCTTCGACGCGACAGCCCCGTCCGGCTCCGGATGGTGCGCGGCGGTCGGGAACGGCCACGGCTCGTCGTCGGCGCGCTCGGTGGCGACGCCGTCGGCCGCGCCGCGCACCGTCGAGCGGGCGATCCACGCGGCCGTCGTCACCACGGCGCCGACCATCGCGACGCGCGCGAGCAGGCCGAGGCTCGGGGTCGGCGCGTAGAAACGGCCGCGCGGGCCGGGGATCGAAAGGCGTCGCATCGTCGGGGCTCCTGTCGTCGGCGGTCGACGCGATGGCGTCGACCTCGATCGACAGTCTGCGCGGCGGGCGCCGCGCGATCGTTCGGAACAGCGGACGACATCGCGCCCGATTGCCTGACTCCGCTACCGGCCTCGGTCCGACGGTCGCCCCGATGCGGTGCCCGCCGAGTGTCGACGCGCCCGGCTCACGTGTCCTCGGCCGCGCTCCTGCCCTCCCGACGCCGGTTGCGGACGTACAGCGCCTGGCCGATCGCGGCGATGACGAGCAGGAACACGTTGCTGACGACGAAGACGACGTTGTCGAGCCGCCAGCTGTAGATCACGAACCCGGTCGACGCCGCGAGCTGCCCGACGAAGAGCCACTTGGACAGACCGGCGGTGCTGCCTTCGCGCCACTGGTTGTATGCCTGTCGGCCGATCGTCAGCACGAGGATGCCCGTGCTGATCCAGCCGACGACCGCGGTCGTCGTGTCCTGCATCGTGTTCCGTTCAGCCGGGCGTCTGGAGATGTCGATGGATCGCATGCACGACGACCGATCCTTCGCCGACGCCCGACGCGACGCGCTTGACCGATCCCGCACGCACGTCGCCGACCGCGAACACGCCGGGTCGGCTCGTCGCGTACGGCGAGACCGGCGAGACGCCGTCGGCGCTGTGACCGGTGACGATGAAGCCGTCGTCGTCGAGCTCGACACAGCCTTGCAGCCATTCGGTATTCGGCGCAGCACCGATCATCAGGAAGACGTTGCCGACCGGATGCACCGATTCCTCGCCGCTCGCGCGGTCGGTCCAGGCCACTTCGGCGAGATAGCGCTCGCCGGACAGCCGCGTGATCTCGGTGCCGGTGTGCAGCGTGATGTGCGGCGACGAGTCGATGCGCTGCACGAGATAGTCGGACATCGTCGCGGCGAGCCCGTCGGCCCGCACGAGCATGTGGACGTGCTTGGACAGGCGCGACAGGAACACCGCGGCCTGCCCGGCCGAGTTGCCGCCGCCGACGACGATCACCTCCTCGCCGTCGCACAACCGTGCCTCCATCGCCGTCGCGGCGTAATGGATGCCCTGCCCCTCGAAGCGCTCGTAGTCGGCGACCGCGAGCTTGCGGTAGCGCGCGCCGGTCGCGACGACGACGGATCGCGCCGCGAGCGACCGCCCGTCCTCGAGCGCGATCCGGAACGGCTGCCCGTCGCATTCGAGCCGCACCGCCATCCGCGAGATCGCGAGACGCGCGCCGAACTTCTGCGCCTGCGCCTGCGCGCGGCCCGCGAGCGCCTCGCCGCTGATGCCGGTCGGGAAGCCGAGATAGTTCTCGATCTTCGACGACGTGCCGGCCTGGCCACCCGGCGCCATGCCTTCGACGACGAGCGTGTCGAGGCCCTCGGACGCGGCGTAGACCGCCGCCGCGAGCCCGGCCGGTCCGCCGCCGACGACGATGACGTCGTGCACGCGATCGGGATCGAGCTCTTCCGTCAGGCCGAGCGCGTCCGCGAGCGCGCCGTTCGACGGGTTGCGCAAGACCTCGTGGTCGGGGGTGACGACCACCGGAAGCTGCTCGGACTCGATCCGGAAGCAGCTGAGGAAACCCCCTGCCTCCGGCTCGGCGTCGACGTCGAGCAGCCGATGGGGGAACGCGTTGCGCTGCATGAAGCGCTGCAGCCGCAGCGTGTCGGCGGCATGCGCGGCGCCGATCAGCACGACGCCGCCGACCTGGTGACGGATGATGCCGACGCGACGCAGGATGAACGCGCGCATCACGATCTCGCCGATGTCGGACTCGGTCGCGACCATGCGGCGGAAGTCGGCGGGCTCGATCCGCACGACGCGGCTGTCCTCGGCCGCGCGCGCCGACACGAGGACGCTGCGGTTGTTGAACAGGTCCATCTCGCCGGTGAAGTTGCCGGCGCGATGGACGTGCATCACGTACGGCACGCCATGCGCGTCGAGGTCGATCACCTCGATCGCGCCGCTGCAGACGAAGAAGAAGTCGACGCCGCGGTCGCCGCGCTCGAACAGATGCGAGCCGCGCGGGATCGACACCGCTGTGCCGTATGCCGCGATGCGTTCGGCGAGCGCCTCGCTCAATCGCGGGAACGTCTGGCCGGCGCGCTCGTAGGGATCGGTGGTCTCGAGTGCGGGTTCGATGGTCATGGCGACGCCGGTCGAAGCGGTCGCCGCATGCTAGCAAAGCGCCCATGGCGCCGCGCGCGAGGACGGGCCGCGGCTCGGGATTTCGCCCTGTGACCGACGCGCGACGAACGATGTAAGCGGCCGTAAGAATCGTTGACCGACGCGCGGGGCGCGGCGACAGTCGACGAGCCCGATCGGACGCGCAGACGTCCGACGGTCCGGCCCCGTCGTCCGCAGGCTCCGCCATGTCGCCCACGATCCTCGTCGTCCCCAAGCATCCGTCCGGTCTGCGCGCGTCGACCGCCGGCGCCGCGCTCGTCGCCTCCCTGCTCGCCGCTTGCGGTGGCGGCGGTGGGGGCGACTCGGGCGCCGCGGCGCCGGTCGCCACGAGCCCGCCGACGACGACGCCGGCGCCCGCGCCGGTGCCGCCGCCGACCGCGGGCGACGTCGCGCGGCTGCTCGACCAGGCGTCGTTCGGACCGACGTCGTCGACGATCGCGTCGGTGCAGTCGCAAGGCGTCGCGGCCTGGGTCGACGCTCAGCTCGCGACGCCGACGACCGGCTATGCGCCGATCGCGTACATCGACTCGAACAGTGCGGTCGGCTGTCCGAGCACCGCGCCGTCGACCTGCGTTCGCGACAACTACACGGCGTTCCCGGTGCAGGCGCAGTTCTATCGCAACGCGCTGACCGGCACGGACCAGCTGCGGCAGCGGGTCGCGCTCGCGTACTCGCAGATCTTCGTGATCTCGTCGATCGACATCAAGCCGACGTACGGCGTTCGCGACTACCAGCAGATGCTGCTCGACAACGCGTTCGTCAACTATCGCCAGCTGATCGAGCGCGTGACGCTCCATCCGGCGATGGGCGACTACCTCGACATGGTCAACAACGACAAGCCGACGGCGACCGTGCAGGCGAACGAGAACTACGCGCGCGAGGTGCTGCAGCTGTTCTCGATCGGGCTGTCGAAGCTCAACGCCGACGGCACGACGGTCAACGATTCGAGCGGCGTGCCGGTGCCGAGCTACGACCTCACCGTCGTCCAGGCCTTCGCGCGCGCGTTCACCGGCTGGACCTACGCGCCGCTCGGGACCGCCACGTCGAAGTGGACGAACCCCGTCAACTATTCGGCCGATCTGGTGTCGTTCGACGCGCATCACGACGTCGCGACGAAGACGGTCCTGAACGGCCAGGTGCTGCCGGCCGGCCAGACCGCGGCGAAGGACCTCGCCGACGCGCTCGACGCGATCTACAAGCATCCGAACGTCGGCCCCTTCATCGGTCGCCAGCTGATCCAGGCGCTCGTGACCAGCAATCCCGACGCCCGCGTACGTCGCGCGCATCAGCGCGGTCTTCAACGACAACGGCAGCGGCGTGCGCGGCGACATGAAGGCCGTGATCCGCGCGATCCTGCTCGACAGCGAGGCGCGCGGCTCGGCGAAGACCGACACCACGTTCGGCAAGCTGCGCGACCCGTCGGTCTACGCGGTCTCGGTCGCACGGGCGTTCGGCGGCACGTCCGACGGCGTGTATCTCAACGCGCAGGCCGGCGCGATGGGCCAGTCGGTCTACACGCCGGGCTCCGTGTTCAGCTTCTATCCGCCCGACTACGCACTGCCCGGCTCGGCGTCGCTCGAGGCGCCGCAGTTCGGCGTCGAGAACACGACGACGTCGGTCGCGCGCTTCAACTTCGCCTACGCGCTGCTGAACACGACGAACGGCATCGCGCCGGACACGTCGGTCGCCGGCTCGACCGGCACGCAGGTCGACCTGTCGTCGCTGGTCGCGCTCGCCGCGACGCCGTCGGCGATGGTCGACCAGCTCGATGCGACGATGACGCACGCGACGATGACCGCGACCGAGAAGACCGCGATCGTCAACGCGATCACGGCCGTGTCGGCGACCGACACGCTCGGCCGCGCGCGGATGGGCGCGTACCTGTTCGCGGTCTCGCCGCGCTACCTGATCAACCGCTGACGAGGACGCGATGAGCCGTCACGTTCGACCTTCCGCGCGCGGCGACGCCGCGATCTCCCTGGACCGTCGGCGCGCGCTCGGCGCGCTGTCGGCGCTCGGCTTCTCGTCGCTGATGCCGCGGCTGTCGCTGCCGCTGGCCCAGGCGGCCGACACGACCGGCTATCGCGCGCTCGTGTGCGTGTTCCTGTTCGGCGGCAACGACTCGAACAACATGATCGTGCCGTTCACGACGTCGGCGTACGCGAACTACGCGACGCTGCGCGGCTCGCAGACCGCCGGCGGCGTCGCGCTGCCGCAGTCCGCGCTGCTGCCGATCACCGACCAGTCGAACCAGACCAACTACGCGTTCCATCCGCAGTTCGCGGGCCTGCAGGGGCTGTGGCAGCAGGGCAAGCTCGCCACGCTGTTCAACGTCGGCACGCTGCTGAAGCCGGCCACGAAGTCGAACTACACGACGATCGGCGCGGCGCCGCCGAACCTGTTCTCGCACGACGACCAGCAGCGCCAGTTCCAGGGCATCCGCATCAACAGCCTGACCGCGCCGTCCGGCTGGGGCGGACGCGTCGCCGACGTGCTCGGCGGCGCCGGCGGCACCGCGCCGGTCGGCCTGTCGATCGCCGGCAACGCGCTGTTCCTCACCGGCGACCACACGAGCCAGGTCGCGCTGCCGCAGACCGGCACGCTCGCGATCAGCGGCATGAGCACGTCGGCGAACGACCAGGCGCGCATCGCCGCGCTGAAGACGCTGATGTCGGGCGGCGGCGACGCGGTGATGGTCTCGACGATGGGCAGCCTGCAGACGTCGACGATCGCGTTCACCCAGACGCTGAACCCGATCCTGTCCGGCTCGTCGACGTCGGCCGCCGCGTTCGGCACGCAGAACAACAGCATCGCGAACCAGCTGAAGCAGGTCGCGAAGATCATCGAGCATCGCGCCAGCCTCGGCAATCCGTCGCGGCAGATCTTCTTCGTGTCGCACGGCGGCTACGACACGCACAGCAACCAGGTCGCGACGCAGGACAACCTGTTCAGCCAGCTGTCGCCGGCGCTGACGTCGTTCTACAACGCGACGGCCGGCCTCGGCGTGGCCAACGACGTGACGACGTTCACGCTGTCGGACTTCACGCGCACGTTCAAGCCCGCGAACGGCGGCAGCGACCACGCGTACGGCGGTCACCACCTGATCATCGGCGGCGCGGTGAACGGCCAGGCGACCTACGGCAAGTTCCCGACGCTCGCGCTCGGCGGCCCGGACGACGTCACGACGTCGGGCCGCTGGCTGCCGACGACGTCGGTCGACCAGTACGGCGCGACGCTCGCGAAGTGGATGGGCCTCGCGCCGTCGGAGCTGTCCGGCGCGTTCCCCAACCTCGCGAACTTCACGACGGCCGACCTCGGGTTCCTGAAGGCCTGAGCCGGGCGCGCGCCGCGCGGCCGCGAGCGCTCCGGCGGCTCGGCGCCGGACGTCACGCCGGCTGGGCGGCGCGATCGGTCGCCGTCGTCTCCCCGGCCGGTTGCGGGGCGCCGGCCTCGTCCTCCAGCGTCGTGAAGCGCTCGACCCACGCGACGATCCGGCGCGCCGCATCGATGCGGCACCGCGGCGCGCCCGAACCGGTGAAACCGTGCCCCTCCCCGGGATACAGCACGAGTTCGGTCGGCGTGTCGCCGGCGCGCATCAGCGTGACGAACAGTTCCTCGGACTGGCACTTCGGGCAGCGCTCGTCGTCCTTGCCCTGCAGGAACAGCGTCGGTGTGCGTGCCTTCTCGATGTGCTGCAGCGGCGACAGCCGGCGCGCGAGCTCGCGGTCGAAGCGCGGCTCGGACTTGAGGTAGTACGGGTCGGCGTAGTAGCCGCCGTCCGACGTGCCGTAGTGCGTCTCGATGTTGCCGACCGGCGCCATCACGACGGCCGCGGCGAAGCGGTCGGTCTGGCCGATCGCCCAGCGGACAGGAAACCGCCGTACGACTTGCCGGCGATCGCGACGCGGTCGCCGCAGACGCCTCGGGCCCGCAGCGACGCGAGGGCCGCGAGATGCTGCGGCAGGTCGACTTCGCCCCAGTGGCCGAGCAGGCGCCGGCAGAACTCGGGGCCGTAGCTCGCGGACCCGACCGCGTTCAACATCAGGACGGTCCAGCCGCGGCTGCACAGCACCTGCCAGTAGACGGTCGAGTCGGAGTCCAGCAGCGCGTACGACGCGGGACCGCCGTGCACGTCGTCGAGCAGCGGGCGCGGGGCGGTCGACCCGGCCGCGCGGAGCAGCCATCCTTCGATCGACTCGGTTCCGCCCCGCCCGTCGGGGACGTCGAACGTGCGGACCTCGGCCACGAGCGGCGTGCGCTCGTCCCACCACGCGTTGAAGCGCGTCAGCCGACGCTCGTCGCCGCCATCGGCGTCGCACGTCCACAACTCGCCGGGCATCGCCGGATGGTCGACGCCGTACACGAGATGCCGCTCGGTACGGCCGTACGCGCCGATCTGGCGATCGCCGCCGGACAGCGTGACCGGTTCGACGTCGCCGACGGCGATCGAGACGACGTGGTGGCGCCCGCGATGCGCGCGCACGAAGCAGAGACGGTCGTCGCGCTGCCAGCGCAACGATTCGGGGTCCGCGATGTTGAGCGCATCGTCGCCGACGCGCAGGATCTCGCCGGTCCCGGCGTCGGATACCCAGAGCTTCGGCTCGGCGTCGCCCTCCTCTTCCGCGCCGGAGAACGCGATCCGGCGACCGTCGGGCGACCACGCCGGCTGCATCACGGTCGCGTGCGAATCGGTCATCCGTCGCGGGTTCGCACCGTCGATGTCGCACACCCACAGGTCGCTGCGATGCGTGAAGCGCCCCTCGCGATAGCGCGTGTACGCGATGCGCCTGCCGTCGGGCGAGACGTCGAAGCCGAGCACGTCGAACGCGCCGCAGGTCAGCTGCGCGTGCCCGCCGCCGTCGATGTCGATCGCGAACAGGTGGAATTGCCGTTGCAGCAGGTAGCCGACGCCGTCGGACTTGTACGGCAACCGCCAGACGAGCTCGGGCTCGGCGCCGGTGCGGTTCGGCGGCGCGACCGTTCGACGGGCGGCCGCGCAGTTCCGGATCGACGACGACGGCCGACGTGACGAACAGCGTTCGCCCGTCCGGCGACCAGCGCAGGCTCGACGCGCCCTGCGGCAACGAACCGACCTGCCGCGCCTCGCCGCCACCGTCGAGGTCGATCACGTGGACCTGCGGCGAGCCGCCCCCGCGGTCCGACAGGAACGCGAGCCGTCCGCCGTCGGGCGCCCATTTCGGCGACTGGTCGAGGCCCGTCCCGCGCGTCAGCTGCGTCGTGCGCGAACCGTCGAGCGCGACCAGCCAGAGGTGCGATCGCACGGTCGCATGATCGGGGTCGCCGTCGATCGACCGGACCGTGCAGGCCGCGACTTCGTCGCGAGGACTGCAGTCGAGTTCGACGATGCGTCGATGCAGCAGCAGGTCCTCGACTTCGAACGGCTTGTGGGTTGCTCGTTCCATCGTGTTCTTCCGGATGCGGGGGCTCGGGGTCGGAGTGCGGAGAACAGCACCGGCCATGCCCGCTGACGCGGTGCGTCGGACCGCGCGCGGCATCACCGACGCGGCCGACCGTCGCTTTGCGTACGATCCGGCCATGGACGCACGCCGCCGCACCACCCGACGCATCCCCGCCGACGATCGTCCGCGAGACGGCCTCGCATGAAGATCTTCGGCATCGCCGGCTGGTCGAACGCCGGCAAGACGACGCTGATCGAGCGGCTGCTGCCGAGCCTGATCGCGCGCGGCCTCACGGTCTCGGTCGTCAAGCACGCGCACGAGAAGTTCGACATCGACCGGCCCGGCAAGGACAGCTCATCGCTTTCGCGAGGCCGGTTCGCACGAGGTGCTGATCAGCTCGCCGGCGCGCTGGGCGCTGATGCGCGAGCATCGCGGCGCGGCGGAGCCGGGGCTCGTCGAGCTGCTCGCGCACGTGTCGCCGTGCGACCTCGTGCTCGTCGAGGGCTTCAAGCGCGATCCGATGCCGAAGCTCGAGGTGCACCGCGCCGCGAACGGCAAGCCGCTGCTGTTCCCCGACGATCCCGACATCGTGGCGATCGCGACCGACCGCGACGACGTGGCCGCGATGCCCGGCGCGCCGATGCGCTTCGAGCTCGACGACGTCGACGCCATCGCCGCGTTCGTCGTCGCGCGGGTCGACCTCCCGTAGAATCGCGCGCTCGTTTCCGCGGAGCTTCGGATGAGCATCAAGTCCGATCGCTGGATCCGCCGCATGGCGGCGTCGCACGGCATGATCGAGCCGTTCGAGCCGGGGCAGGTGCGCGTCGCCGCCGACGCCGACGGCTCGACGCGACGCATCGTCAGCTACGGCACGTCGAGCTACGGCTACGACATCCGCTGCGCGAACGACTTCAAGATCTTCACGAACATCAACAGCACGATCGTCGACCCGAAGAACTTCGACGAGAAGAGCTTCGTCGACTTCGACGGCGACGTCTGCATCATCCCGCCGAACTCGTTCGCGCTCGCGCGCACCGTCGAGTACTTCCGCATCCCGCGCAACGTGCTGACGATCTGCCTCGGCAAGAGCACGTACGCGCGCTGCGGGATCATCGTCAACGTCACGCCGTTCGAGCCCGAGTGGGAAGGCTACGTGACGCTCGAGTTCTCGAACACGACGCCGCTGCCGGCGAAGATCTACGCGAACGAGGGCGTCGCGCAGGTGCTGTTCTTCGAGAGCGACGAGGTCTGCGAGACGAGCTACAAGGACCGCGGCGGCAAGTACCAGGGCCAGCAGGGCGTGACGCTGCCGAAGACCTGACGCGTTCACGCGGCCGCCGCTGCGCGCTCCGGCTTCCGCCTGCGGCCCGATGGCGGTGCGGCCTGCGCCGTCACGAACGACGCGAGGAAGCAGCGCGTCGCGCCGTTCGGGAACTCGACCGTCACGCGCGTGCTGTCGGCGTGCTTCACGAGACCGTTGCCGTAGCGCGGGACGCGGACCGGTTCGCCCGCGCGGAACGCCGCGTGCACGACGGGCGGCTGCGGGGGCGCGACGTGCAACGGATCGACGGGCCGCGCGTCGCCGGCAGCCTCGGCCTCGACCTTCCGCTCGACCGACGCGATGCGGCGGCAGTTGTCGCAATGTCCCGCAGCGGTCGAAGTCGCTCTCGTCGTCGAAGTGCTTCAGCAGCACCTGCCAGCGGCACTGGCCGGTCTGCGCGTAGAACACCATCTGCTCGAGCAGCTCGCGGTCGTGCTCGCGCTTGTCGCGATAGCCGCCGATCAGCGACTCGATCGTCGCGTCGTCGAGCCGGTCGCGGCCACACGACGAGCGCGCCGTCGCGTCGCTGCGTGACGACGCGCTGGCGTCGCAGCAGAGCGAGTCGCCACGCTGGACCTTCGCGCGCGGCCGCTCGAGCGCGCGCTGCAGCGACTCGATCGTCCACGCGTCGCCGTCGACCGGCGGCTCGACCAGCTTCGCATAGACGGCCTGCACGTCGTCGAGCGCCGGATAGCGGCCCGCGAGGAAGAAGCTCTGCACGGCCTTGTCGCGCTGCAGGAACAGCAGCACGCAGCGCGCCGGCTCGCCGTCGCGGCCGGCGCGCCCGGACTCCTGGTAGTACGCGTCGAGTCCGCCCGGCATCTGGTAGTGCACGACGCCGCGGACGTCGGCGCGATCGATGCCGAGGCCGAACGCGTTCGTCGCGACCATCACGCGGACGTCGCCGTGCATGAACGCGTCCTGCTGCGCGCGCCGTTCGGCCGGCGCGAGGCGGCCGTGATAGCGACCGACCGATTCGCCGGCGCCGGCGAGCGCCTCGTGCACCGCCTCGACCGCCTTGATCGTCGACGCGTAGACGATCAGCGGACCGCGTCTCGGCCGCGACGATCGCCGAGCAGCCGCGACGAGCTTCTCGTCGTCGTTCGTGACGTGCTCGACCGCGTAGTGCAGGTTCTCGCGATAGATGCCGGTGCTGATGCGCGCGAGCTTCGGCGACGCCGAGCTGCGCGCTCGATGTCGTCGGCGACCGCCTCGCTCGCCGTCGCCGTCAGCGCGAGCAGCGTCGGCCGTCCGAGCACGCGCGAGCGCCTCGCCGACCTCGAGGAAGCTCGGCCGGAAGTCGTGGCCCCATTGCGAGATGCAATGCGCCTCGTCGATCGACGAGCAGGCTCGTCGGCGAGCGCCGACAGCAGGCGGCGGAAGTCGCCGTCGACGAGCCGCTCCGGCGTCGAGAACACGATCTTCGCGCGACCGGACGCGACCGCGTCGTTCGCGTCGGCGAGCTCGTCGGCCGTCAGCGCGCTGTTGAACTGCACCGCCTCGACGCCGGCCGCACGCAGCTTGTCGCACTGGTCCTTCATCAGCGCGATCAGCGGCGACACCACGACCGTGCGACCCGGCAGCATCAGCGCCGGCAACTGGTAGCACAGCGACTTGCCGGCGCCGGTCGGCATGATCGCCAGCGTGTCGCGGCCCTCCATCGCGTTGCCGATGACGTCGAGCTGGCCGGGTCGCAGGCGCTTCAGGCCGAACACGTCGTGCAGCAACCGCATCGCATCGCGCTTCCACGGCGCTTCGCGCGGCGTGCGGGCGCGAGGACGGATCGTCGGGGAAGGCGTTCGGGGCATCGAGGCGGGGCGCCGCGGCGGGGAATCCGGTGCGACGACGGGCGAGCATCGCCGCGCGGTCGGGGCGTCCGCACCGGTGATCCACGGATTCGACTGTCGGAATCGGCGGCGGCGGCGCGACGCGCGCATCGCCGCCGTCGGCGCGGTACGCCGTCGACGCCGCGCAGGCCGCGGCCCGGCACGCGACACCGGCGGGCGCACCGAATGAGTAAAGGTTCTTTACTTCACTGCGCCGGATCGAACTGCGGCACGCTCTCCGGCACCAGGCGGCCCTCGCGCGGCTTGCGCTCGGCGGCGGGCTTCGGGGCGGACGCGGGTGCCGGCTTCGCGACCGTCGTCGTCGACGACTTCTCGGCGCCGAGCGGGACGATCGCGGCCGACCGGTCGGACGCGGGCCGGTCGCCGGTCGCGGTCGGCGCGACGAGGATCGGCGATGGCCGCGCGGCGCGATCGTCGACGCCGCGCACAGCCCGGTCGCCCGCTTTCGCGGCGCTTCCGTCGGCCCGCTCGTCGGCGTTGCGCGGGGCGACGGTCGCCGCGTCGCAGTCGCCATCGGCGCAGCGCCCGACGGTCGGACGCGGCGCCACGTCGAACACGACGCGTCGCGCTTCGCTGCGCACGCCGTCGGCGTCGAGCAGCGTGAATTGCATGGTCGTCGGCGACTGCTCGGCGACGGCCGCGACGCGCAGGATGCCCTCGGCGTCGCGATTCGCGGTCGACACCGCGACCGGCGTGACCCGTGGCGCGCCGGTGTCGTCGCGCGTGACGATCGCCGACTCGATCGACGCGACCGGCGCGTCGCCGGCCTTGAACGAGATCTCGGCCTTGAACGGTCGGCCCGCGACGATCCTGTCGGGCACGACGACGTCCTCGATCGTCGGCGGCGTCGCGGCGATCGGCGCGAGCGACGATCTCCTTCGTGAACGGCGCGCTGCGGGCGCCGTCCGCCATCGTGACGACGTACTCGAACGTGGCCTTCAGCGGCTTCGTCGAGCGCAGGCCGATCAGCCCGGCCGGCACGTGGCCGTCGACGACCGGATCGCTCGACACGTCGACGATCGACGGCGGTCCGCGCAGCGCCGCGTCGCCGTCGACGAAGCGCGCCTCCACGCTGTCGATCGGACCGTGCGGCGACGCCATCGTCACGAACACCTGGCGTTGCCGGCCGTCGGCGAGCAGCGGCTCGTTGCTGACGACGTCGACGATGCGCGGCTCCGCCGGCGGCACGGCCGTCGCGGCGACCACGGGCGGCGTGGCCGGCGCCGGCGTCGTCGCGACCGGCGGGGTCGGCGGCGACGCGGGCTCGTAGCGGACGATCGCGACGACGACGGCCGCAGCCGCGACGAGGCCGCCGATCCCGTACCAGCGGTTCACCGACGCGACGACGGACGGCGCGTCGTCGTCCTCGTCGTCCTCGTCGGTCGTCGACGGCGCGTCGAGCGGCGTTCGCGTACGACGTGGGCGCGGCCGGTCCGTCGGTTCCGTCGCGACGCCCGATCGGTCGCAGCACCTCGGACGCCGCCGCGACGGACCACAGCCGCAGCACGCGGGCCCACGTCCCGACGACCCACGCGGCCTGCACCGGTTCGAGCGAGCGTCGCATCCGCAGCCGGCGCTCGAGACGCAGCGCGAGCGGCGCGACGTCGTCGTCGGCGTGGACCGCCAGCAGCGCCTGCGGGATCTGCTCGTCGAGGCCGATCAGCAGCAGCGCGATGTCGGCGCGCGCACGCGGGCAGCGCGCCTCGAGTTCGGCGCGCAACGCGTCCGCTTCGTAGAACATCGCCGGACCGTGAAGATCGACGACGGCCTGCAGGGCCTGCTCGGCGGTCTCGCCGGGCGTTGCCGCATCGGTTTGCATCGTTCGCGCGGCGACCCGTGCGGCAGAGGAGGTCGCCTTGTCGTCCTGGTCGGCTTCTGGCATCGCATCCATCGACGGCGCTCGGGACGAGCGTCGTGCGGTTGCTCCGTTGCGACCATTGTGGTGGTCGCCGCCCGCGAGGGTCAACGGGCCGACCCCCGAGTGCCGCGCCTGAGCAACGGTTCGCGCGTCCCCGCGCGGTCCGTCAGCCGCCGATCCGCAAGAGTCGACCGCCGACGACGCGCACGCGATTGCCGATCGACATCCGGTCGGCGGTCGTGAACGCGAGCGTGCGATGGTCGTCGGTGTGGACCGAGACGACGTAGATCGCGCCGCGCGACGCGGTGCCCGGCTCGAGCAGCCGGATGTCGACGACGATGCCGGGGCACGACGACGACGCGCACGCGGCGATCGCGCCGCGCTCGTTGCGCGCGGCCGTCGTGCGGTCCTTGCGCAGGCGCGCCTCGGAAGCCTCCTTCGCGCGAAGCTTCTCGGCCCGGGCCTCCGCCCGGCGACCCGCAACGGTCGCGGGCCGGTCGGACCGGCGCGACACGCGCGACGACGGGGCGACGACCGCCGGGGCCGTCGGGTGCGCGGTGCCGGTCGCGGTCGCCGTCGACGGCGGCGGCGCGCGACACCCGGCGCTGCGCGGCCGGAACCGGTCGGCGACGGGGGCGTCGTCGAGTTCGTGGGCGCGGACGTCGGCGCCGCCGGCGTCGCGGTCGTCGGCGCGGACGTCGGCGTCGTCGGCGTCGCCTCGCGTCGCTTGCGTCCCCTGCGTCCCTTGCGTCCCCGGCGTCGCCGGCGGCGACAGGGACGCCGGCGTCGCGGTCGTGCCGGTCGTCGTCGACGGACCGGCCGGCGCCGCGGCGTTCGTCGACGGTCCGGCGTTTCCGGCCGACGACGACGCGCTACCGGCAATCGGCGCGACCGCGGCGGCGTCGGCACGCCGTTCGACGCGACGTCGGGAATCGGCGCAGCGCCGGCGGCCGAAGGCGGCGGGACGTCGCGTCCCGCCGGCGCGACGGACCCGTTCGACGGGCCGTGCGACGACAGGACCGTCAGGTCGGGTCGGCGCAGCACGTCGATGCCGTACCACGCGAGGACCGCGAGGATCGCGACGAACACCGCCAGCGCCGCGGCGATCGGCAGCCGCGTCGCGCGCCGGCTCGACGCGAACAGCGGCACGTCCGATGGCTCGGGCGCGCCGCGGTCGACCGCGGTGCCGGGACGCGCGCCGGCGGACGGACGCGGCCCGCCGGCGGCCGGGCCGCGCTCGATGGTTCTTGATGCGGTGGCCGCCGGCGCGTGGTTCGGGTCCCCGGGCGTCCCGTCGTGCGCGAGCGCACGCTCGGCGACGGGCTGCGGACGTCCGTCACCGACCGCGACGGACGCCGCCCCGTCGGCGGCGTCGGCGACCCGCGCGGCGGCAGCTGCCGCTGCGTCCGCGTCTGCGGCCTCGGCTTCGGATGCCGCTGCCGCTGCCGCTGCGGCTTCGGCTTCGGCTTGGGCCGCGGCAGCGGCTGCCGCAGCGGCCGACAGCCGCGCCGAGCGGTCGTTGGCGAGCGGCTTCCAGTACGGTGCGTCGGCGGGCGCCGCGGCGGCCGACGCCGCCTCGCTCGACGGCGTCGGCGCAGCGGGCGACGCGGCGGCCGTGGACGAGGTCGGCGCCGCTGCGCGCTTCGCCGCCGACCGCGCCGCGTCGTCGGTCGGTCCCGAGTCGACCTGCGGCGCGGGCGACGACGTCGGCTCGTCGGACGGCGACGAGCGCTCGGCGTGCGCATCGACGTCGTCGACCGGCGGCGCGACCCACTCGTCGCCGAGCGGCTGCGTCGGCATGAACAGCGACGCCTGCGCCGGCGGCGATGCGACCGCCTCGGACGACGGCGTCGCCGCCGCTTCGCGCGTCGAAGGCTCGCGCGTCTCCGCTTCGCGCGTCGAAGGCGCGCGCGTCCCGGCTTCGCGCGTCGAAGGCGTGCCCGTCCCGGCTTCGCGCGTCGAGGGCGTGCCCGTCCCGGCTTCGCGCGGCGAAGGGCGCGCGTCCCGGCTTCGCGCGTCGAAGGCGGCGCGCCGACCGGTTCCCAGCGCAGGCCGCCGCTCGACGCGCCGCCGCGCGAAGCGGCCGATGCGAACGGCGCGCGCGGCGGCGGCACCGGCGGCACGACCGCCGCGGCCGTGCGCGGCGTCGTCGGCAATGCGAACGCGTGCGCCCACGCGCGCACGGTCCATTCGGACCAGCGGGTGTCCAGCGACGCCTTCTGCTGCAGCACGCGGGCGCACTGGCGAAGCAGCGCCGGCAGCGCCGCGTCGTCGTCGGCCGCGCGCAGGCGATCGGCGACGCCGACCTCGACCGCGGCGACGAGCGCGTCGATGTGGCGCGGCGCGTTCGGGCAGGCCTGCGCGAGCAGCATCCGCAACTCGGCCGGCTGCGCGATGAGCACGGTCCCGCGCACGTCGATCAGCGATGCGAGGACCGACTCGATGTCCGGATCCTTCCCGTCCGAGCCGGCCTGCCACGAGGCGTCGAATACGTCTTCCATGTCGCTCCCGGTCGGCGCCCGGCGATGCGGCGCCGCCCGCATGTTAGGGCTTCGACGGGATGAGCGCCAACGAGGTCGCTGCAACGCATCGACGACGCATCGACGACGCCGCGACGACGCCGCGACGACGCATCGGCAGCAGCGAGACGGCGCGGACGTCGGTCGGCCGGTCGCGACGCTTCAGGGACTAGAATGCGCGCCTCTCGCCGACCGGCGCCGTTCGTCGCGCCGCTCGCCCGTCCGCGCCGTCGCCCGTCGACGGCGAGCCGCCCGCCGCAGGAACGCTCGATGAAATTCCGCTTCCCGATCGTCATCATCGACGAGGACTACCGGTCCGAGAACACGTCCGGGCTCGGCATCCGCGCGCTCGCGGCCGCGATCGAGGCCGAAGGCATGGAGGTGCTCGGCGCGACGAGCTACGGCGACCTGTCGCAGTTCGCGCAGCAGCAGTCGCGCGCGTCGGCGTTCATCCTGTCGATCGACGACGAGGAGTTCACGCCGGGTCCCGAGCTCGATCCCGCGATCCTCAACCTGCGCGCGTTCATCGAGGAGATCCGCTTCAAGAACGCGGACATCCCGATCTACATCTACGGCGAGACGCGCACGAGCCGGCACATCCCGAACGACATCCTGAAGGAGCTGCACGGCTTCATCCACATGTTCGAGGACACGCCGGAGTTCGTCGCGAAGCACATCATCCGCGAGGCCCGGTCGTACCTCGACGGGCTCGCGCCGCCGTTCTTCCGCGCGCTGATCCACTACGCGCAGGACGGCTCGTACTCGTGGCACTGCCCGGGCCACTCCGGCGGCGTCGCGTTCCTGAAGAGCCCGGTCGGCCAGATGTTCCACCAGTTCTTCGGCGAGAACATGCTGCGCGCCGACGTCTGCAACGCGGTCGAGGAGCTCGGGCAGCTGCTCGACCACACCGGCCCGGTCGCGGCCTCCGAGCGCAACGCGGCGCGCATCTTCCACGCGGACCACTGCTACTTCGTCACGAACGGCACGTCGACGTCGAACAAGATCGTGTGGCACGCGTCGATCGCGCCGGACGACATCGTCGTCGTCGATCGCAACTGCCACAAGTCGATCCTGCACGCGATCACGATGACCGGCGCGATCCCCGTCTTCCTGACGCCGAAGCGCAACCACCTCGGCATCATCGGACCGATCCCGAAGGACGAGTTCACCCCCGAGTCGATCGCGCGGAAGATCGAGGCCAACCCGTTCGCGCGCGCGGTCGCGAACAAGAAGCCGCGCATCCTGACGATCACGCAGTCGACCTACGACGGCATCCTCTACAACGACGAGACGCTGAAGACGATGCTCGACGGCGAGATCGACAACCTGCACTTCGACGAGGCGTGGTGCCCGCACGCGTCGTTCCACGACTTCTACGAGAACATGCACGCGATCGGCCAGGGCCGGCCGCGGCCGAAGACGTCGCTGATCTATTCGACGCAGTCGACCCACAAGATGCTGGCCGGGCTGTCGCAGGCGTCGCAGATCCTCGTGCGCGAGTCGGAGACCGTGAAGCTCGACCCGACGATCTTCAACGAGGCGTTCCTGATGCACACGTCGACGAGCCCGCAGTACGCGATCATCGCGTCGTGCGACATCGCGGCCGCGATGATGGAACCGCCGGGCGGCACGGCGCTCGTCGAGGAGAGCATCCTCGAGGCGCTCGACTTCCGCCGCGCGATGCGGAAGATCGACGCCGAGTTCGGCAACGACTGGTGGTTCCAGGTGTGGGGTCCGGAAGAGCTCGTCGAGGACGGCATCGGCACGCAGGAAGACTGGGTGCTGAAGTCGGACGACAACTGGCACGGCTTCGGCAACCTCGCACCGGGCTTCAACATGCTCGACCCGATCAAGTCGACGGTGATCACGCCGGGGCTCGACGTGTCGGGACGCTTCGCGGACATCGGCATTCCGGCGTCGATCGTGACGCGCTATCTCGCCGAGCACGGCGTCATCGTCGAGAAGACCGGCCTGTATTCGTTCTTCATCATGTTCACGATCGGCATCACGAAGGGCCGCTGGAACACGCTGCTGACCGCGCTGCAGCAGTTCAAGGACGACTACGACAAGAACGCGCCGTTGTGGCGGATCCTGCCCGAGTTCGTGAAGTCGCAGCCGATCTACGAGCGCGTCGGGCTGCGCGACCTGAGCCAGCAGATCCACGACATGTACCGGCAGCACGACGTCGCGCGCGTCACGACGGAGATGTACTACTCGGACATGCAGCCGGCGATGAAGCCGTCGACGGCGTACGCGTGCATGGCCCATCGCGAGATCGACCGCGTGCCGATCGAGGAACTCGAAGGACGCATCACCGCCGTGCTGCTGACGCCGTATCCGCCGGGCATTCCGCTGCTGATCCCCGGCGAGCGCTTCAACCAGACGATCGTCCGCTACCTCGAGTTCACGCAGAAGTTCAACCTCGCGTTCCCCGGCTTCGAGACCGACGTGCACGGCCTCGTCGAGGAGAAGGTCGACGGTCGCACGCGCTTCTTCGTCGACTGCGTGCGGACCGAGCCGGCGAACTAGCGTCGGCCCGGCCGCGTCGTCAGACGCGGACCCGGCGACGGCGCGCGAGCAGCACGGCGCACGCGCCGAGGCCGAGCAGCGCGACCTGCGACGGCTCCGGCACGCCGAGCGCCGCCGCGAACCGGCTCCCGAGGATCTGCTGGCCGCGCGTCGTCGGATGGACGCCGTCGTAGAACAGGTAGCTGTTCGGCCCCGCGGCCGCGCAGGCCGGCGGTCACCGTCGATCCGACGTCCGCGACGCTGCCCGTTCAGGCACGCGTCGGTCACGTCGCCGAAGCCGAAGGCCGACGGGTTGCTCGTGACCTGCGTGATCAGCGCGAACGTGTCGAACGGCACGATGTCGCCCGGGATACGCGCGCCGCGAAGCCGGCCTCGGCATTCGCGAGGCCGGTGTTGAACGCGACGGACAACGCCTCGGCCGCGGCCGAGGCGGCCGGACCACCGGCGAGCGCCGACGGTGTCTTGCCGATGTCGGGCAGGTTCGGCACGAGGATGTGCTTCGCGCCGGCCGCGAGCAGCGCGGCGATCGAGTTCGTCGTGTTCGTGACGGCCGAGCAGATGAACGGATTCGCGCTCGACGCGCACACCGGCAGGACCGGCGTGTTGCCGTAGTACAGGATGTCGTTCGCGCCGCCCCAGACGACGTACAGCGCGTTCGGGTCGGCGACCGGCGACGACGCGAGATAGTCGCCGACCTCGCCGAGCACGCCCTTGAAGCCGGTCGAGACCGTGTTCGGGCCGATCGTCAGCGAACCCGGCACCGCCGCGTTCGTGAGCCCGGACAGCGCCCCGCCCTGCGCGTAGTTCGTGCCGCCGGTCGCGCCGCCGAGGAACGGCGCCGAAAGGTAGTGCGCGGTCAGCGGCAGCCCGAGCGACTGCGCGAGGAACTCGACGGCCACCGGGCCGTTGCTGAAATGCCCGCCGACGCCGGCGCCCGGGATCAGCGGGAACGCCGGGTTCACGGCATGGATCGACGACGACAACGCGAGGTCGCTGCCGCCGTCCGACAGGCTGTCGCCGAACACGACCATCGCATCGAACGGCCCCGCCCAGGCGGCGAGCGGCGACAACAGGCACAACGAGAGCGCCGCGCGGCGCAGCGATGCAACGATCATGGTCCGGCCTCCGGTTCGCGGATGCGTCGTCGACGTCGAGCGACGGTGCCGCGCGCTGCGTTGATAGCAGCCGCGCGGCGAGTCCGCAATCGGGGAAAGCGCGTTGTGGCCGGACTACGCGGCGATGCCGCCGAGGATCGGGTAGTCGGTGTAGCCGCGCGCGTCGCCGCCGTAGAACGTCTTTTCGTCCGGCGCGTTCAGCGGCGCGCCGAGCCGGTAGCGCGTGACGAGGTCCGGGTTCGCGAGGAACGGCTTGCCGAACGCGATCAGGTCGGCATGGCCGCTCGCGATCGCGGCGTTCGCGCGATCGCGATCGAAGTTGAAGTTCGCCATGTAGAGGCCGCCGAACGCGGCTTTCAGCGCGGCGTAGTCGACGCGCGGCGGCGTGCCGGGCTTCGCGGCCATGTCGCCTTCGATCGCGTGCAGGTACGCGAGGCCACGGCCCGCGAGCGCGCCGGCGACGGCGACGAACAGCGTCTGCGGATCGCCGTCGTCGATGTCGTTGAAGCGGTTGTCCGGCGAGATGCGCACGCCGACCCTTGCCGCGCCGACCTCGGCCGACACCGCGTCGACGACCTCGAGCAGCAGCCGCATGCGGTTCTCGATCGAGCCGCCGTAGCGATCGGTGCGACGGTTCGTCCGGTCGCGCAGGAACTGGTCGATCAGGTAGCCGTTCGCGCCATGGACCTCGACGCCGTCGAAGCCCGCGGCCATCGCGTGCTTCGCACCGGTCCGGAAGCCCGCGACCACGCCGGCGATCTCGTCGGTCTCGAGCGCGCGCGGCATGCCGAGGTCGACGAAGCCGTTGGTCGTGTACGTCTTGCCCGTCGCCTGGATCGCCGACGGCGCGACCGGTGCCTTGCCGTCCGGCTGGAAGTCGCTGTGCGAGATGCGGCCGACGTGCCACAGCTGCAGGAAGATGCGCCCGCCGGCCGCGTGGACCGCGTCCGTCACGAGACGCCATCCCGCGACCTGCTCGTCGCTGTGCACGCCGGGCGTCGAGATGTAGCCCTGCCCCTCGGGCACGACCTGCGTCGCCTCGGTGATGATCAGCCCGGCGCTCGCGCGCTGCGCGTAGTACAGCGCATGCAGCGCGTACGGCACGTTGCCGTCGCCGGCCCGGCTGCGCGTCAGCGGCGCCATCACGAAGCGGTTCGGCAGTCGATAGGGGCCGAGGTCGATCGGCGTGAACAGGTCTGGAGTCATCGGAGCTCGCGTTCGGGAAGAGGGATCGTCGCGTCGTGCAGACGCGCGAAAGGAACAGATGCGCCCGGATCCGAACGGTTCAACCCGCGGCGCGGCGAGCGTTCGCGCCGGGTCGTCTACGAGCTCAGACGTGCGCGACCGCGAGCGCGCCGAGCACGCCGCCGAGCGCCGCGACGCCGTAGACGCCCCACTGCAGCCAGTTGCGTCGCGTCAGCAGCGCGATGGCCGACAACGCGATCGCGATCTGCAGGAACGTCGTCGCCTGCGCCCAGCGATGATGCTCGTGCATCAACGCCTCGGACTGCGCGTCGAAGTCCTTCGACTCCGCCTCGAGCCGTTCGGCGCCCTTCTGGATGTCGGCCTTCTCGCCCTTGTAGCGGTCGACCTCCGACCGATAGGCCGCCTGCCGCTCCGGCGCGACGAGCACCGCGGCGAGCTCGGCGAGGTTCTGCTTGTTGCTCTTCGCCTGGTAGTAGTTCCACTGGTTCGACGCCTCGGTCTTGCGGATCGCCGCGTCGTTCTTCGCGAGCTGGGCGTTCGCCTGCGTCGCACCGCCTTCGTACGAGAACATCGCGCCGACCGTCGCGAGGATCGCGGTCGTCACGGCGATGCGACCCGAGAAACGGTCGACGGCGCCGTGCTCGGCCGCGTGCTCCAGCTCGTGGTCGTGCGGACCGTGCACGTGGAACGCGTCTTCGGACATGGGCGGCGAGGAGGTCGTGACGGGATGCGCGCGCCGTTCACGGCACCGCGCGACGCGCATAGTGCACGAACGCGAACGGCAGGGCGTCGTCGCCGGACGGCGCACGTTCGTCGCGCGAGCGGACTTCCCACGCGTTCGCGTCGATCGGCGGGAAGAACGCGTCGCCGTCGATATCGCGATCGATCTCGGTGGCGACGATCTCGTCCGCGCGCGACATCGCATCGGCATACACCTGCGCGCCGCCGATGACGAACACGCGCTCCGCGCCGGCCGTCATCGCGAGCGCCTCGTCGAGCGAGCGCGCGACGTCGACGCCGTCGGCATGCCAGTCGGGCGAGCGCGTCAGCACGACGTTGCGCCGACCCGGCAGCACGCGCCCGATCGACTCGAACGTGCGACGACCCATGACGATCGGATGGCCCATCGTCGTCCGCTTGAAGTGCGCGAGGTCTTCCGGAAGCCGCCACGGCAGCGCGTTGTCGCGTCCGATGACGCCGTTGCGCGCCCGCGCGACGATCAGCACGAGCCGCATCGGTCAGAAGTCGCGCGTCTCGGTCGACGTGTACTCGATGCCGCCGACCATCTTCGCGACGACGTTGTAGATCCACGCGCCGATCAGGCAGAAGACGAAACCGAAGAACGCGTAGAGGAACGGCGCGAGGACGATGAAGACGATGCCGAGCTTCTGGCCGGTCGGCATGAACATCGACACGATCGCGTAGAGGATGACGAACGGGATCGTGACGACGAAGTACAGGCTGGCGAGGACCTTGGCCGTCTGGAACGGCGAGATGCGCGTGATCTGCTTTTGCATGTGTTCCCCCTGAGAACGACGAAAGCCCGCAACCTCGCTAGACGGCCACGGGCGCCTTGATGTGCGCCTGCGGCGCGTAGTCGACGATCTCGAAGTCGTCGTACACGTAGTCGAAGATCGAACCGGGCTTGCGCCGGATCACGAGCTTCGGAAGCGGTCCCGGCTCGCGCGCCAGCTGCAGGTCGGCCTGCGCGAGATGGTTCAGGTAGAGGTGGCAGTCGCCGCCGGTCCACACGAAGTCGCCGACGTCGAGTTCCGTCTGCTGCGCGACCAGATGCACGAGCAGCGCGTACGACGCGATGTTGAACGGCACGCCCAGGAAGATGTCGGCGCTGCGCTGGTACAGCTGGCACGACAGCCGCCGCTTCGACTCGCCCGGCGCGAGCGGCGCGACCCAGAACTGGAAGAACGCGTGGCACGGCGGCAGCGCCATGTCCGGCAGGTCGGCGACGTTCCAGGCCGACACGATCAGCCGGCGGGAGTCGGGATTGGCCTCGATCTCGCGGATCAGCTGCGCGATCTGGTCGACGTGCCGCCGCGCGGCGTCGGCCACGATCGCCACTGGTAGCCGTAGACCGGCCCGAGCTCGCCGTCCTCGTCGGCCCATTCGTCCCAGATCGTCACGCCGTTCTCGCGCAGGTACGCGACGTTCGTCGAGCCGGACAGGAACCACAACAACTCGTGGAAGATCGACTTCGTGTGCAGCTTCTTCGTCGTCAGCAGCGGGAAGCCGGCGGCGAGGTCGAAGCGCATCTGGTAGCCGAACACCGAGCGCGTGCCGGTGCCGGTGCGGTCCGTCTTCAGGACACCGTGGTCGCGCACGTGGCGCATGAAGTCGAGGTACTGGCGCACGTCAGTCAGCCGCGCAAGGCGTCGGGGTCGAGGAGGAGGATCGTCGGGACGCGCCCCGCGCTCGATGCGACGACGCGCGGGTCGCCGTGCATGTTGCCACAGCGGTTGCCGCGGCGGCCCGGCTTCAATGGAGCTCGAACTGCATCCGCGCGAGGCGCGCGAACAGGCCGCCCTGCGCCATCAGTTCGGCGTGCGTGCCGGTCTCGACGATGCGGCCGTGGTCGAGCACGACGATGCGATCGGCCTTCTGCACCGTCGCCAGCCGATGCGCGATGACGAGCGTCGTGCGGCCTTCCATCGCCGTCTCGAGCGCGCGCTGCACCGCGGCCTCGCTCTCGGCGTCGAGCGCGCTCGTCGCCTCGTCGAGCAGCAGCACCGGCGGGTTGCGGAGGATCGCGCGCGCGATCGCGATGCGCTGCCGCTGGCCGCCCGACAGCCGCACGCCGCGCTCGCCGAGGAACGTCGCGTAGCCTTCCGGCAGCCGCTCGATGAAGTCGTGCGCCTGCGCGGCCCGCGCGGCCGCGACGATCTCGTCGTCGGTCGCATCGGGTCGGCCGTAGCGGATGTTCTCGCGCGCATCGGCCGAGAAGATCACGGTGTCCTGCGGCACGATGCCGAGCGCGCTGCGCAGCGCGTCGAGCGACAGCCGGTCGATCGGCGCGTCGCCGATCGAGATCGCGCCCGACTGCGGCTCGTAGAAGCGCATCAGCAGCTGGAAGACGGTCGACTTGCCGGCGCCCGACGGCCCGACCAGCGCGACCGTCTCGCCGGGTGCGACGTCGAGCGTGAACCCGTCGAGCGCGGCGGTGGCCGGTCGCGACGGATAGTGGAAGACGACCGATTCGAAGCGCACGCCGACGCCGCCGGCGGCCTCCGGCAACGCCATCGGCGCCGCCGGCGACGCGATGAAGCTGCGCGCGTCCAGCAGCTCCATCAGGCGGTCCGTCGCGCCGGCCGCGCGCAGCACGTCGCCCCACACCTCGGTGAGGCCGCCGATCGCGCCGGCCGTGATCACCGCGTACAGCACGAACGACGCGAGCAGGCCCGGCGACATCGTGCCGGCCATGACGGCGTTCGCGCCGAGCCACAGCACGAACACGATCGCGCCGAACACGAGCGAGATGACGAGCGTCGTCAGCCACGCGCGCGTCGTCGTGCGTCGCACGGCCGTCGCGAACGTCGACTCGACGCTGCGACGGAAGCGCGCCGCCTCGGCCGGCTCCTGCGTGAACGCCTGCACCGTCGGCATCGCGTTCAGGATCTCGCCGGCGAGCGCCGACGAATCGGCGATGCGGTCCTGGCTCGCGCGCGACAGCGAGCGCACGCGCCGGCCCAGCAGCACGATCGGCACGACGACGAGCGCGAGCAGTCCGACGGTGATCGCGAACAGCTTGACGCTCGTGATCGCGCAGCATCGCGAGGCCGCCGACGAGCAGGAACGCGTTGCGCAGGCCCATCGACATGCTCGTGCCGACGACGGTCTGGATCAGCGTCGTGTCGGTCGTGAGCCGCGACAGCACCTCGCCGCTGCGCGTCGTCTCGAAGAACTCGGGCGACTGCGACAGCATCCGCGTGTAGACCGCGGCGCGGATGTCGGCGACGACGCGCTCGCCGAGCCAGCTGACCATGTAGAAGCGCGCGGCCGTCGACACCGCGAGCACGAGCGCGACGACGAACAGGCCGAAGAAATAGAAGTCGACGTTCGCGGCCGCCACGCGGTTGAGGCGACCGAGCGCGCCGGCGACGGCGGAGCCGGCGAACGCGGGCGCGGTCGACGTCACCGTCGCCGAGAAGCCGTGATCGACGAGCTGCCGGAACGCGAGCGGGACGACGAGCGTCGACGCGGCCGCGACGACGAGGAACACGAACGCGAGCGCCAGCCGGGCCCGATACGGCGCGATGAACGGCACCAGCCGGCGCAGCGTCGCGAGCGGGCTGCGCGGTCGTGCTTCGGTCGGGGAGGTCGCTTCGGGCATGGGGGGCCGACGGGTCGGCCCGACACTTCGCGTTCGGATCGGGGGTGCGATCGACGGACCGGACGCAGGTCGTCGCGCCGTCGCACGGCTGGCCGGCATTGTAGCCGTCGCGCGCGGCTCGATCGCGGAAGCGGTTCAGCGCGGCGGCGGCTGCGCGGGTGGTCCGCCCGGCAGATCGATCGTCGGATGCTCCGGCGACAGCAGCGCGGTCGCGGTCCGGTCGCCGCGTCGCGCGACGACGATCGCGCGATGCGACGGATCGATCGCGAAGAAGAGGCGATAGTCGAGCGTCAGCGCGGTGGACGCCTTCGGGCAGACGACGTCGATGAACAGGGCCGCATAGGCGCCGTCGGCATGGTCGTCGACCAGCTGCTTCGCGAGCCGCGACGTGCAGGTGCTGCCGCCGCGCGTGAACGCGATGCGGTCGAGCGCGTACCGGCCGATCGCAGCCTGGTGGCCGCGCAGCTCCTTCCACGTGATGTCGCCGTCGCCGTCGTCGTCGAGTCGCATCACGAAGTCGAGGTCGCGCAGCGCGATGTCCCACTGCACGCGGACGCGCGTCGACCCGGCGTTGCCGTCGTCGACGTCGAGCGTGAGGTACGCGTCGCTCGCCGAATGGGCATGGGCCGGCGCGGCGGCGACGAGCCCGACGACCGCGACGCACATCGCGAGCGCGCTGCCGACGCGCGCCTTCATGCCGCCGGCTTCGCGAGCTGCGCGCGCAGATCGCGCGCCATCGTCTCGATGATCGGGTCCTCGAGCTTCGTCCGATCGAGGAAGTCGAGCACCGGCGCGGCGGCGGCCGGCTGACGCGCCGCGAGCGCCGCCTCGAGAAAGACGCGGACGTCCCACGGCGCGCGCTGGACCTTCCAGTTCTGCCGCGCGAGGTCGAGCGCCGTCGCGGGATCGTTCTGCGCGTGCAGGGCGAAGCGCACCTGCTCGCGTCCGAACAGGTCCTCGCCACGCTGCGCGAGCGCCTCGAAGCGCGCCGCCATGACCCACGCGTAGCGCGGCAGGTCGGGACTCTTCAGCGCGGTCTGCGCCAGCACGATGCGCAGGAACGCGGTGTCCGACTGCGCCGCGTCGGCCAGCAGCGGCAGCACCTCGGCCGCCCGCCCGCGATCCAGCAGGAAGTCCGCGTAGGCGACCAGCAGGAAGTTGTCGTGCGGCGCATGGCCGAGCGCCTTCCGGTAATGCGCCTCGACCGTCGGCCAGTCGCCGAGGCGCTCGGCGCCTTCGGCCAGCAGTCCCTCGACCCAGGCGGCGATCGACGGCGACAGTTCCTGCGGCCGCGCGTCGATCGCGGCGAGCGTCGCGACGGCCCGCTTCGCCTGCCCGGTATACGTCTGGACGTTCGCCGAGCACACGATGCCGATGATCGGATCGCCGCGCGTCACCTGCGCGCAGTCGCGCGCGGCCGCCGGATAGTCGCCCTGCACCATGTCGAGCGTCGCGAGCGTCAGCCACGCCTGCACGTTCGCACGGTCGGCGGCGAGCGCACGCTGCAGCTGTGCGCGCGCATCGGGGAACAGGTGGCGGTACTGCAGGATCGTCGCGTACAGGATCAGCGTCGACGGCGGCGGCGCCTTTTGCGCGAGCCACGGCGCGAGCACGGCTTCGGCATAGCCGACGTAGTGCGCGTCGCCGAGCTGTCGGCCGAACTCGATGTACGCCTCGGCGAGATCGTCGGCGGCCGCGAGGCTGCGCGGCTCCGCGTCCAGGCGCCGGCGGCGCTCGCGGATCGTCGCGACCGCCGGGTCGGAGGCCTTCGGCACCTGCTGCAGGACCTCGGCATCCGACGACGGCACGAACGGCGCGCGGTACGGGGCGTCGGGCGGCGGCGTCGCGGACCCGGCGTCGCCGGCGAAGATCGCGCCGGCGACCGAGAGCGCGATCCCCGCGTATCTGAACAGGTTGGCCCGGATCATGTCGGGCCGGATGGTACGCTGCCGCGGGCTGCGCGCCGACGCCGTCGCGAACGACGCGTCGCTGCATCCGGCGGCCCGCGTCGCGCGTACTGTCCTGAACGCCTCTTCGAGGCATCGAGGTCTCCGTGATCGAGCGTTCGCTGCCGGCTCTCGCACCGCCCGCCACCAGGACCCATCTGACGTTCACCGCGTCCGAGTGGGCGCGGCTCGCCGGCTTCTACGGCTTCATCGCGTTCCTCCATGCGCTCGGCTGGGGCCTTTACCTGCGCGACGCGGCCGGTCACCCGGCGCTCGTCGGCCTCGGGCTCGCGGCGTACATGTTCGGACTGCGTCACGCGTTCGACGCCGACCACATCGCGGCCGTCGACGACACCGTCCGCTTCCTGCTGCAGAAGGGAAAGAAGCCGCTCGGCATCGGCTTCTTCTTCTCGCTCGGTCATTCGACGATCGTGCTGCTGCTCGCGGTCGGCATCGCGTTCGCCGCGGTCGCCGTGAAGGGACACCTGCCGGCGCTGCAGGACCTGGGCGGCGTCATCGGCGCGAGCGTCTCCGGCGTGTTCCTCTGGATCATCGGCATCCTCAACCTGCTCGTGCTGTTCGACATCCTGAAGATCTGGCAGCAGGCGAAGAAAGGCACGCACAGCCATGCGCACCTCGAGCAGCTGCTCGCGCAGCGCGGGCTCGTCAACCGCCTGTTCGGCGGCCGGCTGCAGAAGCTGATGAACCACAGCTGGCAGATGTACCCGCTCGGACTCCTGTTCGGGCTCGGCTTCGACACCGCATCCGAGGTCGGCCTGCTCGCGATGACCGCCGGCGCGTCGGCCGGCGACCTGCCGATCGGCGCGGTGCTGTCGCTGCCGATCCTGTTCGCGGCCGGCATGTCGGTGATGGACACCACCGACGGCGTGCTGATGTCGAAGGCCTACGACTGGGCGTTCCTGAACCCGCTGCGCAAGATCTTCTACAACATCACGACGACCAGCCTGTCGGTCGCCGTCGCGCTGATCATCGGCAGCATCGAGCTGCTGCAGGTCTTCATCCGGCTGCTGCACCTGCGCGGCGGCTGGTTCGATGCGGTCGGCGGGCTCGACTTCGGACTGCTCGGCTACTTCATCGTCGGACTGTTCCTGCTCGGGTGGGCGGTGTCCGTCGCGATCTGGAAGTTCGGTCGTCTCGAGCAACGCCATGCCGGCGCGTCGGCGACGCCGCACAGCCACGTCCATCGGCATGGCGACGACGTGACGCATGCGCATCCTCATCTGCACTGAGATGGTCGCGTCGCTCGCATCGCGCTGGAAGCGCGCGGTGCTGTGCGCGGCGTTGACCGTCGTGCCCGGCATCGCCGCGGCCGACACCGTCGCGAGCCTCCTCGGCAACTTCACGATCAACCAGTACGACGAGATCGCGCTCGATGCGACGACCGTGCGCGTCCGCTACACGGTCGTCTTCGGTCAGCTGCCGGCGCTGCGCGAGTTGCACGTGGCCGACGCGGACGGCGACGGCGTGACGACGCAGCAGGAGCGCGACGATTACGTCGCGCGCCGCGCGCCGGACTATGCGTCGCAGCTGGCGCTGACCGTCGACGGCGTCGCGCTGCCGTTGCACGCCGTGCGCTGGACGACGAGCCTGCCGACCGAGCAGGGCGGGTTCTCGCTGCGCTTCGACGTCGACTACGAAGCGCTGCTCCCCGCCTCGAGCGACGGCCGCGTGCACGCGCTCCGGTTCGAGAACCGGAACTTCGCGGGCCGCCTCGGCTGGCGCGAGATCAGCGTCAAGCCGCGCTCGACCGTCTCGGCATTCGACTCGAACGGGTTCGCCGGAAGCCTGACCGGCGGGCTGACCGAAGCGCTCCGGCAACTGCCTGCCGACGGACCGCTGGACGAACGGACGGTCGACCTGCGCTATCGCGTCGGGCCGATGCCGGCCGGCGCACATCCGATCGCGCCGCGTGCGGACGCCGGCGTCGTCAGCGCGAGCCCGGCGAACCGGCCGGCGCCGTCGGGCGACGACGGCGACTGGCTGCAGCGTCGCACGAAGTCCCTCGTCGACGTCATCTCCGCACCGACCGTCGCGCCGCACGTGGCCGTGCTCGCGCTGTTCGCGGCGATGGTGCTCGGCGCGCTGCACGCCTTCTCGCCGGGTCACGGCAAGACGATCGTCGGCGCCTATCTGATCGGCTCGCGCAGCACGCCGCGCCATGCGGTGTTCCTCGGCGCGACGGTGACGGTCACGCACACGCTCGTCGTCTTCGCGATCGGCCTCGCGACGCTGTTCGCGTCGCGCTGGTTCCTGCCGGAGCGGCTGTTCCCCGCGCTCAGCCTGCTGTCCGGACTGCTGGTGCTCGGCATGGGGCTGGTGCTGCTGATGCAGCGGTGGCCGACCGCCCGTCGCGCGCTCGGCGACGCGTTGATCCGCCGACTCGAGCGCGCGATCGAACGACGCGACGTCGTCGATCCGCTACCCCGCTATCGCCGGCTGCCGGCAGCCGCCGGCACGATGCGCTTCGGCATCGCGACCGCGTCCCGCACGCCCGGGCATCGACACGATCACGCGCCGCTGCACGGGCATCGGCGTCCGCATGCACGTCGGCACGACCATTCGCACGAGCATCCGCACGATCATTCGCACGAGCATCCGCACGAGCATCCGCACGATCATTCGCATTCGCACCAGCACGGCCCCCACGACGCCACGATGCATTCGCATGGCGGCACGATGCATTCGCACCTGCCGCCCGGCGCGAACGACGAGCCGGTCACATGGCGCAGCCTGCTCGCGCTCGGCGTCTCGGGCGGCCTCGTGCCGTGTCCGTCGGCGATGGTGCTGCTGCTCGCGGCGATCGCGCTCAACAAGACGTTCTACGGCCTCGTGCTCGTCGTCGCGTTCAGCGCCGGGCTCGCGTCGACGCTGATCGCCGTCGGCCTCGTGTTCCTGTCCGCGCGCAACCGCATGCGCGGGCCGCTCGGATCGACGTTCTGGCCGAGGGTCCTGCCGGCCGCGAGTGCCGCACTGATCCTCGTCGTCGGGGTCGTCCTCTGCTACGGGGCCTTGCTGACGTTCACGACACGCCCGCTCGGCGCGTGATGCCTACGACGTCGGCTTGACGTGCAGATGCGCGTGCCCGCCGATGCCGTGGCGGTGCACATGCCCGGGTCGTTGCGCGCGCCGCAGCTTCGCATGCGGCTCGTGCGCCTCGACGCTGATCACGTTGACGTGCCCGTGACGGACGCCGCGCTCGGCGCACAGCGCATCGGTGAATTCACGGACGTCCCGCGTATCTCCCTTCAGGATCACCGTCTCCAGGCAATGGTCGTGGTCGAGATGCGCATGCATCGTCGACACGGTCAGCTCGTGGTGTTCGTGCTGCATGCCGGTCAGCCGCTCGGACAGGTCGCGTTCGTGATGGTTGAACACGTACGACAGGCACGCGATGCATTGGCCTGCGGGGGCCGCCATCTGCTTCGTGCGTTCGAGTTCCGCCCGTAGGAGATCGCGGACCGCCTCCGAGCGCGTCCCGTAGCCGCGCTGGGCGATCAGTGCGTCGAATGCGAGCGCCAACGGCTCGTCCAGCGAGATCGTGAAACGTTCCATCGGTCCTCCCATCGCGTGTCGCGCGAGTCTAGCGCGACATCGGGCGATACACGGCCACGACGTCGTGTAAGAAGAAAAGTAAAAACGACATAAACTGTCCCGATACGCGAATCCGGAGACGGCTGCCCCTGCGTATCAGTGGATGCGGTGACGACGGCTCGCCCGGGAGAAGAAGAAAATGAAACGATCGCATATCGCGATGATCGTCCCCGGCTTCCTCGCCGCCCCCGTGTTCGCGGACGGCGTCACGGCCCTGCCGACCGTCGAGGTCATCGGCGACTACGACAACGGCATCGGCAAGTCCGACGCCGCGAGCGCCGGCTCGGTCACCGCCACGCTGATCGAGAATCGGCCGGTGCTGCGCCCCGGCGAAATCCTCGAATTCGTTCCCGGCCTGATCGTGTCGCAGCACAGCGGCGACGGGAAGGCGAACCAGTACTACCTGCGCGGCTTCAACCTCGACCACGGCACCGACTTCGCGACCTTCGTCGACGGCATGCCGATCAACATGCGCACGCACGCGCACGGGCAGGGCTACACGGACCTCAACTTCCTGTCGCCCGAACTGGTCGCGCGGATCGACTACCGGAAGGGCCCGTACTACGCCGACGAAGGCGACTTCGCGTCCGCGGGCGCGGCGCACCTGTCGCTGATCGACTCGGTCGACCGCGGCATCGCGTCGTTCACCGGCGGCGCGCACGAATATTCGCGGGGGCTGCTGATCGACTCGAACGCGCTCGGCGCCGGGACGCTGCTGTATTCGGTCGATGCGACGTACAACAACGGTCCGTGGGACAACCCGGAACACTCGCGTCGATTGAGCGGCGTGCTGCGCTATTCGCAGGGCGAGCCGGGCGACGGCTTCTCGGTCACCGCGATGGCGTACGACGCGAACTGGACGAGCACCGACCAGATCCCGCTGCGCGCGGTCGACGAAGGACTCATCGACCGCTTCGGCGCGATCGACCCGAGCGACGGCGGCAGGACGTCGCGCTACAGCCTGTCGTTCGATGCGGTCGAAGCCGGATGCGCTCGGCGTCGTTCCGCTTCAACGCGTACGCGGTCGCGTCGCGGCTGCATCTGTACAACGACTTCACGTACTTCCTCGACGATCCCGTCAACGGCGACCAATTCGAGCAGTTCGAGAGCCGCAGGATGTTCGGCTTCGCGAGCAGCCAGTCGATCGGCATGCGCCTGTTCGGCGTCGACATGGACAACACGTTCGGCGTGCAGGGCCGCTACGACCGCATCGACCCCGTCGCGCTGTATCACGACGTCGACCGCGAGCGCATCGACACCACGCGTCTCGACCGCGTCCGCGAAGGAAGCCTCGGCTTCTACGTCGAGAACCGGGCCGAGTGGACCGGGTGGTTCCGCACCGTCGTCGGCGCCCGCTACGACGTCTACCGCTTCGACGTCGCGAGCAACATCGACGGGGACTCCGGCAACGTCGGCGCGCACATCGCGTCGCCGAAGGCGTCGCTGATCTTCGGACCCTGGGCGAAGACCGAGTTCTTCGTCAACGACGGGCAGGGGTTCCACAGCAACGACGCGCGCGGCGTGACGAGCACCGTGTCGCCGACCGACGGCAGCGCGATCGAGAAGGCGATCCCGCTCGTCAAGTCGCGCGGCGCGGAGGTCGGCGCGCGGACCGTGATCGTGCCGGGTCTGGAAAGCTCGATCGCGCTGTGGCGTCTGTCGCTCGCGTCCGAGCTCGTCTTCTCCGGCGACGCCGGCGACACCGAGCCGAGCCGCGCGAGCCTTCGCCACGGCGTCGAGTTCAACAACCACGTCGTCGCGACGCCGTGGCTGCTGTTCGACCTCGACCTCGCGGTGTCGCAGGCGAAGTACACGCAGCACGATCCGATCGGCGACTTCATCCCGGGATCGATCGGCAAGGTCGCGTCGTTCGGCGTCAGCGTGCTCGATCGCGGGCCGTGGTTCGGCCACTTCCAGATGCGCTACTTCGGGCCGCGGCCGCTGATCGAGGACGACAGCGTGCGCTCCGGCTCGACGACGCTCGCGTCCGCGCGCGTCGGCTACCGCGTGAACCGCGACCTGAAGGTCGCGGTCGACGTGTTCAACCTGTTCGACCGCAAGGCGAGCGACATCGACTATTTCTACGCGTCGCGGCTGCCGAACGAACCGGCCGACGGCGTCGACGACATCCACTTCCATCCGGTCGAGCCGCGCACCGTGCGCGTCACGCTGACCGCGCGCTTCTGACGCGGTCCGGTCAGAACGCGATCGGCTTGAAGTAACCGGTCAGCTCCAGGTAGCCGCGGCCGACGACCGGACCGTCGACCGTGTCGGCATGCGCGCGCACGGCGCCCTCCCAGTAGATCGTGCCGGTCGAGCGCCGGCTGTCGAGCTCCTGGTCGTCCATCAGCGGCACGAGCGCGATCGTCAGCGGCGCCGCGCCGCGCACCGTCACGCGCTGCGACACCGGCCACGTCGCGCCGCTCGACCGCGAGGTCCATGCGCGCAGCGTCGAGAAGTCGACGTCGTCGGGCCCGAAGCGGTCGATGCGGCCGTCCGCGAAGCGGCGTGCGCCGCCGGCCCACAGCTTCGCGCCGGACCGGTCACGCATGCGGAACGCCATCAGCGCACCGCCGTCCGCGAGATCGATGCCGATCCAGTCCCAGCCACTCGCCTGCGGATCGAGATACGCGCTCGACCATTCGCGATCGAGCCACGCGACGCCGGTGACCTTCACCGGACGCCCGTCGCGAACGATCGTGCCGGAGACCGCGAGCTGCGGCACGCTGTAGTAGCGACTCGCGTCGCGCTCGAGCGGTCCCTTCTGCGACCAGCCGGGATGCGCGGCGTCGGCGCCTTCGGCGAGGACCGGGCCGCGCGCGTCGAGGTCGAGATCGAACGTCACCGCGCCGCCGCCGACGGTCGTGTGGAAGCGCAGCGCGTCGCCGGGCCCGACGCGATCGAAGCGCCAGCCGTCGAGCACGACATGCGCGTCGTCGTCCGCCGCCTCCGCGATGCCGAAGCCGGCGCGGGCCGCGCGCTCGTCGTGGATCAGGCGACCGGTCTCCGGGTCGGCGAGCGCCGCGTGCGCGAACAGCATCTGCTTCGGCGCGAACGCGCTGGGATCGGCGTCGTCGATCGCGAGTCGCGACCGGAAGAACGTGACCTGGAAGCCGACGTCGTCGGCCGTCCTCGGTCCGCAGCCATCCGGTCACGTACCACCACTCGGTGCGGAAGTCCGGATGCGCGCCGTGATCGCGCGGGAACGCGAGCGGCGCGATCCTTCGGCGCATCGGGGAAGACCGGCGGCGCCGCGCGGGCGCACGTCGCGATCGACAGCAGCGCGGCGCACGAACGCGCATCGAAGCGTCATCGTCACCAGTCCTCGCGGACGGCCATCACGGCATCGCGCGCGAGCGCGCCGCGGCCCGACACGACCGCCGTGCCGGCGGACGCGGCGACGAGCGCGGCGCCGACGATCGCCAGCGTGCGCCACGGAATCTCGGTGTCCATCGTCCAGTGGAACGACTGCGGGTTGACGACGTGGATCAGCACCTGGCTCAACGCGAGCCCGAGGCCGCCGCCGGCCAGCGCGCCGAGCACGCCGAGGATCGCGCCCTCGCCCGCCAGCTCGCCGGTGATCTGCCGCTTCAGCACGCCGATGTGCCGCAGCATGCCGAACTCCTTCGCACGTGCGAGCGTCTGCGCGGAGAAGGTCGCCGCGATGCCGGCCAGGCCGATGCCGATCGCGATCGCCTGCAGCAGGTACGTCACCGCGAAGCTGCGGTCGAAGATCGCGAGCGAGATCTTCCGGATCGCGGACGGCTCGGCGATCTGCGCGCGGGCGCGGGACGCCTCCGGCAGCGCGGCGCGGACGCGGTCGACGATCGATGCGGGCGACACGCCGGGGGCGACCGTGATCGCCGCGTCGGTGAAGCGGTCGTCGCCGGTCACGCGGCGATAGTCCTCGCGTCGCACGACGATGCTGCCGAACTGGCGCGCGTAGTCGCGCCACACGCCGGCGACGACGAAGCGCGGTGCGCCGTTGGACCCGAGCGGCAGCGCGAGCGGTTCGCCGAGCCGCGCGCCGTAGAGGTCGACGATCGCTTCCGACACCCAGATCGGGATCGCCCCGGCGTCGATCGCATCGGTCCGTCGCACGAGCGGGATGCTGCGTCCCGGATCGTCCGCATCGACGGTGCGTGCGATCAGCGAGACGGGCGGCCGCGTCGGCGACAGCGCGAGCGGCACGACCTTCTGCAGGTCGACGCGGGCGACGCCGGGAACGCGTCGCAGCCGTTCGACGTCGTCGCCGCCGAGGCCCTCGCCGGCCGCGGCCGTGCGCACGTAGAGGTCCGCCGACAGCACCTCGCCGAGCCAGGCGTCGACCGAATGGCGGAAGCTCGCGATCATCACGGTCATCGCGACCATCAGGCTCGCCGACGCGACGATGCCGCCGAGCGCGACCGACGCCGCCGACGGCGCGGCCCACAGCCGTCGCAGCGCGAGGTCGATCGCGACGGGGCGCGGCCGGTCGCCGCGCGCGAACGGCGCCAGCAGGCGGCGCGCGACCCACGGCATCGCCGCGATGCCGCCGAACAGCAGCAGCGCCATCGCGACGTAGCCGGCGATCGGCAAGCCGGCGATCGCCGGCAGCAGCGCGCATGCGACGCCGAGCGCGATCAGCGTCGCGGCCACCCACGGCGCCCCGGTCGCGCGACCGGCCTCGGCGCCGGCCGACTTCAACGCGACCGCCGGCGCGGTCCGCGATGCGGCGCGCGCCGGGAAGAAGCTGCCGACGAGCGCGGCCGCGATGCCGAGCGCGAAGAACAGCGCCGCGGCGTCCGGCGCCGCGACCAGCAGCTCGCGCGCGCTCGCGCCGGTCCGCGCGAAGTAGCCGCCGCCGAGATCGCCGCCGAAGAAGCGCAGCGCGAGCGCCGCGAGGCCGACGCCGGCGGCGAGCCCGAGCACGCCGCCGACGATGCCCTGCGCGAGACCTTCGACCAGCACCTGCCCGACGACGCGGCCGCGCGTCACGCCGATCACGCGCAGCAGCGCGAGCTGCGCGCGTCGTCGCGCGACCGCGAGCGACTGCGTCGAATAGACGAGGAACGCGCCGGTCAGCAACGCCATCAGCGCGAGCATGTCGAGGTTCACGCGATAGGCGCGCGACAGGTCGCCGGTGCGCGCACGATCGTCGGCCGCGCTCGTGACGACGGCATCGGCGGGCAGCAGCGCCGCGATCGCGGCGCGGGTGCGCGCGACGTCGGCGCCGTGCGCGAGGCGGAGATCGATGCGCGACAGCCGGCCGAGCCGCCCGAGTCGCCATTGCGCGCCGGCGATGTCCATCGACGCACGTTCGAGCCGCTGCGCGCCGCCCGGGTTCGCGCGCGACGGCATCGTGCCTTCGTCGTCGACGTCGGGCAGCGTGCCGGCGATGCGCAGCGCGACGGTCGCGCCGTCGACCCGGATCGCGAGACGGTCGCCGACCGACTTGCGGAGCGCGGCGAGCAGGGACCGCGACACGTGGATCGCGTCGGGGTCGAACCACGCGAGGTCGCCGCTTCCCTCGGCCGTGCCGATCGCCGCCGGCGTCACGTCGGCCGCGCGCAGCACGTCGATGCCGTCGATCCGCAGCGTGACGGACGGATCGTCGACGAGCGTCGCGTCGCGCTCGACGACCGGGCTCGCGACCGCGATCGCGGACCGCAGGGACGGCGCGAGCACGAGTCGCGGATACAACGACTCGTCGAAGCCGCGATCGCTCGTCGCGACGACGCGCAGGTCGGCCGATCCGCGCAGGCGGTTGAGGCCGGCCGAGAAGTCGTCGAGCGCGACCGCGTTGACGAGATGGACCGCGAAGCCGAGCGCGACGCCGATCGCGATCGCGGCGATCGACAGCGCGTTGCGGACCGGCTGCGCCCGCCACTCGCCCCACGCGAGCCACGCCGCGAGCGTCATGACGTCGGGCGTCGCACCGCCGGCACGAGGCCCGTCGGACGCAGCGTGAGGATGCGATCGGCGCGTGCGGCGGCGACCTCCGAATGCGTGACGAGCAGCGTCGCCGCGCCGCGCTCGCGACGCCGCGCGTCGATCACGTCGAGCACGCGGTCGGCGGTCTCGGGATCGAGGTTGCCGGTCGGCTCGTCGAGCAGCAGCAGCGCCGGATCGTGGACCAGCGCGCGCGCGATCGCGACGCGCTGCAGTTCGCCGCCGGACAGCACCGCCGGGAAGTCGACGCCGCGTCCGTCGAGGCCGACCGACGCGAGCATCGCACGCGCGCGAGCCGACGCGTCGGGGGCCTTCTGCAGCACCAGCGGCAGCGCGACGTTCTGCTCGATCGACAGGTGCGGCAGCACGTGGAACGCCTGGAACACGAAGCCCATCCGGTCGCGACGCAGGAGCGTGCGCGCGTCGTCGTCGAGCGCCGCGACGTCGCGGCCTTCGAACAGGACGCGGCCTTCGGACGACGTCGTCGAGCCCGGCGACGAGGTTCAGCAGCGTCGACTTGCCGACGCCGGACTCGCCCATCACCGCGACGAACTCGCCGGCCTGCATCGCGAAGTCGAGCCCCGCGTACAGCACGCGCCCGTTCGGCAGGCGCTTGACGACCGACGACAGCGCGACGAGTCGCATCGTCGACGGACGATGCGGCGTGCGACGAGGACGCGGACGGACGAAGCGCGTCGTTCAGGCCGCCATCCCGTACAGCAGCGACGCCTCGACCGGCGGCGCGCCGCCGTCGGCCGCCGCGAGCGCCTCGATCTCGGCGGCGAGCGCCTCGAGCTGCGCGACGTTCGCGCGGATGCGATCCTCGAACGCCGCATCGTCGAGCGCGTCGCGCAGGCTGCGATTGAGCGCCGCGAACCACGGCACGCTCGCCTGGTCGAGCATCGCGCCGGGCGCGCGACGCGACGCCTGCGCGGTCAGTCGCGTCGCCCCAGCGGCGCAGCGTGACCTGCATCGCCTCGTTGAGGTCGCGCGCGCGATGCAGCGGCGCCGCGAGCCGGCCGATCATCCGGCGGTCGGTCAGCCGCTGCTGGAAGAACAGCTGGCACAGCACGCCCCAGTAGTACGTGTAGTCCCACAGCACCTTGACCGGCATCACGCGCTCGTTGCCGAACAGCCGGTACTGGTCGCGATACAGCGTCAGCGTGCTCTCGTAGAACGAACGGAACAGCTCGCCGTAGAACAGCGCCGGCGCGCGGATGGTCTCGCCCGCGCGTTCGGCGCGGATCGAGCTCGGTGATGTACGTGTTGCCGATCGCGATGAAGTCGGAGCCCGGCGAATAGAACGGATCGAGGAACCAGCCGGCCTCGCCGACCAGCGCCCACCGGTCCTGCGAGAACACCTGCTTGCAGCCGTACGAGAAGTCGCTGGAAGTACGCGAAGTCCATCAGCGCGTCGGGCTTCGCGTCGACGACGCGACGGATCGCGTCGTGCACGACCGGCTGGTGCGTCGCGATCCAGTCCATCGCGCGCTCGAACGTGTTCATCGACGCGAGCGGATGCATCGCCGCGTCGGCCACGATGCCGACCGAATGCGCGCCGGAGCCGAGCGGGATCAGCCACAGCCAGTAGCCGGGGCCGCAGAAGTGGTTCGTCGACATCCAGCGCGCCGACGGCGAGCAGCGCGCGCGCCACGCCGGGTCGGCGACCCAGTCGTCGATGCCGAGCCGTTCGGAGAGCCGGAACCAGACGGCGTTGCGCTTCGTGGGCGTTGTCCTCCGCGAGGTCGAGCTTGCGCTTCAGCAGCCCGGCGCGGCCCGACGCGTCGATCAGCCAGTCGGCGCGTGATCGTCTCGCGCACGCCGTCGCGCTCGACCTCGACGCGTGTGACCGCGCGCGGTCGACGTCGATGCGCCGCACCGTCGTCGCGTCGTCGAAGCGCGCGCCGCGCCGCACCGCCTCCGTCGGCGAGGAAGTTCTCGAACACGCCGCGATCGATCTGCCACGACGGCGTCGACATGAAGCGGCTCGCGCCGAGCTCGGTGACGTCGGCGAGGTCGCGCTCGCCTTCGGAGAAGAAGAAGCGGAAGCCGAACTTGCGCAGGTGCTGGTCGTCGAGGTGCGCGCGTCAGGCCGAGCGTCTCGGCGAAGTAGTGCGCGCCGATCTCGACGCTCGACTCGCCGATCTTGTGCGCGGCGGCCGGCGCCGGATGCGCGCGGCGCTCGACGACGCGCACGTCGAGCGTCGGCATCGCGTCCTTCAGCTGCAGCGCGAGCGTCAGGCCGGCGAGCCCGCCGCCCGCGATCAGGACGTCGTGATGCGAACCCGTCGTCGGGGACGCGGAGGTCTTCGGATGCGGCATGGGGGTCTCGCAGCGGGCGCGGGAGATACCGCGCGAGGGCCAGCTTACCCGATCGGCGCCGCGTCCGAGGGCGGCCCGTCGACGTCGATGCGGAGCGACACGGCCGCGCCGATCGGGTAGTCGAACCGGCCCGTGCGGCCGCGCGCGATCGTCTCGGCGAAGGCGAGCGAGCGCGCCGCCGGGCTCGTCGCGGCGAGGTCGCGCAGCGCCGCGTCCTGCGGCTCGGGCGGCTCGGCGCGACCGGCGTGGATCGCGAGCGCGACGCGCGCGCGAGGTCGACCGGCGGACGGCGCGACGACGATCGCGATGCCGAACAGCCGGCTGCTGCGGACCGCGTCGCAGAGCGGCCCGCTCGCCGGCGTGTCGAACACGACCAGCAGGACCGGCCGGTCGAGCGACGTCGCGAGCGTCGCCGCCTCGAGCAGCCCGAGCGCGAAGCTGTCGTCGCCGCCGGCGATCGCCGTCGACGCCGCGCGATCGACGCGTCGCGATCGACCAGTAGCCCGACGCGGCGTTGTGGACCGACAGGTGGAAGCGCGTCGGCGACAGCGCGAGCGGATCGTCCGCGAGCGTCGCCGCGAGATAGTCGACGATCGCGAGGTCGCCGTACGCCGACGCGAAGACCGACGGCAGCGACGGCGCGTCGAGTCCGCGCGCGCGGCCGTCGCGGACGGCGTCGCCGGCGACGGCCAGCGCGACGGACACGCCGTCGGGCGCGCGACGCCGTTCGGCCGGCGGCAGCAGCGTCGCCGCGGGCCGCGCCCCGCTCGCCGCCTCGACGGACCTTCCGGCGAGCGCATCGACGAGCGCAGGCCAGCCCGGCACGGAAGGCGTCCACAGCGCGATACCGGCCACGTCGACGGTGATCGACCGCCGTCGAGGCCCGGTCGACGCCGGCACGATCGTGTCGACGGCGTTTACGGAAGCGCCGGCCGCCGGTCGCACGCCGCCACGCAAGTCACTGTTCCACGAACGGAAAACGCCGATGGCACGCCTCGTGCTCGTTCTTGTCGCGACTCGACCAGACGAAAGACGCTCATGTCGCACCTCCCCCGCCTCGCCCGCCTTGCTTGCCGACTGCTCGGCCTGACCGCACTGCTGGCCGCCGGCGCGCTCCATGCGAACACGCTGTCGGCGACGTATTTCACGATCGCCGCGTCGGACGCGGACTATAACCACCTGTGCTGCAGCACGTCGGGGTCCGAGGTGCTGACGATGCTCGGGCCGGACGGCTTCCCGATGCTCGACCCGGCGTACACGACGCTGCGGCCGACCGACACGACGGCCGGCGGCGAGCTGACGTGGTGGAGCCCGCTGCTGAACTCGCACGTCTCCGAGACCGGCACCGGCACGATCACGCTGCCGTTCTCGGTCCCGGCGAACTTCTATCCGCCGACCGGCGGCGGCCCCGACGACGCGTCGGGCGGCCTCGCGGCGATCTTCTCGGGAACGCTCGTCTCGCCCGTCGCGCAGACCATCAGCTTCTCGATCGGCGCCGACGACTCGGCCTTCGCGTACCTCGACGGCCAGCTCGTGTGCAGCCTCGGCGGCGTGCACGCGTACGTCGAAGGGACCTGCACGACGCCGTTCACAGTCGGCGCCGGATCGCACAGCCTGCTGCTGTTCTTCGACGACCTGAACACGGTGCAGTCGGGACTCTCGTTCGACGTGCAGACGGCGGACGTCACGACGTCGACCATCAAGCCGGACGCGGTGCCGGAGCCCTCGTCGCTGCTGCTGCTCGCCGCCGGCGCGCCGCTGCTGCTCGTCCTGCGCCGCCGCGCGGCGCGAACCGCCTCGCGCTGATCGACATAGCGGCCCGCGCCGCCGGCGCGGGTCCGGTTCAGTCGCGACCGCCGCGGCGTGCCGCGTCGAACGCCGACGCGTCCCGGGCGAAGGCCAGCACGCAGTTGTTGCCGCCGAACGCGAACGCGTGGCTGAGCGCGACGGCGACCTCGCCGTCGCTGCGCGCGGTCCGCAGCTGCGGACCGCAGGCCGGATCGATGTCGCCGCAGCCGAGCGTGCCCGGCGCGAAGCCGCGCGCATCGCGACGAGGCACGCGACCGCCTCGACGACGCCGGCCGCGCCGAGTGTGTGGCCGGTCCATCCCTTCGTCGAGCTGGCGCGCGTCGCCGCCGGATAGGTCGACGCGACGACGGCGGCCTCGACCGCGTCGTTCTGCGGCGTCGCGGTGCCGTGCAGGTTGACGTGGTCGACGACGCCGACGTCGAGGCCGGCGTCCGCGAGCGCCGCCGTCGATCGCGAGACGCGGCGCCGGCGCCGTCCGGATGCGGCGCCGACATGGTGGTGCGCGTCCGACGACTCGCCGTACGCCGACCAGCAGCGGCGCATGGCGATGCCGCGACGGCGTCGAAGCGCTCGACGATCGCGAAGCCGGCCGCCTCGCCGATGCTGATGCCGTCGCGGCGCGACGTCGAACGGACGGCACGGCGCCGCGCGACACGAGCCCGAGCGAATGGAAGCCGAACGAGCGTGCTCGCGGCGAGGCTGTCGACGCCGCCGACGATGGCGGCGTCGACGAGCCCGGCGTCGATCATCCGCTTCGCCTGCGCGAACACCTTCGCGCTCGACGAGCAGGCCGTCGACGTCGTCGACGCCGGCCCGCCGACGCCGAGCGCGTCGGCGACGAACGTCGTCGTCGCGTGCAGGTGATGCATGCCGCGGCCGCGACAGCGTCGGCGACGCCCGACCGGTCGCGCGCGCCTCGCGATACGCGGCCTCGGTCGCGGCGATCGTCGACGTGCTGGTGCCGATCAGCACGCGCCACGCGGTCGCGCGCCGTGACGCGCGATCGCGTCGCGGGCGCCGCTCGGCGAAGTCGTCCTGCGCGAGCCCGAGCCATGCGAGCCGGTGACTGGCGGCAGTCGCGCGCGGCGAGCGCGTCGGGCAGCGTCACGTCGTCGAGCCCGGCCACGCGGCCGACGAACGTCGTCGAGCGCGACGCCGGTGTCGCCGCGTCGTCGTTCGGCACGAGCCCGCCGCGTCCGTCGGCGAGCGCCGCGGCGAAGCGCGTCGACACCGCGGCCGACGGCCGTCGTCGCGGTGTACGCGGTCACGGCGAGCGGCGCGCGGGCCGCCGTCATCGCGTCCGCGCGCGACACGGCCGAACGGATCGAAGCGTCGATCGAAGCGTCATTCGTCGACCGTAGCGCAGCGCCCGGTGCCGGACCGTCGCCTACAATCCGGGCGCCCGCAACCACCCGCGAACCGCCTTGATCGACCTCGCCGCCATCCGCGCCGCGCGCGCCAACATCGCCGGCGACGTCCTCGACACGCCGTTCGTGCATTCGCGCACGCTGTCGGAGATGGTCGGCGCCGAGGTCTGGCTGAAGTTCGAGAACCTGCAGTTCACCGCGTCGTTCAAGGAACGCGGCGCGCTGAACAAGCTGAAGGCGCTGTCGCCCGAGCGAGCGCGCGCGCGGCGTGATCGCGGTCTCGGCCGGCAACCACGCGCAGGGCGTCGCCTATCACGCGTCGCGGATGGGCATCCCGACGGTGATCGTCATGCCGCGCTTCGCGCCGGCGGTGAAGGTCGCGAACACGCGTCGCTTCGGCGCCGAGGTCGTGCTCGAAGGCGAGACGTTCGACGACGCGAAGGCGCACGGCATCGCGCTCGCCGCCGAACGCGACCTCGTGATGGTCCATCCGTACGACGACGAGGCGATCGTCGCCGGCCAGGGCACCTGCGGCCTCGAGATGCTCGAAGCAGGAGCCGTCGCTCGACACGCTCGTGATCGCGATCGGCGGCGGCGGGCTGATCGCCGGCATCGCCGCCGCGGCGAAGGCGCTGAAGCCGGGCATCGAGATCTTCGGCGTGCAGGCCGAGCGCTTCCCGGCGATGTACGCCGCGGTCAAGCGGCGAGACGCTCGCGTCCGGGACGAACACGATCGCCGAAGGCATCGCCGTCAAGTCGCCCGGGCGCGATCACGCTGCCGATCATCGAGCGGCTCGTCGACGACATCGTGCTGGTGTCCGAGTCCGACATCGAGCATGCCATCGTGATGCTGCTCGAGATCGAGAAGACCGTCGTCGAAGGCGCCGGCGCGGCCGGGCTCGCGGCGCTGCTCGCGGCGAAGGACCGCGGCGACACGCGCTTCGTCGGGCGGCGCATCGGACTCGTGCTGTGCGGCGGCAACATCGATCCGCTGATGCTGGCCGGCATCGTCGAGCGCGGCATGGTCCGTGCTGGTCGACTCGCGCGGATCCGCGTCGACCTTCGCGACCTGCCCGGCGCGCTCGCGCGCGCCACGGCGCTGATCGCGAACGCCGGCGCCAACATCGAGGAAGTCCACCACCAGCGCGCGTTCACGACGCTGCCGGTGCAGTCGGTCGAGGTCGACTTCGTGATGCAGACGCGCGGACACGAGCACATCCGCGGACGTGATCGACGTCCTGAACGCGCGCCGGCTTCGCGGCGATGAACCATGACCACTGATTCGACGATGCGGCGGCCGCAGGCGGCGTTCGCGGCGGCGTTCGCGGTGCTGTTCGCGGCGATCGTCGCGACGGCCGCCGCGCAGACGACGGCGTCGATCCCCGACGCGGTCGCGAAAGCCGGCGACGCGGTGATCGCGGCGCTGCGGACCCGCGACGTCGCGGCGCTCGAGTCGCGCTTCGACGACAACCTGCGCAGGCGCTGCCGCCGGACCGGCTCGGCCAGACGTTCGACACAGCTCGCGACGCAGCATCGGCGCGCTGCGACGATGCGACGCGCCGACGGTCACGGCGACGCGGCCGCTGACCGTCGTCGAGTACCGCTGCGAGTTCGACCGCGGCGCCGTTCGTCCTGCGGCTCGTCGTGGGACGCCGCAGGTCCGCCTCGCCGGCTTCTTCTTCCTGCCGCCGCCGCCGCCGCCGGAGACCGCCGCCGCCGAACGCGCGAGGAGGCGGTCACCGTCGGCGCGGACGGCTGGCCGCTGCCGGGCACGCTGCTGCTGCCGGGCGGCGTCGCGAAGCCGCCGGTCGCGGTGCTCGTGCAGGGATCGGGCCCGAACGACCGCGACGAGACGATCGGGCCGAACCACGTCTTCGCGGACCTCGCGAACGGCCTCGCGCGCGCGCGGCGTCGCGACGCTGCGCTACGACAAGCGCACCCGCGTCTTCGCGACGCGCTTCGCGAGCGACATGACCGACTTCACGCTCGACGACGAGGTCGTCGACGACGCGGTCGCGGCGCTGGTGCAGGTCGCGCGGCGCGGCGACGTCGGACCGGTCTTCGTCGTCGGACACAGCGAGGGCGCCTGGCTCGCGCCGCGCATCGCGCAGCGGGCGCGGGCGGCCGGCGTGCCGGTCGCGGGCGTCGTCATGCTCGGCGCGCAACGCGTCGCCGCTCGCCGACCTGCTCGTGCGGCAGATGGAGTTCGGCCGCCGCCGCGACGCCGCCGCGTGCGACGCCCGAGATGGTCGACGAGATGCGGAACGATCGCGACGACGTCGCCCGGCTCGTCGCGACCGGTCACGTCGAGCCCGGCCACGAGGCGCTGCCGTTCGACCTGCCGCCGTCGCTGTGGCTCGACACCGCGCGTTACGACGCGCCGGCGGCGCTGCTCGGCGCAGCCGGGCCTGCCGGCGCTGCTCGTGTTCGGCGAACGCGACTTCCAGGTGCCGCCGTCCGAGGCGGCGATCTGGCGGTCGCGGCTCGGTGCTCGCCCGGCGACGTCGATCGTCGTCGTTCCCGCGGATGAATCACCTGCTGATGGAAGGAGACGGGCCGCCGGACGCCGCCGAGTACGGTCGTCCCGGCCACGTGTCGCCGGCGGTGATCGAGCGCGTCGCCGGCTGGATCCGCGACCCCGCCGCGCGACGCTGATTCGCCGACGCGGTCCGCCCCGCGGACCGCCGCGACGACGACCGGCGCGCCCGCCGGCGCTTCGCTACACTCGACGGGTCCATCGAGTCGGCACGATCGATGCATTCGCGACGGAGACTCCGCCTCCGATCCCATGCCCGAACCGCGCGCGCGTCCCATCCGCTTCGTCCATCGCGGCGCGATCGTCGAGGTGACCGACGCGCCGACGACGCGCAGCGTGCTCGACTGGCTGCGCGAGGACGCGCGCTGCACCGGCACCAAGGAAGGCTGCAACGAGGGCGACTGCGGCGCCTGCACGGTGGTCGTCGGCGAGCTGCCCGACGACGCCGGCGCCCGGCGCGGCGTCGCGCCTGCGGCCGGTCAACGCCTGCATCCAGTTCCTGCCGACGCTCGACGGCAAGGCGCTGTTCACCGTCGAAGACCTGCGCGCCGCCGACGGCGGCGGCTGCATCCGGTGCAGCAGGCGATGGTCGACTGCCACGGCTCGCAGTGCGGCTTCTGCACGCCGGGCTTCGCGATGTCGCTCGCGGCGCTGCTACGAGCGATCACGTCGCGCGCCGGCACGCGCGCCGTCGCGCGCAGCAGCTCGCCGACGGCTGTCCGGCAACCTGTGCCGCTGCACCGGCTACCGGCCGATCCTCGACGCCGGCGAGCGCGATGTTCGAGCTGCCGGCCGTCGCGCTCGACCGCCGCGCGATGCGCGCGCGCTGCTCGACCGCTCGCCGACGATCCGCCGCTGTTCTATCGCGCACCGCGAGTCGACGCGCACGCGGCGCCGAGCGTGGTCGTCGCGCCGCGCACGCTCGACGAGCTCGCGCCGACGCTACGCCGAGCATCCGGACGCGCGCTCGTCGCCGGCGCGACCGACGTCGGCCTGTGGGTCACCAAGCAGTTCCGCGACCTGCGCGAGCTGATCCGCATCGACCGCGGTCGACGAGCTGAAGACGATCGACGACGACGGACGGCGCGCTGTCGATCGGCGCCGGCGCGTCGCTGGAGGACGCCTGGGCCGCGCTCGTCGCGCGTCGCGCCGTCGCTGCGCCGAGATGCTGGCTGCGCTTCGCCGTCGCCGCCGATGCGCCACGCCGGCACGATGGGCGGCAACGTCGCCAACGGCTCGCCGATCGGCGATTCGCGCGCCGGTGCTGATGGCGCTCGACGCGCACGCTCGTGCTGCGCCGCGGCCGACGCGACGCGACGCTGCCGCTCGACGACTTCTACCTCGGCTACCTGCAGAACCGGCTCGACGCCGGGCGAGTTCGTCGCAGGCGATCGAGGTGCCGCGTCCGGCGGCCGCGCACCGCGTTCGCGCCTACAAGATCTGCAAGCGCTTCGACTGCGACATCTCGGCCGTGTGCGCCGGCCTCGCGATCGACGCTGCGACGGCGACGCGGCGTCGACGTCGCACGCGCGCCTCGCGTTCGGCGGCATGGCCGCGACCGTCAAGCGCGCGCGCAGCGCCGAAGCGGCGCTGCGTCGGCCAGCCGTGGGACGAGGCGCGCGCTCGACGCCGCGCAGGCGCGCGCTCGCGACGCGACTTCGCGCCGCTGACCGACATGCGCGCGTCAGCGCCGGCTACCGCATGCAGGTCGCGCAGAACCTGCTGCGGCGCTTCTGGCTCGAGACGCGCGCCGACGCGCCGCTCGCGCCGGCCGAGACGTCAGCGTGTGGCCGCGCGATCGACGTCGCCGGCGCAGTCGCGGGTCGCGCCGATGAACACGCAGGCCGACGCGTTCCTCGACGCGGCGGCCGCCGGCCGCTCGTCGCCGCGACGGCGTGGGCGCGGCGCGTGCCGCACGAGTCGGCGCACCTGCACGTGCGCGGCGCGGCGCCCTACATCGACGACCTGCCCGAGCTGGCCGGCACGCTGCACGCGGCGCTCGGCCTGTCGCCGGTCGCGCACGGCACGCATCGTGTCGATCGACCTCGACGCGATCGCGGCGCGATGCCCGGCGTCGTCGCCGTCGTCTGCGCCGCCGACATCCCCGGCGTCAACGACTGCGGCGCCGATCCTCGCACGACGATCCGATCCTCGGCCGACGGCGTCGTCCGCTACCTCGGCCAGCCGGTGTTCGCGGTGCATCGCCGACGACGCGCGACGCCGCGCGCCGCGCCGCCGCGCAGGCGCAGCGAGGTCGCTCGACGATCGAGCCGCTCGCCGCCGTGCTGACGCCGCGCGAGGCGCACGCGCGCGCAGCGCTACGTGCTGCCGCCGATGCATCTCGTGCGCGAGCCGCGCGCCGGCGCGACGCGCCGCGCGATCGCCGCCGCGCCGCATCGGCTCGCGCGACACGCTCGACGGTCGGCGGCCAGGAGCAGTTCTATCTCGAAGGCCAGATCTCGTACGCGATCCCGCAGGAGGACGGCGGCATGCTCGTGCACTGCTCGACGCAGCATCCGAGCGAGATGCAGCACCTGGTCGCGCACGCGCTCGGCTGCACGTCGCACCACGTGCAGGTCGAATGCCGGCGCATGGGCGGCGGCTTCGGCGGCAAGGAGTCGCAGTCGGCGCTGTTCGCGTGCGTCGCGGCGGTCGCCGCGACGCGCACCGGCCGGCCGGTCAAGCTGCGCCTCGACCGCGACGACGACTTCCTGATCACCGGCCGGCGCCACTGCTTCGACTACGACTACGAAGTCGGCTTCGACGACGACGGCCGCGTCCTCGGCGTCGAGATCGACGATGATCTCGCGCGCCGGCCACTCGCGCCGACCTGTCCGGCGCCGGTGATGACGCGCGCGCTCTGCCACTTCGACAACGCCTACTGGCTGCCCGACGTCGCGATGCACGGCTACTCGGCGCGGACCAACACGCAGAGCAACACCGCGTTCCGCGGCTTCGGCGGGCCGCAGGGCGCGATCGCGATCGAGGTGATCCTCGACTCGATCGCGCGCCGGCTCGGCCGCGACCCGCTCGACGTGCGCCGCGCGAACTTCTACGGCGTACGACGAGCGCAACGTGACGCCCTACGGCCAGCTCGTCGACGACAACATCATCGCGACGCGCTCGTCGACGAGCTCGTCGCGACGAGCGACTACCGCGCAGCGCCGCGCCGACGATCGCCGCGTTCAACGCGACGAGCCCGGTGCTCAAGCGCGGCATCGCGCTGACGCCGGTCAAGTTCGGCATCTCGTTCAACGTCGCGCACCTACAACCAGGCCGGCGCGCTGGTGCACGTCTACGCCGACGGCTCGGTGCTCGTCAACCACGGCGGCACCGAGATGGGCCAGGGCCTCAACACCAAGGTCGCGCAGGTCGTGGCGCACGAGCTCGGCGTCGCGCTTCGCGCGCGTGCGCGTCACCGCCACCGACACGCAGAAGGTCGCCAACACCTCGGCGACCGCGGCGTCGACCGGCAGCGACCTGAACGGCAAGGCCGCGCGAGGACGCGGCGCGCCAGATCCGCGCGCGCCTCGTCGCGATGCTCGCGCGCGACGCGACGGCGGCCGACGCGTCGTCGACGTGCGCTTCGCGAACGGTCGCGGTCGATCGGCGAGCGCAGTCGACCGCAGCTTCGAGGACGTCGTCGCGAGCGCGTACTCGCGACGCGTGCAGCTGTGGTCGCGACGGCTTCTACGCGACGCCGGGCCTGCGCTGGGACCGCGACACGATGCAGGGCCAGCCGTTCTTCTACTTCGCGTACGGCGCGGCGGTGAGCGAGGTCGTCGTCGACACGCTGACCGGCGAATGGCGCTGCTGCGCGCCGACGTGCTGCACGACGTCGGCCGCTCGCTGAACCCGGCGATCGACATCGGCCAGGTCGAAGGCGGCTTCATCCAGGGCATGGGCTGGCTGACGACCGAGGAGCTGGTCTGGCACCCGCAGACGGGCTTGCTCGACGACGCACGCGCCGAGCACCTACAAGATCCCGACCGCGAACGACTGCCCGCCGGTCTTCGACGTCGCGCTGTGGAAGGACGGACGTCGGCGACGACAACGTCGGCCGACACGATCCACCGCAGCAAGGCCGTCGGCGAGCCGCCGCTGCTGCTGCCGTTCTCGGTGTTCTTCGCGATCCGCGACGCGGTCTCGGCCGCGCGGCGACGCATCGCGTCGATCCGCCGCTGCGCGCGCCGGCGACGCCCGAGGCGATCCTCGACGCGATCGACGCGGTGCGGGCCGCGTCGTCGAGCGCATGACGAGCCGCCTGCGCGCGATCGCGATCGACCGCCTCGCGGCGCGCACGACCGCCGTCGTCGTCGAGGTCGTCGCGGCGCGCGGCTCGGTGCCGCGCGGCGCCGGCACGCGGATGCTCGTCGGCCGCGACGACCTCGATCGGCACGATCGGCGGCGGCCACCTCGAGTGGAAGGCGATCGCGTCGGCGCGCGCGATGCTCGCCGCGCGCGACGTTCGCGCCCGGCCGACGAAGCGTATCGCGCTCGGCGCCGTCGCTCGGCCAGTGCTGCGGCGGCGCGGTGACGCTCGCGCTCGCGCCTGCTCGACGCCGCGTCGCTCGCCGCGCTGGCCCGACGAGCGCGCCGCGCTCGCACCTGCAGCTGTACGGCGCCGGCCACGTCGGCCGCGCGATCGCGCACGCTGCTGCGACGCTCGACGTCGACGCTGCGACTGGATCGACGAGCGCGACGACGGCGTTCCCGCACGGCGACGCGGCTCGCCGCGCCGACACGTCGCGCGCGTCTGCGTCGACGCCGGTCGAGCGCGAGGTCGACGCCGCGCCGCCCGGCGCGTTCTACCTCGTCCTCACGCATCGAGCACGCGCTCGACCTGCGCATCGTCGAGGCGATCCTGCGACGCGGCGACTTCGCGCTTCTCGGCCTGATCGGCTCGAAGACCAAGCGCGACGCGTTCGGCCAGCTGCTCGCGTCGCGCGGCTTCGACGACGCGGCGATCGCGCGGATCGCGTGCCCGATCGGACGCGACGGCATCGGCGGCAAGGAACCGGCGCAGATCGCGATCGCGGTCGCCGCGCAGCTCGTGCCGCTGCTCGCGGGCGCGTCGCACGAAGGGTCGGCGCGGGCCGCGACCGGCTGACGCGTCGGCGCTACGCCGGCTGCGCGAGCGGCGCGTGCGTGGATGCGCCGTACGCCGGCGCGAGCGAGCGGCCCGCCGTGAAGCGCACGAGCATCAGGATGCCGGCGGCGACCGCGATGATCGCCGCGTGCAGTCCCCAGAACGCGGTCGCCGGCATCTTCTCGAACAACCCGCCGAGCCAGCCGACGCCGAAATTCGCGGCGAACAGGTGCAGGTAGAAGACGCCGACGAGCAGGCCGGCGAGGCGCTTCGGCGCGGCGCGCGAATACAGCGCGAGGCCGATCGGGAAGATATTGGCGAACGCGAAGTCGTTGACGATCTCGAACGCGACGGCCCAGCCGAGCCCGACGCGCTGGCCGGTCGACGCGACGATCGCGGCGGCGGCGACGAGCAGCAGCGGCGCGGTCGCGGCGAGCGCGACGCCGAGCGCCATCTTCAGCAGCTCGTCCGGCTCGCGCCAGCGCCTCGCCCACCAGCGCCAGAACGCGAGCGACGCGACGATCGCCGTCCCGCTGATCACGGACCCGAACGACAGGATCCACGTGATCGGCATCTCGCGACCGAAGAACGTGCGGCGATAGTTCGCCTCGGCCCACAGCAGGTACGCGTTGAAGATCTGCTGGTTGCCGACCAGAGCGAGCGCGAGGACCGGCACGAGGCCGACGAGGATCCACACGTTGCGGCGTTCGACGCGGGTCAGCGGCACGTGCGCCTGCGCGGCACGTGCGGCGCCGCGCGGCGGCTCCGGCGGCAGGTGCCGCCGGCCGCGCAGGTAGACGACGAGCCCGACGATCATGCCGACGCCCGCGGCGCCGAAGCCCCAGTCCCAGCCGCGCACCTCGCCGAGCGTGCCGCAGACGAACGGCGACGCGATGACGGCGACCTGTACGGCGAGCAGGAACATCTGGAAGCCGTCGCCGCGCCGCGGGTCGTCGTCGGCGTACAGCGCGCCGACCTGCGAAGAGATGTTGCCCTTGAAGCAGCCGACACCGACGAGCAGGAACGCGAGCGCGATCAGGAACGTCGATTCGAGCGCCATCAGGCAGTGGCCGATCGCCATCAGCACGGCGCCGAGCGCGACCGTCGCGGTGCGGCCGAGCCAGCGGTCCGCGAGCCAGCCGCCCGCGAGCGGCGTCAGGTACACGAGCCCGGCATAGAGGCCGAAGATCGCCGACGCGAGCGCCTGCGGCGACTGCACGCCGTAGACCGCTTCGAGCGCATGGCGGAAGCCCGCGAAGCCGGCGACGTGCGAGACGTGTTCGGGCAGCAGCAGCCAGTGCGTCATGTAGAGCACGAGCAGCGTCTGCATGCCGTAGTACGAGAAGCGCTCCCAGAACTCCGCGAACGAGAGCCAGCCGAGGCCGACCGGATGGCCGAAGTAGCCGCGGCCGCGCAGCTTCATCGGCGCGACGCGAGCGCGGCGTTGATGTCGGCGTTGACGTCGTCCGGCGCGTCGACGCGCCGGATCGCGACCGCGACGGGGCGCATCGCGCGGCTCCGTGGATCGAACGTCGTCATGCGAGCCCTCGTCGGTTGCGGCGTCGTCGCCGACGCGCAGTATCGCCTGCCGCCGGCAACGCGGTCAGGTCGTCGAGTCGCGCGACGCCGGGTCGTCGCCGGCGGCGCTGTCCGCGTACAGCTCGGAGCGGTCGAGCACGACCTCCAGCCGGTGGTACGCGTCGTCGCCGATCGTCTCGTCGGCGCGCATCGCTGCGAGCCGGCGACGCGCCGCGTCGATCGACTTGCGCCGCAGCGCGACGACCGGCGAGCCGGGGTCGTCCGGCCCGTTCGCCGCGAGCAACTCGTCGAGCTCGTAGCGCAGCACGCGCGCGGGCTTCGACTGGTCGCCGTCGATCACGCCCAGCGCCGCCTCGAGCATCGCGCGCCGCGCCGACTCGACTTCGCGGTCGACGATGCCGTCGTCGCGCAGGTCGATCCACGCGAGCAGCGGCGCGAGCGTGAGGCCCTGCAGCACGAGCGTCCCGACGACGACCGCGAACGCCGCGACGATGATCAACGGACGATGCGGGAACGGATGGTCGCCGGCCGGCAGCGCGAGCGCGGCCGCGAGCGTCACGATGCCGCGCATGCCGCACCAGCCGACGACCAGCGCCTCCTGGAACGATGGCCGCTCGATCGACGTCGCGTCGCCGCGGCGTCCGCCGAGACGCACCGCGGTCGTGTAGGCGAACGCCCACGCGATGCGCGCGACGACGACGGTCCCGAGCACCGCCGCCGCGACCTCGGCGTACGCGAGGCGTTCATCGGGCGAGAGACCCTCGACGATCGGCCGCAGCTGCAGGCCGATCAGGATGAACGCGAGCGCGTTGAGCGTGAAGACGGTCGTCTCCCAGACCGCGTACGACGGGACGCGGATGCGGGCGGGCATGAAGTACGGGCCGACGCGCGCGACCGCGATCGCGTAGGCGACGACGGTGAGGATGCCCGACAGGCCGACGTGCTCCGCCGCGATCCACACGCCGAATGTCCCGGCGAACTGCAGCACCACGGACGTCGGGACGTCGTCGACGCGCCGGATCAGCCGGACGAACAGCCAGCCGACCGCGGCGCCGGCGGCGAGGCTGCCGGCGACGACGACGACCAGCGTCGGCAGCGCGCCGACCGCCGACGACGACTGGCCCATCGCGACGCCGACGGCGACGCGGTACGTCAGCAGCGCCGTCGCGTCGTTGAACAGGCTCTCGCCGCCGAGGATCTGCGTGAGCCGGTACGGCAGCCCGGCGCGCTTCAGCACGGTCGTCGCGGCGGCGGCGTCGGGCGGCGCGACGATGGCGCCGAGCGCGACCGCCGCGGCCCAAGGCAGGTCCGGCACGAGCGCCTTCGCGACGCACGCGACGGCGACCGTCGTCACGCCGACCGCGGCGATGACGAGCGCCGTGATCGGGAATCCAGTTCTCGCGCAGGTCGCGCGTCGACGTGTCGTACGCGGCGTCGAGCAGGACCGGCGCGACGAACAGCGCGAGCGCGAGCTGCGGATCGAGCGCGATGCGCGGCATGCCCGGCAGCAGCGCGAGCACGATGCCGAGGCCGGCGAGGAGCGCGGGATACGGCAGGTTCCAGCGCCGGGCGACCGCGGCGAGGCCGACGGCGACGACCAGCAGCGCGAGAACCGTCTCGAAGGTCGCCATCGTCAGTGCGGCCGGCGCCGCCGTCACGGGCCCTTCGCGCCGTCGGCCACCCAGCGGCCGAGCGTCGCGCGCTCGTCGTCGGTGATGCCGGTCGCGTTGTTCATCGGCATCGCCTTCAGCACGACCGCCTGCTGCTCGATGTCGCGCGCGTGGTCGACGATCGCCGCCGGCGTGTCGAGCCGCACGTTCTTGTTCGCGAACGCCGGCGTTGTGGCACGCGACGCAGCGCGCCGCGACGATCGCCTGCACGTCGGCGAAGGCGACCGGCGCGACGTTCGCGGTCGTCGTCGTCGTCGCGGTCGTCGAAGCCGCCGGTGACGGCGCGTCCAGCCACACGACCGCGCCGATCAGCGCGAGCGCGACCGGCACGAGCTCCCAGCGGCTCGGGCCCTTGTGCCGCAGCACGAAGAACAGGCGGATCACCGCGCCGGCCGCCATCAGCAGGATCAGCGCGACCCAGTTCCAGCGTCCCTGCGTCACGGTGCCGTAGTGGTTCGAGATCATCGCGACGACGACCGGCAGCGTCAAGTACGTGTTGTGGACGCTGCGCTGCTTGCCGCGCCGGCCGTGGTTCGGATCGGGCGTCTCGCCGGCCCGCAGCGCGGCGACGACCTTGCGCTGGCCGGGGATGATCACCATCGCGACGTTCGCCGTCATCATCGTCGCGAGCATCGCGCCGGTCAGCAGGAACGCCGCGCGGCCGGCGAACAGATGGCACGCGACCCAGGCCGCGACGCAGACGTAGACGAACACCAGCACGCCGACCTTCGCGTCGCCGCCGACGTCGCCCTTCGCGTCGCGGCCGACGAGCCGGCAGACCGCGTCGTACACGATCCAGCCGACGACGAGGTACGCGAGCGCGCCGGCGATCGCCGCGGCCGGCGACCAGTCGTGCACGCGCGGATCGACCAGGAACGTCGACGCGTTCGACGAAGTACAGGACCGACGAGCAGCGCGAAGCCCGACATCCAGGTCGCATACGTCTCCCAGTACGACCAGTGCAGCTGCGCCGGCAGGCTCGGCGGCGCGACGCGGTACTTCTCGAAGTGGTAGAAGCCGCCGCCGTGCACGGCCCACGACTCGCCGTCGACGCCCTTCGCGAGCAGGTCGGGGTCGGTCGGCTTGTACAGGCGGTCGTCGGTCAGCACGAAGTAGAACGACGTGCCGATCCACGCGATGGCCGTGACGACGTGCAGCCAGCGCAGCAGAAGGCTGCCCCAGTCGAGCAGGTACGGCGACGTCGGCATCAGCTGCCCCGATAGGTGGCGTACGACCACGGCGACACGAGCAGCGGCACGTGGTAGTTCGCGGTCGCGTCGGCGACGCCGAACTCGATCGGTCACGCGGTCGAGGAACGGCGGGTCGGGCAGCGCGACGCCGCGTGCGCGGAAATACGCGGCGACGTCGAAGACGAGGCGATAGCGGCCCGCGACGAGCTCGGCACCGTCGAGCGAGCGGCGCCGGCGCGCGCCGTCGTCGTTCAGCACCACCGTCTTCATCGGCAGCGCGCCGTCGTGCGCGTCGACGCGCAGCAGCGCGACCGACATCCCCGCCGCGGGGCAGCCGTGCGCGGTGTCGAGCACGTGCGTGGTGAGCTTGCCGATGATGGACTCCGCGTCGTCGGGAAGCGGGAAGTGTATGCAGGTTTCGTGCGCGGTCGCGGCGTGCGGTCGTGCCGCGGATGCGGGTGCCGGGTGTCGTTACACTGATGCGCGGCGCGGGTGTGTGGAAAAGACGCGCCGATGCACGGCACGAGCCAACGACCCTGGTCCCCGCCTTCGCGGGGACGACGCATTGACCTGACGACACCGATCTCGTGCCCGCCGGCCCGGATCCGCCTGCCCGTGATGCCCGACCCCGACTATCCGCGCGACCTGATCGGCTACGGCCGCGACGCGCCGCATGCGCGCTGGCCCGACGGCGCGCGCATCGCCGTGCAGTTCGTCCTGAACTACGAGGAAGGCGGCGAGAACAGCGTGCTGCACGGCGACCGGGCGTCGGAGCAGTTCCTGTCCGAGATCGTCGGCGCGCGCGGCCTTCGAGGACCGGCACCTGTCGATGGAGTCGATCTACGAATACGGCTCGCGCGTCGGCGTCTGGCGGATCCTGCGCGAGTTCGATCGCGTCGGCTGGCCGCTCACGGTGTTCGGCGTCGGCATGGCGCTCGCGCGCCATCCGGAGCTCGTCGAAGCATTCGTCGCGCGCGGCCACGAGATCGCCAACCACGGCTGGCGCTGGATCCACTACCAGTCGTCGCCGAGGCCGTCGAGCGCGAGCACCTGGTCGAGAGCACGCGCGTCGTCCGCGAGCTCACCGACGGTCGCTGGCCGCTCGGCTGGTACACCGGCCGCGACAGCCCGAACACGCGCCGGCTCGTCGTCGAGCACGGCGGCTACGAATACGACAGCGACTACTACGGCGACGACCTGCCGTTCTGGACCGACGTCGACGACGAGCGACGGCGACGCGCGCGCCGCACCTGGTCGTGCCGTACACGCTCGACGCCAACGACATGCGCTTCGCGACGCCGCAGGGCTTCAACACCGGCGACCATTTCTTCGCCTACCTGCGCGACAGCTTCGACGCGCTCTACGCCGAAGGCGATCCGCACGGCCTCGACCGCCCGAAGATGATGAGCGTCGGCATGCACTGCCGCCTGCTCGGCCGGCCGGGCCGCATCGGCGCGCTGCGCCGCTTCCTCGACCACGTCGCGGCGCACGACCGACGTCTGGGTCTGCCGGCGCATCGACATCGCGCGGCACTGGACCGCGACGCATCCGCCCGGCGGCGCATCGATGAACGACGAACGACCGGCGCGTCGGCTCGACGCTCGCGGACTTCAACGCGGCCTCGGAGAGCGATGCGGTCGCGATGCTCGACGGCATCTACGAGCATTCGCCGTGGGTCGCCGACGGCCGCGGTCCGCGACGGCCCGTTCCCGACGCTCGCCGCGCTGAAGCGCGCGCATGTCGAGGCGGTCCGCGAAGCGCCGCGCGACGCGCAGCTCGCGCTGCTCCGCGCGCACCCGGCGCTCGCCGGCAAGGCGCGCTGGCCGGCGACGCTGACGGCGGCGTCGACCGACGAGCAGGCGCGCGCCGGCCTCGCCGCACTGCACGCCCGACGAGCTCGCGCGAACTGCGGCGACTGAACGACGCGTACGTCGAGCGCTTCGGCTGGCCGTTCATCGCTCGCGGTGCGCGGTCCGCGCGGCGTCGGGCTCTCGCGCGCCGAGATCATCGCGACCTTCGAGCGCCGGCTCGACGCGCATCCCGACGCCGAGTTCGCCGAGTGCGCTGCGCAGATCGCACCGCATCGCCGAGCTGCGCCTCGACGAGCGCTTCGCGACGCGGCCCGAAGCGCGGCGAGGCAGGCCTGGGATCGCGCCGAGGACGCTCGCGCAGCACAGCGATCCCGGGCTTCGCCGAGAACGGCCAGCTCACCGTCACGTACCTCACCGACGCGCACCGCGCCTGCGCGCGGACGATCGAGCGCTGGATGCGCGACGCGCGGCTTCGACGACGTCGCCGATCGACGCGGTCGGCAACGTCGTCGGCGTCTATCGCGGCACGACGACCCGACGCGAAGCGCCTGCTGACCGGCTCGCACTACGACACCGTGCGCAACGGCGGCCGCTACGACGGCCGGCTCGGCATCCTCGTGCCGATGGCCGTGCGTCGAGCGACCTGCATCGCGCCGGCCGGCGCCTGCCGTTCGCGATCGAGGTCGTCGCGTTCGCCGAGGAGGAAGGCCAGCGCTACAAGGCGACCTTCCTCGGCTCGGGCGCGCTCACCGGCCACTTCGACGCGCGCTGGCTCGACCAGGCCGACGCCGACGGCGTGACGATGCGCGACGCGATGCGCCACGCCGGGCTGCCGGGCACCGCCGATGCGATCGCCGCGCTCGCGCGCGATCCCGCCGACTACCTCGGCTTCGTCGAGGTCCACATCGAGCAGGGGCCGGTGCTGAACGCGCTCGGCCTGCCGCTCGGCGTCGTCACGTCGATCAACGGCGGCCTGCGCTATCGCTGGCGAGGTCGTCGGCGTCGCGAGCCACGCCGGCACGACGCCGATGGGCGTGCGGCGCGACGCGCTCGCGGCGGTCGCCGAGCTCGCGGTCGTATCTCGAGCAGCGCGCGTCGTCGGTGCCCGACCTCGTCGGCACGATCGGCATCGCTCGAGGTGCCCGAGCGGCTCGACCAACGTCGTGCCGGGCCGCTGCCGCTTCACGCTCGACATCCGCGCGACCGACCGACGCGGTGCGCGACGCGTGCGTCGCACGACGTGCTCGACGAGCTGAAGGCGATCTGCGAGCGGCGCGGCCTGTCGCTCGCGCGTCGAGGAGACGATGCGCGCGGCCGCGTGCCCGAGTGCGCCCGACTGGCAGGCGCGCTGGGAAGCGCGCGGTCGCGTCGCTCGGCCTGCCGGTGCACCGCATGCCGAGCGGCGCCGGCCACGACGCGATGAAGCTGCACGAGGTCATGCCGCAGGCGATGCTGTTCGTGCGCGGCGAGAACGGCGGCATCAGCCACAACCCGCTCGAGTCGAGCACCGCCGACGACATGCAGCTCGCGATCGAGGCGTTCGATGCGCTCGTCGACGGCCTGCGGTGATGTCGGGCGCGCGAGCGATCCGCGACCGACGCGCGTGGTCGCGCGCCGCCGGTCAGCCGACGGCTTTCAGCGCGTCGAGACGCACTTCGCCGCGATCCGACGTGAATGTCGGCGACGATCCGCCGGACTGCTGCGCGACGCCGTGGATGCGATGGTCGCCGGTGTCGTAGGTCTTCACGCGGCCGTTCGTGTCGACGACGAGCCGGTGCGCGTCGTCGAACACCGCGTAGCGCAGGCCGTCCTGCGACCCGCTGCTGCTCGGCGAGCCGAGGTCGCCGGGCCACCACGGCGCTTCGGACTTCATCGGTTCCATGGGCTTCATCGGCTTCATCGGTTCCATGGGTTTCATCGGTTCCATCGGCTTCATCGGTTCCATCGCGGTCTTCCGGTCGTCGCGTCATTCGCGGGGCGGCCAGCGTCGCCCGAAGCGTCGACCCGACGCACCGGACCCGCACCGAACCGGCTGCCGGCCAGGATCCGGGTCTCGAGCCCGATCGAGGACCGCGCGAGGCCGGGTGCTGCGCCGGTCCTGGCCGCCTCGCCGCGAGCCGCCGCGACCCGGAGCGGAGGTTTCGGATGACGGCGCGCCGCTTCGGCGTGGCCGTCGTCGGCACCGGCATCATGGGTCGCCGCATGCTGGCCGCGTTGCGACCGCATCCGCGCTTCGCGGTCGCGACGCTGTGGGATCCCGATGCCGGCGCGGTCGACGCGGCGCAGGCCGTCGCGCCGGACGCGCGTCGCGCGCACGACCTCGACGACGCGGTCCGCGATCCGGCCGTCGACCTCGTCTACGTCGCGTCGCCGCCGGCGTTTCATCGACGCGCGGTCGACGCCGCGATCGCCGCCGGCCGCGCATGCCTCTGCGAGAAGCCGCTCGCGGCATCGGTCGACGACGCGACGGGGTTGCGCGACGCGGTCGTCGGCGCGCGCCTGCCGTTCGCCGTCAATTTCCCGCTCGCGAGCGCGCCGGCGAGCCGCGCGCTGCTGCGCGCCGTCCGCGACGGCGACCTCGGCCGCATCGTCGACGCGTCGATCACGGTCCGGTTCGCGCGCTGGCCGCGGCCGTGGCAGGCCGGCGCGCACGCTTGGCTGGACGGCGCGGCGCAGGGCGGCTTCACGCGCGAGGTGCTGTCGCACTTCGTGTTCCTCGCGCAGCGCGCGTTCGGACCCGCGACCGTGGCCGACGTGCGACTCGTCCGCGAGGCCGATGCGGCCGAGACGTCGCTGCGCGCGCGGCTCGTCCACGCGTCGACGACGGTCGAGATCGACGGTGCGGTGGCCGGCGACGTGGCCGACACGAACCGCTTCGGGATCGTCGGCGAGCGCGGCAGCGTCGCGCTGAACGACTGGTCGCGCCTCGAGCGCGACGGCCGTGCGGTCGAGCGTCTCGACGACGCGCCGAACGCGCTCGACCGTCTCGCATCGATGCTCGACGGTCGCGACGACCACGAGCTCGCGACCGTCGACGAGGCGCTCGCGGTCGTGCATTCGATCGAGGCGATGCTGGAGGCGCCGCGATGACGCGCGTCGTCGCATCGTTCGTGGCGATCGTCGCGCTCGCGTCGCTCGCCGGGTGCGCCGGCAACGCGCCGGCGGCGGCGACGCTCGGACCGGTCGCCTGCCCCGCGTCGCCGTTCCTCGCGCGAAAGCCATTGCGTCGGCGGCCGCGACGACGCCGGCGCGTTCGTGCTGATCGCCATCCCCGCGACGTGGAACGGCGTGCTCGTCCTGCACGCGCACGGCGGCCCGTTCCTCGGGCCGCCGACGATGGCCCGCGTCGAGGAAGACCTGACGCGCTGGGCCGTCGTGCCGGCGGCCGGTTATGCGTGGGCCGCGACGAGCTACCGGCAGGGCGGCGTCGCGGTACGGGCGGCCGGCGACGACGTCGTCCGGCTGCGCTCGATCGCGATCGCGACGCTCGGCCCGCCGAAGACGATCCTGCTTCACGGCCAGTCGTGGGGCGCGAACGTGGCCGCGAAGGCGGCGGAGACGAACGCCGGCCGGCACCTGTTCGACGGCGTGCTGCTGACGAGCGGCGTGCTCGCCGGCGGCCCGCGCGCGTACGAGCATCGCTTCGACCTGCGCGTCGTCTACGAATATCTCTGCCGCAACCATCCGCGGCCCGACGAGCCGGCGTATCCGCTGTGGATGGGCCTGCGCGACGGCGACGGCATGACGGTCGACGCGCTGCGCGCGCGCGCCGACGAGTGCCTCGGGTCGTCGCATGGTCCCGACGCGCGCACGCCGGCGCAGGCGAGCCGGCTGCGCCAGCTGCTCGCGGTGGTCCACGTGCCCGAGAAGTCCGTCGAGCCGGAGCTGGCGTTCTCGACCTTCACGTTTCGCGACATCGCGCGTCGCTACGGATGGCGCAGCGTGTTCTCGAACGTCGGCGCGGTCTATCGCGGCTCCGACGACGACGCGGCGCTGAATGCCGGTGTCGAGCGCGACGCGGCCGATCCGGACGCGCTGCGTGCATTCGCCGACGACAGCGACCTGACCGGGCGCATCGACGTGCCGGTGCTGACGATGCACGCGATCCACGACCCGACCGCGTTCGTCGAGATGGAGCGGCGCTTCGGCGATCGCATGACCGCGGCGGGGCATGGCGGCAACCTCGTGCAGACGTTCAGCGACGACGCGGTGCACAGCTACGTCAGCGACGCGACGTACGTGACGCTGCTGGCGGCCTTGCGCGCGTGGGTGACCGACGGCACGAAGCCGACGCCGTCCGGGATCGCCGATGCGTGCGCGGCGGCGCAGGCGCACTTCCCGTCGACGTGTCGCTTCCGGCCGGCGTTCGTGCCGCTGCCGCTCGAGTCGCGCGTTGCGGAACGCAAGCGGCCGTGACCCGCCGTTCGCCGATGGAGAGAAGCGACGATGCCGGACGATGACGTCCGCGCGGCACTGGAACGGCACTGGGCCGCATCGGACGTCGACGACTTCGACGCCGAACATCGGATCTACGACGAGCGAGCGACGCTCGACTATCCGCAGTCGGGCGAGCGGATCCGCGGCCGCTCGGCGATCCAGGCGTCCCGGATGGCGCAGCCCGACCGCAAGCGCTTTCGCGTTCGACGCGTGCTCGGCGGCAACGGCCTGTGGATCAGCGAACTCGTCGTCACCTACGACGACCGGCCGGTGAACGTCGTCAGCATCATGGAGTTCGACGGCGACCGCGTCGTGCGCGAGACGCAGTACTTCGGCGAGCCGTTCGCGCCGGGCCCGTCCCGCGCGCAATGGGTCGAACCGATCGACTGACCATGCGGCCGACGGACGCTCGCGCGGCGGACGGTTTCGCCGCCGTCGCGACGGGCCTGTCGTCGACCGTCAACGAACCGGCTTCACCGCGATCGCATAGACCACGTTCGCCTCGACGGACGTGACGCCGGCGTCGCGCACGTACGCGAGGTTCGCGGCGCGCACCCGCTCGCGACGTTCGGCGTCGAGCTGCTCGAGCGTGCCGCGGTAGCCGCTACCCAGCACGGCCGACCACCAGGCTTCGGGCGACGGGATCGGGTGATGCCCCGCCTCGGCCGTGGCCGCGGCGTCCTCGACCCCGGCATCCGTCATCAGCGCTTCGAGCGCCCGCGGCTCGCAGAGGCGGTCCCACGGGTTGAAGCGCTTGTGCAGGTCGGGCGCCACGTCCTGCACGGCATTCCAGAACGCGGTGTTCGCCGGTTCGAAGAAGCGCGGTCCCCAGGTCGTGATCGCGAGCTTCCCGCCCGGTCGCACGACCCGCCACAGGGCGCGGACCGCGGCCGGCATGTCGGGCACGAAGAAGATGCCGAACACGCAGACGACGGCGTCGAAGCCGGCGTCGGGAAGGCCGAGGTCGAGCAGGTCGCCGACGCGGAACTCGACGTTGCGCAACCCGCGGCCGGTCGCCTTCGCGCGCGCGATCGCGAGCAACCGCTCGGCGACGTCGATGCCGACGACCGCGCCTTGCGGCCCGACCGCTTCCGCCGCCGGGATCGCCGACGCGCCGCTGCCGCAGCAGACGTCGAGCACGCGCGCGCCGCGGGCGAGCTCGAGCCGTTCGATCGTGCGGCGGCCGAAGCGGTCCCAGAACGTGTTCGCCGAATCGTCGTAGGAATCGGCGGCCGCGTCGTACGTGGCCGCGGCCCGCGCGCGCGCCGCATCGTTCGCGGCGCGCTCGTCGACGCTCACGCGGCGACCGCCGACGCGGGCGAACCGATCACCGGCATCGCCGTCGGCGCGCGACCGACGCTACAGCGTCAGCCGGAAGCCGTCGACGAACGCGCCCGGCAGCCGCATGCTCGCCGTCGAACGCCGCTCGTACGTGCTCGTGTCGGGAATGAACTCGCGCGTCGCCGTCAGGCCCGTCAGTCCGTCGCCGAGCATCCGGTAGACGCTGTCGTCGAAGCGCATGACGTTCGTCGGCGCGACCGCTTCGCCGTTCTCGACCCAGAACGTCGCGAAGCGCGTCATGCCGGTCAGCCGGCAATTCATGCGATCGGAGAAGTTGAGGTACCAGAGGTTGTTGATGCACAGGCCGGTGCCGAGCTCGCGCAGCACGTGGTCGTGTTCGACCGTGCCGGCCGCCAGGTCGAGCGACTGCGGCGACTCGTCGTCGGTCTCGGCGCCGTTCTGCGCGAGCCCGTATTCGCGGGCCGTCCGCGGCGACGTCATCAGTGCGGTCGAGCGGCCGGCGGCGACGAGGTCGATGTGCTCGGGCCGGCGGAAGCCGTCGGACTGGACCACCGGCATCAGCCCGCTCGCGGTGTGCTCGCTGATCGTCAGCATCGGACTCAGCGTCGCGTGGCCGTCGTGCAGCCGCTGCAGCGGACTCGTGCGCGTCTGCTGCGCCTTCGCGGAGAAGCCGCCCCACGCCATCGTCCCGACGATCTCGCGCATCGCCATCGGCGACAGGTACACGCGATACGCGCCGGGGTCGAGCTGCCGCACGGGTCGTCGCAGCACCGACACGTCGTTCGCCGCGCGGATGATCTTCGCGCGCAGCGTCTCGGGCTGCCATTCGAAGCCGGCATAGCTGCTCTTCGCGGCCTTGTCGGCCTCGAAGTACAGGCTCCATTCGAAGTTGAAGTTCGCGACCTCGTGCCAGTTGTGATGGCCGTACGAGCTCGCGAAGCCGCGTTGCAGCGGACCGGTCGCGAGGAAGCCGACGAGGTCGTGGCCGACGCCGAGTTGCGTCACGGCCGACGCCATGTCGATCCCCGACGGCAGGTGCCCGGTACGCACGCTGCGCGATGTGAAGCCTTCGGTCTCGACCGTCAGCAGCGGATCGATCGGCAGGTCGGGCAGCGTCGCACGGAGCGACGCGAGCGCGCGGCCGCAATGGTCGAGGTCGGCCGCGACGTCGCCGGTCAGCGTCAGCGCGATCGACGCCTGGCGACGGCCGTCGTCCCGTTCGTCGAACAGTCGCAACGTGACGTCGGCCTGGTCGACACGCCCGGCCTGCCGGATGCGGCCGTGGTTGAAGCGCACGAAGTCCGACTGCTCCGCCGCGTAGGCGCATGTGAACTGCTCGTGCGCGCCGAGGAAGCGCTTCAGGCCGGCCGCGAGGTCGCCGAAGTAGCTTTCGCCGTCGAGCCGCTGCATCGACGGCTCGCCGGACGCGCCGGCGTCGAGCGTCGCCGGCCGCGCGGGCGCGACGGCGCTCATGCCGCGCCTCCGGCGCCGAACACGTCGACGTCCGCGAACAGGCAGGCCGGCGACGCGTGGCCGACGCGGATCACCTGGTTCGGCTCGCCCTTGCCGCAGAACGGCGTGCCCATGCACCTCGAACGTGCTGTCGTCGCCGACCGCCTTCAGGCTGCGCCAGAACGTCGCCGACACGCCGCGATAGTTCGGATTCTTGACGACGCTCGTCAGCCGGCCGTTCTCGATCAGCCGCCCGTATTCGCAGCCGAACTGGAACTTGTTGCGCGAGTCGTCGATCGACCACGACACGTTCGTCCTCATCAGCACGCCGCGCTCGACCGACGCGATCATCTCGTCGAGCGACGACGCGCCCGGCTCGATGTTGAGGTTCGCCATGCGGTCGATCGGCGCGCGGTTCCAGCTCGACGACGCGCGCGTTCGCGACGCCGCCGACGTCGGCGGCATCGTCGGCGCCGCGGCCGAGCAGGCGGTTCGCACGCGCCTGCGACAGCGCGCCGCCGAGCGGCTTGCACGAGCAGCCCTTCGCGGATCAGCAGCTCGCGCCGCGCGGCGTTGCCCTCGTCGTCGAACGCGTAGCTCGCGAACTGCTCCGGCCGCGTCGGATCGAAGCTGACGTTCAACAGCGGCGAGCCGTACTGGTAGTGGCCGAACATGTCGAGCGTGACGAAGCTCGTGCCGGCGAAATTGCGTTCGTCGCCGAGGATGCGGTCGAGCTCGAGCGGATGGCCGATCGACTCGTGGATCTGCAGCATCATCTGGTCGGGCATCAGCAGCAGGTCCATCCGGCCGCTCGGGCAGTTCGGCGCGTCGAGCAGATCGAGCGCCTCGCGCGCGACCACGGCGCCCGCGGTCGACGAAGCCGGCGCGGTCGAGCACCTCGGCGCCGCCCTGCTGGCACCAGCCGTTGTACTGGCCCGCGAAGCTGCGCGTCTGCGTGTCCTCGCCGTCGCTGACGGTGACCTGCACGTTCGGCTGCACGAAGCGATAGACCTGCGTGACGTCGCCACTGCGATCGCCGCCGCGGTTCGTCAGGTAGCGATGCGACGCGTGGCAGATCCGGACCGACGTCAGCGTGTCGACGACGCGCGGGTCGATGCGGGTCGACGCGTCGACGTCGGCGACCAGCGCCGCGAGCGCCGGACGCGACGGCAGCGGACGGCCGACCGGCGACGCGTAGTGGCCGCGCGGGGCATCGTCGTCCGGGATCGGATATTGAAGCACCGAGCGCGCGCCGCTCGCCTCGGCCCACGCGGTCGCCTCGTCGAGCGCACGTTGCAGCCCGGCGGGGGACAGGTCGGACGTCGCCGCGTAGCCGTACGCGCCGCGGTGGACGACCGTCAGCATCGCGCCGCGATCGATGCGGCGCGCGAACGGCTGCGGCACGCCGAGGCGCATCGCGAGCGACTCGCTGTCCTCCTCGACGAGGCGGAGCGCGAAGAAGTCGACGTCGGCGCGCAGACGGCCGAACAGGTCGAGGACCGGATCGGACGACCGGGCCAAAGCGGGATCGACCGCGGCGCCGGCGGCGCCCGCGAGCGGCAGTGCACTCATGGGAACGGGACTCTCTGGAAGGGCGGCGCCGGAGCCGCGCGCTGCGAACCGGCAAGGCTACCGCAAACCCGGGCGCGCGGCGATGGCCCGGCTGCGCGGGTCGTGGTTGGACCGCGACGCCTACGCGTCGATGGTCACGCCACGGCCCGCCGGCGCGTCGCCGAAGCGCCCGATGACCGCGGCCGCGCCGTCGAACAGCTTCAGCACGCGGTCGACCGACTCGGGCTTGCAGGCGACGAGCAGCACGCCGCCCGGGTGCGGATCGGTCAGCAGGCTGCGCATCTCGGGCATCACCGCGTCGGCCAGCGCGACGCGGGCGCCGTCGCGGTTCCAGTTGCGCGACGACTCCGGCGCGACGCAGCCGGTCTTCGCGAGCGCGAGCGCGCGCGGAAGCGCCGGCACGAGCCGCGACTCGATCGTGGCCGGCGATGCGGCCGCCATCGCGAGCGCCGTCGCGACGAGGCCGGTCGACCCGACCTCGCCGACCGCGTGCACGTTGCGGATCGTGCCGAGCGCGATGCCGACGCGGTTCGCGCGCGTGGCGTGCGCGATCAGGTCGGCGCGGTCGTCGTCGGCCAGCCGTCCCTTCGCGCTCGCGGCCGCGTAGATGCCGAGGCCGAGCGGGCCGCCGAGGATCAGCACGTCGTTCGGCTGCGCCCCGTCGGGCGCCTTCGCGCGGTCGGGTCGCACGACGCCCACGACGAGCACGTCGAAGCGCAGCGCCGGCGCATCGACGAGCTGCGCGTCGGCCAGCGCGGCGCCCGCGTCGTTCAGCGCGACCGCGACGCCGTCGATCAGCGAGCGCTTGGCGGCGTCGCTCGCGCCGGCCGGACACGCGCAGGTCAGGCGCGCGAACAGCGGTTTCGCGGCGCGCGCATGGACCGCCGTCAGCGCGGCCGTCGCGGCGATGCGGCCGCATTCGAACGCGTCGTCGATGGCCGCGTCGCGGCTCGTCAGCGACACGACGAGCATCTGCGCGGCGTTGATCTTCCACAGCGTCGTGCCGGCCGAGCCGAGCGGCGACGCGAGGTCGGCGGACGGGACGATGCCGTGCGTCGCGAGGACCGAGTGCAGCAGGCCGGCCGCGTCCGGCGAGGCCGTCGCCGCCGAGCCGAGCAAGCGGTCCGTCGCCCGCGGCGCGGCCGGCGGCCCCGCGGCCGTACGTGCTTCGCCTGCCGCCACGTCAGCCCTCGACGATGCCTCCGACGACGGTGTTGAAGCCGCCGTCGACGTACGTGATCTCGGCCGTGACGCCGGCCGCGAGATCGGAGAGCAGGAAGGCCGCGACGTTGCCGACGTCGTCGATCGTGACGTTGCGACGCAGCGGCGAGTTCGCCTCGACGAAGTCGAGGATCCGGCCGAAGCCCTTGATGCCCGACGCGGCGAGCGTCCTGATCGGCCCGGCCGAGATGCCGTTGACGCGGACGCCGCGGCCGCCGAGCGACGCGGCGAGGTAGCGCACGCTGGCCTCCAGCGACGCCTTCGCGAGGCCCATCGTGTTGTAGTTCGGCACGAAGCGTCCGCTGCCGAGATAGGTCAGCGTGAGCAGCGACGAGCGATCGGACAGCATCGGCAGCGCGGCCTTCGCGAGCGCCGGGAAGCTGTACGCCGAGATGTCGTGCGCGATGCGGAAGCCCTCGCGGGACAGGCCTTCGACGAAGTCGCCGGCGATCGCCTCGCGCGGCGCGAAGCCGATCGCGTGGACGAGCCCGTCGAGCTTCGGCCATGCACGACCGAGGCCTTCGAACGTCGCGGCGATCTGCTCGTCGCTGCCGACGTCGCAATCGAAGATCAGCGACGAGCCGAACTCGCGCGCGAAGCCTTCGGTGCGTTCGCGGAAGCGCTCGCCGACGTACGTGAACGCGAGGTCGGCGCCTTCGCGGCGGCACGCGCGCGCGATGCCGTACGCGATCGAGCGGTTCGACAGGACGCCCGTGACGAGGATGCGCTTGCCGTCGAGAAAACCCATGCAGTCTCCGAGCGATGAGGTCGCCGCCGGTCGCGGACGACGGTGCGACACGACGTCGCACCCCGGCTTCGCGGCGGCGGGTCGTGAGTATATGCAATGCGCTTCGGCCCGCTCTCGGACGCACGCCAGTGCCGGTCGCACGAAGGCGGATCGATGTCGATGGAGCCGACCGCTCACGCGCATTTCGTCCGTTGTCCGAATCCATGCAGAATGGCGGTTTGCCCGCGCGCGACGACCGGACCGCGCGGCAGACCCCGGCGCGACGCGCGGCGGTCACGAAGGACTCGACCATGAACGACGGACGAACGGACGGCGCGCTCGCTGCGCGGGGCCTGCGGGCGAGGGACGTCCGAGCACGCGTCGCGTCGCGCCTGCGGGCCGCGGCATCGTCCCGCCGCATCGGCGCCGTGGCGTTCGCGTTCGCGGTGCTCGGCGGCTGCGGCGTGCCGAACAATCCGAACCCGCCGGGCTCCGAGGCGACGAATACCTACTTCACCGCGACGCAGGAGTCGTCGCCGAAGTATCTCGACCCGACGAGTTCGTATGCGAGCAACGAGACGCCGATCACCTACGCCGTCTACGAGCCACCGCTCGCCTATCACTACCTGAAGCGGCCGTACCAGCTGATCCCGCGCCTGGCCGAGGAGATCCCGGTTCCCCGCTACCTCGACCGCGACGGGCACGAGCTGCCCGCCGACGCGCCGGGCCAGACGGTCGCCGAGAGCGTCTACGACATCCACATCCGGCGCGGCGTGCTGTTCGCGCCGCATCCGGCGTTCGCGAAGAACCCCGACGGCAGCTTCGTCTACGCCAACCTCAAGGCGTCCGACGTCGCCGGCAAGTTCGCGCTGACCGACTTCCCGCGCACCGGCACCCGCGAACTCGTCGCCGACGACTTCGTGTACGCGATCAAGCGGATGGCGACGCCGCGCATCAAGTCGTCGTCGTTCTCGGTGATGAACGAGTACATCGTCGGCATGAAGGACTACGCGAAGAAGGTCCGCGCCGTCGACGCCGAGATGCGTCGCGGCCTTCCCGAGACGCAGCGCGACCTGCCGTTCCTCGACTTCCGCAAGATCCCGTTCGACGGCGCGCAGCGCGGTCGACGACCACACGCTGCGCATCCGCGTCGTCGGCAAGTATCCGCAGTTCAAGTACTGGCTCGCGATGACGTTCTTCGCGCCGGTGCCGTGGGAGGCCGAGGCGTTCTACGCGCAGCCCGGCATGGTCGAGCACAACCTGACGCTGAACTACTGGCCGGCCGGCACCGGTCCGTTCATGGCCGATCGAGTACTCCGAGAACCGTCAGCACACGCTGGTGCGCAACCCGAACTATCGCGGCACGCCGTATCCGTGCGAAGGCGCGCCGGGCGACGCGGAGGCGGGCCTGCTGAAGGACTGCGGCAAGACGATGCCGTTCCTCGACAAGATCGTCATCCGCGTCGAGAAGGAACGGCTGCCGATCAAGAACAAGTGGCGTCAGGGCTATTACGACGAGCCCGACCTGGACCACCTCGAATGGGGCCTCGAGTTCTCGACCGAGGCGCGCGACTCCGACGCGACCGCGAAGGAGTTCAAGGACAAGGGCTTCCGCTTCCCGCGCACGGTCGAGAACGTCAACTGGTACATCGGCTTCAACTGGCTCGATCCGGTCGTCGGCAAGGGCAAGACGGCCGCCGACCTCGAGCGTCATCGCAAGCTGCGCCAGGCGTTGCAGATCGCGGTCGACTGGGACGAGTTCTCCGATCTGTTCGAGCAGCAGGGCAAGGCGGGCCCGGCCGCGACGGGACCGCTGCCGCCGGCCGTGTTCGGCTATCGCACCGGCCAGGAGGGCATGAACCCTATACGCGTACGACTGGAAGCGACGGACGCGCCGTCCGCAAGCCGATCGAGGTCGCGCAGAAGCTGATGGACGAGGCGGGGTATCCGGGCGGACGCGACGCGCAGACCGGCCAGCCGCTGATCCTCAACTACGACTACCAGCGCGTGCCGACGCCCGAGCTGCGGGCCGAGATCGACTGGACCATCAAGCAGTTCGCGAAGCTCGGCGTGCAGCTCGAGCTGCGCGCGACCGACTACAACCGCTTCCAGGACAAGATGAATACCGGGAGCGCCAGATCTTCTGGTGGGGCTGGAACGCCGACTATCCCGACGCCGAGAACTTCCTGTTCCTGCTCTACGGACCGAACTCGAAGGCGCTTGACGCACGGCCAGGGCGAGAACGCGGCGAACTACCAGAACGACGACTACGACCGGCTCTACGAGAAGCTGCGCTACATGGACGACGGCCCCGAGAAGCAGGCGACGATCGATCGCATGGTCGACATCGTGCGGCGCGACTCGCCGTGGCTGTGGGGCTACAACCCGTACTCGGTCGGCTCGTACCAGCCGTGGACGAGCGACGCGAAGCCGAGCTACATGGTCAACGACCGCCTGATGTATCGCCGGATCGATCCCGCGATGCGCGCGCGGCTCGTGCGCGAATGGAACCCGCCGCACTTCTGGCCGCTGTGGCTGATCGTGTTCGCGTTCCTCGCGGCCTGTGGCCCGCGTGGCGCGCGTTCAAGGCGCGCGAGCGGACCAACGCGCTCGGGGCGCAGGTCCCGCTCGTGCAGCCGTCGTCGTGAAGGCGGCCTGATGGCGGGCTTCCTGGTGCGTCGGGTGCTCTACGGCATCCTGATCCTGATCGGCGTCAACCTGCTGACGTTCATCCTCTTCTTCACCGTCAGCACGCCGGACGACATGGCGCGGCTGAACATCGGCGGCAAGTACATCTCGCAGCAGCAGATCGACGACTGGAAGGTCGCGCACGGCTACGACAAGCCGCTGTTGTGGAACCCGAACGGACGACGGCGTCGCGCAAGGCTGACCGACACGGTGTTCTGGCAGCGCTCGGCGCGGCTCTTCGCGCTCGACTTCGGCGCGGCCGACACCGGGCGCGACATCGGCCACGAGATCTCCGAACGGATCGGCCCGTCGATCGCGCTGCAGGCGCCGGTGTTCGCGCTGACGATCTTCGTGTCGGTCGTGTTCTCGCTCGCGATGGTGTTCTTCCGCGGCAGCCCGCTCGACTTCTGGGGCGTCGTGCTGTCGGTCGTGCTGCTGTCGATCTCGAGCCTGTTCTACATCATCGCCGGCCAGTACGTGTTCTCGAAGATGATGCGCGTCGTGCCGATCTCGGGCTTCGCCGACGGGCTCGGCCTCGTCAAGTTCCTGTCGCTGCCGATCCTGATCACGCTCGTCTCCCGGCTCGGCTACGACGCGCGGCTGTATCGCGCGATGTTCCTCGAGGAGCTGTCGCGCGACTACGTCCGCACCGCGCGCGCGAAGGGCCTGTCCGAGCAGGTCGTGCTGTTCAAGCACGTGCTGCGCAACGCGATGATCCCGGTCATCACGAACGTCTTCACGATCTTCCCGATCCTGTTCCTCGGCAGCATCGTGTTCGAGTCGTTCTTCGGCATCCCGGGACTCGGCAGCTACACGATCGAGGCGATCGGCCAGCAGGACTTCGCGGTCGTCCGGGCGATGGTGTTCCTCGGCGCGATCCTCTACGTCGTCGGCTTCCTGCTCGCGGACGTCGCGTACACGATCGCCGATCCGCGCGTGCGGCTGGCGTGAGGTTCGAGGCCGGCCCGAGCTGTCGTCCCGGCGCAGTCGCCGGGACCCGCTATCGCCGGCGCGGCCGGGACCTGATCGCCCCATGCCCAAGTTCGTCTTCCTCTGGACCGACATCTTCCTCTGGCTCGTGGTCGCGATGACGGTCGTCTACGCTGTCGCGCGTCGTCGCGCAACCCGAACGCGCGCCGCACGTGGCGTCGCGTGTTCGTCGCGCCGACGCCGATGGCCGCGTCGATCGTGCTCGCGATCTTCGTCGTGATCGCGATGCTCGACTCGATCCACTTCCGCCCGCGGATCGACGCTCGCGCCGGCGCCGCGGCGCGAAGCGCCGCGCCGCGCCGTCTACTCGGGCGAGACGCTGTCGCTGCTCGACGTCGCTGCTCGCGCCGCTGCGCGACTCGCGCGAGAAGACGTATTCGGCGCCGCTCGCGTATCGCGCGTTCTCGAAGGAAGCGGTCGACCGAGAACGGCACGATGGTCCGCGAGTACCCGCGGCTGCGTCTACGGCGGCCGGCTGCTCGCGAACCCCGAGCGCGACTGGGCGGGCGACCTCGCGACGCGCGTCGTCACCGGCGTCGTGCTCGGCACGATCGGCGGCATCCTGCTGATCGGCGTCGTCGCCGGCGCCGTCGCGAGCCGGCGCCGCGAAGGCATCGTCGCGGCCTGGGCGTGCATGCGGCTCGCGGCACGTCGGCAGATGCCGTGGACGACCGTCGCCCGGACGCTCGTCGTGCTCGGCCTCGTCGGTCGGCGTGCTCGCGTCGCTCGCGTCGGGCTATCACGTGTTCGGCACCGACCTGACCGGCAACGACGTGTTCTACCGCGTCATCAAGAGCATCCGCACCGCGATCGTGATGGGCGCGCTGACGACCGCCGCGACGCTGCCGTTCGCGCTCGGGCTCGGCATCGTCGGCGGCTACCTGCGCGGCTGGGCCGACGACCTGATCCAGTACTTCGTACACGGTGCTTGTCGTCGATCCCGGCGGTGCTGCTGATCGCGGCCTGCGTGCTGATGATCCAGGTCTTCATCGACAAGAACGCCGCAGCTCTTCGAGACCGGCATCGAGCGCTCGGACCTGAAGCTGCTGTTCCTGTGCCTGATCATCGGCATCACCGAGTTCGCGACGATGTGCCGTCTCGTGCGCGGCGAGACGCTGAAGCTGCGCGAGCTCGACTACGTGCAGGCGTCGCAGGCGTTCGGCGCCGGCGCCGGGAAGATCATGGTCGCGGCACATCATGCCGAACGTCATGCACATCGTGATCATCACGCTCGTGCTCGAGTTCTCGCAGATCGTGCTGTACGAGGCCGTGCTGTCGTACGTCGGGGTCGGCGTCGATCCCTCGATGTCGAGCTTCGGCACGATGCTGAACCTCGCGCGTTCCGAGATGGCGCGCGAGCCGATCGTGTGGTGGAACCTCGCGACCGCGTTCGTCTTCATGCTCGGGCTCGTGCTGTCGATCAACCTGTTCGCCGACGGCGTGCGCGACGCGTTCGATCCGCGCGCACGGACCTGGAAGCCGCGCCGGCTCGCGCGGCGACCTGCGACGCAAGGTGCGCGGCGGCGGTGCCGCTGCGCTCGCGCGCGGGGATCACGACATGAGGGAGATCGCCGACCTGTCGCGGACGATGCCGCCCGGCGACCGTTACGCGGACCGGGAGATCCTGACCGCCGACCATCTGCACGTCGCGCTCGACTCGGACGCCGGCCTCGTCAAGGCGCTCGACGGCGTGCGGCTGTCGGTCGCGCGCGGCGAGACGTTCGCGCTGGTCGGCGAGTCGGGCTGCGGCAAGTCGATGACCGCGATGGCGCTGATGCGGCTGCTGCCCGACAACGGCCGCATCGACGAAGGGTCGGTGCTGCTCGACGACGAGGAACTGCTCGCGCTGCCCGAGGCGCGCATGCGCGAGCGCCGCGGCGGGAAGATCGGCATCATCTTCCAGGACCCGTCGACGAGCCTGAACCCGGTGCTCAAGGTCGGCGAGCAGATCGTCGAGACGATCGAGACGCACACGGCGCTGCGCGGCGACGCGGCGCGCGCGAAGGCGATCGACTGGCTGCGGCTGGTCGGCATCCCGGAGCCCGGAGCGTCGCATCGACAGCTATCCGTTCCAGATGTCGGGCGGCCAGAAGCAGCGCGTGATGATCGCGATCGCGCTCGCGGCCGAGCCCGAGATGCTGATCGCCGACGAGCCGACGACCGCGCTCGACGTCACGATCCAGGCGCAGATCCTCGACCTGCTGAAGCGACCTGCAGAAGCGGCTCGGCATGGCGATCATGCTGATCACGCACGACCTCGCGGTCGTCGCGCAGATGGCGCATCGCGTCGCGCTGATGTACGCCGGCCAGATCGTCGAGGTCGCCGCCGCGAACGAGTTCTTCGCGCGACCGCTGCATCCGTACGCGATCAAGCTGTTCGACGCGCTGCCCGAGGCGGCGAAGCGCGACGTGCCGCTCGCCGCGATTCCGGGCACCGTGCCGCCGCTGACGCTCGACTTCAAGTGCTGCCGCTTCTCGGACCGCTGCGTCGCGGTCGTTCCGTACTGCACGACGCACGTTCCGCCGCTGTTCGACGAGGCGACGGCCCCGGTCGCGTCGCCGAACGAGGCGCCGGCCGCGACGCATCCGGTGCGCTGCTTCATCTACGACCGCTCGCTGCCCGAGGCCGAGCGGCCGCGGATGCCGGCCGAGCGCGTCGAGGCGCTCCCCGAGGCGCGGGCGGTCTCGAAAGGCGGCACGCTGCTCGCGGTCCGCGACCTGACCGTGTACTTCCCGATCCGGCAGGGCGTCCTGCGGCGCGTCGTCGGGCACGTCAAGGCGGTCGACGGCGTGTCGTTCTCGATCGCGCCGGGCCGCACGCTCGCGCTCGTCGGCGAGTCGGGCTGCGGCAAGACGACCACCGGCAAGGCGCTGGTGCAGCTGCTGCGCCAGCAGGCGGTGATCGGCGGCGAGGCGGTGTTCGACGGCGAGCGGCTCGACCGGCTCGAGGGTCGCGCGCTGCAGCGGATGCGCTCGAAGATCCAGATCATCTTCCAGGATCCGTTCGCGTCGCTCGACCCGCGGATGCGCGTGTCGGACATCCTCGAGGAAGGCCTGGTCTCGCTGCGGCCCGAGCTCGACGCGCCGGCGCGGCTCGCGCGGCTGACGACGCTGCTCGACCAGGTCGGCATCCGCGCCGAAGCGCTGCATCGCTATCCGCACGAGTTCTCCGGCGGCCAGCGGCAGCGTCTCGCGATCGCGCGCGCGCTCGCCGTCGACCCGGACCTCGTGGTGTGCGACGAGCCGACGTCGGCGCTCGACGTGTCGGTGCAGGCGCAGATCCTCAACCTGCTGAAGCAGCTGCAGCGCGACCTCGGCATCGCGTACCTGTTCATCACGCACAACATCGGCGTCGTCGAGTACCTCGCCGACGACGTGGCCGTGATGACGAAGGGTCGCATCGTCGAGCAGGGACCGGCCGAGCAGGTGTTGCGGCATCCCGCGCACGAGTACACGCGCACGCTGCTGGCGGCGGTGCCGAGGATTCGCGACTAGCGGACGACGGAGAGGTGCGATGACGGATCCCGCGGAACCACCGGACGACGATCCCGACGGCCTCGTCGATCCGTTCGCGCCGTCGCCCGGCCCCGCTTCGACCGCGTCGGGGGCCGGATCGGCGCCGCCGTCCGCGATGGCGACGATGCCGACGATGCCGACGATGCCGCTGCCGCCCGCGGCGCCGCCGATCGTCGCGCCGGCGCTCGGTCCCGCTCCGTCCGCGACGACACGCGGTCCCGATCCGTTCGCGCCGGCGCCGGGACCGGCGATCGGCGTCCCGGCGCATGCCGCCGCGCCGAACGGCGCGTACCGCATCTGGCCGCAGGACGCGCATTTCCACAACATCGGCGACCCGCTCGGACACCAGCCGGCGAACCCGACCGACGAGCGCGCCGTCGAGATCTTCTTCGGCGTCGTCGATCCGCAACGCGAGATCCCGCCGAACCAGGCGACGCTGCAGGCCGACCTCGAGAAGACGCTGCGTGTCGTCAGCAAGGTCTATCGCGAGACGAAGCCGGAGCGGCCCGAGCGCTTCCGTCTCTACTACGTGCGCTTGTTCAACCTCGCGCAGCTCGGCCTCGAGGACCATGCGTCGCCCGACGCGGCGCGCGCGGCGCTCGGCGCGCTGACCGGCGACCTGATCGACGACGAGGCCGGCCGCGTGAAGAACGGCCACCTGCGGGCGCTCGGCGGTCGCGCGCTGGCTTTCGGCGCCGTCCCCGCGCTCGCGTATTTCGCGCTGTCGATGGGCAGCGAAACGCCGGGTTTCGTCGCGTTCTTCGACCGCCTCGGCGCGTCGATCGGCTGGCTGCGCGCGTTCGCGCTGCTGTGGGTCGGCTGCTTCCTCGGCGTGTGGCTGTCGTACGGCATCCGCACCACGACGTTCACGCTGTCCGACCTCGTCACGACCGACGCCGACCGGCTGCAGCCTGGCCTGCGGCTGCTGTTCGCCGGCGCGCTGACGATGATCGTCGGGATGCTGTGCGCGATGGGCGTCGTCGAGATCAAGCTCGGCGACTACGCGTTGACGCGCATCGCGACGAGTCCGATGCTGGCGTTCGTCATCGGCGCGCTCTGCGGCATCAGCGAACTGACGCTGCCGAATTCGATCGGCAAGCGCGCCGCCGGCCTGATCGGCAAGCTCGACTGAATCGCATCGGAGGCCTTCGCATGGACCCGCTCGACTTCCAGTTACAGGACGTGATCGTGGATCTCGGGCGCGGCCTCGAGCGCGTGGCCGGGAGCGGCGCGCTGTCGCCGGTCGAACGCGATCGCGCCGACGACCTTGCGACGATGCTCGGACGGATGCGGTTCGCCATCGCGCAGGCGGAGCCGGCGCCGGCCGAAGCGGAGCTGCCGTCCGATGTCGCGTTCCGCATCGACGAGATCCGGGCGCGGATGCGGGCCGTCCTCGAGCGCTACCACGACGCCGGCGCCGGCCTCGGCGCGATCGGCGACTCGATCGACGACACGATCCGCGTGATGTCGGTCGTCGGCAAGTGGCCGCCGCGCACCTGAGACCGGCTTCCGCCTGACCGCCGTCGCGACGGGCGCCGTCGCGGCGGACGCCCGACGCCGCGTCGTCCGCGAGGCTCGGCCGCCGCGGGCCACGGTACACTCGTCGACCCCCAAGATCGGGAATCACGGGACGTCATGCCCCGCAAGCTCTTCGTCACGACCGCCCTGCCCTACGCGAACGCGCCGTTCCACATCGGGCACATGATGGAGTACATCCAGGCCGACATCTGGGTGCGGTTCCATGCGGATGCGCGGCGCACGCGGTCGCACTTCGTCGGCGCCGACGACGCGCACGGCGCGCCGATCATGATCGCGGCCGAGAAGGCCGGCAAGACGCCGCAGGCAGTTCGTCGCCGAGATCGCGGCCGGCCGCGCGCCGCTACCTCGACGGCTTCCACCTCGCTTCGACCACTGGCACTCGACCGACTCGGCCGAGAACCTCGCGCTGTCGCCAAGGCGATCTACCGCGCGCTGAAGGACGAACGGGCTGATCGCGACGCGAAGACGATCGAGCAGTTCTTCGACCCGGTCAAGAACATGTTCCTGCCCGACCGCTACATCAAGGGCGAGTGCCCGGTCTGCCACGCGAAGGACCAGTACGGCGACTCGTGCGAGGTCTGCGGCTCGGTCTACTCGCCGACCGAGCTGAAGAACCCGTACTCGGCGCTGACCGGCGCGACGCCGGTGCTGCGGTCGTCGCGAGCACTACTTCTTCCGGCTGTCCGACCCGCGCTGCGCTCGACTTCCTGCAGAGGCTGGACGTCCGGTGTGAGACAGCGGCGCCGCGGCTGCAGCCCGAGGTGCTGCAACAAGATCGAGCGAATGGCTCGCCGGCAAGGACCGACGGACGACGCGGCGACGCGGCGGCCTCGCCGACTGGGACATCTGCCGCGACGCGCCCTACTTCGGCATCGAGATCCCCGACGCGCCGGGCAAGTACTTCTACGTCTGGCTCGACGCGCCGGTCGGCTACCTCGCCTCGCTGAAGAGCTACTTCGACTCCGGCGAGGCGGCGGCCGACGGCCATCGCGCAGACTTCGACGCGTTCATCGCCGACCCGGAGGTCGAGCAGGTCCACTTCATCGGCAAGGACATCATCTACTTCCACACGCTGTTCTGGCCGGCGATGCTGCACTTCTCGGGCCGCAAGACGCCCGACCGCGATCTACGTGCACGGCTTCATCACGCTCGGCGGCGGCGAGAAGATGTGCAAGAGCCGCGGCACCGGCCTCTCGCCGCTGCGCTACCTCGACCTCGGCATGAACCCCGAGTGGCTGCGCTACTACATCGCCGCCAAGCTCAACGCGCACGTCGAGGACATCGAGTTCAATCCCGACGACTTCGTCGCCGCGCGTCAACAGCGACCTGGTCGGCAAGTACGTCAACATCGCGAGCCGCGCCGTCGGCTTCATCGCGAAGCGCTTCGACGGACGGCTGTACGGCGAGGCCGACGTCGCGCGCGACGGCTTCGCGCGCGACCTGCGCGACGAGTCGCGCGAGATCGCGCACGCGATCGAGGCGCGCGAGTACGGCAAGGCGATGCGCGACATCATGGCGCTCGCCGACGCGATCAACGGCTTCTTCGACCTGCGCAAGCCGTGGCTGCTCGCGAAGTCCGACGATCCCGAGCGACCGCGCTGCACGCATCGCGTCTGCACGCAGACGCTCGAGTGCTTCCGCGTGCTGACGATCTACCTGAAGCCGGTGCTGCCGGCGCTCGCGGCCGACGCCGAGACGTTCCTCGGCCTGCCGCCGCAGCACGTGGGCCGACGTCGACGTGCCGCTCGCGCCGGGCGCCGTCGTCGCGTCCGTACCGGCACCTGATGCAGCGCGTCGACGCGAAGCAGCTCGACGCGCTGTTCGAGCCGGTCGCGTCGGCGCGCCCGCGCCGCCGAAGCGACGACTCGGCGACGATCGGCGCGACCGGCGACGATCGACGCACCGGCCGCGCGTCGAGACCGATCGCGCCGACGATCACGATCGACGACTTCGCGCAAGCTCGACCTGCGCATCGCGCGGATCGTCGCGTGCGGAGAAGGTCGAGGGCTCGACGAAGCTGCTGCGGCTCACGCTCGACGTCGGCGAGCGCGATGCCGACGGCGCGCCGCGACGCGCAACGTGTTCTCCGGCATCCAGAGCGCCTACGCGCCCGAGCAGCTCGTGGGCAAGCTGACGGTGATGGTCGCCAACCTCGCGCCGCGCAAGATGAAGTTCGGCGTGTCCGAAGGCATGGTGCTCGCCGCGAGCGCCGCCGACGCGGCGTCCGACCCGGGCCTCTACGTGCTCGAGCCGCACGACGGCGCGAAGCCCGGCATGCGCGTGTCCTGAGGCGCCGATCGACCGGCGCGGGCGCGGCCGCCGCCGGCGGGCGTCAGTTCGACGCCGTGCGGCCGGCGGGCAGCCCGTGCGACAGCAGCTCCCACTTCCACTTCGGGATGCGGTGCACGGCCGCGGCCTCGGCGCTCGGCGTCTCGTCCGGAATGCCGTGGACCATCTTCGTCGCGATCGCCGGCGGCCCCTGCCGGTCGCCGGGGCAGATCCAGTTGCGGCCGTCCCGGATCTGGCACTTCAGATAGCGGCCCGATTCGCCGGTCTCGCCCGCCGTCCAGTACAGCACTTCGCGATGCGCCTTCAGCGCGCGGAAGCGGTGGCGGTCGCCGGCTTTCATCGTGCCGCCGCAGACGTCGCCGGTCCACGCGCCGCCGTCGCAGCGCGCGGTGTAGATCGTCCACTCGCTGTCGCGCGTCACGAAGTCGGTGGCCCAGATCGTGAACCACAGCGCCGCGAAGGCGACGACACCGAAGACGAGGAACGGATGCTTGGAGAGGCGCATGGATCGGAGCGAAGGGGAACCGCCCGCAACATAGCTCAAGCGGGGCGTTCGCGGCGACCCGGTCGCTATAATCGCCCGACCACGTCGCGCTTCGATGACGCCGACGAGCAACAGGAGACACGGCGATGCGGCGTTCGACGCGCGAGGGTTCGACATGAAGGCGGTGCTGTGCCGCCGGCACGGGTTGCCCGACACGCTGGAGCTCGCGGACCTGCCGACCCCCGAGCCGGGACCGGCCCAGGTCCGCATCGCCGTGAAGTCGGCCGGCGTGAACTTCCCGGACACGCTGATCATCCAGAACAAGTACCAGTTCAAGCCGCCGCTGCCGTTCTCGCCGGGTGGCGAGGTCGCGGGCACGATCGAAGCCGTCGGCGCCGACGTGAAGGGCTTCGCCGTCGGTCAGGACGTGATCGCGTTCACCGGCTGGGGCGGCTTCGCCGAGCAGGTCGTGGCCGACGCGATCAAGGTGATCCCGATGCCGCCGGGCGTCCCGTACGACATCGCGTCGTCGTTCGTGATGACGTACGGCACGTCGTATCACGCGCTGAAGGACCGCGCCGCGCTGAAGAGCGGCGAGACGCTGCTCGTGCTGGGCGCCGCCGGCGGCGTCGGACTCGCGGCGGTCGAGCTGGGCAAGGCCCTCGGCGCGCGCGTCATCGCCGCGGCGTCGAGCGCCGAGAAGCTCGCGGTCTGCAAGGCGCACGGCGCCGACGAGACGATCGACTATTCGACCGAGGACCTGCGCGAGCGGATCAAGGCGCTGACCGACGGTCGCGGCGTCGACGTCGTCTACGATCCGGTCGGCGGCATCTATTCGGAGCCGGCGCTGCGCAGCACCGCGTGGCGCGGGCGCTTCCTCGTCGTCGGCTTCGCGAACGGCGACATCCCGAGCATCCCGCTGAACCTCGCGCTGCTCAAGGGCTGCTCGATCGTCGGCGTGTTCTGGGGCGAGTTCGTGCGCCGCGAACCGAAGGCGAACGCGCGCGATCTGGCCGAGCTCGTCGGCCTGATGCGCGATGGCACGATCAAGCCGCTGATCTCGGCGCGCTATCCGCTGGCCGACGCCGCGAAGGCGCTGGACGCGGTGATGGAGCGTCGGGTGACCGGGAAGGTCGTGCTGGTTCCCTGAGGCCGCGCCATCGCTCGACCGGTCGCCCCGCGAAGGCCGGGCCCGGGTCGCATCGAACGTTCCAATCCATTGGGTCCCGGCCTTCGCCGGGATGACACAGACAAGAGACCGAGAGCGACATGGACTTCGACTACAGCCCGAAGGTGCAGGAACTGCGAGCCCGGCTGCTCGCCTTCATGGACGAGCACGTCTATCCGAACGAGCATCGCTTCCACGAGGAGGTCGAGACGAACCGGAAGAACGGCGACGCGTGGGTCCCGACGCGACTGATCGAGGAGCTGAAGCCGAAGGCGCGCGCCGCCGGTCTCTGGAACCTGTTCCTGCCGTTCTCGAAACGCGTGCCGGAGGGCCTCACGAACCTCGAGTACGCGCCGCTGTGCGAGATCATGGGCCGCGTGCACTTCGCGCCGGAGATCTTCAACTGCTCCGCGCCCGACACCGGCAACATGGAGACGCTCGAGCGCTACGCATCCGAGGACATCAAGCGTCGCTGGCTCGACCCGCTGCTGCGCGGCGAGATCCGCAGCGCGTTCCTGATGACCGAGCCCGCGGTCGCATCGTCGGACGCGACGAACATCCAGTGCTCGATGACGCGGGACGGCGACGACTACGTCATCAACGGCCGCAAGTGGTGGTCGTCGGGCGCCGGCGACCCGCGCTGCGCCGTCTACATCGTGATGGGCAAGACGAATCCCGACGCCGGCCGCCACGAGCAGCAGTCGATGATCGTCGTGCCGGCCGACGCGCCGGGCGTGACGGTGCTGCGTCCGCTGACGGTCTTCGGCTACGACGACGCGCCCCACGGCCACATGGAGGTCGACCTGAAGGACGTGCGGGTGCCGGTCGGCAACGTGCTGCTCGGCGAGGGCCGCGGCTTCGAGATCGCGCAGGGACGCCTCGGGCCGGGCCGCATCCATCACTGCATGCGGCTGATCGGCGTCGCCGAGCGCGCGCTCGAATTGCTGTGCAAGCGCGCGCTGGCGCGCACCGCGTTCGGCAAGACGGTCGCGCAGCAGGGCGTCACGCTCGAGCGCATCTCGGACGCGCGCTGCATGATCGACCAGGCGCGCTTCCTGACGCTGAACGCGGCCTACAAGATGGACACGGTCGGCAACAAGGTCGCGAAGGCCGAGATCGCGATGATCAAGGTGGTCGCGCCGCGGATGGCGTGCGAGATCATCGACTGGGCGATCCAGGTCCACGGCGGCGGCGGCGTATCCGGCGACTTCCCGCTCGCGATGATGTACGCGCACTCGCGCACGCTCAGGCTCGCGGACGGACCGGACGAGGTGCACCAGGTCGCGGTCGCGAAGCTCGAGCTCGCGAAGCACATGACGGTGCCGCGGTCGTCGCGGGCGTCGCTGGAGGAGATGCCGGTCACGCGGGGTTGAGCGCGCGGGCCGCTACTTCAGCCAGCGATCCATCGTCGCGGCGAACTCGCCGTTCGCCTGCGCGAGGTGCAGCCACTGGTCGACGAACGCCTTGAACGGCACGTCGTCGCGCGGCAGCAGGAACGCCTTCTCGCTGTACTGCAGCGGCCGGTCGACCGGCACCGTGCACAGCGACGGCCGCAGCTTGTGCTGCATCATCGTTTCCGACGCGTCGGTGATCATGACGTCGGCGCGACCCGCGACGATCTCGTCGAAGATCGTGACGTTGTCCGGATAGACGCGCACCTGCGCGTTCTTCAGCCGCGTCTTCGCGAACCGTTCGTTCGTGCCGCCCGGGTTCACGACGACGCGAACGTCGGGACGGTCGATCGCCTCCAGCGACCCGTACTTCGCGACGTCGGCGCAGCGAGCGATCGGCGCCTTGCCGTCGACCATCGTCGGAATGCTGAAGCCGGCGCGCAGCTGACGTTCGAGCGAGATCGAGATGCCGCCCATGCCGATGTCGCAGGCGCCGCCGGTGAAGTCGTCGAGCAGCGTCGGCCACGACGTCTTGACGAAGCGCGGCTCGACCTTCAGCGCGGCCGCGAGCGAGCGCGCGAGGTCGACGTCCGCGCCCTCGAACTGCCCGTCCGGCCGCAGGAACGAGAACGGCTTGTAGTCGCCGGTCAGGCAGACCCGCAATGCGCCGCTCGCGCGGACGCGGTCGAGGCGCGACTCCTGCGCGAGCGCGGCCGGGCACGAGCCGATCGCGACGGCGAGGACGAGCAGTGTTCGCAGGCAGCGCATGGTCTTCTTTCGCGGAGCGTCGAAGTGACGATGATAGCGAGGCGACGATGATAGCCAGCGCTTGACATTTCCGGCGGTGGTATTACAGTGATATCACTTTGGTATCCGTCCCGCGCGCCGCGCGGGTTCGCGTCGCGCGCCCGCCGCGTCGACGCCCGACGAAGAGGCGATCATGGACGGCAGGCGTTCGCAGGACCGGGTCCGGACGACGTTGAGCGGCTACGCGATGGCCGCCGTGGGCGCGGCGCTCGTCATCGGTGGCATCGCGTGGCAGGTGCACCTCGTGCGCGCGGCGACGACCGACTGGCAACTCGTCGAGGGCGTCGTGCTCGTCGTCGCGGGCGTACTCGTGCTGGCCGGCCTCTACATGCTGCAGCCGAACCAGAGCGCAGTGCTGACGCTGTTCGGCCGCTACGCCGGCACCGACCGCAGCAACGGCCTGCGCTGGGCGAATCCGTTCGCCCGCAAGACGAAGGTCAGCCTGCGTGCGCACAACTTCGTGTCGGACCGCATCAAGGTCAACGATGCGCGCGGCAATCCGATCGAGATCGCGGCCGCGATCGTGTGGCGCGTGCGCGACGCCGCGCAGGCGCTGTTCGACGTCGAGGACTACGAGGCCTACGTGCGGGTGCAGGCCGAGACGGCGATCCGGCACCTCGCGTCGAGCTATCCGTACGACGAGGGCATCGCCGACCTCGAGGCGGTCGACGCGACGCCGAACGCGCCGAAGCGGACCGTCGAGCTGACGCTGCGCTCGAGCATGGCGCAGGTCACGCACAGCCTGATGACCGAGCTGTCCGACCGGCTCGACGTCGCCGGCATCGCGATCGACGACGCGAAGCTGACGCACCTCGCGTACGCGCCCGAGATCGCCGGCGTGATGCTGCGGCGCCAGCAGGCCGAGGCGATCATCGCGGCGCGCCAGAAGATCGTGCTCGGCGCCGTGACGATGGTCGAGATGGCGCTGAAGGGCCTGTCGGAGCGACACATCATCGAGCTCGACGACGAGCGCAAGGCGGCGATGGTCAGCAACCTGCTCGTCGTGCTGTGCTCCGAGAACGACACGCAGCCGGTCGTCAACGCCGGCACGCTGTACAACTGACCCGACGCACGCGATGAAGCGCTTCGAATACAAGTTCGAGAAGATCGCCGCGCGGATCGTGGTTCAGCCCCTCTTCGATGCAGGACGCGCTCGTCGACTTCCTGAACCGCGAAGGCCGCGACGGCTGGCGACCCGCGCCGGTGCCGGGAACTTCGCGGCTGGCGGGTGCTGATGGAACGCGAGATCGTGCCGTGACGCCCCGGCGCTCCGCACGGCTCGCGGCCGAGTCGCGGCGCGGTCCCGTCGTCGCCTCGCGTCCTGGTCGGTCGGCCGTCGACCGCTCCCGCGATCGCGCGGTCGCTCGGCTTCTCGTGGCTGCGACGCGATCGTCACGACGACGACGGTCGATCCGCTTCGGCATCGGCCTCATCCGCACCGCCGGCGGATCGCGCGTGCCACCGCCGCTCGCCTGGTACGACGGCTGGGCGCGCTGGACGCGCGCGGCATGCTGTACAACGTCGCCGGCTCGACGCCGTGCGCGTCGACTCGTCGACGGCGCCGCGCGGATCGTCGCGACGGGCGTGCGCCGGTCGGCGCATCGACGCGGGTCGACCGCGAGCGCCGCGCTGACGCGCCGCGCAGTCGCCGCGGATGGCCAGCCCCGACAGGAAGTCCTTCCTGCTCCGGATCGATCCGGCGCTCTGGAGCGACCTCGAGCGGCTCGCGGCGGCGGAGCTTCGCAGCGTCAACGCGCAGATCGAGTACCTGCTGCGCGAGGCGCTCGCGCGGCGCGGCGCGGCGCCGTCGGCCGGGCCGTCCCGGCGCAGGCCGAAAGGTTAAGATCCCGCTTCGACCGATCCCGACCGAGCCATGTACGTTTCCGAATTCACCCGCTTCCTCGACGACCTGAAGGCGCAGCGCCCCGGCCTCGTCGCCGAGCAGAAGAAGAGCCGCGCGATCTGGTGGGACAAGAAGCCGCAGACGGCCGAGGAACGGGACGAGGCCAAGGCGTCGCGCGTCCAGCAGGGCCCGTACGTCTACCAGACGAAGCTGAAGTGACCCCGGCCGCGTCGGCGTCGACGGCGGCGCCCGACCTGCTGCCGCCGCCCGCGTCGATCGACTCGACGCCGGACATGACCGACGGGATGGCGTTCGCCCGGCTGTACGGCGAGCCGCTGTTCAAGGTCCCGCAGGACCTGTACATCCCGCCCGACGCGCTCGAGGTGTTCCTCGAAGCGTTCGAGGGTCCGCTCGACCTGCTGCTGTACCTGATCCGCAAGCAGAACTTCAACGTCCTCGACATCCCGATGGCCGAGGTCACGCGGCAGTACCTCGGCTACATCGAGCAGATCCGCAAGAGCAACCTCGAGCTCGCCGGCGAGTACCTGCTGATGGCCGCGATGCTGATCGAGATCAAGTCGCGGATGCTGCTGCCGGTCAAGCGCAGCGACGGCCGCGGCGAGGTCGACGACCCGCGTGCCGAGCTCGTGCGCCGGCTCGTCGAATACGAGCGGATGAAGCTGGCCGCGCTGCAGATCGACGCGCTGCCGGTCGTCGGTCGCGACTTCGTGCTCGCGGCGGCCGTCGTCGACGAGTCGGTCGAGAGGGCGTGGCCCGACGTGCGCGTCGCCGACCTGCAGGCCGCATGGGCCGACGTCCTCCATCGCGCGAAGCTCGTCGCGCATCACCGCATCCAGCGCGAGGAGCTGTCGGTCCGCGAGCACATGACGCACATCCTGCGACGGCTGAAGGACGCGCGCTTCGTCGAGTTCGCCGACCTCTTCGACGCCGCGCGCGGCGTGCCGGTCGCGATCGTCAACTTCCTCGCGTTGCTCGAGCTCGCGCGCGAGGCGCTCGTCGAGGTCACGCAGGCCGACGCGTACGCGCCGATCTACGTCAAGCTTGCCTACGGCGCGAGCTGAGTCGTAACCTCGTCGTCCCGACCGGGGGCGAGACGAGGAGCGACGATGAAGGTTGCCGGAGGCGGCGGTCGTTCGGCGATGCGTGCGTCGCTGGTCGCGAGCCTGCTCGCGATCGGGTCGTGCGGCGGCGGCGGCAGTGGCGATTCGTCGAGCCCCGCCCCGACAGCGGCACCTGCGCCGCCGCCGTCCGGCCCGTCGGCGCCCGCGGTCGCCGTCGTGCGCGTGTCCGGCCCGACGCCGTTCGCCGCCGGATGCAACGGTGCGCAGGCCGGCACGTTGTTCGTGGACGCCGAGGTCGAGCCGACGCTCGCCGTCGATCCGCTGAACCCGAACGTCCTCGTCGCCGCGTGGCAGCAGGACCGCTGGTCGAACGGCGGCTCGCAGGGCATCGTCTCGGCGGTGTCGAGCGACGGCGGCGCGACGTGGACCGAACGTCCGCTGCCGTTCTCGCGCTGCGCCGGCGGCACCGCGGCGAACGGCGGCGACTTCGATCGCGCGTCGAATCCATGGGTCGCGTTCGCGCCCGACGGCAGCGCGTACCAGCTCGCGCTCGCGTTCAGCGGCGTGGTGCTCGAGCCGGGCTCGCAAAGCGCGATGCTGGTCGCACGTTCGACCGACGGCGGCGCGACGTGGGGCGCGACGACGACGCTGATCCGCGACGGCGCCGGCTTCTTCGACGACAAGGGCGCGATCGCCGCCGACCCGCACGACGCGCGCTACGTCTACGCGGTGTGGGATCGACTCGCCGCCGCCGGCGGCGGCCCGGCGATGCTCGCGCGCAGCGTCGACGGCGGCGCGACATGGTCGCCGGCCGCGCCGATCTTCGACCCTGGCGCATCGGCCCAGACGATCGGCAACGTGCCCGCCGTGCTGCCCGACGGCACGGTCGTCGACCTGTTCACGCGGATCGATTTCGCGCCGAACGGAACGCAGGCGTCGCAGCTCGCGGTGATCACGTCGTCCGACCACGGCGCGACCTGGAGCGCGCCGAAGAAGGTGGCCGACCTGCTGTCGGTCGGCACGCGCGATCCGAAGACCGGCGCCGCGGTCCGCGACGCCGGCATCCTCGCCGAGCTCGCCGTCGACGGCGCCGGCACGCTGGTCGTCGTGTGGCAGGACGCGCGCTTCAGTGGCGGCGCCCGCGACGCCGTGGCGTTGTCCCGCTCGAGCGACGGCGGCGCGACGTGGTCCGCGCCGGTGGCGATCAACGGATCACCGTCGGCCGCCGCGTTCGATCCGTTCGTGACGGTGCGCGCGGACGGCGTCGTCGGGGTGATCTATGACGACTTCCGCGACGATGCCAGCAACGGCGCGACGCTGCCCACCGACGGCTGGCTCGCGCGATCGTCGGACGGCGGACAGACCTGGACCGAGACGCGCATCGCCGGGCCGTTCGACCTCGACCTCGCGCCGAAGACGGACACCGGCTATTTCCTCGGCGACTACGAGGCGCTGCGCTCGATCGGCGGCCGCTTCGTCGCGCTGTTCACGGTCGGCAACGCCGACCTCGCGAACCGGACCGATATCGCCACCGCGCCGCCGTCGGCGCTCGCGAGCGCGCCCGTCGAAGCGCATGCGGTCGTCGCGGCGCCCGACGTCACCGCTGCGCTGCGCGCGCGCAGCAGCGATGCGTTGCGGGACGCGCTGCGGCATCGCTACGGCCGCGACCGGCGACCGCCGGTCTGACCGCGCCGTGTCGCGACGACGTCGCAAGGCGGCCGACGGACGCGGGCGCCGCGACGGCGCCCGCGAACCGACGCGTCAGGCGACCTTCTTCTCGACGTCGTCGGCGTGGCCGCCGAAGAACTGCTCGTCCTCGGTCGAGCCCTTCAGCGCCGTCGTCGACGCCTCGCGCTCGATCGTCTGCGTGACCGCGTCGAAGTAGCCGGTGCCGACCTCGCGCTGGTGCTTGACCGCCGTGAAGCCCTTCGCGGCCGCGGCGAACTCGGCTTCCTGCAGCTCGACGAACGCGCTCATGTTGTTGCGTCGCGTAGCCGTGCGCGAGGTTGAACATCGAGTAGTTCAGGCTGTGGAAGCCGGCGAGCGTGATGAACTGGAACTTGTAGCCCATCGCGCCGAGCTCGCGCTGGAACGACGCGATGCGTCGCGTCGTCGAGGTTCTTCTTCCAGTTGAAGCTCGGCGAGCAGTTGTAGGCGAGCAGCTTGCCGGGATGCCGCGCGTGCACGCCCTCGGCGAACGCCTTCGCGAAGCCGAGATCCGGCTTGCCGGTCTCGCACCACACCATGTCGGCGTACTCGGCATACGCGACGCCGCGCGCGATCGCCGCGTCGAGGCCGTTGCGCGTGCGGTAGAAGCCTTCGATCGTGCGCTCGCCGGTCAGGAAGGGCTTGTCGAGATCGTCGACGTCGCTCGTCACGAGGTCGGCCGCCTCGGCATCGGTCCGCGCGATGACCAGCGTCGGCACGCCCATCACGTCGGCCGCGAGTCGCGCGGCGATCAGCTTCGCGTTCGCCTCGCGCGTCGGCACGAGCACCTTGCCGCCCATGTGGCCGCACTTCTTGACCGACGCGAGCTGGTCCTCGAAGTGGACGCCGGCGGCGCCCGCCTCGATCATCGACTTCATCAGCTCGAACGCGTTCAGCACGCCGCCGAAGCCCGCTTCGGCATCGGCGACGATCGGCGCGAAGAAGTCGACGTCGTTCTTGCCTTCCGACCACTGGATCTGGTCGGCGCGCAGGAACGTGTTGTTGATGCGGCGGACGACGTTCGGCACCGAGTTGACCGGATACAGCGACTGGTCGGGATACATCTCGCCGGCCAGGTTCGCGTCGCCCGCGACCTGCCAGCCGGACAGGTAGATCGCCTTCAGGCCGGCCTTGACCTGCTGCATCGCCTGGTTGCCGGTCAGCGCGCCGAGCGTGTTGACGAACGGCTCGGTATTGACGAGGTGCCACAGCTTCTCGGCGCCGCGGCGCGCGAGCGTGTGTTCGATGTTCAGCGAGCCGCGCAGCCGGATCACGTCGGCGGCGGAATAGCCGCGCTTGACGCCCTTCCAGCGCGGGTTCGTGTCCCAGTCCTTCTGCAGCTTCTGCGTTTCGAGTTCGCGTGCGCTCATGACGCCTCCGATCAGGTCATCGCGTCGGGGTCGACGGACCGCGACAGTCCGACGAATCCTGCAGACGCGACCGAACGACGTCAAGTCTTGTCTCTTATATAAGAGCTTAGCTGACTACTTGTCAAATCAACCGCATGACGCCCTATTTACCGCGATGCGAACGCGTCGTTTCGTATGATGAAATCGATTGTGCGTCGCGCGACGCGAAGCGGCCGCGCCACGCAAACGCGGTTCGCGTCGCGAAATTCCTGCGCGGGACGCAGCGACCATGGAGTCGCCCCGCCCGGAACCCGCGACGGGGCAGTCGCCGCTCTCCGCCGTTGAGCCGGGCGTCAGGCGGCGCGGCGCACCGGCGACGCGGCGTCGTCGAGCTTCGCCTGCGTGTCGCGCAGCGCCGGTCCGCAAGCCTTCCTCGACGACCGGGTGATAGAACGGCATCTCGAGCATCTGCGCGATCGTGCAGTTCATCTGCAGCGCCCACGCCAGCAGATGCGCGATGTGCTCGGCATCGGGCCCGATCATCTCGGCGCCGAGGAAGCGGCCGGTGCCGACCTCCGCGTAGACGTGCAGCAGCCCTTGGTTGCGCAGCATGACGCGCGCGCGGCCCTGGTCCTCGAACGAGACCTCGCCGACGACGTGCTCGACCGCCTGCGCGCCGCGCCAACCGTGGCCGACCATCGCGATCTGCGGGTCGGTGAACATGATCGCGAGCTGCGCGCGACGCAGACCCCGCCGGACGGCCGGGAAGCGCGCGGCGTTGTCGCCGGCGATGCGGCCTTCGTCCGCGCCTCGTGCAGCAGCGGCACGTCGTTGTCGACGTCGCCCGCGATGAAGATCGACGATGTCCCGCACTGCATCGTCTCGCGATCGAACATCGGGAATCGCCGTGCACGTTGCGCGACGAGGCCCGTGTTCTCGAGCCCGAGGTGATGGACGTTCGGGCGTGCGGCCGGTCGCCGCGAGCAGGTAGTCGAAGCGCTCCGACGCGATCGATGCCGTCGAGGCCCTTGAAGCGAACGACGACCGCGTCGCCGTCGCGATGCACGTCGGCATGCGCGTCGGTGTCGAGGTAGACCTCGGCGCCGATCACCTTGCGCGCCTCGGCGAGGATCGCCGGGTCGCCGATCGCGCCCGATGCCGCCGCCGCGGCCGAACACCTTGACGCGCACGCCGAGCCGATGCAGCGCCTGGCCGAGCTCGAGGCCGATGACGCCGGGCCCGAACACCGCGACGCTCTTCGGCAGGTCGTGCAGTTCGAACACCTCGTCGTTCGTGATCAGGCGATCGCCGAGCGCCTTCCAGACCGGCGGGAAGTTCGGCGTCGAGCCGGTCGCGATGACGACGCGCCTTCGCGTGCACGCGTCGCGCCGCCGTCGATCGACAGCGTGTGGTCGTCGACGAAGACGCGCGTGCCGGCGATCTTGTCGGCCGTCCGGGATCTCGTCGACGCCGCGCGACGACGAAGCCGACGAAGCGATCGCGCTCGCGCTGCACGCGCGCCATCACGGCGCGGCCGTCGATCTTCAGTGCACCGTCGAGCGACATGCCGAAGCCCGGCAGCCGATCGAGCATGTGCGCGGCTTCGGCCGGCGCGATCAGCAGCTTGCTCGGCATGCAGCCGACGCGCGCGCAGGTCGTGCCGTACGGGCCGCCCTCGATCAGCACGGCGCGCTTGCCGGCGGCCTTCGCGGCGCGATAGGCCGCGAGGCCGGCGGTGCCCGCGCCGATGACGGCGACGTCGGTGTCGATGCGTTCCATGATCGTTTCCGTTCGCGGTTGTGCGACGTGGACTGTGACGCGAGGTGCGACGCGAAGCGCGACGCGGGATGGACGCGAAGCGCGACGTGAAGGAGCCCGCTCGGCGGGCTCCTTCGTCAGCGGCTGCCGGCCCGAGCCGTCAGGCCGCCTTCTTCAGGTAGTTCTCGAGATCGTCGGCGCTGCCGATCAGCTTGCCGTTGATGAACACCTGCGGCACCGTCTGCCGCGCCGGTGATGGCGCCGACCGCCTTGGTGCGGATCGTGTGGCCGAGCGGCACCTCGACGAAGTCGAGCCCGGCCTCGCGCAGCGCCTTCTTCGCGCGCGCGCAGATGCGGGCAGCCGACGCGGGTCAGGATCGCGACCTGGTCCGGTCGCTTCGCGTTCGGGTGCATGTAGTCGAGCATCGTGTCGGCGTCGGAGACCTCGAACGGGTCGCCTTCCTTGTCCGGCTCGATGAACATCTTCTCGATCTTCTTGTTCTTGCACGAGCATCGAATAGCGCCACGAGCGCTTGCCGAAGTTGAGCGTCGCTCTTGTCGACCAGCATGCCCATGCCTTCGGTGAACTCGCCGTTGCCGTCCGGCAGCAGGATGATGTTGTCGGCCTCCTGGTCGCGCGCCCACTCCTCCATCACGAACGGATCGTTGACCGAGACGCAGACGATCGAGTCGACGCCGTCTGCTTGAAGATCGGGCGCGAGCTCGTTGTAGCGCGGCAGGTGGGTCGACGAGCAGGTCGGCGTGAACGCGCCCGGCAGCGAGAACACGACGACGGTCTTGTTGCCGAACAGCTCGTCGCGTGCGTGGTCGTGGCCCAGTCGCCGTCGCGGCGCACGCGCAGCGTGACGTCGGGAACGTTCTGGCCTTCGATGTTCTTCAGCTCACTCATGGGTCGGTACTCCTCGTGGACAGGTCTGCAACGGATCGGCGCATTCTGAACCGCGCAGCGCAATAGTACAAATGTCGATTAATCATGGAATCGATAGTCTCTATGCATCGACTCGTCGTCGACCGGCCGGCAGCATCCGCTCCAGTTCCGGATTCCGGTCGAGCCACTGATGCTTCAGGGCGCCACCGACATGCAGCGCGAAAAGCCCGTACAGGACGTAGCCGAGCCAGGTGTGCAACGCGCCGAAACGGTCGTGCAGCGCCTCGCGGGTGGCGGGTTCGGCGTTCATCACCCAGCCGACCCGCGGCCACGGCACGAGGCCGAACAGCGACATCGGATGCGTCGCGGCGCCCTTCCAGGCCGAGTCGTGCAGCCAGCCGGACAGCGGCAGCCCGATGATCAGCAGGTACAAGGCGACGTGCGCCGCATGCGCGAGCCCGCGCTCCCAGCGCGGATAGGCGCGCGGCAGCGCCGGCGGACGATGCGCGAAGCGCCACAGCAGCCGGAGGATGGCGAGCCCGAGCACGGTGATGCCGATCGACTTGTGCGTGTCGACGACCGGTCGCACCCAGTCGTCGGGCAGGTGGTCGGCCGACAGCGCGAGCGCGACGTTGACGACGATCAGCAGCGCGATCGACCAGTGCAGGACGATCGCGGTGCGGGTATAGCGGTCGGTATTCGGCATCGAGCGCAGCGAGGCGGGTCAAAGCGCGAGTATCGCAAGAGTCGCCGCGAGCCGCAGGGCGGTCGCGCGTTCGAAGCGTTCGGTGACGCATCGATCGCCGCCGCGCGGGTCCGACGCGGCGCCGCGTGGGATCATCGGTGTCCGCTTCTTCCCCGCGCCGGCCGCGGGCGACGCCTTGAGTTCCTCGCTTTCCGACGCGCTGCGGCGCGCATCGCCCCGCTACCTGCCGCGCCGCACGCCGCTCGCGAGCGCGGCCATCCATCTCGGCGTCGGCGCGGTCTGGCTGCTGCTGTTCGCGGGCGCCTTCACGCTCGGCGGCGTCTATGCGTGGTCGACCGGTGTCGCGTACATCGTCTACGACACGCTGCTGCTCGTGTTCGTGTTCGGTCGGACGTGGTCGCTGCTCGCCACGCGCACCGACGTCTCGACCATCCGGGGCAGCGAGCGGATCGTGGTCGTCGTCGCGGCGCGCGACGAGGCCGCGGTGCTGCCGACCACGATCCCGTCGCTGCTCGCGCAGGACGATCCGCCGGACGCGATCGTCATCGCCGACGACGGCTCGATCGACGGCACCCGCGAGCTGCTGGTGTCGCGGTTCGGCTTCGCGGAGCCGGCGATCGGCGGATGGGCGACGAGCGCGACGACGCCGTCGCTGCACTGGCTGCGGCTCGCGCACGGCGGCAAGGCACGTGCGCTCAACGCGGCGCTGCAGTCGCCGCTCGAGGCGTGCCGCGCGCCGATCGTGATGACGGTCGACGCCGACACGCGGCTCGCACCGGGCGCCGTCGGCGCGATGCGCCGCGCGTTCTCCGCCGAGCCGTCGCTGGTCTGCGCGACCGGCGTGCTGAAGCCGGTCTGCGGACCGTCGCCGCTCGGTCGCCTGTTCGAGTGGTTCCAGACCTACGAGTACATCCGCAACTTCCTGTCGCGCTACGCGTGGATGCGCGTCGACTGCCTGCTGCTGATCTCCGGCGCGTTCGCGGGCTTCCGCCGCGAGGCGGTGATCACCGTCGGCGGCTTCGACGAGCATTGCCTCGTCGAGGACTACGAGCTGATCCACCGGCTGATGCGGCACGCGTCGCTGCACCGGCTCGGCTGGCGCTCGCGCGTGGTCGGCGAGGCGTATGCGGAGACCGAGGCGCCGAGCGCGATCGCGCCGTTCCTGCGGCAACGCCGGCGCTGGTTCGGCGGCTTCCTGCAGACGCAGTACTGGTATCGCGCGATGGTCGGCGACGGCCGGCGCTTCGGCAACGTCGGCCGCTGGATGCTGCCGGTCAAGGCCGTCGACACGATGCAGCCGATCTTCGGACTGACGGCGCTCGGCATCCTCGTGGCGTCGATCGTCGAGGGTCGCGTCGGCGTGCTGGTGCCGGTGTCCGCGTGGATCGTCGCGAAGATCGGCATCGACCTCGCGTTCCATCTGTGGTCCGTCCACCTCTACCGGCGCTGGGTCGGCGAACGGGCACGCGCGAACGCGAGCTTCGGCCGGGCGCTGCTCGCGGCGCTCGCCGAACCGTTCACGTTCCAGATCCTCCGCCACCTCGGCGCCGCGCTCGGCTGGGTGACGTTCCTCACCGGCGAGCGCCGCTGGGGCCGGCAGGAACGGCTCGCGGCGATCGACGACGCGACGCGGCCGGTCGCGTCCCGGAGGACGGACCGGCCCGCCTGACCGTCAGGCGGCGAGCGCCTGCGGCGCGTCGAACGTGAAGCCGCTGCGGTCGCTGAAGTCGACGTGGACCGCGTCCTTCGGGCCGAACCGTCCTTCGAGGATCAGCCTGGACAGCGGATTCTCGATCTGCTGCTGGATCGCGCGCTTCAGCGGCCGCGCGCCGAACACCGGATCGAAGCCGGCCGTCGCGAGCTTGTTCAGCGCCGCGTCGCTGACGTCGAGCCCGATCTCGAGCTTCGCCAGGCGGTTCTCGAGCCCGCGCAGCTGGATCCTCGCGATGCCCGCGATGTTCGCCTGGTCGAGCGCGTGGAACACGACGATCTCGTCGATGCGGTTCAGGAACTCGGGCCGGAACTGCTGCTTCACCTCCGCCAGACCAGCCCTTGATCCGCTCGTACACCGCGTCGGCCGCGGCCTTGTCGGCGTTCATCAACCCGCGCTCTCGGCGGATCATCTGCGAGCCGAGGTTCGACGTCATCACGATCACCGTGTTCTTGAAGTCGACCGTGCGCCCCTGCCCGTCGGTCAGCCGACCGTCGTCGAGCACCTGCAGCAGCACGTTGAAGACGTCCGGATGCGCCTTCTCGACCTCGTCGAGCAGGATCACGCTGTACGGCTTGCGCCGCACGAGCTCGGTCAGGTAGCCGCCCTCCTCGTAGCCGACGTAGCCCGGCGGCGCGCCGATCAGCCGCGCGACCGAGTGCTTCTCCATGAACTCGCACATGTCGATGCGGATCAGGTGATCCTCGGAGTCGAACAGGAATCTCGGCGAGCGCCTTGCACAGCTCGGTCTTGCCGACGCCGGTCGGGCCGAGGAACAGGAACGAGCCGTACGGCCGGTTCGGGTCCGAGAGGCCCGCGCGCGAGCGGCGGATCGCGTCCGACACGAGCCGCACCGCCTCGTCCTGGCCGACGACGCGCTTGTGCAGCGCGTCTTCCATGAGCAGCAGCTTGTCGCGCTCGCCCTGCATCATCTTGCTGACCGGGATGCCGGTCGCGCGCGAGACGACCTCGGCGATCTCCTCGGCGCCGACCTGCGTGCGCAGCAGCTGGTTCGGCTTGTCGTTCGCCCTCGGCCTGCTCGGCCGCCTTCGCCTGCGCCTCGAGCTGCGGCAGCTTGCCGTACTGCAGCTCGGCGACCTCGCCGAAGTTCGCCTTCGCGCTGCAGCCGCGTCGATGTCCGCCTTGACGCGGTCGATCTCCTCCTTGATGTGCTGCGTGCCGCTGACGCCGCGCCTTCTCGGCCTTCCAGATCTCCTCGAGGTCGGAGTACTCGCTTCTGCAGCCGCTCGATCTCCTCGCTCGATCAGGCTCGAAGCGCGCTTCGCGACGCCTCGTCCTTCTCCTTCCTCACCGCCTCGCGCTCGATCTTCAGCTGGATCAGCCGGCGGTCGAGCCGGTCCATCGACTCGGGCTTCGAGTCGATCTCCATCTTGATGCGCGCGGCCGCCTCGTCGATCAGGTCGATCGCCTTGTCGGGCAGGAAGCGGTCGGTGATGTAGCGGTGCGACAGCTCCGCCGCCGCGACGATCGCCGGGTCGGTGATCTCGACGCCGTGGTGCAGCTCGTACTTCTCCTGCAGCCCGCGCAGGATCGCGATCGTCGACTCGACCGACGGCTCGTCGACGAGCACCTTCTGGAAGCGGCGCTCGAGCGCGGCGTCCTTCTCGACGTACTTGCGGTATTCGTCGAGCGTGGTCGCGCCGATGCAATGCAGCTCGCCGCGCGCGAGCGCGGGCTTCAGCATGTTGCCGGCGTCGATCGCGCCTTCGGCCTTGCCGGCGCCGACCATCGTGTGGATCTCGTCGATGAAGACGATCGTGCGGCCCTCGTCCTTCGCGATGTCGTTCAGCACGGCCTTCAGGCGCTCCTCGAACTCGCCGCGGTACTTCGCGCCGGCGAGCAGCAGCGCCATGTCGAGCGACGAGCACCCGCTTGCCCTTCAGCGTCTCGGGCACCTCGTCGTTGACGATGCGCTGCGCGAGGCCTTCGACGATGGCCGTCTTGCCGACGCCCGGCTCGCCGATCAGCACCGGATTGTTCTTCGTGCGCCGCTGCAGGATCTGGATCGTGCGGCGGATCTCGTCGTCGCGGCCGATCACCGGGTCGAGCTTGTCCTGCCGCGCGCGCTCGGTCAGGTCGATCGTGTATTTCTTCAGCGCCTCGCGCTGCGACTCCGCTTCGGCGCTGTCGACCGCACGCGCCGCCGCGCACGGCGTCGATCGCCGCGTCGAGCGCGGTCTTCGTCAGCCCGGCCTCGCTGCGCCGCGCGGCCGGCCTCGCCCTTGTCGTCCGCGACGGCGAGCAGGAACATCTCGCTGGCGATGAACTGGTCGCCGCGCTTCTGCGCTTCGCGTGTCGGCGAGATTGAGCAGGCCGACGAGATCGCGACCGATCTGGACCTGCCCGCCGGTGCCCTGCACCTGCGGCAGCCGCGCGATCGCCTGGTCGAGCGACGTCGCGAGCCGCTGGACGTTGACGCCGGCGCGCTGCAGCAGCGAACGGGCGCGAGCCGTCCTGCTGCGCGAGCAGCGCCGACAGCAGGTGCGCCGGCTCGATGAACTGGTTGTCGTGGCCGACTCGCGATGCTCTGGGCGTCGGCGAGCGCCTGCTGGAACTTGGTGGTGAGTTTGTCGATCCGCATGGCGTCTACCCCGAAAAAGTTGTCGAGCAGGTTGGGTTGCGACGATCGCTTTCAAGCGGACGGGCCCGGCGTCCGGTAGCCTTCCGGGACCCGTCCGGCGCCCCGATCCGGGCCTCGAAAGACCGGATGGACGGCGTAACGATCGCTCGTTCCGTCCGACGAAGGGGCAAGCGCTCGAAACCGTCGTGCGCGCCCCCACGTAAACGTTCCGACCTCGTCCGCGCTGGAGTCCGATCCATGTCGTCAGTCTCGTCTGCCCCGTCCGACGGCCGCCTGCGCCGCCGCGGCTTCCTCGCGTCCGCCGGCGCCGCCGTCGCGGCGCTCGCCTGGTTCGTCGGCCGGCGACCGGCCGTCGCGTCCGCGAACGCCACGTCGCAGGGTCCGGTCACGATCATCCCCTTCTCCGACGCCGGCGTCCGCGGCACCGCCGTGACGCTGCCGAAGGTCGTCAAGTCCGACGCGGACTGGCAGAAGCTGCTGAGCCCGATCCAGTTCTCGGTCACCCGCAAGGAAGGCACCGAATACCCGTTCAGCGGCGACACCTGGAACCTCCACGCCGACGGTCTCTATCGGTGCGTCTGCTGCGCGACGCCGCTCTACGATTCGAAGACGAAGTTCGAGTCGGGCACCGGCTGGCCGAGCTTCTGGGCGCCGATCGCGAAGGACAACGTCGTCGAGATCAGCGACCGCACGCTCGGCATGGTCCGCACCGCGGTGTCGTGCAAGCGCTGCGACGCGCACCTCGGCCACGTGTTCGACGACGGACCGAAGCCGACCGGCCTGCGCTACTGCATGAACTCCGCCGCGATGACGTTCGTCAAGCGCGCCGCCTGAGCAGCATCCTTCGAGAGGACGACATGAAGAACACGAACAGAACCGCGCGAGGCCTGCGTGCCGTCGGCGCGGCCCTGACGATCGCGCTGGCCGGATGCGGCCTGGCCGGCGCGGCCGACCGCACGTTCGACCTGCCGGCGGCCGCCGTCGACACGCCGCTCGCGAAGACCGCCGCGCCGCAGACGCTGGTGCTCGCCGGCGGCTGCTTCTGGGGCGTCGACGCCGTCTTCAAGCACGTCAAGGGCGTGACGTCGGTGACGTCCGGCTATTCGGGCGGCGACAAGGACACCGCCGACTACGAAACCGTCAGCACCGGCACGACCGGTCATGCCGAATCGGTGCAGATCGTGTACGACCCGTCGCAGGTCACGATGGGCCAGCTGCTGCGCGTGTTCTTCTCCGTCGCGACCGACCCGACGACGCTGAACTACCAGGGGCCCGACCACGGCACGCAGTACCGCTCGGCCATCTTCTACCGCGACGCCGAGCAGAAGCGCGTGGCCGACGCGTACGTCGGCCAGTTGCAGGCGGCGAAGGTGTTCCCCGGCCCGATCGTCACGCAGGTCGTCCCGCTGAAGGCGTTCTACCCGGCCGAGGCGTACCACCAGAACTATCTCGCGCTGCACCCGATGCAGCCGTACATCGTCATCAACGACGTGCCGAAGGTCGAGGCGCTGAAGACGAAGTTCCCGGCGATCTTTCGCGGCGGCTGACGCTCAGCGCACCGTCACCGGCGCGAGGTTGTCCTCCGAGTTGCGGTCGATCCGCTTGTTGTACGGATCGACGCCGACGAACGTCGGCAGGCGATCGACGACGACGGTCATCGTCTGCGTGCCGGTATGCACCGGCCGCCGGTCGAACGACAGCACCGACGCCGCGCTGAAGCCCGGTCGCCCCGGCTCGACGTCGAACACGCCGATGTCGAACGGCTCGTCGAGCGGCGCTTCCGTCTCCTTGCCGCGCCCGTCGGCGTACAGCTTCCTCGCCGTCACGTCGAAGCGCACGTCGTAGCGGCCATCCGCACGCTTCGCGGCCGTCGCGTTCGTCGCCCGCGCGTCGACCAGCGTGATCTTCTCGAACAGGTCGGTGATCAGCGCGTCGTTCTCGGGACCGGCCTCGGCGCGCAGGATCGTCAGGAAGTCGCGGGTGTTCGGATACGGCGCGGCCTTGAACGCGTACCGCTCGATCATCTTCGCCATCGCGCGATCGACCTTGTCCTCGCCGACGACCTCCTTCAGCCAGTACATCGCCAGCGAACCTTTCTGGTAGTGGATGTACGGCTGGTTCTCGACGCGCGCGAGCGGCAGCTCCTCGACGACCTCGCCGCCGCGACGCCGCAGGTAGCGGTCGAGTTCGTACTTCAGGAAGCGGCGCATCTCCTCCTTGCCGTAGATCTTCTCCATCACGAGCAGCGCCGAGTATTGCGCGAAGCTCTCGACCAGCATCGTCGCGCCCTGCTGGTCGCTCGGAACGAGCTGGTGGCCCCACCACTGGTGCGCGATCTCGTGCGCGGTCACGTACGTGACGACGTCGATCTTGTCGGGCGCGCCGAGCTTCGTCAGGAAGCCGAGGTCCTCCGAATACGGGATCGTGTTCGCGAACGACTGCGCGAACGCCGCGTAGCTCGGGAACTCGAGGATGCGCGCCTGACGGAACTGGTACGGCGAGAAGCGTTCGGCGTACATCGGCAGCGCCGTCTTCATCGCGCTCAGGATGCGGTCGACGTTGTACTCGTGGCCGGGCTCGTAGTAGACCGCGAGGTCGATGTCGCCGACGCGGTCGCGCCGGATCGCGTAGCGCGCCGACTGGATCGAGAAGAAGTCGTTGATCGGCGCATCGGGCCTGAAGTGGACGGTGCGGCGGCCGTTCGCCGTCGTGTCGGACAACGCGTAGCCGGGCGCGACCGGCGTCTGGTCGGCATCGGTCGTGACGGTGATGTCCGCGTCGACCCAGTCGGCCGCGACGCTCAGCAGGTTGCGCCCGCGACCCGATTCGTCTTCGAGCGTCGGCGGCCGCAGGTCCGGCGACAGGCCGTACTTGCGTCGCTTCGCGCGATCCTTCAGGAACGCCTCGCGCGGAACGCCGATGTTCGGCGTGATGTCGCCGTTGTCGAGGAACGTGCCGTTCTCGACGATGCGGGTCAGCGGACCGTTGTTCGGGAAGCCGCGCTCCTCGAGCGTCGTGGCGAAGCGGACCTCGCGCGTCTCGCCCGGCTGCATCGCCGGCTCGAGCCGATAGATGCGATACGGGAAGTCGCCGACCTGCCGCTCGAGCCGGCCGCCGTCGACCTCGAGCCGGTCGATCCGCAGGCGCTCGATCCAGTTGAAGTGGATCTGGTCGATCGGATGGTCGCTGCGGTTGACGATGCGGTAGGTCCCGGTCGTCACGGCGCGCGTCTCGCGCGGATAGATCTGCACGTCGAGCGTCGCACCGACGATGCGCGGCACCGTGATCTTCTCGAACGGCAGCAGCGCCTTCTCGGCGTCGGCGAGACGCCGCTCCCGCGCCGGCTGCGACCGGTAGACGTTCAGCACGTTCGTGTTGTAGTAGATGAATGCGCCGCTCGCGACCCACGCGACGGCCGCGAAGCCGAACAGCAGCGCCGGCGTGCCGCGCATGCGATGCGGGAACGCCGCGAGCCGCGGTCGCAGCGCGTCGGTCGTGCCGCGGCGCCACAGCGCGTAGGCGCACACCGCGAGCATCGTCGCGAACGCGCTCCAGTAGAACTCGAACCACGCCTGCCCGATCCAGAAGCGGGCCGTGCCGTTCATGTCCGACAGCGGCACGGCCGGTGCGCCGGCGTAGTTGTAGAGGTTGTGTTCGAAGCCGGCCGACGCGAGCGCGACCGACGCGACGAGATAGACCAGCATCACGCCCCAGCCGACGAATTTCTGCGGCACGAGCGTCTGGACGAACACGGACAGCACCGCGAGCTGGACCGCGGTGATCGACGTCGGCACCACGAACCACAGCAGGTAGGCGGCCGGCTGGAGATGCGTGTAGCCCTTCGAGAGCTGGATCCCCATGCCGGCGACGACCGCGACGAGGCACGACGCGATCAGCACGAGCGCGATCGCGAGGACCTTCGGCACGAGGTGCGTCCAGTCGGGCGCGGACGTGGCGTCGACGATCTCGTGCATGCGCCGGTCGCGGTCGCGCCAGACCAGTTCGCCGCCGTAGTAGATCGCGATGATGATCGGCATGATCGTGAAGCTGCCTGCGAGCGACTGCACCATCAGCCGCGTCACCGGGTACGCGTCGCTGCCGTACCAGTCGCCGACGGTCCACGACGACAGCACCGCGTTGATGACGCCGATCACGAGCATCACGAAGAACGCCGGGCTGCGGAAGACGAACGCCATGTCGAAGCGCGCGAGCGACCACAGCTGCGCGAAGCCGCCGCGCGCGCCGGACGGCGCCGGCGACGCGATCGTCGGCGCGAGCGCGATTTGCGCAGGCGGCGCCTCGTCCGCCTCGATGGCCGTCGCGGCCGGCGCGCGCTTCGACGGCACCTCGAAGCGGAACAGCATCCACGCGACGCCGAACAGCACGGCCGCGACGCCGATCCACAGCAACCGGTTCTCGAGCAGCAGCCCGGTCATCGGCGGCAGCAGCGTGTTGCGATCGGCGGCGGTCCAGTACTTCGTGACGATCGTCAGCGCCGAGAGTCCGAACGGATCGGACAGCGCGGACAGCGTGTCGCGCTGCTGGTCGCGCAGCCAGATGCGCGACGCCGAGAACAGCACGATGGTCGCGACGGCGCCGACGTAGGTCCACATCAGCGAGCGCGTCGCCGTCGCGAGCGCGAAGAACGCGGCGCCCATGATCAGCAGCGTCGGGAGCGCGAAGACGAGCAGCGCGTAGAGGTAGTGGCCGGCGACGAACGGGCCGATCTTCTCGGCGTCCTGCCACGGCATCGCGGCGCCGATCGCGATCGCGAGCGGCACCGACGCCATGACGGCGAGCGCGGCGGCGATCGAGCCGCCGAAGCGGCCGACGAGATAGGCGCCCTTCGTCAGCCGCGTGCTGCGCAGGATCGGCGCGAAGCCGGTCTCGTCGTCGCGGATCACGGTGCCGGCGACCATCGCGACGAGCACGAAGATCGCGAACAGGTCGAGGATGCCGACGGTCTGGACGATCGCGAACGGCGAGTTGACGTTGACGTTGCCGCGACTGCCGATCTGGATCGTGTCGATCGTCGTCGCGCCGAACGCGAGCAGGAAGAACAGGATGAAGCCGACCCAGAACGCCGGGCTCTTCCACTGGTAACGCCATTCGAAGGCGGCGACGGCGCGCAGCATGTCAGGCCGCCTTCGCGACGACGTCGTGCGCGGCGCGATGCCGATGCAGCGTCGAGAAGTAGACGTCCTCGAGGCCCGGCTCCGCGGACGCGAAGCCGACGCCGGGCGACGCGTCGGACAGCACCCGGATCACCGTGCTGCCGGCGCGCAGCCGCGTCGCGATCACCGGCAGGCGCGCCCGGACGAGCTCCAGCTGCGTCTTCTCGATCGTCGCCTGCCAGATGCGGCCGCGCAGGCCGTCGATCAGCGCGCCGGGCGTGCCGCTCTCGACGATCCGGCCGCCGACGAGGATCGCCATCCGCGGACAGAGGTCCGTCACGTCGTCGACGATGTGCGTCGACAGGATCACGACGACGGTCTCGCCGATCTCCGACAGCAGGTTGTTGAAGCGGTTGCGCTCCTCGGGGTCGAGGCCGGCCGTCGGCTCGTCGACGATGATGAGCCGCGGATCGCCGATCAGCGCCTGCGCGATGCCGAAGCGCTGCCGCATGCCGCCGGAGAATCCGGCGACCGCCTTCTTGCGGACGTCCCACAGGTTGACCTGTCGCAGCAGCCGCTCGATCGCGTCGCGCCGCTCGCCGCGCGCGACGAGGCCCTTCAGCAGCGCGAGATGGTCGAGCAGGTCGAGCGCCGATACGCGCGGATAGACGCCGAAGTCCTGCGGCAGGTAGCCGAGCGCCGCGCGCAGCTGCGCCGGCTCGCGCAGCACGTCGATCGCGCCGAAGCGGATCGCGCCGGAGGTCGGCACCTGCAGCGTCGCGAGGCAGCGCATCAGCGACGACTTGCCGGCGCCGTTCGGGCCGAGCAGGCCGAACATCCCGGGCGGGATGTCGAGCGACACGGCGTCGAGTGCCCGCACGCCGTTCGGGTAGACGTGGGTCAGGTCGGTGATGGACAGCATCGTTCCTCCGGATCGATCGGTCGACCGCTTCGGCGCGGTCGGGCGGACGCATTGAGCCACAGCGCGGCCGGCGGTCGCAGGCGATGCGACGAAGCGCCGATCCGCGCGCATGAACGGCAGGCCGCCGGGTCCGGCCCGCGCCACGCCCGCCCGCCCGCGCGCGCGGCGGTATCCTTCCCGCACCGGAAAGCACTGCAGGAGCATCGATGAACGCCCCCCAGACGTCGGTCAGGACGATCGCACACCACATCGACGGCGCCGTCGTCGACGCGGCCTCCGACGCGCGACGCGCGCCGGTCTTCAACCCCGCCACCGGCGCGATCGCGGCCGAGGTCGCGCTCGGCGACGCCGCCGTCGTCGACCGCGCCGTCGCGGCGGCGCGCGCCGCGTTCCCGCGCTGGAGCGAGACGTCGTCGCTCAATCGCGCGCGGGTGCTGTTCCGCTTCAAGGAGCTGCTGAACCGGCATCACGACGACCTCGCGCGGCTCATCACGCAGGAGCACGGCAAGGTGTTCTCCGACGCGAAGGGCGAAGTGATGCGCGGGATCGAGGTCGTCGAGTTCGCGTGCGGCGCGCCGCAGTTCCTGAAGAGCCAGTTTTCCGACAACATCGGCGGCGGCATCGACAACTTCTCGCTGCGCCAGCCGCTCGGCGTCTGCGCCGGCATCACGCCGTTCAATTTCCCGGCGATGGTCCCGATGTGGATGTTCCCGGTCGCGCTCGCGTGCGGCAACACGTTCGTGCTGAAGCCGTCCGAACGCGATCCGTCGGCGTCGCTGCTGATCGCCGACCTGCTGGTGCAGGCCGGGCTGCCGCGCGGCGCGTTCAACGTCGTGCAGGGCGACAAGGAAGCGGTCGACGCGATCCTCGCGCACCCGGGCATCGACGCCGTGAGCTTCGTCGGCTCGACACCGATCGCGGAGTACATCCATCGCGAGGCGACGGCGCGCGGCAAGCGCGTGCAGGCGCTCGGCGGCGCGAAGAACCATCTCGTCGTGATGCCCGACGCCGACCTCGATCATGCCGCCGACGCGCTGATCGGCGCGGCGTACGGCTCGGCGGGCGAACGCTGCATGGCGATCTCGGTGGGCGTCGCCGTCGGCCACATCGCCGACGAGCTGGTCGCGAAGATCAAGGCGCGCATCCCGAAGCTCCGGATCAAGGACGGCATGGAGGACGACGCCGACATGGGCCCGGTCGTCACCGACGCGCACCGACGGAAGATCGTCGGCTACATCGACGACGGCATCGCGAGCGGCGCGACGCTCGAATGCGACGGCCGCGAGCACGTCGTCCCGGGTCGCGAGGACGGCTTCTATCTCGGCGCGACGCTGTTCGACCACGTGACGCCGGACATGAAGATCTACCGCGAGGAGATCTTCGGACCGGTGCTCGGCATCGTCCGCGTCGACGACTTCGCGTCGGCCGTCGCGCTCGTCAATGCGCACGAGTTCGCGAACGGCGTGTCGTGCTACACGAGCGACGGCGGTACCGCGCGCGAGTTCTCGCGACGCATCGAGGTCGGGATGGTCGGGATCAACGTGCCGATTCCGGTGCCGATGGCCTTCCATTCGTTCGGTGGCTGGAAGCGGTCGTTGTTCGGCGACCATCACGCGTACGGCGAGGAAGGGGTGCGCTTCTACACGCGCTACAAGAGCGTGATGCAGCGCTGGCCGGACGCGGCGGCGGCGAAGGGCCCGGAGTTCATGATGCCGGTCAACAAGTAGCACGGGTCCAACGACCGCATCGGGCGACGGTGTCCGCGCGGGCGCGTCCCTGGCGCGTCCCCGGAGGACCGGATGCGTCGGCAAACTTGACAAAGCCTTGCAGATCGTGGGTACTCCGCTCTTGCTATCCGGTTGCGAATGAAGCACTTGGCGCGAACGGCCCGAACCTTGCGTCGAAGATGGCAACGTCGATCGAAAACCAAGGCATTCCATGAAAACGACCTACCTACTCGGCTCGCTGCTCGCCGTCGCCTGCGGCGCGGCCCACGCGCTGGCGATCCAGAGCGTCACGACATCGCCCGGCCTGACGACGACGGTCGGCAACGTCTGCACCGTCGATTTCAACTCGACCGCGTCGCTGAGCGGATGCGCGAACGCGACCTACAGCGCCGGCACCGGCGCGCACATCGTGTCGGGCAGCATGGGCGGCCTCTACGCGCAGCCCGCCAACGACCCGACGCCGTACCTGACCGTCGATCCGGCGCTCGGCCCGGTCACGATCTCGCTCGCGACCGGCGCCGACTACTTCGGCTTCTACGCCGGGTCGATCGATACCTACAACTCGCTGACGTTCACGCCGGCGAGCGGACCGGCGCTGACCTTGACGGGCACGCAGATCGCCGCGCTGCTGTCGGGTCCGGCGAACGGCAGCGAGAACTCGTATTTCAACTTCTTCACGGACGCGCTGTTCACCAGCGTGACGCTGTCGAGCACCGGCTACGCGTTCGAGACCGACAACCATTCGTTCGGCATCGCGTCGGTCCCCGAGCCGGGCGCGATCGCGCTGCTCGGCATCGGCGCGCTGGCGCTCGGGATCGGCAAGCGGCGCCGCGCGACGTAACCCGTCGGGTCGTCCGGAAACAGCCGCCTTCGGGCGGCTTTTCTTTTTCCGTCGAGGTCGTGGTCGAGGCCGCGCTCGCCAAGACGCCGCTGCACCCCGCGGTCCGTCAGTACGCGTGCCGATCGTTGACGACCACCGCGACCGTCCGCAGCAGGATGTAGAAGTCGAGTCGCACGCTCCAGTTGCGCAGGTAGTCGATGTCGTAGCGGATCCGCAGCTCCATCTTCTCGTTCGTGTCCGTCTCGCCGCGCAATCCGTTGACCTGCGCCCATCCGGTCATCCCGGGTCGCACCTTGTGCCGGACCATGTAGCCCTTGATGACCTTGCGGTACAGCTCGTTGTGCGCCACCGCGTGGGGCCGCGGACCGACGAGGCTCATGCGACCCTGCAACACGTTGAACAGCTGCGGCAGCTCGTCGAGCGACGTCTTGCGCAGGACCGCCCCGATCGGCGTCACGCGCTCGTCGTTGCGCTTCGCCTGCTGGATCCGGTCGCCGTCCTCGACCGACCGCATCGTCCGGAACTTGTAGACGATGATCTCGGCGCCGTCGAGCCCGTAGCGTCGCTGCCTGAAGATGACGGGGCCTCGCGAACTGAGCCGGACCAGCAGCGCGATCGCGAGCAGGACCGGCGACAGCAGCACGATCGCCAACGCCGCGACGCCGACGTCGACGAGCCGCTTCAGCAGACCGTTCAGGCCGACGAACGGCGTCTCGCAGACGGCCACGACCGGGATGTCGACGACCGAGCTCATCCGCGCCTGGATCAGCTCGGTGATGAACTGGTCGGGCACGAAGTAGATCGACGCGGTCGTGTCGCGCAGGTCGTCGAGGAGCTTCAGCGTCCGGTCCTGCGACGCCATCGGCAGCGACAGGTAGATGACGCGGATGCGATGCTTCGCGACGTACGACGAGACGTCCGCGAAGCGCCCGAGGACCGGGTAGTGGCCCGCGCTCGTGCGGCGCCCCGGCTGGCGGTCGTCGAAGAAGCCGACGAGCGACAGGTCGGTGTACGGGTTGTGCGTGATGCGATCGGCGAGCGCCACGCCCTGGTCGTTCATGCCGATGATGACCGACCGCTGGTTCTTCCTGAGCACCAGCGGCGCGGCGAGCCGGAAGAAGCCGTGCGCCGCGACCAGACACGTGGGTGTCATCCAGAACCAGTTGAGGATGACCGGCGCCGGGAAGCCATTGAGCGCCTTCGTGGCCCACCCGAAGAACACGAGCAGCGCCGTCAGCGTGATCGACAGGAACACGAGGTCGACGACGAGCCGCAACAACGGGACATGCAGGCGCGACTTGCCGGGAAAGCTCAGCGTGATGAGGACGACCGTGAGGAACAGGTACTCCGTCCGCAACTGCCCGTCGAAAATCAGGGCACTCAGCCACAGCGACAGCGTCAGACCGATCGGGTCGAGCAGCGCTTCGACATGCGCGTGCGTATCGTCCCGACCATGCAGCAGGCCGGGCAGTTGCCTGATCTCGTTCGAGGTCAGCGGCGCGGCGGTGACGAAGCTGTTCATATCGGTTTACGGCCAGGCGACTCCGAATGCAGGCACGAAACATGCCATTGTCGGTGCGTCGATGGACGCGGAAGCATCGGGAGAAAATTCTGAAAAAAGGTCATACGAGGCGCCTTCGAGGGACACGGCGCGCGTCCGTGCGACGGGCCGCGCACGGTCTGGCGCTGTTGACCGTGCTTTGTTCGCAGCGTTCGCCGGCGGCCGACGACGATGTCGTCACGCCTTCCGTGTTCGGCAGCATCCACTACGACTCCAACTACTTCCGGTTGCCCGACGTGCCGGTCGCCGAGCGCGTCGAGGGGCCCACCGTCGGCAACCAGGGATCGGCGGTCACCCGCGCCGCCGGCGTGGGCCTCCGCATCGACAAGCACTACGCGCTGCAGGAAGTCGTCGTCGACGCGACGGTGACGCGCTACACCTACAGCAACCTGTCGTCGCTCGACTCGACGGCGCACGACGTCTTCGCTTCATACGCCTTCAAGGTGACGCCATCGATCGGCGGCGACGTGATCTACCGGAGCACCGCGGTGCCGGCAGACCAGGCCGATACCGGCTTCACGACGATCACGAACATCCGCACGACGACGCTGAAGCGGCTCGACACGGACTGGCTGGCCGGCGCGGCGCTGCATCCGCGCCTCTCGGTCTTCGAGGAATCGGCGAAGAGCAGCCTGCCGGACTTCCAGCAGGAGAACTCGCGGACGCGTTCGGTCAGCGGTGCGATGGTCTACACGTTCCCGTCGCAGAACACCGTCGAGGCGTATTACCGCAAGGCGACCGGTCGTTACGAGGACCTGCTGCCGGACCCGACGCTGCTGCTCGCGTCGAGCTTCCACGAGCAGCAGTCCGGCGCGCGCCTCCATTGGGTCTTCAACGGCCTGTCGACGCTCGACGCCGACGCCGGCTACCTCGACCGCACGCATCCCGAATTGCCGGCTCGCAACTTCTCGGGATTCGTCGGCAACCTGTCGGCCAGCTACGCGCTGACCGGCAAGACGCGGCTGAACCTGTTCCTGTCGCGCGGCCTCTACAGCTCGCAGTCGGACATCAGCAGCTTCGGCACCGACGAGCGCGTGAACCTGTCGGCGATCTGGTCCGCGACGAACAAGATCACCGTCGTACCGACGCTGATGTACGTGCGCCAGTCGTTCGAAGGCGCCCTGAACCCGGTGCCGATCCCGTTGCGCGAGATCACGCGGTCCGCGTCGCTCGAGGTGCGCTGGGCGGCGCTGCGCGAGTTGGACGTCGCCGCGATCATCGGTCACGACGCCCGCGCCGCGACGCTGTCGGCCTACCAATACACGAACCGCAGCGCCGAACTCAACGCGCGTCTTCATTTCTGACGGTCGGATGCCCCGCGATCGATCGCGGGCGGTACGAATTGGTGCGGTGCAGTAGAATCTTCCCGCGACCCGGTGTCCGTCACGGCGCTGTCAATGCGCGATGGTCCACTGCGGACAGCGGCATCGCCGGAGATTCTCGCGGCCGAGGCCGCAACTTCGGACCGCGGGCAGGAATCTTGCAATGGATGGGCATGTCACTTCAGCGAGGCTTCACATGAAGACGACAAGCGGGGAGCGCTACATCCGGTTCGGTTCGTTCGTCGCGATCGCCTGTCTGGCCGCGCCGATCGCAGGCGCCGGCGCGATCTCCGTCAAGTCGGGCCACGCGCCGATCGTCCGGCCGCACGCCGTCGGCGCGGACGCGAACGGCCAACCGCGAGCGGACGGTCGCGACGAAGAGCGCCGGACCGCCCTGCTCGATCCGTCGAGCCGCTACGCGATGAACCGGACGCTCTTCACCCCCGAAGACGAAGGCCGGCGCTTCGTTGACGCGCCCCGCGTCCGCGCCGCCGACGAGCGTCCGGGCGAGGAAATGGGGCTCGACCTGCCCGAGCCGGGGCCGCTCAGTGCGATCATCGCGACGATCGCGCTCGCCGCGTTCATCCTGATCCGCCGCGCGTTCTGACCGGACGCCGCTCCGAGCGGGTCGTGTCGGCGCTCCACCGTGCCGGCGACGGCCGGCGATCAAACCGTCCCTGTTCCCATCTGCATCGATGACGTCGTTTCTCTTCCGCTTCCGGACCCTCCTGCTCGGCCTCTTCCTCGTCGCGAACGGGGCGGCCTTCGCCGCCGACGCGCCGCCCAACTACCGGCTCGGCCCCGGCGACTCGATCCGGATCTCGGTGTTCCAGAATCCCGACCTCACGCTCGAGACGCGCGTATCCGAAGACGGCAGCATCACGTATCCGCTCGTCGGCAAGGTCGCCATCGGCGGCCTCGACCTCGGATCGGCCGAACGCAAGGTCGCCAAGGCGCTGCTCGACGGCGGCTTCCTGAAGAACCCGCAGGTCAGCATCCAGTTGATGGAGGTCCTCGGCAACAAGGTGTCCGTCCTCGGGCAGGTCAACAAGCCGGGCACGTTTCCGCTGGTCTCGACGAACATCCGCCTGTCGCAGGCGATCGCCGACGCGGGCGGGGTGACCGCGACCGGCGACGAACGCGTGATCGTGACCGGCTCGCGCGGCGGCAAGCCATTCCGCAAGGAAGTCGACGTCGACGCCCTGTTCCGCGACAACCGGCCCGACCAGGACATCGTGCTCGAGGGCGGCGACGCGATCTACGTCCCCCGCGCGCCGACGTTCTACATCTACGGCGAGGTCACGAAGCCCGGCAACTACCGCATCGAACGCGGCATGACGATGCGCCAGGCGATCGCCGAGGCCGGCGGGCTGACGTCGCGCGGCACCGAGCGCCGCCTGCGCGTCGTGCGGCCGAACGCGCAGGGCGTGTCCGAGAAGGTGGCCACCGATCTCAACGATCCGGTCGCGCCCGGCGACGTGATCTACGTCAACGAGAGCCTGTTCTGATCGCGGTCGCCCCGACCCGACGCGGCGCGGCGGTTTCGATGCGACCCGCGCGAAGCCGATGAAGTGGTTCGTCCTCTCGCTGTTCCACGTCGGCGACGGCTGGATCCCGTCGTACGTCCGGTCGCCGGCGCATCGCTTCGAGAAGATCGAACCGACCTACGCGCACGACCGGTCGCGGTCGAAGGCGACGCTGTCCGACTGGCGCGACTACCTGTGGCACGGCCTGCGCGCATGGCCTCGCATCGTCGCGTCGCGCGAGCCGAGCGGCGTCATCACGGTGTTCCCGCAGCTCGCGCTGGTCATCGGCCTGCTGAAGCGGCTGACGTTCTCGCGGCGACCGATCGTCGCGTGGATGTTCAACATCGGTCAGCTGCGCGAAGGCATGCAGCTGCGCGTCGCACGCTTCGCGTACGCGGCCGTCGACCGGTTCGTCGTCCATTCGACGAACGAGGTCGAGGTCTACAGCCGATGGCTCGGCCTGCCGCGCGAGCGCTTCGTCTTCGTGCCGCTGTCGGTCGCCGACAAGCCGCTGACCGAAGCGGAGGACGACCGCGAGCCGTTCCTGCTGTCGATGGGCACCGCCAACCGCGACTATGCGTTGCTGTTCGACGTGCTCGCGCAGTTGCCCCATCGCGCGCTGATCGTCGCCGGGTCGCATGCGCTGGAAGGCCTGTCGCGACCGCCGAACGTGGAGGTGCGCTCGGGGCTGTCCGAGGACGCGTGTCGCGCGCTGTGCCAGCGCGCGCGGTTGTCGATCGTCCCGCTGAAGGATCTCAGCACCGCGGCCGGCCAGGTCACCGTCGTCGAGGGAATGATGTCGGGCAGGCCGTTGATCACGACCCGCAGCGTCGGCACCGTCGACTACGTCGTCCAGCACGTCGACGGCGTGCTCGTCCCGCCGGCCGACGCGGGTGCGCTGCGCGACGAGATCGAGCGCCTGTGGCACGACGCCGACGCGCGCCGCGCGATGTCGACGGCGGCGCGGCGCGCCGCCGTCGACAAGTTCACGTTCCCCGCGGTCGCGCAGCAGCTCGAGTCGATCCTCGACGGGTTCGTGCCGGCTGCGGAACGCGGCGCGGTCGGGGAAGGCGCGGCGCCGGCGATGCGACGCTGACCCGCATCTTCTGACATTCTGACTATGGTCGTCAGGATGTCAGAAGATACGACGCGCCGTGTCGCGCGAGGTCGCGCGCGATGCTGCGCGGCACCGGGCCCGCGACGAACCGTCGGCCGACCTTGCGCTGGTGCCCGAGCAGCAACAGCAGCAGGCCGATGCATCCGCTATCGACCGACGTTGCGGCGCGCAGGTCGAGCTCGACGTCGTGCGCGGCGCTCGCGACCTGCCGTAGCGCGTCGCGCAGCGGCCGCAGGTCGCACGACGACCACGCGCCGGCGAGCAGGATGCGCGCGCCGTCCGGCCCGGTCGCGACGGACACGACGGGCGGGGTCGACGGCGCGGTGACCCGCGCCGACAGCCGCCCGGGCAGCACCTCCGTCGACAGCAACCCGAGGAACGCCACGCCGTCGCGAAGATAGCGGCGCCACAGCGCCGGCTCCTGCGCGATGCGCCACAGCCATTCGAGGCCGAGACGCTGCCACACCGCCGGCGCGCGGGCGACGGTTCCCGCCACGAAGTTGACGACCGCGCCGAGGTTCGCGACGATCGGCGGCGCGAGACGCGCGAGGTTGTCGACGATCCACGACTGACCCTTGCGCGCGGGCAGCGCGACGACCAGGAAGTCCGCGCCCGACGCGTTGATGGGGTCGACGAACGGCGCGGCGCTCATCGCCTCGATACCGACGAAGCCCGGCGAGCCGGAGCCCGCACAGGTCATGCCGCCCGGCGACGCGGCGATCGCGCGGCAGGCGGCCGCGGCGACGCCGTCGGGTCCGCCGAACAGGTAGACGGACAGCGGCGTCGCATGCGGACGACGCAGCGCCTCGAACAGGTTCGAGCCGGCCACCCGCTCGCGCAACGGGACGCGCATCAGCCGCGCGACCCAGACCAGCGGCATGCCGTCGGGCACCGACAGGTCGCTGCGCAGCACCGACTCGCGCAGCGCGACGTCGTGCCGGCAGGCGATCACGTAGTTCAGGTTCGGCGTGGTCAGGAAGCAGCGACGGTTCGTGCGCGCCGCATCGCGGATCGTCTCGACGACGCGCTCGAGCGGCAAGGCATCGAACGGCAGCCCGAGCAGGCAATGGACCGGTCGATCGAAGTCGGTGACGATCGGTCGGCCGGCCTGCGCGTCGATCGGCATCAGGTGCTGCGGTCAGCCGACATCGCGCTTCGTGCGGACCCACTCGACCTGGCGACGCACGAGGAAGCGGAAGTAGACCGGCGCCTTGCGCAGCAGGTAGAGCGGCGCGAGCAGGAAGATCTCGCGCAGCCGGATCAGGTCGCGCGCATAGCCGCGCTGCGCCATCGCGACGGCCGCCATCAGCATCGCGATCGCGATGGCGAGGACCGCGGCCGGCCACCACGGACCGCCGGCGAGTCCGACGACGACGGCGACCGCGGTCGCGATCAGCAGCAGCGACGAGAACAGCGCGAGCGGCGGGACCGCGAGATCCCACGCCATCGTCGCGAGATTCACGTCGCGACGTCGCAGCGACGCGGCCGCGAGCGATGGCCATTCCGCGACGATCGTCCCGAGATGTCCGTGCTCCCAGCGCGTGCGCTGGATCGCGGCGCCCTCGGGATCGTCGACGGCGCGGCTGTCGACCGTCGCCTCGGGGCAGAACAACGGGTAGAAGCCCTGGCGCGCGAACGCGAGCCCGAGCTGCAGGTCTTCGGTCAGGTGGCCGCTCGCGACGCTCTGCCGCGCGAACAGCGACCAGTGGAACGCCATGCCGGAGCCCATCAGCTGGCACGGCAGGCCGAGTCGACGCATGCCCGACGGCCGCACCTGGTTGCGCATCCGCTGCGCGAACTCGGCGACCCGGGCGACGAGCGTATCGGTCGTCGCGCGGATCAGGTACAGCGCCTGCACCGGCCGACGGACACGCTGCGCCTGCCGCGCGAGCGTCGTCACGCAGCCCGGGCCGGCGATGCAGTCGGCGTCGAACATGAGGACGACCTCGGGCGGCGCCGCCTGCAGATGCGTGATGCCGAAGTCGAGCGCATAGCCCTTGCCGCGACGGACGAGGTCGGTCCGCTCGATCACGGTCACGCCGGTCGATCGCGCGACCGCCGCGGTGTCGTCGGTGCAGTTGTCGGCGATCACGATCACGCGGTCGTGCTCGCCGACCTGCGGCACGATCGACGCCAGCGTCGCGCCGATCCCCGCCGCCTCGTCGTGCGCGGGAATCAGGATCGCGGCCCGCGGGTGCGACGGATCACCGTCGCCGAACGGACCGGCGACCGGCGTCGGCGCGCGTGTCGTCAGCGCGAGCAGGCTCTGCACGAACAGCAGCAGCGCGAGGCCGAACAGCCAGCCGACGACGATCGCGACGAGCACCGTCGCCCCGACGGCGAGCGGCGTCATCGCGCGCGCCTCGCGCGAAGCGCCCGCGGGCACCGATCCGCGATCGCGCGATGCGCCCCGGCGTTCAATGGGCGCCGTCGACGAGAACCAGCGTCGCGCCGACGCGGCCGCCACCGTGCGGCCCGCTGGCGACGGTGACGTTCGGCTTCGCGCCGTCGGCGGGCCAGCGGAATTCCGCGCCCTGCCCGTCGCCGAGCGCGCCGCTGTCGTAGAGCGGATGCGACGCGGCGTCGACCACCGCGAAGCGCAGCGTGGCGCCGGCCGTCGCCGTCACCTTCAGGCGATAGCGCTGCCCGGCCTTGGGCACGGCCCAGTGGACCGGCTGCATCGTACGGTCGGACCCGTTGAGTTGCGACGTCGGATGGCCTTCGGGGAACACGACCGCCTGCTGCCACGTGTCGAACGTGCCGCCCTCGCCGCCGCCGGGGACGTACCACGGGCCGCGCATCGACAGCAGGTTGAGGTTGCGCTCGGGTGTGAACGGCCGGTCGTGCGCGTCGAGCCACGTACCGACCGACACGACGGCGCGCAGTCCGGCGCGAATGCGGTCGAGCTCCGCCGCGATCTCGGCGTCCCAACCACCGTGCGGCATCAGCGAGAAGTTCGATCCGATCTCGACGTAGATCGCGAACGGCGTTCCGCTGTTCTCGTCGACGACGTACGCGCCGCGCGACTGCAGCGTGCGCACGACCTTCGCGAGCTTCGGATCCTTGATCGAGCCGACGTCGAAGTCGGGCGGCAACATCATCAGCGTGCCTTCGGGGAATGCGCCGTGGTTGTTCTTCGCCGCGTCGATGTCGGCCGACGTCGCGGGGAAGACGTAGTCGGGATTCGCGGACAGTCCGTTCGCGGCCATCGACATCGCGAGCGCATGACGATACGACGGCTGGCCGTCGTCGACCTCGAAGCTGCGGATCAGGCCGGCGGTCGGCGGCACGCCGGTCGCGCGCGAGCCCTGGAAATAATGGCCCGGCTCGCCCCAGCCGCGGCCGTCGAGCGGGCACCACGTGTACTGCGTCGTGCGCCAGCGGCCGTCGACGAACTTCAGCTGATAGAACGAGTGGATGCGGCCCGACTGCGGGTCGACGATGTCGGCGTGGCCGTCGCCGCCGGTCGCCGGCGTGACCCCGGCCGGCCAGTGCGGGATGACGATCGACGGGTCCATCCGCTCCGCGTCGGCGTTCCAGATGCCCGGCTTGTCCGGCGCCGCGACGACCGTCATCGGCGGGTCGCTCGCCTTCGCGACGAAGACGCGCACCGAGTAGGCACCCTCGGCGACCGTCGGGAAGTAATCGGACTTCGGGACCTCCGTCGTGCCCAGCTTGACGTCGGTCGGACGCGCGTTCCAGAACGAGCGGTCCGAGAACGGACGCGACGGCGTCGCGCCCTGCCCGAGCGCGGTGAAGCTCGCCAGGCAGGCGACGATCGCGAACAGCCGGCGCGCGGCGTTCAATGCGGATCCGGCGTCGAGGCCAGCGCGATCGGCCGCGCGTCGTGCAGCGGCACGGCCGCCGCGCGCGCGACGACCGCGGCCAGCTGTTCCTCGAGGCGACCGACCTCCGTCGCCATCGAGTGACGCTCGAGCACCGCGCGACGGCCGGCGGCGCCCATCCGCGCGAGCTCGTCGGTGCCGGCGGCGACGACCTCGCCGATCGCGCGCGCCAGCGCGTCGACGGAGCCCGCCGGCACGAGCCAGCCGTTGACGCCCGGCACGACGAGTTCGGGGATGCCGGCGATCGCGGTGCTGACGACCGGCCGGCCGAGCGCCATCGCTTCCATGATGACGACCGGCAGGCCTTCCGCGAAGCTCGGCAGCACGAGCGCGCGCGACGCGACGAGCGCCGCGACGATGTCGTCGGTGCCGCACCAGCCGAGCAGCTCGATCGACGCACCGAGCCGCCGCTCCGCGACGAACGATTCGACGTACGGCTTCAGCGGGCCGTCGCCGATGATCGACAGCCGGCAGCGGTCGCCGGCCTCGACGCGGCGGGCCACGGCCTCGAGCAGCAGCGGCAGCCCCTTCTCGTCGCAGAGACGACCGACGAACAGCAGGCGTGGCTCGGCCGGCGGCGGCGTGAGCGCGACGTCCTCGAACGCGCGGCCGACGCCGCAGCGGATCACCTTCAGTCTCGGCCAGTCGTCGCGGCGCGCGTACAACATGCACTGGCTCCTGCAGAAGTCGCTGATGCACGCGGTGAACGCGGCCCGCGCGATCTTCTCGCGCAGCGCCGACGCCTCCGGATGCGCGAAGATGCCGGGACCGTGGACCGTCATGCTGAACGGGACGCCGCAGATGTCCGACGCGAGCAGCGCGACCGTCGCCGAGTTCTCGGCGATGTGGTTGTGCAGGATCTCGATGTCGTGGCGACGCAGCTCGGCGGCGAGGAACAGCGCCTCGAGCCAGTAGAACGCGTGCAGCATGCGCGGACGGATGCCGTCGGGGCTCATCCGCATCGCGATCGCGAACGCGCGCACCACGCGGACGGGGCGTCGCAGCGCGGTCCCGACGATCGTCGCCGCGAGACGCATCCGCGGCATCGAAAGGATGTAGCAGGTCGCGTCGCGCTCGGCGGCGACGTCGGCGCTCGGCGGCCGGCTCTCGATCGCGCGCCGGATCGAGAACGTTTTCACGACGTGTCCGCGCGCGCGCAGCTCGTGGACCTCGTTGCGGATGAACGTGTCGCTCGCCCGCGCGTACTGGTTCGTGAAGTAGGCGATCCTCACGACGACTCCGCCCCGATGCCGTACGGGCGCAGGTCCGGCCGCCAGCCGAGCCGCTCGCGGACCAGGCCGGTGTCGATCCGATGCGCGCCGAAGCGCGCCGCGCGTCGGTCGGCGATCAGCAGCCCCGGCAGCCGGCGCCCGGGCCGCAGCGCGCGGAACATCGCGGCCGACGCGGATGCGACCGCGTCGAACAGCCAGCCGGGCACCGGCACCGCGACGCATCGTGCGCGGCGCGCGTCGACGACGCGAGTCGCGTATCGCCACGCCGTGACGCCGGCCTCGTCGTCGACGTTGACTTCGAGAATGTCGTCGGAGTCCCGCCGCAACGCGTCGACGAACGCCTGGGCGCAGTTCGAGCGATGCACGAGTCGCAGCGGCCGCGTCGGTGCCACGACGAACCACAACGGTCCGGCCCTCGGCCCGACGCAGGCTTGCAGCCAGCGCTCGTCGTCCCACACGTTGCTGGGCCGGACGATCGTCAGCCGGTCGCCGCGCGCACGGCACGTATCGCGGACCAGCGTCTCCTGCACGGTCTTCAGCCGCGTGTATGCGTCCTGCCCGTCGAGCTCGGCGCCGCGATACGTCGACGAGCGTTCGTCGACGACGTCGCCGTCGGCCGGCGGCCTGAACAGCGCCATGCTCCCCGCGAACACGAACGCGACGGGACGTGCGGGCAGCGCATCGAACAGGCGACGCGTCAGGTCGAGGGCGGCTTGCGTCGCGTCCGCGTCGACGTCGTCGGTCGGCGCGGCGAGGTGCACGACCGCGTCCGCCGCCGCGCACAGCGCCGGCCAGCGCTCGAGCGCCCCCGGCGCCCGCGCCAGCGCGACGACGTTGAACCCGGCCGCGACGAGCCGATGCGCGACTTCGCGACCGACATAGCCGGTGCTGCCGGTCACGACGACCGTGCGGCGCTCGTCGGTCGCGCCGACCGGTTCGCCGACGACCGCCGCCGGACCCGCGGCGCCGGCGTCATCCACGGGAAGCGACCCAGCGCCGCGTCGCGTCGCGGAACGGCTCCTCGACGAGCCGGTTGACGATCGTGCCGACGACGATCGTCATCGCCAGCACCGAGACGCACGCGAGCAGCGCCAGCGGGAGCGACACCTCGACGTCGAGGTGGCCGCCCGGCGTCATCACGAGCTTCGGCGGACCGGATCGCGAGAAGCGCACGACCTGCGTGACGATCCAGATCATCGCCAGATGCGACATGTAGACCGAATACGAGATGCGGCCGAGGAACGCGAACGGCGGCGACCGCAACGCGCGACGCGCGGCGTTGTCCGGACCGACGGCACACGCGTAGATGATCGCGGCCGACAACGCGAAGATCCAGCATTCGGACGTCACGGTCTGCGGCATGCACAGGAAGACGGCGGTCGCGATCAACGCGAGCGGCAGCAGGTAGCGGGTCCCGAACGGATTGCCGCGCGCCGCGAGCGCCTGCACGAGGCAGCCGAGGAAGAAGCCCGACAGGCCGCGCAGGACGAGATTCCAGTCACCGACCTCGAACCAGCCGAGCAGCCAGATCGACACGCCGCTCGCGACGATCGCGATGGGCACGAACAGTCGCGGGATCAGCAGCACGACGAGGCCGAACAGCAGGTACGTGTAGAACTCGACGCCGATCGACCACGCCGGCGAGTTGAACGTCAGCGCGTTGCCGGTCGGACCGATCGGCTGGATCAGCAACAGGTGCTGGGCGACCGCGGTCCAGCTGTTCTCCCGGAACGCCTCGGTGTTGTTCGACACGATGCCGTAGTGCGAGGCCATGAACGCCTTGCCGAACTCGACGGCGATGAAGAAGCCCAGGAACAGCAGGTGCACCGGATACAGACGGCCGAGACGGAGGATCTGGAAGTCGAGCAGCGCGCGCGGGGTCGTCAGCCGGTGCCGGTAGGCGTTGCTGATGACGAAGCCCGACAGCACGAAGAACAGTTGCACCATCAGCCGACCGTTCTCGACGATCGACAGCTGGTGGATCGACGGATGCCAGTACGGCACGTGATAGAAGATGACGAGCAGCGCCGCGACGCCGCGAATCCCTTCGAGCTCTTCGTAGCGCCGTACCGGATGGCGCGTCGCCGCGCCCGCGCCCACCTCCTGCACGACGACGGGCTCCGCCGGAGGAAAGGCGAGGACCGGGTCCTCGACGGGCGTCGGCATCGCACTCATCGACGGACGCGTCCTTTCGCCGGCGGCGCCATCGACGCGGCGGCGACGACCAGGCCGGCGACGAACCACAGGTTCCAGTTCACGACCAGGTAGTCGAGCATGTTGTCCGAGTAGCTCATCACCGCGAAGCAGCCGACCAGCGTGACGCCGCCGAGCCGGACGCGCTTCGCGAGCGTCGTCGCGCGCCACAGGTACCGCATCGTCGTCAGGTACAGCGCGACATAGGCGCCGGTGCCGATCACGCCGGTGTCGAGCAACAGCTGCACGTAGACGTTGTGCGCGTTCCAGTTGATGCCGCCCGCGAGCGGGAAGAACGAGATCGAGTTCGTCCAGAAATAGCCGTATCCGTTCCCCGCGATGTACGACAGCGGCGACATCGTCGCGAGCGCCGAATGCCACAGGTACTGACGCCACGCGTACGAGTTCAGCCGCGAGTACGTGTAGACCTCGTTGTCGCGCGTCAGGTCGAGCACGCGTTCGCGGACTTCCGGAACGAGCATCGCGAGGCACGCCGCCGCGACGAGCAGGACGAGGTAGCTGCGATTGATGAACAGCCCGTATACGACGAACAGCACCACGGCGCCGACCCACGCGCTGCGCGCCTGCGTTCCGGCGAGCACGCCGAGGATCGCGACGACGTACAGCGTCCAGCCGATGCTGCGTGGCGTGAACAGCACGCCGGACGGTCCGCGATCCTTCGCGAGCCACGCGGCGAGCACGACGACGAGATAGAAGCCGAGGATGTTCGGATGCCCGAGCGGTGCCGACAGACGTCCGCTGACGGCCTCGCCGGCGTCGACCACGTACGCCGGCCCGAACAGCGCGTAGCTCGCGACCGCGAACACGCACACCGGGATCGCCGACAGCAGCACGAGCCGCAGCATCCGGTCGAGGTCGCCCGGCCTGCGGATGCAGTAGAACGCGCCCTGGTACACCGACGCGTACGTCACGAGCGACAGCCAGTTGCGGACCGCGAACAGCTTGTCGGGTGCGCGGACGATCTCGAGCGCCATGACGACGAGGAACGGCAGCCACGGCAGCCACGACGCCCGGCTGCGTTCCCAGCCGCGCTCGGTCAGGAACAGCAGCATCGACAGCACGATGATGACGAGATTGAGCAGGCCGCCGAGGCCGCCGAAGCCCGGCAGCTGCGCCGTGACGAAGATCGGATCGCAGATCGCCCGGAAGATCACGAGGCCGACCAGCAGCTGTTGCGGGACCGTCGCGAGCAGCATCGTGAAGACGACGACGAGCGGCAACGCGAGGTAGAAGATCGGCCGATCCGGCATCGCGTTGCCGATCACGACCGTGACCACGCCGCACGCCGCCGCGGCGAAGATCATCGCGCCGAGGACGACGAACGGTCGCCAGCGCCCAGCGTCGTTCAGGCCGAGCGGGTCGCGCAGCCAACGTCCCTTCGACCGGAACGACGGCAGCGACAGCGGATCGGCGGACACGCGCATCGTCGGCGGCTCAGTAGTACTTCGACACGCGCATCGGCGGCCGGAATCGCGCGAGCACGAGTTCCTTGCAGATCGTGAGGTACGTCCGCGACCGGCGCGGGCGACCCGCCGCGAGGTACACGGCGGCCCGGATCAGCCACGCCGCGAGGAACCGCACGCCGAGCTTCTCGCGGCACGTGAAGTACGCGATCGAGATCTCCTCGTTGATCAGCTTCAGCTCGTTCTCGTTCGGGTTGTTGTACTTCAGGCTGTCGATGCCGATGCGCAGGATCGCCGCGCCGGTGCGGCGGAAGAAGTCCGCCGCCCACTCCTGGTCCTCGGCCGAGAACACGTCCTCGCGGAACGGGCGTTCGGCCACCGCGCGCGTCGGCAGGAACGCGCACGCGTTGCTGAGGCCGTTGCGGCCGTCGAAGTTGCGCGCGTCGATGCGCTCGAGCTTCCATTCCGGTCGCGTGCCGCGATGCAGGTAGAAGCCGGCCGCGCCGATCGACGTCGTCTCGCGCGACGCCCGCGCGATCGCGTCGGGATCCTGAAGCACGATGTGCGAGCTGACGATCAGCACCCACGGCGTGCGGCACTCGTCGATGCCGAGGTTGATCGCCTTCGAGTAGTTGAACGGTTCGTCGGGATAGTCGACGACGCGGTCGACGAGCGCGTCGAGCGCGGCGCGCTGCTCGGGCGCCGACTTCGAATCGACGGCGACGATCCGCGTCGGCGGTGAAGTCTGCGCGCGCAGTGCGGCCACCGTCGCCTCGACGCGCGGCGAGCTGTCGTGCGTGCGGATCAGGGCGGTGTATTGCATGGTCGCTGCGCGGTCCTGCCCTGCCGACGTCACGCCGATCGGCGGCCCGTCGACGGTTCGCCTTCGTCCGGACGCAGCGCCTCGTCGCGCGCCGACCGGTCAACCATCGTTCAGCACCGATCCGACGAGCAGCGCGCCGTGCTGCTGGACGTCGCGCGCGAGACGCGTGAGCTGCTGCGTCGACGTCTGGTCCTTCCGTGCGACGAGCAGCGCGGCGCCGGCCCGGTTCGCGATCGTCTGCGAGTCGGCATAGGTCGCGGCCGGCGTGTCGATCAGGATGACGTCGTGCTCGCGCGAGAAGCGCGCCAGCAGGTCGCGGAACGCCTCGCGACCGAGCAGCTCCTGCGGGTTCGGCGGCACGGTGCCGGCCGGCAGCACCGACAGGCCCACGAACGACTTCATCCGCACGACCGGCGACGGTCCGCCGTAGCCGGACAGCACGTCCGACAGCCCGGGACGGGGCTCGATGCGGAACAGGTGGTGTTGCGACGGCGCCCGCAGATTCGCGTCGATCAGCAGCGTGCGCTCGCCGAGCTGCGAGAAGACGACCGCGAGATTCGCGACGATGAAGCTGGCGCCGGTCCCGCTGACCGGCGCGAGCACGGCGAGCGCCTTGCGGCGGACGTCGGCGTCGAACCATCGCAGCATCAGCTGGCTGCGCAACGCGCGCAGCTGCTCGACCGTGTCGCTGAACGGCTGGTATGCCGCGACCAGCGACTCGCTCAGGCTCTTGTCGCCGGCGGGCAGGTACTGGTAGTCGAACTGGTGCGACAGCGCGTGGCGAACGTCCTCCTCGGTCAGCAGCCCGAGCTGGATCGCCGCCTCGCCGAAGCGCAGCCCGTGCGCCTTCTGGACCCGGAGGATCCGTTCGGCATCCTCGGTCGACAGGCGGCCCGCGTCGACGAGGATCGCGCCGATCGACCGTCGCTCGTCGACGCCTTCGTCGAGCGGTTCGTTGCGCGGCAGCGGGAGCGGCGTGGCGAAGGTCGTCATGTCGTCTCGCGATCAGGTGCCGAGCGGTTCATGGCGCAGCAGCGCGCGCGGACGACTGCTGCGACCGCTCAGCATGCGGACCTCGCCGATGCTCGCGAGGACCGGCACGTCGAGCGCGAGGCCGAGGTCGTGCGTCGAACGGATGCGCCGGTTCGTCAGTTCGAGGCCGAGCGCGAACGCGAGCCCGAGCGTCAGGCCGACGACGGCGGCAGCCAGCGTGTTCAGCATGACCCGCGGCTTCGACGGATACGCCGGCGGCGTGGCCGGGCTCAGGATCGACACGTTGGTCTGGCTCGACGCGCTCTCGAGCCGCGTCTGCGCGAGGCGCTGGCCGACGGCGTCGTAGTCGCGCTGCGCCGCCTCGACGTCGCGTCGCAGCACGTTGAACTCGTTGCGTTCGCGGTTCAGGTCGAGGACCTTCGACTTCTGGGCGGCCATCGCGGCCGTGAGTTGCGACGCGCGCTGCTGGTCGATGTTCAGGCTCGTGTTGAACGACGTCTGGATCTGGCCGACCTCGATCGCGAGCTGGCGACGCAGCGACGCGAGCTCGGCCTGCGTGCGCAGCGTCTGCGGATGCTTCGGGCCGAGGTTGCCGTTGCTCTCCTGCAGTTTCGCGTCGAGCTTCGCGATCTCGGACTTGAGCTCGGAGATCGACGAACTGTGCATCGCCTCGTTCGTCGTGTTGACGCTGCCGCTCGAGATCTTGCTGCGGCTGTCCGCGATCTGGCCCTGCACCTGCGTGAGTTGCGACGACAGGTCGCCGAGCTTCGCGTTCTCGTAGTCGAGGCGCTCGTCGTAGACGACGATGCCGTGCGCCTGCTGGTACGCGCTCAGCGCCTTCTGCGCCTGCTCCACCTTCGCGCGCGCCTGCTTCGTCTGCTCCTCGAACCACACCGAGTACTGGCGCGCCGGCTCGATCTTCAGCGCGAGGTCGGTCTCGACGTACGCCTGCGCGAACGCGTTCGCGACCTTCGCGACGAAGTCGGGATCGCCGCCGGTGAAGCCGATCTGCAGCACGTTGCTGTCGCGCGAGGATCGCGCGTCGAGCTTCGCGCGCAGCAGTCCGGCCGCCCACGTGATGAAGTCGCCCTTGCCGCCGTCGGCCTCGAGCCACGCGTGCTTCAGGTTCGGGTCCTGGTCCATGTGCAGCAGCTCCACGACGCGCGTCGCGACGCGGCTGCTGTTGATGATGTCGACCTGCGTCGTCAGATAACCGGGCAGCAGCGCGCTCGCGGAGACCGTGCCGGCAACCGGGTCGACCGACTTGTCGACCAGTACGGCTGCGTAGGCGCTGTATTGCTTCGGCAGGAGGATGCTGACGACGAAGCCCACGAGCGTCGTCAGCACCAGCGTCGCGACGATGATCCGCCAGCGCGCGAGAAGGATGGTGAACAGTTGCAGCAGATTCATCGACGTCCCAGAAACGAGGCGAAGCAACGTGGCCGGGTCGCGCCGCGGAGCCGCCTGCGGCGCCCGAGCCGGCCCGACGGCGACCGCAAAACCCGCCGGCGAGCGGGATGAGCAATATCCATGCCGGTCGCTCGCGCGCCGCTCGCCTAAACCCTTGATCCTGCGATGCTCCACGTCATGGTGCACCGCAACGAAGCCTAGCGCATTTTCGTGTCCGTTTGGTTCGCGCCCCGCGGCGCGCCGATTTCGGACATCAGGTCGCGAGGCGTTTTTTCAGATGGTCGGCAAGACGCACCGACAGCGCGACGATCGTCAGCGTCGGATTGGCGTGGCTGCTCGTCGGGAATACCGCCGCGCCGGCGACGTAGGCATTGAGTGCGCCGAACACCGCACAGTTCCGGTCGACGACCCCGCGACGTTCGTCGTCGGCCATTCGTGCGGTACCGATGTGGTGACCGCCGACCGGCACCGAACGGCGCAGGCGTCACGGGAAGCGCGGCGTCGTCGAACTCGACGCGCGCCGTGGACGTCCGCGCGACCGCGTCGCGCAGCACGCGGAACGCGCGTTCGGCCGCGGCGATGTCGTCGTCGCAGATCCGCCAGTCGATCCGCACGCGCGGCAGGCCGTGGCGATCACGCTCGTCGCCGATCGTGATGCGACTCGACTCGAGCGGGATCTGCTCGGCATTGAACTCGAGCGGATAGCTGCCGTCCGCGTTCGCGATCAGCGTGTACGGCAGCTTGCGTCGCGCGAGGACGCGCTTGAAGAGCCACGTGCCGCCGAAGCGCGCGAGCTGCGGCATCCCGGCGAGCACGTTGCGCGCGTGGGCGCCGGTCGGCGAGACCAGCGACTCGTCGGCGCCGTGCCGCAGGATCGCCCGGTACTCCGGGATCAGCGTCGACTTCGCGAGATAGATGGCCGAGAGCACGGCACTGCCGTGCGACGCGTCGCCGTAGTCGGGGAAGTGCAGCCGGAACGCGGTGTTCAGCAGCCGGTGCTCGCGTTGCGCCGACGCCGACAATTGCAGCTTGCGTCGCGCGTAGACGCCGTCGCGCGTCTTCTCGAAGCCGAAGCCGACGCGCGCGCCGGGCGGCGCGACCAGTTTCGCGCAGACGTTCTCGAGATGGCAGGCGTAGAAGCGGCCGAGCCGGTCGCCGCCGTTGCCGAGCCCGTCGCGCTCGGGCGCCGACGCGAACAGCAGCCGGGTCGTCTCGATGCCGCCGAGCGCGACGACGAAGACGTCGGCCTGCACGACGTGCCGGCGACCCGACGGATCGACCACCTGCGCCGCGGTGATGCGCCCGGCAACCGGGTCCGCGTCGAGGCGCACGCAGCGCGCGTCGAGCAGCACGCGCACGTTCGACGACCGCGCGAGTCGACCGCGATGCTCGCGGCCGAAGTCGGTCGGCAGGCTGTAGCGCTCGATGCGGTCGACGAGGACCGGATCGTCCGGCGACAGCCCCGGAATCGTCGACGGCCCCGGCACGCCCGATCCGGCGATCGAGAAGTCGAAGGCGCCGGCATGGCAGTAGGCGAGCGCCTTCGGGTAATGCGCGGCGACGTCGTCGTACGCGATCGGCCAGCCGCTGTTCGGGACGTGTTCGCGGCGCTCGAAGTCGACCGGATCGAACGGCACGCAGCGGCCGCCCCAGATCGCCGTCGTGCCGCCGAAGCCGACGCGGCGAAACGCGACGGGATCCGGATGCGGGGCATTCGCGACGCCGGCATAGACGTCCGCCGCGAACGCCGGATCGGTCTTCGCACCGCCGGCCTCGAGCAGCAGGACGTCGAAGTCCTCGCCGTCGAGCTCGCACGCCACCGTGATGCCGGCCGCGCCGGCGCCGACGATGCAGACGCGGGCCCGGTGCGCGCGCGTGTCGACGCGGAGGATCGACGCGATCATCGCGGCCGCGTCCGCGCGCCGGGTCGAACACGGAACGGCACGCTCGGCCCTTTCGACGACATCGTTCCCGTATTATGCTGCACCGCAACTTCCTCGTTCCGGCGACGCGCGCTTCCGCCGTCGCCGGGCCGCGGAACGACGATGACTCGAATCCGGATGTCCCGTTGCGGTTCGCCTACCTGATCCTCGCGCACGCGAATCCGAAGCATCTCGAGCGTCTGATCGGTTCGCTGGCGTCGCCCGCCGCGTGGTTCTTCGTCCACCTCGACCGGAAAGCCGAGCTGCGCCGGTTCGAGCACCTCGCCGGCGATCGTGTCACGTTCACGACGCGACGCCACGACTGCGCGTGGGGCAACATCTCGCTGGTCGACGCGACGCTCGAACTGGTCGACGATGCGCTTCGAAGCGACACGCCGTTCGACTATCACGTGCTGCTGAGCGGCGCCTGCTACCCGATCCGCTCGACCGATTACATCGAAGCCTTCTTCGCGCGCCACGCCGGCACCGAATTCATCGACACGATCCCGATGCCGAACGACCGATACGGCAAGCCGATGACGCGGCTGACGAAGTGGTTCATTCCGCGCGAGGCGCCGTTCGCGCAGGCGAAGTGGAAGCTGCAGGCGCTGCTCCATCGGCTGCTGCCGGACCGCGACTGGCGACGGCACTTCCAGAACCTCGTGCCGGTCGCCGGGTCGCAGTGGTGGGCGTTGACCGACGCGGCCGTGCGCCACGTCGTGCGCTTCGTGTCGGAGCGGCCCGACCTCTACCGATTCTGCCGGCGTGCCGACTGTCCCGACGAGCTGATCTTCCAGACGGCGCTGTACAACTCGCCGTTCCGCCCGCGCCTGAGCCACAGCCTGACCTTCACGCACTGGACGCCCGGCAGGATGGGACCGGAGGCGATCGACCACCGGTTCGTCGACCGCTTCCGCGCCGCCCGCGTGCTCGACTCGGAGTCGAACAACTCGCCGAACGAGAAGCGCGAGGTACTCTTCGCGCGCAAGTTCACCGACGCGTCCGCGCAGACCGTCGATGCGATCGACGCGATCCGCGCGAACCCGGTGGTGACCGCTTGAACGCCGCATCGGCCTCTCCCCAAGAAGCCGCGATCATCGACGCCGGCGCGTCGTCGAGCGACTTCTTCGACGTCCACTCGGGCACCGCGCTGCCGCTCGAGGAACAGAGCGCGCGCAAGCTGCGGCTGCGCGACGGGCTCTACGACCTGATGGTCCGCACGCGCGGCGGCCTCGCGCGCGTGCGCCGACGCGCCGCCAGCGGACCTGCGAAGCGCATCCTCGTCGTCGGCGTCGAGGTGCCGTCGCGCGCGGCCGACATCCATCGCGTCGTCGACTCGCTTCGGGCCGGCTCGCGTCACGAGGTCGTCGCCTCGATCGCGCCGATGGGCGACCGCGGAAAGTTCGCGAACATCGATGCGGCGATCGCATCGGCACCTGAACCGCTCCAGCGCTTCGACTGGCTCGTCATCACCGACGACGACATCGCGTTCGCGCCCGGATTCCTCGACGACCTGGTCGCGCTCGCGGACGTCGGCGACCTCGCGATCGCGCAGCCGGCGCACGCGTTCCGGTCGCATGCGAGCTACGCGATCACCCGTCGGCGCTGGAATTCGCTGGTGCGACGCACGGTCTTCGTCGAGATCGGTCCGCTGACGCTGTTCCGCGCCGACACGTTCGCGACGTTCGTGCCGTTCCCGCCGTCGCGCTGGTGCTACGGCATCGACCTGGTCTGGACCGAGCTCGCCGAGCGACAGGGGCTCCGGATGGGCATCGTCGACGGCACGCCGGTGCGGCATCTGCGCCCCGTCGCGGGTTCCTACGGCGTCGACGACGCGATCGCCGAAGGCCGTGCGCTGCTCGGCCGCTTCGGCATCCATCGGCGTCGCGACGACCTCTGGAAGACGAACGAAGTACTCGTGACGACCGGATGAACGTCCCGCCGCGACCGCGTTGGCATGGCGATTGCTCGACGTCCTGGTCCGTCGCCGCCGCCGTCGCGCCCGCCGGTCGCGCGAACTTGCGGCGGGCGAGCGATGCGCGCCGTGCCCCGAGCGTCGGACGCGCGGCGCCCTTCCGTCTGATGGACGAGCCATGGACCCCGTGCTGATGCGCTCGTTCGACCATTCGCGACGCGCGATCGAGCGGGCCCGCGCCCGATGATGCTCGACGCGGAAGAACTGCCGGACGGCAGCGCCCTCGATGCGGATGTCTGCATCGTCGGCGCCGGCGCGGCGGGGATCGCGATGGCGCTCGAGCTCGCCGGCAGCGGCTGCCGGGTCCTCGTGCTCGAGTCCGGCGGCGAAGGGCCCGAGCCGGCGACGCAGGCGCTCTACGAAGGCAGCGTCGAGAACCCGCGGATGCACAGCCCGCCGGATCGCTATCGACAGCGCCGCTTCGGCGGCTCGACGACGATCTGGGGCGGTCGCTGCGTGCCGTTCGACGACATCGATTTCGAGCCGCGCGCGTTCATCCCCGACAGCGGCTGGCCGATCGATGCCGACGCGGTGGCGTCGTTCTATCCCGCCGCGAACCGGATCTGCGAGGCCGGCGAGTTCGCGTACGCCGCGACCGAAGCGTTCGGCGTGCCCGGCCGACCGATGATCGACGGCTTCACGTCGCCGCACTTCTCGACCGATCGGCTCGAGCGCTTCAGCTGTCCGACGGACTTCGGCGCGCGCTACGCGCACCGACTCCGCGCCGACCCGGCGACGCGCATCGTGTTGCACGCGAACGTGACTGCGCTCCAGCTCGACGCCGACGGGCGCCGCGTCCGGCACGTCGTCGTGCGGACGCTGTCGGGCAAGCGGCACGTCGCCACGGCGCGCCGCTTCGTGCTCGCGGCCGGCGGTCTCGAGGTCGCACGGCTGCTGCTCGTCAGCGACGACGTCGCGCCGCGCGGCATCGGCAACGCGCACGACGTCGTCGGCCGCTACTACATGTGCCACTTCGCCGGCGCGATCGGCGCGGTCGTGTTCGACGGTCCGCCGGACCGCGTCTTCCACGGCTACGAGCTGGCGGACGACGGCACGTACTGTCGCCGTCGCATCGCGCTCGAGCCCGCGACGCAGCGCGAGCAGCGCCTCGGCAACTTCGTCGCCCGGCTTCATCACCCGCGGATCACCGATCCGTCGCATCGCTCGGGCGTGCTGTCGCTGCTCAGCCTCGCGCAGTCGTTCATCCCCTACGAATACGGCAAGCGGCTCGAGGACGACGCGCGGCCGTCGCTCGCCACCCGGGCCCGTCACGTCCGCAACGTCGCGGCCGACGCGAAGGAGACGGCCGGCTTCCTGTGGCACTGGCTACGTCATCGCACGATCGCCGAACGCAAGTTCCCGTCGGTCATCGTCCGGCCCCGGGGCAATCGCTACGCCCTCGACTTCCACGTCGAGCAGCGACCCGACCGGTCGAGCCGCGTGACGCTCGGGCACGAGGTCGACGTGCTCGGCATGCGCAAGCTGCACGTCGACTGGCGCTACAACGCCGGCGACCTCGACACCGTCGAGCGCGCGCTCGCGCTGTTCGCGTCCGAGATCGAACGATCGGGCGTCGGGCGCTTCGAATACGACCCGCAGCAGGTCGAGAACGAGATGACCCGATACGGCGCATACGGCGGTCACCACATCGGCACCACGCGGATGGGCGACGATCCGGCGACGAGCGTCGTCGACGCGAACTGCCGTGTGCACGGCGTCGACAACCTGTACGTCGCGAGCGCCGCCGTGTTCCCGACGTCGGGCCAGGCGAATCCGACGCTCACCGTCGTCGCGCTGGCGCTCAGGCTCGCGGCGCACCTGAAGTCGTCGAGCGACGCGTCGCTCCGCTTCGCGCCGGCCGATGCGACGACGTCGTCCCGCGAGGCGACCGAGGCCGCATGACGCGCGTCGACGACGATGCCGTTCGCCCGCCGATGCGCGTCCTCGTGCTCGGTGCCGATGGCTTCATCGGCCGACGCGTCGTCGCGGCGCTGGCGGCGAGCGACTGGGCGGTTCCGGTTTCGGCCGGACGACGCGCCGTCGCGACGACCGGCGGCATCGAGCGGGTGACGTTCGACGCGACGGACCCGGTCGCCACGGCCGCCGCGATGCGGGCCGTCGACGGGGTCGTCAGCTGCGTGGCCGGCGACGCCGCGACGATCGGCGCGAGCGCGCGCGCGCTGTTCCGGCCGATGCCGGACGCGACGCCGCGGATCGTCTACCTGAGCTCGATGGCGGTCTACGGCTCGGCCGTCGGCGTCGTCGACGAGAGCGCGCCGCTGAAGACGGATGCCGGTGCGTACGGCGCGGCGAAGGTCGAGGCCGAGCGCCTCGCGTCGTCGTCGCCCGAGACGGTCGTGCTGCGGCCCGGATGCGTCTACGGACCCGACAGCCCGCAATGGACGGTGCGCATCGCGCGGTGGCTGATGGCGCGGCGCATCGGCGACCTCGGTCCGTCGGGCGACGGCTGCGCGAACCTCGTGCACGTCGACGACGTCGTCGCGGCGGTCGGCCTCGCGCTGCGCGAACCGCGCGCCGTCGGCCAGGCGTACAACCTCGGGTGCGACGAGCCGCCGACGTGGAACGACTACTTCGTGCGCTTCGGGCGCCTGCTCGGCGCGGTCCCGATCCGCCGCATCTCGCGTCGACGGCTGCAGATCGAGACGAAGCTGCTCGCGCCGCCGCTGAAGATCGCGGAGATCGCGGGCCGGCGCCTCGGCAGTCGCGCGCCGCGGCTGCCCGAGCCGATCCCGCCGTCGCTGCTCGGGCTGTGGCGCCAGGACATCCGGCTCGCGACCGGGAAGGCGCACGCCGAGCTGGGCCTGCGACTCGAGCCGCTCGACGCGGGGCTGCGCGCGACGGCGGCCGCGTGCCTCGCACGCCGTTGAAACACGCCCGTCGCGACCACCTTCGATGCGGCGCGACGATGCGTCCGGGCCGCGTGGGCCCGCATCGTCAGCGAGTCGTCGGATCGAAGCGACGGCGCGCGCGATGCGCGAGGTGAGCGAGCCGCGCGAGCGCGTAGCCGGGCAGTCGACGCAGGACGGCGTCGAGATCCTGCTGCAGCTTCGCGTCCGGCGGTTGGGCGTGCGTCGCGAGCCGCGCCGTCTCGAACGCCGCGTTCGTGCGATGCCGCAGCGTCCTCTGCAGCGGCCTCAACGTGCCGGCCGCTTCGCATGCCGGCGGAACCGTTCGTACATCGGACCGGTGCAGAGGCGCTTGATGAGGATGATCTCGTCGAGTACGGACGAGCGGAACACGCGCCCGCGATTGGCCTCGCTCGCGGAGCCCTGATGGACGCGGAACGAGACGAGCGCATCGCCGACGTAGTCGATGCCGACGTTGCAGCCGATGCGGTTCCACATCTCGCTGTCGCAGAGCTGGACCAGCATCGGATCGAAGCGGCCGAAGCGCTCGAACAGGCGGCGATCGATCATCGTGACCGACGGCTCGCCGACGATGTTCCAGCACAGTTCCGCGAGCATCGCGTCGGCATATTCGTCGGGCGACAAGCGGCGGCCGCGGCCGTAGACGCCGTCGAGGACCGCACGGTGCGCGTCGTATTCCGCGACGATCCGCGCGTCGATGTCGCCTTCGAAGACGAGGGCTCGCGAACAGGCGACGAAGCCATCGCCGCCGTCGGCCGCCGCCAGCATCGCGGCGAGGCAGGTCGGCTCGATGAGGTCGTCCTGGAACAGGTACTTGATCCAGCGACCGCGCGCGAGGTCGAGGCAGCGGTTCCAGTTGCCGACGAGACCGAGATTCCGCTCGTTGACGTGGACGACGAAGCGGGCGTCCGCGGCGCTCCATCGCCGGGCGATCTCGAGCCCGTCGTCGCGCGAGCCGTCGTCCACGATCAGGACCTCGAAGTCGTCGAACGTCTGCGCGGCGATGCCCGACAGGCAGGCTTCGAGATAAGGGCCGCCGTTGTACAGCGGGACGCAGACCGAGACGAGCGGAGGGCTCATCGACCGCGTCCCTGACCCGCCGAGGACGTCGCACACGCGATCGTGCCGACGATCGGGCCCGTGCGACACGCGGGCCTCGTCGATCGATCGAGGCGTCGGCACATCGCCGGCCAGGCCGTCGTCGACGGACCGGTCCCGCGATCAGGAACCCATCGGATGAAGCGCATGGTCGTCGCCTTCGTCAGACCGTTCGTGAAGCCGTTTCGCGCCCCGATCGGCCACGCCCGCCACTGGCTGCTGCGACACGGCCTGCTTCCGATCCGTTCGCTGGACACCGCCCACACGTGGCGTCGCGCGCCGGGATCGCTCGCGGGACGCCGCGTCTGCGTGCTGGCCTCGTTCTCAGCCGACGGCTCGTTATCGAAGCACACCTTGTTCCTCTCGCGCGCCTGGCAGGCGCAGGGGTTCGACGTGATCCTCGTCGTCGCGACCGACGACCGCGACGACCTCGCCGTCGCGCCGGCGGAACTCGCGCATCTGGCCGGCGTCGCGGTGCGTCGCAATTCCGGCTACGACTTCGGCTCGTGGGCGACGGTCATGCAGGCGCGTCCCGACCTGCGCGAGGCGTCGATGCTCGCACTCGCCAACGACAGCCTCTACGGTCCGCTCGACGGTTTCGCCGGGTTGATCGCGGCGGTCGAATCGTCGCATGCGGACATCGTCGCGATGACCGACAGCTACGAGTATCGGCATCACTTCCAGAGCTTCCTCGTGTTCTACAAGCCGACCGCGCTGCGCAGCGCCGCGTTCGCCCGGTTCTGGCGCGGCATCCGCGGCGGGAACCGCGAAGCCACGATCCAGCGCGCCGAGATCCCGCAGCTCGGCCGGATGAACGCGGCGGGGCTGACGACCGACGTGCTGTTCAAGGCCGGTCGCGACGCGTCGACCAATCCGACGCTGCACGGGTGGCGTCGGCTCGTCGACGACGGTTTCCCGTTCGTGAAGGTCCAGTTGCTGCGCGAGAGACCACCGGGCACCGACATCGCCGGATGGGACGACGTCATGCGCCGCCACGGCTACGACCCGTCGCTCGTCCGCGCGCATCTCGGTGCGGACTTCGACGCGGTCGAGCGACCTGCGCCCGCGTCGAACTGAGCGACGCGTCGGGACGACGAACCGGACCATCGTCAACGCGCTCCCGGCTCGACGATCGGCCGAAGCCGGTGGCGCACGAGATTCCACAACGCGGCCGGCATGATCTTCCACGGCACCGCGGCGACCAGGTCGCGCGGCGGGCGCAGCCGGCCGGGGCGGATCAGCTGCCTGAAGATCAGGCTTCGGAGCCGGTCGCCCGGAATCCGCGCGTGGTGGCGTTCGATCGCGCGCCGCATCGTCCTTAGGTCGTCGCGCGTCAGCCGATACGGCCGATAAGCCGTCAACTCGAGCAGCTTCGCGGCGGTCGCGACCTCGAGATACGCGCGCTCGTCGTCGGACAGCGATCGCGAGGCGACGTCGAGCATCGCGCGCAGCGTCTCCGCTGCGTGATACGCCGCGAGCGCCTCGGGCGGGAACGCGAGGTCGGCCCTGCCGTCGCGACGGCGTCGCTCGGATAGCGCGGCGCGCTGTCCCTCGATCGCCTGCACCCGTCCGTTGACGACCGATTTCGCCGACACGCTGCCGTCGTGGATGCGGTATTCGCCGAGCACGTCGACGACGTTCGCGAGACGACCGACGTTCGACAGCCGCCAGTAGAGGTCCGCGTCCTCCGAATGGAAGACGTAGCGATAGCCGCCGACCGAGACCAGCGCCTCGCGTCGCGCGAGCAGGAACGGATGCAGCAGATAAGGCTCGGCGGCCGGGATCTCGAACGGATCGCCGACCACCGTTTCGCGGAAGGTCGTCACGGTGCCGGTGCGCCGGCCGTCGCGGTCGATGTGGAACGCGTTGCAGCCGACGGCGACGCAGTCCGGGTGCGCGGCGAGATACGCCGTCTGCCGCTCGAGACGCTCGGGGAAGGCCAGGTCGTCGGCGTCGAAGCGGGCGATCAGCGCGGCGCCGCTGGCGGCGAGCGCGGTGTTGAGCGCCGCGACGATGCCGCGGTTCGGCGTCGTGATGACGACGATGCGCGGGTCGCGCTCCGCGAGGCGCCGCAGGATCGCCGGCGAGGCGTCGGTCGACCCGTCGTCGACGACGATCATCCGCAGGTCGCCGAAGGTCTGCGCGGCGATCGAGTCGAGCGCGCTCTCGATCGTCGCGGCCCCGTTGAACACCGGGATCAGGACGTCGATCGCGCCGGGCGCGGGGGCCTTGCCGACCTCGGTCCTCTCGATCACGTCCGCCCTCGTTCGCTTCGAAGCTTTCCCCGCCGACGCCCGTGATCGGCACGCCCCGCCACGACCGGGACGCGTCGCCGGCTCGACGGCAAGGCCACGTCGTGCTCCACATTGTGCATCGCGGCACGGGACTTGCTTGAACTTGTGCCGCTGCTCCCGACGGGCGCCTTTCGATGCGCGCGCGGCGCCGCGCCCCCGCCCCGCCCCGCCGCCGGCAGGCTTCCTGTCGTCGGTCACCCGCATGCCGTCATGCGTCGCCGCCGGCGCGCCCCGTCTCCGTGCGGCGCGTACCGGCTCGACGCGTCGACGATCAGTCGACGCGCGCCAGCGCGCCGGATTCCAGGCACGACGACCGAGGACAACCGAAGCATGAGCGACTTCTTCGATGGCAATTCGGGGCTCGAACCATCGTTGCGCCGCCGCGATTTCCCGGCGCGTCGGCTGCTCGATGCCGCGTTCGACGCGTCGCTGCGCATCAGCGCCCTCGCGCGGGTCCGGCGGGCGGCTGCGGCGCGACCGGCGCGGCGCGTGCTGATCGTCGGCGTCGAAGTCCCGTCGCGACCGAACGACATCCACGACGTCGTCGCGAAGCTGCGCCGACGAACGCGTCACCATACGACCGTGCGGATCCATCCGATGGGCGATCGCGGCAAGTTCGCCAACATCGACTGCGCGATCCGCGCCGACGGCGATCCGCTGGAGTCGTTCGACTGGCTGCTGATCGTCGACGACGACATCGCGTTCGCGCCGCGCTTCCTCGACGACTTCATCGCGCTCGCCGAAGCCGCGGACCTGGCGATGGCGCAGCCGGCGCATGCCTTCGCATCGCATGCGAGCTACACGATCACGCGTCGCGTGATGGGCTCGCTGGTCCGGCGGACGGCGTTCGTCGAGATCGGTCCCCTGACGCTGATCCGCGCGGACGCGTTCGCGACGTTCGTGCCGTTCCCCGAGTCGCGCTGGTGTTATGGCATCGACCTGTTGTGGAGCGAGCTCGCCGACGCGCGCCGCATGCGGATCGGCATCGTCGACGCGACGCCGGTGCGGCACCTGCGAGGCATCGCGCACGCGTACCCGATGGACGCGGCCGTGCTCGAAGGGCGCGAGCTGGTCCGACGATACAATCTGAAGCGGCGCCGCGAGGACCTCTGGATGGCGCATGTCGTCATCCCCTTGCGCGAGCGCGCCCCGCGGTCGGCATCGCCGCCGATGTCGCTTCAGAACGAGTGAACGCCGACCCGTCGCGCATCCGCACCTCCGCCAGTCGATCCGTCCGCCGTGTCGCGCGGACGACGGTCGAAGCGACGCTCGAGCGCGTCGCCGACGCGCGCGCCGCATGGCGACGTCTCTTCGGTCGCACGCGACGCCGCACCGACGGACGACCGCGCATCCTGGTCGTCGACGAGCTGCTGCCCGATCCGCGGTCCGGCGCCGGCTATCCGCGCGCGGCCGCGCTGTTGCGCGCGATCGTCGAGGCCGGCTGGGACGCGACGATGATGCCGATGATCTCGTCGGGCGACCCGAGGCGCGTCGACATTCCCGCGCTCGCCGACGTGCCGGTGCGCTTCGTTCCGAGAGGCGGCCCGCGAGCCCTGAGCCGGTTGCTGCGGGCGAACGTCGGGGCGTTCGACGTCGTGCTCGTCAGCCGACCCGAGAACATGCGCATCTTCTCGACGATCCGCGCGACGCTGCCCGACCTCGGCGTGCGCGTGATCTACGACGCCGAAGCCGTGTTCGCGTTGCGGGAGCGGACGCGACGCGCGCTGTTCGGCGACGCGACGCGCGACGAGCGCCTCGCGAACGAACTCGACGCCGAGATCGCACTGACCGCCGGCGCCGACGCGCTCGTCGCCGTCACCGAGAACGAGGCGCGGCTGTTTCGCGAGCGCAGCGCCGCGGCCGTCCACGTCGTCAGCCACGCGATCCCGGTACGGCCGGCGCCGCCGGACTTCGACGGCCGCGTCCGACTTCCTGTTCGTCGGCCGCGCATCGGGGCCGCGGGCAACGATCGCCGAACGTCGACTCGCTCGTGTGGTTCGTCGACGAGGTGCTGCCGCGGATCGACGCGTCGATGGGCACGGCGCATCGACTCGTCGTCGCGGGACTGGCCGACGCGGAGCTCGTCGCGGCGCTGGCATCGGACCGCGTCGTGTTCCTCGGTGTCGTCGACGACCTCGACGCGATCTACGACCGCTGCCGCGTCTTCGTCGCGCCGACGCGGTTCGCGGCCGGCATCCCGCTGAAGGTCGTCGAGGCCGCGGCGGCCGGCATTCCGTGCGTCGTCACCGACCTGCTGGCCGGACAACTCGGCTTCGTCGACGGCGTCGAGCTGCGCGCCGCGGCGGATGCCGCTTCGTTCGCCGCCGCTTGCGTGGATCTCTATCGCGATGCGGGACAATGGCAACGCATCCGCGATGCGGCGCGGGCGCGCGTCGCGGCCGAATACTCGCGCGAGACGTTCGGCGCCGCGGTGCGGCGCCTGCTCGCGGCGCCGATCGCCGGGTGACGTCTCGCCGGTCGCGGGTCGTCGCGCCGCCGCTCGATCGTCATCCGCGTCCCGCACGCCGTACGCGACGTTCCGTTCTCTCGCCGACATGTCGATCGAAACCCTATCGCGCCATCGCTGCTTCGGCGGCGAACAGTCGTTCCATCGACATCGATCGGCGACGACCGGCGGCCCGATGCGCTTCGGCGTCTTCGTGCCGCCCGACGCGCCTCGTCGCGGCGCCCGCGCTGATCTATCTCGCCGGCCTGACCTGCACCGAGGAGACGTTCGCGATCAAGGCCGGCGCGCAGCGCTTCGCGGCGCAACGCGGCCTCGTGCTCGTCACGCCGGACACCAGCCCGCGAGAGACCGGCATCGACGGCGCGACCGCCGACTGGGACTTCGGCGAAGGCGCGGGCTTCTACCTCGATGCGACGCGTCCGCCGTGGTCGTCGCGCTTTCGCATGGCGTCGTACGTCGTCGACGAGCTGATCGACGTCCTCGTCCACGCGTTCGACGTCGATCGAGCCCGCGTCTCGATCTTCGGCCATTCGATGGGCGGCCACGGCGCACTGACGCTCGCGCTGCGCCATCCGGGCGTGTTCCGCTCGGTCTCGGCCTTCGCGCCGATCGCGTCGGCCGACGACCTGCCCGTGGGGACGCAAGGCGTTCGCGCGCTACCTCGGCGACGACCCGGCGTCGTGGGACGCGCACGACGCGAGCCGACTGATGGCGAAAGCCGATCGTCCGTATCCGGCGGGCATCCTCGTCGATCAGGGTCTCGCCGACCCGTTCCTCGACGAGCAGCTGCGGCCGCACGTGTTCGAGGACGCGTGCCGCGCGGCCGGCCAGCCGCTGACGCTGCGCCGCCATGCGGGGTACGACCACGGCTACTACTTCGTGTCGACGTTCTGCGCGGACCACGTCGCCTTCCATGCGGACGCGTTGAAGCGCTGAACGAAAGCGCCGGCGCGATCGCCGCGTCGCGCATCCCGCGGCGGTCCGGCGTTGCTTCCTGTTACCCGGCGGACCTCGCCCGCGCCGGCGTCGCTGGCAGAATGCGCGTCATCGAACGGATCGCGCACAGACGCGACGACCATGGCCCACGCCTTCGACTACATCATCGTCGGGGCAGGCACCGCCGGCTGCGTGCTCGCGAATCGCCTGTCCGCGGACCCGAACGTCTCCGTCCTCGTCGTCGAAGCCGGCGGCATGGACGACTACGCGTGGATCCACATCCCGGTCGGCTACCTCTATTGCATCGACAACCCGCGCACCGACTGGCGCTTCCGAACCGAAGCCGAGGCGGGGCTCAACGGCCGACGCCTGATCTATCCGCGCGGCAAGGTGATCGGCGGCTCGTCGTCGATCAACGGCATGATCTACATGCGCGGGCAGAAGCACGACTACGACGACTGGGCGGCCGCGGGCAATCCGGGCTGGAGCTGGGACGACGTGCTGCCGCTGTTCCGCAAGAGCGAGAGCCACTGGGCGCTCGACGCGTCGGCCGAACGCCGGCTCGCCGACGACGGCGGGGACGTCGCCGAGCGGCGCGCGTTCCACGGCCACGACGGCGAATGGCGCGTCGAGCGGCAGCGGCTGCACTGGGACATCCTCGACGCGTTCCGCGACGCGGCCGAGCAGGCCGGCATCCCGCGCACCGACGACTTCAATCGCGGCGACAACCTCGGCTGCGGCTACTTCGAGGTCAACCAGAAGCGCGGCATCCGCTGGAACGCGTCGAAGGCGTTCCTGCATCCGATCCTGAAGGGCAAGCACGCGCGCGGCAACGTCGTGCTCGTCACCGAAGCGGTCGACACGACGCTCGAGTTCGACGGACGCGTCTGCCGCGGCGTGCGCTTCCGGCAGCGCGACGTCGAGTTCGAGGTCCATGCGCGCGCCGAGACGATCCTCTGCGCGGGCTCGATCGGCTCGCCGGCGCTGCTGCAGCAGGCCGGCATCGGCGACCCCGAGCACGCTCGCGTCGGTCGGCGTCCCGGTCCGTCATGCGCTGCCCGGCGTCGGCGGCAACCTGCAGGACCACCTGCAGCTGCGGCTCGCGTTCCGCCTCACGAACGCGCGCACGCTGAACACGATCGGCGAGCCGCTGGCACGGCAAGGCGTGGATGGCGCTGCAGTACATGACGCTGCAGCGCGGTCCGATGGCGATGGCGCCGAGCCAGCTCGGCGCGTTCGCGAAGAGCACGCCGGACCAGCCGTACGCGAACGTCGAGTATCACGTGCAGCCGCTGTCGCTCGACGCGTTCGGCTCGCCGCTGCACACGTTCCCGGCGTTCACCGCGTCGGTCTGCAACCTGCGCCCGGCCTCGCGCGGCACCGTGCGGATCGTGTCGCCCGACCCGTCGGCCGCGCCGCGCATCGCGCCGAACTACCTGTCGGTCGACGCCGATCGCCAGGTCGCGGCCGACTCGATCCGGCTCACGCGCCGCATCGTGTCGCAGCCGGCGCTGCGTCGCTACCTGCCGACCGAGTTCTTCCCGGGACCGCACTACGAGACCGACGAGGAGCTCGCGACGGCCGCCGGCGACATCGGCACGACGATCTTCCATCCGGTCGGCACCTGCCGGATGGGACCGGCCGGCGATCCGCAGTCGGTCGTCGACGCGGACCTGCGCGTGCACGGCATCGAGCGACTGCGCGTCGTCGACTCGGCGATCATGCCGCGCATCACGTCGGGCAACACCTGCTCGCCGACGATCATGATCGCGGAGAAGGCGGCCGGCCTGATCAAGGCCGCCCGTCGCGATCGCTGAGAGGGCCGGCGTCCGGCCTCGCGACGCGTGGCGCGACGCGACGATTGACAGGCCGTTGCGAATGTCCGAGCCTCGGCGCCTCGTCGACCAGGGAGAAAACAACATGAACAACAGGATCGTCGCAGGACTCGTCGTCGCGCTCGTCGCGGCCGGATGCGCGCAGACGCGCGGCACGTCGTCGTCGAGCGCGCCCGCCGCCGCACCGGCGCCGGCGCCCGCCGCCAGCGGACCGCGCGAAGGGATGAACGCCTCGGGCGAGGTCGTCGACGCGTCGAAGGTCAGCTGCGGCGACGGACCGAAGGTCAAGGGCATCAACGACACCGAAGGCGAGATCCTCGGCCGGCCCGCCCCCGGCTCGAAGTTCGGCCTGCTGAAGATCGGCATGGGGATGAAGCAGGTGACCGATCTCGCCGGGCAGCCGACCGACCAGGGCGCGTACATCACCGGCAAGGCGTTCATCCCGTTCTACTTCGGCGGCGACCGTCATCGCTTCGAGTTCGCGTACAAGGGCTGGGGACGCCTCGTATTCGCCGGCGGCAGCATCGGCGACTACACCGGCGGCAACCTGATCTGCATCCTCAACGCCGCGAACGAGAGCGGCTACCGCTGAGTCGTCGGCTCGCGGCGCCGTCGCAGGCAGCCTGCCGACGACGCGCGCCGCTGCGGGTCCACGCACGGCGTCGTCGACCGCCGCATCGCCACGCGACGCGAGGATCGGGCTTGTATGATCGGGCCTCGATCCGCTCGTCCCGCTGGCACCACCGATGTCCGTCCGCCGTTCGTTCGCGTGGGCCTTTTCCGGTCAGTTCGTCTCGTTCGCGGTCCAGTTCGTCGGGATGGTCGTCATCTCGCGACTGCTGTCGCCGCGCGAGACCGGCATCTACGCCGTCGCGATGGCCGCGCTCGGCATCATCAGCGTGTTCACGACGTTCGGCATCGGGTCGTTCGTCGTACGCGAGGCCGAACTGGCGCCCGGCATGCTCGAGTCGGCGTTCACCGTCAACGCGATCCTCGCGGTCAGCCTGACGACGGTGCTCGTCGCGTTCAGCTTCGTGGCCGGGCCGGTCCTCGCGGTGCCCGAGGCGGGCGGCGTGTTGCGGGTCGTCGCGCTCGGCAACCTGATCGCGATCCCGAGCTTCCGGCCGGCGGCGATGATGCAGCGGGAGATGCAGTTCAAGAAGCTGTCGGTGATCGCGGTCGCGGCCACCGTCACGCAGACCGCCGCGACGATCGCCTTCGCGCTCGCCGGCGCGAGCTACATGAGTCCCGCGTACGCGTCGCTCGTCACGGCCGTGCTGTCGCTCGCGCTGAACTTCCACTTCGGGCGTCACCATGCCGGGTTCGGGCTGTCGCTCGACGGCTGGCGACCGATCGTCGCGTTCGGGCTGCAGATGATGTCGGTCAGCGGCGTCGCGGTACTGACCGGCAAGCTGTCGGACCTGCTGCTCGGCCGGCTGCTCGGCGTCACCGCGCTCGGCCTCTACGCGCGCGCGTCGCAGCTGTCTGGCAACATCTTCGACAACCTCTACGGCACCGCGACGCGCGTGATGTTCGCGCAGCTGTCGAAGAACTATCGCGAGGGCGGCGACTGGCGCGGCTCGTACCTGCGCAGCTTCGCGATGATCACCGCGCTGATGTGGCCGTTCCTGATCGGCCTCGCGATCCTGTCGCGTCCCGCGGTGCTGCTGCTGTACGGCGAGAAGTGGCTGCCGGCCGCGCTGCCGCTGTCGGCGCTGCTCGTCGCGCAGTTCATCGGCGTGTCGTTCGGCATGAACTGGGAGCTGTTCGCGCTGCGCGGCGAGACCGGCAAGCAGGCGCGCTACGAAGTCGCGCGGCTCGTGATCGGCGTTCCGATCTTCGCCATCGGCTGCCTGTTCACGATCCTGACCGCCGCGCTCGCGAAGATCGTCGACTCGCTGATCGGCCTCGTCGTCTACTACCCGCACGTCCGCCGCCTCGCGAACCTCGAGGGGCACGAGGTGCCGGCGATCTACCGCGACAGCGCGCTGCTGACCGTCGCGGCGGTGCTGCCGGCGGCGATCGCGATGATCGTCTACGACGGGTCGCCGCACATTCCGCTGCCGATCGTGTTCGGCGCCGTCGCGCTCGGCACGTTGTCGTGGTTCGCGACGATCGTGCTGATGAAGCACCCGCTGTACGAGGAGTTGCAGCGCATCGCGAACCGGCTCAGACCCGCGAGCGCCGCGTCGTGATCGTCAGCGGCGCCGCAGCCTGCGCGAGGCGACCCTGCTCGGCGAACCATGCGCTGCGTCGCGGTCTCGATCGCGGGGTCGGTGAGCCGCGCGAGCTGCTCGCGGCCGCGTGCGATCCACGCGTCGCGGGTCGGCGCGTCGAGCATCTCGGCCATCGCCGCCGCGATGCCCTCGGGCGACAGCGGATCGATCCGCCGCGTGCCGCTGCCGCCGACCTCGTCCTGCGCCCCGCCGCCACCGGCGATCACCGGGACGCCGGCCTGGAAGCCTTCGGCGATCGCCATGCCGTAGCCTTCGTAGATCGACGGATAGACCATCGCGACGCTCTCGCCGATGACGCGGAACTTCGTGTCGTCGTCGACGTAGCCGGTGAACACGACGGCGTCGCCGAGCGCGAGCTCGGCCAGCAGCGGCTCGAGCGCGCCGTAGTTCCAGCCGACCAGCACGAGCCGGTGACCGGGATGGTCGCGAAGGAACAACGCGAAGCCGCGCAGCAGCATATCGACGCGCTTGCGGAAGTCGCAGCCGCCGACGTAGACGAATTGCGGCAGCGGCGGCAGCGGCGTTCGCGGCGCGACGTCCTTCAGCCGGATCAGCAGCGGCGTCACGGCGCGCCGACGGAACAGCCGGCGGATGTCGGCGGCGCTCTGTCGCGAGATCGTCAGGATCGCGTCGGCGCGCGCGACGGCGACGAGCTGCGCGACGAGCTCCTTGTCGAGCGAACGGTCGCGCGTCCCGGTCCGCCAGCGGCTCAGGTGATAGTGCCGGAAGAACACGTACGGGATGACGTCGAGCAGGCCGAGGACGTGGCGCGTGCGACGACGTTTCCGCAGCGGGATGCCGCGATTCGCGCCGGTGAAGTAGACGTCGGGCTCGGCCGCCGCGAGGTGCGCCGGCAGGTCCAGTTGCTCCCAGCGCAGCTCGCCCCGCTCGCCGAACACGTGCGTCGGCAAGCCGGCCGTCGCGTCGTCGTGGCGCGGGTCGAGCGTCTGGTTGGACAGCAGCACGACGTCGAACGGACCGTCGCGCAGGCACGCGAGGATCGACGCGAGATAGATCGTGTAGCCGCACGGCGGACCGGCGAACGGACGCGCGTCGATGGCGATCCGGATCACGGAGGAGTCGGCCATGGCATGAAACGACGAGGCGCGGAGTCGTGCGTCCCGCGTCGATCGCCCTTCCGGGACTAGCTCGTCGAACGCGCGTCGCCGATCGGCCGGCGCGCCGAGCGGGACAGCGACGCGCACAGCGCGCCGAGCAGCACGTAGCCGGTCGCGAGCGCGAACACGATGCGCGGCGTCGACGCGTCGGGGATGAACAGCCGGCCGTCGGCGAACGGCGAATGGATCAGGCCGACCAGCGTCAGCCCGGCCGTGACCACGCACAGCCACGCGGCCGCGATCATCCGGCGGTCGATGATCCACACGAGCCACGTCGCCCAGATCATCGCGGTGACGATGAAGCCGTTGCCGAGCATCGTCAGCACCGTCAGGTTGCGTTGCGTGTCGGCCGGCAGCGACAGCACGTCGACCTTCGCGGCGCCGATCACGCCGCCCATCTCGATGTTCACGAGGTTCGCGATCACGGGGATCAGCGCGAGCGCGATCGCCTGCACGTGCTTCGGCTCGGACTCGTGGACCGCCTGCGCGCTCATCTCGAGTCCGACGTAGACGAGGATCGGCACGACGACCGACTCGGGCAGCGCCGAGATCAGCACGCCGATCAGCCCCGTCGCGGCGCCGATCGCGATGAACAGGCCGGTCGCGAGCGTGTACGCGGCGCGGCTGCCCATCCGCTTGTACGCCGGATGTCCGATGTACGGCGTGTTCTGCACCACGCCGCCGCACAGCGCCGCGCCGAGCGTCGCGATGCCTTCGACGAGCAGGATCGTGCGCGTCGAGTAGCGGTCGCCGGCGAGCGCGGCCGACGCGGTGACGTCGATGCCGCCGACGACCGTCAGGAACGCGGCCGGGATCGCGAGCGGGACGAACTGCCACGCGAGGTCGAGGCCGCCGACGAACGCCGTCGTCGGCCACGGCAGATGGAGCCCGAACGCGCCGCCGGTCACCGGCAACGTCGGCGGCGCGTAGCCGAACGACCGCGCGACGCCGTACGCGGCGAACCCGACGACGACCGACGCCACGACGGCCGGGACGTTCGCGGGCAGTCGCACGCGGCCGACGAGCGTCAGCAGCACGATGCCGAGCGCGACGAAGCCGCCGATCGGCTCGGCCATGATCTTCGCGAACGGGAAGAACATGATCAGCGCGACGCCGACCGCGCTGATGGCGCCGAGCAGCGCGGTCTTCGGCAGGATGCGGCGGATGGCGTCGCCGAAGAACGACGCGATCAGCTTCGCGACGCCCATCAGCACGAGGACGGCCATGCCGACCTCCCACGCCTTCATGCCATCCTTCGTGATGACGAACGCCGGCCCGACGACGCCGAACGACAGCGCGAACATCGACGGCGTGTCGATGCCGAGCGGCATCGCGCAGACGTCGTGGCGCCGCTCCTTCGTCGGCGAGGCGGAACGCGATCCACGTGTAGATCGCGTCGCCGATCAGCACGCCCATCGCGGTGCCCGGGATCATGCGGCCGAGCACGATGTCGGCCGGCATGCCGAACACGCCGATCAGGATGCCGCTCATCGACACGAGCAGCGCGAGATTGTCGATCGACAGCGCGAAGAAGCCGTTGACGTCGCCGCGTGTGGCCCAGCGATAGCGGAACGGCGCTTCGGTCGTCGCGGTGATCGGCGTGGCGGACATGGTCAGGACAGTTTCTGGATCAACAGGTACCCCGCGAAGCAGGCGACGAGCGCGCCGAAGACGTGCGCGCACGCATGCGCGAACGCCCATCCGGGGCGACCGTCCTGCAGCAGCAGCATCGACTCGGCGGTGAACGACGAGAACGTGGTCAGGCCGCCGAGCAGCCCGGTGATCACGAGCACGCGCCAGTACGGCGGCACGTCCGGATGCCCCTGGAACGCGGCGACCGCCATGCCGATCGCGAAGCCGCCGACCACGTTGACCAGCAGCGTGCCGAGCGGCAGCGTCGGCAGCATCGGGTTGAGCACGATCTGCGCCAGCCAGCGCAACGTCGCGCCGATCAGCGAGCCGGCCGCGAGCGCGACGAAGCCGGCGACGTTGACCGCGTTCAAGCGGCGTTCATGCTGCGTTCGCCCGTTCGTCGGCCGGTCCGGTCCAGCGCCCGACCGCGTCGCGATCGCTGTCGCGGGCCTCGACCCAGCGCTCGCCGTCGGGCGTCGATTCCTTCTTCCAGAACGGCGCCTCGGTCTTCAGGTAGTCCATCACGAAGTCGCACGCGGCGAACGCCGCCTGCCGGTGCGACGAACTCGCCGCGACGAACACGATCCGGTCGGTGGGTCGCAGCGTGCCGACGCGGTGGATCACCGTCACGTCGATCGAGCGGCCAGCGTGCGCACGCCGTCGCGCAGATCGCTTCGAGCGAGCGCTCGGTCATGCCCGGGTAGTGCTCGAGCGTCAGCGTGCCGACGGCGCTGCTGCGCGACGCGACGTCGTTCGTGTCGCGCACGAGGCCGATGAAGCTCGCGATCGCGCCGACGCGCAGGCTTGCCGGCGCGCAGGCGCTCGAGCTCGTCGCCCGCGTCGAAGTCGGCCGCCTGCACGCGGACGTCGATCGCCATCGCGTCGCGGTCTCGCTCAGCCGCCGGTGACCGGCGGGAAGAACGCGACCTCGGCGCCGTCGCGCAGCGGCGCATCGGTCGCGACCATCACCTGGTCGACGGCCGCGCGCACGTTGCGGCCTTCGGCGAGCGCGGCGGCCCACGCGCCGCCGCGCCCGCGCAGCCACGCCCGCGCGCGCGACGCCGTGTCGACGCCGGGCGGCAGCTCGCACGTCTCGCGCATCGACGCCGACGGCCTCGCGCAGGCTCGCGAAATAGAGCAGCGTCACGCGCATCGTCGGCGCGCCGTCATCCGCACAGCAGGTCCGCGAACGGCAGGAAGCGCACCGACGTCGCCGCGCGCGATCGCGCGGCCGGCCGGATTCTCGAGCAGCCCGTCGGCCCAGACCGTCGACGTCAGCACGGCGGAGCCCTGGCGATCGAACAGGTCGAGCCCGCCGTCGTCGTTGACGCGCACGCGCAGGTATTCCTGGCGTCGGTCCGGTCGCGGCCAGTCGAAGTCGGCGCGCATCGCGTACGCGCGCGGCGCCGTGCGCGACATGCCCTGCAGCCGCATCAGCAGCGGCCGAACGAGCACGAGGAACGTGACGAAGCCCGACACCGGATTGCCCGGCAGCCCGACGAACAGCGCGTCGCGGACGCGGCCGAACGCGAGCGGCTTGCCCGGCTTGATCGCGATCTGCCAGAAGTCGATGCGCCCCTCCGCCGACACGGCCGGGACGCAGGTGGTCCTCCTCGCCGACCGACACGCCGCCCGACGTGACGATGACGTCGGCGTCCGCATCGACGGCCGCCCGCACGAGCGCGTCGCGCGTCGCCGCCAGCGTGTCGGGCACGATGCCGAGGTCGACGACCTCGCAGCCGAGCGTCTCGACCAGCGCGCGCATCGTGAAGCGGTTCGAGTTGAACAGCGCGCCGGGCTTCAGGTCCTCGACCGCGACGTCGCCCGGCATCGCGAGCTCGTCGCCGGTCGAGAACAGCGCGACGCGCGGGCGGCGGACGACGTCGAGGTGCGCCGCGCCGATCGACGCCGCGAGCCCGAGGTGCTGCGCGTCGAGCCGCGTACCGGCGTCGAGGATGACGTCGCCGTGCCGGATGTCCTCGCCGCGGCGGCGGATCCACTCGCCGTCGGCCGGAGCAGCCACGAAGCGCACGGCGCCCGAGGCCTCGTCGAGCGACGTCGCCTCCTGCATGACGACCGCGTCGGCACCCGGCGGCATCGGCGCGCCGGTGAAGATGCGGGCCACGGTCCCGGCCGCGAGCGGCTCGGGCACGCGGCCGGCCGGGACGCGCTGCGAGACCGGCAGCGCGACCGGCGCCCCGGCGCGCGCCCGGACGAGATCGGCCGCGCGGACCGCGTAGCCGTCCATCTGCGCGTTGTCGCCGGTCGGCACGTCGAGCGCGGACCGCAGCGGCGCGGCGAGCACCCGCCCGCGCGCCGCCATCGTCTCGACGGTCTCGGTCGCGACGATCGGCTCGACCGCCTGGAGCAGTTGAACGAGCGCCTCGTCGACGGTCCGCAACGCCGGTCGCGACGGCCGGTCGGGCGCCGGGCCGTCGAGCGCGGCGGCGCGGATCGGCGGGTCGATGGCCGTATCGTGCATCGCGACATTCTAGGCCCTGCGCACGACCCGCCGACCCGGCCGCAAGCAGGCGCAATTCCTGCATGTGCCCATTTGTTACCGCGCGACGGAAACGAGAATCGCCACGGTAAGATGAATGAGCACCACCGCATCTCCATGAAAAGAGCCGGCTCCTCCGCCCGGCCATCCACCTCGAAGGGAACCTCGATGATTCTCCAACCGGTCATTCTTTCCGGCGGCTCCGGCACGCGGCTGTGGCCGATGTCCCGCGAGAAGTACCCGAAGCAGCTGCTGTCGTTCGTCGGCGGCGAGACGATGCTGCAGTCGACGGCGACGCGGCTGTCCGGTTACGACTGCAAGGACGTCACGGTCGCGAGCGGCCCGATCGTCGTCTGCAACGAGGAATACCGCTTCCTGTCCGCCGAGCAGATGCGCTCGGCCGGCGCGAGCGGCGGCCGCATCCTGCTCGAGCCGTTCGGCCGCAACACGGCGCCCGCGCTGACGATCGCGGCGATGCTCGCGGCGTCCGAGAACGACGACGCGCTGCTGCTCGTCATGCCGGCCGACCACGTGATGCGCGACCTCGCCGCGTTCCATCAGGCGATCGACGCGGCCGTCGGCCCCGCGCTCGCCGGCGCGATGGTCACGTTCGGCATCGTCCCGGATCGCCCGGAGACCGGCTACGGCTATCTCGAGGTCGGCACGTCGATCCGCGGCGCCGGCATGGACGCCCTCGGCGCGCAGCCGCTCGTCGCATTCGTCGAGAAGCCGCCGGTCGACGTCGCGCGCGCCTATCTCGAAGGCGGCCGCCACCTGTGGAACAGCGGCCTCTTCATGATGCGCGCGAGCATCTGGCTGAAGGCGCTCGCGCACTTCGCGCCGACGATGTACGAGGCGTGCGAGAAGGCGTTCAAGGCCGGCTCGAACGATCGCGACTTCGTGCGGATCGGCCGCGACGCGTTCACGTTCTGCCCGTCGGACTCGATCGACTACGCGGTGATGGAGAAGCTCGCCGGCGAGCCCGAGCTCGGCATCGACGGCATCGTCGTGCCGCTCGTGGCGGGCTGGTCCGACGTCGGCGCGTGGGACGCGGTGTGGGCCGCGTCCGCGAAGGATGCGGACGGCAACTCCGTGCAGGGCGACGCGATGCTCGAGGACACCCGCAACAGCCTCGTCATCACCGACGGCCGGCTCGTCGCCTGCCTCGGCCTCGACGACATGATCGTCGTCGAGACGCCGGACGCGGTGCTCGTCGCGAAGAAGGACAAGACGCAGGACATCAAGAAGATCGTCGCGCGGCTGAAGGCCGAGGCGCGGCCGGTCGCCGACAACCATCGCAAGGTCCATCGCCCGTGGGGCTACTACGACTCGATCGACAACGGCTTGCGGTTCCAGGTCAAGCGCATCGTCGTGCGGCCCGGCGCGTGCCTGTCGCTGCAGATGCATCACCATCGCGCCGAGCACTGGATCGTCGTGTCGGGCACGGCGAAGGTCACGCGCGGCGACGAGATCATCATGCTGTCGGAGAACCAGTCGACCTACATCCCGCTCGGGACCGTGCATCGACTCGAGAATCCCGGCGTCATCGACCTCGAGATGATCGAGGTGCAGTCGGGCAGCTACCTCGGCGAGGACGACATCGTCCGGCTCGAGGACAACTACGGCCGGCTGCACGCGGTGCCGGGGGCGCAGGCGGCCTGAGCGGCAGCGCCTCCGAAGACGCGGACGACACGGGTCGCCGGACCGCGCGCGGAGGTTCTCGCCGCGGTCCCGTGAGCCGGATACGGCCGCGCGCGACGCACGTGGCCGCGGGACGCCACGCGACGACGAAGGAGCTGCCGTCGTTCAGTCCCGAACGAAGACGATCAATCCGGTGACGAGGATCACCGCCGCGAACGCGAAGTGCGTCCGCCGCGCGTCCAGGCCGAACAGTTTCGTGTCGCGCGGCGCGCGCAATCCGACGCGAAGCCAGATGAACGCCGCGATGCCGCAGACGATCAACGCGTTCCAGTGCCAGTTCATGTCGACGTCCTTCAGGGGGCCTGCCACGGGATTCGTGGCAGGCTCGAGACGACCTCAGGTGGCGAGGTAACAACCGACGGCGGCGAGCGCGAGGAGGCCGGCGAGCGGGGCGTTGCCCATCAGCAGCGAGGCGCTCGAAAAGGCCAGCAGCGACGCCGCGGCGCTCTCGGTGTTGAAGGCGCCCGATACGAAATCGACTTCGTCGAAGGTGAGTTCACGCATGGTGGGCTCCTCGGCTCGTCAATTGATCACGGCGTCGACGGCGAAGAAGACGCCGGCCGCAAGGAAGAACGACGCGGCGGGGATCGCGCCGACGGGACCGAAGCAGGCGGAGACCGCCCCGCCGCCCGCCATCAGACCGCCGACCTTGGCCATCATCGTCATTGCGCCGGCGACATCGGCGGCCTCGGATGCTTGGAGCTCTCTCACGGCATTTCCCCTCGAAAAAAGGTGCTTCGGTTCATCGATGACGCCGCGTCGGCGTTCCGCCTGCGCGACTCGCGGCCGCCTGCCGTCGGGCGAGCGGTGAACCGATGCTGATGCGCGGTCTTCAACGAGCCAAGCACCGGATGGACGTTGACGAATTCGCGGGAATCGGCCAATCCCCCTTTTGCCGTCGCACGAACCGACCGCCGGACGACCGCGCCGGCTCGTCGCCTCAATCGCCGTGCGCGACGAGATATCGCTTCAGCGCCTCGACGTCCGCCGGCAGCTCGACGGACCGCTGCGGACGGTCGAGCAGGTCCTCGTGGCCCGGCGGCACCGGCGGCTCGACGCCGAGCGCCTCGCGGATCGTCGACGCGAACTTCGCCGGCTGCGCGGTCTCGAGCACGACCATCGTCTCGCCGTCGCGCATCCGTTCGCGCGCGACCTTGACCGCGACCGCCGTGTGCGGGTCGACGATGCGTCCCGTCGCGGCGTGCACGCCGCGGATCGTCGCGATCATGTCGGCGTGGTTGCACGCGCCCGACGCGAAGCCGTGCCGCGCCGCGACGTCGGCGAAGACCGGCGACGACGACAGGTCGAAGCGACCGTCGTCTCGAGCTCGCGCCACAGCACGCGCAATCGCGCCGCGATCGCGACCGACGAGGTCGAACACGAAGCGTTCGAAGTTCGACGCGCGGCTGATGTCCATGCTCGGGCTCGACGTCGCGTGCGTCTCGGCCGCGCCGCGCACGCGATAGACGCCGGTGCGGAAGAACTCGTCGAGCACGTCGTTCTCGTTCGTCGCGCAGACGAGCCGGTCGATCGGCAGGCCCATCGGTCCGCGCGATGTGGCCGGCGCAGATGTTGCCGAAGTTGCCCGACGGCACCGTGAACGACACGCGCTCGTCGCGTGTTCCTTTCCCCTTGCGACGTCGCGAGGAAGTAGCCGCGGAAGTAGTAGACGACCTGCGCGACGACGCGCGCCCAGTTGATCGAGTTGACGGTGCCGATCGCGTGGCGCGCCTTGAAGGCGGCGTCGCCGCTGATCGCCTTGACGATGTCCTGGCAGTCGTCGAAGACGCCGTCGATCGCGAGGTTGTGGATGTTCGCGTCCGCCAGCGAGAACATCTGCGCGGTCTGGAACGGGCTCATGCGTCCCTTCGGCGACAGCATGAAGACGCGCACGTTCGCCTTGCCGCGCATCGCGTATTCGGCCGCGCTGCCGGTGTCGCCCGATGTCGCGCCGACGACGTTCAGCACGCGGCCCGTCCGCGCGAGCGCGTACTCGAACAGGTTGCCGAGCAGCTGCATCGCGAGGTCCTTGAACGCGAGCGTCGGGCCGTTCGACAGCTGCAGCAGCGCGAGGCCCGGTCGATACGCGGCGAGCGACGCGAGCGGCGTGATCGCCGCGTCGCCGAACGCCTCGGGCGTGTACGTCTTCGCGACGATCGTCCGCAGGTCGGCGGCCGGCACGTCGGTCGCGAACAGCCGCACGACCTCGAACGCGAGCTCGGCGATACGACAGGAAGCGCCACGCGTCGAGCGTGTCGCGGCCGACCGTGCGGATAGCGCGCCGGCATCGCGAGCCCGCCGTCGGGCGCGAGCCCTTCGAGCAGGATGTCGAGGAAGCCCGCGTCGCCGCCGTCGGCACTGCACGAACCGCCGCGCGTCGAGACGTAGTGCATCGCGGCCGGCCCCGTCACGCGAGGTTCGCCGGCGCGTCGACGCGCCACGGCGGATCGATGCGATCGACGCCGGCGAAGTACAGGCAGATCGGCGTTGCCGTCGGGATCGCGCAGCCGCGCCTCGCGCCATCGCCACGGCTGGTCGGTCGGCCCGCTGTCGAAGCGCAGGCCGGCCGCCTGCAAGCGACGCGACGGTTCGCGTCGAGGTCGTCGCATTCGAAGTAGACGACGGTCGTCGACGCGACCGGCTCGGCGGTGCGATGGACCGAGAACGTGCCGCGACCGTCGGGGCACACGAAGCGCGCGTAGTGCGCCGCGTGGACGATCAATTCGAGGCCGAGCGCGCGATAGAACGCGATCGATCGCTCGACGTCGTGCGTGGCGACGGTGACCTGGTTCAGCCGCATCAGGCGAGGTCCTCGACGCGGATGCGCGTGACCGGCGACAGCGCGGTGTCGAGCATCTCGATCCTGCGCGATCGCCGCGTCGACGCGCTTCTCGATCGTGCCGTGCGTCAGCATGATGATGTCGGTCGCGTGCGTGCCTTCGGGCGGCTCCTTCTGCAGCAACGCGCCGATCGAGATGCGCGCGTCGGCGAGGATGCGCGTGATGTCGGCGAGCACGCCGGGCTTGTCGGCGACGCGCAGCCGCAGGTAGTACGCGGTGCGCGACCTCGCCGATCGGCAGGATCGGCGTCGCGGACAACGCAGTCGGGCTGGAACGCGAGGTGCGGCACGCGATGCTCGGGATCGGCCGTGTGCAGGCGCGTCACGTCGACGAGGTCGGCGACGACCGCGGACGCCGTCGGCTCCGCGCCGGCGCCGGCGCCGTAGTACATCGTCGCGCCGACCGCGTCGCCCTTGACGAGGATCGCGTTCATCACGCCTTCGACGTTCGCGATCAGGCGGCGATGCGGCACGAGCGTCGGATGCACGCGCAGCTCGATGCCGGCGACGGTCTCGTCGTCGCCGTCGCGCGCCTCGACGCGCCGCGTGATGCCGAGCAGCTTGATGCGGTAGCCGAGCTCCTCGGCGTAGCGGATGTCGTCGGCGGTCAGCGTCGAGATGCCTTCGGTGTACGCGCGGTCGAACTGCATCGGGATGCCGAACGCGATCGCGCTCATGATCGTCGAGCTTGTGCGCGGCGTCGATGCCTTCGACGTCGAACGTCGGGTCGGCCTCGGCGTAGCCGAGCCGCTGCGCCTCGGCGAGCGCGGCGGCGAAGCGTCGCGCCGTGCTCGCGCATCGACGACAGGATGAAGTTGCTCGTGCCGTTGATGATGCCGGCGATCCACTCGATGCGGTTCGCGGTCAGCCCCTCGCGCAGCGCCTTGATGATCGGGATGCCGCCGGCGACCGCGGCCTCGAACGCGACCATCACGCCGTGCTCGCGCGCGGCCGCGAAGATCTCGTTGCCGTGCTGCGCGAGCAGCGCCTTGTTCGCGGTCACGACGTGCTTGCCGGCCGCGATCGCCGCGAGGATCAGCCGCTTCGCGTCGCCGCTGCCGCCGATCAGCTCGACGACGATGTCGATCGACGGATCGGTGACGACCGCGAGCAGGTCGTCGTCGACCGGGATGTCGTCGCCGACGAGGCGCCGCGCCTTCGCGACGTCGCGTGCGCCGACCCGCGCGACGACGATGCCGCGCCCCGCGCGCCGCCGGATCTCCTCCTGGTTGCGCGCGAGCACGCGCAGCAGGCCGCCGCCGACGGTGCCGGTGCCGATGAGGGCGATGCGGATGGGGGTCATGGTGTCGGGATCAACGATGCTCTCGTCGTCCCCGCGAAGGCGGAGACCCAGTGTCGTTCAGGTAGCCGCCGCTGGGTTCCGCCTTCGCGGGAACGACGAGATGGTGGCCCGACACGATCGGGGTCGAGGCGAATCGGGTCCCGGCCTTCGCCGGGATGACAGCACGATGCGAGCTCGTTCGGTCGCCGCGGATGTCATCCCGGCGAAGGTCGCGACCGCATCATGAAGCCGCTCACGCGGCCACTTTCGGCAGCAACCCGTCCTTGCGGAACATCTCCTTGATGCCCGCGGATCGCCTGGCGCGTGCGCGCCTCGTTCTCGATCAGCGCGAAGCGCACGTGGTCGTCGCCGTAGTCGCCGAAGCCGATGCCCGGCGACACCGCGACCTGCGCTTCGGCCAGCAGCTTCTTCGCGAACTCGAGCGAGCCGAGCGACGCGTACGCCGTCCGGCATCTTCGCCCAGATGTACATCGACGCGCGCGGCACGTCGACCTTCCAGCCGGCCTCGGCGAGGCCCTTGACGAGCACGTCGCGACGCTTCTGGTACTTCGCCGCGATCTCCTTCACGCACTCCTGCGGCCCTTCGAGCGCCGCGATCGCCGCGACCTGGACCGGCGTGAACGTGCCGTAGTCGTGATAGCTCTTCATGCGCGCCGAGCGCGTTGACGAGGTCCTTGTTGCCGACCATGAAGCCGATCCGCCAGCCGGCCATGTTGTAGCTCTTCGACATCGTGAAGAACTCGACGGCGACGTCGCGCGCGCCCGGCACCTGCATGATCGACGGCGCCTTCCAGCCGTCGAACGTGATGTCGGCGTAGGCGAGGTCGTGGACGACGAAGATGTCGTGCTGCTTCGCGAGCGCGACGACGCGCTCGAAGAACTCGAGCTCGACGCACTGCGCGGTCGGGTTGCTCGGGAAGCCGAGCACCATCATCTTCGGCTTCGGGATCGACTCGCGGATCGCGCGCTCCATCTCGGCGAAGAAGTCGACGCCCGCCGTCATGCGGCACGCTGCGGATGTCGGCGCCGGCGATCACCGCGCCGTAGATGTGGATCGGGTAGCTCGGGTTCGGCACGAGCACGGTGTCGCCGCGGTCGAGCGTGGCGAGCACCAGGTGCGCGAGGCCCTCCTTCGAGCCGATCGTGACGATCGCCTCGCGTGTCCGGATCGAACGTCGACGCCGTAGCGCGACTCGTACCACTTGCAGATCGCGCGACGCAGCCGCGGGATGCCCTTCGACACCGAGTAGCCGTGCGTGTCGGGCCGCTTCGACGCCTCGACCAGCTTGTCGACGATGTGCTGCGGCGTCGGGCCCGTCGGGATTGCCCATGCTCATGTCGATGATGTCCTCGCCGCGGCGACGCGCCGCCATCTTCAGCTCGGCGGTGATGTTGAAGACGTACGGCGGCAGGCGCTTGATGCGCGAGAACTCTTTCATGCGGACCCCGATGCGCGTGGCGGCGCGGGCGAAGCGACGGTGGAGGAGGACGCCGGCCCGGCGCGGCCGCCGGATCGGTCCCGCCCGGGCGAACGCTGCGCGCGAGCGGTCGACGATTATAATTCGACCCCCCGATTCCCGCGCGGCGACGCGCCCGATCGCCGTCGACGCCGGCGACGCGCGCCTCGCCGCATCATCCTCGTCGTGAAGCTGCACGCCACCGTCGTCCCGTCGTCCAACACGTTCAACGCCTACGGCGACGGCTGGGTCGAGGTCAACGCCGTGCGCTACGAGCGCAGCATCGTCGTCGTGCCGGACCGCCCGGTGCTCGACTGGCCGGTGACCGACTTCGACGTCGCTGACGGCCGACCACTTCGCGTTCGTCGCCGAACAGCAGCCGGAGCTCGTCGTGTTCGGCAGCGGCGACCGGCTGCGCTTCGTCCATCCGCGGCTGCTGCAACCGCTCGTCGAGCCGCGGCATCGGCGTCGAGACGATGGACGTCCGCGCCGCGTGCCGCACGTACAACATCCTGATGGCCGAGGGCCGGCGCGTCGCCGCCGCCCTGCTGATCGAGCCGCGCCCGGCCGCCGCGTGATGCGTCCCGCGCCGCGCGACGAGGCCCCGGTCCGCCGTCGCGTGCGCTTCGCGGCACTGGCCGCCGTCGTGCTGCTCGCCGTCGTCTGGTTCGGCGGCCTCGGCCATCGCAAGCTGATCAAGCCCGACGAGGGCCGCTACGCCGAGATCCCGCGCGAGATGGTCGCGACCGGCGACTGGCTGACGCCGCGGCTGAACGGCCTGAAGTACTTCGAGAAGCCGCCGCTGCAGTACTGGACGACCGCGCTCGCGTACGAGGCGTTCGGCGAGACCGAATGGACGTCGCGGCTGTGGACCGCGCTGACCGGCTTCGCCGGCGTGCTCGTCGTCGGCTGCGACCGCGGCGCGGCTGTACGACCGGCGCACCGGCCTGTTCGCGGCCGCCGTGCATCGCGAGCACGCTCGCGTACGTGCTGCTCGTCGCACTTCAACACGCTCGACATGGGCCTGACGCTGTTCATGACGACGACGTGGTGCGCGGTGCTGCTCGCGCGCGACGCCGCGCCGGCGCGAGGCGTCGGCCGACGCGCATTGCGGCGCCCGAGCGGCGCGACTCCCGGCGTCGCGCGGCTGGATGCTGGTCGCGTGGGCGGCGCTCGCGCTCGCCGACGCTGTCGAAGGGTCCGGTCGCGGTCGTGCTGTGCGGCGCCGCGCTGGTCGGCTACCGTCGTCGTCTCGCGCGACTGGGCGCTGGTGCGGATGCTCGACCTCGTCCGCGGCCTCGCGCTGTTCGCGCTGATCGCGGGCCCGTGGTTCGTCGCGGTGTCGAAGGCGAACCCGGACTTCGCGCACTTCTTCTTCATCCACGAGCACGTCGAGCGCTTCCTCACGACCGAGCATCGCCGCGAGGGACCGTGGTGGTACTTCGTGCCGGTCGTCGTCGTCGGCTCGCTGCCGTGGCTGTCGCTGCTGCCGGGCGCGATCGTGCGCCGGCTGGCGCGCGCCGGCCGCGCGACGGCTTCGCGCCCGAACGCCTGCTGATCGTCTACGTCGCGGTCGTCTTCGCGTTCTTCAGCGCGTCGGGCTCGAAGCTGCCGTCGTACGTGCTGCCGCTGTTTCCCGGCTTGCGCGATGCTCGTCGGCGCGGCGGCTCGCGACGATCGACGGACCGCTCGCTGCGACGGCACCTGCTGTTCGTCGCCATCGTCGCCGTCGCCGTCGGCATCGCGTTCCGGCGTCGTGCCGCTCGACTCGGCCGACAGCGCCGACGCGGTCGTCGCGCTTCCGGGCCGCGGCGTCGGCGTGCATGGCCGTGTGGCTCGTCGGCACGGCCGTCGCGATCGCGCTCGCGACGCGCGCGCGCGTCGCGGCCGCGATCGTCGTCGCCGGCGCCGTCGGCGCTCGTCGCGTGGTCGAGCCTCGTGCTGGTCGCACGAGATCCTCGGCCGCGAGATGTCGACCTACGACCTCGCGCGCGACGTGCGAGCCGCTGCTCGCACCCCGACACGACGATCTACAGCGTCGGCATGTTCGAGCACGCGCTTCGACTTCTACCTGCGACGGACCGTGACGCTGGTCGGCTTCCGCGACGAGCTCGACTTCGGACTGACCGCCGAGCCGGACCGCGGCATCGCCGACTTCGCCGACGTTCATCGCGCGCTGGAACGCCGACCGCGACCCGCTCGCGATCATGGGCGAAGACGTTTTCGCTACACTGACGGCCGCCCGTCTGCCGATGCGCGTCGTCGCGCGCGATGCGCGCCGCGTCGTCGTCGGTAAACCGCCTCCGGGCTGAGCGCGTTCGATGGCGTCCTTCGCCGGTCCGCCGGTCCTTCGAGAACGAGCGTGAATCCCGCCAGCCTCGCGTTGATCCTGTTCGGCGTGCTCCTCAACGCCTGCGCGCAGCTGCTGCTGAAGGCGGGCGTCAACAACGTCACCGCGGCGATCGGGACGTTCGAGTACTCGTTCGCGAACCTCGTGCCGGTCGGCCTGCGACTCGCGACGCAGCTGCCGATCCTCGGCGGCCTCGCGTGCTACGTCGTCAGCGTCGTCGTCTGGATCCTCGGGCTGTCGCGCGTCGACGTGTCGGTCGCCTATCCGCTGCTGTCGCTCGGCTACGTGCTCAACGCCGCGGCCGCGTGGTGGCTGTTCGGCGAGGCGATGACGCCGGACGCGGCTCGCCGGCATCGGCATCATCATCGTCGGCGTCGTCGTGCTGACGAAGGCCGCTTGAACACCATGAGCGCGAACCCGAGACCCGATGCCGCTGCCCGTACCTGCCGTTCACGCGGCCGACGATCGACGAGGCGACGATCGCCGGCGTCGCCGACGTGCTGCGCTCCGGGCTGGATCACGTCGGGCCCGAACGTCAAGGCGTTCGAGGCGAAGCTGTCGGAGTACTGCGGCGGCCGTCCGGTGCGCGCGTTCAACTCGGGCACCTGCACGATGGAGATCGCGCTGCGCATCGCCGGCATCGGCTCGTCGGCGGGCGGCGCCGCCGACGACGAGGTCGATCACGACGCCGCTGACGTGGGTGTCGACGGCGAACGTGATCCTCGACGTCGGCGCCCGGCCGGTGTTCGCCGACATCGATCCGGTCACGCGCAACATCGACCTCGACCGCGTCGAGGCGACCGTCAACGACCGCACGCGGGCGATCGTTCCGGTCGACCTCACCGGCCTGCCGGTCGATCGCACGCGGCTCTACGCGATCGCGAACGCCCGCGGGCTGCGCGTGGTCGAGGATGCCGCGCAGAGCTTCGGCAGCAGCTGGAACGGCGAGCCGATCGGCACGACCGGCGACTTCGTGTCGTTCAGCTTCCACGCGAACAAGAACGTCACGACGATCGAAGGCGGCTGCCTCGTGATGAACGACGAGCGCGAGGCGACGCTCGCCGAGCAGTACCGGCTGCAGGGCGTCGTGCGCTCGGGCGTCGACGGCATGGACGTCGACCGCGTCGGCGGCAAGTACAACCTGACCGACGTCGCGGCGCGCGTCGGCCTCGGCCAGCTGCCGCATCTCGCGTCGTTCACCGCAAGGCGCCGCGCGCTCGCGCGTCGCTACTTCGACGCGCTTCGATCGCGCGTTCCTCGACGAGATCGACTGTCGCCTGCCGGTCGCCGACTTCGCGCGCAGCAACTGGCACATGTTCCAGGTGATGCTGCCCGAAGCGCATCTCGCGCGATCGCGGCCGGACGCGCGCCGACGTCATGAAGGCGATGGACGCGCGCGGCATCGGCACCGGTGTCCACTATCCGGCGCTGCACCTGTTCTCGCTGTATCGACGCCTCGGCTGGAAGCGACGGCGATTTCCCGCACGCCGAATACGCGGGTCGCAACACGCTGACGCTGCCGCTGTTCCCGACGATGGACGACGGCGACGTCGAGCGCGTCGTCGACGGCGTTGCAGGACGTGCTGCGCGACCGGGCACGGGCCGCATGACGGCCGCGAACGAGCTCGAACGCGTCGCGCCGCGCGATCGGCATCGCGCGCGCCGGCGAGCGCGTCGACCCGCCGCGACGCCGTCGTCGCCGTGCCGACGGTCGACGTCTCGGTCGTGATCCCCGTCTACAACGAGGAGGCCGGGCTCGCGCAGCTGTTCGCGCGGCTCTATCCGGCGCTCGACGCGATGGCCGCCTCGCGCGACCTGCGCTACGAGGTGATCTTCGTCAACGACGGCAGCCGCGACCGCTCGGCCGCGCTGCTCGCCGACCAGTTCCGCGCGCGCCCGGACGTCACGCGCGTCGTGCTGTTCAACGCGAACTACGGCCAGCACGCGGCGATCATGGCCGGCTTCGAGCGCGTCCGCGGCCGATGCATCGTCACGCTCGACGCCGACCTGCAGAACCCGCCGGAGGAGATCGTCAAGCTGGTCGACGCGATGAAGGCCGGCCACGACTACGTCGGCACGATCCGCACCGCAGCGGCAGGACGCGGCGTGGCGCAGGACGGCATCGCGCGCGATGAACCGGCTGCGCGAGCGCATCACGCACATCACGATGACCGACCAGGGCTGCATGCTGCGCGCCTACGATCGCCGCATCGTCGAGACGATCAACCGCTGCCGCGAGATCAACACGTTCATCCCGGCGCTCGCGTACACGTTCGCGAACAACCCGGTCGAGATCGAGGTCGCGCACGCCGAGCGCGCGGCCGGCGAATCGAAGTACTCGCTGTATTCGCTGATCCGCCTGAACTTCGACCTCGTCACCGGCTTCTCGGTCGTGCCGCTGCAGGCGTTCTCGCTGATCGGCGCGGCGCTGTCGGTCGCGTCGGCCGCGCTCGTCATCGTGCTCGCGCTGCGCCGCATCTTCGTCGGCCCGGAAGCCGAGGGCCTGTTCACGCTGTTCGGCATCGCGTTCTTCCTGATCGGCGTGACGCTGCTCGGCATCGGCCTGCTCGGCGAATACGTCGGCCGCATCTACGAGGAAGTCCGCGGCGCGTCCGCGCTGGATCGTGCAGGGCGTGCTCGAGCGCGCCGGACGCCGACGACGCAGCGCGCTGATGACGCCGACGCCGCGACGCGCGCGTCGTCTTCGCGTATCACGACGTCGGCGTCCGCTGCCTGCTGACGCTGCTCGCGCGCGGCGTCGACGTGCCGCTCGTCGTCACGCATCGCGACAGCCCGACCGAGACGATCTGGTTCGCGAGCGTGCGCGACGCGGCGATCGAGCACGGCATCGCGGTCGATTACGCCGAGGATCTCGATGCCGACGCGCTGCGCGAACGCGTCGCGGCGATCGCGCCCGGACTTCGTCTTCTCGTTCTACTTCCGCAACATGCTGCCGGCGACGCTCCTGTCGCTCGCCGACGCGCGGCGCGTACAACATGCATGGCTCGCTGCTGCCGAAGTACCGCGGTCGCGTGCCGATCAACTGGGCGATCATCCACGGCGAGACCGAGACCGGCGCGACGCTGCACGAGATGACCGAGAAGCCCGACGCCGGCGCGATCGTCGGGCAGACGCCGGTGCCGATCCTGCCGGACGACACCGCGTTCGACGTCTTCGGCAAGGTCGTCGTCGCGGCCGAGCAGACGCTGTGGCGCGTGCTCCCGGACCTGATCGACGGCTATCCGTTGCTTCATGCCGAACGACGTCGCGAGCGGCTCGTACTTCGGCGGCCGCAAGCCGGAGGACGGACGCATCGACTGGTCGCGGCCCGCGAAGGCGATCCACGACCTCGTCCGCGCGGTCGCGCCGCCCTACCCCGGGGCGTTCACGACGATCGACGGCACGCCCGTCGTCGTCGAACGCACGCGGCTCGCATCGAGCGCGCCGGTCGGCGAACCCGCGACGCTGCGCGTCGTCGACGGCCGCACGATCGCGGTCGGCGGCGACGGCCACGCGCTCGAGATCGTCGCGGCGACGATCGGCGACGAGCGGCTCGACGCTGCCGCACTCGCCGCGCGTTTCGCGGGCGCGCCGCATCGCCTCGGGGACGACGCTTGAGCGACGCGCTGTCCGACGACCCGCGCGACGACGGTCTCGCGCTGTGGAGCAAGAACCGCATCGAGGCGCTGACCGACGGCATCTACGCGGTCGCGATGACGCTGCTCGTGATCGACCTCAAGGTGCCCGATCGGCATCTCGTCGCGTCGCCCGGCGCGCTGCATGCGGCGCTCGTCGACCTCGCGCCGAAGGCCATCGCGTGGGTCATCAGCTTCCTCGTGCTCGCGACGTTCTGGATCGGCCACCATCGGCTGTTCCATCACGTCCGCGTCGTGGACGCGACGCTGCTCTGGCGCAACGTCCAGCAGCTGCTGCTCGTCAGCCTGCTGCCGTTCTCGGCGTCGCTGATCGGCGAGTTCGGGGCGACGCGCGACGCGCAGTTGATCTACAACGGCAACATGATGCTGCTCGCGGTCTTCGCGGCGTGGCAGCTGCTGTATGTCCATCGACGGCCCGCGCTGCAGGCGCGGCCGCTCCGCGGCGGCGCGTATCATGCCGCGCTCCTTCGCAACGGCGGCCTGATCGTCGCGGGCGGCGCGGCGCTCGCGATCGCCTGGACGACCGGCTCCGGCTTCGCGACGTTCACCTACTTGCTGATGGTGCCGGTCGGCCGCGTCAGCCGCCACCTCGCGGCACGCGACGCGAAGCGGCCGTCGCACCCGCCGTCGCCCGCCCACTCCCGCCCGTCATGAAAAAGATCCTGATCCTCGGCGTCAACGGCTTCATCGGCCATCACCTGTCGAAGCGCATCCTCGAGACGACCGACTGGCAAGTCTTCGGGATGGACATGCAGAGCGACCGCGTGGCCGAGTGGCTCGGGCACGAGCGCTTCCACTTCTTCGAAGGCGACATCACGATCAACAAGGAGTGGATCGAGTACAACGTGCAGCAAGTGCGACGTGCTGCTGCCGCTCGTGGCGATCGCGACGCCGGCGACCTACGTGCGCGAGCCGCTGCGCGTCTTCGAGCTCGACTTCGAGGCGAACCTGCCGATCGTCCGGCAGGCCGTCAAGTACGGCAAGCGCGTCGATCTTCCCGTCGACGTCCGAGGTCTACGGCATGAGCCGCGACGCGGAGTTCGATCCGTACGCGTCGGACCTGGTCTACGGGCCGATCGACAAGCCGCGCTGGATCTACGCGTGCACGCAAGCAGCTGATGGACCGCGTGATCGCCGCGTACGGCCAGCAGGAAGGCCTCGACTACACGCTGTTCCGCCCGTTCAACTGGATCGGCGCGGGGCTCGACTCGATCCACACCGCGAAGGAAGGCTCGAGCCGCGTCATCACGCAGTTCTTCGGGCATATCGTGCGCGGCGAGCCGATCAGCCTCGTCGACGGCGGCGCGCAGAAACGCGCGTTCACGTACATCGACGACGGCATCGCGGCGCTGATGAAGATCATCGCGAACGACGGCGGCGTCGCGAGCGGGAAGATCTACAACATCGGCAACCCGGCGAACAACTTCTCGGTCCGCGAGCTCGCGACGATGATGCTCGACGCTCGCCGCGAAGTACCCCGAGTACGCCGACACCGCGAAGAAGGTGCGGCTCATCGAGACGACGTCGGGCGCGTATTACGGCGCCGGCTACCAGGACGTGCAGAACCGCGTCCCGAAGATCGACAACACGATGGCCGACCTCGGCTGGAAGCCGCAGGTCGCGATGGCCGACGCGCTGGCGCGCATCTTCGACGCGTATCGCGGCCAGGTCGCCGAGGCGCGAGGGCTCGTCGATTGAGCGCGGCCGGCCGCGGCGACGCGTTCACGATCCGTCGCGCCGAGCGCGCCGACCTGCCGGCGCTGCATCGGCTCGTGCTCGGCCTCGCGCGCTACGAGAGGCTCGAGGACCAGGTCGTCTCGACGCCCGGACACTTCGAGCGCGCGCTGTTCGACGACGGCGCGGCGGTCGAGGCGGTGATGCTGTGGCCCGGCGATCGCGACGACGGCGAGCCGGTCGGCTTCGCGCTGTTCTTCCACAACTTCTCGACGTTCCTCGGCCGCCGCGGCCTGTATCTCGAGGACCTGTTCGTCGAGCCCGCACATCGCGGCCGCGGCTTCGGCCGTGCGCTGCTGAAGCACCTCGCGGCGCTCGCCGTCGAACGCGGCTGCGGCCGCTTCGAATGGGCCGTGCTCGACTGGAACGTCGACGCGCAGGCGTTCTACCGGAGCCTCGGCGCGGTCGTCATGCCGGACTGGCGCATCACGCGCGTCACCGGCGAGGCGCTCTCGGCGCTCGCCCGATGACGTCGATGGTCGACCGTCATCTCGCGCTGAAGGTCGACGTCGACACGCTGCGCGGCACGCGCGAAGGCGTCCCGCGGCTGCTCGACCTGCTCGACCGAGAACGGCGCCAGGGCGACGTTCCTGTTCAGCCTCGGCCCCGACCACACCGGCCGTGCGCTGAAGCGTGTCTTCCGACCCGGCTTCTTCGCGAAGGTCCAGCGCACGTCGGTCGTCGAGCACTATGGCCTTCGCACGCTGCTCTACGGCACGCTGTTGCCCGGCCCGGACATCGGCCTGCGCGCGGGCGATGCGATGCGCGATGCGGCGCGGCGCGGCCACGAGGTCGGCATCCACACGTGGGACCACGTGCTCTGGCAGGACCACGTGCGCGACCGCTCGCCGCGCTGGACGTGGCGGCAGATGGCGAAGTCGCACGACCGCTTCGTCGACCTCTTCGGCCGTCCGCCGCCGACGCACGGCGCCGCCGGCTGGCAGATCAACGACGATGCGCTGCGCCAGCTCGACACGTGGTCGCTGCGCTACGCATCGGACGGCCGCGTCGCCGACGACGAGACCGATCGCGGCCCGTTCCGTCCGTACGTCGGCGGCCGGACGCTCGACTGCGTGCAGATCCCGACGACGCTGCCGACGCTCGACGAGCTGATCGGCGTCGACGGCCGCGACGCCACGGCCGCGGCTGACCACCTGCTGTCACGCACGGCCGGCAGCATCGGCGACGAGGTCTTCACGTTGCATGCGGAACTCGAAGGGATGAAGCTGATCGGCGCGTTCGAGCGGCTCGTTGCCGGCTGGAAGGCGCAGGGCTTCGCGCTCGGCTCGCTCGAGACGGCGTTTCGGCGGATCGACGTCGCGTCGCTGCCGTCGCGCCGCTGGCGGTGGGGCTCGATCGCCGGCCGCAGCGGCGAACTGATGGTCGGCGGCGATCGCATCGCGTCGCCGACGGCGAAAAAAACCCGGCCGCCTGAAGCGACCGGGTCCTTGGTCCGCGCGACGCCGCGTCGGTCAGCGGTGCCAGCCGCGATGCTCGTATCCGCCGTGCCAGTACGGGCCGGCACGCACGACGACGCGCGGGCCGTAGTAGCGCGGACCGTAGTACCCGTAGTAGCCCGGGCCGACGTAGGCCGGGTACGGCTCGGAATAGACGACCGGCGGCGCGGGCGCGTAGGCGACGGCCGGCGGCCCATAATAGGCGGGCGCCGGCGCGGCGTAGACGCCCGGCAGCGGCAGGCCGAGGCCGAGGGACAGCGACACGTGCGCGGCGTGCGCCGGCGTCGTCGCCGCGAACAGGGCGCCGGCGGTGGCCACCGCGACAGCGAGTTTCTTGATCATCTTGCGCTCCTTCGAGACGTGCAGTCTGCACACCAGACATAGAACGCACGATGCACCGATCGGCTCACCCGATTCGATCGAATCGGCGTTTCAATCGTAACGGCGAGTAAGACACGTTCATGATCAATCGTTTACATCGCATCGCTCGGTCGGACCGGAGCCGCGGATGAGCGACGCCGTCCGCGTCGGAGAACCGGTGCCCGACTTCACCGCCGCGGCGACGGCCGGCCCGATGTCGCTCGTCGCCGAGCGGGGCCGCGTCGTGGTGCTCTATTTCTATCCGAAGGACAGCACGCCGGGCTGCACGACCGAGACGCGCGAGTTCGGCGACGCCGCCCCGGCGTTCGCCGCCGCGAACGCGGTCGTCTACGGCATCTCCCGCGACAGCCTGAAGTCGCACGAGAAGTTCAAGGCGGCGCTCGACATCCCGTTCGAGCTGATCTCCGACCCCGACGAGACGCTGTGCGCGCTGTTCGGCGTGATGAAGATGAAGAACATGTACGGCAAGCAGGTGCGCGGCGTCGAGCGCAGCACCTTCGTCGTCGATCGCGACGGCCGGCTCGCGCGCGAATGGCGCGGCGTGAAGGTGCCGGGGCACGTCGACGAGGTGCTGGCCGCCGTGCGGACGATGTGACGAAGCCGCCGTCGGCCGCTTGCCTTTTCCGGTCCGCCGCCGCACCATCGTCCGGGCCGTCGTGACGCCTTCGACCTGACCTTCGACCCGACGTCCCGGACCTACCGCCTCGATCTGCCGCCCGTGAGTCGCCGCACCTGATCCGCCGCCCCTGATCCGCCGCCTTTGATCCGCACGAACCGCAAGGCCGACCGCCCGTCCGCGATGATGTCCGTCGCGACGGACCGTCGGCCTTTCGCATTCCTGCAACGCACGCCGACCGCGACCGGCGCCGACCCCTCTTCCTGACCACCCGAACCGACCGATGCCGCTGCCGAAACTGCCGACCCGCCCCGCCGTGTTCCTGTCCGCGCAAGCCGTCGAAGAGACGAACAAGGCGCCGCGCGTGAAGCCGCGCGCGACGGCGGTGGTGGAGCCGATCGCGGGCGACGCGTCGACGCGCGAAAGCCGGCCGCGGGACGAGGCGTCGGCCCGGTCGCTGCCGACGCCGCAGCAGCCGCGGTCGGCGTCCGACGCACCGGAGGCGGCGAGCCGCTCCGTCGTCACGATGTTCGAGCCGCGTCCGCGCGCGAAGGCGCAAGGCGACGCGGTCAAGCTGTTCATCCTCGACACGAACGTGCTGATGCACGACCCGAGCGCGCTGTTCCGCTTCGAGGAGCACGACGTCTATCCTGCCGATGATGACGCTCGAGGAACTCGACGATCACAAGAAGGGCATGTCGGAAGTCGCGCGCAACGCGCGGCAGGTCAGCCGCTCGCTCGACGCGCTGGTCGGCACGCTGTCGTCGACGCCCGGCGGCGACGACATCGAGAACGGCATCGCGCTGTCGAAGCTCGGCAGCAAGGACGCCGGCGGCAAGCTGTTCTTCCAGACGCACGCGGTGACGCAGTCGCTGCCGTCGGCGCTGCCGACCGGCAAGGCCGACAACCAGATCCTCGGCGTCGTCCGCGCGATGCAGGAGGCGCATCCGTCGCGGCAGGTCGTGCTGGTGTCGAAGGACATCAACATGCGGATCAAGGCCCGCGCGCTGGGCCTGCTCGCCGAGGACTACTTCAACGACCAGGTCCTCGAGGACACCGACCTGCTGTACGCCGGCGTGCGCCAGCTGCCGGACGACTTCTGGGACACGCACAGCAAGGGCGTCGAGAGCTGGCAGCAGAACGGCGCGACGTGGTACCGGCTGTCGGGACCGCTCGTCGCCGAGCTTCATCGTCAACGAGTTCGTCTACTACGAAGGCGACGGCGCGCCGCTCTATGCGCAGGTCCGCGAGGTGCAGGGCAAGACCGCCGTGCTGAAGACGCTGCGCGACTACACGCACCAGAAGAACAGCGTCTGGGGCATCACCGCGCGCAATCGCGAGCAGAACTTCGCGCTGAACCTGCTGATGAATCCGGACTGCGACTTCGTCACGCTGCTCGGCCAGGCCGGCACCGGCAAGACGCTGCTGGCGCTCGCGTCGGGGCTCGCGCAGGTGCTCGAGACCAAGACGTACACCGAGATCATCGTCACGCGCGTGACGGTGCCGGTCGGCGAGGACATCGGCTTCCTGCCGGGCACCGAGGAAGAGAAGATGTCGCCGTGGATGGGCGCGTTCGACGACAACCTCGACGTGCTCAACAAGACCGACGACTCGGCCGGCGACTGGGGCCGCGCGGCGACGCAGGACCTGATCCGCAGCCGCATCAAGATCAAGTCGCTCAACTTCATGCGCGGCCGCACGTTCCTGAACAAGTTCCTGATCATCGACGAGGCGCAGAACCTGACGCCGAAGCAGATGAAGACGCTGATCACGCGCGCCGGTCCGGGCACGAAGATCATCTGCCTCGGCAACATCGCGCAGATCGACACGCCGTACCTGACCGAAGGATCGAGCGGCCTCACGTACGTCGTCGATCGCTTCAAGGGCTGGTCGCACAGCGGCCACGTGACGCTGCAGCGCGGCGAGCGTTCGCGGCTCGCGGACCACGCGGCCGAGGTGCTGTAGCGGTCGACCTGCGGTCGATCGCCAACCGGCCCGCGAGGGCCGATAAGCGGCGCGCAACGCGCCGCTTTTTCTTGCGATCCTTGGTCGCAAGCGGACGTCGCGCAGCGCGCGGCGCCGCCTCCCTCGAAAACGGCGTTCGCCGTTCGTAAGCCGCGCCAAGGCCCGTTCGAAGGCCGCGCTCCCTGAACCTTGCGGTCCGTCGCGACCGCGCCGACCGCTTTCGAACGCCCCGTTCGCAAGCGTGTGGCAACTTGCGCCGCGAATCTGCACCGCCTTGAATCGTCACAACTTTCTTCTTCCCCGGCGCTTCAGTTTCATGCAGCGCGACCGATCAGGCTCGCGTGTACGTCGCCCGTCGATGTGCCGGACCCCAACCCTTTGCATGTCGTTGGCGCCTCGAGCGCCGGCAGCGCCCTGGCGATCGCGTCGTACGAACGCGACGATCCGGCGCCTGAACCCTAGGTGATGCCGTGCCCCCACTCTTCTGCAAAATTACGCTGTCCGTTCTCGGCTCGACTGCACGGCGCGCGCTCGCCGGCATGACCGCGTCGTCGCTGGTGCTGCTGTCCGCCTGTGGCGGCGGTGGCGGCGGCACCGATGCATCGCCCGCATCGGCCGCCACCGCTGCGGCCGTTCCCGACACCCACAGCAAATACGCGATGGTCTCGTCGTTCGACACGACGAGCGCGATCAAGATCGCCGACGAGAACGGCGCGTTCACGCTGACGGCGCCCGGCGTCGTGTACTTCGGTGCGAACGGCAAGTTCGAATCGACCCAGCTCGCGGCCGGCAGCTACTACGCCACGAACACGCTGCTCGGCGACCCGATCCAGAACGTGTACAAGGCCGCGTACGTGACGGATCCGTCGATGATCGCGACGTTCGATCCGACGCGCGCGATCCGCATCGCCGGCGAGAACGGTTCGTTCACGCTGACGACGACGAGCATCGTGTTCTACGGCGCGAACGGCTCGTACGCGACGAAGCAGCTCGCGCCCGGAACCTATGCCGCGAACAACGGCCTGTTCGGCGACCCGATCGGCGGCGTCACGAAAGCCGCGTACGTCATGCAATCGGTCGCGATCAAGCCGTTCGACGCGGCGACCGCGATCAAGGTGGCCGACGAGAACGCGCCGTTCACGATCAACGCGTCGGCGATCGTCTACTTCGGCGCGAACGGCATGTACGCGACGCAGCAGCTCGCGGCCGGCACGTACTACGCGAGCACGGCGATCTTCGGCGACCCGATCTCGGGCACCTACAAGGCGGCCTACGTGATGGACGCGTCGGTGCTCAGCCCGTTCGACGTGACGAAGGCCACGAAGGTCGCCGACGAGGGTTCGGCATTCACGCTGTCCGCCGACGGCACGGTGTTCTTCGGCGCGGGCGGCGCCTACGTGTCGAAGGTCCTGTCGGCCGGCACCTACAGCGCGTCGACGTCCCTGTTCGGCGACCCGAAGCCGAATGCGTTCAAGTCGGCCTACGTGATGGATCCGTCGCTGGTCGCCGTCTTCAATCCGGCGACCGCGACGAAGCTCGCGAGCGAAGGCGCCCCGTTCTACCTGTCGACGACCGCGCTCGTGTTCTTCGGCGCGAACGGCTCGTATACGACCAAGCAACTCGCGACCGGCACGTACTACGCCGACACGGCGACGTTCGGTGATCCGATCTCCGGCACGGCGAAGGCGGCGTACGTGATGAACACGACGGGCGTTCCGCAGTTCGTCGCGAGCGACGCGGTGAAGCTCACCGACGAAGGCGGGCAGTTCACGCTGCAGTACCAGAGCATCGTGTTCTTCGGGACCGGCTCGACGTACTCGTCGCGACTGCTCGGACCGGGCACGTACACCGCGAACACGAGCATCTTCGCGGACCTCGACCCGAACCAGGCGAAGGCCGCGTACATCCTCACGATCGACATCGGACCGAAGGCGTCGGCGCCGCCGACCATCGTCACGCAGCCGGCGTCGATCGTCGCGAACGGCGGCCAGCCGGTGACGTTCGCCGTCGCCGCGACGAGCGACACGATGGTGACGTACCAGTGGACGCGCAACGGCACGGCGATCCCGGCAGCGACGGCGTCGACGTATTCGATCGGCGCGGTGCAGCTCGCCGATTCCGGTGCGAAGTTCGCGGTGACCGTCACGAACAACGACGGCGCGACGCAGAGCGCGGCCGGCACGCTGACCGTCAATGCGACGAGCGGCCAGTCGGCGACCGCGGCACGACCGTTCTCGGACCAGTCGTTCTGGAACTCGCGTCCGACGCAGTTCACGCTCGGCAGCTATCAGGTCCCGTCGTCGTACTACTACCCGACGGTGGCCGAAGGCAACCTGTCGGTCGGCGGCTTCCCCGCGTCCGCGAGCGACGGACCGATGTCGGTCGCCGGCCCGGCCGGCGGTCCCGGCCTGTATGTCGCGGATGCCGAGACGTACGTGCCGCAGATCACGATTCCGCACTGGCCGGCGAACGTCGTGCCGGCGAGCGGTGGCGACGGCGAGGCGGACATCGTCGACGTGCCGAACAACCGGATCCACTCGTTCTACCAGCTGACGAAGGACGGCAGCGGGCACTGGCACGCGTCGCAGTACACGTGGACGGCACTCGACGGCCGCGGCTTCGGCACGCCGGCGCAATACCTGCAGGGGTCGCGCGCGACCGGCGTCGTGCCGATCGCGGGTCTGATCCGCACCGCCGAGCTGAACGACGGACTGCCCGCGTACAAGCACGCGCTCGCGATGTCGATGATGACGACGGCGCTGGCCGGCAACCCGACGTACGTGTATCCGTCGACGTCCGCCGACATCTATTCGTCGACGAACCACACCGGCTCGATCCCCGAGGGCGCGTTGGTGATGCTGCCGTCGACGTTCGACCTGTCGAAGATCCAGAACCCGCAGCTGCAGAAGATCGTGCGCACGTTGCAGACCTACGGCGCGTACGTCGTCGACGAGAACACCGGCACGCCGTTCATCGTCTACGTCGAGCTCGGCTCCGGCTTCCAGCTGATGCCGAACGGCTGGGACGGCGAGATCGCGGCCGAGCTCGACCTGATCCGCTCGAGCCTGCGGCAGGCGACCGGCCTGTCGAACTGGGTCGACGCGAACGGCGCGCCGTTCACGCCGAACTCGAACCTGAACCTGCTGTCGCTGCGCGGTAGCTGGTATCTGCAGCACGGTTCGACGCTCGGCACGTTCGACACCTGGACCCAGACCGTCACGTTCCCGAGCAACGGGCAGTTCACGCAGCAGATCAACACGACCGGTCGCTCGATGCCGCCGTCGCTGTGGGGCTCGCCGGTGGCCAACAAGGCGTATCGACTCGTCGTCACCGCGACCGGTGGCGCGACGATGCAGTTCACGCTCGTCGACGGCAACAGCCAGACGCTGCACGCCACCGCCGAGCTCGGCGACGGCAACGTGCACGTCTTCAACTGGCCGGCCGGCTCGAGCGTGACGCCGTGGGTCCGCCTGTCGAGCGGCCCGGGCGGCGGCGGGACGATCACCGCGACGCTGACCGCGCAGTAGGCCTCGCGCAACCCGACCACGAAGGGCCGTTTGACGGCCCTTCGTGCTTTGGGCGACAGTCGTGCGCGTGCAGGCGGCCTCCGCGCCGTCCGAACGCCTCCATGAACGCTCCGCGCGACGCCGACCCGCGACACGTGACCGGCCTGGTCCTCGCCGGCGGCCGCGGGTCCCGCATGGGATCCGTCGAGAAGGGGCTGCAGCCGTTTCGCGGCAGGCCGCTCGTCGCGCACGTCGTCGAACGCTTCGCGCCGCAGGTCGGCCGCGTCGTCATCAGCGCGAACGCGCGGCTCGACGACTACGAACGCCTCGGCTGCCCGGTCGTCGTCGACGCCGGCGACGCCGCGTCCCGCGAGGGCCCGCTGGCCGGCATCGCGGCCGGGCTCGCGACCTGCGATTCGGCGTTCCTCGCGTGCGTGCCGTGCGACGCGCCGTTCCTGCCGAACGATCTCGTCGCCCGCCTGTTCGACGCGTTCGGCGACCCGCGCACGACGGTCGCGGCGGCCGCCACGCCGGACGGGCCGCACTGGGTCTTCTGCCTGATGCGCGCGTCGGTGGCGCCGGCGCTCGGTCGCTTCATGGCCGACGGCGGCCGCTCGGTCGGCCGCTGGATCGCGTCGATGGACGGCGCGACCGTGACGTTCGACGACGAGCGCGCGTTCCGCAACCTCAACACGCCCGACGAGCTCCGCGAGGCGGACCGACGCGGCGACGACTGACGTATCGTGCGGCGATGAGCGGCCCGCAGCGCGACCCGAAAGCCGAGCCGGCGCGCGACGCCGCGTCGCCGCTGCCGCTCGACGAGGCGAAGCGTCGCATCGACGCGGCGATCGCGCCGCTCGCGGTCACCGAACGCGTCGCGCTGGTCGACGCGCTCGGCCGCGTCGTCGCGCGAGACGTGGTGTCGCGCGTCCGCGTGCCCGGCTACGACAACTCGGCGATGGACGGCTACGCGCTGCGCGGCGACGCGCGCGCGCCGCGCACCCTGCGGATCGTCGGCGCGGCGCTCGCGGGCCATCCGTTTCGCGGCACGGTCGACGACGACGCGTGCGTGCGCATCATGACCGGCGCGCCGATGCCGGCCGACTGCGACGCCGTCGTCCCGTTCGAGGACGCGACGCTCGACGGCGACCGGGTCGTCGTGCCGAGGATCGTCGCGGCCGGCGCGAACCGTCGACGGGCCGGCGAGTCGTTCTCGCCGGGCGACGTCGTCGTCGCGTCGGGTCGCATCGCGACGCCGGCCGACCTCGGCGCGCTGGCGGCGGTCGGCTGCGCCGACGTCGACGTCGTGCGCCGGGTGCGCGTCGCGGTGTTCTCGACCGGCGACGAGCTGCGCGCGTTCGACGCGCCGCTCGACGACGGCTGCATCCGCGACCAGAACCGCTACACGCTGATCGGCATGCTGACGCGGCTCGGCGTCGACGCGATCGACCTCGGCATCGTCGCCGACGACCCCGACGCGCTCGACGCGGTCGTCGCGCGCGCGTGCGGCGACGACGTCCGCGCCGACGCCGTCGTCACGTCCGGCGGCGTCTCGAGCGGCGACGCCGATCGCACGCGCGACGTCATGCGACGCCGCGGCGACGTCGCGTTCTGGTCGCTCGCGATCAAGCCCGGCCGGCCGATGGCGTTCGGCCGCATCGGCCCGGCCGATCGCCCGGCGTGGCTCTTCGCGCTGCCCGGCAATCCGGTCGCGGTGATGGTCGTGTTCTACGCGATCGTCCGCGACGCGCTGCTGAAGCTGATGGGCGCGCGCGCCGAGCCGCTGCCGGCGCTGTCCGCGATCGCCGACGAGCCGATCGCGAAGGTCCGCGGTCGCAGCGAGTTCGTGCGCGGCGTGGTCTATCGCGGCGCGGACGAGTGGCGCGTCCGACCGACCGGCTCGCAGAGCTCGGCCGTGCTGCGCTCGATGAGCGAGGCGAACGGACTCGTCGTGCTCGCGCACGATCGCGGCCCGGTCGCCGCCGGCGACGTCGTCGAGGTCCTGCCGTTCCTCGGGCTCGTCTGACGCGACGACAACGGCCGGGCTCCCGAACGACGCGGACCGGACGTCGACGCGCGAGTTCGACGCCGCGCGGCCAGGCGCCCGCGCGACGGCGCTGGCAATGTCGCGGCAGTTCATGCATCCTGCGCCGGCGCCCGCCGCGCCGTCCGGCCCGTCGCGCCGCATCTCCGCCGCCCCGCCATGAGCCTGCTCGTCCGCATGAACCTCGCGATGTTCGCCGTGTTCGTCGTGGGCGCGAGCGTCGCCGGCTGGGCGACGCATTCGATCCTCGAGGACAACGCGAAGCGCGAGATCGTCGACCAGGCGCGGCTCATGCTCGAGAGCGCGAGCGCGGTGCGCACCTACACCGCGACCGAGATCCAGCCGCTGCTCGCGGCGCAACTGCAGACCGTCTTCCTTCCGCAGACGATCCCGTCGTACGCAGCCACGCACAACCTCGACCAGTTGCGAGAGAAGCATCCCGAATATCTCTATCGCGAGGCGACGCTCAATCCGACGAACCTGCGCGACCGCGCGACCGACTGGGAAGCGGACGTCGTCCAGCACTTCCGCAACGACGACACCGCGACCGAGTTCGTCGGCGAGCGCGACACGCCGTCGGGTCGCGCGATCTACATCGCGCGGCCGCTGCGCGTCAGCGGACCGCAGTGCCTCGTGTGCCACAGCACCGCCGCGGCCGCGCCGCAGACGATGCGCGTCAAGTACGGCGACGCGAACGGCTTCGGCTGGAACCTGAACGAGGTGATCGGCGGCCAGATCGTGTCGGTCCCGCTCGACGCCGCACTGAAGCGCGCCGACGCGACGTACCGCGTCTTCGTCGTCAGCCTCGCGGCGCTGTTCGGTGCGCTGTTCGTCGTCGCGAACGCGCTCATCTGGCTCATCATCCTGAAACCGATGAAGCGCATCGCCACCATCGCCGAGCGCGTCAGCGAAGGCGACCTCGACGCCGCATTCGCCCCACGCGGCAACGACGAGATGGCGCAGCTCGCGCGCGCGTTCGAGCGGATGCGCCGCAGCCTCGAGCGTTCGGTCCGACTGCTGCAGGGTGGTCCCGGCTGACGCCGTCGTCGTGAACGATCGCGTCTTCATCAGCTACTCGAACCACGATGCGGCCGTCGCCGAAACGGTCTGCGCGGCGATCGAGCGTCGCGGTCGTCGCTGCTGGATCGCGCCGCGCGACATCCGTCCGAGCCTCGAATGGGCCGAGCAGATCATCGACGGGCTCAATGCGTCGTCGATCATGGTGATGGTCTTCTCGTCGGCGTCGAACCAGTCGCCGCAGGTGCGACGCGAAGTCGAGCGCGCGGTCAACCGCGACATCCCGGTCGTCCCTTTCCGCATCGAGCGCGTGATGCCGGTGAAGAGCCTCGAATACTTCCTCAGCACGCATCAGTGGTTCGACGCGTGGGACGGCGCGATGGACACGCATGTCGCGCGCCTCTGCGACCTCGTCGAGGCACGGCTCGCCGGCGAGCGCGCCCGCCCGACGACGGACGGTCCCGCCACGACCGACTTCACCGCGACGTTCGCGGCTTCGCCGCCGGTCGCGTCGACGCCGCGCTTCCGGGACGACGACCTCGCGTTCGTCGCGCGCGAACTCGCGCGGCAGATCGGTCCGATCGCGCGCTATCTGGTCGAGCGCGCGAGCGCGGCGCACGCGGAGCCGGCGCCGCTGATCGACGCGCTCGCCGCCGAGCTCGAGGATCCGAAGGAACGCGCGCGCTTCGTGACCGCGTGCCGGCAACGCTTCGACCGGTGACGTCGCCGCGAGGCGGCTTCGGCGCGGGGACGGGCGCGATGACGTCGGCCCGCGTCGAGCGGGTCGTGACGCTCGGCGTCACCGGTCATCGATCGCTCGCCGAAGCCGACCTCTCGACGCTGCGGCGGTGCGTCGGTGCCTTGCTCGACGACCTCGCGGCGCGACGTCCCGGCTCGCCGCTGCACGTGCTGTCGGCGCTCGCCGAGGGTGCCGACCGGCTGGTCGTCGACGTCGCGCTCGCGCGCGGCCACGACGTGTTCGCGGTGCTGCCGTTCGCCGCCGACGACTACGAGCGCGACTTCGGCGATCGCGCGCCTGCGTTCCGGGCGCTGCTCGCGCGGATCCCGGCCGAACGCGTCTTCGCGTTGCCGTCGCCGCGCTTCGCGTCGGACGTCGGCGAGCGCGACGCGCACTACGCGCAGGCCGGCGACTACATCGCCGCGCACTGCGACGTGCTGCTCGCGTTGTGGGACGGCGTCGCGAACGCCCTGCCCGGCGGCACCGCGTCGGTCGTGCGCGGCAAGCTCCTCGGCAGCGACGCGGTCACCGGCGGACCCGACGTGCTGCCCGCCGTGCCGCGCGGCGGTCCGGTCGCTTGGCTGACGGCGCGCCGGGCGGACGCGGACGCGGACGGCGCGTCGGTCGGCGTGCTGCGCTGGCTGCAGGCCGGCGACGCGGCGCCGTGACGCGAGTCCGGCGAGACGACTACTGCTTCGTGCGCGCGTTCAACTCGGTGGCGTACGCGTTGTACTGGTCGATCGCCTTGTTCGCCGCGTCGCGATAGGCGTTCGCCTGCCCGACGAGTTCCTGCGCCTTCTCGCTGTTCGTTTTCACGTAGTCGTTGACACAGTTCTTGTAGGCCTCGAGGCGCTTCTGCTGGCGCGCGATCGTGGCGTTGCTCGGGCTCTCCTCGAGCAGCGGCGTCGGCTTCTCGCAGTTGATCGGCGGGACGTCGACGGCCGCGGCCGGTGCCGGCTGCTGCGCCGTCGCGGACGCCGCGACGCCGAAGGCCAGCGCCGCGAGGGGAACGAGGATTCGGGAGTTGACGATCATGGGTTCTCCGAAGGACGGACGGTCGCGAAGTCCGGACAGTCTAGCGAACGTCACGGCACCGCGTCCTCGGACGGCGGCGGAACCAGCGTCAGCTTCGACGGCGGTTGCGACGCGGGGTCGTCGTCCGTCGCGTCGTCGCGCGACTCGTCGGCGGCGCGCGCGAGCAGGTCGGGCGGCAGCTGCTTCTTCGTCTTCGCGCCGAGCTCGCGCAGGCGCTCGATGCGGCGCACGAGGTTGCCCGGCCCGTCGAACAGCCGGCTCTCGGTCAGCTCGAACGTCTTCTGCGCGTCGCGCAGCTGCTTGCCGAGCGTCTTCAACGACTCCATCACGCGGACGAACTGCGTGTGCAGCGCGCCCGACTGCTCGGCGATCTCGATCGCGTTGCGCGTCTGCTTGTCGCGCTGCCAGAGCGACTGCACCGTCATCAGCAGCGCGAGCAGCGTGCTCGGCGTGACGATCACGACCTTGTGGTTCCAGGCGTCGAGGAACAGGTCGGCGTCGAGCGACGACGCGAGGCCGAACGCCGGCTCGATCGGGACGAACATCGCGACGAAGTCCGGCGAATCGACGCCCGAACCGCTCTGGTAGTTCTTCTCGCCGAGCGAGCGGACGTGACGACGCATGCCGTCGACATGCTGCCGGCCGGCGTGGGTCCGCGCGGCATCGTCGTCGGCCGCGTGGTAGCGGTCGTAGGCGACGAGCGAGACCTTCGAGTCGATCACGACATGCTTGTCGCCGGGCAGGCGCACGACGATGTCGGGTCGCGACAGTGCGCCGTCCTCGTCGCGCAGCGCGTGCTGCGCGTGGTACTCGACCCCCTCGACGAGGCCCGACCGCTCGAGCACGCGTTCGAGGATGACCTCGCCCCAGTTGCCGCGTGTCTTCGCCTCGCCCTTCAGCGCGAGCGTGAGGTTGCGCGCGTCCTCGTTGATCTGCAGCGTCGCGGCCTGCAGGTTCAGCACTTCCTGGCGCAGCGACGCGCGCTGCTGCGCTTCCTTGTCGTACGTCTCCTCGACCTTCTTCTCGAACGCCGCCAGCTTGTCGCCGAGCGGCTTCAGGATCCGGTCGAGCGTGCCGTGCTGCTGCTCGGTGATGCGCGCGCGGTTGACCTCGAGCGCCTCGCCGGCGAGCGCGCGGAAGTGGGCCGACAGCTCGTCGCGGGCCTGCGTGAGCAGCGACAGCTTCTCGTTCGCGTGAAGCCGATCCTGGGCAAGCCGCGTCTCGAGCGTCGCCGTCGCGACGCGCGCGTCGGACAGCGCCGCCTGCACCTCGCGCAGCTCGGTCGCGGTCTGCTGGAAGCGATCGTGGAGCGCGTGCAGCTCGCGATCGCGCGCGTCGAGCTTCGCGGCGGTGGCCGCGAGTTGCGCCCGCGCGTCGGCACCCGCCGCGACCAGCGCCGCGTCGAGCGCACGGCGATGCGCGCGGCGCGCGATCGCGAGCGCCGCGACCGCGCCGGCGACGGCGCCGCACGACAGCGAGACGATCAACGAGACGGCATCCATGCGCTTTCCGCAGCAAAGCGACAAGGATACCGAAGCGCGGGGCCGCGCGGCCCCGCGCCGGGCGCGTCGCGGCGCGCGGGTCGCCGGAGCGCGCGACCCGCACCGGACGTCAGGCGGTGCGCAGGTTCTGCTGCTTCGCGTCGCCCGACTTCGCGGCGTTCTCGTCGCCGCGCCCGTGGACCCGGCCGCCCCCGCCGGCCTCGAACAGCGCGCCTTCGGTCGCGTGCGGCGCCTCGTCGCGCTGCTGGCGACCGATCTGCATGCGTCCCATCATCTCGGCGAGCGCCGGCGCGACCTTCGCGACCGTCGTGTTGATGACGGACATCGCGCCGACTTTCGTCGAGCGCGTCGGCGACGTCGCCGCGTCGAGGATCGCGCTCGCGACCCGCTCCGGCTCGATCATCGGCGTCGGCAGCTTCGGCTCCTGCGCGAGATAGGCCGCCGCATGCTCGGGATACGGCGTGTCGACGGCCGTCGGCTGGATCAGCGTGACCGAGACCTGCGCGTCGTCGGCGTCGAGCTCGGCGCGCAGCGCGTCGGTGAAGCCCTTCACCGCGTGCTTGCTCGCCGAATACATGCCCTGCAGCGGCACCGCGGCCTCCGATGCCTCGCTGCCGACGTTGATCAGCGCGGCGCCGCCGGCGCGCCGCAGGTACGGCAGCGCGACCAGCGAGCCGTGGACGGTCCCCCAGAAGTTCGTGTCGAACAGGCGACGGCTCGCCTCGTCGTCGACCTCGTCGAGGCGGCCGTAGATCGACACGCCGGCGTCGTTGACCCACGTGTCGATCGTGCCGTAGCGTGCGACGGCCTCGGACGCGATCCGCTCGACGTCCGCGCGCACGCCGACGTCGGCCGTGACGGCGATCGCGTCGCCGCCGTTCGCGCGGATCTGCTCGACGATCTGCGACAGCGCGTCTTCGCTGCGCGCGGCGAGCACGACCTTCGCGCCGGCGCTCGCGGCGGCCAACGCGGTGGCGAGGCCGATGCCGCTGCTCGCGCCGGTGATGACGATGACCTGCCGCTCGAGCGGCTGCAGGGTGACGTTCATGAATGCTCCTCGGACGGCACGCGCGCGATCGCGCCGATCCGGACGGGGCAGCAAGGCGGGTGCCTGTGAGGACGCGCGGATTGCGTCGCGCGACGGACGAGCCGGTCGGCGAACGCTCAGCCGCGAAGTCGCGCGAACGCCTGCGCGACGTCGTCGATCAGGTCCTGCGGGTCCTCGGTGCCGCAGTAGAAGCGCACGAGCGTGCCGCGATGCGGCCAGCGCGACGCGATCCGCGGCGTACCGTTCGGCCCGCCGATGCGGTACGGCACCGCGAGGCTGTGGACGCCGCCCCAGCTGAAGCCGATGCGGAACAAGGTCAGCGCGTCGACCATCGCGTCGACGCGCGACTCGTCGATCGACGGGTCGACGACGACCGAGAACAATCCCGACGCGCCGCTGAAGTCGCGCTGCCACGCCGCGTGCCCGGGACAATCCTCGAACGCCGGATGCAGGACCGTGGCGATCTCGGGTCGGGCCTTCAGCCACGTCGCGAGCGCCAGCGCGTTCGCGCCGCTTCGCGCGAGCCGCAGCTCCATCGTCGCGAGCCCGCGCAGCACGAGGTACGCGTCGTCGGCGCCGACGCCGTAGCCGAGGCGCATCTGCGCGAGCTTGATCCGCTCGTGCAGCGCATCGTCGACCGTCGTGATCGAGCCCATCAGCACGTCGCTGCCGCCGGACGGGTACTTCGTCAGCGCGTGCATCGCGATGTCGATGCCGTGGTCGAACGGACGGAACAGCAGGCCGGCCGCCCACGTGTTGTCGATGGCGGTCGTCACGCCGCGGCGCCGCGCGATGCCGGCGAGCGCGGGCAGGTCCGGCACCTCCATGGTCACCGACCCGGGTGCCTCGAGCCACACGAGCTTCGTGCGTTCGTCGATCGCGTCGTCGAGCGTCGACGGCTCGACCGGATCGTAGAACGCGGTCTCGACGCCGAGCCCGGCGAGCAGCGACGTGCCGAGCTCGCGGCTCGGGTTGTACACGTTGTCCGGCAGCACCAGCCGGTCGCCGCTCGCGAGCAGCGCGAAGTCGACGGCCGCGATCGCCGCGAGCCCCGACGGCAGCAGCAGGCAGCGACGTCCGCCCTCGAGCGCCGCGATGCGGTGCGCGAGCGTGTACGTCGTCGGCGTGCCGTGCAGGCCGTACGTGTAGCCGGCGTCGCTGGTCCAGTCGCGCGCGCGCATCGCGGCGACGCTGTCGAACGCGATCGTCGACGCGTGATGGATCGGCGCGTTGAGGCCGCCGAACGCCGGCGGCACGTAGTCGTCGTGGACCAGCCGCGTCGCGAGCGCGGGGCGCTTCGTCGCGTCGTCGTTCATGGCGTCGGCGCGAGCCGCGCGAGGCCCTTCAGGTACGGTCGCAGCACCTCGGGGACGACGACGGCGCCGTCGGCCTCCTGGTAGTTCTCGAGCACGGCGACGAGCGTGCGGCCGACCGCGAGCCCCGAGCCGTTCAGCGTGTGCACGAGGTCGACCTTGCCGTCGGCGCCGCGATAGCGCGCCTGCATGCGACGCGCCTGGAACGCCTCGCAGTTCGACAGCGACGAGATCTCGCGATAGGCCGCCTGACCGGGCAGCCACACCTCGAGGTCGTACGTCGTCGCGGCCGCGAAGCCCATGTCGCCGGTGCACAGCCGCATGACCCGATACGGCAGCTCGAGGCGCTTCAGCACCGTCTCGGCGTGCGACACCATCTCGTCGAGCGCCGCGTCCGACGATCCCGGCTCGACGACCTGCACCATCTCGACCTTGTCGAACTGGTGCTGGCGGATCATCCCGCGCGTATCGCGGCCGTAGCTGCCGGCCTCGGAGCGGAAGCACGGCGTGTGCGCCGTCAGCTTCAGCGGCAGCGCCGCGTGCGGCACGATGCTCTCGCGGACGGTGTTCGTCAGCGAGATCTCGGACGTCGAGATCAGGTACAGCGGCGCGCTGTCCTCGAACTCGTCGCCACCCTTCCGCGCCGAGAACATCTGGTCCGCGAACTTCGGCAGCTGCGTCGTGCCGACGAGGCAGTCCGCATTGACGAGGTACGGCGTGTAGTGCTCGACGTAGCCGTGCTCTTCGGTGTGCAGGTCGATCATGAACTGCGCGATCGCGCGATGCAGTCGCGCGACCGGTCCGCGCATCACGACGAAGCGCGCGCCGGACAGCTTCGCGGCCGTCTCGAAGTCGAGGCCGAGCGGCGCGCCGACGTCGACGTGGTCGCGCGGCGCGAAGTCGAACGTGCGCGGCGCGCCGACGCGTCGCACCTCGACGTTGTCGGCTTCGGACCGGCCGACCGGCGTGTCGGGATGCGGCAGGTTCGGCGTCGACAGCATCAGGTCGCGCAGGCGTTCCTGGACGGCGGCGAGCCGCGCCTCCAAGCCCTTCAGCGTGTCGGGCATCGCGGCCACCTCGGCCATCACGGCGCCCGCGTCCTCGCCGCGTCCCTTCAGCCGGCCGATCTCCTTCGACAGCGCGTTGCGCCGCGCCTGCAGCGCCTCGGTCTCGGTCTGCACACGCTTGCGCTCGTCCTCGAGCGACGCGAAGCCCGACTCGTCGAACGCATGGCCGCGCGTGGCGAGCGCCGCGACGACGCGGGGCAGGTCCTTGCGGAGAAGCTGGAGATCGAGCATCGCCTGCGAACGTGGGGCGTTTGGGGGATGGCATTCTCGCATGGGCCGTTGACACGAAACGCCCCTGCCCCTATGGTCGCCGCGGACCAGTCGAGGGGGCTCATGAAACGGGACGCAAGCGGATTCGTCGCCAGCCGACGCGATGGTGCGGTCGTTCGTCGGATCGCCTGATGCGCGACGACGCCGAGGAACTCGGTCAGCTGATCGAGTCGCGCTTTCCGATCATCGTCGTCGAGACGCCGGAGGAGCCGCGCTTCATTCCGCTCGTCGAGCGCGCGTCGAACCTGCGCGAGAAGGCGCTCTTCGTGTGGAGCGTCACGCAGGGCCTCGCACGCTCGAACCATGGCGAACGCGCGCTCGAGACGCACGACCTCGTCGACGCCCTCAAGCACATCGCGCAATCGCCGCAGAACGGCGTGTTCGTGTTCCTCGACGCGCAGCCGTGGCTCGACGATCCGATCGTCGTGCGGCTGTTCCGCGAGCTCGCCATGCGCTACGCCGAGACCGCGCGGACGATGATCTTCGTCGGCTCGCGCGTATCGCTGCCGAACGACCTGATGCGGATGTCCGCGACCTTCCGCATGAGCCTGCCGACGCTCGACCAGATCCGCGAGCTGATGCGCGAGGAGATCTCGCTGTGGCGGTCGGCGAACGAAGGGCAGGCGCTGCACGGCGAAGCCGATGCGGCGAACATGCTGACGCAGCACCTCGTCGGCTTCACGCGCGACGACGCGCGACGCCTGATCCGCCAGGCGATCGAGCACGATGCGACGATCGACATGGAGGACGTGGCGCGCGTGCTGAAGCACAAGCACGAGTCGCTCGCGAGCGGCGGCGTCCTCACGCTCGAGACGGGGCGCGACGTCGTGAAGTTCGCCGACGTCGGCGGCCAGGCGCGGCTTGAAGCGCTGGCTCGGCATGCGCGAGGACGCGTTCTGCGGCCGCGCGGGTACCGAACGCCTCGCCGTCCCGAAAGGCGTGCTGCTGCTCGGCGTGCAGGGCGGCGGCAAGAGCCTGGCCGCGAAGTCCGTCGCCGGCTCGTGGCAGGTCCCGCTGCTGCGCCTCGACTTCGGCGCGCTCTACGACAAGTTCAGCGGGGAGACCGAACGCAACCTGCGCGAGTCGCTCGCGACGGCCGCGGCGATGGCGCCGTGCGTGCTGTGGCTCGACGAGATCGAGAAAGGGCTCGCGAGCGGCGACGACGCGACGGACGGCGGCGTCTCGCGTCGCATCCTCGGCGCGTTCCTGACGTGGATGAGCGAGCGCAGCGCGCGCGTGTTCATCGTCGCGACCGCGAACGACATCTCGCGGCTGCCGCCGGAACTGCTGCGCAAGGGTCGCTTCGACGAGATCTTCTTCGTCGACCTGCCGACGCCGACGATCCGCGGCGACATCTTCGCGATCCATCTCGCGAAGCGCGGTTTCGATGCCGCCGGCTTCGATCGGGCCGCGCTCGTGGCCGCGTCCGACGGTTTCTCGGGCGCGGAAATCGAGCAGGCGGTGATCGCCGCGCAATACGACGCGCACGCCGCCAACCGCGAGCTCGACTCGCCGACGCTCGTCGACGCGTTGCGCGGCACGCGACCGCTGTCGGTCGTCCGCGCCGAGGAGATGGGCGCGCTGCGCGACTGGGCCACCGAGCGGACGGTCTCGGTCGACTGACCGCGGGCAGCTCGGCGCTCGGCGAGCGCAGGACGGCGGTCGCGTCGCGTGACCGGCGTGGCGCGTCTCGGTCAACGAGACGGTTCGTCCGCGGCGCGTCGTCGACGGCCGCCGCGGCGCCGACTGCCGCGGCGCCGTGCCGAGCGGCGTCCGGTCGCTACTTCGCCAGGAACGCGCGGATCACATCGCCCGCTTTCGCGATGTCGGTCACGCCATCGAGATGTCCGCCGTCGCCGTTGATGATGAACAGGTCGGCCGAGACGCCGTGCGCCCGCAACGTGTCGACCATCACGATGGAGTATTCGGGGAACAGCAGCTTGTCCGACTGCGCCGGGATCGCGAGCACCTTCGCCTTGATGCGCGCGACGCCCTCTTCCAGCGTCGCGCCCTGCCCGACGCGATACAACTGGTTCGCGCGGACGAGATAGAGGAACGAGTCGGCGTCCGCGGTCGAGGCGCGTGCCGCGCCGGCCTTGTCGAGCGCGTCCGAGACCTTGTACTTGTTGTCCCACGACGCCAGCGGGTCGGCGCCCGCGACGGCGAAGTCGCGATGGAACGTGCGCTCGGCCCACCCCGGCGCGCGCGAACTGATCGTGACGAGCTTCAGCGCCTCGGCCGACGCCGTGCAGCGGCTCCTCGCGGCCGTAGTAGTCGCCGCCGTTCCACTTCGGATCGTCGTAGATCGGCATCGCCCATTCGTCGGCGACCGCGATCAGGTACGGGTTCGCCTCGAGCCCGCCGGGGATGACCGGGATCACGCGCTCGACCATGTCGGGATACGACGACGCCCATTCCATCGCCTGCAGCGAGCCCATCGACGCGCCGGTCACGGCCGCGAAGCGCTTGATGCCGAGCGCGTCGGCGAGCGCCTTCTGCGTGTTCGACGAAGTCCTTGATCGTCACGATCGGGAAGCGCATGCCGTACGGCTTGCCGGTGTCCGGATCGATCGTCGCGGGACCCGTCGTCACGACGTTCGGATCCTTCGTCGACAGGTTGACGAGCGTGTCGGCCGACACGACGAAGTACTTGTCGGTGTCGAACGGCTTGCCGGCGCCGATCACGGAGTCCCAGTAGCCGGGCGCGGCGTCGGTCGCCTTGTACTTGCCGGCCGCATGCGAGTTGCCGGAGAAGTAGTGCGCGACGAAGATCGCGTTCGTGCCGGCCGCGTTGAGCGTGCCGTACGTCTCGTAGCCGATGCGGACGTTCCTGATCGTCTTGCCGCCGACCGTCGTGAAGGTCGGGATCGTGAAGACCTTCTTCTCGACCAGGCCGTCATAGGCGTGCGCCGCGGTGGCCGCGAGCGCGGCGCACAGCAGACCGATGATCGAGCCGGCGCGAATCGAGCGATGCCGCATTGTCGTCCTCCTGTCGTTGGTTTGCGGCGATGATGGCATGACATCCAGCGGGCGGGAACATGCGACGATCCTGCGAACGCCGACGCGACGGTCGTCGCGGCTCGTCGTCCCCTCCGCAACCAACGTCCGCACCATGCCGCTGCACGTCGAGACTCCGACCATCCGATCACGCCCGCTGTCGGCAGCGGCCGGTCGCACGGTCGACCTGAAGCTCGAGGCGCTGCAGCCGAGCGGCTCGTTCAAGCTGCGCGGCATCGGCGCGGCCTGCGAGGCGTACGCGCGCGACGGTGCTCGACGCTTCCTGTCGTCGTCCGGCGGCAACGCCGGCATCGCGGTCGCCTACGCGGGACGCGCGCTCGGCATCCCGGCGGTCGTCGTCGTGCCCGAGACCACGACGGCGCACGCGCGTCGGCTGATCCGCCAGGAAGGCGCGGCGCTCGTCGTGCACGGCGCGTCGTGGCAGGAGGCGCACGGACACGTGATGGCGATCCGTGCGCCGGACGACGCGGTGCTGCATCCGTTCGACGATCCGCTCGTCTGGGCCGGCCACGCGACGATGATCGACGAGGTTGCGCGCGACGGCGCGAAGCCGGACGCGGTCGTCGTCGCGGTCGGCGGCGGCGGCCTGCTGTGCGGCGTGATCGAGGGCCTGCGGCGCAACGGCTGGAGCGACGTCGCGGTCGTCGCGGTCGAGACCGACGGCACCCCGTCGTTGCACCGCGCGCTCGCGGCCGGCGAACGCATCGCGCTGCCCGAGGTGACCGGCGTCGCGACGTCGCTCGGCGCGAAGCAGGTCTGCGTGCGTGCATTCGACCTCGCGCGCGAACATCCGCTCGTCAGCGTTCTCGTCGACGACGCGGCCGCGGTCGACGGGTGCATGCGCTTCCTCGACGATCATCGACTCGTCGTCGAGCCGGCCTGCGGCGCGGCGCTCGCGATCGCATACGGGGGATCCCCGGCGCTCGCCGCATTCGAACGCGTCCTCGTCGTCGTCTGCGGTGGCGCGACGACGACGGTCGGACAACTGGCGGCATGGTCCGCGGCGTCGACGCCGGCGTGATCGACGAACGCGCGTACGATCGCGCGTCGGCGCGGCCGCGCCGCATCACGGAGAACGCCCATGCCGAAGCGGATGTTGCTCGCACTGACGCTGCTGTGGACCACGACCGCGGTCGCCGCGCCGCCGACGAAGGAATCGATCGACACGCTGCTCGCGGTCACGAAGATGGAGCGCACCTTCGACAACGTCATGGACAGCATGACGCGGGTCATGCAGCAGCAGACGGCGTCCGCGTTCGCCGGCAGCGCGCTGACGGAGGAGCAGCAACGCGCGATGCGCGACAAGCAGGCGAAGATGGCCGCGGTGATCCGCGACGAGCTGTCGTTCGCGAAGCTGGAACCGATCTACGTCGACGTGTACCGCGAGACGTTCACGCAGGACGAGGTCGACAGCCTGATCGCGTTCTACCGCACGCCGGCCGGCGCGAGCTACGTCGACAAGATGCCCGAGGTGCTCCGCCGGACGACGGTCGCGATGCAGCCGCTGATGAAGGAAACGATGGAACGCGTGAAGGCGATCGCGAAGCAGTCCGCCGACGACGCGAAGGCGGCGCCTTCGTCCGTCGGCCCGTCGCCGCGGCCCGCGACGTCGACGACGAAATGAGCGCGGAGGCGCCGCGTCAGTCGGCCCCCGGATCGTCCGGTGCGCCTGGCCGGTCCGGCTCGTGCGCGCGGTCCCCATCCCGGTCGTCCGGCCGCGCATCGTCGCCGGCGCGCGTCTCCGCGTGCGCGTCGTCGAGCGACTGCAGGTACGCGAGCCGCTGGCCGATCCTCGCCTCGAGCCCGCGCGGCGTCGGCCGGTACCAGCCCGGCTCGTCCATCCCGTCGGGCAGGTAGCTCTCGCCGGCCGCGTACGCGTCCGGCTCGTCGTGCGCGTAGCGGTATTGCTTGCCGAAGCCCAGCTCCTTCATCAGCTTCGTCGGCGCGTTGCGGATGTGGTGCGGCACCGGGCGCGAGCCGTCCTCCTTGACGAAGCGGCGTGCGGCGCCGTACGCGGTGTAGACCGCGTTCGACTTCGGCGCGGCCGCGAGATAGATCACCGCCTGCGCGAGCGCGAGCTCGCCTTCCGGGCTGCCGAGGCGTTCGTAGACGTCGGCCGCGTCGAGCGTCATGCGCAGCGCACGCGGGTCGGCGAGGCCGATGTCCTCGCTCGCCATGCGGATCATGCGGCGCGCGAGGTAGCGCGGGTCGGCGCCGCCGTCGAGCATCCGCGTGAACCAGTACAGCGACGCGTCCGGATGGCTGCCGCGGACCGCCTTGTGCAACGCGCTGATCTGGTCGTAGAACGCGTCGCCGCCCTTGTCGAAGCGCCGCAGGTTCTCGGACAGCGCGCGCGCCAGCAACGCGTCGTCGATCGTGTTCGATGCCTCGGCCTGCGCGGCGCGCGCCACGATCTCGAGGTTGTTGAGCAACTTGCGCGCGTCGCCGTCGGCGCTCGCGATCAGCGTGCGGCGCGCCGCGCCGGCGAACGTCAGCGCATGGATCTCGGGCGACGCGGGATCGGTCAGCGCGCGCGCGACGAGCGCGTCGAGGTCGGCCTCGGTGAGGCTCGTCAGCACGTACACCGCGGCGCGCGACAGCAGCGCGCCGTTGACCTCGAACGACGGGTTCTCGGTCGTCGCGCCGATGAACACGAAGAGGCCCGACTCGACGTGCGGCAGGAACGCGTCCTGCTGGCTCTTGTTGAAGCGATGCACCTCGTCGACGAACACGATCGTCTGCCGGCCCTGCGCTTCGTGCCGCCGGCCCGCGTCAGCTCCGCGCGCGCGACCGCGTCGCGGATGTCCTTCACGCCGGCGAGCACGGCCGACAGCGCGATGAAGTCGGCGTCGAACGCGTCGGCCATCAGCCGCGCGAGCGTCGTCTTGCCGACCCCGGGCGGCCCCCAGAGGATCATCGAATGCGGCCGCTTCGACTCGAACGCCACGCGCAGCGGCTTGCCGGGCCCGAGCAGCTGCGGCTGGCCGATCACCTCGTCGATCGTGCGCGGCCGCAGCCGTTCCGCGAGCGGCACGACGTCGGCGTCGGACGCGGTCGTCGCACGACGACGCGGCCCGGCCGGCGCCGGTGCGGCGCCGCCGAACAGGTCGCTGGTCACGTTGGAGGTCAAGGCCGCTCGATCGTCGTCGCTCCGGCGCGCTCGTTCGGCGCGGACCGCCGCCACGGCACCGGCGTCAGCTCGAAGCCGACCGACAGCGCCGCGACCTTCGGCAGCTGCTTCACGACGTGCTCGTCGAACCACCGCGAATAGCGCTCGACGATCAGGTCGCGCGCCGGGCTCTCGGGCAGCGACGACAGCAGCCGACGCGCGACGGCCTCGTCGGTGAGCCGACCGAGCTTGTCCTGCAGGTCGGCGAGCGCATCGTGGAACGGGCGCACGGCGTCCGGTTCGAACAGCGCCTCGAGCAGGTCGAGCGCGTAGCGCAGCCGCTTGACCTCGATCCGCAGGCCGTGACGCTCGGTCTCGTCGAGCACCGCGATGCGCCTCGCCGGCCGCACGATGCGCGCGCGTTGCGCGGCGAGCCAGACCGGCGCGACGTCGCCGAGCGACGGCCGGCCGTCGGCCTCGGCGTCGAGTCGCGCGACGAGCCGCATCGTCGCGATCGTCGTCGCGCCGAACGGGCCGCGGTCGAGCAGGTCGAGCAGTGCGCGATGCGCCTCGGTGCGTCGCGCGGCCATCGTCTCGCCGATCTCGTCGACGGCCGAGCGACCTTCGGCGTCGCCGGCGAACTTGCGGTCGAGCCGCGCCGCCGTGTCCTCGGCGAACACGTCGAGGTCGCGGGCCGCGCCGAACGCGTGGCCGATCGTGCGCAGGCCGTCGTTCAACGCGTCGAAGCGGCGGCCTTTCGCGACCGGCCGGAAGGTCCGCAACGCGCTGCGCGCGCGCCGCAGCGAGACGCGCGCCTGATGGACGAACTCGACGCGCTCGTCGAGCGTCGCGCCGTCGCGCGTCGCGAGTTCGAGCAGCGCATGCGCGTTCGTCAGCAGCGCCTCGTTGCACGCGGCGAGCACGTGCGCGAGATGGCGCGCCGGACGGGCGTCGGCGCGGGCGTCGGGCAGCGTCGGCTTCGCCGGCTCGACGATCTCGCCGCGCACGAGCCGGTCGCCGCGCGCGGCCTTGCTGTCGGCGAGCGGGATCATCGGCAGCTCGCCCGCGAGGCGTTCGGCGAAGCGCAGCAGCGCCTTCGACGGGTCGGCGGAGCCCGCCTGCTTGACCTCGAGCTCGAGTTCGCAGATCGGTGCGGTGCGGCGGGTGCGGCCGCGCCCGCAGGCGATGAGACCGACGTCGAACGCGACTTCGATCTCGCTGCCGTCGGACAGCCGGCACAGCCGCGACTCGCGGCGGAAGTTGGTCGTGAAGACCGGCTTCAGGCGGCGCGGCGAGCGTGCGCGGCGACGCGATCGTCGCGAGCGGCGTGTCGCGCAGCCGGCCGAGTTCGAGCGCCGGGCCGGCGACCGGCATCTCCCATTCGCCGCGCGTCGACAGCGCGTTCGGTCGGCCCGGCGCGTCGCCCGTCGTCTTCAGCGTCTGGACCCAGCGCCGGCCGACGCGACGCAGCCGCAGCGCCATGCCGTGCGACGCGAGCGCGCGATCCGGCGTGTCGAAGTAGCGGTTGTCGATCCGTGCCGCGCGCAACGGCCCGATCGCGTGCTCGACGAGCAGCGGCTGCTGCCAGACGCGGCCGACGCTCGACGGCGTCACGAACAGCTTGAGTTCGATCTCGCGCGGCGGCGGGTCGGGCGGCGTCGGCCCCGACCGCGGCGGCCGGGACGGGGTTCGATGCGGTATCGTGTTTCATCGTCGAAAGCCTTCGGACATGCGGCGCATCGGATTGATCTCGGACACGCACGGCCTGCTGCGGCCGGAGGCGCTCGCGTTCCTCGCAGGCTGCGATCGTATCGTGCATGCGGGCGACGTCTGCGATCCATCGGTCCTCGCCGCATTGCGCGAGATCGCACCGGTCGACGCGGTCCGCGGCAACAACGACGTCGGCGCGTGGGCCGACGCGCTCGCCATCGCGACGACGATCGACGTCGAGGACGTCGCGATCCACGTCGTCCACGACATCGCCGATCTCGCCGCGCACCCGCCGCCGTCGCGTGCGCGGATCGTCGTCCACGGCCACTCGCACCGGCCCGCGATCGTCGAGCGCGACGGCGTCGTCCGCATCAATCCGGGCAGCGCCGGACCGCGGCGTTTCAGCCTGCCGATCTCGATCGGCGAGCTCGTCGTCGACGGTCCGCGCGCCACGCCGCGGCTCGTCACGCTCGCGCCGTGACCGCATGACCGACCTCGCCGGCAAGCGCATCCTGCTGACGCAGGCCGACGTCTTCATGGGACCGGTGCTCGCCGACGTCCTCGCCGAGGCGGGCGCCGACGTCGTGACGGACGTCCGCCCGAGGATCGACCGCGACGCGGCGCAGTCCCTGGTCGCCGATGCGGGACGCGTCGACGTCCTCGTGCTGCACCTCGCGCTGCCGGCGCCGTCGACGCCCGCGGCCGACGTCGACGCGGCCGAATGGCGCGACGTCTTCGCGCACCTCGTCGATCCGATGCCGCATCTCGTCGCAGCGGTGCTCCCGCAGATGACGGCGCGTGGCTACGGCACGATCCTCGTCGTCGGCAGCGCGTCGGCGCTGCGCGGCATGAAGCGCACGTCGACGTACAGCGCCGCGCGCGGCGCGCAGCTCGCGTATGCGCAGGCGATCGGCGTCGAGCTGGCGAAGGACGGCGTCGCGGTCAACGCGATCGCGCAGAACTTCGTCGACAACCCGACCTACTTCCCGCCCGAGGTGCAGGCCGACCCGCGCTTCCGGGAGCGCCTCGCGCGCGAGGTCCCGCTCGGTCGCCTCGTGTCGGCCCGCGAGGACGCGCTGTTCGCGGCCTACCTGTGCAGCGACGCGGCGCGCTGCTTCGTCGGGCAGGTGTTCCCGGTCTGCGGCGGCTGGGTCACCCGCTGACACGAAGCACGAACGATCGATCGATGACGATGGAGACGACATGAACGTTCCCGCCGACGCGGCCCACTGGTTCGAGATCCCGGTCGACGACTTCGAACGGGCGAAGGCGTTCTACGGCCAGCTGTACGACTACGAGATGCCGGAGATGGCGATGGGCGAGGCCCGCATGGGCTTCCTGCCGTATACGCAGGGCCCCGGCAACGTCGGCGGCGCGATCGTGAAGGCCGAGGACTTCCTGCCGGCGCGGCACGGCACGATGGTCTACCTGCACGCCGGCGACGACCTCTCGGCCGTGCTGATGCGCGTCGAGCCGGCGGGCGGCAAGGTGCTGCGCGAGAAGACGCTGATCACGCCGGAGATCGGCTACTACGCGACGTTCCTCGACAGCGAGGGCAACAAGCTCGCGCTGCATTCGCCGCGCTGACGAGCCGCTCGCTCAGTCGGCGCGGATGTCCTCGTTCGCGTCGTTGCGGACGAAGCCGCGGTCGTCGATCGCGAACGGATCGTCGCCGAACGGTCCCGGCTCCAGCGCCGTCGCGCGCCATGCGACGACGCCGTCGGTGACGATCGCGAGCGGCACGCGGGCGTCGTCGCTCCAGCACAGCTGCGACGTGTGCGACGCGTCGACGAGCCGGTACCAGCGGCACGGCGCGATGACGTCGACGCGCGGCGGGTCGGCGTCGATCGTCGTCAAGCGGTAGTCGCCGCGCGGCCGCGCGACGACGTGCGCGAGCGCGAACCAGTCGACGGGATGCCCGATGCGGTACAGGCTCGTGCGGTCGACGTCGGTGCGGATGCGGCGCTTCAGGTCGAGGACCGTCATCGACCATTCGGGCCCGCCGGCCGCGCGCACGACGAACAGGTCGATCGCGTCGTCGGTGCGGCGACGCAGCCGCGTCTCGCCGTCGCGCCACAGTTCGAGCCGATGGGCGCGGCCCGCGACGACGTAGGTCGCCGTGACGTGCCACAGACCGGCATCGTCGTCCTCGACGCCGAACGTGCGGTCGAAATCGAGCGACGGCGTGCCGGCCGCGGCGGATCCGGCCCCCGCGACGACGGTGACGACGACGGCGACGGCGACGACGCGCAGTGCCCGAACGGCCACCCGCGCGACGCGACGACCGCTCAGTTGCGCACCGCCTGCGCGTAGTCGAAGTAGCGGTACGTGCGACCGTCGACCGTCAGGTCCTTCACCACGAGGTTGATCGAGTACGTCCCGATCAGCGCGTGGTCGACCGTCGCGCCGGTCGGGTCGGTCGGCAGCCTGAACGCGAGGCCGGTCGCCGCGGCCGACGGATGGACGACGATCGTGCGATACGACGGGAGCGACGTCGACGTCGGCTTCTCGAGCGCCTCGTTCAGCACGCGGCCGTCGGCCTCGGGCAACGACAGGCCGAACAGAGACGCGACCGTCGGCGCGACGTCGACGTTGCCGGTCGGGCTCGCGATCGTCGCGCCGTGGCGGAACGCGGGCCCCGACGCGATCAGCGTGTTGTGCACGTCGATCGGGCTGAAGCTGCCGTGCATGCCGCGATTGCTCTGGAAGCTCTCGTACTCGATGCCGGGCGTGCCGTTGACGAGCTGCTGCGCGTCCCAGTCGAAGCTCGCGACGACGTCGGGCTGGCCCTTGTCGCGCCGGACGGCGTTCTCGAGGTTCACCGCGGACATCGGCAGCGTGCCGGGCAGCGCGCCGTAGCGGCTGTCGACGAAGATCGGGCCGTACTGCTCGCGGGTCTGCAGGAAGCGGACGAGGCTCGCGATCGTCGCCGGGTCGTGATCCGGCGCGTAGAAGTAGTCGGACCCGCCGTTGCCGGCGACGACGATGCCGTTCTGCGGCAGGCGCGCCGGCACCGGGAATCGGGCGACCGGCGTCGCGAGCGTCGCGCTGATCGCCTGGTACTTCGTGTTCGCGGCGCCGCACAGCGCGCCGCTCGCGTCGACGCCGACCGGGATCAGCGACGTGCCGTCGGCGCGGATGCCCGCCTGCGGCGACGTCAGGCAACCGGCGCCGTCGAACGCCTTGAAGCCGGCGTAGGTGAGCAGGTCCGCCGAGCGCACGTCGCCCGATACCGACAGTCCGTCGATCGGATCGGGAGCGCCGAGCGACGCGTTCGTGATGCCCTTGTCGACCGTCGTGCTCGCCCGGATCGCGCGCAGCGGGAACAGCCGCGTCGGCCCCGACACCGTGCTGTGCGCGTGGTCCGACACGACGATCACGTTCGTCGTCGCGGCGAGTCCGTTCGCCTCGAGCGCCGCCTGCAGTTCGCCGAGTCGCGCGTCCTGCGACGCGAGCGCGCGGCGGTGGTTGGCGGAGCCCGGGCCGTACGCGTGCTCGGTGTTGTCCGGCGTGCGGAACCAGATCACCGACAGATCCGGCCTCTGCTTCGGCAGGATGTACTGCGTGAACAGGCCGAGCATGTAGCGGTTCGCCGCGTCCTCCGGCGCGCCCTGCGTGCGATCGCTGACGTCGTGCGCGCAGCGTGCCGTCGGGCAGCGCGAAGTTCAGCGCGCCGGCGCGAGCGGTGGGATTGCCGTTGTTCGGCGCGAGCACGATCGCGCCCTGCGGATAGGCGAACGGCGTGTTCAGCGGCAACGCGAAGCCGGCGGCCTGCAGCCCGGTCGCGAGCGACTTCGGCAGCACCGTGTTCTCGTCGACGAAGCTGCCGCCGCGGCCGATGTCCTGGATGTAGGCCGCGCCCGACTTGCCGATCGCGGCCGTCTTCAGCCCCGCGTCCTGCGCCGCCTTGAACAGCGTCCTGACGAGCAGCAGCTGGCCGCCGTAATACGCGTCGAGCGTCGTCAGCACCGAGTAGTCCTCGGTGAAGACCGGGTCGGCGTAGTCCTGCTTCGCGCCCGCGGCCGATGGTCCGGCGGGGATCGGCGTCGAGCCGCCCTGCGGCGGCGTCCAGAACGTGTTGCCGTAGAAGCCGGCGGTCTTCGGGAACGCGCCGGTCGCGAACGACGCGGCGTTCATCATCGTGAAGGTCGGGTAGGTCGCGTGGTGGTCCGCGAAGCCGACGCCCTTCGCGCGCAACGCGAACAGGTTCGGCGTGTCGACCGGGTTGACCGAGTCGGGCCGCAGGCCGTCCCAGACCATGATGATCGTCCGCGTGCCGCCGACTGCGCGCGGCGGACCGCCATCGACGGCGGCGCAGGCCGCGAGCGCGCCCGCGACGGCCGTGATCGCGACGACGCGGACGAAGGCGTCCCGCAGGAAATCTGCACGCACGAGCGGTCCTTTCAAGATGCCGTGGCGTTCGGGCGGACGCGAGATCGTCCGGCGATGATCGGCGACGAATCGCCGCGACGGCGACCGCATCATAGGAGGCCGGCGTCGACGCGTCACGCACGGGTTTCGAGCCCGGCGACGTCCGCGAGCCCCGACCGTGGGACCTCGCGGCCGCGCCCGGCCCGAAACCTTCATCGACGCACGTCGATCGAGTCCGCGATCGTGGACCGCCGCCGCCTCCCGCCCGATCGTTCGAACGCACTGTGCAAGACATCCATGACACGTTCGTTGCATCCGGATCGGGCGCGGCACCGGCGCGCATGCGCGTCGTTGCGCCGCGGCGGCCGCTTGCATACCATCGACGTCCCGTCCGACCGAGAGGCCCGCATCCGTGGCGACGACGACCGGCAACCGCAATCCGCGCGTCGACGCGTACGTCGCCGACGCCGCGCCGTTCGCACGGCCGATCCTCGCGTACCTGCGCAGCGTCGTCCATGCGGCCTGCCCGGACGTCGAGGAGGACGTCAAGTGGCGGATGCCGTTCTTCGTCCATCGCGGCAACCTCTGCCACATGGCCGCGTTCAAGGCGCATTGCGCGTTCGGCTTCTGGCGCGGCAAGGAGATCCCGGGCCTGCCGACCGTCGACGGCGAGGCCGCGATGGGCAATTTCGGCCGCATCCTCTCGGTCGACGACCTGCCGCCGAGACGAAAGCTGACGAGCTGGATCAAGGCCGCCGCGAAGCTGAACGAGAGCACCGCGAAGCCGGCACGTGCGGTGGCGAAGCGGATCGAACCGGCGACGCCCGACGACCTCGCCGCGGCGCTCGCCGCGCGTCCCGACGCGGCCGAACGTTTCGCCGCCTTCGCGCCGTCGGCCCGACGCGACTATTGCGAATGGATCGTCGAGGCGAAGCGGGCGGCGACGCGCGCGACGCGGATCGCGACGGCCGTCGAATGGATCGCCGAAGGCCGGACGCGCCATTGGAAATACCAGCGTTGAGCCGGCCCGCACCAATCACCGAACCGGAAGGACGCTCATGAGCACGCTGGTCGTCGTCGCCGCCGTCGCGATCCTCGTCGTCGCGCTGCTGCACGTGTGGTTCCTCGTGCTCGAGATGCTGTTGTGGACGAAGCCGCTCGGACGCCGGACGTTCGGACTCGATCCGGCGTTCGCGACGTCGACGCGGGCGCTCGCCGCGAACCAGGGCCTCTACAACGGCTTCCTCGCCGCCGGCCTGCTGTGGGCGGCGATCGCGACGGTCCGCGAGTCCGTGTTCGCGTGGCCGGTCGCGGCGTTCTTCCTCGGCTGCGTGATCGTCGCCGGCGTGTTCGGCGCGGTCACCGTCAGCCGGAAGATCCTGTTCGTGCAGGCGGCCCCGGCGCTGCTCGCGCTCGCGCTGGCGTGGCTCGCGGATCGGTCATGAGGCTGCGCTATCCTCCGCGCTCCATGGCGACGCGGGGACGACGATGATCAAGAAGAACGGCTCGGCCTACTGGCACGGCGGCATCCGCGACGGCGGCGGCACGATCTCGACGCAGACCGGCGTGCTGAAGGAAGCGCCGTACGGCTTCAAGTCGCGCTTCGAGAACGGACCGGGCACGAACCCCGAGGAGCTGATCGGCGCGGCGCACGCGGGCTGCTTCTCGATGGCGCTGTCGCTGATGCTCGGCAACGCCGGCATGACGGCGGAGAGCATCCGCACGACGGCGACCGTCTCGCTCGAGCAGGACGGAGGCGGCTTCACGATCACCGCCGTGCATCTCGACACGACGGTCAACGTGCCGGGCGCGGACCGGTCGGCCGTCGAGAAGGCGATCCAGGACGCGAAGGCCGGCTGCCCGGTGTCGAAGCTGCTGAAGGCCGACATCACGCTCGACGCGCACGTCGAGACCTGACGCGATGCGATCGACCTGACGCGACGCGTTCGGTCAGTCGCGCAGCACGTCCGCGCCCTTCGGCGGCACGAACACGAAGGTCGACGGATCGACCTTCGGATTGCGCTCGACGTCGGCTGAAGTCGAGCGTCGTCGTCTGGCCGAGCGCGTCGCGCAGGATCATCGACGCGAGCTCGCCGCCGCGAAAGCCGATCGAGATCTTCTCGAACGGCGTGTCCTTGCTCTTCGGCGTCGCGTCGAGCCACGCGATCCCGTCGCGCGTGCCGGCGTCCTTCAGCTCGAAGCTCCGGTCGAGGTCGCCGCTGCCGAACAGGATCGCGGCCGGCGTGCTGCCGAGCGCGTCGCCGATCTTCTTCACCGTGACCTGATCGAGGTCCTTGTCGTAGATCGACAGCGTCTGGCCGTCCGCGACGAGCACCTGGTCGTACGGCTTCAGGTAGCGCCAGCGGAAGCGGCCCGGCCGCTGGAACACGAAGTCGCCGGTCGCCGGCGGCGACGCCTTCGTGCGCGACTGCACGCGCTGCGTGAACGTGCCCTTCGCGGTCTTCGTCTGCGTCGCGAACGCGTGCAGGTCGTCGACGGCGTCGGCGCGGCTCGTCGCCGCCGATGCCGCGAGCACGATGCCGAACACGGCGCGCACGAGCGCGGCGCGCCTCGAGGGCCGACGGCGAGCCGGCTTCATTCCGCGCTCGCCCCGGGCACGAGGATCTCGCGATTGCCGTTCGGCTGCATCGCCGAGACGAGCCCCGCCCGTTCCATCTGCTCGAGCAGCCGCGCCGCGCGGTTGTAGCCGATGCGCAGATGGCGCTGCACGAGCGAGATCGACGCGCGGCGGTCCTTCAGCACGATGCGCCACCGCCTCGTCGTACAGCGCGTCGGCCTCGCCGCCGCCGGCGCCGCCGCTCGTCGCCGCGCCCGGTTCGCCGTCGTCGCCGCCGAGCGTGCCGCCTTCGAGGATGCCTTCGATGTAGTTCGGTCCGCCCTGTGCGGCGGCCTGCGCCTTCAGGTGCTCGACGACCGCGTGCACCTCCTCGTCGGCGACGAACGCGCCGTGCACGCGCTGCGGCAGCCCGGTGCCCGGCGGCAGGTACAGCATGTCGCCCATCCCGAGCAGCGCCTCCGCGCCCTGCTGGTCGAGGATCGTGCGGGAGTCGATCTTCGACGCGACCTGGAACGCGATGCGCGTCGGGATGTTCGCCTTGATCAGGCCGGTGATCACGTCGACCGACGGCCGCTGCGTGGCGAGGATCAGGTGGATGCCGGCCGCGCGCGCCTTCTGCGCGATCCGCGCGATCAGCTCCTCGACCTTCTTGCCGACGACCATCATCAGGTCGGCGAGCTCGTCGATGACGATGACGATCGTCGGCAGCTTGTCGAGCGGCTCCGGCGCGTCCGGCGTCAGCGAGAACGGATTGCGCGATGCTGCTCGTCGCGTCTTCGCGGCGTCGGCGATCTTGTTGTTGTAGCCGGCGAGGTTGCGCACGCCGAGCTTCGACATCAGCTTGTAGCGGCGCTCCATCTCGGCCACGGCCCAGTTCAGCGCGTGGCCGGCCTGCCGCATGTCGGTCACGACCGGCGCGAGCAGGTGCGGGATGCCCTCGTAGACCGACAGCTCGAGCATCTTCGGGTCGATCAGGATCAGGCGGACCTGGTTCGCCTCGGCCTTGTAGAGCAGCGACAGGATCATCGCGTTGATGCCGACCGACTTGCCCGAGCCGGTCGTGCCGGCGACCAGCAGGTGCGGCATCTTCGCGAGGTCGGCGACGACCGGCTGGCCGGCGATGTCCTTGCCGAGCGCGAGCGTCAGCGGCGACGGGCTCTCGGCGTAGACCTGCGAGCCGAGGATCTCCGACAGCCGCACGGTCTGGCGGCGCGGGTTCGGCAGCTCGAGGCCCATCGTCGTCTTGCCGGGGATCGTCTCGACCACGCGGATCGACACGAGCGACAGCGCGCGCGCGAGGTCCTTCGCGAGACCGACGATCTGGCTGCCCTTGACGCCGGTCGCCGGCTCGATCTCGTAGCGCGTGATGACCGGACCGGGATACGCGGCGACCACCTTCACCTCGACGCCGAAGTCCTTCAGCTTCTTCTCGATCAGCCGCGACGTGAACTCGAGCGTCTCGGGTCCGACCGTCTCCTGCATCACGGGCGGCGGCGCGAGCAGCGACAGCGGCGGCAGGTCGGTCTCGGGAATCTCGGCGAACAGCGGGACCTGCTTTTCCTTCGCGACGCGCGCCGACTGCGGCACCTGGACGACCTGCGGCTCGATGTGGATCGGCGGCGCCTCGACGATGCGGTGGCGTTCCTGCACGACGGCCTCTTCGCGGACGACCGCGGCCTCGGCGCCGACCGCGCGGTCCTCGCGCGCCTCGCGCTTGCGCTTGAACAGCAGGACGGAGCCTTCGATCACGGTGCCGACGCGTTCGGCGATCGTCAGCCACGACCAGCCGGTGAACAGCGAGAAGCCGCCCGCGAACAGCACGAGCAGCGCGAGCGTCGCGCCGGTCATGCCGAACGCGCCGACGAGGCGATGGACCTCCTCGTTGCCGATGACGCCGCCGGCGCCCTGCGGCAGTCCGTGGCCGCCGGACGTCGACCGGAGGAACTCGATGCCGCACGACGCGACCAGCAGCACCGCGAAGCCCGCGAGATGGATCCACACCGGCTCGCGGGCGCCTCGTCGTACGGCAGCAGCCGGCTGCGCACGAGCGACCGGTAGCCGATGGCGACGCGGCTCGCGAGCAGCACGATCAGCCAGTACGACGAGTAGCCGAAGACGGACAGCAGCACGTCGGCGAGCCACGCGCCGAAGCGACCGCCGCGGTTGCCGAGCGATGCGACCGACGCGCTGTGCGACCAGCCGGGATCGGCGCCGCTGTACGTGACGAGGATCAGGAACAGGTACAGCGCGAGCGCGGCGAACGCGAGCCAGCGTGCCTCGCCGAACAGGCGGGCCGCGCGCGAGCGTTCGCCGCGACGCTGGTTGCGCGCGAACAGGCTGCGCTTGACGTCGTGCGCGGCGTCGCGAGGATCGAGCGATGCGCCGAGCGCCGCGCCGGATGCGGTCATCGTGGACGAACGGGCCATCGATCGATTATATCGACGGGCCGCCGCGAGACCCCGTTGCACGCGCCGTGCCGGGCGAAAGCGCAACGGGACACCGACGGACGGCCTTCTATAATTGCCGGACCGCCGCGGTCTTGCGCCGCGCGTCGATGCCCCGACCTGCCTTTTTCCCCGCTTCGCGTCCCCGCCCGCGCCGACCATGTCCGCTCCCAAGCACGCCCGCGTCCTCATCCTCGGCTCCGGCCCCGCCGGCTACACCGCCGCCGTCTACGCCGCGCGCGCCAACCTGAAGCCGGTGCTGATCACCGGCCTCGCGCAAGGCGGCCAGCTGATGACGACGACCGACGTCGACAACTGGCCGGCCGACGCCGAAGGCGTGCAGGGCCCGGAACTGATGCAGCGCTTCCTCGCGCACGCCGAGCGCTTCGACACCGAGATCGTGTTCGACCACATCCACACGGTCGACCTGAAGCGCCGGCCGTTCCGGCTGATCGGCGACGCCGCGCACTACACCTGCGACGCGCTGATCATCGCGACCGGCGCGTCGGCGCTGTACCTCGGCCTGCCGTCCGAGGAGGCGTTCATGGGCAGCGGCGTGTCGGGCTGCGCGACCTGCGACGGCTTCTTCTACAAGGGCCAGGAGGTCGCCGTCGTCGGCGGCGGCAACACCGCGGTCGAGGAAGCGCTGTACCTGTCGAACATCGCGAAGAAGGTCACGGTGATCCATCGGCGCGACAAGTTCCGCGCCGAGGCGATCCTCGTCGACCGGCTGCACGACAAGCAGAAGGCCGGCGTGGTCGACATCCGCTGGAACGCGCGGCTCGACGAGGTGCTCGGCGACGACTCGCGGCGTGACCGGCATGCGGATCGCCTCGACGAGCGACGGCACGACGACCGACATCCCGCTGTCGGGCGTCTTCATCGCGATCGGCCACCGCCCGAACACCGAGATCTTCGCAGGGTCAGCTCGAGATGCACAACGGCTACATCGTCACGAAGGGCGGCCTGTCGGGACAGGCGACCGCGACCAGCGTCGCCGGCGTGTTCGCGGCCGGCGACGTGCAGGACCACGTCTACCGCCAGGCCATCACGAGCGCCGGCACCGGCTGCATGGCGGCGCTCGACGCGCAGCGCTATCTCGAGAACCTCGACATCCCGGTGCCCGAGGACGAGTCGGTCGCGGTGCTCTGACCGTCGGCCGGCTGCGACCGATCGTCCTGTCGTCATGGCGCCCGCGTCGCGCTTCCATCGCCTGTCGGACCTCGCGGCGCTGCGCGAGTCGCTCGAGCGCGAGGCGACCGAACGCGCGCGCCGCGAGCGCGAGGCCGCGCGCGTCGCGGCCGAGGCCGAACGCGAGGCGAACCTGTTCCGCGACGCCGTCGGCGCCGTCCAGCCGCTGAAGGTCGCGCCGCGCGTCGACCATCGACGTCCGCCACCGCGACCGATCGCCCATCAGTACCGCGCCGACGAGGCCGCCGCGCTCGCGGAGTCGCTGTCCGACGGCTTCGATCCGGACGCGGTGCTCGAATGCGACGAGCAGCTGTCGTGGCACCGCGACGGCGTCGCCCCCGACGTCGTCGCGAAGCTGCGACGCGGCCACTGGATCGTGCAGTCCGAGGTCGACCTCCACGGCGCGCGCGTCGACGGCGCGCGCGAGATGGTCGCGACGTTCCTGCGCGAGGCGCTGAAGCATCGCCACCGCTGCGTGCGGATCGTCCACGGCAAGGGCCACGGCTCGGTCGGCAAGCAGCCGGTGCTGAAGGGCAAGGTCAAGGGCTGGCTGACGCAGAAGGACGAGGTGCTCGCGTTCTGCCAGGCCCGCGAGCACGACGGCGGCGGCGGCGCGTTGATCGTGCTGCTGCGGCCGGCCGGCTGACGGCGCACCGGCCGATCGGCTGACCGGCGGATCGACGACCGGAAGTCGCCCGTCGCCGCCCTCCCCGGCGTCGCTCAGGCGGCCGGCACCTCGGCCGGCGGGTGCCCGCCGCGCGACTGCATCGCGTACATCGCGAACGCCGCGCCGAGCACGGCCGCCGTCCTGAACGACGGACGCGGCAGCCACTTCATCGCGCCGAGCACCAGCGACGGCGGCGACTCGCGCTGCGGCGACGACGTGCTCGCGCCGGTGTTCGCCGCCTCGACCGCCTCTCCGGCGAAGAACGAGAGCAGCCCCTTCGTGAACGGCACGATGTCCTGCGGTCCGCGGCTCGTCAGCAGGTTGCCGTCGACGACGAGCGCATCGTCGACCCATGTCGCGCCCGCGTTGACGAGGTCGTCGCGCACGCCGGGCCACGACGTCATGCGGCGGCCCTCGACCCGTCCGGCCGACGCGAGCACCCACGGCCCGTGGCACAGCGTCGCGATCGGCTTGCCGGCCCGGTCGAAGCGGCGCACGAAGTGCCGGACGTCGGCCGATTGCCGCAGCAGGTCGGGATTGATGAAGCCGCCGGGGATCAGCAGCGCGTCGTAGTCGTCGATCGTCACGTCGTCGATCGTCCGGTCGACCGAGACGCGCGCCCGCCGGTTCGTGCAGGTTGACGCCGCGGATGCGTCCGGGGCGCAGCGACACGATGTCGACGTCTGCGCCGGCCGCGCGCAGCGCCGCGTACGGGATCGTCAGTTCGACCTTCTCGAACCCGTCCGCGACCAGCACCGCGACGCGTCGACCTTTCAAAGCTTGCCTGAGTGCCATGCTCCCTCCATTCGATTCGGCGTCGGCGCGATCCGGCGGACCCGCGACGGCGGCTTCGAGCCGCATGGATCGCGCCCGTCCGGTCCGCGGCATCGTTGGCACCCGCCGACGCGGGGCGAGGCCACCGACCCGCGTGGGGCCTCCGCGCCGGCCCGCGTGTCGGCGACCTTTACAGACCGGGCGGGGCGTCGGTCGCACGCCTTCGCCAATCAACGACTTGCGTCCGTGGCACGGTCGATGCCTGCCCTGTTCCGGACGCGCATCCCGACCGCAAGCGGATGCGCGACGGCCGCGCGACACCGAACAGCCAGGAGACCCGCATGTCGAAAAGCACCCGGTCGTGGACCGCCACCGCCGTTGCCGCGCTCGCGATGCTGCCGACGCTGGCGACGGCCGACCCGATCAACCTGCTGTTCGTCGGCAACAGCTTCACGCACGGCCGCTACCAGCCGGTCCTGAACTACAACGCCGGTCCCGCGAACGCCCCGGGCAACGGCGTCGTCCACGACCTGCTGTGCCCCACGGCCGGCTGCGTGTCGACCGTCGAGGCCGGCCCGCAGACGCTGCCGACGAGCGCGAACACGCCCGGCGCGACGCTGACCGACAAGCTCGCCTACCTGCAGGCGAACCCGTCGTCGCAGTACAACGAGGTCGGGCCGTTCAGCGGCGCCGCCGGCATCTTCCTGCAGTTCACGAAGGACCTCGGCCTGAACTACAACGTGTCGCTGATCGCGGTCAGCAGCGCGACGCTCAACGGCTACCTCAGCGGCACGTCGAAGGCCGACCTGCCGCTGATCACGCAGTCGAAGTGGAACCAGGTCGTGCTGCAGGACCAGAGCTTCACGCCGCTGCCGTCGACGATCACCGTCAACGGCGTGTCGGTGCCGACGCGCGGCAACCCGTCGAACTTCACGACGGCCGTCAACGGCATCGTCACGAAGATCGACCAGGCCGACGCGGCCGCGAAGGTGCCGAACGCGAAGATCACGCTGTACGAGACGCCGCCGCTCGCGGCCTACGGCTACGTCAGCACGAACCCGGCGCAGCCGCAGTTCGGCTCGAGCACGGTCGCGCAGCAGAACGGCAACAAGGCCTACGCGCCGTACGTCGGCGACGCCGACCCGATCGCCGCGATGGCGCTCGACCTGCACAACGCGTACTTCAACGAGGCGAAGAGCTTCGACGCCGCGAACCCGACGGGCAGCAGCGTCGGCGTCGCGAACGCCGGCGACGCGTGGGTCTCCGCGATGCGCCTCGGGATCGCCGAACAGAACCCCTATCTCGTCGACGAGCCGGCCGGGCAGGTCGACCTGTGGGACAGCGATCCGCTGCTCGCCTGCTGCACGACGCCGGTCGGCTATCACCCGAGCGCCTACGGCGACTACCTGAACGCGCTCGTGCTGTTCGGGCAGATCACCGGCATCGATCCCGAGCTGCTGACGACCGAGTTCGATCCGTCGAACATGGGGTCGGCCGCCTACGCGCTGGGCATCTCCGGCGCGATCGCGCAGGAACTCGCGACCGCCGCCGAGCGCACGCTCGTCAACCAGGCGGCGATCCCCGAGCCGGAGATCGGCTGGCTGCTCGCCGCGGGCTTCGTGGCGTTCATCGCGGAGCGACGTCGGCGCGAACGAAGGACCTGACGCCGCAGAACGTCGCGACCGAGCACATCGGCCGACCCCGTCGGTCGAGCCGCGACGCGCGCGTCAGGCGACGACGTCGGACGGCTGCTTCAGCATCAGCGCGAGCAACCGCGCGATCTCGTCGCGCATCCGTCGACGGTCGACGATCATGTCGATCGCGCCCTTCTGCAGCAGGAACTCGGCGCGCTGGAAGCCGTCGGGCAGCTTCTCGCGCACCGTCTGCTCGATCACGCGCGGACCCGGCGAAGCCGATCAGCGCGTTCGGCTCGGCCATCACGACGTCGCCCATGAACGCGAAGCTGGCCGACACGCCGCCCATCGTCGGATCGGTCAGCACGCTGACGAACGGCAGCTTCGCCGCGGACAGCTTCGTCAGCATGCCGGTCGTCTTGGCCATCTGCATCAGCGACAGCAGGCCTTCCTGCATGCGCGCGCCGCCGGTCGCGGTCACGCAGATGAACGGCACGCTTCTGCTCGATCGCGGTCTGCACGCCGCGCGCGAAGCGTTCGCCGACGACGGAGCCCATCGAGCCGCCCATGAAGCCGAACTCGAACACGGCGGCCACGACCGGCACCGTGTGGATCGCACCGCCCATCACGACGAGCGCGTCGGTCTCGCCGGTCGACTCGAGCGCTTCCTTCAGCCGATCGGGATAGCGCTTGCTGTCCTTGAACTTCAGCGTGTCGAGCGGCAGCGTGTCCTGCGCGATCTCGTAGCGACCCTCGCTGTCGAGCAGCGCGTCGATCCGCTGGCGCGCGCTCATCCGCATGTGGTGGTCGCACTTCGGGCAGACCATGCAGTTCTGCTCGAGATCGGTCTTGTAGAGCACCGACTCGCAGGCCGGACACTTGACCCAGAGCCCCTCGGGGATGCGACGCTGCGTGCCTTCGTTGCGCTGGATGCGCGGCGGCAGCAGCTTCTCGATCCAGCTCATCGATCGTCCTTTCTCGTGTTCTGCTTCGCGCTGGCCGCGTCGAGCGCGGCGCGCACGTCCCGCACGAACGACTCGACGGCCTCGACTTCCCGGCCGGGCGATCCCTCGATGGCCTCGATGATACGACTTCCGATCACGACGGCGTCCGCGACGGCCGCGACGGCGACCGCGCTCGCCGCGTCGCGGATGCCGAAGCCGACGCCGATCGGGACCGTCGCGTGACGCCGGATCAGCGGGAGCTTCTCGACGACCGAGGCGACGTCGAGCCCCGCGGCACCGGTGATGCCGCGCAGGCCGACGTAATACAGGTAGCCCGAAGCGGCGCGCGCGGCGGCCTCGATCCGCGCCTCGCTCGACGTCGGTGCGAGCAGGTAGATGCACGCGAGGCCCGCGGCGCGCAACGCGGCCGCGAACGCTTCCGACTCCTCGGGCGGGTAGTCGACGACGAGCACGCCGTCGACGCCGGCCTCGCACAGCGCGGTCGCGAGCGGCTCGAGGCCGCCGAAGTCGCGCGCGAGCAGCTCGAACGGATTGGCGTAGCCCATCAGCACGACCGGCGTCGCGTCGTCGTCGCGGCGGAACACGCGCACGCAGTCGAGCGTCGCCTGCAGGCCGACGCCGTTGCGGATCGCGCGCTCGGTCGCGCGCTGGATCGTCGGTCCGTCGGCCGACGGGTCCGAGAACGGCACGCCGAGTTCGATCACGTCGGCGCCCGGCGCGCGCCAACGCGTGCAGCAGCGCGATCGTCGTCGCGATCGACGGGTCGCCGGCGGCGATGTACGGGATGAGGCCGGTGCGACCTTCGGCCTTCAGCCGCGCGAAGCGCTCGGCGATGCGGGTGCTGGTGATCGGGGCGTTCATCGACGGGGTCGAGGAACGACGCGCGGCCCCCGTCTTCGCGGAGACGGCGGACGGAAGTCGTCGTTCCCGCGAAGGCGGGAACCCGGTGTCGTCGCGCGCATCCGGAGCGAGCGTGCCGTCACGCCCCGCCCGCCGCCGACACGATGTGCAGGTCCTTGTCGCCGCGACCCGACAGGTTGACGAGGACGATCTCGTCGCGGCCGCATCGTCGGTGCGAGCTTCGTCGCGTACGCGAGCGCGTGGCTCGATTCGAGCGCGGGGATGATGCCCTCGATGCGGCAGCACGCGTGGAACGCCGCGAGCGCCTCGGCATCGGTCGCGCCGACGTACTGCGCGCGGCCGGTGTCCTTCAGCCACGCATGCTCGGGGCCGACGCCGGGATAGTCGAGCCCGGCCGAGATCGAATGCGTCTCGGTGATCTGCCCATGGTCGTCCTGCAGCACGTACGTGCGGTTGCCGTGCAGGACGCCGGGCGAGCCGCGCTGCAGGCTCGCCGCGTGGCGGCCGCTGTCGAGCCCGTCGCCGGCCGCCTCGACGCCGATCAGCCGCACCGAGCGATCGTCGACGTAGTCGTGGAAGATGCCCATCGCGTTGCTGCCGCCGCCGACGCACGCGACGATGACGTCCGGCTGCCGCCCCGCGCGGCGCCGGCATCTGCACGCGGCACTCGCGTCCGACGACCGCGTTGAAGTCGCGGACCATCATCGGATACGGATGCGGGCCGGCGACCGTGCCGATGATGTAGAACGTGTCCTCGACGTTCGTCACCCAGTCGCGCATCGCCTCGTTCAGCGCGTCCTTCAGCGTCCTGGATCCCGACGTCGACCGGCACGACGCGCGCGCCGAGCAGGTTCATCCGGTACACGTTCGCCGACTGCCGCGCGACGTCCTCGCTGCCCATGTAGACGACGCATTCCATGCCGAAGCGCGCGGCCACCGTCGCCGTCGCGACGCCGTGCTGGCCGGCGCCGGTCTCGGCGATCACGCGCGGCTTGCCCATCCGCCTCGCGAGCAGCGCCTGGCCGACCGTGTTGTTGATCTTGTGCGCGCCGGTGTGGTTCAGGTCCTCGCGCTTCAGCCAGATCTGCGCGCCGCCGAGCTCGTTCGCTCCAGCGCTTCGCGTGATAGATCGGGCTCGGGCGCCCGACGAAGTGCGCGAGCTCGTCGTCGAGCTCCGCGATGAAGTCGGGATCGACGCGATAGTGCGCGTACGCGGCGTCGAGCTCGTCGATCGCGCGCATCAGCGTCTCGGAGACGAAGCGGCCGCCGTACGGACCGAAGTGGCCGCGCGCGTCGGGTCGCGCGGCCGCGTCCGGTGCGGCGTCCGCAATGGCGACGTCGACGTCGACATCAGGACGCATCGACGAGACGTCCGTTGCGGCGACAGGAGCGTCGGCGCGCATCGACGGGACATTCGTCGCGACGACGGGCGACGGTTGCAGCGCCGATCGGGCGGCGGCGGAAGGAATCGAGCTCATGGGACCTACGAAGAAAGAGAGGCGTCGGCCGATCGGACGGCCGCGACGAACGCGCGCATGGCGGCCGCGTCCTTGATGCCCTTCGTTCCGCGTTCGATGCCGGACGACGTGTCGACCGCGTGAGGGCGGACCGCGCGGATCGCGTCAGCGACGTTGGCTGCGTTCAACCCACCACTCAAAACGACCCGAGGCGCGCCGGCGGGCGCGTGTCGCGGTGTCGAGCAGCGATGCGGGGACGAGCGACCAATCGAAGACCTTTCCGGACCCGCCGTAGGCCGCGGTGTACGCGTCGAGCAGCAACGCGGCGGCACCGGCGTGGGTCTCGGCGAATGCTAGCAGATCGACGTCGGCCGTCATCCGCGCGGCCTTGAGATACGCGCGGCCGCGGTCGCGGCACGCGGCCGGCGCTTCGTCGCCGTGGAACTGCAGCAGCGTCAGCGGCACCGCGTCGAGCACTGCCGTCGACGTCGTCGGGCGTCGCGTCGACGAACAGCCCGATCGTGTCGATCGTCGGCGGAACGCGCGCGACGAGCCGCGCGGCCTGCGCGATCGAGACGACGCGCGGGCTCGGCGGATAGAACACGAAGCCGATGGCATCGACGCCGCGCGGCGACCGCGACGTCGACGTCCTGTTCGCGCGTGAGCCCGCAGAGCTTGATCCGCGTGCGCACGCCATCGTCGACGTCGAAGAGGCTCATCGACGGCGCGTCGTCGTCGGCGTGATCCGCGGCGTCGTCATCACGGCCGCCATCGCCACCACTCTCACCGGTGTCATCGTCATCGTCGCCGTCATCGTCATCGTCGTCGTCATCGCAGCAACGCCCGCGTCATCGGTCGAAGCCGGCATGGACGATCGAGAACGGCACCGGTTCCGGAAGCGCGCGGCGGGACGGGTATTCGACACGGGCGAGGTAGAGGCCATCGGGCATGAAGGTCGGCGCGGCCGCGGCGCGATCGCGGCCCGCGAGCAGCGTCCCGATCCACGTCGTCGGCTCGCGGCCGCGGCCGATCGCGACCAGCGTGCCGACGAGGTTGCGGACCATGTGCTGCACGAACGCGTTGGCGCGGAACGTGAACCGCACGAAGTCGTCGCGACGTTCGACGGTCGCCGTCGTCATCGACTTGACCGGCGACTTCGCCTGGCATTCGGCGCTGCGGAACGCCGAGAAGTCGTGCGTGCCGAGCAACGTCGCGGCCGCCGTCGCCATCGCGTCGACGTCGAGCGCCGCATGCGTCCAGCCGGCCCGGCCGGTCCACTGCGGCGACCGGATCGGCGCCACCAGCAGCAGGTAATGATACGTGCGCGCGACCGCGTCGAAGCGCGCGTCGAACGTCGCGTCGACCGGCGCCGCCCAGCGGACCGCGATCGACGTCGGCAGCAGCGCGTTGACGCCGCGCACCCAGCCCTGCAGCGTCCGCGCGGCGTCGCAATCGAAGTGGACCACTTGCCCGAGCGCGTGCACGCCGCGATCGGTGCGACCGGCACACGCACCCGCACCGGCCGGTCGGCGAAGCGCGTCAGTGCCGCCTCGAGCGCGTCCTGGATCGTGCGGCGATGCGGCTGCGACTGCCAGCCGTGCCACGCGGCCCCGTCGTACTGGATGCCGAGCGCGATCCGCGTCATCGGATCGTCCGACGCCGCCCGACCCGCGGCGACGCGGGCCGTCGGTGCGTCGTCAGCCGAGCTCGGTGATCAGGTGCCGCGCGCGATCCGCCTGCGCCTGGTCGCCGTTGCGCACGACTTCCTCGAGCAGCTCGCGCGCGCCGTCCTTGTCGCCGATGTCGCTGTACGCGAGCGCGAGGTCGAGCTTCGTCGCCATCGCCTGCCAGATGTCGGTCCGGCCGTTGATGTCGGACGCCGTCGGCGACGGGAAGTCGCCGCGATCGAGCTCGAGGTTGAGGTTCGAGAACGACGCGTCGAACGGCTCGGTCTTCTCGAACTGCATGTCGCCGTCGCCGTCGCGCGCGCGCGCGGGCTTCGTCGGCTGCGCGGGCGGCGGCGCCGGCTGCGTGTCGGCGTACAGCGGCTGGGTGTCGGCGACGATGCTCGAGCCGAAGATGTCCGACGCGGTGAAGCCGTCGGCGTCGCGGCCGATGTTCGTCGCTTCCGGCGCCGTCTCGGCCGGCTGGTCGGCGCGCGCCCGGAACGCGGGCAGGTTGACGGCGGTCCGCGCGGTCGGGTCGGCGTTGCCGAAGGCCGACGCGGTGAACGGGTCGGCGGCCGGCGCGGGCTCCGCCGGCGCGGTCGCGCCGGCGATCGCCGTCGTCGCGGCGCCGGACGCGACGTTCGTGGCCGTGTTGCCGAGGTCGAAGTCGAGATCCATCGCCGGCGTCGGCGAGGTGGTCGTCGGTCGCGGCAGCGGATCGGTGCGCGCCATGCTGCGCGGGAAGTCGATGTCGGTCGCGGTCGCGGACGTCGCTTCGGCGGCCGGCGCGCGGACGCCGATGTCGGAGACCGCGAAGTTCAGCGGCGCGGCATTGAACTCGCTCGCGCTGAACGGCACGGCGCGCGCGGCGGGCGCCGCGACCGGGAGCGGCGGCCTCGACGGCCGGCGGCCTCGGTATACAGCGGGTTGCGCGGATCGATCGTCGCGCCGAGCGCGGCCGCCTGGCGCCATTCCTCGCCCTGGCCGCCGGTCGCGGCGTAGAGCTCGGACGCCATCGTCTCGAACGTCTTGCTGTCGTTGCGCTTCGCGTAGATCTCGAGCAGCTTCAACCGCACCGCGTGGCGCGACGGATCGGCGCGCAGCGCTTCCTTGAGGATCTCCTCGGCCTGTGCGTCGCGCCCGTAAGCGATGTAGACGTCGGCCTCGGCGACCGGGTCGACCTCGTTGTGCTCCGGCAGCGCGCCGGCCACCGGCACGAAGTTCGAGTGGAAGCCGCTGTTCGCCGTGTCGACCGACTGCCCGCCGGTCGTGCCGAACACCGAGTTCGCGCGCAGCACGCTGTTGTCGACGAAGATGCTGTCCTCGAAGCGCGCCATGCGGCGACGACGGGCCGCGAACACCGCGTAGCCGACGACGAGCAGCGCGAGGACCACGAGCCCGACCAGCAGCAGCGTGTTGTCGAGCAGCGAATCGAGGAAGCCGGGCTCCGCCGCCGGTGCCTTCGCGACCGGTGCGGGCGCGGCTTTGGCCGGCGCGGGCGCAGGCGCCGGCGGCGCCGCGACCGGCGGCGTCGGTGCGGCGGCGGCCGGCGTCGCCGTCGTGGTCGCAGTCGTGGTCGGCGGCGTGGTCGACGGCGTCGCCGCGGCCGGCGCGGTCGCGGCCGGGGTCGGCGGGGCGGCCGTGACGGCCGGCGCCGTCGATGCCGACGGCGACACGACCGGCGCCGTGCCCGACGCCGGCGCGCCGGCGTCCGGCCCCTTCGTGGCCGCACCCTTCTGCAGGTCGGCCAGCGTCTGGTTCTTCAGCTTCAGCAGCTCCTGCAGGTCGGCGACGTTCTTCTCGAGCAACGCGAGTCGCGTCCGGGTTTCGGTCAGCTCACGGTCCTTGGCGGCGAGTTCTTCGGACGATGCGGCGCCGGGACCGCTGCGCGCACCACCCGTCGAGGCCGTCGCTGCCCGCGACGCGTCGGGACGCGACAGCTGCAGGCGATCGGTGCTCGTCGCCGGCGCAGCGCGGTCCTGGACCTGCGACGACAGCTGGCCGGACGCCTGCTGCCCCGGCGCGGTCGTCGACGCCGCCGGCGCCGCGTTGCGTGCGACGCGCTCGCGATAGCTGCCGAAGTCCGAGCTCTGCGCGACGATGCGGCGCGCCTCCGGCCCCTCGATCGCCTGCGCGGTGGCGGCGTCCGGCATCTTCAGCGTCGCGCCGGCCATCAGCCGGTTGACGTTGCCGGAGAACGCCCGCCCGTTGTCGCGATACAGCGCGGCCAGCATCTGCTCGAGCGAGACGCCTTCCGGCTTGTTCGCACGCGCGATCGACATCGCGGTGTCGCCGCTCTGGACGACGTAGTCGCCGTTCGACGACGCGGTCGGCGTCGCATGGCGCGTCGGCGTCGCGGTCGATCCGCCCTCGGCGGAAGCGGTCGTCGACGGCGCCGCGGCGCGCGGCGTGCGACGCACGATCGTCGGCGCGGTGTCCGTCGTCGCGGCGATCACCGGCGCGGCGGCGGGCGCGGCCTGCGCGGCGCGCGTCTCGGGCGGATCGAGCAGCACCGTGTATTCGCGCACGAGTCGCCCCGACGCCCAGGTCAGCTCGACGAGCAGATCGAGGAACGGCTCGTTGACCTGCTGGTTCGACGTGACCAGCACGTATTGCTGTCCGTTCGGGCGGCGCTGGATCGAGAAGCGCAGCGCCGACAGCGACGCGCCGTACTCGATGCCCGCCTGGCCGAACGCGGCGGCCGGTGCGAGCCGGGCCGACAGCGTGCCGGTGTCGTCGCGGTTCAGCGACGTCACCTCGATCTCGGCGCGCAGCGGCTGCCCGAGCCCGGACATCAGGTTCAGCCGACCGAGCCCGGCGGCCTGCGCGCCGAACGTCGTCGCGCTCAGGGCCAGGGCGATACCGAGTCGGCGCAGGCCGTTGGCCGACGGACGATGCGATCGTTTCGAATGAAGCTTCATTTGTGTTTCCGCTCTGGATGACGGGACCGTCGCGATCGACACGCGAGCATTGCGAATGCTTCTGTCCGTGCCGACCCGGTCGACGCCGGTTGCATCGAAGACGCAGAACCGCCGAGTCGTTTCCGCCCGCGCGCGGCGCGAGCAAAGGTGCCCGGTTTCATGGACTTATGCTGCCGAGCTTACGCAGCTTGGGAGTATTTGTCAGTCCGTGCGCCGTCTCCGCGCCGATGGCGCTGTTGCCTCTCGACAACGGACTAGGATCGCGGGCCCGTCATCGCTAGTCCGCCGCTCTAGCCGATGATCCACGACACGGCGCGCCCACGCGACGACCGAACGCGGTAAGCCGCGCGTCACGCGCCGAGCACGATCCGCAGCATCCGGCGCAGCGGCTCGGCCGCGCCCCACAGCAGCTGGTCGCCGATCGTGAAGCAACCGACGTAGCCCGGTCCCATCGCGAGCTTCCGCAGCCGGCCGACGGGGATCGTCATCGTGCCGGTGACGGCCGCCGGCGTCAGCGCCGCGGCGGTCGCCTCGCGCGTGTTCGGCACGAGGCGCGTCCACGCGGTCGACCCGCCGACGAGGTCCTCGATCTCGTCGAGCGGCACGTCGCGCTTCAGCTTGATCGTCAGCGACTGCGAGTGGCAGCGCATCGCGCCGACGCGCACGCAGGTCGAGTCGATCGGGATCGCGTCCTGCGCGGAGCCCGACCCGAAGCCCGGACCGCGGCCGAGGATCTTGTTCGTCTCGGCCATGCCCTTCCACTCCTCGAGCGACATGCCGTCGCCGAGGTCGCGGTCGATCCACGGGATCAGGCTGCCGGCGAGCGGCACGCCGAACTGCGCGGTCTCGTCGGCCGTCATGCCGTGCTGGGCCGCGAGCACCTTGCGGTCGATGTCGAGGATCGCGGACGCCGGATCGGCGAGCTCGCCGGCGACGGCGCGATGGAGCGTGCCGAACTGCGTCAGCAGCTCGCGCATGTGCTGCGCGCCGCCGCCCGACGCGGCCTGGTACGTCGCGCACGTCATCCACTCGACGAGGTCGGCGCGGAACAGGCCGCCGATGCCCATCATCATGCAGCTCACCGTGCAGTTGCCGCCGGCGAAGTCCTTGACGCCGCGCGCGAGCGCCGCGTCGATGACGGACCGGTTGACCGGGTCGAGCACGATGATCGCGTCGTCGTTCATCCGCAGCGTCTTCGCCGCGTCGATCCACACGCCGTTCCAGCCGGCGGCCCGCAGCTTCGGATGGACCGCGCTCGTGTAGTCGCCGCCCTGGCACGTGACGACGACGTCGAGCTTCCTCAGCGCGTCGATGTCGAACGCGTCGCCGCAGACGGTCGCGCCGAGGCCTTCGATCGACGGCCCCGCGCCGCCGACGTTCGACGTGCTGAAGAACACCGGCTCGACCAGCGCGAAGTCGCCTTCGTCGCGCATCCGCTGCATCAGCACCGATCCCACCATCCCCCGCCATCCGACGAGCCCGACCGTCTTCATCGCCGCCTTTCGTGTCCGTGCATCCGCATCACGCCGTCGCCAGCGCCGCGACGACCGCGTCGCCCATCGCGCGCGTGCCGATCGCACGCGCCCCGTCGCTCGCGAGGTCGGCCGTCCGCAGCCCGCGCGCGAGCACGTCCTGCACCGCGCGCTCGATGCGATCCGCGGCGTCGGCGCGGCCGAACGTGTAGCGCAGCATCATCGCCGTCGACAGGATCGTCGCGAGCGGATTCGCGATGCCGCGGCCCGCGATGTCGGGCGCCGAACCGTGCGACGGTTCGTACAGCCCCTTGCCGGTCGCGTCGAGCGACGCCGACGGCAGCATGCCGATCGATCCGGTCAGCATCGACGCCTCGTCGGAGAGGATGTCGCCGAACAGGTTGCCGGTGACGATGACGTCGAACGCCTTCGGCGCCCGCACGAGCTGCATCGCGGCGTTGTCGACGTAGAGATGGTCGAGCGCGATGTCGTCGTAGTCGCGATGCACCGCCGTCACGACGTCCCTCCAGAACTGGCTCGTCTCGAGCACGTTCGCCTTGTCGACGCTCGTGACCTTGCCCGCGTGGCCGGCCGCCTTGCGCTTGCGCGCCGCCTCGAACGCGACGCGCGCGATGCGCTCGATCTCGGGCCGCGCGTAGCGCATCGTGTCGAACGCCTCGTCGGCGCCGGCGAACGCGCCGTCGGGCGACGAGCGCCGGCCCCGCGGCTGCCCGAAGTAGATGTCGCCGGTCAGTTCGCGGACGATCAGGATATCGAGGCCCGCCACGAGCTCGGGCTTCAGCGACGACGCCCCGGCGAGCGACGGATAGACGATCGCCGGCCGGAGGTTCGCGAACAGGCCGAGCTCGCGACGCAGGCCGAGGATGGCCTGCTCGGGACGCGACGGTCGCGGCAGCGCGTCGTAACGCGGATCGCCGACGGCCCCGAACAGCACGGCGTCGGCGCGCCTCGCGAGCTCGAGCGTGGCCGGCGGCAACGGATGCCCGTGGTTCGCGTAAGCGACGCCGCCGACGTCGGCGCGTTCGATCTCGAGCCGCAGGCCGAACGCGTCGTCGACCGCGTCGAGGACCTTCAACGCCTCGTCGACGATCTCGGGTCCGATGCCGTCACCGGGAAGGATGGCGATGTTCACGTCTGGGCCGCTGGTGGGTTCGGAAGGTCGTTGTGTGCGGGCGACGCGCGCGCATCGCCGGATTCGCGCCGACGCGCCGTTCGTTCGCGCATCGGCCGGTCGTCACGACGGGCGCGAGGGCCGCGCCGTCAGACGATCGTGTTCGTCAGCCAGGGACGTTTCGACAGGTGCGCCGACTCGAACGCGCGGATCGCGTCGGCGTGGCGCAGCGTCAGGCCGATGTCGTCGAAGCCGTTCAGCAGGCAGTACTTGCGGAACGGCTCGACGTCGAACGGGCTGACGCGATCGGACGGATCGACGACGAGTTGCCGGTCGAGGTCGATCGTCAGCGCATAGCCCTGCCCGAGCGACGCGTCGTGCGCGATGCGCTCGACGTCGGCCTGCGGCAGCACGATCGGCAGCAGGCCGTTCTTGAAGCAGTTGTTGTAGAAGATGTCGGCGTACGACTCGGCGATCAGCGCGCGAAAGCCGTACTGCACGAGCGCCCACGGCGCGTGCTCGCGCGACGAGCCGCAGCCGAAGTTCTTGCCCGACACGAGGATCGACGCGCCGCGGTAACGCGGCTGGTTCAGCACGAAGTCGGGATTCGGGCGACGCGTCGACGGATCGATGCCCGGCTCGCCGTGGTCGAGGTAGCGCCACGCGTCGAACAGGTTGTCGCCGAAGCCCGTCCGCGCGATCGACTTCAGGAACTGCTTCGGGATGATGGCGTCGGTGTCGACGTTGTCGCGCGGAAGCGGCGCGACGAGACCCCGGTGGACGCGGAACGGTTCCATCGGCGCGTCCCGGTCAGCGTTCGGCACCCGCGCCGGGCACCCGGCACGCGTCCTTGACGTTGCAGTTGAAGTTGTTCGTCGTGCACCCGGCGGCGGCGAGCGACGCCGCGACCGCCGCGACGGCGGCGAGGGCCGCCACGAGCCGACGCGGCCTCACGCGAGACTCCGTACGTCGACGAAGCGACCCTCGATGCCGGCCGCGGCCGCCATCGCCGGGCTGACGAGGTGCGTGCGTCCGCCCTGCCCCTGCCGGCCCTCGAAATTCCGGTTCGACGTCGACGCGCAGCGCTCGCCCGGCTCGAGCCGGTCCGCGTTCATCGCGAGGCACATCGAGCAGCCCGGATCGCGCCACTCGAAGCCGGCGCCGATGAAGATCTTGTCGAGCCCCTCGGCCTCGGCCTGCGCCTTCACGACGCCGGAACCCGGGACGACCATCGCGAGCTTGATGTTCGCAGCGACGCGGCGGTTCAGCCGCTTCAGCACCGCGGCCGCGTCGCGCAGGTCCTCGATGCGCCCGTTCGTGCACGAGCCGATGAACACCTTGTCGATCAGGATGCGGTCGATCGGCGTGTTCGGCTCGAGGCCCATGTACGTCAGCGCGCGCTCGATGCCGTCGCGCTTCGCGGCGTCGCGCTCGCGGTCCGGATCGGGCACGCGGCCGTCGATCGTGGTCACCATCTCGGGCGACGTGCCCCACGTGACCTGCGGCTTGATCGTCGATGCGTCGAGCGACACGACGCGGTCGAACGCGGCCCCGTCGTCGGAATGCAGCGTCGACCATTCGGCGACCGCGAGGTCCCACATCGGCCCGCTCGGCGCGTACGGACGGCCCTTGACGTACGCGAGCGTCGTGGCGTCGCACGCGATCATGCCGAAGCGCGCGCCGGCCTCGATCGCCATGTTGCAGACGGTCATGCGGCCTTCCATCGACAGCGCGCGGATCGCGCTGCCGGCGAACTCGATCGCGTGGCCGGTGCCGCCGGCGGTGCCGATGCGGCCGATCACGGCGAGCACGAGGTCCTTCGCGGTGCAGCCGCGCGGCAGGCGTCCGTCGACGTCGACGCGCATGTTCCGCGCCTTCTTCGTCACGAGCGTCTGCGTGGCGAGCACGTGCTCGACCTCCGACGTGCCGATGCCGAACGCGAGCGCCGCGAACGCGCCGTGCGTGCTCGTGTGCGAGTCGCCGCAGACGACCGTCATGCCCGGCAGCGTCGCGCCCTGCTCCGGCCCGATGATGTGGACGATGCCCTGGCGACGGTCGCGCATGTCGAAGTACGTGAGCCCGTAGCGCTTCGCGTTCGCGTCGAGCGTCTCCACCTGCAGTCGCGAGACCGGATCGTCGATGCCTTCGGCGCGATGCGTCGTCGGCACGTTGTGGTCGGCGACGGCGAGATTGGCCGCGTTGCGCCACGGCTCGCGGTCGGCGAGCCGCAGCCCTTCGAACGCCTGCGGGCTCGTCACCTCGTGCAGCAGGTGACGATCGATGTACAGCACCGACGTGCCGTCGTCCTCGCGATGGACGACGTGCAGGTCCCAGAGCTTGTCGTAGAGCGTGCGCGGCATGGCGGCGATGCGATTGGACGGTTCGTGACGGTTCGGTCGCGGGTCGAAAATTATGCCACAGCGACCCGTCGGCCGACGGTCGGCGCACGACCGCGACGCCGCGCTTGACACGCAACCATTTGGTTGCATAATGCGGCCGATGACGACGTCGTTCGACGCGGTCTTCAAGGCGCTCGCGGACCCGGCGCGGCGGCGGCTGCTCGACAAGCTGTTCGAGCACGACGGCCAGACGCTCGGCGCGCTCTGCACGCACCTCGACATGACGCGCCAGGCCGTCTCGAAGCACCTGGCCGTGCTGGAGGACGCGAACCTCGTCGCGGTCCTGTGGCACGGCCGCGAGAAGCGTCACTACCTGAACCCGGTCCCGATCCATCGCATCGGCGAGCGATGGATCCGGAAGTTCGAGCGCAAGCATCTCGACGCGCTCGGCGACCTCAAGCGCCGCCTCGAAGGAGCATCCGATGTGCTGAATCGCGTTTCGTCTACGTCACCTACACCGCGGCGCTGTGGCCGCGGCGCTGACCGACCGGCGTTCATCCGGCAGTACTGCCGATGCATGTCGCAGCAGTGACTGGACGCCGGCGCGATGTCCCCGAGGCCGGCGACGGAGGGTCGAGGATTATGCCACACAGACACCCCGTCCGCGCGGACGACGAGTTCTGCCGGACGGGCATCGGGCCCTCGTCGGCGGGCCCCTGCGCCGGTCAGCGCGACGGATGCAGGATCAGCTTCTGCACGCGCCAGTTCAGCAGCTCGGCGACGTACAGCGTGTTCTCCGACGGACACGCGATCTCGTGGACCCAGCCGAACTGCTTGAGCTGCCGGCCGCCTTCGCCGATCGTGCCGAGCACCTTGCCGTCGAGCGTCATCTTGTAGATGCGACCCGGATAAGCGTCCGACGCGTAGAGCACCTGGTGCGGGCCCGGCGTGATGCACACGGTCCACGGCGCGCCCGGCGAGAACGTCCCGGCCTTCGCATCGGGGTCGAGCGCGTTGCCGATCACCGGCACGACGTCGCGGTCGAACGGCACGTCGATCTGCATGATGCGCAGCAGCTTGCCGTCGCCGTCGAAGACCTGGATGCGACGGTTGCCGCGGTCCGCGACGTAGACGTTGCCGGCGTTGTCGGTCGCGATGCTGTGCGGCGTGTTGAACTGGCCCGGCTCGGCGCCGGGACCGCCCCACGACTTCACCCACTGTCCGTTGCGATCGACCTTCGCGACCCGCGCGTTGATGTAGCCGTCGGAGATGTACGTGTTGTCGTCGGCGTCCCACGCGACGTCGGTCACCTGACGGAAGCGGCCGTTCTCGGCCGGCAGCGGCGGCTTCGGATGCTTCAGCGGACCGGTGTCCTCGTCCGACGCCTCCTGCTTGCGGCCGAGGACCATCGTGACGCGCCCCTCGGGATCGAAGCGCACGATCATGTCCGAGCCCTTGTCGGTGACCCAGATGTTGTCGTGCGGATCGATGCGCACGGTGTGCGCGAACGACCACGCATAGAGATGGTGGCCGATCTCGCGGACGAACCGGCCGTTCGCGTCGAACTCGAGCAGCTGCGCGGCCGCGGCGGCGTACGCCGGACCGGTCGTGTTGCCGCGCGAGAACACGAAGACGTGACCTTTCGAGTTGACCGCGACGCCCGAGACCTCGCCGAGATAGAGATCCTTCGGCATCCTCAGCGCGTTCGGCACCGAGTCGAACGGGATCTGCGGCACGGACGTCTGCGCGGCCGCGTTCAGCGACAGCAACAGCGTGGATAGAAGGATCGATCGCTTCATGGCGTCTCCGGTGTCTTCGAGGAACGACCGCCCGCGGACGGTCGGGGCGTCTTCTGCGCCGCGCACGCGCAGCTTAGCGGCTCCGCGCGCGGATGGCATCGGTTCTGCGAGACCGGCTTGAGCGGCATGGCCCGGACACCGCGCATCGGCTACGCCCCGTTCTTCGACGCGCGCGACGAGAAGGGCTACACGTTCCTGATGCGCGACGCGCTCGCGGACTTCGGCGACGTCGTCCGTCACGACGGCGTCGTCGCGACCTGGCGCACGCATCGTCGACGGCTCGACCTGCTGGTGCTGAACTGGACCGACAACGAGCTGCTCGATCGCCGCACGCGACGCGTCGCCTGGCGCAAGATGGCCCGGCTGTTCGCGCGGACCGTCGCGCTGCGGCTCGCCGCGCGCCGGCTCGCGTTCGTGCGGCACAACGTCTATCCGCATGCGACCGCGTCCGGCGACGAGGCGCGCGCGACGCGCTGGGTCGATCGCTACGAGCGTCTGTTCGACGTCGTGCTGACGCATTCGGGCGATGCGACGCAGGCGCCGCGGCGCTACTGCCCGCATCCGCTGTATCCGCGCGTCGAACGTGCGGACCGGCCCCCGCCGTTCGATGCGCTGCCCGAGGACTACGTCGTCGCGTTCGGTCGCATCGTCCGCTACAAGCGCCTCGACCGATTGATGGCCGCATTCCCCGCGGACCGCGCGCTCGTCGTCGCCGGCGCCGTCGGCGATCGCGGCCACGCGGCCGAACTCGCGGCGATGGCCCGACCGAACGTGCGATTCGTGCCGGGACTCGTCGACGAGGCGACCGCGCAGGCGCTCGTCGCCGGCAGCCGCGCGCTCGTCATCGCGCACGCCGATCCCGACGTCGTCGTCAGCAGTTCGTTCTTCTTCGCGATGTCGCTCGGCGTGCCGGTCGTCGCGGTCGGCACGCCGTTCCTGCGCTGGATCGCGCCGCGTCTCGGCGACGCGGTGCTGCGCGTCGCGGACGACGTCGAAGGACTCTGCGCGATCGTCGCCGGGTCGCCGCCGCGTCCGCCGACGACGGACGATCGCGACTCGATCGAACGCGCGTTCGGACCGGCGGCCGTGCGCGCGGCGCTGGCCGCGGCGCTCGGCCTGCCGCCGCGCGCGCCGCCGTAGCCGCGACGGTACGACGTCGATGCCCACGTCGACCCGAGGCGACGGCTCGGGCTCGCGGATGTCGAGCGCGATTCGCGGGCCCGGCGTCGCCGGCCGTCGGCGGCCGCCGTCGTCGACCGCGCGCCTCGCGCGATCGCTTCCGCCGTCACGCCCCGACGGTTGCCCGCGCCGATGGTCCGTCTCGTTGATCACCCGCTCGTCGGAGCCCTCGCGCGAGCAGGGCCGCGCAGCAGACGGACTTCGAGGACCTTCATCGACGTCGCCGGATCGTCAGTCGTCGGCTCGCGTGATCGACAGCACGACCGCCGCGATGCGGTCGGCGTCGCGATAGGCCGGCTCGAGCAGCTCTTCGCCGAACACGTCGGGATCGAGCTCGTCGTAACGCCAGTCGAGACCGTCGCCGATCCGCGCCGCGACCTTCTCGCGGAAGCCGTCGACGCCGCCGCAGACGGCCGTGCCGGTGTACAGCAGCAGCGTGCCGCCGGGCGCGAGCCGCGACGCCGCGAGGTCGACGATCGCGAGCGACAGGCCTTCGCCGAGGCTGCCGCCGCCGTGCCGATAGGTGCGACGCTCGCGGTCGAGCAGGTACGGCGGGTTCGCGACGACGAGATCGAACGCGCCGTCGACGTCGGACAGCAGGTCCGACTTGCGCACGTCGATCCGGTCGACGCCCGACAGCGCCGCGTTGAGGCGACAGAAGCGCAGTGCCTCGTCGTTGATGTCGACCGCGAACACCTCGGCCGACGGTCGTGCACGGGCGACGAGCACGGCGCCCGGCCCGGCCCCGCAGCCGATGTCGACGGCCCGCGCGACCGGCGCGCCGCTCGCGAGATGGCGGCCGATCGCGCCGGCGAAGCGGTAGGTGTCGGGACCGAAGAACACGGCGTCGGCACCCGACGTCGGGAATGCCGAATGCAGGAAGAACGCGCCGTCGAGCGTCGAGGCGCGCACGGTCGACCGCCATCCGTCCTCGTGCGGACGGACGATGTCGGCGGCGTGCATCCGCCGCATCCAGGCCGACGACACGACGCCGTCGCGGAAAGGACGGCTCCAGCCGAAGACGTCCTCGACGTTGCGTGCCCAGGCGTTGCCGGGGCGCGCGTTGACGCGCGCATGCGTCGCGGGCGTCACCGTCGTGAATCGATAGCCGCTGTCGCGCAGTTCGCGCGCGAGCATCCACAGTTCGCGATCGCGATCCACGACCGGCGCGACCGCCGCATTCATCGGTCGGACAGCGCGGCGTAGATCCGCGTCGCGAGCAGGCCCGCCGGCGACGGATGGTTCGCGGGCGACAACCATCCGCGCAGCGCGGCGAGCGCATCGTCGCGCTCCTGGATGCCGGCCAGGCGATCGGCCAGCGCGTGCACGTCCTCGTCGTCGCTGCCGTCCGTCGCGTCGAGATGTCGACGGACGACGTCGCGGACCGACGTCGCGAGCGGCGTCGCGTCGGACGAACGGGCGCGCGACGTCGCGGCCGACGCGTCGAAGCGATTCGGATGACGCGGCGCCCGCGGGGCATCGCCGACGGCCCCGTCCTCGATCCAGTCGCGCAGCAATTGCGACGCGTAGCCGTCGAACACGCCGAACATCGGCGCGCGGTCGTCGTGCAGCACGCGCCAGAAGCGGCTCTCGTCGACCGGGCGACCGCGACGGATCCAGCCCGTCGACGCGAGCGCCGACAGCAGGTCGGGCATCGCGTCCGGGACGGACAGCCATTCGGTGACGGTGCGGCCGGCGATGCGACAGTAGTCGGAATGCAGTTGCGCGCCGACTCCCGCACGATCGGTCAGCACGGCCACCAGTTCGCGTTCGAGGTCGAACGCGGCGATCGCGTCGGTCGTGCCGACACCGAGCTCGTTCAGCCGGTACCCGTTCATCATCCGGCGATGGAACGCGCGCCGGTCGCCGGCGACCGGCAGCGCGTCGAGCGCGGCCTGCAGCGCCTTCTGCGCGTGTCCGGTCGACGCGTTGTCGATCGTCACGTGCAGGCGGAAATAGTGTGGATCGATGTCGAGCTCGTTCAGCTCGTAGGCCGTGATCGGCAGATGCAGCGGCAGCTGCTCGTAGCCGAGATTGAAGCCGATCACCTCGGGCAGCAGACGGTCGGCGTGATGCGCGAGCGCGAGCTGGATCGCGCCCTGCGCGTAGTGCGCGTCGTCGAGCTGCGCCTGCCACGCGTCGCAGCCGTTCGCGGCCAGCAGCCGGCGATAGATCAGCACGTGGTTGCGCGTCGCGACGCCGTCGCCGAGCTCCTCGAGGTAGGTGCGGATCAGCGGCGACAGCCGCGCGTCGGCTCGCATGCGCAGCAGGCCGTACAGCCACGCGCCGTCGACCAGCTTCGTCGGCGCGACGGCCCGGAGGAACGCGAGTGCGTGCGAGCGGTTGCCGAAGAACCGGCGCGGCGCTCCGGCGCGTCGCTCGTCGAGATAACGGCGATACGCCGCGGCGGTCTGCCGATGGGCGTCCTCGAGACGCTCCGGCAGCGCCCGCGGGTCGTCGGGCAGGTCGGACGGCATCCGCGCCGCCTCGTCGAGCCGCGCGCAGAGGAACGACCACGACGCCGAGCGCGTGACCTCGTCGATCTCGCCGGGCGCGCCGCCGTGCTCGCCGAGCAGCGAAGCGTAGAGGCGCCGAGCGCCGGCGCGTGGGGCGGTTCGGGACGACGCGGTCGTGTCGACGACCGAATGCAGTGGGCTCATGGACGATCGGAAATCGAGGGAGCGGCGCCGACGAGCGTCGGCATGCGAATCGCCCGCGGCCGCGAGCGGGAGGGCCGCATCGTCACATCGGCGCGATGCCGTGGCGCTGCCGTGCGGCGGGACGTGTTGTAGGACTCCGGCGGGTTCCGGCGGCGCGCCTCCGGCTCAGCGGGCGTCGAACCGTTCGCCGGCTCGCGCGTCCCGCCCCCTGGACGGGCTCCGCACGCGTCGCGCGTCGCCGTGGAAGACGCGCTCGTACATCGCGACGACCGCGGGCGGGACGACGCGGCGCCGGCGCGCGACCCACGACGCGCCGGCCAGCGCCTGCGCGAGCGCGGCGCCGGCGAGCCCGGCCCGTCGAGCCTCGCGCAGCACGTTGCGGGTCTCGCGCAGCGCGACGCGCGCCGGCAGTCGCAGCCATGGCAGCCACAACCGGTTGCGCAGCGCGACGACGTCGCGCGTGCCGGCGTCGCGGGCGTTCGACGGATGATGGTGCGTGACGACGTCGTCGACGTAGACGAGGCGCCAGCCGCGCGCGGCGAGGTCGAGCGCGAGCAAGGCCTCCTCCGCGCCGAGGAAGAAACGCGGCTCGTAGCCGCCGACGTCGCGGAAGGCGGCGACCCGCATCACGGCCGCGCCGGCCATGAACGCGATCAGCGCGGTACCCGGCAGACCGCCCGAATCGAGCGGCCCGTCGCGCATCCGCTCGCACGCCGGGTCGAGCGCGTCGTCGGGGCCGACCAGAACTCGCGCCGACAGCACGCCGACCGCCGGGTACGCGTCGAGCAGGTCGGCCGCGCGTGCGAGCGAACCGGGATGCCACCAGGTGTCGTCGTCGCAGAACGCGACGTACGGCGACGCGACTGCGGACACGCCGAGGTTGCGACCGGCGGCGCCGGCGTTCGTGTCGCTGCGCACCAGCACGACGTCGGGGAAGCGACGGCGCACGAGCTCGGCGGTGCCGTCGCTCGACGCGTTGTCGACGACGACGATGGCCGGTCGTTCCGGCAGCGCCTGCAGCTGCGTCAACGTGCGCGCGAGCTCGACGGCGCGGTCGTGCGTCAGGACGACGACGCTGACGCGCGGATCAGCGCGCGACATCGTCGCCCTCCCGCTTCGCGTCGAACGCGTCGAGGCGCCAGCAACGCTCGGGCGCCGCCGTGTCGTCGTAGCCGCCGGGGCCGAACGCGCGCAGCTGGCTCGCGTACGCCCGCACCGCGAGCGCCTTGCGTCGCGCGTCGTCCGCGCCGGCGGGGGCGAAGCCGTCCTCGGCCCGTGCCGGCGTCGCGCGCATGCCGGCGCCGGCGAGTTCGCCGAGCCGCGCCTGCAGCAGTCCCGGCCCGGCGCGATAGAGCGCGTCCTCGTAGAACCAAGCTCGCGTCGCGCGAGACGATCGCCGGAGCGCCGCGACGCTCGCGTCGTGGACGAGCCGATGGTCCGAGTGGAACAGGCCGAGCGGGATCAGCGCGATCGACGGCGCGAGCTCGTCGATCGCGTCGACGAGCGCGTCGGCGACGGTTTCGACGGTCGGTGTCGCGTCGTACTGGCTGTCGCAGAACGCGAGCCAGCGCGGCCGCGCGTCGAGCAGCGCGAGCGCGCGGCGATCCTCGTCGCGTCGCGCTTCGAGCGCTTCGGCCGCGCTCGCGAATCCGCAGCGCGCATCCCAGTCGGTCCGCACGCCGCCGTCCGGCGGCACGCCGGCGAATACGGTGACGACGACGGCGCCCGGATGCGCGGCGAGCCAGGCGCCGCAACCGAAGACGGCGTCGTCGAGATGGGGCGAGACGACGAGAGCTAGCGGAGCGGACAATGGGCGCGCCGGGTGTTTCGGGAAGCGCCTGGCGAGCAACCGCCGTGCCCGCGCCCGACCGTCGCGTCAGCGCAGCGCTTCGACGAACAGGCTCTCGCGTTCGCGGTTGTCGAGCTCGACCAGCGTCGCATCGCCATGCGACGTCTGCCGGAATGCGCAACGCCGCGGTTCGCGGAAGCCGGCGCGCAGCAACGTTTCGCATGCGAAGTCGAACGTGAACGGCGTCCGCACCGAGCCGTACCAGATCGCCTGCGTCACGAGCTTGCCGCCGATCGACGACGCGTCGGCGTCCGGAATGAAGAAGTAACCGGCGTCGCCACGCCGGTACGCGTCGATCGCGCGGTCGAGGTCGGGCAGGCCGAGCCGCAGGACGCCGCCGGGTCGCAGCAGCCGTCGGATCTCGGCGAGCGCGGCCGGCAGGTCGAGCCACGCGATGTCCTGCAGCACGTGCATCGCGACGATGGCGTCGAACGCGTCGGGCGGCAGCGGCAGGCCGGCGCACAGATCGCCGACGACGTCGACGCCGGGCGCCGGCGTGCGGTCGGCGTTCAGCCAGCCGGCGACCGGGCTCGGGCCGCAGCCCACGTTGAGTCGACGGTGCATGACGGCCGGATGAGCAACCGTCGTACCCGCCGCACCGCTATCGATCCGCCTTCGGCTCGCCGCACTGCGCGCGATGCAGCAGCGCGTGATCCATCAGCACGAGCGCGAGCATCGCCTCGGCGATCGGCGTCGCGCGGATGCCGACGCACGGGTCGTGGCGGCCGTGCGTCTCGATCGTGATCGCGTTGCCGTCGACGTCGATCGAGCGACGCGGGATGCGGATCGACGACGTCGGCTTGATCGCGATCGACACCGTGATCGGCTGGCCGGTCGAGATGCCGCCGAGCACGCCGCCGGCATGGTTCGTGACGAAGCCGTCCGGCACGATCTCGTCGCCGTGCTCGCTGCCCTTCTGCGCGATCGACGCGAAGCCGGCGCCGATCTCGACGCCCTTCACCGCGTTGATGCCCATCATCGCGTAGGCGATGTCGGCGTCGAGCTTGTCGTATAGCGGGCTGCCGAGTCCGACCGGCACGTTCGTCGCCTCGACGTCGATACGCGCGCCGACCGAATCGCCGGCGCGCCGCAGCGCGTCCATCGCCTCCTCGAGACGCGGCACGAGCGAGGCGTCGGCGGCGAAGAACGCGTTGTTCTCGACGTCGTCCCACGACACGAGCGGGATGTCGACGTCGCCGAGCGCGCTCAGGCGCCCGCGGATCGTCGTGCCGTATCGCATCGCGAGCCACTTCTTCGCGATCGCGCCGGCGGCGACCATCGGCGCCGTCAGTCGCGCCGACGAACGCCCGCCGCCGCGCGGATCGCGCACGCCGTACTTGTGCCAGTACGTGAAGTCGGCGTGGCCGGGACGGAACCGTCGCGCGAGCTCGGCATAGTCGCTCGACCGCTGGTCCTCGTTGCGGATCAAGAGCGCGATCGGCGTGCCGGTGGTCGAGCCCTCGAAGACGCCGGACAGGATCTCGACGGCGTCGCTCTCGCGCCGCTGCGTGACGTGCCGCGACGTGCCGGGCTTGCGGCGGTCGAGGTCGGGCTGCAGGTCGTCGACGGACAGCGGCATGCCGGGCGGACAGCCGTCGACGACGCAACCGATCGCCGGCCCGTGCGACTCGCCGAAGTTGGTGACGCGGAACAGCGTGCCGAACGTGGAGCCGGACATGGGAGCGCGCGGGTGGACGACCCGCGATTATCGTCGAGCCGCGTTCCGCGCCGCACCGGGTCGTCGTCGAGCGCCGGAACTTCGGGCCGAAGCGGCTTACACAGCAGGTACTCCCGCGCGCGTCGGACCCGGCGTCGCGCGAGCCGGCGGGGTGCCGACGCGCAGGTCGTCCGCGTCGCGCTCGCCGACGCATGCACCCCTTCGAGGAACCGATGAACGAACGACTGCACGACCTGATCGCACGCGTCGACTGGAGCCAGTGGCAGGGCGTCGCGAAATCCGCCGTCCGCATCGTCCTGATCGTCGCCCTCGCCTGGGTCTCGATCCGCGTGCTGCAGCGTCTCGTGCGCGGCGTGCGCCAGCGCGTCGCCGCCCATCTCGGCGGCGTCGAGGCGGCGCGTCGCGCGGAGACCGTCGGGCGCGTGATCCGCTACCTGATCGCGCTCGTCGTCGGCGCGGTCGCGTTCATGCTCGTGATGGCCGAGATCGGCATCTCGCTCGCACCGATCCTCGGCGCGGCCGGGGTCGTCGGCCTCGCGATCGGCTTCGGCGCGCAGAGCCTCGTGAAGGACTACTTCACCGGGTTCTTCCTGCTCTTCGAGGACCAGATCCGCACCGGCGACGTCGTCAACATCGCCGGCATCGGCGGCCTCGTCGAGGACATCACGCTGCGACACGTGCGGCTGCGCGACTACGACGGCAACGTGCACTTCATCCCGAACAGCCTGATCACGTCGGTCACCAACATGAGCCGCACGTACGCGCACGCGGTGATGGACATCGGCGTGGCCTATCGCGAGGACGTCGACGCCGTGATCGACGTGATGCGCGGCGTCGGCGCCGAGCTTCGCGGCGACCCGGCCTTCGCGACGGCGATCCTCGAAGACCTCGAGATCGCCGGCGTCGAGCGCCTCGACGACAGCGCCGTCGTCCTGCGCTGCCGCTTCAAGGTCGCCCCGCTCCAGCAGTGGAACGTCCGGCGCGACTATTTCCGGCGCATCAAGGCGGCGTTCGACCGCGAGAACATCGAGATCCCGTACCCGCACGTGACGATGTACGCCGGCGTCGGCAAGGACGGCACCGCGCCGGAGGTGCCGTTGCGGATCCGGCGGCCGCCGCCGACGACGCGGTCGACCGCGAGTTCCCCGCCCACCGCCGAGGGACCGGTCGGTCCGTCGTGACGCGCGGCTGCGACGCGGGCCGGGATCGATCGGCGCCGTCTCGCGACGAAGCGATCGTCGGCCGCCGGATGCGCGCGGCGGCGCCCCGCCGCCACGACCAACGCCCTCGCGCGCAGCGGCGCGTCAGCGTGCGGCGCCGCGCAGCGCCGCCACTTCGGTCTGCAGCGACGCCGCGCTGATCGCGGCCAGCGTCAGCGGCGCGCCGATCGCGAGCTCGACATGGCTCGACAGTCCGCGCCGCAACGGACGGGGCAGCGCGCCGAACGCGCGGCCCGACGCGCGCGACGTCCAGCTGCCCCACAGCCCGCGCAACGCCATCGGCACGACCGGCACGCCGTTGCGCTCGGCGATCCGCACGGCGCCTTCCTTGAACGGATTGAGCTCGCCGGTGTCCGTGATGCGGCCCTCGGGGAAGATGCAGACCAGTTCGCCCTCCTGCAGCGCGCGATCGATCAGCGCGTTCGCCTTCGCGAACACCGCCGCATCCTTCTTCTGCGACACGATGCCGATCGCGCCGACCGAGCGGAACAGCCAGCCGAGCACCGGCGCGCGAAACATCGCGAGGTCCATCACGAAGCGGATCGGTCGCGGCGACTCGCCCATGATGACGACCGCGTCGACGAAGCTGACGTGGTTGCAGACCAGCAGCGCCGGGCCGTCGGCCGGGATGTGCTCGATGCCGGTCGTGCGGATGCGGTAGAACGTCGAGATCAGGACCCACGCGAGGAAGCGCATCAGGAACTCGGGGACGAGCGAGTAGATGTAGATCGCGACGACCGCGTTCAGGATGCCGACGGTCAGGAACAGCTCGGGGATCGTGAAGCCGATCGCGAACAGCGCGATCGCCATCAGCGACGACACGATCATGAACAGCGAGTTGAGGATGTTGTTCGCCGCGATGATGCGCGCGCGATGGCTCGGCGCGGACCGGCTCTGGATCATCGCGTACAGCGGCACGCTGTAGAGCCCGCCGAACATCGCGAGCAGGAACAGGTCGATCATCACGTGCCAGTGCGGGACGCGGTTCGCGGCGTCCGTCACGAACGCCGTCGCGCCGACGAACGACGGCCCCGGATGCAGCGCGTGCGACGCGAACCACAGGTCGACCGCGAAGACCGTCATGCCGATCGAGCCGGCCGGCACGAGCCCGATCTCGACCTTGCCGCGCGACAGTCGCTCGCACAGCAGCGAGCCGAAGCCGATGCCGATCGAGAAGATCGCGAGCAGCAGCGTGACGACCTGCGGGTCGCCGCCGAGCACGTCCTTCGCGAAGTTGAAGAACGACGTCAGGAACGTCGCGCCGAAGAACCACAGCCACGAGATGCCGAGCAGCGACAGGAACACCGCGCGGTTCTCGCGCGCGAGCTTCAGGTTGCGCCACGTCTCGGTGAACGGGTTCCAGTTGATCTTCAGGTCCGGCTGGTCGGACGGCGACGGCGGCACGAAGCCGACGACGATGCGGCCGACGACGGCGATGCCGAGGCACACGGCCGCGATCACGACCGGCCCGTTCGCGCCGAGGTCGGCGAGTTCGCCGCCGACGATGGTGCCGACGAGGATCGCGACGAACGTCCCCATCTCGATCATCCCGTTGCCGCCGACCAGCTCGCGCTCGCCGAGGTGCTGCGGCAGGTACGCGTACTTGACCGGGCCGAACAGCGTCGAGTGCACGCCCATCATGAACGTGCCGAGGTACAGCAGCCGGATGTCGTGCAGCGCGAAGCCGGCGCCGCCGACGACCATGATCGCGATCTCGAGCGACTTCACGAAGCGCATCACGCGCGCCTTGTCGTACTTGTCGGAGAGCTGGCCCGACGTCGCGGAGAACAGCACGAACGGCAGGATGAAGATCGCCGAGATGACGAACGCGGCGTTCTTCGCGTCGACGTTCCCGAACAGCGCGGTCTGGTAGGTCACGAGCGCGGTGAACGCGACCTTGAAGACGTTGTCGTTGGCCGCGCCGCAGAACTGCGTCCAGAAGAACGGCGCGAAGCGGCGCTGCTTCAGCAGACCGAACTGGCTCGTGTGGCTCATCGTCGCTCTCCGTCCGATTCGTTCAGGCGTGCTCGCGCAGGTAGTCGCCGACGCCGCCCAGCGTGTCGAGCAGGCGCTCGCGCTCGACCCAGAACCACACTTCCTTGCCGATCTTCTCGCTGCCGAGGACGCCGGCCTCGCGCATGATCTTCAGATGATGTGACACCGCGGAGCGCGACAGCGTGGAGACGTCGGCGATCTGGCCGACGTTGAGCCGCTCGCCGCGCTCGAACGTCAGCAGGATGCGCTGCCGGTGCGGGTCGCCCATCGCGACGAACACCTTCGCGATGTCGCGCCACTGGCGCGGGATGCTGCGGGAGTAGTTCCTGTGCACGGGTGTCTGACCATCGCGTCGATATAACCAAGTATTTCGATGTATCGATACGTTGTCAAGCGGTTCGTGCGGTGGATGGAGCGGACTCGCCGAAGTCGTCGTACGCGCAGTGCCAGTGACTTCGTGCCGTCCGCGCAGCGTGACGGCGACGACGCGACTGTCTTGCTGCCGAGGGAAAGACGCGTGCGGATCGCGGCACGCGGAAGACCGCGAAACGACGCTGGGTTCCCGCAGGCGCCGGAACGACGGGTCGGCGAAACGGCGGCGCGAACCGCGGCCCGGCCTTCAGCCGCCGTTGCCGATCTCGCGTCCCAGCGCGGTTCCGCTCAGCCACGCGTCCTCGACGCGGTAGCCGCGGCACCAGTCGCCGCAGGCGCCGACGCGCCGCGCCGGGTCCCACAGGAAGTCGCAGCCGAGCGACGCGCGCGCCAGCGCGTGGCGCCAGCGCATCACCGTCGCGTAGACCGGCTGCTCCGCCGTGCCCGTCGCGTCCTGGAACGCGCGGATCAGCTTCGCCTTGATGTCTTCCGGGTCGTCGTCGAAGTGCTCGACGCTCCAGCCCGATTGCGCGTGCACGGTCCAGCGCTCGCCGACGCGCCGGCCCGGCTTGCTCGACTCGCGGGCGATCCACGCGAGGCGGCCGCCGTCGACGAACGCGGCGTCGCCGACGCGCGATTCGCCGGTCTCGATCGGCTCGGTGAAGCCCGCGAGCAGCGCCCAGCACGGCTCGATCCGCGCGACGGCGGCGCGTTCGGCGAGCGACGGCGACGCGGCCAGCAGCACGGCGGCGGCCGCGGCCGGCATCGCCGCGACGACGGCGTCGAACGTCTCGTCGACGGTGGCGATGCCGTCGGCGTCGCGCGCGTGCAGCCGCCAGCGCGGCGCGCGGCCGGCCGCGCCGCCGTCGACGTCCCCGTCGAGCGCGAAGACCGTCGTGTCCAGGCGCAGGTCGAGCCCGTCCGCCATCGCGAACGCGACGGCCGACATGCCGGGCACGCCGACCCATCGCTCGGTGTGTTCGCTCGCCGGGCGCGCGACGGCGTCCGCGGCGGCGCCGATGCTGCGCGGCACGACCGGCCACGGCTCGACGATGCCGGCGTGCAGCCACGCGTCGACCGTCGCGACGAACGCGGCGTCGCGCGCCGTGAAGTACTGGGCGCCGTGGTCGAAGCCGCCGACCTCGGTCCGCATCGTCGCGACGCGGCCGCCGGGGACGTCGCCGCGCTCGAAGACCGTCACCGCGTGGCCGCTGTCGGCGAGCGCGCGAGCGCAGGCGAGACCCGCGATGCCTGCGCCGACGACGGCGACCTTCATCGGTCCCGCGTCGCGAACGTCGACGCCTGCAGCTGCGCGCGCAACGCGACTCCTACGCCGCTTCGGCCGGCCAGTCGCGGATGTACGCCTTCAGCATCTGGTTCTCGAAGTTCTGGGCCTCGAGCACCGCCTTCGCGACGTCGAAGAACGAGATGACGCCGAGCAGCGTCGCGCCGTCCATCACCGGGAGGTAGCGGACGTGATGCTCGAGCATCATGCGACGCACCTCGTTGACGTCGGTCTTCGGCGTGCAGGTCAGCGGCTCGCGATCCATGATCGGCCCGACGAGCGCGTTGCCGACCGCGCCGCCGTGCTTGTGCAGCTCGAGGATCAGCTCGCGGAACGTCAGCATGCCGGCCAGCTCGCCGCCCGCCATCACGACGAGCGAGCCGATGTCCTTCTCGGCCATGACGTCGACCGCTTCCTTCAGCGTCGTGTCCGGCGTCGCGGTGAACAGCGTGCCGCCCTTGAGCTGCAGGATTTCGCTGACGATCATCGGGGTCTCCTCGCGTTCGGGCGGTCGGCCGGGAAGCCGGTCCCGCCGTCGTTCCGCGCCAAGTTACCTTCATCGGCGCGGCGCTTCAAGCAATGCCTTGTCGAACGGCTTGATCGCCGTCTTCATCCGCTCGCAAGCCTGGACGAGCGCGGCCGTCGTGCCCGGTTCCCACGCCGAATGGCCGGCGTCCGGGACGATCACGTAATGCGCCTCGGGCCAGGCGCGCGCCAGCGCGTCGGCGGTCGAGATCGGGCAGACCATGTCGTAGCGGCCCTGGACGATCGTGCACGGCAGATGCCGCAGCCGCGGGACGCCGTCGAGCAGCGGCGCGTCGAGGAACAGGTCGTTGACGAAGTAGTGCGTCTCCATCCGCGCGATGCCGATCGCGACGACGTCCTCTTCCGAATGCGCGAGCAGCGACGCGTCCGGCAGCAGCGTCGAGCACGACGCCTCGAAGCTGCTCCACGCGCGCGCGAGCGGCATGTGCACGGCCGGATCGGGATCGGCGAGGCGCTCGTGGAACCAGCGCACGACGTCGTGATGCCGCGATTCGGGCACGTGCGCGAGCAGCGCCCGCAGCGCCTCCGGGAAGACGTGGCGCACGCCCGAGATGAACCAGTCGATCTCGTCCGGCAGGCCGAGAAAGATGCCGCGCAGCACGAAGCCGAGGCAGCGCTCGGGATGGGCGACGCCGTACGCGAGCGCGAGCGTCGAGCCCCACGAGCCGCCGAAGACCAGCCAGCGGTCGATGCCGAGCTTCTCGCGCAGCCGCTCGATGTCGTCGATCAGCAGCGGCGTGGTGTTGCGGCGCGTCTCGCCGAGCGGCGTCGAGCGACCGGCGCCGCGCTGGTCGAACACGACGATGCGGTAGTGCCATGGGTCGAAGAACTGCCGCGCCCGCGGACTCGCGCCGCCGCCGGGGCCGCCGTGCAGGAACAGCACCGGCACGCCGGTCGGCGAGCCGCACTCCTCCCAGTACATCGCGTGCAGGTCGTCGAGCGGCAGCAGGCCGGACGCACGCGCGCTGATCGGCGGGTAGAGCTCGTGGCGCAGCTGGCTGAGGTCGCGCATGTCGTCGGACGTCGGAGGCGGCCGCCGATCCTAGCATCGGCGAACGCGCGCGCCGCGACGTCGCCGCACGATCCGGCGCGACATCGCCGCGATCCGGCGCGGCATCGCCGCGCGATGCGGCGTGCGATGCGGCGCGCGCTTCGGTCTACCATGCGCGCCTCGACGAACGATCCGATCCGTCTTCCGATGAGCGAGCGTCCCGCGCGCGGCCCCGGCCCGCACGACCCCGGCTTCGACACGCTCGCGCTGCACGCCGGCGCGGCGCCCGATCCCGCGACCGGCGCGCGCGCCGTGCCGATCTACGCGACGACGTCGTTCGTGTTCCGCGACAGCGACCACGCCGCGTCGCTGTTCAACATGGAACGCTCGGGCCACGTCTATTCGCGGATCTCGAACCCGACCGTCGCCGTGTTCGAGGAACGGATCGCGGCGCTCGAAGGCGGCGTGGCCGGCCTCGCGACCGCGAGCGGCCAGGCCGCGATGCATCTCGCGGCCGCGACGATCGCCGGCGCCGGCAGCCACGTCGTCGCGTCGCGCGCGCTGTACGGCGGCTCGCACAACCTGCTCGCGTACACGCTGCCGCGCTTCGGCATCGAGACGACGTTCGTCGATCCGCGCGACATGGACCAGTGGCGCGACGCGATCCGGCCGAACACGAAGTTCCTGTTCGGCGAGACGCTCGGCAACCCGGGGCTCGACGTGCTCGACATCCCGAACGTGTCGGCGATCGCGCACGAACGCGGGCTGCCGCTCGTCGTCGACGCGACGTTCACGACGCCGTGGCTGATGAAGCCGTTCGAGCACGGCGCCGACCTGCTGTTCCATTCGGCGACGAAGTTCCTCGGCGGCCACGGCGTCGCGATCGGCGGCGTCCTCGTCGACGGCGGGCGCTTCGACTGGCAGGCCGCGCACGAGACGAACGGACACTTCGCCGAGCTCGTCAAGCCGTACGCCGGCTTCCACGACATGGTGTTCGCCGAGGAGTCGACGGTCGCCCCGTTCGCGCTGCGCGCGCGTCGCGAGGGCCTGCGCGACTTCGGCGCCTGCATGAGTCCGCAGGTCGCGTTCCAGTTGCTGCAGGGCATCGAGACGCTGCCGCTGCGGATGGCGCGCCATGTCGACAACGCGCGCCGGGTCGTCGCGTGGCTCGCGTCGCATCCGCTGGTCGCGTCGGTCGGCTATCCGGAACTGCCCGGCCATCCGGATCACGCGCTCGCGAAGAAGCTCTTGCCGCGCGGCTGCGGCGCGGTGTTCTCGTTCACGATCCGCGGCACGCGCGCGCACGGCATCGCGTTCGTCGAGGCGCTGACGCTGTTCTCGCATCTCGCGAACGTCGGCGACGCGAAGTCGCTCGTCATCCATCCGGCGTCGACGACGCACTTCCGTGTCCCCGAGGCCGACCTGCAGGCGCTCGGGGTCGGCCCGGCGACGATCCGCCTGTCGATCGGACTCGAGGACCCGGACGACCTGATCGCCGACCTCGAGCGCGGGCTGAAGGCTGCGTCGAAGGTCGCGTCGAAGGTCGCGTCGAACAGCGGGTCGGGCGGCGCGTCGACCGCCGCGTCGAACCCCGCATGAGCCGCGCGCCGTGCTGATCGACGTCGACGGCCGCGTGGCCTATGCGTACACCGGCGGCCGGCGCTTCGACGCGAAGCTGCCGGTCGTCGTGATGATCCATGGCGCACAGCACGACCACAGCGTGTGGGCGCTGCAGTCGCGTCATCTCGCGCATCACGGCCGCGCGGTGCTCGCGGTCGACCTGCCCGGCCACGGCCGCAGCGCGGGACCGGCGCTCGCGAGCGTCGAGGCGATGGCCGACTGGATGCTCGCGCTGCTCGCGGCGGCCGGCGTCGATCGCGCGTCGCTCGTCGGCCACAGCATGGGCTCGCTGATCGCGCTCGAGACGGTCGCGCGCGCCGCGGACGCAGCGATCGACATCGACGCGGTCGCGCTGCTCGCGACCGCGTTCCCGATGCGCGTGTCGGACGCGCTGCTCGATGCGGCGCGCGACGACGAGCCGCGCGCGATCGGGATGATCAGCCTGTGGTCGTCGGACGCGTCGTTCGGCGGCCATTCGCACAAGCCGTCGGCGCCCGGCCCGGGCTTCGACGTCGTCCACGGCGGCCGGCGGCTGATGGAACGGCAGCCGACCGGCGTGCTGCACGTCGACTTCGCGGCCTGCAACGCGTACGCGAACGGCGACACGGCGGCTGCGGCGGTCCGCTGCCCGACGCTCGCGATCGTCGGCCGGCGCGACGCGATGACGCCGGCGCGCTCCGGCCGCGCGCTCGCGTCGCGGATCGCCGGCGCACGCGTCGTCGAGCTGCCGACCGCCGGCCACTTCGTGATGGCCGAGGCGCCCGACGCGGTGCTCGACGCGCTGCACGCCTTCCTCCCCATCGAGGCCTCGCCATGAAGCGCTTCGCGAGCTTCGCCGAGTTCTACCCGTTCTACCTGAGCGAGCACGCGAACCGCGTGTCGCGACGCCTGCACTTCGTCGGGACGAGCGGCGTCATCGCGTGCGTCGTCGCGGCGATCGCGAGCGGACGCACCCCATGGCTGTACGCGGCCGTGTTCTGCGGCTACGGCTTCGCGTGGATCGGCCACTTCTTCTTCGAGCGCAACCGGCCGGCGACCTTCCGCCATCCGTTCTACAGCCTGATCGGCGACTGGGTGATGTACGTCGACATCTGGCGCGGCAAGGTGCGCCTTTAGCGGTCGTCGTCGCGGTCCCTCACGCCGGCGCGATCGTGCGGAACACCGTCTCGAGCGACGCGTCGCCGTCGGCGAGGCGCTGCTCGCGCAGGAACGTCGCCAGCGGATCGCCGGGATCGATCGCCGTCTCGGCGACGTGTTCCGCGTCGAACGCGAACAGCCGGAACACGCGTTCGAGCCGGACCTTCGCGGCATCGGCCGCGAACAGCCACACGTCGTCGCGGCTCGCACGCGTCGCGCCGGCGGGTTCCATCGGTCGCGTGCGGATCACGACGCCGTCCTGTTCCAGGCGGCCGAGGACCGACTCGACCGACGCCTGGTCGAGCCGCGCGGCCTGGCCGGTCGCGCGGCTCGTCAGGCCCGGCACGCGTCCGCGCTGGTCGGTGCGCCGCGCGAGATACAGCGCGCGCAGCACGCGCAGCGCGTCGCCGAACCCGTCGCCCGGCGCGCGTCCGCGATTCCAGCCGCGCCCGTACAGGACCGGCAGGCTCGCCGCGATCAGCGCGCCGGCCAGCGTGATGATCCAGATGTAGTAGATCCACAGCAGCAGCAGCGGGATGGCGGCGAGCGTGCCGTAGACGACCGTGAACGTCGCGAAGCGCGTCACGTAGATCGCGAAGCCGCGCTTCGCGGCCTCGAACGCGAGCGCCGCGACGAACGCGCCGACGAGCGCGTCGCGCCACGCGACGTGGCGGTTCGGGACGAACACGTAGAGCGCCGCGAACGCGAGCGTGAACAGCGCGATCGGCACGAGGTCGAGCGCCGCGGTCACGAGCGGCGGCGGCGCGCTGACGAAGCCGGCCGACACGCGCGCGAGATACGACGCGAGCGTCAGCGACGTGCCGAGCAGGATCGGCCCGACCGACAGGATCGCCCAGTACGTGACGAGACGTTGCGGCAGCGGACGCGGACGTCGCACGTCCCAGATCATGTTCAGCGCGCGGTCGATCGTCAGCATCGTCGCGAGCGACGTGACGGCGAAGCCCGCGATCGACACGAGCGTCAGCGAGCTGGCGCGCGCCGAGAACTGGTCGAGGTAGCGGAAGATCGACGACGAGATCGCCTCGGGCATCAGCCGCGACTGCAGGAACGAGCGCAGCGCGTCGCGCATCTGCGCGAACACCGGCAGCGCCGTCATCACGCCGAAGATCGTCGTCGCGAGCGGGACCAGCGACAGCACCGTCGTGAACGTCAGGCTCGACGCGACCTGGAACAGTCGCTGCTCCTCGGACGCGCTGCGCGCCGAAGCGGACGATGTCGCGCAACGTGCGCCTTCCGCGCCGGCCGAGGCGTCGGGCGATGACCCGGTGACGCGCGGTCGGGAGGGAGGTCGGGGTCGAGGTCACGGCGCTCCCTATAATAGTCGCCCAGGGCCTCGCGTCCCTCCTGCACCGGCCCGATGACCGACCTCCTCGTCCTGTACTACAGCCGCAACGGCGCGACGCGCAGGCTGGCGGAGGCGATCGCCGAAGGCATCGACGCGATCGACGGCGCGAATGCGCGGCTGCGCACGGTCCCGTCCGTCTCGGCCGTCAGCGAGGCCGTCGAGCCGGACATCCCGGCGTCCGGTCCCCCGTACGTCGAGCGTTCGGACCTCGTCGATTGCGCCGGCCTCGCGCTCGGCTCGCCGACCCGCTTCGGCAACATGGCCGCGCCGCTCAAGCACTTCCTCGACGGCACCGGCACCGAGTGGCTGTCCGGCGCGCTCGCCGGCAAGCCGGCCTGCGTCTTCACGTCGACCGGCAGCCTGCACGGCGGCCAGGAGACGACGCTGCTGTCGATGATGCTGCCGCTGCTCCATCACGGCATGCTGATCGTCGGCCTGCCGTACGCCGAGCCGGACCTGATGACCACCGCGTCGGGCGGCACGCCGTACGGCGCGAGCCACGTCGCCGGGTCCGACGGCCAGCGCGCGATCGACGCCGCCGAACGCCGCCTCGCCGTCGCGCTCGGCCGCCGGCTCGCGACCGTCGCGCTCAAGCTGTCGACGACCCGATGAGCGAGCGCGTCGACTGCGTCGTGATCGGCGCCGGCGTCGTCGGGCTCGCGATCGCCCGCGCGCTCGCGGTCGCCGGACGCGAGGTGACGATCGTCGAGGCCGAACCGACGATCGGCACCGGCGTCAGCTCGCGCAACAGCGAGGTGATCCACGCGGGGCTGTACTACCCGCCGGCGTCGCTGAAGGCCGCCCTGTGCGTGCGCGGACGCGCGCTGCTGTACGCGTACTGCGCCGACCGGCAGGTGCCGCATCGACGCGTCGGCAAGCTGATCGTCGCGACCGACGACGCGCAGCGCCCGGCGCTCGAGGCGATCCGCCGCAACGCCGTCGCGTCGAAGGCCGGCGTACTGCAGCCGCTCGACGTCGCCGAAGCGGCGGCGCTCGAGCCCGACGTGACGTGCGTCGCGGCGCTGTGGTCGCCCGAGACCGGCATCGTCGACACGCATGCGCTGATGCTCGCGCTGCTCGCCGACGCCGAGGCCGCCGGCGCCGTGCTCGCGCTGTCGAGTCGCGTCGTCGGCGGCGCCGTCGCGCCGGACGGCGTCGCCGTCGACGTGTCGGCCGGCGACGAACGGACCACGCTCGTCGCCGACCTCGTCGTCAACGCGGCGAGCCTCGACGCGAGCCGCGTCGCGCGCGCGATCGGCGGCGTCGCGCCGTCGACGATCCCGCGCACGCGGCCGGTCAAGGGCAACTACTTCTCGCTGCTCGGCGCGACGCCGTTCAGGCATCTCGTCTATCCGCTGCCCGCGGACGGCGGCCTCGGCGTCCACGTGACGCTCGACCTCGCGGGCCGCGCGCGCTTCGGACCCGACGTGCAGTGGCCGGACGAGGTGCCGGACGCACCGCGCGACGCATCGTCCGACGCCGGGCCGGACCCATCGGCTGCCACCCGACCCGGCGCACCGAACGCCGCATCGAACGACGTCCGGCCTGGCGCATCGAACGGCGCATCGAACGAAGCGCGGCCCGGCCCATCGTCCGGTGCGTCGAACGACGCCCGGTTCGCCACTTCGTCCGGCGCGTCGAACGACGCCCGGCCCGGCGCATCGTCCGGCGCGTCGAACGACGCCCGACCCGGCGCATCGCCGGCTGCACCCGCCGTTGCACCGCTCGACTATGCGGTCGACGAGACGCGGATCGGCGCGTTCGCGGAAGCGATCCGCCGCTACTGGCCCGCGCTGCCCGACAGCGCGCTGGCGCCGGCGTACAGCGGCATGCGGCCGAAGATCCACGCGCGGGACGAGCCGCCGGCCGACTTCGTCATCGCGGGGCCGTCGCAGCACGGCGTCCGCGGGCTGGTCCACCTGTTCGGCATCGAGTCGCCCGGACTGACCGCATCGCTCGCGATCGGCGAGCACGTCGCCCGGATGGCGGCCGCGCGATGACCGCGACCGCATCGTGCCGCGCGCCCGGGCCGCCGCGCCATCGTCCGAACGGCTCCGTCGAATCGACGATGCGACGCGGTACCGCGTCGCGCATCCTGCGATGACGCCGCGCACCGTCCTGCGCGTGGCGCTCGCGGCGCTGGCGGCCACGATGATCGTGGCGATCGCGATCGGCTGGGTCGGCGCGGGTAGCGGCGACGCGTCCGGCCTGCCGCCGGGCGTCGCGCTGGCCGTCGTCAAGGTCGCGGTGCTCGCGTACGTGTTCCGGCGCGTGCGGGACGAACACGTCTACTCGATGCAATGGTCCTCGATGCTGATCCTGCTGTTCATCGCCGAAGGCGCGGTCCGCGCCACGAGCGATGCCGCCGCGACCCGCGGCCTCGGCGCGCTGCAGGCGGCCGCGGCGGCCTGCGCCTTCGCGGCGCTGCTCGCCTACCTGCGGCCGCTGAAGAAGCGTGCGCGCGACGTGCAACGACGGGGCGCGCGCCCGTGAGCGCCGCCGATCGCGAATCCGGACGCGCGCCCGACCAGGCGTCTGCGCGCGCACTCGATCGTTGCATCGGACGGCGCGTTGGATTCCGCGTCGAATTCCGCCGCGGATCGCGCGTCGGATCCTGCCTCGGATCGCGCGTCGGATCCCGCCTCGGATCGCGCCTCGGATCGCGCATCGGATCGTATCGCGAGGCTCGCCGCCCTCGTCGGCGCCGATCACGTGCTGACCGACGAGACGTCGACGGCCGGCTATCTCGTCGACTGGCGCCGCGTCTATCGCGGACGCGCGCTGGCGGTGGTGCGGCCGCGCGGCACGGACGAGGTCGCGCGCGTCGTCGCGTACTGCGCCGCCGAAGGCATCGCGATCGTCCCGCAGGGCGGCAACACGGGGCTCGTCGGCGGCGCCACGCCGGACCGCGACGGCGGCGCCATCGTGCTGAGCACCGGCCGGATGCGACGCGTCCGCGCCGTCGATCCGCTGAACGACACGATCGAGGTCGAGGCCGGCTGCACGCTCGCGGCCGTGCAGGACGCGGCCCGCGAGGCGGGCCGCCTGTTCCCGCTCAGCCTCGCGTCGGAAGGCAGCTGCACGATCGGCGGCAACCTGTCGACGAACGCGGGCGGCACCGGCGTCCTGCGCTACGGCAACGCGCGGGAGCTGTGCCTCGGCGTCGAGGCGGTGCTGCCCGACGGCTCCATCGTGTCGAACCTGTCGGGGCTGCGCAAGGACAACACCGGCTATCGCTGGGCCGACCTGCTGATCGGCGGCGAAGGCACGCTCGGCATCATCACCGCAGCGGCGATGAAGCTGTATCCGCTGCCGCGCGCGCAGGTCACGGCGTGGGCCGCGGTCGCGTCGCCGCGCGCGGCGCTGACGCTGCTCGACGGCGGCGCAGCAGCGCTGCGGTCCGACGCTGACCGCGTTCGAACTGATCTCCGACGCCGCGGTCGCGCTCGTCGAGAAGCACTTCGCGCCGGCGCGGTCGCCGTTCGACGCGCGGCATCCGCAGGCCGTGCTGCTCGAGGTCTCGGATCACGAGGACGAGGCGCATGCCGCCGCGATGCTCGAAGGGCTGCTCGCCGACGCGATCGCGGAAGGCGTCGTGCTCGACGCGGTCGTCGCCGACAGCGTCGCGCGGTCGCGCAGCCTGTGGGCGCTGCGCGAGAACGTCTCCGAGGCGCAGTCCGCCGAAGGCCGGAACATCAAGCACGACGTGTCGGTGCCGATCTCCCGCATCGCGGACTTCATCGAGTCGACCGATGCACGGCTCGCGGCCCGCTTCGCCGACATCCGCATGATCACGTTCGGTCATCTCGGCGACGGCAACCTGCACTACAACGTGTCGCCGCCGCCCGGCGTGGCCGAGGCCGACTTCCTCGCACAGCAGCCGGCGATCCATCGCATCGTGTACGACGCGGTCGTCGCGCACGGCGGGTCCATCAGCGCCGAGCACGGCATCGGGCAGACGAAGCGCGACGAGCTCGCCCGCTACAAGCGGCCCGAGGAGCTCGCGCTGATGCGCGCGATCAAGCAGGCGATCGATCCGCGCGGCCTGATGAATCCCGGGAAGATGCTGTCATGACGGGTGCGTCGACCGCGTCAAGGCGACGAGCACCGTGCCGTGATGGCGGGCGTGCCGATCGCCGCCATCGGATCGTGGAACGCGCCGTGACGCCCGGCACGGCGATCGCCGCGCGGGCGTCGCGGCACCTGCGCCTCGCGAGCGCCCTCCTCGTGGCCGCGATGCTGCTCGCCGCCTCGGCCGCCCGCGCGGACAGCTATCGATGCGACGTCGGCGGCCGCGTGACGTACAGCGACCGGCCGTGCGCCGCCGGCAGCCAGACGACGGTCGAGACCGACGACCCGGTCAGCGCGACGGATCGCGGCGCCGCGGCGGCGCGGGCGCGCGAGGACGCGGCGACGCTCGCGCGCTACGAGCGCGATCGCCAGCGCGAACGCCAGCAGGACCTGCGGGCGGCAGCGCTCGCGCGAAAGCGCCGTTCGGACGTCGTCAAGGATGCGCAGGGGTGTCGCACGCTCGCGCGCAAGGTCCGCAACGCGCAGGACGCATACGACGTCGCCGGACCGCGCGACCAGCCGAAGGCGCGCCTGAAGCTGCAACGCGCCGAAGAGGACTACGCCGCGCTCTGCAGGACGCCGCACGGCTGACGAGCGCGGCGTCGCGATCGCGGAACGGCTGACGAGCGCGGTCGGCGTCGCGATCGCGGAAAGGCGGCGCGCCGGTGAGCGCCGCGTCGTCAAGCGCGCAGCAGCGACGCCTCGTTCGTCGGACGTAGCGCGGCTGGCGGATGCTCCACCGCTTCCATCGCACGGGTCAGCAGCGACGCGTCGGCGTCGCGCAGCAGCGCCGGATCGCTCAGCATCCGCCGCCACGTCTTCGCCGCGGGCTGGCCGTGGTAGAGGCCGAGCAGGTGCCGCGCGATCGACCGCAGCGCGACGCCGTCCGCGAGCGCCCGCTCGGCGTACGCGCGCATCCGCTCGACGACGGCCGCGCGCGTCGCCGGGCGCTTCGGCGCCGGTCCGCGATCGAGCTGCGCGAGCAGCCAGGGGTCGTGATACGCGGCGCGGCCGATCATCACGCCGTCGAAACGCTCGAGCGCATCGCCGATCGCGACCGGCGTCGCGAGGCCGCCGTTGACGACGAAGGTCCGGTCCGGGAAGTCGCGCTTCAGCAGCGCGACGACGTCGTGGCGCAGCGGCGGGATCTCGCGGTTCTCCTTCGGCGACAGTCCCTTCAGCCACGCGTTGCGCGCGTGGACGATGAACACGTTGCAACCCGCGTCGGCCAACGCGCCGACGAAGTCGCGGACGAAGCCGTAGTCCTCGTCGCGATCGAGGCCGATGCGATGCTTGACGGTGACCGGCACGTCGACGGCGTCGATCATCGCCTTCACGCAGTCGGCGACGAGCGCCGGTTCGGCCATCAGGCAGGCGCCGAAGGCGCCGTTCTGCACGCGCTCGGACGGGCAGCCGCAGTTGAGGTTGATCTCGTCGTAGCCCCACGACGCGCCGAGTCGCGCGCAGTGCGCGAGCGCGGCCGGGTCGCTGCCGCCGAGCTGCAGCGCGACCGGATGCTCGGCCGCATCGAAGTCGAGATGTCGCGGCACGTCGCCGTGCAGCAGCGCGCCGGTCGTCACCATCTCGGTGTAGAGCCGCGCCTCGCTCGACAGCTGCCGATGGAAGTAGCGGCAATGCCGGTCCGTCCAGTCCATCATCGGCGCGACGCACAGGCGATGCGACGGCGGCGTCAACGGATCACCCCGCGGCTTCCGCACGCTCGTGGCCGCGGACGAGCGCATCGCATCGCGGTCTCCATCGTCACGCGTCGAGTCCGACCGGCGCGTCGGCGACCATCGGCGTCCCGTTCGCGGCACGCGCGCGACCATGCCGCGCGCGTCGCAGCGCGAAGAACAGCTGCGTCGCGACCAGCACGATGCACACGCTCATGAAGAACGCGCTGATCGGGCGCTCGAAGAACACCGCCAGGTCGCCGCGCGACAGCAACAGCGAGCGGCGGAAGTTCTCCTCGACGAGCGGACCGAGGACGTAGCCGAGCAGGATCGTCGCGACCGGGAAGTCGAGCGCCAGCAGCACCGCGCCGATCACGCCGAACACGAGCACCTCGCCGACCTCGAACAGGCTGTTGTTCGTGCTGTAGACGCCGATCGCGATGAAGAACAGCGCGGCCGGGAACAGGAAGCGGTACGGCACCTGCAGCAGCCGGACCCACACGCCGATCATCGGCACGTTGAGGACCAGCAGCAGCACGTTGCCGACCCAGAAGCTCGCGATCAGTCCCCAGAACAGGTCGGCGTGCTCGCTGATCAGCTGCGGCCCCGGCTGGATGCCCTGGATCAGCAGCGCGCCGAGCATCAGCGCCATCACCGCGTCGCCGGGAATGCCGAGGCTCATCGTCGGGATGAAGTCGACCTGCGTCTTCGAATGCGACGCGGCCTCCGGGCGCGGCCACGCCCTCGATCGCGCCGTGGCCGAAGCGCTCCGGGTGCTTGCGCGATCTTCCGTTCGAGCGCGTAGGCGATGAAGGTCGTGATGGTCGGCCCGGTGCCCGGCATCGCGCCGAACAGCGTGCCGACGAGCGTGCCGCGCACCATCGGGAAGAACGCCTGCTTGAGCTCGGCCCGGCTCGGCCGCATGTCGCGAAAGCGCACCTTGCGCCTTCGTCGCCGATCGCCTTCATCCGGTTGACGTTGTGCAGGAAGTCGGCGACGCCGAACACGCCCATCGCGAGCGCGACCAGTTCGACGCGATCGCTCAGTTCGACGAAGCCGAACGTGAAGCGCTGCATGCCGCTGTTGACGTCGGTGCCGACCACGCCGAGCAGCAGCCCGAACGTCGTCATCGCGACGCCCTTCAGCGGCGAGCCGCGCGCCATCGTCGAGCCGGCGAGCAGGCCGAGCAGCATGATCGAGAAGATCTCCGCCGGACCGAACTTGAACGCGACGCCGCACCAGCAGCGGCGAGGCGAAGATCATCACGATGATGCCGAACGACGCGGCGAAGAACGACGCGATCATCGTGATGCCGAGCGCGGTCGCCGCCCTTGCCCATCCGCGTCATCGGATAGCCGTCGAGGCAGGTGACGGCGTGCGGCGGATGCGACGGCAGGTTCAGCAGGATGGCGCCGATCGCGCCGCCGTACTGCGAGCCGTAGAAGATGCCGGCGAGCATCAGGATGGCGGCGACCGGCTGCATCGTGTAGGTCAGCGGCAGCAGCATCGAGATCGCCGACAGCGCGCCCATGCCGGGCAGCACGCCGATCAGGTTGCCGATCAGCACGCCGAAGAACGACCACATCAGGTTGTGCGGCGGCAGCGCGACGCCGAAGCCGTACCACAGGTCGGCGAGCGCTTGCAGGATACATCAGGCGAGCCGGAACAGCGGCAGCTGGATCTGCAGCGCCCACCAGAACACGACGACCGCGACGACGACCATCGCGAGCGCGAGGAGCGCGGCGGTCGCGACGGAGTTCTCGCGGTCGGCGAGCGCCGAGACGAAGACGATCGCGAACGTCGCGACGACGAGGCCGAGGTGCTGCGCGAGGAACACGAACGCGACGAGGCTCAGGCAGATCAGGAACCAGGCCTTCCACTCGGGCCGCTGCCGCGCCGCGACCGGTGCCGCGACGACGGAAGACGACACGATCGTCGCCGCCGGCGGCGCACCGGTGCGATCGCGCAGGCCCTGTACGAGGATGACCGCGCCGACGACCGCGAGGATGATGCCGAGCACGAGCGGGAAGTAGCCGGGACCCATCCGGCTCAGCGTCCCGACCTCGAGCGAGCGCGCGTGGATCGCGACCGCGACGCCGATCGCGATCAGCAGCAGCCCGCTCCAGCGGCTCTTGTCGGACGGACGCGTGGTGTCGTTCATGTCTCCTCCGGTCGGCTCTTCGACGCGCCGCGATCCGGTCGTGCGCATCGCGATCGAGAGGGTACCGCGTGGTCGCGATGCGTCGCACCCGGATCGCCGCCGGTCATGGTCGCGCGGTCGGTCGCGGCTGCGACGCGGTCGGGCACGAGGCGCACGCCGGCGCGTGTTTCGCAAGCGACGGGCCGGCTTGCGTTCACGCGCGCCCATCGACCGACGCGCTCCCGCGCCCACGGCGAAGCCGGCGCGGCGGGACTCGAGACCCTCGTCGTCACCGCGCGGTGCGCGGTCGAACGCCTCGCCCGTCGGCGATCCTGCCGCGTCGGTGCGTCAGCGTTGCGGCGGCAGCGTCGTGGATGCGCCTGCGCGCGGACAGATTTCGAGGGGTTGCCCGGGCCCGTATCCGGCGCGCCGGGCACCGAAGCACTGCGCGTCGTCCGCTGCCCGATAGTCGGTCGCCGGCGCGGCCGGTGCCACGTTGCGGCGGTCGAGATAGCCCTGCACCCCGTCGACCGCCACCCGACACCAGTCGCGGGTGCAGTCCTCGACCACGACCGGCTTGCCACGCTGCAGTTCGCCGATGACGACCGCGTGCCGATCCGGCGCGGTCCGCAGGTACGTCGGCCAGGTCACCGCGTCGACGGTCGCGCTTTCGACCGGCGCCGCCGAACCCAGCAACGCCGCGAGCGCGAGCATGCGACGCAGCCGCGCGCCGACGGCCGAACGCGGCTTGCCGGACCGCCGAACGGGATGGCTTTCGCCGGTCCGGACCCATCGACAAGATCGGGCAAAAGCGGCTTTCGGCAACGGAACGGTCGGCATCGTCGTGCTTTCTGTAAATCCGCATTGACAGGCTCTACTGTCTGCTTATACTAACATCGAGGAGTTAGGCGATGTCGATGCTTTCGTACGAACAGAAATACCGGGTCCGCGGCGGCACGCTGGTCGGCGGCGACCTGTTCGATTTCTGGGTGGGCCCGTTCTACGTCGGGGTCTTCGGCGTCACGACGGCGATCTCCGCCCTCGTCGGCACCGGATTAATCCTCTACGGCGCCGCGATCGGTCCGACGTGGGCGCTGTTCCGCATCAGCATCGACCCGCCGGCGATCGACCAGGGACTGTCGTGGGCGCCGATGCGCGAAGGCGGCCTGTGGCAACTCATCACGATCTGCGCGATCGTGGCGTTCGTCTCGTGGGCGCTGCGGCAGGTCGAGATCGCCCGCAAGCTCGGCATCGGACTGCACGTGCCGTTCGCGTTCGGGATGGCAATCCTCGCGTACGTGACGCTCGTCGTCATCCGGCCGATCGCGATGGGCGCCTGGGGCTACGGCTTCCCGTACGGGATCATGAGCCACCTCGACTGGGTGTCGAACACCGGCTACCAATACCTGCACTTCCACTACAACCCGGCGCACATGATCGCCGTGTCGTGCTTCTTCACGACGACGTTCGCGCTCGCGCTGCACGGCGGCGAGATCCTGTCGATGGCGCATCCGCAGCCGGGCCAGCCGGTCGGGTACGCCGACCACGAGAGCACGTATTTCCGCGACACGATCGTTTACTCGATCGGCTCCATCGGCATCCACCGGCTGGGCTATTTCCTGGCGCTCAACGCCGGGTTCTGGAGCGCGGTCTGCATCCTGATCGCCGGGCCCGTGTGGTCGCGCGGCTGGCCCTACTGGTACGACTGGTACCTGAACATCCCGGTCTGGGGCCCGAGCGGCATCCACTAAACGAGCCATGGCGCGCTTCCACACGCTGTACACGGCGATCGAGGTCGTCGGTCCCCACGAGAAGGGCTCGCCGATCCTGCGCGGCGATCCGCGACGCGTGCTCACGCCGCGCGAGTCCAGGTGGCTCGGCCGCATCGGCGAGCGGCAGATCGGACCGACGCACCTCGGGATCGTCGGCGTCGCGTCGTTGATCTGCGGCTTCATCGCGATCGAGATCATCGGGCTCAACATGTGGGCCTCGGTCGACTGGAACCTCGGCCGCTTCATCAAGATGCTGCCGTTCCTGTCGCTGGAACCGCCGTCGGCCCGCCAGGGGCTGAACCCCTTCCCGCCGCTCGACGATGGCGGCTGGTACCTGATGGCCGGCTTCTTCCTGACCGCGTCGATCCTGTTGTGGTGGTTCCGGATGTACCGCCGAGCCGTCGCGCTCGGCGTCGGCACGCAGATTCCGTGGGCGTTCGCGTCCGCGATCTACCTTTACCTCGTGCTCGGTTTCATCCGGCCCATCATGATGGGCAGCTGGTCCGAAGCCGTGCCGTTCGGCATCGTCGCGCACCTCAACTGGACCGCGACGTTCTCGGTGCGTTACGGCAATCTGTTCTACGACCCGTTCCACATGCTGTCGATCGTGTTCCTGTACGGCTCCACGATGCTGTTCGCGATGCATGGCGGCACGATCCTCGCCACCGCGAGGTTCGGTTCCGAGCGCGAGACGCGGGAGATCGTCGAGCCCGCCGGCGCGATGCAGCGCGGCGCGCTGTTCTGGCGCTGGACGATGGGGTTCAACGCGAACTTCGACTCGATCCATGCGTGGATCTACACGTTCGCGGTGCTGACCACGCTGACCGGGGGCACCGGCATCCTGTTGACCGGAACGGTCGTCGACAACTGGTACCTGTGGGGCGTCAAGCACGGCATCGCGCCGACCTATCAGGCCATCCTGCCGAAGCCGCCCGCGCCGCCAGCCGGCGCGTTCGACTCGAAGCTGCCGCACGTGGCGCTGCCGCGATGAAATCGGTCACCGTGACGCTCGGCGTCGTCGCCGTCGCGGCGGTCGCGTTCGTCCTGTTCGTGCCGAGCTACACCGGCGCACCGCTCGCCGCCGAGGAGGTCGGGCGGCCGCAGCAGGTGCTGTTCCATCGCCGCGACGCGTACGACGCGGTCCAGCGTGTTCCGGCGCCGCTGCCGCCGGTCGCGAGTGGCGGTCCGCCCGCGACCGCACGCTACCGGAACGTCCAGGTGCTGACGGACGTCAGCGCCGCGGAGTTCATGCGGCTGCAGGAAGCGATCACCGCGTGGGTCGCGCCGAAGGAAGGCTGCGGCTTCTGCCATGTCGGCGACGACTACGCGTCGGATGCGAATCCCCGCAAGGCGGCGGCGCGCGTGATGCTGCGCATGACGCGCCATCTCAACACGACCTGGTCGTCGCACGTCGCCGGTGCCGGCGTGACCTGCTACACCTGCCATCGCGGGCAGCCGATGCCGTCCGAGATCTGGTTCCCGAGCGCGCCGCGGCGGCAGCATGCGCTCGTCGGCCGCCAGGAGAACTGGGTGGAGTCGGCGGACACGGTCCGCAAGTTCTTCCCCGACGATTCGTTCGCCGAATACTTCTACGACGACGCGCCGATCGGCGTGCAGGCGACGCGCGCCGTGACCGGCAGCCACACCGTCGCGTCGCAGATCGAGACGAAGCGGATCTACGAGATGATGATGACGATGTCCGACGGCATCGGCGCGAACTGCGGCTACTGCCACAACTCGCGCGACCTCGCGAGCTGGCAGGAAAGCACGCCTTATCGCTGGATCGGCTACGACGCGATCCGCCTCTTGCGCGACGTCAACCGCAACTATCTGTTCCCGGTCGGCCAGCTGGTGCCGCAGACGCGCACGCTGACCAACGAGACGAACCTGCCGGTCCTGCCCGCACAACGAGCGCGGCCCGCAGCTCGGCAACGGGTTCGTGCTGTGCGCGACCTGCCACGTCGGCCTCACGAAGCCGCTCAACGGCGCCAACATGGTCGACGCGTATCCCGGGCTCGGCGGCCCGGCCGACCCGCGCCCGGCGCGGGCGCTGCTCGCGATCGGCACCGCGAAGCAACGACCGGAGGATCCGCATGCCGTTCGGTAGCATCACCTCGCACATCGATGCGGCCGAGACGGCCGTCTGGATCTTCTTCATCGGCTTCGCGATCGTCGTGTACTTCCTGCGCAAGATGGACAAGCGCGAGGGCTATCCGATGAAGGCGTCGCCGTTCGACCCGACGCCGCTGCTCGGCTTCCCCCCGCCGGCGGAGCCGACGGCGTTTCGCATGATGGAGGGCGGCGAGACGGTCGCGCCGCATCACGAGCCGGAGCCGCCGACGACGGCCGTGCCGTTCGACCGCTTCGACGGGACGCCGCTCGTCCCCACCGGCGACCTGCTGACGACGCCGCTCGGCCCCGGCGCATGGACCATGCGTCGCGAGGAGCCGCTGGTCACCGAGACCGGCGAGTCGATGCTGCAACCGATGCGGCTGCTGCCCGAATGGTCGGTGCTGCACGGCGACCTCGACCTGCGCGGTCGGCCGGTGCTGGACCGCCGCTTCTTCCGGGCCGGCATCGTCCGCGACCTGTGGATCGATCGTTCGGCGAAGATGATCCGGCTGTTCGAGGTGACGCTGGACGAACCGGCGCAGCGATCGGTCCTCGTCCCGATCTGGCACACGGACATCCGCCAGCACGACCGCGAAATCCGCGTCACGGCGCTGCTCGCCGCACAGTTCGGCGGCATCCCGCGACCCGAGCATCCGGACGAGCTCGGCGCGCGCGAGCACGCGCGCATCGACGCGTACTTCGCCGCTGCTCACTTCTATCGCGACGCGGAGATCGGTCCCGCCACGACGCCGGACGAACGGCGGTGGTTGCCGTGATGCGTACACGGACCGGGGCAGCCGTCGCCCCCGTCGGCGACGCGGACCTGCCCGGCGGCCTCGACGAGCCGCTGCCGTTCGCGCTGCTGCGCGGCGAGCGCGTGCTGTGGGCCGGTCGACCGGACGCGAAGTCGTTCGCGCGTCGCATCCTGCACATCCGCTGGATCGCCGCGTACTTCGCGGCGTTCGTCGTCGTCGGGCTGTTCCAGGATCGCCGCCACGGGCTGTCGATCCCGGCGACGCTGAAGGACGCGCTGCCGCTCGCGATCATCGCCGTCGCGTTCCTCGTCGGCTGCTACGGGGTCGCGCGCACGTGGGCCGGCACGACGCGCTACGTCGTCACCAGCGAGCGCTGCGTCTTCCACATCGGCATCGCGCTGACCGGAACGCTGTCGATCCCCTGGTCGCGCGTCGCGCAGGTGTGCCTCGCGCGGCACGGCGACGGCTGCGGCGACATCGCCCTGTCGCCGATGCGGCCGCACCGGCTGAAATTCCTCAAGCTGTGGCCGCACGTCCGGCCATGGCGCGTGTTGCAGCCCGAACCGATGCTGCGTTGCGTGCCGCGCGCCGACGAGCTCGGCAACACGATCCGCGCGGCGATCGACGCGGCGGCGCGCCGTCGTTCGCGCTGACTTCGTACCGCCGACGCCGGCTGCGCGGCTCGTGTGGAAGACCGTCGCCGCCGCCCGCCTCGAGCCGCTGCGCGGTCATCGGTTCGCCGGCGTCGACGGCGGCGGCTCGGCCGCGTCGAGCAGCCGAGCGAACGCGGCTTCGTTGTCGGGGCCGAACGCCTCGAGCTCGATCAGTCGATGCGTGGCCGTGTCGTCCAGCGTCAGGCGGCCATCGGCCCAGCGCGTGATGGTGAACGGTCGACCGTGCTCGGGCTGGTGCTCGCGTCGCCGTTCTCGCACCAGCCCCGCGAGCGTCACGCGCACGAACGCGTTCGTGGTCGGCGCGAGGACGCTGACGACGGCTCGGTCCGGCTCGCGACGCACGACGACCGCGCCGTCGGGCCGATCCTCGAACAGGAGGTCGGCGCGCGCGACCGGCGTCGCGCGCGACGCGTCGCCAGGACGCGGCCCCAGCAGGACGAAGGACCCGATCGCGACGATGGCGACGACCGGCAGGCCGACGACGAGCCACGGTACCGGGATGCCGCCGGGCAGCCGGAACCTGGGGATCGTCGCCGATTCGTCGACTGGACGGGCGACGTCGTCGCGCGTGTCTTCGGCAGGCGACGGTCCGCTCATCGTGCGACGCCGTCCGCCGGGGCCCCGGCGAATCCACCCGGCAGTCGCGTGCGCGCGTCGTGCGGGGTCTCGCTCGACGTAGCCGAACAACCCGGCGAGCGACAGCAGCAGCAGCAACAGCATCCACAGCAGCATCGATCGCCAGACGAGACCCACGCCGCTGCGCAGCGCCGCGGGGCTCGCGTCGACGCCCGGCATCGTGTCCGCGGTGCCGTCGTCGACGCCGGTCGTCGGGTCGCCGGCCGCGACGACCGGCGGCTCCGATCGGATTGCGCGGCGCCGGCCCGAGACGCACGCCGAGCGCGCCGGTGCCGGCCGCGAGCAGGATGCCGTGCGACGGATCGGCCCACTGACGCGCGTGATGGCGCCAGCAGAACACCGCGTCCTCGAAGTTGCCGACGATCGCGAAGCCGATCGCGGTCAGCCGCACCGGCAGCCAGTCGATGACCAGGAACACGCGCTGCGCGAACAGGCCGAACGGCTCGAGCGGCGCCGGCCGCGCCGGTCCGCGGGGCGGCGCGTTCCAGCGCCGGGCGAGGTATTCGGCGAGCCGGTACAGCACCGCGCCCGACGGGCCCGGCATCAGCACGAACCAGAAGAACACGCCGAAGACGTGGCGATGCGACGCGACGAGCGCTTCCTCGATCGCGACGCGGCAGATGTCCGACAGCACGAGGTCGGCGGCCGAGAACGTCGGGTCCGACGCGCGCTTCCATTCCGTCAGCAGCGCGCGCGCGCGATCGAGGTCGTTCGCGGCGAGCGCGACCTGGATGTCGGTGTAGTAGTGGCTGAACTGCCGGAAGCCGAGCGTCAGGTACAGCACCAGCGCGTTCCACGCGAGGCCGAGGAACGGATGCGTGCGCAGCAGCAACGACGTAGACGGCCCACGCGAGGACGGTCGGCGGGACGACGCAGACCAGCCACGCGAGGACGCCGTGCTGGCGCTCGCCGGCGTTGAAGTTGCGCTCGACCATCTCGGCCGTGCCGCGCACGGCGTCGTACGCGACGTTGCGCGAGCGCAGCGGCCGCACCTGCTCGGCGAGCAGCGCGATGATCAGCGAGATGAACCCCATGCGGGGTCGGGTCGGTCGTCGGGTGGGAGCGGACGGCGACGCGCGATCGCGTGCCGACGAAAGGCCGGCGATTGTATCGCCGCGACGCGCGCCGTCTCGCGGCGGCGCGACCGGCACCCTCGCACGGCGTCGCGCGCGGCTGGCCGATCTCCGACGGATTGCGCGACGTCGCGCATCGCGTCGCCCTGCCGCGTTCGACGCCGCGCCGGCCTCCGAGCGACCGCTCAGTCGGCCTGCTGCGCCGCCATGAACAGATAGAAGTTGCGCAGCATCGCGGCCGTCGCGCCCCAGATGAAGTGATCGCCGTACGGCATCGCGGTGAAGCGGCGGACCTCGCCGTCGTCCGTCGTCGCCTCGCGGCGCTGATGGTTCGCCGGATCGAGCAGGAACGCGAGCGGCACCTCGAACGACTCGGCGACCTCGAACGCGTCGAGCGTCAGCGTGAACGGCGGATGGACGAGCGCGACGATCGGCGCGATGCGAAAGCCGGTGACGGTGAGGTAGTCGGTGAGCCGGCCGATCACCTCGACCCGCTCTCGCGCGAGCCCGATCTCCTCCTCGGTCTCGCGCAGCGCGGTCGCGACGACGTCGGCGTCGTCCGGCTCGGCGCTGCCGCCGGGGAAGCTGACCTGGCCCGCGTGCGCGTTGAGGTGCGCGGTGCGTTCGGTGAACAGCATCGTCGGGCCGCGCGACGCGTCGATGCGAGCGGCGACGTCGGCGTCGTCGTGCACGACGATCGGCACGAGCACCGACGCCGGCACGTAGTCGGTCATGCCGGCCCGGAAGCGCGGCCGGCGGATCTCGTCGGTGACTTCGGGCTGCCACGGCCGCGGCGACGCGAAGACGCGACGCAGTCGCGCCGGCGTCAGCGCCGACAGGTCGATGGCGGGTCCGCTCGCGACACCGGTGATCGGCGCCGCCTCCGGATCGAACGGCGGCATCCGCACCGGGACCGGCTGCGGAAGGCCGCTGTCGTCGTACGTCTCGCTCATCGCGCGCGCGCCCACGTCGACGGGATGCCGCGACCGCACGGATCGCCGGCGACGCGCGCCCGGACGATCCGCACCGCGACGATCACGCGGCGTTCGTGTCGCCGGTCTCCGGCACGACCGGCGCGCTCTTGCCGACGCTCTTGCCGCCGCCCTTGCCGTTCGCCGCGGCACCCTTCGGACGCGCCGTCAGCTTTTCCTTGATCCGCGCCGACTTGCCCGAGCGCTCGCGCAGGTAGTACAGCTTCGCACGACGCACGTCGCCGCGACGCTTGACCTCGATCGACGCGATCGACGGCGAATAGGTCTGGAACGTCCGCTCGACGCCTTCGCCGCTGGAAATCTTGCGGACGATGAAGTTCGAGTTGAGGCCGCGGTTGCGCTTCGAGATGACGACGCCTTCGTACGCCTGGACGCGCTTGCGCGTGCCTTCGACGACGTTGACGCTGACGATCACGGTATCGCCCGGCGCGAACTCGGGGATGGTCTTGCCCAGTCGGGCGATCTCTTCCTGCTCCAGCGTCTCGATGAGGTTCATCGCTTGCTCCATGGTCCATCGTGCGCGGCCGATGTTGATGTTGGACGGGCCGCGTAGAGGATGGGTTGTCCAGGCGGCGCTTCGATGCGCCGCCGCTCGTTCGGACCCGCGGTCAGGCGGGTCTTCGTTGCTCGTTGCTCCCGTCGCCGCGATCGTTCGATCGCGTCGACGCTTCCTGCACGATCGCCTCGTCGCGCGCGGACAGGCATCCCGCCGCGCGCGCCGCCTCGATCAGATCGGGACGCTTCGACACCGTCGCCTCGATCGCCTTCTCGCGCCGCCACGCGACGATCCGCGCGTGATGGCCCGACAACAACACGTCCGGCACCGCCGCCCCGCGCCACGACTCGGGCCGGGTGTAGTGCGGACAGTCGAGCAGCCCGCCGCTCGCCGCGTCCGCGAACGAATCCTCGGCCGCCGAACCGCTCGCGCCGAGCGCGCCCGGCAGCTGCCGCACGACCGCGTCGATCAGCGCCATCGCCGCGATCTCGCCGCCCGACAGCACGAAGTCGCCGAGGCTGATCTCCTCGTCGACGACGCGCGCGAGGAGCCGCTCGTCGATCGCCTCGTACCGCCCGCAGACGACGATCGCGCCGCGCGTCTCGTCGCGCAGCGCCATCACGCGACGGTGCGTCAGCGGCCGCCCCTGCGGCGACATCAGCAGCACCGGCGGCTTCGACAGCCCCGCGTCGACCTGCGCGGTCGTCGCCGCCGCGATCGCGGCCTCGAGCGGTTCGGCCAGCATCACCATGCCGGGCCCGCCGCCGTACGGCCGGTCGTCCACCGTGCGATGGTTGTCGTGCGTGAAATCGCGCGGATTCCACGTCGCGAGCGACCACCGCCCTTCTTCCAGCGCCCGGCGCGTGATGCCCGAGGCCGTCACGGCCGCGAACATCTCGGGAAACAGCGTCACGACGTCGAACCGCATCGGCCACCCGCTCCCGCACACCGGTCCTGCGACCTCGATGATCCGTCAGTAATCCGCCTGCCAGTCGACGACGATGCGTCGCGCCGCCAGGTCCACCGTCGGCACCACCGCGTCGACGAACGGGATGAGCCGCTCGACCGTCGTGCCGCCGTCCGTCCCGCCGTCGACCGTCTCGCGCACGACGAGCGTCTGGTGCGCGCCGTTGTCGAGCAGGTCGACGACCTCGCCGAGCGACGCGCCCTGCAGGTTGACGACCGCCGCGCCGATCAGGTCGACCCAGTAGTACTCCGCGTCGTCGGTGACCGGGAACGCCCGCCGGGCCACCGAGATCCGCGCCCCCTTCAGCGCCTCCGCCGCGTCGCGGTCGACGATGCCGACCAGCCGCGCGGTGACGGCGCCGCCGTGCGCCTTCGCGTTCATCACGTCGAACGCGCGCAGCGAGCCGCGCACGTCGAACCACCATTCGCGGGCCGCGAGCAGCGCGGCCGCGTCGGACGAATACGGCGCGACCTTGATGCTGCCGTCCAGCCGCCACGCGTCGAGCACGTGGCCCACCAGCACGAGATCGGCCGGAACGTCCATGCCGGCCGCCGGTGCTGCCGCGGGCCGCGTCGTCGCCGGGATCACGTCCGGTCGCGCCACCCGCACCGCATCCCGCGTCGAATCGTCAGGCAGCGGCGGCGGTCTCGACAGCCGCCGGGGCCGCCGGCGTCGTCGCGGCGACCTGGCCGTGCTTCTTCGTGAAATCCTTGACGAGCCGTGCGACGGCCGGCGACATCTGCGCGCCGACGCCCTGCCAGTAGCTCACGCGGTCGAGCGCGATGCGCAGCGATTCCTCGCCGCCGGCCGCGACCGGGTTGTAGAAGCCGACGCGCTCGATGAAGCGGCCGTCGCGGCGATTGCGCGAGTCGGTGGCGACGACGTGATAGAACGGACGCTTGTTCGCGCCGCCGCGGGTGAGTCGGAGGATGACCATCGGATTGCTTTCTCTCGTGAGGACGACGGGCCGCGTCGTCGTGCCGCGGATCGGGCCGCGCGGTCGCGCCCGCGTCGACGTTGTCGCCGGCGCTTCGTCGGGGATTCGTCGGCTTGCGAACCGCAGCCGCGGCGGATCGTCGACGCCGGGTCGACGCGCGTCGGGTCCGGCCCGCGACGACGCCGGGCGGCGATCGACGCAAAGCGCGCGATTATAGCGGGGGCGACGGTTCCAGGCAATCGTGGCGCGTCGGCCGCGGCGATCGGGCCGTCAGTCGATGCGCCGCCACCACGCCGGTTGAAGCTCGATCGTCGTCGACGGATCGCTGAACCAGACGAGGCCGTCCTGCACCGTCGCCTGCAGGTCCATCGTCCGCGCCGCGAGTGCGGCCGCGGCCCGCGTCGCGTCGACGGGCAGCCGCAGCACCTCGAGGTTGCGCGTGCGCCCGACGCCGGACGCGACGCCCTTCCACCACGCGTCGGCGTTCGTGCCGTAGGCCGCGACGACGACGCGCCGCGCGCGGCCGCAAGCCTTCAGCATCGCGCGTTCGTCCGGCAGCCCGACCTCGGCCCAGACGTCGATCGCGCCGGTCAGGTCGCGGTCGATCAGGTCGGGCTCGTCGACATCGGACAGCCCGCGGCCGAACGCGAGCGTGTCGCTCGACAGCAGCGCGAACATCAGCACGCGCACCATCATCCGCTCGTCGGTCTCGGACGGATGACGCGCGATCGTCAGCACGTGCGTCGCATGCCGGCCGCGATCGAGGTCCGCCACCGCGAGGCTGGCCTTGAACACCGTTGCGCGAAGCGCCATGCGACGGGACGCGCGGTCGAGCGGACCGTCGCGCGGATCGGAAAGACGCGGAGCATACCGGCGACCTGCCTCGACGCCTGCCGGTCGCCGCCGTGTCCGCGAAGGCGAGCCCGCTTGCGCGTCGCTCGCGCGGCGGCGGCCCAGGGGCTTTCAGCCGTCCCCGCCTGCGCGCCGCCGCGTGCGGAACGTGATCGACCAGCGCAATGCGGCCACCGGCGCGACGCTGTGCTGCCACGCCCAGCGCGACGGGCCGCGCAGCCGATAGATCGAGCGCGGCTCGACGACCAGTCGCACGATCTCGGCGCGCCGCGCCGGCCGCGGCGGATACGGACGAAAGCGCAGCACGGCCGACGCGCCGAGCGACACGCCGATCACGTCCTCGAAGTCCGGCACGTCGCGATGCCAGCCGAGCGGCGTGCCGGGCGCGTACTCGGACACGAGCGCGTGCTCGAGCGCCGCTTCGGCCAGCCCCGACCACCGCGCGACCCGCGCGCGCAGCGGATGCAGCGCCTCGATCAGCGGCGGCGCCGGCAGCAGCGTGTTGCGGTCGTAGTCGAAGCGTCCGCCGTAGCCGACGACACGACGTCGCGCGGTGTAGGCCTTGTACGTCGCGTGCGCGAACGGCAACGCGCGGACCACGTCGAGCAGCGCGCGCTCGTCGTCGGACGACAGCCAGTCACGCGTGTAGACGAGGCCTTCGGGGAGGTTCGCCGGCAGCGATGGCGGCGCATCGTCGAACCCGTCGAACAGCGCGAGCTGCCCGGCCGCCGGATCGTCGTCGAGGTCGGTCGGCGTCATCGCGAAATGGTAGACGAACGGTAGACGAACGGACGTGCAGCGAAGGCTCGCGCGTCATCCGGTCGCCGCGCCGAGCGCCCGCGCGCGTCGCGGAGTCAGGTAGTAGACGACGTGCCGCCATCGCCCTCGGCCACGAAGCGGCCGCGCTGCCAGCGCCAGCGACGATAGCCGAGCGGACGCAGCAGCGCGTCGACGTCGCCGTGCCGCGACGGCGCGACGACGATCGGCTCGCTACGCGCGAGCGTCTGCGCGCCGCGCAGCACAGCGGCTCGTGGTTCTGCACGTACAGCTTGACGACCGTCGGGTCGAGGCCGAACGCGTCCAGCGGCGCACGCGACCGGCCTCGCCTCGACGACGAGCCGGCGCCGTCGAACCGTACAGCAGTCGCCCGTCGAAAACGCCGCGCCCAGCCTCGTCGAACGATCCGAGCCGTCGAAGCGGTAGCCGCGGTAGACCGGCACGTGCAGCGTGCGCTCGGACGCGTCGTCGAGCCCGGCGCGACGATCTCGACGCGCGGATCGGCGGCGAACTGCGGCGCGTCGCGGCGGCGACGTCTGGGTTCGCCTCGAAGCCGACGACGCGCGCGTCGGGCTTCATCGACAGGATCGTCGCGATCGAGATGCCGCGGTTGCAGCCGATGTCGAGCACGAGCGGCGACGCGTCGGGGACCGGCAGGCCTGCGTACTCGGGGCGGAACGGCCGTCGCAGCGCGGCCAGCGCCGTCGCCTCCGCGCGAAAGCGGAAGTCCTGCACGCCGGGCGCGAAGACGAGCAGCGAACGGACGATCTTCTTCGCGTCCATCGCGGTGAGGATGTCAGGCGGGCGGAGGTGTCGCGCGGCGTCGCCGCAGGTCGTCGGCGAGCAGCCCGTAGATGCACGAGTCGACGACCTGTCCCTTGATCGTCGCGCGTTCCCGCATCAGCCCTTCGCGGACGAAGCCGAGCCGTTCGAGCAGGCGGATCGACGGCGCGTTGCGCGGATCGACGTGCGCCTCCATCCGTCGCAGTTCGAGCGCATCGAACGCGACCGCGACGAACGCGTCGAGCGCTTCCGACATGACGCCGCGCCGCCAGTCGCGCCGCCCGAGCGCGTAGCCGAGTTCCGCGCGCCGATGGACCGGCTCGACGTTGAAGATCAGCACGGAGCCGACGACGCGGGCGTCGCCGCGGTCGACGACGACGTACTGCCGCAGGCGCCCGTCGGACTCGAGGCCGACGATGCGCGCATGCCACGCGCGCGCGTCGTCGATCGATCGCCAGGTCACGTACGGCAGGAAGCGCGTCACGTCGTCGTCCGCGTGCACGACCAACAGGTCGTCGAGGTCGGCCGGCTCGACGACGCGCACGACGAAGCGCGCGGTCGTCAGCGACGCGGGCAGCGGCGCGACCGGCGACGCGGACGGCGCGCCGTCGTCCGAAGGGGACGCGCCGCCGACGGCGCCGGGCGGGTCGTCATCCGACCATCTGCTCGGGACGCACCCAACGATCGAAGTCCTCGGCGCTGACGAAGCCGCTCGCGACCGCGGCCTCGCGCAGGCTCGTGCCTTCCTTGTGCGCCTTCTTCGCGATCTGCGCCGACTTGTCGTAGCCGATGTGCGGGTTGAGCGCGGTGACCAGCATCAGCGAGTTCGACACCAGCTCGGCGATGCGGTCGCGGTTCGGCTCGATGCCGACCGCGCAATGCTCGTTGAAGCTGCGCATGCCGTCGGCGAGCAGGCGGATGCTCTGCATCGCGTTGTACGCGATCATCGGTCGATAGACGTTCAGCTCGAAGTTGCCCGACGCGCCGCCGATGTTGACCGCGACGTCGTTGCCGAACACCTGCGCGCACGCCATCGTCAGCGCCTCGCACTGCGTCGGGTTGACCTTGCCGGGCATGATCGACGAGCCCGGCTCGTTCTCGGGGATCGACAGCTCGCCGAGGCCCGAGCGCGGACCGCTCGCGAGCCAGCGGACGTCGTTCGCGATCTTGAACAGGCTCGCGGCGAGCGTCTTCAACGCGCCGTGCGCGTGGACGATCGCGTCGGCGCCGGCCATCGCCTCGAACTTGTTCGGCGCCGTCACGAGCGGCATGCCGGTCAGCGCGCGACAGCTCCGCCGCGACCTGCTCCGCATAGCCCTTCGGCGCGTTGAGGCCGGTGCCGACCGCGGTGCCGCCGAGCGCGAGCTCGTGCAGGTGGTCGAGCGACGCCTCGACGTGACGACGGCCATGGTCGAGCTGCGCGACCCAGCCGGACATCTCCTGCCCGAGCGTCAGCGGCGTCGCGTCCTGCAGGTGCGTGCGGCCGATCTTGACGATGTCGGCGAACGCGTCGGCCTTCGCGGCGAGCGTCGCGCGCAGCGCGGTCGAGCGACGGCAGCAGCCGATGCGTGATCGCGTCGGCCGCCGCGACGTTCATCGCGGTCGGGAAGACGTCGTTCGACGACTGGCTGCGATTGACGTCGTCGTTCGGATGCACCGGCCGCGCTTCTCGACGGACCCGCCGCGCGGCGCGCCCATCAGCTCGCTCGCGCGGTTCGCGATGACCTCGTTGACGTTCATGTTGGTCTGCGTGCCGGAGCCGGTCTGCCAGACGAGCAGCGGGAACTCGTCGGGATGCCGGCCGTCGAGCACCTCGTCGGCGGCCGCGACGATCGCGTCGCTCTTCGCCGCGTCGAGCGTGCCGAGCGCGCGATTGACGACCGCCGACGCGCGCTTGATCTGCACGAGCGCCCGGACGATCTCGGCCGGCATCCGCTCGCCCGAGATGTCGAAGTTGCCGATCGAGCGCTGCGTCTGCGCGCCCCACAGCCGGTCGGCCGGGACCTCGATCGGTCCGAACGTGTCGCGCTCGGTGCGCGTCCTTGCTTCGCCAGCGTCCATCGAATCTCCTTCAGCGGCGCAACCGCATCCACCAGGCGCCGAGCCATTCGTGCAGCGTCGTGTTCGCGCGCCGCAGCGCGCCGGTGTTCGGAAGGAAGGACAGCACGTTGACCGGCGCGTTCGCGTAATAGTCGGTCGGCGCGGGGATCACCGCGATGCCGGTGCCTTCGAACGCGAGGCTCGCGCGACGCATGTGCGAGACGTCGGTCACGAGGATCGCGGTGTGCACGCCGCCGTCCTTCAGCAGCGGCACCGACAGCCGCACGTTGTCGGCGGTGTCGAGCGACGCGCCTTCGATCCAGCGCACCGGGCGATTGAAGTCGCGACGCAGCACGTCGGCCATCGCGTCGCCCTCGGTGCCGCGCGCGGACGGCAGGCGCCCGCCGGTGACGAGGATCGGCAGCCGCGTGCGCGCCGCGAGCCGGGCCGCGGCGCGCAGCCGCGCGAGCGTCGTCGCGTTGACGGTCTCGCCGCCGTAGTCGCTCGCACCGAGTTGCGACCCGCCGCTCAGCACGACGATCGCCGCGTCGGCCGGCAGTGCGCGCGACGGGTCGAGCGGCGGATACGCGTGCTCGTCGTGACGCGCGAGCGCGTCGGCCACGACCGGCAGCGTGAACACGAACAGGATCACCGCGCCGAGTCCGGTCAGGAAGCGACCGAGTCGTCGATGCCGCCTGAGCGCGAGGCCGATCACGACCAGCAGCATCGGCCCGGCCGGCAGCAGGACCAGGTTCGAGACGATCTTCTTCAGCCAGAAGCCGGCCTCGGCGACGTCCATCTCGCGCAACGTCGAAGCGTCAGCCGCGCCGGCCGGTCACGTCAGCGCGGCGATGCCCGCGCGCGCGACCTGCGCGTCCTCGGCCGACTTGACGCCCGACACGCCGACCGCGCCGATCGTGTGCCCGTCGACGACGATCGGCTCGCCGCCTTCGAGCAGGCCCTTCAGCAGCGGCGCCGACAGGAACGAGTAGCGGCCGTTGTTGATGACGTCCTCGTAGGCCTTGCTCGGCCGTCGTCCGAGCGCCGCGGTGCGCGCCTTCTCGGGCGCGATCGACGCCGACACCGGCGCGCAGCCGTCGAGCCGCTGCAGCCACAGCAGGTGGCCGCCGTCGTCGCAGATCGCGATCGTCACGCCCCAGTGGTTGCGCGAGCGCTTCGGCCTCGGCGGCGGCGGCGATCTTCTTCGCGTCTTCGAGCGTGAGGTACGGGCGGGTCTGCATGAGGGTTCGATGGTCGATGGTTCGTGGATGGTTCGGAGGTCACGCGCCGGATGCGGCGAGCACCGCGCGGATCTGCTCGAGCGCCGTCGGGTCCTCGATCGTCGTCAGGTCGCCCGGATCGCGACCTTCGCAGACCGCCTGCAGCGCGCGCCGGAGCATCTTGCCCGATCGCGTCTTCGGCAGCGCGGTCGACGAAGTGCACGCGCGCCGGACGGCCGAGCGCGCCGAGGCTGACCGGTCGACGGTCGCCATCACCTCGCCTTCGAGCTTCAGCCGGTCGGCGACGGTCGCGATCGTCGTGGGGTCGCGGACGATCGCGAACGCGATCGCGACCTGTCCCTTCAGCGCGTCCGCGACGCCGACGACGGCGGTCTCGGCGATCGCCGGATGGCCCGCGACGCTCTCCTCGATCTCGCGCGTGCCGAGTCGATGGCCGGCGACGTTGATGACGTCGTCGGTGCGGCCGAGGATGAAGTAGTAGCCGTCGCGGTCGCGGATGCCCCAGTCGAACGTCGCGTAGACGCTGCGGTCGTCGCGCAGCGACCAGTACGTGTCGACGAAGCGCCGGTCGTCGCCCCACACGGTCTGCATGCGAGCCCGGCGGCAACGGGCCCTCGATGACGAGCACGCCCTTCTCGTCGTCGCCGACCGGCTCCCCCGACGTCGCGTCGACGAGCTTCACGCGAAAGCCGACGACCGGCTTGCCGGGACTGCCGAAGCGCGGCTGCATCGACGGGTCGGCGCCGCGCTGCGTCGCGAGGATCGGCCAGCCGCTCTCGGTCTGCCAGTAGTTGTCGAGGATCGGCTTGCCGATGCCGTCGGCGATCCAGCGCGCCGTCGGCTCGTCGAGCGGCTCGCCGGCGAGGAACAGCGCGTCGAGCGACGACAGGTCGTGCTTCGTCAGGTGCGACGGGTCCTGCTTCTTCAGCACGCGGATCGCCGTCGGCGCGGTGAACATCACGTTGACGCGATGCTTCGCGACGATGCGCCACCAGATGCCGGGGTCGGGCTCGCCGTCGATCCCGCGCGTCGGCAGACCCTTCGTACAGCACGGTCGCCATCCCGCGCAGCAACGGCGCGTAGACGATGTAGCAGTGGCCGACGACCCAGCCGATGTCGCTCGCGGTGAAGATCGTGCGACGGCCGGACACCGCGTCCACCGCGCCGTCGACGCCGGCCGGATCGAAGATGTACTTGATCGACGCCGCGAGCGCGACCGCGTGGCCGCCGGTGTCGCGCTGCACGCCCTTCGGCGAGCCGGTCGTGCCGCTCGTGTAGAGGATGTAGCACGGCTCGTTCGACTCGAGCCAGACGTGCACGGCACGCGATCGTCGAGGTGGCGCTCGATCAGCGTCGCCCAGTCGAGGTCGCGCCCTTCGACCAGCGTCATCGGCGCGAGCCCGCGATCGAGCAGCACGACCGCGTCGGGTCGATGCGTCGCGAGCCGCAGCGCCTCGTCGAGCAGCGGCTTGTACGCGATGACCTTGCCGGCGCGCGAGCCGGCGTCGGCCGACAGGATCACCTTCGGCGTCGCGTCGTCGATGCGCGCGGCGAGGCTCGCCGACGCGAAGCCGCCGAAGACGACCGAGTGGATCGCGCCGATCCGCGTGCACGCGAGCATCGCGAACAGCGCCTCGGGCACCATCGGCATGTACAGCAGCACGCGGTCGCCGCGCCCGACGCCGAGCGCGACGAGCATCGCCGCCGACGCGATTGACCTCGTCGTACAGCTCGCGATACGTGTAGACGCGCTCGTGCCCGGTCTCGGTCGAGACGTGGATCAGCGCGGCCTGGTCGGCGCGCGTCGCGAGATGCCGGTCGACCGCGTTGTGGCAGACGTTCGTCGTGCCGCCGACGAACCAGCGCAGCAGCGGCGCGCGCGACGCGTCGAGCACCCGATCGAACGGCGTGTGCCAGTCGATCGCCGCGGCCTCGGCGGACCAGAAGCCTTCCGGGTCGTCGACGCTGCGGCGATAGACGTCGTCGTAGAGCGACATCGGCGGGTCAGCCTCGCGGCGTCGGACGAGGACACGGACGAGACAGCGTTACCCGACGACGGCGGACGACGCGCGAAGCGGGCCGCCGACGGTCGCGCGTCCCGCGACGACGCGGCCGTTCGTGCCGACCCGCCGACCGCCGATCCGGCAGTGCCATAGCTTCGTAGGGAATGCAACGGTTCCGCGTCCTGTTCTTTTGACAGATGCGCCACGGATCGTTAGATTGCGGCCGATGCCGATCCGATCCGCCGCGTCCGCCGTCCTGTCCGCCGCCCTCGTCCTCGCCGCCGCACCCGCTTTCGCGGCGGACGTCGTGCCGGCGCCGGAACAGTCCACCGGCGGCGCGCCGCAAAGCTACCTCATTTTCACCAGCTGGTTCGGCGGCCATGCCGACGCCCAGCCGGCCGACCCGGTCGCCGCCGTGCCGTTCGTCGCGTCGACGGCGACGCGCGCCGGCGAAGTCGCTCGACAACGCGCTCGGCCTGCTCGGCATCCAGTACCGCTTCGGCGGCACCACGCCGGCATCGGGCTTCGACTGCAGCGGCATGGTCCGCTACGTCTTCCAGAACGCGATCGGCCTGAACCTGCCGCGCCGCGCGGAGGAGATCAGCCGCGTCGGCGCCCGCGTCGGCCGCGACGACCTGCAGCCGGGCGACCTCGTGTTCTACAAGACGCTGCGCCGCGCGATCTCGCACGTCGGCATCTACCTCGGCGACAACCGCTTCATCCACGCGCCGTCGGCCGGCGGCCGCGGTGCGCGTCGACGACATGAGCGAGAGCTACTGGGCACGCCGCTTCGTCGGCGCCCGCCGCGTCGACTGACGGGCGCCTGGCGGCTTTGCGGCCGCGAACCGGGCCGCTATACTCGCGCTCCGCATCACGCGACCGATCACGGCAACCCCCGCCGCGATCCCACCGGAGAGGTGGCAGAGTGGTCGAATGTACCTGACTCGAAATCAGGCGTACGTGCAAGCGTACCGTGGGTTCGAATCCCACCCTCTCCGCCAGCTTAAAACGCAGTTCGTTGAAGAGTCGTGTCTTTCGAACGTGCTCTGCTTCCGACCCGCCGTTTAGCCCACATGCTTTGTTCGCTGCGCCGGCCAGGGCGCCGGGCCGCGCCACGACGCTCCTACGGGCTCGCGGCCGCCGTCGTTACCTGCCTTGGCCTGCTGTTCGGCTGCGCCGGAACGCCGCCGAAGCCCGTCGGTCCGACGCCGGCGCAGGCGAAGGCGACCATCGCGCGGCTGTTGCCGGCCGGCGTCACCGACCGGACCGGCTGGTCGACCGACATCTACGCGGCCTTCGCGGTGCAGGAGATCGACCCGAGCGTCGAGAACATCTGCGCCACGGTCGCCATCCTCGAACAGGAGTCGGGCTTCGAGGTCGACCCCGTCGTGCCGAACCTGCCGAAGACCGCGTGGGCCGAGATCGACCGGCGTGCGGAGCATGCCGGCGTCCCGGCGCTGGTGGTCCACGCCGCGTTGCAGATCCACTCGTCGGACGGCCGCAGCTACGCGGAGCGGATCGACGGCGTCCGCACCGAGAAACAGCTCAGCGACATCTTCGAGGACCTGATCGGCCGGGTCCCGCTCGGCAATCGCCTGTTCGGAGGCCTGAACCCGATCCGCACCCGCGGTCCGATGCAGGTCAACGTCGCGTTCGTGGCGCGCTACGCAGGACCACCGTATCCGTATCCGGCCAGGGACGGCATCGACGAGGAGCTCTTCACGCGCCGCGGCAGCGTCTTCTTCGGCATCGCGCACCTGCTCCGCTATCGCGCGCCGTACGACCGCATGCTGTATCGCTTCGCCGACTACAACGCCGGCCAGTATGCAAGCCGCAACGCGGCATTCCAGAAAGCCTTGACGAGCGTCTCGGGCGTGCCGCTGGTCGCGGACGGCGCGCTGATCGCGCACGCCGACGACCAGCAGTCCGGCAGCACCGAACTCGCGGCGCGCGTGATCGCGCGACGCCTCGGCTTCGACGATGGCGACGTGCGTCGTGCGCTGGAGCGGCAGCGCAGCAGCGACTTCGAGCAGACGAAGCTGTACGACCAGGTCTTCGCGCTTGCAGACCGCGAGAACGGTCGACCGCTGCCGCGCGCCGTCGTGCCGGACATCGACCTGCAGGGTCCGAAGATCACGCGGCACCTGACGACGGCGTGGTACGCGGGGCGGGTGGAGGGGCGCTATCGGCGGTGTGTCGAGCGGTAGAGACAATCGCGCGGTTCGGGATCGGGTGCGGTACCCGAGCAGCCCGGCAAACACCGTTCGCATGTCCTGAATTTTGCCGACATGCGCTCGCTGGCGTCGGCGCCTCGATCGACGACATCCCGTCGCAACACCCAACCCTGCGTCCCTCGCGACGCGCAAGGAGCTCGATGATGACCCGCATCCTTTTCGTCGGCCAGGCGCCGGCCACCGTGGACTTCTCCGACCCGTCGCTGCCGCCCGGCATGAACGCCGACAAGATCAACGCAGGCATCGCACTCGGATTGAAGAAGATCGAAGAGCGGGGATGGCAGGGTGAGCCCTGCATGATCACCCCGGACGACGCAGGGCGTGCGTCGCTGGAACGACAGCTGCGCGCGTCTTCCTACGACTGCGTGGTGATCGGCGGGGGACTGCGGCTTCCGCCGAAAAGCCTGGCGCTGTTCGAGACGGTCGTGAACGTCATCCACAAGGCTGCGCCCGACGCCGTGATCGCGTTCAACACGAAGCCCGAGGACACGGCCGATGCGGCGGCACGCGCGCTCGACGTGAACTGACGACCGGCACGACCGGCATGCGGGCGCCGGCGCCGGGTCGCTCCGTCGTCCATCGCCACATCGGTCCGAAGCGCGACCTGCGCTCGAATCTTCGATCGATCCCGGTGTCCCGCCGAACCGGTCGTCCGCGGCCGTCGCGCCGGCATCACGTGGCTGGCGCTCCCCGCGCCGCCCGCGGCGAATTCCTCTCAAGATCGCGCCTGCGCTGCCGATCACCGATCCAGCGATGCCGCTCGGTGCGTGCGACGCGTCGACGTCGACGCGCCGCCCTGACGGCGTCGCTTCCGCGAGCGCGCGACCGCCGGCTTCGCGGTGTTCCCGGGACGCCCTTCGCGGCGACGTCCCGGGCTCCGGGTTCGGCGGTGGACGACGGTCGGTGGGAGCGCTGCGATGAACGCATTCGAAAAGGTCCGCCTCACGCTCCTCGTCTCGACGCTGCTCGCGACGACCGGATGCGGAGGCGGTGGTGGCGGCGAATCGACGCCGGTGGCCGCCGCCGCGTCGCCGACGGCGACGTCGCCGCCCGGCCCGGCGGCCGCGCCCGCGCCCTCGGCTTCGGCGCCGTCGCCCGCCCCGACCGCATCCCCCTCGCCGTCGCCCGCGCCGGCCCCGACGCCGTCGCCCGCCCCGTCGCCTGCCCCGACGCCGACGCCGGCGCCATCGCCCGCCCCGGCGCCGTCGCCGACCCCGTCCCCGACGCCGGCACCGGCGCCCGCCCCGACGCCGGCACCCGCACCGCCGCCGCCGCCGATCGCCGCGTCGATCCAGCTGTCACCGACCGCGACCGCCGCGCTCGGCAGCACGACGCAGCTCACCGCCCAGGTCATCGACACGCAGGGCAACGTCATGACGAACGCGCCGGTCGCGTGGGCCGTCGCCGATCCGACGCTCGCGACGGTGAACGGGAACGGCCGCGTGTCGCCGGTCCACGTCGGCTTCACGACCGTCACCGCGACGTCCGGTGCGCTCGCGGCGTCGAGCCAGCTGTCGATCCGCGGTCCGGTTCCCATCCCGGTCCGCTCGAAGTACGTCGGCATGAACCTCGGCGGCATCGCGTACTGGACGACCGAGTTCCCGTTCGCCGACCTGATGAAGAACGGCTCCGGCTGGAGTTCGCGCGACGACAACGGGACGTGGGGCGCGGCATTCCCGTCGATGACCGCCGACGGCTACCCGGCTTCGCTCAATCCGGGCCAGCACGCGCTGAACGCCGTCGCATGGACCGGCGGTTTCTCGCCGGGACAGTACGTGATCCTGTGGGACGGCGACGGGACGCTCGGCATCCCGCTGACGAACGCGACGATCGTGTCGAACGTGCCGCACCGGATGGTGATCGACGTGACCGACACGACCGGCTCGCTGTGGGTCGGCATCGACGCGACGAGCCCGACGAATCCGGTCCACAACGTCCGCTTCCTGTGGCCCGGCGCCGAGAGCACGTACGCGACGCAACCGTTCAATCCGGTGTTCCTCGCGAAGCTCGCGCCGTTCTCGCTGCTGCGCTACATGGACTGGGGTGCGACGAACGGCTCGCCGGTCGTCGCGTGGGCCGATCGCGCGCAGGTCGGCGACCTGACGTATGCGAACCGCGGCGTGCCGCTCGAGACGATGATCGATCTCGCGAACACGCTGCACGTCGACCCGTGGTTCTGCGTGCCGCACATGGCGACGGACGACTACGTGACGCGGTTCGCGACGCTGCTGCATGCGCGGCTCGACCCGAGCCTGCATCCGCACATCGAGTATTCGAACGAGGTCTGGAACACCGGCTTCTCGCAGACGACGTGGGCGAACGCGCAGTCGCAGGCGCTCGGACTGCCGTCGCCGTACGGGCAGCCGGCGATCTTCTACGCGATGCGCTCCGTGCAGATCTTCAAGCTGATCCAGAACGTGTACGGCCCCGCGGACCAGGGACGCATCGTGCGCGTGCTCGCCGGCCAGGCCGCCTGGAACAACTTCCTGACGAACATGCTCGCGTACCAGGACACCGCGGCGAACGCGGACGTCATGGCGATCGCCCCGTACTTCAACACGACGTCGGCCAGCCGTCACGTCGACGCCGGACCAGCTGATCGACCAGATGCTCGCGGACATCCGCGGCGACGTGAAGACGTGGATGACGGCCAACGCGTCGCTCGCGGCGCAGTACCACCTGAAGCTGAAGGCGTACGAGAGCGGTCCGGGCGACACGACCTACCAGTACCCGTCGAACCAGCAGGACGCGATGACGGCGCTGTTCACGACGGCCAACCGCAGCCCGCGGATGCACGACGTGATGACCGAGTACTTCGGTCAATGGGCGGCGGCCGGCGGCGACACGATGAACCAGTTCAACGACATCGGCGGCTGGTCGAAGTGGGGCTTCTGGAGCACGCTCGAGTACGTCACCGAGGACGCGTCGAACGCGCCGCGCTACCAGGGCCTGCTCGACTTCATCACGCTGCATCCGACGCCGTAGGCCGCGTCGGGCGCAGGGCCGGCGGCCCACGACGCCCTGCGACGTCGGCCGGCCACGACGCGCGTCGCGCATCGTCGTGCGACGCGCGCCCCGTCGCGCGTCGTGCGTCGTGGCGCGGTCGCCTCCGACGCGCTACGCTTCGCCTGTCCGAATGTTGCCGCCCCGGGCTCGCCGCGCGTGGTCCACGATCGGCCCGCACGCTGCCCTCGCCGTCCCGGCGACTTTCCCGGAGATCCGATGCCCGACGTCCTCGGCCGCAACAACGTCCGCGTGTGCGGCGCGGGACCGACGACGATGCTGTTCGCGCACGGCTACGGCTGCGACCAGAACATGTGGCGCTGGGTCGCGCCGGCGTTCGAGGATCGCTTCCGCGTCGTGACGTTCGACCACGTCGGCGCCGGCGCATCGGACCTCGGCGCCTTCGACCGGTCGAAATACGACTCGCTCGGCGGCTACGCGTCGGACGTCGTCGAGATCGCGCGGGCGCTCGACGTCCGCGACGGCGTGTTCGTGGGCCATTCGGTCAGCGCGATGATCGGCCTGCTCGCCGCGCGGATGGCGCCCGAACTGTTCGCGAAGCTCGTGATGATCGGGCCGTCGCCGCGCTACATCGACGACGGCGACTATCGCGGCGGCTTCACGCGGGACCAGATCGACGAGCTGCTGGCGTTCCTCGACACGAACCACATGGGCTGGTCGACGGCGATGGCGCCGGTCATCATGGGCAACGCGGCGCGTCCGGCGCTCGCGGACGAACTGAAGAACAGCTTCTGTCGCACCGATCCGGAGATCGCGAAGCACTTCGCCCGCACGACATTCACGTCGGACAATCGCGCCGACCTCGGCGCCGTCGACGTGCCGGTGCTGATCCTGCAGTGCTCCGACGACGTGATCGCGCCGACGTTCGTCGGCGAATACGTCCGGTCGCGGATGAAGAACGCGCGGCTCGTCCAGATGGCGGCGACGGGCCACTGCCCGAACCTCAGCGCGCCCGACGAGACCGTCGCCGCGATCGCGGCCTTCGTGTGACCGCGGACCGCGCGCCGCCGGAGGAGACCGGTGCTCCGCCGGCGCTCGACCCGGCGGCCGTCGCGGAGCTCGACGACCTGTTCGAGAACGCGCCGTGCGGCTACGTCTCCGCCGAACCGGACGGCCGCATCGTCCGCGCCAATCGCACGCTCGCGACCTGGATCGGCCACGACCGCGAGGCGCTCGTCGGCCGGCGCTTCCAGGACCTGCTGAACATCGCCGGCAAGATCTTCTACGACACGCACTTCGCGCCGCTGCTGCGGATGCAGGGTCGCTTCGACGAGGTCGCGCTCGACCTCGTCCGCGCCGACGGCTCGCGACTGCCGGTGCTCGTCAACGCGGTGGAGCGTCGCGACGACGCCGGCGCACCGCGGCACATCCGCATCATGATCTTCAACGCGACGGACCGGCGTCGCTACGAGGCGGAGCTGCTCGCCGCGCGCGAGCGGCTGCACGAACTGACGGCGTCGCTCGAGGAGCGTGTCGAGGCGGCCGTCACCGAGCGGATCGCGCTCGAGGAGGTGCTGCGGCAGTCGCAGAAGATGGAGGCGGTCGGGCAGCTGACCGGCGGCCTCGCGCACGACTTCAACAACCTCCTGACCGGCATCTCCGGGAACCTCGAGCTGCTGAAAGCGCGCGTCGCTCAGGGCCGGTCCGGCTTCGAGCTCGACCGCTACATCGTCGCGGCGCAGGGCGCGGCGAAGCGCGCCGCGACGCTGACGCATCGCCTTCTCGCGTTCTCGCGGCGCCAGACGCTCGACTTCAAGGCGGTGGACGTCAACCGGCTGATCGCGGACCTCGAGGAGCTGTTGCGCCGTTCGGTGGGTCCGACGGTCGACATCGAGGTGATCGGCGCGTCGGGCGCCTGGATCGCCCTCGTCGACGCGAACCAGCTCGAGAGCGCGGTGCTGAACCTGTGCATCAACGCGCGGGACGCGATGCCGCACGGCGGCCGCATCACGATCGAGACGGCGAACAAGTGGCTCGACGATCGCGGCGCCCGCGACCGCGACCTGCCGCCCGGCCAGTACCTGTCGATCTGCGTGTACCGACACCGGCACCGGCATGACGAAGGAAGTCGTCGAGCATGCGTTCGAGCCGTTCTTCACGACGAAGCCGACCGGCGCGGGCACCGGCCTCGGGCTGTCGATGGTCTACGGCTTCGCGCGCCAGTCGGGCGGCCAGGTGCGCATCTATTCGGAGGTCGGCGAGGGGACGACGGTCTGCATCTACCTGCCGCGCCATCACGGCCACCTCGAGCCCGAGGCGGCGCCGTCCAGTCATCGCGACGAGGTGGCGTCCGCGCTGCACGAGACGATCCTCGTCGTCGACGACGAGCCGACGATCCGCATGCTGGTCTCGGAAGTGCTCGAGGAACTCGGCTACGTCGCGCTGGAAGCGATCGACGGGCCGTCGGCGCTCGCGATCGTGCAGTCGGGTCGCAGGATCGACCTGCTCGTGACCGACGTCGGCCTGCCCGGCGGGCTCAACGGCCGCCAGCTCGCCGACGCGGCGCGCGCGTCGCGACCGGACCTGAAGGTGCTGTTCATCACCGGCTACGCCGACAACGCGGCGGTCGGGCGCGGTCAGCTCGACCGCGACATGCAGATCCTGACGAAGCCGTTCACCGTCGACGACCTGTCGCGCCGGATCAAGGCGCTGGTCGCGCGCTGAGCCGTCGTCGCCGGCGCGTCGCCGGCGCGTTGTCGGCGCGCGTCGTCGGCGATTCGCGGTCCGCGGCACGGTGTCGTACGCTCCGCCTGCGATGCTTCGCCAACTCCAGCACACCGTCGTCGTGCCGACCCGCGGCCGCGGCCTCGTCGACGTCACGCGGCCCGTCGCGCAATGGGTCGACGCGAGCGGCATCGTCGACGGACTGCTGACGCTGTTCATCCGCCACACGTCCGCGAGCCTGCTCGTGCAGGAGAACGCCGACCCCGACGTGCGCGCCGACCTCGACCGCTTCTTCGCGCGGCTCGTGCCCGACGGCGACCCGCTGTTCCGTCATCGCGACGAAGGACCCGACGACATGCCGGCCCACGTGCGCGCCGCGCTGACGGCCGTGCAGCTGTCGGTGCCGGTCGCCGGCGGCCGCCTCGCGCTCGGCACGTGGCAGGCGATCTACGTCTGGGAGCACCGGACGCGACCGCACACGCGCGAGGTCGCGCTGCACCTGATCGGCGACGGATGAATCGCCGCCGTCCGCGACGCGCCGCGGCGCCATGAATCCCGCGGCCATCCTCGTCCTCGCGCTCGCGATGTCGACCGACGCGTTCGCCGTCGCGATCGGCAAGGGCTGCGCGCTCGACCGGCCACGCCTGTCCGAAGCGCTGCGCACCGGCGCGATCTTCGGCGTCATCGAGGCGCTGACGCCGATCGTCGGCTGGAGCGCCGGCCGCGCCGCGGCGGCCTACGTCGGGACGTGGAGCCCGTGGGTCGCGTTCACGGTGCTCGGCCTGCTCGGCGCGCGGATGGTCGTCGCGGCGCTGACGACCGAGGACGACGTCGACCCCGACGCGGCCGTCGCGACATCCGGTCTGGGTGCTCGCGATCACCGGCCTCGCGACCAGCCTCGATGCGCTGGCCGTCGGCGCGGGCCTCGCGTTCGTCGACGTGGCGATCGTGCCGATCGCGGTGACGATCGGCCTCGCGACGTTCGCGATGGTGACGATCGGCGTGATGCTCGGCCGCGTGCTCGGCCGCGTCGCCGGTCGCTGGGCCGAGGCGCTCGGCGGCGTGCTGCTGATCGCGATCGGCTGCGCGATCCTGTACCAGCGGATCGGCGCGCCGTGACGTCGACGCGACCCGCGCGTCGACGTCGGGCTCGTCAGACCGGCGTCGCGGCGACGAGGTGCTCGGACAGGAACCAGACCTGCAGCTCGTTCGTGCGCAGCACGTTGCTGACGAGCAGGTCGTTGCTGCCGGCGTCGTCCGACAGCTTGTCGGCGAAGTCGCGCGCTTCCTTGATGATCAGCGTGTGCGCGTCGATCAGCCGCGCGAGCTGCGCCGCCGCCGGCTCGCGGCCGCGCGGCGGACGCGGAATCTGCGTTTCCTCGGCGATGTCGGCGGACATCGCGAGCGAGATGCCGCCGAGCAGCTGGATGCGCTCGGCCAGCAGGTCGACGAGCTCGACCTGCGCGGTGAAGTGCTCGTCGTACATCAGGTGCAGCTGGTTGAACGTCGGTCCGACGACCTGCCAGTGATGCTTCTTGTACATGTCGCGGATCGTGATCGTGTCGGCGAGCACCTGGTTCAGCGCGTCGACGCTCTGCTTGACGAGCTTCTCGGGCAACGCGTGCGGCATCGGGATCACCTCGCCGTAACGCTGGGTCTCGCGGCCGTTGCTGCGACCCTGCTGGTGCAGCGTCGGCTCGACGGCGGCGTGCGCGGCATCGACGGCGCCGCGCGACGAGCCGGTTGCCGGGGAACGCTTTTTCGTGGTGTTCTTCGCCATGGTTTTCCTCGTTGGAATCGAAGGTGCGCCGCGTCTCGCCGGCCAGCCGTGGTTTTAGACGGTTCCCGGCGCGCGCGTCGTCGGACGCAAGACCTATAAACGCTCATCCATTCGACCACAATTCACGACACGCCATGACGACACCCGACGACGACGACGCGACCGACGACCCCGCGGCGGTCGATACCGGACGACCGACGCCCGGCGGACCGTACTTCGGGCGACTGCTGATCGTGCTGCTGATCGCGGTCCTGTTCTGCGGCTTCATGACGTGGCTGCTGAGCACGTTCGTCACCGACTGAGGAGCCCCGGATGTCGACGGAAGGCCACGACCCGCGCTGGAAGCACGACGGCGTCCGCGTGATCGCCGCGGACCAACTGGATCCGAACACGGCGCAGACGCCCGGCATGGATCGCAAGGCGGCGATCGATTTCGCGCGCGTCGGTGCGCAGCGGCTGTGGGCCGGCACCGTGCACATCCACGCGAACGCGAAGACCGGCGCGCATCACCATGGCCACCTCGAGAGCGTCATCTACGTCGTCCGCGGGCGCGCGCGGATGCGCTGGGGCGAGCGGCTCGAGTTCGTCGCGGAGGCGGGCCCCGGCGACTTCATCTACATCCCGCCGTACGTGCCGCACCAGGAGATCAACGCGAGCGCCGACGAGACGCTCGAATGCGTGCTCTGCCGCAGCGACGGCGAGGCCGTCGCGATCAACCTCGACATCGAGCCGGTCGAGAAGCCCGAGTCCGTCAAGTGGATCGACCCGACGCATCGCGAGTGACGGACGCGAAGCCGCGTCGTCGCACGCGGTGAATCCGCTGCCGCCGGCGACGAGCGGTCACTACCTGCTCGAATCGGGACTGCACGCGGATCGCTGGTTCGAGCTCGACACGGTCCTGTGCGACCCGTCGTCGGCGACGGCTCCCATCGATCGCCTGGCCGCGTTGCTCGCGCCGTTCGCGCCCGATGCGATCTGCGGACCGCTGATCGGCGGCGCCCTGCTCGCGCAAGCGATCGCGCAGCGCTCGGGTCTCCGGTTCCTCTACGCGCGGCGGGCGGCCGATGCGGCGTCGGGTCCGTATCCGGCCCGCTACGAGCTGCCTGCGGCGCAACGCGCGCTGGCCGCCGGCCGCCGGGTCGCGATCGTCGACGACATGATCAGCGCCGGATCGTCGACGCACGCGACCTGGCGCGCGCTCCGCGACGACGGGGTCGACGTCTGCGTCACCGGCGCCCTGTTCCTGTCCGGCCGCGTCGGCGAGGACCGGTTGCGGGCGGCCGGCTTGCCGGTCGTCGCGGTCGAGCGCCTTTCGCTGAACCTGTGGTCGCCGGAAGCCTGTCCGCTCTGCGCGGCCGGCCTGCCGCTGCGTCGACCGGACGCATGACTCCCGACGCGTCGTGGCGTCGTCCGCCCGATGCCCGGACGCGCGCCGGGCGCGCGATCGCTACATCGGCGGCGCGACGCCGTCCTTCTCGACGATGACGCGACGGCCTTCGTAGGTGCCCGGCCCGATACCGACCGCCAGGACGAACACCTTGCGGCCCGGCTTGAGGTCGGCGCGCGTCGCGTCGGCGAAGGTCACGACCGGCGTGCCGGGCGGCACGACGATCGTCTTCGTGCCGGTCTTGTAGTTCAGCGTCAGCTCGCGGCCGTCGTTGCGCGACACGACGGCGTCGACGCTCGCGTTCGTCATCTTCGAGCCCGGCAGCAGGTCCCAGTCGTAATGGCCTTCGCTGCTGCCGCGCATCGCTTCCGGAAAGACGAGCACCTCGCGCGCGACGAGCCGGCCGTCGGCGTCCGGCACCGACGCTGCGCCGACGTACGCGCCGGGCTTCACGTCCGCGAGATCGACGTTGCGAACCGCGCCGACGCCGGTGTCGTCGCGCAGCGTGATCGTGACGTCGTCGGCGTTCGTGCGATGCACGACCATCGTCGGGCCGCTGACCGAGACGATCTCGCCACGGAGGCGGACCGGCGGCGCGGCGGCCACCGCGACGAGCGGAACGGCCGCGACGACCGTCGCGGCGATCAGGGCCTTGCATGTGGCGACCCGCATGACGACTCCTTGAAATGGGACGACGGTCGGCGCCGCTTCGAATCGGCGACAGGACGGAAGATACCGGTGCCTTGACTCGCCCGCGACCGGACGGTTCAACGCACGAACCCGCGCGAGCGCCGACGGTTCGGCGGACGTGGCGATGCGGGACCGCGAGCGGGGCCCGTCACGGCGCGACGAGCTTCCAGCGCCCGTTGTCGACGCGCACGAGCACCTGGCAGCTCGCGTCGACGCCGTTGTGGTCGCGGTCGCTCATGTTGAAGAAGCCTTCGCTCGCGACGAAGCCCTTCAGGTTCTCCATGCCGTCGCGGATCGCCGCGCGGTACTCCGGCGTGCCGGGCTGCGTCGTCTTCGGGATCGCGGCGGTGACTTTCTGAAGCATCGCGAAGACGTCCCAGGCCGTCGCGCCGAACAGCGAGCGCGTGTTCGGGCCGTAGGTCGACTCGAAGCGCGTCACGTACTCGACGCCGGGCTTCTTCAGCGGATTCGCGTCGGCGAGCTGCTCGGCGACGAGCACCGGCGCCGTCGTCATGAACGTGCCGTCGACCGCCTTGCCGCCGATGCGCAGGTAGTCGTTGTTCGCGACGCCCTGCGTCTGGTAGGTCGGTCCCTTCCAGCCGCGATTGGCCAGCTCGATCTGCGGCAGCGCGCCGGGTGTCCCGGACGCCGCGATGTAGATCGCGTCGGGCTTCGCCGCGAGCACCTTGACGACCTGGCCGACGACGCTCGTGTCGGTCGTCGCGTAGCGCTCGGTCGCGACGATCTGCAGTCCCTTCGCGGTCGCGACCTGCGTGAAGTTCTTCACGAAGCCCTCGCCGTACGCGTTCGAGATGCCGATGATGCCGACCGTCTTGACGTGGTTCTTCAGCGCGTGCGCGACGATCGCGTCGCTCGAGAACGTCTCCGTCGGCGAGAACTTGAACGCCCAGCGCCGCGCGCCTTCGAGCGGCTCGACGATCGCGCCGCCGCCGGCGAGCGACAGCAGCGCGACCTTCGTCTCGCCGGCGACCTCGACCATCGACAGCGACGGCGGCGTCACCGAAGAGCCGACCAGCACGTCCACCTTGTTCTCGGTGACGAGCTTGCGCGCGGCCGTCGCGGCCGTCGTCGGATCCGAGTTGTCGTTCAGCACCGTCACGACGACCTTCTCGCCGTTCATCGTCTGCGGCCACAGCTTGACGGTGTCGTTCTCCGGAATGCCGAGCGACGCGCCCGGGCCGGTCAGCGACAGCACGACGCCGATGTTGATGTCCGCGCGCGCGGGTGCGGCGAGCCACGCGCAGGCGGCGGCCAGTGCGACCGCGACGATGCGATACCGCGATGGCGATGCGTCGACCTTCATGTCCGTCTCCTCGTCGTTGGAATGCGTTGTCGTTCGCGCGGCGCCGTGCGCGCCGTTCACAGCAGGCGATGCAGCGTCAGCTCGACGCGGGCGGGTCGTCGCGCGCCGATGGCCACGGCCATCGTGCGGTTCAGGTGCTCGAGTCGCGCCGAGCCGGTCTGGAAGCGGACGAACGTGCGGAAGAAGTAGTCGGCCGGGTCGACGTCGTCGCCGCGACCGAGCCGCGCGAGCACGTCGGGCGGACCGTGCCGCATCCCGACGCTGACGACCTCGACGCGCGCGCCGTCGTCGAGCAGCAGGCTGTAGTGCGCGTCGATGTCGAGCACGCCGTCGGCCCGCGCCACCTGCCAGTCCGCGCCGCCGCCGACGACGACGCCGTTCATCGCCGGACCTTCGACGCGGCCGCCGGTGATCGGCACGAAGCGGCGTTCGCCGTACGGACCGCCGCCGAGCGACACGAGGTCGCCGACCTCGACGTGCAGCCGGCAGAGGAACGCGCCGGGGATGCCGGACGGTTGCGGATCGTCGGAAGTCACGGGGCGCTCATCGAAACGGGATCGGCGCGACGGAGCTTAAGGCACGATCGGCGCGCGCGGTCCGGTCGCATCGCGCCGCTCAGTTCGCGGCCCTCGCCGCCGCGCGTGCGGCCGCGCGCTCGACCGCCTCGCGATCGAAGCCGGCGGTCTGCTTGTACTTCGCGGCGATCGACTCGAGCTCCGCCGGGCCGATCACGTCGTGGACGTGCGCGAAGCCGTCGGGCGCGCGTTCCTCGGCGATCTGCATGACCTCGTCGGGACCCTGCCGGCGATTCGCGGCGACGATCGCGGCCGTGACCGGCCGGCGGGCGTCGTCGTAACGCCGCAGCGCGTCGGGGATCGGCTGGTCGAGCGCGAGCTCCTCGGCGAGCTGGCGCGCGTCGAGGATCGCCTGCGACGCGCCGTTCGAGCCGATCGGATACATCGGATGCGCGGCGTCGCCGAGCAGCGTGACGCGGCCGACGCTCCAGCGCGGCAGCGGGTCGCGATCGACCATCGGGAACTCGTACGCGGCGCCGGCGCGCGCGATCAGCGCGGGGACGTCGAGCCAGTCGAATGCCCAGCCGTCGAACGGCGGCGCGAACACGCTGGCGTCGACGCGGCGGTTCCAGTCGGTCGCGGGTGGCGTCCTGTCCGGATCGTCGGCGGCGCGGATGCGCAGTTCGGCGATCCAGTTGACGGACGCGCGGCCCGACTTCGCGAGCGCGGCCGAGATCGGATACGCGACGAACTTCTGCGACGCGTGGCCGGCCCAGACCATCGTGCGGCCGTCGAGGAACGTGTCGACGTCGGTGATCGCCCGCCACAGCATGCAGCCCGAGAAGCGCGGCGGTCCCTCGCCGGGCACGAGCAGGCTGCGCAGCCGCGAGTGGATGCCGTCGGCGCCGACGAGCAGGTCGCCGCGCTCGCTGGCGCGCGGCGTGTTCGTCGCGCGCTCCGCGAAGTGCGCGACGACGCCGTCGCCGTCCTGCTCGAAGCCGGTCAGCGAAGCGCCGCAACGCACCGCGTCCGCGCCGAGCCGCTCGATCGCCGCGCGCAGCAGGATCAGGTGCAGCTCGCCGCGATGGATCGAGATCTGCGGGATCGGATAGCCGGCCGCGACGCCGCGCGGCTCCTGCCAGATCGTCTGGCCGTGCTTGTTGACGTACAGCAGCGAGCCGGTCTCGATGCCGCTCTCGCGCAGCGGCTCGAGCAGCCCGAGCTCGTCGAGGAACAGCACCGCGTGGGGCTGCAGGTTGATGCCGACGCCGAGCGCGCGGATCTGCTGCGCGGCCTCGAACACCGTCACGCGCCAGCCGATGCGATGCAGCGCGAGCGCCGCGACGAGGCCGCCGATGCCGCCGCCGGCGATCAGCGCGTGCGGCGCGCGGTCGATGCCGCGATCGCTTCCCGTCATCGTCGTCTCCTCGCGTCGGCCGCCGCTGCGTCCGACGTCGCGATATTGTTATGCTGCATAACGATCTTCGGTCGGACGTCGGCCGCTGTCAAGTGTGCGCCGCGGCCGGCCGCCGAACGATCCGCTAGCATGCGCCGATGGCCCGCGTCCCTTCAGCCCCGATGCACTTCGAGCGCCGCGTCGACGGCATCGACTACGGCATCCTCGACACGCTCGTCGGCTACGCGGTGCGGCGCGCGCAGATCGCGATCTATCTCGACTTCGAGGCCGCGCTCGGGCCGCACGGCATGACGCCGCAGCGCTTCTCCGCGATGGTCGTGATCGGGCGCAATGCCGGCATCGCGCAACGCGACCTCGGCCACGTGCTCGGCATCGCGCGGTCGGGCGTGGTGCAGGTCGTCGACGAGCTCGCGACGCGCGGCTGGGTCGCGCGCGAGGCCGACGTCGCCGACGCGCGCGTCTGGCGGCTGTCGCTGACGCCGGCCGGGAAGTCGCACCTCGCCGTCGTGCAGCGCCAGGTCCGCGCGCACGACCGGCGCATCAGCCGCCGCGCTCGACGACGCCGAGCGGACGTCGCTGATCGCGATGCTGGACGGGCTCGGACCGGACTGACCGCCGACGCGCGACGCGGCCCGTCGCGCGGCGCCGTCAGCCGGGCTCGAACTCGACGAGGTCCGCGCCTTCGCCGACCTGGTCGCCGGGCGCGTAGTGGAACGCCACGACGACGCCGTTCGACGGCGCGGCGATCGTGTGCTCCATCTTCATCGCCTCGAGCACGAGCAGCGGCGCGCCCTTCTCGACCGCGACGCCCGGCGTCGCGACGAGCGCGATCACCTTGCCCGGCATCGGCGCCTTCAGTTCGTGTTCGGCTTCCTCGTGCGTCGCGCCGCTCTCGAGCGGATCGACGAGCGCGATCGTCGACGCGCGACCGCCGGCGAAGACGTGCAGCCGCGGGCCGGCGAACACGACGTGGGCCCGCAGCGTGCGGCCGTCGAGGACCGCGTCGAGACGGCCGTCGTCGGACAGCGTGCCGCGCGCCACCGTCGTCGCGCCGTCGATCGAGAGACGCGCGTCGTCGCCCGTCGTCTCGACCAACACCGTCGTCGCGTCGGACGCGCCGTCGGCACGCAACATCATCGTGCGCCGGGTCGCGCCGTTCAGCCGCCAGCCGTCGAGCACGCGCCACGGCGAGTCGCGGTCCGGCGCCGACGCGGCGGCGTCGGACGCGGCGCGGGCCTCGCGCTTCAGCTGCGCGAGCGCCGCGAGCCGCCACGCGTCGGCCGACGGCGCGGCCGGCGGCGGGAACAGCGCGGCGCCCTCGCGCTCGATCAGGCCGGTGTCGAGGTCGGCATTGGCGAACGACGCGGTGCCGACGAGCCGGTCGAGGAACGCGACGTTGTTCGCGACGCCGACGATGCGATACGCGGCGAGCGCGCGATGCATCGTCGCGAGCGCGGCGGCGCGGTCGGGGCCGTGGACGATCAGCTTCGCGATCATCGGGTCGTAGAACGGCGTGATCGCGTCGCCCTGCTCGACGCCGGTGTCGACGCGGACGTCGCCGCTCTCGGGCGGCGGCGCGAGGTGCACGAGGCGCCCGGTCGACGGCAGGAAGCCGCGATCCGGATCCTCGGCGTAGATGCGCGCCTCGATCGCATGACCCGTGATCGAGAGCTGGTCCTGCCGCAGCGGCAGCGGCTCGCCGTCGGCCACGCGCAGCTGCCACTCGACGAGGTCGAGGCCGGTGATCATCTCGGTGACCGGATGCTCGACCTGCAGCCGCGTGTTCATCTCCATGAAGTAGAACGAGCCGTCCTGGTTCGAGATGAACTCGACGGTGCCGGCGCCGACGTAGCCGACGGCCTTCGCGGCCTCGACGGCGGCGCGGCCCATCGCGGCACGCCGCTCGGCGGTCATGCCGGGCGCCGGCGCTTCCTCGAGCACCTTCTGGTGACGTCGCTGGACCGAGCAGTCGCGCTCGAACAGGTGGACGACGTCGCCGTGCGTGTCGCCGAACACCTGGATCTCGATGTGGCGCGGCTTCAGCACGTACTGCTCGACGAGCACGCGGTCGTCGCCGAACGAACTCGCGGCCTCGCGCCGGCACGACGCGAGCGCCGCGTCGAAATCGGCGGACGCGTCGACGCGTCGCATGCCCTTGCCGCCGCCGCCGGCGCTCGCCTTGATCAGCACCGGATAGCCGATGCGGTCGGCCTCGGCGTGCAGCCGCGCGGGGTCCTGGTCGTCGCCGTGGTAGCCGGGCGTCAACGGCACGCCGGCCTTTTCCATCAGCGCCTTCGCGGCCGACTTCGAGCCCATCGCGCGGATCGCGGCGACCGGCGGACCGACGAAGACGATGCCGGCGCGCGCGCAGGCCTCGGCGAAGTCCTCGTTCTCGGACAGGAAGCCGTAGCCCGGATGGATCGCCTGCGCCCCGGTCGCCTTCGCGGCCTCGACGATGCGGTCGCCGACGAGATACGACTCGCGCGCGGGCGCCGGTCCGATGCGGACGGCCTCGTCGGCGAGCCGCACGTGCCGCGCGTTCGCGTCGGCGTCGGAATAGACGGCGACGGTCGCGATGCCCATCCGCCGCGCGGTGCGGATCACGCGGCAGGCGATCTCGCCGCGATTGGCGATGAGGAGCTTAGCGAACATCGGATCGCGGTCCGGTGCGGAGTCGATGAACGCGCATCACATCCGGAACACGCCGAATTTCGTCTCGCGGATCGGCGCGTTCAGCGCGGCCGACAGCGACAGCCCGAGCACGCGCCGCGTCTGCGCCGGGTCGACGACGCCGTCGTCCCACAGCCGCGCGGTCGCGTAGTACGGATGGTTCTGGTGCGCGAACTGCGTGAGGATCGGCGCCTTGAACGCGGCCTCGTCGTCGCTCGACCACGAACCGCCGCGCGACTCGATGCCGTCGCGCCGCACCGTCGCCAGCACGCTCGCGGCCTGCTCGCCGCCCATCACGCCGATCCGCGCGTTCGGCCACATCCACAGGAAGCGCGGCGAATACGCGCGGCCGCACATGCCGTAGTTGCCGGCGCCGAACGAGCCGCCGATCAGCATCGTCAGCTTCGGCACCTGCGCCGTCGCGACGGCCGTGACCATCTTCGCGCCGTCCTTCGCGATGCCGGCGCTCTCGACCTTGCGACCGACCATGAAGCCGACGATGTTCTGCAGGAAGACGAGCGGCACGCCGCGCTGCGCGCACAGCTCGATGAAGTGCGCGCCCTTCTGCGCGGACTCGCCGAACAGGATGCCGTTGTTCGCGACGATGCCGACCGGCATGCCGTACAGATGCGCGAAGCCGGTCACGAGCGTCGCGCCGTAGCGCGTCTTGAACTCGTCGAGCCGGGATCCGTCGACGACGCGCGCGATGACCTCGCGGACGTCGTACGGCTTCTTCGCGTCGGTCGGCACGACGCCGTAGATCTCGTCGGGGTCGTAGAGCGGCGCCTCGACCGGCGCGAACGTCACGCCGTTCGCGAATCGATTCAACCCGGTGCGGTTGAGGTTGCGGACGATGTGCCGCGCGATGTTCAGCGCGTGATTGTCGTTCTCGGCGAGGTGGTCGGCGACGCCCGAGACGCGCGTGTGCACGTCGCCGCCGCCGAGGTCCTCGGCGCTGACGACCTCGCCGGTCGCGGCCTTCACGAGCGGCGGTCCGGCGAGGAAGATCGTGCCCTGGTTGCGGACGATCACCGTCTCGTCGCTCATCGCCGGCACGTACGCGCCGCCGGCCGTGCACGAGCCCATCACGACGGCGATCTGCGGGATCCCCTTCGCGCTCATGTTGGCCTGGTTGAAGAAGATGCGGCCGAAGTGCTCGCGGTCGGGGAACACGTTGTCCTGCAACGGCAGGAACGCGCCGCCGGAGTCGACGAGGTACAGGCACGGCAGATGGTTCTGCTCGGCGATCTCCTGCGCGCGCAGGTGCTTCTTGACCGTCATCGGGTAGTACGTGCCGCCCTTCACCGTCGCGTCGTTCGCGACGACCATGCACTCGGTGCCCTCGATGCGGCCGATGCCGGTGATGACGCCGGCCGACGGCGCATCGTCGCCGTACATGCCGTGCGCCGCGAGCTGGCCGATCTCGAGGAACGGCGTGCCGGGATCGAGCAGCCGGTTGACGCGCTCGCGCGGGAACAGCTTGCCGCGCGCCTCGTGCTTCGCGCGCGCGGCGGCCCCGCCGCCCTCCTCGACCTTCGCGACCTGCGCGCGCAGGTCGTCGACGATGCCCTTCATCGCGGCCGCGTTCGCCTTGAAGTCGGCGGCGCGCGGATTGATCTTCGACTCGAGCTTCATGCGCCGATGTTCGTGCGGATGAACGACTTGTCCTCGTCGGCGATGTCGTCGATCGCCTTCGCGTAGTAGTCGGCCCACCCGGCTTCGCTGCCGACGCTCGAGCCGAGCCGGCGCAGCAGCCCGTCGCGCAGCCCGAAGATCAGGCCGTGCACCTCGACCGGCTGACCGCGGTTCCAGGCCTCGCGGACGATCGTCGTGCGGCACAGGTTGCCGACCTGCTCGACGACGTTCAGCTCGCACAGCCGCGTGCCGCGGTCGTCGCCGTGCTGCGATTCGAGCAGCGGCGCATGCTTCAGCAGGACGTCCTCGACGTGCCGCAGCCAGTTGTCGGCGAGGCCGATCGACCGGTTGTCGGCGACGGCGTGCACGCCGCCGCAGCCGTAGTGACCGACGACCATGATGTTCTCGACCTTCAGCACGTCGATCGCGAACTGCAGGACCGACAGGCAGTTCAGATCGGAGTGCGCGACGACGTTCGCGACGTTGCGATGGACGAAGACCTCGCCCGGGTCGAGCCCGATGATCTCGTTCGCCGGCACGCGGCTGTCGCTGCAGCCGATCCACAGGTAGCGCGGCGCCTGCTGCTTCGCGAGGCGCGCGAAGAAGCCGGGATCGTGCTCGATGCGGGCCGCGGACCACGCGCGGTTGTTGGAAAACAGGTTGTCGAGCGAGTCGGGCATGGGTCGTGATCGTATCCGAGTTGGAACGACGGGTCGCCGGCGGCGGCGCGCCCGGCGTCGCGCGCGGCCGCGGCCGCGTCACGCCGGCTCGGGACTCGCGGCCGTCGGGACGTCGTGCCGGATGATCGTGTCGTAGAGCGCGGCGATCACGTCGGCCTGCTCGACGAGGCCGACGAGCCGGTCGCGGTCGTCGACCACCGGCACGTGCCGGAGGCTCGAATCGGTGAACAGCGGGACGAGCTCGACGATCGGCGACGTGTCGCGCGCCGTGCGCACCGGCGACGCCATGATCTGCCCGACGACCTCCGGCTTGTCGGACGTCATGCCGTCGGTGCGCTGCAGGAACCTGGCGAGCCGCGCCTTCACGTCGCGTTCGTCGGCGACGTCGACGTGACGCAGGAAGTCGCCGCGCGTCACGATGCCGATCACGTGCGAGAAGCGGTCCACGACCGGCAGCGCCGGCACCGCGTGGTCGCCCATCGTCTTCCACGCCTCGGCGAGCTCGGTGCCGAACTCGACCGTCGGCGTCGTCCGATGCATCACGTGGCGGCACTGCAGCTCGCCGTAACGGCGTCGGAACACCGACGCCTCGACGAGCCGGAACAGCGCCGCGAGGTCCTCGACGCCGACGTCGAGCACCTGGTTGTACTGCTTCAGCGCGCCCGCGATGTCGCGATCGTCGAAGCCGATGCGGCGCGGCCCGGCGCCGCCTCGTGCGCCGTCGACGTCCGCCTCGGCCGTCTGGCCGTGCGGATAGCGGCGCCCCGTCAAGTTGTTGTAGAGCAGCGCCGTCGCGAGGATCACCGCGCTGTTCAGCAGCACCGGCGCGACGACGAACGCGTAGCCCATCGCGTGGACGTCGGCGCCGCCGAGCACCGCCATCACCGTCACGGCGCCGCTCGGCGGATGGAGGCAGCGCAGCGCCAGCATCGCCGCGATCGAGAAGAAGATCGCGGCAGCGGCCGCGAGCGACGGCTCGCCGATCCAGCGCGCGGCCGTCACGCCGATCAGCGCCGCGATCGTGTTGCCGCCGACGATGGACCACGGCTGCGCGAGCGGGCTCGACGGAACCGCGAACAGCAGCACGGCCGACGCGCCCATCGGCGCCATCAGCCACACGGTGCCCGGGTGCGCACCGACGACCGCGAGGCCGACGAGCCCGGTGACGAGGATGCCGACCAGCGCGCCGAAGCTCGCGCGGAAACGCTCGGTGCGATCGATCGACGGGCGCGCGGGCACCCAGCGATGCAGCCACGGGACGCGCGACGACTGCATGGGCTAGTGCCGGATCGTCGCGGCAGCGCGCCGGCCGCCGTGTGCCGGGTCCACGCCGCGCGTCACATCGACTCCGAATAGAGCTCGCGACCGATCAGCATGCGGCGGATCTCGCTCGTCCCGGCGCCGATCTCGTACAACTTCGCGTCGCGCCACAGCCGGCCGGTGGGGTACTCGTTCGTGTAGCCGACGCCGCCGAGCGCCTGGATCGCCTCGCCGGCCATCCACGTCGCCTTCTCGGCCGAGTACAGGATCGCGCCGGCCGCGTCCTTGCGCAGCGTCCGCGAATGGTCGGCGCGGTCGCAGGCGGCGCCGACCGCGTAGACGTACGCACGCGACGCCTGCCACGTCGTGTAGAGGTCCGCGAGCTTGCCCTGCATCAGCTGGAACTCGCCGATGCTCTGTCCGAACTGCTTGCGCTCGTGGACGAACGGCAGCACGACGTCCATGCACGCGGCCATGATGCCGAGCGGGCCGCCCGACAGCACCGCGCGCTCGTAGTCGAGGCCCGACATCAGCACCTTGACGCCGCCGCCGACCTGGCCGAGCACGTTCTCGGCCGGCACCTCGCAGTCGTCGAAGAAGATCGGCCACGTGTTCGAGCCGCGCATGCCGAGCTTGTCGAGCTTCGCGCCGTACGACAGGCCCTTCGTGCCCTTCTCGACGATGAACGCCGTGACGCCTTTCGGTCCCGCTTCGACGTCGGTCTTCGCGTAGACGATCATCGTGTCGGCGTCGCCGCCGTTCGTGATCCACATCTTCGAGCCGTTCAGCACGTAGCGGTCGGACTTCAGGTCGGCCCGCAGCGTCATCGACACGACGTCGGAGCCGGCGCCCGGCTCGCTCATCGCGAGCGCGCCGACGTGCTCGCCGGACACGAGCTTCGGCAGGTACTTCGCCTTCTGCGCGTCGCTGCCGTTGCGTCGCATCTGGTTCACGCAGAGGTTCGAGTGGGCGCCGTACGACAGGCCGACCGACGCCGACGCGCGCGACACCTCCTCCATCGCGACGATGTGCGCGAGGTAGCCGAGGTTCGTGCCGCCGTATTCCTCCGGCACCGTCAGCCCGTGCAGGCCGAGGTCGCCGAGCTTCTTCCAGAGGTCGGCCGGGAACTGGTTGTCGCGATCGATCGCCTCGGCGCGCGGCGCGATCTCGTTCGCGGCGAACGCCGTGATCGCCTCGCGCATCGCCGCGATGTCGTCGCCGAGATCGAACGCGAGGGCCGGTACCTGGGACATCGAAGTCTTTCGTGAAGGGGTCGTGACGCCGCGTGCGCGGTCGGCGCCGACGTGCGCGCGGCCGTCGGCGGACGTCGATCATGCCAGACGGGGCGGCCCGGACCGCCGCCCGGAATTGCGCTGCCTGCGAAGCCGGCCGTCAACGCTTCGCGACGTACGCGCCGGACGCCCGCAACGCGTCCTCGGACCGCTCGATGCGACGCACGGCCGCGGGGCCGCCCTGCGCCGCGAGCCGTTCGACGAGCGCCTCGGACAGCGCGATGCCTGCGACGATCGACGGGAAGAACGACGGGCTCTCGACCGGGAACAGCAGCGTCGCGTCGGCGAGCAGCGCGAGCGGCGACACCGCGCTGTCGGTCAGCGCGACGATCGTCGCGCCGGCGTCGCGCGCCGCCTCCGCGACGTCGACCGCCTCGCGCGAATACGGCGCGAAGCTCGCGACGACGAGCGCGTCGGTGCGCTCGATCGCGCGGGTCATCAGCTCGAGGTTGCAGCCGACGCCGTCGATCAGCACGACGCTGCCGCGGAACAGGCGGTAACCGTAGAACAGCGCGTGGACGATCGGGAAGCTCGCGCGGAAGCCGGCGACGTGGACCACGCGCGCCGCTTCGAGCAGCGCGGCGGCGGCGGCGAGCGACGCGGCGTCGCGGCCCGGCGTCGCTTCGAGGTTGCGGCGATGCGCGTCGAACAACTCGGCCGCGAGGTCGGTGCGGCGCCCGCGTCGCTTCAGCGTCTTCGCCTTGTCGACGTAGCGCTCGTCGTTCAGGCCGAGGTCGGCGGCCGTCGCGGTCTTCAGCCCCGGCCAGCCGGCGAACCCGAGCTGCTGCGCGAGCCGCACCAGCGTCGCGGGCTGCACCGACGCCTTCGCCGCGAGCGCCCGCATCGACCCCGTCACGACGTCGTTCGGATGATCGACGACGAAGCGCGCGGCCGACCGGATCGTCGGGCTCATCGCAGGGAAACGTTCGAGGATGCGGTCGCGTACCGACATCGGGCTGCAACACGGAGGCGGCGGATGCGACGGATGTTACAGCGGCGCCACGACGCCGGTCCGTCGTCATCCGCGCGCGGCGCCGGCCCGTCGTCCGGGCCGGACCCCGGGCCCGGCCTTTCGTCCGGTGCGGGTCCCCCGGGCCGCCGTCGCGCTACTTGTAGTCGGTCGGTTCCGGCGAATCGGTCGGTGCGTCGATCACGCGCTTCAGCTGGTCGGTCATCGGGAACGCGAGCACGACGTTGCGGGGCGGGATCGGCTTCACGAACCACTTGTCGTACAGCGGCCGGTAGGCCGGCGACGCGAACAGCGCGCGCAGCGAAGTGTCGACGGCCGCCTTGAACGGCGCGTCGTCCTTGCGCACCATCAGCGCGTACGGGTCGCCCAGCATCCCGGGGATCGCGACGAGCGTGAACGCGTCGGGCGTCCGCGACGTCGCCGCGAGCCCCGCGAGCAGGATGTCGTCTTCGGAGAACGCGGCCGCGCGGTCGCTCGTCAACAGCATGAACGACTGCGTGTGGTCGCTGCCGTTGACGACCGTCATGCCGAGCCCGAGCCGCGCGTTGATCGCGGCGATCTTCTGTGCCGTGTTCGTGCCGCTCGTGATCGCGATGGTCTTGCCCTTCAGCCCGTCGATGCCGGCGATGCCCGACGCCTTCTTGACGATCAGCTTCGTGTTGACGACGAACGTCGTGACGCTGAAGTCGACCTGCTGGTGACGCTCGACGTTGTTGACGGTCGAGCCGCATTCGAGGTCGATCGTGCCGTTCTGCAGCAGCGGGATGCGCGTCGCCGACGTGACCGGCTGCAGCCGCGTCTGCAGGTTCGGCATGCGATACGCCGTCTTCAGATGCTCGACGACGCGCCGGCAGAGGTCCACCGAGTAGCCGATCGCGTCGCCGTTCTCGCCGAAGTACGAGAACGGCACCGACGCGTCGCGCACGCCGAGCACGATCTCGCCAGAATCGCGGATCTTCTTCAGCGTGCCGGTTTCCTCGGCGCCGGCGGCGGAGACGAGCGCGGCGGCGAACACGGCGACGACGGCTTTGGACAGGGACACGGCGACCTCCTGGTGGACGGGGCGGGTGAAGGAAGAACGAAGGGTCGGCATCCGGCGGACGCCGCGCGTCAGGCCGGCACCGCGTGGGCGGACGCGTTCGCGACGGCCTCGTCGATCGACGCGCCGAGCAGGTCGACGATCCGTTCGATGTCGGCGCGCTCGACGATGAACGGCGGCGCGAGCAGCACGTGGTCGCCGCGGCGACCGTCGATCGTCCCGCCCATCGGATAGACGAGCAGGCCGCGTCGCATCGCGCAGCGCTTGACGTCGGCGTGGACGCGAAGGACGGGATCGAACGGCTCGCGCGTCGCGCGGTCGGCCACGAGCTCGATGCCGCGGAACAGGCCGCGACCGCGCAGGTCGCCGACGTGCGGATGATCGGCGAAGCGCTCGGCGAGCGCGCGTTCGAGGTCGTCGCCGCGCGCGCGGACATTGCCGAGCAGGCCGTCGCGCTCGATCACCGTCTGCACCGCGAGCGCCGCCGCCGCCGCGACCGGGTGGCCGAGGTACGTGTGGCCGTGCTGGAACAGTCCGCTGCCGCGACGCAGCGGCTCGACGACCTTCGACGACGCCAGCAGCGCGCCGATCGGCTGGTAGCCGCCGCCGAGGCCCTTCGCGATCGTCATCAGGTCGGGCGCGACGCCTTCCTGCTCGATCGCGTGCAGCGTGCCGGTGCGGCCCATCCCGCACATCACCTCGTCGGCGATCAGCAGGATGCCGTGACGGTCGCAGAGCCGCCGCACGCCTTCGAAGTAGCCCGGCGTCGGCACGACGGCGCCGGACGTCGCGCCGACGACCGTCTCGGCGACGAACGCGATGACGCGCGACGGACCGATGCGCCGGAACGTCTCGTCGAGCTCGTCGAGCAGCCGCTGCGTGAACGTCGCCTGCGTCTCGGACTCGCGTCGCTCGCGATATTCGAAGCACGGCGCGACGTGCTCGACGTCGATCAGCAGCGGCGCGAACTGCGCGCGTCGCCACGCGTTGCCGCCGACCGCGAGCGCGCCGAGCGTGTTGCCGTGATAGCTCTGGCGCCGCGCGACGAACATCGTCCGCTCCGGCTGCCCGATCTCGACGAAGTACTGCCGCGCGAGCTTCAGCGACGCCTCGATCGCCTCGGAGCCGCCGGACACGAAGTACGCGTGATCGAGCCCGGCCGGCGCGTCCGCGACCAGCCGGTCGGCGAGCGCCTCGGTCACCTCGGTCGTGAAGAAGCTGGTGTGCGCGTACGCGAGCCGGTCGATCTGCGCGTGCATCGCGGCGAGCACGTCGGGATGGCCGTGGCCGAGGCACGACACGGCGGCGCCGCCGGACGCGTCGAGGTACGCCTTCCCGTCGCGATCGAACAGATGGATGCCGCGCCCGGCGACCGCGACCGGTGGCGTGTGCTGCAGCGAGCGATGGAGGACGTGCGTGGCGCGGGCGGACGGCATCGGCGAGACCGGACGATGGACGACCGACGCATCGTATGCAACAAACGATGCAACTGCAACGTTTATTGCAACGAACGGTGAACTTGCGACGGCCGCGAACGAGGGGAATCGATACCGACCTCCTGACGCGTACTCGCGGCGCCAGCAAGCGCCGCCCGTGGCCCTGGCGACTTCGGCTACGCTCGACACCGCAGACCGCGAAAAACGGTTGCCGCGGAACTCGGCCGGCAACGAATACACGCCACCGAGCAGCTAGCGAGGTCGGCCAGCGAGTCCCTCTCGACATCCGTCGGGTACCTACGAGTTGCGATTTCGGGCGGCTGCGTAGTCATCGGAACTCGCCATGACCAGCTCTCTCGACCGTTCGCTTCCCTCCCCCGCTGTCACCATCATCGGCGCCGGCCTCGGCGGCTTGTCGCTCGCACGCGTCCTGCACATCAACGGCATCGCTTCGACGATCTACGAGGCGGAACCATCGCCAGCCTCACGCGCGCAGGGCGGCTTGCTGGACATTCACGAGCACAACGGGCAGCTCGCGTTGAAGGCCGCAGGCCTGTACGACGCCTTCCTCGCACTGGCATTACCGGGCGAAGACGCCAAGCGCGTCGTCGATCGGCACTGCAACGTGTTGCTCGTCAAGCCGGGCTGCGGTGCGACGTCCAGACCGGAGGTCCATCGCGCGGCGCTACGTCGACTGCTGATCGACTCCCTGCCTGGCGGTGCCATCCGATGGGGCCGCAAGCTCAGCGAGGCTACCGGCCTGGGCGACGGGCGGCACGAGCTGACCTTTGCCGACGGCTCCACGACAACGACCGGATTGCTGATCGGCGCAGACGGCGCTTGGTCGAAAGTGCGTCGACTCTTGTCCACCGCTAGCCCTTCGTATGTCGGTACGACGTTCGTCGAGACGCATCTCTTGGACAGCGCCACCCGACATCGAGCCAGCGCCCTCGCGATCGGCAGTGGCACGCTGATGGCGGTCGAGCCGGGCAAGGGCATCCTGGCGCACCGCTATGCGACCGGGATGCTGCATTGCTATATCGCGTTGAACAGAGCCGAAGCGTGGATCGACGCCATCGACTTCAGCGTGCCCGCGGTAGCGCTCCATCGACTTGCGGATGAGTTCCGAGGATGGGCTCCGCAGCTCAGAGCGTTGATTACCGAGGGCGATACCGAGCCGATCGTGCGGTCGATCCACGCGCTGCCCGTCGACCATCGCTGGGACCGCGTTCCTGGCGTGACGCTGCTGGGAGATGCCGCACACCTGATGTCCCCGTTCGCGGGCGAGGGCGCAAACCTGGCCCTCCTGGACGGCGCCGAGCTCGCCCATGCACTGCGCGACCATCCGCATGACGTCGAGGCTGCGCTTGCCGCCTATGAAGAATCGCTCTTTCCGCGCAGCGCCTCCTTCGCGGAGCAGAGCGCCAGGAATCATCGACGCTTTTTCGGGAACGATGCGCCGCGAAGCGTGGTGGAGCTGTTCGCGACGCACTGACGAGGCATCCGGTCGACCGTCGATCGGCCGTGAGCGCCAGCCGGTGCAAAGCCGAGCCGCGCAACGCGCTCGCGAAGGCGTTCCTCTACCGACTCGGGGGTTCGGGTCGCTTTGCGATCCGTCTTCCGGACGACCCGACCGGATGCTCGACGGACGTGCGAAGCCGCGGCGGTCTCCGCGCGGCGGCGTCGCCGCACTTGCGAAGGAGGCCCGCTCCGCTACGCCGGATGCCGGGCGCCGCGCTGCGGCCGGCAGCGGCCACGTCGGCTGCCCTCAGCCGCCGGCCGCGGACGTGTGGTCGCGGGTGACGACCCAGCGGCCGTCCTTCTTCTCGACGACCAGCGTGAACAGGCCGTGCGGCGCGTGGCCGGACGCGTCGCCGGCGCGCACGAGGTTCCAGCGGCCGAAGACGTAGACGAACGCCGGCGTGACCTCGCGGACTTCGATCAGGTCGAAGTCGAGCCGGCCCATCGCGGCCGCGTCGGGATACGACTTCCGGTAGCGGTCGATCGTCGCCTGCCAGCCGGTGCGGAAGGCGTCGCCGCCCGCGAAGCGCAGGTCGTCGCTCTTCCAGTAGCCGTCCATGAACGCATCGAGGTCGGCGCGGTTCCACGCGGCCTGCTGGTCCGCCAGCAGTTGCCGCGCGGCGCGCGTCGCATCGGTCTCGGCGGCCTGCGCGGTCGCGGCCGCCGCGACCAGCGCCAATGCGGCGACCGCGAGCCGCGCCTTCACCGCGGCGCGCCGATGTGCGTCGTGATCGCGTCGACGATGCCGCCGGCGAGCGATTTCGGCAGCGCGTGTCCGAGGTCGTCCATCAGCAGCAGCTTCGCGCCGGGGATCGCCTCGGCCGTCGCGATGCCGGCCTCGACCGGCACGAGCGGATCGGGGCGGCCGTGGATCACGAGCGTCGGCACGCGGACGTCGTGCAGCGCGGCCGTGCGGTTGCCCGACGCGATGATCGCCGCGAGCTGTCGCGCGCTGCCGGCCGGGTGGTAGCCGCGTGCCCACGACAGCCGCGCGCGCGCCTCGTCGCCGGCCTCGTCCTCCGGGAAGCTGCCGACGCGCAGCACCTTCATCAGCCGCTGGTGGAACGCGACGAACTCGTCGACGTCCCTCGCCGGCTTCGAGACCAGCAGCGACGTCGCCTCCGGCTGCGCGGCCGGCAGCTTCGGGTCGCCGGTGGAGCTCATGATCGACGTGAACGTCGTCATGCGCCCCGGATGCTCGATCGCCATCTCCTGGCCGATCATGCCGCCCATCGACGCGCCGACGACGTGCGCCGTCGCGATGCCGAGCGCGTCGAGCAGCCCGACCGCGTCGGTCGCCATGTCCTTCAGCGTGTACGCGACCTTCGGCTTGAAGCCGATCGCGGCCTTGGCGAGCAGCAGGATCGGATTCGGGATCGGCTCGTGGTCGAGCCACGTCGAGCGGCCGATGTCGCGGTTGTCGAAGCGGATCACGAAGAAGCCGCGATCGGCGAGCGCCTGGCAGAAGTCCTCGTCCCAGCCGATCATCTGCGTGCCGAGACCCATGATCAGCAGCAGCGCGGGCTTCGATCGATCGCCGAACGTGTCGTAGCAGAGATCGATGCCGTTCGCGCGCGCGAACGACGAGCGCTCCCCGACGACGTCGGCGGCGGGCGCGACCGGCGGGGCGGTCGCGGGCGAGAGGAACGGGGTGTCGACGGGATCGGACATCGGCTTCGGCGAGTGGGTGTTCGCCGGCTGATGCGCGGCGCGTGGCCGCATCCTAACGCCTGCGCCGCGACGCCCGCCGCCGTCGACGCCGACGACCGCGTCGGACGGGCGCCGGTCTACCGGTACGCCGCCGGATCGCCCGACGCGGTCGGCTGCGCGATGACGCGGCTCAGCTGCGCGGACATCGGCAGCGCGAGCGTCAGGTTCTTCGGCGGGATCGGCTTCGTGAACCACTTGTCGTAGATCCGCGCGATCTCGCCGCTCTGGAAGACGTCGACGAGCGCCTTCGCGACGGCGCGCTGGAACGCGGGATCGTCCCGGCGCAGCACGATGCCGTAAGGCTCGACGGACATCGGTTCGGTGGAGATGACGTAGTCGCCCGGGTTCTTCGCGCGCGCGACGAGGCTGTACAGCAGGATGTCGTCCATGAAGAACGCCGACGCGCGGCCGGCCTCGACCATCGCGAACGCCTCGGCGTGATCGGACGCCGGCAGGATCGTCCAGTTCATCCCGTCCTTCGCGTTGACCTCGTTGACGAGGCGGATCGTCGTCGTACCGGCCGTCGTGACGATCGTCTTGCCCTTCAGGTCCGCGTAGGTGCGGAAGCCCGCACCCTTCTTCGACACGAAGCGCGTCGTCGTCACGAACGTCGTCGGCGCGAACGCGACCTGCGTCTGGCGGTCGATCGTGTTCGACGTCGAGCCGCACTCGAGGTCGATCGTGCCGTTCGCCATCAGCGGGATGCGCGTCGCCGGCGTCACCGGTGTGTATCCGACCTTCAGGTCGGGCCGGTTCAACGAGGTCTTCAGCGCGTCGACGATCCGCAGGCAGAGGTCGATCGAATAGCCGATCGGCTTCTGGTCGTCGTCGAGATACGAGAACGGGATCGACGACTCGCGGTAGCCGAGCACGATCTCGTTGCGGTCCGCGATCTTCTTCAGCGTGCCGCCGGTGTCCTGCGCGGACGCGGCGCCGGGGAGGAGCCCGGCCAGCACGACGGCGACGACGGCGGTAACGACGGCGAGCGGGAGGTTGCGACGGAAGGGGGTCATCGGGCCGGCTCCGGGAAAGGTCTCCCGGCGACGCTGCCGGACCGGATCAATATACGGTCGTCCCGTCGCAGGTCCGATGCTTAATGGTCATCCGTCGATGCGGGCCGCGCATCGCGATCGACGTCGCTGCCGATCCGCTGCCACAGCGTGTCGAGCGCGGGCCGGACGTTCGCCTTCGCGCGGTACGCCCGGATCGACACCTCGACGTCCCAGCTGGCGTCGCCGGCCGGCACCAGCCCGCCGAGGCGGCCCGGCCCGAACGAGCTGTCGGGCAGCCACGCCACGCCCTGGCCCTGCTCCGCGAGTCCCGCGAGCGCCTCGGTCATCTCCGCCTCGAACACGCGGACGCCGTGGAGCTTGCGGTCGTTCTTCGCGATGACGCCGTCGACGACGCGCGCGAAATAAACGCTCGGTGAATACATCAGCAGCGGGACCGGCCGCGACGGCGTGCCGGGCAACGCGCTGCCGCGCTCGGCGAGCAGCGACGACGCGACGTACGGGCGCACGATGTCGACGCCGATCGTGCGGCAATCGAAGCGCGCGTCGTCGAGCTGGATCGGATGTTCGGACCGGTGGTAGCAGATCAGCAGGTCGACGGTGCCGCCGGTCAGCGCGGTGACCGTGTCGTGGACGTTGCCGACGACGAGGCTGCAGGTGATCGGATCGCGGCCGCGCCACGCCGGCCACCACGCCTGCAGCCGCGTCGTCGACAGCGAATAGGGCATCGCGAGCCGGACGTGGTCGCGCGCCGGCGCGTCGCCGATCTCGGTCTTCGCGTCGTCGATCTGGTCGATCAGCGCGATCGCGACGACGCGGAAGCGCTCGCCGGCCTTCGTCATCCGCGTCGGGAACGACGCGCGGTCGATCAACGTCGCGCCGAGCCATTGCTCGAGCGCCTGGATGCGACGGCTGAACGCGGCCTGCGACACGGCGCGCAGCTCCGCCGCGCGGGTGAAGTTGCGCACCTCGGCCAGCGTGACGAAGTCCTGCAACCACCGCGTATCCATCGACCCTCCTGCGCGAACGAGCTTCGAAGCGTGATCGTGCCTGACGCATGCCGCGACGAGATCGATCGCGTGCGATCCCGATGCGGCGCCTCGCCATCCGATGCGAATTCGGCATTGGACATCCGGCGGCGTCGCCTCGATCATCGCGGCCACACCAACCGACGACGAACGGCCGAGGACGACATGGACGAGACCTTGCGGCACGCTGCGAAAGAATATCTGGTGCGCTACGGCGGCGACCAGTTCGCGAACCTGTTCACGCACGCGAAGGGCAGCGTCGTCTACGACGACACCGGCCGCGAGATCCTGGACTTCACGTCGGGTCAGATGTGCGCGACGATCGGCCACAACCATCCGGCGATCGTCGCCGCGGTCCACGAGGCCGGCGAGAAGGCGTTCCACTTCTTCAGCGGCATGATCCCCGAGGTCGTCGCCGAACTCGGCATGCGGCTCGCGCAGGACTGGATGCCGCCGTCGCTGACGAAGTCGATCTTCGTCAACACCGGCTCCGAGAGCAACGAGGTCGCGCTGCGGATGGCGAAGATGTACACCGGCGGCTTCGAGGTGCTGTCGGTCGGCGGCTCGTGGCACGGCATCACGAGCGGTGCCGGCGGCGTGTCGTTCGCGAGCGACCGCAAGGGCTACGGCGTGCCGACGCCCGGCGTGTTCGTGATGCCCGAGCCGAACGGCTACCGGCCGTACATCGCCGGGCTTTCGGCCGAGGACTCCGCGCTCGCGTGCCTCGAGATCGGCCTCAAGATGTTCGACATGGCGTCGACCGGCCAGCGCGCCGCGATCATCGTCGAGCCGATCATCAGCGCCGGCGGCGTGCTCGTGCCGCCGCGGTCGTACATGCAGGCGCTGCGCAAGGCCGCCGACGACCGCGGCATGCTGCTGATCTTCGACGAGGCGCAGACCGCGTTCGGTCGCATCGGCTGGCGGACCGGCTCCGACTTCTTCGGCGTCGTGCCCGACATCATGACGCTGTCGAAGACGATGGGCGGCGGCCTGCCGCTCGCGGCCGTCGTGACGACGCCGGCGATCGAGGAGCGCATCCACGCGCGCGGCTTCACGTTCTACACGAGCCACGTGTCCGATCCGCTGCCGGCGACGGTCGGCCTCGCGGTGCTCGCGACGATCCGCCGCGAAGGCCTGATCGAGCGCGCGAAGACGACCGGCGCCTACCTGCGCGACGGCCTCGTCGCGCTGCAGGACCGCTTCGAGGCGATCGGTGACGTCCGCGGCGAAGGGCTGCTGCTCGGCGTCGAGCTCGTGAAGGATCGGACGTCGAGGCTCGCGCATCACGAGCTCGGCGCGCTGACGACCGCGAAGTGCTTCGAGCTCGGCCTCAGCATGAACATCCGCCGTCGGCCGGAGCGCGGCTCGGTGTGGCGGATCGCGCCGCCGCTGACGACGTCGCACGCCGAGATCGATCGCGCGCTGTCGATCCTCGACACCGCGCTGCAGTCGAGCCTCGACCAGCTCGCGCATCAGGGCGTCCGCTATCTCGGCTCGAAGGCGGCCTGACGTCGCGCCGGTCGGCGCCGCCCTGTGCAGGCGGCGCGAACGCCCGCCGTTCGACGGCGCTACGCGAACACGTCCGACACGTACCGACCGTGCTCGTGCTCCATGCGGTCGGCCCACGCGTTCGCGTCGTCGTCGCTCGCCTGCGTCGCGCGCTGGTAGATGCGCAGGAACGTCTCGCGGACGCCCGGCGCCATGTGCTTGCCGTCGCCGCAGACGTAGAACTGCGCGCCGTCGCGGAACAGCTGCGCGACCTCGGCGCGGTCCTTCCAGACGCGGTGCTGGACGAACATGACGTCGCCGTCGGGCTTCGCGGAGAACGCCGGCCGCATCTCGACGACGCCGGCCGCTTCCCACGCCCCGAACGCGTCGCGGTACAGGTAGTCGACGTCGGGATCGTCGACGCCGAAGAACAGCAGCGCGCGACCGACGTCGCGGCCTGCGGCCTTCTGCGCGGCGCGCTCCTGCACGAAGCCGCGGAACGGCGCGACGCCGGTGCCGGCGCAGACCATCACGATCGGCGTCGACGGATCGTCCGGCGGATGGAAGCCCGACTGCGACGGCCGCACCGCGACCGCGAGCCGGTCGCCGGCTTGCAGGTTCGCGAGGAACGTCGACGCGACGCCGAGATAGCGCCCCTGCCCCGAATACGACGGCGCATCGACGACCGCGATCGTCAGGCTCGCCTCGCCCGCGTCGACGAGCGGTGACGACGAGATCGAGTATTGCCGCGCACGCAGCAGCGGCAGCATCGCGAGGAACGTCGCGAACGGGAGCGCGCACGACGCGGTGCGCTCGACGAGGTCGAGCACGCTGACGCGCTTGTCGAGGACGTCGCGCGCATACGATTCGTCGGTCGCGAGCGCCTCCAGCGCCTCGGCCTCCGGCGGACACGGCGTCGCCGCGGCGAGCTGGTGGATCTGCGCGCGCGTCGCCGGCTGCGCGAGCTCGACGTAGTTCGACAGCAGCTCCGACGCGGTGATCGGAAAGCCGCTCGGCAGCGTGACCGCCGACGCCGCGCCCGACGACGGCCGATGGATGACGATCTGCGTGTCGTTCGCGAGGCCGAAGCGGCGCAGCGCGCGCTGCACGTTCGCCGGCGCGTTGCGCGGCAGGACCGCGAGGTAGTCGCCGCAGCGATACGACATGCCGGCCGGCAGCGCGATCTGCAAGTGACGCTTCGAGCGCACCCGGGCCGGATCCATCGCGGCCACGTTCACGAGCTCGCGGTTCTCGACGATCGCGCCCTGCTCGAGCTCGCCGAGCTGCAGCGCGTGCTCGCGGCCGGTCCGGAGGATCTCGACGTCGAATGCCGGTGCGTCGGGCTTCTCGGCGACCGCGTGGCCGAGCGCGCGGCCGAGGTCGGCCCACCAGCCTTCGTACCACTCGTCGAACGCGCCGAAGAAGTCACCGCCGGCATCGGCTTCGCCGCGCTCGCGCAACCGCGTGCCGCCGGCCGCCGCGAGCGCCGCGTCGATGCGCTTCGGAACGAACTGGTACGTACGCGCCCATTGCCGGTTGCCGCAGCCGAAGACCGCGAACGGCACGGCGGCCAGCGCGTCCGGTGCGAGCGACTCGACCCACGTCAGGAACTTCTTCGCGTTGTCCGGCGCCTGGCCTTCGTACGACGCGGTGACGACGACGACCGGCACGCCGGCCTCGAGCGCGCCGGCCCGCTCGTCGAGCGGCGCGACGGTCGCCGCGTAGCCCTGCCGCGGCGCGTCGGCCGCGATGCGACGCGCGAACATCTCCGACGCGCCGGTGTTGCTGCCGTAGAGCACGACGAGCGGCGTCGCGTCGCCGGCCGGCGCCTCGTCGACCGGTCCGTCCTTCACGAGGGTGCGCAGCGGCGTCGACGAGATCGCGCTGCGGAACGACACGTCCCGCGCGAAGTCGCCGCGGCCGCGGGCCTTCGCGCGGATCATCAGACCGTGCGGCTTGATCGTCAGCGTCTCGGCGATCTCGAGCCGGTACGCCGGATCGTCGAACACGATGTCGAAGCGCTGCAGCAGCATCGCCATCACGAGCTGCGCCTCCTGCATCGCGAACGGCCGGCCGATGCACGCGCGCGAGCCGTTGCCGAACGGCTTCCACGCGTTCGGCGGCAGCTTCTCGGCGTTCTCCGGCGCGAAGCGGTCCGGATCGAACGTCTCGGGATCGCTCCATACCGCCGGGTCGCGATGGAGCATCGGCTGCAGCACGAGCAGGGTGTCGCCGGGCGTCAGCGGATAGCGGCCGCCGAGCAACGTGTCCGCGACCGGCTTGACGGCGAACGCCGGTGCCGTCGGCCACAGGCGCAGCGTCTCCATCAGCAGCTGCTCGAGGTAGCGCAGCTGCGCGAGATGCTCGACGCGCGGCAGGTCGTCGCCGAGCACGTCGTCGACGATGTTCTGCGCCTTCAACAGCACCGACGGGTTCTTCAGCAGGAGGTAGACCGCGAACGACAGCAGCCCGCTCGTGGTCTCGTGTCCGGCAATCAGGAACGTCACCATCTGGAAGCGGATGTTCTCGTCCGACAGCTTCTCGCCGGTGACGGGATCGACGCCGTTCAGCATGACGTTCAGCAGGTCGTTCTTCTCGAGCCCGCGCGGATCGCGACGGCGCTCGGCGATCAATTGCTCGGCGACCTTCGCGAGCACGACCTGGTCGGCCTCGTACTTGCGCTTCGTGACGACCATCAGGTTCGACAGCATGTTCGGCCGTCGGCCACGCTGGCCGGCCTCGTCGAGCGCGTCGACCATCGCGGCCACGAACGGATGCATCTCGTTCTGGTAGAAGCTGTTGAAGCGGTAGTCGAACGCGCACAGCGCGATCGTGTCGAGCGTGAGCCGCGTCATGTTGTCGGCCACGTCGATCACGGCGCCGCCGCCGAAGCGCTCCCACTTCACGAACATCTGGTTCGCGATGTCGACCATGCGGTCGAACATCGAGCGCACGCCGAGCGGGCCGAACGCCGGCATCAGCAGACGGTGCGCGCGACCCCAGTTCGGCTCGCTGTTGTACGCCGTGAAGAGCCCGTCGCCGGCGAACGCGCGGATCTCCTTCAGCGGCCCGTGGATGCGCTTCGTGAAGCGCGTCTCGTCGGACAGTTCGTCGACGAGCGCCTGCGAGCTGACGACGTGCAGGTCGCGGCCGAAGATCGTCAGCTTGTAGATCGGCCCGTAGGTCCTGGCGAGCCGCATCATGCTCTGGATCGGCGCGTCGTTGTCGAGGTCGCCGACGTTGCCGACGATCGGCCGCGTCGGCGGCTGCGGGATGCGGGGATGCGCGGACATGCCGGCTCCGGTCAGTGTCGCGCGTCGGCGACGAAGGACGTCGATGCGGAAGTCGACGCCGACGCCGACGCCGATGCGGACGTCGACGCCGACGCGGGCGGCTCGCCGGACGATCGCTCGACGGCCCGCGCGAGGTCGCGGCGCAGCCCCAGCGCGAACGCGATCTCGGCGACGACGAACAGCGGACCGATCGCGAGGCCGACGAGGTCGTCGACGAACGCCGGCTTGCGGCCTTCGTACGCGTGCCCGACGAACTGGAACGCCCAGCCGACCGCGAAGCCGCCGACGCCGACCGCGAGCCACACCGGCGTCGATCGTGCGGCGGCCCAGTGGCCGATCGCGAGCGCGATGCCGAGCAGCACCGCCATCGCGAGGCCGAACGCGCGATCGAGGCGCAGGTAGAACGCAGCCGCCGCGACGTCGACGAGCGCCGCCACCGTCAGCCCGTGGCCCGCGACGTCGAACCCGATGCGCGCGAGCATCGCGTTGACGCCGACGACGATCAGCGGAATGCCGACGACGTGCGTCGCGACGTTGCGCCGGTCGCGGTGATAGGCGCCGTACTGCGCCAGATGATCGGTCAACGTTCGCATCGCATCCCCCGGTCGGCCGCGCGCGTCGTCGAGCGACGCGGCGCGGGCGGTGTCGTGATCACGGCGAACGCGCAGGTCGTGCGGCGCGTCGCCGGTCGCTCCGAACCCGAGGCCGCGTCGACGGCCCGCGTCACGCCGACGCGCGCGTCGACGTACGCGGTCGGCGAGCCGGCTTCGAGCCCACCGTCGCGCCCGCGGTGCGCGTCGTCTTCTTCGCGGGCGACGCGGCACCGGCCGCGGCGGACGACGCCTTCGCGCCGTCGACCTTCCGCGTTGCGCCGCGGCCGGCGCCGTTCGTGGCGGCCCCGGCGCGCGGGCCGAGGATCTTCTCCGGCTTCGCCGCGCCGCGCGGGCCGAGGATCCTCTCGGGCTTCGCCGTGCCGCGCGCGCCGAGGATCTTCTCCGGCTTCGCGGCCACCGCGGCGCGCTTGCGCGGCGCCGGCGCAGGCACCGTCGCCGGCTCGACCGGCGCCGCGACGGCCGGCGTCTCGGTCACCAGCGCGAGCAGGCGACGATGCTCGTCGACGACGTATTCGGCCAGGTCGACGATGTCGGGCACCGCGCGGCGACAGGCGATCAGCCCGTAGTCGAGCGACCCGTTGTAGCTCTGCACCGTGATGTTGAGGCCGACGCCGTGGGTCGGGATCGACACCGGGAAGTACGTCTTCATCAGCGCGCCGCAGACGTACAGCGGGATCGTCGCGCCGGGGACGTTCGAGACCGCGACGTTGGCGACCGGCGGCAGCGCGTTCGCGAGGCCCGACCGTCCGTACATCGACGCGAGCCCCGCCATCAGCCACGGTGCGCCGAACGACGGGAAGTCGGTCGGAATCGCGGCCTTGAAGCTGCCCATCAGGCTCTTCGCGGCGGCCGACGACTCGTTGATGACCTTGAGCCGCTCGATCGGATCGGCGACGTCGGTCGCGAGCGTCATCACCGTCATCGAGACCTGGTTGTTCGCGTCGGTGTTGCCCTGTTCGCGCAGCGACACGGGTACCGCGGCCGTCAGCGGATTCGTCGGCAGCTCGTTCGAGTCGGCGAGATAGCGCCGCAGCGCGCCGCCGCAGGTCCCGAGCACGACGTCGTTCAGCGTCACGCCGACGGCCTTCGCGATGCGCTTCGTCTCGGCCAGCGGGATCGAGCGGCCCGCGTACGCGCGCTGGTTCGTGATCGCCACGTTGAACGGCGTCTTCGGACCGACGAGCCGGATGTCCTTCGTGAGCCGGAAGCTGCGCTTGCCGTCGCTGCCCGGCTGCGGCATGACGACGCTCTGCAGCGCGCGCGCCATGTCGGGGAACGTCTTGACGAGCTTCACGTACTGCTGGAACGCGTTGCTGACCGCGGCGCTCGCGAGCTCCGCCATGCCGAGCTGGTAGCCCTGCCCGCGACGCGACTGGCGCGGCGGCCGGACGGGCGCCGGCACCGGCGACGGATCCATGATCGCGGTCGCGAGCGCGACGCCCGCCTGCCCGTCGATGCCCGCGTGGTGGACCTTCGTGTACAGCGCGACGCGGCCGCCCTCGAGGCCCTCGACGACGAAGAACTCCCACAGCGGCCGGCTGCGATCGAGCAGCGACGAATGCAGTCGCGCGACGTACTTCTCGAGCTGCTCGCGGGTGCCGGGCTTCGGCAGGTGGATGTGCCGGATGTGATAGTCGATGTCGATCTCGTCGTCGTCGACCCAGACCGGGTTCGAAAGCTCGAACGGCATCAGCGCCAGCTTGCGCGTGAACACCGGCGACAGGTGCAGCCGCTCGCCGATGTGCCGCTTGAAGTCCTCGTAGAAGTCGCCGCGATAGTCGGGCGGCAGCTCGAGCACGTGCAGCCCGCCGACGTGCATCGGCGTCTCGGGCGTCTCGAGATGCAGGAAGCTCGCGTCCATCCCGCTCAGATGCTGCATCGATGTGTCTCCTCGCTGCGCACGGCCGGCGCATTCACGGGACGGCCGCCGTCGCACGCACGACGACCGTGGGTCGACCGAATATAGCAGCCGCCCGCGCGAGGGCGATGGGGATTTGCCCGCGGGTCGCGGGCGATGCGAAGGGACGCGCCGATCCGGGCGACGGGCAGGACGCAGGTGACCGGCGCGCCGGCGCCGGCCGGCAATCAGCTCTCGGTGTCGCCTTCCCAGATGTGCGCCCGCGCGACCGGGTTCGGGTCGTCCTCGCGGACCGGAACCGGCGTCGGCAGGATCGAATGGGCGTTCAGCGCGTCGACGACGATCGGCGACAGTCCCGCGCCGCCGGTCGCCTCGAAGTGGTCGGTCAGGGTCTTGCGCATCCGCGGCGCCCAGAAGCGGCGGATGTGCTCGGTGAGGCCGTCGAGCGCCTCGGCGCGGTCGGGCATCGCGTCGAAGAATTCGCCGATCTGGTTCGCCATCGCGACGAGCGTGTCGACGTTCATGACGCGGCCATCCGTTTCGTTTCGAAGACGCCGAAGCGTTCGGGTGCGGTGTAACAGACGAAGTCGGCGCCGCGCGCGAAGCCCGCGAGCGCGACGCCCGTCTCGTGCGCGATCCGAACGGCGAGCGCCGTCGGCGCGGACACCGCGACGACGATGCCGATGCCGATCGTCGCCGCCTTCTGGATCATCTCGACGCTCGCGCGGCTCGTGATCGCGACGAAGCCCTGGCGTCGGGTCGGTGCCGGCCGCGACCATCGCCCCGATCAGCTTGTCGAGCGCGTTGTGGCGTCCGACGTCCTCGCGCGCCGCCACGACGCGGCCGCTCGGCAGGCACCACGCGGCCGCGTGCGCGGCGCCGGAGATCTTCTGCAGCGGCTGCGCGGCGCCCATCGTGCGCAGCGCGATCGCGACGGCGTCGCGATCGATCGAAAGCGATCCGTCGACACGCGCGATCGGTCGCACGACCTGGTCGAGGCTCTCGGTGCCGCAGAGGCCGCAGCCGGTCCGCCCGCTCAGGTTGCGGCGGCGCTCCTTCAGCCGGAACTCGCAGGCGGCCGCGACCTCGAGACGCACCTCGATGCCGCGCGTCGTCCCGTCGTCGACCGGAATCACGTCGACGCCGTACAGCTCGGACGGGCTCGCGAGCAGGCCCTCGCTGAGCGCGAAGCCGCGCGCGAAATCCTCGAGGTCCGTCGGGCTCGCGAGCATCACCGCGTGCGAGATGCCGTTGAAGACGAGCGCCACCGGCACCTCGTCGATCAGCCAGTCCTGCGCGGCGTCGACGCGGCCGTGACGCCACGTCGTGACGGGCGCCGACACGACGCCGGCCGGCTCGCGGGCGGCGCCGCCGTCGAGGACCTTCACGGACGTCCCGCTTTCACGCAGCGCATATCGCTCGACGCGCCGCTCACTTCGCGAAGACCTCGGCCGGCTCCTGCGCCTGCGCCAGGTGCCGCAGCTGCTCGGTGTTGAAGCGCGCGTAGTCCTTCTGCCACGCGGACGGCTGCGCGACCGGCGTGACCTGCACGGCCGTCACCTTGTACTCGGGGCAGTTCGTCGCCCAGTCGGAGCTGTCGGTCGTGATGACGTTCGCGCCCGACTCCGGGAAGTGGAACGTCGTGAAGACCACGCCCGGCTGCATCGCGCTCGGTGATCACCGCGCGCAGCACCGTCGTCCCGGCGCGGCTCTCGATGCCGACCCAGTCGTCGTTCGCGCATGCCGCGTTCCTCGGCGTCGTGCGGATGGATCTCGAGCCGGTCCTCGTCGTGCGAACTGGTTGTTCGGCGTGCGGCGCGTCTGCGCGCCGACGTTGTACTGCGACAGGATGCGGCCGGTCGTCAGCAGCAGCGGGTACTTGCGCGTGACCTTCTCGTCGGCTCGCGACGAACTGCGTGATGCAGGAACTTGCCCTTGCCGCGCACGAACTTGTCGACGTGCATCGTCGACGTGCCGGCCTCGTCGGTCGTGTCGTTGCACGGCCACTGCACGCTGCCGAGGCGCTCGATCTTCGCGTAGCTGACGCCGGCGAACGTCGGCGTCAGCGCGGCGATCTCCTGCATGATCTGCTCGGGGTGCGTGTAGTTCATCGGATAGCCGAGCGCGTTCGACAGCTTGCACGGTCACCTCCCAGTCGGCGAGACCCGGCAGCGGCGGCATCACCTTGCGCACGCGCGAGATGCGGCGCTCCGCGTTCGTGAACGTGCCGTCCTTCTCGAGGAACGACGAGCCCGGCAGGAACACGTGCGCGTACTTGGCCGTCTCGTTCAGGAAGATGTCCTGCACGACGATGCATTCCATCGCCATCAGCGCGTCGGCGACGTGCTGCGTGTTCGGGTCGGACTGCACGATGTCCTCGCCCTGGCAGTACAGGCCCTTGAAGCGCCTGCTCGTGCGCCGCGTCGAACATGTTCGGGATGCGCAGGCCCGGCTCGGCGTCGAGCTCGACGCCCCACGCCGTACTCGAACAGCGCGCGCACCGTCGTGTCGGAGATGTGGCGATAGCCGGGCAGCTCGTGCGGGAACGAGCCCATGTCGCACGAGCCCTGCACGTTGTTCTGGCCGCGCAGCGGGTTGACGCCGACGCCTTCGCGACCGACGTTGCCGGTCGCCATCGCGAGGTTCGCGATGCCCATCACCATCGTCGAGCCCTGCGAGTGCTCGGTCACGCCGAGGCCGTAGTAGATCGCCGAGTTGCGGACCGGCCGCGTACAGCCGCGCCGCGGCGCGCACGATCGGCCGCCGGCACGCCGGTGACCGCCTCGAACGCTTCGGGCGAGTTCTCGGGACGGCGCGACGAACGACTCGCCATTCGCTCGAAGCTCTTCGTCGTCGCAGCGCTCGGCGACGTACTGCCTCGTCGAGCAGCCCTTCGGTGACGATCGACGTGCGCCAGCGCGGTGATCACCGCGACGTTCGTGCCGGGCCGCAGCGTGCAGGTGATGGTCGGCCTTGACGTGCGGGCCGCTGACGAGGTCGATCTGCGCGGGTCGACGACGATCAGCTTCGCGCCCTCGCGCAGCCGCTTCTTCATCCGCGACGCGAACACCGGATGCGCGTCGGTCGGGTTCGCGCCGATGACCATGATGACGTCGGCCTTGTCGACCGACGCGAAGGTCTGCGTGCCGGCCGACGTGCCGTAGGTCTGGCCGAGGCCGTAGCCGGTCGGCGAGTGGCAGACGCGCGCGCAGGTGTCGACGTTGTTGTTGCCGAACGCGGCGCGCACCAGCTTCTGCACGAGGTAGGTCTCCTCGTTCGTGCAGCGCGACGACGTGATGCCGCCGATCGAATCGCTTGCCGTACTTCGCCTGCAGGCGGCGGAACTCGCTCGCGGCGTGGTCGATCGCCTCGTCCCAGCTGACCTCGCGCCACGGGTCGGTGATCTTCGCGCGGATCATCGGCTTCGTGATGCGGTCCTGGTGCGTCGCGTAGCCCCACGCGAAGCGGCCCTTGACGCAGCAGTGGCCCTCGTTCGCCTTGCCGTCCTTCCACGGCGTCATGCGGACGACCTCGTTGCCCTTCATCTCGGCCTTGAACGCGCAGCCGACGCCGCAGTACGCGCAGGTCGTGATGACGCTGTGCTCGGGCTGGCCGAGCCAGATCACGCTCTTTTCCTGCAGCGTCGCGGTCGGGCAGGCCTGCACGCAGGCGCCGCAGCTGACGCACTCCGATTCCATGAACGGCTGGTTCTGGCCGGCCGACACGCGGCTGTCGAAGCCGCGGCCGCTGATCGTCAGCGCGAACGTGCCCTGCGTCTCCTCGCAGGCGCGCACGCAGCGGTTGCAGACGATGCACTTCGACGGGTCGTACGTGAAGTACGGGTTCGACTCGTCCTTCGACGTCGTCGAGGTGATGCGCGCCGGCCGCGGCGCCGACGCCGTAGCGCACGTTGCGCAGGCCGGTCACGCCGGCCATGTCCTGCAGCTCGCAGTCGCCGTTCGCGCTGCAGGTCAGGCAGTCGAGCGGATGGTCGCTGATGTACAGCTCCATCACGCCGTTGCGCAGCTGCTGCAGCCGCGGCGTCTGCGTGCTGCACCGTTCATGCCGTCCTCGGCCGGCGTCGTGCACGAGGCCGGGATAGCCCTTGCGGCCCTCGATCTCGACCAGGCACAGCCGGCACGAGCCGAACGGCTCGAGGCTGTCGGTCGCGCACAGCTTCGGGATGTTGATGCCGGCCTCGACGGCCGCGCGCATCAGCGACGTGCCCTTCGGCGACGGTGACCTGCATCGCCGTCGATCGTGAGCGTGACCTCCTCGAGCGACTCGCGCGCCGGCGTGCCGAAGTCGAGTTCTTCCTTCAGATAGGTATACATGTTCGGCCTCAGGCTGGCGTCTTGTGTTGGGTGCTGGTGTCGTCGCGCGCCACGTCGGGTGCGACTTCCGGAACGATCCCGAAGTCCTCGGGATAATGATTGAGCGCCGACATCACCGGATACGGGGTCATGCCGCCCATCGCGCACAGGCTCCCGTACAGCATCGTGTCGCAGAGGTCGCGCAGCAACTGGACCTGCTGCACGCGCGGATGTTTCGCGTCGGGCTTGCGGATGCGGTCGATCGACCTCGACGCCGCGCGTGCGAGCCGATCGCGGCACGGCGTGCACTTGCCGCACGATTCGATCGCGCAGAACTCCATCGCGTAGCGCGCGAGCTCGGCGAGGTCGGACGTGTCGTCGTGCACGACGAGGCCGCCGTGGCCGATCGTCGCGCCGACCGCCGCGTACGCCTCGTAGTCGATCGGCAGGTCCCACTGCGACTCGGGCACGTACGCGCCGAGCGGGCCGCCGACCTGCACCGTCTTGACCGGCCGACCCGACAGCGTGCCGCCGCCGAAGTCGTACGACGCAGCTCGCGCAGCGTGACGCCGAACGCCTTCTCGACGAGGCCCGCCGCGCTTGATGTTGCCGGCGAGCTGGAACGGCAGCGTGCCCTTCGAGCGGCCCATCCCGTAGTCGCGATAGAACGCCGCGCCCTTGTCCAGGATGATCGGCACGCTCGCGAAGCGTGATCACGTTGTTGATGACCGTCGGCTTGCCGAACAGGCCCTGCAGCGCCGGCAGCGGCGGCTTCGCGCGCACCACGCCGCGCTTGCCCTCGATGCTTTCGAGCATCGCCGTCTCCTCGCCGCAGACGTACGAGCCCGCGCCCTTGCGGACCTCGAGCAAGAACGCCTTGCCCGGAGCCGCTGGATGTCCGCGCCGAGGCAGCCGGCCGCCGTCGCGCGCGCGATCGCCTCGCGTCATCGTCGCGATCGCGTGCGGATACTCGGAGCGGATGTAGACGTAGCCCATCGTCGCGCCGACCGCGACGCCGGCGATCGTCATGCCTTCGATCAGCACGAACGGATCGCCTTCCATCGTCATGCGGTCGGAGAACGTGCCCGAGTCGCCCTCGTCGGCGTTGCAGGCGACGTACTTCTGGCCGGCCGGCGCGCCGAGCACCGTCTTCCACTTGATGCCGGTCGGGAACGCCGCGCCGCCGCGGCCGCGCAGGCCCGACTGCGTGACCTCGTCGACGATCGCCGCGCCGTCCATCGCGAGCGCCTTCTCGAGACCCGTCGAAGCCGTCGTGCGCGCGCGTAGTCGCTCGATCGACAGCGGATCGGTGATGCCCATCCGCGCGAACGTCAGCCGCTCCTGCTTCTTGAGGTACGGGATCTCCTCGGTCGGCCCGTGGCCGAGCGCATGGTCGCCGCCGGTCAGCAGGCCGGCGTCGAGCAGCGACGGCGACGTCCTCGACGGTCACCGGACCGTAGGCGACGCGGCCTTGCGGCGTCTCGACCTCGACCATCGGCTCCAGCCAGAACAGGCCGCGCGAACCGTTGCGGACGATCTCGACGGACTCGCCGCGCCGCGCGCACTCGTCGGCCAGCGCGGCCGCGACGTCGTCGGCGCCGACCGCGAGCGCGGCCGAATCGCGCGGCACGTACAGCGTGGTCTTCTGTCCGGTCGTCATGCCGCGATCTCCAGCTTCCGCGCGAGCGCGTCGAACTTCGCGACGCTCATCCGCGAGTACGGTTGTTCGTCGATCATCATGTTCGGCGACATGGCGCACAGCCCGAGGCAGTAGACCGGCTCGAGCGTGACGGCGCCGTCGGCGCGCGTCTCGTGCGACTTGCAGCCGAGCGCCTGTTCGGCGTGCGCGAACAGCGCGTCGGCGCCGACCGACTTGCACGACTCGGCGCGGCAGATCTGCACGACGTGCCGGCCCGACGGCTGCGGCGGAAGAAGTGGTAGTACGTGATCACGCCGTGGACCTCGGCGCGCGACAGGTTCAGCGCGACGGCCATCGGCGCGACGGCCTCGTCGGGCACGTAGCCTACCGCGCCTGGATCGCGTGGAGCAGCGGCATCAGGCCGCCGGGTTCGGTCCGGTAGCGGTCGATCAGCGCCTGGAGCCGCGCCATCCGTCCGGCCTCGTCTGTTTGCATCGTCTGCATCATCGCATTGCGGGCCGCCACGCGGCCCGCGCCTTTCGAGTCACGTTGTCGGGCGGTCGCCGCGCGACCGCCCCTCCTTCAGAACAGACCGGCCGCCTTCTGCAGCGCGATCACGAGGCCGATGAAGAACGGAACGCCCACGGCCAGCCATGCCACGACGCCGGTCGCGCCGAACGATCCGCGCGCCGCGGTCTCGGCGCTCGCCGACGCGCGGTCCTCGTGTCCGAGCGACCGCTCGTCGCGCGAGTTCCTCGGCCGATCATCGTCACGTCCGGCTTCACCGGGCGCACCAGCAGGTTGCAGATCAGGCCGACGACCAGCAGCCCCGCCATGATGTACAGCGTCCGGTCGTAGACCAGCTCGCGCGGCGACGCCCGACGCGAGCTGGTTCTCGCGCACCGCGGCGATCACGACCGGCCCGACGATCCCGGCGACCGACCACGCGGTCAGCAGGCGGCCGTGGATCGCGCCGACCATCTGCGTGCCGAAGATGTCGGCGAGATAGGCCGGCACCGTCGCGAAGCCGCCGCCGTACATCGTCAGGATGACGCAGACGCAGATCGACGAACAGCCCGGCGAGCCCGAGGTGACCGAGCGTCGGCAGCGTGCAGTACAGCGCCATCCCGAGCACGAAGAAGACGCAATACGTCGTCTTGCGGCCGATCTTGTCCGACAGCGACGCCCAGAAGAGCCGGCCGACGCTGTTGAACAGGCTGATCAGCCCGACGAGGCCGGCCGCCGCCGCGACGATCTTCGCCTTCTGCCCCGCGTCGAGCGCGCCGCCCGTCGCCGCCGAGCAGCTTCGCGCCGAACACTTCCTGGAACATCGGGCTCGCCATCGAGATGACGCCGATGCCGGCCGTCACGTTCAGGCACAGCACCGCCCAGATGAGCCAGAACTGCGGTGTCTTCCAGGCCCGCGACAGGTGAACGTGATGCTGCGTGATCATCGCGTTCGCGTTCGTCGCCGTCTGGCGGCGTCCAGCCGGTCGGCCGCCAGCCGCTCGGCGCGACGCGGAAGCCGAACGCACCGGCCGCCATCACGACGAAGTACAGCACGCCCATCGCGATCAGCGTCGGCGCGACGCCCTGCGCGCTCGTCGCGCTGAAATTCTTCATCAGCGCGACCGCGAGCGGCGCGCCGATCATCGCGCCGCCGCCGTAGCCCATGATCGCGAAGCCGGTCGCCATGCCGCGGCGGTCCGGGAACCACTTGATCAGCGTCGAGACCGGCGAGATGTAGCCGAGTCCCTGCCCGACGCCGCCGAGCACGCCGCAGCCGAGGTAGACCAGCCACAGCTGGTGGATCGACACGCCGATGCCGCCGACGACGAGGCCGCCGCCCCAGCACAGCGCCGCGATGAAGCCGGCCTTGCGCGGACCGGCGTGCTCGAGCCAGCCGCCCCACAGCGCGGCCGAGATGCCGAGCATCGCGATGAACGTCTCGAAGATGTGCGTCACCTGCGCGACCGACCAGTTGCAGGTCGTCGTCGTCATCGCCGACCAGAAGCCGAGGTCGGTGCACGCGACCGCGTCCGGGCTCGCGACCAGGTGCGACATCGGCAGCCAGAACACCGAGAAGCCGTACGCCATGCCGATGCACAGGTGGATCGCGAGCGCCGCCGGCGGAACCAGCCAGCGGTTGAACGCCGGTCCGGCGACGATGCGTTCCTTCGAGAACAGTCCCGCGCCGGCCGGTGACGGCGGCGGTTGATCCGCGATGATCGATGCCAAAATGGTCTCCTTGGTTGCACTCTTGACGGCGCAGACGACCTTCCCGTCCGTCGTACGGCGGAAAGGTCACCCTCCAATGTAGTTGCCGCCGCGCCGAGGGGCAATAAGCGCGCGGCGGCGCACCGGTTATGCTGCCGGGCGCCTAAGGGAGACTACCGACACGGACGCCGCGCACGCCGGCCCGACGCCGCAACGGACGACGATGAAGCGCGTTTCGATCAAGCCGCAGTGGACGATCCGCTTCCCGGACGGCGCGACGCTGCCGCCGCGCCTGCTCGACCTGCTCGCGCAGGTGCAGCAGCACGGCAGCCTGTCGGCCGCCTGCCAGCAGGGCCACGCGTCGTACCGGCATGCGTGGGACCTGATCCGGCAGGGCGAGGCGATGTTCGGCGCGGGGCTGCTGCAGATGGAGCGCGGCCGCGGCTCGCGGCTGACGGCGCTCGGCGAGAAGCTGGTCTGGGCCGACCAGCGCATCGCCGCCCGGCTCGCGCCGGGCCTCGAATCGCTCGCGTCCGAGCTCGAGACCGAGATCGAGCGGCGTGCTGACGAGCGAGCCGACGCCGCTGCGCATCCACGCGAGCCACGGCTTCGCGATCGAGGCGCTGTTCGACCTCCTGACGCAGCGCCACATCGGCTTCGACCGCAAGTACGTCAGCAGCCTCGAGGCGCCGGCCGGTCTGCGCGACGGCGCCTGCGACCTCGCCGGCTTCCACATCCCGCTCGGCGCGCAGGAGCTGCCGGCGCTGCGCCACTACCGCCGCTGGCTCGACCCCGAGCGGCACGCGGTCATCGACATGGCGACGCGCCGGCAGGGGCTGATGGTCGCGCCCGGCAATCCGCTGAAGATCTACGAGGCGGCCGACCTGCTGCGCAACGACGTCCGCTTCATCAACCGCCAGCGCAACTCCGGCACGCGCTTCCTGCTCGAAGGACTGCTGACCGAAGCCGACGTCGACGCCGACCGCATCAACGGCTTCGAGCAGGGCGAGTTCACGCACGCGGCGGTCGCGGCGTACGTCGCGAGCGGCATGGCCGACGTCGGCTTCGGCCTCGAGACGCCGGCCCGCCGCTTCAAGCTCGACTTCATCCCGCTCGCGAACGAGCGCTACTTCCTGATGTGCGACGCCGACGCGCTCGCGCAGCCGATCTTCCAGGAGATCGTCGAGATCCTGCAGGGCAGCGAGTTCCGCGAGGCGGTGGATGCGCTGCCGGGCTACGACGCGCGTCACGCGGGGCGGGTTCAGCGGCTGTCGGCGGCGTTCGCGGGTCTGGCGGAGGACGGGGTGGCGGATTGATCGCCGCGCTGCTCGGCGCCGAGGTCGTTCCATCGCGGTCGTTCCCGCGAAGGCGGGAACCCGGCGACGTTCGTCCGCGTCCGATTGACGAGTAACGACCGCGGCGGTCCGAGACATTTAGTCCAACCACCCTAACTAAGCGACGCATTTAGTTTTCGTCGCCTATGCCCTCTTCGCGATGATGCGTCCCGTGGAGTCGTGACCGGAACGTCGCAGGCTCCGTCGGCCCGGCGACCGCCGCGCCTCACGAACATCCTGGAGAACCACATGACCGCCAACACCCTGAACGCCGTCGCCGCCGATGTCGTCGGCCAGTACGCCCTCGCCGGCAAGCACCTCGTCCAGGCGTATCGCCTGGGCACGCAGCGCGTCGTCGAGCAGATCAGCGAGCGTTATTCGTCGATGCTGAACAGCACCGCGATGCCGATGGTCGACGAGTCCGTCCGCACGAGCCTGCTGAACGCGCACCAGCAGATGACCGGCTTCTTCGTCGGCGGCGTCGCCCGCGCGACCGAGCAGGCCGATCTCGCGATCGACCGCATGACCAGCACGACGACCGAGAACCTGAAGCGCCTCGGCGGCGTGTCGGAGCGCATCGAAGCCGTCGTCGGCACGCCGGTCGTCGAGACGCTGTCGAAGGTCAACCTGCCGATCGCCCAGCTGTCGCTGCAGATCGCCGGTCAGGCCGTCGAGACGTCGAAGCGCCTCGTCGAGACGGTCGCCGGTTCGGAAGACCTGGCGAGCGCGTCGGTCGAAGCCGTCGCCGCCGCCGCGTCGGACGCGAAGCGCGCCGCGAAGAAGTAACTGCTTGAGCGGCTTCGCCGCGAACAGCTCACGGGGCTGACCGGTCTTCGACCGGTCAGCCCCGTTGCTTTGGGCGGGCCGCAGGCGGCCGCCGTGTCGTTTGCTCGGTGTTTGGTGCGTCGCCCCGGCGAAGGCCGGGGCCCAAGTTCGTCGTGGGGCGTCTTCCGTGATTCGGTCCCGGCCTTCGCCGGGACGACAACGCGAAAGTCCCGGCGCGTGACCCCGCTCAGTCGGGCTTCGACCCGATCTCGAAGTTCGCCAGCGTCTCCAGCGCCCGCACCATCGCCGAGTGGTCCCACGCCTTGCCGCCGTGCGCCGCGCACGAGTTGAACAGTTCCTGCGCCGTCGCCGTGTTCGGCAGCGACAGCCCCGATCGCCCGCGCGTTCGACAGCGCGAGGTTCAGGTCCTTCTGGTGCAGCTCGATGCGGAAGCCCGGGTCGAACGTGCGCTTGACCATCCGCTCGCCGTGGACCTCGAGGATCTTCGACGACGCGAAGCCGCCCATCAGCGCCTGGCGCACGCGCGCCGGGTCGGCGCCCGCGCTGCGCCGCGAACAGCAGCGCCTCGCCGACCGCCTCGATGTTCAGCGCGACGATGATCTGGTTCGCGACCTTCGCGGTCTGGCCGTCGCCGTTGCCGCCGACGAGCGTGATGTTCTTGCCCATCAGCTCGAACAGCGGCTTGACGCGTTCGCGAACACGGCCTCGTCGCCGCCGACCATGATCGACAGCGTCGCGTTCTTCGCGCCGACCTCGCCGCCCGACACCGGCGCGTCGAGGTAGTCGCAGCCGAGCGTCGTTGATGCGCTTCGCGAAGACCTTCGTCTCGAGCGGCGAGATCGAGCTCATGTCGACGACGGTCTTGCCCTTCGACAGGCCGGCCGCCACGCCGTCGTCGCCGAACAGCACCGCCTCGACGTCCGGCGTGTCGGGCACCATCAGGAAGACGATGTCGGCCTGTCTCGCGACGTCGGCCGCGGTCGCGCAGCGCGTCGCGCCGGCCGAGGCGATCGGCCTCGGGCACGTCGCGGCGGCGTAGACGAACAGCTGGTGTCCCGCCTTCAGCAGGTGGCCGGCCATCGGCGCGCCCATGATGCCGAGGCCGATGAAGCCGAGCTTCGAGGGGGTCGTCATGTCTTCCTCCGGGTTCGAACGATCAGCGCCGCTCGTTGCAGCGTCGGCTGAACCAGCCGAGGCCGGCGTCGGTCGTCGTGGCCGGCTTGTACTCGCAGCCGATCCAGCCGTCGTAGCCGAGCCGGTCGAGAAGTCGAACAGGAACGGATAGTTGATCTCGCCGGTGCCGGGTTCGTTGCGGCCCGGGTTGTCGGCGAGCTGCATGTGCGCGATCCGCGGCAGGTACTTCTTCAGCGTCGCCGCCAGCTCGCCCTCCATCCGCTGCATGTGATAGATGTCGTACTGACAGAACGCGTTCGGCGCGCCGACGTCGTCGAGGATCGCCGATCGCCTGCTTCGTGTGCGGTCAGGAAGAAGCCGGGGATGTCGACGTCGTTGATCGGCTCGATCAGCAGCTTCAGTCCGGCGCCGTCGAGCTTCGTCGGCCGCGAAGCGCAGGTTCTCGACGAAGACGCCGCGCGCGTCGTCGGCCGACGCGCCCGACGGCAACTTGCCCGACGAGGCAGTTGAGCTGCTTGCACGCCGAGCGCCTGCGCGTAGTCGATCGCCTGCGCGACGCCGTCGCGGAACTCGTCGACGCGATCGGGCAGGCACGCGATGCCGCGCTCGCCGGCGTCCCAGTCGCCGGCCGGCAGGTTGTGCAGCACCAGCGAGAGGCCGTGGTCGTCGAGCCGCTGGCGGATCTCGGCGGCGGGGAACGCGTACGGGAACAGGAACTCGACGGCCTCGAAGCCCGCGTCGGCGGCCCGCTCGAAGCGGTCGAGGAACGGAACCTCGGTGAACAGCATCGTGAGGTTCGCGGCGAATCGCGGCATGGCGATCTCCTGTGTCGCGTGTCGGGCGGACCTGACCGCGTCACTCGAGCAGGCCGGCCGATCTCGAGGCCCTGCGCGGCCTTCGGGATGCCGGCAGTCGATGTCCTCGAACTCGTTGACCTTGTCGATCTCGGTGCCCATCGCGATGTTCGTCACCTTCTCGAGGATCACCTCGACGACGACCGGCACGCGATGCTCGCGCGCGCAGCGCCTGCGCCTGTCGCAGCGCGCCGGCGATCTTCTCGGGATCGGTGACGCGCAGCGCCTTGCAGCCGAGGCCCTCGACGACGGCCTGGTGATCGACGCCGTAGCCGCGCGTGCCGACCTCTTCGGGCACGTTCTGGTTCTCGAACGCGAGCTGCACGCAGTAGTCCATCTCGAAGCCGCGCTGCGCCTGGCGGATCAGGCCGAGGTACGAGTTGTTGACCAGCACCTGCACGTACGGCAGCCGGAACTGCGCGCCGACCGCGAGCTCCTCGATCAGGAACTGGAAGTCGTAGTCGCCGGACAGCCCGACGACGGTGCGCGTCGGGTCGGCCGCGACGCACGCCGAGCGCCGCCGGGATCGTCCAGCCGAGCGGGCCGGCCTGGCCGCAGTTGATCCACTGGCGCGGTCCGTACACGTGCAGGAACTGCGCGCCGGCGATCTGCGACAGGCCGATCGTCGTCACGTAGATCGTGTCGCGCGGGAAGACGCTCGTTCATCTCCTCGTAGACGCGCATCGGCTTGATCGGCGTCTCGGTGTAGTGGCTCTTGCGATGCATCAGCTTCTTGCGTTCGGCGCAGCGCGCGCTCCACGACGCCGAAGTCCTTCAGCGTGCCGGCGGCCTTGCGTTCCTTCGCGATCGTCGACGAACAGTTCGAGCGCGGCCTTCGCGTCGCTGACGATGCCGTAGTCGGGCACGAAGACGCGACCGATCTGCGTCGGCTCGATGTCGACGTGGACGAACTTGCGGCCCTTGCAGTAGACCTCCGGCGAGCCGGTGTGGCGGTTCGCCCAGCGGTTGCCGATGCCGAGCACGAAGTCGGACGCGAGCAGCGTCGCGTTGCCGTAGCGGTGGCTCGTCTGCAGGCCGCACCATGCCGGCCATCAGCGGATGGTCGTCGGGGATCGTGCCCCAGCCCATCAGCGTCGGGATCACCGGCACGCCGGTCAGCTCCGCGAACTCCACCAGCAGCGTCCGACGCGTCGGCGTTGATGATGCCGCCGCCGGCGACGATCAGCGGCTTGTCGGCCGCCATCAGCATGTCGAGCGCCTTCTCGGCCTGCTGCGCGGGTCGCGGCCGGCTTGTAGACCGGCAGCGGCTCGTAGGTCTCGATGTCGAACTCGATCTCGGCCATCTGCACGTCGAACGGCAGGTCGATCAGCACCGGACCGGGACGGCCCGAGCGCATCAGGTGGAACGCCTGCTGGAACGCGCGCGGCACCTGCGCCGGCTCGCGCACCGTGTACGACCACTTCGTGACCGGCTTCGCGATGCTCTCGATGTCGACGGCCTGGAAGTCCTCCTTGTGCAGCTTCGCGCGCGGCGCCTGGCCGGTGATGCACAGGATCGGGATCGAGTCGCCGCTCGCCGAATACAGGCCGGTGATCATGTCGGTGCCGGCGGGGCCGGACGTGCCGATGCACACGCCGATGTTGCCGGCCGCGGCGCGCGTGTAGCCCTCGGCCATGTGCGACGCGCCCTCGACGTGGCGCGCGAGCACGTGCGCGATCGAGTCGCGCTCGCGCAGCGCCGCGTACAGCGGGTTGATCGCCGCGCCGGGCACGCCGAACGCCTGCGTCACGCCTTCCTTCTCCATCACCAGAACCGCGGCCATCGCGGCCTTCATCTTCGCCATCGTCGTCTCCTTGCGCGGTCCAGGCCGCTTCGACGCCGATGATCGCGCCGACCGGCGCGGGCGCGCAACGGCGCGCGGTACATTACGTCTATTCCATTTCGGCATACCGCAACCCGGGCACCATGGACCGCATCAAGCCGATCCGCCTGTTCGTCCGCGTCGTCGAGCTCGGTTCGTTCAGCCGCGCGGCCGAGGACCTCGGCGTCGCGCAGCCGACCGCGACGAAGATGGTCGCGCAGATGGAGCGCCAGCTCGGCTCGCGGCTGCTGCACCGGACGACGCGCGGCGTGACGCCGACCGAGATCGGCGCGCTCTACTACGAGAAGTGCCGGCTGATCGCGCTGCACGTCGACGAGGCGCAGAACGTCGGCGCGCTGCTGCAGTCGCAGGTGCAGGGCGCGCTGCGGATCTCGACGTCGGTCGCGTTCGGGCGCCGCGCGATGGTCGCCGCGCGTGCTGCGCTTCATGCGGCGTCATCCGAACCTGACGATCGACCTCGACTTCGAGGACCGCTACGTCGACCTGGTCGAGCACGGCATCGACGTCGCGATCCGGCTCGGCCGGCTGGCCGAGTCGTCGTACGGTGCGCGAACGCTCGGCGACAACCCGTGGACGACGGTCGCGTCGCCGGCGTACCTCGCCGAGCGCGGCGAGCCGGCGTCGCCGTCGGACCTGTCGCATCACGACGCGCTGGTCTACAGCACCGTGCAGGGCGATGCGCGCTGGCGCTTCATCGACGGCGACGGGCGCGAGCAGACGGTGGCGGTCCGCGGACGGTTGCGGTCGAACAACCTGTCGGCGCTGCTGGCCGCGGCGCACGACGGGCTCGGCGTCGCGACGTTGCCGCGCTACGTCGCGCACGAGTCGCTCGCCCGCGGCACGCTGACGACGACGCTCGGGCGATGGACGCTGCCGTCGCAGCAGATCCACGCGGTCTATCCGTCGCCGCGGATGATCCCGGCGAAGGTGCTGCGCTTCGTCGAGTGGTTGCAGGACGAGTTCCGCGACGGCTGGTGGGCGCATCCCGGATGACGTCGCGGGCCGACGGCCTCGCGTCTCGGCGGATGCGGTTATCGTCGACCGTCCGATCCGCCGCGAGACGGCGCGATCGACACGACATCGTCGGCGGCATCGCCGACGCGATGGAGGACTGATGGGCAAGGCACTCGAAGGCTACCGGGTTCTCGACTTCACGCACGTGCAGTCGGGACCGACCTGCACGCAGCTGCTCGCGTGGTTCGGCGCCGACGTGATCAAGGTCGAACGCGCCGGCGAAGGCGACGCGACGCGCGGCCAGTTGCGCGACATCCCCGACGCCGACAGCCTCTACTTCACGATGCTGAACCACAACAAGCGCTCGGTCACGATCGACACGAAGAAGCCGGCCGGCAAGGAAGTCCTCGAGGCGCTGATCAGGCGCTGCGACGTGCTGGTCGAGAACTTCGCGCCGGGCGCGCTCGACCGCATGGGCTTCACGTGGGAACACATCCAGTCGCTGAACCCGCGGATGGTCGTCGCGTCGGTCAAGGGCTTCGGGCCCGGCAAGTACCAGGACTGCAAGGTCTACGAGAACGTCGCGCAGTGCGCCGGCGGCGCCGCGTCGACGACCGGCTTCGACGACGGTCCGCCGCTCGTGACCGGCGCGCAGATCGGCGACAGCGGCACCGGCCTGCATCTCGCGTGCGGCATCCTCGCCGCGTTGCTGCAGCGACAGACGACCGGTCGCGGGCAGAAGGTGCTGGCGCCGATGCAGGACGCGGTGCTGAACCTGTGCCGCGTGAAGCTGCGCGACCAGCAGCGGCTCGAACGCACGCACGTGCTGCCGGAGTTCCCGCAGTATCCGGACGGCGTGTTCGGCGACGCGGTGCCGCGCTCGGGCAATGCGTCGGGCGGCGGCCAGCCGGGCTCGATCCTGAAGTGCAAGGGCTGGGAGACCGACCCGAACGCGTACATCTACTTCATCGCGCAGGGTGCCGTGTGGGCGGCCGTCTGCGAGGTCATCGGCGAGGAAGGCTGGATCGACGATCCGGCGTTCGCGACGCCGCAGGCGCGGTTGCCGCATCTCAAGCCGATCTTCGCGCGCATCGAGCAATGGACGATGACGATGGACAAGTTCGAGGCGATGGATGTCCTGAACCGCTACGACATCCCGTGCGGGCCGATCCTGTCGATGAAGGAACTCGCCGACGAGCCGTCGCTCCGCGCGAGCGGCACGGTCGTCGAGGTCGACCATCCGGTGCGCGGCAGGTACCTGACGGTCGGCAATCCGATCAAGCTGTCCGACAGCCCGACCGAGGTGACGCGCTCGCCGCTGCTCGGCGAGCACACCGACGAGGTGCTCGGCGAGCTCGGTTACGATCCGGAGCAGATCCGCCTGCTGCGCGAGACCCGCGTCATCTGACGCCTCGCGCGGAATCGCCGAACCCTCAGGACGCTTCGCATGACCCTCGAAGAGCTTCGCGACCCGCGTGCGACGGACCCGGTACGAACGGACGACCGGGCCGGCGCGACGGAGCGATCGGTCGTCGATCGTCCCGGCTCGGCGGCCCGCTGGATCGCCATGACGCCGACGCGCTGGATCCGTTTCGCCCACGACGACTCGACCGGCTTCGGCCTGCTCGACGGCGAGCGCATCGCGGTCCACCGCGGCGACCTGTTCGCGTCGCCGGTGCCGACCGGCGCGACGCTGGCCGTCGCCGACGTCCGCGTGCTGATGCCGGTGCGTCCCGGCAAGGTCGTCGCGCTGTGGAACAACTTCCTCGCGCTGGCCGCGAAGCTGAACCTGCCGGACCCGGCCGAACCGCTCTACTTCCTGAAGTCGCCGAACGCTTACGCGAATCCCGGCGACGTGATCCGCAAGCCGGCGCGCGGCGGCAAGGTCGTGTTCGAAGGCGAGCTCGGCATCGTGATCGGCCGCACCGCGACCGCCGTCGCCGAAGCCGACGCGATGGATCACGTCTTCGGCTACACCTGCGCGAACGACGTCACGATGGCCGATATCCTGTTTCGCGACGCGTCGTTCCCGCAATGGGTCCGCGCGAAGGGCTTCGACACGTTCTGCCCGATGGGGCCGGTCATCGCGACCGGGCTCGATCCCGCGACGCTGCGGGTCCGCACGACGCTGAACGGCGCCGTGCGGCAGGACTATCCGATCGCCGACATGCGCTTCTCGGTGGCGCAGCTGGTCAGCCTGATCTCGGCCGACATGACGCTCGACCCCGGCGACGTGATCCTGTGCGGCACGTCGCTCGGCGTCGGCTCGATGAAGCCCGGCAACGACGTCGCGATCGAGATCGACGGCATCGGCCGGCTCGAGAACCACTTCGCGTGACGGCAGCACGCTGAGGACCGGCAACGTAGACCGACCGCCCTAATCATCGACCGGATCTGGTTTGAGCGGCCTATCGTCGGCGCGAGACGATGGCCGCTGACCGATCGCGTCGACGCGGTCGCCGATGTCCGGAGTGATACGCTGCGCGCGGCGATGCCTGCCCCGGCGTCGCGCACGCGGGAGACGACGATGCGGGTCCCGAAGAAGGTCGCGAAGCCGGCGGGCGCGGCGGCGAAGCCCGCCGCACGTCGCAAGCCGGCCGCCGAAGCGCAAGACGCGAAGCCCGCGACGAAGAACATGCTGGTCGCCGGATTCCGCGCGATCACCGATGCGCACCAGGAAGCGCTCGCCCGCCAGCGCGGCGTGTTCGAGTCGCTGCTCGGGCTCGGCGGCCCGCGCGAGTCCGACGCGCCGTCCGCCGAGCGCGAGTCGCCGCTCGCGACCGGCGCGATCGATCCGTTCGGTTTCCGCAAGTTCGAGGACGTGTTCGACCAGCGCGTCGCGCGTGCGCTCGAACGCCTCGAGTGGCCGACCCCCGAGGCCCATACGGCGCTGCGCGACGAGGTCGACGCGCTGCGCACGCGCGTCGCCGCGCTCGAGGCCGCGGCGAAGAAGCGCTAGCGGACCCGCGTGCGAGCCCGCGAGCCGCGCGAACCGCAGCCGACCAGGCCGGCGTCGAGCGCGTTCGCGAAGCGCGTCGCCGTCCCGCGCTCGACCCGCGATCGCATCCTCGCCGTGAGCCTCGACCTGTTCAATGCGGAAGGCGTCGCCGCGGTGTCGACGCATCGGATCGCGACCGAGACCGACATCAGTCCGGGCAACCTGCACTACCACTTCCGCACGAAGGAGCAGATCGTCACGTGGCTGTTCCGTCGCTTCGAGGCGCATCTCGCGCCGTGCCTCGAGGCGGCAGCCGACGTCGCGGCGATCGACGACGTGTGGCTCGCGCTGCACATGACGTTCGAGGCGATCGAGGCCTACCGCTTCGTCTACCGCGACATCGCCTATCTGCTGAATGAATATTCGGACCTCGAGGACGCGGCGCAGTCGCTGATGGCTGCCAATCTGCTGGCTTCGCGAGCCCTCTGCGCGAGGCTGACGGCCGCCGGCGTGATCGACGCGTCGTCCGAACAGGCCGAGATGCTGGCCCTGCAGATGGTCTTCACGACGACCTGCTGGTTCACGTTCAGCCGCCTCGTGCCGCGCATGGCGCGGGTCGGCCAGGCCGGTCCCGGGTTCGCGGCGTACTACACGTTGACGCTGCTGTCGCCGTATGTCGTCGGCGAGGCGCGCGATTATCTGAACTACCTGAGAAGCAAATATCTGGGCTAGCCCATTGGAGCTTTGCATGACGAACACGATGACCCGTGAACCGCGCGACGTGCGGACCGTTCCGCCGCCGTCGAGGATCCTTCAACTGCTCGAGGGCCGCGCGCTCTGGGAGCTCGGCGCGACCGTCACCGCCTGGCCGTGGCTGTCGCTCGCGCCGAAGGGCGACGGCCACCCGGTGCTGGTGCTGCCGGGCCTGATCGCGAGCGACCTGTCGACGCGCGTGCTGCGCCGCTATCTGCGCGAGCGCGGCTATCGCGTGCACGGCTGGGGGCTCGGGCGCAACTACGGCCTGCGCCACGGCATCGAGGACGGGCTGTTCAAGCGGCTCGAGGAACTGCACGCGCGCGACGGACGGAAGGTCAGCCTCGTCGGATGGAGCCTCGGCGGTCTCTATGCGCGCGTGCTCGGGCGGCAACGGCCCGAACTCGTTCGCGACGTGATCACGCTCGGCAGCCCGTTCGCCGGCTCGCCGCGTTCGACGAACGCGTGGCGCGTCTACGAATGGGCGAGCGGCCGGCCGGCCGACGAGGCGGCGGCGCACCAGCGCCTTCGCGGTCCGCTCGCGGTCCCGTCGACGTCGATCTACAGTCGTACCGACGGCATCGTCGCGTGGCCGACCAGCATCGACGACGAGAGCCCGATCAGCGAGAACATCGAAGTCGTCGCGAGCCACCTCGGCCTCGGCGTCAACCCCGCGGTGCTGTACGCGGTCGCGGACCGGCTCGCGCAGCCCGAAGGCGCGTGGAAGCCGTTCGATCGCAGCGGGCTGCGGGCGCTCGTCTATCCGGCGCCCCGTCGCAGCGCGGAGCGCGGCCGCGGCCGGCTCCGCGCGCCGGCCGACGGTCAGTAGCGCCAGCCGCCGTGCGCGTGGATGCCGACGTACACGGGCGGCGGCGGCGGAACGTAGATGGCGCAGCCGCCGAGCAGCGCGACGAGGACGGCGAGGGCGATGGTCTTCATGGGTTGATCTCCGGTCGATGACGCTTCAACGCCCAGGAGACCCGCGCGCCGACCGGTGGTGCCGGCGCTTTGTTACCGGAGTTTTCGCGACGGGCCGCGGGCGGCCCCGGACGCCGGACGTTCGGACCTTACCGCCCGTTACAGCGCGACCGCCGCGTCAGTGCAGCGACGGTTCGATCTCGTCGTCGGCGTCGTCGTCGTGGTCGTGATGCGAATGCGCGCCGTGCACGTGGCCGTGCTCGAGCTCTTCCTCGGTCGCCGGACGCACGTCGAGCACCTCGAGCGAGAAGCGCAGCGCGATGCCGGCCAGCGGATGGTTCGCGTCGAGCACGACGGTCTCCGGCGTGAGGTCGGTGATCGTCAGGATCTCGGGATCCTCGTCCTCGTCTTCCGGCACGCCCTCGAAGCGCATGCCGACCTCGAGCGGCTCGGGAAACTTCGAACGCTGTTCGACCCGCACCGCGTCGGCGTCGTACTCGCCGAACGCGTCCTGCGGCTCGAGCTGCATCGACGTCGTGTAGCCCGTCTCCTGGCCTTCGAGCGCTTCCTCGACGCGCGGGAAGATGCCGTCGTAGCCGCCGTGCAGGTATTCGACGGGCTCCTCGGTCTCCTCGATGAACTCGTTCTGCGCATCGGTGAGCCGATACTTCAGCGTCACTACGCTGTTCTTGCCGATTTTCATGGCGCCGCCGATCACTCCGCTTGACGACGCGAATTATACGCAGCGACCCGCCGGTCCGATGACCCGGACGGTCGATGCGCCGCCGCCGGAACGCGCCCGATGACGCCGCCGTTCGATCGCCGATTGCTCGGCGGGCTGTCGCCGCGCGGCTTCCTCGACCGGCACTGGCAACGCACGCCGCTCCTGGTCCGCGGCGCGGTCGTCGACGTCGCGGCGCTGCCTCGACGCGACGACCTGTTCGCGCTCGCGGCGCCGCGACGACGTCGAGTCGCGCGTCGTCTCCACGATCGCCGGACGCTGGTCGCTCGAGCACGGGCCGTTCGCCAGGCTTCCGCGGCGCTCCCGCGACTGGACGTTGCTGGTCCAGGGCGTGAACCTGTTCGATCGCGACGCCGACGCGCTGATGCGGCGCTTCGACTTCGTCTCGTCGATGCGCCTCGACGACGTCATGGTCAGCTACGCGAGCGACGGCGGCGGCGTCGGGCCGCACGTCGATTCGTACGACGTGTTCCTCGTGCAGACGGACGGTCGTCGACGCTGGCGCTGGCGCGACGCGGCCGACTCGTCGCCCGCGCAGCTCGCGCTGGTCGACGACGCGCCGGTCAAGCTGCTGCGGCACTTCGAGCCGACGCACGAGGCGATCCTCGAGCCCGGCGACCTGCTGTACCTGCCGCCGTCGTGCCCGCACGAAGGCACGGCGGTCGGCCCGTGCGTCACCGCGTCGATCGGCTTCCGGGCGCCGTCGTGGCGCGAGACGACGCAGGACTTCCTGTTCGCGATGGCCGAGCGCGACTGGCCGGACGGCCGCTACGCCGATCCCGGCCGCGCCCCGACGCGCACGCCGGGCGCGATCGACGAGGACCTGCTCGCGGCGATCCGCGCGACGATCGCGGGCGTGCGCTTCGACGGCGACGCGATCGACGACTTCGCGGGACGACGCTTCAGCGAGCCGAAGGCGAACGTCTTCTTCGACCCGCCGCCGCGCGCGACCGCCGCGACGTTCGCGAAGCGCGCCGCCCGGCACGGCGTCGCGCTCGACCTTCGCACGACGATGCTCTATCGCGGGCGACGCGCCTATCTCGTCGGCGAGGCGTTCGACCTTCCGCCGCGGTCGGCGAACGCGCTGCGCGGTCTCGCCGACCGCAGGCGGCTGTCGGCGGCCGACGCGTCCGCGGTCGCGGCCGACGACCGGGGCTTGGCGCTGCTGCACGAATGGTGGCAGCATGGCTGGCTGGTCCTCGACGAACGACGCACCGATGGCGCTACCTGAATCGCAGACCTCCGCGGTGAGCACCACCGGCGCCGCCGCGACGACGCGCACGCTGTTCGACACGCGAGCCGCGTTCGTCGCCCACGTGCAGGACGCGCTGGCACGTGCGCAGCGCGAGGTCTGGGTCGCCGATCGCGACTTCGCCGACTGGCCGTTGCCGACGACCGCCTTCGCGACGGCGATGCAGACGTTCCTGCGCGGCAGCGCCGCGAACCACCTGCGGATGCTGACGCTCGACGCGGACCGCATCCCCGGCTTCGCGCCGCGCTTCGTCGACGTGCTGAAGCCCCATGCGATCAACGCCCAGTGCCGTGTCGTGCCGTCGCACGCGGCGTCGCGCTTCGGCGAGGCCTGCTCGATGATCATCGTCGACCGCTCGATCCTCGTGCGCCGCTTCCACCGCGACCATCCGCGCGGCGCGGCCGAGTTCGACCCTGCCGCGGCGCGCCCGTGGCTCGACCAGTTCGAGACGCTCTGGGAAGAATCGTCGCCCGCCCTCGCGTCGACGACGCTCGGTCTCGGCTGAGCGCCTCACCAATCGCCGCGATTTGTCACGAAACCGGGAACTCGATTGCTTCAGGGCCACTCCGAGCCGGGATGCCCGGGGTCGTGGCCTATAATCGCCGCCTGTGCGATGCCGGTCCGGGGCATCGGGCTCTCGAAGCGAGGCGCGCCTGGCGAACGGCGCGCGTCGAGCGACGTACGGGCTCGAAACCCCCGGGCACGAACAAGAGTAGAAGGGCGTCATCGCGCTAGGTTGCATCGCGATCGCATCCGGCGGCGCGCACGTGCATCCAGCGGCAAGCACACTCATCATCCCAAGGAAGGAACCCATGAAAAAGACCCTGCTCGTTGCATCGCTGTTGGCCGCCGTCTCCCTCGCGGCTTGCGGCAAGAAGGACGAGACGTCCTCCACCACCACGACCACCACGACGCCGGCTCCGGCTCCGGCCGACACCACGCCGCCGGCCGCCGCCACGCCGCCGGCACCGGCCGATTCGAGCTCGACCACGAGCACGACGACGACGACGCCGCCGGCACCGGCCGACAGCAGCAGCACGGCCACGCCGCCCCCGCCGGCCACGACCGATTCGACGTCGACCACCACCACGAAGACCGACGACACGAAGAAGTGAAGCGCGTCGCGCTCGTCGCGACGCTCTGTTGAAAAAGCCGGCGCATCGCCGGCTTTTTCGTTTGCGCGCGCGCAAGACGTCGGATCCTGTCGTCGCGCCGATCGCCGCGTTCGTCCCGGTCGTCGCGTTCGTCGCGTTCGTCGCGTTCGTCGCGTTCGTCGCGTTCGACGCGGCGACGACACGGTCGCGGCGCTCGACTCAGCCGGCCGGCTCGTCGACCTCGCACCAGGCGATGCCCGCATCCTGGTCCGCGACGCGGATGCGTTCCGGCGCCCAGCCGGTCGCCTCGGCGAGCGCGGCGCGCGCGAGCGCCGGCGTGTTGTTCGTGCGGCTCAGGTGCGCGGCCACGAGATGGCGCAGCCGCGACCGGTCGATGCGTGACACGATCTCCGCGGCACCCGCGTTCGGAAGGTGGCCGTAGCCGCCGTCGATGCGACGCTTGAGGCTCCACGGATAGTCGGACGCCTCCAGCATCGCCGGATCGTGGTTGCACTCCAGCACGAGGGCGTCGCAGCCCGACAACCGGTCGACGATGTGCGGCGTGCAGCGGCCGGCGTCGGTCAACAGCCCGAGCCGATGGACGCCGTCGTCGAACACGAACTGCGTCGGCTCGCGCGCGTCGTGCGGCACCGGGAACGGCACGATCTCGAACGATCCGATGCGGAACGACGCATGACTGGAGCAGACGGTCGCGACCACCGTGTCGAAACGCGCGCTCATCACCGACTGCAGCGTGCCGTGGGACGCGCGAACCACGATGCCGTGCTTTCGCGCGAGCGCGAACACGCCGCCGATGTGGTCGCCGTGTTCGTGCGTGACGAGCAGCGCGTCGAGCGTCGACGGCGCGACCCCGAGTCGCCCGAGCCGGGCCTCCGCGTCGCGGATCGCGAAGCCGCAGTCGACGAGCACCCGGCTCGGCCGACCGGTCGGCCCGACCGGTCCGCTCTCGATCAACAGGCCGTTGCCCTCGCTGCCGCTACCGAGCGAGGCGAAGCGCACGCGGCAGGTCTCGCGTCGTGACGGTCACTTCAGCTGGTCGTTGACCAGCGCGAGGATGCGGCCGCCGACATCGGTCGTGACGGCGACGCCGTTCTTGTCCTGCACCGTCACGCGCGTCAGGTTCGACTGCGTGCGGACCGCGATGCGGTACTGCGCCGCGACCTTCGTGCGTTCGTCCGACGACGTGAAGATGCGCGACAGCAGGCCGGGCTTGTCCTTCGCGTCGGCGTTCGGGTCGACGTAGCGCACGAAGTAGACGCCCTGGTTGCGGTCGCGGTCCTCGACGGTGAAGCCGACGCGATCGAGCGCGAGGCCGACGCGGCGCCACGCGCGATCGAACGGATCGACGAGCTCGACGTACGGCACCTTGCCGTTGCCGCCGGGCACGAGCTTCGAGCGCACCGGCTCGCTGTTCGGCGTGAGATAGCCCGACGCGACGACGGTCTTCGCCTGCTCCTTGTCCTGTCCGAGGCGCACGAGCATGCGGCGCAGGAATTCCGCCTCGAGCTCGGGATCGGACGCGCGCGGTTCCCAGACCGTCGTGCCGCCCTGCACGCCGACGAGCGTCTCCTTCGCGCCGCGATGGCTGATGTAGATCTCGCTCTTGCCATCCGGCGTGCGCTCGATCCGCGTGCGGAACTTGTCGCGCTCGCCGGTCGAATACAGCCCGTCGAGCACCTTGCCGATCGTGTTGCGGATGAAGTCCGACGGGATCTTCGCGCGGTTCTCGGCCCAGTCGGTCTCCATGATGCCGGTCTGCTGATCCTCGGTCTTGATCAGGAAGCCCTGCTCCTGCCAGAACTCCTTCGCGAGCGGCCAGACCTGGTCCGGCGTGAGATTGACGACGAGCCAGCGCTGGCCGCCGGCACGTTCCATCCGGCCCTCGGCCACGCGCGGCACGACATCGGGCGTCGTCTGCGTCGGCGCGTTGGCCTTCTGCAGCTTGTAGTCGGACAACGTCGTCGACGCATGCTCGCCGGGGACGTCGTACTTGTCGTCTCGCGGCATCGACGCGAGATCGGGCGGGACTTCGAGCGACTTGACCTTCACGGTCGCCTGCGTCTTGTAGTCGAGCTTGTCGCCTTCGAGCATGTTGCTGGTCCACGTGCAGGCGCCCAGCGTGACGGACAGCGCGACGATCGAAAGCCGGATCGCCGAAACTAGGATTCGTTGGTTCATGGTCTTGAAGTGTGGTTCGGGGCGGGCCCGCGTGCCGCGACGGGCGTGGCGCGCCCGGGTCCCGCCTCACGCCGCGAGACGGGACGTCACGCCGGCCTGTTGCAGCGCGCCGGACTGCCGGAGCGCGTCGAGCACGACGCCGTGTCGCGCGGCCGACAGCGGCACGAGCGGCAGGCGGATGCCCGCTTCGATCAGGCCCATCTGCTGCAGGGCCCACTTGGTCGGGATCGGGTTCGCCTCGATGCCCTGGATGCGATGGAACGGCAGCGTGCGGAAGTGCCAGTCGCGCGCGGCCCCGGCGTCGCCGGCGATCGCGGCCTTGCAGAGCTCGTGCATCGCGCGCGGTGCGACGTTGGCGGTGACCGAGATGTTGCCGCGACCGCCCATCAGCATCAGCGCGACCGCGCTCGCGTCGTCGCCGCTGTAGACCGCGAACTCGCGCGGGACCGACGCGATCAACGCGATGCCGCGGCCGATGTCGGCCGGTCGCGTCCTTGATGCCGACGATGCCCGGCACCGACGCGAGCCGCACGACGGTCTCGTTCGCGAGATCGGCGACGGTTCGTCCGGGCACGTTGTAGAGGATGACCGGAATGTCGACGGCTTCGGCCATCGCCGCGAAGTGCCGGTAGAGGCCTTCCTGCGTCGGCTTGTTGTAGTACGGCACGACCGACAGCACCGCGTCGGCGCCGACCGACTTCGCATAGCGCGTCAGATCGATCGCCTCGGACGTGGAGTTGCCGCCGGTGCCGGCGATGATCGGGATGCGGCCGGCCGCCTGCTCGACCGCGACGCGGATCAGCATGCAGTGCTCGTCGACCGACACCGTGGGCGACTCGCCGGTGGTGCCGACCGCCACGATCGCGTCGGTGCCCTCGGCGACGTGCCAGTCGATCAGCCGACGATACGCGTCGACATCCAGACTGCCGTCCGGATGCATGGGGGTGACCATTGCGACGATGCTGCCTTCGATCATGGAGGCGCCTTGGAGCTGGAGCGTCGGGCCGTGCGCGGCCGTGATGCGGTGACGACGGATCGGTGACGAGTGGTGCGGTGACGAGTGGTGCGACGTGACGACGCAGCGTCGACGACGCGGCCGAGGCGACGCGCGGATCGCGCAATCGCCGCACGATGTTCGCGCCCGGTTCGAACGTCCGCGCATCGTTCGACCGGCGGCCACCGAAAACCGGGTTCGCGATTTTAGCGGATTTGGACGGCGCGGGCACCCGGTCCGGTTACAACGCGTGACGCGGCCCATCGCCGGCCGCATCGCGACGGGCGACGGCGGCGATCCGCTGGATCGACGCGCGCGGCGGCGAGCCGACGAGGCCGTCCTCGTAGGCGACGACGTCGAGCGACCGGCAGGCGTCGAGCAGCTCGCCCGGTCGCAGCAGGAACGCCGGGTTCGACGGCCGGCCGAAGCGCGCCTGGCCGACGGCGAACGTCTCGACGATCAGCACGCCGCCGTCGGCGAGCGCCGCGACGAGCTGCGGGAACAGCGGCCGATGCAGGTAGTTCGTCACGACGACCGCCGCGAAGCGCCGGCCCGCGAGCGGCCACGGCGCGCCGGTCTCGAGGTCGAACGCGATCGTCTCCGTCGCGCCGCTCGCGGCGAGCGCGTCCGCGTCCCGGTCGATGCCGGTCACGCGATGGCCGCGGGCCTCGAGGAAGCGTGCGTGACGGCCCGTGCCGCAGGCGACGTCGAGGACCGCCCCGCCCGGCTCGATCGCCGGCGCGAAGCGCACGACCCACGGCGACGGCGCGTCGCCGCCGTGTCCGCTCACGCGTAGCCGAGGCCCATCGCGTCGCGGACCTCGCGCATCGTCTCGCGTGCGACGGTCCGCGCGCGATCGCAACCGGCGTCGACGATCTCGCGCAGCAGTGCCGGCCGGTCGAGGTAGCGCTGCGCGCGCTCGCGGATCGGCGCCTGCTCGCGGATGATCGCGTCGATGACCGGCTGCTTGCAGTCGAGGCAGCCGATGCCCGCCGTCGTGCAGCCGGCGACGACCCACTCGCGCGTCGCGGCGTCGGAGTAGACCTTGTGCAGGTCCCACACCGGGCACTTCTCGGGATCGCCGGGATCGGTGCGGCGCACGCGCGCCGGGTCGGTCGTCATCGCGCGCAGTTTCTTCGTGACCGACGCGGGGTCCTCGCGCATCCCGATCGTGTTGCCGTAGCTCTTGCTCATCTTGCCGCCGTCGAGCCCGGGCAGCCGCGGCGACTCGGTGAGCAGCGCCGCCGGCTCGACGAGGATCTGCCGCTGCGCGCCGGTGAGATAGCCGCCGAGCCGCTCGCGATCGGCGGCGCCGAGGCTCTTCGCGTCGGCGATCAGGCGCCGGCCCTCGTCGAGCGAATCGACGTCGCCGACCTCGCCGTAGCGCTTCTTCAGCAGCTCGAACGTGCGACCGTCGGCGCGCCCGAGCTTCGCGATCGCGGCCTTGACCTGCGCCTCGAAGCCGGGCTCGCGGCCGAACAGGTGGTTGAAGCGCCGCGCGACTTCGCGCGTGATCTCGATGTGCGGCACCTGATCCTCGCCGACCGGCACGTAGTTCGCCTTGTAGATCAGGATGTCGGCCGACTGCATCAGCGGGTAGCCGAGGAAGCCGTACGTCGTCAGGTCCTTGTGCGACAGCTTGTCGATCTGGTCCTTGTACGTCGGCATCCGCTCGAGCCAGCCGAGCGGCGTGGCCATGCCGAGCAGCAGCGTCAGCTCGGCGTGCTCGATGACGCGCGACTGGACGAAGATCGTCGAGCGCTCCGGGTCGAGGCCGGCACCGAGCCAGTCGACCAGCATGTCCCACACGCTGCGGCCGATGATCGCGACCTCGTCGTACGCGGTCGTCAGCGCGTGCCAGTCGGCCACGAAGAAGAAGCACTCGTGCTCGTCCTGCAGCCGCACCCAGTTCTTCAGCGCGCCGTGATAGTGGCCGATGTGCAGCGCGCCGGTCGGGCGCATGCCGGAGAGGACGCGGGTCGTGGTCATGAGGTCAGAGAAGCGGCCGGGCGATCACCGACAGCAGCAGGCCGACGATCGGTTGCATCCATGCGCTCAGCACGCCGGTCACGACGAGCGCGATGACGATGAAGAAGCCGTACGGCTCGATCCGCGCGTACGCGATCGCGGCGCGCGTCGGCAGGATGCCCATCACGATGCGACCGCCGTCGAGCGGCGGCACCGGCACGAGGTTGAACGCGCAGATCACGCAGTTGACGACGATGCCGGCCTGCGCGACGGCATAGAAGAACGGCTCCTGGACGCCGACCTTCAGCAGCGCGAGGTCGACGATCACCCAGACGATCGCCTGCACGAGGTTGGCCGCCGGCCCGGCGAGCGCGACCCAGATCATGTCGCGCTTCGGGTTGCGCAGGTTCTGGAACGTGACCGGCACCGGCTTCGCGTAGCCGAACACGAACCCGAACGACGCGAGCGCGAGCACGAGGGGGATCAGGATCGTGCCGATCGGATCGATGTGCTTCATCGGGTTCAGCGAGACGCGGCCCTGCACGTAGGCCGTCGCGTCGCCGAAGTACTTCGCGACGTAGCCGTGCGCCGCCTCGTGCAGCGTGATCGCGAAGATGACCGGGATCGCGTAGACGGCGATCTTCTGGATGACGTCGTTCATGGCGACGGGCACGCGCGGCGTCACGCGACGGTCGCCGTGTCGAGCCCGAACGGCGCGAGGCTGCCGACGCCCGCGCGCACGAGCTGCGGCGCGGCGCCGGTGAGGTCGATCACGGTCGACGGCTCGACGCCGCACGCGCCGCCGTCGAGCACGAGCTCGATCACGCGCTCGAGCCGGTCGCCGGATCTCCTCGCCGTCGTTCAGCGGCACCGTCTCGCCGGGCAGGATCAGCGTGCTCGACAGCAGCGGCGCGTCGAGCTCGTTCAGCAGCGCCTGCGTGATCGCGTTGGCCGGCACGCGCAGCCCGATCGTCTTGCGCGACGGATGCGACACGCGCTTCGGCACTTCCTTCGTCGCCGGCAGGATGAACACGTACGGCCCCGGCGTCACCGACTTCAGCAGCCGGTACTGCACGTTGTCGACCTGCGCGTACTGCGCGATCTCGGACAGGTCGCGACACAGCAGCGCGAGGTGATGCCGGTCGTCGATGCCGCGCACGCGACGCAGCCGCGTCGACGGCGTCCTTGTCGTCGAGATGGCATGCGAGCGCGTAGCACGAGTCGGTCGGCAGCGCGACGACGCCGCCGTCGCGCACGATCTGCGCGGCCTGCCGCATCAGCCGCGGCTGCGGATCGTCGGGATGCGGCGCGAAGTACTGGGACATGCGTACCGGTGCGCCGGACGCGCACCGTCGTTGGATGAGGGTCGGACTACCAGTCGCGCCAGACCGGCACGACGGAATCGGGAAGCGGCGGCAGCGTGCCGAGGTCGAAGCGGCTCTCGTCGGGCCCGTGGAAGTCGGAGCCGCGCGAGCCGAGGAAGCCGAACTCCTTCGCATACGACGCGAAGCGCCGGAACTGCTCGCCGGTATGACTGCCGGTCACGATCTCGATCGCCTCGCCGCCGTACGACCGGAATTCGTCGAACAGCCGGCGCAGCTCGGGATCCTTCAGCTTGTAGCGGCCCGGATGCGCGATGACCGCGACGCCGCCGGCCGCGTGGATCCAGTCGACGGTGTCCGCGAGCGTCGCCCACTGCATCGGCACGTAGCCCGGCTTGCCTTCGACGAGAAAGCGCCCGAACACCTCGCGGACGTCGTCGCAGCGGCCGATCTCGACGAGGTAGCGCGCGAAGTGCGTGCGGCCGATCAGGTCGGGGTTGCCGGCGTAGTACAGCGCGCCCTCGAACGCGTCCGGGATGCCGGCCTCGGCGAGCAGCGCGGCCATCTCGTGCGCGCGCCGCGTGCGCCCGGACCGCACCTGCTCGAGCCCGCCGCGCAGCGTCGCGTCGTCGGGATCGATCCGCAGCCCGACGATGTGCAGCGTCTCGTCGCCCCACGTCACCGAGATCTCGACGCCCGCGACGAACGGCAGCCCGAGCGTGGCCGCCTCGTCGCGCGCAGCGGCGAGCCCGCCGAGCTCGTCGTGGTCGGTCAGCGCCCACAGTTGCACGCCGCGCGCATGCGCGCGGCGCGCGAGGTCGGCCGGCTCGAGCGTGCCGTCGGACACCGTCGAGTGGCAGTGCAGGTCGGCGTTGAGCGGCGCGGCATCGCGCCGCGAGCGAAGCGTGAACATCGCGTCATTTTACGCGCTGCGCTGCGGGACGACGGGCGCATGCGGGCGTTCGACGATGCGTCGAACGCGTCGGCGGTCCGCAAGGTCGGGTACGCGCGACCGCGCCGACGAGCCGGCGGACGTTTGCGACCCGACCGCTCAGCCGAGGAAGCGCTCGATCTCGACCGCGAGCCGTTCGGGCTGGTCGTGATGCAGCATGTGTCCGGCGTCGTCGATCCACAGCCGTTCGACGCGCGCGATCCGTGCGATGCGGTCGTCGTAGCCGGGCAGCGCGGCCATCCGCTTCGCGTAGTCGGAGTCGCGGGCCATGATCCACAGCACCGGCGCCGTGATCGCGGCCCAGCATGCGACGACCTCGTCGGCGCGATAGAGATACGGGTTGACGACCTTGTGCGCCGGGTCGCCGAGGATGCGCCGCCGTCCGTCGTCGGCCGGCGCCGACCAGTGCGCGGCCAGGAACGCGGCGCGGTCCTCGCGCAGCCGCGGGTTCGTCTTCCGCAAGCGCGCCGCGACCGCGTCGAGCGACGGATAGTCCGACAGCGTCGGCGGCACGCGCAGCTCGGACAGCCAGCGCGCGAGCCGCGCCGGCGCCTGGTCGGGCGGATCGCCGGCCATGCCGAGGCCCTCGAGGTTCACGAGGCGGTCGATGCGCTCCGGTCGGACGCCGGCGTACATCGACGCGACGTTGCCGCCGAGGCTGTGCGCGACGAGCCGCACCGGCCGTTCGGGCGACACGCGGTCGAGGATGCGGTCGAGGTCGCCGAGGTAGTCGGGCATCCAGTAGCAGCCCGCGGTCGACCACGACGTGAGGCCGTAGCCGCGCCAGTCGGGCGCGACGACGCGCCATGATCCGGCCAGCGCGTCGACGAGAAACTGGAACGACGCCGACACGTCCATCCAGCCGTGCAGCATGACGATCGTCGGCGCATGGGGATCGCCCCATTCGCGCAGGTGGTAGTCGACGTCGCGGATGCGGACGAACGACGAGCGGCTGGGCTTCGCGGGGATGTAGGCTTGCATGGCACGGCGGTCCGGCACGGGCCGCGATTATAGGAGGCGGCGCGCGAGCTTTCGACCGCGCGACCGCCACCCACGAGACGACGAGACGAGGAGACGATGCGCGATCGCCATGCCGAGCTGGTGCGCGACTTCCGCTGGCGGGTGCCGGCGGACTTCAACATCGCGGCCGCGTGCCTGCGCTGGCGCGACGACGCCGACCGTGTCGCGATCGTCCCGGCGGCCGCCGACGCGCCGCCGCTGACGTACCGCGCACTCGACGCGTGCGCGACGCGGCTCGCGCACGCGCTCCGCGAACTCGGCGTGCGACGCGGCGACCGCGTCGCGATCGTGCTGCCGCAATCGGCCGAGACCGCGATCGCGCACATGGCGATGCATCGGCTCGGCGCGATCGCGATGCCGCTGTCGGTGCTGTTCGGGCCCGACGCGCTCGAGTACCGGCTGCAGGACAGCGCCGCGGTCGCGGCGATCGTCGGCGCAGCGTCGTGCGACGTCTTCGCCGACCTCGCGCCGCGCTGTCCGGCGCTGAAGGACGTCGTCGTCGTCGGCGACGCGCGCGACGGCGCGCATCGCTGGGACGCGCTGCTCGATCGCGACGCGACGGGGTTCGAACCGGCCGCCACGCGCGCGACCGACGCGGCGATCCTGATCTACACGAGCGGCACGACCGGCGCGCCGAAGGGCGCGCTGATCCCGCAGGGCGCGCTGCTCGGCAACCTGTCGGGCTTCGAGCTGTCGCAGAACGGCTTCCCGCGCGGCGACGACGTGTTCTGGTCGCCGGCCGACTGGGCGTGGACCGGCGGCCTGATGGACGCGCTGCTGCCGACGCTGTACCACGGCGGCGCGATCGTCGCCGACGACGCGCGCCGCGCCGGCCGCTTCGACCCGCTCGCCGCGTTCGAGCTGATGGAACGACATCGCGTGACGAACGCCTTCGTGTTCCCGACCGCGCTGAAGATGATGATGAAGGCCGTGCCGCATCCGCGTGCGCGCCACGACCTCGCGCTGCGCGGGCTGATGAGCGCCGGCGAAGCGGTCGGCACCGCGGTCTTCGACTGGTGCCGCGACGCGCTCGGCGTCACGGTCAACGAGATGTTCGGGCAGACCGAGATCAACTACATCGTCGGCAACTCGCACGCCGAGTGGCCGTCGAAGCCCGGCTCGATCGGCCGGGCCTACCCGGGCCATCGCGTCGCCGTGCTCGACGACGACGGCAACGTCTGCGAGCCGGGCGAGACCGGCGACGTCGCCGCGCATCGGCTCGACGTCCACGGCGACCCCGATCCGGTGTTCTTCCTCGGGTACTGGAACAATCCGGAGGCGACCGCGGCGAAATTCGATGGCGGCGTCGACGGCAGCGGCTGGTGCCGCACCGGCGACCTCGCGTACGCCGACGACGACGGCGACCTCTGGTACCAGGGCCGCGCCGACGACCTGTTCAAGGCCGCCGGTTACCGCATCGGGCCGTCGGAGATCGAGAACTGCCTCGTGCAGCACGCGGCCGTCGCGAACGCGGCGGTCGTGCCGAGCCCGGATCCCGAACGCGGCAACGTGATCAAGGCGTTCGTCGTGCTGGCCGCCGGCACGGCCGCGACCGACGAACTCGCCGACGCGCTGCGGCGGCACGTCCGCGAACGGCTCGCGCCGTACGAGACGCCGCGCGAGATCGAGTTCATCGACGCGCTGCCGATGACGACGACCGGCAAGGTCCAGCGTCGCGTGCTGCGCGAACGCGAGGCGACGCGACGGCAGGGCGACTGACTCCGGTCCGTGTCGGCAGTGCCGGTTCGCCGCGGGCGCGGCGCGTCAGGGCTCGACGAGACCGGGTCGCAGCGCGCGGCCGTCGAGGAACGCCGCGAGGTTGTCGGGCGCGTAGTCGGGATAGCCCGCGAGCCGCGCCTGCACGCTCGGATGGAACAGCCCGTCCTCCGGGATCGGGCGCGGTGCGTGCGGCCGCAGGTCGAACGGATTCTCCTTGTACGGCGTGTGGAACGGGCCGAACGGGAACGGGCCGGGCACCGCGAACTGCGACGACATCAGCACGCCCTCGCCGCTCAGCTTGTCGACCATCCAGTCGAGCGACACGCTGCAGAACTCGAGCGACGGGTAGCCGCCGCCGACGTCGGCGTGCGCGCCGCAGAACCAGCGCTGGCACACGCCGTCGCGCGCGTCCCAGAGCGTCGGCTCGAAGTCCCCGCGCTGCTCGTCGATCGCGAGCGCGTGGTAGCCGCTTGCGACCGACGGCGACAACGCGCGATCGGCGAACTCGAACACGTCGACGCGATCGTGGTCCGCCTCGTCGACCGGGACGCCGAGCGAGCCGACGGTGTCCCAGACGCCGATCGCGGCGATCGGCGCGGGCACGAGCCGGCCGAGGTCGATCGACTGGCCCTTGAACTCCTCGAGGTAGCCGAGCAGCGTGCTCTGCTTGCCGGCCCGCCGCCGGTACTGCGACCACACGTAGACGCCGAGCCGGTACGCGCCTTCGTAGTCCCATGTCCCGTCGTCGGCCGTCGCGGCGTCCTGCGGCAGCAGGCCCATCTTCACGATCATCCCGGCGAGCGCGCGCACGGTGTACGCGCCGCGGCTGAAGCCGACGAGCACGATGCGATCGCCGGGCACGTAGTTGCGCGAGACGAACGTGTAGCCGCGCACGATCCGTTCGATGAAGCCCTCGCCGAACACGCCGCCGAGGACCTTGACGATCACGTTGCGCGAATCGCCGACGCCGTGCAGGTACTTCGCGACCTGCGCCGCGTCGCCGTCCGCGTCGACCTTCAGCTTCTCCTGCTCGTCCTGCAGCCGCAGCGACTCGGGCGTGACGTCGCCGTCGAGCGCCGCGAAGAAGCGCAGGACGTTGGTCGCGTCGGCGCTCAGGTCCGGACCGTCGGTGGTGCCGAGGCCGTTCCACGTGCCGTCCGCGCAGAAGACGATGTTCTTGGCCATGCGATCCCCCCGTGGTTCGTCGAACGACGCGTCGCGCCGGACCGCCATGCTGCGATCAGTCCACGCGGAAAATCAAGGCGCGTCTCGCGCGGCGGTCGACGACCCCGCGCGTCGCGGCACGATGGCAGGATCCCGCGAGGCGGCGCGCCGAGGCGCCGCCCGACGCCACGTCGTCAGCGCGACCGACGACGGCGCATCGCGACGATCCCCGCGAAGCCGACCGCGAGCAACGCCAGCGTCTCCGGCTCCGGAATGCCGAGCGCGCGGGCGGCGAAGGTCTGCAACGAACGCGCCTGCACGTCGCTGATGCCGAGATCCATCGCGACCTGATCGTACCCGAGCAGCTCGGGGTCGAGCTTCGTCAGGTCGCCGAAGAACATCAGCGCTTCGAGGTAATAGCCGTAGACGCTGGCGTGGTAGCCCTCGGGCGCCCAGAGGTCGACCTCGCCCGCGGCGATGCCGTCGTACGGATTGGTGTCCGCGAAGCCGGCCATCATCGCGTTCGCCCAGGCCTGGCCGGTCTGGATGACGTCGTCGACCTGCGGGTTGTCCGTCTTGGCCAGGTTGTAGCCGTTGCGGACGTCGGTCTCCATCGCGTAGATGTCCTTGCCGTACCACGGGCTCGTGGTGACCTTGTACGTCTGGTCGGCGCGGCTCCACGTGGCGTCGAGATGGATGTCGACGTTCGGGTTCTGCGCGCGGAACACGTTCGCGAGCAGGCCCGTGTACTGGATCAGCGTCGCGGGATTGCCGGGGTTCGCGAGGTCCAGCGTGCTGTAGCTCTGCAGCACGACCTGGTCGAACGGCTTGCTGATCGTCGACAACTCGTTCTGGTAATGCCAGTCGATGCCGACGCCGCCATGCGTCTCGAGACTGACGGCGTAGTCGAGTCCCTTCTCGACCGTCATCTGCTTGAACAGCGCGGGGACGCCGCCGATGCCCTGGTTGTTCAGGTCGGTCACCGTGCTCGCGCGATACGGCTCGACGATGTTCGGACCGCCGGCCGCTTCACCGTACGTGAAGCTGTTGCCGACGAAGAGGACGGTGATGGGCGCCGCGGAAGCGGCGGTGGCGACGGTGACGAAGAGCGAAGCGACGACGGCACGCAGCGGCGTGCGCGCGAGATGGAACGAGGGCATGACGGTCTCCTGGGTGGTCGGATGCGCTGCCGCCTTGTCGAATCGTCATCGAACGGACGGTCTGCGCGAGCCGCGGCGTCCGGACGAATGGACGAACCGCGGTTCACGAGCGCGGGCGCTGCAAGCAGGATTCCGGCCAGTCACGCAACAGCCTGTTTTTCCACGCGCACCGGCCCGGCCGCACGACCGCGGTGTCAAGCCGGCCGACACGGCGTTCTTGCGGGACGCAGTCGACGAACGAACGCTCGTGACGGCACCGCATCGGACGCCCGACGCGCCGTCGTCGATCCGAGGCAGGCGGACGCCGACGACGCGCGCGCAGCGCGTCAGCGGATCAGCTGGTTCATGTCGATGATCGGCATCAGGATCGCGAGAACGATCAGCAGCACCATCGCGCCCATCGCGAGCACGAGCAGCGGCTCGAGCAGGCTCGTCAGCCACAACGTGCGGCGCTCGAGTTCGTCGGCCTGGCTCGTCGCCGCGCGTTCGAGCATGTCCGGCAGCTTGCCGGTGGCCTCGCCGCTCGAGATCAGGTTCAGCAGCACCGGCGGGAATTGCCCGCGACTGCCGCGCGGCGGCCGCAGCGCACGCGACAGCGACGCGCCTTCGCGGACGCGGACGATCGCCTCGTCGACCGTGTCGCGCAGCACGACGTTGCTCATCGTGTCGCGCGCCGCGACCAGCGCACGCAGGATCGGCACGCCGGCCCCGACGAGGATCGCGAGCGTGTCCGAGAAGCGCGCGAGGTCGGCCCGCCGCACGAGCGCGCCGGCGAGCGGCAGCGTCAGCAGCCGTCGATGCCACGCGCGCTTCGGACCCGGTCGGCGCAGCAGACGCCGCGTCGCGAACGCGACGATGGCCGCGACGATCGCGACGAGCCATCCCCACGCGCGGATGAAGTTCGACAGCCCGATCAGCGCGACGGTGAGGATCGGCAGCTTCTGCTTCGTCTGCGCGAACACGCCGACGATCTGCGGCACGACGTAGACGAGCAGCGCGGTGACGACGAGCACCGCGACGGTCGTGACGATCGCCGGATAGACGAACGCGGCGGTCACCTTCGCCTTGAGCGCGTTGCGGCGCTCGATGTGGTCGGCGAGCCGCATCAGCACCGTGCCGAGGTCGCCCGACTGCTCGCCGGCGGCGATCAGCGCGCGGTCGAGCTCGGGGATGTCGCGCGGATGGCGCGCGAACGCGGCGGCGAGCGTCATGCCCGACACGACGTCGCCGCGGATCGCCGCGAGCAGGTCGCGCACCCGCGGCCGTTCGGCCTGGTCCTGCACGACCGCCAGCGCCTGCGCGAGCGGCAGGCCTGCGGCGACGAGGCTCGCGAGCTGCCGCACGATCAGCGCGCGCTCGGTCGCCGGCAGCCGGCGGCGAATGGCACGCGACGCCGGATCGCCGCCGCGCGCCCCGTCGGCCGCGTCGATGCGCGCGTCGTTCGACGCGCTGAGCGCCTCGACCGACAGCGGCGTGAGCCCCTGCAGCCGAAGCCCGGCGCGCGCGAGCCGCGGGCTGTCCGCGTCGACGACGCCGGTGCGGATGCGGCCCGAGTCCTCGGCCGCTTCGTAGCGGAACGCGGTCATGCGCGAGCCCGACGACGCGTCATCGGCCGCGCTTCGCCGTCCGGCCGACGATCAACGCCGCGTCTCCGCGTGGAAGATCGACGCATCGTTGCTCGCCTCGACCTGCGTCACCGACATGCCCGGCTCGACCGGCGCCGCGACCGTCGGGCCGCGCTCGTCGTCGTCGCGCATCTCGTCGACGATGCGGCGGATCGTCTCGACCTCCGGCAACGCGCCGGCGCGCCAGCGGATCAGCGGCACGCGCGCGGCGGTCAGCGCGCGGCTCTTCGTCTTGTCCGACTCGACGCGGTCGGCCGCGTCGTGCGAGCCGTCGTCGAGCTCGATCGCCGCGACGATCGAGAAGTCGCGCTCGCAGATCAGGAAGTCGACGCTCTTCTGGCTGATGCGGTTGAACCACTCGCGCCACGTGCTGCCCTTGCGGACGCGCAGGAAGCTCGACAGCGGCACCTGCGCGAGCACCACGAGTTCCGGCAGCGTCTGCACGAGCCGGTAGTAGAACGCCTGCTCGACGCGGGTCAGCGGCTTCTTCACGCTGAACGGCCAGTCGGCGTCGACACCACGCTGCCTCGCGAGCGCGCGAACGATCCGCGGCGCGAAGAAGCCGAACAGCAGGATGACGAGGAAGAGGAGGAGCGCTTTCACGGTCGTGCCCGCAAACGGAACGTCGAGCGGCGATCGCGGTCGCCACCTGCCACTCTAATCCATCAGTCGCGCGTGACGCGGAACACTTCCTCGCGCGACGTGACGCCGGCCGCGATCCAGCGTTCGCCGTCCTCGCGCAGGTTCTTCATGCCGCCGCCGCGGGCCGCGTCGCGCAACGCCGGTTCGCCGGACTGGTCGTGGACGAGGCCGCGCAGCTCGTCGTCGATCCGCATCAGCTCGTAGATCGCCGGTGCGGCCCTGGTAGCCGGTCTGGCCGCAGCGCGCGCAGCCGACCGGATGCCATTCGGCGTGGCCGTCGGCGGCCGTCCGCTGCACCTTGCAGGCGTCGCACAGCTTGCGCACGAGCCGCTGCGCCAGCACGCCGAGCAGGCTCGACGACAGCAGGAACGGCTCGACGCCCATGTCGGTCGAGCCGCGTCACGGCCGACGCCGCGTCGTTGGTGTGCAGCGTGGCCAGCACGAGGTGGCCGGTCAGCGATGCCTGCACGGCGATCTGCGCGGTCTCGAGGTCGCGGATCTCGCCGATCATGATGACGTCCGGGTCCTGCCGCAGGATCGCGCGCAGCGCCGGCGGCGAAGGTCATGCCGATGCGCGCGTTGACCTGCGTCTGGCCGATCGCCGGCGAGCTCGTACTCGATCGGATCCTCGACCGTCAGGATGTTCGTGCGTCGACGCGTCGAGCCGCGCGAGCGCGGCGTACAGCGTCGTCGTCTTGCCGGAGCCGGTCGGCCCGGTCACGAGCACGATGCCGTGCGGCTGCCGAATCAGCGCGATCGAACGTCGCGAGCGTCTCGCGGCCCATGCCGAGCGCCGTCGAGGTCGAGGCGCCCCGCCTCCTTGTCGAGCAGACGCAGCACCGCGCGCTCGGCTGCGACGGGCTGTTGCCGACCGGCAGCGTCGACACGCGCACGTCGAGCGGCCGGCCGCGCGACGCGCAGCGCGATGCGGCCGTCCTGCGGCAGCCGCTTCTCGGCGATGTCGAGGTTCGCCATGATCTTGATCCGCGAGATCAGCGCCGCGTGCAGCGCGCGTCGCGGCCGCACGACGTCGCGCAGCGTGCCGTCGACGCGAAAGCGCACGACCGAATGCGTCTCGTACGGCTCGATGTGGATGTCGGACGCGCCGTTCGCGCGCGGCCTGCGTGAGCAGCGCGTTGATCATGCGGATGACCGGCGCGTCGTCCTCGGCCTCGAGCAGGTCCTCGATCTCGGGCACGTCCTGCATCAGCCGCGACAGGTCGAGCGACGCATCGACCTCGCCGACGACGCGCGCCGACGCGCCGTCCTCGTTCGCGTAGGCCTGCGCGATCGCCTTCTCGAGCGCGTCGCCGTCGGTCTCGACCGACGCGCAGCGGACCGAGCGCGCGCTGCAGTTCGGCGATCGCGAGCGGCGCCGTCGCGCCGGCTGATCCAGACGCGTCCGCGGCGTCGACGGCAGGTCGTCGGCGGCGCGCACGACGAGCACGTGATGGTCGCGCGCGAACGCGTACGGCACCTCGCGCGCGACGCGCAGGTCGCGCGGTGGCGCCGCGCCGGACGTGGTCGAGGCGGCGGATGACCGGCCGCCGCCGAAGCGGGTCGACTGCGGGATCGACGGCGTGATCGACGACGGCGCGGCCGGCTCGGGCAGCCGGCTCATTCGGGCTTGGTCCGGTTCGGCAGCGCCGGACTCGGCGGCTGCTGCGGCGACGCGTACGGTCGCCGGCTGGCCGACCGGCGTCTGGTCGCGCGGCGGCAGGATGGTGCCGGGAATGTCCGGCAGCAGCGGCGTGTGCGGCGCCTGCGACTCGATCTGCGTCTTGCGCATCGCGTCGTACTTCTCGCTGAACACGGCCTTGCTCGCCTCGTCGCGGATCACGTGCGGACGCAGGAAGACCATCAGGTTGGTCCGCGAGCGGCTGCGCGTCTGGTAGCGGAACAGCGCGCCGAGATACGGGATGTTGCCGAGCAGCGGCACCTTGCTCGTGCCGTTCTCGACCTGATCCTGGATCAGGCCGCCGAGCACGACGAGCTCGTCCTCCGTCGGCTGCACGACCGTCGAGATCGAGCGCTTGGTCGTCGTCGGACCCGTTCGGCGACGATGATCGTGGACGCGAGCACGTTCGACACTTCCTGGTAGAGCAGCAGCTTGACGGTGCCGTTGTCGGAGATCGGCGGCTTGATCTTCAGCGTCAGGCCCACGTCCTTGCGCTCGATCGTCTGGAACGGCGTGACGCTCGCGGTCGTGCCGGTCTGCGCGTACGAGCCGGTGACGAACGGCATCTGCTGCGCGACGATGATCTTCGCCTCCTCGTTGTCGAGCGTCAGCAGGTTCGGCGTCGACAGCACGTTCGCGTTGTCGTCGCTCTCGAGCGCGCGGGCGAGCACGCCGAGGTTCAGGATCTGCCCGATGCCCGGGATGTTGATCGTGCCGCGCACGAGCCCGATGTTGAGGCCCTGGCCGACGGTCGTGATGCCGTTCGGCAGCCGACAGCGCCGATGATGTTGCTGTCCGGTCGTGCCGAAGTTCGTGCCGCCGATGATGTTGCTGCCGGTCTTCGTCAGGCCGTTGAAGTCCTGCCACTGGATGCCGAACTCGGCCGCGTGGTCGCGGTGACCTCGACGATCAGCGCCTCGATGAAGATCTGCGCGCGCCGCACGTCGAGGCTGCTCGATGATCGTGCGCAGGTTGCGATAGACCGGCTCGGGCGCCGTGATGATCAGCGAGTTCGTCGCCGACGTCGGCCTGGATGAACCCGCCGCCGCCGCTGCCCTGCGCGTTCGAGCGTGTTCGAGCCGAACGGATTCGCGAGCGTCGACGCCGTGGAACCGGTGCTGCCGAAGCCGCTCGGCGCAGTGCCCGGCGGCGTGCCGGTCGGCGACGTCGGCTGGTTCGTCTGGCTGCCGGAGTTCAGCGCGCTGCTCGCGCCCTGCGCGAACTGGCTCGACGACGACTGCGTCGACGACGGCGACAGCGACGACGTGTCGCCGCTCGTGATCGAACGCAGCGTCTGCGCGAGCTTCGTCGCCTCGGCGTTCTTCAGGTACACGATGTGGATGTTGCCGCCGGTGGTCGTCGGCACGTCGAGCTTCGCGATCAGACTCTTCGCGGACGCGATCCGCGCCGGGCTCGCCGCGCGCAGCAGCACCGTGTTGGTCCGTGCGTCGGCGAGCACCGTGACGCGCTGGCCCGGATCGGTCGTGCCGCCCTGCGGCGACTCGAGCACGCGCTGCACGAGCGGCGCGACGTCGACGGCCAGCGCGTACTGCAGCGGCACGACGTCGCCGTCGGCCGACGGCGGCACGTCGACGCCGGCGATGATGCGGCCGATGCGCTGCAGGTTGTCGGCGTAGTCGGTGATGACGAGCGAGTTGTTGCCCGGATTGACGGTGATCGGGTTGTTCGCCGTCACGAGCGGACGAAGCATGTTGACCATGTTCGACGCCGACTCGTAGTTCAGCCGGAAGATCTGCGTGACGATCTGGTCGCCGCGGATGCCGTCGCCGCGCGGCGTCGGCCGTCCGACCTGCGTCGGGCCGCCGGCGAACTTCGCCTCCGCCTCGGGCAGCACCTTGTAGAGGCCGCCGCTCGAGACGATCGTGAAGCCCTGGAAGCGCAGCGCGGTCAGCAGCAGGTTGTAGGCCTCGGCGCGCGTGACCGGCTGGTCGTTCGTCAGCGTGACCTGGCCTTTCACGCGCGGGTCGATCACGAAGTCGCGCTTCAGGAACTGGCCCATCGCGCGGATCACCGACTCGATGTCCGCGTTGACGAAGTTCAGCGTGACGCGGTCCTCCGGCGCCGCGGCGCGGCGGGCGGCCGTCTTCGTCGCGGCCGGCGCGGCGCCGGACGCGACCGCGAGCCCGATCGCCGTCGACGCGATCAGCGCGCGGAGCGGCAGCGTCCGCACGGTGCGCGACGCGACGGGATCGATGCGCTCGCGCGCGTCGCGGGTCGCGCCGGTGGTTCTGCGATGGTTCTGCATGGTTCCTCTGATTCGATGATGCCGTCGCCGGCACCGGTCCCTCGTTCGTCGTTCAGGACGTGCGGCCCTCGATGACCGCCTCGTTCGGGCCGCGTCGTCCGATCAGGTCGAGCAGCACGCCGAGCTGCGCCGCGACCGCGGCCGGCGCGTCGGCCGCGATGCGCACGACCGCGCGGGTCTGCGCGCGTCCGGCGACGACGCTGCCGTTCCCCTCCACCTCGAGCGGCCCGCGCTCCGTCGCCACCTGCCACGTCAGGCCGGCCGGTCCGCTCGACCACGTGACGAGGTAGTCGCCGAGCGGCCGCACCGGACTGATCGCGAGCGCGAGGCCCGCGATGCGCAGCGTGCCGTCGCCGACCGGCGGGCCGCGGCGATCGAGCCGGAGGCCGTTCCATCGCAGCTCGCAACGACCCTCCGGCAACAGGGAGTTGAGCGGCGCGCCGGCCAGTCGCAGCAGCGACGCGGGCAGCGCGGCGGCGTCGGCGTCGAGCGCGATCCCGCCGTCGACGTAGCGCGCGTCCAGCGGTCGCAGCAGCACGCCATCGTGCGTCAGATGCAGGACCGGCGCCAGCCCGCCGGCCCATCGAAGCGTCCAGGTGACGCGTCCGGGCAACGCGAGGCGATCGAGTCGTGACACCTCGTCACGACTCGTCGGCGCGGCGGCGTCGGCGTCGGGCGCCGCGAGCGCGACGACGGCCGATCCGGACCAGACCGTGCCGTCGGCGTCGGCCAGCAGCACGACCCCGCCGGTGCGTTCCGCGACGAAGCGCGCGAGCCAGTTCGCCGGTGCGCTGACGACGACGACGCCGACGACGACGACGATCGCGACCACCACGACGACGACCACGACGGTCGCGCGCGATCCGCGTCCCGACCGGCGCGCGCCGATGCCGCCCGATTCCACGTTCAGGATGGCGAGGCCGTCCGCGCGGCGGCGTTCGGCGGCGTCCAGTCGAGCAGCACGTCGGTCCGCACGTGCCCGACCGGGCTCTTCGGCGCGTTCGAGACCGCGGACACGCGGACGGCGCGCGCGGACAGCTCGCCTTCGGCGCTCGCGAGCCACGCGATCCAGACGCCGTAGTCGATGTCGTCGAAGCGCACGCGCACGCGGTCGCCATCGGCCGTGACCTCGGGCGGCGACGTGCGCACCGACGGGGCGGCGCCGAGCGTCGGGACGGCGCCGTCGACCGACAGCGTGCGGACCGGCTGCGGCGCGACCGTCGTCGAGGCCGGTGTCGGGCCCGTCGACCCGGACCCGAGGCCGGCGCGTTCGAGCGAACGCCGCACGGCCGCGAGCCGCGCGTCGGGCGCGATCGGCGCCGCGTTGCCGGCTGTCGCACGCAGGCGCGCCGCCTCGTCGGCCATCGACCGCAGAGACGCGTTCTGCGCCCGCAGCTGCGGCAGGTCGCCGCCGAGCTTCCGGATGCCGGTCATCGGCGGCTCCCACAGCAGCAGCCACGCGGCGACGAGCGCGACGACGAGCGCGCCGGCGCCGAGGAAATTGCGCTCGCGCGGCGCGAGGCCCTGCCACCACCGGACGAGGCCGTTCACGACGCGGCTCCCGTCGCGCCCTTCGGACGCAGGCTCGCCTGCGATTCGCCGGCGGCGTTCGCGGTCGGTTCGAAGCGCAGCACGTAGCCTTCCTGCGACGCCGCCGCGACGAACCGGTCGCGCTCGTCGGCCGCCGTCGCGTTGCCCGCCGCGAACCGCAGCCGCAACACGCGACCCTCGTAGTCGGCCGCGCGGATCGCGTTCGACGGCAGCGGCGCGAAGATCCGCGCGGACGCGGCGATCATCGCGCTGAAGTCGCTCGGGTCGCTGCGACCCGACGACGCGCGCAGCGTCGCGAGGCCGCGCGCCATCTGCAGCGGCGCGTCGAGCACGACCTTCGTCTCGGGAAACGTCGTCGTCAGCAGCGCCGACGACTGCTGGCGCAGGCGGTTCGCCTCGCCGCGCAGGCCGGCCCATTCCCATTGCATCCCGACGATCTGGACCGCGACGATCGCGACCGCGAGCGCCGCGGCGAGCCGCCAGCGCGACCAGCGGGACCATGCGCCGCCGCCCGCGTCGAACGCGAGCAGCGACAGCGGCGGTCCGTACGCGCCGGCCGCGCCGCCGCCGGCGAGCCACGCGGCGAACGGATCGTCGCGATGCACGACGCCGTCGACGCCGAGCGCCGACGCGAGCGTCGCGCCGTGACCGTCGACGGCGTGGACGTCGAGTCGGGACGGCGGCGACGCTCGACCGAGCGCCTTGACGACGGCGGCGGCGCTGCCCGCGTCGTCCGGCAACGGCATCGCGGCCTGCGTGCCGGTCCGCAGCCAGTCGCGGCGCGCGGCGCCCTTGCCGGCCGACGCGAACGACCATGCGCCGGCCGCGAGCGGAACGGCCAGCGACTCGGGGACGATCGCGGCGACGCGGCAGCCGCTTCGCGCGACGTGGACCTGCATCGCCGCGAGCCAGTTGCGATCGACGACCGCGAGCGTGCGCGCGTTGCCCGCGGCGGCCTTCTGCCCGAGCGCGACGTGCAGCGTGCCGACGTCGCCGACGGTGCGGTCCTCGACGAGGTTCGGCAGCGCCTCGCGCAACCGCATGCCGGACAGCGCCGGGACGTCGGCCGTCGTGAACGAGACGTCCTCCGCCGCGACCAGCAACACGAGTCGCGCGTTGCGCGGCACGACGCCGGCGAGCCGGTCCCAGGACGCGGCGCGCGGCGTCTCGGCGTCGCGGCCCGAGAACGGGATCAGTTCGCAGCTCGCGCCCGGTCCGGCCAGTCGCCGCGGCGGGACGCGGACCGCGATGCCGTCGCGCGGCCAATGGAAGCGGCTGTTCGGTTCGCTCATGACGCAGGATGCAGGTTCATCGTTCGGTGAAGGAGCGTACACGCGTCGAGCCGTTCTGCTCGCGTTCGATCAGCGCCGCGACCTCGAGGTCCGCGCGGCCGACGCGCACGCGCCCGGCCACCTCGAACCAGTTGGTCGACACCGACGCGAGCGTCGGCGCGCCTTCGCCGCCGGCGCCCGGCAGTCGCGCGCTCGCATCGCCGACCTGGTTGAACCACGCCTGCTCGCGGCTGCGGACCAGCGCGCGCGCGGCGTCGAGCGGGAGGTTCTCGAAGACGGCCGCGAGCACTTCGGCCGGCGCCGTGTTGAGGTTGACCGGCGTCGACGCCGGCAGCAGCACGACGAACGGGCGCAGCCGGTCCGCGGTCGACGGGTCCATCGCGTCGTCGGCGACCATGCCGCGCGCGAGGTCGTCGAACGTCGGGATGCGCGGATCGACGGCGAGCCGCGCGGCGATCGTCTTCGCGAGTTCCTTCTTCAGGTCGAGCACCTCGAGCAGCCGCTCGAGCGCGGCGAAGCGCTGCGCGTCGACCTGGTCGCCGACGGCGAGGCCGCGCAGGTTGAGGCGCGCCTGCGCGTCGCTGATCCGCCCCGAGACCCACGCCGCGTCGTCCTCGGCGAACGGCGGCGCGGTGGTGCCGGCCGGCAGCGCGAAGTCGGGCTGCGACGCCGCGAGGTCGTCGGTCACGCGGGTCTCGGCGAGCGGCACGGCCCAGATCTCGCCGAGATGGTCGACGGCCGACGTCCGCGCGTCCTGCAGCAGCACGAGCCTCGCCCATTCGATCGCGGACCGCGCGAGCCAGCGCGCCTCGCCGAGCGACGCCTGGTTCTCGACCTTCCGCACGGCGATCGACTGGCGCCACATCATGCCGGATACGGCGATCGTCGCGGCCGCGACGACGACGAGCGCGGTGATGATCGCCACGCCGCGCTGATCGCGCGTCGTCGGGCGGCGCGTGGCCGTCCGGGATGCGGCATCGCTCGATCGCATCGTCAGCCGCCGCCGACGATGAACGCGCGAACGACGCGCGTGCCGTCGGCGAGCGCGAGCGTCAGGCGGATGCCGGTCGCCGGCGGAACGCTGGCGACCGGCGCCGCGGTCGGCCCGCCCGGCGTCGGCGGCGTCGCGGGCAGCGTCGTGCCGAGCGGCGCCGGCTGGCCCGCGGTCGCGGGCGGCGACGACGGACCGGACTGCGGGTTCGACGCCGCGTCGCCCGACGCGGTGGTGCCGCGGCTCACCGGCGGCGCCTCGACCGCCGGCCCCTTGCGCTCGACCCAGTTGCCGCCGCCGCGCGGGGCCGGCGTCCACGCCTCGAACTTCAGCCCCGCGACGTTGCCGATCATCGCGAGCGGCGCGCGATCGGCGCCGGCGGCGAAGCGCGTCAGCGACGCCGTCGACGAGACGGTATTCGACGTTCGTCGGCGACTGTCCCTCGATCGACGACGCGCCGCCCGCGACGAGCCGCATCGTGCCGCCGCCGTCGAGCACCGCGTCGCCGGCCAGCAGCGCGTCGCGCTCGAGGCGCGCGAACGAGCGCTGCATCACGTCGATCGTGGACTGCGACGCCGCGATCGCGTCGCGCTCGCGCACCAGCGCGTCGAGCCCGCGCCACGAGAACACCGCGATCAGCGCGAGGATGCCGGCCGCGACGATCAGCTCGAGCAGCGTGAAGCCGCGCTGCACGACGCGAGGCACGACGCAGGCACGATGGCGCGTGGGCGTCGGATCACGGCAGGTTCGCCTGGAACGCGACGCGATGCGCGAGCTGGCGGGTTCGATCGGTCGCGTCGAAGACGCGCACGTCGACGCGTCGCATCGCCGGGTTCGGCGTCGTGCGGACGTCGACGACGCAGACGAGGCCGACGTCGAGCTGCGGACACGGCGCCTCGGACAGGCCGAGCGCCGGATACGTCCGCGGCAGCCGCACGTCGGCGAGCGCGTTCTCGGCGCTCCAGCCGGCGAGCGTCGCGCGCCGCAGCGTGTCCTGCGTGACGATCATCGTGCCGCCGGCGCGCATCGACGCCGCGAGCACGAGCGACACGACGACGAGCGCGATCAGCACCTCGATCAGCGTGAAGCCGTGCGCGCGCGTGCGTCCGATCGATCGTGGACGGACGTTCACGCGCCGGGCTCGACCCAGTAGTGGCCGCCGCCGTCGCTGCGCAGCACGACGCGGCGTCCGTCGTTCTCGAGCGTCAGCGCGAACGCGGCCTGCAGCCCGTCGCGCGGGAACGCGAGCGCCGTCGCCGCCGTCGTCGGCGCGGTCGAGGCCGTTGCCGGAGCGCGTCGCCCAGCGCGGGACGTCGCTCGCCTCGAGCGTCAGGCGCATCGGCGCGACGTCCCACGCGCGGGCCCGGAACTCGTCGTCGGCGGGCATCGGGGTCCAGCCGTCTCGATCCCGACGATAGAACGCGTAGCCGTGCTCGTCCCCGCGCCACGCGAGCGGACGCGACGACAGCTGCGCCTCCTCGGCCGCGAGCGCGAACAGCGCCTCGAGCCGCTCGGCGTCGCGGCGCAGCTTCGCGCTCGGGTCGGGGACGATCGACAGCGAGACGAGGCCGAGCATCACGCCGATCACCACGAGCACCACGAGCAGTTCGACCAGCGTATAGCCGCGTGCTGCCGACCGCACCGCGAGCCGGATCACTGGTCCCAGGAACCGATGTCCGCGTCGTTGCCGGTGCCGCCCGGCTGCCCGTCGGCGCCGAGCGAGAACACGTCGAGCTCGCCGTGCACGCCCGGCTGCAGATACTGGTAGGCGTTGCCCCACGGATCCTTCGGCAGCTTGTCGAGGTAGCCGCCGGCCTTCCAGTTGTTCGGGACCGGATCGATCGTCGGCTTCTCGACGAGCGCCTTCAGCCCCTGCTCCGACGTCGGATAGCGCTGATTGTCGAGCCGGTACAGCTTCAGCGCCGCGACCAGCGTCGCGACGTCCTGCCGCGCGGCGACGATGCGGGCGTCGTCGGAGCGACCGATGATCTTCGGGACGATCAGCGCGGCGAGGATGCCGAGGATCGCGACGACGACCATCACCTCGACGAGCGTGAAACCGCGCTGGACCGCGGACGGTCGCGACCGGACCGCGCCGCGACGGACTGCGAACCGCTGCATCGACAACCGTTTGATCAACACCCTCTCCATCGACACGCGGCGTCGGGCGGCCACGAGGTCCGCGACGACGGGTTCTCCGCGACGCGATCGACTTGTATTATGCAGCGATCGCAGGGCGGGATCGTTGCGGACGGCGACGCCGCGAGAGACATCGCGCTCCGTCGTCGAGGTCGTCGCCGCGGCCGTCGTCGCGGCCGTCGTCACGATGCTTTTCGCCGCGACTCGTCGCCGTCGCGGTCCGGCGTCGTCGCACCGCCCCCGCGCCAACTTTCGCCGGTCTTCCCCGCCATGCTGCGTCTGCCCCGCGTCGTCGAACTGATCCTCGTCATCGTGTTGTGCGGCGTCGTCGCGTGGTGGCTCACCCGCATGCTGCGCGGCGCGCCGATCGACGTGCCGCCGCCGGCCACGAACGCCGCGGCCGGCGCCGACGGCCGCGTCGACGCGGTGCTCGCGAGCGCGCGGCTGTTCGGCTCGCGCCGGCCCGGCGTGCTGTCCGACAACGTGCGGCCGCTCGGCGTCGTCGCCGACGCGTCGGGCCGCGGCAGCGTGATCGTCAGCGTCGACGGCCAGCCGCCGAAGGTCTATCGCGTCGGCGACACGCTCGACGGACGCCTCGTCAGCGCGATCCGTCCGGAAGAGATCGAGCTCGATTCCGGCGGCGCTCGGCAGGTGTTCCGGCTGCCGGCATCGCGCCCCTCGCCCGGCGGGCTGACGATTCTCGGCACCGGGACCGCGCTGCCGGCGGCGGCCGGCGCGTCGAGTCCGCTGCCGACGTCCGCCGCGCCGTCCGCGGCCACCGCGACCCCGATGTCGCCGCCCGGCGCGATGCCGTCCGGCGGGCCGCTGCCGCCGGGGACGCCGCGGCGACCGTCGGGCTACGCACCGGTCCGCGGGCCCGGCGCGACGTCCGGACTGCCGGCGCCACCCGCGGTCGGGGGCTGAGCGACGACGGCCCTTCAGCCGGCGCGTCGCCATCGATTGACCGACCGGTCGGTCGAAAGTAATCTTCGGCTTCGCCCGACCCGCCGTCACTGCGACGCCAGCCCGATGTCAGACCCGAAGCAGCAGCTCGCCGAAGCCGTCCGCGCGCAGATGGTCGGCAACGATCGCGCGGCGCGGATGCTCGGCATCGACGTGACGGCGATCGCGCCGGGTCGCGCGACGACGTCGATGACGGTTCGCGACGACATGCTGAACGGCCACGACATCTGCCACGGCGGACTGATCGCGACGCTCGCCGACACCGCGTTCGCGTACGCGTGCAACTCGCACGACGAGATCACGATCGCGTCGGGCTTCTCGCTCGACATCTTCCTGCCCGGCCGGCTCGGCGACGTGCTGACGGCGGTCGCCGTCGAGGTCTCGAAGGGCGGCCGCACCGGCCTCTACGACATCGTCGTCACCAACCAGCACGACGAGCGGATCGCGGTGTTCCGCGGCCGCTCGTACACGATGCGCGGCAAGCCGGTCGTCCCGCCGCGCGCGGTCGACGCGGGGACGATCGGATGAGCGGGAACATCGCGTCCCGTCCCGGCCTCGACCCGATCGAGCACGCGAGCCGCGACGAGATCGCGGCGCTGCAGCTCGCGCGGCTGCGCGAGTCGCTCGCGCGGCGCGTATCACCACGTGCCGCACTACCGGCGCGCGTTCGACGCGGCCGGCGTCCACCCGGGCGACCTCGTCGCGCTGTCGGACCTCGCGAAGTTCCCCTTCACGACGAAGAAGGACCTGCGCGACAACTATCCGTTCGGCCTGTTCGCCGTGCCGCGCGAGGACGTCGTGCGCATCCACGCGTCGTCGGGCACGACCGGCAAGCCGACCGTCGTCGGCTACACGAAGAACGACATCGACGTGTGGGCCGACCTCGTCGCGCGGTCGATCTGCGCCGCCGGCGGCCGGCGCGGCCAGCTCGTGCATGTCGCGTACGGCTACGGGCTCTTCACCGGCGGCCTCGGCGCGCACTACGGCGCCGAGCGGCTCGGCTGCACCGTGATCCCGGTGTCCGGCGGCCAGACCGAGAAGCAGGTGCAGCTGATCGTCGACTTCGAGCCCGACATCATCATGGTCACGCCGAGCTACATGCAGGTGATCGTCGAGGAGTTCGAGCGGCAGGGCCTCGACGCGGCGGCGAGCTCGCTGTCGATCGGCCTGTTCGGCGCCGAGCCGTGGACCGAGGCGATGCGTGCCGACCTCGAGCAGCGCGCGGGCCTCGACGCCGTCGACATCTACGGGCTGTCCGAGGTGATGGGTCCCGGCGTCGCGAGCGAATGCGTCGAGAGCAAGGACGGCCCGGTGATCTGGGAGGACCACTTCTATCCCGAGATCATCGATCCCGAGACCGGCGCGGTGCTGCCCGACGGCAGCGAAGGCGAGCTCGTCTTCACGTCGCTGACGAAGGAGGCGCTGCCGATCGTGCGCTATCGCACGCGCGACCTGACGCGGCTGCTGCCGCCGACGTCGCGCGCGTTCCGCCGCATGGGCAAGATCGTCGGGCGCAGCGACGACATGCTGATCATCCGCGGCGTCAACGTCTTCCCGACGCAGCTCGAGGAGATCGTGCTGTCCCACGAGCAGCTGTCGGGCCAGTACCAGATCGTCGTCGGCCGCGACGGGCACCTCGACGAGATCGAGCTGCGCTGCGAGTTGCGACCCGGCTCGTCGGCCGATCGCGACGAGATCTCGCGCTGGCTGCAGCAGCGCATCAAGAGCCTGGTCGGCGTCTCGACCCGCGCGTCGGTGCTGCCGACGAACGCGATCGAGCGGACGCTGACCGGCAAGGCGAGGCGCGTGATCGACACGCGCCCGCGCTGAAAGGAGAACGCGATGTACACGCAGGCGATGGACACGATGAAGCCCGACGCGGTCGCGAAGCCGGCCAGCGCCGACGACGCGCGGCTGCAGCAGGCGTTCGACGAACGCATCGACGCCGGCGAATTCGTCGAGGCGAAGGACTGGATGCCGGACCACTACCGCAAGACGCTGGTGCGGCAGATCAGCCAGCACGCGCATTCGGAGATCGTCGGCATGCTGCCCGAAGGCAACTGGATCACGCGCGCGCCGACGCTCAAGCGCAAGGCGATCCTGCTCGCGAAGGTGCAGGACGAAGGCGGCCACGGGCTCTATCTGTACGCGGCGGCCGAGACGCTCGGCACGTCGCGCGACCAGATGCTCGACGCGTTGCATTCCGGCAAGCGCCAAGTACAGCTCGATCTTCAACTACCCGACGCTGACGTGGGCCGACGTCGGCGCGATCGGCTGGCTCGTCGACGGCGCGGCGATCATGAACCAGGTGCCGATCTGCCGCTGCTCGTACGCGCCGTACGCGCGCGCGATGATCCGCATCTGCCGCGAGGAGAGCTTCCATCAGCGGCAGGGCTACGAGTCGCTGCTGACGATGATGCGCGACGGCACCGACGCGCAGCGCCGCATGGTGCAGGACGCGATCGATCGCTGGTGGTGGCCGAGCGTGATGATGTTCGGGCCGCCCGACGACCAGTCGCCGAACAGCGCGCAGTCGATGCGCTGGGGCATCAAGCGCTTCTCCAACGACGACCTGCGCCAGAAGTTCGTCGACGCCGCAGTCGAGCAGGCGAAGGTCCTCGGCGTGACGCTGCCCGATCCGGACCTGCGCTGGAACGAGGCGCGCGGCGCACTACGACTTCGGCGCGATCGACTGGGACGAGTTCAGGGCGGTGATCGCCGGCGACGGCCCGTGCAACCGCGAGCGGCTGCAGGCGCGCGTCGACGCATGGGAAGACGGCGCGTGGGTGCGCGAGGCGGCGCTGGCGCATGCGGCGAAGCGCGAGGCTCGTGAAGGAACGTCGCCGGGCTGCCTGAGGCTGCGTCGGCCCGGCACGGCAATCGGCACGTCGTCCCGGCGTAGGCCGGGACCCGAGTCGGCGGGATTGGGCCCCGGCCTTCGCCGGGGCGACAGAAGCGAGCGGAGAGAATCGATGACCGATCAGGCGACGAACGAATGGCCGCTCTGGGAAGTCTTCGTGCGCAGCAAGGCCGGGCTCGACCACAAGCATTGCGGCAGCCTGCACGCGGCCGACGCGAAGATGGCGATCCAGAACGCGCGCGACGTCTACACGCGGCGCCAGGAAGGCGTCAGCATCTGGGTCGTGCGCTCGGACCAGATCGTCGCGAGCGACCCGGGCGAGAAGGCGGCGTACTTCGACCCGATGGAAGACAAGGTCTACCGGCATCCGACGTTCTACGCGCTGCCGGACGCCGTCGACCACATGTGAGCGCCGGCGCATGCATGCCGTCGATCACCGTCTCCGCCGCATCCCGTCGGTGCAGTACCTGCTGCGGATCGGCGACACCTGCCTGATCCTCGCGCAGCGGCTCGGCGAGTGGTGCGGCCATGCGCCGATCGCTCGAGGAGGACATCGCGATGGCGAACATCGCGCTCGACCTGCTCGGCCAGGCGCGCGCGCTGCTGACGCATGCCGGCGCAGCTCGACGGCCGCGGCGCCACGACGAGGACCAGCTCGCGTTCCTGCGCGACGAGCGCGACTACTTCAACGTCACGCTCGTCGAGCTGCCGAACGGGACGCGGCGGGCGCCGCGACTTCGCGTTCACCGTGCTGCGCAACTTCGTCGTCGCGACGTTCCTCGAAGCTGCTGTGGGCAGCGCCTCGCAGCGTCGAGCGACGCGAGCTCGCGGCGATCGCCGGCAAGGCGGTCAAGGAAGCGCGCTATCACCGCGCAGCACGCCGCCGACTGGGTCGTGCGCCTCGGCGACGGCACCGACGAGTCGAAGCGGCGGCTCGAGGCGGCGCGCGACGCGGCTGTGGCCCTACACGGCCGAGCTGTTCGAGTCCGACGCCGTCGACGACGCGGCCGAGGCGAGCGGGCTCGGCCCGCGCTGGTCGTCGCTGCGCGACGCGTGGCTCGCCGACGTCGACCGACGTGTTCGACGAGGCGCGGATCGCGCCGCCGCCGGCGCCGGACGCGAGCGGCTTTCGCAGCACCGGCAAGTCGGGCCGGCACAGCGAGCACATGGGCTTCCTGCTCGCCGAGATGCAGCACTGCAGCGCGCGTATCCGGGCGGCGTGTGGTGACGGACGTCGACGCACCGGTCGCGACGACGCGCACGCGCGCGCGCGTGGGCCGTGCTCGGCGACGTCCTCGATCCCGAGGTGCCGGCGCTGTCGATCGTCGACCTCGGCATCGTGCGCGACGTCGTCGAAACGGCCGACGGCGCGCTCGCGCTCGTGCTCACGCCGACCTACTCGGGCTGCCCGGCGACCGAGGCGATCGAGCCGCGGCGCGTCGACGGCGATCGACGCCGCCGGCCTCGGCCCGTCGCGCGTCGAGATGCGGCGCGCGCCGGCGTGGACGAGCGACTGGATCAGCGACGACGGCCGCGCGCAAGCTCGCGCGACTACGGCATCGCGCCGCCGGGCCGCTGCACATCGAACGATGCGCCGAACGGTGCGCCGAACGCGCGCGACCGCTGCGCTTCGTGCGCCCGTCGCCGCCCTGCCCGCGCTGCGGCAGCGCGCGCACCGAGCGGCTCTCGGCGTTCGGCTCGACGGCCTGCAAGTCGCTGCATCGCTGCCGTCGCGTGCCGCGAACCGTTCGAGCACTTCAAGCCGATCTGATCGCATGCCGCTGCACTTCCATCCGCTGCGCGTGCGGGCGATCGAGCCCGACACGCCGAGGCGGTGATCGTGTCGTTCGACGTGCCGCCGAGCTGCGCGAGCACGTTCCGCTTCACGCAGGGCCAGTACCTGACGCTGCGCACCGAGATCGACGGCGGCGACCTGCGACGCTCGTACTCGATCTGCGCCGGCGTCGACGACGGCGAGCTGCGCGTCGGCGTCCGCAAGGTCCGCGGCGGCGTCTTCTCGAACTGGATCAACGCCGCGCTGAAGCCGGGCGACACGATCCACGTGATGGCGCCGCAGGGCCGCTTCTTCGTGCCGATCGATCCGGCCGCGAAGCGCCATCACGTCGGCATCGCCGGCGGCAGCGGCATCACGCCGATCCTGTCGATCATGAAGACGGTGCTCGCGCGCGAGCCGGCGAGCCGCTTCACGCTGATCTACGGCAACCGGCACCTGCGGTCGACGATGTTCAAGGAGGAGATCGAGGACCTGAAGAACCGCTACATGTCGCGGCTGGCGCTGCAGCACGTGTTCTCGCGACGAAGCGACCGACACGCCGCTGAACCACGGCGTGATGGACCGCGCGAAGATCGCGCGAGTTCCTCGCGCACGCTCGTGCCGGCGGCGTCGATCGACCACGCCTACGTCTGCGGCCCGTTCATGATGAACGACGAGGCCGAGGCCGCGCTGCTCGCGGCCGGCGTGCGCCGCCGAGCGCATCCACATCGAGCGCTTCGGCGTGCCGACGAGCCGGCGCGGCGCCGATCGGCGCGGTGATCCACGAGGCGAAGCCGGGCGACGCCGAGCGCGGCGCGCGTCGTCATCGTCCGCGACGGCCTCGCGCGCGAGATCGAGTTCCGCGCGCGACCAGCCGAGCATCCTCGACGCCGGCGTCGGCGGCCGGACTCGAGGTGCCGTTCTCGTGCAAGTCGGGCGTCTGCGGCACCTGCCGCGCGAAGCTCGTCGAAGGCGAGGTGCGCATGGAACGCAACTTCGCGCTCGACCGGAACGAGGTCGCGGCCGGCTTCGTGCTGACCTGCCAGGCGCATCCGCTGACCGAGCGCGTCGTGCTGTCGTTCGACGAGCGCTGACGATGCGACCCGGCACGCGCATCGCGGCGGCGGTCGCCTGATGGCCCGCGGGCGCGCGGCCGGCTACGACGAGCAGCGCGAGGCGATCCTCGCGCGGCGGCGCACCTGTTCGCGCGGCTCGGCTATCCGTCGACGTCGATGAACGAGGTCGCCGAGGCGGCGGCCTGTCGAAGCCCGCGCTGTATCACTACTTCCGCGACAAGTACGCGCTGCTGGTCGAGGTCGCCGAGAGCCACGTGTCGATGCTCGAGGCGCTCGTCGCCGAGGTCGCCGCGACGCCGCTCGCGCCCGACGAGCGGGTCCGCGTTGCTGATCGAACGGATCCTCGCGGCCTACGCCGGCGCCGCAGGACGCGCATCGCGTGCTGACGAGGACGTTCGCTTCCTCGAGCCGGCCGATCGTCGTCGCATCCTCGGCAAGGAACGCCGCGTCGTCGACGGCGTTCGCCGACGCGATCGGCGCATGGCGGCCCGAGCAGCGCCGGTCGGGCCTGACGACGCCGCTGACGATGCTGCTGTTCGGCATGATCAACTGGATGTACACGTGGCTGCGGACCGAAGGCCCGCTGACGCGCGAGTCGATGGCGCCGGTCGTGACCGCGCTGTTCTTCGGCGGCGTGCCGGCGGTCGCCGCGAAGACGGATGCGGCGCGCGAGCGGCGGCCGGAATGAAAAAGGCCCGATCGAACGATCGGGCCTTCGGACGACGACGGCTGCGCGCGGGACGGTGATGCGCGTCCCGCGACGCGCGGGCGCGTCAGGCGCTCTTGCGGCCGCGACGCTTCGCGAGCGCGAGCCCGACGAGGCCGGTGCCGAGCAGCGCGACGGTGGCCGGCTCGGGCACGCCCGACGGCGGGATGACCGACGTGATGCTCGACGCCTCGATGAACACGGCCGAATCGAGCGCCGTGTCGATGGCGTCCGCGACGACCAGCGTCAGCGTGTAGTCGGCGTTCGCCGTGAGACCGGTCGCCGTCGCGGTGAACAGTGTCGTCAGGCCCGCGTAGTCGAAGTCCGGACGTCCGCTGCCGGTCAGGTTGTCGATGTAGTACTGCGGGTTCGTCGCCGCTTCCGGTCCGTTCGAGTTCGGTCCGCCGCCGTTGACGTTGTTGATCGACACCGGCAGGTTCGTGTTCGGCACCAGCGCGATGTTCTTGTTACCGGTGATGCCCGGGCCGCTGATGAAGAAGTCGAACTCGTCGTTGAACGCGTAGACGAAGTCGGTGTATTCGGCCGACGCGAAGAAGTAGTTGAACGAAACGGACGTCGACGTCGTGCTGAGGTGGAACGTCAGCGTCGCCGCGTCGTTCGTCGGTCCTGACGTGATCAGCGGCGAGCCCGGAGTTCCGAACCCCGTGCTCGGAACGCCGTTGTTCGCGGACCACGGCTGACCGGCCGACGCGGCAGCGCCGGACGACAGGATGATTCCGTTGTTGATCGCGAGGCCGGCGGCGGTGCCACCGGTGAACGAGCCCGCCGCGGTCGGGGCGCCGCTGTAGCTCGCGTTCGAGATCGTGATGCCGCTGCTCGCGCTGTTCAGTGCGCCGGCGAGGTCCGAGGCCGTGAGTCCGCCGGTGACCGTGATCGGCGTCGCCGCCGCGAATCCGGTCGCGAGCGACAGGGCGATGCCGGCAAAGGCCGGCGTAAGCTTGCGTTGAATCGTCATGTCCGTTCCCTGAGGTTTGGTTTTTGATTGCTTCTGACCTAAATAAAGCAAGGCACGGGCCAGCGGCTCAACCGTTTGAATCCAAATGCCTTTCGTCGGACAATCGCGCGAGCCGTCGTCACAGCGTAAAGAACGCCGTCAGTAACGGGTCGACCCGTTACCTCCGGCTTTCCCGATGATCGATTCCCCCTCGCCCGGCCCGGCGCCAGCCCCCGAGGCGGCGGCTCTCGCGGCCGCGTTCGACCTGCGACGGCTCTCTGCGGCCTTCTACGTCGATCCGTACCCGACCTACCGGGCGCTGCGCGACCATGCGCCGGTGCGGCGTTTCGACGACGGCTCGGTGTTCCTGACGCGCTACGCGGACCTCGTCGCGGTCTACAAGGACACGGCGCGCTTCAGCTCCGACAAGCACGAGGAGTTCCGCCCGAAGTACGGCGACTCGCCGCTCTACGAGCACCACACGTCGAGCCTCGTGTTCAACGATCCGCCGCTGCACACGCGGGTGCGACGGCTGATCGCCGGCGCACTGACGCCGCGTCACATCGCCGCGATGGAGCCGGCGCTGATCGCCCGCGTCGACGCGCTCCTCGACGCGATGGCGCGATGCGCCGACCGCGGCGGGACGGTCGACCTGATCGAGGCCTTCGCGTCCGCGATCCCGGTCGAGATCATCGGCAACCTGCTCGCGATCCCGCACGACGAACGCGGCCCGCTGCGCGACTGGTCGCTCGCGATCCTCGGCGCGCTCGAGCCGGTGCTCAGCGACGCGCAGGCCGACGCGGGCAATCGGGCGGTCGTCGAGTTCTCGCGCTACCTGTCCGGGCTCATCGAGCGTCGCGAGGCGCGGCCCGGCGATCCCGAGGTCGACGTGCTCACGCGGCTGATCCAGGGCGAAGGCGGCGAGCGGTTGACGCCGGCCGAGCTGATGCACAACTGCGTCTTCCTGCTGAACGCCGGCCACGAGACGACGACGAACCTGATCGGCAACGGTCTCGTCGCGCTGCTGCAATGGCCCGACGAGCGTGCGCGGCTCGTCGCCGACCCGTCGCTGATCAACACGGCCGTCGAGGAGTGCCTGCGCTTCGAAAGCTCGAACCAGCTCGGCAACCGCATCACGACCGACGTCGTCGAGCTCGACGGGGTCGTGCTGCCGCCGCGTACCCGCGTCCATCTGTGCATCGGCGCCGCGAACCGCGACCCCGCGCAGTTCCCCGATCCCGACCGCTTCGACGTTCGCCGGGCGCCGAACCGGCACCTCGCGTTCGGCACCGGCCCGCACCAGTGCGTCGGCCTCGCGCTCGCACGCCTCGAGGGTCGCGTCGCGCTGGCGCGCTTCCTCGCGCGCTTCCCCGATTACCGCCTTGCCGGCGAGCCGACGCGCGGCGGGCGCGCGCGCTTCCGCGGCTTCCTGAGCGTCCCGCTCGCGCTGCGCTGACGCCGCTCGACGCGGCGCCGCGTCGGCGCCTGTCACCGTTCGTGATGATTCGGCTTGTGAGACTTGCGCTGAATCGCGCGACGTGACGAACCATGCGCGCGTCGCGCGTTCTATGTTGCCGACGAGCTTCATGGAGATGCGAATGGACGATGTTCGAGCGGGCGACGCGCCCGACGACGGGCGGGTCGCGATGCCGCGCGGCGGGCCGACGATCACGCGACGCGGCTTCCTGCAGACGGCGGCCGCGGCGGCCAGCGTCGTCGGCGCGGGGCAGGTGCATGCCGAAGGTCCGTCACCGGTCGCGCCGATCTCGGACGCGTCCGCGTCCGTGCGACCCGTGACGCTGAACATCAACGATCGCGACGTCACGATCCGGATCGAGCCGCACGTCACGCTGCTGGACGCGCTGCGCGAGGTCGTCGGGCTGACCGGCACGAAGAAGGGTTGCGATCGCGGCCAGTGCGGCGCCTGCACCGTGCTCGTCGACGGTCGTCGCGTCAATTCCTGCCTGACGCTCGCGGTGATGAACGAGGGCTCGCGCATCACGACGGTCGAGGGACTGGCCGCGAACGGCCGCCTGTCGCCGCTGCAGGCCGCGTTCGTCGAGCGCGACGGGTTCCAATGCGGCTTCTGCACGCCGGGCCAGCTCTGCTCGGCGACGGCGCTGCTGACGGAGCTGAAGGAAGGCCGCGTCAGCGCGGTCACGCCGGACGTTCGCGCGCCGCCGCATCACGATCGACGACGCCGAGATCCGCGAGCGCATGAGCGGCAACATCTGTCGTTGCGGCGCCTATCCCAACATCGTCGGGGCCGTCCGCAGCGTCGTCGCCGAGATGGCCGGTCCCGCCGGCATCCCGGTGGCCGATGCCGGCCCGCGGCGCGACGCCTGAGGACCGACATGGACACCTTCGGCTACCAACGCCCCGCCGACGTCGCCGCGGCCGTCGCGGCGGGGCAGCAACCCGGCGCGCGCTACATCGGCGGCGGGACGAACCTGCTCGACCTGATGAAGAGCGACGTCGAACGAGCGACGACGCTGATCGACATCACCCGGCTGCCGCTCGGCGGCATCGACCCGACACCGGACGGCGGCGTGTCGATCGGCGCGCTCGTGCGCAACAGCGATCTCGCCGACGACCCGACCATCCGCAGCCGATACCCGCTGCTGACGCAGGCGCTCGTCTCGGGCGCGACGCAGCAGCTGCGCAATCTCGCGACGGTCGGCGGCAACCTGCTGCAACGCACGCGCTGCTACTACTTCGTCGACCCCGCGTTCACCGCGTGCAACAAGCGCGTGCCGGGGTCCGGCTGCGCCGCGATCGACGGCCATAACCGGATCCACGCGATCCTCGGCTGGAGCGACGCCTGCATCGCCGTCAATCCGTCCGACATGAACGTGGCGCTCGCCGCGCTCGACGCGACGGTCCGCGTCGTCGGCCCGCGCGGCGAGCGACGCATCGCGTTCGCCGATTTCCACCGCTTGCCGGGCAACGCGCCGCAGCGCGACACGACGCTCGAGCCGGGCGAACTGATCGTCGCCGTCGAGCTGCCGCCGGCGCCGCGGCTGGCCGCGCGCTCGACGTACGTGAAGGTTCGCGACCGGGCGAGCTACGCGTTCGCGCTGGTGTCGGTCGCGGCCGCGCTCGACGTCGTCGACGGCCGCGTGACCGATGCGCGGATCGCGCTCGGCGGCGTCGCGCACAAGCCGTGGCGCGCGCGCGAGGCCGAGGCCGCGCTCGTCGGCAAGCCGCTGACCGACGACGGCCTCGCCCTGGCGGCCGCGCTCGTCACCCGCGACGCGCGCGGCTTCCACGACAACCGCTTCAAGATCGAACTGGCCCGACGCGCCGTCGTGCGCGCGGTCCTTGCCGCCGACGCCGCCGCGAGCGCCACCCCGAACGCCCGGCCTGACCGACACCCCGACCATGCCCTTCTCCTCGATTCCCGACGCCGTCCTCGGCCGCCCCGTCGATCGCCGCGACGGCCCCGCGAAGGTCACCGGCACCGCGCTGTACGCGGCCGACCAGCCGGTCCGCGGCACGCAGTACGCCTATCTCGTCGTCAGCACCATCGCGTCCGGGCGCATCGTCGCGATCGACACGTCGGCCGCGGAGACGCGCGCGCGGCGTCGTGCACGTCATGTCGCATCGCAATGCGCCGCGCCTGCCCGACGGCGGTCGCGATGCGGTCCATCCGCCGACCGGCCGCGTCCTGACGCTGTTCCAGGACGACCGGGTGCTCTACAACAGCCAGCCGATCGCCGTCGTCGTCGCGGATTCGATCGAGCATGCGCGCACCGGTGCGCAGCTCGTCCGCGTGCGCTACGACGCGCGGCCGCCGATGCTCGACTTCGACGCGCTGAAGGCGTCCGCGACGGTGCCGAAGAAGTTCAACAAGGGCAAACCCGACTCGCACGAGGGCGACGTCGCCGCCGCGCTCGCGGCCGCGCCGGCGCGCATCGACGCGGTGTACACGACGCCGATGCAGCACCACAACCCGATGGAGCCGCACGCGACGCTCGCCGTCTGGGACGGCGAGCAGCTGACCGTGTACGACGCGACGCAGGCGGTCGACGGCGACCGCGACACGATCGCGCGGTCGCTCGGCATCGACCCGAAGAACGTCCGCGTCGTCTGCCCGTTCGTCGGCGGCGGCTTCGGCTGCAAGGGCTCGACGTGGTCGCACGTCGTGCATCGCCGCGATGGCCGCGCGCGCCGTCGGCCGGCCCGTCAAGCTGGTCGTCGACCGAACGCAGATGTGGGGCCGGTCGGCGGCCGCCCGATGACCGAGCAGACGATCGCGCTCGCGTCCGGCGCCGACGGCACGTCTCAGCGCGACGCGGCACGCGGTGATCTCGCACACGTCGACGTTCGAGGAGTTCGTCGAGCCGTCCGCGCTGCAGACGCGGATGCTGTACGCGAGCGCCGACGCGCGAGACCAGCCATCGACTCGTCGCGCTCAACGTCGGCACGCCGACGTTCCAGCGCGCGCCGGGCGAGGCGACCGGCACGTTCGCGATCGAATCGGCGATGGACGAGATGGCAGAGCGCGTCGGCGTCGATCCGGTCGAGCTGCGACTGCGCAACTATGCCGAGAAGAGTCCCGAGGGCGACCAGCCCGTTCTCGAGCAAGTCGCTGCGCGACTGCTACCTGATCGGCGCGGACCGCTTCGGCTGGTCGAAGCGCGTCGCGACGCCGCGCGGCCTGCGCGACGGCCACGAGCTGATCGGCTACGGCATGGCGACGGCGACCTATCCGACGAACCGCTCGAAGGCGTCGGCGAGCGCGACGATCGGCCCGACGGCATCGCCGTCGTGCGTTCGGGCACGCAGGATCTCGGCACCGGCACGTGGACGGTCATGGCGCAGGTCGCCGCGACGCGCTCGGCTTCCCGCTCGACAAGGTCCGCTTCGAGCTCGGCGACAGCGACTTTCCGCAGGCGCCGGGCTCCGGCGGCTCGCAGAGCGCCGCGAGCGTCTCGCCGGCGGTGCAGGCGGCGTGCATCGAGGCGCGCGCGCAGCTGATCCAGCTCGCGATCCGCGACGCGCAGTCGCCGCTCGCCAACGCGCGCGTCGACGACGTGACGATCGCGAACGGCTGGTTCCAGTCGCTCGCCGAACCGAACCGTCGCGAGGCCGTCGTCGCCGTCATGCGACGCGCGGCGGCGCCGGTGAAGACCGAGGCCACCGTCGCAGCCCGGACGCCGAGAAGCAGCAATACGCGATGCACGCGTTCGGCGCCGTGTTCGTCGAGGCCCGCGTCGACGAGGACCTCGGCCGCATCCGCATCCCGCGGATCGTCGGCGTCTACGGCGTCGGCAACCGGCTCAACGAGAAGACCGCGCACAGCCAGCTGATGGGCGGCATCGTGTGGGGCGTCAGCATGGCGCTGTTCGAGGAGAGCCTGCTCGACGCGCGCAACGGCCGCTTCGTGAACGCGAACCTGTCCGAGTACCACGTGCCGATCAACGCCGACATCGGCGCGATCGACATCGTGTTCGTCGACGAGAAGGACGACGAGGTCAATCCGCTCGGCGTCAAGGGAATCGGCGAGATCGGCATCACCGGCGTCGCGGCCGCCGTCGCCAACGCGGTCCACAACGCGACCGGCGTGCGCGTGCGCGACCTGCCGATCACGCTCGACAAGGTGCTGACCGCCTGACGGCGGTCGGTCGCGCGCTCAGCGGTCCGGCGCGGGATCGGCGTCGACGCCGATCTCGGAATCGTTCGATCCGGGCGAGCCGGGGTCGGACGCCTTCACGCGCGCCGGCTGCCGCAGATAGCTGCGCGCGTCCATGTATTCGGAACCGAGGAACGGCGTCGACTCGTCGTCGCGGGACGCGCGGGTCTTCTTCGAGGGAATGGCTGCCATGGTGTCGTCGTCGCGGTCGGTCGCGCCGCGACCGGGTCGACGCAGGCTGGCATAGCAGCGCGGCGGTCGCGGGTAGGACGCGCGCTCATTCGCCGGGCTGCGCGCAGTCCGCCGATGTCCGACCGCGCTTTCGTCGAGACGCGAGGCGGCCCGCGCGTCGACGAGGCGCACGCTGGCGCTTGCTCGATCTTTCGGATCAGGAGGCGACATGGCGGACAGCACACTGGACCTCACCGGCGAGGAAACGCCGCGCACGACGACCGGTCACGGCACCGGCGCGCTCGGACCCAGCGACACGTCGGACAGCGGCAGCGACGTCGTCGGCGGCCCCGGGATGGACGAAGGGCTCGCGGACGAGCAGTCGCGCGAGATGCCGTCGACGCTGCGCTCCACGGCCGGCCGCGACCTCGGCGACGACGACCTGTCGTCGGACTCCGACAGCGGCGGCACCGGCGAGCGCGGCTCGTCCGGCGTCGACGACGCCACGCCGAACGACCTGTCGACGACGGTCCGTCCCGGCATCGAGTCGGGCGCCGACGAGTTCGACGATCCCGACGCGCTCGCCGCGGCGGGCGACGACGACCTGAACGATGTCGTCAGCGGCGATCCGGACGTCGACGACGTGCCGGTGTCGGACGGGGCGACGTAACGCCGCCGAGCCGGTCCTGCATTCTTCGATGGCGACGGGCGATCCCTTGTCGCCCATCGTCGCCCGCGGTCACTTCGGCCGCGGGTCCTCGAGCGCCGCGTCGCCTTCGACGTGACGGCCGGCGCGCACGTCGGCGATCGTCCGGGCGACGGCGCGAGCGACGTTGCGCACCTCATCCTGTACGGCCGTGTCCTCGTCGAGCGCCTGGTGGCTCGTGGCGTACGGCTCGTAGTAGCCGATGAAGCGATCGAGCCGCGCCTTGTGGCCGGCCTCGATCAGGCCCATCCAGTCGAGCCAGTCGGACAGCGCGCGGCGCGTGCCCTCGATGCCCGCGACATCGCCGTGCACGACGAGTCCGTAGACGCGGCCCGCGAGGTGCTTCGGATAATCCCAGCCGTCGATCTCGATCTGCTTCGCTTCCCCGGCCTTCTTCCCGTGCGTCGACGACGGGTCGGGGTTGCCGCCGTCGGCGCAGACGAGCCGGTCGATCATCGCCTTCAGCGCGGTCGGGGCCTGATACCAGTGGACCGGCGTCACGAAGACGACGCCGTGCGCGGCGACGAGGCGCTCGTAGATCTCGGGCATCCAGTCGTTGACCTGTCCGGTCGCGTGATTCGGATAGCAGCTGCACGGCCAGTGGCAGAGCGGCATCGCGGTCGACGCGCAACCCTTGCACGGATGGATGCGCTTCTGGAACTCGTTCGTCTGCTCGCTGAGGTCGAGGACGTCGGCCCCGACGCCGTCCGCCGCGAGCTGCGCGCGCACGATCTGCGCGAGCCGGAAGGTCTTCGACATCTCGCCGGGACACGAGCCGTCGTTGCGCGGCGAGCCGACGACGACGAGCACGCGCGACGGCGTCTGCGGCAGCTTCTGCTCGATCTCGAGCTCGATCAGCCGGTCGCGATTGGCGCGCCATTCGATCGACAGGTCGTAGTCGGGATCGGCGAAGCCGGGGCCGGCCTTCGCGGTGCGCGGCGACTTGCGACCTTCGCGATAGCCGTCCCAGGCGATCGCCTCGAGCGCCGCGATCTCGTCGCGCATCGCGTCGAAAGCCGGATCGTGGTAGTTCGCCTCGAAGCGCCGGCGGAACTCGTCGCGGTCGATGAAGTGCGCGACCTGGCCTTCGACGACGTGCGGCGTGCCCTTGCGATCAGCCCCCATCGGCGGCGCCCGCCTCGAAGGCCGATCGTTCGAGGACGATGCGCTGCAGCGGGTCGACCGCGCGGCTCAACCGCTCGGCGACCGCGTGGATTCGCGCGAGGTTCGCGTTGTACGTGTTGATGGCGCCGATCTCGTCGAGGCCGGTGCGGCCCGCCAGGTGCTCGAGCGCGTCGCGCGTCAGCAGGAAGTGATGCTCGCGGCCGTGGAACTCGTGGCCGAAATCGAGGCCGCCTTCGTCGTTGCCCTTCAAGTCGTTCTCCTCGCGAACCGAGGCAGCGATGATAGGCGACCGCGCGCGGCGTCTCGTGCGGCGAAACGCTGATATTGCCGTCGCGGACCCCGCGTCAGGCGGCCGGCAGGATCGTCGCCGCGCAAACGCCGAAACCGATGCGCCGGTAGCCGTCCTTCTCGCACCATGCCCGCAGGACGACCGTGTCGCCGTCCTCGAGGAACGTGCGCGTCTCGCCGTTCGGCAGCGCGAGCGGCTTCTTGCCGCCTTCGACGATCTCGATCAGCGCGCCGGCCTCGCCCGCCGTCGGGCCCGACGCGGTGCCGCTGCCGAACAGGTCGCCCGGCATCAGCCGGCAGCCGTTGACGGTGTGATGCGCGACCATCTGGCCGACGGTCCAGTACGCATGGCGGAAGCTGGTGCGCGACAGCGGCATCGGCGCGGCGCCGGCCTCGGCGGACTTCGCCGTCGACAGCGACGCGTCGAGCACGATGTCGAATGCGCCGTCGTCGCGCACCGACGGCGCATCCAGGTACGGCAGCGGCTGCGGATCGCCTTCGACGCGGTCCACGCCGTGCGGAACGGCGCGAGCGCCTCGGCGGTCACGATCCACGGCGAGATCGTCGTCGCGAAGTTCTTCGCGAGGAACGGGCCGAGCGGCTGGTACTCCCACGCCTGGATGTCGCGCGCGGACCAGTCGTTCAGCAGGCAGAAGCCGAACACCTGCTCGTCGGCGCGCTGCGATCGGGACCGGCGCATCGTTGCCCGGCCCGATGAAGATGCCGACCTCGAACTCGTAGTCGAGGCGCTTCGACGGCCCGAACACCGGCTCGCTCGCGCCGGGCGGCAGCATCTGGCCCTTCGGCCGATGGAAGTCCGTGCCGCTGACGCCGATCGTCGACGAGCGGCCGTGATAGCCGATCGGCACCCACTTGTAGTTCGGCAGCAGCGGGTTGTCGGGCCGGAACAGGCGGCCGATGTTCGTCGCGTGATGCACCGACGCGTAGAAGTCGGTGTAGTCGCCGATCCGCGCGGGCACCGCGTACTCGACGTCCGACTGGTCGAACAGGCACGGCGTCAGGTCGCCCTGCTCGTCGGCGCCGGCGCGCAGCGCGCGCGACAGCGCGAGACGCAGCGCCGACCACGTCGCGGCGCCGCGCGCCATCAGGCCGTTCAGCATCGGCGCGTCGACGTCGTCGAGCGCGTCGCGGATCGCCGACGCGAGCGGCGTATGCGTCTTCGCGGCCATCGACAGGTCGAGCACGCGATCGCCGATCGCGACGCCGATGCGGAACGCCTCGCCGTCGCGGCGACGACGGAAGACGCCGAACGGCAGGTTCTGGATCGGGAAGTCGGCGTCGGGCGCGTTCGCCGATGCGACCCAGCTTTCGAGCGCCGGCGTCGTGCGTCTCGTTGGTCTTGCCGTTCGCGGCGCTCACGACGGCGCCTCGAAGTTGTTCTTCAGTCCCTGCCAGCACTCGAAGTACGTCGCCTGCAGCTGCGACGTCTCGAGCGCGTACGGCGTCGGGTGGAGGATCGACGGCGTCTCGAACATGAAGGCCATCGTGTCGCTGACGTAGTGCGGCCTTCGACGTGTCGGACCGCGACGCCTTCTCGAACGTGTCCGCGTCGGGGCCGTGCCCGGACATGCAGTTGTGCAGCGACGCGCCGCCCGGCACGAAGCCCTCGGCCTTCGCGTCGTACGCGCCGTGGATCAGGCCCATGAACTCGCTCGCGACAGTTGCGATGGAACCAGGGCGGGCGGAACGTGTCCTGCGCGGCGAGCAAGCGCGGCGGGAAGATCACGAAGTCGAGCGAGTCGACGCCCGGCGTGTCGGTCGGCGATGCAGCACCAGGAAGATCGACGGGTCCGGATGGTCGAAGCTGATCGACCCGATCGTGTTGAAGCGCCGCAGGTCGTACTTGTACGGCGCGTAGTTGCCGTGCCACGCGACGACGTCGAGCGGCGAATGGTCGATCGCGGCGCGACCACAGCCGGCCCGCGAACTTCGCGACGAGCTCGAACGTCGCCGTCGCGATCCTCGTAGCGCGCCTCGGGCGTCAGGAAGTCGCGCGGATTCGCGAGCCCGTTCGAGCCGATCGGGCCGAGGTCGGGCAGCCGCAGCAGCGCGCCGATAGTTCTCGCAGACGTAGCCGCGCGCGCCGTGCGACCGCGTCGCCAGCGTCGTGCTCGGCGAGCAGCTCGACGCGGAAGCGCACGCCGCGCGGCATCGACGACGATCTCCTGCGGCGCGACGTCGAGCGTGCCGAGCTCGGTCGCGATGCGCAGCGCGCCTTCCTGCGGCACGATCAGCAGCTCGCCGTCGGCGTCGTAGAAGAAGCGGTCCTCCATCGAGCGGTTGGCCGCGTACAGATGGATGCCGCACGCGCCGGTCGTTGCCGGCGATCGTCGTCAGGCCGTCGACGAAGTCCGTCGGCTTCGTCGGCATCGGCAGCGGATCCCAGCGCAACTGGTTCGGCGGCGTCGGCGACCTCGTCGAAACGGCTGCGCAGGTTGCCCGTCGTCGATCTCGCGGAACGGCCGGTGCACGGCCGCCGGTCGCATGCGATAGAGCCACGAGCGGCGGTTGTGGCTGCGCGGCGCGGTGAACGCGGTGCCCGACAGCTGCTCGGCGTAGAGGCCGTACGGCACGCGCTGCGGCGAGTTGCGGCCGACCGGCAGCGCGCCGGGCACCGCCTCGGTCGCGAACTCGTTGCCGAAGCCGGACAGGTACGTCAGCGCCGACGTGACGGACGACGGTTGCAGCGCGGTCGCGGTCATCGCGATTCCTTTCGTTCGGGGTCCGGTGCGCCGACGCCGTCGCGCGCGCGGGCCATCGCGTCGCGCAGCACGGCGTCGTCGCCGATGTGGTTCGCCAGCAGGAGGATCAACTTGCAGTTCACGAGTTCACTGTCGTCGCGGCTCAGGTCGCGATGCAGTTCGATCAGCCGCTCGTAGAAGTCGTCGGGATGCGCGAGGTTCGCGTCGACGTTCAGGCCCGTCATCATGCGCGTCCGTCGTCGCGCCGGCATGCGCGGTCGAGCGCAGCGCGCACGTCGGCCGCCGTCGCCGTCCGCCAGCGCGCGCAGACGTGCTGGTCGGGGCGGATCAGGTACGCGGTGCCCGGACGTCGCGTCGTAGCGCGCGGCGACGAGGCCCTCGACGTCGTGGACGACCGTGGCGCCGCCGAACGTCGACGCGGCACGTGCGTCGCGCACGACGACGACGCGATGCAGCGGGAGGCCGGTCGGCGCCGCGTCGACGTCGATCGCGGCGTCGCCATCCGCGAACCGCAGCAGCGTGAAGTCGGACCCGAGCGCGTCGAGCAGCCATGCCGGCCTGCCGTCGATCGCGACCGGCGCGTCGACGCACGCCGCGCCGGGCACCATCGCGCCGGCGAACGCGTCGACGTCCGGCGTGTTCAGCGGCGACGCGACGCAGCGTGGCCGGCACCGACAGCCGCCCGCTGTTGACGAGCCGGCGCGCGAACGGATGGTCCTTCGCGAGCCGCAGCACCGCGTCGCGGAACAGGCCGCGAGACGTCGCTCTTCGGCGTGATGAAGTCGGTGGCGCGCGTCGACGCGGCGATGTTCTCGTCGGCCGCGGCGATGCGCTCGTCGTCGTACGTGTCGAGCAGCGCGTTCGGGCGCGCGACCGTCGAGCACGAGCGCGCAGCTTCCACGCGAGGTTGTCGGCGTCCTGCACGCCGGAGTTCGCGCCGCGCGCGCCGAACGGCGACACGCCGTGCGCCGCGTCGCCCGCGAACAGCACGCGGCCGTGGCGGAAGCGCTCCATCCGCAGGCACGCGAACGTGTAGACGCTCACCCATTCGAGCGTGAACGTCGACGTCCGTCGATCGGCGGCGATGCGCGAGCAGCGCCGCGACGCGCGGCAGCGACGCGCTCGGGCTCGCGTTCTCCGTCGCTCGGGGTCCGCGTCCCAGCCGAGCTGGAAGTCGATGCGCCAGACGTCGTCCGGCTGGCGATGCAGCAGCACCGACTGGCCGCGATGGAACGGCGGATCGAACCAGAACCAGCGCTCGGCCGCGAACGCGCCGACTCGCGGGCGACATGCTTGACGTCGGCGATCAGGAAGCGGTCGCGGAACGAGTGGCCCGGCGCTCTCCAGGCCGAGCAGCGGCGCAGCGGCGAGCGCGCGCCGTCGCACGCGACGACGTAATCGGCACCGCAGGCGCGTAGCGGCCTTCGGGCGTCTCGATCGTCGAGCGTCGCGCCGTCGTCGCTGCTGCGTCAGCCCGACGACGCGGTTCTTCCAGCGCAGGTCGACGTTCGGCTCGGCCGCGGCCGCGCTCGTGCAGGAACGCCTCGACGTAGTACTGCTGCAGGTTGACGAACGCGGGCCGCACGATGGCCCGGCTCGGCGAGCAGGTCGAAGCGATAGACGAGCTCGTCGCGGAAGAACACGCGTGCCGACGTTCCACGACACGCCCTTCGCGACCATGCGTTCGCCGCAGCCGAGCCGGTCCAAGATCTCGAGCGTGCGCTTCGCGAAGCAGATCGCGCGCGAGCCGGTCGACAGCGTGTCGTCGTCGTCGAGCACGACGACCGGAACGCCCTGCCGCGCGAGGTCGATCGCGCAGGTCAGGCCGACCGGGCCGGCGCCGACGACGACGACCGCGATGGTGCGCCGGCGCGTCGCGCGTCCTGGTCGGCGGAGCGCCGGTAGCCCGGACGTCGCGGGCTCGCGGTCGAGCGGCATCGTCGTGCGCCGGTGCTCAGCCCTCGAGCGCTTCCCACATCGCCTGGTCGCGCTCGGCGGTCCAGATGCGCGGGTCGGCGATACTGCGTCGCCTCGTCGTAGGCGCGCGTCACGTCGAACGGCATGCAGTGGTCGAAGATGACCCAGTGCGCCGTACTTCGGCTTCAGCTTCGTCGTAGGTCTCGCGATAGATCGCGCCGAGGTCCTTGCCCGCTGCGCGCCGCGTCCTTGACCGACGCGTACAGGTCGGCGATGAACGCGCGCGTGCCGGCCAGGCCGTCGGCGACTTCCTGCGGCGTCTTCAGCGCCGCGCCGCGACCCGGCACCAGCGCCTCGGGCTTCAGCGCGGCGACCGCGTCGAGCGTCTGCGGCCAGTCGTCGAAGTAGCAGTCGCCGGCGTACGGCGTCGCGCCGTACTCGACGAGGTCGCCGCGACAGCAGCGTCTTCTCGCCGGGCAGCCAGACGACCGTGTCGCCCTTCGTGTGGCCGCGGCCGAGCTGCATGATCTTCACCTCGAGCTTGCCGAGCCAGAGCGTCATCTCGCCGCTGAACGTCAGCGTGGGCCAGGTCAGGCCGGGCACGCGTCTCGACGGCGCTGGAACAGCCGCGGGAAGCGGCCGATCTCGCTCTTCATGTCGGCGTCGCCGCGCTCGACGATCAGGTCGTACGTGTCCTGGCTGGCGATGATCTCGGCGCGCCGTACGCCGACGCGCCCGAGCACGCGCACCGCGTGGTAGTGCGTCAGCACGACGTACTTGATCGGCTTGTCGGTGACCTCGCGGATGCGGCGGATGACGTCCTGCGCCATCACCGGCGTCGCCTGCGTGTCGGCGACCAGCACCGCGTCGTCGCCGATGACGATGCCGGTGTTCGGATCGCCCTCGGCGGTGTACGCGTAGGCGTGTTCGGACAGGCTGCTCGAAGCGTGACCTTCTTTTCCGCGAGGTCGGCCTGCGACGCGAACTTCTTCTCGGCCTGCATGCTGTCTCCTTTTCGTGCCGCGCGCGACGCACGATGGCACACGGCGCGATCGTATGCGATGATTGGTCAAAGGTCAATTGATTGTCCATTCGCCAAACCGATTCGCCAATGCCTTCGAGCAAGCCGCAGCGAGGCGTCCAGTCGGTCGAGGTCGGCGGCCGGTTGCTGCTCGCGCTCGCGGCGGCCGGACGCGCGATGCCGCTCGGCGAACTCGCGCGCGAATGCGGGATCGACGCGTCGAGCGTCCACCGCTACCTCGTCAGCTTCGGCAAGCTCGGCCTCGTGCGGCAGGACGACGCGACCGGCGCGTACGACCTCGGACCGTCCGCCGCGCAGCTCGGCCTGGCCGCGCTGCAACGGCTCGATCCGCTGCGCGAGGCGACGGCCGCGGCGCGCACGCTCGTCGCGACGATCGGCCACACCGTCGCGATCGCGGCGCACGGCCACCTCGGTCCCACGATCGTCCGCATCGAGGAGTCGATCCACCCGCTGCACGTCAACATGCGGACCGGCACCGTGATGTCGCTGCCGAACACCGCGACCGGGCTCGTGTTCGCGGCGTGGCTGCCGCCGGCGACGGTGACGCACCTGCTCGAGAAGGAGTCGGTGCGGCTCTACGGCGACACGTCCGGCCGCGCGACCGAGGCGGGCATGGCACGCACGCTCGCCGAGGTCCGACGGCACGGCCTCGCCCGAGCGGTCGGACGTCCGATCCCGGGCATCAACGCGTGGTCGGCGCCGATCTTCGACTTCGACGGGCGGCTCGTGCTCGCGCTGACCAGCCTCGGCCCGTCGGGCACGTTCGACGTCTCGTGGAACGGCGCGCTCGCGCGCGCGATCCGCGACGCGGCCGACGACGTGTCGCGTCGCCTCGGCCACGTCCCGGCGGCGACCCCGCGGCGTCGACCATGAGCGACCGACCGATCCGCGTCCGACTCAGCCGGACGAAGGGCTGGCGGATGCCGCCGAACACCGTGACCGTCGCGCGGCCGGGCCCGTGGGGCAATCCGTATCGCGTCGGCGACCCCGGACCGGACGGGCGTCCGATCGCGTCGCGCGACGAGGCCGTCGCGCTGTATCGCCGGCACGTCCACGCGCCGCCGGCCGGACACGCGTACGACGAGCTGCGCGGGAAGAACCTCGCCTGCTGGTGCCCGCTCGACGGGCCGTGCCACGCCGACGTCCTGCTCGAACGGGCGAACGCGGACTGACGCACGTCGAAGACGGCGCGAGCCGCCGCATGGCCGCATTCCGTCGTCGAATCGCCCCGTCAACCGAAGGCGGCTCGATGGTCCCGCACGAACGTGGCGACCTCGGTCGGCGGCAGGCCGCCGATGCGCTCGACGACGTCGTTCGTGCCGGCGAACACGCCGCGTCGGTAGTCGAGCGCGACGTTCGAGAGATGCTGGACGAGATGCGGGGACATCCCGCGCTCGCGCAGGAACGCCGCGAACGCCTCGACCGGCACGGGCTCGTAACGCACCGCGACGTCGAGCACCCGCGCGAGGACGGCCGCGATCTCGTGATGGTTCATCTCCACCGGGCCGAACAACGCATAGGTCCGTCCGGCATGCGGCCCGGGGTCGTCGAGGATCGCGGCGATGACGCGCGCCTGGTCGGCCGCCGCGATCGGCGCATGGCGGCCGTCGCCGAACGGCAGGCGCAGCACGCCGTCCGCGCGCAACGTGCCACCGAGCATCGTCAGCCATTCGGCGAAGAACGTCGGTCGCAGATGCGTCACCGCGACGCCCGAACGGTCGAGCAAGCGCTCGGCGATCCAGTGCTGGCGCGCCGCATCGCTGCCGGCGTCGGCGCGCGCGGAGACCTGCGACAGGTTGACGATGGCGCCGACGCCGGCTTCGCGCGCGGCTTCGGCGACGTACGCGGTCGCTTCGACGAGTCCGGGCGCGATCGGGTAGCAGAAGTAGGCGCCGCCGACACCGTCGAGCGCCGACCGCACCGCGGCGAAGTCGAGCAGGTCGCCGACGACGATCGTCGCGCCGTGCTCGGCGAGTCGTTGCGATCGCTCGTCTTCGCGATGGACGAAGGCGCGGACGCGATGGCCGCGCGCGATCAGAAGCGGCACCACGTGCGCGCCGGTCTTCCCGGTGGCGCCGGTCACGAGGAAGTGCTTCTTCGTGTCGCGACTCATCGGACGGCCGTGGCCACGCCGATCATCAGACGGACGCGGTGTTCGCGCAGATTGCGGACGAAGTTGGCGGCCATTTCGACCATCCGCGCGCCGACGATCATCCCTGCGTTGACGCCGCCGGGCGGGGGCACCGCGACCTGCTGCGGCGAGGCCCAGCCGATCGCGTCGGCCGTCACGTCTACGAGCGACTGCATCGAGAAGCCGGCGCCTTCGACCGTCGCGCGCGTCTCGTCGGCAGTGAGCAACGTGCTGGTCTCCGCCGTCTGCGCCCATGGCACCGGATAGGCGACCGCGGGATGCCCGTCGACCGCGAGCGGGTCGTAGAACGCGAGCCGGCCGCCCGGCCGCAGCACGCGGCGAAGCTCGCGATAGAGTCCGGCGCGGTCCGCGATGTTCATCGCGACGTGCTGCGTCCAGACGAGATCGAAGCGAGCGTCGTCGAACGGCAGATCGACGAGGTCTCCGGTGCGGAAGACGACCCGGTCGGCGAGGCCGGCCCGGTCGGTCAGCAGTCGTGCGACCGCGACGTAGTCGGGCGACAGGTCGACCCCTTCGACCGTGCAGCCGAACGTCTCGGCGAGGTAGCGCGCGGGGCCGCCGAGGCCCGAACCGGCGTCGAGCACCGCGGTCTCGGGTGCGATGACGACCCCACGGGCGAACGCCTCCGTGGCGGCGAGGCCGCCCATGTGGAATTGATCGAGCGGCGCCAGACGACGCGCGTCGATCGGCGGCGGCATTGCGTCGACGGCCGTGGCGATGCGGGCGAGCAGCGCTTCGCGATCGGCGATGGCCGCCTGGTAGTGCGCTCGAACGGTGTCGGTTTGGGGTGTCATGCGGGGAATCCTTTCGAAGGGCGCGCGGCGGCGCCGCGCGCGGCGATGGAACGCAGGGCCAGCACGTGCAACGTGATCGCCAGTGGCGCGAGGAAGCCCGGAATGAACGTGTACGGGAAGCTGCCGGCCACGCGATTGACGACGTCGGTGTCCAGCAGGCGGAGCGGTCCGGGCGATGTGAGCACCGACCGGACGACGACGTTGGCGATCGAGAACAGGCCAACGACGTTCCACGCGAGTGCGACGCGCTCGCCGCCCCGGCCGCGGGTCGACAGCCAGGCCGCGACCGGCGCGGACGCGCCGATCCAGAGGTCGACGTTCGCGCCGTCGTACGTCAGCATCCGCGGCGAGAGTCCTTCGATCCAGAGCCGGTGCAGGAACAGCTCGACGGCGACCCGATAGGCCTGCGCGCCGATCAGGATCGGCAGCGGCACGGTCAGCACGAGCCGTCCCGCGCTTCGCGAACGCACGACCGCGAACAGGACGAACACGAACACCGGCACAGCGATCGCGAGGATCGCCGGCGGCCGCCGCGTCGCATCGGCGATCGCACCCGACCAGCCGAGCACGCCGACCCACGTGAGCCACAGCGACAACGCGATGCCGATGCCGACCGCGGCGCGCGCAGGCAGTCGCCATGCGACGATCCCCTCGACACCCGTCGCGACGGCCGCGACGAAGACCAGGAACAGCGTCGCGGTGCCGTTCATGCCTTCGGCACCGCCGCGAGCTGTTCGGCGATCACCCGCGCATTCACGGCCGCGTCGCGGTGGTCCGCCTTCCACGCGTCGTCCTCCATCGCATAGAGCGGATGCGCGGGCCGCGGGATCCCGAGTCGCCGTTCGTACGCATCGTGGTCGTAACCGCGCCAGAACGGCGACAGGACGAACGCCGCCAGCGCCTCCCGGAACGCCCGGCCGTTGCGCTGCGCTTCGGGCCGCGCGGCATAGCGCCGCACCGTCGTCTCGAACGATTCGGCCGCCCGTCCCGTGACCTCGCGGACGACGTCGGTCGGTGCGCCGTACGCGAATGCACCCTGTCGATGGTCGACGAGGTAGTGCCGGAACACGCACATGGCGTAGCGCGGTTCGCCGCGATAGGCGGCGATCTTGTTCAGCAGCCAGTCCGGCGCGTCGATCGGGCGCACCTTGCGATCGAGCACCGTCGACAGCGCGGCGGCGATCTCGTCGACGCCGATCAGCGCGGGTCCCGTGATCCGCAGGCGGCGCCCTCGCGAAGCGCGCCGGATCGGCGAGCACGCCGGCAGCGACCCGCGCCATGTCTTCGTTCGACGGTGGCGCGTTGCGGCTGTCGCCGACGAGGTTCGGGTAGAGCCCCAGTTGCGCGGCCATGCCGATCGACACGCGCAGATAGTTGTCCGCGAAGAAACCGGGATCGAGGATCGTCACCGACGCGCCCTTCAACGTCGGCATCCGCTGCTCGACCGCCCACATGTCCCGCGTCATCGGCGTCGGGTGGTTCGGGCTCGCGAGCCACTGGGTCATCGCGACGACGGATTCGAGTCGATTGCTCTCCGCAGCTCGCATGAAGGCGTCGAGCGCCTTGCCGGCATCCGGACTGATCGGCGGACAGTAGTACGCCCGTTGCACGCCGGTCAGCGCGCGAGACACCCGGACGGCATCGAACAGGTCCGTCTCGACGATCTCGGCGCCCTGCACCGCGAGAGCCTCGCTGCGGGCGTCGCGACGGCGCACCAGCGCGCGCACACGAAGTCCTTCGCGAAGGAGCTCGCCGACGAGCGCGCTTCCGGTTTTTCCCGCCGCGGCGGTCACGGCGATGAGCGGTGTCTTCATGAGCGATGTCGGGCGGCGCGCCGAAGCGATGATCGTTTAGATGATGATTGACCTCCATATAGATTATCGTTAACATCCATTTTGTCAAGCAGTTCTTCGAGGGCCGGGTGATGCGGATGTCGCAGGAAGAAAAGGAGCGCAGCCACGCGCGCATCGTCGCGAGCGCGTCGCGTCTGTTCCGCGAGCGCGGGATCGACGGCGCCGGCGTCGCCGACGTCATGAACGACGCGGGCATGACGCACGGCGGCTTCTACAAGCACTTCGACAGCAAGGAGGACCTGCTGGCGCGCGCGCTGGACGACGCCTTTTCCGGATTCGTCGAAGCGCTGAAGGGCGCCCGGGACGAGCACGCCTACTCGAGCTACAAGGCGCTGTACCTGTCGCGCGAGCATCTCGACACGCCCGGTGTCGGCTGCCCGGTCGCCGCGCTCGGGACCGAGCTCGCGCGCGGGTCCGCGCGTCTGAAGGCGGCGTTCGGCGCCGGCGTGCGGCGCACGATCGACGCGATTGCCGCGCACGGCAAGCGCCCGGCGGCGGCGAGACGGACCGCGGCGCTACGGGAGTTCAGCATGCTGGTCGGCGCGGTGGTGATCGCGCGCGCGAGCGACCCCGAACTCGCCGCCGAGGTGCTCGCCGCCTGCCGCGGAGACGCGCCCTAGCGGATCGGTGCCGCCGGGTCGCGCCGAGCGCTCACCCTGTGCGTCGGGCGCAGCGCGATTGCCGCGGCGGGGTCGCGGCCCGGGCGCATGCGCTACGCGTCGTCGAGCCGTAACGCGCAACCGCGCAGGTTCGCGACCGTCAGCCCGGCCCGCCGACCTTCGCCTCGAGTTCGGCGAGCTTCTTCTTCAGCGCGCGGTCCTCGTTGAAGCGAACCGTCTCGTCGCGGATCACCGCGACGACCGACGAGACCTTGCCGTCGGCGCCGAACAGCATCGCGACCGTGAACGCGATGGACATCGCGCGGCCGTCCTTGTGCACGGCCGGCACGCGCAGCATCTCGCCGGCGCCGTAACGCGTCGTGCCGGTCTCCATCGAATGGTGGTAGCCGGTCCAGTGCCGCGCGCGCAGCCGGTCCGGCGTGATCAGGTCGAGCGATCGCCCGAGCGCCTCGGCCTCGGTGTGGCCGAACATCCGTTCGGCGGCGGCGTTCCACAGGACGATCGCGCCGCTCGCGTCGGCGACGACCACCGCGTCGCCGATCGCGGCGACCAGGGCCCGGCAATCCACGTCGGTCTTCATCATGCGTCTCCGGGTCGATGCGGCGCGCCGCGTCGAGCGCGCGGTCCGCCAAAACGAGAACGGCGCCCGCAGGCGCCGTCCGGTCCGCGGGAATCGGTCGTCAGACCGCCTGCGCCTGGTGCAGCTGCTTGATCTGGTCCGCCGAGTAGCCGAGGTCGGCCAGCACCTCGTCGGTGTGCTCGCCGAGCAGCGGCGACGCCGGTGATCTCGGGCTTCATGTCGGAGAACTTGATCGGGCTGCCGACGGTGAAGTACGACGCCGCGCTCCTTGTGCGGCACCTCGGTGATCGTGCCGCTGTCGCGCAGCGACTTGTCCTCGAGGATCTCCTTCATCGTCAGGACCGGCGAGCACGGGATGTCGAACTTGCGCAGGATGTCGACCGCCTCGAACTTCGTCTTGTCCTTCGAGCCAGTCCTCGATCGTCGCGAAGATCTCCATGATGTGCGGCTGGCGCGCCTTCGCGGTCGTGTAGGCCGGATCGGTGATCCACTCGGGCTTGCCGATCGCCTTGCAGATCGGCTCCCACGCGTGACCCTGGATCGTGAAGTAGATGTAGGCGTTCGGATCGGTCTCCCAGCCCTTGCACTTCAGGATCCAGCCCGGCTGGCCGCCGCCGCCGGCGTTGCCGCCGCGCGGCACGACGTCGCTGAACGTGCCGTGCGGATACTGCGGATACTCCTCGAGGTAGCCGACGCGCTCGAGCCGTTGCTGGTCGCGCAGCTTGACGCGGCACAGGTTGATGCACGCTGTCCTGCATCGACACCGCGACGCTTCTGGCCCTTGCCGGTCTGCATGCGGCCGATCAGCGCCGTCAGGATGCCGATCGCGAGGTGCATGCCGGTGTTGCTGTCGCCGAGCGCGGCCGCGCTGATGGTCGGCGGGCCGTCCCACCAGCCGGTCGTCGACGCGGCGCCGCCGGCGCATTGCGCGACGTTCTCGTAGACCTTCAGGTCGTCGTAGTGGTGGCCGTCGCGAGAAGCCCTTGACCGACGCGACGATCATCTTCGGATTGAGCTCCTGGATGCGCGCCCACGTGAAGCCCATGCGGTCGAGCGCGCCCGGGCCGAAGTTCTCGACCAGGACGTCGCACTCCTTGATCAGCTTCTCGAGGACTTCCTTGCCTTCGGGCTTCTTCGTGTCGAGCGTCAGCGAACGCTTGTTGCTGTTGAGCATCGTGAAGTACAGCGCGTCGACGTTCGGGATGTCGCGCAGCTGGCTGCGCGTGACGTCGCCGGCGCCGGGCCGCTCGACCTTGATCACGTCGGCGCCGAACCAGGCGAGCAGCTGCGTGCACGCGGGCCCCGCCTGCACGTGCGTGAAGTCGATGATCTTGATGCCTTCGAGGGGTTTCTTGTCCAACGCGATTCTCCTTGTCTTACCTTTGAGTCGTTAGCTTGGTCGGGGACCGTGATTCACTTCTTCATGGCCGCGGTCTGCGGGTTCAGGCTCGTGATGCGGCCGCTCTCGGTGCCGGCCGTCTCGTCGATGATCGCGTTGATCAGCGTCGGCCTGCCCGACGCGATCGCCTCTTCCATCGCCGCGACGCAGCTCGGCCGGCGTCGTGGCGTAGACGCCGACGCCGCCGAACGCTTCCATCAGCTTCTCGTAGCGCGCGTCCTTGACGAACACCGTCGGCGCGACATCCGCGCCGCCGCTCGGGTTCCTGTCGGTGCCGCGATAGACGCCGTTGTTGTTCATGATGACGATGCAGACCGGCAGGTCGTAGCGGCAGATCGTCTCGACCTCCATGCCGGAGAAGCCGAACGCGCTGTCGCCGTCGACGGCGATGACCGGCTCGCCGGTCTCGACGGCCGCGCGCGACCGCGAAGCCCATGCCGATGCCCATGACGCCCCACGTGCCGACGTCGATGCGCTTGCGCGGCTTGTACATGTCGACGATGCTGCGCGCGAAGTCCAGCGCGTTCGCGCCTTCGTTGACGAACATCGCCTCGGGATTCGCCTTGACGATGTCGCGGACGACGTTCAGCGCGCTGTGGAAGTTCATCGGCGACCGGGTCCTTGCGCCAGCGTCTCGGCCATCTTCGCGATGTTCTTGCTCTTGCGGCTCGGCGATCGCGCCGGTCCATTCGGTCGGCGGCTTCTGCCACGACGCGCCCATGCCGTCGAGCAGCGCGCGCACGCACGAGCCGATGTCGCCGACCAGCGGCGCGTCGATCGCGCACGTTGCTGTCGGCCTCGGTCGGCGAGATGTCGATCTGGATGAACTTCTGGCCGCCCCACGCCTTGTGGTCGGCGCCGCCCCACGTCTTGCCCTTGCCGTGCGACAGCAGCCAGTTGAGGCGCGCGCCGATCAGCAGCACGACGTCGGCTTCGGGCAGCACGAACGAGCGCGCGGCCGACGCCGACTGCTCGTGCGTGTCGGGCAGCAGGCCCTTCGCCATCGACATCGGCAGGTAGGGGATGCCGCTCGATCTCGACGAGGCGCGGATGTCGTCGTCGGCGCGCGCGTAGGCCGCGCCCTTGCCGAGGACGATCAGCGGCTTCTTCGCCGACTTCAGCAGGTCGAGCGCGCGCGCGACGGCATCGGGACCGGGGATCTGCTGCGGCGCCGGATCGACGACCTCGATCAGCGACGCGCGGCCGGCAGCGGCCGGCATCGTCTGCGCGAACAGCTTCGCCGGCAGGTCGAGGTAGACGCCGCCGGGACGGCCCGACACGGCGGCGCGGATCGCGCGCGCGATGCCGACGCCGATGTCCTCGGCGTGCAGCACGCGGAACGCCGCCTTGCAGACCGGCTTCGCGATCGCGAGCTGGTCCATCTCTTCGTAGTCGCCCTGCTGCAGGTCGACGATCTCGCGTTCCGACGAGCCGCTGATGAGGATCATCGGCAAGCAGTTCGTCGTCGCGTTCGCGAGCGGGACGAGGCCGTTCAGGAAGCCCGGCGCCGACACCGTCAGGCAGATGCCCGGCTTGCCGGTGATGAAGCCGGCGATCGCCGCGGCGTTGCCGGCGTTCGCCTCGTGGCGGAACGAGATCATCCGCATGCCTTCGGCCTGCAGCATGCGCGTCAGGTCGGTGATCGGGATGCCGGGCAGCCCGTAGATCGTGTCGATGCCGTTCAGCTTCAGCGCGTCGATGACGAGGTGGAAGCCGTCCGTCGTCTGCTCTTCGGCGGTCTCTTCGACGGCGGGCAGCGGCGTGTTGAGGACTGCGGACATGGGGGTCTCCTGCGAATCGTGCGGATGTGGGGATGTGCGCGGCGGTGCGCGCCGCGCGCCGCGGACCGGCAGCCGGCGGGGCGCTCGACCGGGTCTCTCGCTCAATATGGGACTATGATTCGGCCCCTTCGTGTCAGCCGTTGACCGCGATCAACTTTTGAGAAAACTCGATTCCGTCGACCCGGATCCCGAACGCGTCCCGTGATCACCGTAGCGAGCCACCCGGAAAAGAACGTGATTCGCCTGCAGCTGCAGCGAAACGACATCCTGACGGAGCTGGACGAGGCGGGCCGCGAAGAACTCGAATCCCTGTTCGTCGTCGTCGACGCCGCCAAGGGCGACGTCCTGCTCCATCAGGGCGTGCGCAACATGGAGCAGTACTTCGTCCTCGACGGGATGCTCAAGCGCGTCGTCTCGAACGCGCAGGGCAAGGAGATGATCCTACGCTTCGCCGCCGAGGGCGACATGGAGACCAGCTACGCCGCCTGGCGGATGGGAACGCCGACCCCGTACGGCATCGTCTGCGTCACGAAGGCGCGCGTCGTCCGCATGCCGATGCCGCAGTGGGTCGCGTTCCTCGAGCGTCACCCGGCGACGAACGAAAGCTTCCAGTCGCACGTGATGCGGCTGATGAGCGAGGTCATGGCGCACACCATCACGCTGCACCTGCTCGACGCGCCGGGCCGCGTGCAGCGCTTCGTGCGCAAGCGCCCGGACCTCGTCGACCGCATTCCGCAGAAGCAGCTGGCCGCGCATCTGAACCTGTCGGCCGAGACGCTCAGCCGCCTGCGGCACAGCGGGAAGATCTGACGCGCCGAGGCGCGCCCGGCGCCGTCGATCGCGCCGTCAGGGCGCGCCGCGCGCGTTCGTGGCGTCGACCAGCTTGCGCGCGCATCGGCGCGAGCACGAACTTCGCGGCAACGACCGGCCGACGATGCTGATCGTCGCGCTGAAGATGAACACGCGGTCCCAGTTGCCGCCTGCTCGCGAGCACGCGCCGACAGCGGCACCAGCAGCGATGCCGTGCCCTTCGCCGTGTACAGCGTGCCGGCGTTCGCCGCGGCGTTCTTGACGCCGAACGTGTCGGCGCAGAGCGCCGGGAAGATCGAGTAGATCTCGCCCCAGAACAGGAAGATCAGCGCCGCGAACGTCATGAACAGGTACGGGTTGTGGCCGAACTCTCATCAGGCCGAGCAGCGCCAGGCCCTCGCCGACGAAGACGAGCAGCATCGTGTTCTCGCGGCCGATGTTGTCGGAGATGAAGCCGCACAGCGGCCGCGTGAAGCCGTTCGCGAGGTTGTCGATGGCCAGCGTCATCGTCAGCAGCGGCAGGCTGATGCCGAGCAGCGTGATCGGCAGCTTCGCGAGGCCGTAGTCGTTCGCGATCGGACCGAGCTGCGCGGTGGCGATGAGGCCGCCCGCGGCGACCGCGACGAACAGCACGTAGGTGACCCAGAACGTCCCGGTCTTCATCATCTGCCCGGCGTTGTAGTCGACCTTCGACATGACGATGCGCGGCGGGATCGGCACGCCCTTCGGCGCGACCGGGCGCGTCATGAACAGCGCGATGACGAAGATCACCACGCCCTGCAGGATGCCGAAGAAGAAGAACGTGTGTTCGTAGCCCGACGACGAGATCATGTTCGCGATCGGGATGACGGTGACGGCCGCGCCGGCGCCGAAGCCGGCCGCCGTGAGACCCGCCGCGAGGCCACGGCGGTCGGGGAACCACTTCAGCGCGTTGCCGACGCACGTCCCGTAGACGCAGCCGGCCCCGACGCCGGAGACGACGGCCGCGCCGTACAGCTCGGGGACCGTCGTCGCGTACGAGTTGATGATCCAGCCGAGCGCCGCGAGGATGCCGCCGCCGGCGATCACCGGTCGCGGGCCGAAGCGGTCGACCAGCCAGCCTTCGACCGGCACGAGCCAGGTCTCGACGACGACGAAGATCGAGAACGCGAGCTGGATCGCCGACAGGCCCCAGTGGTTCTTCGTCTCCATCGGCTTGACGAACAGCGTCCAGCCGTACTGGAGGTTCGCGATCATGGCCATGCAGAGCACGCCCATGACGAGCTGTCCCCAGCGATAGCCGTTGCTGCGCACGACGACCGGTGTCGACGCCACGCCGGCGGTCGCCCCGAGAGTTCGATCCATGTTCCTAGTCTCCTGAGTGTTCTGGCAAGCCTTCGCAGGCCACGTCGTGTGCACTGCCGTCTGCCCAGCCGGCCGACCACCGGGCCGCTGGGTCCACAGTCTAGTCGCAGCGTCGGTCCGTTGGGCCCTCGCACACGCTCCCCGTCGCAGGGCGCGTCTCGCGGGACCAACGCCCCGCCCGCTCGCCTCGCGCACCGCCGAGGCGCGCGCGCCGACGTGACTGTGCAACCGATCCGCCCGCCGGACTCTTGATCCGCATCAACAGTCCGGGGCGACTTCGCACGCTCCGTGAACGGCCTCGCCGTTCGCGATTCGATGTGCAATGCACAACGAAAGTGTCCGTCACTTGGATTCTTCCTCGTGCGCCCCATTTGCTGCATTGCAGAAGGCGCCGCGATTCACGACGACGACGGGCCGGACCGGCGCGGTCGGCGCGCCATCCCGCCTTTCGCCTTCGCGATCGCGGCACGACAACAACATCGACCATCGAGAGCAAAACATGACGACCTCCACCGTTGGAAACCGCGACGCCGCCGACGCGCGCGTCGGCCCGCTTCTTCTCACGCTCTGGCGCGCGACACCGCTGTACCTGTTCACGACCGGACTGCGCGACGCCGTGGCCGCGCGGCGCTGACCGATCAATGCCGGGCGGCCGCCGCGGAGCCCGGCGGGCGGAAGTACTTTCCCTTCGGCAGGATGGCGAACTGATACGTGCCACCGCGAGGCCACTGGACGGCGCTCTCGGCGCGTGCGTAGGCCTCCGCGGCGCCCGGCGCGCCGAGGTCGACGGCCAGGCTGAGTGCCGGCACGAGGTCGTCGACGAAGCTCGTCGGGATGCCCTCGAGCGGTCCGTTCTCGTCGTGCTGGCGGAACGCCCGGTCGTCGGGTAGCGGCGGTAGCCGCGCGTAGTTCGCCTGCAGCAGGTCGCCGCCGTTCGTGAAGTAGTCCCAGAAGCCGTCGGCGCGCAGCGTGCCGACCGCCATCGAATACTCGCCGGCACGGCGCCAGTCGTACGCGCCGGCTGTCTTCGCCGGGCCGAACAGCGTGACCGGCCAGCGCGCGACGAACAGCGCGAGCTCGCGGAACGCGCTCTTCGCCGGCTCGCCGAGGTCGAGGTCGAGTCCATGGCCGAACAGCACGACGTCGGCCTGGAACGCCATCTGGAACGCGCCGATCATCTGGCGCTTCCCGTCGAGGCCGTTGCCGTATGCCGGATCGCGTCCCTGCAGCAGCCCGAGCGTGTTGCGGAACGCCTTCGACGGCCAGTCGTAGTACGGCGCGAACGGTCCGTTGTCGTAGTTGCCGAGGCGGAAGTTGCCGTCGAGGAACAGGACGTTCTGCTCGACCGAGTACTTGACCGACGGGTACCACGGGTCGTCCTTCGGCAGCACGCGATAGAGCTGGAACAGCGCGGCCAGCGACCAGGCGGCCGCGCGGGGCTGCGTCGCGATCGGATTGAAGATGCCCTTCGCGAAGCCGCGCCCGTGGTCGGTCATCTGCAGGTAGTTCCACGCGCACCAGTACTTCATCTCCTCGAGCGCCCAGCGGAACTCGGCGTCGTTGCCGCGCGCGCGCATCAGCAGCGCGTAGAAATAGAGGAAGTGCGGCTCGTGGGCCGTGTCGACGATGATCGCCGGATTGCCGACCGCGTCCGGCCTGACCTTGTCGTCGCCCTTCGTCGACGCGGTCAGCGACTTGTACGGGTTCAGGTCGAAGCGCACCGGGCCGCCGTGGACCGGATCCTGCAGATGGATCGGGAACCAGCGCGACGACTTCGCGTTCGCGATCATGTTCGCCTCGGCGCGGCGGTCGAACGTGATCGCCCAGAGCGCGGACGACCGCGTGACGATGCCGATCTCGTCGCGGTAGCCGCCGTCGCGCTCGTGCATCGTCATGTCGCCCGGCTGGCCGTCGGGGAACGACTGACGCAGCGCGGCGAGTTCGGACTCGGGGACGTCGGCCGCCCGGAAGCCGAAGTGCAGCCCCGACAGCTTCTCGAACGTCGCCGGCGTGAGCGGTTCGCCCGCCGGCGCGGCGGTACCGGCTGCCGACACGAACAGCAGGCCCGCGGCGGCCGCGACGGAACGAAGGACGGTCAGGAGGCCCGTGCTCACGGCGGAACGACGATCGACGACGACATGATCGCCATCATGCTCGATCGGCGCCCGCCGCGGGCGCGTCCCCGGCCGTCCGGTGCGGCGCGTCGGTCGGCGTTCGTCTCTTTCGAGCATCGCGCGTTCGCATCCGGCTCGTCGTTTTCGCCGTAGTTGTGTAAGTTTCGCAGCGCGGTCGCGACGAAGGCCCATCCGCGCGACGGCCCACGACGACGTGGCCGGCGACGACGAGCCGCTCGGCATCGTCGCGCCTTCGCCCATGCCGCGGGGGTCGAGGGACGAAACGATGCCGTCGCCGCTTACACTGAAGGTCCTTCGTCCGGCCCGACCGGACGCGAACACGTCGGCGGTCAGCGATCGACCACAACGAGACGCACGCCGAGTGACGTCCGCCGCGCTCATCACGGGTTTCATGGACAAGCAGTCGCAACCGATCCTCAAGGCACGAACCATCCTGGCTCAGGCGCTCGGCGCCGGCGACGAGACGACCCGCGCGCTCGTGCCGCCGGTCCACATGTCGGCGACGTTCCTGCGCGACGCGGACAACGGCTACGAATCCGGCTACGTCTACGGCCGCACCGACAACGCGACGGTCAAGCAGGTCGAGGCGATCCTGACGCACCTCGAAGGCGGCCACGACAGCTGCGTGTTCAGCTCCGGCATGGCCGCGGCGACGGCGGTGTTCCTCGCGCTCGACCGACCGACGCACATCGTCGCGTGCGAGGTCATCTACTGGGGCTTTCGCGAGTGGCTGGCCGACATCGGCCGCTACGGGCATTCGGTCACGTTCGTCGACACGACGGACCTCGACGCGGTGGCGGCGGCGATCCGTCCCGGCGAGACCGGCCTGATCTGGATCGAGACGCCGAGCAATCCGCTGTGGACGCTGACCGACATCGAGTCGATCGCCGAGATCGCCCATGCGGCCGGCGCGATCGTGTGCGTGGATTCGACGGTCTCGACGCCGATGCTGACGCGGCCGATCGAGTTCGGCGCCGACATCGTCGTGCACTCCGCGACGAAATACCTCAACGGCCATTCGGACGTCATCGCCGGCGCCGTCGTGGTCGCCGAGGACTCGGCACACTGGCGCAGCGTCCAGCAGATCCGCGGGCACATCGGCTCGATCCTCGGACCGTTCGAGGCGTGGCTGCTGATGCGCGGGATGCGGACGCTCGACGTGCGCGTGCGCGAGCAGTCGAAGTCGGCGGCGCTGCTCGCCGAACTGCTGTCCGCGCACGACGCGGTCTCGGCGGTGCTCTATCCCGGCCTGCCGACGCATCCGGGCCACGACATCGCGGCGCGGCAGATGCACGGCGGCTTCGGCGGCATGCTGTCGGTGCGCATGAAGGGCGGCGAGCAGGCGGCCGTCGCGGCCGCGGCGAAGGTCGAGGTCTGGCGCCGCGCCACGTCGCTCGGCGGCGTCGAGAGCCTGATCGAGCACCGCGCGTCGATCGAAGGCATCGGCACGCCGTGTCCGCCGGACCTGCTGCGGCTGTCGACCGGGCTCGAGGATCCGCACGACCTGTTCCTCGACCTCGTCAACGCGTTCGACTGATCCGATGCACGACGGGACCACGAGAACGGTCGCGGTCGCGATCGTCTGCAAGACGCCCGAGGCGGGCCGTTCGAAGACGCGGTTGTCGCCGCCGCTCGCGCCCGACGAATGCGCCGCGCTGTCGGCGTGCTTCATCCAGGACCTCGCGACGACGATCGACCAGCTCGTCGACGACGGCGATGCGACGGGGTATGCGCTCTACACGCCGATCGGCTCCGAGGCCGCGCTGCGGCGCCTGCTGCCGGCGCGCTTCGCGATCCATCCGCAAGTCGACGGCGACTTCGGCGAGCGCCTGCTCCACGGCATGCGGGACCTGCTCGTCACGCACGCCGGCGCCATCCTCATCAACTCCGACAGCCCGACGCTGCCGCTCGGCATCCTGCGGGCCGCGGTCGATGCGGTGAAGACCGGCGACGTCGTCGCGCTGAGCCCGGCGCACGACGGCGGCTACACGCTGATCGGGCTGTCGCGGCTGCATCCGCGCGCTGTTCGACGACATCCCGTGGAGCACGAGCGCGGTCCACCGGCTGACGGTCGCCCGAGCGAAGGAGATCGGCGTGCCGGTCGTCGACGTCTCGGGCTGGTACGACGTCGACGACGCGGCGTCGCTGCGGATGCTCGAAGACGAGCTCGACGGGCGGCGGCCGGGTTTCGCGATGGACGTCGGCGAGGACGCGCCGGCGACGCGCCGCTTCCTGCGCGAACGCGCGACACAGCCGACCGGCGGCGCCTGATGCAGCTCGCCAGCGGACCCTGCCGCGTGACCGTCGTCGTGCCGTGCCTGAACGAAGGCGAGGCGATCGGCGGCGTCGTCGCCGAGGTGCTGGCCGAAGGCGTCGACGCGGTGATCGTCGTCGACAACGGCTCGACCGACGATACGCCGGCGCGCGCCCGGGCCGCCGGCGCCCGCGTCGTCGCGCAGCCCGAACGCGGCTACGGCCGCGCGTGCGCCGCGGGCCTCGCGGCCGTCGACGACGACGGCGGCATCGTCTGCTTCATGGACGGCGACGGCAGCGACGTGCCGGCGTTCGTCCGCGCCGTCGTCGAGCCGATCGCGGCCGACCGCGCCGACTTCGTGATGGGCTCGCGGCTGCGCGGCCGTCGCGAGCCGGGCAGCATGACGCCGCAGCAGATCGTCGCCGGACGCATCGCGGGGCGGCTGATCCGCGCGGTCTACGGCACGCGCTACACCGACATGTCGCCGCTGCGCGCCGCGCGCGTCGCGCAGCTGCGCGCGCTCGGCATGCGCGAGATGACGTACGGCTGGAACCTCGAGATGCAGATCCGTGTCGCGGCCGCCGGATGGCGCGTGCTCGAGGTGCCGGTCGACCATCGCTGCCGGCGCGGCGGCGTGTCGAAGGTCTCGGGCGACCTCGTCGCCGGACTGTCGGCCGCATGGAAGATCACGACGACGTTCGTGCGGCTCACGACGGCGCTGAAGAAGTCCGCGCCGCACGGTGCGGCGCGCTCGTGAAAATCCTTCTGACCGGCGGTGCCGGCTTCATCGGGCAGCACGTGCTCGCCGAGCTGATCGCGCGCGACCACGACGTCCGGGTGCTCGACTCGCTGCGACCCGACGTGCATCACGGCCGCGCGTGGACGCCGCCGCCGTCGGTCGACTTCGTCGAAGGCGACGTCCGCGACGCGGCGACGATCGATCGCGCGCTCGACGGCGTCGAGGCCGTGATCCATCTCGCCGCGAAGGTCGGACTCGGCGTCGACATCTCCGACACGCCCGACTACGTCTCGTCGAACGACTACGGCACCGCCGAACTGCTGGCCGCGATGGCTCGCGCCGACGTCGGCCGGCTCACGCTCGCGAGCTCGATGGTGGTCTACGGCGAGGGACTCGGCCTGTGCCCCGAGCACGGCCCGGTCGCGCCGGGACCGCGACGCGCCGAGGACATGGCCGCCGGCCAGTTCGAGCCGCCCTGCCCGCGCTGCGGCGCGATCCTCGCGCCGGCGCTCGTGTCCGAGGCCGCGCCGATCGATCCGCGCAACGTCTACGCGAGCACGAAGGCCGCGCAGGAACTGTTCGCCGGCAACTGGGCGCGCGTGACCGGCGGATCGGTCGCGATGATGCGGTATCACAACGTCTACGGACCCGGCATGCCGCGCGACACGCCGTACGCCGGCGTGGCCGCGATCTTCCTGTCATCGCTGCGTCACGGACGCGCGCCCATGGTGTTCGAGGACGGCGGCCAGCGACGCGACTTCGTGCACGTCCGCGACATCGCGAAGGCGACGGTCGCCGCGACCGAACGGCATCGCGACGGCACGCGCGCGTTCAACGTCGGCTCGGGCACGCCGCGGACCGTCGGCGAGATGGCGGTCGCGCTCGCGCACGCGCTCGGCGGCCCCGAGCCGGTCGTGACCGGCAAGTTCCGCCTCGCGCGACGTGCGCCACATCACCGCCGATTCGTCGCGACTGCGCGACGAGCTCGGCGTCCGCGTCACCGTCGAGTTCGGCGACGGCATGGAAGAGCTGGCTCGCACCGGATCGTCGTGAAGGAATCGAGATGAGCGTGATGGAGTCGAACCCGATCGACCTGCCCGCGCCCGTGCGGCACGGACGGCGCCTGCATCCGCTGCCGCTGAGGATCATGCACTGGATCAACGCGCTCACGATCTTCGTGATGGTCGGCAGCGGCTGGAAGATCTACGACGACGAGGTGCTGTTCGGCTGGCTGCACTTCCCCGACTGGCTGACGATCGGCCGCTGGGCGCAGCACGGGCTGCAGTGGCACTTCTTCGGCATGTGGGTGCTCGTGCTGAACGGGCTCGCGTATCTCGCGTACGGCCTCGCGACGGGCCGCTTCCGGCGGATGCTGCTGCCGCTGCGCTGGACCGAACTCGTCGCGACGGTCGGCGACGCACTGCGCTTTCGCCTCGCGCACGAGGACACGACGGTCTACAACATGGTCCAGCGGCTGATGTACATCGGCGTCATCTGCGCCGGCATCCTGATCGTCATCTCCGGCCTCCTGCTCTGGAAGCCGATCCAGTTCTCGGCGCTCGTGTCGCTGGTCGGCGGCTTCCAGAACGTGCGGCTCGTGCACTTCCTCTGCATGGCCGCGATCGTCGGCTTCGTCGCGGTCCACGTCATGCTCGCACTGCTGGTGCCGAAGACGATCGTCGCGATGGTCGGCGGCGGTCCGCTGATCGACGACGCGATGCCGCCCGACGCGCAACCGCTCACCGCCGCCTGAGGAGACGACATGGCCATCCTGCGTCCGCCATCGAAGTCCGTGTTCCGGCCGAAGGACGGCATCGACCAGGCCGTGCTGCACGACGAGCGTCGGCTCGTCGAGAGCATCGAACGCCGCGGCGTGCTGCGCGGGGCGATCAGCCTCGGCGCCCTCGCGATGCTGTCGGGCTGCGACGTCACCGAGGCGCCGCAGGTGCAGTCGGTGCTGCGCGCGGTCTCGCGCTGGAACGACGGCGTGCAAGCCGCGATCTTCCGGCCCGACCATCTCGCGCCGACCTATCCCGAGTCGCAGGTCCTGAAGCCGCCGCGCTTCAACGCGTTCTACGACGTCGAGAACGTGAAGCCGGTCGACGGCGCGACGTGGAAGCTCGAGCTCGCCGGCCTGATCCGCGACCGCAAGGCGTGGACCGCCGACGCGTTCTACGCGCTGCCGGAGCAGGAGATGATCGTGCGTCACATCTGCGTCGAAGGCTGGGACTACATCGGCCAGTGGTCGGGCGTGAACCTGCGTCGCTTCCTCGAGACGGTCGGTGCCGACACGTCGGCGAAGTACCTCGCGTTCCATTGCGCCGACGGCTACAGCGAGGCGCTCGACATGCCGACCGCGCTGCATCCGCAGACGATGCTCGCGACGAAGTACGGGCGCGAGATCCTGACCGAGCCGTTCGGCTATCCGCTGCGGCTGCGGACGTCGACGAAGCTCGGCTTCAAGAACCCGAAGTGGCTCGTCGCGATGGAGGTCACGAACACGCGGCCCGAGACGTACTACGAGAAGCAGGGGTTCAACTGGTTCAGCGGCATCTGACCCCGACGATCATCATGGCCGACTCCACGACGACCCTTCCCGCGCCGGCGCCGACCGCCGCGGCGCCGTCCGCACCCGCGCCCGACGACTCGATCGATGCGAAGTACGCGCGACGCTGGCCGCAGAAGGCACGGGTCGGCGACCTCGTCGGGCTGCCCGTCAACGACGACGACGACGTCACGCTCGGCTTCGTGCGCCGCGTCGTCCGCACGCCGCAGGGCAAGGTGCGGCTGATCGTCTCGTACAGCCGCTGGTTCGGCCGCTTCGGGCGACCGGTCGCGGTGCCGCTCGAGGCGGTCGGCATCTATGGCCGCCAGCTCGCGTCGCTCGAGATGAAGCCCGACGAATACCGCGCCGCGCCGACCTGGGTCGAAGGCGGCGACGTGCCGCTCGGCGACGACGACATCGTGCGCGTCGCGCTGATGCGCCGTTGAGCCGGTCCCGCGCGCGGCCGTCACGCGCGGGCGGTTAAGCTCGCCGGCTCCGCTTCGCGCCGTCCCGCCGTCGGCGCACTCGTCCGCGATCCATGGCATCGACCGTCCACGTCGTCTGCTCGGCCGCCGTCGCGCTCGCGTTCTGGGGCGCGTTCGGCTTCGTCGTGATGCGCCGCCTCGTCGGCTCGTCGATGGCGACGTTCTGCGCGCCGGCGGCGGGCTGGGCCATCCACACGGTCGTCGCGCTGCCGCTGTTCTTCGTGCTGCCGTGGTCCGCGCCGGCCATCGTGATCGTCGCGGTCGTCGCGGTGCCGCTGGTCGCGTTCGCGATGCGGCGCGTGCGGCCGGAAGCGACGCCGGCCGTCGACGTCGCGATGCCGAAGACCGCGCTGCTGCTCGCGCTCGTGCTCGCGGCGATCGTCGCGTCGGCGATCCTGCCGAAGACGGTCGCCGACGGCGTGGCACTTTCGGACCCGATCTACGACCACGCGAAGGTCGCGCTGGTCGACGAGATCGCGCGGTCCGGCCCGCCACCCGGCAACCCGTTCCTCGGCGGTGAAGGCGGCGCAGGCCGGCTCGCGTACTACTACCTCTGGCACTTCGGCGCCGGCGAGCTGTCTCGCGCGCTGCACGTGACCGGCTGGGAAGCCGACGCGGCGATGACGTTCTACTCGGCGTTCGCGTCGCTCGCGCTGATGATGGCGCTCGCGGTCCGCATCGGCGGACGGCCGCGCGCGGCGTGGTGGGTCGTCGCCTTCGCGGCGTCGGCGTCGTCGCGCGTGCTGCTCGTCACGGCGTTCGGCGAGGGCGGGCTCGACGCGTGGATCGCGAACCCCGGCGGCCTCGGCGGCTGGTTCTACCAGGCGCCGTGGGTGCCGCAGCATCTCGCCGGCACGTCGTGCGCGCTGCTCGCGGCGATGGCGATCGCACGGCTCGCCGGCCGAGCCGACGTGGCGACGACGATCGTCGCGGGGCTGCTCGTCGCGGCCGGCTTCGAGACGTCGACGTGGATCGGCGGCGTGGTCTTCGCGATCGCCGCGCTCGTCATGGTCCCGGTGCTGTACGTCGAGGCCGAGCCGTCGCGACGACGCGGCTTCGTCGTCGCCGTCGCGGCCGTCGGCGTCATCGCCGCGATCGTGGCGTCGCCGTTCCTGCACGACCAGTTCGTCGCGGCGACGACGCGGCAGCACGGCGCGCCGATCGTCGTGCGACCCTACTCGATCGCCGGCGAGGTGTTCCCGGCGGCGTGGCGCGCGCTGCTCGACCTGCCGGCCTACGCGCTCGTGCTGCTGCCGATCGAGCTGACCGCGATCTACCTGCCGGGCCTGTTCGCGATCGTGCGGCTGCTGAAGCGACGCGACGCCGCCGCGCCGGAACGCCGGCTGACCGGCGCGCTCGCGGCGCTCGCCGCCGCCGCGCTCGTCGTCGGCGGCACGCTCGCGAGCACGCTCGCCGACAACAACGACCTCGCGTGGCGCGCGGTGCTGACGGCGTCGGCCGCGCTCGTCGTCTTCGCGGCCGCGGGCTTCGCCGCGTGGATCGCCGAGCGTCGTCGCGTCGCCGTCGCGCTCGCGTCGATCGCGCTGCTGCTCGGCGCGACGGAGACCGTGCGGCTCGCGCGCGGCGACCTGGTCGGCACGCCGCGCGCCGACGACGCGCGTTTCGCCGCCGAGCCGGCGCTGTGGGCGGCCGTGCGCGCGCATTCGTCGCCCGACGAACGCGTCGCGAACGATCCGTACGCGCTCAACGCGATGACGCCGTGGCCCGTCAACATCGGCTGGAGCCTGCTCGCGGACCGGCGCTCGTGCTACTCGACGTGGGAACTCGCGCAGGTCTACACGTCGATGCCGCACGACCGTCTGCGCGCGGTCGACCGGCGCTTCGACCGCGTGTTCGCGGGCAAGCCGGAGGCCGGCGACCTCGACGCGCTGGCGACGACCTACGACTGCGCCGTCGCGATCGTGACGAGCGAGGACGGCGCGTGGCGCGCCGATCCGTTCGCGACGAGCGACCGCTGGCGGCTCGTCGACGCCGATGCCGCACGCTGGCGGATCTATCGTCGACGCGACGATCGCTGACCGTCGCCCGCCGTGCGTCGCGGATCAGACGATCCGCAGCGCGAATTCGCGGACGGCGGCCGGACCCGGTCCCGGCGAGATGATCCGCGCCGCGAAGCGATAGTCGCCGGGCTGCGCGGAGGCCGCGTCGATCGCCACGATCGCGTCGACGCCGTTGCCCTGGTTCGCGATCGTCATGCCCGCCGGATAGCGATGCGCCGCGTCGGGCGGCATCAGGCGCCATGCGTACGGCGCGTTCGCGGTCGGCAGCGGCGCGGCGGGCGTGCCGGCGAGCGTCAGGACCTGCTGGTACGGCGCGTTCGCCTGCGCGTCGGGCAGGCGCTTCAGGATCGCGTCGGTCAGCAGGAACGGCGGGCGCTTGCCGGTCGCGCTCTCGGGCACGAGGCGACCGACCGTCGACTCGAACATCGTGCGCGTCAGCTGCCACATCTCGTAGTAGCGGTCGTAGGCCTGCAGCAGCGCGGCGTCGGTGGACCAGGCGACGACGTACGGGCCGGCGAGCGCCGTCGCGTCCGCGGCGTCGTTGAGGCGTCGCAACTCGGCCTCGGCGTCGCGCAGCTTGCCGATCTGCGTGTCGAGGTCGGAGATCGACGGCGGTGCGACGAGCTTGCCGGCGACGTACACGACCTGGCTCAGCCCGAGGATGCCGAGCAACGCGGCCGGCACTTCGAACGTGCTGAGATCGTTGACCTGCGCGCCGACGGCGATCAGCGACACGCCGACGACGACCGAGAACCAGACCATCTGGAAGTGGTAGACGTCGAACGTCCCGTTCGTCGTGAAGATGTCCTTCCACTTCGCGGCGTTGACCTCGGCGATGCCGCCCGGCGGCAGCCACTCGCGATTGACGAGCCACGTCCAGTTCTCGAAGGTCAGCCGGTTCTTCGTCAGGTCCGCGCCGGCCGCGGCCGTGCCGCCGATGCCGGAGATGCCCATCAGCAGCACGATCGTCTCCGACAGCCCGGTGAGGTGGCCGGTCATCAACCAGATGTGCGTGACGAGACCGAATACGATCAGCGAGAAGAACAGGATCTGCAGGTTCGTGGCGTTGCCGAGGCCGTTGCTGCTCGCGGTCAGCACGACCGGATTGAAGATGTGCGTCCAGATCGTCTTGTAGTTCGTGCCGTCGAGCGGTCCGTGGCCCTTGTCGATGCGCGCCGCCTGGTTCTGGAACGACGACTTGAAGCGGTCCGCGAGCTTCGGGCCCGCGACCGCCGGGACGACCGCTGCGCCGACTGCCGCGGCGGGCGCGGCCGGGCCCGCGCCACTGCCGGCGACGTTGCCGTCGTCGTCGTAGACGCGGCGCATCCGGTGAACCGTGTACGTCGTCCACGCCGCGACGACGTACGCGACGATGCAGCCGAGGATCGCGAGGCATGCGGCCCACGTCCGGTTCGCGACGACCGTCCCGAACGATCCGATGACGCGCGGCTCGCTGCCGTCCGCGCCGGCCGACCCGATCACGTAGACGCGCGCGCGACGCCACAGGCCCCACGGCAGCCGGCCGACGTGCGCATCGAGATGCAGCAGCGTCTTGTCCTGCGGCGCCTCGTCGGCCTTGAAGTCGGTGCCGGGCGCGGCCGTCGTGCCGCGCGTCGCGCGCTCGGCCCACGCGCCGGCCGGCCAGAACACCTGCGCGAGGCCGCCGTCGCGCACGGCCGTCGTCGCGCAGTCCGACGACCCGTCGCCGACGATCAGCGCGCGCCACGTCAGCCGTTCCTGCAGGCCGTCGCGCGTCGTCGCGTCGCGATCGACGAACGTGCGGAACACGAGCAGTTCGAACGATCCGTCCGACGGGATGAAGTCGGTCGGACTCGCGATGCGCACGTGCTCGAGCCGCGGCGCGAGCGCGTCGACGCTTCGCGCCGCGTCGAGCGGCGTGTCCCAGCGCATCGCGTCGTCGCTCGCCGAGGCCGCGTTCGACGACGTCTCGTCGCGCGCAGTCCGCTCGTCGGCGCAGGCGGACGACCCGAAGCGACGGGCGTCGGCCGGCGTCGGCGACACGACGACGGTCGCGGTGTCGGGCTTGCCGGCATCGCGCTTCGATGCGTCGGCTTTCGTGACGTCGTTCGCGACGACGTCGACCTTCGGGGCGTCGGGTTTCGCCGACACGACGGTCGAGCCGCCGGTCTTCGACGCGCCGGCCCTCGATGCGTCGGACTTCGATGCGTCGGACCTCGATGCGTCGACCTTCGACGCATCGACCTTCGTGCCCTCGACGATCGGCGCATCGGCCGCGGGCGGCGTCGTCGCCGCGGTCGTCGTCTGCGCGACGCACGGTCCGACCAACGCCCACGACGCGGCGGCGACGACGAACGCGAGACGAGTCTTCATGGCATCGGCCTCCCCAGGTCCGCGATGCGGCGCCGACGGTCCGCCGGCCGGCGATCATATGTCGACCCACGGCACCCGGCAAGATCGCGGTCGGGCGCGTCGGGGCGGTCGCGGCACGGCCGTCTCCGATCCGTCGGACGATCCTCGCCGACTTCAAGCAGCGCGTCGACGTGATCCCCGGCAAGGTCGCGACGCTGCGCTTCACCCCCGACCGGCCCGGCACGTTCACGTTTCTCTGCGACGTGTTCTGCGGCAGCGGCCACGAGGACATGAGCGGCACGCTGATCGTGGCCTGACGCCGCCTCGCACGAACACCGCGAACGACCGCGAACGACCGCGAACGACGCCGCGACCGACGTCGTCGCGAGCGTTCAGTAGTTGACGACGGTGCGGATCGACTCGCCCGCGTGCATCAGGTCGAACCCCTCGTTGATGCGCTCGAGCGGCAGCATGTGCGTGATCAGCGAGTCGATGTCGATCTTGCCGTCCATGTACCAGTCGACGATCTTCGGCACGTCGGTGCGGCCGCGCGCGCCGCCGAACGCCGTGCCCTTCCACACGCGGCCGGTGACGAGCTGGAACGGCCGCGTGCGGATCTCCTGCCCGGCGCCGGCGACGCCGATGATGACGGACACGCCCCAGCCGCGATGGCAGCACTCGAGCGCCTGGCGCATCAGCGTCGACGTTGCCGACGCATTCGAAGCTGTAGTCGGCGCCGCCGTCGGTCAGCTCGACGAGATGCGCGACGAGGTCGCCGTCGACCTCCTTCGGATTCACGAAGTGCGTCAGGCCGAACTTGCGCGCGAGCGCCTCGCGGCGCCGGGTTGACGTCGACGCCGACGATCTTGTCCGCGCCGACCATGCGCGCGCCCTGCACGACGTTGAGGCCGATGCCGCCGAGGCCGAACACGACGACGTTCGCGCCGGCCTCGACCTTCGCGGTGTTGATGCACGGCGCCGATGCCGGTGGTGACGCCGCAGCCGATGTAGCAGACCTTGTCGAACGGCGCGTCGTCGCGGATCTTCGCGAGCGCGATCTCCGGCAGCACCGTGTAGTTCGCGAACGTCGAGCAGCCCATGTAGTGATGGATCGGCTTGCCGCCGAGCGAGAAGCGGCTCGTGCCGTCGGGCATCACGCCCTTGCCCTGCGTCGCGCGGATCGCCGTGCACAGGTTCGTCTTGCGCGACAGGCACGACTTGCACTGCCGGCACTCCGGCGTGTAGAGCGGGATGACGTGGTCGCCCTTCCTCAGCGTCGTCACGCCCGGGCCGACGTCGACGACGACGCCGGCGCCCTCGTGGCCGAGGATCGCCGGGAACAGCCCTTCCGGATCGGCGCCGGAGCGCGTGAACTCGTCGGTGTGGCAGATGCCGGTCGCCTTGATCTCGACCAGCACCTCGCCGGCCTTCGGTCCGTCGAGCTGCACCGTCTCGACGACGAGCGGTGCGCCCGCCTCGTGCGCCACGGCTGCGCGTACATCCATCGCTGGTCTCCGTTCGATCGATCGCGCCGCGACGCGCGGCAGCCGCATTCTTGCATCGCTTCGCGGCGCCGTCGCGCGCGGCGGCCGCGGCGCGGGACTGGACACACGACCCGACGCGCCGTTCGCGCGGAACTCGATCGCCGCGGACGCCTCAGAATGCGGGCGCCGGTCGATTCGCGAACCATCGCGACCCGGTCGTCGAACCTCACGAGGAGCGTCATGAAACTGCTTCGTCACGGCGCCGCCGGCGCCGAACGCCCCGGACTCGTCGATGCCGACGGTCGCATCCGCGACCTGTCCGGCACCCTGCCCGACCTCACGCCGGAATGGCTCGTCGACGAACGGCTCGACGCGCTGCGTGCGCTCGACGTCGCGTCGCTGCCGGTCGTCGAGCCGACGCGCTTCGGCGTGCCGGTCGCCGGCATCCGGCAAGTCGTCGGGATCGGCCTCAACTACCGGCACCACGCGATCGAGGCGGGCATGCCGATTCCCGAAGCGCCGATCGTGTTCTTCAAGGCGATCACGTCGCTGACCGGGCCCGACGACGGCATCGTGATCCCGAAGGATTCGTCCGCGACCGACTGGGAGATCGAGCTCGCGATCGTGATCGGTCGCACGACGAAGAACGTGTCGACGTCCGACGCGCTGTCGCACGTCGCGGGCTATGCGATCGCGAACGACGTGTCCGAGCGCGACTGGCAGCTGAAGCGCAGCGGCGGGCAGTGGAGCAAGGGCAAGGGCTTCGACACGTTCTGCCCGCTCGGCCCGTGGCTCGTCACGCGCGACGAGGTCGACCCCGACGCGCTCGACGTGCGTCTGCGCGTCAACGGCGACACGATGCAGCAGTCGTCGACGGCCGACATGATCTTCGGGCCGGCAGAGCTGATCGCGCGCTGCTCCGAGTTCATGACGCTGATGCCCGGCGACGTGATCCTCACCGGCACGCCGCAGGGCGTCGCGATGGGCATGAAGCCGCCGCGCTACCTGAAGCCCGGCGACGTGGTCGAGCTCGACATCGCGGGCCTCGGCCGGCAGAGGCAGCGAGCGCGCGCGTTCGGCGGCTGAACACGCGTCGTTCGACCGCGGGTCATCGCCGAGGCGTCAGACCGCCGCGAGCAGTCTTTCGGCGCGCGCGGCGGTCGCCGCGCACGACGGCAGCAGCGCCGGCACCTGGTCGGCGTCGATGGGCCGCGACAGCAGGTAGCCCTGGCCGTAGTGCACGCCCAGCGAGCGAAGCAACGTGAGCTGCTCGGTCGTCTCGATGCCCTCGGCGACGATCCGCCGCCCGAGCGCCTCGCCGAGATGGAGGATCGCCTTGACGATCTCGACGTTGTGCGGCCTCTCCTTCAGCGCGATGACGAACGAGCGGTCGATCTTCAGGCTGTCGATCGGCAGGCGGCTCAGGTAGGCGAGCGACGAATAACCGGTGCCGAAGTCGTCGATGCTGAAGCGGACGCCGAGCGCACGCAGCGCGTTCATCGTCTCGAGCGCGAGGTCGAGCCGGTCCATCAGCGTGGTTTCGGTGATCTCGAGCGTCAGCCGCTGCGCCGCGATGCCATGGCGCTCCAGGAGCTCCGCGACTTCGGCGACGAGTGCCGGCCGCGCGAGATCGCGGCCCGACAGGTTGACGTTCATCGTGAGGTGCGACGCATGGGGCGCGACGGCGTCCCACGCGGCGAGCTGGGCGAGCGAGCGGTCCAGCATCCAGCTCGTCAGCGACGCGACGTAGCCCGACTCCTCGGCGAGCGCGACGAACACGGCCGGACTGACGGGCCCGCGCTCCGGATGGATCCAGCGTGCGAGGACCTCGAAGCCGGCCAGCCGGAGCGGCGCGAGTTCGTAGATCGGCTGGAACTGCATCGTCAGCTTGCCGTCGCCGATCGCGCGCCGCAGGTCGCCTTCGAGCGACAGCTTCTGCGCGACGCGCTCGTGCATCGACACGTCGAACACCGCGACCTGTCCGCGTCCCGCGTTCTTCGCCTCGTACATCGCGAGGTCGGCGTCGCGCAGGATCTCCTCGACGGTGCGCCGCGCGGCGTCGTTGAAGGTCAGGCCGAGGCTCGCGCCGGCGATCACCTCGGTGCCGTTGATGACGAGCGGTTCGATCAGCGCCGAGAGGATGCGATCGGCGACCGCGCGCCCCTCGTCGCGGTCGCGCAGGTTCTCCATCAGGATGACGAACTCGTCGCCGCCGAGCCGCGCGACGAGGTCGTCGGGCCGCACGCAGTCGGTCAGGCGTCGGCCGACCGCGCACAGCAGCTCGTTGCCGGCCGCGTGTCCGAGGCTGTCGTTGACGACCTTGAAGCGGTCGAGGTCGAGGAACAGCACGGCGAACAGCGACGTCTCGTCGGCGGTCGCGTCCATCGTCAGCGCGAGTCGCTCGATGAAGCAGTTGCGGTTGGCGAGATCGGTCAGGCCGTCGTGATACGCGATGTGCTGCAGCCGGCTCTCGGCGTCCTGCCGCGACGTGATGTCGTAGAGCTGGTAGATCAGGCAGCGCTCGTCGCCGGCCGAATCCTCGTACTGGCCGCAATGCAGCGCGACCCAGATCGCGCCGCCGTGCGCGGTGCGACAGCGCAGCTCCATCGAGAACGCGGTCGCACGACGCGCCGCGACCTCGGCCGCGCGCTGCGCGTGCAGCGGCGCGTCCTGCGTGTGCAGCAGGCTGTTGAACGTGCGACCGACGAGATCCTCGTTCTTCTCGCCGAACAGGACGTTGAGCGCGTTGTTGACCTGCACGACGCGCCCGGAGCGGTCGACGATCGCCATGCCGATCGCCGCGTGCGTGAACGCGGCCATGAAGCGACGCTGGTTGCGCTCGGCCTCGTCCTGCGCGGCGCTGATCAGCGCGTCCTGCGCGGCGCGCTCGTCCTCGCGACGCTTCAGCGTGATGCGGACCAGCAGCACGAGCACGAAGACGACGAAGCCGCCGACGACGAGCACGATCGGTCCGAAGCGTCGCGCGTTGAGCGCGAGCATGCTCGCGACGAAGCCCGCGGACGACGCCATGATGATCATCCACGCCGAGTCGGCGATCCACGCCCGCGGCTGCAGCGGCTGGCCGTTCTTCACGGACAGCATCGCGAGCAGCGGCAACATCGACAGCAGGATCGGCAGCGGCGCGACGAGCACGACGCCGACCGACGAGGCGACGTCGAGCGGCGCGCCGGCGCGGTGGATCGCGGCGACGAGCTGTCCGTCGATCGACGCGGCGACCAGCATGCCGGTCGCGGCCGCGGCCGGCGTCGAGATGCGGCTGCTGACGCGGCGCGTCGTGCGCATCGCGCCGATCAGCCCGTCGAGGACCGCGGCGACGATCGCGAGCGGCGCGCCCTGCAGCGCGAGCAGCAGGAAGATGAAGACGTCGGCGACGCTCAGCGAATACTTCGTGCGCGGGATGTGCGTCGCGAACAGCGCGGCCAGCGCGACCGCCCCGAGCGTCGCCGCGACCGGCCAGCCGAGCGTGCCCCAGTCGTCGGCGATGCGGATCGACGCCCAGACGAGCGACGCGCAGCCGCCGGCGACGATCGCGAACCACAGCGCCGTCGACGTGCGATCGTAGTCGTGCAGGTGTCGTTCGCGGAACGCGACCCACAGCGCGCGCGGTCGGACGGATTCGGTGACGTCGGTGGACATTGCACGAGGCGGGTTCGGGGACGGCATTCGGAAGATCATCGACGCGAATCGCGAAACCCTGATGCCGCGAGGTGCACGTGCCGCGGATCGGTGGTGCCGTGTCGACGCGCGGTCGTGCGATCGACGACGCGGTCCGGGACGCGATGCGACGCCCGCGGGCATCGCATCGCCGTCATGGGCTACGGCTCGCCGTACAGGCTCGTGTCGCTCGACGAACGCACGGCGGTCTGGCCGCTCTCGCTCAGGATGAAGCCTTCGCTGAGGATGAAGCCTTCGCTGAGGATGAAGCCCTCGCTGAGGATGAACCCTTCGCTGAGGATGAAGCCTTCGCTGAGGATGAAGCCTTCGCTCAGGATGAAGCCCTCGCTCAGGATGAAGCCCTGGCTCAGCAGCGATCCGCCGCCGGATGCCAGCGCGCCGGCGAGCGCGCCCGACGACATGAAGACGCCGGTCTTCGACGCGTACGAGCTCGGCGCGATCAGCGTGCCGGCGGTGACCACGCCCGGCGTGACGAGCGTCTGGTTCGCGGCCGGCGCCTCGACGACCCACTTGACGTACGTGTTGCCCGCGTACGGCGTCGCGCCCTGCGAGCTGGACGTGCTGCCCGGCCAGTACGTGACGGCGCTGCGGCGCACGCTGCCGCGCGCCCACACGAGTCGCGGATCCCAGATCGGCTGGTATTGCGTGAACAGCGCGCCACCGCTCAGCACCTGGTTGCCGCCCGCGAACACGAAGCCGCTCCATCGGATCGTCGTGCCCCCGATCACCGTCGTCGGCGCCGGAAGCTGGCGGCCCGACGCGAGCAGGTTCGCGCCCGGCGCCAGCGTGCCGGCGACGATCGACGGACCGATGTCGGTCCGCAGCGACTGCGCGAGCGCGACCGCACCCGGCACGTTCAGCAGTCCGGCGCCCTGCTCGAGCAGGTTCGCGCCGGCGATCGGCTGCGCCGAGTACTGCAGCATCGCCTTGATCAGCGGCGGCGTCAGCCCCGGATTCGCCTGCAGCATCAGCGCGACGGTGCCCGACACGACCGGCGCGGCGATCGACGTGCCGCTGAGCGCGAACAGCTGCTTCAGCTTCGGCTGGTTCGTCCCGAAGCCGCTCGTCAGCGACGCGTACGTCAACGGGAGGTAGCTCCACGGCCCGGCGCCCGGGCGGTCCGCGGCGAGCGCGCCGACGATCCGGTTGCCCGGCGCGACGAGGTCGGGCTTCAGGAAGTTGTCGACCTGCCGCACGCCGTTCGCGTCGACATAGGCGCCACGCGTCGGTCCTCGCGAGCTGAAGAAGTTGACGGTATCGTCGACGCGCGTCGCGGTGCCCTTCGTGTTGGCCGAGCCGACCGTGATGACCGACGGATCGTTGCCCGGCGCGCCGATGGTCCCGTACTGTTCCTGTCCGTCCGAGGTCTGGCCGAAGTTGCCGCCAGCGACGACGACGGTGACACCGGCCGCGACGGCCGCGCGCACCGCGCGGCACAGCGGGTCGGTCAGGTAGCTCTCGGTCGAGTCGGCCGCGAGGCTGAGGTTCATCACGCGGATGTTGTAGTCCTTCGCGTGATAGATGACCCAGTCGATCCCGGCGAGGAAGTCCGACAGCTGGCCGTAGCCGTTGTCGTCGAGCACGCGGACGTCGTACAGCGTCGCGTTCGGCGCGATGCCGGTCGAGTCGGTCGACTGGTAGCCGCCGCGCCCCGCGGCGACGCTCGCGACGTGCGTGCCGTGCCCGTACGGGTCCTCGCGTGGCGCGGTGCTCGCGTCGATCGCCTTCTCGAGGTCCGACACGGTCTTGCTGCCGGGATACAGCGAGCCCGACGCGTCGACGCCCGGCGTCCAGTCCTTGCCGCCGGTGAGGGTGGCGTCGCCGACCTTCTGGAAGTCGACCGCTTTCGCGACGCGCGACGTCTTGCCGTCGTTCGACAGGAAGTTCCAGTGCGTCGCCGCGATGCCCGAGTCGAGCACCGCGATGCCGACGCCGGTGCCGTCGAGCCCGGTCCACGTCGTGCCGCTTCCGGCGCGGACGTTCGTCGTGCCGGTCGACTGCTCGAGCACGCTCGCGGTCCGCGCCGTGAGGCGGTTCGGCGAGATGCTCTGCACGTCGCCGCGGGCGGCGATCGTCGCGACCTTCGCCGCCGGCAGCATCACCGACAGCGCGCGGACCGAGACGTAGCGCAGGTAGACCGAGCCGCCGGCGGACACGACCGCCGCGCGCAGGTCGACGAGATCCGGATCGACGCTGTTGCTGACGACGATCGCCTTGACGTAGCGCGTGGCGCCGACGTTGTTCGCGAAGCTGACCTTCGGCGTCTGCGTCGCCGAGATCGCGCTGGCGAGGTCCGCCGGCGACCTTGCCGGACGACGGCGTCTGGGCGAACGCCGGCGCGGCGGTCGCGCCGACGACGAGCAGCGCGGCCGCGATGCGCGCGATGCGGCCGAACAGCGCACGGCGCGGCGCGGCGCGCGGCCCCGATGCGTCGCCGGTCGGTCGCCGCGACGTCGCCGCGGGATGACGAAGGATGGTTCTAGGAGTCGTGCTAGGCGTCGCGTCGTATCGGGCAGACATGGTCGTCGCTTCTGAAAAGGCGTCGTCCTTCGAAGCGGCAATGGCTGTGCCAGTCGCGCGTGGTCGCAGGCCGGGCACGACGCGTTCTCCTGCGACCGGCCCCCCGTCGACGACGCCCCGATGCGTCCGCTCGCGAGACCGCCGTCGACTCGGCGCACTGACAATCTTCGTCACCCGGGTGACGCGATTCGTCGGCGCCGGCGGGCGATCGCCCGAACAGCGCAACTTTTCCCTAGGACTTCGGCGCAACGGCGTCGGGGTGGATACCGCGTGTGCCTGGCGCGGCGCGCCTCGACGCGGGTCGCCGCTCAGCCCGCCGTCATCGCCCGCACGCGCTCCCGATCGAGCGGCAGGTCGCGGATCCGCACGCCGGTCGCGTCGGCGACCGCGTTCGCGATCGCGGCCGCCGTCGGACCCTGCGCGACCTCGCCGATGCCGAGGAACGGCATCCCCGGCCGGTCGACGAGATGGACGTCGATGCGATCGGGGATCTGCGTGAAGCGCGCGATCGGATAGCCGCCCCAGTCGCGGCTCGTCACGCGCGTCGGGTCGAACGCGACCGACTCGATCGTCGTCCAGCTCGACGCCTGCACGATGCCGCCCTCGACCTGGTTGCGGACGCCGTCCGGGTTGACGATCTCGCCGCCGTCGACGGCGGCTTGCACGCGGACGATGCGGATCGTGCCGGTGTCGCGATGGACCTCGACCTCGCACGCGACGGCGAGGTAGCCGGCGAGGTTCTTGTAGCGCGCGAACGCGAAGCCGTTGCCGCGCAGCGGCGCGCGCCGCCGGTCCGACCATCCGAAGCGTTCCGCGGCTTCGCGGATCACGTCCTTCGCGCGGCCGTCGTCGAGATGGCGCAGCCGGAACTCGACGGGGTCGACCGCGGCCGCCCGGGCCAGCTCGTCGACGAAGCTCTCGATCGAGAAGACGTTCATGTACGCGCCGAGCGAGCGCAGCGCCGACACGCGCAGCGGCATGTCGGGCAGGAAGCGATGGACGACGGTCGCGTTCGGCAGCGCGTACAACGGGATCGCGTTGCGATCGCCGCCGCCCTCGGGCAACGGCAACGGCTTCGGCGGCGACGGCGCGAACGGCTTCTCGAGCATCGTCGCGGCGAGCAGGTCGCCGGCCTTGCCCGGTCGCGTCGAATGCGTGTTGCTCGCGACCTCGTAGCGCCAGTCGACGATCGCGCCGGTCGCGTCGAGCGACGCGCGTGCGTCGACGATCATCGGCGGTCCGTAGGGCTCCCACGCATGCTCGTCCTCGCGCATCCACTGCACGCGGACCGGCCGGCCCGGCAGCGCGCGCGCGAGCAGCGCGGCATCGGCGGCGACGTCGTCCGCGCCGTTGTGGCCGTAGCAGCCCGATCCTTCGACGTGGATGCAGTGCACCCGCGATTCGTCGACGGACAGCATCTCCGCGAGCGCCTTGCGCAGCGGATAGACGCCCTGCGTGTGCGTCCAGACGGTGTAGCGAGCGCCATCGTCCGTCGTGTCGCAGCGCGCGATGGCGCACGACGGGCCGATCGACCCGTGCATCTGGTACGGGCGCCGGTAGGTCGCGGTCAGCGTCTTCACCGGCGTGCCGGCCGCACCGCTGCGCTCGAGGATGGTCGTCGGCTCGGCGCGTGCGGCGCGCATCGCGTCGTAGAGCCGGTCCGGCGGCGGCAGGTCGTCGGTCGACCGCCACGTCGCGCCGTCGGCGAGCGTGCGCGACGCGACGATCGCCTCGTACTCGCGCCCGGCGACGACCGCGACGAAGCGGCCGTCGCGCACGACGCGGATCACGCCGGGCATCCGCTCGGTGGCCGTCGCGTCGAACGACGTCAGCGCGGCGCGCGGCGACGGCGGCCGCACGACGCGCGCGTGGACCATGCCGGCGGGACGGAGGTCCTGCACGTACGCGACGCCGCCGGTGACCTTCGCGGGGATGTCGACGCGATGCATCGACCTGCCGGAGATCGTGTGGCTCTTCGGGTCGCGCGGCGCGGCCGCCGGCGTCGGCGACGCCTCGACGTGCAGCGAGCGATCGGCGACGAGCTCGCCGTAGGTCGCGCGCCGGTCGCCGGAGACGACGACGCCGTCGTCGACGTGCAGCTGCGCGACGTCGATCGACCAGCGATCGGCGGCCGCGCCGAGCAGCAGCGCGCGCGCCTGCGCGGCGGCGGCGCGGATCGCGGTGCCGCTGTCCTGCATCGAATGGCTGCCGGCCGTGTAGCCCTCGTCGGCCGTCCGCTCGGTGTCGGCCGTGACGATCGCGACGCGCGACGGATCGACGACCAGCGCATCGGCCGCGACCTGGATCAGCGCCGTCTTGATGCCCTGCCCGAGCTCGGCCTTGCCGGTGAACACGGTCACGCGGTTCTGCGCGTCGATGCGGATCCAGCCGTCGATCCAGGGCAGCTTCTTCAGGCTGCCCGGCAGCGGCGCACCCGACGAGCCCGACCCGCCGGCGCCGCCGTCGCCCTGCGACCATCCCGGCCGCCAGGCGAACGCGACGACGAGCGCGCCGCCGGTACCGAGGAACGCGCGTCGCTTCACGATCGCGTCGCCATGCCGGCCGCCCGCTGCACGGCGCGCACGATGCGCGTCTGCGTGCCGCAGCGACAGAGGTTCGTCGACAGGTGCCGCCGGATCTCGGCTTCGGTCGGATGCGCGTTCCGCGCGAGCAGCGCCTCGGCGCGCATCACCATGCCGGCGATGCAGTAGCCGCACTGCGCGGCCTGCTCGTCGATGAACGCCTGCTGCACGCGGCCCGGACGTTCCATCGTGCCGAGCCCTTCGACGGTCGTGATCGCGCGGTCGCCGACCAGCGACACCGGCGTGAGGCACGAGAACACCGCGTCGTCGCCGATCATCACCGTGCACGCGCCGCACTGGCCGAGGCCGCAGCCGAACTTCGCGCCGTTCAGCGCGAGGTCGTCGCGCAGCACGTACAGCAGCGGCGTCGCCGGATCGACGTCGACGGTCCGGGCGACCTTGTTCAGCTGCAGCGTGATGCGGGCCATCGGCGGTCCTTCAGGACAGGTGTGCGGTCATCGGGTCGCCGCGACGGCGCGCTCGAGATGCGGCCACGCCGGCGCGTCCGCGCCGACGCGTCGCAGATAGGTCGCGAGCGCGACCAGCTGGTCGTCGGTCAGCGTGTCGCCGAACGCCGGCATCCATCGCCCGCGTTCGCCGACCGGCGGCGCGATGCCTTCGCGGATCAGCCGCAGCAGGCTCGCGGGCTCGGCGTCGTACAGCGCGACCGCGAGCGGCAGCCGCAGCGCGCCGTTCGACCCGACGTCGCGACCGCGATCGTGGCAGCCGGCGCACGCGGTCGCGTAGACCTGCGCGCCGAGCGCGAGTCGGCGGTCGGACGCGTCGAACGGCAACGTCGTCGTCGGTTGCGACGCGCGGGCTCGGCTCGCGGCCTCGCGGGCCCTGCGCGCATCGGTCGGCGGCCCCATCGACGCGACGATCGACGTGGCGATCGCCGACACGTCGGCCGCGTCGGCCTTCGCGAGACTCGCCGTCACTTCCTGCATCGGGCCGCCGGCCATCGCGTGGTCCGGCGCGATGCCGGAGCGCAGGTAGCGCGTCATCGCGTCGACGGTCCAGACGACCGGAGACGGCGAGTCGGCGTTCAGCGGCGGCGCGTACCAGCCTTCGACGACGGCCCCGGCGAGTCGCGCGTCGCGCTTCTCGGCCTGCAGCGCGTTGCGCGGCGTGTGGCATGCGCCGCAATGGCCGAGCGCGTCGACGAGCCGGTCGCCGCGCGCGACGGCGTCGTTCGACGGCCCGGGCGCCGGTGCGTCGCGCAGGAACAGCAGGTCCCATCCGGCCAGCAGCGGACGCCAGCCGAGCGGGAACACGAGGTCGTTCGGCGGCGGCGTCGACTCGAACGGGTCGCGCGTCATCAGGAACGCGTAGAGCGCATGCAGGTCGGCGTCGTCGGTCCCGCGGAAGTGGTCGTACGGGAACGCCGGATACAGCCGTTGCCCGTCGCGCGAGACGCCGTCGCGCATCGCGCGGACGAACGCCGGCTCCGACCAGCGGCCGATGCCGGTCCGCGGCGCGGGCGTCACGTTCGAGCCGTAGATCGTGCCGAACGGCGTCGCGAGCGGCACGCCGCCGGCGAACGGGACGCCGTCGACCGTCGTGTGGCAGCTCGTGCAGTTGCCGAGCGCCGCGAGCTTCGCGCCGCGCTCGACGACGGGGCGATCGAACGCCGATGCCACCGCGGACGCCGCCGTCGGCTCGACCGGATCGATCGCCGGGCGCCACGCGAACGCCGACATCGCGACGGTCAGCGCGCCGGCGACGACGACGACCGCGAGCGCCGTCCGCGCGAACCTCTTCACGCGTGCGTCGCCGGCCATACCATCGAAGGCTGCATCGTCATCGGATCATGCGAAGGGTATCGCCGTCGCGTCGCGCAACGATCGCGCCGACGCACGCGTAGAGCAGCGTCGGTCGGGCGAGTTCCAGCGCGTCGCGCGCGACACGGACCCGCGAGCGCGTGGCCGGCCGCGGCGCGTCGAGGCGATCGAAGCCGATCGCGAACTTGGTGCCCGTCCAGGCGTCGGTCGGCCGCACCGAACCGCGGTCGCGCGTCGCCCCGGATGTCGTCGGGAACGTCTACAGTCGCGACAGGCCGGCACGTCGAGACCGGCACGAACGGAGACACGCATGAACCGATACCCGTCCCGGGTCGTGGTCCGCGAGGTCGGGCTGCGCGACGGCCTGCAGAGCATCCGGCCGACGCTGCCGACCGCGCAGAAGATCGAATGGATCCGCGGCGCGTACGACGCCGGGCTGCGCGAGATCGAGGTCGGCTCGTTCGTGCCGGCGCGCCTGCTGCCGCAACTCGCCGACACGGCCGAACTCGTCGCGTTCGCGAAGACGCTGCCGGGTCTGTTCGTGTCGGTCCTCGTGCCGAACCTGAAGGGTGCCGGGAACGCGATGGAGAGTGGCGCCGACCTGATGCTGCTGCCGCTGTCGGCCAGCCACGCGCACAGCCTCGCGAACCTGCGGAAGACGCGCGACGAGGTCATCACGGAGGTATCGCGCATCGTCGCGGCGCGCGACGCCGCCGGCTCGAAGACGCTGGTCGAGGGTGCCGTCAGCACGGCCTTCGGGTGCACCATCCAGGGCGACGTCCCGCGCGCCGACGTGCTGCGCTGCCTGCACGGCCTGCTCGACGCCGGCGTCGATCGCGTCAGCATCGCGGACACCGTCGGTTACGCCGACCCTGCGACCGTCCGCGATCTGTTCGACGAGGCGCGCCGGATCGCCGGCGAACGCTTCTGGGCCGGACACTTCCACGACACGCGCGGCCTCGCGCTCGCGAACGTCTACGCGGCGCTCGAGACCGGCGTCGCGCGCTTCGACGCGACGCTGGGCGGCATCGGCGGCTGCCCCCACTCGCCCGGCGCGAGCGGCAACGCGTCGACCGAGGACCTCGCGTTCATGCTGGCCAGCATGGGCATCGAGACCGGCATCGACCTGCCGAAGCTGCTCGCGCTGCGCGCGAAGATCGCCGGATGGCTGTCGACCGAGACGCTGCACGGCACGCTCTGGCGCGCCGGACTGCCGAAGACGTTCGCATCGGCCGCCGTCGCGGAGGCCGCCCGATGAGTGCCACGATCGGCGGCCTTCCGCTCGACGGCATCCGCGTCGTCGAGTTCACGCACATGGTGATGGGCCCGACGTGCGGGATGATCCTCGCCGACCTCGGCGCCGAGGTCATCAAGGTCGAGCCGCCCGGCGGCGACCGGACCCGCAAGCTGCCGGGCCTCGGCATCGGCTTCTTCCGCGCGTTCAACCGCAACAAGAAGAGCGTCGTGCTCGACATCAAGAGCGCCGACGGCCGAGCGCGCGCGCTCGACCTGATCGCGACCGCCGACGTGGTGCTCGAGAACTTCAGCCCCGGGATCATGGCGAAGTTCGGCCTCGACCACGCGACGCTCGCCGAGCGGTTCCCGCGGCTCGTCTACGTGTCGCACAAGGGCTTCCTGCCCGGACCGTACGAGAAGCGGCTCGCGCTCGACGAGGTCGTGCAGATGATGGCCGGGCTGTCGTACATGACCGGACCGCCGGGGCGGCCGCTGCGCGCCGGCACGTCGGTCAACGACATCATGGGCGGCATGTTCGGCGCGATCGGCGTTCTCGCGGCGCTGCGCGAGCGCGACGCGACCGGTCGCGGCCAGGAGGTGCAGACCGCGTTGTTCGAGAACTGCGTGTTCCTCGCGTCGCAGCACATGCAGCAGTACGCGATGACCGGCGAGTCGCCGCCGCCGATGCCGGCGCGCAAGTCGGTCTGGAGCGTCTACGACATCTTCACGCTCGCCGACGACGAGCAACTGTTCATCGGTGCCGTCAGCGACAAGCAATTCATGACGCTGTGCGCGGTGCTCGACGAACCGGCGCTCGCGACCGAGCCGTCGTACGCGACGAACGCGTCGCGCTGCGAGCGGCGTCCGGCGCTGCTCGAGCGGCTCGCCGCCGTGCTGAGCCACCATCGGGTCGACGAACTGGTGCCGAAGCTGGAGGCCGCCGGCATCCCGTACGCGCCGATCGTGCGCCCCGAGCAGCTGCTCGACGATCCGCACCTGATCGCGAGCGGCGGCCTCGTGCCGATGCAGACGGAGGACGGCGACATGACCGAGGTCGTGCTGCTGCCGCTGACGCTCGGCGGCCGCCGGCCCGGCGTCCGTCGGCCGCTGCCCGGGATCGGCGAGCACGATGCCGAGATCCTCGGAGCGCTGCCGCATCCGCAGACCGCCTGATCACGCCGTCGCGCGCGGCGTCGCCCGGTCGACCGCGCGGCGTGATCCATACTTCGCGCGTCGGGACGCCGGCGCGCGCATCGGGCGAGCGCGGCCTCGACGTCTCCGGTGCGTTCGCGGACCGGCTTCGACATGGACGACGTGGTGGTGGTGACCGGTGCGGGGTCCGGGATCGGCGCGGCGACGTGCCGACGACTCGCCCACCGCGGCTTCGCGCTCGTGATCCATACCGGCCGCAACCGCGCGGGGCGGACGCCGTCGCGCGCGCGTGCGACGCGGTCGCGACCGACGTCGTCGTCGGTGACTTCTCGGAACCGTCGACGGTCGACGCGCTGATCGATCGCGCAGCGACGATGGGTCGCCTGCGCGGCGTCGTCGCGAACGCGGGCTTCGCGGATCGCCGTTCGATCGCCGAACTCGACGACGACGCGCTCGACCGGTCGTTGCGCGTGATGGTGATCGCGCTCGCGCGGCTGCTGCGCGCGAGCATCGCTCCGCTGCAGGCGACCGCGCGCGCCGGCGGCGCGGCCCGCTTCGTCGCCGTCAGCTCGTTCGTCGCGCATCGCTTCACGGCCGGCGAGTCGACGTTCGCGGCGAGCGCGGCCGCGAAGGCCGGCGTCGAGGCGCTCGTGAAGTCGGCCGCGGCCGAGCTCGCGCCGAGCGGCGTCACCGTCAACGCCGTCGCGCCGGGTTACGTCCGCAAGGACGCCGACGGCTCCGGCGCGCTCGACGCCGCGCGATGGACCGACGCGCGCGCCCGCATTCCGATGGGCCGCCTCGGCGAGCCCGACGACATCGCCGGCGTGATCGACTTCCTGCTCGGCGACGCCGCGGCGTATCTCACCGGCCAGGTGCTGCACGTCGACGGTGGCCTGACGCTCTGAATCCTTTTCATCCACTCGAACCGTTCACGAGGACTCGATGACGAATCGCCGCCAGTTCATCGCCGCCGCCACGGCCGCCGCCGTCGCCCCGACCGTCTTCGCGCAGGCCGACGCGGAGAGCGCATGGGCGCGCGTGCAGCGCACGAAGACCGTCCGCATCGGCGCCGTCGCCGGCGCCGCGCCGTATTACCAGAAGGACCTCGCGTCCGGCGAGTGGCAGGGCTTCATGATCGACTTCGCGAAGAGTCTCGCCGCGAGCCTCGACGCGAAGCTCGACATCACCGAGACGACGTGGGGCAACGCCGTCCTCGACCTGCAGGCGAACAAGGTCGACGTGTTCTTCGGGCTCAATCCGACGCCGGCGCGACAGCTCGTCGTCGACTTCTCGGATCCGCTGTTCGACAACGCGTTCGTGCTGCTCGCGCGCAAGGACTTCAGTCCCGCGACCTGGGCCGAGCTGAACGACCCGAACGTGAAGATCGCCGTCGACATCGGCTCGTCGCACGACCAGATGATCACGAGGGTCTGTCCGAAGGCGCAGATCATCCGGCTCGAGAAGTCGGCCGACGCGAGTCTCGCGGTGCAGACCGGCCGCGCCGATGCGCAGGTGCTCGTCACCGTGCTCGCGCTGACCGTCGTCAGCAAGAACCCGTCGATCGGCCACGTCGTGCTGCCGACGCCGGTGCAGGCGACGACGACCAACCTCGGTTTTCGCAAGGAGGCCGATCGTCGCTGGGTCGAATACGTCGACAAGTGGATCGCGCAGACGCGCGCCGGCGGCAAGGTCAAGGACGTCGTGCTCGCCAACCTCATGAAGCTGTCCGGCGTGCGTCCCGAGCAGATCCCGCCGGGCACGACGTTCTGATCGACCGCCGACACGAGCCGCGACGGGGGAGCGCGCGTGTACCACTGGGACTTCGGGATCCTCTGGACCTATCGCACGCTGCTGCTCGCGGGCCTCGGGTACACGATCGGGTTCACGGTGCTCTGCGTGGTCCTCGGACTCGCGGTCGGGCTCGTCAGCGGCATCGGCCGGCTGTCGAGCAACCGGATCGTGTCGGGCGGGCTGCGCGCCTACGTCGAGGTGTTCCGCTGCACGCCGGTCCTCGTGCAGCTCGTCTGGTTCTACTACGCGCTGCCGGTGCTGACCGGCCTGCAGATCTCGGCGCCGGTCGCGGCGGGCCTCGTGCCTGTCGCTGTACGGCGGCGCGTTCTATTCGGAGATCGTCCGCGGCGGCATCATCGCGACCGATCCGGGCCAGATCGAGGCCGCGCGCGCGCTCGGCATGCGACGCGGCCAGGTGATGCGGCGCGTCGTGCTGCCGCAGGCGTTCAAGCGGATGGTGCCGCCGCTGATGAGCCAGTCGATCATGCAGCTGAAGAACACGTCGCTGCTGTCGGTGCTCGCGGTGCCCGACCTGCTGTACCAGGGCCAGGTCGTCGCGCACGAGACCTATCGCCCGCTCGAGCTCTACACGTTCATCGCGGTCGCTTACTTCGCGGTGCTGCTGCCGTTCACGCTGTGGGCGAAGCGGCTCGAGTTCGGCGGCACGGCATCCGAGGCGTGATCTGGACGCCGACCCGACCGCGCCGCTGATCGACGTCGCCGGCCTCCGCAAGTCGTTCGCCGGTCGCGACGTGCTGAAGGGCGTCTCGCTGCAGGTGAGCCGTGGCCGCGTGCTCGCGCTGATCGGACCGTCGGGCTCCGGCAAGTCGACGCTGCTCCGCTGCATCAACCTGCTGACGGTGCCGGACGCCGGTCGTATCTCGGTCGGCGACCAGACGATCGCGTTCGACGGACGCCGCACGCGGCTGCCGAACGACCGCGACCTCGCGCGCTTCCGCGCGTCGACCGGCATGGTGTTCCAGCACTTCAACCTGTTCGCGCACCGCACCGCGCTCGAGAACGTGATGGAAGGACCGCTGACGGTGCTCGGGACGCCGAGGCGTCGCGCGGCCGACGAGGCGCGCGCGCTGCTCGACAAGGTCGGCCTGCTCGACCGCGCCGACGTCCGTCCCGACCAGCTGTCGGGTGGGCAGAAGCAGCGCGTCGCGATCGCCCGCGCGCTCGCGATGCGGCCGAGCGTGATGCTGTTCGACGAGGCGACGTCGGCGCTCGATCCCGAACTCGTCGGCGAGGTGCTCGGCGTGATCCGCGGACTCGCGGCCGAGGGGATGACGATGATCCTCGTGACGCACGAGATCGGCTTCGCGCGGCAGGTCGCGGACGAGGTGATCGTCCTGCGCGACGGCGTCGTCGCGGAGTCGGGGCCGGCGAAGCAGGTGATCGACGCGCCACGGCACGAGACGACGCGGGCGTTCCTCGGCCGGTTCGCGGCGCCGTTGCCGCCGACCTGATCGTCCGCCGGGCACGGCCCCCGCCGGTCACGCCGGCGCCGCGCCCTCCGCCGTCCGCGCCGCCGCGCGCCGATTGACGAAGCGGCGCCGCGGATCGTACGGAAAGATGTCGAGCATCGCCCCGGCCAGGATGCGCTGCTTGTGCAGGTTCCAGTAGTCGGCATCGAGCAGGTCCGCGTGATGCGCGAGGAACGCGCTGCGCACGCGCGCGTTGCCGAGCAGGAAGCGGCCGAACGTTTCCGGGAAGACGTCCTTCGGCCCGACGTCGAACCACAGTTCGTCGGAGTCGGCGCGGCGTCGTCGCGGGGCGGTACGCGCCGGAAGTTGCATTCGCTCAGGTATTCGATCTCGTCGTAGTCGTAGAACACGATGCGGCCCTGCCGCGTCATGCCGAAGTTCTTCCACAGCATGTCGCCCGGGAAGATGTCGGCGGCGACCAGATCCTTGATCGCGTTGCCGTACTCGATCGTCGCGCGCTCGATCGCTTCGGTCTCGCCGGCGGCCACCGCGTTCTTCAGGAACAGGTTGAGCGGCGTCATGCGGCGCTCGATGTACGCGTGATCGATGACGACTTCCTGCACGCCGTCGGTCTCGGTGAACTCGAGCAGGCTGGAGCAGTACCGTCGCATCTCGTCGACCAGCTCCGGCTCGAAGCGCGCGAGCGGCAGCGCCACCTTGCTGTACTCGAGGGTGTCGGCCATGCGGCCCACGCGGTCGTGCCGCTTCACCAGCAGGTACTTGCCCTTGATCTTCTCGCGCGTCGTGTTCTTCGGCTCGGGATAGAAGTCCTTGATGACCTTGAAGACGTAGGGGAACGACGGCAGGTCGAAGACCAGCATGACCATGCCCTTGATGCCCGGCGCGATGCGGAAGCGGTCCGCGGCTGTGGCGCAGGTGCGCGAGCAGGTCGCGATAGAAGCTGTTCTTGCCCTGCTTGTGCAGCCCGACCGCGCTGTAGATCTCCGCGCGCGGCTTGCCGGGCATCAGGCTGCGCAGGAACTGGATATAGGCGCTCGGCACCGGCATGTCGACGAGGAAATAGGCGCGGGCGTAGCTGAACAGCATCCGCAGGTCGTCCTCGGTGTCGAGGACGGTGTCGATCGCGAGCTTGCCGCGCGACACGTGCAGCAACGGCAGCGCCACGGGCGTCTGCTGGTAGCCGTTGATGATCTTGCCGATGACGTACGCCGCCTTGTTGCGAAAGAACAGGTTCGCGAGCACCTGCACCTGGAAGTTGGCGCCCGGCGGAGACCGGCCGAGCCGGCTCTCGAGCGCGCTCGCCACGTCGGTCGCGTCGCGTTCGAGGTCCTCGAACTCGACCCGAAGGTCGAAGTCGCGGACCACTTGCACCCACGTGTCGCGCCACGTCGCGAGGACCGGGTAGTAGACGCGATACGTCGACCCGGCCGGTTCGTCGAGTTCGATGTACGACGTCGAGATGGCCGGCCGCACGAAGATGAAGTCGTTGTGGAAGTAGCTTCGGTGAAGTATCTTCGTCGTGACGGAATTGAAGAAGGTCTCGGCCAGTTCCGGCTGGCGGTGATCGATCAGCAGTCCGATGTAGAGCAGCTTCGTCTGCTGCCAGACATCGAGCGACAGGGCGTCGGCGGCGAATTCGGTCAGCAACCGGCTCCTGGTTTCGAGCACGCGCTGGTCGTAGAACTCGATTCGCTCGCGCATCGCCTTCCGCTGTCCGTGCCAGTCGGCCTGCTCGAAGCGCTGCTTCGCGCCGCGTCCGACCTCGCTGAAGAGCCGGTAGTGCCGGTCGAATCCGTCGAGCAGCGCGCGCGCGATCCGGGACGCCGGAGTCGGTTGCGTCAGCGGTTCATCGTGCATGCAGGCCCCTGGTTGGTTCATTGCGACGCGAATTCCGAAAACAACGAGAACGATTCAACCATGACCGTCCAGGATCTCCTACAGGCCGGCGCCGACGACGCGGTCGCCCTCGCCGCGCCGGACCGCGCGCCGCTCGACTACCGCGCGCTGCGCGCGCTCGTCGCGACGACGACCGCGTCGCTCAATGCGGCCGGGATCGGCCGCAACGACCGCGTCGCGATCGTCCTGCCGAACGGCCCCGAGATGGCGACGTGCTTCCTGGCGTGCGCCTGCGCGACCGCCAGCGCGCCGCTCAATCCGGCCTATCGCGACGCCGAGTTCGAGTTCTACCTCGACGACCTGCAGGCGAAGGCGCTGATCGTCGAACGCGGCAGCGCATCGCCGGCGGTCGCGGCGGCCGGCAAGCTCGGCATTCCGATCATCGAGCTCGTGGTCGAACCCGGCGCGCCGGCCGGTGCAGTTCCGACTCGACGTCGCGCCGACGACGCCCGCGCGCGAATCCCGGCCCGTCGCAGCCGGGCGACGTCGCGATGGTGCTGCACACGTCGGGCACGACGTCCAAGCCGAAGCGCGTCCCGCTGTCGGCCGGCAACCTGTTCGCCTCGGCACGCAACATCGCGGCGACGCTGCGGCTCGCGCCGGACGATCGCGGGCTGAACATCATGCCGCTCTTCCACATCCACGGCCTCGTGGCCGGCGTGCTCGCGCCGCTGTCGGCGGGCTCGCAGGTGTTCTGCACGCCGGGCTTCAACGCGCTGCGCTTCTTCAAGTGGATGGACGAGTCGCGGCCGACCTGGTACACGGCGGTGCCGACGATGCATCTCGCGATCGCGACCCGCGGCAAGCACAACGCCGAAGTGCTGAAGCGCCATCCGCTGCGCTTCGTGCGCTCGTCGTCGTCGCCGATGCCGCCGCAACTGATCGAGCAGATCGAGACGATGTTCAACGCGCCGCTGATCGAGTCGTACGGCATGACCGAAGCGGCGCACCAGATGGCGTCGAACCCGCTGCCGCCGCTCGAACGCAAGCGCGGCACCGTCGGCCGCGCGGCCGGCCCCGAGGTCGCGATCCGCGGCGAGGACGGTGCGCTGCTCCCGGCCGGCGAGCCGGGCGAGGTCGTGATCCGCGGACCGAGCGTCACCGCCGGCTACGAGAACAATCCGAAGGCGAACGACGAAGCGTTCGTCGACGGCTGGTTCCGCACCGGCGACCAGGGGTTCATGGACGCCGACGGCTACCTCTCGATCACCGGCCGCCTGAAGGAGATCATCAACCGCGGCGGCGAGAAGGTCAGCCCGCGCGAGATCGACGAGATCCTGCTCGACCACGTGTCGGTCGCGCAGGTGATCGTCTTCGGCGCCCCGCACAAGCGGCTCGGCGAGGAAGTGGCCGCGATGGTGGTGCTTCACGAGGACCACGAATGCACCGAGCGCGAGCTGCAGCAGTTCGTCGCGCAGCGCGTCGCCGGCTACAAGGTCCCGAAGAAGATCCTGTTCGTCGACGAGCTGCCGAAGGGCGCGACCGGCAAGCTGCAACGCATCGGACTCGCGCAGCGCATCGGGCTCGGCTTCGGCTCGTACGTCTCCGGCGAGTTCAAGTAGGCGCGGCGGCGATGCGGACTCTCCGATGAAGATCGCGATCGTCGGCGCCGGCGCGATCGGCGGCTATCTCGGCGCGAAGCTGTCGCTGGCCGGCGAGCAGGTCACGTTCATCGCGCGCAACCGCAACCTCGCCGCGATCGACGCGCACGGCTTCCGCCTCGTGCTGCCCGACGGCACGACGCAGCACGCGCCCGACGTCCGCGCGGTGCAGGACCCGGCCGACGCCGGCCCGCAGGACGCGGTGCTGCTGACGACGAAGGCGCATCAGGTGCGCGAGCTGCTGCCCGGGCTGCGCGCGCTGTTCGGCCCCGACACGATGGTCGTCACGATGATCAACGGCGTGCCGTGGTGGTATTTCCAGCGGCTCGGCGGCGCGTACGACGGTCGCACGCTCGCGAGCGTCGACCCGGACGGCGCGCTGGCCGCGGGCATCGAGGTCAGCCGGATCGTCGGCAGCATCGTCTATCCGGCGGCCGAGCTGGTCGAGCCGGGCGTCGTGCGCCTCGTCGAGGGCAACCGCTTCTCGCTCGGCGAGCTCGACGGGCAGCGCACGCCGCGCGTCGAGGCGCTGAGTCGCGCGCTGATGGCGGCCGGGTTCAAGGCGCCGGTGTCGCGCGACATCCGCAGCGAGCTGTGGGTCAAGCTGTGGGGCAACCTCAGCTTCAACCCGATCAGCGCGCTGACGCACGCGACGCTGGAGGACATCTGCCGCTTCCCGCCGAGCCGCGACCTCGTCGCGCGGATGATGGAAGAGGCGCAGGCGGTCGGGCGGAAGCTCGGCGTCGAGTTCAAGGTCTCGCTCGAACAGCGGATCGCCGGCGCCGAGAGCGTCGGCGCGCACAAGACGTCGATGCTGCAGGACGTCGAGGCCGGTCGCGCGCTGGAGCTCGAGGCACTGGTCGGCAGCGTCGTCGAGCTCGCGCGCATCACCGAGACGCCGACGCCGACGATCGACGCGATCTACGCGACGACGTCGCTGCTCGCACGCACGCTCGCCGCGCAGGGTGCCCGGCTGGCGCCGACGCCGGCCTGAGGTCGCACGAGCGTCGGCCGACGCGGCGCTTCGTCGCCTCCGGCCCGTGGATGCGCGACCGTCCGATGCGACGCGCGCGATGCCCGTGCAAACCTCGAGTCGGGCATCGAGGAGACGATCATGACGAACCCCATCGGCGAAGCACGACCGGACGACGAAGCGACGGGTGCCGCGGACCTCGGCCGTCCCGAAGGACCCGAAGCGCTCGAAGAGGCGCGGCGCAGCGACGAATTCCGCAACGGACTGCGCGAGAACGCGAGCGCGGGTTCGGGCGGCTCGGACGCGGGTCCGGACGGCGCGCCGGAAGAACCGACGATCGACCGGGGCCTCGGGCTCGTGGACCGGCCCGAAGTGCCGCGCGACTGAGCGTCACGGCTTCATCGCCGCGATCCGGGCGACGTCGACCGGCCGATTCGAACGCGACGCCGCGGCCGTCAGGACATCGACCAGCGCGTCGCATTCCGCCTTGCCCGTGGCCAACACGTCGCGAAAGCCGGCCACCCGCGACAGCGACCACAGCGTAGCGGCCAGTACCGCGACCGGGCTGCCGTCGATCAGCTTCTTGGAGGTCGGATAGATGTCGTATCCGAGGCCCTTGATGAGCGCGAAGGTCGCATGGACGCCACGCGAGAGGACCAGCGCCTCCTTCCACGAAGCGCCACCGCCGCGCCGCTGAGCGGCGACCGCGACGCTCTCGAACGCGACGCACATCGGAACGTGGCAGCGCAGCCATGACGGCATGTCCGGTTCCAGGGCCGCCGGCAAGCCCGCCGCGCTGAACACGTCGACCCAGCGCTGCTCGCTGAGGATGGTCTTCTGGCCCGCGGCGCCGATGGTCGCATCGAGCCTTGCCGTCGCTGTCGAGCGTGGCCTGCACGAACGGCATGCCGAGCGCGCAGCGCGACGCGCCGACCGCCTGCTGCAACCGTTCGGGATCGAACGTGTTGAACATGAACAGGACGGTGCTGGCCGCGCTGCGACGCAACGTGGGCAACACGGCGTCCGTCTGTCGATCGAGCAGCGTGACGATCAGCAGGTCGTACGGCGTCGCTTCATCGAGCGCATCGAGGACCCGGACGACGGCGCGCTCGCCGTTCGCGTCGACGATCCCGTCGTCCCGCTGCAGTTGCTGCAGCCTGACCGATCCGGGACGGGCGATGGCCGTGACCTCGTGCTTGCCGACCCGCGCCAGTCGGGACGCGAAGGTGCTGCCGATCTTCCCCGCGCCGAGCACGGCGATCTTCAGCGGGGGCGATGGTCGCGCGCGTGCGCGAGGAGGCTTCCGGCACGGCATCCTTCAATCGACGTCGCTTCCAGCGCAGGGACGCCGACAGCAGAGCGCCGCGATCATGCCGACGCCGATCGCGGCTCGTTGCGGCGACACGAGCGCCTCAAGCGGCTTCGCGCTTCGCCGGCACGGTGCCCACGATCCGGTCGAGCGCGGTCGCGAGGTTCGTCACCGTGCGATCGATGTCGCGCAGCTTGTCCAGCCCGAACAGCCCGATGCGAAACGACTTGAAGTCGCCCGGCTCGTCGCACTGCAGCGGCACGCCGGCGGCCGTCTGCAGACCTTCGGCGAGGAACGCCGCGCCGCTGTGCAGGCCCGGATCGCTGGTATAGCTGACGACGACGCCGGCCGCCTGGAAACCCGGCGCGGCGACGCTGGGCAAACCATGCGCCTCGACGACGCGCACGGACGCGCCGGCCGAGGTCGATCTGTCGTGCCCTGAGATTCTCGAAGCCCGCCGCGCGCGTCTCGACCATCGCGTCGCGCGTGAGCGCGAGCGCATCGGTCGGCAAGGTCGCGTGGTACGCGTGCCCGCCGCGTTCGTAGGTCTCCATGACCTGCAGCCACTTCTTCAGGTCGGCGGCGAAGCTGCTGCTGACGGTGTCGTCGATCAGCGCGCGGGCGCGTTCGCCGAGCATCACGAAGGCGCAGCACGGCGATCCGCTCCAGCCCTTCTGCGGCGCGCTGATGAGGACGTCGACGCCGGTGCTTCGCAGGTCGACCCAGAGCGCGCCCGACGCGACGCAGTCGAGGACGAAGAGTCCGCCGACCGCGTGCACCGCGTCGCCGACGCGGCGCAGATAGTCGTCGGGCAGGACGATGCCGGCCGCCGTCTCGACATGCGGCGCGAAGACCAGGTCGGGCCGCTGCGACCGGATCGCGGCGACGACGTCGTCGATCGGCGGCGGCTCGAACGGCGCGAGGGGCTTCGCCGACAGCGGACGCGCCTTCAGCACGTGCTGTTCCGCAGGGATCCGCCCGGCGTCGAAGATCTGCGTCCACCGGTAGCTGAACCAGCCGTTGCGGATGACGAGCGTCTTCTTGCCGGTCGCGAACTGGCGGGCCACCGCTTCCATGCCGAACGTACCGCTGCCGGGAACGACGATCGCGGAGTGCGCGCCGTAGGCCTCTTTCAGGATGCCGGACACGTCCTGCATCACGTGCTGGAACTTCCGCGACATGTGGTTCAGCGCACGGTCGGTGAACACCACCGAGTACTCGAGCAACCCGTCGGGATCGACGCGGGGGAGCAGGCCAGGCATGGGATTCCTTCGAAACCGTGGATCGAGGACGGTCGGCAAGCCTAGCACCGTGCGCGGGAACGGGTGCGGTGGTGCGAACGGCCGGTGGGAAGTGAAGGCGTGAGCCGGCGCGGCCGCCGCTTCGCTTCGAGAGGAAGCCGCGATCATGACCGATCGCCGCGACGTCGTACCGGAGGCGGCCGCGGTCGCGAGTGATCGCACCGCGGCGTACCGCCCGAAACGAAAAAAGCCGCGAGTCGTCGGACTGGCGGCTTCTTCGTGAATGGTTGCGGGGACAGGATTTGAACCTGTGACCTTCGGGTTATGAGCCCGACGAGCTGCCAGACTGCTCCACCCCGCGGGCCGGATTCTACGCGATCGGGTCGGGGCGCACAAATCGCCCGCCGTGCCGGCGCGGCTGGCTGCCGGCCACGCCCCTTCCGGTATAGTCCTTCGATGACTCCGGCGCTGAACTTCTGCTCCGTCTGCGGCCATGCGATCACGCGCCGCGTACCGCCCGACGACAACCGCGAGCGCGCCTGTTGCGACGCCTGCGGGACCATCCACTACGTCAATCCGAAGATCGTCGTCGGCACCATTCCGGTCTGGAACGACCGCGTGCTGCTGTGCCGACGCGCGATCGAGCCGCGCTACGGCTTCTGGACGCTGCCCGGCGGCTTCCTCGAGACCGACGAGACGGTCGGCGCCGGCGCGCTGCGCGAGACGCTGGAAGAAGCCGGCGCGCGCGTCGAGCTCGACGTCGCTGTTCACGATGCTCGACGTCGTGCACGTCCATCAGGTCCACGTGTTCTATCTCGCGGCGCTGGTCGACATCGACTTCCTCGCCGGCATCGAGAGCCTCGAGGTGCGGCTGTTCGAGGAGCGCGAGGTGCCGTGGGACGAGCTCGCGTTCCGGACGGTGTCGACCACGCTGCGCCACTACTTCGACGATCGCCGTCGCGGTCGCTTCGAGCTGCACACCGGCACCATCGAATGGTCGTCGCGTGCGGCCGTCGGCCCCGCGCCCGCGCCGGCCGCCGTCGCGAGCACGAGTCCGGGCCGTTGATCGCCTGGCTCGGACCGGACGATCCGTTCCCGCCGATCGCCCGCGCGTCGCGCAATCCCGCCGGACTGCTCGCCGCCGGCGCCGACCTCTCGGTGCCGCGACTGCTCGACGCGTATCGCCACGGCATCTTCCCGTGGTTCAGTCGCGGCGACCCGATCCTCTGGTGGAGCACGGACCCGCGGATGGTGCTGTTCGCCGACGAGTTCCGCGTCTCGCACTCGCTGCGCAAGCGCCTCGTCCGCTCGATCGACGACGACGCGATCGTCGTGCGCTGCGACCACGCGTTCGAGGACGTGATCGCGGCGTGCGCGGCGCCGCGCGGAGACGATGGTGCCGACGGCGGCACGTGGATCGTCGACGAGATGATCGCGGCCTACGTCGCGCTGCACCGCGACGGCCATCGCGCACTCGGTCGAGACGTGGATCGACGGGCGGCTCGCCGGCGGGCTGTACGGCGTCGTCGTCGGCCGCATGTTCTTCGGCGAGTCGATGTTCACCCGCGTGACCGATGCGTCGAAGATCGCGCTCGCGCATCTCGTGTCGTTCGCGCGTGACGCGGGAATGCCGATGCTAGACTGCCAGCAGCAGACGAGGCACCTCGCGTCGATGGGCGCGCGCCCGATCCCGCGGGCCGAATTCGGTCGGCGCGTCGCCGATCTGGTCGACGGTCCCGAGGTGGCCTGGCCCGAGCGGTTGTCGTGGTCGCGCGAGACCGCTGCCGCGCCGCTGATCGAGACGCGGTGAGCGAGACGTGCTGAAGGAAACGTAGCCCGCATGACGCAACTGAAAGACCTGCCGTTCGCCACGCTGCAGTTCTACGCGACGGCCACCTATCCGTGCAGCTACCTGTCGCTGCGCCAGGCCCGCTCGCAGGTCGCGACGCCGGGTCACCTGATCAACGCGGACGTCTACAGCGAGCTCGTGCGATCCGGCTTCCGGCGCTCGGGCCTGTTCACGTATCGGCCGCACTGCGACGGCTGCCGTGCCTGCGTGCCGGTGCGCGTGTGCGTCGAGCGCTTCGCGCCGAACCGCAGCCAGCGTCGCGCGACGAAGCGCCACGACGATCTCGTCGCGCGGATCTGCGCGCTCGCGTTCGACGCCGAGCACTACGCGCTGTACCTCGACTACCAGACCACGCGGCATGCCGGCGGCGGAATGGACCACGACAGCCGCGAGCAGTACAGCCAGTTCCTCCTGCAGAGCAAGGTCAACACGCGGCTCGTCGAGTTCCGCGACCGCGACGGCGCGCTGCGGATGGTCAGCATCATCGACGTGCTCGACGACGGGCTGTCGTCGGTCTACACGTTCTACGACACGAGCCTGTCGCAGGCGAGCTTCGGCACGTACAACGTGCTGTGGCAGATCGCGCAGGCCGCGCAGCTGCGGCTGCCGTACGTCTACCTCGGTTACTGGATCCCCGGCAGCGACAGCATGGCGTACAAGGCGAACTTCCGGCCGATCGAGGCGCTGCGCGCCGGGCGCTGGCATCACCTGTCCGACGCCGAAGCCGGACGCTGATCCTGCCGCCGCCTTCACGTCGGGTCGCGCGGCGCGGCGACCCATGCTGACGCTCGATCGTCTGTATCCGTTCGCGCGCGACGCGTTCTTCGCGCTCGACGCCGAAGCGGCGCATCGCGTCGCGCTGACGAACCTGCGACGCGCGGTCGGTCTCGGCCTCGGACCGATGATCGCGGCGCCGGTGCCCGACGAGCCGGTCACCGCGATGGGCCTGCGCTTTCGCAACGCGGTCGGACTCGCCGCCGGGCTCGACAAGGACGGCGCGTACATCGACGCGCTCGCGTGCTTCGGCTTCGGGTTCATCGAGGTCGGCACCGTCACGCCGCTGCCGCAGCCCGGCAACCCGACGCCGCGGATGTTCCGCATCCCGGCCGCCGGCGCGCTCGATCAACCGGATGGGCTTCAACAACGCGGGGCTCGAGGCGTTCATCGCGAACGTCGCGCGATCGCGCTATCGCAGCCGCGGCGGCGTGCTCGGCCTCAACATCGGGAAGAACGCGACGACGCCGATCGAGCGCGCCGTCGACGACTACGTGACCTGTCTCGACGGCGTCTATCCGCACGCCGACTACGTGGCCGTCAACATCTCGTCGCCGAACACGAAGCAGTTGCGCGAACTGCAGGGCGGCGCGCAGCTCGGCGGCCTGCTCGGGCGGCTGAAGCGCCGACAGTCCGAGCTCGCAGACCGTCACGGCCGCTACGTGCCGCTCGCGGTCAAGATCGCGCCCGACCTCGACCTCGCGCAGATCGAGCTCGTCGCCGACGCGCTCGTCGCGCATCGCATCGACGGCGTGATCGCGACGAACACGACCGTGTCGCGCGAGGCAGTCGCCGGCCTGCCGAACGCGAACGAGGACGGCGGGTTGTCCGGCGGGCCGCTCGCCGCGTCGTCGACGCGCGTCGTCGAGGCGCTGCGACGCCGACTCGACGGGCGCCTGCCGATCATCGGCGTCGGCGGCATCCTGTCGGGCGACGATGCGCGGGCGAAGCGCGCGGCGGGCGCGCGGCTCGTGCAGCTCTACACGGGCCTGATCTACCGCGGCCCGGCGCTCGTCGCCGAATGCGCGCGGGCGCTGCGCGGCTGACGCGGCAGTGCGGCGCCGCGTCGTCAGATCCGCTGCAGCGTCCCGTCGCGCGCGATGCGCACGCGGTCGCCCTGATGGAAGCCCGGGTCGCTGCCGTAGTCGACGTCCTGCGTGTCGCCGCGGTCCATCTGGACCTGGACCGACCAGACCTTCTTCGACGACAGCTTGCGTCCGATGACGTTGCCGGCGACCGCGCCGCCGACGCCGCCGATCACCGTCGATGCGGTGTTGCGACCGAGCAGGTTGCCGGCCACCGCGCCGCCGACGCCGCCGACGACGGTGCCGGCCGTGCCGCTGCCGCGCTCGTCCTTCCGGTTCGTCGTGACGACGGTGCCGCAGCGATCGCAGCGGTCGCCGCGCGCATCGGCGGGCGCCGCGACGACGCCGAGCGAGACGGCCAGCACGACGGTGGACAGCGCCGACAGCAGCCGGCGCGGCAAGGTCTTGAACGGGGAGCGGTTCGAGGGGTTCATCGTGCTGGTCTCCTGTCGATATTCGCGCGGCCGGGCCGGCGTGGCGCGCGCACAGCCTACTCCGTCGACCGCCGCGGCGATAAGATGGCCGCGGACCCCGCCGCATGGAAACGAACCCCGCCCCCGCGCTGCGCGCGCCGACCATCCAGGTCATCGAGCGGATCGAGACGCTGATCGATGCGCTCGCGCGCGAGCGCGATCCGGTGACGCTGAAGCACCTGTCCGCCGTGGCCGGGCTGCATCCGTCGACCGCGCACCGCATCCTCGACGACCTCGTGCTCGCGCGCTTCGTCGATCGGGTCGAGCCCGGCCGCTACCAGCTCGGGATGCGGCTGCTCGAGCTCGGCAACATCGTCAAGTCGCGGCTGTCGGTCCGCGACGCGGCGCTCGATCCGATGCGCGCGCTCCATCGCAGCACCGGCCAGACCGTCAACCTGTCGGTGCGCCAGGGCGACGAGATCATCTACGTCGAGCGCGCGTACAACGAGTTCTCCGGCGTGCAGGTGGTCCGCGCGATCGGCGGCCGCGCACCGCTGCACCTGACGTCGGTCGGCAAGCTGTTCCTGTCGACCGACGATCCGCGGCAGGTCCGCGGCTACGCGATGCGCACCGGCCTCGCGGCGCACACGCCGAACAGCATCACCGAGCTCGCGCGCCTCGAACGCGAGCTCGCGCTCGTGCGCACGCACGGCTATTCGCGCGACGACGAGGAGCTGGAGATCGGCGTGCGCTGCATCGCGGCCGCGATCCGCGACGAGAGCGGCAAGCTCGTCGCCGGGCTCTCGCTGACCGCGCCGGCCGACCGGCTCGACGACGACTGGATCGACGACCTCACCGGCACCGCCGCACGGATCACCGCGGCGATCGGCGGCCGCTGATCAGGACTCGGGCGGCGGCGGGCGGCGCGGCCGCATCGCGAGTCCCGCGACGGCCAGTGCGATGAAGACCAGCGCGACGCTGGCCGATTCGGGAAGCTCGGCGAACCAGCCGGCTTCCGCGCTCGCGGTGCCGGTCAGCAGGGCACCGGCGACGATGAGTTTCCTCGTGATCATGGGGACGGCTTCGGTCGATCGATGCACGGTAGAGGGCAACAAGCGTGCCGCCGCGCGTTGCCCGGGGCGAAGGCCCGCGTGGTCGCGGTGCGACCGGACGAGACGCGTCCGTCGCGGTCCGAAACGCGTCGCGATCGGACGGATCGCGGCGCGCCCGCGGTCAGCCCTTCGGCATCGTCTCGCGGAACGATGCGCGCTCGTGCAGCTTGTCGGCGAGTCGTGACAGGTTCGGGTATTCGTCGCGCCAGCCGATCTCGGGGAAGCGGAACTCGAGCCACGCGAGCGAGCAGCCGACCGCGATGTCGGCGAGCGAATAATGGTTGCCGTTGCACCACGGCCCGTCGTCGAGGCCGGCCGACATCGCCTTCAGCGCGCCGTCGACCTTCGCGCGCTGCCGGGTCGATCCACTTGTCGCTGCGCTCGCCGTCGCCGCGCTGCGTCTGTTCGAGCCGCATCAGGATCGCGGCGTCGGCCATGCCGTCGGCGAGCGCCTCCCAGCACTTGACCTCGGCGCGCTCGCGACCGCTCGCGGGCAGCAGCTTGCCGACCGGCGTCAGCGTGTCGAGATACTCGACGATGACGCGCGAATCGAACACCGCGCCGCCGTCTTCCATGATCAGGCACGGCACCTTGCCGAGCGGATTCGACTCGGCGATCTTCGTGTCGTCGCTCCACACGTCGTCGAGAACGAACTGGTAGTCCAGCTTCTTCTCGGTCATGACGATGCGCACCTTGCGCACGTAAGGGCTGGTGGTCGACCCGATCAACTTCATTTTTGTGGGAGGTCTTGCGTGAGGGTTGCGACGCGGGTTGCGACGCGGGTCGCGGCACGACGAGGAGGCCGCGAACGCCGCGCAAAGCCGGCGAAGTATACATCGCACCTGCCGGCGGCCGGACCGGCGGCGCGTCCAACGACTTGATCCGAAGCGTATTTCGCAGGCTTGCGATGCTAGACTCGGCGCCTTCGCGCGCGACGCTGCATGCGTCGCGTCGACGCCCTCGCCTTCCCGATCCGCCTCGTCCCGCGCCCCCCGCGTCCCCCGTTCCGATGCACGCCGTCACCCGGCCCGCGCCCACCGCCGCCTCGTCCGCCGCCCTCGACGCGCTGTCGCCGCTCGACGGCCGCTACGCCGCGAAGGTCGACGCGCTGCGGCCGCTGCTGTCCGAGTCCGGCTTCATGCGCGCATCGGGTGCGGGTCGAGGTCGCGTGGCTCATCGCGCTGTCCGACGCCGGGCTTCGCCGAGCTGCCGCCGTTCTGCGCCGGCGACGCGCGCGTGGCTGCGCGCGCTGCGTCGACGCGCTTCTCCGAGGCCGACGCCGCGCGCGATCAAGGCGATCGAGGCGCGTCACCAACCACGACGTCAAGGCGGTCGAGTACTGGCTGAAGGAGCGCTTCGCCGACGCACCGGCCGACGTCGCCGCCGAGCTCGGCGCTGCCAGCGAGTTCATCCACTTCGCCTGCACGTCGCGAGGACATCAACAACACGTCGCACGCGCTGATGCTCAAGGCGGCGCGCGACGACGTGCTGCTGCCGGCGCTCGACGCGCATCCGCGCGCGGCTCGTCGAGCTCGCGCATCGCCACGCCGACGTCGCCGATGCTGTCGCGCACGCACGGCCAGACCGCGAGCCCGACGACGCGTCGGCAAGGAATTCGCGAACGTCGCTGCGCGGCTCGGCGCGCGCGATCGAGCGCATCGCCGCCGTCGAGCTGCTCGGCAAGATGAACGGCGCCGTCGGCAACTACAACGCGCACGTCGTCGCCTACCCGGACTTCGACTGGGAGGCGTTCGCGCGGACGGTCGTCGAGCAGCGCCTCGGGCTCGTGTTCAACCCGTACACGATCCAGATCGAGCCGCACGACTGCGATGGCCGAGCTGTTCGACGCGCGTCGCGCGCGCGAACACGATCCTGATCGACCTCGACCGCGACGTCTGGGGCTACATCTCGCTCGGCTACTTCAGGCAGACGCGCGAAGGCCGGCGAGATCGGCTCGTCGACGATGCCGCACAAGGTCAACCCGATCGACTTCGAGAACTCCGAAGGCAACCTCGGCCTCGCCAACGCGCTGCTCGCGCACCTGTCGCGAGAAGCTGCCGATCTCGCGCTGGCAGCGCGACCTGACCGACTCGACGGTGCTGCGCAACGTCGGCGTCGCGTTCGGCTACTGCGTGCGTCGCGTACGACGCCTGCCTGCGCGGCCTCGACAAGCTCGAGCTGCGGCCCGAGCGCGATCGCGGCCGACCTCGACGACGCGTGGGAAGTGCTCGCCGAGCCGGTGCAGACGGTGATGCGCCGCTACGGCATCGACGAACCCGTACGAGCAGCTGAAGGCGCTGACGCGCGGCACCGGCATCACGCGCGACGCGATGCGGGCGTTCATCGACGGCGCTCGCGATCCCGGCCGCCGAACGCGATCGGCTGCTCGCGCTGACGCCGGCCGGCTACGTCGGCGACGCGGCGCGGCTCGCGGCATCGATCCGCTGAACCACGACCGCGGCGTCGCGTCGTCGCAGCGCCGCCGGCTCGTCGCCGACGTCCACCAAAAAAACGCGAAGGCGTGAGCCTTCGCGTCAAAAAGCGGCGGCCTGAGCCGCCCCTCCTCCTCCGTTGGTGCCTTTTCGCAAGTTCGCGTATGGATCGCGAGCGAACGAAGGGCGCCGAGTGGCGGGCATCTTAAGCCCGTGTCGACGCAATGTCATCGGTAGATGCACCGATGCGGCGCGAAAGCCTCAGCGGACGCCCGATGTCGGCGCATCGATGCCCGATGCGTCGCTGCAGTAGCGCGCCATCGCGTCGAGCACCGCGTCGTCCTCGCCGACCGGTCCCGCGACGCGGATGTCGACCGCCGGCAACGCGACCCGCAACGCGTCGACGAGCGCCGGCAGGTCGCGGCGCAGGTGACCGCCCTGGCCGAGAAAGACGGGGACGATCGTCAGCGCGCCGCAGCCCGCGTCGACCAGCGCCGTCGCCGCGGCGGCGAGGTCGGGCTGCATGAACTCGAGGAACGCCAGCGACAGGGGCGCGTCGGGCGCGCGCGCCGCGACGCGATCGCGCAGCCGCTCGAACGGCTCGGCCCAGCGCGGATCGCGGGCGCCGTGCGCGAACAGGACGATGCCGCGCACGATGTCGCGGCCGATCGTCTCGGACGATGCGCTCATCGTCGCTCGACCCAGCGCAGCGCGACCAGCGCGGCCGCCAGCACGACGATGCTCGGCATCGCGGCCGACAGGATCGGCGGCCAGGTGTTCAGGAGGCCGACGTGCGAGAACAGGTTGTTCAGCAGGTAGAAACCGATGCCGAGCATGATGCCGGTGAAGATCTTGAAGCTGATGCCGCCGGCGCGGAAATGCAGGTACGCGAACGGCAGCGCGAGCGCCATCATCACGAGCACCGCGAACGGATAGATGATCTTCTTCCAGAACGCGATCTGGTAGCGCTCGGACGTCTGCTTGTTCTCCTCGAGATGCCGGATGTAGGTCTCGAGATTGCGGGCGGCCATCCGCTCGGGCGTCACCGTCAGCACCGACAGCAGCTGCGGGCTGAGCTCGGTCTCCCAGAGCCGCTGCGGCTCGCGGACGACATCGACGCGGTCGGGCGCGTCGCTGCCGCCGAGATTGACGAAGCGCGTCTCGGTGACGTTCGTCAGTCGCCACGCGTGCGGCGCCGAGAACTTCGCGTGGTCGGCGAAGATGATGTCCTGCAGCCGCAGCGCGTCGTCGTATTCGTAGATGCGGATGTCGTTCAGGCTGTTGTCGAGCCCGACCTTCGCGATGTTGACGAAGCGCACGAGCTGATGGCCGTCCGGCGTGCGTGCGTTGTCCTTGACCCAGAGGCCGCTCTTGAAGCCGCGCGCGACCGGCCCGGCGCCGGGCTTCAGCGCGAGCCGCTGCGTGAACGCCTCGACCCGCGGCGTGACGAGCTCGCCGAGCAGGAACGTGAGCACGACGAGCAGCAGTCCCGGCACCATCACGAGCCGGACCGCGCCGCCCGTCGACAGTCCGGCGACGCGCAGGATCGTGAACTCGGAATGGGACGCGAGCTGCGCGAGCGCGTAGATCGTGCCGATCAGCGCGGCGATCGGCAGCAGTTCGTATGCGCGCGCCGGCAACTGCAGCGTCACGAACAGCGCCGCCTGTTCCATGCGGTAGCCGTTCTTGCCGACGTCGTTGATCTCGTTGATGAAGTCGAACGACGTGTACAGCACGAGCAGCGCGGCCAGCACCAGCGCGACGGCGAGCAGGATCTCGCGCGCGAGGTAGCGCTGGACGATCCGCATCGTCAGGCCGTCGCGGGCGCGCGAACGCGTCGCAGCGCGGCGAGTCGCGCGCGCCACGACCGCGGCACGCGGTTGCGCCACGCGAGCATCACCGCGGCGAGCACGATGACGGCCGCGTGCACGGCCCACCACGCGATGCCGAACGGGACGCGACCACGGCTCGTCCAGCTCTGCACGATGTTCATCATGTTGTTGTAGAAGAAGTAGACGAGCAGCGCGACGAGCAGGTTCGCCGAGCGCCCGGCGCGCGCGTTGACGAACGACAGCGGGATCGCGAGCGCGGCGAGCGCGACGACCGACAGCGCGACGCCGATCCGCCAGACGAGCTCGCCTTTCGCGCGCGGCGTCGGGTCGACGAACAGGTCGTACGAGCTGCGGATGCGGGCAGAGTCGTCGTTCGTGAAGTCCGGCGAGCGGTTCTCGATGCGCACGCCGTAGCGCGCGAACTCCATGATCTTGTAGTCGGGCTTGCCCGGCTCGCCTTCGTAGCGGCGGCCGTTGTTCATGACCATGAACTCGTCGTCGTTCGGCGCGCGGTCGACGTGGCCGGTCTTCGAGACGATCACGCTGACCTTGCCGTTGCGGATCGTCGCGACGAACACGTTGCGCACCGACGCGGTCGACGGATCGAAGTCCTCGACGAAGAAGACGCGCGAGCCGTCGGCCGATTCGCGGAACTGACCCGGCGCGACGCGCGAGACCTCGGTGCGCTGCTCGAAGCGCGCCTTGAACTCGCTCGCCTGGCGGTTCGCCCACGGCGCGACGAACAGGCTCGCGAACCCGACGACGAGCGTGACCGGCACGACGAAGCGCAGCACCGGCCGCAGCCAGCGCGTGAGCCCGAGGCCCGACGACTGCCACACGACCATCTCCGAGTCGCGATAGCTGCGCGTCATCGTCAGCAGGATCGTGACGAACACCGTCAGCTGCATCAGCACCGGCAGGTTGTTCAGCGCGGCGAACATGATCAGCGCGAGGACCGCGCCGTTGTCGACCTGCCCCGCGGCCGCCTGGCCGAGCACGCGGACGAGCGCGATCGTCAGCACGATCGTCAGCAGCGCGATGAAGATCGCGCTCGACGTGCTGACGAGCTCACGAACCAGCGAGCGTTCGAAGATCATCGGGATCGGGAGGGGACGCTTCGCATCGATCGTCGGGCGACGATCGCATCGTCGGGCGACGAAGACCGCATGCGCGCACAGCGCAAGTCCCCGGACGGCGCTTTGACGAACGACGCCGGCACTCCGATAATCGCGGGTTGGGCGGCGATGCAGTCAACGACAAGGAAAACTCGAATGGAATTTAGCACGAAAGCCGGCACGCCGGACCGCATCAAGAGCGGGTGCGTCGTGGTCGGCGTCTATGCCGATCGCAAGCTCACCCCGGCGGGCGGCGCGATCGACGCGGCGTCCGGCGGCGCGCTCGGCGCGGCGGCCAAGCGCGGCGACCTGCCGGTCAAGCGCGGCGGCGTGCTGATGATGACCGGCGTCGCCGGACTCGCGTCCGAGCGCGTCCTCGTCGTCGGTCTCGGCAAGCAGGACGAGCTGAAGGCCAAGGGCTTCGCCGAGGCGGTGCGCGCGGCGGTCAAGGCGCTCGATGCGACCGGCGCCGGCAACGCCCTCTTCACGCTGGCCGACGCGTGGGTCGCCGACATGACGATCGCCGAGAAGATCCGCACCGCCGTGCTGGCGGCGCGCGAGGCGGTCTATCGCAGCGACGAATTGAAGAGCCAGAAGGACGACGACGGCAAGCTCGCCCGCATCGTGTTCGCCGTCGACAAGGGCGAGAGCAGCGACGTCGACCGCGCCGTCGCGATGGCCGTCGCGCTCGCGAACGGCACCGAGCTGACGAAGCGGCTCGGCAACCTGCCGTCGAACGTCTGCACGCCGACGTTCCTGGCCGACACCGCGAAGCAGATCGCGAAGGACTGGAAGCTGAAGGTCGAGATCCTCGAGCGCAAGGACATGGAAGCGCTGAAGATGGGCTCGTTGCTGTCGGTCACGAAGGGCACGGCCGAGCCGCCGAAGCTGATCGTGCTGACGTACGCCGGCGGCAAGTCGAAGGAAGCACCGGTCGTGCTGGTCGGCAAGGGCATCACGTTCGACACCGGCGGCATCTCGCTGAAGCCGGGCGACTCGATGGACGAGATGAAGTACGACATGTGCGGTGCGGGCTCGGTGCTCGGCACGCTGCGCGCGGTCGCCGAGATGGGTCTCAAGATCAACGTCGTCGGCGTCGTGCCGGCGTGCGAGAACATGCCGTCGGGCACCGCGACGAAGCCGGGCGACATCGTGACGAGCATGTCGGGCCAGACCATCGAGGTCCTGAACACCGACGCCGAAGGCCGCCTCATCCTGTGCGACGCGCTGACGTACGCCGAGCGCTTCAAGCCGGCCGCCGTGATCGACATCGCGACGCTGACCGGCGCGTGCGTCATCGCGCTCGGGCACGTCAACTCGGGCCTGTTCTCGCCGGACGACGAACTCGCCGACGAGATCCTGTCGGCGTCGCGCAACGCCGGCGACGCGGCGTGGCGCATGCCGGTCGAGGACGACTACCAGGAGCAGCTCAAGTCGAACTTCGCCGACATGGCGAACATCGGCGGCCGTCCCGGCGGCAGCATCACCGCGGCGTGCTTCCTGTCGCGCTACACGAAGGCGTACCGCTGGGCGCACCTCGACATCGCCGGCACGGCGTGGAAGAGCGGACCGTCGAAGGGCGCGACCGGGCGTCCGGTGCCGCTGCTGACCGCGTTCCTCGAAGCGCGGGCCGGCTGATCGACGGCCGGCGACGCATGACCGCGCACGACGCATGAACGCGGCCGGCGCCGCCCGCCGCGCCGCCGTCTTGCGCGGCGGCTCGTCCTGGGCGATGCTCGACGCATGACCCGGATCGACTTCCACGTCAACGCGCCGTCGAAGCTCGGCCACGCGTGCCGCCTCGCGCGAAAGGCGTACGGCACCGGCGCGCGAATGGTCTTCTACACCGCCGACGAGCGCGTGCTCGGCGAGCTGGACCGGCTGATGTGGACGTTCTCGGCGCTCGACTTCATCCCGCATTGCCGCGTGACCGACCGGCTCGCCGACGTCACGCCGATCCATCTCGTCGGACCCGACGATGTCGAGCGCTGCCGGCATCACGAGCTGCTCGTCAACCTCGACCGGGAGCAGCCGTCGTTCTTCAGCCGCTTCGAACGGCTGATCGAGGTCGTCGCGGCGGACGACGACGACCTCGACGCGGGCCGCGCGCGCTGGAAGTTCTACAAGGACCGCGGCTACCCGCTCGAGCGCCACGACCTCGCCGGCGCGTCGGCATGACGCGGCGCGCGACGGGACCATCGCCGGTGCGGGACGGCACGCGACGGCCGTCGCCGCGCCGTTCTCCCGAGACCCGATGACGGACGACGACGACCTGCCCGTCCTGACCCACGTGCTGCGGACGGCGGACGGCCGCGCGCCGCCGGCCGAACGCGACGCGCGCGACGACGACGTCCACGCGTTCGACGAAAGCCCCGCCGATCCGCGCATCGTGATCGGCAACGAGGCGCTGGTCGACGGGCAGGCGCCGATGACCCTGCCGGTCGACGACGTGGCGCGCGCGCTGGTCGCCGAGCCTTCGTCTGGCGACGCGTCGACGCCATCGACGGTCCCGTCCGATGCGTCGGCGTCGTCGAGCCCGTGGGTGACGGCGGCCGCACCCGACGCCCCGGTCGCCGCATCGGCCGCGGCACCGGCCGTCGCCGCGAGCCCTTCGCCGGTCGATGCACCGATCGTCGCCGATCCGCGCCACGAGACGCGCGACGCCTTTCGCCTCGTGCAGGACGTCGACGACCTCGCACCGCCGAGCGCGCCGTTCGACGAGCCGGCGCTGGTGCCGACGCGATCGACGCTCGCCGGCGTCGCGACCACGGCCGACGTCGACGCGACGATCGATTTCTCGCTGCCGAGCACCGCCGCGCGAGTCCGCGAGGCGGTACTCGAACGGATCGCATCGCGACTCGACATCGAGCTCGACGCGCGGATCGCGCAGGCGATCCATGTCGAGGTCGAGACGGCGCTCGCGCAGTTGCAGGGCCGTCTGCGGACGCATCTCGCCGACGCGCTGCGCGACATCGTCGCGAAGGCGGTCGACGACGAGGTGACGCGCCTCGGCGGGACGCGGCACGGCCCGCACTGAGCGCGCGCGGGCCCCGATGACCCGCCTGTCCGCGCGCTTCTCGTCGTTCTCGACGCGCGATTTCGCGACGACGTACGCGCCCGCCGTCGTCATCGTCGCGGGCCTGCTGTGGATCGCGTACGTGCTGATCGATCCGACCCCGCCGAAGCACGTCGTGATGGCGGCCGGCGTCGACGGCAGCGCGTACCAGGACTTCGCGGAGCGTTACCGTGCGATCCTCGCGCGCCACGGCATCGACCTCGAGATCCGCACCACCGAAGGTTCGATGCAGAACCTGCACGGGCTCGCCACGACGCGCTCCGACGCCGACGTCGCGTTCGTGCAGAGCGGCACGACGAACGAGGACCGCATCGCCGATCGCCGCGGCCTCGTGTCGCTCGGCAGCCTGTTCGTCGAGCCGGTGTGGATCTTCTATCGCGAGGCCGCGCTGTCGAAGGTGCATGCGCCGGTCCCCGTCGAGACGTCGCCGCGCGTGCCGCAGGCGATCGATCGCGCGAAGCTCGTCGCGCCGTCGCGCGAGCCGCGCGTCGCGCCGACGGCGATCACGCAGCTCGGCGAGCTGCGCGGCCTGACGCTGAACGTCGGGCCGAAGGGCAGCGGCGGTCCGCGGCTCGCACGCGAGCTGCTCGAGATCAATCACGTCGAGCCGGGCGAGGTCACGACGTCGGAGCTCGACGACACGCCGGCGGCGATGAAGCTGCTCGACGGCTCGCTCGACGCCGCGATGTTCGTGACGGCGCCGGAGGAGCCGATCGTGCGGATGCTGCTCGAGACGCCCGGGATCAAGCTGTTCAACGTCGACCAGGCCGAGGCGTACGCGCGGCGCCTGCCGTATCTGAAGCACGTCGTGCTGCCGCGCGGCATCGTCGCGCTCGACCGCGACATCCCGCACGAGGACATCAACCTGATCGCGCCGACCGCGACGCTGCTCGCGAAAGCCACGACGCATCCGGCGATCGTCGAGCTGCTCGTGCAGGCGGCGACCGAGATCCACGGCGGCGCCGGCTGGTTCCGCCGGGCCGGCGAGTTCCCGAACGACCAGTACACCGAGGTCCCGGTGTCGCCGGTCGCCGAGCGCTACTACAAGTCGGGGCCGCCGTTCCTGCAACGCTGGCTGCCGTTCTGGCTCGCGAACGTGATCGAGCGGATGGGCGTGATCCTCGTGCCGATCGTCGCGCTGATCATCCCGTTGTCGCGCGTGCTGCCGCCGCTGTACGCGTGGCGCGTGCGGTCGCGCGTCTATCGCTGGTACGGGGTGCTGCGCGACGTCGAGCACGACGTCGACGCGACGGCCGACGTTCCGTCCGGCGACGCCTCGTCGACGAAGAATGCGAAGGAGCGCGCCACGCGGCGCACCCGCCAGCGCGCGCGACTCGACGAGATCGAGCGGCATGTCGATCGACTCGTCGTGCCGCTGTCGTATGCGAGCGAGCTTTACGCGCTCAAGCTGCACATCGATCGCGTGCGCGGGAAGCTCGACCCGCGACCGGCGGCGAACGGCAACGCCGACGAGCCGACCGACGACGAACCGGCCGATCGACGCGGCGGCGTCGACGCCCGCATTGCCGCCGCGGGTCGCTGAACGCGTCGGCCGATCGGTTGCGTCGAACGGACGATGCGTCGTCGCGGCGGCGCAGCGATGATTGGAAGCCCGCCCCGAACCCCACCGTCCGCCACACGATGCCTTCGACCGTCGCCGCCTCGACCCCGACCCGCTGCCGCTGGGCCGACGCCGCGAACCCGGCGTACCTGCGCTATCACGACGACGAATGGGGCGTGCCGAGCGGCGACGAGACGCACCTGTTCGAGATGCTGAACCTCGAAGGCGCGCAGGCCGGGCTGTCGTGGGCGACGGTGCTCGCGAAGCGCGACGCGTATCGCCGCGCGTTCGACGGCTGGGACGCCGACCGGGTCGCGCGCTACGGCCCGCGCGACGTCGCGCGGCTGATGGGCGACGCCGGCATCATCCGCAACCGGCTGAAGATCGAAGCGGCGATCGCGAACGCGCGCGCCGTGCTCCCGCTGCGCGACGCGTTCGGCGGCCTCGTGCCGTACCTGTGGAGCTGGGTCGGCGGCGAGCCGGTCGTCGTGCGGCGCGCCGCGTCGGCGACCGCCGCGTCGCGGTCACCGCTGTCCGAGGCGCTGTCGAAGGACCTCGCGACGCGCGGCTTCCGCTTCATCGGCCCGACGATCGTCTACGCGTACCTGCAGGCGGTCGGCGTGCTCGACGATCACGACGCGGGGTGCTTCCGGCACGCGAAGCGGCGAGGGTCGTGACGCGACGCCGGCATCGGCCTCCTGCGCCCGCGATCGACGATGCAGATGCCGGGGTTTGATGCTAAGGACGCCGGCTTCCGACGACGCGGATCGCTACCCGTTCGACGACACCGATCGCAGCGTCGACGAGGTCGACGCTGGCGTTCGACGATGCACCGCGCGGCGACGGCCGATGCCGCGCCCGACCTCGGTTGATCGGCCGCGGCGCCCGCAATCGTCAGGTCTGCGGCTTCGTCGTGCCGGCCGGCGACGCGAGGATCGCGTTGACGGCCTGCACCTTCCGGCCGAGCGACGAGCGCTCGTCGGCCGCGATGTGCGGCGGCACCTTCAGGTAGATCGTCAGCATGTACTTGCCGGCGGCCTTCTGGACGAGGTCGGCGGCCGCGGCCGCGATCTCCGCCTCGCCCTTCGCGATGCTGCCGTCGCGATTGAAGCGCGCGCGCTGCAGGGCGGCGACGAGCTTCTGCGTCTCGGCGGTGAAGAGGTTGGACGGCGAGACGGTGGTCTTCACGGTCGGTTCGCCGGTCGCGGCGGGATGCAGCGCGACCGAGATCGGGCCGGGCCTCGTCGAGGCGGCGGCCGACCGCGTCATCGCGTTGGCCGCCGCGTCGGCGCTGTCCGGCTCGATGACGCCCCAGTTCGTGCTGACGCAGCCGGGCATCCCGGTCGCGCATAGCGGCTGCGTGCCGCCACCGCCGCCGGCCTCGGCGGCGCCGACGAACGAGAAGAGCACGACGAGCAGAACGACGAGCGAACGGAAAAGCGATTTCATGAGCGGTCCTCGGGATGGATGGAGTTCTTCAGCCGTTCGGTTTCGGCCGACGGCGGCTGACCGATCAGCACGGACAACATCTGGCGGCACTGCCGATAGACGCGCATCGCCTCTGCGGCGTCGCCGTGGTCCAGGTGGATCTGCATCAACGTGCGGTAGAGACTTTCGGCGAGCGGCTCGCGCGCCAGCGCCGATTCGAGCAGGGACTGCGCTCTCGCCGGCTCGCCAGCATCGCACCAGTAGTTGACGAGCGTTCGCGCGGCGCGGACGAAGGCGGCACGATACCGTTCGCGCACGGCTTCGCGCCACGCGGTGCTTTCCTCGTGCTCCAGCGGAAGCGCCGTGAACAGCGCGAGCATCCGCTGCATGATGCCTTCGACGCGCGCGTTGCCGTGCCCCCCGCCCGCGACGCCTTCCGCTTCGAGCGTCGCGTCCATCAGCTCGCGAGCGTCGGATGAGACGCGTTGCGGATCGAGCGCGACCTTGCCGAGGCGGACCAGCACGAGCGTCTCGTCCACGAGGATCTTGCGCAGGCGCGCGACCGTCATCTCGAGGTTCTTCCTCGCGCTGCCGTCGTCGGCGTCCGGCCACAGCGCGGTCGTGATCGCCGTCGCGTCGGACGTCAGTTCGCGCGAGCAGGCGAGGTACTTCAACAGCTCGAGCGGCTTCTGCTGCGTCTTTCCGCTGAACAGCAGCGGCTGTCCCGCGAGCACGATGCGGAACGGCCGCAGGACCTCCACCCTCACGGGCCATGGCCAGTTCGCCGGCGCGTTCGCGGGCGCCGCGAGTCGGCGCTTGCGGACGACGTCGGCTGCGAACTGCGGACAGATGTCCTCGCGCAGCGCAAGCGCTGCGAGCTCGGCGACGACACCGGGCACGAGTTGCAGGATCGAGAACGCACGGCGCGCTTCCGCTTCGGCGAGATGCGTCGCGCAACAGCGCGGTCGCGGCCCGGGGATCGAAGGCCAGCGCGGCGTGCGCGCGAAGCAGCCCGCTGGTCAGCGCGACGCGTCGGCCATCGGCTCCTGATGCGCGGCGCGCGACGTCTCCCGCGAGTTGCAGCGCGGCGTCGACACCGCGGGTCGCGTACAACAGCTGGATGCGGTCCTGATCGAACAGGACGTTCGACGTTTGCGGAAAGCCCGCGTCGCTCAGCAGACCTTCGGCGAGCGCGAGCGTCGACAGCGCTTGCACCGGGTCCCCGGTCAACGCCTGCAGCCGGGACCTGAGATGCAGCACGAGTCCGGCGCGTCGACCGATGCGGTCCGACCCGATCCGTTCGAGCGCGTCGATCATCGATGCGGCCTCGTCGAGATCGGCCTCGACGAATGCGAGGCGAGCGAGGCCGATCGACGCGTCGATCCGCGGCTGCACCAACGTATTCGCCGCGGCGATCTCCAGCGCCGCGGCGAAGCAGTGTCGCGCGCGCACCTCGGCACCGACACGCGTGAAGTGGTAACCGTTCTCGACGTTCCAGCTCGCCCGCAGGTGCGGGGCCGACAATCGGCACGACGGCAACGGATCGACGCGAACGATCGTTCGATTCCGCGTCGTCGGTCCGCATCGCGCGCCGCATCGACGCGACGAGCAACGACGCCGCGAGCATCGTTTCGTTCGCCGAAAGCACCTCGTCGACGACCAGCGCCGTCAGTCGGTCCTGCATCGAAGCGTCGTCGTCGGGATCGGCGCCGCCGATCAGCAGGTCGTGGACGACCCGGCCGGCGACGCGGATCGCGAGCGCCTCGTCGTCGTCGATGACGGTACCGCTGAACGCCGGAACACCCGCCCACCGCTCCGCCCACACCGCCATCGCCCCGACGTTCTCGATCGTCGCGAAGATCACGAAGAACGCGAGCGCGACCGACAGCGCGCGGCCTTCGGCGTCGTCGCTCGCCGCGTAGCCGGCGTACGCCTCGTCGCAGCAGCGCAGCGCCTCGGCGTTGTCGTGGCCGAGCAGCGCGCGCGCCATCCACACGGCGATCGACGGCGCGCGACGATTCGCGTGACGGGCCGTGATCGGCAGCAGCGGCATCACGTGCGGGCTGCGCAACGCGGCGCCGCCGTGCAACGCGACGACCGACGCGAGCAGCGCCGTGTCGAGCTGCGCGGCGAGCTGCCACGCGAGGTCGAGCCGCTCGACCGCGAGCAGCTGCGTCGCGAGCTCGCCGGCGAGCGCGACGTCCGGCTCACCGATCGCGCCCGGCTCGCGCAACGCGTTGCGAAACAGGTCGTGCAGTCGCCAGCAGCCCTTGGCGATGCGCGTCACGTTCGTCGCCGCGTCGTGCGCCGCATGACGCCGGTCGGCGACGAGCCGCTCGACGAACAGGCCGCGCTCGGACAGAGCCTGCAGCCGCGCGCACGCCGACGCCCAAGCCGGCGCGACGTCGCACAGCGCCATCGGCACCTGCGGCAGCTCGGCGAGCAGCCGCAGCTTCGCGAGGTCGGGCTTCGAGACGCCGCCGAGCACGTGCCCCGCGATCAGCAGCGCGAGCGGCGCGCGCACCGACTCCAGCGGATCGTCGGATCCGTTCGCGCCGGTCGGTCCGCCGAGCTGCATGGCCAGCATCAGCCCCGCGGCCCAGCCGTCGGTCGCCGCGACCAGCGCCTGTAGCGCCGATGCCTCGCCGCCGAGCCGACGCGCGAGCGCGCGCGCCTCGTCCTCGTCGAACGCGAGCAGCCGATGGCCGATCGTCCAGAGGCGCGAGCCGGCGAGCGCGGCGGCGAACGCGGCGTCGGGCAGCAGCTGCGACGCGAAGCACAGAACGCGGCGCTGGCCGAACGCGTCGATCGCCGCGGCAAGCAGCGGCGACGTGGCGCCGGCGAGATGGTGGGCGTCGTCGACGACCACCGCGCAGTCGGGTGGCAGCAGCTGGTCGAGCCGTGCGAACCAGCCGGCCGCGAACGCGCGCGGCTCGTCGCGATGTTCCGGCGAGAACGCCGGCAGCGCGCCGCCGATCCCGGTCGCCGCGGCGCCGAACGCCGCGAACAGCGCCGCGGGGTCGCGATGACGTTCATCGACCGTCAGCCAGAGCGACGGACGCGCGTCGCGTTGCAGGTACGAACGCAGCAGGACCGTCTTGCCGGAGCCGGTCGGCCCGTGCAGCCAGAGCGCGCCCGGCAGGCGCTCGTCGAGCAGCGCGCACAGGCGGTCGCGCTGCAGGACCATGCCGTGGATCGGCGGTGCGGGTCGCGGCGTCGGTGCGGACGGATGGTCCGGAGGCTTTCTCGCAGAACCCATCCATCCATTTAAGGGCACCCGGCGGGTTCCCGCAAGGGCGCGATGCGGTGCGACATCGGGCATCGATCGCATCGACGGTCATGGCGCCGACGGATCCGCGGCCGGCGGGCGGATGCCGTCCGGCGTCACGCGACGCGGTCGGCTCGGCGGCCATCGTCGACCGCCGACGGTCATCGCGGCCGCTCCGCGCGGGCGTCGTCGGGGTCGTCGACGCGACGCGCCGATGCGAGTCCGAAGCCGACGTGATGGCTGCTCGCGGCCGGGGCCGCGCGGCCGCTGCCGACGTCGTCGCCGCCGCTCGTGACGATGATCGAGACCATCGCGAGCGCCGTGACGACGACGAGCACCGTCATCTCGATGACGGCGAAGAGCCCCGTCGGCTCCTGGCGCGCGATGCCGCCGCGCAGGCCGGCCCGCGGCAGCCGCGGGCCGCCGAGGTCGAATCGATCGATCGTGCTGCGTGACATGAAGCGCTCCCTCCGCTGGGCCGTTCGGCCGACGGACGAAGCTTCGCGGCGGGCGACCCACCGATCACCCACGAATGCGCGAGCGACGCGGATCGGGTGGCGGACTGCGGGCGGGACGCGGTTCGCGAGAGGCGGCGCGATCGCCGCAGCGACGGACCGCGACGGCGGCGCGATCGATCGCGACCCGCGCCGGCCGATCCGTGGGTCATTCGTGGGCCGGCCGCCGTCATCGTGCGGTCAGCGGACGGACGGCCCGCGACGGGACGACACCGTCCGCACACCCGGGAGACGACGATGTGGTTCTGACCGACGCGTGAACGACCGTCGCCGAGGTTCGGCGACGGCCTCGCCGACTCAGTCGCCGAGGAACTCGGAGAGCGCGCTCAGCGACTCGACGTGGTCGGACACGACCTTGACGACGACGACGATCGGGACGCTGAGCAGCACGCCCCAGACGCCCCAGATCCAGCCGAACAGCAGCAGCCCGATGAACACCGCGACGGTGTTCATCTTCGCGATGCGGCCGGCCATCCACGTCGTCAGCACGACGCCGACCAGCGCCGCGATCAGGATCGACACGCCGCCGACCAGCAGCGCGGTGCCGAGCGACCCGAACTGCATCAACGCCGCGATGCACGTGAGCACGGCGGTCGCGATCGGACCGAAGTACGGCACGACGTGCAACACGCCGGCGACGATGCCCCACGTCCCGGCGTTGTCGAGCCCGATCGCGCGCAACGCCGCCCACGTCACGACCGCCACGACCGCGTTCGTGACGACGAGCATCGCCATGAAGCGCTGCACCGACAGGTCGATCTGGTCGAACATCTGCACGGTGATCTTCTTGGACGACAACGACGGTCCGGCGATCTTGACGAACTTGCGCTTGAACTTGTCGCCGGTCAGCAGGATGAAGTACGACAGGAACAGGATCATCGTCAGCTGACCGAACAGCGCGAGCACGCCGCGGCCGCCGGACAGGAACACGTCCTTGACGCGCAGCCCCGGCTGCTGAACGACCACGACCGTGCTGCCCTTCGGGCTCGCGCCGCCGGTCGCCTGCTCGGTCGCCTTCTGCAGCGCGTCGGCCGCGCGCCGCAGGTTGTCCATGCCGAGGCTGCCGCCGGTGTCCAGCACGTCGCCGAGGTGCTGCATCTTCGCGACGACGGCCGGCACCTGGTCGATGATCGACTCGGCCTGGTGGCGCAGGCCGTACATGCTGCCGACCATGAACCCGAGCAGCACCGACAGCACGACGAACGCGCCGAGGTAGCGCGGCACGTGCCAGCGCGCGAGCCACGTCACGACGGGATCGAGCGCGTACGACGAGCAGCACGGCGGCGACGATCGGGATGACGAAGTCGGCAGCTGCCTGCATCGCGAACAGCGTGGCCAGCACCGCGAGCGTGATCGCGGCCCAACCGCCGGGGCCGACGGGCCGCCGATCGGTCGACTCGAGGACGACCGGCTTTTCCTCGGGAACGGGGACCGCGACCGCCGTCAGTCCGGCGCCTCCGCCCTCGGACATCGACGACGCCCCGACCTGCGCCGCCATCAGGCGCCCATCCGCTGGAAGTTCGCCTTCAGCGCATCGTCGATCGTCGCGGCGCACTCGCGCAGGTGCGCGCGGGTTTCCGGCGACAGCGACGACGACGACGCGAGCGCCCGCCGGATCGAGGCCCGCAGCTCGATCGCCTCGTCGCGCTGCACGCTGCGCGCGTCGGCGAGATTCGAGCCGCTCGGCCGCAGCAGCATCGCGACCATCCGCTTCAGGTGCTCGCGCTGCAGGTTGCGTCGCATCCGCGTGATGTCGCGACCGCTCGCGAGCTCGCTCCAGATCGCGTGCTGCATCGTGCCGTACAGCTGCGACAGCGTCAGCAGCTCGCGCGGCCGGGTCCCGATGTTCTCGGCGTCGCCGATGCGCCGCGCGACCGGGTCGGACATCAGGTGGTCGAGCGCCGCGGTCTGGATCGAGAGCACGCGGCCCGGCAGGTAGAACGCCGTCTTGTTGCTGCCGTTCGGATCGTCGCGCTCGAGATAGTCGATGCCGAGGCGGCTCACGAACTCGGGCTTGAAGCGGAAGCTGTCGACCGAGAACAGCTGCGTCGCGAGCACGTCGAGCGCCTGCTTCTGACGCGCCGCCTCGACCGGCGCGTACAGCGGTCCGCCGGCATCGAGCGCGACCGTGACGCGTTCGCCGACGACGGTCGGCACGTGGTTGCGGCTGGTGCGCACGCCGCCGACGTACTTCGCGATCAGCGGCGTCGCGCGCGCGATCTCGTTGAAGCCGCGCTCGACGTTGCGACGCAGGACGAGGTAGCTGTCGCCCGGCTTCATCGGCCGGTTCTGCAGGCGGTCCCACAACTCGCGCGACAGCGCGAAGCGCTTGCGGTAGTAGCCGAGCGGATCGCTGCCGAGGTCGAAGCGATTGACGTCCGGGTCCATGCCGTCGGGGCCCGCGTCGGCGTCCTCGTCGGTCGCGAACGCGAGGCTCGGCTCGCTGCTGCGCGCGGCGATCCGGGCGAGCGCCGGACGCTCGGCTTCCGGCGTCGGCGCGTCGATCGGACGGTACGCGTACTCGATCGCCCAGTAGTCGTACGGACCGAGGCCGCTCATCACGTACTCGCCCTGCCGCTCGTCGCGCGTCGCGATGTTGAACGGCGTGTAGTCCATCACCGAACCGGTCAGCCCGTTCGCGCGCGTGAACGCGGCGTCCTGCAACTGCTGCGGCGTGCGGATCGTCGACGCGCGGAAGTTGTGCCGCAGCCCGAGCGTGTGGCCGACCTCGTGCGTGACCACGTCGCGCAGGTAGTCGCGCGCGAAGCGGTCGGCCTCGGCGCTGTCGAGCGGCACGTCGCCGCGCGCGTCGAGCAGGCCGAGCGCGAACGCCGCCTCGTCGACGGCCTCGGCCGCGTAGTCGCATCGCATCCGGTCGTCGTCGCCGAACGACGCGGCGCCGTCGCGGCGACCGGACCGGCTGCGGCAGCGCCTCGCTGACGAGCGTCTTCGCGCTGCGCGTGAAGACGTCGGGGATCGCGATGTCGGCGTCGAGGATCTCGCCGGTCCGCGGATCGGTGTGCGACGGGCCGATCGCGAAGCCGACGTCGGCGCCGAGGAACCAGCGCACCGACGCGTGGCGCGCGTCGAGCGTGTCGAAGTCCGCGTCGTCGGGCTGCACCTTGACGACGATCGCGTTCGTGAAGCCGATCCGCTCGAACGCCTTGTTCCATTCGAGGATGCCGTCGGCGACCGTGTCGCGATACGCGACCGGCACGTTGCGGTCGATCCAGAAGACGATCGGCTGCTTCGGCTCCGACATCGCGGCCGTCGGGTCCTTCTTCTCGAGACGCCAGCGATTGACGTAGAAGCGGCGCGGCGAAGGCGACGCGTCGCCGTCGTAGTCGACGATCTCGGTCGTGAAGAAGCCGACGCGGTCGTCGGCGTAGCGCGGCCGCATCGGCTCGGGCAGCGCGACGAAGTTGTAGACGAAGCCGATGAAGACGCTGCGCGCGTCGGGCGGCGTGGTCGGCGGTGTCGGCACGATCGGATTCATCGGCGGCACGATGCCGGGCAGCCGCGGCGTCGAGAAGTGGTCGCGGACCGAGAGGCTCGCGCCGTGCTCGTCGGCGCGGACGTGCACGAAGCTCGAGTTCGCGCGGTCGAGCGTGTAGTTGATGCGGAACGCCCGATTCGAGCGTCGTCGAATAGCCGGGGATGTCGGTCATCAGCAGCGCCGATGCGTCGATCAGCACCGACTTGCGCGCGCCGTCCGGCTGCGACAGCACCGGCGCGCTGCCGACGAGGCTGTCCGGGAAGCTCTGTCGAACGGCGCGCTCGACCGGCGAGCCGGGCGCCGCGAAGAAGCGCGTGTTCCGCGCGATCAGCTGCATCGCGTTGCCGACGCGATGGAACACGACGACGTGCCGGCTGCCCATCTGGCTCGCGTACGCGCCGCGCTCGCCGACCGAGTCGCTGATGTTGTACGAGAAGAACAGCGGACGATCGAGCAGGTCGGTCGGGACTTCGATCCAGACCCGGTCGTCCTTCTGCCACAGCGACAGCAGGCCCTTCTGCTCCGTCGCGCCGGCGATCACCTCGCGAAACGGCTTCAGCGTCGCGTTGTCGGGCCGGCCGGCGCCCGGCGCGGCCGGCGCCGTCGCACCGGCGGCGCTCGCGCCCGGCGCGGCGCCGGGCGGCGCACCGACCGGCGCGCCGGGCGTCGCGGCCGCGGCTTTGGCCGGACCCTGCGGCGAGCCGGCCGGCCGCGTCGCGCAGGCCGCGAGCGCGGCGGTCACCAGTGCGGCGACGGCGAACCGTCGCATCGGCGGTCGAACGGCCCGCGGCCGCCGTCGTTCGGTCATGCGCATTTCCTTCGGGACATCCGAGGCGCGCGCCCGGCGTGTCGCGCCGCGCGTCCATTAGACTTCGACAAGTTGCGAGTCTGCCAGAGAACGAGCCGTCGATGCCCCTCGAATCCCCGTCGAACCCCGATCCGTCCACCGCCGCCGCCACGACGCTCGCGAAGAGCTTCGAGCCCGCGGCCATCGAGGCGCACTGGTATCCGGTCTGGGAGTCGCGCGGCTACTTCCGCCAGCGCGCCGACGAGCACGACCCGGCCAACGCGTACTGCATCCAGCTGCCGCCGCCGAACGTCACCGGCACGCTGCACATGGGCCACGCGTTCCAGCAGACGCTGATGGACGTGCTCGTCCGCTACCACCGCATGCGCGGCTTCAACACGAACTGGATCGTCGGCACCGACCACGCCGGCATCGCGACGCAGATCGTCGTCGAGCGGCAGCTCGAGGCGCAGGGCACGACGCGGCAGGCGCTCGGACGCGAGGCGTTCGTCGCGAAGGTCCGCGAATGGAAGCAGCGGTCCGGCTCGACGATCACGCGCCAGATGCGCCGGCTCGGCGACTCGGCGAACTGGCAGTACGCCGACGCGGAGGGCCAGGACGCCGGCTACTACACGATGGACGCGCACATGAACCGCGCGGTCGTCGAGGCGTTCGTGCGGCTGCACGCGGACGGGCTGATCTATCGCGGCCAGCGCCTCGTCAACTGGGACCCGGTCATGAAGACGGCCGTGTCCGACCTCGAGGTCGAGACGGTCGAGGTGACGGGCACGATGTGGTACATCGTCTATCCGTTCGTCGACGGCCCGCAGGACATCGTCGAAGTCGACCCCGACGCCGGCGCCGACGGCACGTCGCGCACGACGACGATGCGCGGCCTGACGATCGCGACGACGCGGCCCGAGACGATGCTCGCCGACGGCGCGGTCGCCGTCCATCCGGACGACCCGCGCTATCGTCATCTCGTCGGCCGGCGCGTCGTGCTGCCGCTCTGCGACCGCACGATCCCGATCGTCGCCGACACGATGGTCGACATGGCGTTCGGCTCCGGCTGCGTGAAGATCACCGGCGCCCACGACTTCAACGACTACGGCGCCGCGCTGCGCCACGACCTGCCGCTGATCGTCATCTTCACGCTCGACGCGAAGATCAACGACAACGGGCCGCCCGAGTTCCGCGGGCTCGACCGCTACGTCGCGCGCGACGCCGTGGTCGCGCGGCTCGACGCCGACGGCTACCTCGTCGACGCGAAGCCGCACACGATGGCGCAGCCGCGCTCCGGCCGCACGGGCGCGGTCATCGAGCCGATGCTGACCGACCAGTGGTTCATGAAGATGGACGGCCTCGCGGCGCGTGCGCTCGACGCGGTCGAGCGCGGCGACGTGCGCTTCTTTCCCGACCACTGGAAGGCGACCTACGACCACTGGCTGTCGAACATCCAGGACTGGTGCATCTCGCGGCAGGTCTGGTGGGGCCACCGGATCCCGGCCTGGCACACCGACGGCGCCCTGATCGGCGACGCGTCGTTCGTCGTCGCGCGCGATGCCGCCGAGGCCCGAGCGATCGCGACGGCCGCCGGCTACGACGGACCGCTGACGCAGGAGGACGACGTCCTCGACACGTGGTTCTCGTCGCAGCTCGTGCCGTTCACGACGCTCGGCTGGCCCGACGACGACGCGCGAAGCCGCGCGGACCTCGACACGTTCCTGCCGTCCGACGTGCTCGTCACCGGCAACGACATCATCTTCTTCTGGGTCGCCCGGATGATCATGATGACGCTGCACTTCACCGGCCGCGTGCCGTTCCGCGACGTCTACATCAACGCGATGGTCCGCGACGCCGACGGCAACAAGATGTCGAAGTCGAAGGGCAACACGCTCGATCCGCTCGACCTGATCGACGGCATCGGCTTCGATGCGCTGCTCGAAAAGTCGCTGTCCGGCCTGATGCTCGAAGGTCACAAGCAGCGCGCGAAGGTCTACATCGAGTCGCACTTCCCGAACGGCATCCCCGCGTTCGGGGCCGACGCGCTGCGCTTCACGTTCGCCGCGCTCGCGCCGCTGTCGATGACGCTCAACTTCGACCTGTCGCGCTGCGAGGGCTATCGCAACTTCTGCAACAAGCTGTGGAACGCGACGCGCTTCGTGCTGATGAACGTCGAGGGCCTCGATGCGCGCGAGCGCGGCGTCGACGGCGACGATGCCGCGATCGACGCGGCGCGGTCGTGGCCCGACCGCTGGATCGTCGGCCGGTTGCAGCGCGCCGAGGCCGAGGTCGCGAAGGGCTTCGACGAATACCGCTTCGACCACGCCGCCGCCGCGGTCTACCAGTTCGTCTGGGACGAGTACTGCGACTGGTATCTCGAGCTCGCGAAGGTCGCGCTGCAGAACGGCAGCGACGTCGAGCGCCGGGCCACGCGTCGCACGTTGCTGCGCGTGCTCGAGGCGACGCTCCGACTCGCGCATCCGATCATTCCGTTCATCACCGAGGCGTTGTGGCAGAAGGTCGCGCCGCTCGCCGGCCGCATGGCCGACGGCGAGATCACGAGCGTGATGATCCAGCCCTTCCCCACGGCGCAACCGGAAAAGATCGACGCGGTCGCCGACCGTTGGGTCGTCGAGCTGAAGGCCGCCGTCGACGCCGTCCGCAACCTGCGCGGCGCGATGCGCATGTCGCCGGCCGACCGCGTGCCGCTGATCGCCGCGTCGCGCGACGCGGACGTCCGGGAACGGCTGGTCGCGAGCGCGCCGTACCTCAAGTGGCTCGCGCGGCTGTCCGACGTGACGGTCGCCGAATCGCTCGACCCGTCGGCATCGAACGCGGTCCAGGTGGTCGGCGACGCGCTGCTGATGCTCGACGTCAGGATCGACGTCGCGGCCGAACGCGAGCGGGTCGCGAAGGAAGAGCAGCGCGTGGCCGGCGAGATCGACAAGTCGCGCGGCAAGCTCGCGAACCAGAGCTTCGTCGGCAAGGCGCCGCCGCAGGTCGTCGCGCAGGAGCGCGAACGGCTCGCGCGCTTCGAGCGCACGCTCGACGAGTTGCGCGAGCAGGCCGCGCAGCTCGCGGCCGCGGAAGCCTGACAGCCGCAGCCGTCAATCGGGCGTGACGACGGCCGGCGCCGCCGGCCGGTACTTGCCGCGCGGCGCGAGCTCCGGCGCGACGGCGAAGCGCCACGCGTTGCCACCGGCGCCCTTGCTCTCGTACATCGCGAGGTCCGCGGCGAGCATCAGCGTCTCGACGGCGTCGCCGTGGTCCGGGAACAGCGCGATACCGATGCTCGCGCCGACCGACAGCTCGTGCCCGCCGAACGCGATCGGCTCGGACAGCCGGGCGATGACGCGCTTCACGGTCTCCTCGACGATCTCGGGCGACTCGATCTCGCGCAGCACGAGCACGAACTCGTCGCCGCCCCAACGTCCGACCGTGTCGAGCTCGCGGACGATCGTCGACAGGCGCCTCGCGACTTCCTCGAGGACCGCGTCGCCGAAGCGATGTCCGTGGCGGTCGTTGACGAGCTTGAAGCCGTCGAGGTCGAGCTCGACCGCCGCGACGCGTCGACCGTCGCGGCGCGCCGACGCGATCGCCTGGTCGAGGCGGTCCTGCAGGAAGCGCCGGTTCGGCAGGCCGGTCATCACGTCGTGGTTCGCGTGATGCCAGTTCTCGGCCTCCTTCTGCTTCTGCAGCGAGAGGTCGGCGAGGATCCAGATCGAGCAGCGCTCGGTCGCCGAGCCGTTCGGCGCGTCGGCCGGCGGATCGACGAAGCGACCGGTCACGCTGACCCAGATCGCACGCCCGTCGGAACGCACGATGCGACGCTCGAGCTTCATCGTCTTGCGCAGCCGCTCGAAGCGTGCCTCGATCTCGGACCACCCGGCCGGGTCCTCGAAGATGCTGCGCAGCGGCCGCGCCACGAGCTGGGTCGTCGACAATCCGACGAGGTCCGCGAGCGCCTGGTTCGCCTGCTCGATGACGCCGCCGTCGATGATCGCGATGCCTTCGCCGGCGCTGTCGAACACGAGCCGCTGCATCCGCAGCGCGTGACGATAGTTCTCCTCGGCCGCGAGCCGTTCGGCGACGTCCTCGATCAGCCCGATGAACTCGCGCTCGCCGCTCGCCGTCTCCACCGCCGCGATCTTCAGCAGCACCTCGACGCGCGAGCCGTCGGCCCGGCGGTGCCGGACCACCCGCGGCGCGACCGGACCGGCGACCGCAGCCGTCGCGAGCTCGACGATCGTGTCCCAGGTCGCGTCGTCGGGCATCAGCACGCGCGCACTGACGCCGAGCAGTTCTTCCTTCCGCGCGTAGCCGAACAGCTTGAGGACGGCCTCGTTGCAGACGGCCACCGCGCCGTGGCGCACGACGAGGATGCCGAGCGGCGCGCTCTCGATCAGCGCGGTCTGCTCCGACGCCCGCCGCTCGTGTTCGATCTGCAGGTCGATGCTGGTGCGCAGCAGCGACGACGACTTGCGCTTGACGACGAACAGCAGCGCCGCGACGACGAGCCAGAGCACGACGAGCCATTCGGCGTCGCGATCCGGGCGCAGCGTCGCGAAGCGCGCCAGCTGGCAGGCCTGCGCGACGACGATCGGGACGACGAACATCACTTGCGCGAGCCGGTTGCCGGTCGACGACGTGCTCGCGACGACGAGCGCGATCGTCAGCACGAGCGTCGACGGCAGCATCAGCTCGACGGCCTCGATCGTCGTCAGCGCGAGCGACCCCCAGGCGAGGCCGGTGAACAGCGCGCTCGCGGCGTAGGCCAGTTCCCACGCGCGCAGGCGCCGCGCGACGGACGCGGAGGCGACGACGATGCGATGGCGCGTTCGCCGCCAGCCGAGCGACAGGATCGCACGCGCGACCGCGGCCGCGACGACCGCGGCGATCCACCCGCCGAGGCGCATGCGGGGCATGCCGTCGGCGAGCAGCAGCCCGACGAACGCGATCAGCGACAGCGTCATCACGCCGCCGACCTGCGCATCCTTCGCGCTGACGTCGAGCAGCGCGAGTCGCCGGAGGGTCACGCCCCTCCCGTTCGACGATCGCCCGGGAGAGGACGGATCGACTGATTCGGGAGCCGCCATCGTTCAGGTGCGGTCGGGTGACGACCGGGGCGAGCGCATCGGGGAAGCGGCGGCGCGCCGGGCGCCGATGCCGCATGCAAGAATGAAGGGATGGTCGCCATTATCGCAAGCGACTCCGCATTTGGCGCGCTGCGAAGGAAATTGGCCGTCGCGGCGTCGCATGCATCCGACGCACCGCAGCAATCGACGTCGGCCGAGGTCGAATTCCGTGACGACGGATCGCGGCGCGTCGTCGGACGGTTCGCGCCGTCGCCGACCGGTCCGCTGCACGCGGGCTCGCTGGCCGCCGCGATGGCGAGCTGGCTCGACGCGCGGGCCGGCGACGGTCGCTGGCTGGTGCGGATCGAGGACGTCGACGGGCCGCGCACGGTCGCGGGCGCCGCCGACGACATCCTGCGGACGCTCGAGGCGTTCGGCTTCCGCTGGGACGGCCCGGTCGTGCGGCAGAGCGATCGCGGCGACCTGTACGACGCGGCGTTCGAATCGCTGCGCCGCGCGGGACGCGTCTATCCGTGCGGGTGTTCGCGCAGGGACCTGCAGTCGATCGCCGCGGCGCCCGCGGACGGCGACGCCTCGCACGGCGTCTATCCGGGCACGTGCCGCAGCGGCCTCGCGCCGGGACGGCGCGCGCGCGCGTGGCGGATGCGCGTGCCCGACGCCGAACTCTGCATCGAGGACCGCGCCGCGGGGAGGTTCTGCCAGCAGCTCGCGCGCGACGTCGGCGACTTCGTCGTGCGACGCGCCGACGGGCTGTGGGCGTATCAGCTGGCCGTCGTCGTCGACGACGCGGCGCAGGGCGTCACCGACGTCGTGCGTGGCGCCGACCTGCTCGACTCGACGCCGCGCCAGCGGCTGTTGCAGGACGTGCTCGGCCTGCCGCATCCGCGGACGCTGCACGTGCCGCTCGTCGTCGACCGCGACGGCGTCAAGCTCGCGAAGGGTCGCGGCGCCTTGCCGCTCGATCGTGGCGACCCGCTGCCGGCGCTCGCGACCGCTGCCCGTCATCTCGGCCTCGACGTCGGGCCGACCGACAGCGTCGAAGACTTCTGGTCCCGGGCGACGGCCGCCTGGGCGGCGCGCTGGCCGAGGCCGGACCGGACCGCGGACTAGCCGGCGCGGACTAGCCCGACTTCTTCGCGCCGCCGAGCAGCGCCGCGAGCTTGCGGGCCGGCCGGATGCTCGGCGACTTCTGCGGCGCGTCCGCCGAGGTCTCCTCGGACGGCTGCGTCGAGGCATCGGCGGCGGGCTCGGTCGACGGCTCGTAGGGTCGCAGGAAGAACTCGTCGACGGCCTCGTGATGGCCGCGGCTGCGCGACGCGTAGCGCGGCGCCCGCGGTCCGGCCTGCTGACCGAAGCCCTGTTCGTCGCGCTCGCGACGGCCGGCGCCGCCGCCGCCGCGTTCCGGCGGTCGCGCGTCGCGCTCGCGGCGCGGCCGTTCGTGCGGGCGGAACCCCGCCAGCTCGGCGCGTTCGAGCGGACGCTTCGTCAGCTTCTCGATCTCGGCGAGCAGGCGTTCCTCTTCGGGCGCCATCAGCGAGATGGCGATGCCCGATGCGCCCGCGCGGCCGGTGCGGCCGATGCGGTGCACGTAGTCTTCGGGCGCGTACGGCAGGTCGTAGTTGATGACGGCCGGCAGTTCGACGATGTCGAGGCCGCGCGCCGCGACGTCGGTCGCGACCAGCACGTCGGTCTCGCCCTTCTTGAACGCGTCGAGCGCGATCATCCGATCCTTCTGGCTCTTGTCGCCGTGGATCGCGTCGGCGTTGATGCCTTCGTTCTTCAGTTCGCGCGCGAGGCGGCCGGTGCCGATCTTCGTGTTCGAGAACACGAGCACCTGCTGCAGCGCGCGGTCGCGGATGATGTGCGCGACCGCGGCCCGCTTCTGGTCGGACGGCACCGCGTACAGGATCTGCTGGACGAGTTCGGCGGTCGCGTTGCGGCGGGCCACCTCGATGACGACCGGGTCGGTCTGGAAGCTCTGCGCGAGCCGCTTGATCTCGTTGCTGAACGTCGCCGAGAACAACAGGTTCTGCCGCTTCGCCGGCAGCAGGTTGATGATCCGCTGCAGGTCCGGCAGGAAGCCCATGTCGAGCATCCGGTCGGCCTCGTCGAGCACCAGCACCTCGACCTGCGACAGGTTCAGCGTCTTCTGCTGGACGTGGTCGAGGAGCCGGCCGGGAGTCGCGATGACGATCTCGACGCCGGCGCGCAACGCGGCGGTCTGCGGCGCCATGTCGACGCCGCCGAAGACGACCGTCGAGCGCAGGTTGGTGTGCTGCGCGTAGCGTGCGACGTTCGCGGCCACCTGGTCGGCGAGCTCGCGCGTCGGCATCAGCATCAGCGCGCGCACCGGATGGCGTGCCGGCGACGCGCTGCCGTTCGCGCGCGGCAGCAGGTTCTGCAGGATCGGCAGCGCGAAACCGGCGGTCTTGCCGGTGCCGGTCTGGGCGGCGCCCATCACGTCACGGCCGGAAATGACGACCGGGATCGCCTGTGCCTGGATCGGCGTCGGTTTGGTGTAGCCCTGCTCGACCAGCGCGCGCAGGATGCTGGGATCGAGCCCGAAGCTGGCGAAGTCGACTTCGGGTGCCGCGACGACGGGCGCGGCTTCTCGTGGTTCGGGATCGGTCAACGGGGGCGGGGTCGCAAAAGGAATAACCGCGGGATTATCGCAGAGCGGCGCCCGCGATGCACGACCGACACCGACCGCCGGTCAGGCGATCGTGTCGAGGACCTCGCCGATCGTCCCGAACAGCTGATCGAGGTGGTCGCGCGTCGCGATCAGCGGCGGCGACAGCGCGAGGGTGTCGCCGGTCACGCGGATCATGACGCCGGCGGCGTACGCCTTCTTGAACGCCTCGAGGCCGCGGGCGCCGGGCTTGCCTTCGCGCGGACGCAGCTCGATGCCGCCGACGAGGCCGAGGTTGCGGATGTCGATGACGTTCGGCTTGCCGCGCAGCGCATGCAGCGCCTCCTCGAAGGCCGGCGCGAGCGCCGCCGCGTTGTCGAACGCGCCGGTCTCCTCGTAGACGTCGAGCGTCGCGAGCGCCGCGGCGCAGGCGAGCGGATGGCCCGAATACGTGTAGCCGTGGAAGAATTCGATCGAGCCGTCGGGCTGCTGCATGAACGCGTCGTGCACGTGCGGCTTGACGAACACGGCACCCATCGGCACGCAGCCGTTCGTGATGCCTTTCGCGACCGTCATCAGGTCGGGCTCGACGCCGAAGTAGTCGGTGGCGAACGGCTTGCCGAGGCGTCCGAACCCGGTGATGACCTCGTCGAAGATCAGCAGGATGCCGTGCTTCGTGCAGATCTCGCGCAGCCGCTGCAGGTAGCCTTCGGGCGGCAGCAGCACGCCGGTCGAGCCCGCGACCGGCTCGACGATGACCGCGGCGATCGTCGACGCGTCGTGCAGCGCGACGATGCGCTCGAGTTCGTCGGCGAGCTCGGCGCCGTGCGTCGGGACGCCGCGGCTGAACGCGTTCTTCGCGAGGTCGTGCGTGTGCGGCAGGTGGTCGACGCCGGCGAGGAGCGTGCCGAACCACTTGCGGTTGTTGACCATCCCGCCGACGGACATGCCGCCGAAGCCGACGCCGTGATAGCCGCGCTCGCGTCCGATCAGCCGGGTCCGCGCGCCGTCGCCGCGCACGCGGTGGTACGCGAGCGCCATCTTCAGCGCGGTGTCGACGGCCTCGGACCCGGAGTTGACGTAGAACACCTGCGAGAAGCGGCGGTCGGTCAGGTCGACGAGCCGCTCGGCGAGTTCGAACGCCGACGGATGGCCCATCTGGAACGACGGCGCGAAGTCCAGCGTGCGCGCGCTCTCGGCGATCGCGTGTACGATCTTCGGCTGCGAATGGCCGGCGTTGACGCACCACAGGCCGGCCGCACCGTCGAGGATCGTCCGCCCGTCGTGCGTGCGGTAGTGCATGCCTTCGGCCGAGACCAGCAGCCGCGGCGACGACTTGAAATCGCGGTTCGCGGTGAACGGCATCCACCACGCGGAAAGCGTATCTGCCTCGGCCATGTCGTGCCTCAGGATGTGGTTCGGCGCGTCGATGAACAGGGACGACGACGACGCTCCCGAGCGGCGAACCGCGAAAATCGGTGTGCTAGCATAACCAAAAGGCTCCGCACCCTGCGCAACTTGCTCGTTGGCGTGTTTCGGGAGAGACGGCGGAAACAAAAGTCTTGCGGAGCAACGCGTGAAGAGTCGGAGGCCCGAGTCGGACAATGCGACCACCGCGCAACCGGGCGGGTACGCGGTCTCCGACGACCTGAGCGGCCGCACGATCGTCGGGGTGCCGTTCGATGTTCCGCGGCCGCTGACGTCGCTGGTCGTCGACCAGCCCGAGAAGGAAGGCCACAGCGAACTCGCGCTGAACCAGACGCTGTTCAAGGTTCGTCTCGCGGACAGCGACGGCCGCCGCAACACGGCGAGCATGCTGGTCAACAAGATGTATGCGTGGCGCGGCTACAAGATCGCGTGGCACGCGCGCCAGCAACCGAATCGCATCACGCTCGTCGCGTCGCACGGCACGTCGCCGATGGCCACGATCAGCATCGGCTTCGATTCCGACGAAGGGCTGCTGGTCGACGGCCTCTACAAGGCCGAGATCGACGCGCTCCGGGCGGCCGGCGCGCGTGTCTGCGAGTTCACGAAGCTCGCGGTCGACGGCGCCATCCGCTCCAAGCGCGTCCTCGCGACGCTGTTCCACATCGCCTACATCTACTCGCACAAGATGAACGGGTACAGCGACCTGTTCATCGAAGTCAATCCGCGCCACGTGCGGTTCTACGAGCAGATGCTCGGGTTCACGCAGTTCGGTCCGGAGCGGCTCAACGCCCGCGTCAACGCGCCGGCGGTCCTGCTGCGGCTCGAGTTCCGGCACCTCGCCGAACAGCTCGCGCGCTTCGGCGGTCGTCCGGATCTCGCGCGGACCGAGAAGTCGCTCTACCCGTACGGCTTCTCGCAGGCCGAGGAGCATGGCGTCATGGGTCGACTGACGAAGCTCAGCTGACCGCGCGGTCGGGCGCATCGATGGCAGACGCGGCGCAGACGGCATTCCGGTACGACGAGGCGTTCTCGCGCAATCTCGGCTGGGTCACCGAAGCCGAACAGCGGACGCTGCGCGGCAGCCGCGTCGCGATCGCCGGACTCGGCGGCGTCGGTGGCAGCCATCTGCTCACGCTGACGCGACTCGGCATCGGGCACTTCCACCTCGCCGACTTCGACCGCTTCGCGCTCGCGAACTTCAACCGCCAGGCCGGCGCGAACGTCCGGACGCTCGACCGCCCGAAGCTCGACGCGATCGCCGAGATGGCGCTCGACATCAACCCCGAGCTGACGATCCGCCGCTTCCCCGACGGCGTCGTCGCGAGCGAGATCGACGCGTTCCTCGACGGCGTCGACCTCTACCTCGACGGGCTCGACTACTTCGCCGTCGACATCCGCCGAGCCGTCTTCGCGCGCTGCGGCGAACTCGGCATCCCGGCCGTGACGGCCGCGCCGCTCGGCATGGGCGTCGCGCTGCTGAACTTCCTGCCGGGCGGCATGAGCTTCGAGGACTACTTCCAGCTCGAGGGCTGCAGCCCCGACGAGCAGGCCATCCGCTTCCTGCTCGGGCTGTCGCCGAGCCTGCTGCAGCGCCGCTATCTCGTCGACCCGTCGCGCGTCGACCTGTCGGCGCGGCGCGGTCCGTCGACGGCGATGGCCTGCGAGCTGTGCGCCGGTTTCGCGGCCACCGAGGTCCTGAAGATCCTGCTCAAGCGCGGACGTGTGCTGTGCGCGCCGCACGGCGTCCACTTCGACGCGTATCGGTATCGGCTGTCGCGCACCTGGCGGCCGCGCGGCAACCGCAACCCGCTGCAGAAGCTGATGCTGTCGGTCGCGAGGCGTCAGCTCGCGCGGGGCGCGCGGCCCGGATGACCGACGCGCCGGCGGTCGATCGCGTCGAGGCGGTGCTCGACCTCGCGCGCTGGGCGCCGAGCGGCGACAACGAGCAGCCGTGGCGCTTCGAGCGCGTCGGCCCCGACCGGGTCGTCGTGCACGGCTACGACACGCGCGACGCGTGCGTCTACGACCTCGACGGCAGCGCGAGCCAGATCGCGCTCGGCGCGCTGCTCGAGACCATGTCGATCGGCGCGTCGCGGCACGGCCTGCGGATCGAGGCGTCGCGACGTCCCGATTCGCCGGTCGAGCGGCCGCTGTTCGACGTGCGCTTCGTCGACGATCCATCGGTCGCCGTCGATCCGCTGCACGCGTTCATCGAGACGCGCAGCGTCTATCGCCGACCGCTGAAGACGCGTGCGCTGACGCCGGCGGAAGCGTCCGCGCTCGCGGCGTCGGTCGGTCCCGACCACGCGCTCGCGTGGCGCGGCGGCGCCCGCGAGCGGCGCCGGATGGCCGGCCTGCTGTTCCGCAGCGCGAAGCTGCGACTGACGATTCCCGAGGCGTACCGCGTCCATCGCGACGCCATCGCCTGGGGCGAGCGGTTCAGCGACGACCGCGTCCCCGAGCGAGCCGTCGGCATGGATCCGGTCAGCGCGGTGCTGATGCGCTGGGTGATGCGCAGCTGGCCGCGCGTGCTGTTCTTCAACCGCTACCTCGCCGGCACGTGGCTGCCGCGCATCCAGCTCGATGTGCTGCCGGGCCTCGCGTGCGCCGCGCACTTCGTGCTGTTCGCCAGGCGACCGCCCCTGGGCATCGACGACCTCGTCGACGGGGGCCGGCGGATGCAGCGCCTCTGGCTGACCGCGACGTCGCTCGGATTGCAGCTGCAGCCCGAGCTGACGCCGCTGATCTTCGCGCGCTACAGCGCGTCCGGGCTCGCGTTCTCGAGCCTGCCGGACGCGCCCGAAGCGGCCGCCCGGATCGCCGCCGAACTGCGCGGCATCGTCGGCGACGACGTCGTGCCGCGCGCGATCTTCATGGGCCGCGTCGGCGAAGGTCCGGCGGCCGCGTCGCGTTCGCTGCGGCTGTCGCTCGCGCGATTGCGGTTCACCGACGGCGATCAGAAGCTGCGACGCACCTCGGCGTAGACGCGGTCCTGCCGGTCGTATTCGCCGAACAGGCCGGTCGGCCGTCCGCCGAAGATGTCGACGCCGAACGCCGAGCGCCAGTTCTTCGCGAAGTTCCACACGATCCGCGGCCGCACGAGATAGTCGTTGCGGTTGAGGCTGCGGATCGCGAGGATCTCGGGCGCGAAGTGGTCGCCGAGCTTGCCGCTCAGGAACACGCTGACGCCGTCCTCGCGCGCGTTCGGCAGGATGCCCGGGTCGTGATGCTCGTAGCGACGCTCGAAGAACTGCAGGTTGAAGCGCGCGTCGTCCGGCAGCGGCCACTCGGCGCTGACGATGTAGTCGAGATAGTTCTGCTTCACGACGCCGTCGGCATCGCCGAGATCGGTCGTGTTGAAGTTCGTGCCGACGGCGTACACGGCCTCGAGCTTCAGCACGAAGTCGGAAAGGTCCTTCGCGGCCGTGAACCCGTACTGCGTGATGCGGTCGTGACGCGGCGTGTAGACGAGCGTCGGGTTCGGCACGTCGACGATCTGTCGATAGAAGGTCGGCGCGGCGTTCACGCTGTTGTAGACGAACGCCGCCATGTCGTAGCCGCGGATCAGCGTCGAGACGCGCGCGCCGACGTTCTGGCGATCGGCACCGTGCGGCTTCTGCTCGGTCTGGATGTCGTAGCCGTAGCCCGCGGCCGCCGGCGGATACGGATAGAAGTTCGAGCCCGGCTTGCCGATCTGGTCGACCGTCGGGAACGGGATCCAGATCGCCTCGACGTGCGTGTCGCCGCGGAAGTACTCGGCCCGCGCTGCCCATTGCGGGATGCGGATCTGGTCGAAATCGGGAAGCACCGACTGCCGCAGGTCCTTCGCGGAGACGACGTCGGCGAAGAACAGGCCGACGACCTCGCCCCAGACGATCTGCTGGCGGCCGACGCGGAAGTCGAAGTCGCCCATGCCGTAGTCGACGAAGGTCTCGCGGATCTCGGGATCGAACCGCTGGTTCCGGCGGACGTCGCCCGGATAGAAACGGCTCAGGCTGTAGATCGCGTCGTAGTCGATGCGAACGCCGGCGCGCCACTTCAGCGTGCTCGACAGCGCGCCCTGCGCGTCGAGCTCGAAGCGATTCAGCAGCTTCGACCAGTGGCCCGGCGACGGATAGGTGTAGGCCGCCTCGAACTGGTCGTATCCGTGCAGTCCGACGCCGCTCGGCACGTCGTCGGACGGGAGGTCGTCGTCGAGCAGCGCGTCGGCGCGGTCGCGCGCGTCGCGCGGCTTCTCGCCGGGCGGCGCCTGCGCGACGAGTCGCGGCGCCGCGCCGACACCGTCGACCGACGTCGCGTCGTCCGTGCTCGCGCTCGCCATCGCCGACGCGCCGAGCAGCGCGAGCGCGCCCGCCGCACCCCGGAGTCCCGGGCCGATCCGAACCGTTGCCATCGACATTCCTCGTTCAGGCGACCTTCATGACGCGGTCGGGATTGTCCGCGTACAGCCAGGTCCGATCGACCTTGATGCCGAGGCGCTTGATCTCGCCGTCCTCGATGCGGATCAGCCGGTCGGCCATGTTGATCACCTTCTGGTCGTGCGTCGAGAAGATGAACGTCGTCTTCGTCGACTGGTTGATCTTCTTCATCAGCCGCAGGATGCCCTCGCCGGTCTTGTGATCGAGGTTCGCGGTCGGCTCGTCGGCGAGGATGATCTTCGGATGGATCGCGAGCGCCCGCGCGATCGCGACGCGCTGCCGCTGTCCGCCGCTCAGCTGGTTCGGCCGATGATGCGCGAACTTCGCGATGCCGACGACGTTCAGATAGTGATGCACGCGCTCGGCACGCGCGGCCTTCGTGAGCTTGTCCAGCTGCAGCAACGGGTACTCGACGTTCTCGGCGGCCGACAGCACCGGCAGCAGGTTGAAGGTCTGGAAGATGAAGCCGATGGTCCGCGCGCGCAGGTCGGCGAGCTGGTCCGGCGTGCGGCTCGTGACGTCGTGGCCGTTGATGGTGATCGTCCCCTCGGTCGCCTGGTCGATGCAGCCGATCAGGTTCAGCAGCGTCGTCTTGCCGCTGCCGGACGGACCGGCGATCGCGAGGAACACGCCGGCCTCGATGCTCAGCGTCACCTTCTTCAGCGCCTGGACGGATTGCGAGCCGAGCTGGTACTCCTTCGTGACGTTGTCGAGCCGGATCAATTCCATGAAAGCCGAACGCAGGACTTGCGGGTGGTTATGATAAGGGCGAGGCGGCACAGACCGCCGCCGCCGCCGTCGGGCCGGGCCGCGCGCTGTTGCGAAAAAGCGCCGTCCGCCGGCCGATCGACTTCCGTCCCCGCGCGGACGCTCCTCGACGAGGATGCGCTCCGCCGCTTCCCCCGCTTCCGATGAAAACCGCCCGCTTCCCGTCGCTTCTCGCATCGCCGAAGGCCCTGCTTCGCGCCTTCTCCGTCGTGCTTCCGCTCGCCTTTTCGCTGTTCACCGCGCCGCCGCCCGCGCACGCGGAGGACGCGGCCGTCCAGGACATCCTCGAGAAGTCGGACGCCATCCGCTTCCCGCGCGAAGGCTTCCAGGTCGACGTGTCGATCGTCAACAGCGCGCCCGGGAAGGACCAGGACAACCGGACGTACCGCATCCTGTCGAAGGGCAACGAGAACACCGTCGTCATCACGATGGAACCGGCCTCCGAGAAAGGCCAGATCCTGCTGATGAAGAGCCGCGACCTGTGGGTCTTCCTGCCGAGCATCTCGCAGCCGGTGCGGCTGTCGCTGAGCCAGCGGCTGACCGGCGAGGTCTCGAACGGCGACCTCGCGCGCGCCAACTTCGCCGGCGACTACACGCCGCAGCTCGCGCGGACCGAGACGATCGAAGGCGAGACGTACGACGTGCTCGAGCTGAACGCCGTCGATCGCGGCGTGACGTATCACCGCGTCGTCTACTGGGTGCGGCACGCCGACGGACGTCCGTACAAGGCGGAGTTCTATTCGCTGTCCGACAAGCTGCTGAAGACCTGCCGCTATCTCGACTACAAGAAGGTCGCCGGGCAGATGCGGCCGACGCGGCTCGTGATGGAGGACGCGCTGCGCTCCAACGAGCAGTCGGTGCTCGAGTACAGCAACATGAAATTGCGCGACCTGCCGGACAAGGTCTTCACGAAGGACTACCTGAAGAAGCTCGACTGACGATCGGATCGCTCAGGCCTGTCGCAGCGCGTCGACGACCGGGATGCGCGCGATGCGGCGCGACGGGAACCACGCGGCGGCGACGGTCGCGACGAAGCCGATGACGCACGCGACGACGACCGTCGCGGCGTCGAGATGGATCGTCGCGACGTAGCCGGCGCTCGAGTTCGGCGGCGGCGGCATCGGGATGCCGATCGCGGAGATGGCCAGCGCGAGCGCGAGCCCGACGATCGTTCCGGCGACGCTGCCGAACAGGCCGAGCAGCGCGTTCTCCTTCAGCACGAGGCTGGACACGTCGCCGCGATGCGTGCCGAGCGCCATCAGCGTCCCGAACTCGCTGGTCCGTTCGTAGACGCTCATGTTGACGGCGTTGATGACGCTCAGCAGCACGGCCATCAGGATGATGACCTCGAGCACGAGGAACTGGCGCTCGTACAGGCTCGCCGTCTTGTCGTAGAAGTCCGCGAGCTGCCGCCACGTCATGACCTCGTAGCGGTCCGGGTCGAGCGTCTTCCGGAGCGCGGCGGCGGCGGCGTCCGTCGACTCCGTCTTCGACAGCAGCACGACGACCGAATTGACCGACGACAGCGCCATCAGCTGCTGCGCCGCCGGCAGCGTGACGCGGATCGCGCGGCTGTCGTAGTCCTTCGACGCGCTCCGGAAGATGCCGACGACCTCGAAGTCGTCGTTGTTGAGCGCACCCTCGACGGTGTTCAGCAGGATCGTCGCGTGGTCGCCGACCTTCAGCTTCAGCGCCGCCGCGACGCCTTCGCCGATGAACACGCCGCTCGCGTCCTTCGACTGTCAGGTTGCGGCCGTCGACGACGTGCAGCAGGCTGCCGAGCTTCGCCTCCCGGTCGGGCTCGACGCCTTCGCCGAGGATCGGGAAGTCGGAATGCCCGTTGTTCAGCACCGCCGCGAACGACAGCCGCGCCATGCCCTCGGCGAAGTCGGGCACCTTGCGCGCGAGGTCGACGATCCGCTTCGGATCGTCGATCAGGTAATTTTGCGGCGACCGCGACCCGCTCTCGTAGAAGCCCTTGCGATAGACCTGCAGATGGCCGAGCTGCGAATGGATCGTCGCCTCGCGCAGCTGGATCAGCGCGTCCTGGATGAAGCCGCCGCAGAGGATCAGGCCGGCGACGCCGGCGCCGATCACCGTCAGCGTCAGCGACGTGCGCGCCTTGTTGCGGAAGACGTTGCGGAGCGCGAGCGCGAACATGATTCGATCAGCGGTTCTGGCGAAGCGCGTCGACGATCACCAGTCGCGACGCCTTCCACGACGGATACAGGCTCGCGAGCAGCGTGCAGACGACGGCGAGCGCGAACGTCGTCAGCGCGAGCCGCCAGTCGAGCATGATGCCGGCCGAGTAGCCGACGCTGCGTCCCGGCGGCGGCGGCATCGGGATGCCGACGAACGAGATCAGATGCGCGAGCAGATACCCGAGTCCGAGCCCGATCAGTCCGCCGACGAGTCCGAGCAGCATGCCTTCGCCGAGGAACAGCCGGACGATGCGGCCGGGTCGTCCGCCGAGCGCCATCAGCGTGCCGACCTCGCCGGTCCGCTCGAGCACGTTCATCACGAGCATGTTGGAGATGCCGAGCACGATGATGAGGCCGATCATCAGCCGCACGATGTCCATCTGGCTCGACAGCAGCTGCACCGTCTTGACGTAGAAGTCGGCGAGCGCCGGCCATTCGACGAACTCGAGTTGCCGGTCCGCGAACGCGCGACGGAACGCGAGCGCCTCGTCGTGCGTCGATTCGACGTCGTCGAGCGCGACGACCCACACGTGCGACCCGTCGACCTTCAGCAGCTGCCGGGCCGCCGACAGCGGCATCTTCAGCGCCGCGTCGTCGTACGCCTTCACCTGCGTGGAGAACAGACCGCGCACGGTCAGCTCGAGGGCGCTGACGCCGCCGCGTTCCGGCGTGATCAGCAGCACGACCGTCTCGCCGACGGCGACGCCGAGATTCCGCGCGAGACCGACGCCGAGGATCACGCCGTGATCGTCGCCCGGCGCGAGGTTGGACCCGTCGACGATCGGCAGCGCCTTGCTGACGATCGCTTCCTTCTGCGGATCGACGCCGGTGCCGATGAACGACAGCGTCGAGTCGCGATAGCTGATCAGTCCGTTGACGTTGAGCCGCGGCGCGACCGCCTTGACGTGCGGGTCGCGCTCGATCCTGGACAATACGTCCGACGAACGAGGCAGGATGAACGCGAATGGATCCGACGCGCCGCTCTCGAGGAACCCCGGACGCATCACCTGGACGTGGCCGAGCCCGGTCGCCGTCGCGGCTTCGCGCATCGCCCAGAAGATCCAGTCGACGAAGCCGCCCGCGAGCATCAGCACGATGACGGCGAATGCGATCGCCGACAGCGCGACGGCCGAACGGACACGGTGCCGGAAGACGTTCCGGATCGCCAGCGTGAAGGTCAGCATGCGTGAACCGGGCGTCGCCGGGCAGCAGTTCGAAGGAAGGCGCCGCCATGCCGACGTCTGACCCGTCGAAGCGCGACCGGAACACGGCCGCCGCGCCGCGCGCGGGTCGGCGGCCGCGCGTGCTGTTCGTCGCCGAGGCGGTGACGCTGGCGCATGTTGCCCGCGTCCATGCGCTCGCGCAACGACTCGATCCGGCCGCGTACGACGTCCGCATCGCCGCCGATCCGCGCTATGACGCGCTGTTCGCCGGGCATCCGTTCGAGACGCGGCCGATCGCGTCGATCGCGTCGGCCGACTTCGCCGCCGCGTTGCGGTCCGGTCGTCGCGCCTACGACGAGGCGACGCTCGAACGCTACGTCGCCGACGATCGTCGCGAGATCGAGGCGTTCGACGCCGACGTCGTCGTCGGCGACTTCCGGCTGTCGCTGCCGATCGCCGCGCGCCTCGCCGACCGGCCGAGCGTGACGATCGTCAACGCCGGCTGGAGCCCGCACGCGACGATGCCGATGCCGGTGCCCCAGCTGCCGTTCGTCCGTCGGGTCGGCGTGCCGCTCGCGCAGCGGCTGTTCGACGTGGCGCGGCCGCTCGCATTCCATCGCCACGCCGCGCCGCTGAACGCCGTTCGGCGGAAGCACGGGTTGCCGCCGCTGACCGGAGGCCTGCGCGCCGCGTACACCGACGGCGACGTCGTCCTGTACGCCGACGTGTCCGAGCTGTTCGCGATGCGCGACCTGCCGGCGAGCCATCGTTTCGTCGGCGCGCTGTCCTGGGAGCCGGAACGGCCGATGCCGGCGTGGTGGGATCGCCTGCCGGCCGACCGTCCGCTCGTCTACGTCAGCCTCGGCAGCTCCGGCGACACGACGGTGCTGCGGGCGATCGTCGACGGCCTGGCGACGTGCGGCGTCTCGATCGTGGTCACGACGGCGGGCCGCGCCGAGCCGTTCCCGGTGCCGGGCGACGCGTTCGTCGCCGACTTCCTGCCGGGCTCCGCGGTCTGCCGCCGCGCGTCGGTCGTCGTCTGCAACGGCGGCAGCCCGACCTGCTACCAGGCGCTGGCCGAAGGCGTGCCGGTGCTCGGCATCCCGAGCAACCTCGACCAGTTCCTGAACATGGCGGCCGTCGAGCGCTTCGGCGCCGGCCGGCTGCTGCGGCCGGAGCGGACGTCCGCGGGGTCGGTCGTCGCCGCCATCGACGAGCTGATCGCGGATCCGGCGGCCCGCGCCGCCGCGGACGAGTTGCGGCGGGCGATCGAGCGCGACCGGCGAGAGCCCCGCTTCGCCGAGGCGATCGACGACGCGCTGGCGCAGCGCGAACGATCGGTCGCCGGCCGGCGGTAGGCGTCGGATCATCGCGGTGTCGACGGGCATCGCGGCAGCTAGCCGGACGCGCCGGCGTCCGGCGCCGGACGGATCAGCCGCGCCGGGACGCCACCCCACACTTCTCCGGCGCCGATCTGCGTCCGCTTGCCGACGACCGCGCCGGCCGACACGATCGCGCCGTCGCCGATCCGCACGCCCGACATGACGACCGCGTTCGCGCCGATCGTCACGCCGTCGCCGATCACGATGCGCTCGAGCGCGAAGTGCCGGCCCTCGATCGCGTGCGCGTAGAGCACCGCGTTGTGCCCGAACAGGCAGTCGGCACCGGCCGTCGTCAGCGGCGGGTCGAGCAGGATGCCGCCGTACGTGTTCGCGCCGAGCCGCGCGCCGAGCGCGACGTAGAGGACGCGCAGCAGCGGCACCGGCAGCACGTTCGAGCGGATCAGCGGATAGAACAGCGTCAGGTAGAACAGCGTGTTGACCTGTCCGACCGATTCGGCGCGCGAACCCTCCGGCAGGAAGCCGTCCGGGAGCGGGCTGACGGCGAGGAACACGCGATAGGCGGCGAGCGCGGCGCCGAGGAACACGACCAGCGCCGCGACGACCAGCAGCACGCCGCGGAAGTCGCCGGCCGGGGCCAGCGATGCCAGGGCGACGCAGACAACGGCGGTCAGCGCGACGGCCGCCAGGAGGTACGCCGCGAACTCGAGAATGTGGGCGGCGCTGATCGTTCGCATGATCGTTCGGGGGCTGCGGCGGGCGGGAGCATCGAGGGCGTCGGCGGGTGCATCGCCCGTCCCCTTGTCCGATCCCTTCGGGAGAACGTCGAGAAACTTTACAAGGCCGGGCGCCGGCCGCGGCCCCCGCTTCGCAAGTGATTGATTCCTCGACCAGAAGAAACAGTGGCACAGCTGTTGCTCATTACCGGACAGGAAGCAGGAAATTGAGCGTACCGGATCAACCACGGAGCAAGAAATGAAACTCAAGTTTATCGCAGCCGCCCTGGCGACTTCGGCCGTCGCATACGCCGGAGCCGGATTCGCCGCGCTGGCGCCGACGATCTACAACCCGGACAACCCCACCGGCGCCAGCTTCGTGAATTTCGACGAAGCCAGCAACGGCACGGCGTTCACGAACGGCTTCGCGCCGGTCGCCGGCACGAACTTCACGCTGACGTACTTCGCCGACGTCGCCCAGCTGACCGGCGGCACGGCATCGTTCGCGCACATCGACGGCGACGCCAGCAAGCCGATCGCCGGCTCGACGTACGAGTACACGGTCGTCGCGACGTTGAACGAGACGGTGACGAGCTGCGACGCGACCGGCACGGTGTGCATGTTCCACATCAACGGCGGCAACTTCAACGTCTACTTCGACAACAAGACCGCGACGTTCGCGGACAACACGCTTGGTACGGGCTTCTCGGACGGCCTGCTGCAGCTGTCGGGTTCCATCGCTGCCAGCACCGCGGATCAGACGTTCAGCACCGTTGCGGGCTTCAACGTGACGGCCGTCGTCGGCAACATCAGCTACACCGACATGAACCCGGCCGATCCGTCGTACATCACGCCGAGCCTGTCGACCGCGACGACCGTCTCGACGCTGCAGCTGGGCATGTTCCAGACCGCTCCGCCGGCGGGTGGTTACAACGGCACCGCGTTCACGTCGAGCAACGTCGTGTTCCAGGCGGACGGCAACACGGCCTTCACGACGGCCGTGCCGGAGCCGGGTTCGCTGGCCCTGCTCGGCCTCGGCGCCGCGGCTCTCGGCCTGCGCCTGCGCCGCCGCAAGTCGGCCTGATCGCCGCCTCGCAGTTCGGAAAAAGCCCCTTCGGGGGCTTTTTTCATGGGCGGTCGCGTCGAAACGGACGGGTCGTGAAGCGATGGGGACCGACGTCGGTCGCCGACGCAATCCCGGTCGCCTTCGTCTCGTCGGTCCGCACCGTCGTTTCCGCAGGTGCGTCCGGTGCCTGCCGCCACGGTTCACGACTCGAGCGGCGACCGGACGGCGCTGTCCGCGCGCAGCCGACGGACGACGCCGGACTCCCCCGCGGGAACGACGACGGGAATGATCGTCGCACTCGCGCACGTTGCGCACTCTCTGCGCTCGGGCGCTCGCGCGCCGCATCCGCGCCTCGGGCATTCACGCGGCGGGCGTCCGCACCGCCCGGCCATTCACGCGCTGGGGCAGTCGCGCTCGGGTGATCACGCGCGGGGCCATTCACTTGCTGGGCCGGCACGCGCTCGGGCGGTCACCGTCCGGCGTACGCGTCGCGATAACGAGCGAGAAGTGGGCCGTGCTGGGCTCGAACCAGCGACCAAGGGATTATGAGTCCCCTGCTCTGACCAACTGAGCTAACGGCCCCGCGTCGCAACCGGCGATGATCGCCGATTCGACGGCCGGGCGCACGCGGATGAACCGGCGCGTCGGGGCCCGATGAGCACGACGGGCCTGGGGGGACCGGCTCGAAGACGCGTACCGACCGTACCGACCCGTGACAAGCTCCCCCCGGTCGTTTCCGCAAGCGCGAACTCGGCGGCGTGCGCTGATTCGCGCCTGTCCCGTGGTGTTCGAGCGCATCGCACGACCGCGGGCAGCCGCGGATTCGGAGGTACCGGGGTTCCCGCATTGGCGGCCATGCCCTGTCGCGCCGCGTCCGAAAAAAAAGCGCACTCGCGTGCGCTTTTTCTCCGGACGTTCGATCTCTCCGGACCCCCGACGTCAGCTGCCTTCGAGGAACGACTTCAGCTTGTCGCTGCGGCTCGGGTGACGCAGCTTGCGCAGCGCCTTCGCCTCGATCTGCCGGATCCGCTCGCGCGTGACGTCGAACTGCTTGCCGACCTCTTCGAGCGTGTGGTCGGTGCTCATCTCGATGCCGAAGCGCATCCGCAGCACCTTCGCCTCGCGCGGCGTCAGGCTGTCGAGCACGTCCTTCGTCACATCGCGCAGGCTCGCGTAGAGCGCCGCGTCCGCCGGGGCCAGCGTGTTCTGGTCCTCGATGAAGTCGCCGAGATGCGAGTCGTCGTCGTCACCGATCGGCGTCTCCATGGAGATCGGCTCCTTCGAGATCTTCATGATCTTGCGGATCTTGTCTTCCGGCATCTCCATCTTCTCGGCGAGCGTCGCCGGATCCGGCTCGGCGCCGGTCTCCTGCAGGATCTGCCGGCTGATCCGGTTCATCTTGTTGATCGTCTCGATCATGTGGACCGGGATGCGGATCGTGCGCGCCTGGTCCGCGATCGACCGCGTGATGGCCTGGCGGATCCACCACGTCGCGTAGGTCGAGAACTTGTACCCGCGGCGATATTCGAACTTGTCGACCGCCTTCATCAGGCCGATGTTGCCTTCCTGGATCAGGTCGAGGAACTGCAGGCCGCGGTTCGTGTACTTCTTCGCGATCGAGATCACGAGACGCAGGTTCGCCTCGGTCATCTCGCGCTTCGCCTTGCGGGCCTTCGCCTCGCCGGTCGCCATCTGCTTGTTGATGTCGCGCAGCACCTTCAGCGGCAGCAGCACGCGCAGCTCGAGGTCGGCCAGCTTCTGCTGGAGTTCCTGGATCGCGGGCACGTTGCGGGCGAGCGTCGCGCTGTACGGATGGGCGGCGTTGACCTCGCCGACGACCCACTTCTGGTCCGTCTCGTGACCCGGCCACGACCGGATGAAGTGCGCGCGCGGCATGCCGGCCTTGTTGACCGAGATGTCGAGGATCTGCCGCTCGATCGAACGCGCCTCGTCGACCTGCGAACGCAGCGTGTCGCACAGCTTCTCGACGATCTTCGCGGTGAAGCGGATCGTCATCAGCTCGGCGCTGATCGCCTCCTGCGCCTTGACGTACGGCCGCGTGCCGATGTCGCGCTCCTTCTCGAACGCACGACGCATCTTCTCGAACTGCGCCGCGACGACGTCGAATTTCTCGAGCGCGCCGCGCTTGAGTTCCTCGAGCGCCTTCGCGTTGACGGCCGCGACGTCTTCCTCGGTCTCCTCTTCCTCTTCGCCCTCTCCTTCGGCGGCGTCGTCGTCGCCTTCGGCCGCGAGCGCGGCGGCGGCGGCAGCGGCGGCCGCCTTGCCGAAGTTCTCGGGTTCCGGCGGTGCGTTCGGATCGATCAGGCCATCGACGATCTCGTCGATGCGCATCTCGTCGAGGCGCACCTTCGCCGCCATGCCGAGGATCTCGGCGATCGTCGTCGGGCAGGCCGCGATCGACATGACCATGTGCTTCAGGCCGTCCTCGATCCGCTTCGCGATCTCGATCTCGCCTTCGCGCGTCAGCAGCTCGACCGAACCCATCTCGCGCATGTACATGCGGACCGGATCGGTCGTGCGGCCGAACTCGGAGTCGACCGTCGACAGCGCCGCCTCGGCCTCTTCCTCGGCGTCGTCGTCGCTGGTCGCGACCGGCGCGTTGTCGTTGATCAGCAGCGTCTCGGCATCGGGCGCCTGGTCGTAGACCGCGATCCCCATGTCGTTGAACGTGCCGATGATCCCTTCGATCGCCTCGGCGTCGACCACGTCGTCCGGCAGGTGGTCGTTGATCTCGGCGTACGTGAGGAAGCCGCGCTCCTTGCCGAGCTTGATCAGCGTCTTCAGTTTCGTGCGACGCGCCTCGAGCTCTTCCTCGGTGCCCGGCTGACGGGCGGCCAGCGCCTCGCGCAGGAACGCCTTTTCCTTCGCCTTGCGCTCGCGCGCCTTCAGCTTGTCGTTCGGCGCCGAGACCTTGACGGCGGGCTTGGCCGGCACCGCGCCGTTGGCGCCGTTGGTGCCGCTGGTGCCGTTGGTGCCGTTGGCGGCCATTCGTGCCGTTGGCCTTCGCGACCGGCGTCGCCGGCGCGGGCGGCTCCGGCCGGGCGGGCGGGACGATCGTCGCGTTGACGACGCGACGCGTCGCCGTCGTCGACGCGAGCGCCACGGCGGGCTTGGCGGTCGACGTGCGCGTTTTCGCGGCGGCGGGCGCCTTGGCGGGAGAAGCGGTTTTCCTAGCAGACTGCGACATAGATTTCCTCGTTCACGACACCGTCACGCAAGTGAGGGAGAGCTTCTGCACATGGGGACGCGTCGTCGCCTTTCATCAGGCGACGGGCGAAACCGCCACGGCGGGGCGTAGGACGACTGACGGCAGCACAGATAGCGGCGAAGAACCACGCGGCAAGGCCGCTTCGATCGCGTTCCTGCTGATATGCGACGCGATGCGCGCAGCGAGGAAGGCGGGCCGGAGTCGAGCATCGGGCTGTCGGTGCCTGCTGTGAGGCGACGCGGTCGGCCGAAGAGTCCGGATAGGACAGCCGGCCAGTGTATCACGTCTTCGCGCCCGGATCATCGCGACATGGCGTCCGGGCCTCGGAGCGCTCCGGCCGTCGTCGCGGCGGCGGTCTGGCACCCTTCCGAGGTCGCCTAGACCCGGCGAAGCCGGTCCCGCTCGGCGACGAGTTGCGCCAGCTCCTCGCGGGCCGACGGATCGCCGGTGCGAGCCGCCACGAGCTCGGCCGTCAGCCGCGCGAGCCGCGCGTCCAGCGCCTGCACGCGCAGCCGGTGCACGACGTCGCGTCAGCTCCTGCGCGGCGGCGTCGGTCTGCTCGCGCCGGCGCACGGTCTGCCGCTCGTCGTCGGTCCCGTCGGGCGCGACCAGCAGGTCGCGCTTCGTCTCGTCGTCGGACAGCACGTCCTGCATCAGCGCCTCGTAGACCTCGCGGTTCGCCGACTCGCGCAGCGCGTCGGACATCGCGAGGAAGTCGACGTCGTGCCCTTCGCCCTTCGCGACCTCGACGATCTCGACGATCAGGTCGCGCGCGTCGCCGGCGCCGGCCTCGAGCGTCGCGAGGTCCGAAGCCGTCAGCGTCCGCGCGTGCATCGGATACTTGATCAGCGCGACGAGCGCCCGCTGCGCGAGCCCCTGCGGCGGCTGGCGATCGACGCGGCGCGGCCGCGAACGCCGCGAGATCGACGTCGTCGCGCGGATCTGGAACGAGTCGAGGATCTCTTCCGGCGACGCGCCGGACAGCGTCGCGAGCGATCGCACGATCTGCATCCGCAGCGCGCCGGCCGGCAGCGCCTTGACGAGCGGACGCGCATCGAACAGTGCCTTCGCGCGTCCCTCGGCGGTCGACAGCGTGCCCGGCGGCGCCACTTCGCGGACGCAGGTACTCGGACAGCGGCAGCGCGCCGTGGACCGCCGCGAGGAACGCGTCGCGCCCGAGCGTGCGGACGTAGCTGTCGGGGTCGTGCTCGGGCGGCAGGAACAGGAACGACAGCGTCTTGTCGTCGGCCGCGAGCGGCAGCGACGCCTCGAGCGCACGCCACGCGGCCTTGCGCCCGGCCGCGTCGCCATCGAAGCTGAACGTCACGCGATCGGTCTGCCGCAGCAGCTTCTGCACGTGCTGCGGCGTGCACGCCGTGCCGAGCGTCGCGACCGCGTTCGCCACGCCGTGCTGCGCGAGCGCGACGACGTCCATGTAGCCTTCGACGACGAGCGCGAAACCCGTGCTCGCGGATCGCCTGGCGCGCTTCGAACAGTCCGTAGAGCTCCTGGCCCTTCTGGAACACCGGCGTCTCGGGCGAATTCAGGTACTTCGGCTCGCCGCTGGTCGATCACGCGCCCGCCGAAGCCGATCACCCGTCCGCGCGTGTTGCGGATCGGGAACATGACGCGGTCGCGAAAGCGGTCGTAGACGCGGTCGTGGACGCGCTCCGCGGGCGCCGCGGCACCTTCGGCGTCGGCCTTCGCGACGACGAGCCCGGCCTCGACGAGGATCGGTGACCGGTAGTCGGCGAACGCGCCCTGCAGCCCGTTCCAGCCGTCCGGCGCGTAGCCGAGGCCGAAGCGTCCGGCGACGTCGCCGGTCAGGCCGCGCCGCTTCAGGTAGTCGATCGCGCGCGGCGCGCCGCGCAGCGTGGTGCGGTAGAACGCGCCGGCCGTCTCGCAGCGCGTCGATCAGCGCCGCAGCCGGGACCGCGGACCGGTCGGGGTCGAACGGCTCGCCGTCGTCGATCGTTCGCGGCCCCGGACCGCGGCCCTCGCCGCGCGTGTCCGGGCACCGTCATGCCGACCGACTGCGCGAGCTCGCGGACCGCCTCGGGGAACGTGAGCCCGCTGTACTCGACCAGGAAGCCGAGCGCGGTGCCGTGCGCGCCGCAGCCGAAGCAGTGATAGAACTGCTTCGTCGGGCTGACGGAGAACGACGGCGACTTCTCGTTGTGGAACGGGCAGAGGCCGACGTAGTTGGCGCCGCCCTTCTTGCAGCTTGACGTGCCGGCCGACGACCTCGACGACGTCGATCCGCTGCAGCAGGTCGTCGATGAACGACTGCGGGATCAACGAGGCCTGCGCGAGCGCTGGTCGGCGTGGCCCGCGATCAAGCCGCGAGCGCCGCCTTGACGAGGCGCCGACACGCGCGTCATGTCGGCGCGGCCGGCGAGCTTCGGCTTCAGATCGGCCATCACCTTGCCCATCGCCTGCGGACCCGACGCGCCGAGCGCCGCGATCGACGTCGCGATCTCGGCCGACACCTCGGCGTCGGTCAGCGCCTGCGGCAGGTACGCCGACAGGATCGCGATCTCGGCCTGCTCCTTCGTCGGCGAGATCCGTCCGGCCGCCCTTCTCGAACGCGGCCGACCGAGTCGCGGCGCTGCTTGACGAGCTTGTCGACGATCGACGAGCACGTCGGCGTCGGTCGAGCGTCGACGCGCTCGTCGACTTCCTTCTGCTTGATCGCCGCGGTCAGCATGCGGATCGTCGTCAGCCGCGCCGAGTCCTTCGCGCGCATCGCGCCCTTCATGTCCTCGGTGATGCGTTCCTGCAGGGTCATGCGACCTCCATGATGCGTGCGACATCAATGCAAAAGCCCGCTGCGGCAACACCGGAGCGGGCTTCGGATCGAAGGCGATGCGCGTCGCTCGCCGGCTCGGGCGCCGGCCGCGCGTCAGTACATCTTCTTCGGGAGCTGCTGGCTGCGAAGGCGCTTGTAGTGACGCTTCACCGCGGCGGCCAGCTTGCGCTTGCGCTCGGCGGTGGGCTTCTCGTAGAACTCGCGGGCGCGCAGTTCGGTGAGGAGGCCGGTCTTTTCGATCGTGCGCTTGAAACGGCGCAGGGCGACTTCGAAGGGCTCGTTTTCCTTGAGGCGGACAGTCGGCATTGAACAGGGTTTCGCAGGGATTTCGGCAGGATGTCGCTCGGCGCCCGACGGGCAGGTCGGGCCGGTGCCGGTGCACGAAGCGAAGCCCGCGATGTTAGCGCAGTTTCGCGGCGATGGAAAGACCGCTCAGACGGCGGCGCCTGCGGCGACGCCGGACGACCACGCCCACTGGAAGTTGTAGCCGCCGAGCCAGCCGGTGACGTCGACCGCCTCGCCGATGAAGTGGAGGCCCGGGACGCGCCGCGACTCGAGCGTGTCCGGCGACAGCTCGCGCCGTGTCGATGCCGCCGGCCGTGACCTCCGCCTTGCGGAAGCCTTCGGTACCGTCCGGCACCACGCGCCAGCGCTTCAGGTCGTCCGCGAGCTCGGCGCAGCGACGCGTTCGAACATTCGGCGATGCGCCGGTCGGGGACGTCCCGCGCCTGCAGCCACTGGGTAGCGACCCGGCGCGGCACGCAGCTCGGCGAGCACGGTCGACAGGTTCTGCCGCGACGTCCGCTTGCGTTCGAGCAGGCCCGCGCCGACGTCGACCGCCGGCGCGAGGTCGATGCGCGAGCGACGCGCCGGGCCGCCAGTAGCTCGAGATCTGCAGGACCGCCGGGCCCGGACAGCCCGCGATGCGTGAACAGCAGGTCCTCGCGAAAGCGCGATCGACGGGTCGGCGTCGCACGCCGACGTCGACCTCCAGCGCGACGCCGGCCAGCGCCGCGAACGGCGCCAGTCGTCGGCCGCGAACGTCAGCGGGACGAGCGCCGGCCGCGGCTCGACGACGCGCGAGGCCGAAGCGTCGCGCGAGGCGATACGCGAAGTCGGTCGCGCCGATCTTCGGGATCGACAGGCCGCCGGTCGCGACGACGACGCGCGTGGCGACGATGGCGTCGCGACCGGCGATCGCGATCGCGGAACCGATCGTCCTCGCGCTCGATGGCCGTCGACGTCGACCGGCCGCATCCACGCGACGCCGCCCGCGTCGCATTCGGCGACGAGCATCGCGATGATCCGCTCGCTCGAGTCGTCGCAGAACAGCTGGCCGCGGTGCTTCTCGTGCCACGCGATGCGATGGCGGTCGACGAGCGCGATGAAGTCGCGCGGCGTGTAGCGCGCGAGCGCCGGCGCCGCGAACGCCGGATCGCCGGACAGGAAGTTCGTCGGGCCGACGTCCCGGTTCGTGAAGTTGCAGCGGCCGCCGCCCGAGATGCGGATCTTCTCGGCGAGCTTCGCGGCGTGGTCGATCAGCACGACCGAGCGGCCGCGGCGTCCGGCCACGGCCGCGCACATCATGCCGGCCGCGCCGGCCCCGACGACGGCGACGTCGAAGCGCGCGGTCACCGCGTCGGCGCGCCGCGGCTCAAGAGCCGAGCCGGTCGCGGCAGTACGTCGCGATGAACACGTCCATCGGGAACGCGCCCGGCTCCCACGGTCGCCCTTCGAGTCGTTCGAGCGGCAGGTAGACGTACGTGTCGCCGTCGCGGGTCGCGCCGTCGGCGCAAGCGAGGGTCACCGTCTCGCGCCGGTAGTCGTCGCCTTCGAAACGATCCAGCGCCCCGACGTCGGCGTCGTCGACGTCGAGATACAGCACGCCGTCGACGGTCGCGCCCGCCTGCCGGACCATGCCGGGATAGGTCTGGCCGACGACCGCGAAGCGCGCGTGACCGTCGAGCGTCGCCGCGACCGAGCGATAGCGTCCCGCGACGACGCGCGTCCAGACGTCGGCGAACATCAGCGAGCCGTACGTGAAGACGTGGCGCGTCATGCCGTGCGCCGCCGTCGTGCTGCGCGTGCCGCACGTGCCAGCAGCGATGCACGCGCCGGTCGCGGAAGTCCTTCGGCACCGTCTTCGCGCTCAGCTCGACGAAGCGCGCGCGCGTCGCGACCAGCGGGTCGAGTTCGAAGCTGCGCAGGTTCGTCGAGAAGTAGAGGTCGCCGTCCCGCGACAGCAGCGCGAGGCACTGGCGGATCAGCCACGGATGGTCGCGCTGCACGTCGAGCACGCCCTGCATCGACTTCGAGTTCGAGAACGTCGGCGGGTCGAGCACGATCAGGTCGACGCCGTCGCGGTCGCCGGCCTCGAATGCGGCGACGGCGTCGCGCAGCCACGCGAACACGTCGGCGCGGATCACGCGATGGGCCGCGCTGCGCACGCCGTTCAGCGCGAGGTTGCGCTCGGCCCAGTCGCAGTACGTGTTCGACAGGTCGACGCTCTCCGACGCGACGGCACCGCCGGCCGCGGCGTAGACGGTGAAGCTGCCGGTGTACGCGAACAGGTTCAGGAAGCGTTTGCCGGCGGCGCGCGCGCCGACGAGGCCGCGCGTCACGCGATGGTCGAGGAACAGGCCGGTGTCGAGGTAGCCGTGCAGGTTGACGAGGAAGCGATGGCCGGCTTCACGAACGACGAGGTCGTCGGCGTCGACGCCGGTCGCGGCGTGCTGCGCCGACTTCTCGCCGCCGACGCGCTGCCGTCCGCGATGCTTGACCACGACCCGCTCGCGCGGGATCTCGAGCACCTCGGCGGCCGCGTCGACGACGTGCGTGCGCCACTCGCGCCGCTCGTCGTCGCTCTGCTTCCAGCCGGTGTCGACCTCCTGCACCTGCAGCCACGCGTCCTGCGACGGCTCGACCTCGAAGCAGTCGACGATCAGCGGGAACTCGGGCACGTCGCGGTCGTAGACGCGATACGCGTGGACGTCGTCGCGGCGAGTCCAGCGCCGCACGTGGCGCGCGTTCTTCGCGAGGCGATGCTGGAAGTCGGCGAGATCGGTCACGGCCGCGATTGTACGAAACGCGTCGCGACGCTTTCGACGGACGACTCGCTGTAGACCGCGGACCGGATTGCGCGCAGCGCCGGCGTCCTGCCTCGACCGCGACGGCGCATCTCGCGAGGCTCGCGCCGGCACGGAACGATTCGCGGTTCGCGAGCAGGACCGATGTCCGCTCGGGCGCGGGGCGCCGATCGTCAGGCCGGATTCGGGTCGCGCCGTTCGCCGGTATGGGTCGACGGCTTGCGTACACGGGCCGGGGCGACGCGCAGCAATCAGCGCTCGGAGCGAGAGAAGCGCGGGGGACGCCTACACGCGCTCGGCCGCGCCCTCATCGACGATGCGGTCGGCTGCATCGTCGCTTCGCCGGACAAGAGCGCGGTGAGTCCATTCCGACGTTCATCGATGAAGTCCTTCGCGCTGATCCTGTCCGCGTTGGTGACCGCGGGCTGTTCGACCTACGCGCCGCTGCCGCTCGATGCGGCCGCTTCGTTGTCCACCGCAGCCACGTTGCGCGACGGCGCGCCGCTGACGGTGGCGCAGGTCGCGACGCTCGCGCTGGAACGGAACCCGGACCTCGTCGCGCAACGCCGCAAGTCGGGCGTCGCACGGGCGCAGCTCATCGAGGCGGGGCTCCTGCCGAACCCGTCTCTCGCCGGCGCCTTCCTGCCGCTGCTCTCCGGCGTCGGCGTCGCGCCCGCCTGGAGCTTCGGCCTTTCGCAGGATCTCCAGGCGCTCGTCCTTCGCCCGTCGCGCCGCCGCGCCGCGCAGGACGGCCTGCAGCAGGTGAACGCCGACCTGCTGTGGCGGGAGTGGCAGACGGCGGGCCGGGCCCGGCAACTCGCGACCGAGCTGATCCTCGGAAGGTCGGCGCTGGAGCGCCTCGAGTCGGCGGACCGGCTGCTCGCGCAGCGCAGCGCGGCGATGCAGGAGGCGCTCGCGGCCGCCGACGTCACGCTGGTGACCGCGGCTCCGTCGGCGAGCGCCTACCAGTCCGCGCACGCCGACCTGCTGGCGGCGCAGGAGCAGCAGCAACGGTTGCGACACGGGCTCAATGCGCTGCTCGGCGTGGCGCCCGACGTCGAACTGCCGCTCGCAGCGCATGTCGACCTGCCGCCGTTCGACCCCTCGGCGGCGCGCGCCGCGGCCGTGTCGCTGGGCGAGCGTCGTCCGGACCTGGTCGCGCTGCGCTTCGGATACGCCGCGGCGGACGAGAACCTGCGCGCGCAGATCCTGTCGCAGTTTCCGGACGTCGCCATCGGCGTGTCGGCGACCCGTGACAGCAGCCGGGTCCTGAACGTCGGACCGCAGGCGACGATCGACCTGCCGATCTTCGATCGCAACCAGGGTGGCGTCGCGGTCGCGCGTGCGACGCGTGCGCAGCTGCATGCCGAGTACGGCTCGCGTCTCGCCGCGAGCGAAGGAGAGGTGCGCGCGTTGCTGGCGGAACACGCTCTGCTCGAGGCACACCTCGCGGCGGTGCGCGCCGATCTTCCCGAAGCTCGCCGGGGCGCCGAGCGCGCCGCGCAGGCCTTCGGCCGCTCCGCCCTCGACGAGCGCAGCTACATCGAGCTCATGACGACCCTGTTTGCGAAGGAGCGGGAACTGACGCAGCTCACCGTCGCGCTGGCCGATGGCGAGATCGCCATCGACACGCTGATCGGCGCCGGACTGCCGCCGTTGCGCATCGACGGCGCGACCCGATGACGAAGCGCCTCGTCGTCGCGTCGCTGCTGGCCGTCGCCGCCGGTTGCAGCAAGGCGCCGCCGCCGCCCGCGCCGTCCAGCGCGCTGGTGTCGACGCGGATGCCGCAGCAGGGGCGGATGCCCGTCACGATCGTCGCGTTCGGCAGCGCGCGTCCTTCGAAGTCGGGCATGCAGACGCTGAGCGTCAATCAGCCCGGCCAGGTGGTCCGCATCCTCGTCACCGGCGGCGTTCGCGTCCACACCGGACAACCGATCCTGACGTTCGCGATCAGCCCGGGCGCCCGCGCCGGCTTCGAGCAGGCGGCAACGCAGTTGCGGCTGGCGCGAACGCAACGCGACACGACCGCGAGGCTGCTCGCGCAGCAGCTCGCCACGCGGGATCAGCTCGCGCAGGCGGACAAGTCCGTCGCCGACGCGCAGGCGGCGTTGTCCGGTCTGGCCGTCGATGGCGCCGGCGAGGCCGTCCAGACGGTCCGGGCGCCGTTCGACGGAACGATCGGGACGCTCGCGGTCGCGCCGGGGGACCGCATGCAGGCCGGTGCGACGCTCGCGACGATGATCCGGAACGACGGCCTCGTGATCACCGTCGGCGTCCCGGACGCGAAGGCGAACGGGGTCGCGCCGGGCCAATCCGCCACGATCGAGGCGACCGACGGCAGCGGGACGATCGACGGACGCGTCCTGCGCGTCGATGCGGCGCTCGACCCGCAGACGCGGCTGGTCGACGTCGACGTCGCGTTCCCTTCGCAGTCGCTGCGCAGTGGCGCGGGGGCGACCGTGACGATCACGACGCGCATCGCAACCGGCTGGATCGTCCCGCACGCCGCCGTCGTGACCGCCGACGGACCGACGCACGTCTTCCAGGTGTCGGCCGGCAAGGCGCACGCGGTGCCGGTCACCGTCGTGCAGCCGTCGTCGAAGGACGACCTCGTCGATGGACCGTTCGAAGCGGCGCTGCCGGTCATCGTGGACGGCGCCTACCAGGTGGCCGACGGCGACACCGTTCGCACGTCGGCCCGCTGATGGCATTCCGCGATCTGCTCGAAGGCCAGCGGAAGGCGATCGTCACCATCGCGCTCGCGCTGTCGCTCGCGGGTGTCGCCGCCGGATTCGTCCTCCCGATCGGCCTGTTCCCCCAGGTGTCGTTTCCGCGCGTCGTCGTCGACCTCGAGGCAGGAAGTCGCCCGGCGGACCAGACGGTGCTCGTGGTCACGCGGCCGGTCGAGGAGGCGATCCGCGCGGTGCCCGGCGTGCAGAACGTGCGCACGCCAGACGACGCGCGGTTCGGCGCAGATCTCGATCGACTTCGGCTGGGGTCGCGACATGGTCGCCGAGCACGTTGCTGGTCGATGCCGCCGTCGCCGGTGCGGTCGCGCAGATGTCCTCCGGCGTCGCATTACGACGTTCGCCGGATGGACCCGACGGTGTTCCCGATCATGGCGTTCGCGTTGACGTCGGACGACGATGACGCCGGCCGCGCCTGCAGCGATCTCGCGCAGCTTCAGATCATGCCGCTGCTGTCGTCCGTTCCGGGCCTTTCGCGCGTCGGCGTCCAGGGCGGCGACACGCGCGGAGATCGACGTGCTGGCCGATCCGCACGCGGCTTGCCGAGCGACGGGCTGACGATGGCGGACCTGGCGCACGGCGCATTCGCCGACGGCAACGTGCTGCAGCGCCGTCGGCCAGGTCCAGGACCGCGGCAAGCTGTCGCTCGTCGTCGCCGATCGCAGCATCGCGTCCGCGCAGCGACATCGCCGCCATCGTCGTCCGCTCCGAGCCGACCGGGGTCGTGCGCGTCGGCGATGTCGCGACGGTTCAGTCCGGCGTCGTGCCCGCAGTGGCTGCGCGTCGTCGGAGGACGGGAAGCCCGCGGTGCTGTTCAACGTCTACGAGCAACCGGACGGCAACGCGGTCGCAGATCGCCGGGGACGTGCGCGACAAGCTCGCCGGATTCGGACTGCCGCCAGGCGTGCGGCTGGTGAACTGGTACGACCAGAGCGCGCTGGTCGTGCAGTCGGCCGGCCAGCGTGCGCGACGCGGTGCTGATCGGCCTGGTGCTTGCCGGCGGTCGTGCTGTTCGCTGTTCCTGCGCAACATGCGGGTCACGCTGGTCGCCGTGCTGATCGTGCCGGCGACGCTCGCGGTGACGCGTGCTCGTGCTGCGCTTGCTCGGCATGAGCTTCAACATCATGACGCTCGGCGGTATCGCAGCCGCGGTCGGACTGCTGATCGACGACGTGATCGTCATGGTCGAGCACATCGCCCGCCGCGCGGGCGCGAGCGCGGACGGCCAGGCGCCGGTCGCGACGGCCGTGCTGCCCGCCGCCCGCGAGTTCATGCGGCCGCTGACCGGTTCCAGCCTCGCCACGCTGATCGTTTTCCTGCCGCTGGCTTCCTGTCCGGCGTGACCGGCGCGTTCTCCAAGGCGCTCTCGATCACGATGGCGCTCGGCGCTGCGTCATCTCCTGGCTGATGACGGCGTTCGTCGTCCCGATCGTCGGCGCGGCGGCTCGTCGACTTCGAGCGCTGGCACGACCCGGGCAGCCACGAAGGCGGCTGGCTTGCAACGGCGCACGATCGTGCTGCTCGACGGTCTGTCGGCGCCGGCCCTGGCTGCTGCTGGTCGTGCTGCTGCCGCTGCTCGGCGCTCGGCTGGTTCGCGTATCACGAAGGTGCCGACCGGCTTCATGCCGCACGTCGACGAAGGCGGCTTCGTCCTCGACTACTTCACGCCGGCCGGGCACGTCGCTGACCGAGACCGACCGCGAGGTCGGCCAGGTCGACGCGATCCTGCGCGCGAACGCCGGAGGTGCGACACGTTTTCGCGGCGTCTCGGCACCGGGCTCGGCGGCGATCTCGGGCAGAGCTACCACGGCGATTTCTTCGTGCGGCTGAAGGCCGATCACGCGCGCTCGACCGATGACGTGATGTCGGCGGTGCTCGCCGACAGGTCGAGTCGTCAGGTGCCGGGCGTGCGAGATCGAGCTCGCGCAGCTGATGGAGGACCTGATCGGCGACCTGACCTCGGTCCCGCAGCCGATCGAGATCAAGCTCTACGCCGCCGATCCCGGCGCCGCTCGACCGGCAGGCCGAGAAGGTCGCGGAAGCCGATCGGCAAGATCGACGGCGTCGTGGAGGTGAAGAGCGGCGTGCAAGCTCGCCGGCGACGCGCTCGATGTGCGGCTCGATCCGGTGCGCGCCGGTGTCGAGGGCCTGACGCCCGACGACGTCGACGCAAGCTGTGCACGACTGCGCTGAGCGGCACCGTCGCCACGCCAGCTGCCGCAGGCGACCAAGGCGCTCGACGTCCGCGTGCGGCTGCCGGACGCGCTGAGCGCTGCACCGACGCGGCAGCTCGGCGACCTGCCGATGCGCGCGCCCGACGGGCATCTGTTCCCGCTGCGCCGCGTGGCGATCTGGTCACGCGGTGACGGGCCAGCCGCAGATCAGCGCGCGAAAATCTGCAGCCCATGGTCGCCGTGACCGGCCGCATCGAGGGGCGCGGCCTCGGCGCGGCGGTCGCCGACGTCCAGAAGGCGCTCGGCGCAGCCGGGCGTGCTGGCCGCCGGGCGTGCGCTACGAACTGGGCGGCCTCTACCAGCAGCAGCAGATCGCCTTCGCGGCCTGGCGAGGGTGTTCGCGGCCGCGCTGGTCGCGGAGTTCGTGGTGCTGCTGTTCCTCTATCGAGCGCTTCTGGCTGGCGATCATCATCCTCGGCTGCTCGCTGTTGTCGACGACGGCCGTCTTCACCGGCGCTGTGGCTGACCGGCGTCGAGCTGAACATCACCGCGCTGATGGGCATGACGATGATCATCGGCATCGGCACCGAGATGGCGATCTTCTACGTGTCCGAGTACGACCGAGCTGGCGCGCGCGATGCCGCCCCGCGAAGGCGCTGCTCGCCGGCCAGCGCAACCGGCTTGCGGCCGATCACCATGACGACGCTCGCCGCGATCCTGACGCTGCTGCCCCTGGCCCTCGCGATCGGCGCCGGGCTCGGGGATCCAGCAGCCGCTCGCGATCGCGATCATCGCGGGACTGCTGCTGCAATATCCGCTGGTCCTGCTGGTCATGCCGATCGTGGTCCGGTGGACGGCGGCGGAGCGGGGTCGGCCGGCAGCCGCCGCGAATGCGTCACCCTGAACGACACGCAACAGGTCGCGACGCTTCGGCGCGCGACGAAACGTCGCAGCGGCCGCTGCGGCACACTTCGTGTCGGACCGGCTGGCCTGCGCGACGCTGGAGCACCCGCGTTCACGCACGCTGCCGTCGCGCGGCTCGACCGCCGGTGCCGGTCCATCGGAATTTCCGGAACACGAAATGACCTCTGCCGAACCGCGCTTCGCGCGCGTCGCCGCGATGATCGGCGACCCGACGCGCGCGCGGATGCTCGCGGCGCTGCTCGACGGCTCGCTGCGGACGGCCGGCGAGATCGCGCGCGGCGCCGGCGTCACGCCGCAGACCGCGAGCGCGCATCTCGCGAAGCTGGCCGACGCCGGGCTCGTCGCGGTCCGCGAGCAGGGCCGTCATCGCTACTTCCGGCTGGCCGACGGCGACGTCGCGCATGCGCTCGAGGCGCTCGCGATCGTCGCGGAACCGAAGGACGACGCGACGCATCCGCACGACCGCTGGTCGCAACCGGCGATGCAGCCGCTGCGACGGGCGCGGACCTGCTACGGACATCTCGCCGGCGAGCTCGGCGTCCGGCTGCACGACGCGCTCGTCGCGCACGACGTCCTCGCGATCGACGACGGTCCGGCCGTCGTCGGCGACGCCGGCCGACGCTGGCTGCACGAGCGCGGCTTCGACGCGAGCGCCGTCGCCGCGTCGGCGCGCGGCCACGCCTATCCGTGCGTCGACTGGTCCGAGCGCCGCGATCACTTCGCCGGTCCGCTGGCCGTCGCGCTGCTCGACCACTTCCTCGACGCGCGCTGGGTCGTGCGGATCGCGGGATCGCGCGCGCTCGCCGTCAACGCGGCGACCCGACGCAGCCTCGATCGTTTCCTCGACCCCCCGCGCCGCTGACGCGTCAGCCCATGTGCAGGCCGCCGTTCAGCGAGAAGTCCGCGCCGGTCGCGTAGCCGCCCTCGTCGCGACGCGATCCACGAGACGATCGAGCCGATCTCCTCCGGCAGGCCGAGCCGCTTGACCGGGATGCCGGCGACGATCTTGTCGAGCACGTCCTGCCGGATCGCGCGGACCATCTCGGTGCCGATGTAGCCCGGCGACACCGTGTTGACCGTCACGCCCTTCGCGCGCGACCTCCTGCGCGAGCGCCATCGTGAAGCCGTGGATGCCGGCCTTGGCCGTCGAATAGTTGGTCTGGCCGAACTGGCCCTTCTGGCCGTTGACCGACGATGATGTTGATGATGCGTCCGAAGCCGCGCTCGACCATGCCGTCGATCACCTGCTTCGTGACGTTGAACAGCGAGTTCAGGTTCGTCTCGATGACCGCGTGCCAGTCTTCCTTGCGACATCTTGCGGAACATGCCGTCGCGCGTGATGCCGGCGTTGTTGACGAGCACGTCGACCGGCCCGACCTCGGCCTTCACCTTCTCGAACGCGGCGACGGTCGAGTCCCAGTCGCCGACGTTGCCGACCGACGCGTGGAACGTGTAGCCGAGCGCCTTCTGCTCGTCGAGCCACTTGCCGAAGTCGCGGCTCGGGCCGCAGCCCGCGACGACGGTGTAGCCGTCCTTCGCCAGCCGCTGGCAGATCGCGGTGCCGATGCCGCCCATGCCGCCCGTCACGTACGCGATGCGCTGTGCCATGTTGTCTCCTGTTATCGTTGTGTGCTGCCGTTGCGTGGTGCCGCCGTGTGCTGCCGTTGCGTGTGCCGTTGCGTGCTCGTTCGTGCTGCCGCGTACGGTGCCGCTCAGGCCGCTCGACGCACAGCGCGACGCCCATGCCGCCGCCGATGCACAGCGACGCCAGGCCCTTCTTCGCGTCGCGCCGCTGCATCTCGTGGAGCAGCGTCACGAGGATGCGGCAACCGGACGCGCCGATCGGATGGCCGATCGCGATCGCGCCGCCGTTGACGTTGATCTTCGACGTGTCCCAGCCCATCTCCTGGTTCACCGCGCACGCCTGCGCCGCGAACGCCTCGTTGATCTCCATCAGGTCGAGCTGGTCCGGCGTCCAGCCCGGCCTTCTCGCAGCGCCGCGCCGCGACGCGGCGACCGGGCCCATGCCCATGATCTTCGGATCGAGGCCCGTCGTCGCGAACGACCTTGATGCGCGCGAGCGGCTCGAGGCCGAGTTCCTTCGCCTTCGCGCGCCGACATCACGACGACCGCGGCCGCGCCGTCGTTGAGGCCCGACGCGTTCGCGGCCGTGACGCGTGCCGTCCTTCGCGAACGCGGGTCGCAGCCCGGCGAGCGCTTCGACCGTCGACGCCGTGACGGACGAACTCGTCGGTCGTCGAACGGCGACCGGGTCGCCCTTGCTTCTGCGGAATCGGGACCGGCACGATCTCGTCGTTGAAGCGGCCGGCCTTCTGCGCGGCCTCGGCCTTGTTCTGCGACGCGGCGGCGAACTCGTCCTGCTGCTGCGCGCGAGATGTCGTACTGCTTCGCGACGTTCTCGGCCGTCGTGCCCATGTGGTACTGGTTGTAGACGTCCCACAGGCCGTCGACGATCATGGTGTCGACGAGCTTCGCGTCGCCCATGCGGAAGCCGTCGCGCGAGCCCGGCAGCACGTGCGGCGCGGCGCTCATGTTCTCCTGGCCGCCGGCGACGACGATGTCGGCGTCGCCGTGCGCGATGGCCTGCGCCGCGAGCATCACGGCCTTCAGGCCCGAGCCGCAGACCACGTTGATCGTCATCGCCGGGACCGCGGCCGGGATGCCGGCCTTGATCAGCGCCTGGCGCGCCGGGTTCTGGCCGGCGGCCGCCGTCAGCACCTGACCCATGATGACTTCGGAGACCTGCTCGGGCGCGACGCCCGGCGCGCGCGAGCACGCCCTTGATGACGTGCGCGCCGAGCTCCGGCGCCGGGATCTTCGCGAGCGATGCCGCCGAACTTGCCGACGGCGGTGCGACCGCGCCGCGACGATGACGATATCGTCCATGTGCTTCTTCGCTTCGTGGCGTTGACGCCGCGGGACGATGCGTCAGGTGGCGCGGACCGTCGACGTAGCGGCCGGGAGCGCGGCTTCGATCGGCCGGTAGTGCGCGTTGCCGTATGCGCTTGCCGGCGCCTTGACCTTGCTTGCCCGCCTGCGCGGCGAGCCACGCGTGCCATTCGGTCCACCAGCTGCCGGGCACCTCGGTCGCCTTCGCGAACCACGCGTCGGGGTCGGCCGGGAAGCGGTCGTGCGGCGGCGTGTAGCGTCCAGTGGCTGCGCTTCTTCTTGGCCGGCGGATTGATGACGCCGGCGATGTGGCCCGACGCGCCGAGCACGAAGCGCTTCGGGCCCTTGCAGCAGCTGCGTGCTCGCGTAGGCCGACGGCCACGGCACGATGTGGTCGTCGCGCGAGCCGTAGATGAAGACCGGCGACGCGATCTTGCCGAGGTCGACCGGCACGCCGCGGACCGACGTCGCGCCCGGCTCGCATCAGCCTGTTCTCGAGATACGTGTTGCGCAGGTACCAGACGAACATACGGGCCCGGCAGGTTCGTGCTAGTCGGCGTTCCAGTACAGCAGGTCGAACGGCGGCGGCGGCTCGCCCTTGAGATAGTTGTTGACGACGTAGTTCCAGACCAGCTCGTTCGGACGCAGGAACGAGAACGACGTCGCGAGCTCGCGCGCCGGCATCAGGCCGACGCCGCAGCCCGGGCCGCCGCCGATCGTCGCCTCGCGCTGGCGCACCGACGCCTCGTCGACGAAGACGTCGAGGATGCCGGTGTCGGAGAAGTCGAGCAGCGTCGTCAGCAGCGTCACCGACGCGGCCGGCTGCGCGTCGGCGCCGCTTCGTCGCGCGCCGCGACGACCGCGAGCGCCGTCGCGAGCATCGTGCCGCCGACGCAGAAGCCGAGCGCGTTGATCGTCTTCTGCCTGCCGATGTCGCGCACGACGTCGATCGCCGTGATGACGCCGTCCTCGATGTAGTCGTCCCAGGTCAGCGACGCCTGCTCGATCGTCGGGTTGCGCCACGAGATCAGGAACGTCGTGTGACCCTCGGACGACCGCGTTGCGGACGAGCGAGTTCTCCGGCTGCAGGTCGAGGATGTAGAACTTGTTGATGCACGGCGGCACGATCAGCAGCGGCTTCTCGAACACCGTGTCGGTCAGCGGCCGGTACTGGATCAGCTGGATGAGCTCGTTCTCGAAGACGACCTGGCCTTCGCTGGTCGCGACGTTGCGTCCGACCTCGAACGCGCTCTCGTCGGTCATCGAGATGCGACCCTTCGCGGCGTCGGCGAGGAGCAGCGAGACGCCGGCGCGCAGGCTCTCGCCCTTCGTCTCGACGATCTTCGCGAGCGCTTCGGGATTGAGCGCGAGAAAGTTCGACGGCGCCATCGCGTCGATCCACTGCTGCGTCGCGAAGCGGATCTTCGCGCGCGTCTTCGCGTCGGCCTCGACGGCGTCGGCGAGGCCGTAGACGAAGCGCGCGTTGAGCAGGTAGAGATCGGCGACGAACGCATGCGGGCCGGTCCACGCCTGCCCGTTGAAGCGCTTGTCCGACGTGGCGAGCGGGCGGCCCTCGCGCCACGCGTCCCACAGCGCCGTCCAGTCGCGCACGTAGTCGTTCTGCAGTTCGACCAGCTTCGCCGGGTCGACGCCGATCGGCGCTGCCCCGTCTCCGGGCAGGCCCGGTCGCGTGAACGGCAGCGCGCCCGCGAAGCGCCTTCATCCACTCGGCCGGGTCCGGAAGCGCGACGCCCGGCGGAGCGATGGCTTCCGCCGAAGTTGCGAACGACGGGCTTTCCATGCTGTCTCCTTGCATTCCGTTCTTGTCGAACCTGCCGGATTGCAGATGCCGTACGGGCCGATCGATTCTGCATGCCGGCCGTCGACAGTGTCAAACCGCGACCCGCGTCGCGCGCTTCGAACGAACGAACCGGGCGAATGACGATGTATCTCGTGGCGATCGGCTGGATGTTCGTCGTGGTCTGCATGGCCGCCGTCGAGGCGGCCGGCGGCTCGGTCGCCGGCGCCATCGTGACGCTGTTCGGTTACGGCCTGTTGCCGCTCGGCGCTGTTCCTGTGGCTCGTCGGCACGCCGCAGCGCCGTCGCAACCGCGACGGCGCGCGACCGCGCGTCGGCGGCGCGAGCTTCACGCCGCGCGGCGCGCGAGCGGCGTCGCCCGACGCCGACGCTAGCGTTCGATCCAGATCAGCGCCGCCATCCGACCGGTGACGCGGTCGCGCCGATACGAGTAGAAGCGGCGCGGGTCCGACGCCGTGCACAGCCCGCTCGCGTGGACGTCGGCGACGCCGCGCGCCGCGAGGCGCAGCCGCGCGAGCCGCGGCAGGTCCGCGAGCCACTTTCCGTCCATCGTCGGCGCGAACGACGCGGCGACGTCGTCGCGGTCGTCGTTCGTCGACGCGTCGACGAACGCGGTCGCGCACGTCGTCGCCGACCTCGAAGCGCGACGGTCCGATCGCCGGCCCGAGCCAAGCGACCGTCGCGGCGGGATCGAGGCCGGCCGCATCGATCGTCGCCTCGACGACACCGGCCGCGAGGCCGCGCCAGCCGGCGTGCGCGACCGCGACGCGCGCGCCGCTCCGATCGGCGAGGAAGACCGGCATGCAGTCGGCGACCAGGACCGCGCAGACGACGCCGGGACGGGCGGCGAACGACGCGTCGGCCTCGACCGGCGCCGCGACGGTCGATGCGTCGACGACGGTCGTGCCGTGTACCTGCCGCAACCACGCGGGTTCGGCGGGCAGGCTCGCCGCGAGGCGCGCCCGGTTCGCGAGCACGTCGTCGCGGTCGTCTCCGCTGCCGAGGCCGAGGTTCATGCCGCCGCCGTCGGCGCCGGCCCACGGTCCGCGGCTCGCGCCGCCGTCGCGCGTCGTGACGAACGCGCGGACGCGCGGCGGCGCCGGCCACGACGGCACGATCCAGCGGTCGTCGAGCGGCGCGCGGTCAGCCATCGACGTCGTGCGGCGGCTCGACCGGCAGTGCGAGCGACCCGGCGAGCGCGGCGAGGTCGGCCGGCGGCGGCGCCCGCCACGTCATCGCGTCGCCGGTCCGCGGATGCACGAGCGACAGCCGCCACGCGTGCAGCGCCTGCCGGCCGAACGGCGGCCGCGGACCGCCGCCGTACGCGGCATCGCCGACGAGCGGATGACCGATCGCCTGCAGATGAACGCGGATCTGGTGCGTGCGGCCCGTCTCGAGCCGGCAGACGACGAGCGACGCGGTCCTGCCGTTCGCGACGTCGGCCGACGCGATGCGTCGTGAAGCGCGTCGCCGCGGGCTTCGTGCCGGGGCGCTCGCGCTCGCCCGCGCGCGGCGGGTCGAACGACGTCATCCGCGTGCGATCCCGCGGGTCGCGGCCGATCGGACGATCGACGCGGCCGGACGCCGGCGGCGTGCCGTGGACGATCGCGACGTAGGTCCGGCCGACGGTGCGCCGCTGCAGCTGACGGACGAGATCGGTCTGCGCGACGACCGTCTTCGCGACGACCATCAGCCCGCTCGTGTCCTTGTCGAGCCGATGGACGATGCCGGCCCGCGGCACGCCGGCCAGCGACGGCACGCGATGCAGCAGGCCGTTCAGCAGCGTGCCGCGCCAGTTGCCGGCAGCCGGATGCACGACGAGGCCGGGACGCTTGTCGATCACCATCAGCGTGTCGTCCTCGAACACGACGTCGAGCGGGACGTCCTCGGCGACGAAGGCCGTCTCGTCGTCGCTCGACTGCGGCTCGACGCGCACCTCGTCGCCGGGCCAGACCGGGTCGCGCGCCGACGCGGGGCGGGCGCCGATCGTGACGTGGCCGTCGCCGATCCAGCGCTGGATGCGGGCCCGCGAATAGTCGGGCAGCCGCGACGCGAGCCACTTGTCGAGGCGTCCGCCGTCGGCCTCGTCGCCGGCGACGACGACCGTCGTCGTCGCGGCTTTCGACGCGTCGGCGACCCCCGGCGCGACGTCGTCCGCGACGTCGTCGTCGTCGGGCCATCGGCTATAATCGCGCGCTTCGATCGAGGCGGGTGGCGGCATGGAACAGCGAGGCTTTTCGGACGACGCGACGGTGCAAGGATCGACGATTCGACAGCGCGCGCGCCTCGTCGCATCGCTCGCGGCACTCGCGCTCGTCGCCGGCCTCGGCGGCTGCGGCCTGTTCAACGGCAAGGAAGCCGACAAGACCGCGAACTGGACCGTCCAGAAATTGTACGCAGAGGCCCAGGACGAGATGTCCACCGGCGGCTATCCGCAGGCCATCAAGTACTACGAGCAGATCGAGTCGCGCTTCCCGTTCGGGCGCTACGCGCAGCAGGCGCAGATGGAACTCGCGTACGCGCAGTACCGCGACGGCGAGAAGGAACTCGCGCTGTCGGCCGCCGACCGCTTCATCAAGCAGTACCCGAACAGCTCGAACGTGGACTACGTCTACTACCTCAAGGGGCTGATCAACTTCAACGACAACCTCGGCCTGCTGAGCTCGGTCACCGCGCAGGATCTCACGGAGCGCGACCCGAAGGCGCTGCGCGACTCGTTCGACGCGTTCCGCGACCTTGCGGTGAAGTTCCCGGAGAGCAAGTACACCCCCGACGCGATCATCCGGCTGAAGTACCTCGTCAACGCGATGGCCGCGCACGAGATCCACGTCGCGCGCTACTACATGCGGCGCGGCGCGTACGTCGCGGCGGCGAACCGCGCCGAGATCGTCGTGCAGCAATACCAGCAGGCGCCCGCCGTCCGCGACGCGCTCGAGATCATGGTCGCGGCCTACGACGGCCTGGAGCTGCCGCAGCTGCGCGACGACGCGAAGCGCGTGCTCGCGAGCAACTTCCCCAACGGCCCGAATGCGAACGCCGTCACCGAGAAACGGCCGTGGTGGGTGTTCTGGTGATCGCCCGATGCGGCGGCAGACGATCGGCGCGATCGGCTGACGCGGCGGTTGACCCGGCGGCCGACGCAGAGGCCGACGCGTTAGTCCGCGCGGTCCGCCGCGACCGCGGTCGCGGACGCCTCGTCGAAGAACGCGGTCGCGACGTTCGCGTCGCGCGTGCGGCGAAACGGCGGCAGGCTCTGCCAGATGCGACGGCCGTACGGCTTCGTGACGAGCCGCTGGTCGCAGATCATCAGCACGCCGCGGTCGGTCTCGTCGCGGATCAGCCGCCCGGCGCCCTGCTTCAGGCTGATCACCGCGCTCGGCAGCTGATGGTCCATGAACGGATTGCCGCCACGCCGCGCGAGCGCGTCGAGTCGCGCGGCGAGCACCGGATCGTCGGGCGGCGCGAACGGCAGCTTGTCGATCACGACGAGCGACAGCGCGCGACCGCGCACGTCGATGCCTTCCCAGAAGCTCTGGCTGCCGACGAGCACCGCGTTGCCGGCGCGGCGGAAGCGTTCCAGCAGCTCGCTGCGGCTGCCTTCGCCCTGCAGCAGCAGCGGGAAGTCGGTCCCTTCGGCCTCGATCCGCGCGCGCAGCAGCTCGCCGGCCGTCCGCACGGCCCGCAGCGTCGTGCACAGCACGAACGTCCGGCCGCCGGCGGCACGGATCACCGGCCACGCGGCCTCGACGACGGCGGCCGTGTAACCCGACGACAAAGGATCCGGCAGGCCTTCGGGCAGGTAGAGCAGCCCCTGCGAGCCGTAGTCGAACGGGCTCGGCCAGCTCTTCGCGTCGAGCTGCGACAGCCCGAGCTGCGACGCGAAGTGGTCGAAGTCGTTCTTCACCGCGAGCGTCGCCGACGTGAAGATCCACGCGCGCGGCGTGCCGGCGCGCTCGCGATCGAAGACCTCGGCGACCGACAGCGGCGTGCGATGCATCTGCAGCGCGACGCGTGAACGTCTCGAGCCAGCGGATCGTCGGCGTCGCGTCGTCGGCGACGTTCGCGTCGCGCCACCGCGCGAGCCGCTCGACGAGCGCCGTCGCGCGACGCCAGCACTGCTCGATCGCGTCGGCGCGTTCGGCGTTCCGTTCGAGGGTCGCCGTCAACGCCCGCAGCGCGCGGTCCACGTCGTCGAGCGCGGCGTGGAACGGCGACGACGGCGGCAGCTGGTCGACCGCGATCTTCTGCGGGTCCGCGCCGAGCGCGAGCCGCAGGTCGCGCGTCGCCTTCTCGAACGGCGCGACCGCATCGGGCCAGACCAGCGCGTCGCGGGCGTGCGCGAGCCCGGCGCCGAGCGCGTCGCGGGCCAGCTCGAGCAGCTGCGCGGTCGACGTCGTCTCGCCGAAGAACGCGGTCGCCGTCTCGGGCAGCTGATGCGCCTCGTCGAAGACGATCGTGTTCGCGGCCGGCAGCAGGTCGGTGATGCCTTCGTCGCGCAGCACGAGGTCGGCGAAGAACAGGTGATGGTTGACGACGACGAGGTCGGCCTCCTGCGCCGCGCGCCGCGCCTTCATCACGAAGCACTGCGCGTGGTGGGCGCACTCGGTGCCGAGGCAGTTCTCGCGCGTCGACGTGACGAGGTTCCAGACCGGCGCGTCCTCCGGCACCGTCGCGAGTTCGGCGCGGTCGCCGCTGCCGGTCGACAGCGCGAAGCGTTCGATCGCCCGCAGGTGCACGGCGTCCTGCCGCGTCGCGAGACGGCCCTGCTCGCGCGTCCGCCCGAGATGCTCGTGGCAGACGTAGTTCGCGCGGCCCTTCAGCAGCGCGACGGTGAGCGGCGTCCGCAGCGCGGCGCGCACGAGCGGCACGTCCTTGCGGAACAGCTGGTCCTGCAGCGTCTTCGTGCCGGTCGACACGATCACCTTGCCACCCCACAGCAACGCCGGCACGAGGTACGCGAACGTCTTGCCGGTGCCGGTGCCGGCCTCCGCGATCAGCGTGCCACTGCGATCGACGGCGTCGGCCACCGCCTCGGCCATCTCGACCTGTCCCGCGCGCGGCCGATAGCCGTCGATGGCCTCGGCGAGCGGGCCGTCGGCGGCGAAGATGCGCGCGAGCGCGGCACGACGTTCGGAGGCGGACGAGGACAAGCGGGCGGATCGGCAGGTCGAGCGGTCGCGCCTCGCGTCGAGGCGCGCGCGGTCAGGCGGGGATGTCGGGGACCAGGCGGTACTGCAGCTGCAGGATCTGGTCCTTGAGCTGCAGCTTCTTCTTCTTCAACCGGCGCAGCTGCAGCTCGTCGTGGACCGGGATCGCGGCCAGCGCGCCGATGACGACGTCGAGGTCGCGATGCTCGACCTGAAGTTCGACGATGCGACGCCGGATGCTGTCGTCTTCCATGCGATAGCGGACCCTTGCTGCGTGCCATAATGCGAAGCTGTGCATTGTAAAGCCCGATCTTGATGGCAGAACATCCACACCGCGGCGGCCGTTCGGCGACAGCGGCGAGCGCGCCACCGCTGCGGATTTCCGCCTGTACCGGTCAGCACATCGGCGACCGCGCCGAGCAGCAGGACCGGGTCGGCATCTTCACCGCGCGGCGGCTGCCCGATTCGGCGCTGTTCGTCATCGCCGACGGCATGGGCGGCAAGACCGGCGGCGCGATGGCCGCGCAGCAGGTCATGAGCACCGCGAAGAACCTGTTCGCCGAATACTCGGTCGGCGACTCGATCCGGTCGCTGCTGACCGAGATCGTCAACGAGGCCCACCTCGTCATCCGGCTGTCCGCGCTGTCGACCGAGAAGGAACCGCACAGCACGCTGGCCGCGCTCGTCGTCCAGCCGCATCGCGCCGACTGGGCCCACGTCGGCGACAGCCGCATCTATCGCTTCGCGCACGGCAAGCTCGCCGGTCGCACGACCGACCATTCGTACGTCGAGCAGCTCGTCAGCGAAGGCAAGCTCGACCGGCGCGGCGCGAACTCGCACCGGCTGTCGAACCTGCTGACGCATGCGCTCGGCACGAACAAGCAGCCGTCGATCGACTTCGGCAGCGCCGAGTCCCTTTCCGTCGGCGACACGTTCCTGCTGTGCAGCGACGGCCTGTGGCACTACTTCACCGACAGCGAGCTCGCGGTGGTCCTCACGACCTACCCGGTCCGGCGGGCGTCGGAGCGGCTGATCCAGATCGCCCGCGAGAGGGCCGACGGCGGGGGCGACAACTGCTCGCTCGCGATCGTCCGCATGGAGCCGGTCGACCCGCGCACGCTCGGCGCCGGCGGCGAGGCGCCCGGCCTGTTCGTCGAGCGCGAACCGCGCTTCTAGCGACGGATCGTCGCGCGCCGGTCGCGGCCGGGGCGACGCTGCGCCGGCCGCGCGAGCCGCTCACGGCACGCCGGACCGCGCCGCCTCCATCGCCGCCTGCGCTGCGGCCGCGGCCTTCGCATCCTTCGCCGCCTTGGCGTCGTCGCGACGCTTGCGCTCCGCCGCCTTTTCCACGAGCCGGCGATCGATGTCCTTCGCGTGCAGCGCCGCGACCTGCTGGCGCTTCGCGAGGTCGGCCGCGTTCTTCGCGCGCTGCTCGGCCGTCGGCTCGGAGCCCGCGAGGGGACCGAGCTTCACCGTCGCCCCGTGCGGGCGACCGCCCGGCGTCGACCGGGTGGCGTCGGCGCGCGTGCGGTCCGCAGCCGAACGCGCCGCCTCGGCCTGCTTGTCGTCGTACGCCTTGCGATTGCGTTCGCGCTGCGCGGCGTCGGCCGGCGCGCTCGCGGCGCGGTCGGCCTCGCGCTTCGTGCGGTCCGCCTCCGCACGGTCGGCGCGATCGCGTCGCTTGAAGCGATTCGCCTCGAGCTCGACCGCGTCGATGTCGCCGTTCCGCCGGCGCCGTTCGGACCGCGCCTCGTCGACGCACGCGTTGACGAGGACCTTCGCGATGCACGCGCGCGCGGCGTCCTTGTAGTCCTTCTCGACGCGCACCTTCGCACCGTTCGTCGCGGCGAGCGCCGCGTCCGCCCGGTCGACCGAGTCGATCGAACCGGCGGGAAAGCGCTGTCGCAGCGCGTCGACGTCGGTCGCCGAGTCGGCGCGCGCCACGCCGGCCGTCGCGAGCAGTGCCGCGAAGACGAACGGGACGATCGACGGCGACGGGAACTGGGAACGCATCGGCCGATTATCGCGTGTCACAGATCGATGCGGGCCGAGCGTCGCTCGAGCCGGAGGTAGTCGACCGACTGCATCTCGCGGATGCGGCTGACGGTGCGCTGGAACTCGGACGACAACGCGCCCGCCGTGTACAGCGCCTCGGGTTCCACCGCCGCCGACAGCACGAGCTTCACGCGGCGGTCGTAGCAGACGTCGACGAGCCACGTGAAGCGCCGCGCCTCCGACGACAGCGCCGCGCTCATCTGCGGCACGCCCGACACGACGATGGTATGGAAGCGGTTCGCGAGCTCGAGGTAGTCGTTCTGCGACCGCGGTCCGCCGCACAGCGTCTGGAAGTCGAACCAGACGGCACCGCCGGCGCGTCGCAGCGCCCGGATCGTGCGGTTCTCGATCGTCAGCTTCGGATCCTCGTCGGCCGTCTCGGCGATCGCATCGAACGCGTGGCGCAACGTCCGGTCGGCGGCCGCGCCGAGCGGCGTCACGTAGGTCTGCGTGCGTTCGAGCGTGCGGGTGCGGTAGTCGACGCCGGCGTCGACGTTCAGCACGTCGAGCTTCGCCTCGAGCAGTTCGATCGCCGGCAGGATGCGCTCGCGATGCAGGCCGTCGGGATACAAGGTGTCGGGCCGGTAGTTCGACGTCATCACGAACACGACGCCGAGGTCGAACAGCGCCGACAGCAACCGATGCAGGATCATCGCGTCGGCGATGTCGCTGACATGGAACTCGTCGAAGCACACGAGCCGGTATTTCTTCGCGACGCGTCGCGCGACCTCGTCGAGCGGGTCGACGGTGCCCTTCAGCTCGTCGAGCTGCCGATGCACCCCGCGCATGAACTCGTGGAAGTGGATGCGCGTCTTGCGGCGCAGGTCGACGACCGAATAGAACGCGTCCATCAGGAAGCTCTTGCCGCGGCCGACGCCGCCCCACAGGTAAACGCCGCGCGGCGGCGGCGTGTGGACGACCGATGAGTCGAGCACCTTCAGGAACGCGTTCGCGCGGCGCTTGCGGAACGCGACGAAGTCGTCGTCGAGCCGCTGCAGCCGGTCGACCGCGCGCTGCTGAGCCGGGTCGGCGACGAAGCCGCGACGCGCCACCGCGTCCTCGTAGAACTCGCGGACGTTCATCGTGGCCGAGCGACCGCCGGACCGGTGCGGCCGCCGCGCGCGATCAGAAGTTCAGCGCGCGCTTGTCGACCGCGAGCGACGCTTCCTTCGTCGCCTCGGACAGCGACGGATGCGCGTGGCAGATGCGCGCGATGTCCTCGGACGCCGCCTTGAACTCCATCGCGACGACCGCCTCGGCGATCAGCTCGGACACGCCGGGCCCGACCATGTGCACGCCGAGGATCTCGTCGGTCTTCGCGTCGGCGATGACCTTGACGAGGCCCGTCGTGTCGCCGAGCGCGCGGGCGCGGCCGTTCGCCATGAACGGGAACGTGCCCGCCTTGAATTCGCGGCCGACCGACTTCAGCGACTGCTCGGTCTGGCCGACCCACGCGATCTCCGGGTGCGTGTAGATCACCCACGGCACCGTGTTGAAGTCGACGTGCGGCTTCTGGCCGACGATGCGCTCGGCGACCGCGACGCCCTCTTCCTCGGCCTTGTGCGCGAGCATCGGACCGCGCACCACGTCACCGATGCCCCACACGTTCTCGACGTTCGTGCGGCAGTCGCCGTCGACGACGACGAAGCCGCGCGCATCGCGCTCGAGTCCGATCGCGTCGGCGTTCAGCCCGTCCGTGTTCGGCACGCGGCCGATCGACACGATGAGGCGATCGAACGTGCCGCCCTGCGCCGCGCCGGCCGCGTCGGTCCACTCGACCGTCACGTCGTTCTCGCCGGCCGCGACCTTCGTGATCTTCACGCCGAGCGTGATCGCGAGGCCCTGCTTGTCGAACGCCTTCTTCGCCTCCTTCGCGACCTGCGTGTCGACCGCCGCGAGGAAGTCGGGCAGCGCCTCGAGCACGGTGACCTCGGCGCCGAGGCGTCGCCACACGCTGCCCATCTCGAGGCCGATCACGCCGGCGCCGATCAGGCACAGCTTCTTCGGCACCTCGGGCATCGCGAGCGCGCCGGTGTTCGACAGGATCAGGCGTTCATCGAACGGCGCGCCCGGCAGCGCACGCGGCACGGAACCGGTCGCGACGATGACGTGCTTCGCGATCAGCGACTGGTCGGCGGCGCCCGCCTGGGTCCCACCCGGCGACACCTTGATCTCGTAGCCGCCGTCGACCTTACCGACGAACGAGCCGAGGCCGAGGAACGACGTCACCTTGTTCTTCTTGAAGAGGTACGTGATGCCGTCGTTGTTCTGCTGGACGACCTTGTCCTTGCGCGCCTGCATCCGCCCGAGGTCGAGCTTCAGCCCGCCGACGTCGATGCCGTGTTCCGCGAAGCCGTGGCCCGCCATCTCGAAGTGCTCGGACGACTGCAGCAGCGCCTTCGACGGAATGCAGCCGACGTTCGTGCAGGTGCCGCCGAGCGCCGGACCGCCTTTCGCGCTCGTCCACGCATCGATGCAGGCGACCGACAGCCCGAGCTGTCCCGCGCGGATCGCGGCGATGTAGCCGCCGGGACCGCCGCCGATGACGACGACGTCGAAGTTCTGGCTCATGGTGTGGATTCGATGAAGCCGCGGGACTGCGGCGAGGGTTCAGTTGCGGCCGATTCCGCAGCAGACAAGCGGGCGCGCGGCGGCGCGAGGGTCACGACCCGTCCGGCGGCACGAAGATCCACAACAACAGGTAAGGCAGCAGGCCGACGCCGGCGAACAGCGACGCGACGACGAACGTGAGCCGCACGATCCAGCTGTCGACGCCGGCCATCCGCGCGATGCCGCCGCAGACGCCGCCGAACCAGCGATCGGTCCGCGACCGACGCAACCGCTGCACCGATGCCGACGCCGCGTCGAACGCCGGGTGCGGTCCCGACGGACGCCGCGCCGAGCACGCGCGCCTTCGCGGCCTCGAACTCCGCGTCGGTCAGCCGGCCGGCGGCGTGCAGCGCCGCGAGGCGATCGATCTCGTCGGCGATCGACATGTCGGTCAGAGGTCGAGCAGGATGCGCGCCGGATCCTCCAGCGCTTCCTTGATCGCGACGAGCGCGAGCACCGCCTCGCGGCCGTCGATGATGCGATGGTCGTACGACATCGCGAGATAGTTGACCGGCCGGATCACGACCTGTCCGTTCTCGACCCACGGACGATCCTTCGTCGCGTGGATGCCGAGGATCGCGGACTGCGGCGGATTGATGATCGGCGTCGACAGCATCGAGCCGAACGTGCCGCCGTTGCTGATCGAGAACGTGCCGCCGGTCAGGTCCTCGATCGTCAGCTTGCCGTCCTTCGCCTTGCCGGCGAAGTCGGCGATCTTCTTCTCGATGTCCGCGAAGCTCATCTGGTCGACGTCGCGCAGGATCGGCACGACGAGGCCGCGCGGCGAGCTGACCGCGATGCCGATGTCGAAGTAGCCGTGATAGACGATGTCGGTGCCGTCGACCGACGCGTTGACGATCGGATACTTCTTCAGCGCGTAGGTCGCGGCCTTCACGAAGAACGACATGAAGCCGAGCTTCACGCCGTGTTCCTTCTCGAAGCGGTCCTTGAAGCGGTTGCGCATCTCGATGACCGGCGCCATGTTGACCTCGTTGAAGGTCGTCAGGATCGCGGCGGTCGACTGCGACTGCACGAGGCGCTCGGCGACGCGCTGGCGCAGCCGCGACATCGGCACGCGCTGCTCGCTGCGGCCCTCGACGACCTCGTTCGGGATGTTCGGCAACGGGGACCGCGTCGACGTGAGGTTCGCGGCCGGCTGCGGCTTCGGCGCGCCCGACGCGACGGCCCCGAGCGCGTCGCCCTTCGTCACGCGGCCGCCGCGGCCGGTGCCGGCGACGTCGCCGGCCTGCAGGTCGTTCTCGGCGAGGATCTTCGCGGCCGACGGCATCGCCGGCGCGTGCGGCGACGCCGGCGCGGACGGCTTCGGCGCGATCGCGTCCGGCGCCGCCGGCGCCGCGGCCGGTGATGGCGCCGCTGCGGCGGCCGGCGGCGGTGGTGCGGCGACCGGCGCAGCGGCGGCCGGCTGCGCGCTGCCCTTGCCGTCGGTGTCGATCTTCGCGATGACCTGGTCCGACATCACGGTGCTGCCGTCCGGCATCACGATCTCGCCCATGACGCCGGCCGACGACGCGGGCACCTCGAGCACGACCTTGTCGGTCTCGATCTCGACCAGCACCTCGTCGCGCGCGACGGCGTCGCCCGTCTTCTTCTTCCATTGCAGCAACGTGGCTTCCGAGACGGACTCGGACAGCTGCGGGACTTTCACTTCGACGAGGGCCATCGATGCTCCGTTTTATTGTTCGATGCGGTCAGCTTCGGCTGACGACATGCGCTGGTTGAAACCGTCGTTCCCGCGCAGGCGGGAACCCAGCGGCGTTCGTGCACTTCGGCGCCCAGGGCAAACGACGCTGGGTCTCCGGCCTCGCGGGAACGACGGCTTCCATCGATGGACGTCGATGGACCTACTTGCCGAGCACCAACCCCCGCGCCCGTCCGAACGCCGCCTGGATCAGCGCCTTCTGCTGTTCGTTGTGCTTCGCGTAGTAGCCGACGGCCGGCGATGCCGAGGCGGGCCGGCCCGCGTACGACAGCTTCTGGTCCTCGTCGAGGTTCTCGAGCAGGTTGTGCTGGATCTGGAACCACGCGCCCTGGTTCTGCGGCTCGTCCTGGCACCAGACGACCTCGGTCGCGTGCGGATACTTCTTCAGCTCGTTCGCGAACGCCTTGTGCGGGAACGGATAGAGCTGCTCGAGCCGGAGGATCGCCGTGTCCTCGCGATCGCCGCGCGCGGTGCGCAGGTCGTAGTAGACCTTGCCCGAGCAGACGATCACGCGCTTGACCTTCTTCGGCTCGAAGTCCGCGGTCTCCGGGATCACGGTCTGGAAGCCGCCGCGCGCCAGGTCGTGCAGGTCGGACACCGCTTCCTTGTGACGCAGCAGCGACTTCGGCGTCAGGATCACGAGCGGCTTGCGGAACAGCCGGATCATCTGCCGGCGCAGCAGATGGAAGATCTGCGCCGGCGTCGTCGGCTGGCAGACCTGCATGTTGTTGTCGGCGCACAGCTGCAGGAAGCGCTCGGGACGCGCCGACGAGTGCTCGGGCCCCTGGCCCTCGTAGCCGTGCGGCAGCATCAGCACGAGACCCGACACGCGGCCCCACTTGACTTCGCCCGACGAGATGAACTGGTCGATCACGACCTGCGCGCCGTTGACGAAGTCGCCGAACTGCGCTTCCCAGCAGACCAGCGTGTTCGGCTCGGCCGACGAATAGCCGTACTCGAACCCGAGCACCGCCTCCTCGGAAAGCACCGAGTCGATCACCGTGAACGGCGCCTGGCCGTCGGACACGTTCTGGAGCGGGATGTAGGTGCCCGCGTCCCACCGCTCGCGAGCCTGCGAATGCAGCACCGCGTGGCGGTGCGTGAACGTGCCGCGACCCGAGTCCTGCCCGGTGATCCGCACGCCGAAACCCGACGCGACGAGCGTCGCGAACGCGAGATGCTCGCCCATGCCCCAGTCGAGCGGCTGCTCGCCGCGCGCCATCTTCGCGCGGTCGGCGATGACCTTCTCGACCAGCGGATGCGGCTTGAAGCCGGCCGGCAGCGTCGTGATGCGCTGGCCGATGCGCTTGAGCTCCGCGATCGGCACCGCCGTGTCGGCGTTGTCCGTCCACTTGCGGTTCAGGAACGGCAGCCAGTCGACCGCGTACTTGCTCTTGAAGTTCGACAGGACCGGGTCGACCGTCAGCCGGCCGGCGTCCATCGCGGCGCGGAACTCGGCGACATAACGCTCGGCGTCCGCGTCGGTGATCACGCCCTGTGCGACGAGACGGTCGGCGTAGACCTTGCGGGTTCCCGGGTGCTGGCCGATCTTCTTGTACATCAGCGGCTGCGTGAGCGCCGGCGTGTCCTGCTCGTTGTGGCCGAGCTTGCGGAAGCAGACGATGTCGATCACGACGTCGCGCTTGAACTGCATCCGGTAGTCGACGGCGATCTGCGTCGCGAGGATGACCGCGTCCGGATCGTCGCCGTTCACGTGCAGCACCGGCGCCTCGATCATCTTGACGACGTCGGTGCAGTACAGCGTCGACCGCGAGTCGCGCGGGTCGCTCGTCGTGAAGCCGATCTGGTTGTTGATGACGATGTGGATCGTGCCGTGCGTGCCGTAGCCGCGCGTCTGCGCGAGGTTCAGCGTCTCCATCACGACGCCCTGTCCGGCGAACGCCGCGTCGCCGTGGACGAGGATCGGCACGACCTGGTTGCCGTCGGCGTCGCCGCGCCGCTCCATCCGCGCCTTGGCCGAGCCCTCGACGACCGGGTTCACGATCTCGAGGTGCGACGGGTTGAACGCGAGCGACAGGTGCACCGGGCCGCCGGGCGTCGACACGTCCGACGAGAAGCCCTTGTGGTACTTGACGTCGCCCGACGGCAGGTCGTCGACGTGCTTGCCCTCGAACTCGGCGAACAGGTCGGCCGGCATCTTGCCGAGCACGTTGACGAGCAGGTTCAGCCGGCCGCGATGCGCCATGCCGATGACGATCTCCTGCACGCCCTGGCTGCCGAGCCGCTGCACGCATTCGTCGATCGACGGGATGAAGCTCTCGCCGCCTTCGAGCGAGAAGCGCTTCTGCCCGACGTACTTCGTCGCGAGATAGCGTTCGAGGCCTTCGGCGGCCGTGAGCCGGTCGAGGATGTGCTTGCGCGTCGTCGGGTCGAAGTGCGCGTTCGCGCGGATCGACTCGAGCCGCTCCTGCATCCAGCGCTTCTCCTGCGGATCGCTGACGTACATGAACTCGACGCCGATCGAGCCGCAGTACGTGTCGCGCAGCGCCTTCACGATCTCGCGCAGCGACGCCTCCTCGAAGCCGAAGTACGTGTTCGGCGCCGGGTAGATCGTCGCCATGTCGGCTTCGGTGAAGTCGTAGAACGCCGGCTCCAGCTCGGGGATCGACGGGCGTTCCTGGCGCTTCAGCGGATCGAGGTTCGCCCAGCGCGCGCCGAGGAAGCGGTACGCGGCGATCAGCTGCTGGACGTAGACCTGCTTCGTCGCGAGGCCGTCGGCCGCCGCGTTCGGCGGCGTGAGCCGGCGGTCGCGGGCGCGCTGCGCGAACGACGTGACGATCGGCGCGTGCGACACGTCGATGGTGTTGCGGCCGTCGGGTGCCGGCGAATGCTGCAGCTGGTCGAAGTAGGTCGCGCCAGTGCTCGGGGACCGATCCGGGATTGTCGAGATAGGCCTCGTAGAGCTCCTCGACATACGGCGCGTTGCCGCCGAAGAGATACGAATCGAGACGCGACTCCTGCATCATGACGCTGCACCTTTCCCCGGGCATCCCGAGTGTGAGTGGGTGATGGACAGCCGGCGCGGGGCCGGTGTCGACATCACCTCCGCTTCACGGCCATGCCGGTCGGCGGATCGCCGGCCGCGGACGACGACGTCGGCGCGGCGAGACGCGAGAGGATAGCACCGCCGCCCGTCCGCCGCTGCGACGGTCGCGCGCTCGCGCGTCCGGCGACGCCGCCATAGCGTCGGCCAGGCCGAAACGACATGGCGCCCGGAGGCGCCACAGCAAGGTGGCCGGTTCCTCCGGCGGTCGAGCCGGGTCAGCGCTGCGCGATCGGCACGACGTCCCGCCGCGGCGCGCCGACGTACAGCTGGCGCGGGCGGCCGATCTTCTGCTCCGGGTCCGCGATCATCTCGTTCCACTGCGCGATCCAGCCGACCGTGCGCGCCAGCGCGAAGATCGCCGTGAACAGCGTCGTCGGGATGCCGAGCGCGCTCTGCACGATGCCCGAGTAGAAGTCGACGTTCGGATAGAGCTTGCGCGACACGAAGTACTCGTCCTCGAGCGCGATCTTCTCGAGCGCCATCGCGAGCTTGAACAGCGGATCGTCGTGCAGGCCCGAGCTCGTCCAGCACCTCGTGGCAGGTCTCGCGCATCAGCTTCGCGCGCGGGTCGTAGTTCTTGTAGACGCGGTGGCCGAAGCCCATCAGCTTGACGTTCGAGTTCTTGTCCTTGACCTTCGTGATGAACTCGCCGAGCTTCGCCTCGCCGCCCTGCGCCTGAGGTCCTTCAGCATGTTCAGCGCGGCTTCGTTCGCGCCGCCGTGCGCCGGGCCCCACAGGCACGCGATGCCGGCCGCGATGCAGGCGAACGGGTTCGCGCCGGACGAACCGGCGAGCCGCACCGTCGACGTCGACGCGTTCTGCTCGTGGTCGGCGTGCAGGATCAGGATGCGGTCGAACGCGCGCACCAGCACGTCGTTCGACTTGTATTCCTCGGCCGGCACCGCGAACATCATCCGCAGGAAGTTCGCGCTGTACGACAGGTCGTTGAGCGGATACACGAACGGCTGGCCGATCGATGTACTTGTACGCCATCGCGACCAGCGTCGGCAGCTTCGCGATCAGGCGGATCGCCGAGATCTCGCGGTGGCGCGGATCGTTGATGTCGAGCGATGTCGTGATAGAAGGCCGACAGCGCGCCGACCGTGCCGACGAGCACCGCCATCGGATGCGAGTCGCGCCGGAAGCCGCGATAGAAGAACGTCATCTGCTCGTGGACCATCGTGTGGTTCGTGACGGTCTTGACGAAGTCGTCCTTCTGCTGCTGCGTTCGGCAGCTCGCCGTTCAGCAGCAGGTAGCAGGTCTCGAGGAAGTCGCCGTTCTCGGCCAGCTGCTCGATCGGGTAGCCGCGATACAGCAGCTCGCCCTTGTCGCCGTCGATGTACGTGATCGTCGAGTTGCACGACGCCGTCGACATGAAGCCCGGGTCGTACGTGAACATGCCGGTCTGCCCGTACAGCTTGCGGATGTCGATGACCTCCGGTCCGATCGTGCCCTTGAACACCGGCAGGTCGACGTCGGCTGCCGTGTCGACAACGAGAGCTTGGCCTTGATATCTGAGGAGTCCATGGTTGCGTCCTTCGTTGATCGTTGCAGTGGAGCGGCGATTCGGTGCGGCCGAGCGTTCGCCGCGGCGCCGGCGACACCGCACGGCGGCGCGGCGGTGCTACGAGTCGTCGCAGCAGGTCGACGACCCTGCGCAGCGGCCGGATGATCGAGCGCGGCCTCGCGGCTCGCGACGCGGCCGAGCATCAGGTCCATCAATTCGTTGTCCGGACAGCTCCAGCAGCTGCGTCAGCGCGCCGACGTCGTCGTCGCTCAGGTCGCCTCGTGGCGGTCGAGGAAGCGCGTCAGGATCAGGTCGTTCTCGAGCAGCCCGCGCCGCGCGCGCCAGCGCAGCCGCGCGCGATGCGTCGGGTCGGCCTGATGCGAGGCGGTCGATGCGCGCTCATCGTGCATCGCCCGATCAGACCGCGCGCCGGACCATCAATTCCTTGATCTTGCCGATCGCCTTCGCCGGGTTGAGTCCCTTCGGGCAGACGTCGACGCAGTTCATGATCGTGTGGCAGCGGAACAGCCGGTACGGATCCTCGCAGGTTGTCGAGCCGCTCGCCGGTCGCTTGGTCGCGGCTGTCGGCGATGAAGCGATAGGCCTGCAGCAGGCCGGCCGGGCCGACGAACTTGTCCGGATTCCACCAGAAGCTCGGGCACGACGTCGAGCAGCACGCGCACAGGATGCATTCGTAGAGCCCGTCGAGCTCCTCGCGCTCGGCCGGCGACTGGTAGCGCTCCTTCTCCGGCGGCGGCTCGTCGTTGACGAGGTACGGCTTGATCGAGTGGTACTGCTTGAAGAACTGCGACATGTCGACGATCAGGTCGCGGATCACCGGCAGCCCGGGCAGCGGCTTCAGCACGATCGGCTGCTTCAGCTCGCGCAGGTTCGTCGTGCACGCGAGGCCGTTCTTGCCGTTGATGTTCATCGCGTCCGAGCCGCAGACGCCTTCGCGGCACGAGCGGCGGATCGACAGCGAGTCGTCGACGTCGGCCTTGATGCGGATGATCGCGTCGAGCAGCATCTTGTCGGTGTCGTGCAGCTCGACCTCGAGCTTCTGCATGTACGGCGCGCGTCCGCTGTCCGGGATCGTAGCGGTAGATCTCGAAGCTTCATCATGCGCGTCGGATGCTCGGTCGTGCCGTGACTCGCCTGCCGATCGACTGGCGGACGGCGGTCGAGTTCGGCGGGGGTGTTGGCGGTCATGCGGTTGCCTCGGTCTGGTGCGGCGACCGCGTCGCGAGCGGGTCGGTCGCGTTCAGAACGTGCGCTTCTTCGGCTGGAACGTCTCGACGGTCATCGGCTTCAGGTTGACCGGCTTGTAGTCGAGGCGGTTGCCGTCGGAGTACAACAGCGTGTGGCGCATCCAGTTCGCGTCGTCGCGCTCGGGGAAGTCCTCGCGCGCATGCGCGCCGCGCGTCTCCTTGCGCGCCTCGGCCGAGACGATCGTCGCCTTCGCGACCTCGACCAGGTTCGCGAGTTCGAGCGCCTCGACGCGCGCGGTGTTGAACACCTTCGACTTGTCCTTGATCGCGACGTCGCTTCGGCGCGCTCGGCCAGCTCCATGATCTTCGTCGACGCCTTCGGCCAGCAGCCCCTGCGTGCGGAACACGCCGCAGTGCGCCTGCATGGTCGCGCGGATGTCGTTCGCGACGTCCTGCGTGTGCTCGCCGGACGGTGCGCGATTCGAGCGCCGCGAGACGCGCGCGTCGTCGCCTCGGCCGCGTCGGCCGGCAGCGGCTTCCACGGCTGGTCCTTCAGCTTCGACGCGACGATGTGGTTGCCGGCCGCGCGGCCGAACACCAGCAGGTCGAGCAGCGAGTTCGTGCCGAGGCGGTTCGCGCCGTGCACCGACACGCACGCGCATTCGCCGACCGCATACAGGCCGTTGACGATCGCGTTCGGCGTTGCCGTCCTTCGGCACGACGACCTGGCCGTGATAGTTCGTCGGGATGCCGCCCATCTGGTAGTGGATGGTCGGCACGACCGGGATCGGCTCCTTGATGCGATCGACGTTCGCGAACTTCATGCGCGATCTCGCGGATCGACGGCAGCCGCTTCATGATCGTCTCGGCGCCGATGTGGTCGAGCTTCAGCAGCACGTGGTCCTTCTTCGGACCGCAGCCGCGACCTTCCTTGATCTCCTGGTCCATCGAGCGCGACACGAAGTCGCGCGGCGCCAGATCCTTCAGCGTCGGCGCGTAGCGCTCCATGAAGCGCTCGCCGTTGGAGTTGAGCAGGATGCCGCCTTCGCCGCGCACGCCTTCGGTGATCAGCACGCCCGCGCCGGCCACGCCGGTCGGGTGGAACTGCCAGAACTCCATGTCCTCCAGCGGGATGCCGGCGCGCGCCGCCATGCCCATGCCGTCGCCGGTGTTGATGAACGCGTTCGTCGACGCCGCCCAGATGCGGCCGGCGCCGCCGGTCGCGAGCAGCGTCGTCTTGCCTCGAGGATCATCGCCTCGCCGGTCTCCATCTCGAGCGCGACGACGCCGAGCACGTCGCCGTCGGCGTCGCGGATCAGGTCGAGCGCCATCCACTCGACGAAGAACTGCGTGCGCGCGCGGACGTTGCGCTGGTACAGCGTGTGCAGCATCGCGTGGCCGGTGCGGTCGGCCGCGGCGCAGGCGCGCTGCGACCGGCTTCTCGCCGAAGTTCGCCGTGTGGCCGCCGAACGGACGCTGGTAGATCGTGCCGTCGGGGTTGCGGTCGAACGGCATGCCGAAGTGTTCGAGCTCGTAGACGACGTTCGGCGCCTCGCGGCACATGAACTCGATCGCGTCCTGGTCGCCGAGATAGTCGGAGCCCTTGACGGTGTCGAACATGTGCCAGTACCAGTTGTCCTCGCTCATGTTGCCGAGCGACGCGCCGATGCCGCCCTGCGCCGCGACCGTGTGCGAGCGCGTCGGGAACACCTTCGACAGCACCGCGACCGACAGGCCGGCCTCGGCGAGTTGCAGCGACGCGCGCATGCCGGAGCCGCCGGCGCCGACGATGACCGCGTCGAAGCGGCGACGCGGCAGCTTGCTGTGGATGGAGATCGATCGGTTGACGGCTCGGATTGTCGGCCACGTTCAGACTCTCCAGAGAATGATGACCGCGTACCCGACGCAGGCGAACAGCCAGACGATCGTCGCGAACTGCAGCAGCGAGGCGCATGCCGGCCGGCTTGACGTAGTCCATCCAGATGTCGCGCATGCCGACCCACGCGTGATAGACCAGCGCGAGCGAGCGTGACGAACGTCGCGACCTTCATCCACGGCCGCGCGAAGAGCGCCGGCCCAGCCGTCGTACGAGAAGTTGCGCGCGCCGAAGAACGCGACCAGCAGGATGATCGTGTAGACGCGCCATCACGACGGCGGTGAAGCGCTGCGCGAGCCAGTCGCCCAGACCGTAATGCGCGCCGACGACCAGGCGCTTCGGGCCGATCCGTTCGGAGCAGTGTGCCGGCCATCAGAACGCTCCGAACAGTTTGAGGGCGAACGCGAGCCACAGCACGAGGCTGACGACGAGCACGGCGATGGCGGTCTGCTTGCCGCTGTCCTTGCTCGACGCCGAGGTGCATGTCGAGCAACAGGTGGCGGATGCCGGCGCAGAAGTGATGCAGGTACGCCCAGATCAGCACGAGCATGACGAGCTTGACGAGCCAGTTGCGACGCGAACGCCTTGAACGTCGTCGAACTGACGTCCGGACGTCAGGCTCTGGTCGAACAGATACAGCAGGAACGGCAGCAGCAGGAACAGCAGCGCGCCGCTGATCCGATGCAGGATCGAGACCTATGCCGGCGGCCGGCAAGCGGTAGTGCGACGATCTGACCGATGTGGATGTTGCGGTATGGATCGGTTTCGTCGGCCGGCCGCGTCAGATCGGACATGCTGTCCCTCGTGATGGAGACGTGGTCGCCGTGGCACGGCCGATCGCGGGACAGCCGAACATTGTCGCAGACGTAGTCGATCGCACGCGCTGGAGCAACGCGCCATTGTCGCCGATTTCGCCGCGCGACTCCAAACCGAGCTCGCCGGCCCGTCGGCCGCATCGGCACGCGCGCGGTCGTCGTCAGCCGAGCTCGTTGCGATAGTGATGCCGCGTCGTCGACGTACAGCCCGCGCCGCACTTCGACCGGCCGGTCGCCATAGGTCATCGACACGCGCTCGACCGACAGCAGCGGCGCGCCGGGCGCGACGCCGAGCAGTCGGCGCCGCTCCGCGTCGGCCGCGACCGCGCGGATCTTCTCCTCGGCGCGCGTCATCGGCGTCGCGAACTCGGATTCGAACAGGCCGTACAGCGGACCGCGGTACGCCGCGATGCGCTCGGCGGTCAGGCCCGCGGAAGACCGCGCCGTTGCAGCCAGATTTCGTCGAGCACCGTCGGCACGCCGTCGAACGACAGCACGCGCCGGATCGCGACGACGCCGTCGCCGGCCTTCAGGTCGCAGGCGACGCGCGATCTCGGCCGGCGCGCGCATGCGTCGGCACGACGAGCACGCGGCTCGTCGGGACTCGTCGCGCGTCGTCGGGCGCGAGCCGGAGGAAGCGGAACTGCGCGCGCGCCTCGTGATGCGTCGCGACGAACGTGCCCTTGCCCTGGCGGCGCACGAGCAGGTTGTCGGCGGCCATCCGTCGATCGCCTTGCGGACCGTGCCCTGGCTGACGCCGTAGCGCTCCGCGAGCTCGACTTCGCTCGGGATCATCTCGCCGGGCTTCCATTCGCCGGCTCGAGGCCCTTCGTGATCAGCGCCCGGATCTGCTGGTACAGCGGGCTGAACGTCGCGACGGCGCGGCGGTCCGCGCGGCATCGCGACGTGCGGCGCGTCGACGATCGCCGTGCGCGCTCGCATCGCGGCGCCGCGTGCGAGCGTCGGCAGCCGTGGATGCGGATCGTCGCCGGACGACGACTCGTGCCGTCCGCGACGACGTCGTTGCATCCTGCGATCTTATATAAGACGTAACGAATCGACGTCGCGACGGCGCGCCGACGTCGCCGGTCGCCTTCGGCGACGCACGACGTTTCGGCGTAAACTCGGCGCCCATCGCGCGACGCCGTCGCGAGCCGCGTCCGCGTCAGTGCGCCGTCGCTCGGCACGATCCGGCGGTCGCCGCGGCCGCTACGCATCGTCGCCGATCGCTCATCCTTCACGGAGATCCATCATGACCCAAGCCGCCAAGCGCGTCGCCGTCACCGGCGCCGCAGGCCAGATCGGCTACGCCCTGCTGTTCCGCATCGCCAACGGCGACCTGCTCGGCACCGACCAGCCGGTCATCCTGCAGCTGCTCGAGATCCCCGACGAGAAGGCGCAGAAGGCGCTCGCCGGCGTGATCATGGAACTCGAGGACTGCGCGTTCCCGCTGCTCGAAGGCGTCGTCGCGACCGGCGACCCGAAGGTCGCGTTCAAGGACGCCGACGTCGCGCTGCTGGTCGGCGCGCGGCCGCGCGGCCCGGGCATGGAACGCAAGGACCTGCTGTCGGCGAACGCGCAGATCTTCACGGCGCAGGGCAAGGCGCTGAACGAGGTCGCGAGCGCGCGACGTCAAGGTGCTCGTCGTCGGCAACCCGGCGAACACGAACGCGTACATCGCGATGAAGTCGGCGCCGGACCTGCCGAAGGAGAACTTCACCGCGATGCTGCGGCTCGACCACAACCGCGCGCTGTCGCAGCTCGCCGCGAAGACCGGCAACGCAGGTCGGCGACATCGAGAAGCTGGTCGTGTGGGGCAACCACTCGCCGACGATGTATCCCGACTTCCGCTTCGCGACGGTCGGCGGCAAGACGCTCAAGGACCTGATCAACGACGACGCGTGGAACAGCAACACGTTCATCCCGAAGGTCGGCAAGCGCGGCGCGGCGATCATCGAGGCGCGCGGCCTGTCGTCGGCGGCGTCGGCGGCCAACGCGGCGATCGACCACGTGCACGACTGGCTGCTCGGCACCGACGGCAAGTGGGTCACGATGGGCGTCCCGTCGGACGGCAGCTACGGCATCCCGGAAGACGTCATCTACGGCTTCCCGGTCGTCACGAAGAACGGCGAGTACGAGATCGTCAAGGGCCTCGAGATCGACGCGTTCAGCCGCGAGAAGATGGACGTCACGCTGAAGGAGCTGACCGAGGAGCAGGACGGCGTCAAGCACCTGCTGTCCTGACCGAATCGAGGACGGCGACGGCCGGCGTCCGCGCCGGGGCACGCGACAGGAGCAGTCGATGGCCGAAGCGAACGCCGAAGCACCCGCGTTCAAACCGAAGAAGTCCGTCGCGCTGTCCGGCGTCACGGCCGGCAACACCGCGCTGTGCACGGTCGGCCGGACCGGCAACGACCTGCATTACCGCGGCTATGACATCCTCGACATCGCCGACACCTGCGAGTTCGAGGAGATCGCGTACCTGCTGGTGCACGGCAAGCTGCCGACGCGGCCGGAGCTCGACGGCTACAAGACGAAGCTCAAGTCGCTGCGCGGCCTGCCCGCCGCGGTGCATGCGCGCGCTCGAAACGCTGCCGGCGGCCGCGCATCCGATGGACGTGATGCGCACCGGCGCTCCGTGCTCGGCTGCGTGCTGCCGGAGAAGGACGATCACAACGCCGCCGGCGCGCGCGACATCGCCGACCGGCTGATGGCCTCGTTCGGCTCGATGCTGCTGCTACTGGTACCACTACGCGCACAACGGCCAGCGCATTGACGTGGAGACCGACGACGACTCGATCGGCGGCCACTTCCTGCATCTGCTGCACGGCGAGCAGCCGCCGGCCAGTCCTGGGTCGCGCGCGATGCACACCTCGCTGATCCTGTACGCCGAGCACGAGTTCAACGCGTCGACGTTCGCCGCGCGCGTGATCGCCGGCACCGGTTCGGACATGTACTCGGCGATCACCGGCGCCATCGGCGCGCTGCGCGGCCCGAAGCACGGCGGCGCGAACGAGGTCGCGTTCGAGATCCAGAAGCGCTACGACACGCCGGACGAAGCCGAGAGCGACATCCGCGCGCGCGTCGAGAGCAAGGAAGTCGTGATCGGCTTCGGCCATCCGGTGTACACGATCTCCGATCCGCGCAACGAGGTCATCAAGGAAGTCGCGCGGCGCCTGTCGACGCGAAGCCGGCGACATGAAGATGTTCGACATCGCCGAGCGGATCGAGTCGGTGATGTGGGACGCGAAGAAGATGTTCCCGAACCTCGACTGGTTCTCGGCCGTCTCGCTATCACATGATGGGCGTGCCGACGGCGATGTTCACGCCGCTGTTCGTGATCGCGCGCACCGTCGGGCTGGGCGGCGCACGTGATCGAGCAGCGCATCGACGGCAAGATCATCCGCCCGACCGCGAACTACATCGGTCCCGAAAACCTGAAGTTCGTGCCGCTCGCGCAAGCGCGAGCTGAGGCCGCGCGCCGCCGGACGCGCCGACGTCGCCGCCAGGGCCGCTTCAGCGCCCGCTCGCACGCCGGTCGCGGCGGCGTCGTCCCGCGAGGTCGCGTCGCCCCCGTGTTGCGTCAGGTGCCGCACCGCGGCGAGCGACGTCGCGGTCTCATGCTCGTCGGCCGGTTTTGGTCCGATAATCGGCCGGCTCGCCCCGGAGCCGATCGTCGATGACGCCGACGCCGCGACGCGATGCAGGACGCCGACATCTACGTGAAGACCGACGCGGGTCGCGACGAGATCAAGTCGCGCGCGCCGGGCTGCCGATGTCGGTCCGGGCGATCCTGCTGATGGTCGACGGCCAGCGGACGGTCGCGGCGTGCGCGCGATCATCGCCGGCTCGAAGGCGCCGGCCGACGTGCTCGAGACGCTGCTGGCGCAGGGGCTGATCGAGCCGCCGCCGGCGCAGCCGGCGCCGTGCCGCCGGTGCCGCCGCCGCCGCGCCGCGCCGCCGCCGCGCCGGTCGCGCCCGCGCGCCGCGCCGCCGCACCGACGCCGGCCGTCGCGCCGCGCCGGTCGCGACGCCGATCGCCGCCGCGCTCGATCGGCCGCCGCCGCCCGTCGCGGCCGACGCTCGCCGTCTACGACGGACCGCTCGACCTGGCGCTGCCGACGATCTACGGCCGCACGTCGGAGCCGCTCGACCGGACGCTGCCGCCGATCGCGGCCGACGGCCGTCGCTGCGGCGAGCCGCGCCGGTCGCGAACCGCTACGAGCACCTGTACACGATGATGAACGAGGTCGTCCGCGACTTCCTGCCGGCGCACCGGCGCTACTTCGTCCAGCTGAAGATCGAGCGCTGCCGACGGCCGAGGAACTGCTCGAGCTGCTGACGACCTGCAGACGGCGCTCGCGAAGGCGCGCGGCGACGCGTTCGCGACCGAGGTCATCGCGCGCCTGCGCAACGCCGCGTGCTGACGCCGGCGCCGGCGCGCCGGCGTCGCGTCGCGCGACCGGCGTATCCGCCGCGTCGCGCCGACGCGCCGCATCGCGCGTCGCCGCTCGCCCCGTCCGCGACCTCCCTCGGCTCGCCCGACCCATGTCCGCACCGATCTCCAACGTCCGCCCGATCCCGACCAGGTCCTCGTCGACATCGTCGACTACGTCGCTCGACTACCCGATCGACAGCGACCTCGCGTACGACACGGCGCGCAACTGCCTGATCGACACGCTCGGCTGCGGCCTCGAGGCGCTCGAGTATCCGGCCTGCACCAAGCTGCTCGGCCCGATCGTGCCGGGCACCGTCGTGCCGAACGGCGCGAAGGTGCCGGGCACGCAGTTCCAGCTCGATCCGGTTCAGGCCGCGTTCAACATCGGCGCGATGATCCGCTGGCTCGACTTCAACGACACCTGGCTCGCCGCCGAATGGGGCCATCCGTCGGACAATCTCGGCGGCATCCTCGCGACCGCCGACTGGCTGTCGCGCAACGCGGTCGCGTCGGCAAGCCGCCGCTGACGATGCGCGACGTGCTGACCGCGATGATCAAGGCGCACGAGATCCAGGGCTGCATCGCGCTGGAGAACTCGTTCAACAAGGTCGGCCTCGATCACGTCGTGCTGGTCAAGGTCGCGTCGACCGCCGTCGTCGCGCAGATGCTCGGGCTTGACGCGCGACGAGATCATCAACGCGGTGTCGCTGGCCTGGGTCGACGGCCAGGCGCTGCGCACCTATCGCCACGCGCCGAACACCGGCTCGCGCAAGAGCTGGGCCGCGGGCGACGCGACCGCGCGCGCCGTGCGCCTCGCGCTGATGGCGAAGACCGGCGAGATGGGCTATCCGTCGGTGCTGACCGCGAAGACCTGGGGCTTCTACGACGTGCTGTTCAAGGGCAAGCCGTTCAAGTTCCAGCGCCCGTACGGCAGCTACGTGATGGAGAACGTGCTGTTCAAGATCTGCTTCCCGGCCGAATTCCACTCGCAGACCGCGGTCGAGGCGGCGATGACGCTGCACGGCAGCTGCGCGCGAGCGGCAAGACCGCGACGACATCGCGAAGATCACGATCCGCACGCACGAAGCGTGCATCCGCATCATCGACAAGAAGGGCCCGCTCGACAATCCGGCCGACCGCGACCACTGCATCCAGTACATGGTCGCGGTGCCGCTGATCTTCGGCCGCCTGACCGCCGCGCGACTACGAGGACGCGATCGCCGCCGACCCGCGCATCGACGCGCTGCGCGACAAGATCGACTGCGTCGAGGACCCGCAGTTCACGAAGGACTACCACGATCCCGACAAGCGCTCGATCGCCAATGCGCTGACGGTCGAGTTCAACGGACGGCACGACGCTCGACGAGGTCGTCGTCGAATATCCGATCGGCCACAAGCGCCGCCGCGCCGACGGCATCCCGCTGCTGGATGGCGAAGTTCAGGACCAACCTCGCGCGCCGCTTCCCGGCGAAGCAGCAGCAGGCGATCCTCGACGTGTCGCTCGACCAGGCGCGGCTCGAGGCGATGCCGGTCCACGAATACGTCGACCTGTACGTGATCTGAAGCCGTCCTCAGGAGATCCATGCATGCCACACGCGCTCCTGCGTCATTGTCCGTCGCTCGCATCACTCGCCATCGCGTTGCCGCCGCCGGACGCCTCGTCCTCTAGCCGCGGCCTGTGCCGCGCTGCCGAACGCCGTCTCAAGCCCGGCCTGACGACAGGACATGCGCGCAAGTCGAGCCATGTGCAGCGATCAGTCCGAGCAGAACGAGCACGTCGCGGCACATGGGCCGTCGACGCCCGGAGCTGCATGTGCACGCAGATGCGATCGACGTCCGCGACGGCACGAACATCGGCGCGCCAGACCGGCAGCAGATGGAGCGTCGGCACGATGCACGAAGACAGCCTGACAACAGCAGGCGAGCCGGCACGCTGGCTGATCGCGTCCGAATCGAGGCTGCGACGTCGGCGTGCACGAAGATGACGTCGCATGACGGCGATCACCGGCGAACGTTCGCCAGCTCGATGCGCCTATCGAGCATGCGAGATCAAGCGACGTTCGATCCGGCGATGATGGGCGACGCCGGCGAGCACGAGCGACGCCGGCGCGACATCATCGTCGGCGCGTGCAAGCCCAGCAATGTGACCGGGCTGATCATCGCGATGAAGAGGCCTCGATCGATGACGTCACGGACTGATGGACAGTGCCAAGAACATGACCGCCGCTTCCGCATCACACCACACGAAAGGACACACCATGGCACACAACCTCTTCAACTCGCTCAAGGAACTTCAACACTGCGTCCGGCAAGACCGGCGAGTTCTACTCGCTGCCGGCGCTCGGAGAAGGCCGGCTCGGCGAAGACGTCTCGCGGCTGCCGGTCTCGATCCGCATCGTGCTCGAATCGGTGCTGCGCAACTGCGACGGCAAGAAAGTCACCGAGGAGCACGTCCGGCAGCTCGCGAACTGGAAGCCGACCGCCGACGCGCACCGACGAGATCCCGTTCGTCGTCGCGCGCGTCGTGCTGCAGGACTTCACCGGCGTGCCGCTGCTCGTCGACCTCGCCGCGATGCGCAACGTCGCCGCGCGACATGGGCAAGAACCCGAAGGTGATCGAGCCGCTGGTGCCGGTCGATCTCGTCGTCGACCACTCGGTGCAGGTCGACTACTTCGCGAACGCCGGACGCGCTCGATCTGAACATGAAGCTCGAGTTCCAGCGCAACAACGAGCGCTACCAGTTCATGAAGTGGGGCATGCAGGCGTTCGACACGTTCAAGGTCGTGCCGCCGGGCATCGGCATCGTGCACCAGGTCAACCTCGAGTACCTGGCGCGCGGCGTGCACGCAGACAGCGACGGCGTGCTACTATCCCGGACACGCTCGTCGGCACCGACAGCCACACGACGATGATCAACGGCATCGGCGTCGTCGGCTGGGGCGTGGGCGGCATCGAGGCCGAAGCCGGCATGCTCGGCCAGCCGGTGTACTTCCTGACGCCGGACGTCGTCGGCGTGCACCTGAAGGGCGAGCTGCGCGAAGGCGTGACCGCGACCGACCTCGTGCTGACCGTCACCGAGATGCTGCGCAAGGCGAAGGTCGTCGGCAAGTTCGTCGAGTTCTTCGGCGAAGGCACGGCGTCGCTGGCGGTGCCCGACCGCGCGACGATCGGCAACATGGCGCCGGAATACGGCGCGACGATGGGCTTCTTCCCGGTCGACGAAAAGACCATCGACTACTTCAAGGGCACCGGCCGCACCGACGCAGGAGATCGACGCGTTCGAGACCTACTTCAAGGCGCAGAACTGTTCGGCATCCCGACGGCCGGCGAGATCGACTACACGCAGACGCTCGACGCTCGACCTCGGCACGGTCGCGCCGTCGCTCGCCGGTCCGAAGCGCCCGCAGGACCGCATCGAGCTCGGCAATGTGAAGCGTCGACGCTTCAAGCGACGCTGTTCTCGAAGCCGGACGCGCGAGAACGGCTTCAGACGCAAGCCGGCCGGACGAGCTGCGACGCGCAAGGTCGACAACCGGCCGACGCGACGGCGTCACCGAGGCGTCGACATCGCAACGGCGACGTGCTGATCGCCGCGATCACGTCGTGCACGAACACGTCGAACCCGAGCGTGCTGCTCGCCGCCGGCCTGCTGGCGAAGAAGGCCGTCGAGAAGGGCCTGACGGTCGCGCCGCACATCAAGACGTCGCTGGCGCCGGGATCGCGCGTCGTCACCGAGTACCTGACGCAAGACCGGCCTGCTGCCGTATCTCGACAAGCTCGGCTTCGACGTCGCCGCTTACGGCTGCACGACCTGCATCGGCAACGCGGGCGACCTGACGCCGGAAATCGAACGAAGCGATCATCGAAGAACGACCTCGTCTGCGCGGCCGTGCTGTCGGGCAACCGCAACTTCGAGGCGCGCATTCATCCGAACATCAAGGCGAACTTCCTGGCGTCGCCGCCGCTGGTCGTCGCTTACGCGATCGCCGGCAAGGTGCGCATCGACCTGATGACCGAGCCGGTCGGCAAGGGCAAGCGACGGCAACGACGTTTACCTGCGGCGACATCTGGCCGACGAGCGAGGAATCGCGCGCGCTGCTCAAGTTTCGCGACGGACCCGGCGACGTTCCGCAAGCTCTACGGCGATCGCCAACGAAGAACGCCGCTGTGGAGCACAGATCGCGGCGACGACGGGCCAGGTCTACGACTGGCCGACGTCGACGTACATCGCGGAGCCGCCGTTCTTCGACGGACTTCACGATGACAGCCGGCCGACGATCGGCGACATCAAGGGCGCGCGCGCGCTGGGCATCTTCGGCGACTCGGTCACGACCGACCACATCTGCCCGGCCGGCTCGATCAAGGCGACGTCGCCGGCCGGCATGTGCCTGAAGGAGAACGGCGTGCAGAAGGCCGACTTCAACAGCTACGGCTCGCGCCGCGGCAACCACGACGTGATGATGCGCGGCACGTTCGCGAACGTGCGCATCAAGAACCTGATGATCCCGCCGAAGGAGACGGCACGCGCGTCGAAGGCGGCGTGACGATGTTCCAGCCGACGCGGCGAGCAGATGTCGATCTACGACGCGGCGATGAAGTACATCGCGCGAAGGCACGCCGACCGTCGTGTTCGGCGGCGAGGAGTACGGCACCGGCTCGTCGCGCGACTGGGCGGCGAAGGGCACGCAACTGCTCGGCGTCAAGGCGGTGATCGCGCGCAGCTTCGAGCGGATCCATCGCTCGAACCTGGTCGGCATGGGCGTGCTGCCGCTGCAGTTCAAGGGCGCCGACAGCGTCGCAGTCGCTCGGCATCGACGGCGACGAGACGTTCGACATCGACGGCCTCGACGGCGGCTTCAAGCCGCAGCAGGAAGTGACGCTCGTGATCCACCGCAAGGACGGCAGCGAAGAACGGTGCACGGTGCTGCTGCGTATCGATACGCCGATCGAGGTCGACTACTACAAGCACGGCGGGATCCTGCCGTTCGTGCTGCGCGAGCTGCTCGCGGCCTGACCGGCGACACCGGACCGCCGCCGGAAAGCGGGTCCCGGTCGCTGCCGGCACGGCGGCGCGCTGGGCCCGGTGCGATCGGGATGACGCCCGGAGCCGGCGCGCTTTGTATCATTGCACCCCCTCCGTAGGCGCGTCGCGCGTTCCGCCGCGCGCCGCGCACTCATGGCCACGAAACGACCCCGCACCAAGTCCTCCCTGCCCCGCCTGTCGCGGGACGGCGAGCGGCTCGTCTCGTTCGCGCAGAGCCTGTCGGCGTCCGGCAGCCGCATCGAGGACATCTACTGGCAGCAGCGCTCGGCCGCAAGTCGAGCGCGCTGCTCGACCACGGCGCCGACACCGCGATCGACGCGGTGCCTCGACCACCTCGACGCGACGCCTGCCGGCCGCCTTCGACGCGCTGATCGACATCGTCGAGACGCGAGGCCGAGACCGACACGCTGACCGCACGCGGGCGAGGACTTCACCGCCTGCTCGTCGCCGCCCCGGTCCTCGCGTGGTCGCGCTACGCCGTCCCGTCGGGGCCGACAAGGCCGACGCCGTCGAGGCGCTCGCAGACGCAGCTGCGCGCGCATTGCGCCGCCGCCGGACGCGCGGGTCGTCGCTGTCGCCGTACCTGTATTCCATCGACCAGCTGCCGCGCGACTTCTCCACGTCCACGCGCTCGCGCATGCGCTCGCGCAGCGGGCGCTCGGCGCCGACGAGAAGCAAGACGTCCGCCAAGCGGATGCCCGAGACGGCGCCCCTGCTCGCCGACACGCGCTACCTGCTCGCGGCGTTCGTCGCGAAGCCCCGGCGCGCCGCTGTTCCGCTGGCAGGAAGAGCCGGAGGCGCCGCGCGCCGAGCGCCGCGACTACACGCGCGAGACGGCGCTCGAACGCTGGCGCGACCAGGGCATGCCGACGCTCAAGACGCTGATGCCGGGATGCGTGCTCGACGTGCTGATCCCCGACGGCTACCACGTCGCGTCGCGCGACGCCGGACCGCGAGTCCGTCCGTACGGCATCCGCGCCGCGATCGCGTTCCTCGAAGGCGCGCTCGACGTGCAGCCGGCGCAGCTGCGCGCCGTCGTCGCCGGCTTCGGCAACGAGCTCGCGCGAGGAGTACCGCATCGGCTTCACGCTGCGCGCAACCCGGACGTCGTGCACGGCGTCGTCTGGCCGCTGTTCGGCCGCGAGGAGGGCCCCGAGGTCGGCGGGCCCGAGGAACAGATCGCGGACCTGCTCCGCGAGAACGGCGTCACCGAGGTCGTCGTCCTCGAGCAGGGCTTTCCGCTCGAGTTCTGCGACGACTGCGGCGCCCCGCTCTTCGCCGACCCGGTCGGCGACCTGGTCCACGCCGAGCTGCCCGAGGAAACCGAAGCGCCGCGCGCGCATCTGCATTGAGCGAACCCGTCGCCGCGCTGGAGACTGCCACCGACGCGGCCGCGACCGACGCCATCGCGCCGACCCCGACCGCCAACGACGGCGACCGGCGGGTGCGCTCGGTGCGAACGCGGCGGCGATCGTCGATCCCTCGTCGCGCTTCAGCGCACGTCGAGCGGCGCAACATCATCATCGGCCTGATGCTGGCCATCCTGCTCGGCGGCCTCGACCAGACCATCGTCGCGATGGCGCTGCCGCGGATGGCCGCCGACCTCACGGCTTCTCGCTGATCTGCCTGGGTCGTGTCCGGCTACCTCGTGACCGTCGACGGCCGTCGACGCCGATCTACGGCAAGCTCGGCGACCTCTTCGGCCGGCGGCCATGCTGCTGCGATCGCGATCGTCGTCTTCCTGCTCGCGTCGATCGCTCTGCGCGCTCGCGCAGACGATGCCGCAGCTGATCGCTCGCGCGCGTGCTGCAGGGGCTCGGCGGCGGCGGGCTGATCTCGATCTCGCAGGCGATCATCGCCGACGTCGTCCCGCTGCGCGAGCGCGGCCGCTACCAGGGCTACATCAGCGCCGTCTTCGCGGTCGCCAGCGTCGCCGGCCCGGTCGTCGGCGGCCTCTTCGCCGACTACCTCTCGTGGCGCTGGATCTTCTGGATCAACCTGCCGCTCGGCGTCGCCGCCTTCCTCGTGTCGCGGCGCGCGCTCGCGCACCTGCCGGTCGCCGGCATCCGCCGACGGATCGACTACCTCGGCGCCGTGCTGCTGATGATCGGGCTGACCGCCCTGCTGATCCCGATCACGCGGATGGGCCAGGGCGTCGACGTGGAACGACCTGCCGAACGTCGCGCTCTTCGCCGCCGCCGATCGTCGTCCTCGCGGCGTGCCTGTGGCACGAGAACCGCACGCCGGAGCCGATCATCCCGATCAACCTGTTCCGCACTCCCGCTCGTCGCGGCCTGCTGCGGGATGCTGTTCCTGTGCTTCTTCCAGCTCGTGTCGCTCGCGTCGCTGTCGCCGCTGCGTTTCCAGCTGGTCGCCGAGCTGACCGCCGACGCGGCGGCGTGGCGACTGCTGCCGCTGACGTTCATGATCCCGCTCGGCGCGTTCCTGTCGGGCCGCGTGATGCTGAAGACCGGCCCGCACGAAGCCGCAGCAGCTCGGTCGGCACGGCCTGCATCCCGCTCGGCCTGCTCGGGCTCGCGTTCACGTCGCCGGTGCATGCGATCGCTGACGGCGTGCTGATGACGTGGGTCGGCCTGTCGATCGGCATCGTGATGCCGTCGTCGCTGGTCGCGGTGCAGAACGCCGTGCCGCGCGCGCAGCTCGGCGTCGCGACCGCCGGCACCGCCGTTCTCGCGCTCGCTCGGCGGGGCGATCGGCGTCGCGCTGCTGTCGGCGATCCTGCTCGTCGTCGTTGCCACCGGCGGACGGCGCGAGCCGCGCCGCGCACGCGCCGGCGAGCTGGCGCCGCGGCTGTCGGCGCTGTCCGCGCTCGTCGCCCGGCCGAGGCGAACGACGCGTTCCGCAAGCTGTTCATCATCGCCGCGCTGATCTCGTCGTCCGCCTTCCTGCTCGCGCTGCACGTCCCCGACCACCGGCTCGACGCGCCGGCCTGAGTCCGCCGCGCTGCCGCGGGCGGCGCCGCTCGTTCCCCGGAGCCTCCATGTCGATGTCCTCGTTCGCCGCCGCGTCCTGCGCTGCCTCTTCGCCGTCGCTGGCGTCGTCGCCCTGTCGACGGCCGCGCACGCCGACACGCTGTCGATCGGCCTGTCGTCCGACGTCACGTCGATGGATCCGCACTGGAACAACTCGGGCCCGAACGTCTCGCTGTCGACGCACGTCTTCGAGCCGCTGACGCTGACCGATCGCAACGGCCGGCTGGTCCCCGGCCTCGCGACGAGCTGGCGCGCGGTCGACCCGACGACGTGGGAATTCAAGCTGCGGCCGAACGTGAAGTTCCACGACGGCAGCCCGCTGACGCCCGACGACGTCGTCTTCTCGATCGAGCGCGTCAAGACGCTGCAGGGCAGCCCCGCATCGTTCGCGAGCTTCGTGCGGCCGATCGTCGTCGGCGACCGCGTCGGCGCCGACACGGTCCGGATCAAGACTGCGGAGCCGCACGTCTCGTGCCGTACGACCTCAACTCGATCTTCATCGTGTCGAGGAGGCGGCGGCATCGAGCGCGACAATGCGGACTTCGATTCGGCAAGGCCGCGATCGGCACCGGGCCGTTCAAGCTCGCGTCGTTCAAGCGCGGCGATCGCGTCGAGCTCGTCCGCAACGACGCGTGGTGGGGCGGCCGGGCGGCCTGGGACAAGGTGTCTTCCGCATGATGTCGAACGACGCGGCTCGCATCGCGGCGCTGCTGTCGGGCGACGTCGACGCGATCGAGAACGTGCCGACCGCCGACGTCGCGAAGATCGCATCGGACGCGCGCTTCTCGGTCGTGCGCCAGACGTCGTGGCGGACGATCTTCTGGCACATGGACCAGTACCGCGACGTGACGCCGTTCGCCACCGACAAGTCGGGCAAGCCGCTACCGAAGAATCCGTTCAAGGACCCGCGCGTGCGGTTGGCGGTTTCGAAGGCGATCAATCGCGATGCCATCGTCTCGCGCGTGATGGAAGGCCTCGCGGTCCCGGCGTCGAACCTCGTGTCGCCGGGCATCTTCGGCTACGACCCCGCGATCAAGGTCGAGCCTATGACCCGGCGGGCGCGAAGAAGCTGCTCGCCGAGGCCGGCTATCCCGACGGCTTCCAGCTGACGCTGCACGCGCCGAACAACCGCTACGTCAACGACAGCCGGATCGCCGAGACCGTCGCCGCGTTGCTGTCGCGCATCGGCATCGTGACGAAGGTCGAGACGCAGCCGTGGACGAGCTACCTGCCGCACGCGCGCAACGGCGAATACACGATGGCGCTCGTCGGCTGGGGCTCGTCGCTCGGGGACAACACGATCAAGAACCACCTCGGCACGGTCGACGAGAAGAAGGGCTACGGGGCGTGGAACTTCGGGCGCTACAGCAACCCCGAGGTCGATCGCCAGCTCGATCACGACTTCACGCTGTTCGACGACCGCGCGCGCGAGGAGGAAGCGCAAGCGATCGCGGCGCTCGCGCTGAAGGACCACCCGGTGATCCCGATGCATCACGAGATCGTGACGTGGGCGCTGAAGAAGGGCCTGACGTACCCGGGTCGCGTCGACCAGTTCACGTTCGCCTGGCAGGTCACGAAGACGAACTAGCGCGTTCGTCCCCACGCAGATTCCAGAGGATCGGCTGCAGCATCGCCGCGCCGAGCCGCTTGCTGCGCTCGCCGTTCCAGCCGACGCGCTGTCCGGCAAGTCGGCGTTGTCCTTGAACGGCATCTCGAGCGTCAACGACAGGCAGCCGAACTCGTGGCCGACATATTTCGACGCGAGCTTCAGCGCATCGCTCGATACTTGCTCGCGGCATAACCGTGCTCGTCCTGGAAGTCGGGGCTTGCCCGCTTGAACGCTCGACGAACGCCGCCTGTTCCGTCGCGCTGCCGCTCGGTGAATCCCGGCAGCATCTCCAGCCGGCCATGAAGACGTAAGGCAGCGCCTCGTCGCCGTGAATATCGAAGAAGAGGTCGACAGCCGGTCGCGTGCATCGCGTTCACGCACTACGAAGCACCTCGGGACTGCGCGCGGCGTCGGCGCCATCCACTCACGGTTCAGGTTCGCGCCGGCCGCATTGGTGCGCAGGTTGCCGCGCACGCTGCCGTCCGGATTCATGTTCGGCACGATGTGGAACATCGGCGATCGCACAGCCTGCGCGCGACCGGATCGCCCGCCCAGTCGATCAGCCGCTCGACAGTCCTTCGACGAACCATTCGGCCATGGTCTCGCCCGGATGCTGACGCGCGATGAGCCAGACTTGCCGCGCCGGATGCCGCGTGCAGCCCGACGTCGACGCAATCGATGTCCCGGCCGTCGCGCGTGACGCCGAGCGCCGCGATCCGCACGCGCGGCGATGCCGATGCGCGCCCGATCAGCGCGAGATGGCGTTCCCATCGTAGGGCTCGAAATAGGCGAACCAGATCGCGTCGGCGACGGCACGAGATCGACCTGCATCACGCCGTCGCGAAGTCGTCGGCACGCGGAACCAGCGACGCGTCGTACGAGGCGACGACCGAATACCGCCCAGCCGTCCGGATACGTGCACTGGCCCGCATTCACGAAGCGGATCGCACAGGCGCGATCGCGTGCGCCGTGCAATCGGAAATGGAACCACTGCGTGAAGTCCTGATGGCTGTCCCGACGGATGCGGACGTCGATGCGCTCGACGTCGCCGTCGGTCGCGATCGAGTCGACCTCGATGGCGCCGGAGTCGAAGCTGCTGCTGATGCGGATCATGATGTCGACGCCTTCGAGCGTCGGGGGACGGTGGACGACAAGGCGCACGATAGCGCGATCGTCGTGGCGCTGCGGCGAGCCGACCGTCGTCGACGCTCGTCGCACGACGACACGCTACGATCGGGCCCGCGTCCCGTCCCGCCATCGCTTCACAATCTCGTCAATGATCCAGAGTCGACTGCCGAATATCGGCACCACCATCTTCACCGTCATGTCGTCGCTCGCGACGCGCCACGACGCCGTCAATCTCGGTCAGGGCTTTCCGGACTTCGCATGCGATCCGCGCTTGATCGACGCGGTCGATGCGGCGATGCGCGCGGACACAATCAATATCCGCCGATGAGCGGGTGGGGTCCGTTGCACCAGGCGATCGCTGAAAAGATCGAGCACTCTATGGCCGCCGCTACGACCCGGACAGCGAGATCACCGTCACTGCCGGCGCGACGCAGGCGATCCTCACGACGATGCTGGCGCTGGTCCATCCCGGCGACGAGGTCATCGTCATTGAACCCGCCTACGACTCGTATGCGCCCGCCGTATCTGATGGCCGGCGGAACGCCTGGTTTCGTCGCGATGGAGCAGCGCGTCCGATCTGTCGCAGGGATTCGCCATTCCGTGGGACCGCGTCCGCGAGTCGGTCAACGACGAGGACGCGAATGATCGTCCTCAATTCACCGAACAATCCGACCGGCATGGCGACGACCGAGGCGACATGCGCGAGCTGGAGCGCATCGTCGTCGAGTGCGGTCTTTATCTGCTGTCCGACGAAGTCTACGAACACATCATTTTCGACGGGCTCGCGCACGAAAGCGCGTCGCGTTTGACGAGTTGGCCGCGCGCAGCTTCGTGGTCAGTTCGTTCGGCAAAACCTATCACTGTCACGGGCTGGAAGGTCGGCTACGTCGCGCCGCCCGCGCTGAGCGCCGAATTCCGCAAGGTGCATCAATTCACGTTTTCACCTTCAATCCCGCTGCAGGCGGCGTTCGCCGGCATCCTGGACGATCCGGGCACTATCTCGATCTGCCGGCTTTCTACCAACGCAAGCGCGACCTCTTCTGCGACGGATTGCGTGCAACGCGGCTGCGTCCGCTGGTTGCCGAAAGGAACCTATTTCGCGCTGGCCGATTATCGCGACGTTCCAAGATGGCATGACGGACGCCGATTTCTGCGAATGGCTCACGACCGACATCGGCGTCGCCGCCATTCCGTTATCGGCGTTCTACGATCGCCCGCGTCAAGCGCATTTGATCCGGTTTTGCTTCGCCAAGAAGGAAGAAACGTTGGTGCGTGCACTTGATCGACTTGCACGCTTGTAAACAGATCGTGACGATCCTGTCGATCGCCCGTTCATTCCGAGTACAACCAATGCATTTGCCAAG